>NZ_JBCMUN010000008.1:0-34225 GCF_050467285.1 Paenibacillus oryzisoli | reverse complement strand
TGTGAGGCGCACTGAAAAAAGAGACAGCCATCAGCTGTCCCTCTTACGCTTTCAAGAAATATTTTGTTCATAGAGGTCATCTTCATTCTCACTTGCGGCCCGCTTCACCGTCACGCGGGAAATGCGCAGATGGTCCGTCTCTTCGACGGTAAACGTGAACTCTTCGTTGTAAACCACCTGCTGGTTACGGCTTGGCGGAATCTCAATTTGCGAGTAGATCCAACCGCCGATTGTATCGTAATCGTCCGACGCGATCTCAAGACCGAAATATTCGTTCACCTCATCAATGAGCAGAAGCCCGTCAATGGAGAACGTATGTTCATCTTTCATTTCAATGGTCGGACGCTCTTCGTCAAATTCATCCTGAATTTCGCCAACGATTTCTTCCATAATGTCCTCCAGTGTAACAAGACCGGAAGTACCGCCGTATTCGTCGATCAGAAGCGCCATTTGGCTTTTGCGTTTCTGCATCATTTTCAGCAGGTCGCTGATCTGTATGGAATCCGGCACCGTAGTAATCGGACGAATAATCTTCTTAATGCCGCGAAGATTGGCGTCAGGCTTGAGCAAATCCTTAATATGGACGAAGCCAATGATATTGTCCTTATCAGGGTCGCAGACCGGATAACGCGTGCGCATTTCCTTAATGGCAATGGCCAAGTTCTCGGAGTAGGTGAGTCCGGCGTAGAGACATTCCATTTCGGTCCGCGGAATCATAATTTCCCGTGCCGTCGTCTCGGCGAATTCAAATATATTATCAACAAGCGTAAGCTCTGTGTTATCGATGAGTCCGTTTTTGTGGCTTTCTTGCATCAGTACGCGAATTTCTTCCTCGGTGTGAGCCGATTCGTGCTCCGTCGCAGGCTCAATGCCGGCACGGCGCAGCATCCAGTTGGAGATGCCGTTCAGAATCCAAATGAAAGGGTACATGACTTTAAAAATGACAACCATCGGGCCTGACGAGAATAGCGTAACTTGTTCAGCTTTCCGTATGGCGTACGTTTTGGGGAACTGTTCCCCCAGGGTAATATGCAGCGTCGTCATTAAAGAAAAGGCAATGATAAAAGTAATGGTATGAAATACAGAATCGGGCAAATGCAGCGGCGCAAATAACGGTTCCAAAATTTTGGCGAAGGTCGGCTCCCCGACATAACCAAGTCCGAGTGAAGTCAAGGTAATTCCCAACTGACAGGCTCCCAGATAAGCATCCAGGTTATTCATAATGCGCTGAGCGAACTTTGCGTTGCGTCGCCCTTCTCCGACAAGTGACTCAATTCGGCTTCCTCGTACTTTCACCATGGCAAATTCCGCTGCGACAAAAAAACCGTTTAACAGCACCAGTCCAAACATTAACAGAAAACTGATTAACGTTTCGGGCAAAGGATCTTCCAATACCTTACCTATCCCCTTTAAAAAGTGCCTAACGCACCAAGGAGACTAGGTGCACCTCCCTTAATTTCAATTGAATTTAAAATATCACTATTCATTATATAATAATACTCTAAGCATTCAAAGGTGCGAATATGACTCCTCAAGGCAAATAGTACGAGCAAAAGAGAGCAAAAGGCGTAAAACCTCCTGTTTACGGGCTCATATTCGGGATTAGCGCGCTCGCGATGCATTTTTTCGCGTTTTTCCTCCGCAGACCCGTGTAAAAAGAAAAACAAGCCGATCGCTCGGCTTGTTTCTCCATAGGCTACGCATAAAACGGAACAAGTAGGAAATAAGCGGCAACTGCCAGTAATCCCAGCGCAATCGACCAGCCGCCCAGCGCTTTGTTGCCCATGACAACGGCGATCACGCCAAGGATAACGCCCGAAATTCCCAAGAGTACCGGCCAGACGAACAGCGACGCGAGCGCGACGAACAGGGCGACATAACCCACCGCCTTATTGCGGGTAACGGCCTCAACCAGTTCCCCGACTTCTTCGTCGCTGACCGAAGATTCGGCTCCATAGGCGCTGCGGTTCAAGGCACGAGGCGGAGCCGCAATCTCCGCCGCATACTCTTCCTTCAGGTCAAGCCCGCTTTCGACGCGCAGCTGTTCCTTCTGGAACCGCTCCTTGGTGGCTGTGTGCAAAGAGTTGTCCTCTTTCATCAGACTACCTCCGTCCTTCGCGTCTTAGCTGCTTGACTTTTGCTTAAACGTTTGGCAGCAAGTCGCCGCCGCTTCACTGGCCGCATCTTGATGATCGTGATCGAATGATTCCGAGGCAAATTCCTCATTGAAGTTCGCAGATGCATGCTCATCAATCTCAATCATGATCGAATCTGCACTGCATTTGTTGCCCTTTTTCCAATATTCACAATTGGCTACTGCGCATGATACTTCTGGCATGCTAATCACCCCCACTAACAATTTGCCCGTGGGGGGAATAACCTATCCTTCGCTTAGCTTGTCAGATAGCACCAGAAACATCGCATGCGACCACAGCAGCGGCAGCGCCGGCTCGCCCAGCTTTTCGACCCATTCGGGATAAGCTGACGGCTCGCGCAGCGCATCCTCAGACTGCTCTGGAAGCCGCCCCAGCGCATCCGCTTTACTGACAATCCAAGCCAGGCACCGTTCCGCTTCCGCCCGATTGCCAAGCTGGGCTTGATACAAACCGTACCATGCAGTCAGCAAAATCCATTCCCCGCCGCCATAGTAACGGTCTTCCGCATAGCGCTGAACGCCCGTGCCGCCTGGCCTGAGATCAGCCTCAATCGCCTGCACTGTCCCGCGCATAACAGGATCGTCGGCATCGCATACGCCAAACGGCAAACAAAGCCACAAGAGACTTGCATCGACACCGCGAAGCGCAGGGCGCCAAATTTCATCAATACAATGAATCGACTTCACAAAATGGCCGTCCGCAATGGCATGCTCATAAATGAATGCTTTGATTTGCGCCGCTTTCTCAAGCAGCTCCTTGCGGTCCTCCAGCTCGCCTAACGCTTTCAATCCGCCATATACGCAGCCCAGCGTCGCTGGATGCACATAATCCGGAAACTCCTCCCAGCAATCGAAATTCGGATAATGCCAGAAGGTCATTAAGTACTCGACCGAGATTTCAACGCTTTCGCGAAGCTCTGACAGCAATGCCCGATTCCCTGTCAGCCGAATATGCTCCACCAGCCCCCAAAGCCAGGCTCCATACCCATCAAGCTGAAAATGCCCCCACTCCGAACTGTCCTCACGGCCGTCCAAATGATAGCGCGTTCCAAGAAACTCGGAGCGGTCAATCCAAATGCGCTGCTCATGCTTATGCACAAGCGCTTCTACCGCTGGTCGCTTATCTTTCAACACGCGATGCACCCATCGATAGAACAAGGCGCTGCTGTCGTGCTTCCCTGCGCGATCCATTGCATTTGCGATAAACGTGCCGTCCCGAAGCCAACTGTAGGCATAGGTCGGAAATAAGGGCGAAGCAATATACCCGCCGCTAGGGTGCTGATTCATTGTAATAATAGCAATGCTGCTTTGGATTAGCGCTTCGCGATTCATCTCGGCAAGGCCCCTTTCTAAAAAGAAAAGAGATGCGCTCGAACGCATCTCCTGATGTCTAATGTGTGTAGGTGAATATGGATTATACTTTCTCGCCTTGCATGCGGCGCTGTGTGATGTAATCCGTTTCATAGTAAGCCAGATCTTCCCGTAGTTCTTCGAAAACTTTGGACAACTCGATCGTCAAGTCACGAACTTCGCGGCAAGGCTTTTTGCGGAAACGAATGGCATCTTGGCCTGTGTAGGCATAACGGCCGTCTTCTGAGTAGCACTCATTTTTAGGATAGAAGAAGGTATTTACGCATGTATGGTATACCTCATAGAGCACTTTTTCCGAAAAATCAACATTGAATGTCGGACGTCGCAAACTAACGCCCAGTTTCTCATATGCCACTTCACAGAAGACGAGCAGGTGACGCGTGTCCTGTAAATAACCGCGGTAAAACTCATCCATCGCAGGATCATTTTCCACATTGAGTTGAGAAAGCGAATGTTGATTTAGAAACAGTTCCATTTTGGCCGTTGTTTCTTTCAGTTTCGTACGCGTAGATTCACAAACATTCTTGACATTAAAAACAGCCATTTATGAAGACCTCCTATAATTGCGCTACTTCTATCCTACCATAAATTAAACCGAAGTGGTATATGTAAAACGCCGGGCAGAAGTGCATAAAACGTCTCGACTCTCCAAAACCTAACTATAGCCTATTGGACATTGTTTTGTAAAATGGAGGGGTTACTTTTGTGGCGGTATATCACGACAATTGCACTTATTTTATGCCTCGGGATCTTTGCCTTTCCCGCTCATCCCAAGGACAGCACGAAGCCTGGACCTGAAGTTTACAGCGCCAAGCACGAAACCTCTTCCAAGTTGACACTGTTGGAGCAGGACGTGAAGTTGACCGATGAATTATGCCGAAGTCAGTGCTCTCTCGACTATGCGAAAATGCTGGCCCAAATCGACAGCGGCATGCCGGCGCAGGCCGTGCTGAGCGACATGCAGAAGCACCATGAGAAGATGCATCTCCTGATTTGGACGAAGCGCGGTGAACCGCTGGAGGAAGGCGTGACATCCGGGGAGGTCGCTGCCGGAAGCTATAAAAAAGAGGCTTCGAAATATTTAGCTGAGGCGAAAAAGCAAGTCGATCAAGGCAAACATTATCAATCTCCGAAATTCGGTGCAGGCAAGGATGTTTACTTTGTTCAAGGAACGCCGGCCGTGACGGGCAAAGACGGTCTAGTTGGCCTCATTCATCAAGATGTGCTCTATCAAGTGACAGACCATCAGATGAAAAATTTGCGTCTCGAGCCTTATCCGAACGAGAACCGTTGGAAAATCGAATCCGTTCATACGGATACTTTGAAAGACAAAGTTGTCGATCATCCCGAAGATAATCAAGGAACGAGCCACTATCATCAAAATGAAGTCGTCGTCCGCTTCAAAACGGATCCAACTGCCGCTCAGCTGGGGCAAATGAAAGCCGAAATTAAAGCAACATCCGTACAGAAGCTTGGCTACACGTATGTATTTCGTACAAGTGGCATGGAAGCCAAAGCATTAATGGCTTACTTTAAAAAATGGGACGTCATCTATGCGGAGCCGCATTATCTTTATCTGACGAATGATGAACGAGCCAGGGACAACGAAGAAAATAACGGCGCTGCATCGGCCGATGAAGCCGAGGGCGAAATTTCCAGCAATTTTACGCCGAACGACAATCTCTACAGTCGTTATCAGTGGAATTTGCCCTTGATTGAAACCGTGCAGGGCTGGCAGCTCAGCCGCGGCGCTAGCAACGTCATCGTCGGCGTTGTGGATACTGGTGTAGATATGCAGCATCCTGACTTGCAGGGGCAACTGCTCCCCGGTTACAACGTCGTCAGCGGCAATAGCGACCCGCAGGACGATGTGGGCCACGGTACGCACGTAGCCGGCGTTATCGCCGCGCTGGTCAACAATAACCGCGGCGTGGCCGGCATGACGTGGTACAACAAAGTGCTGCCAGTCAAAGTGCTGGACGAAACAGGCGCAGGCAGCACGTACTCCGTTGCGCAAGGCATCATTTGGGCGACGGATCACGGTGCCAAAGTCATTAATCTAAGCCTCGGCAACTATGCCGATTCCGGCTTCCTGCACGATGCGATTAAATACGCGTTTGACAAAGACGTCGCGCTGATCGCAGCCAGCGGCAACGACAATACCGAACGGCCCGGCTTTCCGGCGGCCTATCCGGAAGTGTTTGCCGTAGCGGCAACCGATTCAGAGAATATGAAGGCGACCTTCTCGAACTACGGCGACTACATCGACGTGGCCGCGCCGGGCGTCAGCATTGCCAGCACCTACCCGAACAACCAGTATGCGGCACTGTCCGGCACTTCCATGGCGAGCCCGCATGTTACGGCGCTTGCAGCCTTGGTCCGATCAGCCAATCCGAATCTGAAAAATACGGAGGTGTACGAGCTCATCCGCAAATCTGCGCGTGACATCGGGGACGAAGGCAAAGATAACTATTTCGGTTACGGCGTCATCGATGTCGTCAAAGCGATTCAGCTTGCCGAAGAAAGCGTGGGCAGCACGGAATCGGCTCCTGCCGAAACACCAACTTCCGAGGAAGAGTCGAACACAACCACGAACGCAAGCGACCGTGTGTCTGCGCCGCTGCCATCCTGGCCGCAGACATTGGCGCGGCAGCTATATTTGATTACGCGGCGGCATTTGGATTGAACATAAAAAGCGGCGCTTGGGAGACATGGTCTTCCAGCGCCGCTTTCTTATATACCACAAATGCATAATGCCCGCAAGGCATAAGCCATGCGGGCAGTCGACTGAAAAGGAAAGCTTGCCGTAAGCCGGGTTCTGTACTTCCGGTGGTCGTAGCGGGCGTCTGTCCCCTGCCACCATCGAAGCGACAATCATCTATCTAGGCCGTGCATTGCTGCATGGCTCAAGCGACCAACCCGAACGCGTCTCAGGCGAAGACTGCTGCCTCGAAAGCAGCTTGCGTTCCTCTAGGTCTTGCTCCAAGTGGGGTTTACCAGGATCTATGTCACCATAGAACCTCGTGGTCTCTTACACCACGGTTCCACCCTTGCCTGATCTCCTTGCGGAGCCATCGGCGGTCCGTTTCTGTGGCCCTATCCTTCAACTCGCGTTGACTGGACGTTATCCAGCACCCTGCCTTATGGAGCCCGGACTTTCCTCTCGCTGCAGCTTACCTGCAGCCAGCGATTGTCTGTCAAACTTTCCAGTGCATAGGCTAGTATACTAGGATTGCACCTGAATTACAACACCCGATCGTTTCCTGCATAGCCAAAACGTTAACTATCCACGTGTCCGCCTACAGGAACTGGAACGGCTCCGTCGACAGCTCAGACGCGATGACCTGCGTCTGGGTCTTGGCCAGCTGCGCGGCGAGGTAGTCTGCGACGCCGCGCTTCATGACCTTCTCGACGTTGTGCCCAACGTCGAGCAAAGCGATCCCCGCCGCGAGCGCATCGTGCGCGGTGTGGTAGTCAATGTCGCCGGTGACGAGCACATCGGCGCCCGCAAACATGGCATGCCGCACGTAGCGGCTGCCGGAACCGCCCAGCACGGCCACCTTGCGGATAGGCCGTGCCAGATCACCGACGACGCGCACCGCCGGCACGTCGAACACCCGCTTCGCGTGCGCCGCGAGCTCGCGCAGCGTCATGGCCGCGGGCAGCTTGCCCACGCGGCCCAAACCGAACACTCTACCCTTCAGATCCATCGGGTAGAGGTCATAGGCCACCTCCTCATAGGGGTGGGCCTTCAGCATCGCCTGCACCGCCCTGCGCTGCACGCTGGCGGTGACGATCGTTTCCACGCGTACCTCTGCTACGCGTTCGAGCTTGCCCACCTCCCCGATGAACGGATTCGCCCCTTCCTGCGGAAGGAACGTGCCAGTCCCGGGGATATTGAATGAGCACGAGCTGTATTGGCCGATGCCGCCAGCTCCCGCCTTAAAGAGCGCATCCAGCACCACCTGGTGATGCGTCTCCGGCACAAACACGACCAGCTTCTGCAGCTTCTCCGTGTGCACATCTTCCAGATGTGTCAACTCTTGAAGCCCCAGCTGATCCGCCAGCAAATCGTTGACGCCGCCCTCGGCGACATCCAGATTCGTATGGGCGATATACACCGCGATGTCGTGTTTGATCAGCTTTTCATACAGTCGCCCTGCCGGCGAATCCGTCTGCAAGTGGGCCAGCGGCCGGAAAATAATCGCATGATGCGCGATGATCAAGTCCACGCCGGCGGCGATCGCTTCATCCACCACCGCATCGGTGACATCCAGCGCCACCAGCACTTTGCGAATATCTTTTTGAAGCGTGCCGAGCTGCAAGCCGATCTTATCGTCCGCCATCGCATAATGCTTCGGCGCGAGCTGCTCAAACAGCTGAATTACCGTTTGACCTTTTGCAAACATGCGAGTACCTCCTGAATGTCACGAATCTCCTGCCGTACCTGCTCCGCCTTCAAAGCCGACGCTTCTGCGGAGGACAGCTGCAGCTGAGCTTCAATCATCGCGAGCTTTTGGAGCTCGCTCTCCCATTTGACGAACCAGATATCAGGCGCCTGCTCCAGCAAATAAGGTCCCATCAGCAGCAGCCGATCCTTCTGCACTCGTACGCCCTCCGGAAGCGTACGATCGGCATATAAAGTTTCTAACGCCGCTTGCTCCTCAACTGGCACCTTAGCCGCTGTCAAAATCTCATAGATCTTGCCGTCTTCCTCCAAGATGGCTTCCGAAGTCAAACTCCAACCGTTGCCGAGCAGCCAGCGGCGGACAAGCTCCTCCCCGACATTCGGCTGTAAAATAAGCAGGGAAACGCCCTCAAGCTTTGCCTTTCCTGCCTCCAAAATGGAGGCGATCAAGCTCCCCCCCATCCCTGCAATCGTAATAACATCGACTTCACCGGATGCTATAACGGCCAGCCCGTCGCCGGAACGCACGTGAATCGTCCGGGATAAGCCGCACTCCAGCACTTGTCGTTTTGCCGCTTCAAACGGCCCCGGATTGACTTCTCCCGCTACGCCGTAAGTAATGATCCCATTTTGAGCCAAATATGTTGGCAATAACGCATGATCCGACCCAATATCCGCAAGCTTTACGCCTGCCGGTACCCGATCGGCAATCATCCCAAGTCTTTTCGATAATTTCACCATCTGTTACATTACCCACTCTACCCATTTTTTTCGCAGCGCAAATAAAGCCGCACCTGCTGTTACTAATTTTACCGCAAACGAAAGCTGAATGATACGTACGCTCATGTTGGCGTCGAGCACAAATGTCATCGCTTCCGGCATAAACCACACCAAACAGCCAATCAGCATCAGCACGCCGGCCGCCTGTTTATTCGTATGATGCGCAAGCCAGGCCATCCATATGAGCACGATGCTGACAGGCAGCCAACTAATTTCCAGCGTGAACCAAGCCGGGTGCTCCAGACGCTGCAGCAGCAGCCAGCCGTACGTGCCAACAAGTCCCAGCCATCCGCAAATTTGGAAAATCGCCATCCGGCCGATTAATCCGTTGAACAGCCAAATCATACTGCACAGCGCCAAATAGCTGATATAGGCTGCGTTTGCATGGACACCGGCCAGATATAGGATGTAGATCCCGAGCAGCAGCATAGCGACAGACGAAATCCCGCACAGCACATAAGCGACAATTGGCCTCTTCGTGCGCTCGCGATAAGCAAGTCCATAGCACAGAATGACCAACAGCGCTGAGACCCCAATTTGCATTGGCAATGCAAAAGAGTTAAAATTAAGAGCAGATAAGGCAACTGCGGTGATTATTGCAACGATGGCTAGCCATATTTTCCAAGAACTGTTTGTCACGGCCGTGGCGGTTATGCCCAATATGGATGCCTGCTTGGTCACCGTATCATCATCGTATAGATTTAATAGAAAATCGCAGTAATGCTCCGGGAGCAGCTTGCTCCGCCGCCATCTTTCAATTTCTCTTATAATAATCGTTCTTCTTTCAGCATCCATAGTCTCGTCACCTTCCTAGCTACTATATCGGTGCGCGCAGGGTGAAGCTTTAGTAGCAGTTTTGGGCGACCCTTCCATCCTTCATTTCCATGCAGAAAGACCCCGCCGAATATCGGCAGGGCCTGATCCACGACTTATTCCAGAAAATCTTTTAAACGTTTGCTGCGGCTCGGATGTCTAAGCTTTCTGAGTGCCTTCGCCTCGATTTGACGAATCCGTTCCCGAGTAACGCCGAACACTTTCCCAACCTCTTCCAACGTACGTGTACGTCCGTCGTCCAAGCCAAAGCGCAGGCGAAGCACGTTTTCTTCTCTTTCCGTGAGCGTATCCAGCACATCTTCCAGTTGCTCTTTGAGCAGTTCATACGCCGCCGCGTCGGCAGGAGCGAGAGCTTCCTGATCCTCGATAAAATCACCCAAGTGCGAATCGTCTTCTTCACCGATCGGCGTTTCGAGCGATACAGGCTCTTGTGCAATCTTCATGATCTCGCGCACTTTATCCGTGCTTAAATCCATTTCCTTAGCGATCTCTTCAGGCGCCGGCTCACGGCCAAGTTCCTGCAGCAATTGACGGGAGACCCGGATCAGCTTATTGATTGTTTCCACCATATGTACCGGAATCCGGATCGTTCTTGCTTGGTCGGCGATTGCGCGCGTAATCGCTTGACGGATCCACCAGGTCGCATACGTACTGAATTTATAGCCCTTCGTATGGTCAAACTTTTCAACCGCTTTGATCAGACCCATGTTGCCTTCCTGAATCAAATCGAGGAATAGCATACCGCGGCCTACATAACGTTTGGCGATCGAGACAACGAGACGCAAATTCGCTTCCGCCAGACGGCGCTTCGCTTCTTCATCCCCGTTCTCAATGCGTTTGGCTAAGCCAACCTCATCTTCCGCAGAAAGCAACGGCACCCGGCCGATTTCCTTTAAATACATCCGAACGGGATCGTTAATTTTAATCCCTGGCGGCAAGGCCAGATCATCATCAAAGTTAAACTCGTCGCGCTCATTGTCCTCGGAATTCATAGAATCGTCGTCCGATTCATTCCCTACATCAATGCCTTGCTCGGAGAGTTGTTCAAAAAACTCATCGATTTGTTCAGGATCCTGATCGAAGGGAGCTAATTTCTCCATAATATCCTTGTAAGTCAATGAAGACCTTTTCTTCCCTTGCTCAATAAGCTGGTCTTTCACTTGTTCCAAGGTCAATTCTGTCTCTAGTTCTGTACGCTGATCATTCGCCATGGTACGGACTCCCTCCTCCCTAGTCATGAAGTAAAGCTAAGATGACTTCAACTGCTGTTCTAGGGCAATAATTTCAATTGCAATTTGCGCTGCCTTCAGGTGGTCGCCTTCACGCTCCGCGCGGACTCGCTCTTCTTTTTTGCGTGCTACTTCTTCTTGCATCGGAACTTTACGAATCTGGCGAATATAGTCGTCAATCACTTGTTCGTTCATTCCATGACCGGCTCCCATCATCACGATGGAACTGGCCAAGCTCTCAAGCTGTTCGTCTTGCAGCATGGCAATGTATCGGCTTGCATCAGGCTCAGAATATTGAGCGTAGTAAGCATATAAATAAGCAGCTAAGACTGCGTGAGCTTCAACATTGAATTGATCGCCAAGCTCCTTTTCCACATGCGCGCAAACCTCGCGATCATGCATCATAACCGCTAAAATCAACCGTTCTGCATTATGATAGGCGGGTAAAAGCGTTGGTGACTTCTTAGAGCGCGTTCTTTCCGCCCCTCTCCCATTATTCATAACATTATTCCACAGAATTGGTTTATTATCCCCATCCGGCTTGTTTTTTTCGGACTGCAGCAAGATTTCGTGGAGATCCAATTTCATAGCTTCATAGGAAGAATCCGGGAATTCAGAGGCAAGCTGTTTCAGATAATGCTCCCTCTCCATTGGGGAAGGAAGCGTGCTGATCAATTTCACCGCAGACTGCAAATAACGAATGCGGTCACCATCCTCGTGCAGTTTAAAATTTTTGCGAATGTATACAAGCTTATATTTCATCGATGGTACGGAAGCGCCAATGACCTCTCGTACGAATCGGTCGAACCCGAATTGCCCTATATATTCGTCGGGATCCTTGCCATCCGGCAGCATCGCTACTGTAACGCGGCTTCCTGCTTCCTCCAGCAAAGGAATGCTCTTGTACGCCGCTGCTTGACCTGCATGATCGCCATCGTAACAAACGACGATCTGATCGGCATTCCGGTTCAGTAGCGAGGCATGTTCCTTCGTCAGCGCGGTTCCCATTGTTGCTACACCGTTCGTAACGCCAGCTTCCCAAGCTTTGATCAGGTCGACGTATCCTTCGAAAATGACGGCTTGCTGCAGCTTGCGCATGTTTGGCCGCGCCAGATGCAAGTTGTACAGCGTGCGGCTCTTATTAAACAAGATGGATTCCGGGCTGTTCAAATATTTCGGCTGAGCATCCCCCATTGCCCTTCCTGCAAAAGCGATCACTTTGCCGGTGGCATCGCAAATGGGAAACATGATACGCTCCCGGAATTTGTCCACATACCCTTGTCCGTCATGCTTGGCCGAGATCAAGCCCCCGCGTTCCATCAGGGCAAGATCGAATCCACGCTTCTCCAGCTGCTGGACTAACGTATCCCACATCGCCGGCGCATAACCGATCTGAAACGTATCGATGAGCTTATCGGAGATGCCTCTGGCGGTTAAGTATCCTTTCGCCGCCCGCCCCTGCTCCGTATTGCCGACAATATAATGATAAAACTTGGCGGCAAATTCATAGGCTTTGAGCAAAGTGGCTTTTTCCTGCTGCTGTTCGTTCTGTTCTTCGGAAGCACTTTCCCAAGTAATTGGAATATCCGCTTCCTCCGCCAGCTTCGTTATCGCTTCAGGATAACTTAAACCTTCAATTTCCATAATAAAACGAATGACATTTCCGCCCGCCTGACACCCGAAACAGTTATAAATCTGCTTTTCCGGCGTCACGGTAAACGAAGGGCTCTTCTCAGAGTGAAACGGACATAAGCCCTTCATATAGTGCCCTTGTTTTGTTAAATGTACGTGCCTGCCTACAACATCAACAATGTCATGGCGTGTAAGTACAGCCTCAATGACCTCTTCAGGTATGCGTCCGTACCTCAATTCCATCCACCTACAATTCAAGTCGCTATTTCCGACTCAGTACTATTCGCTATTCTTTTTCGATTTCCTGCAAATATTTTAAAAGTTTTGTCAAACCGTGTAGAAAATTTTTGCGATCTTCTTCCGTAAAAGGTTTCGGCCCTTTCGTATGCTTGCCGCTCCTTCGGAGCTTCGCGGAAGCATGACGGCGTTCAAGCAAGTAGTCAATCGAGCTGTCGGTGTATTCCTGTCCGCGGTTCGTAAGGCAGATCGCCCCTTTGGCCAGCCCTAAAGCGGCAAGTCCAAAATCTTGGGTAACCAAAATGTCCCCGGAACGAATATGATTGGCAATGTATAAATCGACAGATTGATCGGATCGGTCGACTTGCACAACCTTCACGCCAGGACTTTCATTCATTTTGTGATCAAACGAAGCGACCAGCACCACTTGGGTGCCGAATGGCTTCGCCGCCTGTTCGATTTCCGCTTTGACAGGACAAGCATCTGCGTCGACAACAATGTGTCTTACCATCCAAGGACATTCCGCCTTTTCGAAATCTCACCGTACTATTATATACGATGGGTGAGCAAAAAAATCCTGCAAAACCGATCATAAAACGTTACTGCACATGTTCGATGTGATCCAGAATTAGACTCGCCGTTTCTTCGACGGCACGGTTGGATACGTCGAAAACGACACAGCCGATCCGGTTCATGATTTTGTCTGCAAAATCCAGTTCTAGTTTTATACGTTCCACATTCGCATAGGTTGCATTTTCTGCAAGGCCTAGCGTGCGCAGTCTTTCCTGGCGAATCACATTGAGCTTATCCGGGTCAATGCGCAGGCCGATGATTTTATCACTGGGCACGGTGTAAATCGCCGCTGGCGGCTGCATTTCCGGAACGAGCGGCACATTGGCTACTTTTAGACGCTTATGGGCCAAATACATCGAAAGCGGCGTTTTGGACGTTCGGGAGACGCCTAGTAAAATGATGTCCGCCTTTTGAATGCCGCTGAAATCGCGTCCATCGTCATACTTCACCGCGAATTCGATCGCTTCTACCTTTTTAAAATAATCTTCATCCAGGGGATGAATCATACCGGGCTGTCTGCGCGGTTCCTGGTGCAGCACATTGCCTAGCGCAGTCACGACAGGGCCTAACAAATCAATGTAAGGAATATCGTATTGCTTGGCTTTCGAGATGAGGTCGTCCCTGAGTTCGGGAACGACCAGCGTAAAGACGACAATGCCGCCATGCACCCGAATTGCGCTAATGACTTTATCAATCGCGTCAAAATCGTGTACAAACGGCGCTCGCACAATCTCAACAGGCGCCGGATGAAACTGCATCGCGGCGGCGCGAACAACCGATTCCCCCGTTTCGCCGACGGAATCGGAAACCACATACACCCGAGTTGGCTGCGGCTGCGTCATGAACATCTACCACCTTCCCGCACGAGAAAAACCTCACCGATTTGCAGGCAGCATAAAGGCGAGGCGATTTCAAGAGCTTTTGCATGTGAAATCCTAAATGTTATACTTCTCCATTTGTTCGATAAATCCTCTTGCCTTCCAATGCACACCGATGTGCGTATCCATGTAAGTTCGCATGCATGTTTTCAACTGTTGTTTCGTTTCTTCTTTCACTTGAACGCTACCAAGTCTGCGCATATCCATACGCGGAAACAGTCTGAGCAGCTTCTGTGCCCCTTCCCCAACGGCAATGGCCGAAGGATCTTTGTGGCGGCACCGCATGCAGAGCAGCCCGCCCAAAGCGGGGCTGAAAGAAATGATGCCGTCCGTCCCGCCGCACGACACACAGCTATCCGTCACCGGCAAATAGCCGGCGAGGTCGAACATTTTCATTTCATAGAGATGAACGACGATTTGCATATCCTTGCCCTCTTCAATTGCAGCAAGACCCGCACGGAGCTGCTCGAAAAAATAATGGCCACCCTCGTCGTCGCCGAACATCCGATCCGTCATTTCCGTTAAGTAGGAGGCATAAGCCGATTTATGTAAGTCTTCCCTCAGCGCATGATGCGCGTGGGTGATTTCCGCTCCATTCAAAGAGCCCATTTGGCCGCGCTGCTTAAAAAAAACAAAATCGCCGTACGTGAACAGCTGCGTGACGGCGGCATGCTTGCTTTTCACCTTCTTCGCCCCCCGAGCCATAACACTAACCTTCCCCAGCTCGGGGGTGAATAAGCGAACGATTTTATTGCCCTCTCCGTGATCCATCGTACGAATCACAATTCCCTGAACGCTCTGCAGCACAACGTTTCCCCCATGATCGAGCTGCCCGTTAAGCCTGCCTCAACCTCAGTTGCTCAGGCCGTCAAACGGCTCTTCATTCGATTGATCTTCTTTGGCAACCTCGGCGTCCATGCCAGGTTCTCCCGTAACTTGCTTGTACAGCAGATAGGCGTCCACATCACCGGTCTTTGAAAAATACGTCCACGAAAAATCTTTCATGTTCAGCATCCTCCTCATCGAACGTGATGTTCATAGGATGCACAGTCCGCTGCACACTATGCGACATCGCAATTGGTACTCTCAGGGAACTGCGCGTTAATCGTGACGGAAACCTAGATCTTTCAGCACGCGATCCTGATTTCGCCAGTCTTTCTTCACTTTCACCCATAACTCCAGAAACGTCTTGGAGCCGAGCAGCGTCTCGATGTCGCGGCGGGCTTGCTTGCCGATTTCTTTGAGCAGGCTGCCCTGCTTGCCGATAACAATGCCCTTCTGTGATTCGCGCTCCACGAAAATCACGGCGGAAATATGCACAACGCCGTTCGCTTCCACGCGCATATCTTCAATTTGCACCGCTATGGAATGCGGAATTTCCTCCCGCGTCAGATGCAAAATTTTCTCACGCACCAGTTCCGCGCAGACGAATTGCTCCGGATGATCCGTTATCTGATCAGCAGGATAGTATTGCGGCCCTTCCGGCAAGTAACGAATAATTTGCTCGAGCAAAGTCGTGACATTGTTGCCCTTCAGCGCGGAAACCGGAACGACCTCTGCAAAGTTGTACAAATCTTTATACTGTACAATGACTTCAAACAATTTTTCTGGCTGAACGAGATCGATTTTGTTCAGTACGAGGAAGACCGGCGTCGTCACATGCTTGAGCTGCTCGATAATATAGCGGTCCCCGCCGCCGATACCATCCGCCACGTCCACAAGGAACATCACGGCGTCCACCTCGCCAAGCGTGCCATGGGCTACTTTGCTCATATAATCGCCGAGCTTGGACGTCGGCTTATGAATCCCTGGCGTATCCAAAAACACGATCTGGCCGCTGCCCGACGTATAGACGCCATGAATTTTATTACGGGTCGTTTGCGGCTTATCCGACATAATCGCAATCTTTTGCCCGATAATTTGGTTCATCAGCGTAGATTTGCCGACGTTCGGCCGTCCGATAATTGCGACAAAGCCGGATTTGAATGCTGTTTTGGTCACTTCCGTTTATCCTCCGTTTGCATGTAAATCTTTCGTTGTAAACGCCCCGGGCAGCAGTGCAGACACTGTCGTTTCATACACATTGCCCTTCAAATTGCTCAAAAAGACGGGCATATCCGGCTCGCATAATTCAATGAGCACCTGCCGGCATACCCCGCAAGGCGAAATCGGACCTTCTGTGTCGCCCACAACGGCGATCGCTTGAAAAGATCCTTTCGCATGGCCATCCGCGACGGCGCGAAACAGCGCAGTGCGTTCCGCGCAGTTCGTCGGCCCGTATGCAGCATTCTCGACATTGCAGCCGAGGTGCACCTGACCGTTCGCGTCCAGCAGTGCGGCGCCGACCTGAAAATGCGAATAAGGCGTATATGCGCGTTTCATCGCTTCTTTGGCGAACCCAATGAGCTTTTCTGCTTCCATCATCATAGACGTCCACCTTATCTGTATCATTTAGTTATATCATGTTTAAGCAGGCAAAAGCGAGCAGCGTGACGACAACGCCGATTAGCGCACCCAAGAAAAGTGCCGGAAATGGTCTCGTCTTTTTATCATACAGCACTGCAAAAACGAGAATCGAAAGCAAATACGCAAGCAGCGCCACGATCGTCAAGGAGACGAAAACGAGAATGACCGTCGAAATGGCGAACGCAATCGCCGTCAAGAGACTCGGGCGCACCAGCTTCCCTTTATCGGAGAATCGGGTCTCGATCACGATAACCGTCAGCACAACAAGCGCGATCAGAATCCAGATCGTCCCCGCCGTGAGCGGCGTGTCGTGCGTACGCATGTGGCGCAGCCACTTGTCAATGGGATCGAAAAAAACGATCAAGCCCACCACGACGGCGAAGCCGGCTGACACCAAAACGGACGCCGCGGCGACGTCCTTTGCAATTTTGGCGAGCGGATGCTGATCCGGCATCGCCAGATCGACGGCTTTTTCCACTGCGGTATTGATCAGCTCTGTCACAATCATTAACGTCACGGCGAGCAGGATGAACAAAATATCCGTCTTGGACAAATGAATGAACAGCGCCGCAAAAAGAACAAGAAACGCAACACAAAAATGAAATTTCATGTTGCGTTGCGTATCCAGTGCGTACTTAATTCCTTCATAAGCGTAGCGGAAGCTTCTGCGCCATTTCCGAAAGCCCGACATTAGCGCGTCAAGCCTGCCTTTTGCAAGATCGCTTCCTGCTTCGCAAACATTGCTTTCTCTTCTTCTTCCGTCTGATGGTCATAGCCAATCAAGTGGAGAAAACCGTGCACGAACAGGAAGCCAAGCTCCCGGTCCACGGAATGTCCGTACTCTTCGGCCTGCGCAATCGCGCGCGGCACGGAAATGATGATATCGCCAAGCGGCTCGATGAACGCTTCCGAATCCGCTTCGCCATCTTCCGCAGCCTCATCGTCAGCCCCATCTTCGTACTGAATCTGCAGCTCGTCCTCGCCGAATTCGCTCATGGCGAACGACAGCACATCGGTCGGCTTATCCAAGCCGCGGTATTGCTTATTCAATTCTTGAATCGTCTCGTCGTCGACGAACGTCAATGCAACTTCCCCAACGGCTACGCCTTCCAGCTCGCCAGCCATGTCCAGGAGCTCTTCCAGCTTCGCAATAAAGGCCGGGGAAATATCCTGTACTTCCTGCTCCGAGCTCCACACCAACGTTAAATCTTCACTTGCCATGTTCGTCCCGCCCTTTCTAATCGTTCTTCTTCGGCGCCACTTCGCTCGGATATTCGATCCGGGAATGGAAAATACCCAGAAGCGTTTCATTAAGCGTCTTTGCGATGATATCCAGCTCTTTCAAGGTCAAATCGCACTCATTAAACTGCCCGTCATCCAAACGGGATTTAATAATCTTCGTGACCATCGAATCGATTTGCTCCAGCGTCGGGTTGCGTAGCGAGCGCACAGCAGCTTCGACACTGTCGGCGATGCCGACGATGGCGGCCTCCTTCGACTGCGCCTTCGGCCCGGGATAGCGGAAATCTTCTTCGCGCACCTGCTTGTCGCTGTTCTCCTCTTCAGCGAGCTTCTTCGCTTTATGATAAAAATAATGAAGCAATGTCGTGCCGTGATGCTGTTCGGCAATATCGCGGATCGCCTTCGGCATCTTGAAATCTTTGAGCATCTCCACGCCGTCCCGCGGGTGCGCGATGATGATAGATTTGCTCAGATTCGGATCGATGCGATCGTGCGGGTTCTCGATATTCGTCTGATTCTCGATGAAATAGCTAGGCCTTCTCGTCTTGCCGATGTCGTGGTAATACGACCCGACGCGGCACAGCAGCCCGTCGGCTCCAATTGACTCGGCGGCCGCTTCGGACAAATTGCCGACCATCACGCTGTGATGGTACGTGCCCGGCGTTTCCGTCAGCAGCTTGCGCAGCAGCGGATGGTTCGGGTTCGACAGCTCCACCAGCTTGAGCGGCGAAAGAATGCCGAACGCCGTCTCGAAGAACGGCAGCAGTCCGATCACGAACACGACTGTGATAATCCCGCCCGCCGCGGCGAAAGCGAGGGAGAACAGCACCTCGCGCTGCTGGAAGTGATCCTCCATCAGCAGAATGGAAGTAATCGTTAGCATCGAGAAGAAGGCGATCATAAAGCCCGCTTTCAAGATGGTGGCGCGTTGGCTCGCCCGTTGAATCGTAAACACCGCGCTAAAGCAGATCACGAGCGTGACCAAGCCGTATTTGAAATCGAATAATTGTTCATGCTCCGTATTGAAAATAATGCTCGACATCAGCGAGAAAATAACGGAGGAAATGAACGCAAGCGGGGCATCGAGCAGGATCGCAATCAGAATGCTGCCCAGCGCCGCCGGCGCTAAATAACCGACAAAGGGGTACTCCACATTTTGGATAATGGAAATGATTTTCATCCCCAAAATGTTGATGACATAAATCAAGACGAGCATTAGCAGCTGCGTATTATTGTACGCAAGCTGCAGCTTGCTTTGCTTAATGAACATGAAAACGACGAATGACAGCAGCGCCGCAAGAATGCCCAGCCCCAGCTGCGGCAAGTGGTTCGCCTTGTCTTTCAGCAGCTCCAGCTTATCAAGCCGAGCATAAATTTCCTCGGTGATCACATCGCCGGCCTTCACGAGCACATCGTTTTTGTTAATATAGATCGGCTTCGTATTCTCGCGCGCCTGTCCTTTCGCGTCGTCCGTGCCCTTCTGGTCGAAGAACTTATTCGGCGTAATCAGCGTCCTGGCAATTTCCGTCACCATTTCGCGAGAGAGCGTTTTCGTCAGTTTCGACGTATTGACCAGCTCTGCCACTTTGGCACGTGCGGTTTGCGCATCCAACACCTGATCGTTCATCAGCTTCGCGACAATATCCTTCGCGACCGGGCGCATATCCGCCAGATCTTCCTTCGTCAGCCGCGGCAGCTTGAAGTACGCTTCCTCCGGTAGCGGATAGCTTTGATCCGCGAGACCTTTCTGAATCTGCTCCAGGAGCAGGTCGTTATATTGACCACTGATCGATAACGACTTGATCGCCTGACTTTGCAAATCCGACAGCATCTGGGGGATGACCGTGCGGAAAATGCTCACTTTATCGTCGAATTTCACTTCGTCATCGGAATTAATTTGAAGTAATTTATCGAAAATAGCATCTAGCATGACGTCGTTCTTCAAATTGACGATGCGATACACGGGCTGGACGCGCTTGGCGGCGTCCTCTTTGGCCTGCTCCGTGGCGACTGCGTTCTCGATCTGCCTCGGGGCGTAAATCGTTTTCTCACTCTTCGTTCCTAACTGAATATCGTAAACTTGCGGCACGAGCTTGGCATAAAGTGACGTATAGAAGATCAGCCCCAGCAGGAGAAACAAAATCACCCTCAAGGCCGTACTATACTTCCAGCCGCTCAGACGGTAATGAAATTTGCCTTTCATCTGCACTTCATTTTTCATTGCGGAGGTTCATTCCTCTCTATCTCGCCAGTCCTTTACCGATAATTACTTATCTGATTCTGCCTGGTACGCGACGATGATTTTCTGAACCAGAGAATGACGGACAACATCCTGTTCATCAAAATAGATAAACCCGATTTCCTCAATCCCGTTCAAAATCCGATTCGCTTCGACAAGTCCCGAAGACTTCCCGCGCGGCAAATCGATTTGCGTCACGTCGCCGGTAATGACCATCTTCGAACCGAAGCCGAGACGGGTCAGGAACATCTTCATCTGTTCCGGCGTTGTGTTCTGCGCTTCATCCAAAATAATAAACGAGTCGTCGAGCGTCCGTCCGCGCATGTAGGCTAGCGGCGCAATCTCGATCAGCCCGCGTTCGAGCGCCTTAGCCACTTGCTCAGGGCCAAGCACATCGTTAAGAGCATCATACAATGGGCGCAAATAAGGGTCAACTTTTTCCTGCAAATCGCCCGGCAAAAAGCCCAAGCTTTCGCCCGCTTCGACAGCAGGCCTCGTCAAAACAATTCGTTTGACAGCGCCTTCTTTCAGTCGGGTTACCGCCAACACGACGGCCAGGTAAGTTTTTCCAGTCCCTGCAGGACCGACGCCGAAGACGATGTCTTTCTTTTTAATCGTGTCGACATATTTGCGCTGACCGATCGTTTTGACGCGAATCGGCTTCCCTTTATGCGTCGTGGCGATCTCGCCTTTGAACAGCTCCAGCAGTTCGTCGGCCTTCATCTGCTTGGCCAGCTCGATCGCATAGTGAATATCCCGCTCCGTCAGCGTATAGTTGCCCCGAACAAGCTGCAGAAGAACTTCAAAGAGCTGCTGAAGTGAGTTCACTTCCGCAGCCCTCCCTTGTATCGTTATTTCCGCTTCGCGCGTATAAATTTGGGCGTCAAACTCTTTTTCAATCGTATGCAGAAATTTGTCTTGCGGGCCAAATAGAGCTAGTCCTTCGGCAGGATTTTTCAAAGTCATTTTCACAGATTGCGGATTGTCAATCAACAGGCCTCATTCTCCTTGTGTCACAATTGGTTGTTCGATGGCAATGTTCTCTTCGACCTCAAAATGAACGTCTATATAAATTTTACCATTCTCTGTTTTTTCATGCAAAATTTTTTCTCCGACCAGCCTGGCGCTCTCGCCCGCCGCCTTCAATAATTTCGCTCTCGCCTGCTCGAGACCTGTCTTTTTCGCCTGCGCAGCCTCCACCGGCTCTTCGATCACATGAACCTCCATGATCTTCTCGTGTAGCCATCCGAGCGGAAGCGACCAGCTTCGCCATGCCAGCGACTTACGCTCCGGAATCGTCTCGTAATGGGTATACGGCAGCTTGCCGTACCCACTCACCTGCAGAGCCTTCGAGCCGAGCACAAAGTAATTGCGCGTTTCCGTTTCACCGGTGTACACCCGATACTGCTTGCTCAGCGGCACTTCAATATGCGAAGTATACCACACCACGCCCTTCACCGTACCGTCCGCCACCACCGTCTGACTGTTCTGCTCGTCCCCGATCACGCCAGAGATGAGCACGTCCCCTTTGCGAACGTACGTATTCGGCTTCACGATAGGCCGGCCCTTCTTGGATTGAATCTCCGTGACCAAAGCACTCTTGCTCGCCACCAGATTCCGCGGAGAGGACAGCGGTTTCTTATCCGGCACCGTCGCTTCCACAACCTTGATCGTAATGTGCGTTCCGCGGATGTCGACCCCTACCCATGCCGCGCCCGGCAGCTGCGCTTGAATGCCCTTCGACAGCACCTCCGCTTTCGGCAGACGGAATTTCCACTGAAACTGATGAATGCCCTGCTTCGACGCAGCCTCCAGAACCTCAGCCTCCGTGATGCGGTCATTCCCGTCCACACTGACTTTCCAGACCAAAGATGTTAAGATGTACAGCGCAAGAACGGAAGCAATAAGTCCGATAAAAAACACTTTGCGGCGCGACACTCTTTCCATGAAAAAAGGCAGCCCATACCGCGCCAGGACGTGCACCCGGCAGCCTGTCCGCTTGAGCAGCGGCCGAAGGCGGAAGAAATCCTTAATCAGGATGTTGAGTTCCAGCTTCCCATCCTGCGTCTGTGTAATATCCCAAATGGAAAAACCGTCTTTGACGAGCGGTTGAATCAGCCGTTCACAGTCTCTGCCGCGGATGTGAATGCGGACATAACCTCGCAGTCTGGCAATGAATAGCGATTGTTTCATGACTCAGCCTCCAAATATCTCATCTCACACCTATGGCACATACTTCACATCGTCAATCATGCCTTCAATAAACACTTCTTCGGATAAAATAGCCCGAATTACGAGCTGCTTGCCGGTCACTTCCAGCGTGCCTTTCGTCAATTCAAGCTTCAAATATTCACTGGAAAAATGAAGTACCCCCCGATGATTCTCGACATACAGCTGTACGTTGCCAATCATCGTAATCCGCGGCAAATCTTGTACAACGTCCTGTGGCAGATCAAGGAGCTTAGCCGTGAACTGGTTCCATTTGCGGGTCAAGCGACGCATAGCTGGGCAGTACCCCCTCTGGTTCGAAGATCATATCTACGAAAAGGCGCATAGACTTTTTACCAAATTATGCGGCAATCGGCTGAATTATGAGAGAACGGGCCATAAAAAAGCGGAGGCAGGCGCTTTGCGCCCGCTTCCGCTTGGAGAGGAGATACGCCACGTGTGGCTGCTTATCTCCGATATGGTTTTTTTGCGCGCGGCGGGCCCAAAATTTCCGCCCACACGACGCCTTGCAGTACCTGTTCCGGCTTCGGCTCCGCCGGAAAAGGCAGAGCGGCCGTCAGATCGCCCGCGTAGACGGACGATTCGCCTGCGGCTTGCGGCGATGCGCCAAACGGCGATGCTTTAGCCGACTTCGGCGGCTTCACCGCGTACGCATCGTCCTCAGCGTGCGCATATGCGCCGCTCGCAGGCGCTTTAGGCCTTGCCGCGGCTGCGGCCTTCTGCGGCGCTCGCTTCGCAGGAGCCGGCTGTGCAGGGCCTCTGGCGCCGCTGCCAAACGTCGGCATCCCGGTTTTTGGGGCGCCGCTTCCCTTGGCGCCTTGTTTGCGTTTGTTCACTTGGTACAGGAACGTCAAAGCGATCAAGACAATATACCAATTTTTCAAGAGAAACAGAATAAGCTGTTCCATAGGATCACCTCAGCTTTTTATTCCTTCTCCGGCTTGCCGTCGTTCAATTTGCCTAGGGAAGAACGCATTTGCGTATCCGCATCGATATTTTTCAAATTCATATAATCCATCACGCCGATTTGTCCGGCGCGCAGCGCATCCGCCATTGCGAGCGGCACCGCCGATTCCGACTCCACCACTTTGGCGCGCATCTCAACGACCTTCGCCTTCATCTCCTGCTCGGCGGCTACCGCCATCGCGCGGCGCTCTTCCGCCTTTGCCTGGGCAATGCGCTTATCCGCTTCCGCTTGCTCGGTTTGCAAGTGCGCCCCGATATTTTTGCCGACATCCACATCCGCAATATCAATGGATAAAATCTCGAACGCCGTACCGGCATCAAGCCCTTTGCCCAGCACCGTACGTGAGATCAAGTCCGGATTCTCCAACACGTCTTTGTGCGACTCACTGGAGCCGACTGTCGTTACGATACCTTCGCCGACACGGGCAATAATCGTCTCCTCGCCGGCACCGCCGACGAGTCGGTCAATATTCGCACGCACCGTCACACGCGCAATAACTTTAACCTCAATCCCGTTCTTCGCCACGGCCGATACGTTCGGCGTCTCAATAACCCGCGGGTTAACGCTCATTTGCACCGCTTGCAGCACGTCGCGTCCCGCAAGATCAATCGCCGCGGCGCGTTCGAATTCCAGATGAATTTTGGCGCGGTGCGCCGCAATCAAAGCATTTACAACGCGATCGACATTACCGCCGGCGAGAAAATGACTCTCAAGCTGATTGATGCTGAGATCAAGTCCCGCCTTCGTCGCCTTAATCATCGGATTCACGATGCGGCTTGGTGTAACCCGACGCAAACGCATCGCGATGAGTGTAATAATACTGATGCGCACGCCTGACGCGAGCGCGGAAATCCACAGCATCACCGGCACCACGCTGAGCAAAATCGCCAACGCAACAATGATGACCGCCACTAATAAAATGAAATACAAACCTGGTTCAATTGTCATGGTCAATATGACCTCCTATCCGTTATTTTCCGTTGTCGCCGCTTTCACAACGACACGAACGCCTTCCACATGCGTCACGGCAACCGCTTGCCCAGCCGGGATAAAGCTGCCGTCCGTGACAACATCGACACGTTCCCCTTGAATCATCGCCATGCCTGCGGGCCGCAGCGGCGTTATCGCTTCACCCGTCCGCCCGACCAGATACGAATAGTCCGGTTGTGACGTAAAGCCTTTGCTCTCTGTCAATTGCTCCCGTAGAATGAAACGGTTCCACACGCCGCGATGTTGAAACCTCTTGATTGCAAACGCGAGCACGACAATGGCAACCAGCAGCGCAACGCCCAGCATAACCATCGCTTCTGACGGATCGGATGAAGCCATGATTACCCCGCCGAACAGACAAATGGCACCCAGCACACTCAAAATGCCGAAGCTCGGCACGACCAGCTCCAAAATAAGCAGGACCAGCCCCAAACCAAAGACGGCTAAATCGCCAAACCCCGTAAATCCCGCAAGGTAAAACCCGAGAAAATACAAAGCAAAACCCGCCACGCCTGCAAGCGCTAGCAATCCTGAACTGAAGAACAGCAATTCCAGCGCGATGCCGATAATCCCTACCATAAGGAGCACGGTCGCAGTGACCGGGTGTGTAAGAAAAGCGGCCAAGCTGTCTACGCCCATAACCATCTCTCCTTCCCCACATAACTTAGGAGACTTTCCGAAATTAAGTGCTTTTCGGAAAGCTCCATTAGTGTCTCACCTGTATGTACGAGCGAATCCGCGATCTGTTTCGTTTTTCGGCAAAAAAAACAAAAAACCGAGCGGAACGTATGCATTCCTCTCGGCTTTCTCAATTCATATGGAGTATTACCCTAATAATTGTTGAACTAACTGATTCACAACTTTTCCATCAGCGCGTCCTTTAACCTGTGGCATGAGTGCTGTCATGACTTTGCCCATATCCGCTTTGGAAGAAGCCCCAATTTGCTGGATGGTCTGCTGTACAATGGCTTTCACTTCTTCCTCAGAAAGCTGTTGCGGCATGTACTCAGCTAGAATAGCAAGCTCTGTCTTCAGGTTGTCGGCCAGGTCGTCACGACCCGCCTTCGTAAATTCTTGGAGGGAATCCTTACGCTGTTTGATTTCACGAGTTAGAACTTCAAGCACTTCATTGTCGTCTAGGGATCTTTTCAGATCGATCTCAGAATTCTTAATCGTAGATCGCACCATTCGAATTACAGAGAGCTTAAACTTGTCCTGACTCTTCATAGCTTGCTTCATATCTTCGTTCAATCGATCGGCTAAGCTCATGTTGCCTCCTAGAACTTTCTCTTGCGAGCTGCCTCAGATTTAAGCTTACGCTTAACGCTGGGCTTGTCATAGTGTTTACGTTTCTTTACTTCTGCAAGAACGCCGTCCTTAGCGATGGAACGCTTAAAGCGACGAAGTGCAGCATCTATAGTTTCATTCTTACGAACTCGAGTTTCTGACAACTGTTTTCCCTCCCTCCGAACAGACCATCTAAGTCATCGGTTATCAAATCTCATTATAGGCGATAGAATTGGGGGTGTCAATCGCAATCCTGATGTTTCCTTGGCGGATTTAGTTGTGCACGCCAAGTGGAGCCAATCTGGCTCCCGCCATCAAATGGTAATGAAGATGATGAACAATTTGCCCTGCATTCGCGCCAATGTTCGTAATTACCCGATAACCGGATTCTTCGACACCGAGTTCTTTCGCGATTTGCGCGGCAACACGCTGCATTTGGCCCACAACCGGCCAATCCTGCTCTTCGCCTGCTGACAGAGAAGCAAAGTGACGCTTGGGAATAATTAAAATATGAATTGGCGCCGCAGGCTGAATATCATGAAAAGCTAGCATATCATCATCTTCATAGACTTTCTTGGAAGGCAAGTCGCCTGCAACGATTTTACAAAACACACAATCTGTCATAGATCTGTAAGTCCCCCCGACATAGTAAGTTCATTTACACTTATTGTATCGAAAAGAGCTTCAAAAATCCATTCCAGCAAATCGTGATCACAATACCACTCTTAGTGTTAGCGGTGGGGCTGATTTTTAAGCGACTGGTGGATTTTTTTCCATTTGGCTTTTTCTGCCGCTTGCAGTCCCTTGTCTTCCTTGCGGGCCAAATAAGCCAACTCCTTCTGGAGTTTGACATAGCTCTGATAGCGGTCCTGATCCAACGATCCATCCGCCAGGGCGGCTTTGACTGCGCATTTGGGCTCCGAACCGTGCCGGCAGTCCTGATAAAAGCACATCTCCGCCAGCGCTTCAACGTCCTGGAATGACGTGCTGAGTCCCTCCGCGGCGCCCCAGAGCTGCAGCTCCCGCATTCCGGGAGTATCGATCAGAATACCGCCGTCCGGCAGCATAATAAGCTCGCGGTGCGTCGTCGTGTGCTTTCCTTTATCATCGCCTTCGCGTATATCGCCGGTCGCCAAAATTTCTTTTCCATAAATACGATTCACCAACGTCGATTTTCCAACACCGGAAGATCCTAGTAATGCTACCGTATGTCCTTGGGTCATATAGCTGGCAAGCGCCTCCAGGCCGCGATTCACCGCAGAGGAAATAATATGAATCGGCACGCCGATCGCTACGTCAGCAACCTCACTCGCCAAACGCTCGGGCTCCGCACACAAGTCAGCCTTGCTTAGAATGATTACGGGATTCGCCCCGCTTTCCCAAGCCATGACGAGATAACGCTCAATTCGCCGAACATTAAAATCCTGGTTAAGTGCAGATACTAGGAAAACGGTATCCACATTCGTCGCCACAATCTGCTCCTCGGTGACTTGCCCTGCAACTTTGCGGGAGAACTTGCTTTTACGAGGAAGCACGGCATGGATCATGGCGCGCTGCTCGCCCGGCCGAACCGAAAGTACCACCCAGTCTCCGACAGCGGGGTAATCTTCCCGGCGCTCGGCCAGATGGCGCATTTTGCCTGAAATTTCAGCCAACAGCTCGCCGGATTCCGTAATAACGCGGTACATATGCTTATGTTCCAGGCACACCCGCCCGGCAACGACCGTTTCGCCCACTTTATAACGCTGAAATGACTCTTCAAAAAATGAACTCCAACCCAATTCAAGTAAATTCAATGACGCTTTTCATCCTTTCGCTCCTAGATTCTATCTCTAGTATAGACGCCGCGAGGAAGGCGGACACGGGAAAGAATCGTTTAGACGATTTATTCGGAAACCCATTTTAGACAGTGGTCAATTTTAAACATAGACCGTCAGTCTAATTTGGCATATAATAGAATCAAATCGTACGTGAATGGAGTGAGCGGATGAGTCAGTTCATGAGGGCTTCCACTCGCAAAAAGCGTGATATCATGATGGAAACGGCCTTGGGCATGTTTATGACGCAAGGCTATGAGAATGTCTCCGTCGATGATATTATCGCGGCTACGGGGACGTCGAAAGGGACATTTTACCACTATTTTAAAAGTAAAGACGCCATTATCTCAGCTCTGTACACCAAGCAATTGGGATTGATTCAAGATTGGGTCAAACAGCCTCCCTCTAAGGTGCAATCGCTCGAGGGACACATCAATCGACTTTTTTTAGACCTTGCGTCCAATTTCCACAGTTCCCCCCGGCTCGTCCGCAGTCTGCAAGCTTTATCTTTACAAAGCGATGCGGTCAAAACCGAGGAACAGCGGCTGATGACGCAATTATCCCAAAGCTTGCTCCACTGGCTGCCGGAGCCTCATAAAATTGATTTGCTCGTGTGCATGTACACGGGAACGATTCGAACCTGGTGCTCGCAAGACAATGCCAATCTACTCACGATGATGACGAACAACTTGACCTGGCTATGGGGTGGGCTTCGCGCGAGCGAGCCGTCTGCCGCCCTGCAGGTCGATCCAGTTTCCAAGGAGGCACACACCATGAAAGTAGCTATTATCGGCGGAGGCTTAGCTGGACTCACAGCGGCCGCGTATCTCTCTGACAATCCACACATCCAAGGCACGTTGTTTGAACGGAGTCCTCAACTCGGCGGGCGTGCTTTTACTTATGAAAAAGCAGGCTTTACGCTCAATTACGGCGCGCATGCGATTTATGGCATCGACCGCCATACCATTTCGTCCATGGAAAAAGAATTAAGTCTTTCCTTCTCTTCCAAGCAAGTCGACAAGCGCAAGGTCGTATACGCCAAGCATGGCCAGATCACGACGGCTCCGCTCGATGCGATCAACCTGCTGAAAACGGACTTGCTTAACACCGCTCAAAAAGTGCGTTTTGTCGGGGAAATCGCCGCAATTATCGCCAACATCCATAATCTCAAAAACTATCCGACGCTGGCCGACTATTTGGCGGAATCCAATGCGGACGAAGACGTGAAAGAGCTCTGGGAGCATCTCGTGTGCTCGAACTTCTTTATTACGCCGGAGGATGCGCGGAAAGTGTCCGGCGCTGTTATCAGCGAGTATTATCACAATTTGTTCCTCTCGAGCAAGCCGGTGAACTATATTTTGGGCAGCTGGGCTGTTATCACGAATCAGCTTAAACAGAAGATGGTTGCAAGCGGCAGCTGGGAAATCGCCCTGCAGGAAGGGGTCGACAGCCTTCGGTACGCAGACCGCCAGTTCATTCTGCAAACGAAAAACCGCGAGATGGCGTTTGATAAAGTCATTTTTGCCATGCCGGTGCAGCAGGTTGTGAAACTGCTCAAAGGCACAGCCTGGGAGCCGTTCCTGGCTCCATATGAAGGCAACACCGCGACGGAAGTCATGGTGTACGACGTCGGGCTCAGCCAAGTCGTGGCTCGGCCGTTCAGCTACATCAGCGACATGGACAACAAAATGTTCATCAGCGACGTGTCCGCTACCGATCACACGCTCGTTCCTGAAGGCGGACAGCTGCTTCAAGGCATCGCGTACCTCAGCGACAACTTCGAAAACGAAGCAGAACGCAAATCATACCTAGAGCAAAAAACGTCGCAAATGGAAAACCTGTTTGACCAGCACTACCCAGGCTGGCGCGATGTGACAGCTGTTAAGCGGGTTTCGAAAAAAGCGATGGTGTCCAGTGTGAAAAACATCGCCTCCAATACGCTTCTGCCAACGCGCGTAGAGAACATCCCGTTCTACTTCTGCGGCGACGGCTGCCAAGGCAAAGGCGAACTCGCAGAACGCGCCTTCTCCAGCGCCCGCTCCGCGGCGCTCGGTATCACGCAGGAAATCGAGCAAATGCTGCAGCATATTTAAGGCGAGCCTGAGATTTTGCCTGGCTGTGCGAATCATAAACGAAAAAAGCTTCACGAGCAGACCGAGGTCTCGCTTGTGAAGCTTTTTTATGATGAACTAGCGTTTTATCGTGACAGTGCGTGTACCGCCATCCCAGCCCACCGTACCACCGAACGTCTCCCCGACGAATCTCGCCGGGGCCAACGTGTAGCCGCCCACAAGCGTGGCTGGCACTTCTAACTCTTTCTTTTCACCGTTCACATAGACCGTGGTGGAATCCAGCGTGAGTTTGGCCGTTGTGGAGCCTTTTGTCGCGGTCACGGAGCGCGTCGCCGCGTCGTAATCGACCTTCGCCCCCATCGCCTCGAAAATCGCGCGCAGCGGCGTGAGCGTCGAGCCATCCTTAATGACCGGCGGCTGTTCAAACTTCAAAGCTTTTCCGTCCAGTTCCACGGCAACTTGTGAGGAAAGTCCGAACGTGCGCAGCGACACTTGCTGACCTTCTTTGTTAGAAATCCGAATTTGCAGAACGGAACCTTCCGGCACTTCGCCCGCTTTAAGGTCAAGCCCATAAGGCAAGCTGGATTGCGACGCAATCGTGCGGCCATTGAGCACATAATCGATTTTTCCGATGTACACATCCGGAATTTTCACGAAAGGCGTGATGCGCGTCATTTTCTCGAACACATGATTATCGGCATCGATCGGCATGTAGCCTGTGTCGCCTGCTGGCTTGGCGCCATCCTCCACTTTGGAGAGCAAGTATGGATTCGCAATCAATTGACGGTAGTAGCTCTTGATGTCGGCAGAGTCGGACAGAGAGTAATCGTTCTTCGCGTTCGACATTTGCTGATCGACGTTAAAATACGTGATCGCTTTAAGCCGCGGGTACTTGTAAGGCATAATCTCGTATAAGCGCTGCAAATTCAGCTTCGCCCACTCGGTAAAATCCTCATCGGCCGAATGCGAATAATGCGGAACCCCCGTCTCACTCAACATGAGCGGCTTGCGATCGGCATACGTGTTGTACAACCGATTCAGCCGCTCGACATTGCTGGTCGCGAGCATGGACGGAAGCGACGGATCGCCATTCTCATACGGTTCGATGTACAAGCTAACGCCAACCCAATCCACATACGCATCACCCGGGTAGTACGGGTCAATATCGTTCGCCGGCACGTCGCCGGGGCTCCATACCATAGCAACGTTCGGCGCTTCCGTGGCAAATACATCGTGCAGCATCCGGAATTTCTCAATGTATTGGGTCGGATTGCCGTGCCATTTCACCCAATTGCCGTTCATTTCCCCGGCAAAACGCAGGAAAATCGGGATGCCGGCTTCTTTGGCTTGTTTCGCCCAACTACGTAAATATGTGCCATCGGTTACTGGGTCCAAACCGTCGTCCGGCTCCCAGGCGATTTGCAGCGCGCCTCCGGCTTCTTTTGCCCTTCTCGCGTACGTATCCGGGAAGCTTTGCCCCCAGTGCGCGTAGGCGAGATAGATCGCGTGCTTTTTCCCATACACGGATTCCGCTTTAGTAAAGATATTCCCGACTTGCGGGTCCTGTTCGGAATATAAACCAATGTATGTGCCGTAGGCTGGCTCGAACTTGGCTAACTTTCCTTTGTCAGGCAGCGAGCGCGCCTGAAAGACCGCCGGGTCCTTCTCCGTCCGGTACAGCTCCACAGTCGTCCGTATTTGATCGGCGCGTTGGAGCTTCACTGCGCCCCAGTCTCTGCCAGCACGGACCCAGTACGTATTTTCAAGCTCATAATAGTAAATCGCATCGTCGTACTGCCCAGCCGCATCGTAATAGCTGTCCAGCTTCCCGCAGAAAAGTGCGGCATTCTCCCACTCGCCTGTGCTGGCGTAATGATCGACAAGGTACTTCCAGTGCGGCACAGCGCCGGCGGAGTTCCCTTGGTTAACCAGCGCCTCGGCCTGCTGCCAATGGTCCCATACGACGTCTGCACGCACCCCCGCCGGTACACTTACCATGCTTGCTCCTAGAAGACTGGCTGCCAGAACGGTGATGGTGAGCCGTTTTTTATGTACGTTCAATCTAAAGCCCCCCTGCTCTCATATACGATTGCTATGATTGATACGCAAAGAGATGCAAAAAGTAGCAGAAATTGACGAAAAAAGCGGAGTTGGAGGGGAGGAGCTAATGGTTGGCGAGGAGGTGTCGGGAGGAGAAGCTTTTTGAGGGGTATCCCGATGACTCAGGAGGAGCTTGTTTGTGGGGGAGCACGGGGTGGGGCTGAGGCTGGTCGATAGAGCGAGGGATGGATGCTTTTGATGGTATCCCGATGAATCAGGGGGCGCTTGTTTGTGGGGGAGCACGGGGCGATGCTGAGGCTATCGATAGTGCGAGGGATGGATGATTTTGATGGATATCCCGATGAATCAGGGGGAGCTTGTTTGTGGAGAAAGCAGGATGGGTTGCGGAAGACGGTCCGACTGAACTGGAATAGCTCCTGTTCATTTTAGGCTTTTCGGGCAAATAAAAGGGCTGAACTGGAATTTCTCCATCACATTCAAGCGAAATCTCAGATAATCAGCAAAAAGGCTCGAATGTGCTGGAGGTTTACCAGTTCAGCTGCGCAATACAGTCATTACTTGAAATACCAACGGGAGAAATTCCAGCTGAGCATGCCCAATTCTTTCGATGAAATCTACGCTTCCCCCGCGATGGGCTAAGCCGAGCAAAGTCCGTACAGCGAATTATCTGACCGCCTTTACAAAAAGGACGCGTATCCGCTTGTTTTGCTTTTCGGACAACGACTGTACCGCCGAGGAGTTACCCGCCCGTAACGAGCCCCGTACATCGCCGGCTTTGAAGCCTCCGCCTGCCACAGGGACGGCAACCCGAATGCCATATGTCGCCATAATGAGGCCGATCGGATTGCTGATCGAGCGCATACCGTCGGGCGTACCGGCGAAATTAAGCGCAGCGGCATACCGGTCGCTTGCGCGCAGCCAGACGGAACCGGAATCACCAGGCAACGAGACAGGACCGTTATTGCCGCGAATGACCGATTGATTGCGGAACAATAGAGTGCCGAGCCTCCCCCCGTAGGAGACACGTACATCCACATTATTGGCTTCAACCGTCCCTCTGACCAACCCTGTTGTCCGTCCGGCCTTCATCAGTTGCGTGCCAACCGAATACGTGAGCAAGTGCCCTGGCACCGTGATCAGTCTCCCTAAGGAGGACACTTGATAACGTGGATTCAGCAGCCGATTGGAAGCGACAGCGAGCGCTGTATCTTGATAATTCAACACTCTTGCCCGCAGCGGGACGTATTGATACGCTCTGCCAATACGATCGCGCGCGACTGTGCCCCCGTCTGCCGGTCCCGGCTGAAGTGTTGCGGAAAACGCTGGCGAATTGTCTTTGATCAGCACATGATTATTGCTGAGCACGAATAGCTGATTGTTTTTAGTTACAATCAGACCACCGGTGCCGGTAGCGGCCGGGTCTGACTTCCCGATGCTGACGCCGCCGGGGACCGGACGAACTCGCGAACGGAACGAGACCGGCTTAAAAAGCTTGGGGCGAACAACCAGGCTATGGGAATTGAATGTGCCGGAAGCGACAAATCGAACGGGTATTGCAGACGTCGCGCCCGCTTGTGCAGCAACCGTCCGAAGACTATTCATGCTCGATGGCACGATTTTCTTCTGGGTATACACGATGACACTTGCCCCTAGAGCGGGCTTTTTCGGATCCACGTAGCCGACTCCAATGGCGGTGACCTCAGGTCTTTTCAGCAGCGTATGGGAGATCCGCTTTTTATGCCGAAGCGCTTCATGAAACGTTGCCATACACACTCCCCTTTCTTTGCGATGGTTCAGTGTATGTCCATCCCCGCCCCCTCGTCTCCTCCTTCACCTACCCCATCGGCAGAATCGCAAAAAAGGCGAATGGCTATACAGCCACTCACCTTGGAGAGAAGATGCTACACATGTCGGATGGTCCGGAAACTGCTGCGAAGACCTCTAACGGAGGAGCGGCGCACAAGTGAATCTGTATCGTCCGGCTACAGCTCCTCCACGACGATCCGGCTCCCACGGCCCGACGGTTCGGCAGGCTCAACGATTAATTTGCGTACAAGTCTGGCCCGTAACTCAGGCACGTGCGAGATGACGCCCACCGCCAGTCTGTCCGTATGCAGCCTCTCCAGCGCACCGATCACCATATCCAGCAGTTCCTGATCGAGTGTGCCGAATCCTTCATCCAAAAAGAAAAATTCGAGCGGATACTCGCCCTTCAGCTGAATTTGCGCGGACAGCGCCAGCGCCAGCGCCAGCGATGTCAGGAACGTTTCACCGCCGGAGAGTGTGCTCACCGGGCGCTTCACGCCGCCATTCGCATCGTCGCGAATGACGAACCCGCCGCCGGAATCGACTTCGATTCCGTACCGGCGGCGCGTCAGTTCGCCGAGCCGCTCGGACGCCGCGCGGCTCACTTGCATGAGCTGCTCTTCGGCGAGGTACTCAACGAAGGCGTTCGCCTTGAGCACGGCTTGCAGCTTACCAAGCCGCTCCAACTGCGCAGCGAGCTCTACGCGCTGCACTTCGAGCTCGCCCCAGCGGGCGTGCCGCACGGCCAGCTCACTCGCGCCCTGCGCAGCCGCCGCCCGCGCTTCCAGCGCGGCCTCGGCGGCCGCTTTCGCTGAGCGCAGCTGCTCCTGCGACTGCGCCCAGTCGGCCGCGCTCAGCGAGCGGCCCTGCAGCTTCGCTGCCAGCTGCGCCAGCTGGGCGCGCAGCGCCTGCGCACGCTCGCGGTGCTCGGCCGCGAGCTGCGCCCATGCGC
>NZ_JBCMUN010000007.1:0-674345 GCF_050467285.1 Paenibacillus oryzisoli | reverse complement strand
AGAGTAGAACGTTGCCAAGCACTGTTCCCTGATAGCTCAGTTGGTAGAGCACTCGACTGTTAATCGAGTTGTCACAGGTTCGAGTCCTGTTCGGGGAGTCCAATCCCCAAAAAGAAAAGACAAGCTCTTTGGAGTAAATGTTTAACTTTTTGGGGATCCCAATCTTATAATAACAGTTCATTCTAGGCTTTCAGCATGGAGAGGTGTCCGAGCTGGCCGAAGGAGCACGATTGGAAATCGTGTAGGCGTCACAAGCGTCTCGAGGGTTCGAATCCCTCTCTCTCCGCCATAATTTTTCCTACAGCTTTAGAATGGCTGATTTATGAGGCCCGTTGGTCAAGTGGTTAAGACACCTCCCTTTCACGGAGGTAACAGGGGTTCGAGTCCCCTACGGGTCACTTCTTCTAAATATCCCATGGAGGCTTAGCTCAGCTGGGAGAGCATCTGCCTTACAAGCAGAGGGTCGGCGGTTCGATCCCGTCAGCCTCCACCATAATACCCAAAAAAGTGACGAAATGCTTCGTAGTAATACCGATTACTTTTTCGGGGTCCAATTGATTCTCTCTTAATGACGCGGGGTGGAGCAGCTCGGTAGCTCGTCGGGCTCATAACCCGAAGGCCGCAGGTTCAAATCCTGCCCCCGCAACCAATTAACGAACGCGGAGCCGTGGTGTAGAGGCCTAACATGCCTGCCTGTCACGCAGGAGACCGCGGGTTCGAATCCCGTCGGCTCCGCCATTTTTTAAACACAATATGAGTCATTAGCTCAGTTGGTAGAGCACCTGACTTTTAATCAGGGTGTCGTAGGTTCGAATCCTACATGACTCACCACTTTACGCGGTCATGGCGGAATTGGCAGACGCGCACGGTTCAGGTCCGTGTGGGCTAACCCCCCGTGGAGGTTCGAGTCCTCTTGACCGCATAACGAAAAGCTCTCTTTTATCCAAAAATGGATGAAAGGGAGCTTTTTTCGTACAAGCTCGCCGAATTATTAGTTGACAGTGATTATTATTATCACTAATATCAAGAAGAGAGAAGTTGTGACTAGCTATAAGCGGGAGGCGACCGCATGTGAAGACGATCAAATACTGCTGCAGAAACGAAAAATTCGGATCGAAGCAAATCTATAAATCCATTAAGCACGAGTTTCCGAAGCTGAAGCAAAAGAAAAAGGACTGCCTCGGTAACTGCAGGCACTGCCGCAAGGAATGCATCGCGATGGTGGGCAAGAAGCGCTTAATTTGCGCGGAGTCGCCGGACGTGCTGTATGCGCAGTTGAAACAAATCATTGCAGAGTCACGGGCGGAGAGTGCGATGGCGTGAATGTGAACCTTTTAAAATTGTTACTTCCGTTTGTATTTGTATGCACAGTTCTGGTAATCTTGTATGTATGGGGCTTGAATAAGCAATAGCCATACAGAAAGGTGTGTGCAACAAATGCTAAATGACAAACTCGTTGAAGCGCTGAATGAACAAATGAACTATGAATTTTACTCTGCACATGTCTATCTGGCAATTGCCGGTTACTGCGCAGGGGAAAGCTTGGACGGCTTCTCGAACTTCTTTATGGTGCAAGCGGAGGAAGAGAAGTTTCATGCGATGAAGATTTTTAAATTTATCAATGACCGTGGCAAAAAAGTCGAATTCGAAGGCATGCCGACGCCGGTTAATCAGTATGAGTCGATTTTGGATGCGTTTGAGCATGCGTATCTGCATGAGCAAGAAGTGACTCGCCGGATCTATCATCTGTCCGACCTGGCGCTGAACGATCGCGAGCATGCGACGATGCAGTTCCTGAAATGGTTCATCGACGAGCAGGTCGAAGAAGAAGCGATGTTCGACAGCATTATCAATAAGCTGAAACGAATTGACAAAGACAGCAACGCGTTTTTCATGCTGGATGCTGAGTTTGCACAGCGGACATTTACACCGCCGGCAGCGGAATAATTACATAGCTTATTCAGGTAAAAAGGCTTACCGTCTCGCGGGACGGTGGGCTTTTTTCATTCGTCAGGGGAGTTGCTGACGGACAGTTGTCAGGGTTTATTTTATATACTTAAATAAAAGAAAGGGATTGGTGATGGCTATGGAGAAGCTCGACCTCGGCAAGTTGTACAAATCATACTACACGGCGCAGGCAAAGCCGCAGCTCATTGAATTTGAAACGGCTCATTATGTCACGATCACGGGACAAGGAGATCCGGACGGGGAGACATTCGCACGGGCGACAGAAGCGCTCTATACGGTTTCTTACGGCGTGAAGGGGTTGTGTAAGCAGGATGAGCGGGATTTTACGGTTCCAAAGCTGGAAGGGCTCTGGTGGGTCGATGGGGACCTTAGGCAGGCTCTGAAGGTTCCACGCGCCGAGTGGCGGTGGAAGCTGTTGATTCGGATGCCGACATACGTGGCGCTTGAGCAGGTAGACGAAGCTCGGCAGAAGGCGATGAAGAAGAAGAAAGAGCTGGTCGAGCTTGGCGATGTTCGGTTCGAGAAGCTTCATGAAGGGCAGTGCGTGCAAATGCTGCATGTGGGACCTTACGCGACTGAGCCGGAGACGTTGAGGCAGATGGAGGATTTTATCAATGCGGAGGGCTGGGCGTATGCAGGTCTGCATCATGAGATTTATTTGTCCGACCCGCGGCGAGTGGAGCCTGCGAAGATGAAGACGATTTTGAGGTATCCGGTGGCGAGAAGGGAAAAAGCAGAAGTGGAGAATGGGGGACTTTTGCAGTAAAATAAAAGAAAATGTCGAAATCGGCAGCGAGGGGAGGAGAGGCGGATGAGGAGCGCTTATCGTCGTTGGAACTTGGGACTGGCTGTATGTGCGCTGGCTGCCACTGTGGGGCTTTTCGGTCCGGCCTCTTCGGCTCAGGCGTCTTTTTTCGATCGGATTAAGGATATTTATCAGCTTCCGAGCAATGTGGAACAGATTCAAAAAGATTATGATGCCGCCAAGCAGCAGCTTGAAGAACAGAAAGGCAAGATTGACGAACAGCAGGAGAAGCTCTCCGAAGCGATGAGGCAGTCCAAAGAGACAGAGGAGAGGCTGCTGAGCCAGAACGATGCGCTGAAGCAGGAGAATGAGCAGCTGCAAGCGCGGCTCAAAGCAATGGAGGAGTTGGCGCAAAACAAAGAGAAGCGCAACCGCAAAATTACAACGATGATCCTGACGGTAGTTGGACTCGTGATTGGATATTTTGTCATCGGCCGGGTCATTCGGTTTGTCCTGTGGCGGAACCGGAGGCGGGCTATACGGAAGTAGGGGAGGGGAAGTGGCATGGATGTTCAATTTCACGAAAACAGCGCACAAGCGAAAGTAGCCACCTTACATGTGGAGTCGGCCGAAACCGTCCATATTCTGCACCCCAACCAGATCGTCGCGTTTCAAGGAAAACCGAACCAGCGCGAAGATGGGCTGATGAAGCTGCCGAACATGTACCGGAAAAAAAGGCTCATTCAATCGCGGATTACCGGGCCGGCTGAGGTGCTTGTCGGGCTGCCGGAAGGCTACAACATGACCGTCATTCCGATTGCGGAAGGCGACGATTTGCTGTACGAGTTTAAGCATGTGCTGTTTTATACGGAAGGGGTTACATTCACTTCTCACTTGCAGAGCATGAAGAATACGATCATCACGCAGGATTTGATTAAAATGCAGTTCAGCGGGAGCGGCACGATCGGCATCCTGACGGCGGGACCTGTTTATCCCATGGCGTTGAGCCCGGAAAAGCCTCTATATGTGGATGCGCAATGCCTCATTGCCTACCCGAAACAGGCGAACTTGCGGCTGTGCGTATACGGCAATACGCTGGCGAGTCAGCATATGAATTACCAATGGGAGCTGACCGGGCAAGGGCAGGTGCTTGTGCAGCCTTGCAAGCCGGATCGCAAGCTCGACGAGCATATGCAGACGGACGGTTTGCTGCGGCGAATTGCGCGGGAAGTGCTGCCTTTTGGCGGGATTTTTATAAAGTGAAAAAAAGTAATAAAAACCAGTTGCATTTGTCTGCGATTCCTGATATATTATTCCTTGTCGCCTCGGACAAACGGTTGGAGCGACGAAAGAAACATTACCGCGCGGAAGTGGCTCAGCGGTAGAGCATCGCCTTGCCAAGGCGAGGGTCGCGGGTTCGATCCCCGTCTTCCGCTCCATAAAGTTTATGCTTACGAAGCAATGTTTACTTCGTAACATCTAAGCGCCCTTAGCTCAGCTGGATAGAGTATTTGACTACGAATCAAAAGGTCGGGAGTTCGAATCTCTCAGGGCGCGCCATTTTTTCTAAATTGATACTTCGGGACGTAGCTCAGCTTGGTAGAGCACCTGCTTTGGGAGCAGGGGGTCGCATGTTCAAATCGTGTCGTCCCGACCATCAATTTCATATTACGCGGGCGTAGTTTAATGGTAGAACTTCAGCCTTCCAAGCTGATCGCGTGGGTTCGATTCCCATCGCCCGCTTATGAAAGAACCACCTTAGGGTGGTTCTTTTTCTGCTTTCAATGGACATCCTAACTAGATAGGAGATGATGAGCGAATGAAGAAACAACTACCGTTTGAAGAGGTATTCGAGCTGATGGAGGCCGCTTTTCCGGTGACGGAGATTCGGGCGTATGAAGGTCAGCGAGCACTGCTGGGACACCCGAATTATCGTCTGCATATAGAGAGGGACGAGACCGGGCGAGCCGCAGGTTTCTTGGCAAGCTGGGATTTTGGCACGTTCCGCTTCGTGGAGCACATTGCCGTGGGAGCCGCGATCCGGGGTGGTGGCATCGGCAAGCGGATGCTGACGGATTATATGCACAGCGGAGCCTCGCCGATCGTGCTGGAGGTGGAGCCTCCAGATGAGGCCATAGCCGAGCGGAGGATTCATTTTTATGAGCGCTGCGGCTTTCATCTGAATAACTTTCCGTACAAGCAGCCCCCGCTTAGAACAGGCCAGCCAGAGATCGTGCTCAACATTATGAGTTATCCCGATCCTCTGACGGAAGCGGAGTTCCTTCCTTACAAGCGCATCCTGTATGCAGAAGTTTACAAAAAGTAACAGAAATATTTACCAGTTCGCAAAAGTTGCCAGACTGTTTTGACCTATGCTAGTCTAACATAGACTAAAAATGCCGAATCCTGGAGCAGCAAAAGCTCCGGTACGGGGGACTTCTTTACTTGGGGTGAATGCACAAGATCGGCTTGCCGGTCTTACTAGGGAAAACCTCTTCCCGAACCCGTCAACTAACCTCGGAGGCGTCAAGGAGGAAATGGTTTGAAGGTTTTTGCCAAAAGCTTTATAGGTTCATGCGCGGCGGCAGGGGCGGCGTTTGTTTTGATTGCCGGGCCGCAAGCGCAAGCCGCACAGGCGGATGCGCCTACACCAGCCGGAACGCCGGTGAAGGTGCAAGTTAACGATGAACTGCTGAAGTTCCCGGAGGTACAACCTTTTATTGACGAGGAAGGTATCCTCCAAGTACCGCTGCGCGTACTGTCCGAGAAGCTCGGCTACCAAATCGGCTGGGAACGCAAGGAGAACGGTGTCATGGTCACGCTGGTCAATAACGATCAGGCCATACAGCTCACGACCGACCAGGAGAAAGCGATTGTGAACAGCAAGTGGATTTCGCTGGAAAGCTCGCCGAAGCTGTACCAAGGCAATACATACGTGCCGCTGCGCTTCATCACGGAGACGTTCGGTTCGCCGATCGAATGGAGCGAAGCCAACGACCTTGCGATTGTCGATGCGGACGGCAAGCCGCACAAGCCGGCGTACATTGCGCCTCCGCCACCGCCGAAACCGGCGGTCGCCCAAATGAAAGCGGCAGCGGCACCATCGCTGTCCGAGCAGATCATTCAAGCAGCCAGCGCATATCAAGGCACCCCATACAGATGGGGCGGCACGACGCCAAGCGGTTTTGATTGTTCCGGATTCGTTCGCTACCTGTTTCTGGCGAAAGGCATCGATCTGCCGAGAACATCGGTCGGCATGTACGACAATGCCGGAACGCGTGTGACGGATTTGCAGGCGGGCGATCTTGTGTTTTTCGCGGCCAAGCAGGTCAATCATGTAGGGATTTACTTAGGGAATCATCAATTTATCTCATCCACCACATCCAGCGGCGTGACGGTTGACAGTCTCTCCAGCAACTATTGGAGCTCCCGCTACGTGGGCGCGAAGAGAGTCTTTTAGACGGAGAAACCGGCTGGGAAATCAGGAACACTTGTTTGCATGTTCTTCTTGTCATAGAAGAGCGGAGCGGCAAGTGTTCTTTTTGTTGAAAAATGCGCGATTTTTATCGAAATTTTACAAATTTTCGCCTATAATGGAGAAATGGTTGCAAGAAAGTAGGTGACGCAGGAAGCATGCAGGCAGGTGTCTGGAAAAGCTGGTTTTATCGCAATCGCACGCGGACGTCGAATCGGGCTGTTAACCTGTACAGCGTTGATGTGGTTCCCGACATTCCGGAAGAGGTGCGCGGGGTGATTCAGCAATTTTTTCAAACGTATAATCATTTTAAAGGGGCGCGTCACTTACAGACAGATACCTTCATTAAAGAAGTGTTCTATGCGACGAGGCAAGACCCGAGGGATCACCGCTCGGTCGATGAGATGGAGGCCTACATTCAGCAAAAAAATGTACACCGTCTGCGTCTGAAATCCCATGTGGTCGATGAATATATAAGGATCGGCGAGAGTGTCTGCATGATCGGGGTGACCCGGGAATTCAGCAATCATCAGCGGAACCGCGTGTTGTATTTTATCGTGAAGGAAGGCGAGGCTTGGCGGTTTCATCATATCGCAAGGTCTCATCACGGCAAAGTGTTGGAGAAGTTTCAGGTCAAGGAACAGACGGCTTTCGTCATCGGCAATGACAGGGGAGCGCTGCTCTTCCTCACCCACGCGGATTCCGTCGATGCGACGTCGTTCATACTCGGGGACTATGTCCATGTCGAGGGCTACCTCGAAGTGGAGCAGGAGATGCTGGAACAGCTGTATTACCGGGTTGTGCGCATGAATCGCGTGCATTAAAAAAATAAAAGCCCTCGAACGCGAAGCGCGTCTGAGGGCGTGCGGATCGATAAGCTTTGCTCGCAGGAGTAACGCTTATTTGGTGCGTTTGGCATGTGCTTCCTTGAGATCGCGCAGTGCGTAGAACGTGCCTCGCCAGTAGATGCCGCCCTGCCGCCAGGTCAGCCAAACCGAGCGGACCATGGTGTACAGCATGAGCGCCGCGCTGACGGGCAGCAGGTACGCTTCGTCGCCGCGCCTGCTCATGAGCTGCTGCATCAGTCTGCGGTACAGCCAGATTTGCAGGATGACGTTCACGGCGAAGACGGCGCCGCGCCAATCCCAGAGCAGCAGCATGCCGAGCCAAGGGAGGAGGAAGCCGACCAGTTGGCCCAAGCAGGCGACGAGCGCGATCAGGTAGCTGTAGCGGAAGCCGGAAAAAAGGTTTTTCTCGAGGCCGCGGATCGCTTCACGCAGGCTGGGGTACCATTCGACGCGCAGGAGATGCTTGCCGGAGAGCAGCCTTTGACGGAAGCCGGCGCGCTTTAGCGCAATGCCGAGCTGGAGGTCGTCGTCGGGGCGCAGCGCAATCGCGCGGTGCGTGCCGACGGCTTCATAAGCGGTGCGCTTCACCAGGTTAAACGCGCCGATCCCGATGCCCGGTTCCCGAGCGCTTTCGAGGTTCGCCCGCCACGGGCGAACGAAGAGCGCGAACGCGAACAGGAAGAAGTGCACGAAGCCGCGGAGCAGCGGTCCGCGTGCGGTCATCGTAGGCGTCAGCGTGAGGTGCTGGACGTCCTCTTTTTGCATATAAGCGATGCTGTCGGCAATGGTGTCCGGGGCAAACGTAATATCCGCATCGGTAAATAGCAAATATTGTCCTCTTGCTTGCAGATAGCCTTGGTAGAGGGCGTGATTTTTCCCAAGCCACCCTTGCGGAAGCTGGGTAATATGAATGATGCGCAGCGGTGTCGCAATGCCGCTAGTGCCTTCGGACCATTTGCGCAGCTCGTCGAGCTTGATGCCGGTACGGTCCATCGATCGGTCGTTGACTGCGATGATTTCCAGGCGAGGGTAGTTTTGGGAGAGCAGGTGCCGGACGGTATCCTGGATGCTCCCCTCCTCTTCCTTGGCGGCGATAATGACAGAGACGAGCGGCGGCTTGTCCGGCAGGCACTCCGCTTTCGGAAGTGTGCCGAACAGATGCTTGCTCTGGAATACCTCGCGGGTGACATACAGCCAGTAGAGGAGTCCGACCAGCGCGATAAGGCTAAGAATGGACATCGGGGGCCTCCCTGTGAAAGAATAGAAGATGACCGCATTATACCATCCAGAAGAAGCTGGAGGAAATGTCTCTGCACGAAAGGGAGGCTGAAATGGAGGACGACAAGATTCACGGGCAAGCGCAGTTTTGGAAAAAATGCAAAGCGGATGAGCTTGCGGAGCAATTGAAAGCGATCGCGACGGATGAGAGGCTTGACGCCGATCGGGTAGCGTTTGTGTGTATAGGGACGGATCGCTCGACCGGCGATGCGCTCGGACCTTTGGTCGGCAGCCAGCTTGCGGGGCTGGGCTATAAGTCGGTTGTAGGGACGCTGGCGGCGCCGTGCGATGCCAGCAATTTGCCGCAGCGGCTTGCGGAGATCCCAGCAGGGGCGACGGTCATTGCCGTTGATGCTTGTCTAGGGCAAAAGCTGAGCGTCGGCATGTATCAGCTGTCGAATCAGCCGATTGCGCCGGGCAAATCCGTCGGTAAGGTGCTGCCGCAGGTCGGCGATTATACGATTGCGGCGATTGTAAATGCCGACGGACCTAGGCAGTACAGCGTGCTGCAGACGACTTCGCTGTACCATGTGATGCAGATGGCCGGCGACGTCGTGCGGGCGATTGTGTATGCGTTTCCGCGGCATGAGGAATAGGAGATTTCGACGAAGTAAGGAGCGATAAGAATGGGACCAGGTGGGATGGGCGGTGGTCCGGGAGGCATGGGGGGAAGGCTTTCCGACCGCAATCGCCCGAAGGCGAAGCTCAAGGATGTGTCGATGAAACGGATTTTGCTGCTCTTTCGAAGGTACTGGGGGCAGCTTGCAGTCATTATCGGTTTGGCGCTGCTTGCGGCAGTGATCGGACTAATTCCACCGCTTGTGATGAAGGAGATCATCGATAAGGCGATTCCGCAGGGCAATATGAGGCTGCTGACGGTGATGGCGGTGCTCATGATTGTGCTTCCGCTGCTGAGCGGTGTGCTCGGGGTGTGGCAAAACCACCTCAATACGAAGGTGACGCAGGGGGTTATTCGCGATTTGGGGCAGTCGCTGTTTCATAACTTGCAGCGGCAGTCGATGGCGTTCTTCACCGATGCGCGATCTGGTGAAATTGTGCAACGCATTACCGGCGACGTACAGTCCGTGCAGAGCGTCGTGACGTCGCTGGTCGTCTCTTCGATTACGCAGATCGTCATCGTGCTGACGACGATAGGCATTTTATTTGCGCTGGATTGGAAGCTGGCGATTATTGCGCTGCTGATTTTGCCGCTTTTTATGATGCCGGTGAAAAAGGTGTCCAAGATGCGAAAAGCGCTCCGGCTGGAGACGCAGAAGGTGCGTTCGGACATTACGTCGCAGCTTAGCGAGAGCTTCGGCATTTCGGGGGCGCTGCTGACGCGGATTTTTGGCAGAGAGGCGCAGCAGGAGCGGGAATTCACGACCATGAATCAGAAGGTCATGGATCTCGAGCTGCGGCTCAATCTGGTGGGCCGCTGGTTCGGCATGGCGACGAGCACGCTGGGGCCGCTGGGCACCGCGATCATTTATTTGTACGGCGGGTACTCCGTCATCCACGGCAGCATGTCGCTCGGCGCGATCGTGGCGTTTGCCGCGTATCTGGGGCGCCTGTACATGCCGGTCGGCACGCTGCTGAACCTGCAGGTGGAGGTGGCGACGGCGCTGGGGGTGTTCCAGCGCATTTTCGAGTACCAGGACATGGTGCCCGATGTCATGGACCGGGAAGACGCGCGGCCGCTGGGGCCGGTCGCGGGGCGGGTGGCTTATAAGCAGGTGTCGTTTGCTTATAAGCCGGGGCAGTACGCGCTGCGCGACATCACATTCGAGGCGCAGCCCGGGGAAATGATCGCGCTCGTCGGACCGAGCGGCGCGGGTAAATCGACGCTGATCGGCATGATCGCGCGGCTGTACGACCCGACGAGCGGCATCGTCGAGGTCGACGGGGTGGACGTCCGTGACGTGAAGCTGGCGTCGCTCCGCGCGCAGATCGCGTACGTCACGCAGGAGTCGTTTCTGTTCCACGCGACGATTGCGGACAACCTGCGCTTTGCGCGTGAGGACGCGACGCGTGAGGAGATGGAGGAGGCCTGCCGCCAGGCCTACATCCACGATTATATCGTGTCGCTCCCCGAAGGGTACGACACGATGGTCGGCGAGCGCGGGCACCGCCTCTCCGGCGGCGAGCGCCAGCGGATCGCGATTGCTCGCGCGATCCTGAAGCGGCCCCGCATCCTCATCCTCGATGAGGCGACGTCGCACCTGGACTCGGAATCCGAGTCCTATGTGCAGTCGGCGCTCGAGGAGCTGATGCGGGGGCGCACGACGCTGGTGATCGCGCACCGGCTCTCGACGGTGCTGGCCGCCGATCACATTCTGGTGATCGAGGCTGGCAGCGTCGCGGAGCGGGGCACGCACAGCGAGCTGCTCGCGCAGGAAGGGCTGTACGCGCGGCTGTACAGCACGCAATTCAAGAAGGCCGTCGTGGAGCAATAAGTAGGCATATAGAAAGAAGACATTGTCCTCCGTGGGAGCAATGTCTTCTTTCTTCATTTAGTCTGCAATATTCACATTCCCGGATGACTGAACCGGAACTTGGGGCTGAAGAGGAGCCGAGGGCTCGAGATTCTTCTCTTCTCGGAGCAAATAGCCAAAGTAGATGACATAGTAGGACACAATGATAAAAAACGCGCCTGCCGTGACAGGGTCTTTGGAAAACTGGCTAAAGTCCGCAGGGTTCATGTTGGACGGCGTGGATGAAACGGCGATCGCGGCATAGCGGTAAGCGAGACGACCGAGGAAGAGAACGAGCACGGTAATGTCGATCCAGAGATGCGTGCGGTAATACCAGCCGTCTGTACGTTGCTCAAAGCGCGTATGCCGTATGGCGGTGAGACCGAGCAGCGTTCCACCGGCAAGGCCAAGTCCGTATCCGATAAAGTGGATGGGATGTACGAAGCCGAGCGCTAGAATCACCACCCCAATCACGCTGAAAAGGCTCGTTCGTACGATGAGTCGGCGCCTGCGCAGCGGCTGAAAGCCGACGGTTCGTTTGATTCTTCTGTAGATAAAGAACGCGATGAAGAGAAAAGGAATGACATAGTGTGCTGCATCTTGCATGGGGACGCCTCCAGATGGTCTAAGTTATTTCCTTATTGTAACAAATTAACTGCATTTGTCACCTGACGATTGCCTGTTTTTGGCACACGTTGGTTACCTACCCATTTTGGGAAAGGCAAGTGTCCATTCCGCGAATAAAGGCATATACAAGAAGGTAGATTCAAATTTGTTCGTCCTCTTACAAAAATCTGGCATACACTTAATAGTAGGGCGATAAACTTACTATTACACACAAATTGTTCCCTAAGGAGTTGATCGTGAGATGGCTCTAGTGACACATGTCAATGTCTGCAACACGATGAATGAGATCTACTGCTGCCTGCGGAATAAAATTGTGAAGCTGGATGCAGAGCAGCGAGAGGCGTTTTGTCAGGGTTGCAAAATGTTCGCAGGCGACGCGATGGGCTTCAGTCGCGGCATTTCGTGCGTGTGGGAGGACCTGCGCACGGTCAGTAACCCACATATTGCGCTTGATCCGGCGGAGGAATTCAAGCAAAATCAAGTTCGCCAAGTGCCGCCTGAAGGGCCGGCTCTGTTCTTATATAGCGCAGGATGGTAAAACATATCCTATTCGATTTTGACGGCACGCTTGTTGACTCCAGAGCGCTTTTGGTAAAGCTTTATAATGAGATGGCGGTGCAGCATCATTTTCGCCCGATTCGCCAGCAGGATCTTGCCGCGCTTCGGTCGTTGACCATCTCGGAGCGCGTTGAACGGCTCGGCGTGCCGGTGCTGCAAATTCCGAAGCTGCTGATCGCCGGGAGACAGCTGTATCAGGATCACATCCGAGCGCTTCAGCTCGTGCCGGGCATGAAGGAAGTCGTGTCACGCCTTTCCGCGCAAGGGGTGCGCAGCTCCATTTTATCCTCCAATACGGGGGCCAATATTCGATTGTTTCTGAAAAACCATAGGCTGGACGGCGCTTTCAAAGATGTCATCTCGGCCAAACCGATTTTTGGCAAGCACCACGCCATCCGCAAAGTCATGAAAGAATGGGGGACGGCGCCTTCCCGCATGGTCTACATCGGTGACGAGCTGCGCGACATCGAAGCGTGCAAAAAGCTGGGCGTCCCGATCATCGCCGTTACCTGGGGCTACGATTCGCCGCGTCTGCTGCTAAGCGGAAGGCCGGACTATCTGGTGCATTCTCCGCAGGAGCTGCAGCGAACGCTCATGAGCATGTTGTCCTATAAGTAAATGTGAATAAAGCTGCTGAAGACGGGATCTGAGGCGGCTTTTTGCGTTTTTTATTTGAAGGAAACGCGTGCTTTGTGTAGATCGAAAGAACTAATTGTGGTATGCTAAAAGTATCAGATTAATCAGGACTTGTAAGGAGGATGGTTCATGAAGACGGATCGGCAAGTGCTGGTGGACGAGTTTTTTGCGATGATTCGAAAACTGAATCGAACAGGGTCCGATATTATGTACGTACGGGATTTCTTCTGGAAATCGTCGGAGATTCGCGGCTTTATTCCACCGACCGTAGAGCTCATGACCGTGCTCAAGGCGTACAGCCCCGTTGTGTTTCACGAATTCCGCAAATCACTCGTTCCTCAGTCCAGCATGCACATTTTGTCCAGCGTGTATATGGAGACAGGGGAAGCGTTAATAAATTTGGGCATTACGAGCGTGGAACAGTTGGAAATGGCAGTCAAAGGAAGAGTGACGAAGCAGGACGCGGCGGTTGCTCAGTGAGTTGGAGGCTCTGCTCCCGGATGGGGGCGGAGTTTTTTTGCATGCGCGGAGTATCAGCCTCAGGTGTGTACTAGAAATAGCCCCCGTCATTGGCAACGGGGGCAGTATGATGAGGAGCGGGCAAATAAGCCTACTCCTCTTTCTTTTGCAGCGCGGCCATCAGCTTGTCGGCCAGCGAGGAGCCAAGCTGCGTCTGATCGGAGAATTGCTCGATCAACTGGCGGTTCGCTTTGGCAGCGCCACGGCGGCCGCCGCTAGGGGCATCCTTGTCGATTTTCTCGACAACGTTGCACGGGCGGCACTGAAAGTATTTCCCGGCTTTGCCGGTGTGAATTTCCATCTTTTTATGACACTGCGGGCAGCGGTGGTTCGTGAGTTGGCCGTCCACTTCCCGCTTATAGGAGCACTCGCGGCTGGAGCAGTGGAGGTAGCGCCCGCGCTTGCCTTTGACTTCCTGCAGGAACTCGCCGCATTCCGGGCACTTGCTGCCGGTCAGGTTGTGCGGCTTATACGCGGCGTTGCTGCGCTTGACCTCGGAGACGAGCTCACCGGCCTTGGCGCGAATGCCGCTCAGAAACTGCTCCATGCTGCCTTTGCCTTTGGCGATGCGCTCGAGCTCCTGCTCCCAGCGGGCCGTCAGCTCCGGCGAGCGCAATTCTTCGGAGGCGAGCTCGATGAGCTGCGCGCCTTTGCCGGTCGGGCGCAGCAGGGAGCCTTGGCGCTCGATCGTATCGGAAGCGACGAGCTTCTCGATGATGTCCGCCCGCGTCGCCGGGGTGCCGAGTCCCCATTTTTCCATTTGGGACAGGAGGGAGGCTTCGGTGTAGCGGCTTGGCGGCTTCGTCTGGCGAGTAAGCTGGCGAACGCTGCGCGCCGTTACGGCGTCGCCTTGGCTCACCTTGGGCAGCTGCTGCGCGATGTCATCCTCGGCACTGCTGTCCTCTTGGTCAGGGTCGCTAAGATCGCTGGTGCCGTAGACGTCTTTCCAGCCGGCATCCTTCATGGTCGTGCCGGAAGCATACAGCTTCTCGCCGGCAATCTCCACGGTGAGCTTCGTCTCATCGTATTTGCAAGGGCTGCGGAACAACGCGATGAAGCGGCGTACGATCAGATCATACAGCCGGCGCTCGTCGGCGCTGAGCGTCGCGAGCGAGATCGCTTCGCCCGTCGGGATGATGGCATGGTGATCGCTCACCTTGCTGTCATCGACGATGCGCTTCGTGATCGCGAGCGGCTGGCGAATGAACGGCGCCGCCAGCGCCGCGTACGGACCGATTGCCGCCCCTTTGAGGCGGCCGAGCAGCGTCGGGACCATGTCCGACGTCAAGTAGCGGGAGTCCGTCCGCGGGTACGTCACGAGCTTATACTGCTCGTAGAGGCGCTGCAGGACGTTGGATGTTTGCTTCGCCGAGAAGCCAAACTTCTTGTTGGCATCCCGCTGCAGCTCGGTGAGATCGTACGCCAGCGGATGCGGGATCGTTTTCTCTGTTCGCGTGACCTGGGTGACGCGGCCTGGCTGATCTTGCAGCTTGGCTTGCAGGGCATCGGCCCGCTCGCGGTCGAATAGGCGCGAATCGCCGGTTTTGGGGTCCCGCCACTGTGCGCGGTACGATCCCAGATCGGCTTCGATGAGCCAATACTCCACGGACCGGAACTGGCGGATTTCCGCCTCCCGGTCCGTCATCATCGCGAGCGTGGGCGTCTGCACACGCCCTGCGGAGAGCGACGCGCCGAACTTGCTGGTCAGCGCGCGCGTCACGTTGAGGCCGATAAGCCAATCGGCCTCAGAGCGGCACACGGCTGCCTGATACAGCCGGTTGTAGTCGGTGCCGGGCTTCAGCTGCGCGAAGCCCTCGCGGATCGCCTGATCCGTCTGCGACGAGATCCAAAGCCGTTTGAACGGCTTTTTCCAGCGGATCAGCTCCATAATCCAGCGGGCGACGAGCTCGCCCTCGCGCCCGGCGTCGGTCGCGATGACCAGCTCCGCCAGGTCCCCGCGTTTGGCAAGCTGCTCAATCCCGCGGAATTGATGCGAGGTCTCTTTCATGACCTTGAGCTTCATCCGGTCCGGAATGATCGGCAGGTCTTCCAGGTTCCATGTTTTAAACTTCGTGTCGTAATCCTCCGGCTCGGCAAGGGTGACGAGGTGCCCGAGCGCCCACGTGACGACGTATTTAGGGCCTTCGTAGTGATGCTTCTGCTTCTGCGTGCAGCCGAGAACGCGGGCGATCTCTTTGGCGACGCTTGGTTTTTCGGTGAGTACAAGTATTTTCATAGGAATGATTGACCTCTCTTCTGCTTCTTCCTTAAGCATAAGCGATCGATGCGGGCTTTTCAATAAAGCGGGGGCGGTGTTAGTAGAGCGGCGCCTAACCTTTTCATCCGCATCGCTTTCTGGTAGGATGATAGACAGTTCGCACTATTTTAGAAAGATGGAAAGTAGGGTTACAGGCATGATCGATCATATTGTACTTGTGAAATTCGGAGCTTCGACGACGCAGGAGCAGCTGCAAGAAGTGTGCGATCGCTACAAGGCGCTGCGCGCGCATGTGACGGGCGTTGTCGGTATTCAGGCCGGGATTAATTTCTCGGAAAAGAACAAGGGGTATCAGGTGGTATTGTCCGTGCGTTTTGAAGACCGTGCCGCGTTGGAAGCGTATGGCCCGAACCCTGAGCACCAAGCGGTCGCTGCGTTCATTCGGGAAGTTGGCCGTGAAGATAGCTTGATCGTGGACATTGAAATCTAAATAAGCTTCGAGTAAAAGGCGAGTAAGCGGGGAACCGGTTGCTTGCCTTTTTCCTCTAGCGCCTATGACTTTTTACGATTAGGGAGGTGACTGGCATGTCATCCAAAACCAATGCCTGCCGCATCCTCGACGGGCTTCGCATTTCCTACACACTGCATGAGTATGCATGGGACGAAGATCAATTGGATGTCGGTACGGTGGCGGAGAAAGTCGGGCTGGCACCCGGTCAACTGTTCAAGACGCTGATTCTAAAAGGGGACAAAACCGGCGTTCTAGCCGCCTGCATCCCCGGCGATCATGAGTTGAATTTGAAGAGTTTGGCTGCCGTCAGCGGCAATAAAAAAGTAGAGATGGTGCCGGTCAAGGACATTCAGTCCCTCACCGGTTATATCCGCGGGGGCGTCTCCCCGCTAGGGATGAAGAAGAAATACCCCTTTTTCCTGCATGAATCAGTCACAGGGATGGAGCTTGTCAGCATCAGCGGCGGGCGCCGGGGGCTGCAAATTTTTTTGCGCGGCGAAGAGTTGGCCAAGGCTTCCGAAGGCAAGCTCGTGGACATCGTGATGCACGCATAGCGCAGGCTGAGCTCGTAAGCGGCACACGGCAAGCTCTTGAACATGTCCGTCATACAGGGCCGGGTGCACGGCCGATCAGAGCTCCTTCCGGTAGGCGGAAGGGGCTTTTCCGCTCCATTTACGAAACTGTTTGGAGAAAAAAAGCGCATCATTGAAGCCGACGGAGGAGGCTACCTGATCGATGGTCATGGACGTCTGCAGCAGCTGTTTGGCGCGCTCCATCCGAATGTTGAACAAATACTGCATGGGCGAAAGGCCCGTGGATTGCTTGAACATTTTGCACAGATAGGTCCGGTGGTAGCCCAGATTGCGTGCGAGCTGCTCAATGGAAACGGCCTGCGTATATTGCAGCTCCAGATAGCGAATCGCCTGCGCGACTTGTCGCTCAATATCGGTCGCGGCTTCAGCGCGTTCGGTAATCCGGCTTGTATTAGCGCGCCCTAATTCCCGTAAAAGCAAGCGCAGCCATCCTTCGGCCTCCAAGTCCTCCAGCTGTGGAAAAGCGGAGTGTTGAAAAGAACGACGGATGTGCCGGTAGTAGTGCCGAATGGAACGCGGGGCTGCTCCGGAGATAACGGCCTGCTGGGCGGATGCGCCGATGCTTTCCAGCAAGGCCCCTGCTGTACGACCGGTAAACCCGACCCACGCATAGTGCCACGGCTTGTCACGGTCTGCGATATAGGTGAATAACTCTCCTGGGAAAATGATAAACGTATCTCCCGCTTTACACGCGTAGGTGCGCCCACGCATCTCAAACACACCTTCGCCGGCGAGCACGGTATGGATCAAATAGTAATCGTGAACGACAGGCCCTTGCTTATGCTCGGGAATCGGCTTGCCCTCCCCGCTGAACAAGATGGAAAACTCAGAATCGGTGTGATGGGTATTCAGGCTAATATCAAAATATGTATGGTACAGGGTCATGGCCACCTCTAATGTTTTTCTAATAAGCGTACTGCAATAAACTACAAATGTCCATATCCTTGCTCCTTCAATCCATATGCGATCAGCCGCGGTTCAGGTATAGTAAAAGTAAGAAAAACGCTTACACATTGGAGGAGAACAAGGATATGTCAAAAATTACGTTTCTAGGCGCAGGCAGTACCGTTTTTGCGAAAAACGTGCTCGGTGATTGCTTGCAAACGCCCGCGCTGCAAGGATTTGAGATCGCTCTCTTCGATATTGACCACGTGCGTCTGCAGGACTCGGCCAACATGCTGAACAACCTGAAAAAGACGAGCGGCAGCACCTGCGACATCCAAATGTACAAGGACCGCAAAGAAGCGCTGCGTGGTGCGAAATATGTTGTCAACGCCATTCAAGTAGGTGGCTATGATCCATGTACGATTACGGATTTTGAGATTCCGAAAAAATACGGTCTGCGTCAAACGATCGCCGATACAATCGGAATTGGCGGCATTTTCCGCAACTTGAGAACGATTCCGGTCATGCTCGACTTTGCTGCGGATATTCGCGAGGTGTGTCCGGATGCGTTGTTCCTGAACTACACGAACCCGATGGCCGTGCTGACGAACGTGATGAACACGTACGGTGGCGTGCAGACGGTCGGTCTGTGCCACAGCGTACAGGTGTGCGTGCCGCGTCTGTTCGAGAGCCTCGGCATCGAAGACAAGGGCATCAAGGCGCGAATCGCGGGCATCAACCACATGGCGTGGCTGCTCGAAGTGTCGAAGGACGGCGTCGACCTGTATCCGGAAATCAAGAAACGGGCTGCGGAAAAGCAAAAAGAGAAGCACGACGACATGGTGCGCTTCGAGCTTATGCTGAAGTTTGGCTACTACGTGACGGAGTCTTCCGAGCACAATGCGGAATACCATCCGTATTTCATCAAGCGGAGCTACCCGGAACTGGTCGACCGCTTCAACATTCCGCTTGACGAGTATCCGCGCCGCTGCATCAATCAAATCGAGCGCTGGAAGTCCATGCGCGAAGAACTCGTGAACGATGCCACCCTGACGCACGAGCGCTCGCATGAGTATGCTTCGTATATTTTTGAAGCGATCGAGACGAACAATCCGTTTAAAATCGGCGGCAACGTCATGAACACGGGCCTGATCACGAACCTGCCTCGCGAGGCTTGCGTCGAGGTGCCTTGTCTGGTCGACCGTAACGGTGTCACGCCTACGTATGTCGGCGATCTGCCGCCGCAGCTGGCGGCGCTCAACCGCACGAACATCAACACGCAGCTGCTGACGATCGAAGCGGCGATGACGCGCAAGCGCGAGCACATCTATCATGCGGCGCTGCTCGATCCTCATACGTCGGCGGAGCTGTCGATGGACGATATTGTGGCGATGTGCGACGATCTGATCGAGGCACACGGCTCCTGGCTTCCTGAATTCCGATAAAAATAATTAAAGAAGGCTGCGGCCCTGCTTGTGCGTGGGGGCTGCGGCCTTCTTTTTGTGTTGGCGTCGGGGCCAGAGCTGCGGAGCAGTGTGCCGACGCTGCCGCCAGTGGCGATCCGCTTACATGCCGCCGAAGGCATCGCGGAACGCGTGGTTCAGGTCGGCGAGCTCGACCTGCCAGATCGGCGCAATCTCCGGGCCGACGTTCTCGTCGAACCAGTCGGAGAGCAACTTGCGATTGCTGCCGTTCTCGACGATGAAGGGGAGGCTCAGCATGACTTTGGTCGTGTACAGCTTCTCCGCCTGCCCAATTTGCTCCGGCGTCAGGTACACTTTGAGCCGCTTGGCTGTACGGTACAACTCCTTGCTGCACGCTCTGCGGATGCCGCGAGCGGTGGGGTAAACTTGTTTGTGCTTTTCGCTTTGCTTTTGGTGAACCATGCGGTATCGACGCTCCTCTCTATGTTATGTGTATGCAGGAGAGGCGCGGAGAGCGACTGGGTTCGCAGGAGAAGGGGAAGGGGAAGGGAGGGATGGTTGAGGTGGGGCGGGATAAAGTGGCAGGGAAGGGGAGTAGCTAGGGGGGAGTAATAAGCGTGGTATGGATCGTCAAAACCGATGCTATTTGGGGGAATTTGGGACAAGCGAAATAGTGTGATCAGCTTAGCTCGTTTGCGCTTAGGGGGATAGCTGGCCGGCAGAGCGGGGGGTTAGCCAATGGTTTCATTGGCTAATTCTATGAATGCGGCGGGTACACCCAGAATAGTCAATGATTCCATTGGCTATTCTGCAAATAATCGCTAATATCGTGGTAATCCGTGATAATAGGCAGTGGTACATGTCCTATTTAAGAGGCTGCGCGCGATTCGGTCCATTTAAGTCATGGAACCATTGGCTATCCGATGCAGCTGGTAGCGACCAGCTACAGAAAAAGCTGGTTCCCTCAAATGCAGAATAAACTGCTGGCAGCGCCGCTCTTTTTTCAGGTTGTCGCCAAACTGCCAACGATCGACATTTTTTAGATGCGGACCGTAGCCATCCGCTCCGAACTTGATCCGATAGGGCGGGCGCAAAAAGCCGCCTCTTCCCAAAGGAAAAGACGGCGTGTGCTTCACGCATGAATATTACAGGGACATTTTACCAACAAATCTGTTGATTTGTCCATCCTTTGCTACAGATCTCCCCTCCGCAGCAACTCAATCCACCACAATATAGCCGATCATCGGCCCGCCGTGAGCGATGTCGGCGTGCGTCAGGCAAATGATGCGATAGATGCCTTCCTTGTCGGCGATGAAATCGACGACGGTTTCCTTGCCTTTTTTCACCTCGCCGGAAATGTTCAGCCCTTCAATAATAAAAGGATGGCTTTCCCCGTTAACGCCGTAGATGCTGAGCCGAATATGCTCGCCCTGCTTCACGAGAATGGTGCCGGGGTCCCAGCGGTAGGCTTCGATGGTTTTGCCGTCGGTAGTGGTTGACTTAAATTCCCCCGTGACCATATGAATGGTGCGCTCCGAAGGTGCGTCGGCCTGCGTCGGCAAAATACTTCCTTGGCTTAAATACAACCATCCGCTCGCCAACAACCCAAGTACGACAACTACCATCAACAGATGCTTGCGTTTCACAATCCACACACGGGACATGCGCCCCTCGCCTCCCTGTACAAGTTCTACTACATCTTATGCATAGGCTTGTCAGCGCATGCGCAGCTTTTATGCAGGCCGCGAGTTGGACAAGGGCATGATTCGGGAAGGAGCTGCATAACGTGTCATGAATGCCTTCTTTTAAATGTGAAGGAAGTATGCGCAAAAGTAGTGACGGGACGCTGGTCTATGCTAGAATATGTGGAGGTATGAAAAGTGAAAAGAAGAGAGGGTTCAAAGCATGGGTGAGTTGATTCACAATGTGTTAGTTTATTTGGAAGGGCTGGGGTACTGGGGCATTTTCCTCGGGCTTATGCTGGAGGTCATTCCGAATGAGCTCTTGCTGGCATATGCCGGGTATCTTGTGTCGAAAGGGCAAATAAATTTTGTGGGCGCCATCCTATGTGCGGTTGTCGGCGGCACGCTGGCCCAAATCGTCTTATATTGGATCGGGCGTTACGGCGGCAGACCTTTTTTGGAAAAGTACGGTAAGTATTTGCTCATTTCCAAGCATCATATCGACGTGGCCGAGGAATGGTTCAACCGGTACGGGACGGGGATGATTTTTACCGCGAGATTCATTCCGATTGTACGGCACGCGATTTCATTGCCCGGCGGGATGGCCAAGATGCCTTTGGCTCGCTTCACCACGTATACGGCGTTGGCGCTGGTTCCTTACTCGTTCCTCTACGTGTATTTGGGGATGAAGCTGAAGGACAACTGGGAGACGATTGGGGAATATGCGGGGCCTTATATCAAACCGCTGATCATTGCGGCGATTATTCTTACGGTGGCTTATGTCGGGTACCAATTCTACGTGAAAAGAAAAGCGAAGCGGGCGTAAGCGGAAGGCGGAACAGCAGGCCAAATCGGATTTGGCGCATTCGTCAGCTTTTGCTACAATGATGGGGAAGAACAACGAACTTGGGAGGATGAAACGATGAGTACTAATTTGGCAAGCAAGTTTCGTACAGGCCTCAAGCCGCAGCAATTTATCGATAGCATGGAGAAAAATCAAGAGAAATTCCTGGAGTACTATAACGGTTTCGAGTGGGCGAGCGAGGATGACAAGGAGTATTTTGACTCGCTGAATAACCGTGATGACCTGCGCTGTCTGATTCTCGCGTCCGACTGGTGCGGCGATGTGGTTCGCAACATCCCGGTCGTGTTCAAAGCGCTGGAGAATAGCGGCGTACCGACAGAAGTTCTTGTGATGGAGCAAAATTTGGATGTCATGGACCAATTCCTGACCAATGGCGGCAGATCGATTCCGATTGTGATTTTTGCAGATACGGGCGGTTTCGTGCTCGGTCAATGGGGACCTCGTCCTAAGCATGTCCAAGCGGTGATGAACCAGTTCAAAAAAGAAAATCCAGACCGCGATGCAGCGGACTATAACGAAAAAATTCAAGTAGCAAGAGCCGAAATGATGCGCCAATATGGCGAAGGCAACGGCTACCATGCGGTCATCGTGCAAGAGCTTCGCGCCTTGATCGAATCGTTCTAAGGTGAGGCTGCGATGATTACGATTCAATCTTTTGAGCTAGGCCCGATCGGGACGAACGCGTACCTGCTGTCCGATCCTGAGACGAAGAAGGGCATTATCATCGACCCCGGCATGCAGCCAAAATCGCTGATCCGCAAAATCGCGGATCTGGACATCGAGGCGATTTTGCTGACGCATGCGCATTTTGACCATATCGGCGGTGTGGAGGAGATCCGCAAGCTGAAGAAGTGCCCGGTCTATGTGCACGATCTCGAGAGCGACTGGCTGATGAACCCGAAGAAAAACGGTTCCGCCCGCTGGCCCGAGCTTGGCGCCCTTATTGAGTGCGAGCCGGCCGAGTATGCGCTGGACGAAGGGCAGACGCTGAAGTTCCTCGGCATTGAGCTGAAAGTGTTCCACACGCCGGGGCATTCCCCTGGCAGCGTGAGCTTCCTATGGGACAAGCATCTGTTCTGCGGCGATGTGCTTTTTAAATTGTCGGTCGGCCGCACCGACCTGCCAGGCGGGGATCACAACACGCTGCTCGATTCCATTCAGGAGAAGCTGTTCCTGCTGGACGACGACGTGGTAGTGTACCCGGGACACGGCGCGAAGACGACGATTGGTTTTGAACGCGATAACAATCCTTACGTATAGAAGCGGGAGTCCCGAGAAATGGATGACATTTCTTGGGGCTTTTTTGCGTTGAGGGGGGCGGCGCGTCGGTAGGCGGTGGGAGGAATGGCGAGACAATGCGAGATAATGCGAGAAATTGCGAAATAAGCGTGGAGAACCGCTTCTATTTCGAGTGACTGGTGTGGTAGTTGGCAAATAGAGGTGGTAAACCGCGCTTATCTCGTGCTGCACACGTGGAAAATGCGGCTTCGCCGGGAAATAGGCGTGGTTTGGTACGCTTATTTGAGGGCTGTCGGGGGAAATCGTCCGATTAAGTGGTTTACCACGCTTATTGGGACGGTTAGCTCGGGCATGACGGGTGCGGGGCGGCTGGTTGGGCAGCGGTTGAGGTATCTCGCATGCGGGAGGGTGATGCTAAGGGTGGCTACTCCCTCTTAATGTGAGGGAAACGCGAATTTGAAAGAAGCTAACTAGGGCATGCCCCTCTTAGGAGAGCAAAATCGCCGATTTCCGCCTAAATGGGGAGATTTAAGGGTGGCTAGCCCCTCTTAACTCGGGGAAAACGCGATTTTGAGTGAGATTAACTAGGGCGCGCCCCTCTTAGGGGTGGCGAGAGTGTGTGTGGTGGCGCCGAGCCTGCCCAAACGACTGTGGCAGCGGTTCGCCACCGTTCCGCAGCCCAGGCAGGCTCCACGCCTGTCCCTCCTGCCAAACGGCCATTTTGCACCGGGCTGTCGCAAATTCCGCCAATCCCATGGCTCGTTCGCCCATGATACCCAACCATTTTCATAACATCTGGGTGTTTACCGTGTTCGTGATAGGTGCTCTCCCATAGACTGATGTTGTAAGCTATTCACCCACCAGTTCAACCGCCCCGGTTTCAGCCTGTTACAAGCGTTGCCGTTCCCTTCAGGGACAATTTCAAGGAGGTGCTCTTATGGAACATATCAAAGTTCCTAATTACCCTGTTCAACCTATGCCAATGCCGATGCCAATGCCGATGCCTACTCCGCTCCCGGCGCCTGCTCCAACGATGACGATGCCGACTATGCAAGCTCCCGTACACAACGACATTCACTTACACGCTTCGTACCAACAAACATCCGTTGTATTCCCGAAACCAGTTCACACTCACCATGCTGCTGTCACTCCCGTTCCCAAAAACAACACAGCTGCCAGCGTCCTCGTTCTATTCATTCTCCTCGTGATCATCACACGCAGCATCTGCAAATACTAATCCGCGCATGCCAGGTGTGAAAGGCAATTCCGAGAGACGTGATCGTCGACCGGGGTTGCCTTTTTTCCTGCCTATCTGGCTCGATGCCATCAGTAAACGCATCCGTCCATGTGAGGATGGCGAAGCCGGTTATCAGTGCTTCTAATCGATTTCTAATTTGGCGATGCGACAATCAAATCTGTAGAGAGGGGGGAACGCCAACGTGCAGACAAGGCTGAAGCGGCTGACAAAGCTGACAAGACTGCGCAATCGCGAGGGGATCGTGGCGGCGGCTTTTTTGCTGCCTAGTAGTGTGGGCTTTGCAGTGTTTTTCCTGATTCCCTTTCTCATGGGAGGCTATTATTCGCTGGTGGATACCCCGATCGACGGCTCCTTTGTCGGCATTGCCAATTATGAGCAGCTGCTGGCGAATCCCGTTTTTCGGCGGGCGGCGATGAATACGCTGCAGTTCATGGGCTTGTGCGTCCCGCTCAACATGGGGCTTGCGCTGGGGCTTGCGATGCTGCTGAATCGCAGCATGCGCTTTCGCGAGTGGTTCCGGATTGCGCTGCTCAGTCCGCTGGTGATCCCAGTCGCCTCCGTCGTGCTCGTCTGGGCGGCATTGTTCGATCTGCACGGCACACTCAGCGGCTGGCTCGATCAGTGGGGGCATCCTCCCCAAGATTGGATGGAAAGCAAAGCAGCCCTCTACGTAATCATCCTCGTCTACATATGGAAAAATGTCGGCTACAACATGATTTTATTTCTGGCGGGGCTGCAGCAGATTCCGGCGGATTATTACGAGGCTGCAGCGATCGACGGCGCCGGAAAGGTGCGGCAATGGCGCTCCATCACACTCGTGTATTTAACGCCGACGACGTTCTTTGTTTTCATTATGTCGATCATCAACTCATTTAAAATGTTTCGCGAAACGTACATGCTGGCAGGCAGCTATCCGGCCGAAAAGGTGTACATGCTCCAGCACTATATGAACAATATGTTTCAATCGCTGGACTATCAAAAGCTAACCTCAGCCGCCTACATTATGGCCGCCGTGATTACCATGCTGGTCTGGCTGCTGTTCCGGATCGAACGGAAGCTGCGAAGCGCGCTGGAATAAGGGAGCTTTTCGAAGGGGAAAGGGGGGAATCATCATCCGTTCAAAAATGAAATGGCCCGGGTTCCGTCGCACGGCTGAGCGAACCGGACGGGGGATCGCGCTGCTGATCCTGCTGGCGCTGACCGCAGCGGCTTTGTATCCGACGGCGTTGACATTGGCGGGGTCCTTCATGGCGGAGAACGAGATCGCAAGCAGCTTTGCGGCGCTTGGGGATGGCGAAGGCTTTGTCCAGCTGCGGTGGATCCCCGATCGGGTTACGCTGTCGCAGTATTATACGGTGCTGATCGGGAAGCCGCAGTTCCTGCTGATGTTCTGGAATTCGGTGAAAATCACCGTACCGATTATCGCCGGGCAAGTCGTCGTCGCTTCGCTGGCCGCCTACGCCTTCGCGCTGCTCCGCTTTCGCGGGCGGGAGCCGCTTTTCTTCGTGTATCTGGTGACGATGCTCATGCCGTTTCAGGTCACGCTGGTGCCGAACTTTATCATGGCGGATAAGCTGGGACTATTGGACTCGTATGCTTCTATTATTTTGCCAGGTATATTCAGCGCGTTCGGCGTGTTTCTGCTGCGGCAGTTCATGATGGTCATCCCGCGCAGCTATGTGGAAGCGGCGAGAATGGACGGGGCCAGCCATCTGTACGTGTTCGCTCGTATCGTGCTGCCGATGTGCGGCACCGGGGTGGCGGCGCTCGCGATGCTGGTGTTCATCGACAACTGGAATATGGTGGAGCAGCCGCTGGTCTTTTTGCATGATGCGGTGAAGCAGCCCTTATCGGTCTACCTGTCGGCGATTAGCGAGGAGGCGCGGGGGATCGCTTTTGCGGCGTCGGCGTTGTATATGCTGCCACCGCTGCTTGTAGCGTTATATGCGGAGAAGTATTTGGTCGAGGGCATCCAGCTCTCGGGAATGAAGGGATAGCGGAGGGATAAACTCGGGAAGAAAGCGGGGGAGGAAGTGCTATGGAGGGGGCGATCGTCGCTGTCCGTCAAGAAAACGGTAAAAAGAAGGGCATACGCAAAGTCATCGTCGCCTTTGGGTTTGCGATGGTGACGTTGACGTTTTTTTCAAATACGCTGCTGAATTTGTCGCTGGCTGAAGTCACGGTGGAAAAATCAATCGCAGGGGTGCTGTCCCATGAAGTGACAGGGACGGGGACGACGCAGGCGGCGGAAACCTCCGATCTCTACGTAGAGACGAATTGGCCGGTAGCCGCCGTCGCGGTCAAAGCCGGGGACACGGTCGAAGCGGGTCAGGAGCTTGTCGTGATGAAAACGGCGGACGCGGAAGAAGTGCTGCAGGATAACAAGGCGCGTCTTCGGCAGAAGCAGCTGAGCCTGGAGAAGCTTCAGGAAAGCTACGAGGAGGCGTTTCGCACCGGCGACGACAAGCAGCTGCACGGCATGGCGCGCGATATGGAGAGTTTGCAGCTCGACATTGGCATTTTGGAGCGCCAGATTGAGAGCGGCGAACGGCAGCTTGCGGCGTTCGCCCGCATCGTTTCGCCGGTGGCCGGCATTGTGACCGAGGTGAGCGCAGTCAAAGGCGCTCCGGTGCAGAGCGGCAAAGCGGCGGTGCGCATCGCTGATCTGGCGAAGGGCCAGGAGCTGAAAACGGTCGTCGAGGAAGCGAAGGTGCCTTATGTGCAGGTCGGCGACAAAACGGAAGTGATTTTCGCTTCGCTGAACAACGCGCATATTTCGGCGGAGGTGACGGAGATTCGGGACGCTGCGCAAGCCCAAACGCAGTCCGGCAGCTCCGGCAGTACCGGCAGCAAAGCAAGCGAAAGCTCCGGCGCGAAGGAAGTGACGCTAACCCTGCACGATGCGCGTCTCAAAGGGGGCGAAAGCGGCAGCTTCTCGATTGTGAAAAAGACGTCGACTTTCCGCAGCGTGCTGCCGAATGATGCGATCCGGGAGGACGATAACGGCACATTCGTGCTCGTTGTGAAAGAGAAGAAGGGGCCGCTCGGCACGGAGTATGAGCTGCAGCGGGCGAGCGTGCAGACCGGCGACAGCGACGACGAGAAGACGTCGATTGAGAATGGTATTACCCCACTCGATCAAGTCGTCGTCTCCAGCTCCAAATCTGTAGCGGAAGGGGATCGTGTGCTTGTACGCAAGGATTAAAGCGGATCAAGATCAGGAGCACGAGCAGAAGCATGGGCAGAAGCACGAGCAGGAGGCGGCCCGGTCGAGCGGGCACACCAGCAGAGCTGTCGGCAGCGTCTCAGCGGCCGGCCGGACACGGCTCGGCACGTGGCTGGTATGGAGCGGACTCCTGCTGATGCTGGCAACTACGGGGCTTATCCCCGCGGTTGCCGGGGAGTGGGAGCAGCTTGGCGGCACGCAGGGACTGGGCGTGCTCTCGGCAAACGCCGCCCAATCCGATTCTGCCGGGGCCGGGCTGACGTTGAAGGAGGCGGAGGCGCTGGAGGAAAATTCGGCGCCTGCCCCGGTCGCCTATGAAGCACGAGAGCGGGCGACCGCGCGGGCAGGGACGCTCGCCGCCGCCGTCGAGGTCCACGGCGTAAATGGCGCGTACCGGGACTTTAGTGGCGCCGAGTCCGAGGCAGGCACGCGGCTGTCCCGCACGGCGGTGTCGGAGCACAGCCGGGTCGCTGTGCTGGGAGCGGACGCGGCTGAGCAGCTGTTCCGCTCCCGGCAGGTCGCCGGCCGAACGATCACGCTATACGGCGTGCCGTTCACCGTGATCGGGGTGCTGCAAGAGAAGGACTCCCTCTTGCAGCGTTTATCCGCCGGCAGCCTCGCGCAGGTATGGATCCCTGTAACGACAATGCTGGATTTGCAGCCGGAGACGCGCATTCGGACCGTGCAGTGGACGGCGGGACCGAGCAGCGCCGTGAGCGGCGTGCAAGAAATGACGGCAGCCCTGCGTAGTATTGGACAGAACGCCGCCAATTACAGCCTGACGAACAGCTTGCTGGAGGGCAGGGTTGTGCGCCAGTGGCGAGACTTGCTGGAGTTCCTGTTCGGAGGAACGGCGATCTGGGCTATGGCAAGTCTCCTCCTCCGGCAGATCCAGAGCGGCAGCCGCCTGCTTAAGCAGCGGCTGCACACCGCCGACTGGCCCGACGCGCTGTCGGCCCTGAAGCGTCCCTTGCTGCTTCACCTCGCAGCAAGCGTCCTGCTGGCGGGAGGGATCGTCGGCGTATGGCTCGCCATCCGCTTTCGCCTCTATCTCCCGCCGGCGTGGCTGCCCGAGCAGCTCATCGATCTCCCATTTTACTGGGAGAAGGTGCAGCTCCTCTGGCAGCAAAGCAACATGCGGGCGGGCTACGCCCCTTCGCCGCAGGAACTGCACGCGCTGGCCGCCGGCCGGCTCAGCGCGGGTCTTGCCGCCGCAGGCGCCCTGGCCGGACTGCCGAGCCTGCTGCTCGGCCTCCGCATCTGGGCGCTGGCGGGGCTGCCTCTGGAGCAGCGACTGACGCGCGTGCTCCTGTGGTTGCCGGCGGCGGCGCTGCTCACCGCCGGCGCGGCCCGCTGGGCCGGCCTCACGTACACCGTCGAGCCGACGGCTTATGCGATCCCAGCGCTGCTGGCGATCGCCACTATCATTAACAAGGAGTGAACCACCCATGTTCAAAATGAAAAAAACGATGACGCTCTGCGCATCGCTCGCAGTCGTTGCCCTCGCGGGCTGCTCCGCAGCCCCAGCCTCCGATACGCCAACCCCTTCGGCGGCGTCACCAAGCGCTTCCAATGCAGCCAAAACCATCTCGCTGTCCGTCATGACTTCCGACCGTTTTCTCGAGCTGGCGAAGCAGAAATATGAAGCGGCACACCCAGGGACGACGGTACAGATTAAGGAGTACGTCGCAGCGCCGAACGTAGACACAAAAGCGCCGAGTGCGCCGGACGGCAAGCAGCAGAATATGGTCATGATGGCCAAGCCCGATCCCAAAAATGCCGAGAAATACGTCACGTCGGTTGGGGCGGAGCTGATGAGCGGCAAAGCGTCGGACATCATCGTGATGGACGGCTTGCCGTACCGCAAATATGCGGACAAGAAGCTGTTGGAGAATCTCAGCGACCTCATGAGCAAGGACAGCTCTTTCCAGAAGGACAACTACTACAGCGGCATGCTGAACGCGATGGCTTATAAGGGAGCCTTATATACGATTCCTGCTAAAATCGGGCTGACGATGTGGCTTGGCAATCAAGCGGTGCTGGGCAGTACGCCGCCGGATGACAGCAAGTGGACGTGGGCGGATTTCAAAAAGCAGGCCGCTGCCTGGCAGGCGGACAAAAATAACGACGGTAAGCCCGACGTTTATCCACTCGGCAAAGTGGAGCCGGATCAGCTGGTCACCCAGATGCTGAACAGCTCGTTTGCCAAATTCGTCGATGCCGGGGCGCAGAAGGCGAAGTTCGATTCTCCGGATTTTATCCAGCTGCTTAAGCTGGCGAAATCCATGTATGATGACCAGATTATCGTGCCAGATACGGCGGATGCGAACAATGTCGTGTTCCAGCCGAAGTCCAACATTTTCATGTACATGGATATGTACGCTCTGCCGAAAATGCAGTTTGGCGGCAAAGGCGCCTTCTATAATCTCCCTTCCGAGAACGATGTTAAAGGGACGCCGTTTACGTCCTCGTTGCCGTTGGCGATCAATAGCAAGTCCCCGAATAAGCAGGAGGCGTGGGATTTCGTGAAGTTCCTGCTATCGGATGAGATGCAGTCTGCGCGGGAGCTGAACGGGTTTGCCGTGAATAAGAACGGGGCGAAGGCCCAGCTCGATACGCTGAAAACGCTCGGCACCGGCAATGCGAAAATGAAGCTGAACATCAACGGCAGCGCGATGACGTTGCAGGCGGCGACGGATGATGAAGTGGCGAATATCACCGGCGTGCTGGACAAGGCGAATGTGTACGCTGAGAGCGATGCGAAGATTTCGACGATTGTCGCCGAAGAGACGGCGCCGTTCTTCCAGGGGCAGAAATCGGCCGAAGAAGTTGCGAAGATCATTCAAAATAAAGTCAGCACATACTTGCAGGAGTAGAGGGCGATGAGAATTAAAAAAATTGGCTGGATGGCGGCGCTGCTGGCCGGTCTATGCGGGGGGCTGCCGCTGCTGGCAGCCCCGGTCCCGGCGGCGTATGCGGCCGAGGCGGCGAAGGCGGAAGACGCTGCGGCGTTGGAGCCCGTTGTAATTGGCTCGGTAGTGGTCGGAAGCGAAAGCTACATTGAACTGGGAGATGTGCGGGAGCTGGAAAATAGCGAGACGCGGACGGTCGCGTTTACGGTGGCTTACGATAACCGAGGGGGCGAAGCGCTGGATTTACGCAAAATCCGGATGCGGCTGCTTTCGGCATCGGGAGGCTCTTATCAAGCGCAGCCTGTTAGCGGCACGGCACCCCCGGACACGATTCCGGCCGGCGTGCACCAGGAGTTGCGGTATTACGCGCAGATCGACAAAGACGTACAGTTGTCGCAGCTCTTGTTCACTTTCGTGCAGCTGGATTTTTCAGCGGCCGGTTATGAGCGCAAGCTTGGCGAGCTGCAAGTGCCGGAAGCTTACAGCAGCGTGACACCTGCGGGTGCCAAGCAGCATCTGGTCATCGCCGGAACGCCGTTCAACGCCAAGCTGGATCGCGCTTATGTTAGTCAGAACAGCACGTATTTGCTGCCTTCTCTGTATGTTGATCTGGAGAATGTTGGAAGCGGTCGCACCAAATTGCCGGAACTGAGCTTCGCCATCCGAACGAAAGATGGCCACAGCTATCCGCTCCAATCGGCGGATTTTACCAAAGACCGCGCACTGGACCCGCTGGATGCGCAGGAGGGCCTGCTCACCGGAGCGATTCCGCGAGCGGCGGGGACGGACGGCTGGCAGCTGATCGTCACGCAGACGGTTGCCGGGGCTGATGGGAAGAGCACCGTATCGCTGCCGCTCGCCGCATTCGACGTGCCGCCTGCGCAGGCGCATGACGTTTCCCTCGGCAACGACTATGATTTCGTCGATCAGGCGGGGACGTACAGCATCCGTCTGGATACGCTGGAACGGCTGCCTTGGGAAGACGACGATATTTTAGCCGCGAGCTTGACGTTGATGAATAAAGGCACGGAGGCTTTGCCGATTCCGGAGCTGAAAGGGCAGTTTACCTTGGACGATGCGGTGACGATAGAAGGAAATGTTATTCGCAGCGACAAGGTGATCAGTCTGCTGCCCGGCAAATCCGTCACAATCGGGATTGCAGGCAAAATTCCTTATGTCAGCGATTTTGAGAAGCTGGATCTGACCCTGCAGGAGCCGCAAGGGGAGAAGAGGGTGGATCTGCTCACTTTTCATCACAATGAAGCCCTGACGCACATCAAGTCGATTCCATTGGGCGAGAAGCGGATGATGACCGATACCGGTCGGCAGGCGGCGTATCAAGTGCGGGATGTGCAGACGTTCGAGGGCGACTCGGCCGATTTGCTGCTGGTGCAGGTGGAAGCCGAGAACCTGGAGAAGCGGTTCACCGATCTGCGCAAGCAGGTGGCCCAGCTGCAAACGGCGGACGGTACCGTGTTTCCCGCAACCATTGGATCGAGCGGCCGCAAGGTAATTCCCGGCGGCAAAGCGCTGCTGTCGGTCTGGGCATTGGCGCCGAAGGGAGCGAAGACGGAAGGGCTGCAGCTCATTCTCGGCGATGCGGTTACGCTGCCCGGCACAGCGGGCGTCGCCGCGGACGGTTATATGAATGCGGCGCTGTTCGCGCTGCCGGCCGAGTCGAAGACGCCGAAGGCGGATTTTGCCGATCTCGAAGCGTATCCGTATACGATTTCGCTCAGCCATATCGGCACGCAGATTGATTTTGTCGCCGGTACGGCGAAGCTGAGTTTTGATTACGATTTGAAGAAAGATGCCCTGATTGATGCGGATATGAAGGATCAGTCGCTGATCGTGGAGCTTCGGGATGAGACGGTCGAGAGCGGCAAAGAAATTGTGATCAGCGAGACGTATGCGCTGGACGGCACGAGTGCGGCGGCTTCCAAATCGCTGGAGCTCGGCTTTCACGATGCGACGATGACGTATACGAACAAAGATGCGCTGTATAAGATCAAGGATTTTTCCAATTACCGGCTGAACATTTACCATCAATTCCAAAACGGCTACAAGCAGCTGCTCGCGACGAAAGAGCTGGATTGGTTTATATATACAGATTAGCTGTTTTTAATCTGGCGTTCAGCTAGGCGCTCTATAATAGAGCGTATCTAGGCCGGGCAAGCATCGGGTGGGAGGAAATCATGAAAATTCTCGTTGTCGAGGACGACGATCATTTGCTAAAAACGCTGTCTGCACTGCTGCAGGAGGAAGGGTATCAGACGGATCTGGCGTGCTGCGGCGAGGAGGGCTGCTATCTCGCTGAGCAGGACATCTACGATCTCATCGTGCTGGACCGGATGCTGCCTGGACTGGACGGGCTGCAGATTGTGCGCCGCTTGCGGGCGAAGCAGGTGGGAACGCCGATTCTGTTCCTGACGGCCCGGGACAGCGTGGAGGACATGGTGAGCGGGCTGGATACCGGTGCGGACGATTATATGACGAAGCCGTTCGGCGTGCCGGAGCTGCTCGCTCGCGTCCGGGCGCTGCTGCGCAGGCGGGGGCCTGCGGAGGTCGAAGCGGGGCTTGCGCTTCAAGGGCTTGTCTTGCAGACGAAAGCCAAGGTCGCGGTGATCGATGGCAGCACGCTGGATCTGACGCAGAAGGAATTTGAGCTGCTGGAATATTTGGTGCGGAATCGGGAGCAAATTTTGACGCGGGAACAGATTTGCCTGCGTGTGTGGGGATTGGATTCGGATGTCGGTTCGAATGTGGTAGACGTGTATGTCTTCTATTTGCGCAAAAAGCTGAAGGCTTACGGCTACGATGCAATGATCCAAACAATTCGGAATGTGGGCTACATCTTGAAGGAGAGCGCGGTATGTTTAAAAAAACGAGAACCCGTCTGACGCTGCTGAATGCAGCCGTGTTTTTCATCATCATCGCTTGTCTGGGCGTCATTGTGTATACAGAGCTTCGGCACCAGCTATATGCCAAAGTGGATGAATCGCTGCAGCTGCGGATCCAGCAGGATCCGCAGCTGTTTTATGCGAAAACGCAGCTCCTGCCTGAGGTGGATCAGCTCCTCCCGAACACAGCGACGAAAAAAACGCTGATCCAGGTGCAGGGCATTGACCCGCGCGTTTTCCTCGTGCTGTGGGACGACCAGGGAAATGCGATTCCAGTGATGGGCAGCGCGAGCATGCACGATGCGGTGAAGGCGTTTGAGCCTTACCGGACGGCAGCGTCTCCGCAAACCGTGAATGTGGACGGTCACGTTTACCGGATCGTCGCGAATCAGTACGACAAGCCCTTGCAGCTAAGCATTACCGTCATGAACGATCCGGTGCGGCTGAGGGAGTTGAGGGATCCTGCGCAGTTTCTGGAGTCCGCTTCGATGTCGACGATCGTGTCCGTACAGGCCATCTCAATTATTGATTCTGAGCAGGCGATGCTGAAAGAGCTGCTCGAGCTGATCGTGATCGGCATCGCCGTCGGCGGCGCTATAACAGTGCTGGCCGGTCTTTACCTTGCCAATCAGGCGCTGCGGCCGATTAGGCGGTCCTGGGAACGGCAGCAGCAGTTCGTCGCGGATGCTTCGCATGAGCTGCGGATGCCGCTCTCCATTATCCGCGCGAACGCGGAACGCGTGTTCCGGCACCCCGACCGCTCCATTCTGGACATGAGCGAGCCGCTGTCGATGGTGCTGGAAGAGTCGAAGCGCATGGGCCGGCTGGCCGAGCAGTTGCTGACGCTGGCGCGTGCCGATTCCGATCAGGAGGAGCTGTCGCTGAAGCCGACCTCGCTTCGAACGGTGATCGACGAGGTCGTTCATAAGTTTGCGACGCTTGCGGAGCTGAAGGGCGTCGCGCTGACGGCCGAGCTGGAGAACGGCCTCGATCTGCTGGCTGACGGTGAGCGCATGCACCAGCTCCTCGTTATTTTGATGGACAACAGCTTGAAGTTTACGCCGGCTGGCGGCACGATTCGGGTGACGGCCCGCAGGAGGCACCACCAGATCGACATCGCGGTGGAAGATTCCGGCATCGGCATCGCTGCGGAGGAGCTGCCGCGCATATTCGACCGCTTTTACCATGGAGATGGGGCTCGAACACGCAGCCAAGGCGGAACGGGGCTAGGGCTGGCCATTGCCAAATGGATTGCCGAGAAGCACGGCGGCGAGCTCATCGCGACGAGTGTGCTGGGACGGGGCACCGTGATGAAGCTGCAGATTCCTGTGAAGTCGGCGCAAATGGCGTCTGCGTCGGTTTCTAGTAAATCAGCCCCGTATTCGTAATTTTCACGCTCGTATCCACCTGGAATTTCACTTCAGGATACACCTCTTGCCAATGCTTCCAGTTGTTCTCTTTGCCAAAATATTGGGCTAAATAATGCAGGCCGAATCCGTAGGGGTCAACGCCGGCGTCCCGAATTTTAACCAACAGCTTTTCCAGACTGTCGCTGACATGCTGACTGAGCTTGCGTTCTACCTCTTGAGGGTCGAGAAGAAGCATACCTTGTTCCACCATGCCGGAAATGTTCATCGTGAATTTGACCGTCGGCACGGTATCGTGGGTGATGTTAATTTTGCTTGTAATGTCCGAGACATAGAGCGCGAGCCGCTGTCCTTTGTAATCGATCGGAATGCCGGATTTTTTGAATTCGTTGGCGCTCATGTTGTACAACTGCGTCTCTTCCGGCGAGAGAACGAGTTTTTCGTGATATTTATCGAGCAAGCTCAGCTTTTCCACGACATAAGAGTCGCCATCGTAACGAACAATGGGAATAATGGGATCCATGCCTTTCTCCTTGAACCGGCGGAAGCAGTCGAACAAGAACGAAGTGACGGTAAACGGGGAGACGGTTCCCTCTTTACCGAAGGTAAGGAAGAAGGAATTTCCCGCGAGTCGTTCTGTTGTCGGGTTGCCATGGAGCAGCTTGCCTGCAGTCGGTTCAGCGACAGCCACATAGGAAATGAGCTGAATGTCTCTGCGGCGTGCCAGCCAGTTGAGCGATTCCTGCAAGTGCGTCTTGACGAGCTTATCGCCGAACAGAAAGACGCGGCAGTGGCCAAAGTCGATTTCTTTGTCGACATGCGCCTTTAAATTTCGAACGGCTTCGGCAATGCTCTGCGCTTCCTGATGTTCGATCTGGCTTTCGGCCATTCCTTCGCCGACTTTGGGCGCGGGAACAGCGAGTCTGAGGGTGACGTCGTAAGGCTTGTCTTTGTTGTCGGACATATCGATGCCCATGGCTACGACGAAGAAGCGTTTGTCGATGTCTTTGAAGCCGCAGCCGCCGAGAAGGAGGCCGAGGACCGTTAGGAGGAGCGCGGTACGCCAAGCTCGGAAGGACATGCGGATTCCTTCTTTCTTTTCCAGGTAAAGTAAAACATGAGGCCGAACGCCGTAATTTCCATGATGAAGCGGAGCACAAGCCACAATTCGGTAATCCATTGGATTTTTTCCTGATTCACGTAGAACATGAATGCAAACGAAGCCAATCCGATCCCACCGGCCAGCCACAGGTTGATGGCGGGGGGCGGATCTTCTTCCACGGCTACGCATTTGTTGATCGCATAACGGATCAGCATAATCGTGGTATGCCAGGTATTCATGACGAAAAGCAGCGACAGCGCGGTAAACAGCAGCAGAAAAATAAACAGGATCCGGTTAATGAATCCGTATTCCGAGATGATGGAGTCGGCGGTCATGCTCCACAGGTAGACATAATGTTCCACGGCGACGGTGCCATGCATACCGATCGGGACTATGAAGGTGATGATCAAAAAGCTCATGGCGAATAGAGGTGCTACGAAGCGCAGGCGAAATTTGAAGTTTTCCGGGTTTAGCCGGTTAAAGATGGTTAGACTCAAATAGCCGGAGAAGACGAAGGTCGACGCGGCGATCGCCATAAATTTTGGGGGGTGATCGACGTAGCCGAGTACATAGCGGACGGCGTCCCAGCTGATGTTCTCATTAAAGATCGCCTTGAGCAGGAACCAAATGATAAAAGGAGAGCTGAGCAGCACCATAATTTCGTGAATGAACTGAACGGATCGCGTAGAGCGGCTGCTTGCCCAGACGGCGGCGGTAGCCATTAGCAACAGGTTCAAGTAACGGTTCATATCCGGATAGAAGAACATCCGCACCGTCTCGGCATACGAATAAATGACAATTAATCCTGCCGGCATCCAGAGGAAAAAGGCGATAAAAGCATTGATGCCTTGTGCCAGCCATCCCGGTAAATATTGATCGCAAAGTTCGGGAAAGCCGAGCCCCGGGAACTTCTCGAAGCAGGCCATGACGCCGAGCATAACGATCGTGCCGATGACGATCGCAACCAGCATCCCCGATACGGCTCCGTCGAACCGGTCGCGAATCAAGATAGTGGGGATAAACATCATGATATTGATCATGGCGACGTAGAGCACGTGGTAGTAAATGTATCGGGGCACGATCAGGCGTCCTCCTTATTCTTAAGATGCTTTTTGGCCTCCAGCTTGGGGATGTAGAGCGCAAGGTAGGGCTGTCCGAAGCTGCGAATATTGCACCAGTACACGACTAAGGCGAAGAAGGCGACGACAAGGCCCAGTAAGCCGAAATAGATCGTAATTAGGACAAAAATATATTTAACGAACCGAATGGAGTAGCCAAAGCCGTTATTCGGGATGACGAAATTGGAAATCGCGACGACCGAGGTCACGATAATCATGATAGAGCTGACGAGCCCCGCTTGCTGAATGGCTTGCCCAAGAATCAGACCGCCCACGGTAGTGGCCGTCGATCCGATAAAGCGGGGAAGCCGGAGACTCGCTTCGTTCAGCGCTTCGATCATGAACAGCATGATGAAGACCTCGATAAAAGAAGGATACGGCACGACAACCCGGCTTCCGGCGATGGAAAGGGTCAGTTGCACGCGCAGCACTTCAGGGTTGTACGAAACGATGGCGATGTAGAGAGCCGGCAGTGTTATGGTCAGCAGCATGCCCAGGTACCGCAGGATGACCAGCAGTTTGCTCATCCAATACGATTCATAGTCGTCATCCATCGCATGCATGAAATCGAAGATCCGTACGGGCAAAATCAGACCGAAACGGCTGCCGTCCTGCAGCAGCACGACTTTGCCGCGCTCGAGCATGGCGGCGATCCGGTCGGGCCGCTCCGTCTGCAAAATAATCGGAAAGAAGCGATGCTTTCTTCCGGACAACCCTTGAACAAGCTGCCCGGAAGCCTGGAGCAGCTTGATTTGCATGTTCGCGAGGCGCTGCTGCAAGAGGGTTAGAACGTCCCTGTTTACGAGATTCTGATCGTACAAGACGGTGACCCTCGTTCTCGAAATCGTGCCAATCGTATGCTGTTCGACGCAGAGCGTGGGTGAATTGAAGCGAAGCCGAACGAGGGAAATGTTCAGATCCAAATCTTCCGTAAGCGCCACCTGTGAACCTTGCAGCGCGACTTCGAGCTGAACCATGTCCGGCTTATCTTGAAACTTTCGTTGAATATTGAAGCGATACACCTGATCTTCCAGCATGAAAAGCACGGTGCCCCGCAGCACATCGCCCGCCCAAGTATCCGGCGGACCGGCAGGCGTGAAGTTTGGATTCGCGTAAATCATCCGCTCGAACTCATCCGGCTCGAAGTTATAAGAGAAAGGGACCAGAAGACCGTTTTTCAATAAGGATTGATCGCAAAGCATAGGAAAATAGCAAATTTCCATCTGCATGTATCCGTTGTCCAGGGTATCAAAGATTAGGTCCGACGGATTATTCAGCATATTGCGAAGTTCGTCGATCATCCGGCGCCACCTCCCCCTCAGTTTTCCACGAATTTCCCATTTCGCATAGCTTTCCCAATAGAAGTAAAACCATGCAGAAGCCTGCTCGTTAGAGAGAAGGTGCAGGGTATGAGCGTTCTCTTTCGCTGGGCGTCATCTTCCTTAAGGGAAGCGGCATACACTCAAGGAAAACGAATGAACGATACGCACGGCAGTCGACGGAGCGCGTGAAAATGATCGCCAACTGAGCATTCAGATGCGGGGGTGGATGCGGATACGGATACTGCTCACTCACTCACTCACTCGCTCCTCAGACATCAAAACTGCGAAAAGGCAGGAATTTCCACCCTTCCGCTCTGGATTTGAAGGAATGCCTGCGATTGCGCAGGCATTTTGGGCGAGAAACCTGTTTTGGCGCTGACTCGGGGCAAAAAAACTGCCTTATTGCAGGCATTTTGATGAAAACGGCATTGCCGTGGAAAATTCCTGCATAATTGCAGTTTGCATCCTTCCCCTGCTAAATTTGCCGCAAAAAACGCAAAGCCTCATCCAACGCCTTGACCTGTCGGGGTCGTTGGATGAGGCTTCTATTCTCGTAGATATGAGGACGCCGTAAAGGAGGGAGTCTACGTTTACACCTTTCGGAAGCGGAAAAGATGGCTTTCAAAATCGCCATGCTGTCTCGGCAGGGCGTGGCCGGCATACATCAGTTCATCGCCGCCGTACACCTCGCCGGTTGTGGTGTTCTTGTATGTGCCGTCCGGATCGAGCCCTTTCAGCATCAGGCGCTTGAGCGGCTCATGCGGCTCTGCCAGGATGTTGAAGTAGCAGGCTAAGACGTCCTGCCCGTCTTCGGAGACGAACATCCAAGCGGCTTCCAAGCCTTCGAACGGGCTGAGCAAGCGGTAGAAACGGCCAAACTGCACAAACTTGCGTAACTCTTTGTACTGGGCGACCTGCTCTTTCGCGAGCTCGCGCTCTTCCGGTGTAAACGTCGTCAGATCGAGCTCGTAGCCGAAGTTGCCGGACATGGCGACGTCGCCGCGCATTTTCAGCGACGTGGTGCGGTGCAGCTGATGGTTCGGTACGGCGGAGATGTGCGCGCCCATCGCGCTGATCGGATACACGAGACTCGTGCCGTACTGGATTTTCAAGCGGGCGATGGCATCGGTATTGTCGCTCGTCCACGTCTGCGGCATATAGTGCAGAATGCCGGGATCGAATCGGCCGCCTCCGCCTGAGCAGCTTTCAAACAGCACGTGCGGGAACGCTGTCGTGATGCGCTCCATCACGTTGTACAGACCTAGCATATAACGGTGGGCGGTCTCACGCTGGCGCTCCGGTGGCAGCGCGGCGGAGCCGATCTCGGTCATATGGCGGTTCATATCCCATTTGACGTAGGAAATCGGCGCGCTGGCGAGCACCTTCGAGACCGCGTCCACGATGTAGTCGCACACTTCGGGACGCGACAAGTCAAGCGTCAGTTGACCGCGGCCTTCGGAGCGGTTACGGTCCGGCACGTGCAGGCACCAGTCCGGATGAGCGCGGTACAGCTCGCTGTCGCGGGAGATCATCTCGGGCTCGAACCAGAGGCCGAACTGCATGCCCAGCTTGGTCACACGCTGCGCGAGATCTTCGAGACCTGCCGGCAGCTTGTTCTTGTCAACGAACCAGTCGCCGAGCGATGTGGTGTCGTCATTGCGTTTGCCGAACCAGCCGTCATCGAGCACGAACAGCTCGATGCCAAGCTCGCGGCCGGCTTGGGCGATTTGCTCAATTTTATCCGCCGTAAAATTGAAGTACGTCGCTTCCCAGTTGTTAATGAGCACTGGGCGCGGTTTATCGCGGAACTCGCCGCGGCACAGTCTCGTCCGGTACAGCTCATGATACGTCTGGGACATGCCCGTCAGCCCTTGGCTGGAGTACACCATAACGGCTTCCGGCGTTTGGAATTGTTCCCCTGGCGCCAGCAGCCATGAGAAATCGAACGGATTAATGCCCATGGAAAGGCGCGTCGTGTGCATTTGGTCAACTTCGACGGAGGCGAGGAAGTTGCCGCTGTACACAAGGCTGAAGCCGTACACACTGCCGTAGTCTTCCGTAGCACCACGCTCTAGCAGCGCGACGAACGGGTTTTGCTGATGGCTGCTTGCTCCGCGGCGGCTCTCGATGGATTGCGTGCCAGGCCCAAGCTTCCTTTTTTCCACGTAGCGTTCTCTCGCCCATGCGCCGGATAAGTGCAGCAGCTCGAACTGGTCATGGCTGAAATCGACGCTCATGCTGAGCACTCGAAGCAGCTTGAGGGACGCTGTGCCGGTGTTGATAAACCGTACGCTGCGTGCAATCGCATTCTGCTGCTCGAAAGCGGTGTAGCTCAAGATAGCCTGAAGGCCGATGAGCTTGTCTTCCAAAGTGATTTCAAGCGTAGTCGCTTCTTGATCCGATTCGGCATACGTGGCAGGAAGGCTTGTCAGTGCAGGTTTGCCTGGCGTAATCGTATGTGAAACGTAGCGGAGATCCGTGATCGTAGAGCCGTTATCCAATTGAACTTGGTAAGCAGGTTGACGATAGTCCGTATTCCCGTAAGCCGGATATTCCTGCGGCAGTGTATCGAGTGAAAAGTGGCGATTAGCTGGATTGGGATTCGGTGAAAAAGCGCGTTCCTCTGTGCGAATCAGTCTTTCCGGCTGGATGCCGCGCACCGTTTTTCCCCAGTAGGCGTGTGCGAGATGGCCTGATTCAAAAATGTGCAGCACATAGCTTGTATGCCCTGCTTGCAGATGAAAGATGCGCTGTTCGGCATCAAAATGGATGGACATGGAGAAAAAGCACCTCGAACTTTCTCGTTATCTTAGAAAACTATAGGCGTATCATAGACCGCTAGGTGAGATAAGTATATGGAGAAATCGAGTATAACTATGTAGAAATGTAGTTTTTTACTTAGGAGGTGATCTTTTCTTTTTGCACATACGCCCGCAGCAGCTTTAGCCCGCTCTTATCGATCCAGGTGGCGAGTCCCAAGAAAGCTAGATAAGCGACTGCATAGATCCAGGGTTTGACAAAAAGGATCAAGTGACCGGTCCGGTAGAGGATATATTGTCCGATAATGCTGATGACCCACGCGGCTGCCCAATAGCGACGCTTGTTCGTCGCGTAGATTACGCTGCCAAGAAGCAGCGAAATGACGAAGGCCGAGCTGACGGTCAATATTACATCATCCCGGTAAGGATTTTGGTAGAGACCCATTTTTAGACGCCGCAAGCCGCTTAAAAGCAGCGTGAACATGATCGAATCTGTCGTACTGAACGCAAACATCAAATACGTCAAATAACAGAAGGGTCGGTTTCCTTCCTGTATTTTCCGAATCCATATCCGGCACATCATGAAGAAGAACAGCAAGGCAAAAATGGTGTACCACGACGTCCAGCCTTCATGGCTGTAAAGCTTCAAACGAATGAACAGCATATCGATTCCGCCCATCGTAAGGGCGAAGAACCCGATCCACAGCCGCCGCGGCTGATAGAAGGCAAGCAGTACACCAATGGAAGGGATGATGAAAAAGTTGGAAAATGTGGCCCCGACCATGCTGTCCAGGTAAGGGTTTTTCAGAAATTTCGGATAGTAGGTGTAGGCCTCGAATACGACAAGCACAAACACCTCAAAGACGTAAATCATGCCCGCAAAGGAAAGATGAAGAATGGGGGCAAACGGCTCCCGCTTACGAATTGCCGTGACGACCGTGATTAGGATAGCTATGCATGCTAATAGCAGATAAGGCACATAGTTCGGCATTTCGCACCTCAAGAAGTCGGAAAGTATTCCCCACTATCATTAACAAAGTGATCAAGGGTTAAACGAGGGGCAGGTTTATGCAGGAGAGGCGCTTGTGGTTTGGAAGGATGTGCAGTTAAGGCGCAGGGCGTTTTTGGTCTGTTAACGATTATTGTTAATGGTAGTGGACATTTTGTGCATGGGGAAAACAATTTGTTAAGTCTATTGGATGAAATGGAAATATGGCCAAGCGGTTTCTCCTCTTATAATGAGCGTGTAGTTATCCAATCATGAAGGGGAGATGTCCATGAGTAAGAAGATGTATGTGCTCGCTCTCATCGCCGCCCTGACAGGCAACTTGCTGCTGCCTTACGGTAAAGCAGGGCCGATCACGGCACAGGCTGCAGCGACCACGTATGTGGCGGCCAGCTTTAATAGTTACCCTACCACGCCCTCGACGTCGGGACCGACTGCGGAGGTTGGCGGCAACTGGGGGTTGTATAATGCGAAAGCCGGTACGGATTACACCGTTGGGGAAGCAGCCCCCGGCAGGAGCGATCTCAGCTTGAGGCTGGTGTCGGGTACGTCAGGCACGCAGCTGTACGCGGGGAAATTCTCCCTCAATATTGCCGGCAAAGTCGTGCTGGAGGCAGCGGTTCGCGCGGAAGACGCCGGCCATATCCGGCTGCTGGATGTGAAGAGCAACAGCGGTGTGTGGAAAAATTTTCTGACATTAACGGAAACAGGCCAAATGTCGATTCTAGGCAAGTCTTTGGGGGCGTATACGCCCAATACATGGTATCGCGTCAAAGCGATTATCGACCAAGTCGGGCAAAAGGCGGACGTGCTGCTCAATGATGTTCAGGTGGTGACCGGGGGAGCCCTGAGCGCGACCTGGGATACGATTAACACGATCAAATTCACGCAGACCGGCACATCGGTACAGGGCAGCGTCTATTTGGACGATGTTCGCGTCTATTCGTACGAGCCCGTTGAAAGCGTTTCCGTGACGTCGGATGCCTCGACGATCGGCGTCGGCAAGCAAGTGGCACTCACGGCGCAGGTTGCCCCGGCGGATGCCGCCGATCAGCGCGTGGTGTGGAGCTCGGACGCGCCGGCAACGGTCACGGTCGATACGTACGGCGTCGCGACCGGCATGGCTGTCGGCACGGCGCACATTACGGCGACGACGCTGGAAGGTGCGAAGACAGCGTCATCGACGATTACGGTCACGACCAACGTACCATTGGACGGCATCACGCTGCCTTCTGAGCAAACGGTGGCGGCAGGGGAGACGGTGCAGTTAACGCCTGTTTATACGCCTGCAAACGCGACGAATAAGAAGGTGACATGGACAAGCGGCAATCCCGCTGCTGCTACGGTGGATGCGCAAGGACTTGTCACCGCACAGGCTGCCGGTGAGGCTGTAATTACGGCGTTGAGCGAAGACGGCAGCCATACGGCGACAACGACGGTGAACGTGCAGCCGCCAAGTGTGGCGTCCATTTCTTTGCCAAGCACCGTTACGGTGATCAAAGGGGATACGGTTACGCTGGTGCCGACTTTTCAGCCGGCGCAAGCGGGCAATCAGCTTGTGACGTGGACGATTGGCGATGCCACGATTGCGGCGGTCGATGCGGCGGGCGTGGTTACCGGTCTGAAGCTGGGCGAGACGCAGCTGACGGCAACAAGTGTGGATGGAGGAAAAACAGCGAGCACGATGATTAAGGTCATTGATCAAGCAGCGGTCTCCGGCGAGTTCGAGCGTTTACGTTTGAAACGCAAAGCAGGGCTCGACGGCGGCGACAATTTGGATACGTCAGACGCGGACGTACAGGCCAAGGTGGCCACGCTTACGGCGAACGGACAAACCCGCTGGTCCACGCTCCAAAAAGCAGCGGACCGCCAAGTGCTGTGGTCGGACAGCGTCGTCAGCAGCGGGAATTCCGATGCGATTCATACCAATATATCGCGAATCCGCGAGATGGCTTACGCCTACTCGACGAAAGGCGGGGCGCTTTACCACAATTTGCAGCTGCGCGACGATATCGTCTCTGCGCTGGATTGGGTTTACACCAAGCAGTACAACGAGACGGGTACTGCGTTCGGCAACTGGTGGAATTTTGAAATTGGTATCCCTGGGAAAATGACAGATACGATGGTGATGATGTACGATGCGCTGACGACAGAGCAGATTGCTCGCTACATCGGCGCGATTGACCATTATACGCCGGATATCCAATCGAGCGTTTTTGATACCAGCTCCTACTATACGGGGGCGAATCGTTCCGATATTTTGCTGTATAAGCTTGTGGACGGGCTGCTGCTGCAATCGGATGCGCGCATCCGCGCCGTGGCGACGGAAATGTCCCCGCTGTTTGCTTATGTGACGGCAGGCGACGGCTTTTACGAGGATGGCTCGTTCGTGATGCACACGTCCGTTCCCTACACGGGAAGCTACGGTTCGGTCATGCTGGAGGGCGTCAGCCAACTGCTGTATTTGCTGAACGGCAGCCCTTGGCCGGTTACCGATCCCAACGTGAATAACATTTACAAGTGGATTTATGATGGGGTTGCTCCGGTCATTTACAAAGGAATGACGATGGATTTCGTCAACGGCCGCTCGATTGTGCGCGGGTCGGATAATGCTCAAAAGACCGCAGCGGGCATTATGTCAGCACTCGCTAGGCTGGCGCTTGATGCCCCGGCGGCGGACGCGCAAAAGCTGAAAAGCATGCTGAAAGCATGGATTACGGAGGATCAGACGCATTTTAACTATTACAATTATTTATCTTCGATGAACTTAATCGGTTCTGTGAAGGGTTGGGTGAACGACGCGGCGATCGTGTCGGATCGGGAGGCTTCCGGTTACTACGAGTTTGCAGGGATGGCCAGAAGCTTGCAGGTTCGCGACGACTATACGTTCGGAATCAGCAAAAGCTCGAAACGTATCCAGACGTACGAGCTGACCAACGGTGAAAACGGAGAAGGCTGGTACACGGGCGACGGAATGACGTACTTGTATAACGGCGACCAGGCGCAGTATATGGAGGATTACTGGGCGACAGGGAACCGGTACCGCCTGCCGGGCACGACGGTGGATACAAGACCGCGCGTCTTCAATGACTACCAAAACGGTGATGGGGAAGGCAAGCCGGGCAATAGCTGGGCCGGCGGCGTTGAAATGGGGCCGTACGGCAGCTCCGGTATGCAGCTGAAGCAAATCGGCACCACGCTGCAGGCGAATAAATCGTGGTTCCTGTTCGGCGACGAGATCGTGGCGCTCGGCTCGGGTATTTCGAGCAGCGACAACCGGACGATTGAGACGATTGTTGAGCAGCGCAAGCTGAATGCGGCCGGCGACAATGCGCTGACCGTGAACGGGCAGGCGAAGTCCACGGCGCTCGGCTGGAATGAACGCATGACGGGCGTGCAGTGGATGCACTTCGGCGGCAACGGCGCGCAGTCGGATATCGGGTACTATTTCCCGGATCTCCCTGCGATTAATGGACTTCGTGAGCAGCGCACAGGCCACTGGAGCGATGTGAACCAAAGTATCTCGCAGTCCGATCCTGTGACGCGCAACTATCTCAGCTTATGGTTCGACCATGGGAAAAGCCCGCAAGGTCAAACGTACAGCTACGCGATTCTGCCGAACAAAACGGCGGAACAGGTGAAGCAATACGCTGAGCATCCGCCTTATGAGGTGCTGGCCAACAATGAGGCGGCGCAGGCGGTTCGCCACAATGGATTGGGTCTTACAGCCGTGAACTTCTGGAAGGATCAGAAGGCGAAGGCGGATCTGGTGACGAGCTCCAGGCAGGCTGCAGTGATGATCAAAGAAGTGAACAACCAATTGGAGCTCGCGGTTTCCGATCCTACGCTAGAGAATACAGGCGCTATCGAGCTTGAGCTGGACCGTTCCGCTGCAGGTGTGCTGCAGGCGGATCCGCAGATCATGGTGACGCAGCTGTACCCGACCATCCGCTTGGTGGTCAGTGTGAACGGTTCAGTCGGACGCACGTTCCATGCGACGTTCGATACGGATCCCGCGAAGCCGAGACCTTCGGATCGGCCGCCGATTCCGGCGATTGCGAATCCTAGAAGCAGTGCCGACGAGCTTGACCGCAATGCCGCGCTGTACGCCGCCTTCGATAACGAAGGCAACGGGCTTGAAGCGGTCGGCGGCGGACCGAGCGGCTGGAGCGTGAGCAATGCGCAGCAGACGCTTGTGACGCTGGAGCGGCTGCCGGAGGAATCCAGCAATATACTGCGTCTGCTGGATATGAGCGATGAGGCTTCGGCTTCTGCCTCACGAACGTTCCCGGCTGTCTCCGGCTTGGCGGAGGCGGAATGGACATTTGCCGAGCCATACGGGCCGAAGGGTGAGGAATTTACGCTGCTTGGTGGCGATGCAGCCGCCATTCGCCTTGTTACGCGGGCGGGAGCCCTCTATTGGATTGACGCGCAGGGCGCCGAGCATTACGTGCAAGGGCTGTCTGCGGCAACATGGACGAAGCTGCGGTTGACGATGGACATTCCGCACAGCAAATACGATGTCTATGTGGATGGTAAACTGGCAGCGGCCGGCGCGAGCTTTGCCAGCCCGGTTGCGGCGCTGGATGGCATTCGGATGCAAACGGATGCCCAGGCGAAAGACGCGATTCTGTATGCAGACGACATCGCGGTGTATCGTTTCGGCGAGCAAACGTTAGTGTACAGTACGTTTAATGCGGGTTCCTTCGACGCATGGCAAGTTGCCCAGAGCACTACGGCTCCCGTACAGATTGTGGAGGACCCGAACGCAGCGAATCGAAGTGTTTTGCTTAACGACAACGACAATAAGTTCAGCGCTTCGCTCATGCAGCCTTTTGCGGTGCAAGACGGAATGTTGGTTGCGGAGTGGGATTTGAAGGAAAAGAACAGCGGCAAAACGCCGTTCTATGAGCTGCGGCAGGGCGAGAAAAGCGTTGTCCGGCTATTAACGAGTGGAACGCTGCGCTACCTGTACAAGGACGGCACGGTCGACACGCTCGGTTCGGTACCGACAGGTGTCTGGCATCACATCCGACTGGAGGTTGACATCGCGAACCAGAAAGTCAATGTGTATTTGAACGGCGTGCTGCAAAAGGCGAATCTGAATTTCTTCGAGTCGTCGACCACGATCGACAACATGCGGATCTATACGTCCTACGGTGCCGTGGACGCGCCTTTATGGATCGACAATGTGAAGGTGTATACGTACCAAGCGCCTAAGCAGCCGCAAGGGCTGGAGCTGAATACGGCTGAACAAGCGGTGTACCTGGATGAACCGGCTGAGGATGCTGAGCAGACGACAGTTTCGTTAGGTGCGCAAGTGGCACCTTCGGACGCCTATGACACGACAATTGGATGGGTATCCTCCAATGAGCTGGCGGCTTCTGTCGACAGCACCGGTTTGGTGCAAGCGTTGCAGCCGGGCAAGGCGGTCATTACGGCAACGACGGCGCACGCCGAACTGCAAGCTGCGGTAACCGTATATGTGGTGCCGAAAGCGCCGCAAGTGACGGCGGACGATGCGGCGAATACCGTATCGGGTATGGACGCGGGGCTGGAGTACAGCCTGGACGGCGGCGATTATGTGCGGTATGAAGCCGAAGCGTTTAGGCGCGTTAACCTGAACGGCACGCACGAGTTCAAGGTCCGTGCTGCTGCGGATGAGACGAGCGGCGCGCCAGCAGGGAAGGAGAAGATGCTGCGCTTCGTCACTGTAGAATCGTCGTCGGGTGGCGATTCAGGCAATGGAGCGGGCTCTGGATCTGGTTCTGGCAGCGGCTCAGGTGCCGGTGCTGGCACTGGGACACCGTCGACACCGCCGGCGACAGGACCGAAAGACGGCGTCCTTCAGCTGAAGCTGCCGGAGGACGCGGTCGTAACAAGCAAGGACAGCCAAGGCAGAGAAGTGACGACGGTGGTCGTGGCTGCCGAGAATCTGAAGCAAGCCTGGTCTGCGGATGCCTCGACCGTCGTCATTGCGCCGCCAGGTAATGGCAGCACGTTGGTCGTGAAGCTTCCGGCAGCTGCGTTGCAGGCTGCGGCTGCAACGTCGCCAGCGGGCGCCGTTGTTCTCCAGTCGCAGCTTGGCGACATGACGCTGCCATTGTCCCTGTTCGCTCCTGGCGGAGCTGTGGCGAATGCGGCACCATCCGGGGCAAGCACCACCGTAACCGTCACGATCCAACAAGCGGATCCGACTTTGGAGGAACAGGTAAAGGCAGCCTCCAGCAACGATGACGTTACGGTTGCAGGACCGGTCGTGGACTACAAAGTAACCGTGGAGCAGGGCGATCAAGTTGCGGCGGTGACGCAATTTGGCAACACTTATGTGGTTCGCACGATGCTCCTACCGGCAGGCCTCGATGCGAGCAAGGCGACGGCTGTCTGGTATGATCCGGAGACAGGCGAGCTGACTTATGTGCCGGCGGTGTTTGTAACCCGACCTGACGGACAGACGGAAGTGCGCATGAAACGAAACGGAGCAAGCATCTACACCGTGATCCAAGGCAGTAAAACGTTCGACGATGTTGCGGGTCATTGGAGCAAAACCGACGTCGAACTGTTGGCGTCGAAGCTGATCGTTCAAGGTCAGGCGGACGGCCGCTATGCACCGGAGGCGCAAGTCACGCGGGCCGAGTTTGCAGCAATGCTGGTGCGCGCGCTTGGCTATCAAGCGAAGGGGGTTCAGCAGCCAAGCTTTAAGGATGTCGCGCCAACCGATTGGTACTATGCAGCGGTTGAGGCAGCCGTGCAGGCGAAGCTGATCGAGGGTACCGGACCGGATATGTTCAGTCCGAACCTGCCGATCACGCGCGAGCAGATGGCGGTCATGCTCGCATCCGCGATGAAGCTTGGGGGTAAGCCGGCGCAGGGCGGTGCGAACCAAGACCTGCTCCAGCCATTCCAGGATCAGCCGCAGATTAGCGCTTGGGCGAAAGCGCCGCTGGCGGCGGCACTCCAAGCTGGCATCCTGAACGGACGGTCGGCGAGCCTCATCGCGCCTGCCGCCCCTTCAACCAGAGCGGAAGCGGCGGTCGTGTTGAAACGGCTTTTGACCTATATCGAATTTATGAACTAAATGCTGGAGAGGGGGCGGGTTGCCCCCTTTTTTTCGTGCTGCGGCAACTTTTTTAACAACGCGATTGGACAATTTATGCATTCCTTTTGCAAGAGGAAGTCGTCATAATGGAGGAAGCCGTACTGACAGACACCCCAGAGGAGAGAGCGCATGCCGATCAAAATGAATTTGTGGAAGAAGCGCAAAAGCGTCATTTTTACATGGCTGATTTCCTACAGCGCCGTATTTATCATTCCGATTCTGATGAGTCTGATTCTATACCGGGAATCCAGCAATACGCTGCGAAGCGAAATTCATAGAGCCAACGATACGATGCTCCAGCAGGTGAGAGAAACGATCGATACCCAGATCGAAATGATGCAGCGTCTGAGTATGGAGCTGACGTGGAATACAAGAATTCAAAGCTTGATCTATACCCGCATGTCCAGCAGCGATGAGCAGTATACCGCATATTTGATCGCGAAGGAGTTTCTCATGTACCAGACCTCCTATGCCAATGTCGATCAGTTTTATTTGACGTGGGAAGCGGAGAATACGGTCCTGCTGCCCGGCAGTACGCGGGATTATCAAGCGGGTTTTGAAACGATTCACGATACGGGCGTGATCAGTTATGCCGATTGGCTGAAGCTGGTGAAAATGAACAGAAGTACGACGTTCACGGTTCTGCCTCGCAAGGATTCTGCATATTCCAAGCAGTCGCTTGCGCTCATTACCCGGCTTCCGGCAGGATCGGGCAGCAGGCCGACAGGTTCTGTTGTTGTGATGGCGGATGTGGAGCGTTTTAATAAAGCGATTGCCAAGGTGCAGTCTTTTAGCGGCGGGAACGTGTATGTGCTGGATGAGGCGCATAAAGTACTGCTGTCGAATACGAGCACGGGGCTTCCGGCGTCCATTCTGGATCAGCTGGGCAGGGCAGAGAGCGGCGTTATTTATAACAAAACGAGTGATGAGCAATCGGAAATTTATTATTTGAACTCTGAGGTGTCGAAGCTTACGTACATCTCGGTCATCCCGAGCAAAGTATACTGGCAAAAAGCCGTCTACGTCCGCAACGTGATGTATGTTAGCGTGGCGATCTCCCTGATCGGGGCGGCGATATTGACCCTCTTTTTCATGCGGAGAAACTACTCGCCGATTCAGCGGCTTGTTCAAGTGTTGGCCAGGGCGGAAGGTTCGCGCGGCCGTGGCAGCCAACAGGAGGGGAATGAGCTAAGCTTCATTCACCGTGCGGTTTCCGACACGCTTAGCGAGAAGGAAGCGATTCGAGTGCAGCTTCAGCAGCAGCATAATATGCTGCGTTCCAATATGCTGGCGCGCCTGTTGAAGGGCCGGCTGGACGGGCCGATTCCGCTGCGGGAATCGCTGAATTCGCATCAGATTGAGCTGCTGTCCGAAGATTTTGCCGTCATTCTCTTCTTTATGGAGGCACCCGAGGAGGTCAGTATCAGCATTTCGTCCATCAGCGCGCATGAGAAAAGCCGATTGGCACAGTTCATTTTAACCAATGTGGTGGAGGAACTGGCCGGCATGCACGGACATCGGGGCTATGTCGCTGAAATTGACGATATGCTCGCTTGCATCGTGAATTTCTCCTCCGACGATGAAGAGGAACGCATGCAGCAGCTCGTTTCGATCTCGGAAGAAGCGCAGCAGTTTCTGTTAGAGCGGTATCGGATGAAGCTCACGCTGTCGATTTCGCGAGCGCATTCGACGATTGCCGGCATCGAGCAGGCGTATCAAGAAGCGCTCGATGCGATGGAGTACAAGCTGGTGCTCGGCAAGCAGCAGATCATCGCCTATGAGCAGCTGCATAAGGAGCCGATGACCGGCTACTATTACCCTTTACAGATTGAACAGCGGTTGATGAATTTCATTAAAATCGGCGATTTGGCGCGTGCCCGGGAAGTGCTGGATGAGGTAATCGACCGCAATTACGGGAAGTCGATGACGTCCGTGACGCTGGTTCGCTGCCTGATGTTTAATTTGATTTCGACGATGATGAAAACGATTCATGAGCTGGGCGAAGTCGAGGAGAGTTTTCTCGCGAAGCATCCGAACTGGATGGAGACGATGGCGAGCAGCGATACGGTCAGGGAAATGGTCGAGCAGCTCAACCTGCTGCTGGAAGATGTATGTGCGTACACGGCGGCGAAGCTGGACGTGAACATTTCCAAGGGCCGGGCGGAATCGCTGCGGGAGTTGATTCACAAGGTGAATGTTTATGTGGAAACCCATTATCAGGATATGGATTTGAATGTGGGGCTGCTGGGTGAGCATTTTCAAATGAAGGCAAGCTATTTGTCCAAGCTGTACAAAGAGCAGACGGGCGAAGGGCTGCTCGATTATATTAATCGGGTACGGATTGAGCAGGCCAAAGCGCTGCTTGGCTTTACGGATCAGCCGATTGTCGACATCGGCAAGATGGTCGGCTTTAATGAGGCGGCGACGTTCATCCGGGTATTTAAAAAGTTCGAAGGCATCACGCCCGGCAAGTTTCGCGAGCTGCGGGGATAGACGGGCGGCCACTGGGGTGGTTGCCCGTTTTCCGTAATGGATGCAATGCAATTGGCGATTTTATGCATGCGGAGGCGTGTTTTAACAACGAAATTGGAGCTTTTCGTTATATCTTTTGGAGCCCGCTGGCGTCAATATGAAGGCTGTACAGACCGAAGCGTTGTACAGACGCGGTCATACGAAAAAGGGAGGTAAGCGGTTTATGAAAGCAACGAAAAAAATCGTAACTATGGCTACTTTGCTGGCGCTGTCGGGCTCTATGCTCGCAGCCTGCTCGAAGGAAGCGCCAGCCGATCCGCCGAAGGACGGAGCGGGAGCAAGCACGCCCCCAACAGCGGCAGCTGGCCCGTTCAGCTATCCAATGAAAACGGATAAGACACTCTCCTATTGGGCTGAGCTTAACGGGAACATTGGCAGCGTGAAACCGACGTTCCAAGAGGTGCCGTTCTTCCAAGAATGGCAGAAGCGGACAGGCGTGAACCTGAAGTTCATTCAACCGCCTGCGAATCAGGCGAAAGAAGCGCTTAACGTGCTGCTGGCATCCGGCGAGCTGCCGGACATGATCGAATACTCGTGGAGCTCCTCCTTCCCGGGTGGTCCGGAGAAAGCGATCAACGATGGCTACATTCTGAAGCTGAACGATGCGATCGATAAATATGCGCCGAATTTGAAAAAGTATTTGAAAGAGCACCCGGAAGTGGATAAGCAAATAAAAACGGACAGTGGCAGCTACTATGCGTTCCCGTTCATTCGCGGCGATAATCTGCTGAAGACGTACCAAGGCCCGATCATTCGCAAAGACTGGTTGGATGAGCTCGGCTTGCCGATGCCGCAGACGATCGACGACTGGTACAACGTGCTGAAAGCGTTTAAGGAAAAGAAAGGCGTAGCGGCTCCGCTGACGTTCCTGGGTATGCCGACGGCGCTGTTCGGTCTGGATGGCGGCGCATTCATCGGGGCGTTCGGCGTCATCAAGAACTTTTACCAAGAAGGCGGCACGATTAAGTACGGTCCAATGGAGCCCGGCTATAAGCAATTCCTGGCGACGATGCAGAAGTGGTATGCCGAGGGCTTAATCGATAAAAATATCGCAACCGTCGATACCAAAACGATGGATTCCAATATGACGTCCGGCAAGAGTGCGGCGACCGTATGGAATTCCGGCGCGGGTATCGGCAAATGGCAGCCGATTGTACAGGAGAAAGAGCCGAACGCGAAATTTGCTCCGGCCCCTTATCCGGTACTGAAGAGCGGCGACAAGCCGAAATTCGGTCAAAAAGACTTCGCTTTTGTACCGACAGGCGGCGTGGCAATCACCGCGAATTCGAAGAATGTGGAGACAGCGGTGCGACTGCTGGACTATGGCTACGGCGAGGAAGGCCACAACTTCTTCAACTTCGGGGTTGAAGGCGTGAGCTACAAGATGGACAACGGCTATCCGAAGTATACGGATTACGTGATGAAGAACCCGGATAAGCTCGCACCTGCACAAGCGCTTGCGATGTATGCGCGCTCCGGCTACAACGGTCCGTTCGTCCAGGATAAACGGTATATCGAGCAGTACTTGACGATGCCGGAGCAAAAAGACGGGATCACCGTATGGTCGAATACGGACGCAGAGAAATACCTGCTGCCGCCGATCACGCCTACACCGGATGAGAGCACGGAGTTTGCGACGATTATGAACGATGTGAACACGCTGGTGGGTGAAATGTCGCTCAAAATCATTTTGGGCTCGGAGCCGATCGATGCGTTCGACAAGTATGTGGATAAAATCAAATCGCTCAAAATCGACCGTGCCATTGCGATTGAAAAGGCTGCGCTCGACCGTTACAACAAGCGTTAATCGTTAGATCAGGAGAGGCGGCAGCCTCTCCTCACTTATAAATAGAGGAGTGCTGAGCATGAACCGGAACCTGCAGACAACCGCTGCACCTGCTGCTCCGACCCGTACCGGTTCGTTACGGAGAACCGTTGCGAAAGATTTTATCACAAATAAATATTTGTACCTCATGATCCTGCCCGTGCTGGCGTACTACGTCTTGTTTCACTATGCGCCCATGTACGGGGCGTTGATCGCCTTTAAAAACTACTCCCCCATGAAGGGCATTCTGGGCAGCCCATGGGTCGGTTTTGCCCATTTTGAGAGCTTCTTCAGCAGCTATTATTTTTGGCGTATTTTTAAAAACACGATTCTCATCAGCTTATATTCACTCTTGTTTGAATTTCCGATGCCGATTGTGCTCGCCCTGCTTCTCAATGAGGTAAAGAATAAAACCTTCAAGAAGACGGCTCAGTCCATTACCTACATGCCTTACTTCATCTCGATGATCGTGATCTGCGGGATGATTAAGGATTTCACGAACAGCGGCGGCTTTATTAATACATTTTTCGTCTCGGTGATGGGGACGGATGGCCAGGCGATGCTGCAAAAGCCGGAACTGTTCCGCTCGCTGTATGTCATCTCCGACATTTGGCAGCGCATCGGCTGGGAGTCCATTATTTACATGGCTGCCCTCACGAGCATTGATCAGGAGCAGTATGAAGCAGCGCGCATCGACGGCGCCTCCAGGCTGCAGCAAATCTGGAACATTACGTTGCCGGGCATTTTGCCGGTGATCGTCATTATGTTTATTCTGCGGTCGGGGAATTTGCTCAACGTCGGCTTTGAAAAGATTATTCTGCTCTACAATCCGGTCGTGTATGAGACGGCGGACGTCATTTCTTCTTTCGTCTACCGAAAAGGTTTGCTCGAATTTAACTGGAGCTATAGCTCGGCGGTGGGCCTGTTCAACTCGGTGCTGAATCTCATTTTGCTGATTGCGGCGAACCGGTTTAGCAAGAAGATGACGGATAACAGCTTGTGGTAGGTTGATTTTAAAAAGAAAGGGAGTACCCGGATGTCCATCCATTCCAAATGGGAAGAGCGGATTTTTAACGCGGTGATCTACACGCTGCTGACCTTGCTGATGGCGGCAACGATCTATCCGCTGCTTCATGTGCTGTTCGCTTCGTTCAGCGACGCCAACCGAATTGTGTCCCACGAAGGTGTCCTATGGCGGCCGCTTGGCTTTAATATTGAGGCGTATAAGCTTGTTTTTTCAAACTCAGCGATTATTGTCGGCTACGGCAACACGTTGTTTATCGTTGTGGTGGGCGTTGTGTTTAATCTGCTTTTGACAGCGCTTGGCGCTTTCGTGCTTTCCCGCAAAAACGTGTTCTGGAACAAATGGATCATGTTCTTCATTCTGGTTACGATGTTTTTCAGCGGCGGGCTGATTCCGATGTATTTGATTGTCAAAGGCGTCGGCCTGCTGGATTCGCTGTGGTCCGTTATCATTCCTTTTGCCGTGAGCACGTTCAATCTCATCATCATGCGGACAGCCTTCGCGTCCATTCCCGATGCGCTTGAGGAGTCGGCGAAAATCGATGGGGCGAATCATTTTGTGCTGCTGTTCCGGATTATTATCCCATTGTCGCTGCCGACGCTTGCGGTTATCGCCTTGTATTATGCCGTCGATAAGTGGAACGGCTGGTTCTACGCTTCGATTTTCCTGAAGGATCGAGAGCTGTTTCCACTGCAAATAATTTTGCGGGAAATTCTCATTTCGAATTCCACCGACAGCATGTCCTCCGGAACGGGCGGCGATATGTTCCAGATCGGGGAGACGATTAAGTATGCCACGATCGTTGTAGCGACGCTGCCGATTCTATGCGTGTATCCGTTCTTGCAGCGCTTTTTCATCAAAGGCGTGATGGTCGGGGCTGTGAAGGGGTAGCCGTATGAAGGCGTGTGAACAAATGAAAAGGGGCGTTTGCCAATGTGGGTAGAAGCGTTGGAGCATGCCGTGGAGAAGACGCGGCGCAATATAGATAAATTCGGGGATCTGTTCCCGTGGACGGGCCTTGACGGCGGCGATTACAAACGGAGCGATCATCAGGACTGGACGGAGGGCTTCTGGTCCGGCCTGCTTTGGCTGAGCTATGAGGCTTCCGGCGATCCTGTGTTTCGGGATGCGGCTGTTCGCACGGTGCACAGTTTTCGGCGCCGGTTGGAGACGTTCAAGGTGCTCGATCACCATGACATCGGGTTCCTTTATCTGCCCTCGGCTGTCGCTTGGTGGATGCTGGAAGGCGAGGAGGATGCGAGGGCGCTGGGGCTGCAGGCGGCGGATACGTTGCTGAAAAGATGGCGCCCTGCCGGTGGTTACATTCAGGCGTGGGGACCCGCGGGCGACCCGAAGAACGGGGGCCGCATCATTATCGACTGCCTGCTGAATATCCCACTGTTATACTGGGCTTACGAGAAGACAGGCAATCAGCAATATCGGGACGTCGCTGTGGCTCATGCGGAGAAAAGTCGCCGCTATTTAGTGCGCGGGGACGATTCATCGTACCACACGTTCTATTTTAACCAGGAGAACGGTGAGCCTGTCGGCGGCGGCACGCACCAGGGCTACCACGACGGCTCCACGTGGACGCGTGGGCAGGCGTGGGGGATTTACGGCTTCATTCTTTCGTATAAGTATACGAAGAATCCGGTATACTTGGAGGCCTCGCGCCGGATGGCCGCGTACTTTATCTCACGTCTGCCTGAGGATCAGGTGACGTATTGGGACTTTGACGTGCCCGTTGAGGCGGGAACGCCGCGGGACAGCTCCGCGACGGCGATCGCCTGTTGCGGCATGCTGGAGCTTGTCGGGTGCCTGCCGGAGGGCGACCCGGATCGGGAGCGGTTCGAGCGCGCGGTATTCCGCTGCATGAAATCGCTCACAGAGAACTATTTGACGAGCGACGACCCCGATGCGGAGGGCTTGCTCCGCCATGGCTCATACCATGTGCGGGGCGGCATGTCGCCGGATGACTTCGTCATCTGGGGCGATTATTTCTACATGGAGGCGCTGATGCGGCTTGTCCGCGGGGTGCCGGGGTATTGGTACGAGAGAGCTTAGCGTGAAGTGAAACGTCCGCTGCTTCCGGATCGGGAGGCAGGCGGGCGTTTTTTTGTATAGGCGAAACCCATATGCTGTGTTCATTTCCCTGGAATTGGCTTGGAAAAGGGCAAAATGTGTATCCTAAGCCCATACTGCTTAAATTCCTGCATTTCGCGCTTAAAAAACCGCATACTCAACGTTTTGGGCTTATGGTAGTCTTAAAACACAGCAGGAACGGTGCAAAAAATAAAAACACCAGTTCCCCCCATTCAAGCTCAACCATCAAGGGAGGTTCATAGCAATGAAAAAACATTTTGCAGTAACGGTTTCCAGTGTTATGGCATTATCGATCATTTTAAGCGCATGCGGCAATAGCGATTCTTCCAGTTCCACACCGGCGGCATCGTCATCCGCGGGAGCCGCGGCAAGCACAGCGCCGAAGAAGAACGTCAGCTTTACAATCGGCTACGCGACCGGCGACCCGGCGACGAAGCAGGCGATGGTGGATGCGGTAGCGGCGTTCAGCAAAGCGAATCCGAACATTAAAATCACCGACCTGTCCGAGGGCGGCTCCCAAGCTTACCTCGACTGGCTGAAAACGAAGGATGCCGTCGGCGAATTCCCGGATCTCGTGGAGATGCGCGATACGCAGCTATTCTCCGAAGCGGGCAAGATTGCCGAGCTGCCGCAGGAGTGGTTGTCCCTTTTCGCGGATGCACCGAAATTGAACGGTAAGAACTGGACGGCGCCGATCGTCGGAACGGCTCCGCAAGGCATTATTTACAGCAAGAAGGCATATGCCGATGCCGGCATCACGTCCGAGCCGAAGACCTATGACGAGTTCCTGGCTGCGCAAGAGAAGCTGAAAGCGAAAGGCATTACGCCGCTGACGTTCGGCGGTAAAGATATTTTCCACTGGGGCTTCTGGGTGAACAAGTTCCTGATGGATGATGTGTTCGCGGACGATCCGAACTGGAACTCCAAGCGCACGAAAGGCCAAGTGAGCTTCGCGGATGCGGGCCCGATGCAGGCGATGCAGGATCTCAATGAACTGTTTACCAAAGGCTATGTCGATAAAGGCTACCTGAGCACCGCGGACAACCAAACGGCGTCCATGCTCGTAACGGGCAAAGCGGCGGAATTGTTCTCCGGTCCTTGGATGTTCTCGCAAATTTCGCAAGCGGATCCGAAGTTCGAATTCGGCTGGTATCCGGTACCGGATCGCAAAGGCAGAATCGTCGTTAACGGTTTGAACACGCTACAAGGCTGGTCCATTTCCACGAAAGCGAACCAGGATGCGGACAAGAAAGCTGCAATCACCGAATTCATCAAGTTCTTCTTCGCGAAAGATCAATACACGAATTTCATGAAGCAAGTGAACGGTATTCCAACAACGAAAGAAAAAATTACGTATGATGCCGCTCCGCAAATGCAGCGTGTCATTGAAGTCATGAACGATCCGAAAACGATCAAATCGCTGCAAATCAACTCCTTCTGGGGCGACGACCAAATGCCGCCGCAATGGCGCAACTGGTTCTACAAACTGGCTCAGGATTGGCTGGTGAAAGGCGATTTCAGCGCAGACTATTTGAAGAAAGCCGACGCCGAGTGGGACGCAAATATTAAAGCGAACGCTGCAGCGAAGAAATAATCGTTACGTCAGAGAGATGCGGAAACCTCTGCCCCTCGCAGGGGTTTCCCTTCATTCAAGCTGGTTAAGGAGTGAGAGAATGTGGATAAGGTAGAATCGCTGCAGGCTGTGAGCACCGGAGCAAAGGTTGGGAAGAAGAAAACATGGTTCTCCTTTTCCGTTTTATTTATCCTGCCTTCCTTTATTTTATATACGATGTTCGTGATTTATCCGGCATTAAACAGTGTGAATCTAAGCTTCACCTCCTGGGACGGTGTCAGTCCCAATATTCATTACATCGGCTTCGATAATTTTAAGGAAATTCTGCATAGTGAACGGGTATGGAACGCTTTAAAGAACACGTTAATTATGTCGGTTGCACTCGTTGTTTTGGAAAATGTGATTGCCATTCTGCTGGCGATGCTAGTCGATCAGGTACGGTGGTGTAAAAACCTGTTCAGGAGTATTTTTTATTTTCCCGTATTGCTAAGCGGTATCGTTATGGGTTTTGTGTGGGCGATTATTTTCAACTATAACTTTGGTGTTATCTCTCAGCTGCTGGATCGGATCGGGCTCGGTTCGCTTAAAATCGACTGGCTTGGCAATCCGGACTACGCCTTAATCGCGATTATCATTACCGCCGTCTGGAAGGGCGCGGGTTACTATATGATTATTTACCTGGCGGGGCTGCAAGGCATTCCCCAGGAACTGCACGAAGCCGCGGCAATTGACGGTGCGAACCGGTGGCAGCAATTCCGCCATATCACGTTCCCGCTGCTGGCCGGCTCGATGACGGTGTGCGTGATGCTTTCGATGATCAGCGCGCTCAAAATCTTTGACCAAATCGCCGTTATGACCGATGGCGGTCCGGGCTTTGCGACCGAGACGCTGACGTATATCGTCTATAAAGTCGGCTTCGGCGAGCTGCGTCAGGGTTACGGGACGGCGATGTCCTTGGTACTGTTCTTCTTGATCCTGATTGTATCCCTCATCCAAATCAAAGTGCTGCGTAAACGGGAGGTGCAGATGTAATGCATAAGTCTAAAAAGTGGGCGGATGTTGTGATCTTCGCCATCGCGCTGGTGCTTGCCGTTCTGTTCTTCTTCCCGGTCTATTTCAGCTTAATTTCTTCCTTTAAATCCAATGGCGAAATTCTGCGGGATGCCGTCGCACTTCCGACCAGCTTATATCTGAAAAGCTTCAAATATTTGCTGACTGAGACGCAGTTTCCCGCTGCGATTCTGCGAAGCGCGATCCTGACGGTGACGTCCGTGTTCTTCATGATCCTGCTCATTCCGATGGCGGCGTACGCGATTGAGCGTACCGGAAAAAAATGGACCAACGCTATCTATGTGTACTATTTGGCGGGGATGATGATCCCTTTTCAGGTGTACATGATTCCGCTCTTCAAGCAAATGAAAACGCTCGGCCTCTACGGCACGATGACGGCTCCGGTGCTGATTTACATCTCCGGCTCGGTCGGGATGGGCGTGCTGCTGTACACCAGCTTCATTCGCGGCATTCCGGTTGAGATTGAAGAGGCGGCGTCCATTGACGGCTGTTCCCGACCGCGCATTTTCTGGCAGATCGTATTTCCGCTGCTAGGGCCTTGTACGGCAAGTATGATCGTCCTGCAGGGGCTGGGGATCTGGAACGACTTCCTCATGCCGAGTCTCGTGCTGCCATCGACGAAGAAGACGATGGTCGTGGAGATTTTCAAATTCGTTGGGGAGCTGGCGTCCCAGTGGGACATGGTATTCGCCGGCACGACGATGTCGATTGTGCCTGTGCTGATTGTGTTTGTTTTCCTGCAAAAATACTTTATCAAGGGTATCGCTTCGGGCGCTACGAAAGGGTAAACTACGAGCCGCTTCCGGTTTGAATCGGGGCGGCTTTTTTATTGATTTTTTATGAAGGGATGGAAAAAAGAAATGGGACGTGTCATCAGTTATGAAGCGCCGAAGGGCGCTGTGGGCAATGATGCTTTCACGGTCAACGTGCGAGCTGCAGGTGGAGAGTGGCAGTCTGTGTTTGTGTATGAGGTGAAAGTTGATATGCATGAGGTTCGCCGGGCTTCGATGGCTGCTTTTGATATGGAGGGGCCGGTAGAAGTTGAGGTGATCAGCAATGCCGTGCCGATTCGCGAGGCGGTCATTCGTCCGTTGTCCTTTGCGGCAGCGCACCGTGTGGCTGGGAATGCGGTTTATTTCACGCTGGAGCAGCCAAGGAAGCTGTCCATCGAGATCAATGGGCTGCGCTTCGCCAACCTGCATCTGTTTGCGAATCCGGTGGAGCGGGATGTGCCGGATCCGGAGGCGGATCACGTGCTTTTCTTGAAGCCGGCGATTCATCGGACCGAGGACATCTACCGGCTGGCGCAAACGCCGAAACAGGAGGGGGCTGCGGCGCCTGACACGCTTTATTTTGGACCGGGGATGCATTATCTCGAGGAGACGATTCTGCGTATTCCTTCGCATACGACGGTATATCTTGCCGGTGGCGCGATACTGGTAGGCTCGCTGGTGTGCGACCGCGTGGAGCATGTATCCATCCGAGGAAGAGGGATCGTCTATTTATCGGATTTTCACCGGTTCTCTGCGTTTCGGGGGATTCGCATTCGCTTCTCTGAGCATGTATTGGTTGAAGGCATTACGACGCTCGATCCGCCGCATTACAGCATTTATTTGGGGAAATCGCAGCATATTCGGATTACGAATTTCAAATCGTTTTCCACACGCGGCTGGTCGGACGGCATCGATATGATGGCTTGCGAACATGTGGACATCGATGATGTCTTCCTGCGCACGTCGGACGATTGTATCGCGATTTACGGCTCGCGGTGGGATTATTACGGCGATACACGTCACGTGACCGTGCGCAACAGCGTGCTGTGGGCGGATGTGGCGCATCCGCTGATGATCGGCACTCACGGGGATCATCACCGGGGCGGGGATACGATCGAGCATATTGTGTTCGACAATATCGACATACTGGAGCACCACGAACCGCAGCCGAACTACATGGGAACGATGACGATCAATGCCGGGGACAAAAATACCGTGCGCCACGTGACGTACCGGGGCATCCGCGTGGAGGATTTTGAATTGGGTCGGCTTGTAGATCTGCGCGTGGTATGGAATAAGGATTATAATCCTGTGCCGGGAAGCCGCATTGAGGATATACAGTTTGAGGAGGTTTCGTATAACGGCGCGAATACGCTGCCGAGCCAGATTTTCGGTTATGACGAGGAGCGTCCGGTTGTCGGCGTGCAGTTTAGAGGGTTAATGATTAACGGTGTACACATTACAGGGGCTCAAGAAGGCGGCTTCGTTGTAAATGAACACGCTCACGGAGTTACGTTCACATCGCTTTAAAAACCGCACGCGCGTCTTAAATTTCCGCACTCTCAAATAGAAGTTGCTTGTTTATAATGAGGGCGAGGTTTAAAAGAGTTTCCATTCCATACCATCTTGAGGAGGTTCGATATGAGGTTCGAAAGTGTACTTGAACGGCGGCTGGGGTGGACACGGCTCTTGGCTGCCTTCCTGGCGGCCATCGTCCTGGCATCGTATGCGCCGATTGCAGCGCAAACGGCCATTGTGCCGGCGGCAACGGACACGGTCACGATTACGGAGACGACCGGGAGCAGCGGGTTTACCCATCCCGGCGTCGGGTTGACCAAGACGATTCTGGAAAACATGAGGCAGCAGGTCATCGACCAGAAGGAGCCTTGGTACTCGTACTACAAGGCGATGACGGTCTCGTCCAACGCTTCGACGACGGTAACGTCGAGCAACGCGAGTTTGACGGATCCGACGAAGCCGGCGAGCGTGGAAGTCAACGGCAAGGGCGCATTTGTTGCAGATGGGTTGAAAGCGTATACACAAGCGCTTATGTTTTACATTACGGGCGATGAGGTGTACCGAGCGAACGCGATGCGGATTATCCGGATCTGGGAGCAGATGGACCCGACGAAGTATACGTATTTTACCGATTCGCACATCCATATGGGCATTCCGCTCAACCGGATGGTGACGGCAGCTGAGATTCTCCGGTACAGCAGCACGCAGACGCCTGCGCTGCAGTGGACGGCCAAAGATACGGACGATTTCACGAACAATCTGATCGTGCCGGTGACGGAGACGTTTTTACACGGGAACAATTATTTCATGAATCAGCATACGTATCCGCTGCTTGGCGCGATGTCGGGGTATATTTTTACCGATAACCGGGCGCGGTATGATGAGGGCGTTGAGTGGTTTACGGTCAATAAAACGGCGGCAGACCAAGGCATCAACGGCTCGATCAAGCAGTTGTTCCGCTCTGTGGACACGAATGCGGTGACGGGTGAGCATCTGGCTGAACCGGTGATCCAGCACGTGGAAATGGGAAGGGACCAGGCGCACGGCGGCGGGGATTTGACGAATGCAGCGATTCTGGCGCGGCTGCTGAATGCCCAGGGGACGAAGGTAGATCCGGTAGAGGGGACGGTCTCTACGGCTCCGAATGCGGTGGACGTCTTCGATTTTCTGGACAATCGGATTTTGAAGACGGCGAATTACTTCTGGCAGTATATGCTGGGGTATGATACCCCATGGACGCCGGTTGCTTATAAAATCGATGAAAACGGCGTCACGCAAGGCATTTATCGCGTTATCTCCGATTCCTACCGGGGACGGATGACGACGACGCAGTTTTGGGACATTTACTATTACTACACGTATGTCAAAGGGGTTAACGTCGCCGAGGCGGCGCCATACTTCTACGAAGCGTTCACGAAACGCATTCCGTCCAACTACTACTACCAGGGAGCGCTCGGTCAGGCGTGGGAAAGCCCAGATGGCGGCGGTGATTTCTGGCTGTATATCCCGCAGGCGGCGGAAGCTGAAGGGGCGACCTACCTGCCGAAAGAAATGACCAGCGATGCGATCGTTGAATTAGAGGACCGCTACACGGCGTTCGATAATTATTCGGCAACGAAGCAAGAGGGCGGCACCTCTTATGTGGAAGTGACGGCAACGGCGGAAGGCAGCACGATAGCTCCGCTAAACTTCTCTTATGCGGATCGCGCGTCGTCCCGGGTTATCGGGATCAAGTTCCGGACGAACGGCACGGCAACGCTGGCGCTCAGCAAGGAGCGAACCTCATCGCCGTTCTATACCTTGACGCTGCCGAACACGAACGGGCAGTGGCGCTACATGCTCTATGACATGGGCATCAGCCAAGTTACCTACAGTCAAGTTGACAGCGTATACAGCATCATGTACATGACGGTCAAAGGCGACGGCACGACGGTGGACTTCGATCATTTCAACGTGAAGGCGGGTTCGCAGCTGTCGGCACCGGCATTCAAAAGCGGCAAGTCGCCGGTCATGATTGTCGCCACGGTCGGCATGCCGATCTCGCTCGATTTCTCTGCGACGGACAGCAATCCGGCGGATACGGTGACGTACGAGATGATGAATGCGCCGACGGGCGCTGTTCTGAATGCAAGCAGCGGCGCGTTCACGTGGACGCCGGCAGCGGCGGGGACCAGCTCCGTGATTGTCGTGGCGAGCGACGGCACCTCGGTGTCAACGAAGGAGCTTAATCTGATCGTGACGAATGACCGTCAAAGTGCGGTGGATGCGGCGATTGCGCCTTACCATCCGAGCGCGGGTTATGTGACGGCGTCGCTGGAGACGTATCAGAACGCTTACAATGATGCGATCGCACAAATGGGGACAGCGACGGATGCAGCGTTTTATGCCAAGCTGCAAACGCTGCGGAGTGCGGTTGTGGGGCTGCAGTTGTTGACACCGCAACTGAGCGATGGCAGTCTCGATTATACGAAGATGGTCACGTCCACCTTCGGCACTTCGATCACCGATCTGATCGATAACAACGATAACACGTTCTCGGTGTATCAGCTGGCGGGGGATCTGTACCACACGATTGATTTTGGCGCAAATTTCAAGGTGACGGCAAGCGCTTTCGAGATTCAGGGGAGAAGAAGTTTCCCTGAGCGGATCGCAGGGCTGACATTGTTCGGTTCCAATGACGGGGAGACGTGGACGCGGTTAACCGATGACGTGACCGCCAATTCAGAGGATTTGCAGAGGCTGAACGTGAAAGATGCGTATAAGAATACGAAGTTCCGCTTTATTAAAATGCAGGTCATTCAGCTGCCGCCGAGCACGACGACGACACCGACGAACATGATGGAAGTCGCCGAATTCAGAATTTATGGCGAGCGGCACGAAATCTTCAGCAAAATCGAATCGGTCGGCCTGAGTTCGCAGCAGGCGTTTATGAACCGGATCGTACCGGGCGATACAATTAAGCTGACGTGGAAAGCAAAAGAGCCGATTTCCCAGGTAACGGCGAAAATAGGCGGTCAGGATGCTGTCGTCAGCTCCACGGACAACATCAACTGGACGGCCACGCTGGCGGCGAATCTGGCAATGCCGACAGGCACGGTGAAATTCGCTATCAACTTCAAACAACAGGATGGCAGCGATGGCGATCCGGCCTTCCTGACGACAGACAACAGTAAGCTGTTCCTTGTCGATAATTCGCATCAGATGAACAATGTGACGGGGATTACGTATTTGATCGACCCGACGACCACGACAGGCAGACCGGGGAATACGGCGGAGACGCTCAAGCAGACGAATTACTTGTTTGATTCGAACGCCAGCACGGCTTCGGACTTCCGGAACGGTTCGAACGGAGCCGGGGGTTATGTGACGTTTGATTTCAAACAGGATTTCCGTGCGTTACTGACCATGGTCGAAATTATGGCGAGACAGGATCAAGTGGCCCGGGTCAAAGGCGCTGTTGTGCAGGGGTCGAATGATAATGCGCATTGGACGAATTTGACCGCAGCCGCAGCTTCTACAGCTGAATGGCAAAGCTTCAACGTCAGCAACACGACGCCTTACCGATATATTCGGTTATTCAATTCCGCGTCCTGGTTCGGCAATATGGCGGAAGTGCGCTTCCACGGCAGCGTGCTCGATGTGAATGAAGCGCCGGTGATCACCCCGATTGCATCGGCCAGCATTGAGCTGGGGCAAACCGTGACGTATACGGTATATGCAGCGGATGCGGAAGGAGATGCGATAACGTTCACAGGCATTGACTTCCCCGCGGACGCATCTATTCAGGCGGGAACGGGCGAGTTCACATGGACGCCGCAGACAGTAGGAACGCATCCGTTGACGTTCAAGGCGACGGATAGCAAAGGCCATGCTTCTACAGCACAAACGTCCGTGATTGTACGCCCGGTTGGCGTATCGGATGTGCTGGTGAGCGGCATTCAGATTACTAGCGTCACGAATGCGGTGTATGTTGGCGATACGTTGCAGCTAGGAGCTGCGGTTAGTCCAGTTGATGCGACGAATTCGTCTGTAAGCTGGTCGGTTACACCGGTAGACGGCCAGGCGTCGATTGATCCGGTTACGGGCGTGCTCACCGGCATTTCGGCGGGGCATGTCACCGTGAAGGCAGCGGCGACAGATGCTTCCGGCGTGTTCGCGACGTACGATGTGACGGTATGGGATCCGCCTGTCATTCCGGTGTTGGTGACGTCGATTGAAGTGAGTACGGCGGTGGATACCGTTGTTAGCGGTACTGCTTTGAGCTTCGGAGCTGTCGTCACTCCGCAAAATGCTTCCAACGCTGCCGTGCAGTGGTCGGTTGTTGGCGGCACGGGAACAGGTACGATAGATCCCGTGACCGGCGTGTTCACAGCCGGAAACACGGGGACTGTGACGGTTCAAGCGACGGCGCTCGACGGTTCGGGAATCGTGGGGACCAAAACGGTGACGGTGCTGGCGGCTGGGAATGGCGAATCGGGTTCGCCGGATTCGCCAGATACACCGGATACACCGGATACACCGGATTCTACACAGGAATCAGACAACACTCCGCCGCCTGTGACGGAAACGAAGCCGGAGAAGGAGACGGACCCGGAGGTGCAAACGGGCACTTCGTTTTCGCCAATCGTTGATGAGCAAACGCTGGTTAGTGAGGTGAAGGCTAAGCTTGAGGGTAATGATGGCTCAGTGCCGGCGTTCAGTGACACGAGCGCGCATTGGGCGCAGGACACCGTGAGCGTGTTTACCAAGCTCGGTGTCATTCAGGGCTACGCTGACGGCTCGTTCCAGCCGGATGCCAGCATGACGCGCGCGGAATTTGCGACCGTCATTGCGAAGCTGTTCGGGCTAACGGCGAGCGCGCCAACTGCTTTGTCCGATGTGCAGCAGCACTGGGCGGCGGGCGCGATCCATGCGCTGGCGAGCAGCGGCATCATTAGCGGTTACGGCGACGGCACGTTCCGGCCGGATCAAGACATCACGCGCGCGGAGATCATTGCGATCGTCGCGAAGCTGGTTGAACTGAAGCCGGCTGGCGGCAGCACCGGATTCACCGACATCGACGGCGCGTGGAACAAAGCGCAGATCGAGGCTGCGGCGCAGCTGGGCCTCGTCAGCGGCGTTGCCGAAGGCAGCTTCGCGCCGGGCAAAGACGCGACGCGCGCCGAAGCGCTGACGATTTTGCTGCGCGTGTTGGAATTGAACAGCGAGTTGAAGGCGCTTCTGCGCTAGGAAGGGGGCACGCATGCCGGGAGGCGTGCGTGCTTATCTTGAAGAGCAGTCGGCGTGGAAGGAAGGGGAGGATGCAACGAGGTCAGCCAGATTCCTGCGTATAGGCAGGTATTTCTCACAAAATTGGCGTTTTTTCCAAGATGCCTGCGGTTCAGCAGGTTTTTGAGCCAAGTTTGCCCAGAAAGAGGGTTCTCGCCCAAAATGCCTGCGGATTTGCAGGTATTTGATCAATTTAGGAATGGAGCGGGGGGAATTCCTGTTTTTTTGCAGGCTTGATGCACTAGCCGAAGGCCTTCTCGGCCACTACTTTAGGAGGGATCATTAATATGTCCAAAAAGAAACGTACCGGTTTTTCACTCGTCACGGGTTGTGCGGTGGTTGTGGGTTTGTTGGCAGCGGCTTTGCCTGCGCAAGCTGCAACAACGATCACCATCTCTCCGGGCCAGAGTATCCAACAAGCCATGGATTCCTTGAAAAATCAGGGCTGTGGGACTCTGATTTTAAAGCCGGGAACGTATACGGTAGGGTACGGCGTTAAAGTGTACAATGGATGCACGATTCAAGGGGAATCGGCTACAGACCGTCCAATTATCCAGTTGGCTGCCGGGAAAGACGAGCCTGTCATCACGAACGCGAGTGTTCCTTTTTCGAACGTGGCTGCGAAAAATCTTGTCGTCAAGGGTGGTCTCTCTGCCAGCGAACAAAACTTGCCCGAATATTTCCATAAGGGCAGCACGCAGTATAATGATCGCATCAGCAGTGGAGCAGAAACGCAAGCTTCGCTGGACGCCAGAATCGAAGCGGCGAGATTGAATGTGATTGGGATTGATTTTTCGGATAAACATAACGATGTCAGCAACACAGGTGCCACGATTGACAATGTGCTCGTTCAGTACAGCGCCATGGGGATTAATGTGGGAAGAACCAGTAACGTCACCATCAAAAACTCAAAAGTCGAATACAATGGAGCGGTGAAGCAATACTATCACGGGCTCTACCTGAGCACAGTAGATAATGTGATAATCGATAAGCTCGATGCCTCTCACAATGTGACGGGAATGGGGCTAAAAGTAACCGACTTCTATGACGATCGGACGGAAACCAGCATCAGCATCAAAAACAGCAAATTTAATTACAATTATGATCGAGGGTTAACGGTTTACCACATGAATAATTTATATGTGGAAGGAAACGAAGCCCACGATAATCAGAAATCCGGCATTAACATTATCGACTGCCAGAACGGAACGTTGAAAAACAACAACGCCTATAACAATCCGAATGTTGCCAATGTGTCTTATGATATCTGGCTGGCGAGCAGTTCAGGCTTTACGATCAGCGGCAATACGTATGGTTCTAAGAATGGATTTTGATCTAGAAGCATGTACAAAGAAGGCATTGTTTCTCTCCGTACCATGGAGAGAGCAGTGCCTTCTTTGCTGCACTTTGCATCGAATCCGTAGGCTTTGTCATAAATCGTCGATCGTGCAAATATAAGCAATAGCTATTTCATAAGAAATCGATATATTAGAAGTATTGAAGATATACGATTCGATGATTCGAATGTAAGCTTGCATTCATAGGTAAAGGCTTCTCCGCTTCACGTGATGGTGCCGACCTATTCTAACGACAAAGGGGAGTGTTTCTATGAAAAGTAAGATACGTTCGAAAGCATTGCCGGTGGTGTCTGCTGTTCTTGCATTGTCACTTATGGCAGCTTGCAGTAGTGGCAGTCAGGAAAAAACGGAAGAAGCTAGTGCCGATAATAAGGCAACTTCGGCAGTTTCAGTTAAGGCGACCTTATGGACGCCGCTCAACGCCAACGCCGCAGCTGCAATAAAAAGTATGAACGAGCTGCCGATCATGCAGGAGTGGGCGAAGAAGACGAATGTTACGTTTGAATTCCAGCACCCATCAGGAACGAGTACACAAGACCAACAGCAGCAATACGGTGTTATGGTGGCTTCTAATAATCTGCCGGATTCGATGCTCTGGAACTGGAACAACGTAACCGGTGGAACAACGAAAATGTTTCAGGACGGAACGATCATTAAATTAAACGATTTAATTGAAAAAAATGCGCCGAATTTAAAGAAAATTTTGAACGACAATCCTCAAATCGCCAAGCAGCTAAAAGCAGATAACGGAGATATCTACGTACTGCCTCACTTGCGAGTAGGGCAATATGGACAATATAAAACCTTCTCGGGACTTATGCTCCGTCAAGACTGGCTCGAGGAGCTGGGATTGAAAACGCCGGAAACGATTGATGAGTGGGAACAGGTACTGAAGGCGTTCAAGGAGAAAAAAGGTGCGATTCCGTTCACTTCCCAGAAAAACTATGTTATCTCTAATTACGATTTTGCGGGTGCCTTCGGCCTTCCGGGCATAAATTTTTATGTCGATAACGGAAAGGTCAAATACGGACCGCTTGCACCGGAATATAAGCAGTATTTGGCGTTAATGCAGCGTTGGTATAAAGAAGGCCTGATTGACCCGGACTTTGCTTCCAATGACACGAAAACGATGGACGCCAAAGTGACTTCCGGCAAAGCGGGAGCTTTCTACGGATATATCGGCGGAAGTATGGGCGTTTACTCCCCTGCTCTCGTGAAAGATAATCCAAAGGCTAAACTTGCAGCAGCCCAATTTCCGGTTATGAAGAAAGGCGACGAACCTAAATTCACCCAAGCGGCATGGGAGTATGACAACGTAGGTACGGTGATTACAAGCCAAAGCAAGCATGCTGCCGAGATCGTGAAAGCCATGGACTATTTGTACAGCGATGAAGGCGCGATGCTGAAAAACTTCGGCATTGAAGGGCAGACGTACAAGAAAGAAAACGGTCAGCCGAAGTATACGGATCTGATTCTGAACAATCCTGACAAATTGCCGCTTGCTACGGCGATGGGAAAATATTTTATCGCGAACTACAGCTTTACGGGTTTGGATGATGATCGTTATAACGATCAATACTATCTGCTTCCTGAACAGAAGGATGCTGTGAAAATCTACTCGAAGTATTCGAGCAATACGTATAAGTCCGCTCTTCCTCCGATCGCTCCAACGCCTGAGGAGGCCAAAGAAATGTCGAAGATTAAGAATGATGTAGAGACGCTGCTCAAGGAGCAGGTGACGAAAATTATTATGGGCTCCATGAAGGTCGAAGACTTTGATAAAACTGTGGAGCAACTGAAGAAGATGAATATTGACCGCGCGATTGAAATTAATCAAACAGCATTAGATCGTTACAATAAGCGTTAGGAAACGAATGAATCGTGGGGAGCTGGTCTCCCCCCTTTTCACACCCCTGAAGGGAATGGGAAATATGGTAAAATCCATGAGACTGCTGTCTGCCGATATACGGAAAAATCGTGCCATCTACCTGATGGTTCTTCCAGTTGTTCTGTATTTTTTTATCTTTAAATATATGCCGATGTATGGAGCAGTTATTGCGTTTAAAGATTTCAGCCCCGCGAAAGGGATTTGGGGCAGCACGTGGGTCGGTTTTGACCACTTCACCGCTTTTTTCAAAAGCTATTATTTCGTTCGTGTGCTAAAGAATACGTTTTTGATCAGCTTTTACAGTCTGGTCTTTGGGTTCCCAGCTCCGATTATGTTGGCTCTGCTGTTGAACGAGCTTCGCCATAAATGGTTTAAATCGATTGTGCAAACCGTCTCGTACTTGCCGCACTTTGTTTCGATTGTCGTGATCGCAGGCTTAATTATTGACTTTACGAATCGAGACGGGATCGTGAACACCGTTATTACTTTTTTTGGCGGGGAAAGCTCTACCTTATTGAATGATGCGAGCAATTTCCGTACGATCTTCGTCAGCACCGGGGTTTGGCAGGAGCTCGGCTGGTCATCTATTATTTATTTGGCCGCGTTGAGCGGCATCAATCCGGAGCTCTATGAAGCAGCTCGTGTGGATGGGGCGGGCAGGCTTCGACAAATTGGGAGCGTAACGCTTCCGGGCATCGTTCCTACGATTATGATTTTGCTTATTCTTAGAGTTGGCGGGCTGATGGAGGTCGGATTTGAGAAGATCGTTCTGTTATACAATCCGAATACGTATGAAACCGCGGACGTGATCTCGTCCTTTGTATACCGTGAGGGTCTTGCGCAAGGCAATGATTACAGTTATACAACGGCCGTAGGTTTGTTTCAATCGGTGCTGAATTTTGTATTGCTGATTGGTGCCAACAGCTTTTCCCGAAGATTAACGGGGAATCATTTATGGTAGGTCAAGATTGGGGAGGTACGACAGCACATGAAGGTAAGCGCATCTGAGCGGATGTTCGATAGCATCAATATCCTCATCATGACAATGATTGTTGTTTGCACACTGTATCCGTTTTATTATGTCTTAATGGCTTCCATCAGCGACTCGAACCTGCTGATTCGTCATTCGGGCTTGCTTCTCAAGCCCGCCGGCTTCAATCTGGACGCGTTTAGAATGGTGTTCAACAACCCGAATATTTTTTCAGGGTATAAGAATACACTTATTATTTTGTTCGCGGGAACGGCTGTTAATTTGTTGTTTACGATTCTTGGTGCTTATGCGCTATCCAGAAAGTTCGTGCTGCGGAAGTTTATTATGATCACTATTGTCTTTACTATGTACTTTAGCGGCGGATTAATTCCGACGTATTTACTTATTAATAATTTCCTGCACATGGGAAACAGTCTGCTTGCACTGATCATTCCGGTTGCCGTCAGCACCTGGAACCTGATCATTATGCGAACTTCGTTTGAAGCGATCCCTGAAGGGCTCCTCGAATCTGCCAAAATGGATGGTGCAGGCGAATTCCGCATCTTATTTCAGATTGTCGTCCCGTTGTCTATGCCGGTCATTGCGGTTATGGTGCTATATTATGGCGTTTCCCATTGGAATTCCTGGTTTCATGCGATGCTGTTTCTTCAAGACCGGGAGTTGTTCCCGCTGCAACTCATCTTGAGAGAAATTCTCGTACAGAATAGTACGGATTCGATGACAACCGGTACAGGAAATGCGAATGATACGATGGCGATCGGGGAAAGCATCAAGTATGCAACGATTATGGTCGCGACACTGCCTATCCTAATTGCCTATCCTTTTTTGCAGAAGTACTTTGTAAAAGGCGTCATGGTTGGGGCGATTAAAGGGTAAAAGGCAACTAGCATCGAAGATAGCGAACACAACAAGACTACAAAGTATGGGGGCTCTTCCTGTGAAACGCAGTGTCTATCTCTTCTGGCTCATCTCCAACTTAACGATATTATGTGTTCCTATCGTCATTACGATGCTAGTTCTCTTTCAGTCCCAGCATTTGTTGAGTACGGAGGTTATCCGTTCCAATCGCGCACTGCTGAACCAGGTGAGGCAATCGCTGGACAATCAGTTTAAAGATATTAAGCAGATGGGCATGCAGCTGTCGCTGGACCCGAAAGTTGTCAAATATGTAGGGCAAGCGGATTCCAGCGATTTGCAGACCAGACTGGATACGCTGGCCCTCATTCCGTCACTGAGTTCCTATTCGTCTTCTAACGGGAACATCAGCGAGATGTATGTTTATCTGAAAAAGCAGCATTATGGTGTGACGACCTCAACAATGAATGAGGAACAGCTGCTCTTTCAACTGCATCATGCGAATACGGGGATCACGCAGCAGCAATGGAGGGAACGGGTGGAGCAGCCGTATTTCGGAAGCTTTCTTTCCTTATCTCCCGGAAGTCTGGTCTACTTGCAATCCTTGCCTCTTCAAGTCGGGGGTAACCCGCTTGGCGATGATCCACCGGCTACGCTGGTTGTTTTGCTGAATGAAGAGCGTCTGAAGAATGAGATCTCCAATATTCAAATTGCACAAGCCGGCACCGTAGTCATCCTCGATAAAGAGAATCGGCAGATACTGTTTACAGGTGATCCCAACATAGCTGCTCATCTCGATATGGGGCGATTCCAGTCTGCGGAGGGTTCCTTTAATCAGAAGCTGGACAAGGAGGCAATGACGGTTTCGTATGTGGCTTCGGTTGAAACACAGTGGAAGTACGTGTCGATCGTACCGGCCAAAGTGTATTCTGCCAAAGTGAGCGAGCTGCGGAACTGGATTTATGCGGCCTTGCTGCTCTGCTTGTTTGTAGGCGGACCGTTGTCTGTCTGGATGACAAGGAGGCATTATATGCCGATCCGCCGGATGGTTGATAGCGTATCTCCAAAGGTGAGATCCAATCTGGAAGGCATTGGAGATGAGTTCTCGCTGCTGCAGTCCGTCATGACGGAGAATGAGGCTTTGCAGGATTTAGCGAACCAAACGATCCAGAAGCAGCAGAATGCGTTAAAAGGTCATTTCCTTGCCCGGCTTCTGAAGGGCAGAGTGGAAAGCGGGTCAGCGCTAATCCAAGCGTTGGCGTCGTTTGATCTGCATTTTGCGGCGAATCGGTTTGCCGTGCTGCTTATCCATATCGGCGATTATTCGGCCTTGTTCAAGGATAATGACCCCCGAGACGCGGAGTCGAAGCTGCAGTATGTTTATTTTATCGTGACCAACATTACGGAGGAGCTGCTGAAGCGCAAGCATGCGGTGTTCTCAACAGAAGTGGACGGCATGATGGCTTTTCTAGTGAATATATACAGTGAAGATGAAGTGCGGACAAAGCAGGACATGATCGAAATCGCACAAGAAGCGCAAAAGGTGATACAAGGCAATTTTTATATACAAGTGACGATCGGGATTAGCGGTATTCATTCATCTCTAAATGGCATTCCGCATGGGTTTGATGAGGCTCTGGAAGCATTGGAATATAAATTTGTCATCGGGCCGAGCGAAATCATTCCATTTGACCGGATTAAGCGGCCGAAAAACGAGCTGTATTATCCGCTGGATATGGAGAGGCAGTTAATTAATCACATCCGAACCGGTCAGTATGAGGAGGCCATGGATACGGTTGGTGAATTAATCGCAACGAATGTGTCGGATGGTACGCTATCTTTACAGCTCGGCAAGCTGCTCATGTTTGAATTGATCGGGACGATTCTGAAGGCCATCGAACACTTGGATCAAGGAACGAACGAGCTCGCTGCAGAGAAGCAAGAGCTGATTAAACTATTGACGCAATGCGAGTCGTTTACGGAAATGGAAGATGAGATTTATCACTTTTTGAAGATCGTGTGCGACTATGTGGATGCAAAGAAAAAGAGCCACAACACGAATCTGAAGGATCAAGTGCTGTTATATATCAAAGAGAATATATCGGATATTAATTTGAGTCTTAACTTGGTTGCGCTCCATTTTGATGTGAATGGACCGTATTTATCGAGGTTTTTCAAAGAACAAACAGGAGAAACATTTATCGACTATGTGAATAAGACACGTGTTCAACTCGGCAAGGAGCTCCTGCAGGAGACCGAGGAAACGATTACGGATATTACGCTGAAGGTCGGATTCTCGAATAGTAATACATTTATCCGCGTGTTTAAGCGGTACGAAGGGATCACACCTGGACAGTACCGAAAAGGGGATCAACCGTAAATTCTCATAAAGCGTAGATTGTGCAAATAGAAGCGATGATGATTCTTAAAAAATCAATATGTCTGAAATACCAATGATATACGGCATGAACATGCAGATCGTATGCTGTGTATGAAGCATTTTTATTAGGAGGAGGAATCATTTTGAGTAAATGGACTAGCTGGCTGGTGATCGTTAGTACAGGATTCAGCATCATCTTTGGGGGAATTCCACCCCTGTCTAATACTAGTTTTGCAAGCGCTCCCAATCTGGTGGCGAACGGTGGCTTTGAAAGCACGGTTTCTGTCACGGGTGATACAAGATGGCCAGGCAATGAGAAAGTATCGGATTGGACCTTCAATGTCTTCACGGGCACAACCTCGACCTTTACGATAGATCGGACGGTTGTTCATGAAGGCAATCAATCGCTTCGCATCGACAATGCGTCAAGCAATGACAGGGTAAATCTTTCTGAGTCTATCCCGATTGAGAGCGGTAAGGATTATTCGTTGAAACTTTGGACGAAGCTGGACAATGTCGTTACAAGCGGAAATGGGGTGTATGTAAGAAGACAGTTCTTTGATAGCAGCAATGTTAAGATCGGAGGGAACTTGTCGTCACCTAAAACAGCCGGCACAAAGGATTGGTCGCAAACTAAAATTGACTTTACTGCCCCAACTGGCGCTGTCCGAATGGTGGTTGAGTTCTTTTTGGATACAGGCACCGGTACAGCTTGGTTCGATGATATCTCACTTCAACAAACGACAACGCAAACGATGGTCCTGGATCAAAGTTTTGTCTCTTTGGAGATGGGGAAACAGGTGACACTCACGCCAATCCTCACCCCATCGACGCCCGGCAATACGTTTAACTGGGTAAGTTCCGATTCTAGTATTGCTACCGTGAATAACGGTGTTGTAAGCGGTATTGGCTACGGTAACGCTAAAATCACAGCAATGTCGACAGACGGATTATTCTCCGCCGAAGCTCAGATCAGCGTAGAGACGCCAGACATGATGCTTGCCTATGATTCGCTCCGTCAGAGAGCTCTTGCGAAGTTGACGGTGCAGGCGGACGTTGATTCGAATGCTTCTTACGTACAGGATTACATCTCCGAGAAAATGAAGCTTGTCCAAAACGATCAAAACACCGGGTATTGGCAGACGTTGGACAAGTCGGCGAATCGATCTTACTTATGGAGCGACCGGGCCAGTACAACGGATCCGTATCACTTTTATTACAGCTATGGCCGTCTGAAGGATATGGCGACTGTGTATGTCATGAAGGGGTCTCCTCTGTATCATAATCCGACTCTCCGGGATGATCTTCTAGCCGCAATGGAATGGCTTTATGCTAACCGGTACAATGAGCGAACGAGTGAATACGGCAACTGGTTCGTATGGGAGATCGCAACGCCGCAAGCCCTTACCGAATTAATGGTGTTGATGTACGACGAGCTTACGCAGAATCAGCGAAATCAGTATATTCGGGCGATCGATGCCTTTGTCCCCGATCCGACGAAACGGATTTCCAACAATAACTCCCAAGAAACCGGAGCGAATTTATTAAATAAGGCCTATAACGTGGCACTGCGCGGCATCCTTGGGGCATCCAGCGCCAAAATCAAGCAGGGGCTGGCTCCGGTCGGCAGCGAGTATAAGCTTGTAACGAGCGGAGACGGCGTATATGAGGATGGTTCCATTATCCAACACTTTAATGTTGCTTATACAGGAGGATACGGTCAGTCCTTCGTGAATCAGGCGGAAGCCTTCCTGTATCTGTTTCACGATTCCCCTTGGGAAATGAATGACCCGAACATGCAAAGTGTTTTTGATTTGGTTGGCAAGGCGTTTGAGCCCGTGATTTATAACGGGCACCTGATGCAAATGGTCAATGGCCGGCAAGTTGCCTCCGAGGGCAATGGTAGCGCCAAAGCATTGATTCTTTCGATCCTACAGTTGGCGGAAACCGCTCCTGCGGAGAAAGCAATGGATATCAAACGTAGGGTCAAGGCGTGGATTCTGGCGGATAAAGTGAATACGTATACGACCGGAGTCACCGTTTATCAAAGAACGCTAATTGAGAAATTGATGAATGATGACACAATTACACCAAGGGAAGAATTGGTCAAGCATCAGCTGTTCCCTAATATGGACCGAGCTGTTCATTTGCGGCCAGGGTGGGGACTTGGGATTAGTATGTTCTCGGACAGAGTGTCCGACTTTGAGTACGGAAATAAGGAAAACAGCAAAGGCTGGTTTACTGGCGTGGGCATGACGTATTTGTATAATGCGGATCAGACCCAGTACATGAATAACTACTGGCCGACGGTTGACAGCTTCCGACTCCCGGGAACGACCACAGACCGTTCAGGTGAAGGACAAACCCCAGGCGAATGGGCTTCCTATATGAATCCGAAGACTTGGGTTGGCGGAAGCTCCATGGATGGACTTTACGGAGCAACGGGTATGGACTTCTCTATGTCAGGTGCCACTGGCAGTTCACTGACGGGCAAAAAGTCGTGGTTCTCGTTCGACGATGAGGTGGTTGCACTTGGTTCGGGAATATCAGATTCGGCTGACCAGGAAGTCGAAACAATCATTGAAAACCGGCTGCTGAATACTACAGGCAGCAATACACTTACGGTTGACGGGGTGACGAAATCGAATGCGCTCGGCTGGTCGGAATCGATGAATGCTGTACATTGGGCTCACTTAGCCGGCAATGTGCCTGGGTCCGATATCGGATATTATTTCCCTGCAACTTCCAATGTCTATGCGCTTCGTGAGGAGCGTACTGGCAGCTATCACGACATTAATCAGAATACGGGAAGCAATACTCAATACACAAGGAACTTCCTGAGTCTGGCATTCGAGCATGGAAGTAAACCGTCCAATGCTAGTTATGCATATGTGTTGCTCCCTAATAAAGACAGTATGGCTACTGCAAATTATAGTAGCAATCCGGATGTTGAAATTATGAGCAATTCTACGGATGTTCACGCAGTCAGGGAGAAGAAGCTTGGGATTACAGCGGCGAACTTCTGGAATCCGTCAACGGCGGATTTCATTACGGCCCATAATCCTGCCTCCGTTATGGTGAAGGAAACCCAGGATACAATGAGCGTATCCATTGCCGATCCTACTCAAAAGCAACAGCAAGTTGTGATTGACCTTGGGAAATCGGCAAAAGAGATCGTTCAGGCTGATCCATCGATACAAATTGTTCAAACCGAGCCCACAATTAAGCTTATTGTAGATACAAACGGGGCTTACGGGAGAACGTTTAATGCCGTTTTTCGTACAAAGGCAAGTTCAAATAATGCTTCGTTAAGCGCATTAAGTTTAAGTGGCATTTCGTTAGATCAAACAGTAAGCAGTCGTGTGTATGCTTATACTGCAAACGTAGCAAACAGTGTCTCTGTCACAACCGTTACGTATAGCACCGCGGATCACAATGCGACGGCAGTTTTGCAACGAAATGGGGTTCCGGTTGCCAACCCTATTTATTTAAATGAGGGCTCAAATGTTATTCGTCTTGTCATTACGGCACAGGATGGCACAGAGCAATCGTATACGGCCCATGTATACCGTGCTTACAGCAGCAGCTCAAGTGGATCTACGGGCACTAACACTTCTGCACCTCAACCAACAACGGAGCCGGCACAACCAACAACGGAAACCGAGACGACTGCATCACCACCTATCTATACGGATAAAGTTAGTGCTGCGCAAATGATTTCATTCCTGAAAGATAGGATTGCCCAAGCGAAGAGTGGGCCACCTCCTGTCAATCTGATTGATCTCACCAATCATTGGAGTAAGGACAGTGTTACTTTGTTTGTGAAGCTTGGTATCGTAAACGGCTATGAAGATGGCAGCTTTCAACCGGATGCAAGTATTTCCCGAGCCGAATTTGCCACCATTGTCGCTAAAGCATTTCACATAAACGGAAGTCCGAATTTAGCCAGTATTTCTGATGTAAACAATCACTGGGCCAAAGCATCCATACTTGCACTTGCTTCCATGGGTATTATCGATGGCTATGAAGATGGAACGTTCAAGCCTGATAAGACGATAACTCGTGCTGAAATCATTGCGATAATTAGCCGAATCGTAGATCTTCAAGCAGTTAAGAAAGAAAGTGGAAGTTTCTCTGATATTCAGGGTTCATGGAATGGTGCCCAAATTCAAGCAGCGGCGGATGCCGGCTTAATAGAAGGCCGTGATACGAATATCTTTGCTCCTGAGGCGCCTTCTTCGAGGGCAGAATCACTTACGATTGTTTTAAGAGCACTTGAATTGATGCCAGACATTAAATTATTGTTGGATCAGCTTATCAACTGAACATGACTCCTAAAAGGTTGGGCAATCGCTGCCCGGCCTTTTTGGCATCTTGCTTGTACCCCCATCCCCCCAAAGCGACTTTTCCCCCCATATTTCATCCTCCACTCCGGTTTTCCACCCTTGCCCTTTCCTGTAAGCTAAACTATGTAAGCACTTTCTTAATCGCAATACAGCTAGAGAGAGACTAGGAGGAGAGAGGCATGGAACTGGTGACCGCAAGGCTCGCCGAACGCGAAGAAACGCGGCTCCGCAAAGGGCTGCGGCGCGTCTGGAAATTCAAATTACTGTACCTGTTGCTGCTCCCGGCGCTGGTTTGGGTGATCATCTTCGATTATTTGCCCCTCTACGGCATCAGCATCGCGTTCACGGATTACAACGTGATTCAGGGCTTCTCGGGGAGCGAGTGGGCGGGGCTCAAATACTTCCGGATGTTGTTCGAATCCGAGATGTTTCGCAACGCTTTCGCGAATACGCTGCTCATCTCGCTTTACAAAATGATCAGCGGCTTCCTCTGCCCGATCCTACTCGCCCTTGCGCTGAACGAAATCGGGGCGCGCTGGTTCAAGAAGACGCTGCAAACGGCGGTTTACCTGCCGAGATTCGTCTCGTGGGTCGTTTATGGAGGCATCATTACGCTGCTGCTTTCGCCGGAGACCGGCGTCATCAACAAAATCATCGAGCTGTTCGGCGGCAAACCCGCGTACTTGCTCGTGGAGCCGGCCTACTTCCGGACAATTCTCGTTGTCACGGACGCGATGAAGGAGATGGGCTGGGCCGCCATCATCTATATTGCCGCGATCGCCGGGCTCAACCCGGAGGTGTACGAAGCGGCGATCATGGACGGGGCGACGCGATTCCAGCGCATCGTGCATGTCACACTGCCGGGGATCACGGGGACGATCATCGTCATGTTCATTTTGCGGGTTGGCTACGTCATGAGCGCCGGCCTCGACCAGGTCATCAACTTGTACAATCCGATGGTGTTCGAGGTGGGGGACATTTTGGATACGTATATTTACCGGGTCGGTATCGAGCAGTTTAATCTGAGCTTGGCGGCTGCGGCCGACGTCATCAAAGGTGTGATCGGGTTTGCACTGGTGTTGATTGCGAATCAAATCGCCAAGCGGATGAATGATTCGGGTATTTTCTGAAGGAAGGGGAGCGTGCGATGAAGCTCACGACAGGCGAGCGGGCCTTTGTCACAACGAACTATGCGGTACTAACGATACTTACGATCATCATCATCATCCCGTTCTGGTATGTCATCTCGGTATCCATCACACCTTACCATATTTTTAGCGAGAAGAACGGACTCATTCTGTTCCCGACCTCGCTGAGCTTTCAATATTACACCTATCTGCTCAAAAAAGGATCCCTGATCTACACGGCCTACGGCAATACGATCTTGTATACGATCGGCGGCGTGCTCTTGGCATTGTTCCTGGCCGTAACATCCGCCTACTCGCTTGCAGAGAAAAAGCTGCCGGGCAGGCGCATCCTCATGCTGATCTTCGTCTTCACGATGCTGTTCAAGGGCGGCATGATCCCGACCTATATCAACATCAAGCAGTTGGGCCTGCTCGACACGAGCTATGTGCTCATTCTGGTTATGGCCTACAGCGCTTTCAATATGATTGTGATGAAAACGTTCTTCGAAGGCATCCCGGAAAGTTTAAAAGAATCCGCCGCCATCGACGGCGCCTCGGAGTTCCGCATCCTGCGGCAGGTCGTGCTTCCGCTGTCCTTGCCGGTCATCGCCACCGTCGGTCTGCTCTATCTCGTCGTGTATTGGAACGACTTCTTTAGCGCCATGCTGTACGTGACGGATTGGCACAAAGCGCCCGTGCAGCTTGTGCTGCGCACGATTATCGCGAGCTCGTCCCTGCCGCCGGAGCTACTGGAAGCTGCGGGTTCGACCCCGCCGCCGACCATCGGCATTCAAATGGCCGCCATCGTGATCGTCGCGCTGCCGATGCTGATTGTCTACCCGTTTATTCAGAAATATTTTGAGCAGGGGATGCTGGTCGGTTCTGTGAAAGGGTAAAAGATTTACCCTCTTAAGGGTTAATCATATAAAATAGAAAATCTAGGAGGTCAACGAAATGTCGAAACAAACGAAAGCTTGGGGCTACGGCATGCTAAGTGTTGTGCTGGCAGGAACGGTTACCTTGGTAGGCTGCAGCAAAGACTCGGGCATGAGTGGGGGGGCAGCGTCTCCGTCTGCTGCATCAGGAGGAAGCGCGCAGCCAGCGCCAACGGCGGAAGCGCCTTACGAGCTCTCCTGGTTGAAGGCGCAGGACATATCCAAGCCGTACGATCCGGCGAAGGACGTGGTTTTGCAAGCGGTTGAGAAGAAACTCAATGTCAAAATCGTACCTGAAATGGTCGACGTGCAGCAGTATAAAACGAAGCTCAACCTGAAAATGGCCAGCGGCTCCATCCCGGACGTTGTTCGGATCGATTTTGCCGATGATTTTCAGAAGTATGCGCAGCAGGGCGCTTTTCTCGACCTGACAACTCTCATCAACGAGAAGGATACGCCGAACATCCTGAAGGAAGTGCCGAAGGCAGTGTTCGAGCAGGCGAAGGTAAATGGTAAAATTTACGGTATCCCGTATCAGGGCGGGCCGGGCGCAGGCTATCGGTGGAATCTCGTGTTCCGCAAGGATTTCCTGGATGGCATGGGCGCGAAGGCGCCTAAGACGCTGGACGAGTACTATAACTTGCTGAAAAAAGTGAAAGCCGAGAAGCCGGACGTCATCCCGCTCGGCGGCTATACGGCGCAAATCGGCCAGCAAAAATATGCCAACAACTCGTTTGACCATATTTTTGGCGCGTTTGGCGTGACACCGGGCTATTTTACGGAGAAAAACGGTACGTTCGGCAGCTATGACATCGATCCGAAGATGCGGGAGGCGCTGCTGTACCTGCAAAAAATGTACGGAGAAGGCCTGATCGACAAAGAGTTCGCGACGATCAAGGAAGAGCAGCTGCGAGCGAAGCTGTACAGCGGCAAGCTGTTCTCTTGGATGGGCTGGTGGTCCACCGCCAACGATTATGACACGCAGGTGGAGACGAACGAGCTGAAGAAAAGCGGCAAGTTGGCCGCCGACGCAAGTCTGCCGAGCCAAGTGGATGAGCCGTTCAAATACTTGACGCTGACAGATTCGCTCGTCGGCAGCGATGGCAAAGCGGTAGCGCCGACCGGGGCACCTTTTGCCCAAATGCATGCCATCTCCGCCAAAACGAAGGATCCGAAGAAAGTGCTTGCTATTATTGAAAATTCGCTGTCGCTGGAGAATCAGATGCTGAGCGTGTGGGGCATCGAAGGGGAAGACTATAAGATCGACAACGGCAAAATGAAAGTGCTGACGAACGACATCATCGATCAGAAAACGATGCAGGACAAGAATGGCAATTTTCGCGGCGTGCAGAGCTACATGTTCGCACCCGGTCTAAACGGCTGGCCTCGTTACCTGGAGTCGGTTCAGCTTCGCAATGCGCAGGCGCTGGACGTGGCGATTCATAACAAGTACCAAATCACGGATGCGTCGAACTACCTCGATTCCCCGACGAAAATTGCCAAGCTGGTGGAACTGAACACCATGCGCGATTCCGTCTTTACGCAGATCATTATGGGCGGCGACATCAAGAAATTTGACGAGTTCGTGGACAAATGGAAGGCGCAGGGCGGCACGCAGATTTTGAAAGAGCTGGAGGAGTCCTTCAAGAAGAAATCCGGTAAATAAGCCGGGGACTTTCTTCGCATGATGCGGGAGGATACGGCCTGCCCATAGAGAATTGGATACGTGAAGCTCGTAGAGCCCCCTTCGCCGGTCACTGCCGGAGGAGGGGATTTCTGCCATGGAAGGAGTGAGAGCATGCTGCAACTGCGAAAGCCAAGCGGCAATTCGAGGCTGCTAACGAGACTAAGCCTACCTATTTTTGCCTTGATTGTGGGGATTATTGTTGTCTTCGCGTCGGCGGCGAGCTATATCCTTATTCGGGTGCAGAACGAGCATACGCAGAATATGGCGGAGCAATCGATCAAGTTTGTGTACCGCAATGTCTGGTATCAATTCGATACGATGAATAATGTGTCTTCGTTTATTATCAGTTCCCAGTCCATCGAAAATTTGCTGGAGAGCACGTATGCGCATGGGTTTGAGGCGGTCGACGATTTCTATACGCTTCAGTCCAATCTGCAAAATTTAAGCCTGCTCTCGCTGTTAAAAGATTCAAGCTCCGCCAGCACCGCCAAACAGTCCTATGTCGTATCCGTAGCATTTGGGCCGGGGAGCGGGCTGTATGAGATTGCGTCCGAGCATTTCTATCCGGCAACGGGGATCTATAAGAATGAGGATTTCTTTCAGGAGGCGTGGTTCCAGAATCTGAGCAGCGGCGAGCGGAAAACCGTCTGGTGGGGGCAAAAGACAGCCCCGCTGAACGCGCCGATGATTTATTTGGCGAGGACGAAGAGCAGCACGAAAGACGGTCGCAGCATCGGCACGGTCATTGTCGGGGCCGATACGCAAAGTATCAAGGGGGTGTTTGACAATGCCCCGCTCGACAAAGGCTACTATATGCTGCTGGACGACAGCAATCGGGTGATCTACAGCGAGCGTCATGCGTTCCTTGCAGATGCGAGCGGGCTGCCGCAGGTGCAGGCGATGCACGGGCCCAAAGGGACGAGCTCGCTGCGGGATGGCGGCGAGAACCAGCGGGTCATGTTCGAGACGCTGGACAACGGCTGGAAGCTGCTCGCGGTCGTGCCGGAACGGCATTTTAGCCGGTACACGTTCGCCATTTCGGCGGTTGGCGCGGCGACGGCGGCCGTTGCTTTGCTGATCGCGGGCCTGTGGCTGCGCCGAATCGTGATCCGGGTGACTGTCCCGATCACGAAGCTCGTCACCGCGATGCAGCGGCCGGAGGTCGCCGAGGGCAAGGAGCCGCTGCACTATCTGGATACGGGCATTTATGAGGTGGATGAGCTGCATCGCAAGTTTGCTTCGATGCTCGTGATGATGCATGGGCTCATCGAAAAATCGTTCGCCGAAGAGATAGAACGCCGCCAGCTGCAGCTGGAGCTGCTGCATGCCCAGATTAATCCGCATTTTCTCTATAATACGCTGGATCTCATTAATTGCCGGGCGATATTGAACGGTGACCGGGAGACAAGCGAAGTTGTGCGCGCGCTCGCGAGCGTCTTTCGTTTCGGACTGAACCGCGGCGAGGTCTGGATTCCGCTGGAGAGCGAGATGAAGCAGGTTGACGCTTATTTGCATATTCAGCAAATGATGGTGGACGGCTTGCAGGTCGAGATTCGCGTGCCGGATGAGCTGCTTTCCGTGCCGATTGTGCATTTTATTTTGCAGCCGCTGGCCGAGAACGCCATTATTCATGGGTTTGCCCAGCGGACGGCGGGCTGCCGGATTGCGATTTCGGCCCATATGGAGGATACGGCGCTAGTGCTGCGAGTGGCGGATAACGGGCAGGGCTGCGACGTGGATGCGATGAATGCGATGCTGCGGCGGGAAGCGGAAGCCGAGACGGACAGAGAGGCTGGCGGCAGCACGCAGGTCTCCCCGGCCGGCTACGGCACGATGAACGTGCACCGGCGGATTCAGCTTTATTGCGGGGAGGCGTACGGTTTGCGGTATGTCGAGGCCGCGGAGGGAACTTGCGTGGAAGTCATACTGCCTTACCACATGGAACGTCAGGCATCGAGGAGGGAAGGACATGTATAAGCTGCTGATCGCCGAAGATGTGAAAATCGTACGGGAAACATTGGTGCGCGTCATCGACTGGAATGCGCTCGGCATCACCCTGCTCGGGGCCGTGGAGAACGGGGAGGAGGCGCTCGCGTGGGTGGAGCGCGAAGAGCCGGATCTGCTGCTCACCGATGTCGGGATGCCGAAGATGAGCGGCCTTGAGCTGATTGAAGCGGTCAAAGTGCGCAAACCGGAGATTCGCTGCATCATTTTATCCGGGCTGAATGAATTTGAACATGCTCGGCAGGCCATCAAGCTCCAGGTGCTGGATTACGTGCTCAAGCCGATCGATCCCGCGGAGATTACGACGGTCGTGACCCGTGCGGTCGAAGGGCTGCGCAAGGAGCGGGAGGAGCGTCGAGGGCTGGAACTGGCAGAGCAAGCGGTGAAGGACAGTCTGCCGAATCTGGCGGAAGTGCTGCCGCAGGAAGAATGGGCCGGCGATTTGAAGAAGAAGAAGCTTGTCGAGCAAGCGATCGCCTATGTGAAGGAGCAATTTGCCCGCCGCGATCTGGCCTTGTCGGATGTGGCGTCGTCGGTCGGACTCAGCGAGAAGTACACGAACCGGCTGTTCAAGGAAGTGACCGGCCAGACGATTAACCATTGGATCATTCGGCTGCGCATGGAGGAGGCCGCCAGGCTGCTCAAAGACCCCGCGATCCGTATTTACGAGATTTGCGAGAACATCGGGTACGCCGATCAGGATCATTTTCGCGAGAGCTTCAAGAAGCAGTTCGGCGTGACGCCGACCGAGTATCGGAACCGGTGGCTGTAGGGTCTAGTGCTCCGCTCCATTACCCCCTATAATTGAGGTATTGTAAAGGAGTGGGCAGCATGCTGGTAGCAGAACGCTATGTAACGTTATACGACCGTTTTGGCGGGGATCAGGCAGGCGGCGAGCCTGTGGAGGCGACCTTGGAAGAACTGGCGGAAGCCTTGTTCTGCACCCCGAGGAACGCGAAGCTGGTACTCAAAAAGCTAGAGGAAGACGGGCTCGTCTGCTGGCTGCCGGGGCGCGGTCGCGGCAATCGGTCTCATCTGGCTTTTAAGCAAAATAAAGAAAGCTTTCTCTTGGACCTGGCGATGTCGAAGGCGGAGGAGGGAGAGTACCGCACGTCGTTTGACTTGCTTAGCAGCTACGGCGAGGGCACGGAAGTGAGAGCCAAGTTCCTAAGCTGGCTGAACGGCCGCTTCGGCTATCAGAAAGAGACGGTGCGAGGCCTTACCGGCTGCGATACGCTGCGGTTTCCCGTCTATCGGAGCATTCAAACGCTTGACCCCGCTAAGGTCAATTATGCGTTCGATTCGCATGTCATTCGGCAAATTTATGATCGATTGCTCACGTATGACGAGAGTGCAGGGAAGATTGTGCCGGGCTTGGCGCATGCCTGGAAGACGGATAGCGAGGGGAAAGAGTGGACCTTCTATTTGCGCAAAGGGGTTATGTTTCATGATGGGCGTGAAATGACCGCGGACGATGTGGTCTATACCTTCGAGCGTCTTCGCTCCTCCGGTATGCCGAACCGCTGGATGTTGAGGCATCTCGTTACGGTGGAAGCTGCTGGACTGCGTACGGTGCGTTTCGTTCTTTCCCGGCCGAACTGGATGTTCGATCGGTATTTGTGCTCTTCGGCCGGTTCGATCTTGCCGCTCAATCTGAATGGGCTCAGCGAGGAGGCGTACTGGCGGCAGCCCGTGGGTACGGGGCCTTTTCAACTGATGACGCTTACGGAGGAGCGGGTCGAGCTTGCCGTTAATCCTGGTTATTACGCCGAAAGGCCGTACTTGGACGGGGTGGACATTATTATTCTGCCGGAGGATTGCGAGCAGCTCTCGACGATCGGCTTACCCGCGGTTATGCAGACTTATGATGGGGATAAATCGGAAGCAGAAGTGAACTATGCCGAAGATTGGCAAGGGATTGCCCGGCTGTGCAACGGCAGCACGATGCTGACCTGGAACGGCAATAAGCCGGGATGGGCCCAAAATGAGGCGTTCCGTAAAGCGGTCCGGCTGATCCTGGACCCCGTCGCAATGCAGGCGGAGCTTGGCGGCGAGCGTGTGCTGCCTGCGTACGCTTTGCGGCCGGAGGACAGCCTGCAATTCGCACAAGTAAAGGCACCTGCCGCGGAGATTCGGCAGGCGCTCGCAAGGTCCGGCTATGACGGCGCGCAGCTTCGCCTTGTCGTTCACGACAAATATGAACGGGACGGCCGCTGGATCGCGGACCGGATGGGGAGCTTCGGCATTGCGGTTGAATTATTTCCGGCCAATTGGGCGCAGGTGGGCGATCCTGTCATCATCGCCAGCGCGGATTTTACGGTGAACGGCATTATTTTGGCCGAGGATGAGGTTTGCGAAATCGATATGTACGAACATGAAGAATGCGCGTCCAGCACGTATTTGGAGTCTTCGCTGAAGCAATGGATCGTCGGGCAAATTGACAAGGCGCTTGCATCTCGGGATGTAGCCAGCCGCAGAGGCTGCCTTCGCGACATTGAGACGCGGCTCAGGGACGAGTGCCACATTATTTTCCTGCATCATCGGCGGCTGAACACCTATATTCATCCTTCCGTGAGGGGAGCGTCCTTCGGCTCGAACGGCTGGATTGAGTTTAAGCAAATTTGGTTGGAGAAGTGAAAACGGGACGAACACGCATAAGCACATCGCGATCTCCTCACAGGCTCGGGGTACCCGTCGTCTGCTGCTGCCTGCGATAAACGCCAGGCGTTGCGCCCGTAAAGCGCTTGAACAATCGGTGAAAATGCGGCAAGCTTTCGTACCCGCACCGTTTGGAAATCGCGTCGACACTTTCGTCGGTTGCGAGCAGCAGTTCCTTGGCTGTCGCAATGCGGCGGGCATTGATGTAATCGGTCACGCTCATGCCGGTCATCTGTTTGAACACCCGGGATAAATGCGCGGGAGAAACGCAGGCTCGATCAGCCAAGTAGGCAAGACTGATGCCGGGGGCAGTATGGTGCTCATGAAGGTCGTGCAGCGCATCCAGCACCCAGGCTGGGCCGGCCGGCATCGCCTGCGGTTCGATAGCAATTGCGTTCATGAGAATGCGATTCACCTGCAAGAGCAGCATGTTCAAGTGCAGACAAACCGCATGGCGATAGCCGGATTCCTGACGTGTCAACTCTTCCTGCATCTGGTTTAGTTGATTCACTATGGCCGCACGATGCGACGGCGGGATGGGGAGCTTGTAGTTCATTTTTTTATGCGCTTGTTCAAAAGCAAACAAATACGAATACGTTTCACTGATCAAAGGGACACCCAGCAACTGCGGCATGAAAAAAACGGCCGTCGATGTAATGGGTTTATTCTCGTCCGGCCCGGCCCGGTGGATGGTATTGCCAGGGATGATAAACAGGTCGCCTTCGTTCATGTCATAGAACATTTGATTGAGCAGGAACGTCCCTTGTCCCTCATACACGTAAACCAGCTCGTAGCGATCGTGAAGATGCTCGGGAAGCTCTTGAAGCGGCTGTTTCTGATCCCGAAAGACGAGTTCGAACGGAAATAACGGGTCGCTGAAAAAGCTTTTGCGAAAAGGCTGCATACGGACCTCCGGCCTTCATATCTTTTATTTAGAATATCATAAAACAGTATGTTTTTGCGTAATTCAACTATTATATATACATATCGATACTGGTATGATAAGGGTACAAAAAGATTTGATAGGAGGTTCATATGCGGCGAATCGATGCACATCAACACTATTGGTCTATTGCGCGCGGGGACTATGGCTGGATTACGCCGGCGCTTCCGGTGCTGTACAGGGACTTTGTGCCGGAACATTTGGCGCCGCACCTGGCAGCGCATCACCTCAGCGGCAGCATTGTCGTGCAGGCCGCGCCGACGCTGGAGGAAACGGATTATCTCCTCAGTCTGGCGGATGAGGACGATCGTATTCTTGGCGTTGTCGGCTGGCTCGATCTTCATGATCCGGAGCATTTGCGGCATTATGAGCGGTTCCAGGCGCATCCGAAGTTCGTGGGTTTTCGAATGATGATTCAAGAAATGGCCGATGCGCGGACGATTCTTGAACCCCGCTTTGTTGAGGCGCTTCGCGGGTACGCATCCGAGGACGTTCCTGTCGATCTGCTGCTTCGCTGCGATCAATTGGCGCCGCTGGTTCAGTTGGTTGAGATGGTGCCCGGCCTGCGGGGCGTCATCGATCATATTGCCAAGCCGCGGATTGCCGATGGTCAGCTTGAGCCTTGGTTAAGCCAAATGAAGCAATTGGCGCAGCATCCGGGCTTGCACGTCAAGCTGTCGGGCATGGTTACGGAGGCGGATCATCGAGCGTGGAAGGTTGAAGATTTTACCCTATACATACAATCGGTGCTTGAGCTGTTCGGGCCGCAGCGGGTGATGTTCGGCAGCGATTGGCCGGTTTGTCTGCTCGCCGCTGATTACGATCAAGTCGTGGAGGTTCTATTGAACGCGATTCCACAGCAATGGGGAGAAGCGGAGCGCGCGCTGCTGTTCGGCGGTAATGCGGAACGTTTTTATAAGCTCAGCAAGGGGGAATCACTGTGAAATATCGCAAACTGGGAAATACGGGCTTGGACGTATCCATACTCAGCTTTGGCGCTTCATCGCTCGGCTCTGTTTTTGGCAAAACGGACGACGCACAGAGCATCCGCACGGTGCATGCCGCGGTGGACGGCGGGATCAATCTCATCGATGTGTCCCCGTACTATGGTCTGACGAAGGCCGAGATGGTGCTGGGCAAGGCGATTGGGCAAATTTCGCGCGACCGGTTCCTGCTTTCATCGAAAGCGGGGCGCTATGGAGATACGCAATTCGATTTCTCAGCGCGGCGAATCATCGCAAGCGTTGATGAGAGTTTGCAGCGGCTGCAGACGGATTATTTGGATATGCTGTTCCTGCATGATATTGAATTTGTACCGTTCGCTGAGGTGGCGGAGGAATCCTTCCATGCGCTTGAGCAGTTGAAGCGCTCCGGCAAAATCCGGTTCTACGGCGTATCCGGGCTGCCGCTGTCTGTATTTGAGAAAGCGCTTAATTATACGGCGCTCGACGTGGTGTTGTCCTACTGTCACTACAGCTTGAACGATACGACGCTGCTAAGCCTTGTACCGCTGCTGGAGAAGCATGGCGTCGGCTTAGTGAACGCATCGCCGCTGTCGATGGGGCTGCTGGGCTCGAAGCACGTTCCGGATTGGCATCCGGCAACAGCGGAGATTAAGGCCGCATGCCAGGCGGCGAACGACTTTTGCGAGCGCAGCGGCGCCAGTCTCGCTAAGCTTGCGATCCAGTTCTCCGTTGCGAACGAGCAGATTCCAACAACATTGGTGAGCACGGCGAACCCCGACAATATTTTGAAAAATATAGGCTGGCTCGAAGAGCCGCTGGATCAAACGCTGCTGGCCGAGGTGCTTGCGATTCTGGCGCCGATCCGCAATACAACGTGGGCGAGCGGTCTTCCTGAGTATCAGGAGTCATTTGGACAAGGAGGTGCCGTATGAGAGGCATAGTATGTGAGCAGGTGGAGCAGTTTACCATGACGGAGCTTCCGGAGCCGGTCTTGACGCCTGGCACGGCCATCGTGCAGGTGAAGCGCGTAGGCATCTGCGGGACGGATTTGCATGCCTACAAAGGCAACCAACCTTTTTTCTCTTACCCGAGAATCTTGGGTCATGAGCTTGCAGGCACGATTGTAGAGATCGACGATCAGGCGTCGGGGCTGCAGGTTGGCGATCAAGTCAGCGTCATGCCGTACCTGCACTGCGGTACCTGTATCGCGTGCAGAAACGGCAAGACGAATTGCTGCACGGATCTGAAAGTGCTGGGCGTGCATATTGACGGAGGGATGCGGGAGCGAATCTGCGTACCTGTCACGCATATGCTCAAGACAGAGGGACTCACACTCGATCAGACCGCGATGCTGGAGCCGCTAGCGATTGGCGCCCACGCGGTGCGTCGCTCGCAGCTTCAGGCTGGCGAGACAGCGTTGGTCATCGGCGGCGGGCCAATCGGGCTTGGCGTTGCGGTGCTGGCCAAGGAGGTCGGGGCAAGGGTGATCGCCCTCGACCTTAACGCGGAGCGCTTGGCGTTCTGCCGCAGCTGGGCAGGAGTCGATCATATCGTGAGCGCCATGGATCAGCCGCTGGAAGAGATCCTCGCGCTCACTGGCGGCGAGCTGCCGACGGCGGTGTTCGACGCGACGGGCAGCGCCAAGTCGATGACGGACGCGTTCCAATACGCATCGCACGGCGGCAGGCTGGTGTTCGTCGGCTTAGTGAAAGTCGACATTTCGTTCCACGATCCCGAATTTCATAAGCGGGAGCTTACGCTGCTGGGGAGCCGCAATGCGACACGGGAGGATTTTGATTCGGTCATTCGTGCGATGCAAAGCGGGGCGATGGATATCGACCGCTATATTACGCATCGGGTGCCGCTGGAGGAGATGATTGCCCATTTTCCTCAATGGTTGAAGCCGGAGTCGAACGTGATTAAGGCGGTTGTGGAGATGTAGACGGAGGCCTATTGGAAAAGGGGCGCCGGCTCAGCTGGTGATGAAAATGAATTATGTAAGGGGGGAGCGAAGCTTCCCCCTATTTGACATGTCGGAGAGTCTCTCTTCAGAGCAGCGCCATGTCAGCAGTCTCTGTGATGTTCCATCAGACGGATTGCCGCAAGGAATGGATTACGATTAAGAGTGGTAAACCACGCTTATTGCTGCGGCGTACGGAGGAACGAGAAAAATTAGCGTGGCAAACCACCTCTATTTTAATAAACATAGTGGATTTGCCCTCTCTGTTCCCCCCAATAGGAGTGGTTTAGCCCCCTTATTTCCTCTTGATAGACAGATGCGAAGAAAATAGCAGTGGTTTACCACACCTAATTTTAGCAATCGGCTAAAAAAACTGAGGGGGTTCCGTTAATGCCAACGTAGTAATATATAGGAACGAAACAAGAATTCGGAAGGGAAGAGATCATGGGCGAGAACGATCAACATTTGGCGATTGCCTTGCGTCTTCGCTCTCCATCGGCGCTTGGGGACTTGATGGACAGTTATGGAAACGTCGTATATGGCCTCGTCGGCCGAATTTTGGCAGGAACTTGCCAGCCGGAAGATGTGGAGGAGTGCGTCAGCGATGTTTTCTTGAAAGCTTGGCGAAGAATCGAAGAGTACGACGCAGCCAAGGGCTCGCTCAGGACCTGGCTATTGATTCTTGCCAAATACGCTGCGCTGGATACCAGAAGGAAGCTGATGAAAAAGCAGGAAACCGCGTCACTGGAGGAACACGTCGTGAGCGAGGACAGCGTGGAGAATCAGGTTTTATCCAAGGAAACCGCTGCCGAAATTATTAACATAGTGAACGAATTGCCTGAGCCCGATCGAACGATTGTGTATCGCCGCTATTTTTATTATGAATCGATTGAGCAGATTGCCAAAGGAATGGAACTGACCGCCAAAGCGATTGAAAACCGTCTATATCGGCTGCGTAAAATGTTCAAAGCAAAACTTGGCGGAGGGAGGCCGGAAATCACCCATGCCCCAGAATGAAGCGGATAAAGAAATTGTAGCGTGGATCGAAAAAATGAATCCCGAAGAACTGAGTCGACTGATGGAGATTCCGTTGCCTGAGAGTGATCCGATCGATGAAGCCGTGCTGCAGCGCATCAAAAAACGGACACTTGCGCAGGTGGAACTGGATGCACAGGACGATCAGACGGTATGGAAGCGGGCCGCCAGGAAAAGGCTTCGGCTCAAATGGGCAGCAGCGCTCTGCCTCGCCGTCATCATTGGCGGCATGCTGATCGTCTCCTCTCCCGAAGCCAGGGCACAGTTGAAAAAGGCGTTGCAATATATACCGGGATTCGGTTACGTGGAGCAAATCGATAATGTTGAGCAATCGGCCTATGTGATGGATAAACCGCTCATACTGCATAGTGAAGAACATGGAGATATTACCGTCGACGGCGTACTCTTACAAAGGTCTGGCGGACAAGTGCTTATGAGCGGTGAACATGCCTCCGCCGTTGTTGAAAAAAACCTTACTTTAGTCATCGATGGGGTTGAATATGAATTTAAACAAAGCACCGCTTCATGGGCCGCTGGCGGGGTGTGGCAGGCAAACTACTACTATGAAGGCATACTTCCGTATACGGGGCAGAAACAAGTATATGTCAAATTTGCCAAATCCAGCTCGGATTTGCTGCCTTTAACGAAAGCGATGACAGCGAACGAACTCGCAGGTTTCGGCTCCAGCGATGTCCACAATGGCATTCAAATTACAGCTGTCGTGACCCCGCTAGATGGGAACAGCAGCAAAATAAATTTGCTTACGGAATTGCCTGGTCGGCAAAAAGTCGATTCGTATGGCAAGCAGCCCATCGCGGCGGGTCTTCAGCTTCAACTGACCGATGGACAAGGGCGGCCGATTGAGGTAAAACAAGACAGTGGATTTGTAAAGACGTCTGAATTATTGGTTGAAGACATGAACAGAAGCAAGGACCATCAACTAACCATTCCTGCCATTGTCATTCGAACCGAAGACTTTGGGATGAAGCATGTGAAAGTCACACTGCCCGTTCCTGAGGAAGGGGCCCGAGACATTCACGTGACCAGTCAAATCGCCGGATTTCCGGTCGATTTTACCCGTGTGGAGCGGGTCGATGCCAAGAGTATGCGCGTTGAGGTGAACACCCACTACGATGCAAACGCCCGGAGATCACTGCAAAGCTATCGGCTTTTTAGCAAACAAGGCTTCAGTCCTTCATACAGCTGGACAATGAATGAGACGACGAGGGCCATTGAATCGATGGTAGTAAACGTTGAGCCAGGTCAGAAAGAGGTCACGTTCTACCTTGGCGAGCCGTATATCGTTGTAAGAGGCCCCTGGGTATTGAACGGTCTCTAAAAATAATTATCCGCCGCTCAAAAAAACCGTTGTTCAAAGCTTACACACTATGGTATGATGTGGAAATTATATCGGAAGGGCTTCTAGGGATTCGACCTGCCACAGGGGAGCGAACCAAGCGAAGCCGGTCTGGCTAGACGCCGACTACACCGTGAGGGATAAAAGACCTTCGGAAAGTTCCGCCGCTAAGGCGAAACGGACCGGGGTCTTTTTTGCTTTAGCGAATCAAAGGAAGGGGGATGTCCGGTGATTACGATCCGGGTAGAACAATTGGCGAAATCGTTCCAATTAAAAAAGAAAAGGGAAGGCTTCGCAGCAAGCCTCAAATCCCTGGTGAGACCGGAATATATGGAAAAGGCGGCCGTCGAAGCGGTTTCTTTTACCGTTCGGCAAGGGGAAAAGCTGGCTTTCCTCGGGCCCAATGGGGCAGGGAAGTCGACGACGATCAAGATGCTGACTGGCATCCTGCATCCGACCTCAGGCCGCGCGGAAGTGCTCGGACTGAATCCCTGGAAGGAACGGACGAAGCTTTCGCATCGGATCGGCTCCGTATTCGGCCAGAAATCGCAGCTCTGGTATCACCTGCCGCCCAGCGACACGTTTGAGCTAATGAGCCGCATTTATGAGCTGCGACGCAGCGATTATGTAAAGCGGCGCGATGAGCTGATTGAGCGGTTCGACATCGGCCCGCATCTTCATACCGCGGTGCGCAAGCTGTCGCTTGGCGAACGGATGCGCTGCGAGATCGCGGTATCCTTGCTGCATCGGCCGCAGGTTATTTTTCTCGATGAACCGACAATCGGGCTGGATGTGGTCGTCAAGCAGCGCATCCGGGAGCTCGTGAACGAGCTCAACCGTGAGGAAGGGACGACGCTGTTCGTGACCTCTCACGATGCCGGCGATGTGGAGAAGCTTTGCGACAGGGCCATTGTGATCAATGGCGGCCGCGTCATTTTCGATGATGAAGTGGATGTCATGAAACGCCGTTACTTAACGTACAAAACGATTCAGCTGGTACTTGCGGAGGAGCCGCCGTCCTTGCTGTTGCCGGGCGTTCGGGAGCAGGCGCGGAGCGGCGTCAAGCTGACGCTTTCCGTCGATACAGGGGTAACGAGCATTGAGGCTGTGCTGTCCGGCATTATGGCGAATCACCGCATCCTGGACGTGACCGTGGAGGATCCGCCAATGGAGGACATTATTACGCAAATGTACAGCAGCGGAGTAAACGGACGGGAGGAGGCCGGGCCATGATTGCTTTGACGAAAACGCTGAAATACGTGTGGATCGGCCGCATCACGATTCGCAATCAGCTTGCGTATCTCGTAGATTTCCTGGTGCGCTCGTTGTTTTTGCTGCTGATTTTGTATATTTTTCTGCAGTTGTGGCAGACCACTTACGCCGGGGAGGGAAGTTCAACGATAGCCGGCTTCACCTTCCGGCAGCTGATGTGGTATCTCATTGTGACGGAGTCGATGACATTGGCGTGTCCAAGTCTCTGCACAAGGCTCGAAGAGGAGGTCAAAAGCGGCGACGTCGCCTTCAAGCTCGCGCGGCCTGTCAATTTTCTCGCCTATTATTATGTCGAGTACATGAGCGAAGCGATCGTCCGGTTTGGCGTCAACGCCGTGATCGGCGGAACGCTCGGCCTTCTGCTGCTGGGGCCGCCGCACAGCCTCGCGGGCTTTGTCTGGCTGCCGGTTACGGCTTTTGCCGGATTTTCGCTGAATTTCATGCTGAATATGTGTATCGCGCTGAGCGCCTTCTGGGTGGAAGAGACGCGGGGCTTGGAATTTGTGTATAACAAATTTTTATTTACGGTCGGGGGCATGCTGATGCCGATTGAGCTATTCCCGGATGTGCTGCAGCGCATCGTTCGCTGGCTGCCGCTGCAGGGTGTCGTATACCTACCTGCCAAAACGGCGGTAGCTTTGAACATCAGCCAGCTGCCGATTATGCTGCTCACGCAGATCGGCTGGATTGCGTTATTCGGCATGGTCGCGGCGCTCATTTATCGGAGAGGAGTGACAAAGCTGCATGTTAACGGAGGTTGATTTCTCACAAAGCGCACGTGCGTATGAAAGCATCAGCCTATATGGCAAGCCGGGCAGGTGGAGGAGGCTGCTGTTTTTCGTCTGGGGCTGCTGGAAAGCCAATCTGCTGGGGGCAATGGAATTCCGCCTGAGCTTTCTGCTAACGGCTGGAACGATGCTGATCAACAACGTGGTGTGGATCGTGTTCTGGGGGCTGTATTTCCGACGCTTCCCGGTGGTGAACGGCTGGGAGCTGCAGGATGTCATGATGCTGTGGGCCGTCGGGGCCGGCGGCTTCGGCCTCATGGCGACCTTATTCGGCAATGCCACGCGGATCGCCAGCTTAATCGCAAACGGCCAACTGGACGTTTACCTGGCCCAGCCGAAGCCCGTGCTGCTGCACATTCTGCTCAGCCGCATGTCGGTAAGCGCGATTGGCGACGTTGCTTTTGCGCTGCTGGTGTATGCTTTCTTCGGGGATCATTCACTGCTGGGCGTACTCAAGTTCGGGCTTGCGCTGACGCTGGCCACGCTGATTTTTATCTTTTTCACCGTGATCGTCAACTGTTTGGCTTTCTGGCTTGGCAACACGGAAGGACTCAGCTTTCAATTGTTTAATGCGCTGCTTACGTTCTCGACGTACCCGACGGGCATTTTTCGCGGAGCCGGGAAGCTGCTGCTGTTCACCGTCATTCCGGCGGGCTTCATCAGCTACTTGCCGATCGGATTACTGCGGAGCTTGGATACGAAGTTTATCTTGGGCGCGATTGGTGTTGTCGTGTTCTTGAGCGCGGTCGGGATCGGACTGTTCTATACCGGGCTAAGGCGGTATGCGTCGGGGAATATGATGGGGCTGCGGCGGTAAATGGGAGGGCACTGGCTCTAGGATACGCCGTCAGTGGATAGTCGCGTAGACTAGCTTCTCGATAAGCTCAACCACGCTTATTACTGCGGTGCACGGCGGATTGGAAAAAATAAGAGTGGTAAACCACCTTTATTTTGGAAAATAAAGTGGATTTCCGCCTCTATACTCGTTATAAGAGTGGTTTAGTACCCTTATTTCCCCGCAAAAGACGGGTGAGCTAGAAATAAAAGTGGTTTACCACTTCTATTTCTAGCATTAGATCGTCTATCCCGCGCCCAGAAGCCGAATCTACCCGCCACTCAGCGTCGTGACCGCTTTCATCGCAATGGACACCTGGGTTCCGACGCCGACGATAGAGGTGATGGCTACGCCGCTGTCAGGGTCATTTTGCGAGATCAGCTTGACCCGCTCATGGACGTTATACAGCCCGAAGCTTTGCACATCGGTATCGGACATTGGCGGCGTCAGCAGCGCTGCGATCCGATCGCCGGGAATGCCTACGCCGTCGTCACTCACCTGAATGCGCAGCCAACTGTCCTGGACGTCGGCAGCAATTCGAATGGCGCCGTGCTTAGGGCGTTTTTGGTGAATCCCGTGCAGCACGGCATTCTCGACAAGCGGCTGCAGGATCATTTTCGGGATGTAGCAGGCGAGTGCTTCAGGATGAATATCCACGTCGAGCTGGATGCCGTTGTCATTGCGCGTGTTTTGGATATGCATATACGAGCGAATCAAGAGCAGCTCTTCTTCCAGCAGCACAACGTCCCGCCCCTTGTTCAAACTTTGCCGGAAGTAGGTGGACAGGGATTCAATCATGTGGGAAATCTCATCGGCATTTCGGCGAATGGCCATCCAGTGAATGCTGTCTAAGGTGTTGTAGAGAAAATGCGGATTGATCTGTGCCTGAAGCGCCTTCAACTGCGCGTCCCGGGCGCGAATCTTTTCTTGGTAAAAATTGGAAGTTAAATCATGGACGGTTTGGACCATCCGCGCGACCCCAAGCTCCAGATCCTGAAAATTTCCTTGGCGGCCCGTCTCCAGATTGTCTACGCCTTCCCGTTTGAGTGTCAGAATCAGCTCGCGAACTCTCCGGTTAACCCTCTCCGCAGCATAAGCGAAAGCGACAACCAGGATAAAAATAAACAGCATGGAAAAGACGGCAAGCAGGATAACCGCCGAAATGCGGGTCAGGGCCAGACTTTCCCCGGACACTTCATTCATCGGCACTTCCGCGACAATCATAAAGTCGGCACTCGGAATGTGGCGAAATAAAACCATGGCATTCGGGTGCCCCTCTACAGCAAAGAACCCTTCCTGCTGCTGATAAGCGGTCAGCAATTGCTCGGGAGTTAAGCGCCCCTGCTGGCCGATCAGCGACGGGTCATGATGAGAGACGATCTTGCCGGCTCGGTCTGTGATCCACACCTGTTGGGAGGGGGTGAACTGGATTTTATCGATAATGCTTCGCAAATTCGCTTCCGGAACATCGATGCTCAGCATGCCTGCCGTCCGGTCATAGTTTCGGGGATCGTGCAAGATGCGCACAGCCGATATGACGTCGGCTGGATCGCTCGCCAAATACGGCTGCGAGAAGGTGCTGCGCCAATAAATGGCTCCGTTGCGGGCCATAGCCGCCCGATACCAGTCCGTATTTTCTACGGCAGACAAAGGGAAGAAGTGAATGCCTTCGTCGGAAAATAAAAGACCGGGCTCGACGAACATGCGAATTTGCCGAATATCACGATTTCGCTCAGCGGAGCTAATGGAGTTCTCCATCGTTTGAAAAATCTCATACTGCCGATAGGATGGCTGGGAAGATGCATCCAAATAGGCGCGTATGTCCGGATTGCCGATCAGACCATCCGAAATATTGGCGACTTGATCAAGCCGAGCCGACAAGTTATATTCCGCCTGCTTCAGTGTCTGCAGCATGGAGGAGCTCATATCGCGCTCCAGAATGGCAGAGGTTTTCAGATAATACCAGACCATCAGACAGGCGCTGGGCATTAAAATAAACAAAAGAAACAGCAGGATGGCTCGCTTCATCATACCGCCTTTATGAAAATGAAGGCTTCGTGCCAAGCTGAAGGTTCTCATAGCGGTCGCTCCCGGTATTCGCTGGGGGTGAAGCCGGTTTGTTTCTTGAACAGCTTGCTGAAATAGCTCGGGTCTTTGTAGCCGACCGCGTAGCAGACGTCGTACGTTTTATACCGGGGATCTGCCAGCAGCCGAACCGCCTCTTTCATCCGGGTCTCGATCACATAATCATTAATCGTCATGCCGGTTTCCTGTTTGAAGAGCAAGCAAATATAGGTGGTCGTTAAAAAGACGTGAGCGGCGATTTCGGCAATGGTCAGCTCGTTGGCATAATGATCGTGGATGTAAGTTTTGATCAACGTGACAACGTTTCGCGTCTTATGTTCCCGCTTATCTGCGAGCATGTCATACAGCAGCCGGGCGTGCCCCAGTACATCCTGCCGCAGCTCGGCAACGGTTTCATAGCGTGGCAGCGCATTCAATAATCTGGCCTCGCTGGCTTGCAGTGCGTCTGTTGGCAGTGCGAGCTCGAGCGCAAGCTCCGAACAGGCGATCATCATATACATGCCGATGATGCGGCCTTGCTGAACATGGATGCCGCCGATCGGGTCAACGAGCGCCTTCTCGACAAAGCTCGTCACCGCTTGCCAATCCGGTGATTTTAGTACGGCCATGCAAGCGCGGACATCGACTTGCTGGTTGCGTTCATTCGGACGCTGCAAGCTTTCCAGGCTGTCCATGGTAATAATTTGATTTTTCCCCAAATACCAACGATGCTCGGCGGCTTCAGCGGCAAACCGGTAAGAACCGGGCAGCGACATCCAGTCCTGCACGGTACTGCCGACGCCAATGGTGATATTCAGTTTGAGCACACGATTGATATGCGTGCGGCACGCTTCAATCAAGGCGTAAAGCTGCTCTTCCTCTTCATCGGATTCCAGGTGCACGAGACCTGCGAATTCGCCTGGACGAATCTCAAAGGTATGTCCCAAATAAGATTGGCCGATCACATCCTCCGTGATGTTAAGCAGCGCGAAGGAGATGAGCTGCTTCTCTCGTTCTGGCACGTGGCCGACCGACGAGAGATAATCGTCAATTCGAATCACGAACACGCCCAGCTTGCGAACGGTGACCGGAATCCGGATGTTAAGCAGCTGAAATTTTTCCTGCAGCGCCTCCATAGAAGCAACGCCGTCCAGAACTAGGCTGGTTAAGAAACGCTCACGCAGCAGCGGAATGCTTTGGTTGAGCTTCATTTGCAGGTCAAGCCACGTTTCCTTATTTTTTTCCTCATCCTCCAACAGGTTCACAACCCGGGACAAAACTTCATGAATTTCCGCCAGCTTGATCGGCTTCAGAATATAATCGACGGCGTCCAGCTTCAAGGCGGATTTCAGGAATTCAACGTCTCCAAATCCGCTGATAAATACAACCTTCACATCAGGGTATTGACTGCGCACGGCTTGTGCCAAGTCGAGCCCATCCATATGAGGCATTTTGACATCGGTCAGCACGATATGAACCGGCATGGTTGCCATGAGCGATAAGGCAATTTCCCCGTCTTCCGCTTCCGCAGCAAGCTCCAGGCCCAGCTCGGTCCAATTCACGCAATCCCGCAATCCTGCCCTCACAAAAGCTTCATCATCCACCAGCAGCACACGGTACATCACGTTCAACCTCCCATTATTCTCTATAAAGTAACACCACGAATCGTAATCCGGTCCTCTATGAACTCTCCTGTGGCTCTCTTACAATAGGTTTAAGAACATCGCGTATGCAACTATTGTAAGTGGAAAGGGAACAAAGTGTAAATCCTTTCCGGAAAGGAATGATTTCATTGAAAAAGACGGCTGAACTCACGGAGATGTCCCTGCCTCACAGCAAACGAACAGCCCGTCAAAGCGGGTTCTGGTACTATGCCAGGCGAAATTATGATTTGTACTTGATGTCAATTCCAGGTCTGATATTCCTGGTGATTTACAAGTTTGTGCCGCTGTACGGGCTGACGCTGGCGTTCAAGGATTTCAACTTATTTGTCGGAAATAACATTCTGGATTCGGTTGTCAAAAGTCCCTGGGTCGGTTTTAAGCATTTCGATCGCATCTTTCATGATCCGCAGTTTATTAATGTCATTACGAATACGTTAATTATCAGTTTGTATAAGCTGGTGTTTCTGTTTCCCGTCCCGATTGTGATTGCGCTTTTGCTGAACGAGCTTCGCATCCGGTTAATGAAGCGTCTGCTGCAGACCGTCGTTTACCTGCCGCACTTTTTATCCTGGGTGATCGTGTTCGGTCTGTTCTACTCGCTGGCGGGCTCTTATGGCCTGGTCAACAAGCTGCTGGAAGCTGCGGGAATCGGCAGCATCTCGTTCTTCAGCGATACCCACTGGTTTCGGGCGCTGCTGGTATTTACGGAAGGCTGGAAGGAGAGCGGTTGGAACACGATCCTGTTTCTAGCTGCTATGACCTCCATCGATCCTCAGCAATATGAAGCGGCGATTGTGGACGGCGCAGGCCGATTCCGCAGAATGTGGTACATTACCGTGCCTGGTATCGTGCCCGTCATTATTCTTGTCTTTGTCCTTAGGCTTGGGCAAATTTTGAATGCAGGCTTTGAGCAGGTGCTCGTCATGTACAATCCGGCTGTCTACGATGTGGCCGATATTATTCAGACGTATGTGTACCGAATTGGTCTTGGCAAGCTGGACTTCAGTCTGTCGACTGCGCTTGGATTGTTCGAGTCGGTCGTCGCGTGCATCCTGGTGATGTCGAGCAACTGGGCCAGCCGCAAATTTCTAGGAAAAAGTATTTGGTAGGAGGGGAGCAACATGAACAGTCGAAATATGGGGGGCCGTTGGTTCGATGTGTGCAATGTCATCATCTTGGGCATCGTCGGGCTTATCTGCTTGCTGCCATTTCTGCACGTGCTCGCGAAGTCATTTAGCGATCAAGCTTCCGTTATGGGCAATAAGGTTTCTTTCCTGCCCGTCGGATTTAATATGACCGCCTATCAGTTCGTGCTAAGTAAAACCCGTTTTTTCGAAGCGCTGCGGGTCACGCTATTTGTTACCGTAATCGGCACAATATTGAGCATGGCCATCACCATCATGGCCGCTTACCCGTTGTCCAAGCCGGAATTCCGGGGTAGAAAGCTCATTTTGCTGCTTTATGTGTTCAGCATGCTGTTCTATGGGGGCATTATTCCGGGCTACATTCTCATGAAAGGCATCGGGCTTCTCGACACGGTCTGGGCGATGATCATTCCGCTGCTTGTCGTACCGTTCAACTTATTTGTTTGCAAAACGTTCTTTGAAGGCTTGCCGGAAAGCGTCGAGGAATCGGCAAAGATGGACGGCGCCTCGAATATGCGAATCCTCATCTCCATCATTCTTCCGATGTCGCTTCCGGTGCTGGCTACGCTGGGTATCTTCTATGCGGTAGGTTACTGGAACAACTATTTCCATCCCTTGATTTTTATCAGTTCGGTTGATCTGAAGCCGTTGCAGCTGTTTCTGTACGATACAATCGCCAATACGGATGAAATTCTTAGGGAGCAGCCGGACGACGTTAAGCTGGCAATTTCGCCGGAAGGCTTGCGGGCCGCCACTGTTATTTGCACGGTGCTGCCAATTCTGCTTGTTTATCCGTTCTTGCAAAAGTATTTTATACACGGTCTTACCATCGGCTCGGTCAAAGGCTGAGCTGGCTAAAACGATTTTAAGGCGCTGTACCGCTTTAAAATATATAATCAATCATATAAGGGGAGGTTTCTTAAATGAATCAAAGAAAACGGTGGATGCATACGGGAATGACAGCTGCAATCGCGCTTTCCTTACTTGCAGGATGCAGCTCAGGCGGTAACTCTGAGGTCAAGCCGTCGGAAAATGCCGGAGCGGCCGCATCAACGGCGGCAGCGGATGCAAGCGGTGTTAAGCCGCCGCTTAAAGTACTGGGCTTCAACGTTGCGTTCGATCCGAACGCAGATCCCGTCGCCAAGGATGTAGAAGCCAAGACCGGCTACAAAGTTTCGTATTCCGTCCTGCCCAAAGACAAACCGGAAGAAAAGCTGAATATTGAAATCGCTTCCGGCGTTGAATACGATATTTTGGATTTGACACCGACCCAGTTCTATACCCTTGTCGCGCAAGGCGCACTGCAGCCCATCGATGATCTCGTGGGGAAATACGGCGCCAATATGAAGCAAGCCATTTCCGACTCTTCCTGGGAGCTTGGGAAATATAACGGCAAGCTGTACGGCGTGCCTCAGAAGAACGAACGCGCCAACATCGAGAAAACGATGATTCTTCGTCAGGATGTGCTGACAGAGCTTGGACTTAAATTGCCGGAAACGTTGGATGAGTTCTATCAGGTGTTAAAAACGGTTAAAGCGAAGAAGCCGGATATGATTCCTCTTACGGGCAACGGCATGGATATTTACATGATTTACAGTGGATTCGGGCTGTATACAGACTGGGCCGAAGTGGGAGGCCAACTCTTGCCTAGAATTAAACAACCGGGCATGAAGGACTACATTGCTTTTATGCAGAAGCTGCAGGCGGAAGGATTGCTGGATAAAGACTGGGCGGTCAACAAATCGGCGCAGGCGCAAGAGAAATTTGTTGGCGGCAAAGCGTTTGCAATTCCGGGAACGTGGAATGACGCGTCGAATATGAATGCGGCGTTCACGAAGAACGTAGCGACTGGCAAAATGGGTTATTTGCTGCCGCTTAAAGGGCCGGACGGCAAGGCAGGCGTGCAGATGGAGGATAAGCTGCTGTATGTTCACGCCATTCCGAAATCCTCCAAGCATGCGGAAGATGCGATCAAATTCATGGATGCCAAGTTGCAGATGGATACATTCACATTCTTGACGCTTGGCGAGAAGGGCGTAACGTTCAATGAAGAGAACGGGGTATACAGCCCGATTATGCCGATTTTTACAGAAAAACGCGGCAACGCCTATTGGTTCCTGGACGGTATTCAGGAAGTGAAATACGCGGATATGTGGCTGGCGCGTCTGCGCCGGACGCCGACCTTGTTCGAAGCGTTTAATGCAATTAACAAAGATTTTAATACGTATGCGAAGAAGAATCCGATTGCGTTCATGCCGCCGATCGAAGCTGTCGGCAAAAACCTGCCGAGCTTGCAGCAGAAGGAAAATGATTATTTTATCAAGGTGCTGCTTGGCGGCGACTCGGTTAACAACTTTGATAAATTCCTGAAGGAATGGGATGCGGCTGGCGGTACGGAAGTGGTTAAGGCGGTTAACGACTGGTACAAAACGACGAAGAAATAAAGTTGTCTTGTAAGGAGGCCTGGCGGGGGAGATGTAGAATCTCCCTCTTCAAAACGATAGATTTGAAAGCGTTTTCCGTTGGTGTCGACTTAAAGAAGGAGGTTAAAGAAATATGAAGAGTCTCAAAAATTTTTTTAAAGGTTTATTATTAATGACCGTATTTGTGTTATTGACGTTGGGTTTTGTCGTATCGGCTGCAGCAGCCACACAATTTACCAACCCTATATTATCGAATGCCACAAATCCTGCAATTACCTATGACGGCGGCTATTATTATGCTGTCCATACTAGACCGGGGGGGACGAATTATATTGCGGTACGAAAGGCTGAACGTTTGTCGGACCTTGAACAAGCTGAAGAAATCCATGTTTATAATGTACCTTCCGGACAATCCGCAGTATGGGCACCTGAAATGTTCAAGATAAACAATAAGTGGTATATCTACTATTGTGCGGATACTAATCATGATAGGCAAATCTTTGTTCTGGAGTCAACGACTTCTGACGCTCTGGGATCATATACAAGCAAAGGAGAACTATCTTTGCCATTCACTAGAAATATAGACCCATCTATTTTTACAGATGAGACGACAGGAGAATCCTATCTACTGTGGACGTATTCAACGATGAGCGACAATAAAAATAGAAATTACATCGCACATCTGAGTAATCCTTGGACCGTAGACAGCTCTCCTGTATTAATTACAGAACCGACATATAGTTGGGAAGCAAGTGGCAGACCGATAACAGAAGCTCCTATTGCCTTGCAAAAAAACGGTAAGACTTTTATTTTTTATTCAGGTTCAGCAGCTGTTTCGAATTACTGTGTAGGCGTCGTTTACAATACAGACGGCGATTTTCTGAATCCGAATTCGTGGACGAAAATGTCGACCCCTATTCTGTCAGGGAACAGTACAATATTAGCTCCCGGTCATAATGGTTTATTCAAATCTCCTGACGGCACCGAAGACTGGATGGTATACCATGCAAGACAAGCCCCATGGAATTCAAATGACTGGAACTGGGTTGCTCATAAAATGACGTGGGATGCTAACGGCTTTCCAGAGATTTTTACGCCTGATACATGGGGAGTAACCGTAAATGGGCCTTCCGGCGAGCCGGTCAATAGTAATGAGATCATTATTGATAATGGCGAGACCGGGTTTACAACGGATTCATCCTGGACGACAAGCACTTCCGTATCCGGCTATTATGGGACAAACTATAAGCATGATGGCACAAGCGGCGCTGACAGCTCAAGTAGATGGGCGAAATGGACACCGCAAATAACAACCGCAGGTCGTTACAACATATATATGAGATGGGTGAATGATCCGGTTAATCATTTACGACCGGATGCAGCGCCGGTTGAAATAAAATACGATGGCGGTACCGATACAAGCAAATCTGTCAATCAACAGATAAACAATGGGACATGGGTGCTTATAGGCACATATGACTTATCAGCCGGAACAAACAATTATGTGAAGATATTGGCGACTGATGCCGGATATACGATAGCAGATGCGGTTAAGTTCGTAAAGAATTGAATTTTGAATCCGTCACATGCGCTCGCCTAGGGCGGAAGACTTCCATTTCTGTCGATACTGCTGCGGGCTGAGCTGGAATTGCTTTTTGAAAATACGGCTGAACTCCGCAGGATCTGTGTAGCCGACCTGTTCGCCGATGATGCTGACCGGAGCAGAGCCGGATAGCAGCATCTCCTGCGCTTTGCGAAGCCGCCTGTGCCTGACATAATCAACCGGCGATAAGCGCAAATCTTGCTGGAACAGCGTCCTCAAATAATTAGGCGACAAATGAACGGATGCGGCTATGGAGGCGGTAGAGAGCTCTTCGCGAAGATGGGCCTCGATATACCGGCAAGCCTCGTCGACTCTTGCGTCTTTCATGGAAGAAGCTGCTGCCAGCTGCAGGGGCAGTTGGCGCAGCAATTGGTTAAGCCAAGCATATTGCAGGGAGAACACTTGCAATTGCTCCAGCACTTCAGCGCTGCCACGTTCCAAAGTAAGCTGATAGTCAAATTGATGGATCAATTTGCGCCAGATTTGCTGCAGGCCGGTGGAATCTACAAGTGCGTGATGAATCGGAAGCTGCAGCCAGGAGGCTAGTGAGGTGCCGAGCAGATCGGCTTCATAGCCGATCGACAGGAAAGCGATAGGCCGTTCACTTGTGCCCTGCACCTGAAGGGGCAAGTAAGCTTCTGCGCACAATAAGCTGCCGGGTTCAAGCGCATACACGCGATTGTCATAAGTCACGTTCATCGTTCCTTCCGTGACGAGCCAGAAGAAGGGATAACGGTTAACACGCTCAAACTGCCAGTCCGGAGGCATCTTCCATTCATAACCCCATTTCAGTTGAAATTGCAAATGATCGATAGAGCCGAAATGCAGCTTGTCCGCCATCGTGTTGCCTCCATATCATCGTTATTATTCACAAGTATATCGTTATCTCTCCCATAACCGCAATAGGACTGAATCTGCTACGATATATTTGTAAGGGAGAGAGATAATAGTAGCAGATAAAATAATGGAGATTGTACAAATTCACAAGTGAAGACACAGGAGCTGGGGAAAATGAAAGCACGATTGAGCGTTCACATGGAAGATCGTTTGGGGGAGGTTAGCCCCTATATCTACGGGCAATATTTCGAACACTTGGGCAATTGTATCTATCCCTCCGTCTGGGATGACCAATCTCCGTATGCCGATGAAGCGGGAAATCGCCTTGATGTCATTGAGGCGGTGAAGGAGTTGAACGCCCCCGTCGTCAGGTGGCCGGGCGGCTGCTACGTCGATTTGTACGATTGGCACGATGGGGTAGGGCCACGTTCTGAACGGCCGGCTCGGGTGAACTGGCACTGGGGCGGCATCGAATCGAACAAGTTCGGTACGGACGAATTTCTGCAATGGTGCGAGAAAGCCGGCACAGAGCCTTATGTGAATGTCAATCTGGGGACGGGCACTTTAGTGGAGGCGCTGCGGTGGGTAGATTACTGCAACGGTACAGGAGAAACGGCCGATGCCCAGTGGCGAATCGCGAATGGCAGGCAGGAACCGTATAACGTCAAGCTGTGGGGCATCGGCAATGAAACGTGGGGCGATTGGGAGGCGGGGCAGCTCTCCGCCGCAGAATACGCTCATAAGCTGGCTAATTGGGCGCAATTTTTTAAAAAGTATGACCCGTCCTTGCGGCTTCTCGGCGTAGGCTCCCATAACGGCAGCGATGCCGATTGGGACCGCAGCGTGATGGTCCAAGCAGGCAAATATCTCGATTATTTGACCTTTCATCTGTATGGCTGCTCCATGGATCGAGAAAGCGGAGCGGAATACTATCCGATCGTATTTACACCGGTTTATTTTGAAGGGCAGCTTCGCAAAATGGTAGAGGTCATTAAGGCGGCGGCAGCGGCTAAGCCGAATGAACGTCCCGTCCAGATCTCGATGGACGAATGGAACATTCGCCATTATGAACCGAATCCGGAGGACGGCGGTTACCGGCTTAATCGCAACAGCCCTCGCAATTTGCAGGATGCATTGTTTGTGGCTGGGGTGTTCAACACGATGATTCGCTTGAGTCCGGTGGTCGGCATGGCGAATTATGTGTTCCTTGTGAACGGCAATGGCGTTATTTCGGTCACGGACGACCGCGTCATCCGCACAACCTTATTCCATGTATTCAAGCAGTATGCGGCATGGATGACCGGGCAGTCGGTGCGGGTGGATCTCAGCTCACGCATGATGAGGGTGCCGGCCCCGCGCATTAACGGCCCAGAATTGACGGAAAAGCTCAAAGACGTGCACGAGCCTAGCGATGCGCCATTCGTGGATGCGGTTGCCGTTCTTCAGGACAATGGCGATCTCAATATTGCGCTCGTCAATCGCCATCAGACAGATGCGGCCGAACTGGATCTGCAGCTGCCGGACAACTATCGCCTTGCGAACGTGTGGACGCTGACCCACGAAGATATTTATGCGGCCAATACGGCGGAGCAGCCGGATCGAATCGTACCGGACGTGAGAATCGTGGAGTCAGCGGAAGCGGATCGTCGTGCAATCACTGTTCCTCCGCATACGGTTGTCTTGTTCAATTGCAACAAGCCGTAATGGTTCTTATTCCGATTACTTTAAAGGAGATTGTAACCTATGAAAACAATTATGGAAGCATCCAGAGAAATACCGGTCATTGCCGAGCCGGACGTGCTTGTCATCGGAGGCGGCCCTGCGGGGATCGGAGCAGCGGTGGCTGCGGCCAGATCCGGAGCCAAGACCATGCTGATCGAACGTTACGGCTTCGTTGGCGGCAACTTGACCATCGCGATGGTGAATCCGATGTTTACTTTCCACGATGTCAACGGCAAGCAAGTCATTCGCGGGGTGGCCGGGGAAGTGGTGGATCGCTTGGTGAAATTAACCGCTTCGCCTGGGCACGTCACCGATCTTACGTTTGACAATGCTTCGATGACGCCTTTTGACCCGGAAGGCATGAAGTTGATCCTGCTCGACATGCTGGAGGAAGCGGGCGTCGAGCTCCTACTGCACAGCGCCTTCTCTGACGTGCTGGAGGAGAACGGCAAGATCACGACCGTTCTGGTCGAGAGCAAAAGCGGTCGTCAAGCGATCTGCCCGAAATATGTGATCGACTGCTCAGCGGATGCCGATGTCATCGCTCGCGCCGGGGCGCCGTTCGTGAAAGGCCGCGAATCCGACGGGGCGATGCAGCCGGTCACACTGTTTTACCGGATCGGGGGCATTGACATTCGGGGGCTGAAAGCGTGGATGAAAGCGAACCGCCACTTGCTCAAGGATTCTCCGACCGATGAAGAGATCGATGCACAAAGCGCATTGGCGTTTCTAGGGATGAAAGAGGTTATTAAAGAAGCGATGGATCAAGGGGAGTACCCCAAAGATGCGGCACCGCGCATCCTGATGTATGAGCTGCCGAGAGAAGGGCAGTTCGCGGTGAACTGTACCCGCTTGCAGGGCATCGACGGTACGGACGTCCGCGATTTGACCAGAGCGGAAGTTGAGACACGTCGGCAGGCGTGGGACGTTACGGAATTTTTGAAGAAGCGGGTGGGCGGATTTGAACACGCGTATGTGCTGGATACCGGCGTGCAGGTCGGCGTTCGGGAAACCCGGCACATCATCGGCGACTATACGATGACCGAGGAGGATGTCCTGAACAGCCGGGCGTTCGAGGACGGCATCGCCTGCGGCACCTTCGCGATCGATATTCACCCGCCGGAAGGGGAGCAGCAAGTATTTACCGGCTCAGGCAAAGCGGTGTATGAGATTCCTTACCGCAGCTTGCTGCCGCAAGGGCTCGATAATGTGTGGGCAGCCGGGCGCTGCATATCGGCCACGCATCACGCTTTCGGATCCGTGCGCGTCATGGCTACCGCCATGGGCATCGGGCAGGGGGCAGGCACGGCAGCGGCGATTGCAGCTGCGGAAGGGGCGACCAATCGCCAAGTCGATGTGAAGCAAGTGCGCGCGATGCTTCTGGCGCAGGGGCAGTACTTGCTGGGCGAGGAAATTGACGACGCCGGGGACGAAGCGCTGAAGCTTCACCGGAATGAAGGGTCGGGAAGCAGTGCTTCGCATCATAATCCATTTGCGGTGAAATCTTAGACAAATAACATGAAGGGCTCGCCGGGAGGCGGGCTCTTTACGTTTGCGCGCGAGGAGAAAGTGGAAGTGGCCCTGCGGTACTTATATGTTCATTCGATAAGGCCGCCGCAAGTCGTTTTTTTTCTGCTGTGAGGGATTGTGCATCGGTCAATTTATGTTTATTGAAGGAGCGGCAGCCTTTCGGCTATTCTTAGAACCTAGAAAAGGGGAAGGGAGGTTGGAACGAAGAACGAGACAGAAACCGAAACATCTTGTTGGTACTCTTGGAACAGGCAAGACGTTGCTTCACCCATTCGAATTTGAAGGAGGCTGGATGAATGAAAAGATTGGCAGCACGATGCTTACTTTGGCTTGGCCTGCTGTCGGTGACCGGCGGGATGGCAGCTATCCCCGCTGCGCTGGCGGGTACACAGGCGACGTACTACGCGTCGCCGACAGGCAGCGGGACGACCTGCTCGCTGGCTTCGCCGTGTTCGTTGAGCGGCGTCAGAGACAAGGTGCGCACTGTCAATACTGCGATGACCGGCGACATTATCGTGGAGCTGCGCGGCGGCACGTATGCGTTGTCCTCGCCGCTCGTTCTGAACGGCAGTGATTCTGGAACCAACGGCTATAAGGTCATTTGGCGCAAGTATGCTTCAGAAGCTCCCGTATTGTCCGGCGGACAATCGCTGAGCGGCGGGTGGACGCTGCATGATGCGGCGAGCAACATTTACAAGAAGACCGGCGTCACCGCCAATTTCCGTCAACTCGTGGTGGATGACTTACCGGCCATCCGCGCACGCATTCCGAATCGGACGAACGCCGATAACCTTGGTCCGTATTACGATACGATCAGCGCGGACACATCGGCTAAAACGTTCAAAATCAACAAATCTGAAATTGCTGCCTGGAGCAACTTGTCCCAGGTGGAGATGGTCGTGCAGCCGCATTGGTATCATAACAATTTGCGTGTTAATACGTATACGACAGACACGTCCTATGCGTACGTCTCTTTCCAGGCGGCAGAATCCGGTTATGGCTTTACCAAAGCGGCTTCGTATTATACGAGCGATGCGTACCATTTTGAAAACGCTTACGAAATGCTTGACGCTGAAGGCGAATGGTATCTGAATACAGGCACCGATACGCTGTACTATAAGCCTAGAAGCGGCGAGTCTATGTCGACCGCCAGCGTGCTCGCTCCGCAGACCGACACTTTGCTGGACCTCCAGGGGACATCGTCCAGCCCCATTCATCACGTTGAATTTAACGGTCTGACGTTTACGAATACAGGCTGGAACGGTCCCAGCCAGTCTGGTCTCGTTGCAACGCAGGCGGTGCGGCCGATCAATGGAATCACGGTCCCGGCAGCCATCCAATCCGCTTACGGCAACAATCTTCGCTGGATTGGAAACACATGGACCAACACGGGTGCCAACGGCTTGCAGCTGCGCATCGGCGTGACCGACAGCCAGATTGTCGGTAACGGCTTCAGCGCCATCGCGGCCAACGCCATTGTGCTGGATGACAGCGGCGTCAAGAGTCCGAGCGCAGCGGATCAAACGAGCCGGATTCTGGTGGCGAACAACACCATTTCGCGCGTCGGGCAGCAGTATACGAACGGAATGGGCATTGTGGCGTATTTTATCAAGGATTCCATTATTGAAAATAATACGATCTCCTACGGTCCGTACATGGGCATGCAAATTGGCGGGCAAGCCGGCTGCAACTGCGATGTCGGAATGGGGAACAACGAGATTCGCTACAACAATATCCACCACATGATGCAGCTTCACGATGACGGCGGCGGCATCTATACGCTGGCACGGCAATCGGGCACCCGGGTACTAGAGAATTATGTACATGATATGGCTAAAAGCAGCTACGCGATGAGTTCTCCAGTAGCAGGCATCTATCTGGACAATTACAGTGAGTACATTACGGTACAGCACAATGTCATTACAGGCATTGGGACCGGAGCGCAAGCCACGTATGAACAGACAGGCGTTGGGGCCAAAAATAATACTTGGACGAATAACGGTACTACCGACGCCTCAATTATCAGCAGCGCTGGCGTGCAAACCGGCTATACGGAATCAATGATTCCAAGCGGAACGATTCTGCTTAATGAGACCTTTGACAGCTACACGACAGGGGCGGCGCCAACGGGCTGGACGACTGTGGCGACGGGCGGTACAGTTACGACAGCAGGCGTTCCCACCGCCTCCGATAAGAGCCTGAGTATCAGTAAGCCCGGATCGGCCAATGTGGCAACCGCCGAGAAATCGTTCACAGCGGTAAGTGGCGTCATCACCTTGGAAGCGAAGGTGCGCGCCGAGCAGACGGCAGGCTGGAAAATGGTGCCGTATGTCAGAGATAGTGCCGGGAATATAGCGGTCAGCATCGTTTTTGAGAACGGCAGCATCAAGACGTATGACGGCACAACCTTGTTGTCGCTGCAGCCTTTTACGGCAGGGATCTGGTATAACGTGAAAGCGGTCATGAACACGAGCACCGATACGTTCGATCTGTATGTTAACGGCTCGCTACTGAAAAAAGGAGCGGCCATGCGCAGCGCAGTCGCCAACCTTGCCAGTGTGTCTACAGGCATTGGCACAGGGCATACGGGGGCGTTCTATATCGACAACATGGCGGTTACCCAGCCATAAACCGGCGATCTCCCCGCACATGCACAACTTCAGGTGAATGCACAATAGCTGAACTGCGGTTCCTTCCTTGGCGGAAGGGCCGCTTTTTTTCGTTTTTGTGCATCGGGCAATTCATGTTCATTGCTCCACGAAAGCCATAGCGCCTATAGTTAGGGCATCCGCAGCTAATCTATAAGCGGAACGACAAGGGACGAAGACCAGATGGAGGGACAGAGACCAATGAATAGCTGCACAGAGGGGATATGGCGGGAGACGCTGCAGCGCACCCGGCAGACGTTGAAGCTGGACGACGGGCTTGTCAACTTGGGGAGGCCTGGGCATACGGCAGAAGGTTCACTTGCTGCCGAGGCGCACGAAGGCCGGGCGACGGCTGCCTATTATGCCGTAGCGACAGCGCTCGGAGAGCTGCCGAAAGCGGAGGGCTTAGCCATTTTACAAGCCATTGCGGAGCTGCAAATAAAGGACGATGAAAGTGAATTTCGCGGAGGCTTTCGCTGGTACCGGGAAGAGACGCGGGTCAATGACTCGAATGCGGCGTTTTTCATCTTGATGCCGCTCGTGACGTTAAGCTTGCACCTGGAGGACCGCATACCCACCGCTCACCTGCCCCTGCTGAACCGGATGCTGGACGGCGGGGCGGACTGGTTCGCCCATGAACTGCGGGAGCCAATTTTGTATTATCCCAACAAAATCATGAGCGACGGGGCCTTGCTGCTGGGCATATCCCGCCTGCGGGGCTTACGCGATCATTATGAAGCTGGCGTTCGCTTCTATACGAAGTGGGCCGACTATACCGCTCGCAGAGGTTGGGGATGGGGCGAAAATGCCTCCCTAACGTATATTCAGATCATGCTGAACGCTTTGCAAATCGCCTGCCGCTCGTTAGAGGAGAAGGACGCCGCATTGCGTGCCCGGCTGCAGGACGTGATGAAGGAGCTGCTCGCCTATGTGCGGTTCCATGACGGTTATGAATGGGTACCGTCCATTCGCAGCTACAACTTTGAAGGTCAGGTCCATCCTTGGAGCTTTCTATGGTCGCTCGCGGGGGTTCAGCGCGAGGAATGGGCGGCGGAGAAAACGTTGGGGGATTTATGGAGCGTCGGCTCGTATCTGCTTTTTGAAAAGGAATTGGCAGCCGTGCAGGACAGCGAGCCAATCGCGCAGCCCGTCCCCCGAAGCCGTACCGAGCGCATCATGGACGACAGCGCCGCCACGACCTGGGTGGGCCGCACAGGGCGCATCGGCTCCGTCAACCGCTTCCCCGTGATCGCCGGCTCGTATCAATGGCCGACCTGGGGCCTGGCCTGGCAGTCGTATCCCGTCTCGCTTGCCGTGGACGGCGAGCAGGTTGCCTTTCTCCGCTGGCACGTCCATGACGGCGATAAGGTGCGATTACATCCCGCCGCTTATAAAAATGCCTATCTCAGCCCCGCGCTGTTCCGCGAGTCGTGGTACCCCGATACGCAGCTGCGCGCTGCGCAGAAGCAGCACATGCTGCTCGCCGTGCGCAGCATGAGCGAGGTGCACAACCAAGCCGGCGAAATCGCCGACGAATGGGTTGTGCACCGCTGGCAGGGCGAGCTCACCGTCGCGATGGACGGCGGCGGCCGCACGTGGACCGTGCTGCAGTACCCGCAGGCAGCGGTCTGCATCGCGCCTCTGCAGGGCATCCGCTGCGGCGAGCTCGAGCGGAAAGCGCAGCAGCTGGAGCCGGTCCAGGACGGCGATGTCCTGCGGCTTCGCCAAGTGCTCTACGCGGGCAAGGTGCAGACGATTCACCAGCCCCGGCTTGAAGCGGGGTGGGCGATTCTTTATCTGGACGAAGCCGGGGATCTCGCGCGTGTCCGCGAAGAGCTGAAGAGTTATCGCCTGCAAGAGAGCTCCTATATCGACGGCGAAGTTCCGCGAACGAGCTATACCGAGATTCGCCGCACGGTGCTGTACCATCAGGAGCGCAAGCAGGTCGAGCTGACCATCGATCCCCACCGGATGGAAGCGCCCTAAGAAAAGGGAAGGAGGTGGCTCCCCTTGGAGATCACAACAAGCGAATCGCTTCACACGGATGCGAAGCAGCGGGTGACCCGGCTGCACCGCCGCAGCCGACTGCGGCAGAACATCCCGTGGCTGCTCATGTTTTTGCCGGTAGCCGTGTATTTTCTCATCTTTCGTTATGCCCCCATGGGCGGTCTCATGATCGCTTTCAAAAACTATACGTTCTACGAGGGTGTCTTCGGCAGCCAATGGGTCGGCCTGGACAATTTCCGGCTGCTATTTCGCGATCCGGCGGCGTTTCAGACGATCCGCAATACACTCTATCTGAGCTTGCTTTCGATTGCGGCGGGCTTTCCGTTTCCGATTCTGCTGGCCATTCTGTTCAACGAGGTCCGCACACAGTGGTTTAAGAAATCGGTGCAGACCCTGATGTACCTGCCGCACTTTCTCTCTTGGGTTATTGTGGGCGGGATGGTCATCACGATCTTCGCGCAAGAGTCCGGCGTCGTCAATCATGTCCTGCTGAAGCTGACCGGACACACCGTCCCCTTTTTATTTAAAGAGGGGTCGTGGCTGGCGATTTTCGTCGGTTCGGGCATTTGGAAAACCGCAGGCTTTGGCGCCATCATCTACCTTGCTGCGCTGACGACGATCGACAGCTCGCTCTATGAAGCAGCCTGCATGGACGGGGCCGGGAAGTGGCGGCAAATCTGGCATATTACGCTGCCGGGCATTCGGCCGACGATTATGCTGATGCTGATCCTGAACATGGGCCATGTGATGGAAGTGGGGTTCGACCAGATCTACAACTTGCAAAATGCGACCGTGTCCGGGATTTCCGAGGTCATCTCGACGTACATTTTCCGCGTCGGCTTGCAGGGGGCGCAGTTTTCACTGACCACCGCCATGGGGCTGTTTGAATCCATCGTAGGGCTCACTCTGGTGCTGATCACGAACGCGGTTGCCCGCAAATTCAATCAAGGCTTATGGTAGCCGCATAATAGGAGGAAGGAGACATGAAACCAACGCTTGGGGAAAAATGGTTCTACGCCGTCAACTACGCGCTGCTTACGCTTGCGGCGCTCACCTGCCTGCTGCCCCTCGTCAACTTGGCGGCGGTCTCGCTGAGCGGCAGCCAGGCGGTCGCTTCCGGCAGGGTAACGCTCTGGCCGCAGGACCTGACCGTCAAATCGTACCGCATCCTTATGGAGGGAAGCTCCATCGGGAAGGCGTTCTTGAACAGCATCGAGCTGACCGTGGTCGGCGTCGCGCTCTGCTTGCTTTTCACACTGCTCGCGGCATACCCGCTGTCCAAGCGGGCATTCTACGCCCGCAAGCCGCTTACACTCGCGCTTATTTTCACGATGCTGTTCACCGGCGGCTTGATTCCGACGTATCTCGTCGTCAAATCGTTCGGCCTCATCAATACGTATGGCGCCATTTGGCTGCCTGGCCTCGTCAGTGTGTATAACATGATGATCATGAAAAGTCATTTTGAAAGCATGCCCGAGGAGCTCGAAGAAGCTGCCCGTATCGACGGCGCCGGGGAGTGGACGTTCATTTGGCGCATCCTGCTGCCGCTTTCCTTGCCGATGCTGGCGACGGTAGGCCTCTTTTATGGCGTTAATTATTGGAACGCGTTTATGAACGTCCTAATCTACATTAACGATACCGACAAATACAATCTGGCCGTGCTCGTGCAGAACATGATCCGCAGCCAGTCCCTCATGCAGTCGCTCAATAATTTGCAGCCGGAGGATACCGTGAATATTGCCGCTGAGGGAGTAAAGGCGGCGGGCATCGTCGTGATGATCGTGCCGGTGGTGATCGTGTACCCGGTGCTGCAGAAATATTTTGTGAAAGGTGCCATGATCGGAGCTGTCAAAGGGTAGGAAGCAGGAGCGCGTCATAAGACCTCGAAAATATAAGTGGGAGATGGGACAATGACAGTGTCTACGTGGAAAAAAGGATTCACCATCACGATGGTCGGCGGTGCTGCAATCGCAACTGTGCTGGCAGGCTGCTCCGATAAGGAAGCGGCGCAAACGCCGGCAGCTTCGACCGCTGGAGAAACGGCTGCCCAGACGCCGGCCAAACGGGGGAATATTACGGCCTCGACGTATGACCGGGGGACGGTCCCTGCGGAAGAAGGAACACCGGAGAACAACCGTTGGACCAAATGGATCAACGAGAACGGGCCGGCGAACGTCAAATTCATGGCCATTCCGCGCTTTGAATCGCAGCAGAAGTTTAACGTCATGTTCGCCTCGGGCACAGCGCCGGATGTTCTTTTTGAATATGACACCGCTTACAGAAACCAATTGTTCAGCCAAAAGCAGCTGATGCCTGTGGAGGATCTGATCAACAAATACAGCACGGAATATAAAAAACTGCTGACCCAATACCCGCAGCTTAAAAAGCTCGGCACGAAATCCGACGGCAAGCTGTATGAATTCGGCCGGATTAACGGTCTGACGCCGAACCATGTGCTGTTTATCCGCAACGATTGGCTGAAGAAGCTGAACCTGTCCGTACCGAAAACGACGGATGAGCTGTATCAGGTAGCCAAGGCGTTCGCCGAACAGGATCCGGATGGGAACGGCAAAAAGGACACCTATGGCATGGCGTTCAGCTTTGTCAGCGGCATGATCGTCGACTATACGTTCGGCAGCATTTTTACCATTTATGAAAAATACCCGTGGTACCCGGTAGACGGCAAACTTGTCCACGATTGGGATCGGACGAAAGCGGCGTTCAGCTTCAAGAAAAAGCTGTATGACGAGGGGATCGTCGATAAAGACTTCCTGACGGATTCCAAAGGGGAGAAGGCGAAGCAGGACTGGCTGAACGGCAAGCTCGGCATGTATGGCGCGAACGGCGGAGCCACGGATTTTGCAACATTTGAAGCGTTTAAAAAGAACAATCCCGATGCCGAAATCATTCCGATCGCCTTGCCGAAGAGCCCGTTTGGTCAATTTGCTCCAGCGATCAGCAATCCGGTTCAAATGACGACGATGATCAACGCGGGGACGAAAGATCCGGAAGCGGCGATGCGCTTTATCGACTTCCTCGTGAAGCCAAGCACGGCGCTGACCTTGTCCAAAGGGATCGAAGGCACGCATTATCAGATGCAAAACGGGTGCCCGCAAACGCTTGATGCAGAGAAGAGCAAGAAAGAAGTAAGCTACACCGGCGACCTGGGGATGCTTAGTTCTGTCGATTTGACGACGTACAAGAAGTGCAACAGTATCGACACGATCAACAACCCGACGGCGACGCAGAAGGAATTTTATCAAATGAAGGATCAGGCCTTCTCGATTTACTTGAACAAGGAAACGCCGATTCCGACGTTGACGCACCCCGAGCAGATGCCTGCCTTGCCGGCCGATCTGCAGCTCGTAGTGAACAATGCGTTTAAGACCATTATGGACATCTGGCAAAAAGCTGTCATTTCCGGCTCCTCGTACACCATCGATCAGGCGCTGAAGGATGCCATGGCGGCTTGGGAGAAAGCCGGAGGCTCGCAGGTCGACGATTGGTACGCGAAATGGTACGCCGAGAACAAGGATAAATGGTTCTTTACCCAGGATATGTACGATTTTATTGCCAAATAAACGGCTGCAGCTTCCCTCGAGCTGCAACGGCTAGGGGGAGGCGAAGCGCTTGAAGAAAACCGGTTACCGCAGATTGCTCTTCTCGTATGCGCCCATATTCTTTTTCCTGGTGACGGTGCTCTTGATCGTGTTCTTCATCTCAATCTACGAAATGACGCGAAAGGAAGCAGAGCGGGCGAACGGGGTATTTGCCGAACATGTGATGCAGACGCTCAACTACAGCTTGAAGTCGGTCGATCAATTGATGATCAAAGAAATATTAACGAACGAGACGTTCGCCAAGTTTTTTGCGCCGGGACACAGCACGGATTCCTATCTCTCCTACGAGGTATCCGAGAAAATGAAGGATCTGATGAACACGGTGCCTTACGTGCATTCCGCTTACTTGTACCGAAGGGATGACAATATGGTGCTCTCGGGCAATATTTACACGAAGGCGGATCTCTACGGGGATCGGGAATTTCTAACCACTTATGCGTATGCAGCCGACAGCAAAACCTATCAATGGAGCGATCCGAGGCCGTTCTCCGAGTTTTCGAGCGATCGTGCCGTAACCGTCGTTTCGCTTGTGAAAAAGGTTCCTTTGCTTAGCGGCAGCCAAGGCCTGATTGTGGTCAACGTCTCGACCGATACCCTGGTCGGTATATTTGAGGAGCTTGCGCAGTCTGATCTCAGCCAGCTGGTGCTGACCGACAGCCGGGGTCTGCCGATTGTGAAGCGTGGAGCCGCAGGAGGGCAAGCGGCCCCGGCGCTTGTCCCGGAGGAGCAGCGTGGAGCAGCTCTAGTCTCGGAGGTCAGCGGTTGGAAAATCTACGCGAGCATGAAGGGGCGCGGTGCGTTCGGCATTTTCAGCGCGTTGTCATATTCGTGGCTTGGGCTGGGCTTGATCGGCATCATCGTTTGTTTGTTCTGGCTCGTTCAGGCGTCGCGCAAGCAGTATAAACCGGTTGAAGCGATTGTCAATAGAGTGGGCCGTTTGGCGCAGCGCCGAACGGCGGAATGGAGCAGTAAGGTCGATGAGTTCGGCTACATCGAGCAGTCCATCGACCGGCTCGTTGCGCATGCAGAGGCTTTGGAGAAACAGGCGAGCGAAGGGAGCTTTTACCGCCGGAAGGTGCTGTTTCAAGAGATCATGGAAGGTCAGCGCATGCTGGAGGCGCGGGAGTGGGAGACGGAAGCGGCTTCCATCGGTTGGAGCGCCGGGCAGGGCGGATATGCCGCTGTCATCGTTGAAGTGGACAAATACGCGCAATTTCAAGAAGCTTACAGCGAGAAGGATCAGTACCTCCTCAAGTTTGTGCTTGTCAACGTGCTGCAAGAAATGGCGAAGAAGGAAGGGATGCCGCATTGGCAGGACTGGCTCTCTTCCCAGCAGTTGAACATCCTTTTTCAGCTTCACCCGGGCATGGAAGGACGTCTATCTGAGGTGATGGAGCAGGTCAGGGGTTGGGTGGCTGCCAATTTGAGCTTTACGATTACGGCTGCGGTTGGCGGCATGGTCTCGGATTTGAACGAAGTGGTCGTGTCGCGGGATGACGCGGAGCGGACGCTGCGCTACAAATCTACGCTCGGCGCCAATCGAGTGATTACGCCCCCGGTATGGAACGATAAGGAGCGGCACGGCATTTATGAGCAGCTGCAAAGCATTCACGAGCTGGCGATGCAGTATCGCTTAGGAGATGAGCAGTGGATCTCGACTTTCCATCGTATTGGGGACGCGCTCCGGCAGGGCATGTATGAGCGGGCGGAAATGGTCAATCTGATCTCCTTCCTCCAGTTTCAAATTACGAGAGAAATGGAAGAACTGTCCGCGGAATACCGCGGACTGTGGGAGCAGCAGCTATCGGGGATCGGGACCTTGCTGAGTTCGTTTGAAACCGTTGAAGAGTTGACAAGCCGGTTGTATGACATCCTGGCGGACGCCTCTTCGCAGATTGCCCTTCTTCGGGAACAGCGCAGCGTCAACGGTGTGATCCAGCAGGCGAAAGCCTACATTGAGCTTCACTACGCCAATCCGGATTTGTCCCTTGTACAGCTCGGCGATCTCTATCGACTGACACCGACGTATTTGAGCCGGATGTTCAAGGAGGAAGTCGGCGAGAAGCTCGTCGACTACGTCGCCAAAGTACGCATGGAGGCGGCGAAACACCTGCTGTTGACGACGAACGACCCCATTCAGGATATTGCTCTGCATGTAGGGTATGTGCATGCGTTCTCGTTTATCCGCATTTTTAAAAAGCTTGTCGGCTGTACCCCGGGAGACTACCGGAAGGAGCGGGCAAAATAAAGAAAGCGACAAGGAACTGTTCCTTGTCGCTTTTTCTGATACTGTCACTGGTCGACAGTATTAACTCAGCGTACCCAACGCCTCCCGCGTGAACGGCTGCAGCTCGTCAGTGCGCCCGTCGCGGATTTTGGCGACCCAAGCCGGGTCACTCAGCAGCGCGCGGCCGACGGCGACGAGGTCGAACTCGCCGCGGCCCAGGCGTTCGATCAGGCTGTCGATGCTGGCAGCCTCGCCGCCTTTGCCGGATTCGAACAGGCTCGTGAATTCGGAGTCCAGGCCGACGGAGCCCACGGTAATCGCAGGCTTGCCAGTTAACTTACGCGTCCAGCCCGCCAGGTTAAGATCGGAGCCTTCAAATTCCGGTTCCCAGAAGCGGCGCGTGGAGGCGTGAAAAATATCGACGCCGGCCTCAGACAGCCGCGCAAGGAATGGCTCCAGCTCTTCCGGAGTTAGGGCAAGCTTGGTATCGTAAGCTCCCGGCTTCCACTGGGAGAAGCGGAGAATAATCGGGAAGTCAGGTCCGACTGCGGCTCGCACCGCCTCGATGACTTCCACGGCAAAGCGGGTCCGGCCGACCAGATCGCCGCCATACTCGTCCGTACGCTTGTTGGTCACGTCCCAGAAAAACTGGTCGATCAGGTAGCCGTGCGCACCGTGTATCTCCACCGCATCGAAGCCGATGCGTTTCGCGTCGGCTGCCGCTTGCGCGTAAGCCTGAACGAGGCCGTGAATCTCCTCGGTGGTCAGCGGTTCGGATACTTTCTCACCGCTAAGGCTAAGGCCGGACGGGCCGATCGAATCGATGTTCGAATCGGGGAATTTACTTGCATCGCGGGCTGTGCCGGTATGCCAGATTTGCGGGGCGATTTTACCGCCAGCTTCATGGACCTCGCGGACGACACGCGCCCAGCCTGCCAGCGCTTCTTCGCCGTAAAAATGCGGCACGCCATGATCGGCAGCCGCTGCCGGATGGTTAATCACGGTGCCTTCGGTAATAATAAGGCCGACTTCATTCTCGGCTCTCCGGCGATAGTAACCGGCCACATCCGGGCCAGGAACGCCGCCTGGTGAAAAGCAGCGGGTCATGGGGGCCATGATAATCCGGTTTTTTAGCTGCAGCTTGCTGGTTGTGAAAGGCTCGAAAAGAGCCGCTGTTGTTGGGGCCTGGGTCATGAATGTTCTCCTCCTAATGCGATAAAGGTTTATTTATTAATACACATATACAAATATATAGATTAATAAATGAAAAAACAAGTGCTAAGAAAACGTTGGCTACATTTTCTTGGCCTGCAGCCCAAGGCCGGCGGTGAACTCCGCCAAGAAGGCGCTGATCGCTTCTTCATTGCGTCTGTAGTACGTCCACTGCCCATAGCGTCTGGACTCAAGCAGTCCCGCTTTTTGCATGGCGGACAAATAGGACGAGATCACAGACTGGGCTAGACCGGATTTTTCCTGAATGCTTCCGACACAGACACCCCCGGGAAATTCTTCTTTAATCAGCTTCGGCAGGTTCGCGTTCATCTGTTCCGGCTCCCGGAGCCAGCAGAGGATATTGAGACGAGTCTCATTCGACAAAGCCTTCAGTACCGCAAGCATATCTTCATGTTTCACTGCTCGACACCCATTCTTTGTTGGTTTGTTCCCAGTATACCAAAAGAGAGGCGTATGAGAAATATGAGAATTATCTTCATTCCGTTGACGAATCATTGCATGCGTTGCAAAGTGTGATTTGAATAACATCCTTGGTTTGATTCTTAGGGTAAACTATAGTAGAAGCGAGGTAATGACAGTGAGGCAGAGTGGAGGCGAATGAATCATGGAATTTTACGATTACATGGGCGGAGAAGAAACAATCCGAAAGATTGTCAATGCCTTTTATCCAAAAGTGCTGGCACATCCTTATCTTGCGCCAATATTCCCGGACGATATAGAACCATTGATTGAAAAGCAGTTTCAATTCTTGACGCAATTTTTTGGAGGCCCCTCTTTATATACAGACCTTCATGGCAATCCTATGATGAGAGCCCGGCATGCGCCATTCCCGATTACCACGGAGCGGGCAGAAGCTTGGCTGGCGTGTATGCAAAGCGCACTTGAGGAAGTCGTTCCATCCAATGAAGTGCGCGCGATTATTTTAGAACGATTGAAAGGACCGGCCTACTTTTTTGTAAATACGCGGGAGTAGAGAGAACGCTGCCGGCAGCGCTGAATTTTGTACGAAAGGGGCGAAACTCATGCTATCATTCATCTTTGTCGCGGTTATTTCAATCGTTGCCGTTATTGCCACATTTGCGGTCGGTTTTTCCAGACAAAATCAAGAAGAAGGCGACCAATATACGAAGACAACGAAGAAAAATATCGTCAATTTAACGCTGTTGAACGCGTTATACGTGGCTATTCTTGTCGTTGTTTTGTTGATTTATCTTAAGTATTTCAGATAATCGCACAAGAATGGTATCATGGTAACAGATGTCGGGGTCAGGAGAGGAGCATTTCGTTACCATGGGAAAAAGCTATGTGGTCAGCTTAGGGGAATTGCTGATTGATTTTGTGCCGGACGTCAATGGTCAGGCTTTGGCTGACGTCGCGAGCTTCGGGAAGGCGGCGGGCGGGGCGCCTGCCAACGTCGCGGCGGCGGTCGCCAGGCTCGGCGGCGACGCGCGGTTTATTGGGAAAATCGGCCGCGATGCGTTCGGCGATTTTCTCGTGCGCACGCTAGACGATGTCGGCGTGCATACGGCGGTTGTCCAGACCGACGAGGCGAAGACAGGTCTGGCGTTTGTGTCGCTGCGCGCCGATGGGGAGCGCGACTTTTTGTTTTTCCGCGACCCGGCGGCGGACATGCTGCTGCGGGCGGACGAAGTCCAGCCGCAGTGGCTGGAAGACGCCGCGGTCTATCATTTCGGCTCGGTGTCGCTGATCGCCGAGCCCTGCCGCACCGCGACGCTGGACGCTGCACGCCGCGCGCGGGAGCTTGGCGCATTGGTGTCGTACGACCCCAATGTGCGCCTGGCGCTGTGGCCGAGCCCGGAGGCGGCTCGGGCGGAAATTCTCGCACAGCTGCCGCTGGCGGATGTGGTCAAGGTGAGCGAGGAGGAAATCGAATTCCTCCTCGGCACCGACGCGACCACAGGGGCGCAGCAGCTGCTTAGCCAAGGGCCAAGCGTGATCATCATCACGCTTGGGGCCGCGGGCTGCCGCGTCGTGAGCGCGCGGCAGGATGTCGTGATCCCCGGCGTGTCGGTGACCGCCGTGGATACGACCGGCGCCGGCGACAGCTTCGTCGGCGCGATGCTGGTGCAGCTGGCGGCGCTGGGCGCAGCGCCCGCTGAGCTGGCGGACGCGCTCGCCGAGCCCGGCGTGGCGGAGCGCGTCTTCGCCTTCGCGAACCGCGTCGGCGCGTTGACGACGACGCGGCGGGGCGCGATCCCCGCGCTGCCGACGCGCGTGGAGGTGGAGGCGGCGTTCGGGCCGCTTGAGGTGTAGGAAGCGGCCTATGGTATGCGGATTCGGATTGAACGGCCTGGGCGGGTTTTAGCTGCTCGGGCGTTTCTTTGTGTGCGTTAGTTGTAGCAACCGGAACCACGCTAAGCTGTTTCCGTCTGGCCGCCCATCCAACCTCCTGCCCACCCACCTATCTAGTGATCAATCAACCCACTTGTGCGGGACCACACCTGCATTTTGTACATCAAATTCTCGTGTTCCGGCTTATTTCGGGTGGAGAACCTGCAGATCGTACAGTTCATTCTGGCCGAATCCCCCTAAATACGCCGATACTACTGCTTTTATGAAAATTTTAATGTAGCTTTTACATGTTGTTATCTTGTTTGGGGCTGTTTTGGAGAAAAAGATGTACCTTTTACAGGATCTGTCGCGAAATTTGATGGCGGAGGGGTGGCGTCGGTTACGGTGATGATGGCGGGGATGGGGAAAGACAGGCTGGAGAGCAGTTAAACTAGTTAAAATTTCGGTGCAGCCGTGTATGGTGATAAGTTTCGTTAAAGCGCAAGGTGGGTAGTGGATTATTGAAGCAACTGGTCCGATCCAGTGTGTCTTCAAGGATACCGGGATAAACTCGGGGATGCAATTTCTCGGTTGCCGGGACGAGCTGGAAGCGCGCACCCTCCCCCCTGACAAAATAAATGTTGAAATATGGAAAATTCTATGGTAATTTGGTTGTAATCACGATTTCAAATTCATAGGCTTGCCCTTTGCGAAGAACGCAAATTTCGGAGAATGTTCCGGAGTTGCGTTCTTTTTTGTTTTTCTTGGCGGGGCGGGCGAGGAAAGGGGAGAAAGGGGTGAATCGCAGAAGAAGTCTGCTGATCAGCGCGGCGGCGGCCCTGCTTGCCGGGCTGTTGGTCTATGGCGTGTACGTGCTGCAAGTGAGCCAAGTGGAGCTGCAGATGACGGTGCAGGTTGTGGTGCCGAAGGATTTTATCCGGGCTGGGGTGCTGATTCGCGAGGATATGCTGGAGCATAAAGCGGTGCCGCTGGGTGCGTATACGGAGGACATGATGACGCAGCTGAGCGATGCGGCCGGGAGGGAAGCGGCGATACCGTTAGGGGCGAAGGAGCCGATTTTGGCATGGAAAGTGAATCGGTATCATCTACTGCCGAATGCGGAAGAAGCGACGTTTCAGATTCCGAAGGAATACGTGCTGTCGATCTCAAACGGCATTCGGGCCGGCGATCAGGTTAGGCTGTATGTTTCCGGTTTGGACGGCAGCTCGCGGCGATTATTCGACGGGCAGGAGGTTCGTGTTGCCTCGGTCAAGTCGTCGTCCAATGTCGAGATCGACAATCCGAAAAGCTCGAATCTGCTCTCCAAAGTGGAAGGCGATGAGGAGAAAATGTACGCCTCCCGGCTGGAAGCCAACGGCGCGATCGATGCCGTCAATTTGAATTTGACGGAAGCCCAGTGGCTGCAAATCGACGCCCTCTGTAATACGAAAAAAGCGAAGCTGGTCATCGCATTCAGCTCGACCTCGATTTTACAACCCTAAGGGAAGGAGGTGCTGGCAACATGCACATCGGATTATTGTCGAACGACGACCGGCTCATCGACGAGCTGACGAACATTGTGTTTGCCAAGCCTTTAAGTTGGCGAATGTTTGAAAGCGCGTATGATTTACGGCATCAAGTAAGGGAGCAGTCATATTCGCATGTGATTGTCTCGGACAGGGAGATGGCATTCGGGGATTTGGCGGAGTGCCTGGAGCATATGGGGCAGGAATATCTTGCGACGAGGATCATTGTGCTCCTTTCGAATTATCATGATGCTGCGATCAACGAAAAATATGTGAAAATGTGCAAGCTTATGCAGCTCGATTATGTGCTCCCGGGGCGGAGCACCGCAGTTATCGCGGATCACATCCGCGCTTGGGTGGACGGTACCGTCACTGGACAATCTCAGCCGCGTGCGACGCAGGGAAAAATCATTACCTTCATCGGTTCCACACCGAATATCGGTACGACATTGGCTGCGGTTGGCGTGGCAAGCACACTCGCGCTGGAGACGCCGGGGAAAGTCGGCTTTCTATGCCTCAACCTCAAAAGCTCCAAGCTGCACCGCTATTTGGGACGGAATGGATCGTTCGTGACGCTGGACGGGCTGCGTGCGGAGCTTAAAGCGCAAAGCTTGACGGCGGAACGATTGCTGCAGGTCTGCGATCAGCCGAAAGAGGCGAATGGCCTGTATGTGCTGTACGGCAATTTGCTGCGCGAGCAGGCGGAATTTTTTACACCAGCCGAAATTGTGCATCTGCTGCGCGTCGCGCGAGCGGCTTTTGACGCGGTGGTGATTGAAGTGAATTCATATTGGGACAACGCAGCTACGGTAAGCGGTCTGCTTGAAGCAGATAGCAAAGTCGTCGTGACGACGGGCGATATTACGCATTTTCAAGAGGATTTTTCCAGATGGATTCGACAAGTGGGTTCGGTATTCGGCCTGAATCCGGACAGCTTCGAGCTCTTGGCGGTACAGACGGAGCGCCACGCGAAGCCTAGCGAGTTTACGCTTTCCGACATTCGCAAAGAGACGCAGCTCCATCTGATCGGGCACGTGTCCCGGCACGCGGATGCGCTGGCTTTGTGCAACCAGGGGAAACTGCTGGAGCTGTACGCTTCGCAGCATCCCATGCATTCAGAGGTGAGGGCTGTCGCGCGTAAATTCATCGATTACTACAAACTGCCGAGAAAGCTGCAAGTTAAGCCTGCGACCTGGGTACAGCGTCTGCTGATCGGGAAACGCGCAGCTACGTGATGAGAGGAGAGGGCCCATGAGCGGAAAACGGTTCTCCATGATTACCTACATGCATGAGCATCGCTATGAAGAAGCTGTGGGAGGTGAGGGCCATGCCGGCACCGGAGGGGGCGAATTTGAATCAACGCAGCTTGGTTCAGCTCATGCGTACGTAGAACCAGGCGTGGATGTGTCCCCGGCTGGAGAGGATGTGCTTTTTACCCAGTGGGTGCACGAGATTCGCGGTGAGCTGGTGGCCATGAAAAGCCGCTCGGAAATCGACAAGCAGCTCTACAATGAAACGCTGAATCGCGCGATTCTTGGCTATGAAGACGATCGGGGCAAGCTGTTGGCGATGATTCACGATCTCGTGTCCAAGCGAAGATTGTCGGGACGGCCGCCGAAAGCAAGCGGTTTTGCGACGCTTCCGGAAGCGATTTTTGCCGAAATTATTGGACTTAACGTACTAGAACTGATCATGAAGCAGCGGGAGGGGCTTGAGGAGATTCAGGTGGTGGGGCAGCGGATTTTTGAGGTTCGTGGAGGAGTCGCCAGACCATCCATATATACTTTGCCGTCCCTGCGCGAAGTCGAACGAATTCAGCAAAACCTGGTGCTGTTTAACCACGATACGCTCAATACGCGCAAACGCTGGGCGGAAGTCGTCCTGAAGGACGGCTCACGGGTAACCATGACGGGCTTCGGCTTTACGGCCGAGCCGACGTTAACGATCCGTTTTTACACGGTGAAAAGGTTTGAGCTTTCCGCCCTGGCCTCCCCCGAGTTGGCTACGCTCGACAGCAAAATGGAACGGCTGCTGCGGGGGCTGATTCAGACGTATTTTAACCTCGTCATTATCGGGCCTACGAACTCCGGCAAAACCAATTTGCTCAAAGCTCTCATCGCTGAAATGGATGACAATGAGCGAATCATCACGATCGAGTCACGCTTTGAACTGAATTTGAAACGGGATTTTCCTCACAAAAACATTGTGGAATACGAGATTGATGAAGAAGACCCCAAGCATTCGGGCATGCAGGCGTTTAAGCTGGCGCTCCGGCAATCGCCGAAACGCATCTGCCACGCCGAAATTCGGGATGACGACGCTAATTTATACGTTCGCGCCTGCACGCGCGGGCATGAGGGGAGCATGACGACCGTGCATGTCAGCGAGCTTGAGGATGTGCCGGATGCCATCGCCGACATGTGCATGCTGGACAATCGGGGCATGGATTCGACGCGGCTGACAAAACGCATTACGGAATTCGTGACACAGATCGGCATCGAAATGGCTGTTGTGGACCAAAAGCGAAAGATCGTGCGAATCGTCGAATATCGCTACGAGGACGGAGGCGTGCGCGTCACGGATTTGGCAGCATATGACAAGTCGACAGAGCGATGGACATTTCCCGGGAAATTGTCGCTTCATGCATCGCGCAAAGTACAAAAATCGAACCTGGATGCGTACAAACAGCTGCAAGATGAGGGTTTTATCGAGAAAGAAGGCGATTTAGAGGCGTGATTGCAGCTAAGTATGCGTTGCTTTTGCTCTTATTTCTGTTATTTTATGTGATTGCCCATACGCTGCTTGGGGCGTTGATCCGACAAAGAAAGGCGAGATTCCGGCTTCATCATGTGCAGAGTAGCCAGTTGAGCGCACGATTCAGCGAATTTTTGGGAAATCATAGCGGGGTCTATCGACATGTGAAGGACATGCTGGAATCCGTCGAATCGAACGTTAGCATGAAGACGCTCGCGACGATGAGCGGGGTGCTGCTTTGCATGGGCATGATGGTTGGCAGTTTGTTTTTTCAATCGCTCAAAGGGGTGCTCATCGCAACGGTCATCGGAGGCTCGCTGCCCTATATGGTGCTGCGGCTTCGGCAGGTCGGCATTCGGCTGCAGACGAGATTGGAGTTTTTGCCGGCTGTGGAGGTTTTTTATCAGTATTACATGGTCGATCCGAATAAAAATATGAAGATCGCCCTGAAATATTGCTTGGAGGAAAATCGTCTCTTATATCCGATCAAACCGGTATTTGAGCAGCTCTATCGCAATCTTATGACACAGCGGAGCACGGAGGAAAGTCTGCGGTTGTTCGCTTTGACACTGGGGCATGCGTGGGCGGACGATTTTGTCGGGATATTGCGTGTGACATTGACGGAAGGGATTCCGGTGGGCGACAGCTTGAAGCAGTTAATTGTCGATATGCGCAAAGCGCAGCGTTCGGACCAACTCGAGCGAAATCGACTGCTGGAAATTCGCATCGCCAACTTTACGCCAATTGTGTTTCTGTTTATTTTTCTAGGCATTAACTTCAAAGTAAGTCCGGATAACGCATTCCAGTATTATATTGTGGATCCTGCGGGGCGAAATATGATTTTGGACGCGCTGTTGCTGATTTTCGCATCGTTTCTGATGGGGATTTATTTATCGATGCGGAGAATGTGAGGCGTTTGTTCATATTGTTGGAGATTTTGGAGTGGAGGCGCTCTATGGTCATTGTTCAATCGCAGCTTGTGATGCTGCAGGCTTTTAGTTATGCGACGTTGTTTGTATTTGCGGGACTGGCGTTCTACCACGCTTTGCAGGCGGTGCCAAGCCGCCCCAGGAGATGGCGTCCTCGACATGGCGCTGCTGCACTGACAACGATGGAGCTGCCGGGTTGGTGCTTAGCCTTGTTTGGCATGAAGCCGAAAAAGGTGGAGCATAAACGCCAATTGCTGCAGGGATGCGGTATCGCGCTGCACGCTCAACTGTATGAAGCGGTCCGAAGAGCCTTGTTAGCGCTGATCTTAGCGGGGTTCGTGCTAGGCTATGAGGCGCTAAAGTACCCCGGTCTCACACTGCATGTACAGCCGGTTTATGTGATGGCGGGAGCGGCAGCGGGGTTTATTTTCGGGTTCTGGGATGAAAAGCTCCTCGCGCAGGTGAAGGATCGCAGAAGCCAGCGCATCGTGAGGGATATTTATGCGGTGAGCCGCCAGCTGTTGTTTTACGCGGAGTCCAGGCGCAATGTGCACGAGAAGCTGAGTCTTTGTGTGATGCAGACGACAGTTCTGCGGCCGCACTTGCAGCTCTTACTGAATGAATGGTATCAAGGCGCGGAGGAGGCGATCGCCGGCTTCAAGCAGCGCGTGGGTACGGAGGAAGCGCACAGCTTCGGGGAAACGCTCAATGCGCTGCGGCTTCACGATCATGCCGACTACTATCAATTGCTGCGCCAGCGTGTGCAGGATTACAAAGATAAAATCGAGCTGATTCGGGATTCGAAGAAGGAGACAGTTTCGTATGTGCTGTTCGTACTCGCGGGATTGCCGATTTTGAATACGTTTCGGGTTTTTATGTACCCTTGGATCGCCGAGGGGCAGCGCTTGTTTCACAGTATTAATTAAAGTGTCAGGAGAGTGGGATACGATGAGAAATATATTAGTTACAGTCATGATGCTAATTGTCGTCGCGCTGCTGTTTACGTCCATTATTAACGACGGCTCGACAGGCGTCAGACGTAATATTGCGACGCATGGCACGAGAGCGAATACAGATATTACGGCTTTAGAGCCCTAAGGAGGGGCGGGCATGAGGTCGATTCTGGTTACGATGTTGCTGTTGATCGCCGTGCTGTGGATTTATCGGGAGACGGTGGAGGGCAGCACGGGAACGCGCCAGTCGGTTCATGACCGAGGGGCGTCCATCAATGGCACAATTGAGCGGATCAATCCATGAAACAGATTCTGGTGTTTATTTTATTTGCGACGATGCTTTGCTGGCTGATGTTTGCGCCGGTGTACAAGCATGTACTGATTGCGAGGCAGGCGATGCTGCAAAAGGAGGTCGATTATTTGCTCGAAATCGGCGCGAACGGTCGGCATGGCTATATTAATGAGGCGATGCTGGCGGAGTCCCGCACACGGCTGGCGGAAAGCGGCTTTGTACCGGGCGATCTGGTGTACACGGTGGAAACGGATACGGGCGTGAATGCCATGACTGCGGCTGCGCCGGTCGTCCGGGGAACCGGGATGCGGCTGACGATTACGTATCCGTATCATCGGCTCATGGTGATCGATCGGCTGATCGGTGTCACGGTGCCTGCTGAAACGGATCGCATGGGGGCTGCCGGGATGAAAATGAGCGAGTATGTCCCGTGAAGGGCAGGCGGGAGTGATGGTGAGATGTACAAGCTGCTGCTGCTTGTCTTGATGACGAGCTTGTTTATGTCGCTGTACGCCCTGCAAACTGATGAAGAAGTGGCCATGCACGCCTTGTTTCAAGGAAAGCATGCGCTGAACGATGCCGTCCATGCGGCTGCGCAGATGAGCGATCCCGACCAGCTTGCGCGGGGCGTTCATGCGATTGATGAACCGCGGGCCCAAAGTGCGGCGATGCACTATTTGCAGGCGAACTTGAGACTTAACGGGGCGAATGATCCGCTGCCGGGCACGTTTTGGCGTTCTCGGGTGGAAGTCGTGTTATTTAAGGTCGTCAATCAAGGGGAGACCTTCCCTTACACGTACCGCAATGAGGCCTACGACTACACCGTGACGCTGGACCGGCCGGGGGTCATCATGTTTATTCGGCTTGCGTATCCGAGAACATATGCGATTTTGCAGCCCATTACGTGGACGGTGAAGTCTTCTGCGGAAATGGTGTTTTAATAGTATAATGAGGGGAAGTGGTGATTGCCGGCCGTCAGTATGTCGGCACCGGAAAGGAGCGCAGATCAGGATGAGTATTTTTAAGGAAAGGCAGCAGAAGCTGCAGGCGGAATTGGTCGCAAGAGGATGGGACGGCTATCTGGTCGCTTATCACGTTGATATATTTTACTACTGCGGGTCCATGCAGACGGGGTATTTGTTCATCCCCGCCGAAGGGGAGGCGGTGTATCTTGTGCGGCGCAGCCTCGTGCGCGCCGAGGAGGAAGCAGCCGCCGACGTCGAAGCGCTTGGCTCGCTGAAGACGCTCGGCGAGCGGCTGCGCGCGCGCTGCGCCGGCGCGGCAGGTTCCGCAGCGGGCGATGCCCCGCCGCTGCGCATCGCGACCGAGCTGGACGTGGTTCCCGTCCAGCTGTTCGCGAAGCTGCAGACCGCGCTGCCCGGCGCGGTCTGGGAAGACGGCTCGCAGCTCGTGCGCGAGCAGCGGATGCTCAAATCGCCGGACGAAGTCGCGGCGATTCGAAAGGCGGCGCGCGTCGCAGACGCGGCGCTGGAGACGGTCATCCCCCACATTCGTGAGGGGATGACAGAGCTGGAGCTGATGGCGATGCTCGAGCATCAGCTGCGGCTGCAGGGGCACCAAGGGATCATGCGCATGCGCGCGTTCAATTCCGAGCTGATCACCGGAATGGTCGCGGCAGGCGCTTCGGCGGCGGTGCCCACCTATTTTGACGGGCCGGCCGGGGGCACGGGGCTCCACCCGTCCAGCCCGCAAAGCTCAGGCCGCGCGCCGATCCGGCGCGGCGACCCGATTCTCGTCGATCTCGGCTGCATGATCGACGGCTATTTGATCGATCAGACGCGGACGCTCGTGATCGGCGATGTGGACCCCGAGCTGCAGCGGGCGTACGACGTGGCGGAGCAGGTGCTCCGCGCCACGGAGGCGAGGCTGCAGCCTGGCACCATAGCCGAGCATCTGTACCTGCTCGCGCTGGATCAAGTGCAGGAAGCGGGGCTGAGCGCCCACTTCATGGGGTACGGCGCCGACCAAGTGAAATTCCTTGGTCACGGCATCGGGCTCGAAATCGACGAGCTGCCCGTCCTCGCCAAAGGGTTCCGAATCCCGCTGGCGCCCGGCATGGTCATTGCCATCGAGCCGAAGTTCACCTTCCCAGGCCGCGGCGTGGTCGGGGTGGAGGACACCTACTTGATCACGGAAGACGGATACGAGAAATTGTCGGTTTCTCGGGAGGGGCTGCGGCGGTTGTGAATTGTATAAATTGTATTTGAGCTTGTCCCTATATTTCATTTAAATCGAAAGCAGCTTCTCGAGATTGTTCGGGCAGCTGCTTTGTTGTTGTGGCAGCCTTTTCACTCGAGGAGCGAGAGCATTTCCATATGCTGCACTGGATTTGCATCTCATGACAATCAACCCTTGCAAGCTGATCTCAACAATGACAGATTGTATAAATTAGCGACCTGGTAGGCTTCTACGGCATCAGCATGTATATTAGGTACTTTGTCGAAGAGGGGGGATTTCTGCAAAAGGCAGGTGAGCAAATTCAGTGAAGCTTATCATTTGATGACATGGTCATGAAGTAAGCAGAACCAATCGAATTGCAAATTGCGATAGCGTGGTCTCACTCCCTATACTGAGGCAGAACAAACAGAAACGAGTCATCGATGAAGGGAGGAGTAAGACGGGGGGCCACGGCTAGAGTGCTTGTGATCGGAGCCGCTTCGCAGGTATAGAATTGGCCCGGAGGTTAGAGCGCAAGGATTACTAGTAGAGCGGACGATGCTTGTTGGGCATGAATTTATCAATAGCTATCGCCCAGGTCATAATTGGAACTAAACTCGGCAGCCAATCCAATTAATGACCGAGGTTCTCCAATCCGCATGTATATTTACTCACTTGCCAGACCGATTTAACGAATCAACGAAGTTCTGGAAGCTCACACCGCACGTTGGCAATGCGGGGCTGCCTCATAATGTCATCAAATGCAAGTTGATTTTAGGATTGCTCATAGATTTTTATCCATTCAGCGTTTACGCTGAAGAAAATTAACGATTTGAAATACGTAGAAAAAAATGGAGGTCATATCAATGAAATGGCAAGCGACCGTAGTTACTTTGACTGTGGCAGGAAGCCTTCTGGCTGGATGTTCATCCAATAGCAATAGTGAGGCACCAGCCTCTAGCACGCAGCCATCAGCGGCTGTTCCAATAAAGCTTTCCTATTGGACAGCGGTTACTGCTGATGTTACCCGATCCTTGAAAAATTATGGTGAATCTCTATTCTACCAAGAAATGGAAAAGAAGACGAATGTAAAAATTGAGTTTCAACATCCAGCTGTTGGCAGCGAGAACGAACAGTTTAACTTGTTAGTCGCGTCAGGGAATTTGCCTGACATCATTGAAAGGGATTTTACTACTTATCCTGGAGGTCCACAGAAAGCGATTTCAGACAAGGTGCTAATCAAGCTGAATGACATCATCGATAAAAATGCGCCTAATTTGAAAAAGTATTTGGCCGATCATCCTGATATTAAGCGAGAGATTAGTACGGATGATGGCACCATTTATGCCTTCCCTGGAATCGGGATCGGCAACAACGCGGTATCCGGGGGGATGGTGCTTCGCAAAGATTGGTTGAATGAACTCAAACTTGAAGTACCTGTCACAATGGATGATTGGACGAATGTGCTAAGACAATTCAAAGAGAAGAAAGATGCAAAGGCGCCACTTACCTTGAGGCTCACCGATTTTAATCGCGAAATGTTTAACGGTGCCTACGGAATTGGATGGGATTTTTATCAAGAAAACGGCAAAGTCAAATTTGGGCCCTATGATTCGAAGTATAAAGACTATTTGGCTCAGTTAAATGCCTGGTACAAGGAAGGCCTGCTTGACCCGGATTTTGCCACGCAAGATGCCAAGTCTTTAGATGCGAAAGCGGCAAATGGAAGCTCAGGCGCATTCTTTGCCTTTATCGGCAGCGGGATGGGGAAATATTTGAACGCCGCTCAAGGCACATATGATCTTGCAGGAGCGCCGTATCCTGTGCTTCATAAGGGAGAAGAGCCGCGATTTATCAACAAACCTTTCGATTACAGAGGGGGAGGAAGCGCAGGTATTACGCCTTCCAATAAATACCCCGCGGAAACCGCCAAGTGGTTGGATTATCACTATTCCGATGAGGGTCATATGTTGAAATCATTTGGGGTAGAAGGGGTAACTTACACGATGGTGAACGGATACCCTAAGTATACGGATTTGATTATGAAAAATCCAGATAAGCTCTCAGTTGGTGAGGCCATGGCCAAATATTTGCGAGTTTCTACGCCTTCCCCTGGATTCGTCGGTGACGATCGATACATTGATCAGTATTATCCTCTTCAGAGTCAGAAGGACGCCTCGGCGATATTCAGCCGTCATCAGAAAAATGCAACAGCCGTCCTGATGCCTCGCGTGACGCCAACAGTCACAGAAGCAAGTGAGTTGTCCACTATTATGTCCGAAGTGAAAACGTATCAGAACGAAATGTTCTTGAAGTTCATTATGGGTGTCGAGCCGCTTGCCAATTTTGACAAATATATTTCCCAAATGAAGTCGCTCAAGATTGAACGAGCCATCGCGATCCAACAAAATGCACTTGATCAATATAATAAACGCAAATAGATAAAGAGTGCTTCAGGCAGAGCTAACAGATTGCTGCGATGCTCTGTCTGAACTCCTTAATGAGACCGATAGGAGCGTGCAACATGAGAAGCGTGCTGCAGGATTACCACAAACATAAATATTTATATTTCATGATCTCACCCGTTGTTGTTTTCTATGTCTTGTTTCACTATGTCCCCATGTATGGAGCCATCATTGCCTTCAAGGATTACCGAGTTGCCGAAGGATTTCTTAGCAGTCCCTGGGTAGGATTTCAACATTTCACCACTTTTTTTGAGAGCTTTTATTTTTGGAGGCTTCTAAAGAACACTCTGCTGCTGAATTTGTATTCGCTAGTATTCACCTTCCCAGCACCAATCCTATTTGCCCTCTTAATCAATGAAATAGGAGGCCGTTTTTTTAAGAAAGCGCTGCAATCGATTACCTATCTTCCTCATTTCATATCCCTTATTGTCATTTGCGGAATGATCAATCAGTTCGTGGCAAGAGAAGGCGTCATCATGGATATCCTTGTTTGGTTTGGTATGGATCGGACTTCGTTGCTATCGCATCCCGAATTTTTCCGAGTGATCTATATAACTTCCGACATTTGGCAGAGTGTTGGATGGGGGTCCATCATCTATCTAGCTGCCATCACCGGGATCAATCCAGAATTGTATGAGGCATCCCGGGCCGATGGAGCAGGGAAGTGGAGACAGACTCTAAATATTACGCTGCCCGGCATTGCGCCAATCATTATCATCCTGTTCATTCTGAAAATCGGGCACATGCTTGATGTGGGATTCGAGAAAATCATTCTTTTGTATAATCCCAACACCTATGAAACCGCTGACGTCATTAGTACTTTCGTCTATCGTAAAGGACTTGGTGACTCATTCGAATTTAGCTACGCTACAGCCGTAGGATTGTTTCAATCTGCATTGAATTTTATGTTGCTCATCACAGCCAACAAGATTAGTCGAAGACTGGGCGAAAGCAGCTTATGGTGAGGGGGAGATGAAAGTGAATCGAAATACGATAAAAAGAGGAAATGGCGAAATCGTTTTCCAATGGTTTAACATTTTGTTCATGAGTGCGATGATCCTCATTACCTTGTATCCCTTTATATATGTGGTAATGTCTTCGCTCAGCGATTCCAAACTGCTCCTGACCCACACAGGAATTTTATTGTGGCCGGAAGGATTTACATGGGGGGCCTACAAGCTTGTCTTCCAGAATCCGAATATCCTTCAAGGATATGCGAATACGGTATTTGTTGTAACAGTTGGCACATCAATTAACTTACTTTTGACATGTTTTGGGGCGTATGTGCTATCCCGCAAAGGGGTTCCATGGACGAATACGCTTATGTTGCTTATTGTTTTTACCATGTTTTTCTCTGGAGGAATGATACCATCTTATTTGCTTGTGAACAATTGGCTGCATTTGGGCAATAGTTTGTTTGCTCTAATCATCCCAGCGGCCATCTCAACATGGAATTTAATCATACTTCGAACATCATTTGCTGCCATTCCCGAGAGTTTACTCGAATCGGCGAAGATGGACGGAGCAACTGATTTCACTATTCTTGCGAGAATTGTTGTCCCGTTATCCCTTCCTGTACTGGCGGTTATGACCCTGTTCTACGGGGTTAATCATTGGAATGCCTGGTTCTCTTCCATGCTGTATCTGAGGGATCGCGACTTGTTCCCCCTGCAGCTCATTCTTCGAGAGATTCTGATCCAGAACAGTACGGAATACATGACCAGTCAGTCGTCGGCTGGTGAGATCGAAACGGTTGGGGAGAGTATCAAATATGCTACGATTATAGTGGCAACGTTGCCGATCCTGTTCATATATCCTTTTCTGCAGAGGTATTTTGTAAAAGGTGTTATGATAGGTTCAGTCAAAGGATGACAGCTATGTAAAAACAATTATGGCGGCGGAGCGTGATTACAGTGTTTGGTCTGAAAAAAAATAGCGTCATATTACGATGGATTCGGTCGTATGCAATCGTACTATTCATACCGATTGCGATCATGCTTGTTACTTATTTTCAGACCCGGCATGTCATTGAAGAAGAGATCAATCGTGCAAACAAATCCCTTCTATCACAGTTCCAACAAGATATTGACAATCAAATTGAATATGCCTACCGCTTAAGTGAAGTCATCTCCATTAATTCCAAGGTTCGTCAGCTTATGCGAACACAAGGTGCAATCAGTCCAGAAGATCGGATAGAAATTGTGAATGCATTAGCTGATTTCAAGGTGTACAACAGCTCTAACCGATACTCCAATCGCTTTTATTTGTACTTCCACAATAGCAATTTCGTACTGACAGAGTCCGCCTACTATGAACCGGAGATTTTTTACAAGACAGTGCAAGCAAGCTCAGGGTTGTCCTATGAGGAATGGAGGCGCTTTCTTGATCAGACGTATCGTGGTCAATTTTTCTCCATGCAAACCGATCATGGACAGAAAACCGAAGGAATCTTGTTCGTTCAAACTTTGCCTTTTGAAGACCGAAGTGGTCATCTCGCTACCCTAGTGATTGAATTGAATGATCAGAGCTTGATCGCTGCCATGCAAAATGTTCAATCCTATAATCAAGGGAATGTTTATATTCTGAACGGTGCCAATCAACTGCTTGCTACATCGGCACAAACCAAACCAATGTCTAACATGTTTGACGGCATGATTGGTGAAAGAGGGACGATTCAACGTCAATGGGACGGTGAGGATGTCATTATCTCCTATATCCAGTCGAAAAGCACAACCTGGAAATATGTGTACGTTCTTCCTTCGAAGTTATATAGCCAAAAAGCTGAATATGTACGTAATCTAACTGTAATAACATTGTTTATAGCCATCGCTGTTGGAGCCATCCTTGCCATCCTGGTAGCGAGACACAACTATTATCCGTTACAACAACTTGTACGATCTGTTGCAGCGCACTCTAGACTAAACCATGGTGTTACCGTCAATGAATACGATTTTTTAGAAGAAGCGATTGAGAATACGATGGACATCAACAACCAGATGAATCGGATGATCGAGAAACAGAAAACTGTGTTGCGCTCTAATTTGCTCGTTCGAATTCTGAAGGGACGTATGGGGCAGGACTTTCCGGTTCTTGAGGCTATGGCGGACTATGGCATGAAGCCACGATCCGATCATTTCGTCGTGCTGCTTTTCTACTTGGAGGACTTTAGTGGAATCTTTCGCAAGGACGATACCGATGCAGAGAAGAAGCGAGAGTTGGTTCATCTCATACTTTCCAACATCGTTGAGGAGATGGTCGGACAGAAGTACCAAGGTTGGATGACTGAAATTGATGAAATGCTTGCTTGTCTAATTAATTTGGATGTGGATGTGTCTCCTGAGGAAGCGAAAATAGAACTAACCCGTATCACGGAAGAGGCGCAGCGGTTCATTGGTGGTAGATTCCATATATTCTTCACTGTATCTGTGAGTACGGTTCGCAGAACTTTATCCGAATTGCCGACTGCATACCAGGAAGCTTTAGAAGCAATGGAATACAAAATGGTGTATGGTACCCAAACCGTCATTTTCCATGATCAGATCCAGAGCTTCAATCGTTCGTACGTCTACTCTCTTGAGAATGAACAGCAATTGATTAATTACGTGAAAGCCGGCGATTTCGAGCACGCCAAGAGCATCCTCGATGAGGTCATCACGCATAATCTAACCGATAAAGGCTTATCGATTGACATGGTACGATGTCTGATGTTCGATCTAATCAGCACGATGATGAAGTCGGCAATCGAAGTGAATTTGGATCAGACTGAACTTTACATGGATAATATGAAGGCAATTGAAGAGTTGATGAATGGTGTTACCGTTACGGCAATGATGGATCGGATGATCGTGTTTCTAGGCAAAGTATGCGATCATGTTCATGCCAAAAAGAGAAGTCGTAATTTCCTCCTCAAGGAGAACGTGCTTGAATTTATTAATCGCGAGTTCCGGGATCATAACCTGAGCATTACTACGATTTCGGATGAATTTGATATGCATCCTTCTTATTTATCCCGTTACTTTAAGGAACAGGTCGGGGAGACATTTACGGACTACATTAATAAGTTTCGCGTGAATAAAGCAATTGAGTTGCTACAGAATGACGAAATCTTAATCAAGGATATATGCGATCTTGCCGGGTTCTATAGTATTAGTACATTCATTCGGCTGTTCAAGAAATATGAGGGTGTGACTCCGAGCGTTTATAGGGAAAGCAGGAAAAATAGTTAGAAGAGGAGCTATGTGATAGAAAGGGGGTGGTCACCCTCTTAGCCAACATTTAAGCCGATATCCGAGATCATGCTCGCCGTCCAGTTAGCACCCATTCTGATGCGAAAGAAGGTACTCTTTAATGGACAACACAGCTCGCCTACCAGCTTTCAGGCCACTGTTGCCGCTGCTATTCGCCCTATTCGTTGCGCTTATCGTTTTACTGCTTCCTCCTCAAACAGCACGAGCCTACACGGACCCTAGCAACATGACAGACGCTTCCTTATTCGCCAAATTCAATCTCGATTATCCCGGTCTCGCGACTGTAAAGGCTGACGTTGCCGCTGCCAATTACACGGCCGCCAAGACACACCTGCTAAGTTATTTTCAAAACCGCACCGCCCCCGTTTATTTCACGGTCGGTACGACTCCTTCTGGAGGCCCGATGGAATCCAGCCCGGACGATTTGGTCAACTACATTTTCACGATTCTCGGAGAGACCAAGAACTTCAGCGGATCCGGCGGCATCCAGTGGGATGAGACATGGACAGGCGGTTCCTGGTCGGACGGCTCGTTCAATAACAGAGTGAATGAATTCCTGATGTACTCCATTCTCGCTCCCGGGTACAATGCGCTTTCTCCTGGCGACCCGAAGCGGATCTTGTACTCCGATACATGGATGAAATTCGCCCTGGAGTTTATTACTGACAAAGGCAATACGAACATCGCGTCAGAAGTTTTTCTGGACATGGCGAAACGTCTGTCCAACTGGAACATGGCCTACTCGGTGTTCCGGAATAGTCCTTCGATTGATTCGAACGGCAATGCGGCATACCTGAAGCACATCTGGCAAATGGCCGACTATGCGTATACGAACATCGAATCGACAGAAGGCAACAACTGGTACGCAAGTGTCGCCCGCTCGATGTACGTCACCGGTGTCCACTTTCCCGAGTTCAAGGATGCGGAAAACTGGCGGATGCGCGGTGAAGGCGCGATGAGCAAGTACATCAAGAAAAACATCAAGGGTGACGGCATGAACTATGAGCCTACGGAGAACTACCATCTGTATGCCCTGCAGCTGGCTAATGCAGTTCAGCAATTGGGGCAGCTAAATGGCTATTCCGACGTGCTGAGGGACTCCAAAGAGCTGCTTGAGCGGAGCGCCGAATTTACGATGGACGCGCTTTTCCCAAATCTGGAGGAAGGTCCGATGATCGGGGATTCCTCTGAAACGAACTTCGCTCCCCACAAAGTCTTGCGCGATTATGCGACGATTTACGGTCGGTCAGATTTTGAATACATCGCTTCTGATCGTGCTAGCGGGACCGTGCCGGATCATACATCCGTCGTCTATCCGAACAGCTCCGCGATCATGCGAACGGGCTGGAACGACAACGACAAGTATATGTTCATCGAGAATGGAGATACGAATTACGGAGGTTCCCACAGCCATCCGGACGACCTGAGCCTCGTCATGTACGCATACGGCAAGCGGCTGATCGCTGACCCGGGCGTTTACACTTACGATATGCCGAACACAGTGGGGCAGTGGCTGAGGGACACCACGGAAGCCCACAACACGGTCGAGGTGAACAACACCCCGCAAAGCTTGAGCGGGAATCGCCAGCTGAACAAATGGATCACGAACGACGGCTTCGACTTCTACGACGGCCAACACGACGATTACGCGCCGATCAATCACAACCGCAAAGTATTCTTCGTCAAGCCGAACTACTGGATCGTTTCTGACGTGATGAAGGGCGGGTCGGGGGCGAACACGTACGAGCAGCTGTGGCACTTCCGCCCGAATACGCTCAGCCTGAACGGGACTACGAAGGCGGTGACGACGCAGTTCGCCGGGGAGCCGAACGTGAAGATCGTGCCGGCCGATCCGACTTCCATTACGGCAGCGGTTCGGAACGGGTATTATTCGGACACTAAAGCCGCCTACTCGCCGGCCCAATACTTGGCCTATACCAAATCAGCGACGGGCAGCACCTCCTACGACACGGTGATTTTACCTGAGGATACCGGTCAGAATCACAATGTGACGGTGTCGCGCCTTGCGATGTCAGGAGTGAATCCTCACACCGCTACGGCGCTGACGATTAATCTCGATGCCGGAAACAATGGGAATGTGGCCACCTACTATCTGTCGCACGAGACGACGCACCCGACTCGCAGCTTTGGGACATATGGCTACAACGGCGAGTTGGCCTATATCGAAAAAACGTCGGGCGGCGCGCTGAGCCAGATTGCGATCAATGAGGGCAGCCTGTTGACGGATGGAGCAACGAATCTTCTCTCGGCCACCGGCAAGGTTCAGAACTTGTCAGTGAAGTATAGCGGCACTACACTGCAGCTGGCCAGCAGTGAAAAGCTCGCGTATGCGGTTACGATTTACGCGCCTGCGGCGACGTCCGTGACATTCAATGGGTCCGGCATCGCATTCACGAAGGCGGGGAATTTCATCATCGTAGCGGCGGCCGGGGCGAGATCAGCTTCGACAGTGTTGACGGACAGCTTCGACGAGGATCCGCCGACGAACAGTTTGACGGACGAGTTCTATAATTTCGAGAGCGGTTCGGCAACCGGCTGGCAGCCGGTTAACGGGACATGGAGCGTCGTGACCCAAGGCGCGGGCAAAGTGTATCGCCAGACGGACAACACCAGCGTGAACGCCAATACGGTCACGACGTCTACGTGGACGGACGTGCTCGTGGAGGCAGACGTGACGACGGTGTCGTCTACGAACGCCACGAACGGGGTCCATCTGATGGCCCGGTACCAGGACGCGCTCAATACGTATGCGTTCCGCTATTACGCGCTAAGCGGGGTCAAGTCGTTGCAGATTGAGAAGATCGTGGGCGGCACGACTACGGTGCTCGCGACCACGCCGTTCACAATGGACAACGGAACTACGTACAAGCTGAAGGGCACAATTCGCGGCAATATGCTCAAGTTATACGTCAACGGGACCCTGTATTTGACGGCGACCGATTCGGATCTTGCCGAAGGGGCTGTCGGACTGAACGCGCACCGACGCGATGCGTACTTCGACAATATCAAGGTAGCGGAGATCATCGGAGATGAGCCGCTGACGAACGAGCTGCATAACTTCGAGAACGGTTCGGCGACCGGCTGGCAGCCAATTAACGGGACATGGAGCGTCGTGACGCAAGGCGCGGGCAAAGTATACCGCCAGACGGACGACGCCAGTGTGAACGCCAAGACGGTCACGACGTCCAAGTGGACGGACGTGCTCGTGGAGGCGGACGTGACGACGGTGTCGTCTACGACCGCCACGAACGGGGTCCATCTGCTGGCCCGTTATCAGGATGAGCGCAATACGTACACATTCCGCTATTACGTGCTGAGCGGGACCCCATCGTTGCGAATTGAGAAGTTATATGCCGGCACGACTACGGTGCTCGCGACTACGCCGTTCACGATGGCGACCGGAACTACGTACAAGCTGAAGGGCACGATCAGCGGCAATACGCTCAAGCTGTACGTCGACGGGACCCTGTATTTGACGGCGATCGATAGGGACATTACCGAAGGGTATGTCGGACTGAGCGCGCACCGACGCGATGTGTACTTCGACAATGTCAGGGTGACGGAGATTATCGGAGATGACTGGGAAATCCACCGCGGGCCTTGGTCGATCGACAACTCCGAGTTGTACACCGACTCGCTCAGCTTAGGTCACTCGGAGGTGCGAACGCGGCAGCAGAACGACTTGTATGCCTACAGCGGACAGGCGAAGGTGAAGGTCGTCGCCTGGGGCGCGACGCCGGCCAGCGCCGGACTAGTCGCCCGCTCGCTGGGCATCAACGACGGCTACCGCTTCCTTCTGTACAACAGCGGCAGCGGCACGAAACTGCGCATCGAGAAGGTGCTGAGCGGCCTGCAAGCCATCTCGCCGTCGACCGTGCTCGCGGAGAAGACGTACACGGTTGCCACCGGCACGTCCTACACGCTGAAGGCCACCGTGGAGGGTGGTGTGCTGAGGTTTTACGTGAATGGTACACTCGAGCTGAGCGCCTACGACACGACGCTGCCGCGTGGCGGCTTCGGGTTCCGGGCAACGAACGCTCAGGCGAGCTTCGACAACGCGTTGCTGGAACGGCTCCAATAGAGGAATAGCGAGGAGGGGCTCGGGAACAGGGGGCTTTCTTATGAAGCTAATTTCAGCGATATTTTCCCAAGGAAAACATCATGCACCAAGCTATCCCTGCCATCCAGCAGCTTTTTATATTATAGCACATATGTTCTTGCTTCAACATACGATTTATCCCCGACCTAAAGAGGTCGGGGTTTTCTCGTTAAATCTGATAAAGTCAATATCAAGAACGGTAATCACCCGGGGCTTGACGCGTCAAGCTATGAAAAGCTTTGTAGAAGTTCGCCATATTGGTGAAGCCGCTGTCCATGGCGATATCGGTTACGGTCCGGTCGGTCTCCTCCAACAGCCGGATGGCGTACCCGATTCGCTTGCGCTTGATATATTGCGCGGGACCGATGCCGTTCGATTTGGTGAACGCTTTGGAAAAGGCGGTGGCACTCATATGGGCGATAGCCGCCAGCTCGTTCAGGCTGATCCGCCGGGTAAAATTGTCGTCGATGTGAGACAACACGGCCTTCATCTGCGGATTGATCGCCGGACGTTGTTCGGCGGCCAGACCGATCTCACGAGCGATCTCGGCTAACAGCTGCATCCCGCAGGCCACAATAATCAGCGGGCTGTAGCCGTCTCGCTTGCGGTCTTCCTCGTCGACGCGCTCCAGCAGATGAAGCAGGTGTTCATCTGGGCGAATGATGCGTCGGGCGTTGCCGCTGCTTCTGAACGGCTCTGTGAACAGCGGCAGCAATCCTGAATCATAAAGAAACGGAGGCTCCAGCTCCAGTGTAAAAAACGCCAAATTTTCGCTTGATACGATCCGCTCGATTTGCCGCTTCTCTTCATTGTTCAACAGGACAATATCGTTCGGGCCTACGGTGTGCAATTCCTCGGCAATTCTCCACTCTGCTGCGCCTTGCATGATCCAGACCACTTTGAAGCAATGCGAGACATACGGTCTGTTGGATTTGTTCGAGTTGTGGAAAGATTGGCGTCGAATCTGGATAGCCCGTTCGGCATTCATGTGCGTTGTCACTTCCCTTTGCGCAAAAAAGTAGAGGTTTCTGACAAAAGAGAAGAGGTCAGAATAGCTCATTCTGCTAAACTTGGATTATAACTTCACTATAGCATCGGCTATAGCAGTTTGCAAAAAAGAAGATAATCTGAAAACAGACAATGAAGAGCAGGGAGGAAGCAAGAATGTCTTACGATCTGGTCATTATCGGAGCGACAACGACTGCGCTGGGGCTGGCACAAACCGTGCAGGGCAGTCTGAAAACGCTTATCGTCAATGCGACGGAAATGGTTGCTTATGATGTTGTCAACAATTACAAGCAGCCTGAGGTGTACACGCAAGGTGCAGCGTACAATAAGCAATTTCGCGATTTGCAAGCGGATGTGCTGCTGGGAACCGATGTCGTGCGCGTGACGAAACGGGAGAATGGCGGCGGCTATATCCTGGAACTCCTGAACATAGGGGATTTCCGCACAGTTGAGGCTAAATTTGTGGTAGACACAACGATGGAACGGGAGGAGACGTTAACGGGCAAATCGCTGAACGCCATCATTATTCAGCAGAAGGGAGAGAAGCTGCCTCTTCTGACGTGGCCAGGGTTTTCGATCGTTTCTGAGCAGCATGAACATAAATATAGATCAGCCATCCTGAAATTCGATTGTGCGCCGGACTGGAATGTCGCCGAAGCCAGACATCGGCTGATTGATCTGTGGCTTGAACGTCCGGAACCGCTGCAGAACTGGAAGATAGCTGCCATGGCATTCTGTTTCGAGGAACGGACGACATCCGGATTGCGGACACGCGATGTTGGATACACGGCGCTGCCGGCAGCCAGTTTCGCTGAACCGGAGGAAAGTATCGCCGCCGGGATTGAACTGGGAAGGAGTCTGATCACATGCTGAAATATCGTCGAATACTGAACGGTCAACTGCTGGAGTCGCCCGCTGATAATGTGAGGTTCGAGGAGCAAGTTGATGTGCTGGTCGTAGGCGTAGGTACGGCGGGTACAATCGCTGTGATTGGAGCGGCAGCCCAAGGGGCGATCGTGCTGGGGGTGGACCGACTGCCTGGCATTGGCGGCATGGGAACGATGGGGTATGTGTCAGGCTACTATTACGGGTTATCCGGCGGACTGCATGTCGATATTGACGAGCAAGCCCAACGTATGGGCAACGAGCATTTTCTGGATCGGGTTGAAGCGAAAAAATATTTGCTGGAAAATCGGATCACGGAGCATGGTGCGCGATTGTCGCTGGATACGAAAGTAACGGGCGTGTTTATGGAGCAGGATACAGTCAAAGGGGTATCTTTGTTCTCGCAGGGGCGCCAATGGCATGTGTCTTGCCACGTATTGATCGATGCAACCGCGGATTCCGTCGTCTGCCTGTTGGCAGGATGCGACACCAGTCTGGGTCGGGAATCCGATGGCAAGACGAGGCCTTTCACCAGTGTCAAAGTATGGCTGAACCACAACGGTACGATTTCACGGACCAATCACGACAGCGGCTATGTCAACCAGTACGACCCATTCGAATTGTCCCAAGGCATCCTGCAGGCACATGCCAGCCAGCTGTTGGAGGAATTTAGCGACGAGTCGAAGCGCGTCATGTTCTTTGCCCCATTTATCGGCATTCGTGAGGGGCGGATTATTGAGGCGGAGCATAGGATTACGATGCAGGATGTGGTAGCTGGCCGTCGGGAAACTGAGACGTTGTTCTACGGCTACTGCGACTTCGACAAACACGGCAAAGACAACGTGCTGGAGACGGATGAACTGCAGGATCTGTACGTTGCAGCCAATCTTAGCACGGCGTGTTTTTCAGTACCAGTCACACTGCGTTCTCTGAAGCCTAAGGGAATTCATGGCATCCTGGCAGCAGGTCGACATATCGGGATGGATCACGATGTGGCCAGTCTGCTGCGCATGCAGCGAGACATGCAGAAGTGCGGCGAAAGCGCGGGAGTCATCGCGGCGCTGGCAGCGAAGCGGGGTGTAGATGCCAGCGAAGTGCCGTATGGCGAGGTGAAGTCCATTTTAACAGGAAGCGGTTGTCTGACAGAGGAGCATGATCGCGGGATCATGTTTGACGACTCCTTCCGGCGCGAGCCGATTCAATGGATGAGCGATCCTGCTGACATCCGCGCAGCGCTTGGCACTGACATGCCGGGGGTGGCCATCTACTCTTGCAAGTTGTTGGGAGCGCGTATCGCGCCGCAACTGAAGGAATGGCTGACTGAGCCGGATGTGAATCTTCGCTATGGTACGGCGATTGGCCTCGGGATTGCCGGTGATTCGGCAGGCGCACCGATGCTGAGGGATATGGTAGCGAACAGAGATGCCTTTTATTTCAAAGACTGCCGGCGAACGAATCAGTTCCGCAGCGTGATCGCCATTTATTTGCTTGGCAGGCTGGGCGATGCGGCCAGCTTGCCGCTGCTGACGACAATTGTGTGCGATGAACGGGAGTACGATCTGGCGCTGTACCATGAGATCAAAGAGCCCAGCTACAAGCTGAATACAAGCAAAAATTTCAATGAGCTGTACTTCCAGATCGTTTCACACGCGGCAGTCGCCTTGATTCGAATTGCCAAAGCGCACCTGGAGCTGACGGACGAGATCAAGCACGTACTCCGGAATGCGTTTGCCGATGACCGTCATCTGCTGCATACAACGACGCTGCCGAAACTGACGTACGAATACGAAACGGTGGAAAATGTTCGCGGGTACGTGTTGAATTTTTGTGAGCAATGATTCGGGGAAGAGCCTCGCCTTGTGGGATTGGGTACTGAAACGATTGCGGGGTCTTCTTTTTAGAATTCATATAATTTTCCTGTTCGCTGCCTCCCCGGTTTGTTAAAATAAGTCTATGTGAACTATGAGAGGGATCATAGGTATTTGATTCGGAAGAGAATAGCGAACCGGGAGGTGCAAGCGTCAAATGATGTGGTACAACAGAAGTTGGAAGTGTGCTAGATTCATCGTTGCAGCAGCTGTAGCAGTGGCTTTCAGTTGCGGGGCGGCAGGAGGAGTGGGACAGGCTAGTGCAGTTGGCGATGAGCCGCCAGTGGTTATTATTTCTCCTGTTCAAACGGTTATGACAAACACGGGCGCGGAAGTCGCGCTGCAGGCGCCAAGCGGAGCTTGGATTGACATTGTGGAAGGCGAAACGGTGCTTGCTCATGGGAGCGGGAACGGCAATACCATTGTTGCGCTGGCGCTGCCTCATTTGGATAAAGGGGTCCACATGCTTACAGTCAAGGTTTTAACTGGGACAGAAACAAGTACGCTGGATTTGCCGCCCGTGGTTGTGTATGACGGCGATGCCTTGACGATCAAGAATGTTGTGGAGCTTTCATCGGAAGTTGCCGATCATGCGATAGATCTGAACGGGAACGGAAGCTTCTCGCTTCAGGAGGAAGTGGGCTATTTGCTTTCGCGAATTCCTCCCGCCACTGTGACGGTGTCGATTGATGACTTCCGTGCAGTACCTACGGCGACGTCAGCCACCTACGCGGCTTTTGCATTCAGTAAGCCCATTGGGGCAACGGATGTCAAGCTGCTGATGAAGGAGGCTTCGGAAGAATCATATAGGGAAGCTGGTGCTGCAAGTGCGAGCGATACGACGTTTACAATTACTGGGCTCGCACCAAGTACGTCGTATGGGTTCAAATTGCAAGTGACAGGCGGACAGCAAGCAGGCGATTCCAACGTCGTCTCGTTGACAACGCCCGCAGAAGTTCCACCGGTAGCCGTAGCCGAACCGCATCATGCGATGGCCTTTAATGGTGCAGGCGATTATGTGGAAATTGCACATGATAGCGGCCTCAACTCGCCTTCGTTTACAATTGAAGCGTGGGTTAAACCGGAGGCTTTTGTATGGAAGACAGGCATCGTTTCCAAATATCAGGCATCGGGGCAGGAATCTTTTACGCTGCGCTTGAGCGACGGGCCGCCGATTTTTCCGGATTATAATAAAATCAATTTCCAGATCGGCGATTACAAAGAGCTTAATTCCGTGGCCAATTTAACACTGAATACCTGGTATCATATCGCGGCTCTGTATGACAGCACAACGTCAACGATGCGGCTGTATATCAACGGGGTTTTGGACTCGGAGATTTCCGGGTACTCCTACACCGCCTATCAAACGAATATGTCACCGCTAACCATCGGCGTCGATTTTCTGAGTGCTCCACGGTATTTTAACGGTCAGATCGGGGAGGTTCGGTTCTGGACAACCGCTCGTACGGCAGCTGAAATTCAGGCGGATATGAATAACCATGCGCTATCCGAGAGCCATCCGGATTTAGCCGGATATTGGACGTTCGATCAGGGCGCGAGTGATGTATCCGGTCATGACCGGAATGGAACGGTGTATGGCAACCCTTAGACAGAAAAGAGCAGATGCGCGGCATCTGCTCTTTTTTTGATCGAAACCGTTGTTTATTGATAATTTTTGGGATTTATGCTGTTAGAGCTGGCGATAGAACTGCGAAGTTCTTTAACATCAAGTAACGGAGATCGTCCATACCTACGGGTATACTCTCTCGGCTGAAGAGGACTCATAGCTGTAATGCGCTTGAAATGTGTCAACATAATTTGCAAGTAAAATGACCCTTGGCTTATGGGCAGCATCCTGCTATTCTGATATAATTACCTATTAATGGAATATGTCGAAAAGGGGGATGTAAGGATGAGTTTTGTCAGCAACGGGCAGTTATCACGGCAACCAGCACCTGCGAAGGCGGCCAAATCTATGGAATCAAACGCGACGTCTGAAGCAATTAGCGAAATTACGTCACTGCCGTCCCTCGCACAGATGAAAATGCTGCAGCGCACGATCGGCAATCAGGCTGTGACGCAAATGGTGCAGCGGCGCATCTCCGCAGCGCCGTCATCCGCGCAGGGACCCGTCATCCAACGATCGCTGGATGATAAAGACGATGTAACGTGGACGACGATCCAGCTATCCGCCCTGTGGGGAAAAATGGTAGGCCGAAGCGAAGGTAAGGAGAATATTCCCAACTATCCTGCCGTTCAAGCGCACCTGGCCGGTTTTGTCGGACAGACGCATACGGAGCGAGCGTTGGCGGAACAGATTATTAACTTGCCGGCGATCAAGCCGATGTTCATGAATCCAAGAAAGCAGCATCAGTCGGACACGATTACAGACCCGGGAACGAACGACGACGATGCGATTAAAAAGGTGTTGGCTGCTACTGTTTTCTACCATGCCACTTTCGAAGACAACATTCCCGGCATTTTTGCAAGCGGGATTAAAGCAAGCAAAGGTGGTAAAGGCAACGGCATCAGCACACACGGCCGGGACGGCAGCGGGGCCAATGCAGAGGCGAAAAAGACGTACAATGCCTGGAGTGCAGGCCATACATTTATTACGAAATCCAAGTCCGAAGCGGAAGGCTACAGAAGCAAAATGCAAACCAACGGCGGCAAAAACGCCAAGATCATTCATGTATTTTCGCTGCCCAGCTTTATCGATGACAGCTTTATGAAGGTGGACATCGACAGCGTAGCCGGCATCAAGTATGAAGGCGATTTGACGATGATCGGTGATCGAACGCAATTGAATGGGAATGCGCTTCGCGTCGTTCAACAGGGTTTGAAAAGCATGAATCGCAATGTGAACGATGCGGATATTCAGCGGGTTTATCTGGCGAACTACGCTTAGATCGGATTCATTTGGACACGATTACGGCGGGGCTTCACGTCAGAACGAGCAGTGAACAACCACGCGCATAGGCGGGCGAAAGCCGCTGTGCGCTTTTTTGCGCGTAGGGGGGATTAACGGCAAACCGACAAACATCCCCAAGGTCAGATTTAGGGGCAAATAACGGCTGCTTCCTCCCTCTTTTTTGAAATGAAACGAAATTTCCATATTTGGTCAGCGTGACGACCATCAAACCTGCAAATGAGCAGGAATTTTCCTCGCTCCTCTCCTGATTTGATGAAATTCCTGCGATTGTGCAGGCATTTTGGAAGAGATTGCTCTTTTTTATCGGAATCGGCGACAAAAACTGCTTTTTCGCAGGCATTTCGCTAAAAGCGCCATTTTCGTGGAAAATTCCTGCTTTTTCGCAGGAACTTGCTTGTTGAGTAGGCAGGGGATACCATTTGCCAAAGCGAATTAGGGGGTTACAGCAATGGGAAGCAGCACTAGAAGATCAATAAGGAGATCCACATGACCATCTACTTTGTAAGGCACGGCAAGGATGATGAAGGGTTTCGCGGCGGATGGAGTCAGCGGGGGCTCATTACGGAAGGGTATCGGCAGTCGGAGAAGTTGGGGCGGTACCTGCGGGAGCGGCAAGATGAATGGGCCATCCATCGAATCGTCAGCAGCGATCTGCAGCGGGCACTGGACACAGCGGGCGAGATTGGTAGAGAGCTGGCTCTTCCCGTTGAAACCAGCCGGGCGTGGCGCGAAATGAATAATGGCGTGATCGCCGGGATGCCCAATGAAATTGTGAATGAGCGTTTCCCGGGGCTATACTTCTCCCGACTGCGCATGGATGAGCCATATCCGGGTGGTGAAAGTCCGGCGGCATTTCATGCGAGGATTGCGGAGGCTTTTCAAGTGTTATGCGAAGAGCAAGCAGCGGGCGGCCACGAGGACAATGTGCTCATCGTCACCCACGGCGGCGTCATTAATATCCTCTATCATCTCTGCAAAGGGATGGCTTGGACGAATGTCACCCACCGTTTCACTGCCGCTTATACTAGCATCCATAAAGTTGAGTACCTCGACGGGACATGGCACGTCACCCTGGAAAACTGCACAGATCATTTGTCAGCCCCACTACTCTAATCCATTTTGAAAAGGAGTCCTACCTATGAATTTTAATATCCGCGAAGCGATGGAAATTCTGGAACGCACCCCGCACACGTTGACCTCGATGCTGTCCGGTCTTTCGGAGAGTTGGCTGCATGTCAATGAAGGCGAGGGCACCTGGACGGTGTCGGAAGTGATCGATCACCTCATCATCCTGGAGTTCGATACGTGGATGCCCCGGCTTAATTTTATTCTGGAAGTGGGGGAGGCTGAGTCGTTTCCCGCTTTTGAACTGTACACGTGGCCTAGTGAGCCCCTCACAATGGAGCAGAAGCTGCTCGAATTCCGCAGGCTGCGGGAGGAAAGTTTGGCGAAGCTGAGGCTGCTGTTTGAAGGGGACGTCGATCTTGAAAAGACGGGCATCCACCCACGCCTAGGCGTCGTCAAAGCGAGAGAACTGCTGTCCACCTGGACGGTTCACGATCTGACGCACACGGCTCAAATCACGCGAATCATGGCGAAGCGCTATCAGGCGGATGTCGGACCCTGGATCGCTTACCTCAGCATTTTGAAAAAGTAGCCCCTTACCCGCCCAGCAGTTGCTTCAGCTTGGCTTCCGTGGACGAGCCCTGCACCGGCGTATAGATGCTGCACCGCAGATCGGCGCTCCCTTGCGCCTGTAGGGAAGTCAGCTCGAACAGCATTTTTCCCGCCTTGGAATGGCGGAATTCGATTGTCACCTCCGGGGCGGAGCTGACTTTGCTATGCTCCCACAGCTGGCCAAAGTCAGGATGCCGCTCCTTCATCTCCTCGAGAAAGCCCTCATACCATTCGTCTTCCACATACTGCCCATAGTAAGCGCGAAAAATCGCCAGAAAGCCGCTCGCAAAATGCTCCCAATTGACTGCCAACCGCCTGAATTCCTTCCTTGTAAAAAGTAAAAGAATCAAGTTTCGCTCTTCCGCCGGAATAGCGTCAAAGTCGAGAAACACGTGCGAAGCCGCCTCATTCCAGCCGACGATCCGGCATCTTCGGTCGGAGATGATGGTCGGGCAGTGGCGCAGCTCCTGCAGGATGCGGGACATAGAGGCGCTGATTTGCGGCTGCTCCTCATGCAGCAGGCCACCGCCCTGCATGCCGGAGCTTGTTTCCAGCGCGAGCGAAAACAAATATTTGCGCTCGTCCACGGTGAGCCGCAGTGCCGCAGCCACACAGTCCAGCACCGACGACGAGACTTGAATGTCTCGGCCTTGCTCCAGCCACGTGTACCAGGTTGGACTGACGCCAGCCAGTTGGGCGACTTCTTCCCGACGTAGGCCCGGCGTTCTTCTCCGCACCCCCTGCGGGAAACCGGCGGATTCGGGGGAGATTTTGGCCCGCTGCGCTTTCAAAAAAGCGGATAATGCTTGCAATCTCGTTTGGCGATTCATGGTCGTCACTCCTTGAGCGTGTCCTTATCATGGTACTCATTATACTAGTATAAACCATAACTTGTAATAGGATAATCAAAGTGACAAGATAGGATCAATCTAAGATGCACAAAGGGAGGAAATACGAAATGGAACGTGTTGTGATTACAGGAATGGGTTTGATTTCGCCGCTCGGCAATAGTGTGGAAAGCTTCTGGAGCCGTTTGGTCCGGGGCGAATCGGGTATTTCTCACATCGATACATGGGATACAGCGAGATACAAAACCAAAATTGCGGGCCTCGTGCGCGATTTCGATGGGGAGGCGGTCTTCGGCCGCAAGGAGGCGCGGCGTATGGATCGGTTCTGCCAGTTCGCCGTCGCGGCGGCGGAGCAGGCGGTTTTCGACGCATCACTCGACCTGGAGGCGATCGACCGCGAGCGCATGGGCGTCTATGTCGGCTCAGGGATCGGCGGCATCCAAACGCTGCTTGAGCAAAAAGATGTGCTGAACAGCCGCGGCCCGGAGCGGGTCAGCCCGACGCTGGTGCCGATGATGATTTCGAACATGGCGGCTGCGTTCATCTCGATCCGCTTCGGCGCGACGGGGCCCACGCTGTCGCCGGTTACCGCGTGCTCGATCGGCAACACGGCGATCGGCGAAGCGATGCGCGTCATTCGCGCGGGGCTCGCGGATGTGATCATTGCCGGCGGCACGGAGGCGGCGGTGAACGACATCTCGCTCGCAAGCTTCAGCAATGCGACCGCATTATCCACGCGCAACGACGAACCCGGGCGGGCAAGTCGTCCTTTTGACGCGGGGCGGGACGGTTTTGTTATGGCGGAGGGGGCGGGCATCCTCGTGCTGGAGTCTTTGTCCCATGCGCTGCGCAGGGGCGCCCGCATTTATGCGGAAGTGATCGGCTACGGCAGCAGCTCGGACGCCTATCACATGGTCGCCACGCATCCCGAGGGAACGGGGGCGCATCAGGCGATGAAGCTGGCGCTGGCCGACGCTGGCTTGCGGCCTGAGCAGGTCGACGTGATCTCCGCGCACGCGACCAGCACGGAGCTCGGCGATAAGTCGGAGACGAAAGCGATCAAAAGGCTGTTCGGCGAGCAGGCGTACCGCATTCCGGTGACGGCCAACAAGTCGATGACTGGCCATATGCTTGGCGCGGCCGGCGGTGTGGAAGCCATCGCGCTAGTGCAGACGCTCCAGACGGGCATCATCCCGCCGACGATCAATGTGGAGCAGCCGGATCCGGAGTGCGACTTGGATTACGTGCCGAATGAGGCACGGCATGCGGGAGAGCCGCTGACGATCGGCTTGTCCAATTCTTTTGGCTTCGGCGGGCATAATGCGGTGATTGCTTTGAAGGCGTATAGGGAGTAACGATGGGTGATGGTGGTCGGACGTCGGGGTGCATTCGAAAGAGACGAGCTGGCAAATAATTAACGGTTGCGGTAGAGCTTATTACGTTGAAAAAACGTCATTATAATATGCACGGTTGAAAGATCGCCTTGGGAGCCGAATAGGCGCTACGGCATCCGATAGCGTAGGCTGCATGATCGAAAAGGAGGAGTGCACAATGGACCACGCCGCCGTCTTCACGAATTTTAGGCCGATATACGTTTTCTTTATTGTCATTCTGCTGATCTTACTCGCGTTGCTGATCACTTCCAAAATGAAGAGCGGACTGATCGACGTTTTTTTCGTGCTAAGTATCGTGGGAATGAGCTCCGTCGTATCTGCGTTTATGACGTATCAAATTGGCATTCTTTCGGATGAGCTAGGGATCGGTGGAGATCCCGTTTCCTTCATCATGTTTATTGTTATCGTTGCCTTGTCAATTGCGAACTTGTTCGTTTACTTCGGGAAAAAAAGGAAATGACCTGTAGCCGCTGTGACTGCCGCGCTTTCCTGCATTTTGTACATCAATTTTTGTGCGCATTGGGGTTTTGAATCATGAATCCTGCATTTTGTGCAGCTAATTCGGCCCACTTCTCAGGAAATCGGGGAAAAAGAGGGGGGAAGCCGAAAATTAGATGTACTTTATACATGTAATCTCAGATTTTGGGGAGTTTCGGGCGATTTAACTGTAGGTTTTGCAGGAAGTGGGCGGGAGAGAAGTCGTGGCGCAGGATGCGAGGTAATGTTCAGCGCTATCGTCACCGAGGAATGCAGAAATAAGCTCCCGTCCCCGCCTTCGATTTTATGATTTTCCACCACTTTAGCATTCTCCACACGCCCAAAAACCTTGATGAATCAAGGTTTTTTTGCTTTTCAGCAAGATGGCTGCGAAAAAATGACGGGTGCGGAAATCACGAGGTTTACGAATGAAGAAAGCGCTTTTATGATAAATTCAGAACACAGTACCAACCAAAAAAGGGAGGAACGAACATGTCCAAGAAGCTGATCAGCTCGCTTGCCGGCATCGCCATGATGACTTCAATCTTGGCCGCTTGCAGCGGAACGACCGGGGAACAGAAGGAAGGAGGTGCCACTGCCAGCGCCAGCGCCTCAACTGCCCCCGCAGCCACGCAAGCCGCCAATCCTTACGGAGATACGGGCGGGTTGAAATTGCCGCTCGTCAATGAACCGACGACGATTACGTGGATGCTGCCGAGCAACTCGACCAACATTAAAGAAGATAAGCTCGTGGTTCAGGAAATTTTGAAGCGTACCGGCATTAAAGTTGATTTTCAAACATATTCCCCGCAAACCTACCAAGATAAGCTTAAAGTCATTGTCGCCTCCGGGAAGCTGCCGGATATTTTTGAAGGGCTCAAGGCGGCGGAGCTGAAAAAGATAGGGAAGCAAAAAGGCGTTGTCGCTATCAACGATTTCGCCGACATCCTGCCGAATTTTAAGAAGCTCTATATGGAAGAGAACAGTTGGGTCGTCAAATCCTACGGCGATGAGAATGGAAAGCTCTATACGTGGCCGATTTATGATTTGAATCGCGATGTCAATCACGGCTTTTTGTACCGCAAGGATGTATTCGACAAGCTCGGGATTAAGGAATGGACCAACACGGAAGAGTTCTACCAAGCGCTGAAGAAGCTGAAAGAAGCGTATCCGAACGCCTACCCGTACGCCTCCAAGGGGTTGGTGAGTATTTTTAAAGACTGGTCCTACGGCTGGGGCATCGGCAGCGACGCCTATCCGGCGTACTACGATGAGAAGGATAAAACGTGGAAGTTCGCCAGCATTCAGCCGGAACACAAGAATATGCTGGATTTCATGAAGAAGCTGTATAACGAAGGGCTGATCGATCCTGAGTTTTTGACGGACACGCAGGATTCCTGGACAACCAAGATGACGACGGACAAATCGTTTGTGACATGGGATTGGATCGGCCGTTTGGATTTGTTCTATAACCAGATCAAAGCGAAGAACCCGGACTATAATTTGCGCTATGCCAATCCGGTCGGTCCGACGGGCAATATCCGAACGCTGCCAAAGGTGTCCGATTTCAGCGTGACGGTGGCGAACAATAAAAATAAAGAGACGGCGTTAAAGCTGCTTGACTATTTGACCTCCCCGTCCGGTTCGCAATTGATGACGCTCGGGGTTGAAGGGGTTAACTTCGAGTGGGGCAAAGACGGCGCACCGGTGTATCCGGAGCTGAAGGATCTGCCGCTCGTCGACATTTCCGTGCTGGAAGACCGCTATGCAATGTGGCTGGAAAGCGCCTATCTTCGCCCGGATCACCGCAGCGTCTACTACAAATTCTCCGAGAAGGAGAAAGAAGCGCAGGATAAAATCCTGAAAGGCAACAAGCGGGAGCCGATTGATCCGATTCTCAATTTTACCGATGCGGAGATTTCTACCCTCGCCGAGCTGCAAACGTCGCTGCAGAAGGCGGCCGAAGAGTTCAATGCCAAGTATGTGCTGGATAAAAAATACGGCGACGAGCAATGGGAAGAATGGAAGAAATCCGTTGCCAAAAAAGGCGTGGATGCCTACATGAAAGTGTACAACGACGCACAGAAGCGGTACGACGCCGCGAAATAAGAAAGCATCCGGGCAGGGGCGCCTTAGGCTAACGTTATCTGACACTAGGATAAAGGCGCCCAGCCGGGATCGGATTGGAGGGGAACCCATGTGCAACAACCCATCGTAGAGGAAACAGCGCCCAAACGGCAGCGGACGGCATCGATACAAGTCCGATGGGCTGCGGCCTTCAAGCATATGAAGCGGGATCGTCAGCTGCTCATTTTATTTGCCCCGTGTCTGCTGTTCTATCTTCTTTTCCGGTACGGGCCGCTTTACGGCTTAATTATCGCCTTTAAAGACTACAGCGTGTTTACCGGAGTCTGGGGCAGCGATTGGGTCGGCTTCAAGTATTTTATCCAATTTTTTACGAACCAGGATTTCTGGCTGCTCTTTCGCAACACCTTCCTGCTGGGCATTTACACGCTCGTCTTCGGCTTTCCGTTTCCGATTCTGCTCGCCATCCTGTTGAACGAAGTGCGCTTAGCCTGGTTTAAAAAGTCCGTGCAAACCTTGAGCTATTTGCCGGCTTTTCTATCCGTAGTCATCGTCTGTTCCATGATTATCGACTTCCTGTCCCCGACGAGCGGGCTGCTCAATCAATTGTTGGCTGCGCTCGGCTTCCCCAAGAAATATTTCCTTGTGGACCCGAACTGGTTCCGCCCGATCTACGTGATCTCGGATATTTGGGAGAAAATCGGCTACGAAGCGATTATTTACCTGGCGGCGATTGCGGGAATCAACCCGACGCTGTATGAGGCGGCGAAGGTCGATGGCGCAAGCCGCTTCCGCATGATGCGGCATATTACGCTGCCGGGGCTCATGCCGACGCTGCTCGTGATGTTTATTTTAAAAACGGGTTCGATGATCCGCATCGGCTACGAGAAGGTGCTGCTGCTGTACAATCCGTTGACATATGAGGTTAGCGATGTATTTTCCACCTATGTGTATCGGAAAGGGTTGTTGGAGTCGAACTACAGTTATGCGGCAGCAGTGGGCATGTTTGAAGCGTTAGTTGCGATGGTCATGCTGCTCGGCGCCAATTATATCAGCAAACGGATCGGGGGGAACGGACTATGGTAGGCAGCCGCAAAATCACGCTGTTTACAGTTGTAAACGCCCTCTTGTTATCTGGGATCGCGATTGTGACGCTGTATCCGGTGCTGTATATCCTGGCGGTGTCGCTCAGCGATACGTCGGCGGTCATTCAGGGCAAAGTGTTTCTCTTTCCCAAAGGGCTCAATCTCGACGCCTATCGGGAGGTGCTGAAGAACGATAAAATTCCGCGTGCGTACTTAAATTCGGTGTATTATACGGCGCTGGGCACGTTCATTAATCTGCTGTTTACGGCGATTGCCGCCTATCCGCTTTCGCAGCGCACGTTTTTCGGCAGAAAGTTTTTCATGCTGATGATCGTGATGACGATGTTTTTTAACGCGGGAATTATTCCGACTTACATGGTCGTACAGCAGCTTGGGCTGCTCGATACGGTGTGGGCGTTAGCGCTGCCGAATGCGATCTGGACGATGGAGCTGATTATTCTCAAGAGCTTCTATGAAAATATGTCCTCCCAGATTCGCGAGGCGGCAGTCATCGACGGCGCATCCGATTACCGCATCCTGTTCTCCATCGTCATTCCGCTTTCCAAGCCGGCGCTGGCCTCCATCGGGCTCTTCTACTTCATGGGGCATTGGAACAGTTTTTTCCTCCCCATGATTTATTTGAGCGACAAGGACATGTATCCGCTGCAGGTGGTGCTTCGGGATATGCTGATCTATAACGCTGAGAATGATGCCGGTCTGGTCGATCGGGCTGCGCTGGCGCCGCAGGCGATGAAGAATGCAACGATTGTCCTGTCGATGATTCCCGTACTGCTGATGTATCCGTTCGCGCAAAAATACTTTGCCAAAGGGGTGATGCTCGGCTCGGAAAAGGGTTGAAACGGGCGCATGTGGAATAGTAGTTGGATGAACTTAGCGAGGTGACAAGATGACGCCCATGAATCGTTTAATGGCGAGCAGAGGACTTCTACAAATTTTTTGCGCATTATTGTTAGTCATCGCGATCATGTTTATCGCCAACTACATCGTCTATAAGAACTCGATTTCCGGGATTTATGAGAAAGTGACAGAGAACAACAAGCTTATCGTGCAAAATATTATTCAGTCGTTCGACAGTTCCTTTGCTGCGGTGAACAATCTGATTTTTTCAGTCCACGGACTGCCGTATGATCCGGGGTTGGAAGACAAGACGATCGATATGGTTAAAGTGTATACGCTTCAGGAGCACCTGGCCAGATTGGCGTCGTCCATTGATTATGTAGAAGACATCGTCGTGTACTATGAGGGACAGGATTTGGCGGTAACAGCCAAGGGAACCAGCGATTTCGGTGTTCTGTTCGATAAAAAGTATAAACACGACACGTACACATCCAATTATTGGAAAATGTTTACAAGCTCCAAGCATGCACTCACCTTTTTTCCGATCGCGGATTTTGCGGTGTCAACGGATGGTTTAACGCGCAGAAGCCAGCAATTGATGGTCGTCATGGACGGAAACAAGGTGCGCCTGTCCAACAAGAATGTGATGGTGCTGCTGAATGCGGAGAAGCTGCTCAAGCAAATCGATCTGAAGTCGATGATTCCCGGCGCTTCCCTTCTTGTGCTGGACGCCAACCGCAATGTGGTGCTGAGCACCGATCCGACGCAGGAGCCGGGCGATCTTCTGAACGAGGTGTATTTTAGCCCTGAGAAGGAAGCGACGCTGACCCGCAAAAATGTAGAGTATCACTTCTATAAGTCGGAATACAACGACTTTATCTATATCAACAAAGTGCCGTATCAGTTTCAAAATATTAATTCCGTGGGCAACGCCAATTACATGATTATGATGTCTGCGATCATTTGCGCGGTGCTGCTGTCGGCCTTCCTCAGCGTCTATTTGTACCGGCCGGTCAAGGATATTCTAAAGCTGTTCGGCGGCGGCCATTTGAAAGGGAACGATTTCCGCAAAATCTACAGCGGTATCGTCAAGGTGCAGGCGGAGAACGAAACACTGAAGGAGCAGATCCGATTCGCGGATCAAGAGCTGCGCAGGAGTCTATTTCTGCAAATGCTGGACGGCTACGCCCATACCCGGGAGCTGGAAATGCAGCTGCAGCCGGTGTATGAGTTCTTTTTCCCGGAGCGGCAGTTTGTCATGGCGGCTGTGCAGATCAAACTTCCCGCGGAGGGCGATTCCCGGCAGGAGCCCCGGATCGAAGCGATTACGCGCATGTTGGAGGACGCGCTTGGCGAAGCGGGACCGGTTGCAGCCTTTTATACCGGCGGCTTGCAATTCATGGTGATGGTTGGGATTTCCCAGCCTTCCGGACGAAGAGAGGTGCTTGATAGGCTGGAGAGCTGGATGAAGCGGGCAGCGAAGGAGGAACTCGCAGGCTTCGGGCTGTGGGCTGGCCTCAGCAGGCTATATGAGTCTAAAGTATCGAGCTGCCAGGAAGCCTACCAGGATCTCCAAAACGGCCGGGACTACCGAAATATTGATTCCGCTTGTGCGGTTGTCGATTTGGAGAGTATTCGGTACGTACCCGCGATTCAATTTTCGTTTGAGAAGATGGAGAAGCTGTCCAATACCTTGCTTAGCGGCAAAACAGATGAGGCCTTAAGCCTCCTGGAGAGCTTATTTGAAGAGAATGCGGAGCGCGGCATTCATCATTATCAGTTTGCTCATCTTGCGAAAAGCCTTTTCTTCTATTTGATAAAGCCTAACGAACAGGCTGCGGCCGATAGCAAAGAAAGCCTGCAGCTTGAGATGGCATTCTGCCGGCGGGTGGATCACGCTTATAGCAGCGCCGAGGTGATGGAAGCGTTGAAGGAAATCGTGCGGTTCATCGGCAGCAAACGGCTGCAGGAAGGGAAAAGCAAGCTGAACCCGGAGTTCATCAACCAATATATTGAGCTGCATTATATGGAGAATTTGTACCTCGACCATATGGCAGAGCTGCTGAATACGAGTCCGAAGTATTTTTCTAACTATTTCAAGAAAACGTTCGGCGTCGGTTATGTTGATTATCTCAATAAGGTCCGGTTATCGCATGCGAGGGAGTTTTTGCGGCATTCGGAGCTGAGTGTGGCGGAAATTGGGGAGAAGACCGGTTATCTCAACGCGTCCACGTTCACCACGACCTTCAAGAAATATTATGGCATTTCGCCGAGCGAGTTTCGCAAGAAGACGGTAGGTTGACTGCCGGGAAATGAGGAATGAGATGAAAGCTGTTGCGGCTTTACGGGGGAAGGTTATTGTGACGGATGTGGAGACGGGACCGATTCCGGCGGGACATGTCCGCATTCGAACGGAGTATTCGGCGATTAGTCCGGGGACGGAAATGACATACATTCAGCGAGGGGCGGACCAGCTGAGCTTGCTTGGCTACAGTGCCGTCGGCGTGATTGAGGCGCTGGGGGCGCAGGTCGAAGGGCGCCACGTTGGGCAGCGCGTCGCCTGCTACGGCGCACCGTACGTTCGACACGCCGAATGGCTGACGGTGCCGACGAATTTGACGGCGGTCGTCCCCGAGCAGGTGCTGCCGGAAGAGGCAGCTTTCGCCGGGCTCGGGGCGATTGCCATCCATGCGATCCGCACGGCGGATCTGCGGTTCGGCGAATCCGCCGTGATCGTCGGGTTGGGCATTCTCGGGCAGCTCATCGCCCGGATCGCATCCGCGGCAGCGGTGCGCGTAGCGGCGCTCGATGTGAATCCGCAGCGGGTGGCGCTGGTGCGGCAGGGGAACGTGGCGGGAGCCTATGACAGACAGGACCAGCTGGAGGCGCAGCTGGCTCAGGCGGTTGGCGCAGCCGGTGCGGACAGCGTGATTTTGTGCGCAGGCGGGCCGGGAGAAGCGCTTATGAACAATGCGATGCGCTGGATTCGAGACAGAGGGAGCATCGTGATCGTCGGGGATTTGTCGATGGCGTTCTCAAGGGGACTGATGTTCGGCAAGGAAGCGCGGGTGCTCATCTCACGGGCCGGCGGTCCGGGACGCTATGATGCGCAGTATGAACTGGAGAATCGGGATTATCCGATCGGTTATGTGCGGTGGACCGAGGGGCGAAATGTCGAGGAATATGTTCGCTTGCTGGCGGAGAAGCGCATTTCGCTTCGCGGGCTGATCACCGACACGTATCCGCTCACTCAGGCGGAGATGGCTTATGCGCGCTATGCTTCGGCTTCGCCCGCGATCGGGACGCTTTTGACATATGGGGAATAAGGGCTGACAGAGCGGCGAGGGCTGTGTGGGCGGGAAGGATGCATATTCTTGTGGAAACGCTTTCATTTTGTGTGGGTAGTCTGAAATAACACTTAGGAGGTCGCGTAATGAGAAAGTTGTCCTATCGTATTGTTATCCTTATGATGACTGTAATGTTGCTGGCGGTTGGCTGGGGGGCGGGCGCCGCATCGGCGGCAGAAAGCCGATTGTCCCAAAAGACGTTCGGCAGTCCCGAGGAGCTGTTGATTCCGAACAATTACACGGTTGCTGTTTTTAACGGTACAGTCGGGAAGGAAGACGGGCATTTTGTGCTTTATGCCACGAGCAAAGGAAAGCCGGGCCATCTCAATGTGATCGATCTGGAAGATTACAAGCTGCTGCGCAGTTTGCCCATCGGCCCTTCGGAGAGCTCCTGGGCGCATACGGTAGCGCCGGATGGCACGCTCTATCTGGCTGCGGATGGCGGCGGAGCACGGCTTTGGAGCTATTCGCCGGTGACACACACGCCGGTTCAAGTCGCCCAGTTTGACGGGCAGTCTGTGCCGAACAGCATTACGACGGATGAGCAAGGCCGTGTCTATGTGGGGACGTATCCCGGCGGCAAGGTGTACCAGTATGATCCGGCGACGAAGCTGACCCGCGATTATGGGCGAGTCATCGGGGCGACGGATCAAGAATATGTGCGCTCGATCGCTTATCAGGGCGGCAATGTGTATGCCGGAACTGCACATAAGCAAATCGTACGGGTGAACCTGGCGACCGGGGAGAAAACGGACATCGCTGCATCGCTTCCGTATACGCTAAAAAACGATACGATCTATGATCTGGATACGATTGACGACCGCTACTTGTTCGCCCGCGTGACGGACGGGAGCGGGATACCGGGAGAGGCATACATTTACGATACGGCCGCATCTTCTTGGCTGAATGTGGAGCTGGAAAATGTAACGGGGCTTCATGCCACGGATTCGGTGGGCGGCAAGCTTTATTACATGTCCGAGCAAAAGTTGAAAACGTTTGACTTGGCCACGCATGAAGTAGCGTTAACCGGCATGGAGTATGCTTCCGGGCTGCGCGGCGCGGATTGGGTCGAGTTCCCGAACAACCCCGAGCTTCCGGGCAAAACGCTCGTCACCGTTCGTTACGACGGCGGGGTCACGTATTTGAATATTGAAACCGGGCAGGTTGTTCTGAAACCTCCGGTGATTCCAGGTCTTCCCGGTGTCGTGAATCGTGTGGCGGCCGTTTCTCCGACGCAGCTGATCACGACCGGCTCGCAGGCGCGTTCTTCGCTCGTGAATTTGACGGATAATACCGCGAAGCCATTCAGCATCGGTCAATCGGACAGCGTCTACGCGGTTGGCAGCAAAGTGTACATGGGCGTCTATCCCGAAGGGGCGCTGTATGAATTTGACCTGAATGCAGAGCCGAGTGAAACGAATCCGAAGCGGGTGGCGGTGCTTGGGGACGATCAGGAAAGGCTCGTGAATATCACTGAGGCGGAGGGCAAGCTCTATATTTCTACGATTTCGGGCTACGGCACGTTAGGCGGTTCAATGACTGTGTATGACCCGGCTACGGGCAGTTTCGATGTGAATCGTAACGTCGTAGAGAACCAAAGCGTGCTTAGCACGGCTTATCTGAACGGCAAAATATTCGGGTCTACAACCATTCGCGGCGGTCTGGGCTCGGTGCCGACGGCGGATGAGGCGAGGATTTTCGTCTGGGATGCGGCTACTCAGCAAAAAATCACCGATTTTCCGCTGCGGGTGCCCGGACTTGTGAAGCCGATTTTCATCGGCGATCTCTCGGCGGGACCTGACGGTCTCCTATGGGGCGCGTCCTATGAATATATTTTCGCGATCGATCCTGTGACATACCAAGTTGTGAAAAGCAAGAAAGTGTATCCGAGCCTCAGCTTCAGCCAGTGGGCTCACCATCCGATGCGCTGGTCCGATGACGGACTGCTCTATGTGCTCTTCAATAATAAGCTGACGGTGATTGATCCGGAAACGCTGGAATCCCGCACGCTGGCGGACACATCACGATTCGATTTGGGTATGGACGGCAATCTGTATTTCACGGATCAAGCGACGAATACGATTCTGTACCGCATTGAGGTTGATGGAGAATACGTAGAGCCGCCGCCGGGGCTCCCTGTGGCTGTGCGCAATGCGGGCTTTGAGGAGCCTTTGAGCGGCAGTACGATTCCGGGCTGGTCCTCACTTTTTGCAACGGCAGACGATTACCGCTATGAGCTTAGCGATGTGCAGCACTTGACGGGCGGCAAAAGTCTGAAAATCATCGATCGGTTACGCACGGCGTCTGTTGCCCTGCAAAGCGCCAAAATTCCGGTCATCCCGGGCCAGGAGTATAAAGCTAGTGTGAACATTTATATCGAATCCGGTCAGCCGGGCTTTATGTTCCGCTTCTTTGACAAGAACAACGCGACGCTTTCAACCTTGGAAATTCATCTGGACGAATCCCGGTTGGCCCAATGGCAGAACGTCACGCTGCAAGGGAAAGCGCCGGAAAATGCAGCTACGGCCAGTCTGATTGCCGTAACGAGCCGGTATAATATTTCATCCGCGTACTATGACGATTTCGCTGTCAGTGTGAAGGATACGCGGATTCCCGTTTCGGTTGCTTCCGTAGACCCGCAGCCGAACGCGTACGGCTGGGTGAACCGTGACGCCGACGTTGCGATCACGGCGGATGGCGCTTACCGCATCACGTATGGGACAACGGGTGCGCAGGCGGCAGAACCGGTGACGGTGCAGGGCAGCGAAGCGCATCTGTCCGTCACGGCGGAAGGCGTTACGAGCGTGACGTATAACGCCGTCAACTTCTCAGGCCTGGCGGAAGCTGCGCATACCCTGGACGTTCGGGTCGACAAGACCGCGCCTGTCGTGGCGTTCTCCGGCCAGCCGGTCTATACCGTGCAGCAGGCCGTATACATTGGCTGCGCGGCTTCCGATGCTTTGTCCGGGCTAGTGACGAACCCGTGCTCCGCGCAGCTCGTTCAGGCGCCGGCCTACACGTTCGAGCCGGGTGCGCACGATGTCTTGGTGACGGCTGTCGACAAGGCGGGGAATGCGACTGATGCGGTCTTTACGTATCGAATCGACGTTACGTATGAGGGAATGTATGCGCTCATTCGTGAGTTTGTGAGCGGGAACCGGATGCTTGCCGAAGCGCTGTGCAAGGAGCTGATGCTGGCGCAGGAGGCGGAGCAGCGCGGCAAGCCGATGATCAAGAATGGGATTCTTAGGGCTTTCGCGCTGGAGATGAATGCTTTGAGCGGCAAGAAATTGACGGCGGAGCAGGCGCAAATCCTGAAAAAGCTGGCTGGTTATCTGTAACGAAGACAACGAAAACCCCGAGGGCATATGCCCTCGGGGTTATTTGTATGAGCAGGGTGTAACAGCCGTGTTAAGCCTCTGCCATCTTGCTAAGCTTCGCCGCTTTGGAAACTTCCTCGTCGGACGCCTGCTTCACGCGTTTGATGAAGAATGCGAGCACAAGGCCGACGATACCGATGCCGATAATGACGAGGTACGCATCGTTGATCCCTTGGATCGAAGCCTCCATGATGAGATGCTCCTTGGTATCGCCTTTCGCGAGACCAGCCGCCATCGTGTCGGTCAAGTGCGTTTTGGTACGGCTCGTCATGACGGTGACGAGCAGGGACGTACCGACTGCGCCGGCCACCTGGCGGATCGTATTGGAGATCGCCGTGCCGTGGGCGTTGAGCCGGTTCGGCAGCTGGTTGAGGCCGGCTGTCTGGATCGGCATCAGGAACAAGGCCATCCCGATTCGGCGGCCTGTCGACATGAGCACCAGGTACGTGTAGCTGGTCGAATCGGTCAAGTCGATAAAGCCGATCGTGGTCACGATCGTAATGATAATGCCGACCACGGCAAGCCACTTGGCTCCGAAGCGGTCGAAGAGTCGGCCGGTCACCGGCATCAGGAAGCCCATGACGAGGGCGCCCGGCAGGAGAAGCAGACCGGATTCCAGCGCGGTGTAGCCGCGCGCATTTTGCAGGTATAACGGCAGCAACATCATGTCTGCATACATGATCATGGTGACCGCAATACTAATTACGGTAGTGAGCGAGAACATATTGTATTTGAAAGCCCGCAAATCCAGCAGTGGATTGCTTGACACCAGTTGTCTCCATGTAAAAAGGATGAGCGAAACAACGCCGCCGATGATCGACCAGATCACCTCTGCGCTCGACCAGCCTGCACTGCCTGCGCGGCTAAAGCCGTACAGCAGAACACCAAAGCCAATCGTGGACAGACTGACACTCAGGATGTCAATTTGCGTTTTTTGACGTTCCGAGACGTTTTTCAAATAGATAAAGCCAAGAATAATCACGAGAATGGAAAAAGGAATCATGCCGTAAAACATCGTTTCCCAGGCGTAGTTTTCCAAAATATAACCAGCCAATGTAGGCCCGATTGCCGGTGCAAAAATGATGGCGAACCCGACCATGCCCATCGCGGCGCCTCTTTTTTCAGGCGGGAACAGCGTCAGGATGACTGTCATCAAGAGCGGCATAATAATGCCGGCGCCTGCTGCTTGAATCATACGCCCTGTGAGCAGTACTTCAAAGTTCGTTGCTAAGGCGCACACCACGGTGCCGACGAAAAAGACCATCATGGACGCTTGAAAAAGCTGCCTCGTCGAAAAGCGCTGCATCAAAAATGCGGTAATTGGAATCAACACGCCGTTGACGAGCATGTAACCAGTTGTCAACCATTGAGCCGTTGTGGCGGAAATATTGAAATCCACCATCAATTCCGGCGTAGCCACACCCATCAGCGTCTGGTTCAGCGTCGCTAGAAAGGCGCCTAAGATCATGATGAACATGATCGGCCCTTTTTTGACCGAACTGCTGTCAGTTATCTTGCTAGTACTCACCCTACTCCATCCCTTTCGTCTCTTGTCTAGACTAAATTTACAATGTGTAATATAGTTAACATTGTATAAAGTAGATTAAAGCAGATTAGGGCAGAACACAAGCAACAGGTTCAGTAGAAATGTCAATTACTTGACACGTTCTTTGTGCAATGTCTTTTATCTTGGGAAAAATCGATGAATCTTCATCATCTGTAGCTTAATGTAGAAAGGAAGTCAGGGCTATATATGGAAGCGAAAACGCCGCGGGTTGACCCTCGCATCATCCGCACGCGACAGCTGCTCAAGGATGCTTTTATTGAACTGCTGCAAGAAATGGACGTTGAGAAAATCTCTGTCAATCGGATTGCGGAACGCGCCACAATTAATCGTGTCACCTTTTATCTGCATTACAAGGATATTCCGGACATGCTCGATAAGCTGGCGGATGACATGGTTGCTGAGATTAAAGAAAGTATTACTTCCCCTGCGGTGAAACAGCAAGAAGGCGAGAGCGAGAACTGGCGGATGCTTGTTAGTTTGCTTCAGCATATTGCCGATCATTCGAAGTTTTACAAAGTTATTTTGGCCTCCAAAGGCACGCCGATTTTTAAAGAACGACTGCTTAAAATGCTGACAGAGCTGATCTCGGAACGGATTGATCAAGCTTGGAACGAAGCTGAAGTGGGCATTCAAAAGGACATCGCCATCTGGTACGGGGCCTCGTCTCTGATCGGCACGATCGTCGGCTGGCTGCACAAGGATATGCCGTATACGCCGCGGTTTCTGGCGAAGCAGTTCTTCATGATGCGGGCATATTCGAATCCGAATTTGTAGGTTGTCGTGAAATGCACATTGCAATGTCGTCGAAACGGTAGTGCAGTATTGTGAAATTTGTTATGATTCAGGAACTATAAAAATACCGACAATAGGAAGATGAACAGGACTGTCGAGCCTAGCTTGGCAGTCTTTTAATTAACCTTATGGGGGAAAAGCAATGAAAATCCTTCCTATTTCATGGAATTCGATAAGATTCAAGCTGGTGGTGGGACTTCTGCTCGTAACGGTCCCGCTTATTGCCTTGCTCTTTTACAATAACTTTTACAGTATTCGGGTCGTTCACAATCAAGTAGCCTTATCCAATAAAAATTTGATCTCGTTATACATGGGGCAGATCGATACGCAATTAAGAGATGCAGAGCGGAACTTGATAGGGTTAATGACCTCCGACTATGATATTCAATCCATGAACATCCCTAATTCAGAGGACGAGTATCAATTGGCGAAGCACAGTGTTTCCAATAAATTATCGAGCGATATTCTTCTATATAAATCGATTGACGCCTTCTTCGTCTATTCCGATTCGCGGCATGATTTACTGGATGTATTCAAATTGAACATTGATTTTACCGAGCGGGATCGGGTTGAACAGGAATTATTTACGATTTTAGGCAGTCATCCGGACTCTGCGGAAACAGAAAGTCGGTGGTTCGTGAGACGAATCGGACAGGACTTTTATGCCCTTCGTATTCTTCGATCGGGGGATCTCTATATCGGGGCATGGGTCAATGCGAAGACACTGCTGATCCCTCTGAATCTGATCGACTTAGGCCAAGAGGGCAGCGCTCTTCTCGTCAGTAAAGCGGGAGAGCTCATGATCAGTACGAATAAGCTGCCGGATGAGCGGGTCGACTTTACCCGAGGGTTTGACCAGTATTATATGTCTGGTAATAAGAATAGTTTGCTGGTCGTCGGGGAACCTTCACAGGAAGGTAATTTTAGTCTGGCCGCCGTTATTAAAGATAGCCAGATGCTGCAGAATCTGCCGAATTTATCTCGCCTAACCTTATTTATTTCGGTCATCTCCATGGCGTTATTGCCCTTGAGTCTCTTTTTCCTTCGTCATATTTTGTTAGTTCCGTTAAAACGATTGATTATGGTGATGAAAAGAATTAATGACGGGAATGTCAATGTTCGGATCGAATCGCATAAAGCTTCTGATGAAATTGTACTGGTGAATCAAACCTTCAATCATATGATGGCACAGATTGAGGAACTCAAGATTCATGTGTATGAGGAACAGCTCAGCAAGCAGAAGGCGGAGCTGCAGCACTTGCAGCTTCAGATTAACCCGCACTTTTTCATGAATTCGTTAAACATCTTGTTTAATCTGGCGCAAGTGAAAAACTATGAGTTGATTCAGGAGATGACCTTATGCTTAGTCCGTTACTTCCGGTTTATGTTCCAAAGCAATCTAACATTTGTTTCTCTTCGCGAAGAGCTTCAGCATGTCCGTAATTACGTACGCATCCAAGAGCTGCGGTTCCCGGAAAGCCTCACGTGTTCCATTGATGCACCTGATTTTTTGGAAAATGTCCCCGTTCCCCCTCTCGTGATTCAGTCCTTCTTGGAAAATTCGATTAAGCACAGTGTGACGCTGGAAGAACCGGTTCATATCACCGTTTCGATTGATTTGAAAGAAACCGCTCTGGAGCCGTATATCGAGATTATCATTCAGGATACAGGAAAAGGATTTTCGGAGCACGTGCTGGCCATGATTCGTTCGGGAAATACGGTACAGGACGAACAAGGGGAGCATATCGGGATTTGGAATGTTCGGAAGAGGTTGCAGCTTCTGTATGGAGGGAAAGCATCCATTTCCTGTTACAACGGGTATCCGCAAGGCGCAGTTGTCGAAATCAAACTGCCCTACGAGACGAAGCTTTAAGCGAAGGGGGAAACATCATGCTTCAACTCCTCATTGTGGACGATGAGACTCACGCGGTTGAAGGAATTAAGTCTGGGGTCAATTGGAAAAAGCTTGGCATTTCATCCGTATTCAGCGCTTTTACGGTGAAACAAGCCAAGGAAGTATTCGACAGCGAGCGGATCGATATTATGCTTTGCGATATTGAAATGCCGCAAGCAAGTGGACTTGAACTGACAGAATGGGTGAACGAAAAGTTCCCTCAGACCTTGACCATTTTTCTAACCTGCCATGCGGATTTCAAATATGCGAAGCAAGCTCTCCAACTTGGCAGCATCGATTATATTCTTAAACCGATTCCGTTTACGGAGCTGGAGAATACGATTCAGAAAGCGATAGACAAGATTCAAAAGGATTCGGAACTTGCTCAGTTCAGTCAATACGGTCAATTCTGGTTCCAGCACCAACCGATGCTAATCGAGCGCTTCTGGATGGATCTAATTCATCAAGCGATTCCTCCTGTCGCGGAGGCGGTTCGAAATGCCGCCGCGGAGCGAAACATTCCTTATGATGAAGCGATGACGGTAATCCCCGTACTTCTGAGTGTACAAAGGTGGCATAAGACGTTAACTCTGCGTGAAGAGAAAATTATGGAATATGCGCTCAAAAACGCCGCAGAAGAATTAATGATCGGCAATAAACAGAACGGTCAAATCATCGCGCTCGACAGTGGAAGACTGCTTGCCATCTTACCGGCAGACAGCCATGCGGAATTCGAAGTGCGCTTGAAAAGCAAGTGCGAGCGCTATATTGAAGCATGCGGTCAGTACTTTTATTGTGATCTTTCTTGCTATATCGGTTCACCTGTACACGGTCAAGGCATGTACGCAATGGTTAATCAGCTTCGCGCTGCCGAGAGAAGGAATGTCGCCTACAACAATAAAGTGTTCCAAATTGCCAACTTCCATGTGGAGTCCTCTCATCACGAACTTCCCAATATGGGGGTGTGGGCAGTCATGCTGAAGGAAGGGGAGTTCACCAAAGTCCTGCAAGAAGCAACGACATATCTGGAGCAAAAGGTGCAGCAAGATCGGTTGGATGCGAACCTGCTCCAGCTTTTTTATCAAGATTTTCAGCAAATGATGTATGTGGCGCTTCAGAACAAAGGCATTCAAGCGCATCAATTGTTTAGCGATCCTGTTTCATTGACCTTTGCGGAAACAGCGACTCGTTCGGTAACGAACTTGGTTTCGTGGATGAACCATACCATAGGCAGAGCGGTGGAATGTCTAAGCAACATCGCGCAATCGGAGAGTGTCGTTCATCGGGTCATCTCTTATATTCAACGTCACATCGCAGAGGATTTGTCTCGTGAAGATATTGCGAATCACGTCTTTCTCAATCCGGATTATTTGACGCGCATCTTTAAGAAAGAGACGGGATTGGCCATCTCCGACTATCTCTTTCAGGAGAGACTTAAACTTGCGCAGGAGCTGCTCATCAAAACCGAAATGCCGATCAGTGCCGTTGCCTCGCATGTTGGCTATGCGAATTTCTCACATTTCTCCCGCATGTTTAAGAAACATACGGACATGAACCCTAATGAATACCGTCAACAATATCAGCAAGGAGAGCCATCCGTGTAGTCGGCAAATGCATAATGAAAAGTCGTGAACGGAGCAGAGAGCGGGTGAACGAGAAGGTAGAATAAAGATATCGCCGATGAATCCCTAGTAACGATTCTGAAAGCGAGCAACAAAATGAAAATGGGGGAAAACCATGAGAAAAAGCATAAAGTCGGCAAGCGCGCTGATCCTTGGGTCGATGCTCATCCTAAGCGCATGCGGGAGCAATAACGCCAGCAGCACGAGCACGCCTTCCACAGGAGATGCCTCTTCGAAACCTGCGGAGAAGACGACGGAGTTGAATGTAGCGTTCCCGGTCATCGGAACGATTCCGAAGGATATGTCGCTTGTCCAGGATGCGGTTAACAAAATCACGCAGCAGAAAATTAATGCGACAGTGAAACTAACCCCGATTAGTTATGGAAACTGGGATCAACAATTGAACCTGATGCTGAGCAGTAATGAGAAACTGGATCTCATGATTGTCGGGAACAATAATTACAGCAGCTTGGTTGTGAAAGGGCAAATTGTTCCGATGGATAAGCTTCTGGAGGAGCATGGCCAAGGCATAACGAAAGTGCTGGATCCTTCCTACTTAAACGCTACTAAAATTAACGGCTCGATCTATGCGATTCCAACGATTCGGGATTTTGCATCAAGTCAAGGGATAACGATGCGGAAGGACCTCGTCGACAAGTATCATATCGATGTCAATAACATCCATACGCTCGACGATGTTGAAGCAGTACTGAAGACGATAAAAGCGAATGAGCCGAATATGACGCCGCTGATTCCAGGCAATATTGGGGTTTCCATTCTCGACAGGTACCGCACGTATGACGATCTCGGGGATTCGCTGGGTGTGCTGCCGAATTATGATAATAACTTGAAAGTCGTTAATTTATACGAATCTCAGGAATATGCAGAGCTTCTTAAGAAGATCAGAGGCTGGTACAATTCGGGACTGATTTTGAAAGATGCAGCAACGAACAAAACTTCGCAGTATGATTTTATCAAGTCGAATCGGGCTTTCGCCTATTTGGCTAATATGAAATTAGGCTTCGAGCAATCGGAATCGACCGCTGCCGGAACGCCATTGGTGACAGCAACCTTGGTACAACCTGTATCAAGAACAGCAAGCGTGATCAATGTTATGTGGGGGATTCCAATCAATTCTAAGGCGCAAGAAAAAGCGATGGATTTCCTGAACCTGTTGTATACGGATAAAGACATCGTGAACCTGTTCAACTGGGGGATCGAAGGGCAGCATTACGTAGTGAAATCCGAGAATGTAATCGACTTCCCACAAGGCGTCGATGCGAAAACGTCGGGCTATAACCTGAATATGGGCTATTTATTCGGCAACCAATTCTTGTCTTATGTATTTAACGGCAATGATCCGAAGATTTGGACCAATATGGACCAATTCAACAAATCAGCGTTAAAATCCAAGGCGCTGGGCTTTACGTTTGATGCAAGCGCCGTCAAGACCGAATATGCCGCGGTGGCGAGCGTCGTTACCCAGTATAAGCTGCCGCTGGAAACAGGCAGCGTTGACCCGGAGAAGACGCTGCCGGAGTTCATCGCGAAGCTGAAATCCGCCGGTATCGATAAAATTATTGCAGAGAAACAAAAGCAACTGGATGCATGGGCGAAAAGCAGCAAATAAGCCATCGTTATCGGGTGCCCGTCAACTTGCAGGTTGAACGGGCATTTTTTTTACGTAATTTTCCTATAGAAAAGGGGATATCCACATGTATAAATCGAGCCTGCTCAATGATTGCTGGTTGTTCACCAAAGAAAATGATCCTGCTTATGCGAGTGAGAAACTGAAAGAATGGCAAATGGTCACGCTGCCGCATACTTGGAATGATAAGGACGGTCAAGGCGGTGATGAGCCGTACTACCGCGGCGCGTGTTGGTATCAAAGAAAGCTGGAGATGGATGAGCAAGCGTTGAGCAAGCGCTATTATCTGGAGATCGGAGCGGCGGGTAATATCGGTCATGTGTATATCAATGGCCAGCTTGCGGGGGCGAGCCGCTGTGGCTATGCGATGTTCCGTGTGGCTTTGAATCCGTATTTAAAGGCCGGCGACAATCTGATCTCGATTCAGGTTGATAACCGCTATGATAATGAGGTTTATCCGCTGCTGGCCGATTTTACCTTCTTCGGAGGGCTTTACCGAGATGTCAGGCTGTTAGTGATGGATGACATTCACTTCGACGTGATGGACAACGGACGCGACGGCGTCTATCTTACTCAGAGCGCTCTCGGTGAAGGGAGCTTTCAGCTCGAGGTTCAGGGGCGGGTTGTGAATGAATCTTCTCGTCCAGCACAAGGATCCGTCGAGGTGCAGCTCAAGGATCGCGAGGGAACTACGGTTTGGCAAGAGGGCAGGATGCTGGCCCTATCAACGGATGCGGAGTTTGCCTTTACGGGAGAGATTAGCAATCCAGTACTTTGGAACGGCGTAGAACAGCCTTATTTATATACGGCATTCATTTCTATTAAAGTGGAAGGACAAGTGCTGGATTCGCGTCAAATCGACATCGGTTTCCGCACAGTCGAGTTGTCATCCGAACGCGGGGTGATTCTGAACGGTCATCCTGTCAAAATCAATGGCGTCTGTCGACATCAGGATTTCGGGGGCGTCGGCAATGCGATCACCCAAGCGCACATGGACCTGGATATGGAACTCATCCGAGAGGTAGGGGCCAACAGCATCAGGCTCGCGCACTATCAGCATGATGACTATTTCTACAGCCTGTGTGATCGATATGGGCTCCTGGTGTGGGCTGAAATTCCGTACATCAGCATTCCGTCCACGAAAGATTTAGAGAGCCGTAACGCGGCTGAACAGTTAGAGCGACTGATCAAGCAGGCGTATAATCACAGCTCCATCTATTGCTGGGGCGTTCAGAACGAAATCACGATCGCTGTGGAAACAGACAATACGTATCGGACGATCCAGAAGTTGGTCGACATGACACGGCAATTGGACCGAAGCCGCTTCGTCGTTCAGGCGAATATTAACGGCGTAGCGGATGATAGCATCATGAATAGTTTTACGGATCTCGTTGGCTATAATCTCTATTACGGTTGGTATTATGGTGAGATGAAAGATCTGGGTACGAGACTGGATGATTTTCATCGAACAAGACCTAACGTTCCCGTGCTCGTTTCCGAATATGGCGTGGACACCAACCCGATCTATCACGCCTATACGCCGAAAGTTCAGGATTACACAGAAGAATATCAGTTGATGTTCCATCATAACGCGCTCCAAACGTTTCAAGAGCGGCCTTATGTGCTGGGCGGGTATGTGTGGAACATGTTCGACTTCGGAAGTGCCAACCGGAATGAAGGCGGGGAGAAGGGGAAAAATCTGAAAGGGCTCGTGACCATCGATCGAACCTTGAAAAAGGATGCCTTCTATTTGTGTAAGGCGTATTGGTCCAAGGCTCCATTTGTTCACTTGGCTGGACGCCGATTCGTCCACAGACATGAGCAACAAAATGACCTTATCGTTGTATCGAATATGGACCATATCCTCGTATATCACAATGATGAGCTGCTCACGGAGCTGAGAGGCAGTGAGCGCGTGTTTGAACTGAAAGGAGTTACGCTAGTTCAAGGCGAAAACCGCATTCGCGTAGAGGGGATTCAAGAAAATGCTGTGGTGCATTGCGATGAAATGGTCTTGATCCCTGTCAAGGAAGCTGATCAAAGCTACATTCACGTAAAGCCAGAAAAAACGAAGCATGTGGTCAATTGGTTTGAGAACTTTGACTTGTCCGGAGATGGGCAGATCGAACTCAAGGACGGCTGCTTTTCCATCTATGATACCATTGAGGATCTCTATACCAGAGACGAAGCGAAAGCGGTATTTCTCAAGTATTTTGGGCATACGACCAACAATCCGTTCTTTGAGGTGACCAAAGGCGTGATGTCGATTGAAAAAATGTCGCAGCTCGCTTTTTACGAAATTCCACCGGAATTATTGTCGGTTATCCAAAAGGAATTAAACATCATTCGGAAATAACTTGCCGAAACAGAAAGGGGAAACAAGAATGAAAAAGCATACGCAGAGCTTGGCGGTGAAGCGAATATGGAAGTATAGTCCGCTCTACCTTATGATGCTGCCCGGGCTTGCCTATTTGTTAATTAACAACTATTTGCCAATGTTCGGACTTGTCATTGCTTTCAAAGACATTAATTTTGCGAAAGGCATCTGGGGAAGCGATTGGGTCGGATTTCAGAACTTTCAATTTCTCTTCCAAACGTCCGACGCCTACATCATTACACGGAATACGATTTTATACAACGCGGCCTTTATCGTCATTGGGCTTGTCGTTGCTGTCGCTTTCGCTATTCTACTAAATGAAATCAAAAGTAAATTTGCATCAAGATTGTATCAAAGTCTTATTATTTTACCTTTCTTGATTTCCATGGTTTTGGTTAGTTATTTAGTTTTTTCGATGCTTAGCATGGAAAGCGGGTTTATGAACAAAACGCTACTGCCGCTGCTTGGCATTGATCCGATCTCTTGGTACAACGAGCCGAAATACTGGCCTGTCATTCTAACCTTGGTCCACACCTGGAAAGGGGCCGGCTATGCTTGTATTATCTACCTGGCAGCCATTATCGGCATTGACACGGAGTATTACGAAGCTGCGACGCTGGACGGGGCATCCAAATGGCATCAAATTCGCTTGATCACGATTCCGCTAATTACACCTGTAATCATCATGCTGACACTCCTGCAGATCGGCCGCATTTTCTACTCGGACTTTGGTCTGTTCTATCAAGTGCCGATGAACGCTGGTGCCTTATTCGATACGACAAACGTTATCGATACGTATGTCTTCCGCGGGCTGCTGCAGCTGGGCAATATCGGCATGTCTTCGGCGGCAGGCTTCTACCAGTCGCTGGTCGGATTCGTGCTAGTTATTGTATCCAATTATGTTGTACGAAAAATAAATAAAGAAAATGCTTTGTTCTAAGGGGGATCAATCACCATGCATAAAGAAAATCAAGGTTGGCAATGGGCAGCCCACATCGTGATGATCTTATTTTCACTTACGTGCTTGCTTCCGTTTGCGCTGCTCGTTATGTCTTCGATTACAGACGAGACTACCATATTGCAAAACGGCTATTCATTTTTTCCTAAACAGTTCAGTTTAACGGCCTATCAATATCTGTGGGAGCAATCCTCGCTTATTTTTAACGCCTATGGGATTACGTTTCTCATCACGATCGTTGGAACTGTGGCAAGTCTAGCGATCACGTCGATGCTTGCCTATCCGTTATCCCGTCGGGATTTGCCGGGCGGCACCTTCTTCGCCTTCGTCTTGTTTTTCACACTGTTGTTTAACGGCGGCCTTGTTCCAACCTATTTGGTTTACACGCAGCTGCTGGATATGAAAAATACACTTTGGGCGCTCATTGTTCCGGGGCTGCTGATGAACGGCTTCAATGTCCTTCTCATGCGGACGTTCTTCATGACGACGGTCCCCGTGCCGGTATTGGAATCAGCGAGTATCGACGGGGCAACGGAATTCAAAATGTATTATAAAATCGTACTGCCTCTCTCGCTTCCAATTCTGGCTACGGTCGGTTTATTCCAGGGTTTGGCGTACTGGAACGATTGGAACAACGGTTTGATCTATGTGACAGATCCTAAATTGTTCAGCCTGCAAAATGTGCTCAACCGTATAATGAGCGACATTCAGTTCCTTGCTAGTAATGGTGATCTAGGGGCAAGCGCAGGAGCGAAAGTCGCCCAACTGCCTAGTGAGACGTTCCGTATGGCCATTGCGGTGATTGCCGTTATTCCGATCCTCATTGCGTACCCGTTTTTCCAAAAGTATTTCGTAAAGGGTATGACGATTGGGGCAGTAAAAGGTTGATACGATGTTTTGGAGAATGGAAAGGGGAATGTACAGATGAAACGCGATTTAAAAGGTATCATAGCCGAAATGACTTTGGAGGAAAAAGCCGGGCTTTGCTCTGGCCTTGACTTCTGGCATACCAAAGGCATTGAGAGGTTGGGGATTCCCTCGATGATGATGACGGACGGGCCTCACGGTCTTCGAAAACAACGTGCTTCCGCCGATCACTTAGGGCTCTTCGACAGTGTACCGTCCACCTGCTTCCCCTCCGCAGCAGGGCTAGCCACTTCTTGGGATAGAGAACTTCTACGCAAGGTAGGCGTTGCGCTAGGCGAGGAGTGTCAGGCGGAGGAAGTGGGGGTTCTGCTTGGGCCCGGCGCGAATATCAAAAGATCTCCGCTATGTGGGCGAAACTTTGAATATTTCTCGGAGGATCCGTTGTTGTCATCGGAGATGGCAGCGGCGCACATCCAAGGCGTGCAAAGCCAAGGTGTGGGAACATCCTTAAAGCATTTTGCCGCGAATAACCAGGAGCACCGCCGAATGTCGACGAACGCGGTAGTTGATGAGCGCACGCTGCGAGAGATCTACTTGGCAAGCTTTGAGGGAGCCGTCAAACAAGGTCAGCCATGGACCGTGATGTGCGCTTATAACAAGCTCAATGGAGAGTTTTGCGCAGAGAACGAACGACTGCTCACGGATATTTTGAAGGAGGAATGGGGGCACGAGGGCTTCGTCGTTTCCGATTGGGGGGCGGTGAATGAGAGAGCCGATGGCCTAGGGGCTGGACTTGAGTTGGAGATGCCATCCTCCGCGGGTGCAGGCGATCAGAAGATTGTCGAAGCGGTTAGAAGCGGGCGGCTTTCCGAAGAGAAACTGGATGCGGCTGTAGAGCGGCTATTACATGTCATTTTTCAAGCCGTAGATCAAAGAAAGCAGGGCGCAACCTATGATGTAGAGGCACATCATCAGCTCGCTAGAGAAGTTGCTCGGGAAAGCATGGTTTTGCTGAAAAATGAGAACAACCTTCTCCCGCTGGCCAAGGAAGGACGCATCGCCATCGTGGGGGGGTTGGCCAGACAGCCTCGATACCAAGGCGGCGGGAGCTCGCATATCAAGCCGACAAAGTTAGACGACATGGTCGAGGAGTTATCCAAGTCTGCGGGGAATCAGGCCATGATTACGTATGCGCAGGGCTACACGCTGGATAGTGATGGTACAGATGAGGCGTTAATTGATGAAGCGGCCCATGCTGCTAGGGAATCCGATGTAACGGTTATTTTCGCGGGATTACCCGAGGCTTATGAGTCGGAAGGCTTTGACCGCACGCATATGCGTATTCCGGACAACCAGATCAAGGTGATTGAAGCCGTCACAGCGGTACAGAGCCGCGTTGTGGTCGTCCTCAGTAATGGTGCTCCGATTGAAATGCCTTGGCTGAGCAGCGTTAGCGGAGTCTTGGAGGCATATTTAGGGGGCCAGGCGATGGGCGGCGCCATTGCTGATCTTTTGTTTGGCGATGCCAATCCGTGCGGGAAGCTGGCGGAGACTTTCCCTGTGCAGCTTAGTGACAATCCGTCTTACCTCTATTTTCCTGGGGATGGAGATACCGTGACGTACAATGAAGGCATTTATGTGGGTTATCGCTATTATGATACAAAGAAGCTGCCTCCCCTATTTCCATTCGGACATGGCTTAAGCTATACGCAATTTGAATACTCCGATATAATGGTTGATCGCACATCGATCCAAGACAGTGACGAAATGATCGTTTCCGTTACAGTGAAGAACAGTGGCACACGTGCAGGGAAGGAAATTGTTCAATTATATGTTCGCGATGTGGCAAGCAGCGTATCTCGTCCGGATAAGGAACTCAAAGGCTTTGTAAAGGTCAGCCTCGAGCCAGGTGAAGAAAAGCAAGTGACGTTTACTTTAGACAACAGGGCCTTTGCCTATTACCATGTTAGACGTCAAGATTGGGTTGTCGAAACAGGAGAATTTCAAATTCTTATTGGACAATCTGCGGCGGACATCGTCTTGAAGGAAACCGTTCATGTGACATCCTCCGTCGTCATACAGCCAACATTTACGCGAAATTCAACCGTTGGTGATGTCCTGGAGCATTCCGAGTTGGCGCCAGTTATTATGGAGCTTGTGAAGCATTCACCGTTCGGCAATTCTCCTGCAGATGGAGAAGCGGATGGTTTGAGCTCGGAGATGATGGCAGCTTTTCTTAAATATTTGCCGCTTCGAGGACTGGCTGCCTTTAGTGGAGGCGCATTGACCGAAGAGATGTTAGATGCGGCTGTTCATAAGCTTAATAAGAAATAGTTGGTTCTATTAAGCGATTATTTTGCGATTATTGTGCATATTTCCATACCTGCAACTTGAAACAATTGGTAACGGGAGCGCGTCTATACGTGTAAAGGGGGCGCTGCCGTGAGGAAAAGAATGATTGTCCTGCTGATGACTTTTCTAGTTTCAAGTATCCTGGTGCTCTACCTTCCTTCGAGGGTGCAAGCTTGTTCGTGTGCGCTTCCTTCTAGCGTGGAGGATCAGCTCAGCCGTTCGGAGGCCGTTTTTGCGGGCCGCGTCCTGGGGGTGAAAGAGCAAAGATTTCTGAACGGAGGCATGGCGAAAGCTGTGCGCTTTGAAGTTAGCCGCGTCTGGAAAGGGGAGGCTGTGTCGGAAATCATCATTCATACGGGAAGCGGCGGCGGTGATTGTGGATTTGATTTTGAAGAGGGAAAGGACTATCTCGTCTATTCACATCCATCGACCATGTATGGGGACAAAGAACTGCTAGTCACGATCATTTGCGATCGGACCAAACCGCTGAGTCAAGCGCAGGAAGATCTGGCTGTATTAGGTGAGGGCGGCCTTCCGTCAAAACAAGTAAATCTGGCATGGGAATATTTCCAATTAAATCCCTTTAGTCGGACAGTGCTCATTGGAGCTGTGGTGGTTGTGATCGGCGGGGCGGTTATCTGGATTCGCAAAAAGAAGAGAATGTGAAAAGCGTGCCGCGCGGGCACGCTTTTTTTTGTGCGGTTAGATGCGTTTGACGACTTTGTCGATCAGCTCGTACGCTTTGGCGCCTTCTGCGTCGAGGATATAATCGCGGTGGTGTCGCGCTCGGCAGGCCAACTCCAATTTGTGTTATATTTCGCTTCAAATTGATATTGAAGAGTCTGTAAGCTGCCTATTATGATTACGTCAGGGGCTGAAAGCGTTACCATAGCGCCAATTCAAATACGGATTGTCTGAGGTGAAAGGAAGTTGTATACAGACATTATAAAAGGAAGAACAGTTCCGGCTCTTGTTGCAAAGGAGAAATCGATTTAAGGAAAAGCTGATTGGCTTTACCGCGCCTATTGTACTAGCCCTCATGATTAATGAAGTATCACATCGCTGGTTTAAGAAAGCAATTAGTTATATGCCGCACTTTCTTTCCTGGATTGTGATTTCAGGGTTACTCATCGAGTTTCTATGGCCTAGTCGAGGTCCTGTGAAGAGCCGTATCTGAGCGGCCATAGGGGAAGCAAATAAATATCAGTGAAATATTCTTATTGATTCCATTTTTTGACCATTTCTCTGGCTTTCACATCTGGTTTTCGCGGGTAATTGTAGCTTGTAGTATCCCTAAAGAAATACATGAATTATTTCGTAGAGGGCTAAGGAAGGTATTTTGTACATACTTCTCCTTAATTTTCTACTTAATAAATATTTATTGAAAAGAGGAGGTGTAAGTTTAATATTCAAAGGCTAAACAAAAAAACATAGTGAGGTGGAAAGTATGGTATTTACTTATGTAAACAAACGAATCATATCCATTACGGTCATCGGTCTATTGCTCCTCAGTATCATTTCTGCTTTGCTTCCGTATCAGGCAAGTGCTGCAGGTACAACGTACTATGTCGATTCTATAAGCGGGAACGATAGCAACAGTGGAACAAGCACTGGCTCACCTTGGAAAACATTAAGTAAGGTGAACGGAACTACCTTTGCTGCTGGAGATAAGATCTTGTTTAAAGCGGGAAGCATATGGACTGGACAGTTGTGGCCTAAAGGCTCGGGTGTAAGCGGTAACCCGATCATTATCGATCAGTACGGAACGGGAAACAAACCGGTCATTAATGGGGCTGGGACATCCTATCCCGTCTTTGTTTCAGGCGCGGTCATGTTATTTGACCAAGAGTTCTGGGAGATTAATAATTTGGAGGTAACAAATAACAGCAGTACCATTACATCGGCAAGGGCTGGTATTCTTGTCTTCAATGGCGGGACGGGTAATAAGAATCATATCTATGTTAAAAATAGTTATGTTCATGATGTGAATTCGGATCCTAATGGGCTCAAAATTACCGGAGGAATCATAGTCTACGGTGAGAATAAAGATGTAAATGGCAATACGACTGTTGGTGGGAAAGGGTTCAACGACGTTTTAGTTGAAAATAATCATGTTGCGAACGTTACTAAGGAAGGGATTAGAACAGCTACCGGAGCAACTGATAAGAATAATACAAATATCATCTTTAGGGGCAACTTTGTTGAAGAAGTTTTTGGGGATGGCATGGTATTGAGTGGGATGATATCAGGCGGGGTGATGGAATATAATACGATTAAGAACCATAGTAAAACGAATTCTGCCAACTACGCCGGATTATGGACATATTATTCGAATGGAACAGTAGTTCAATACAATGAAGTATACGGGGGATCAGGAGGATCTAACGACGGAGAAGCATTTGATTCGGACAACAGCACAAATGGGGATATATTCCAATACAATTACAGTCATAATAATTCAGGTGGTGTCATGCTGATTATGCCAAGTGCGAGTAACCTTGCATTCAGGTATAACATAAGTGAGAATGATGGCTTTAGATCGGGGCAAGGGATTTTCCATGCTACTTCTACGAATAGTTCAAATAAAATCTATAACAATACAATCTATGTTGGTTCTGGCATCACTACCTATGTCTTTGATCAGTCGTCACCTGCGAGTACTCTCGTTAATTTTTATAATAATATCATTAAAGTAGATGGAACGATTACGGCATTTTCGAAAAATATAACATGGAGCTCAGGAACAGATTTCAGAAATAACCTCTTCTACCCTGCTACCATTGATGATGTTAATGGTCCTCCATCCCATCCGGGACTGGTTACGGCGAATCCGATGCTTTCGAATCCAGGCGCTGGAGTATCAAATATTAACATGACCGATCCGAATAGATTGCCGGGCTACAAGCTGCAAGCTAGTTCTCCAGCCATTAATGCCGGAATCTCGATTTCCGGAAACGGCGGCAAAGACTTCTATGGAAACCCTGTATACAACGGTTCGCCTGATATCGGAGCCTACGAGTTTCAAGGATCTTCGAGTTCGTCGCTTGCATTTAATCCCATAGCAGATGCTTACGTCAGAGACGGAAGCTATGCAAGCACGAATTTTGGAACCGCTTCAACGCTCATCGTAAAATCGGATGCAAGCGGCTATGCAAGAAAAGCCTATGCCAAATTCAACTATTCGACATTCAGCGGCTCCAGTGCTTCTTCGGCTAAAGTTCGCCTCAACGTGAGTTCGGCAAATGCAGATGCAACGAGAACGATCAAGGTTTATGGAACAACGGACGAATCGTGGACGGAAACTGGGATAACGTGGAATAATGCTCCTGCGGGGACGACATATATCGGCAGTATCAATGTAAGTAATGCTGCGGGACAGTGGTACGAACTCGATGTGACCAGTTATATCAACAGCCAAATGTCCGACAAGCAAGTATCCTTCCTGTTTGTGAACGAAGGCGCTAACAGTTCAGGAGGCGGCGTTGATTTCGCTAGCCGTGAGGCGTCGGTTAATAAGCCGGAACTTGTCTTAACGCCTCCACCTGGATATAACCCGACAGCAGACGCTTATGTCAGAGACGGAATCTATTCGAACTCCAACTTTGGAACCGAAACAACACTAATAGTGAAGTCCGACGCAAGCGGCTATGCAAGAAAAGCCTATGCCAAATTCAACTATTCGACATTCAGCGGCTCCAGTGCTTCTTCCGCTAAAGTTCGCCTCAACGTGAGTTCGGCAAATGCAGATGCAACGAGAACGATCAAGGTTTATGGAACAACGGACGAATCGTGGACGGAAACTGGGATAACGTGGAATAATGCTCCTGCGGGGACGACATATATCGGCAGCATCAATGTAAGTAATGCTGCGGGGCAGTGGTACGAACTCGATGTGACCAGCTATATCAACAGCCAAATGTCAGACAAGCAAGTATCCTTCCTGTTTGTGAACGAAGGCGCTAACAGTTCAGGAGGCGGCGTTGATTTCGCTAGCCGTGAGGCGGCGGGTAATAAGCCGGAACTTGTCTTAAATTAATAATACAAACCAATCGAGACATTGTTGTTGTCGTGTTTCGATTGGTTTTACCTTTTATGTTAGGAGGTGTAGATTTGACGAAAAAATCGAAGCTGATTATAGGCTTGTTGTTAATGTTTGCATGCCTGACTATGATTTGGTTGATGGAAACACGTGACACTGCATCAATTGATCCGAATTCCGTTGTCATGACTATTCATGGCGAGAAGGTGTCAATGGGGGAATTTCAGTTTTTCTTAAATGACTCGGTTGCTAATGTATTTGGATATTTCCATGAAAAATATGGGGCGAAAGATAGTAAGACTTTTTGGACGAGAAGCTTCCAAGGCGAAATCCCACTTGATATCGCCAAGCAGCAAACGGTGGAAAAACTGAAAGTCATTAAGGCCGAGCAAATCCTGATGAAACAAAAAGGTCTGCTAGATGATATTAGCTACGAGGCTTTCCTCCATAGGTTAAACGAAGAAAACAAGCGAAGAAGTGAAGCCGTAACCAAAGGAGAAGTGATCTATGGTCCACGGCAATTAAATGAGAAGGAATACTTCAACTATTTTCACAGCAATATGATGATTCGCCTTCAGGAGTGGTATGACAAAAATGAAGGTCAAGTCACGGAGGAAGCTCTTAAACAAACGTATGAAAATTGGAAAACTACAGCTCCTAACGATTTGAAGCAGCCTGATTATATACAAACACAACTTATTAAAGTGCCGTATGGGGATGTAGAAGGAAAACAATCCCCACTAACCAAAGATCAAGCGAAAGAAATCGCTTCAAAAATTCATGATGAAATTGGGAAAGGCGCAAATGTAGAATCTGTAATAAGCTCCTATTCCTCCTATGCGGAGGTCAAAAGTAGAATGTTTGACGGAACGACATATCGCCTTGACAACAATGAGAGTGAGGAATGGCTGTTCTTCGAAGTTAATTCGTTGGAGAAGGGGGAAATAAGCGGGCTGATCGAACAACCCGAGTTCTTTATTGTCATCAAGTGCAACGATCGTAAGCCCGGGGATTACATCAGCATCGAAGACTCAAAATCGATGTTAAGAACAAAATATTTGGAAGAGAAGCAGCAGCACGCTATAGATCAATTGGTTGCAAGCGCAATGGTTGAAATCATTCCCAATATATACGCTAATATTAACGTGAAATAAGAAGGAATGAACGAACGATTCCAACAAGCAAGAGTTGCAGTTCGAGACAACAACATAATCGATTGACCCTAACAAACACGCGACTGAATGGAACGCTTTGAGCGCTCAGGACAGTTGCGTTTTTCCGTTTAGAAATACCACTAAATCGTGATATTTCCCCAATTTGTGATATTTCTCAAAGGGTTGTGAGGTGAACCCCAATTCGTGTTATTTTTTGCTTCATATTGATATTGAACGCCTAAGAAGCTGACGATTATGATTACATCAAGAGTTGAAAACGTTATCATAACATCGACTCAAATACAGATGATCTGAGGTGAAGGGGAGTTGAACACGAATCTTACAATAAGAAAAACGACGACGGCTCTACTTGCAAGTGCAAAGAAGACATCCCTCTGGGGACAATATTGGGAAAATAAATACTTATTCATCATGTTGATTCCCGTTCTTCTTTATTATGCCATATTTCATTATGGGCCTATGTACGGTGTGCTGATTGCCTTTCAAGATTATAAGCTTCTGCTTGGCGTATCGGGAAGTCCTTGGGTCGGGCTAGCCAATTTCAAAGAATTGTTCGCGGGTGACTATTTTCTCAGTGTGTTGGGGAATACGCTAGTCATTAATTTCTATAAGCTGCTGATTGGCTTTACCGCGCCTATTATACTTGCCCTAATGATAAATGAAGTGTCGCATCGCTGGTTTAAGAAAGCTGTCCAGACGATCAGTTACATGCCGCACTTTCTGTCCTGGATCGTGCTTTCTGGGCTGATTATCGAGTTCCTATCACCGAGCCGTGGTCCCGTGAACATTGTACTGAGTTACTTCGGATTTGAGCCCATCTTCTTTATAACAGAGCCGCAATGGTTCCGTAGTATACTGGTCAGTTCGGACATATGGCGGAATATCGGGTTCTCCACGATCATCTTTCTAGCTGCAATTGCCGGGATTAATCCCGAAATGTATGAATCGGCGGAAGTAGATGGGATCAACAGACTGCAGCGCATTTGGTACATTACGTTACCTTCGATGGCGCCGGTTATCGTGATTATGCTCATTTTAGCAACAGGATCCATCATTAACGATGACTTCGAACAAGTATTCAACTTGCTCAACGCGAAAGTGCTGGATGTAGGTGAAGTGTTATCGACCTATACCTATAAAGAAGGCTTGACCAAGATGAATTTCAGCTATGCAGCCGCGGTCGGCTTGTTCAAGAATGTGGTGGCGCTCGTTCTGGTACTATCAGCCAATCAGTTGGCGAAGCGCTTCACGGACGAAAGCATCATCTGACAGAGGTTGAAAGGGGAAAGTCATGAGAATCCGATTATCTAGATTTGACCGCGTATTCGTGGCCTGTATTTACATCGTGTTAACGATGTTTACGATCTCATTTTTGCTGCCACTCATGCAGGTGGTCACGATTTCGGTGAGCCCGCCCGAGGTGGTGAATAAGTATGGGTTTCATTTTATACCGACGAAGTTCGACTTCAGCGGATATAAGGGTGTTTTTGAAAATAGTTCGATCTGGGTGGCGTACAAAAATACGATTGTTCGAACCGTATTAGCGACAACACTAACCATCTTATTGACGTTTATGGGGGCATATCCGCTAGCAAAAAAACAATTGCCCCACCGCAAGTTCTGGACCTTGTTCATTGTGTTGACGATGTTTTTCTCAGGCGGACTGATCCCTTCGTATTTGCTGATAAAAGACTTGGGCATGATGAATACGATTTGGGCGCTTATTTTGCCAGGTGCGATCAGCACTTACATGTTGTTGGTTACACGCAGTTTCTTAGCTGCTCTGCCGGAAAGCTTAGAAGAAGCAGCGAAAATAGATGGCGCCAATGAGATGTTCATTTTATTTCGCATCGTACTGCCGCTGTCTATGCCGATTATCGCAACAGTTGGTTTGTATGCTGCCGTGTATAACTGGAATGCGTGGTTCGACAGTATGATTTACATTCAGGATGCGAAGAAACAAGTGCTGCAGTTAGTGCTGAGGAACATTTTAATTACGGGAAGCGATCCGTTGATCGAGCAGATGACAGGTGGCAATCGCCAGGTCATTAATACTGAAACGCTGAAGATGGCGGTGCTTGTAGTCGCAATTTTCCCTATTCTGTGTGTGTACCCGTTCCTGCAAAAGTATTTCATCCAAGGTGCCTTGATTGGATCCGTCAAAGGTTAGTCTCTGGTTCATTAACCAGGTTAACATAGTATAATCATATTAGGGGGAATTCATATGAAAATGGGTAAAGCGACGTCGTTACTCTTACTTTCTACGATGACGACAATCTTGATCTCCGGCTGCGCCAGCGATAAAGCGGAGGACAAGCCGGCTGCAAGTAATGGAGCTACGCCGGCAACAATTGCAAGCCAAGGGCCAGTCACCATTGATTATTTAGCTCACAATTCCTATGCGCAAATTGCCGATGGAGCGAACAACCCAATTCAAAAGCTCGTTGAGCAAAAGTTTAATGCCAAGTTTAATATTTGGTATTTGGATGCGCAAAATCGTGAAGAAAGCTTGAACGTGAAATTGGCATCCGGTGAAATGCCCGACATTATGTCCGTGGTCGGGACGTTGAAGAAGCTGATCGATCAAAATGTCGCTGCGCCAATTGATGAAGCCTTAGTACGGAAATACGCGCCAACCTATGCGAAATTTATAGATGACAATTATAAGCAGGCTTGGGATTTTGGGAAATATAACGGCAAATTGTATGCGTTACCATCGACAAATATTAACTCCAGTTACCCTACGGCGGTCATTTGGCGGGATGATTGGTTGAAGAAAGTAGGCATTACGAAAATGCCTGAGACAATTCAAGAGGTCGAGCAAGCACTGACGAAATTCCGTAATGACGATCCGGATGGCAATGGCAAGAAAGATACGTACGGGATGTCCGACTTCGCGATTCCTGCGATCATGGGCGCTTTCGGGCGACCTGCGTGGGACGATATCAAAGCGGGTGTTAAAGAGCCTGTGAAAGCGGTTGTACCTATGATTAAAGATGGCAAGGTCGTCGTTGCCGGTATCCAACCGGAGATGAAAGATGCGCTTGCTTTACTGCAAAAATGGTACAAAGCAGGTCTGATTGATCCTGAGTTTTTAACGAGCGAGAATACGACGGGCTACTGGGCGAACTCACAGGCTTTCTTCAATAACCGAATTGGTTTAACAGGAAAAGGATTATTTGCTCACTGGCGGAACGAGGTAGATCCTAGCAATCCAAACGATCAAGGCGGCGGCCAATTCATTGAATTTAAGAAGTCGCAGCCGAATGGCACGTATGCGTTTGGAAGCGCGCCAGTCGGTCCACAGGGGAAATCGGGCACACCGCAATGGCAATCTTTCAGTAACTCCATCCTATTTACCACAAAAGGTGTGAAGGATCCGAGAAAAGTAGAAACGCTTCTCAGAATGATTGAGACTAACTATGCCGATAATGATTACTGGTTAACAATCACGCAAGGGATTAAGGACAAAGATTGGAAAGTAGACAATGGCAATTTCATGAACCTGGATGGCGATACGAAGACGCCTGCGGAAGTGAAAGGGCGGTTCATCTTTAACGTAGGGCAATCCCCTGACAATTGGATGAAGAAGAAAGATACGTTCCTTTATAAATATGCGGATAAAACGAAAGTAAAAGGCTATGAGCCGGTGCCGATGCCGTCGGTAGACGCTTTCTCGAAGAACGCGAATACATTAGGTAAGATGGAAGTTGAAGCTTATATCAAAATCATTACAGGCGAAAGCTCGGTGGATTCATTCGATGATTTCGTAAGCAAGTTCAGAAGCAGCGGTGGCGATCAAGTGGAACGTGAGTGGACGGATGCCTACAACAAAATGCTAGGGAAATAAGTCGAAAAACAGGGCAGGGGAGAAGAGATCGTGCTTCTTCCCTGTTGCTTCTCAGTGGGCACGCGCCATTGATACTCACGGATACTCGGCGTATAATTTGTGTCAACTGAGGAGTGATCATAATACCCCTATGATTAAACAGATGCAAAAGAACCAGACGCTCGTTCGGCTGTTGATATTCAATATTCTATTGGTCGTCATTATTACGGTGATTCCAACTTTAGTCTTCTACCAATATTTTGTTTCTAATTATAATAAACAATTAACGAAGTTAAATATGCAAACCGTTACCCAATTCCGCAACTTTATGGATCAGAAGGTGCTGCGGGATGTCATTGGCATCCCAAATCTCTATTTTACAGATCTCGAAAGCAGTGATCCGATCGTCTATCCGTTACAGCACGATATTCATAATGATTCTTCACGTATTTTACAGACATCCAAACGTATATTTGAAGTGAAGAATCGAGTCAGCTATCTGGACTCAATCGACATCTACTATCGTAGCAATCAAATTCTGTTCCAGGATACAAGCGTATGCTTTCTGCCTGGAACCGGTTGTACGTTAGGTTTTCGCGAAGCGTGGCTGCATGAATTTAGTCAATCAGAGAAGCTGGTGGATTGGACCCGGGTAGAGTCGGTTGAAGGAGCGGAAACGAAGAAGCTGATTACCTATATCCGCAGCATTCCTTATTTCGCGCCATCGAGTAGCCGTCTTGGCATTGTTGCCATTAATCTGGATGTCGCGGTGATCCAAGCAATGATGAAGGAGTACAATTTTGTCGGAGGCAGCCCCTTGTTGGCGGTTCGCGAGGACGGTCAGTTGATGATTGACACGCAGGAGGAGTCGACTTGGGAACAAATTGAACCGAGTGTGCGGGAAAAGTTGCTAAGCGCGGGGCAGCAGGATGGCATTATGTATGCCACTGTGAATGGGAAATCCAGCATTCTCTCTTATTCGCTTTCTGAAATGAATCATTGGCGATATGTATCTGTTGTGCCTGTAGATGCTTTCTTTGGCAAATCGATTGAAATTCGCAATTGGTTAATCGTTATTGCTAGCATGCTTCTATTCGTGAACTTGCTGGTTGCCTACTGGATGACGAGGAGAGCTTATAAGCCAATTGGCACGGAAATCGATGAATTAAAGCTGAATTTGGAGCGAAACAAGCCGATTATTCGGCATAATTATATTTTGAAATTGTTGACGGGCAGAGTCCAACTGAACGATCGGTTGCTGTCGAATGAAAGAGTGACAGGTGTTCAAATCGACCTCCCCTATTACTGCTGTTTCGTCGTGCAACTCTTGCCTCAGGACAACACTCCGTACGAGGAGGTGATGATGCAAGTGTATAATCTCGTGCAAGCGTTGGAGAGCGATATGATCAATTGTCGCCTATTTGCCGTTCAAGATGAGGATGAGCATATCTCGGGTATCATCAATTTCGACGAAACAGCTAGTATTGATGCGATTCTGGTACGTATGACGACGATCATGGACGCCCAATTGAATCGAAGTTATACGCTGAGTGTCGGTGTGACGTATGCCATTAACGACTCTGACATTTCAGATGGGTATCGCGAAGCAAAGGAAGCACTTCCTTATGCTTTTCTCTATCCAGACACCATCATGAAATATGGGGAGCTATCTATTCTGCAGCGTAAAGAGACAGGACCGATTCTCACGTATTTGCAACAGATGGAAGATCAACTGCGAGATGGCTTTGCAGAGCAGACACTCAAAACAATTCAAAGTCTCGTCGATGATCTGCGATATGGGGAGTACACAGTAGCCTTCTGTAAATCGGCACTGACGGATGTGATCGCCATTCTTCGTAAACGAATCCATGCACACGGGCAAACATCGGAAGAAATTCTCGGTTTCGACATCCAAGAGGCTTTCAAAAAGCTGCGAAGCCTCACCTTGTTTCCGGATTGGCTCGGTCCCATCGTACAGATCGTGACAGATAAAGAGCAGTTGGGCAAGTTCAAGGTAGATACGAAGCTGCAGGATAAAATTAACCAATTTATCGAAGCGAATTTGGGCAACCAGCTCTCTCTGGATCTCGTCGCTGAGCATCTCAATATTTCCTCGAACTATGTCAGTAAGCTATTTAAAACGGTCAATGGAAAAACATTTACGGAATATGTGACCGATTTGAGGTTGAAGCGGGCGCTTGTAATGCTCATGGAAGAAAGATTGCCTGTGCAGGATATTTCCTCGCAGTTGGGTTACAATTCGACCCATTATTTTATTCGTATTTTTAAAGAGAAGTATGGCCACACGCCAAAGCAATATCAGAAACTGCATGAAGGCAGACTAGACAAGGAGTAAGGGTACTCATGCTGCAAAATAAGCAAGCTTTTATAGATAAACTCCTTCCCGCGCCAAGAAAAGGCGGCTTCCGCATGGACGGTTACTGGGTTTGGTGCGGGTCTGTAGTAAAAGGGGAGGACGGCCGCTTCCATATGTTCGCTTCACGCTGGCCAAAGCACTTGCCCATGCATCCGGGCTGGCTTGTCGCATCGGAAGTTGTTCGTGCTGTAGCTGACACCCCGGAGGGGCCTTACGCTTTTCAAGAAGTGGTGCTGCCGAGCAGAGGCGCAGAATATTGGGACGGGCGAAGTACGCATAATCCGCATATTACGAAAATAGGAAATCAGTACGTCCTGTATTATATGGGTTCAACGCATCCTTTTGCTGATGTGAAGGAAGGGGAACCGTTCGGACTGGATGATCCTCGAACGATCGTCGGACGTTCGAATAAACGTGTGGGTATCGCGATTGCGAGCAGCGTGTTTGGTCCTTGGCACCGTCTAGATGCTCCGATTCAACCAACGCGTCCTGCTCGTTTTGACAGCTTCTTGACAAGCAATCCTGCACCCTGCATCCATCCGGATGGCTCGGTACTGCTGATCTACAAGGCACGTCGTTACGAAGACATCGCGCATGGCATGATGACGATTGGCGCATCACGCGCCGAACATTATCAAGGTCCTTACCGCGTGGTGCGAGAGGATCCAATTTTCCCTCCTGAGCAGTTCCATCTGGAGGATCCATTTATTTGGAGAACAGATGAAGGCTATGAATTGATCGCGAAGGATATGGAAGGGAATATATGCGGAGAAAAGCATGGAGGCATTCATGCCTATTCCGCCAATGGAACAGACTGGACGCCATTTGCTCAACCGAAGGCTTATTCACGCGAGATTCGTTGGGATGACGGTACGACGCAAGTGATGGGGAGCTTGGAGCGTCCGTTTTTGCTTTTCCAGGACGGTGAGCCTACGCATTTATTCGCAGCGACTGCAGATGGATCCGGCGGATTTGAGGCGGCGAAGGAAACGTGGAATATGGTCATTCCGTTACGGAAAGGGGACCGATGAGGATGGCTGAGAAGCCGGAATGGCGTAAATGCTTACGTGCAGAACATCCACGCTTAATGGCTACACCAGAAGATTTTGCAGCTGTTAAAATTAAGATCAACACCGACCCACGTGCCAAACAATGGTATGAGGCGATGAAGCAGCAAGCATTAGACGAACTGGATGCGCCGCGAAAGGACGACATTGCAGAAACGACGTTAGGTCGAATGACTTTGTTGGCCTTTATGTTTAAGATAGACGGCAATCCGATCTTTGCGGAATATGCTTATCGCGAGCTGTGCGAAGTAAGCGAACTGCCGACCTGGCGACCGGATTTCTTCTTGCATACGTCAGCGTTCATGATGAGCTGTGCGATCGGTTATGATTGGCTGTATGAGACGTTGACGGTTGAGCAGCGGCAAGCGATACTTTCTGCGATTATTGAGAAAGGCTTGCAGCCCGCCCGTGAGATTTATCGCCATACGCCGAACGGACCTTATGGACAAAGTGACTGGCCGCGGCGGACGAACAACTGGAACTTGGTCTGTAACGGTGGCGTCATCATGGGAGCTCTTGCGGTGGGGGAAGAAGCCCCCATGCTAGTCGATGAGGTGTTGGAAGGCGCACTTCGCTCCATGCCTGTCGCGCTTGCGAGCTTTGAGAAGGACGGAGGTTGGAATGAAGGCGTGGCTTACTGGATTTATACCTGGGTCATGCTGTCGCGTCCCTTTGCAGCGCTGGATAGTGCGCTGGGTTCTGATTTCAATGAACTTGCGCACAGCGAGGGCATTCGGGAAAGCGGATATTTCCCGATCTACATGGAAGGGCCAACCGGTTTGTATTTCAATTTTGCCGATTGCTTTACGGAGCTGAATAAACGGGATAATGAGGGCCTGGCGTGGTTGGCGACGAAGTTTGACCTGCCAGTACTTACGAAGTGGCGTGTTGGCATCATCGATCAAGGGGGACAGTCGTTGAAGAATCCGCTGGACTTATTGTGGTATCGCCCTGATCATATGGCAGAAGTGCCTAATCTTCCATTGGATAAACATTACCGGGGGATAGAAGTGGCGACGATGCGCAGCGCCTGGCAAGATCCCGAAGCGGTATTCATCGGCTTCAAAGCGGGAGATAACCAGGCCCCGCACGGTGAACTGGATATGGGGACGTTTGTCGTCGATGCGCTGGGCGAGCGGTGGATCATGGACAATGGCGAAGGCAATCGCAGATGGCCGGATTTCTGGGATATGGGCACCAACGGCAAACGGTGGACTTATTATAAGAAGCGGGCGGAAGGGCATAACACGCTCGTGATTAATCCCCGTCCGCAACATGGAGATGCGGATGCCAATCCGGATCAAGATCCGCTGGCCAAAGGAGCGATTGCACAGTTTCAAGCCAGCGCGACGGAATGCTATGCCACCATGGACCTGACAGCGGCTTATGCCCAAGCGGCGGATAAGGTCCTGCGTGAGATTGCGCTAGTCGACAATCGTCAGCACATCCGGATTCATGACGAGATTGCGTTGAAAGAAGCTGGAGACATTCTATGGTTCCTGCATATCAATAGCCAGGCTTCGGTTAAGCTCTCGGAGGCAGGGCGAATGGTGACTCTAACCATCGGGGATAAAAGCTTGCAGATACAACTGACATGCGCCGAAGAAGAGGCTGCTTTCACCGTCATGGAGGCCAAGCCTCTCCCAACATCACCAGACCCTGAGGTGCAATGGTCGTATCCGCAGTGGGAAAATCCACGTTATCAAGAAACGCATCAGCCTGTGCAAAAGTTATCGATTTGGCTCTCGAATAAACAACAGGTATCCTTAACGATCCTGATGATTCCACTAAAGAATTAAAGTTAACAGTTCCTTCTCTTACGAAGAATTGAATATCGGGTCTGTTCCACTTAGCTCGGGGAATCAGCAGTTGAAGTTCACTGTGACCGGAAAGAACAGTAGTTCAACCGATTACGATCTCGTCTTCGATTATATTAAGCTCAATAAACAATAAGATGAAATAGTACATGAAGAGCGGCTGCTAGGCAATTGGCAGCCGCTTATTTTTTACATCTGGAGGTGATCAAACTCGATATTCCGATGTCAACAGATGTGCATACGAGGTGAAATAATGATTACAAATGCGGGGAAAAGCTTGATTTCACTGGGTTTCCTGATCTTTTGAACAAATGAATATCGACTGTCAAGATGGTTTGCTCCTACAATGAGGAGGCAAGGAGAGGAATTGGCTTGCCCGACTCCTTGGGCTGAATCAGGCACGAACTTATTTACGTTACATGAAGGAGTGAATCATCTTGGCTGTCTACAATCATTCGGCCGAAACCGAGTTGAAACCGATTAGAGCTTCTAGCTCTTCGAGAAGAAAAAGCATGTTGCGTAAGATGAGGATGGACCGCTGGCTCTACTTCATGCTGCTGCCAGGTATCATCTACTTCCTATTATTCAAGTACGGACCCATGTGGGGCATCGTCATCGCCTTCCAGGATTATTCCCCCTTCCAAGGGATGACGGGCAGCAAGTGGGTAGGACTGAAGCACTTCCACCGGTTGTTCACCGATCCGACCTTCTTCATGCTGCTGAAGAATACACTGCTGCTTTCTTTCATGAACATTGCGTTTGTCTTCCCGATGCCGATTCTCTTCGCACTATTGCTGAACGAACTACGTACGGTGAAGTTCAAACGAGTGATTCAAACGCTGATCTACATCCCTCATTTTATGTCCTGGGTCATCATTGTCGGCGTGTTCTACGTGATCTTCGAGATGCAGGACGGGGTCTTCCAAAATATCATTGCGTCCATGGGGCTGCAAAAGTTCACCATTATGATGAATCCGGATCTCTTCCGCCCGATGTACATCTTGCAGTCGATCTGGAAGGATACGGGTTGGGGGACGATCATCTACCTGGCTGCACTGGCCGGGGTCGATCCTCAGCTATATGAGGCGGCTAAGATTGACGGGGCGGGTCGGATGCGCCAGTTGTGGCACATCACCCTGCCATGTATACGCAGTACGATCATTATTCTGTTGATTTTGAAAATTGGCGACATTCTGGATCTTGGCTTCGAGCATATGTTCTTACTGTTAAATTCTCTAAACCGTGGAGTGGCCGAAATCTTCGATACGTATGTGTATACATCAGGTATCGTTCAGGGCTCCTTCAGCTACTCAACTGCCGTTGGGGTATTCAAGTCCTTCGTCGGACTCGTGCTTGTTCTGGCTGCAAACAAGCTGTCCAAGAAGTTCGGAGAAGAAGGCATTATTTAAGAAGGGAAGGAGCCGTCTGTTATGAAGCATCACGACACATTCGCCGGTCGGATATTCGACTATTTGAACTATGCCGTCTTGTCCTTGTTCGCGCTCGCTACTACTGTTCCGTTTGTTCATATTGTGGCGACCTCACTTGCGTCCGAGCGAGAAGTTCTCACGAAGGATTTCATCCTGTTTCCTACCGAGTTCTCCCTGAACGCTTACCGGATCATCTTCGCGAACGATCGGATGGTGCACAGCTTGCTCGTCACGGTATTCATCACGGTTGTCGGGACGTTGATCAACATTGTCGCTACCTCCATCATGGCGTATCCGTTGTCCCGCAAAGACCTTATTGGACGCAAGCCGCTTATGATGATGCTCCTGTTCACCATGCTGTTCGGCGGAGGCATGATCCCAACGTTTCTGCTCATTAAGGCGCTAGGATTGCTGAATTCTTTCTGGTCTCTGCTGCTGCCAGGAGCGATCAGTGTGTTCAACCTCATTATTCTGAAAAACTTTTTCCAGCAAATGCCCGACGGGCTGGAGGAATCCGCTAAGATGGACGGCGCGAACGACCTCGTCATCTTGTTCCGGCTTGTGTTACCGCTCTCCTTACCGGCCATCGCCACCTTCAGCTTGTTCTATGCTGTTGGGCATTGGAACACGTTTATGTCGGCGGTGCTGTATATCAATGATGCAGCCAAATGGCCGATTCAAGTGCTGCTCCGCAACATTGTTATGCTATCGCAGGGATGGCTTGATAATCCGGAGGCGGCGGCCGAACAGACAACTTCGCCGGAGACGGTCAAGATGGCCGTCATTACGGTAGCTACGCTTCCTATTTTGTGTGTGTATCCATTTCTACAAAAGCACTTTGCAAAAGGGGTGATGCTCGGTTCCGTGAAAGGCTAGTTTGCAAGTTGGCAATTCCTAAACCATATAAATCAGGAGGTCTATTCGTTCATGAACAAATCGATGATAAACAAGATTACGGTTACCGCTATGACAACGGCATTAACAGGAACACTTCTGGCAGGATGCAGCTCCAGTACCGACGGTGCCAGCCCCAAGCCGGTAGCAGCGGACAGCAGCAAGCCGGCGGCTAACGCAGCGCCAACGACGATCAAGATTATGTCCCAGACGGCCATTGATCCGATGAAGGACGACAATCCGTTGAAGCTAGAATTGGAGAAGATGACGAATACGAAGCTGGAGTTTACATGGGTTCCGGCAACGGCATATAATGATAAATTTAACGCGACTCTGGCCTCCGGCGAGCTGCCGCAAGTGATGCTGACGAATACGGGCCGAGAAACGAACGTGGTCAATGCAGTGAGAGCTGGCGCATTCTGGGAGATTGGACCTTACCTCAAGCAGTTCCCGAATCTTAGCAAGCTGAGTCAAAATGTTTTGAATACGGTCAGCTATGATGGTAAGATTTATTTGCTTCCGCGGTTCCGTGATGGTGCTAGACACATTATCGCTTATCGCAAGGATTGGGCTAAGAATTTAGGCATTGACGAGCCGAAGACACTTGACGATTTAGCTAAAATGGCGAAAGCGTTTACGGACAATGACCCGGATAAGAACGGTAAAAATGACACGATCGGCTATGCGGAGTATGCCTCGCTAGACGCGTTGTCCCGCGATATCTCCGTCTATTTCGGCGGACCGATGAACAACGGTATTATGAACGATCAGGTTGTGCCTAACTTCTTGACGCCGGAATATTTTGAAGCACTGAAGTGGTATCGGAATCTGTATGCGGCCAAAGCGATTAATCAGGATTTCGCTTTGCTCAATAACACGCAGCAAGCAGAGTTGTTCACGAAGAGCAAGGCTGGTATTATTATCGCTGTCGATAGCAACGTGAAGACCTATCAGCGAGATCTGCAGAAGGTAGATCCGAAGATCGAGGTCGGTTTCATTCAGGGCCTTCCAGGACCAAAGGGATTAAGAGCTTCCACAACAGGCGGCTCGCTGGGCGGATATTTCTTCTCCAAGAGCACGATTAAAACAGAAGCGGAGCTGCTCAAGATTCTTGGCTTTTTCGACAAGTTATCATCTCCTGAAGGCATGACACTTGCCTATCGTGGTATAAAAGATGTAGATTACAAGATGGAAGGTAATTTCGTCGTACCTAACGCGACGCTGTCGGATGCGGCCAAAACAGGAACCGCCGCGCTCAACCAGCTGGCTGTCGCACACGTGAATGTAGGTGCTCCGCTCAAGCAGGATCCGCTTAACGAGCTGATCAGCAACCTGGTCGCAGCGAATGAGAAAATCGCCGTCTACGACGTAGCTGGCTCGCTAATCTCGGCAACGAAGAACGAGAAGGGGCCGGAGCTGGATAAGATTAAGACGGATGCAATTGTGAAGTTCATCATGGGTCAAATCGACGAAGCCGGCTATAAGAAGGCTATGGAAGATTGGAAGAAAGCGGGCGGCGACAAGGTCATCGCGGAATTTACCGCAGAATATAAGAAGGCGCAGGGTAAGTAAGTTATAAGGCTACAGGATCCGGGGAGGAATAACCATGAACTTTCGCCAAATGACTTATCGCAATAAATTGCTCGTTTATGGATTCCTCCTTGGTGTTGTACCTCTCGCTATCCTCGGTTTCCTGTCGTACTTCCGCGCTTCCACGACGATTCAGAAGTATGTGGAAGCCGGAAATCTGCAAATTCTAAAGCACAGCCAACTCGCCGTTGAGCAAAATATGAAGACGGTCGAGACCGCCCTGGTGGCGTTCCTCAATAGCCCTCAAGGGACGGATCTGTATAATATTCCGCTTGATTATCATAAGTACGAGCCGTTCAGCCGGCTTGAATCCAGCATGCGCCAGTTGCAGATCTATGAGACTGGCGTATTCGACGTGTCGTTGTACAATTTGCAATACCTTTGGCGTGTAAGCAATGCGGGGATTACTACGTTTGATAATAAAGAAGAGGAACTGCAACCTTACGAGGACTTTCTGAACTCCTCCATGAATTCCACATGGATTAAGAATGAGCATGGGATCCGGTTTCTGAAGAAGAGTCCGCTCTATGTAACCAACCCGGCGATGCTTGTCGTCGTGGATATTCCGTATTCTCACCTCAGCAAGCTGCTTCTTCGCGCGAACCCGCTTGGAAGCACAGCGATCCTGGACAGCCATATGGAATTGTTGCTTGGTCAGGATCAAGGCTCCGTACAGCAGTTATTGGGTAATAAGGAGCTGAGAAAGAAGCTGTCCGGAGACGACCTTGAGGGACAGTTAGTTGTGAAGCGGGACGGCGAATCGTACGGGGTGACATTCGTCCGCTCCACCTTCTCGGGATGGTATTATATCGCAGCCGCTTCGATCGACGAGATTACCAAGGAATCCCGTTCGATCGGGCAATTCACTTGGTGGATCTGCGCCGGAATTCTGTTCTTGATTATCTTCGCCGCCTGGTTTGGCTCCAACAATATGTACAGGCCGATTCGCAAGCTCCACAGTGTGCTTGTCGGATCGGGGGACAGGTCCCGCGATCCGAACGATAGCAAGGAGGATCATATCCAGGAGATCGGCAAGAGCGTAACGAAGCTGCTCGACCGGGAGAAGAAGATGTCCAGCCAGATCGAAGGCTACACGGTGCAGCTCCAGGCGTTCTTCGTACAGAAGCTTATTCTAGGCGATGTGCGCAAGCGTGAAATTACTGAAAAGCTGGACATGTTCAGCTATGCAGCGAATTGGCTCAAAATGACGGTGATGGCCGTGGAGATCGATACGTTGGAAGGAACGCGCTACAGCCGTAATGATCAGGATTTGCTGCTGTTCGCTATCAGCAATATGGTCAGTGAAATCATCCCACAGACGAACCGGCTGGCGCCGATCGTCTCCAGCAGCAGCCAGTTAAATGTGGTGGGTACAGTGCTGGACGATCCGGAGGCATGGAATGCCGAGCTGCAGCTGTGGGCAGAAGCGATTCAGAAGGCGGCGTCCACCTATCTGGGCGTGACGGTCAGCGTTGCCTTGAGCAAACCGGTAGCGCAGTGGACAGACGTACCGCGGGCTTACGAGGAGGCGGAGGAAGCGCTGAACTACCGTGTACGGCTCGGCAATGAAGCGATCATTTACAGTGAGGATGTTGTTTCCGAGCCGGTCGAGAAGGTTCATTATCCACTGAAGCTGGAGCAGGAGCTGCTTGCCTCGATCAAGAGCGGGTACCGGCTGCAGGCGGAGGAAAAGCTGCGTAATTTCATGCAGGAGCTGGTGCGGCCGCCGTTTCATTTCCAGGAATACCAGTTGAGCTTATTCCGGATGCTGACCGAAATTACCGGTCTTCTCCAGGCAGAAGGGATTCCGCTTAGAAATCTGGTGAACGGAGAGACGCCGCTCATTGAACAGATGTCCCAACTCCGAACGGTGGAGGAGATGGAGGAGTGGTTCCTGCAGAAGCTGATCATTCCGATCATCACCGTTCTGGAGGAGCTGCGAAGCTCCCAGTTCCAAAATATTTCCGATGCGGTTATTCAGATGATCCACGAGGATTTCGATACAGCTCTCACGCTGGAGCTATGTGCTTCCCGGATTCATTATCATCCTCATTATGTGAGCAAGGTGTTCCGCCAGGAGACGGGCGTGAACTTTAGCGAATATTTACTGAAGCATCGACTTGAGATGGCGAAAGGCTGGTTGACAGAGACGAGCATGACCGTGACGGAGATTGCGGAGAAGCTCAAGTATACGAGCCCGACCAACTTCATCCGCTACTTCCGCAAGATTGAAGGCATAACGCCGGGGCAGTATCGAGAGAGAAAGACTGGGAACATATCCAAAGACTAATATGAACAAGCTCAGCGCTTGCCTTTGAAGAGGTGGCGCTGTTTTTGCGTTGGAGAGCGAGTAGGGGCTGATGTTATAAGATGATCAAGCGGATATTGACAATTGATTATGTGATCAAGCGTCGGGCGATCCGTATTCTTATGAACAAATGAATATATACAGGAAACGTGTCTGGAAGGAGAATGGTATCTGTACCAAAATACAAATAAAGGAAAGGAGATCTCAAGTAAATAACCCACAGAAGGAGTTGTTCGGTCAATGATGATCAAATTGCGAGTTTGGATGGTGTTGTTGACGTTATGTATGATTTTCGCTTCTATAGCCATTGTTCCGCTTCCCCGCGCTGAGGCGGCGACTTATCCGACGCTGCTGAGCTCGGATTTTGAAGACGGAACGTCTAGCGGTTGGAGCGTTTCGAAGGGATCGTTCTCCGTTGTTGCCGATGGCAGCAACGTCTACAAGACTTCCTATGCGTCGGGGAGCTCGACAGAGAGATTGGCAACGGCCGGTACCACGACGTGGACCAATTACTCGGTCGAAGCCAAGCTGAAACTGTACAGCGGCGACTATGCAGGTCTGCTGGGACGCTACAAGGATACAGACAACTATTACAATCTGACGATTTACGACACGGATAATATGGTGAGACTCGGCAAGAAGGTAGCTGGAACTAGTGTAACGCTAGGCAGCTACGCCATGACGATTGCTCCCAATACGATCTATACGTTGAAGCTGGACATGGACGGCTCTCAGATCATAGCTTCGGTTAACGGTACGCCGGTCATCACGGTGACCGATTCGGGTCTTGCGTCCGGGAAGATCGGAACCCGGGGCTACAAGGCGACATACAGCATTGATGATGTTTCGGTCGTGGATAAGCGTGTCCCGGCTAGCATTGTCATTTCTCCGCAAAATGCACTGCTGCTGGATGGCGAATCCCGCCAATATTCGGCAACGGTATATGACAGCACGTACAACGTGATTGCGGGCGTGCCGCTCACCTGGTCGAGCGGGAATACGTCCATTGCGAGCGTGAGCGGAACGGGTATTGTGCAGGGCGAGGGTGCGGGCACTACCTCGATTACGGCGTCCTACGGCTCGCTGCAAGGCAGCGCGAACGTCACGATTCAAGCCATTGTGCCCGTGACTCCGATTCAGATGCCCAAGACCTTGAGCACCATTACGGTTGACGGTGCATTAAGCGAGAGTGTCTGGTCACTGGATAACACCGCACTTAAGGTGGTCTCTGGTACGAATGATAATACCGTTACCTTCGGTACGCTATGGAATGAGAAATACTTATATGTGGGAGTTAACGTCATCGATAACAATCTGTACAACGACTCAACAGACGGATGGGACGATGATTCCGTTGAGCTGTTCATCGATGCCAACCACAATCACGGTTCTACGTATGATGTGTTCGATTGGCAGTTCCGCAAGGGATACAATGATACGGCCATATGGGAGAGCCAAAGCGAAACAGCCGGCGTCCTGCATGGCTGGTCCAACGTGACCGGAGGCTACACGTTAGAGTTGGCGATTCCGTGGGAAAATCTCGGTGTCGTTCCTTCTGCTGGCGTAAGCGTCGGCTTCGATATCGCCAACAACGACGATGATAACGGCGGTGTCAGGGAAGGGCAGCGGGTATGGGCCGGCATCGCGGACAATTACAAAAACACGCTGAGCTTCGGCGACCTGATTCTGTCTGCGACGACGGTGGGCACGACGCCAACGCCACCTACACCGCCGCCGGCTGTAGATCGCTATGTGCTGCCGGCTGGTGCCGGAACGATGGATGGCAGCAGCTGGGCCAATGCTATGGCCGGCGATGCAGCCGGAGGCTTGCAAGCGGCGTGGGATGCGACAGGACCGAACAATACACTGTTCATTGGCAGCGGAACTTATACGGTTCCACAGACGCTGCAGCTGTCGACCGGGGGGACCGATATCACTCACCTCAAGAAGCTCTCGGGCTTCGATACCGGGGGTGGACTTCCCGTATTCCAAGGCAGCTGGACGCTGGCTAATCAAGTATCCAATCCCTTTATTAATGTGCCGGTTGGGGTAAGCTTCTGGCGTGTTTCCGATCTTCATATCCAAAATTATATGTACGGCATTTATGCCAACGGCCAGCATGAAGGGGTCCGCATTTCAAACATCGAAGCAGAAAATATGTCGGACGGTGTGTACTTCTGGGGGAAGGCTACCCGATCCAATCCGAACGTAGGCTCCCATGATATTGTCGTCAAGGACAGCAGCTTCAGCAACTTTACCAAGAGTGCCGTCCGATTCCGTAACGGAAACTATTTGGCTAGCGTTATCAATACGACAGCGGATGCCGGCGGCTCCGCCTTCTGGTACAGCGGGAACTTCCCAATTGGCTTCCGAATTGGCAATTCGCCGGAATCGGCCAACATTTTCGACCATGATATCTTGTTCCAAGATGTGACAGCACGTAATAGCTATCATGAGAACGGGACGAACTACTGGAATGGTGATGGCTTCGCAGCGGAGCGTCAAACCTACAATTTGACTTATGTGCGCGCTAAGTCCTTCAACCATACGGACGGCGGGTTCGACGACAAATCCTCCAATCCAGTCTGGATCGACTCCGTCGCCTTCGGCAGCAAACGGAACTTCCGGCTTTGGTCCTTGGGCAAGGCAACCTTAATTAATTCGATCGCCGGCTATGCCAATAAGCAAGGTGGCAGCGGTGGTGCCTATGACTTGTGGGTTGGCGGCTCGGGCAACGTGGATGCCTACTACAGCACTTTCTATGACAGCTCTTCGACGCCGATCGGACTGGAAGATGCGAATCAAGTCAATATCTATGATTCCATCGTCGGCAAGAGCTCAGGCAGTGCCGTGTACACCACCGCAGGTGGCACTATCACGTTCACGCGGTCCGATCAGTACATTCCAGGCACGATAGGTCAGGACCCTCAATTTGTGAACGCTGCCAATACGGCGTGGGAAGGCGGCAGCAGCGATTTTAACAGCCAATACTTCGGTAATACGAAGGGGTATTACGAACCAAGCTCGAGCGCGGCGAATTACAACGTCTCCATTAGCACAGGCAGCTTAAGCCTGAATGTGGCGCAGCATACATCGGTAACGGCAAGTGTGACGGACGGCGGCGCTCCGATCTCCGATCCGGAGAATATCGTCTGGTACAGCGAGGACGGCGATCTGCTGCGTGTGGAGCAGTCTAGAGGAGCGAATGCTGCAGTAACCGGTCTGGAAGCGGGAACAACACATCTTGTTGCCGTATACAAAGGTGCACGTACGGACATAACCGTAACCGTTCATTAAACAATGATCATCATAACGCTTGCTCCAGAGATGGAGCAGGCGTTTTTTCTGCTGAGTTGGACCATCTCCACATGAATGAATGAATAGCTTCGTATTACTTGCGGAACAAACCTTGGCTCACCAGCCCTTATCGCCAGTTCGTTAGTTAATGAATATAGACTGTGATGTGATTTCGGAGGACAATGAACCTGAATTCGCCGAATTGCGCCAATTACATAATTACAAGATAAGGGAGTGGGTCCATGATCAGTTTTAATCGTATCCGTTCGGCTATACTATCGGCGGAGCACGCCCGAGATCACCTTTTGGGCGTACCGCTCACCGATGCACGGAAGAAGTCTATTCGTCAGTCCGAGATCTTCGCCCCGCTATTGGAAGACATTCGGGTGGAGTCGGCCAGAGCCCGGCAGGAGCCGATTCCAGCGCTTTTGTTCTCCAAGTTCCATTTGTTCGTGAAGCAAGGAACGCGCGCGGAATACCAGAAGGCCTATTATGAGCGTCGAGGCAGGCTGCTTGCCTTGACGCTGGAGGCTTGGTTATTTCCCGAGGAGGCAGCGCTTGAGACATTAGAAGATCTGATCTGGACGATCTGCGAGGAGCACTCGTGGGCGCTGCCCGCTCATCTGCCATGGTCCTACGAGAAGCTGGTCGAATCGCGTGTCCCGATGGCACAGATGGTAGACTTGTTCGCGGCGGAGACGGCACACGCGTTGGCCGAGACGCTGTATCTCCTTGAGGATCGTCTAAATCCCTGGGTGGTGCACCGGGTTAAGGAGGAGCTCGAACGTCGGGTATTCGGGCCGGTATTCAGCTCCGCTTACACCTTCCGCTGGGAGTGGCGAACAAGCAACTGGGCGTCCGTCTGTGCCGGAGCGGTAGGGATGGCCGCACTGCTTATGGTTGACGACCGCGAGCGTCTGGCCGGCATGATCGGACGACTCTCCGGAGCGATGGCTTGCTTTCTGGAAGGCTTCGGGGCGGACGGCTGCTGTCTGGAGGGAATTAGCTATTGGGATTACGGATTCGGCTATTATGTTTATTTCGCTGAGATGCTGAGGGCGTATACGGGAGGGGAACTGGATCTGCTTCAGGGGGAGAAGATAACCGCTATCGCACGGTTCCCGGCTGCGGTGGCGCTGACTACACCGCAATCCGTCAACTTTTCGGATTGCGTAGAGCAGCCATTCCTTAGTACCGGGCTGCACAGCAGGTTGTACGATCGTATACGAGCGCCGCTTCCGGTCATAACCCGGGCAGCCCGGTTTCATGAGAATGCGACGTATCGGTTTCCGCAGATGGTCCGCAATCTGTTATGGACAGATCCCACCCATTTTCACCGACCCAATACGATAGGAACCTATGTGTTCTCCGATGCGGGCTGGGTTGTCGACAAGCGGATGCTCGGCGGGACAATGCTCGCTTTCGCTGCGAAAGGCGGACACAACAACGAACCGCATAATCATAACGATCTGGGTCACTTTCTCCTGCATGCAGGAGGCGAGACACTGCTTGTCGATCTGGGACAGGGAGCATACACCCGGGATTATTTCGGCGAGAAGCGATATGAGCATGTACATACTTCCTCGGAAGGGCACTCTGTGCCGGTCATTAATGGCTGCGTTCAGGGGACAGGGGAGGCTTATCAGGGGATCGTCAAAGAAACGGAAATTCGCGAACAGACGCTGGTCGTCAAGCTAGATCTGACCGAAGCCTACCCGGAGGCAGCGGGTCTAAGCTCTTTCTGCCGGACATTCCAGTGGGCCAGCGATCTCGCGTCTGAGGAGGCCGAGCTGAAGCTGACGGATGCCTTCGTTTTCCGGGCGTCCAACAACCAGCTCGCTGAAACCTTTATCAGCCTGACGGAACCGCTGATTGAGAAGGGCTGCGTCATCTGGGAAGGGCAGCAGGGGAAAGTGGAGATGTACTACGAGGCGGACTTGCTGGCTGCGAAACATGAGGTGCTTCGGAATGACGCCAACCCGGTCCGCACCCGCATCATTCACCGTGTTCGTCTGCATGCCGACCAGGTGCCCGACCGGGCGGAGTTTCTATTTCGGTTCCGCTGCACGGCTAAACCGAGTTAGTTGTATCCCTGAGGACTATGCTCAGATGAGGAGGGAGGTGAAGCAAAGCGCCGTACATAGGGGGCCAACCAGTGCGGCGGCGGAGATTCGTTCGTTTTCATCCTATCATTTGAAGGGAGTAGTGTATTTATGAGATCGCAAAAATGGTTCAGCAGGACATTAGTGGTTTTATTAGTCTTCAGCATGGTGATTTCCTTTGGGGCAATCCAACCGAAGTTGGCATCCGCAGCAACATTATTTTCTGACGATTTTGAAGACGGAGATGCAGCTGGCTGGTCCATCGTGAATGGGGGAGCAACCAATTTTAGTGTTGTATCGGACGACACAATGGTTTATAAAATCCAATATGCGAGTGGCGGTATCACAGAGAAAATTGCTGTTGCTGGGAACGCCGGATGGACGAATTATGCTGTGGAAGCGAAAGTGAAATTGCTTTCGGGAAGCAACGCTGCCGTTATCGCCAGATATGTGAACAAAGATAACTTTTACGTGTTGAGAATCGATAGTTCGAACGATAAGCTAGAGTTGAGTAAAAGAGTGAATGGTACATTTTCGCTTCTCTCGGAGACGGCTATGACACTGAATTCGAACACGGCATACACGCTTAAATTGTCTGTAAACGGTACTAATTTAATCGGATTTGTGGATGGGGTACAAAAAATTAGCGCTTCCGATACTGCATTTTCCGCCGGGAAAATCGGTACGAGAGGGACTTCTTCCACGTACACCCTTGATAATGTCACAGTTTCGGACCCCACTCCTAACTATATCGCCAAAAAAACGTTAAGTCCCCTCTCAATCAATGGAATTTTGGATGAGTCTGTCTGGTCAATGGGTCAAAGTGCGTCTAAGGTGGTCCAAGGTGTGACAGACAATACCGTTACCTACGGGGCGCTATGGGACGACAAGTATTTGTATGTAGGCGTCAAGGTGCTTGATGGCAATCTTTATAACGATTCGTTGACGGACTCCTTCGATGATGATTCGGTCGAGCTATTTATCGACGCAGATCATAGTCGTGGTATCACCTACGATCTCAAAGACTGGCAGCTTCGCAAAAGGTACAACGACACCGGTCTATTCGAGAAATTGAATGAAACCGTCGGCGTGAAGCATGCATGGTCTGCAATTGCCGGGGGATATGCCATCGAAATGGCGATTCCATGGATCAATTTAGGAATCACACCCGCTGCACAGTTGAGTATTGGCTTCGACATCGCTGTCAACGACGACGATAACGGAGGCGTCCGTGAGGGGCAGCTCGTATGGTCGGGGACTGCAGATAACTGGCAAAACACCTCGGCATTAGGTGATTTGACGCTGTCCTCCACGACAGTCGGAACGACACCAACACCGCCTACACTGCCGCAGCCCGTCAACCGATATGTGACACCGCAAGGTGCCGGTTCGAAGGACGGAAGCAGCTGGGCCAACGCATTCAAAGGTGACCAAGTTGGCGGACTCCAGGCTGCATGGGATGCGACGGGCATAACAAACACGCTTTACGTCGGAAGCGGAACGTATATCGTGCCTCAGACATTAAGCTTGACGAGAGGCGGTACAGATGTTCTACATATGAAAAAGCTGATCGGCGTGGATACGGGTGGCGGGCTTCCTGAGTTCAAAGGCGATTTCACATTGCCTAGCCAGGGCTCGCGAAAATTCATAGACGTGCCGCTTGGCGTCAGCTATTGGTGGATTCAGGATATTGTCATAGGCAACTATTTTTACGGCATCTATGTCAATGGGCAAAGCGAAGGGATCCGCATCTATAACGTGAGCGTTCATGACATGAGTGACGGCGTTTACTTCTGGGGCAAAGCGACACGTTCTAACCTGGATGCGGGTACGCACGATATCGTGGTGAAAGGCGGCAATTACACCAATTATACTAAAAGGGCTATTCGTTTCCGCAACGGCAACTATATGGCGAGTGTCATCGGCGTCAATGCCGACGCAGGAGGTCAAGCGAATTGGTACACAGGCAATTTCCCATTCGGCTTTAGTATTGGCAATTCACCGGCAGAGTCCCCTTACATCTTCGATCATGATATTTTGTTCCAAGATGTGACGGCCCGCAACAGCTGGCATCAAGACGGAACCTCCTATTGGAACGGTGATGGATTCACAGCTGAGCGCTCGGCGTACAATTTGACGTACGTACGCAGTAAGGCGTTCGATAGCACAGATGGCGGCTATGATGATAAATCGAAAAACCCGGTGTTTATCGATACGGTCTCTTTCGGCAATAAGCGGAACTACCGATTATGGTCGGCGGACAAAGCTACGCTGATCCGTGCCATCGGTGGGTATTCGTTCAAACGCGGCGGAAGCGGAGACGCACTCAACTTGCATGTGACTGGCGACGGTAACGTAGATGCTTACTACAGTACGTTCTGGAACAGCCAGAACTCGGAAATCGGACTCGAAAACGCGAATACGGTCAATATTAACAACTCGATTATCGGTAAAAATAACGGAACTTCTCTGTATAATTTATCCGGCGGACAGTTAAATGTCGTCAACTCGGATGCCTATATACTTGGCGTTCAAGGGACGGACCCCCAATTTGTAAACGGTGGGAATTCAGCCTGGGAAGGCGGAAGCAGCGATTTCAACAGCCAAGCTTACGGCAATACGAAAGGTTATACGTATCCGGGCCCGAACAACACGCCATACACGGTTCAGATCAACTCGGGCAACCTTGCATTGGGTTTATATGGAAGCAGTACGATCAGTGCGCAGGTGCTAGACAGCAACAATAACCCAGTGGCGGATCCCGAAAATATCATTTGGTACAGCAAAGATGGATTTATTTCCCGGATCTTACAGTCACGCGGACCAAGTGCAATTGTGCAAGGCTTAAATGCCGGTACGACAGAAGTTATAGCGGTGTATAAAGGCGATGAAGCGAAAATCTCGGTTACGGTAAATTAAAAGTAAAAAGAAGAGAAAGTGAAAAAGCGTGCCGCGTTGGCACGCTTTTTTTTGACGATTATATGCGTTCGACGACTTTGTCGATCAGCCCGTACGCTTTGGCGCCTTCTGCGTCGAGGAAGTAATCGCGGTCCGTATCGCGCTCAATTTTGTCCAGCGGCTGTTTGGTCGTCTCCGACATAATACGGTTCAGGGTACTGCGTGTTTTTAAAATATGATTGGCGCGAATCTGAATGTCGCTCGCCTGTCCTTGCGTGCCTCCCCAAGGCTGGTGGATCATGATCTCAGCGTTCGGCAGCGCGAAGCGCTTGCCCGGCGCGCCTGAAGTGAGGAGGGTGGCGCCCATGGAAGCGGCCATGCCGACACAGATCGTGGAGACGTCCGGTTTGATGAAGTTCATCGTGTCGTAAATGGCAAGGCCAGCGGAGGTGGAGCCGCCCGGCGAATTAATGTAGAGCGAGATGTCTTTCTCCGGATCTTCGGCGGAAAGGAAGAGAAGCTGCGCGATAATCGCATTGGCGACCTGGTCGTTAACCTCCGTGCCGAGAAATACGATGCGATCTTTCAGCAATCTGGAGTAAATATCGTAGGAGCGCTCGCCGCGCGAGCTTTGCTCAACAACCATCGGAATGAAGCTCATGGGGATCATCCTTTCTCATTGTAAAATAAGACGTGGTTAGCAGCGGATACCGCTTTTAAGCCGCGGCTTTCGCCTGAATCGTCGGCACGTGAACCCGCTGCTTCTGGCCAAAACCGGAAGAGACGACGATGAGGCGGACTGGCGACTCGACGTTCATCGTGTGCAGCTCGCGCACCGTAACGGTGGCTTCCGTCAGCACCTGTGCGGCGCCTTGGCGGCGATGCGCATCCAGCGGAATGACGCCCGTGTCTTTCGTCCGGTGCGGTTCGGGCTGCTCCCAGCTAATCACGGGAGTGGGCTCTTGCTGTTCCGCGTCTAGCTGCGGCTTGCTTGGCGAATGTTCCTGACTCATGGCGTAGGCCTCCTTTATTCCTGCGGTTTGGGATAAACGGCTGCGATGACTTGATAAGCGTCTTGGCTGTCGCTGCTGGCGGAGTAGCGTGCCACAAGCGCTTGCATCAGCGCGGCATACTCCTCGATGAAAGCTTGCCGCTGCGCTTCGGTGCCCAGGCAGACCTGCAGCTGCAGCGTCGCGCTCGGCACGTCTTCGCCGACCTCGGACTGCTCCATGAGCAACACCGCGTCCCGCCGCAAGCGGTCAGACGTTGTTACGAGGTGCGCGAGCGAGCTTTGCTCCTTCAGCTTCTGCAAGGTCTCCGGCTTCATGCTGAGCGATTCCGCCAGCACGAACGTCTTGGCGATGGCGCGGTACAGCACCTCGACCAGGTTGCGCACTTGTCGGGTGCCGACGCGCTCGACAAGGCCAACCTTCTCCAACGCCTTAAGGTGGTAATTGATGCGCTGGGCCGTCTCGCCCAACGTGCGCGCCACCTCCGCGGCGGAGCCGGGCTCTTGCAGCTGCGCGATAATCTCGCCGCGCAGCGGGTTGAGCAGCACGGTCGCCTGCTCGGGCGATTCGATGTAGTAGCTGTCGCGAATCGGTTGTTCTTGCGGCATGCAAGGGCGCCTCCGTGTACAAAGTATATGTTACGTAAAAATATTTTATTACGTGGAGAGGGGAAAGTCAATGGGCGATTAGGTTTTCTTAGTATGGAGGGACAAATAGGTGGAAGAACGCCATTGCGTTAAAAAGGCTTGAGTCATCTGTAATTCAGATGATTCAAGCCTTTTTGTGCAATCTAATACTTCCGATGATAGTAGGAAACTTACTATTTCACTTCGATATAATCAAGCTCGGCATAACCCGTGCCTTTTGAAAATTTAATTGTGTTTGTACCTGCTTGTAAGCTCACCGTTTTAGTCAACACCTTACGATATCCTTTGTTCGAGGAAGAGGCTAGCCAGCCGCCAGTAATAGGATACGTAACGATACTTGACGCGCCTCCGTTTATTGAAAGGTTGTGCGTCGAGTCAGCGCTCGTGCCATTGGCGTAACCGATGTCCATTGTATAGGTTCCCGATGTAGGCACATTCAAAGTGAATTGGACGTAGCTATCTGCATAATCGATTACTCCCACGAAGTGCCGATTGGATGCAAAGGCGCTGGTATCGATAACAGCATGATTAACGAGTGCATTTTCGGACTCAACTCTTGCTTTAAACGCCCCCACTTTTGTCAACTGGATAAAATCAGCTTCGGCATAATTCGTTCCTTTGCTCAAACGGAGGGTATTGATACCTGCGTTCAGCGCCACATTTAATGTAGTTGTTCCAACGTTCCCGGTACCTAACCATCCACCGGTTATTGGATAAGTAACTGTGGTAGCCGCACCCCCGTTTACGGACAAGTTATGTGTAGAGCTTGCTGTACCTCCATTGGCATATCGAACATCCATCCTGTAGTTGCCTGCCGTAGGTGCGTTAACCGTATACTGTACGTAGCTGTCAGCGTAGTCGATTCCGCCGATATATTTACCGTTTGAGGCCTGAACATTGCTATAAGTAATTGCATGGTTAACTAGTGCTTTCTCCGCTTCATATCGGTTATTATTGTTTACCGCTGCTGGTGTGATGGTCAAGCGATAACCCGATGAGGGATTCATGCCCGTTATCGGTACCGAAATTTGGCCTCCAGAAATTGTAAGATCCTCTTCAAAAACCGTATCCGGAGCGGCAACTGCAGTATCGACGCCATACCATGGTGTACTTTCTAGTTTTACATGAGCGTTAGTTCCGAAGAATGGGACGCCCCCGAATCCTTTCACGACGATTGTTTTGTCGCCAGTTCCGCCACCGAACACAACGTAGGAGACATGATTGGTCGAATCGACATTTGCAATACCGTCCAAATCGACGGCCGTGTCGCTAGCCGGAGTAGTCATGGCCATCATACCCCCCATGTCACCGTACCATTTGTAAAGCCACCAACCGCCATTAGCAGAGCCAGTGTCCGTCATCAAGTTGCTAAGACGGCCTGGAGTGAACCAGAAAGCTATGTTAGCCGTATCGGTTCCGGATCGTTCAAATTCGGAAATATATCGTATCGAACTGCCGGGTACGCCCTCTTCGCGAATGACGCTGTATTCGTTAATACTAATCAAACGTGGAGATATCCCGAGGCTGGATTCCAGTGTCCGATACGCGGAAATATGTTGAGAGATATAACCAGGCTGTGGATTATTAATGTAGCTGCCTTCCGGTGCCCCAAGTTCATGCCAGCTGATGATATCGGGAAGTACGTTGTTCGCCTTGCAAAAAGTCAGGAAATCCTGTAACCAGGCTTGGTTATATTTGGTTATACTTGGACCGATGATTTTCGTATTTGGATCTTTTGCTTTGATACGCAGGTATGTATTTTTCCAACCATCATTGAACGAGCCTGCTTTGGAAGTATCCCATGTACCGTCTGGCTCATTCCAAATTTCGTAACCGTATATGTTGGTGGCCCCGGAAGCCAGTGTTGCATCGACGATAGAGTCCACCTTCGAATACCAGTCAGCCCAACTTACCCACTTATATGGAAAATCAGGGTAGATATCCGGCATGCGGATCGTGATTGCAGCACCAGCACGCGCAGCCATGGGGGCAACTTTTAAGGCGTCACCGATTGGCATTTGTTGACCGTTCGGTGCCATCTGTGTGAACATCTTCGGCTTTGTCGGGCCAACCAAGGAGTCACTGGGACTTCCGTCATTACCCAAACCATACAATGAGCCGGAAGCAACGTGCGTAGCTGTACGATACTGATTGGATAGATCAACCGTGAACTGTGCTGGAACCGCTGCGTTTGAAATTGTAGTAGGTAGGGACATTAGTAACAACGTGCTAGTGAGCAAGAATGATAATTTTTTCCTCATTTTAGTAAACCTCCTTAATGGAATAAAATGCTGGAAAAATAGCCTAGCTTGCAAGTTATTAGTCTTAATGCTCTTTATTTATTCCTTAACCCCCTTTCAATCTAAATTATAGTATTTCAGTTCAGCTCTTGAATGTGATTCTTTTCTGATAATAGGATTATTTCCATTAATTTATTTTTTTCAATGGTGCCCGAAGATAGTGGACGTTTTCTGCTAGTGGACAATTTCAAGCAAGATTTTGGTGGAATACGGATATTAATACTCAAGGATATAATGAAAGTGTTAAAATCCAATTAAAGTACTATTTTTAATTCTTATCTTTTTTATATGATTTTGTTATCGTTGACAAAAATCCGGAAGTGAGGTTAAACAATGTGCCAAGTCCTTCTCGTTGATGATGAGCCGCGGCAATTGCGAGCAATGTCAGTCATTATTAAATCGCTAAGACCACAATATGAGATTCATACCGCGGAGGATGGCCAGGAAGCCTTAGCAGTTATTGCTCAGAGTCACATTGATATTGTTATGACAGATATTCGTATGCCTGTGATGGATGGAATGGAACTCATCAACACACTTTCAATAAACAACTTTAAAGGGAAAATTGTACTTATTACAGGATATGGCGATTTCAACTATGCGCAGCAAGCGATTCGAGTAGGTGTAACGGATTACTTGGTCAAGCCATTGGGGAAGCCTGAGCTTGAGCAGTTATTACTAAAGCTGGAGAATGTTCTGGATTATGAACGTCAAGAGAATCGGAAATTAGAGGATATTGAACGGAAGTTAGTTTTTTCTATAAGCTCTTATCGTCAGCAATTACTCTTTGATTGGTTACAGGGAAATGCTGATGGAGCCGAAGTAAGAACACAATTTACCCCAGGATCTGTTATGAATCACGGCATGTTAATCCTTATGCAGGTTAGCAAAGAGATACTTCCACTTTCAAAGGACAAATCAACCCTCTTCATTAATTGGATTCTGCAAGATGCTTTAGAGGGGATATCGCTAATGAGCGGACTGACGACTGATGCGGAAGGTAGATTTATTCTACTCCTCGCACAATCCAAATCAGATACGATGTACTTCAAGACGATTATCTCAAAGCTGGAAGAAAAGTTAAGCGATTTCCAAGTTGAACACGGGATGAAGTGGACAGCGGGATGTGTGCAGGTGTATGAAGGCAATTGGGCTTTAGGGAATCAGATCTATGATCATGCAAGAAAAGCAGTAGATAGTAGTTTTGTTGTTGGAGAGGGCAAGGTAATTGTTTATAATGACCTGTCCGATATACCGCGTATTATCGATGTGTTTGAAAACGAAACGAATCTGTCTAATGCAATACAACGAAGCAATGTTGAACAGATGAACACACATATTAATAATCTGCTTGAGAAAGTGAAGGGTCTTTCTTATCCAGACTCAGTAAGCATAAAAAAAGATTGTTTGCGTTTAATGACCAATCGGCTCAAGGAAGCACATCATATTGCTTCTAAAGAAGAATTATCGAAGCTCACTGAAGATTTTGAAAGAAAAATCCTTTTATGTGCGGATTACAGGGAGCTTAGGCACTGCTTAAAAAAACTGACTATACAAATTGCAGAAATATTTCAACGTACTCAATTAGGAAAGAATAGTGTGATTATTAAGAAATGCCAAGGTTATATTCAGGAACATTGCCATGAAGATATTCCTTTGGAAACACTTGCGCAAATGTATAATTTTAACCCTTCTTACTTTAGTACACTCTTTAAGACGTACACGGGACTAAGTGTAACTGATTATATTATCAATATTCGAATGGAACGAGCTCAGCATCTATTAAAGCATTCTTCTGATAAAATTTCAGATATTGCGAAAAAGCTCGGCTATAAAGACGTAGGCTATTTTATTCGTGTATTTAAGCGAGAAAAAGGGATATCACCGAAAAAATTCCGTAGTTTGTCAGGAAAGGATTAGTCGAATGAAAGGGTTTTTTCGTAATTGGGGACTTAGAACTCAGTTGGTTGTAACGTTTATTATTCTAATCACGATACCTTTGATTATTTTTGGATTTCGTTATTACACTGTGAGCAGCAATATCGTTTCGGAGATTGTTGAGAAGAATATGTATGATGTGGTGAAAAAGAACACGTTAATTATGGATAGCAAATTGTCTCAAGCCAAAGATAATATGATTTCATTTCTGGTCGATCCCGATCTGTATACTGCCTTTACGACGATACAACCAACAGATGACTATCAGATTTCCTTATTAGACAAGAAAATTTCGCTTTCAATGGACAAGTATTTTTCTAATCTGCAGGATATCTATTCTGTGCAGTTGTCAACGAGTTATGCCACTTTCCGTACTTCGATTTCACCAATTGCGACTAGTTTCAAAAATTTTATACCTGTGGGCGGGATCAAGAGAACATCGATGTATACCGAGGCTGTTAAACAACAAGGGAAACTGGTTTGGATTCCAACGTATAACTTCTCTGATATGTTTAATGTGCCTTATTTGGCGAATACGGATATTGATTTTAGATATATGTTCTCAGCTGTTGAAATAGTTAATGGGGCTTATGTGGATGAAATCAATTATGAGGCCTTTGCCCCTGATATCGAGAGGCCTGTGCTCATCGTAAATTATAAAGAGGACTTTTTTCGTAATGTGTTTCAGAGCAGCCTTCCTGTGAATGGCAGCTTTTTTTTCATTGTGACTCAGGGAGGTCAATATGTTTCTCATCTAGATTCCGAGAAGATTGGAACAAACGATCATTACGATTGGCTGCAATCGATTATCACCCAAGGCAGCGGTGTTGCCAAAGTCCACATTAATGGTAAAGATACGCTTATCTCCTACGATACCTCGAAAACAACAGGATGGGTATCTATTCTCCTCATTCCACAAGATCAATTGTTAAGCGCTATGTTGGGTACGATGAAATCTTACCTATTCTATTCCTTCATTCTCTTAGTCATTATTTTTATTTTCACTTCTTATTTTGTAACGGGGCGTATTACGAAGCCTTTATTAAATTTATTAAAAGCATTAAGACAAACGGGCGAAGGGAATTTCGAAATATCCATGAATGAGAAAGGCAGTAAAGAACTTATCATATTGAGCAAGCAATTTGAAACTATGAACCAAAAAATTCATAGGTTAATTGAAGAGAATTATAAGAGCAAAATAAAGGAAAAGGAAGCGGAAATTACAGCTTTAAATCTACAATTAGACCCACATTTTATGTACAACACACTAAATATCATAAATTTGATCTCCATCGAAAATGGACAGGATGAAATCAGTGAAATGATTGTCAGTCTATCCAATATGCTGAAATATACCGTGAAAATGACTGCAGAGCGAGTCCCTTTTACAAGCGACTGGGAATATTTGCAGAGCTATATTCTCATTATGAGTAAGCGATTTGAAGGCAGGTTCCGCGTAGAGACTAAAATTGAGCCGGAATTATTTGTTTTCGGTGTGCCGAAGTTTTTTTTACAGCCGTTTGTTGAGAATGCTTTTGTCCATGCCTTTGAATCTCGTAAATCAGGGGGCATTCTGACCATAACAGGCCGAATTCAAGATGGTTGTCGCATTTTTGAGGTCATGGATAACGGGAGCGGCATTGAGGAGGAAATGTTAGAAAGGATTAAACGCGGTGAAGAAGGGGCTGTAGGCGTACAAAACGTGAATAATCGCATTAAAATCATGTACGGTGAGAACTATGGAGTTACATTTGAATCCATCCATGGACAATGGACGAAAGTTACAATCCGAATCCCAGAGGATTAAATCACAAAAACCGTCCTATTTACTAATCATAATGTCATTTTTGGAAGTTTGCTTTTTACTACAATAAAATTGTACCAAATATCATATTCGTAGGGGGTCTTAAAAGTGAAAAAAAGAACGCAGAAAACAATTGGACTCATATCTGCCTCGATTCTACTGAGTTCGTTAGTAAGCGCTTGCGGAGATGGAGATAGCAAATCGAGTGAAGTGACTGCCAGTACGCAAGCGAAAAGTACAGCAGCAACAACAGCAACAAAGAAGGATCCCGTTAAATTGAAGTTTTCGTACTGGGGAAGCCCGAATGAGAAGAAAGCGATTGAAGCAGCTACTAAGAGTTTCACAGACAAATATCCATGGATTACGGTTGAAACAATTCAAATTCCAAATGATGACTACAATCCCAAGATGCAAGCGTTGTCAGCGGCCAACGATTTGCCGGATACGGGCTATATGACAGGTGATCTTGGTGATACCTGGGCTCAACAAGGTCGATTTGTCAATTTGTTTGATATGTTAAAGAAAGATCCGGAAGTGAAGAAAGAAGATTTCCTGGATTCAATCTGGTTCAAACAAAGCGATGACAATGCATGGGGAATTAGCACAGCTGGTGAAACTTTCGGATTATTCTATCGAAAAGATTTGCTGCAGACTGCAGGTGTAAGTGCACCTCCATCCAAAGCGGAAAATGCCTGGACATGGGAGCAATTCGTTGATGCAGCTAAGAAATTAACGATTGATAAGAACGGTAAGAATGCAAATGACCCGGCATTTGATTCAAAGCAAATTAAACAATATGGTGTGATGTTTGAAGCATGGGACGGACCGATTAACAACTTTATCTTTAGCAATGGCGGAGATTGGCTATCACCTGACGGCAAGGATTTTACACTGAATGATCCTAAAGCGACAGAAGCAATTCAAAAGCTTGCTGATCTGATTAATGTTTATCATGTAGCGCCATCACCGCTTGCTGCGAAATCTCTTCCTGCCATGAATGTTGCTCTTCAATCTGGCATTGCAGCTATGGCTGTAGGTGGACAATGGATGAACCTGGATCTAGGTAATGCCAAGGTCAACTATGATATCGGGGTTCTGCCAAAATTGAAGAAAAGTGTAGCTGTAGCCATTTCTGGCGCTACAGTTCTCTTCAAAGACTCAAAACACCCTGAAGAAGCATGGATGCTCTTCAAGTGGATGTCTAATCCAGAAGGCGCGCTTGATCTTTACTCCAGTGGACTTTGGATGCCAACAATGAAGAAATGGTATACAGATTCAACGCTTATTGCGAAATGGGTTGATGCAAACCCAGCGGCACATCCACCCGGCTTTAAAGATGCGATGTTGATGCAGTTTTTGAATAATTCCATCCCGACAACTTCTTACTACCTAAAGAATTATTCCAAGATTAACGCTACAGTGTCCTCGAGCCTTGATAGCGTGTGGTTGGGAGAGAAAAAAGCTCAAGAAGTACTGGATGAAGTAGCTGCAAAGATTAAGCCTGAAATACAAGGACGATACGACGCGAAGTAATATTTGATAATGACGGATTGGGGCAGGAAGTTGGAACCTAGTGTTCGGCTTCTTGCCCGAACTGTAATGAAAGGTGTTGTGAAACAATGTCCTCCACCAAGCGATTAAAAAGGTTGAGAACGGGGTTACTTTTCACTTCCCCCGTATTGCTGGGTTATGCAATTTTTATTCTCATCCCCTTGATCTTTACGATTGTGCTCAGCTTCTCGGATTATACAATTGGCGGAAAGTTTGAATGGATTGGTCTAACAAATTTTATAGATATGTTTTCAGGAAAAGATATGTTTTTCTTTCCATCAGTCAAGGCTACCTTCTATTATGTTTTTCTCAGTGTTCCACTTATTATCGTGTTTTCCTTTTTTGTAGCGATTTTATTGAACCAGAACATTAAAGCGAAGGGCTTCTTCCGCGGGGTGTTTTATCTCCCTGTTGTGATCCCGCTCGCATCCGCCGGAATTATCTGGATGTGGCTGCTTCAGCCGGACTTCGGAGTCGTTAATTATTTGCTTGACGCTGTCGGACTGCCGACCTCTAGATGGTTAACGTCAGAAAATACAGTTATTCCTACCTTCATTCTTTTTGCTTTATGGAATAGTGGCAGCACGATTGTTATTTTCCTGGCAGGCCTGCAATCGATTCCCGCCCACCTCTATGAAGCGGTCGAAATTGATGGCGGTAATGCATGGCGTAAACTCATCCACATAACAATTCCAATGAGCTCACCAATCATTTTTTTCAACGGTGTGATGGGCTTTATTAACGGGTTTCAAACGTTTGTTCAACCGGCTGTTATGACAAGCGGCGGAACTGCAACAAACGGAGCAATGGGTGGACCCAATAATGCAAGTCTCCTTTATGTGTTATACCTTTACCAAAACGCCTTTAAATTCTCCAAAATGGGTGCGGCAAGTGCAAATGCCGTGATCTTATTTGTTGTAACAATAGTATTCACATTGCTCATCTTCAAGTTTTCAAAATCTTTCGTACATTATGAGGGAGATGGCAAACGATCATGAAAAAACACAAAATACTAATTAATGTACTTGTATATACAATGTTGATTTGTGGAACCATTATCATCTTATTTCCCTTCTATTGGATGCTCCGAACAGCTGTTGTGGGAAGCGAAAGTATTTTTGAAGTAAAGCCTTCGATCATACCGAATACCGTTCATTGGCATAACTTTATTGATGCTATGGAGGCACAACCTTTTGGCAGATTTTTTATGAATAGCGGGATTGTAACGTTAGCGAATATTGTTGGGGTGCTGCTGACAAGCTCGCTATGTGCTTACGGTTTTTCACGTATTGATTGGCCGGGAAGAGACAAAGTTTTCGGTATTATGCTTACCGCATTGATGTTACCATTTGCGGTTACGATTATTCCACAGTTCATCGGATGGCGCATCTTACATCTTACAGACACATTGTTCCCATTGATGATTCCGGCCTTTTTTGGCGGCGGACTGTTTAATATTTTCTTATTGCGTCAATTTTTCATGGGAATTCCTAAGGACTTGGACGAATCGGCTTTTATCGATGGAGCCAATCATTTTAAAGTGTACAGCAAAATTATTTTGCCGCTTAGCTCTCAATCTCTGATTGTCGTCGGATTATTTACCTTTTTAAATAGCTGGAATGATTATCTCGGACCTATGCTATATCTCTCCTCCCAGAAGCATTATACACTCATGTTAGGTTTGACATTGTTCCAAGGCTCTTATTCTTCACAATGGAATTTAATGATGGCAGCTGTTGCGATTGTCGTTCTCCCATCGTTAATCATCTTCTTAATTGCTCAGCGTTATTTTATTCAAGGGATCGCAATGACAGGAATTAAAGGATAATTATGCAGGAGTTATAGAGATAATGTAAGGAGCGGATGGGATTGAAGAAAGAACTAATTTTCTCGTCTAATAATGAGGTCAAGGTTTCTATTCAGGATCACTTTTGGTCAAGCTATATTGACTTAGTTCGAAATGTCGTAATACCTTATCAATGGCAAGCATTGAATGATGAGATTGAAGGTGCGGAACCGAGCCATGCGATTAAAAACTTTCAAATTGCTGCAGGTTTAGAGGAAGGCGAGCATTATGGAATGGTATTCCAAGATAGTGATGTAGCCAAATGGATGGAAGCGGTTGGCTATTTACTTGCTAAGGAGTCTGATTACGAGTTGGAGGCGCTTGCTGATTGTGTCATTGATGTTATTGCAGCAGCACAGCAACCTGATGGTTATTTAAATACGTATTACACCGTTAAAGAACCGGATAAACGTTGGAGCAACTTGTGTGAATGCCACGAATTATATTGTGCTGGACATATGATCGAGGCAGCCGTTGCGTATTTCCTAGGAACAGGAAAACGCAAATTATTGGATGTTGTTATCCGACTTGCGGATTATATCGATACAGTATTTGGTCCAGAACCACATCAAATTCAAGGCTATGATGGACATCAAGAAATTGAATTAGCTTTAGTTAAGCTCTACCGAGTAACAGGAAACGAGAGATATTTGAAATTGAGTACATATTTCCTGGAGCAGCGCGGCCAAGGAGATTTCTATTTAGATGAGTATGAGAAGCGAGGGAGATCGACGTTCTGGCCAGCTATTAACGTCATTCATGACAAAAAGTACAGTCAGACTCACGTACCCATCCGCGAGCAGCATTCGGCAGAAGGGCATGCTGTAAGAGCAGTCTATATGGCTACAGGCATTGCTGATGTGGCAATCGAATCGAAAGATCAAAGTCTAGTTGAAACTTGCCAAAGATTATGGAATAACATAGTAAATAAACGCATGTACATCACAGGTGGGATAGGTTCTATGGCCTATGGAGAATCATTTTCGCTCGATTATGACCTTCCGAATGATACCGTTTATGCGGAGACATGCGCATCTATAGGTCTAATCTTCTTTGCGCAACGAATGCTGCAAATTGCTCCGAAAAGTGAATATGCCGATGTGTTAGAGCGAGCATTGTACAATACTGTAATTGCAGGCATGTCCAAGGATGGAAAGCATTTCTTCTACGTCAATCCACTCGAGGTTTGGCCGGAAGCCTGTGGGATTAACCACAATTATGAACATGTGAAGCCAGAAAGACAAGGTTGGTTTGGCTGTGCCTGCTGTCCTCCAAACATTGCACGTCTGCTGGCCTCCTTGGACCAATATATGTATACGATTCAAGATAATCGTCTGTATACACATTTGTATATTGGTGGAGATGCCGAGCTAATTGTTGGAGGACAATCAGTTACCCTCCATCAAAGTTCGAACTTGCCATGGGAGGGAAGGGTTCATTTTACCGTAAGAACTACAAATTCTGTTACGTTTACTCTTGCTTTGCGTGTTCCGGACTGGAGTCAAGGCGCTGAATTAAAAATTAATGGGCAACCGGTAGATTGGAAAGAAGCCATTGACAATGGATATGCTTGTATCCATCGAGAATGGTTGCCGAATGATGAGGTGGAGTGGGTTCTTTGTATGCCGGTCTTACGCATGAAAGGCCACCCGCTATTGCGTGAGTCAATTGGTAAAGTTGCTATACAACGTGGGCCTCTCGTTTATTGCTTGGAAGAAGCAGACAATGGTAAACAGCTGCATCAACTTCGTCTGCAAGCTTCTACAGAAGCAATTGTGACGATGAACCCAGAGCTTTTAGGTGGTATTGGCACTTTACAGATCCCGGGCCTCCGAGATTGTAACGAGCAGTGGGGAGATGCATTGTACAAGCCAAATGAAGAATTCATGCAAGAGCCGATTATGGCTACATTTATCCCATATTTTGCATGGGCAAATCGCGGACTGGGGGAAATGTCCGTTTGGGTAAGAGATTAGCTTTTATCATTTGCATGGAGTCACCTGATGAACCTGGGTGGCTCTTTGTTATGCATAGTGAAGTAATTAGAAGGAATACTGAATAGTTAATCGGCATATCCCATGATATAATTTTATTAACATAAAATGTATCGAGGGCAATCATCTAAATCTGGCAGGGAAGGACATTATATGTACATCGAGGGGTTGCTCGCGATTAATCGGAGAATCGGACTAAGAACCCAGCTAGTCTTTGCGTTTATTATTTTAATATCTTTGCCGCTTTTTATTTTTGGATTTCACTATTATGACGTAAGTCGAAATCTTGTATTCGATATTGCTGAGAAAAATATGTACGATGTTGTTAGGAAAAACAATCAAATTATTGACACCAAACTCTCTCAAGCGAAAGATAATATGGTTTCGTTCTTAATTGATAAGGATTTACATAATGGCCTCTCTTCAGTCATTCCGAATAACGATTATCAAATTTCTTTATTAGATAAGATACTATCCGTGGCTATGGACAAATATTTCTTGAATTTAAAAGATATCTATTCTGCACAGATTGCGACTAGTTATGCAACCTTTCGTACGTCAATTCACCCAAGTGGTGAGTATAGTAGTAAAAACTTCATTCCAGAAGGTGCAATTATTCAAACGAGTATGTACCGCGAAGCTTTAGCACAAGAAGGGAAGCTAGTATGGATTCCAACATACAATTTCTCTGAAATGTATAATGCTTCTTACATGCAAGATGTAAGCGTTGATTATCGCTATATGTTTTCAGCAGTAGAAATGATTAAAGGCACTTATATTGATGAAACTACGTACGAAGATTTTCCACCTGAAAGCGAGAAGCCTGTTCTCATTGTTAATTACAAAGAGGATTTTTTTCGTCAAGTTTTTCAGAATAGCCTTCCTGTGAAGGGGAGTTATTTTTTCGTTGTCACGAAAGACGGCCAGTATATTTCTCATCAAAACCAAGAGAAAATCGGTAAAAATGACCACTACGAGTGGATACAATCGATCATCGATAAGGGTAGCGGAACAGCAAGGGTAGCCATTGACGGACAAGATTCTATCATTTGTTTTGATACTTCCGAGATTACCGGATGGGTATCTCTCGTTGTTATTCCCTCTCATCAACTTAATCGTGATATATTAAGGACAATTAAGCTTTACTCGGTCTACTCAATCCTCCTTTTAATATTGTTTTTTGTTTTTATATCCTATTTTGTATCTGGACGCATTACAAAACCATTGAAGAATTTGTTGAAAGCATTTAAGCAAACTGGTGAAGGGAATTTTGAAATTTCCATAAACGAAACAGGTAGTAGAGAACTAACTGTGCTTAGTGAGCGATTTAAAGATATGAATGAAAAAATTCAGAGGCTGATCGAAGAAAACTACGAGAGCAAGATCAAGGAAAAAGAAGCAGAGATTAAGGCGTTAAACTTGCAGTTGGATCCACATTTTATGTATAACACCCTCAATGTCATTAATCTAATCTCTGTAGAAAATGGTCAGGACGAGATCAGCGAGATGATTATTAGCTTATCTAATATGCTCAAATATACCGTGAGAACAACGACAGAACAGGTTCCATTTAAAAATGACTGGGAGTATCTCCAAAGTTACATTTTGATTATGAGCAAACGATTCGAAGGAAGATTTCTTGTCGAAACTGAGATTGATCCTGAAATTAATACATATAAAGCTCCTAAATTCTTCCTTCAGCCTTTTGTTGAGAATGCGTTTGTTCATGGATTTGAAAAGCGTAAAGCGGGTGGGGTACTTCTAATAAAAGGTTGCGTTCACAATGGCTGCTTACAATTTGAGGTTGAGGATAATGGTCAAGGCATGTCAGATGAGCAGTTAGCTCGAATTCAAAAATGTGATGAGACATCTGTCGGAATTCAAAATGTGAATAAACGAATTAAGATTATGTACGGCGAGTCATATGGCGTTACGTTTGAATCAGTACTTGGTCAAGGAACGAAGGTATTAATTAGAATTCCAGGGAAATGACAACTAATCATAGGGAGGGGGCACCATGCACATGAACAGAAGAGCACGCAAAATATCATATTTGGTTGTATTGATTTTATTTTCTCTAATGGTAAGCGCTTGCAGTGACCCTATAATAACAGAGAATGATAATCAACTTAATACTAAGTCTCCTGAGAACGTTAATAAAGTCAACTTGAAATTTACGTATTGGGGCTCTCCAGATGAGAAGAAGGCAATTGAGGAAGCTGCAGCGAGATTTACAAAGAGATACCCATGGATTTCAGTCGAGACTATCCAACTGCCAGGCTCTGAATATAACACCAAGTTAATTACGATGGCAGCAGCCAACGATTTACCGGATACGGGGTATATGAATGGGGACCTAGGAGATGCTTGGGCCAAACAAAATCGGTTTATTAATCTATTTGATATGTTTAACCAAGATGCGGATATCAAGAGAGATGATTATCTGGATAACATTTGGTATCAACAAAGTCCAGATTATGCCTGGGGAGTCAGCACTGCAGGTGAAAGCTTTGGATTGTTTTACCGCAAAGACTTACTTGCCAGCGCAGGCGTTGAAACACCTCCGACAAAAGCTGAGAACGCATGGACATGGGAACAATTCGTAGAGAACGCCAAAAAGCTGACGATTGACAAAAATGGTCATAATGCTGCTCATCCTGACTTCGACCCTAAGCAAATTAAACAGTATGGTGTGACATTCGAGACTTGGAATGAGCCGATTAATAATTTTATTTTTAGCAATGGCGGTGATTGGCTCACTGAGGATGGCAAAGAGTTTGCTCTGAATGATCCCAAAGCAACCGATGCAATTCAGAAGTTGGCTGATCTAATCAATGTGCATCATGTAGCTCCATCCCCATTAACTGCGAAATCACTTCCTGCCATGAATGTTGCCTTGCAATCAGGTATAACTGCAATGGCTATTGGCGGGCAGTGGATGAACTTGGATCTTGGTAATGCGAAGGTCAATTATGATATAGGTGTATTACCTAAATTGAAAAAAAGCTTAACAGTCGGGGTGTCTGGTGCGACGGTAATATTCAAAGAATCCAAGCACCCAGAAGAAGCGTGGCTGCTCTTCAAATGGATGTCGAATCCGGAAAATGCCATTGAACTTTATTCCAGTGGTTTGTGGATGCCTACAATGAAGAAGTGGTATACGGATCCAGATCTCATAGCAAGATGGGTAGATGCCAATCCGGCTGCTCACCCTCCAGGTTTTAAGGAGGCTATGATGCTTCAATTTCTTCACAATTCCGTACCGGGATCTATGTACTACCTTAAAAATCTAGCGAAGATAAATTCGATTGTATTTTCGGGGTTGGACATAGTATGGATGGGGCAAATGAACGCTCAGGATGCAATGAATGGAATTTCAAGGGAAATAAAACCATTTATCCAAGGTCGATATGATAGGAAGTAAGATATGGCTGGTTTTTAAGTGGAGAAATATGATTAATTTATAAAAAGAATGGTAGTTAAGGCAGTGGAGTCTTGCTGTTAATATTATTTATCTAAAAATAGTCCACTAATATTGAATATTTACAATTCATAATTGGCAGCGTTTTCAATAAGATGATTACACTATGATTATTCTCAAGCTAAGTATAAAAACCAACCACTTTCAATGAACAGGCAACAGGAATCTAATCAGAAAGCTGGTGAAATAAGTTTTATGATGTCCTTAAATAGATGGTTTGCTCGATTGAGATTTAGGACAAAACTAATTATTTATTACGTTCTGCTCATAACGCTTCCGATTATCTCAATCAGTTATGCCTACTACAAAACCAGCTCAGGCATCATTTTAAAGAATGCAAGTGACAGCTTGCAGGAGGTAGTAATAAAAAACAATCAGTACACAGACATCGTATTTAATCGAATCAAGGATCAGTCGTTATCCTTACTCACGGATTCAGATCTGTTCCATTTATTTGAGAAGCCCCTACCAACGGATTTACTTGAGATTTTTCAAATGGATCGCAAAGTGTCAGACATTTTAAATAAATACTTCGCCTCTGAGACCTATATCGACAGTGTACAGTTGGTAACTAGTAACTATAGTTTTGGAGGAATGGCTTCACTAACGAGTAGGTCAACGTTAGTGACAGTTAGACCAAACAAACTAAAGTCATCTGCCCTGTACCGAGAGGCAACAATAGCTGATGGCAAAATGATATGGTTTCCGACATATGATTTTGCTAAGCAGTTCGACCAGAAAGAACTGGAGAACATGGATCCGAGGTATCGATTTGTCTTTTCCGCCGCGCAGATTCTTAAAAGTTCAATTGTAGTGAATGGAGTTGTGAACAAGTGGGAGTCAGGTACGGAATATCCTATGCTTCTTATTAACTTCAACGAAAGCTTTTTCGATACTTTGAAGGGCAATGAAAATACAATGGATGGCTCTCACATGTATGTCGTATCCCAGAACGGGGATATAGTGGCATCACCAGAACAGTCCAATCCAACAAATACGATGATAGCATCCTGGCTTAAAGATGCTGTTAAAGGTAAAGTTGGAAGCGCGATTTATGAGGAAGATGGAGAAAAGTTACTTATATGCTATGACACATCTGCGGTAACAGGATGGTTAAATTTGCTTGTGGTGCCATACGATCAACTGCTTAGTAATCTGCCTCAGTTCCACAAGTATAGTATCTACATTGTGGGGATTTTGCTCATGATTTCAATCACAGTTGCTTATATGATAGCGGGACGTTTGACTAATCCTATTAAAAAACTATTGGTTGCAATCCATTTAACAGGAAACGGTGACTTCTCGACCAAGATCCCGGAGCAAAGTGATTTGGAATTCGCTATCCTCATCAAAAAGTTTAACCAAATGAATGATAGAATCAGCGACCTAATCGATGAAAACTATAAGTCAAAGCTCAGAGAGAAAGAGGCCGAAATAATGGCCCTCAATCTGCAACTGAATCCACACTTCTTATACAATACGCTTAATATTATCAATTGGATGGCATTGGATAAAGATGAGGAAGAGATTAGCAAAATGCTTGTGAGTCTGTCGACAATGCTGCAATATACAGTAAAAAACAAGCAAGAGATTGTCCTATTTACTGATGATTTAATTTGGCTTAAGAGTTATATACATATTATGGAGCAGCGCTACTGCGGTTTGTTTGAAACAGAGTATGAACTTAATCTCATTCCAATATCCACGAAGGTGCCAAAAATGTTCCTACAGCCAATCGTTGAGAATGCTATTATTCATGGCTTGTCCTCCAAGTCTCAAGGAGGAATGCTACGGATATCTGGACGAGAGCTTGATGGCATGCTCGAGTTCGCTGTGACTGATAACGGGAAGGGCATACACCCAGATACCATTGCATCTCTGACAAAACCAGACGCTACTGGGGTAGGGATTACAAATGTACAAAATAGGATTAAATTGTTGTACGGAGAGATGTATGGTATTGACGTTAGTTCGAAATTGGGTGAATGGACGCAGGTTAAGATCCGAATTCCAAAGCAATATTAATAGAATTTTTTAGAACGTGGATTGGAGGAGGAAACTTTGTATAATGTATTGCTAGTCGACGATGAACCAAGTCATCTCTTAGGGCTCTCTAAACTCTTAGGGCGAATCAGACCCCATTACATAATTCATACCGCTAAGAATGGAATTGAAGCATTGAATGCTTGTAAGTCGTGCGATTACCAGATAATCATTTCAGACATACAAATGCCAGTTATGGACGGATTAAAATTTGCAGAGCAGCTGTACGATCGTAACAAGCCGTTGAAAATTGTTTTCTTAACTGCCCATAGTGATTTCGAATATGCGCAAAAAGCAATCGTATTGGGTTCATTTGAATATGTGCTTAAGCCTGTAGATAAACAGCAATTTACGGCTGTTCTTGAACGGGCAGAAAAGAGTTTGCAGCAAGAAATGCTACAAATGCAGGAGCATGCAATGTTAGAAGGGAGGTTAAAATCAACCGTTCACTTTTACCGCAACCATCTTATAAACGACTGGCTGATGGGGGGAGAGATGACTCAAGAGACTAGCTCGGAACTGAAGGTTCTTGGGCTTGGTGGAGGCGGTATATTATTAATTGCAGAACTGCAGGTGAAATCTGAAGAAGTTGATCGTAAAAGGGGAAAAAGCAAGTTAGAGATTAAGAACTTGCTGTATCAAACGCTAGGCAAGCGAGGTGCTTGCTATCTAATTGAGCCGGATATCACTCCAAATCAGGTAATAGCAATTTCTGAGACAATTCCGAATGAACAACTAATTTCTGAGTTAACTGATCTTATAGAAGTTTTGTCCTCTTCCGGCCAATTGCTTTTTATCGGACTTTCCCGTTGGTCTGATAAATTGGCTGAATCTGGTGCGAAGTTATATCATGAAGCGCTTCTCTCTATTGAATCAGGGTTTTATGCGAGTGATCGCCGACCGATATTGGCTGATAGATCGTGCATTGATCCGAAGCTCATTCTAATTCACTCATCCAAGGACGATGCTTCGTTTTCAGATGCAGTGTTCGGAACAGGTGTACATAAAGCGGATTTAGCTGTCTCCAGTTTATTCGACCGTTTGCTTCGATCTGAGCGTTATCCAAGGCCGCAGGAATTGGTGAGATACGTCCAAGAATTATTGTGTAAATTGATTCAATCTGCTGAATTTCTTCACATGGAGGTTCGTGAGGCACTTATCCTAAAAGTAAGGACATCATTAAGTCTTCAATCTAATCTAGGCGATTTGCAATCGGAAACCTCTAAGAGGGTGGATGAGTTAGCTGAAGCTGTGGTTTCGGCGAGGAGAGAACATAAGGAGACGCAGATTTATCGGTGTATGGCCTACATTGAAGAGCATTATATGGAGGATCTCTCGCTTGAATCGGTAGCTGCAGTCTTTGAATTTAACGCTGCATATTTCAGTCAGTACTTCAAAAATAAGCTTAATATTAATTTTATTCAATATTTAACTCAACTTCGGTTATCAAAGGCGAAGGAGTTCCTAGAAAATACCGATGAGAAGGTCTATCAAATCGCAACTCGTCTTGGGTATAATGACGTGAAATATTTTAACCGAGTATTCAAAAAAGAGCTTGGCATAACACCAGAGGAATATCGTTCGATTTCCCGTAATTTGAAACGAGGCGAGTCTTGAGTAAAGCGAACAAAACTAAACGAGCTCATCATTCGATGGGCTTGTTTAGTTTAAATGTATTCTCAAAAACAATCTACTAAAACAGTATCTTTGCATTCTGAAAAAAGTCCACCTTAATGGAATATTTATAATACTATCTTGTTAGCGGTTTCATTATAATCAAATCAACATAGACGAAGCATCTATGGCACTTATAAATAACAGGGAGGAAATAAAATTGGCTAAGAAAAAAAGACTACTGCAAACAATGGGTTCACTGATGCTCGGTGCGTCGCTTGTCATCGCGGGGTGCTCCAGCAATAATTCCAACAGTGGGGATTCCGGTGCGTCAACAGCTCCGAAATCGGGCGGCGAAGCAACACAAACTGCAGCTGCCGGGAATAAAGAGCCCGTCACCCTGAAGTATACATTCTGGGGAAGCCCTCAAGAGAAAAAGGCGATTGAAGACGCTACCAAGAAATTCACAGAGAAATATCCTTGGATTAAGGTGAATGCCGTTCACATTCCGGAAAGCGATTACGATGCCAAAATCACAGCAATGGTTGCGGCCAACGAAGCCCCGGATGGCGGTTATGTGCACGGTGAGCTCGGAGAAGCATGGCAAAAAGAAGGCAAGTTCATCAACTTTAACGACATGTTTGCAACAGACAAGGATATGAAGAAGGAAGATTTCCTTGATTACATTTGGTTTAACGGCGATGATCCGAAGTACACTTGGGGGATCAGCTCGGCAGGCGAAACCTTTGGATTATTCTACAATAAGGATCTCTTCGCACAAGCAGGCGTAGAGACGCCTCCCGCAAAGGCTGACGCTGCGTGGACATGGGATAAGTTCGTAGAGGTTGCGAAGAAACTGACAATCGATAAAAATGGCAAGAACGCATCGGAACCAGGCTTTGATCCAAATAATATTAAACAATTCGGCGTTTCGTTTGAAAATTGGTACGGCCCAATTATGACTCACGTGATGAATAACGGAGGAGACCTGATCTCTAAAGATGGATCGAAGTTTGCACTCGATCAGCCCGAAGCTGTCGAGGCAATCCAAAAGTTAGCTGATTTAATTAATGTTTACCATGTGGCGCCAAATCCGGTGCAGGCAAAATCAATTCCATCCCAGGCTGTTGCCCTGCAATCCAAGCTGGTAGCGATGAGTATGCACGGTCAATGGATCAACCTCGACCTCGGTGCAGCTAATGTTAACTACGGGATCGGCGTACTGCCAAAAATGAAAAACAGTATGGCTATGGGCATTAGCGGTGTAAGCGCTATGTTTAAGTCGACAAAGCATCCGGAAGAAACATGGTTGTTGACGAAGTTTTTGGCTGACCCGGCCGGCGCTCTTGATCTGTACAAAGGCGGTCTATGGATGCCGACTTTGAAAAAATGGTACACAGACCCGGCGCTTGTAGCTCAATGGGCAGAGAATAATCCAGCGCATCCGGAAGGCTTCAAGGACGCGTTCATGAACAACCTGCTGAACAACAACACAGCATCTCCAGTGTATTATGTGAAGAATTTCGGCAAGGTAAGCGCTTTGGCGTTCTCCGCGCTTGATCCAGTGTGGCTGGGCAAGATGACAGCGGAACAAGCTTTGAAGGAAGTTGCTCCTAAAGTTCAAGCGGAAATTCAAGGCCGTTACGGCAAATAATAAAAGACAGCAAGCCTGTGAGAGTGCACGACCTCTAGTCGTGTGCTCTCCGGGGAGGAGGATAAGGGTATGGAGATTGCGGCTAAAACGGCAATTCGCGGAGAAGCGGAACCGTCTAAGGGCATTAAGAAACGAAAGAATACTGAGCTTAAATACGGGCTGCTGTTTGCTTCGCCTGTCCTCATTGGCTATCTCATTTTCGTGTTGGGACCTTTAGCTTTTACAATCGGACTTAGCTTTACCGAATACAGCATGGTCGGAACTCCGAAGTTTGTAGGCTTAGATAACTATGTACGTTTGTTTACGGGCAAAGAACCGTTGTTCTTCGACTCCGTCATCAGCACACTCTACTACGTATTTGTTAGTGTACCGCTGGGTATCGCATTTTCCTTTGTAATCGCGATACTGCTGAACAGCAAAATTAAAGGGAAAGCGTTTTTCAGGGGTGTGTTTTATCTACCCGTTATTATCCCGCTTGCCGCTTCTTCTGTTATTTGGCTTTGGATGCTTCAGCCCGATTTCGGGGTTGTCAACTATATTTTGAGTCTGTTTCATCTGCCTAAATTTAATTGGCTGTCCTCGGATACGACGGTCATTCCAACTCTTATAATTTTCAGTCTGTGGATGACGGGGAACACGATGGTTATTTTCCTTGCAGGTCTTCAGAACATTCCGAGTCATTTGTATGAGGCACTCGATGTCGATGGAGGCAATGCTTTCCACAAAATTTGGTATATCACACTGCCAATGAGTTCGTCCATTATCTTCTTCAACACGGTTATTGGATTCGTCAACGCTTTCCAAACGTTCGTGCAGCCCGCTGTTATGACGCAGGGCGGACCGAACAACGCGAGTTACTTTATCGTGTATTATCTCTTTAAAGAAGGATTCCAATTCACCAAGTTCGGTACGGCCAGTGCCGTTGCATTCCTGTTGTTTCTAGTAATCCTCCTGTGTACGGCGATTCTATTCAGATTTTCAAACTCGATGGTTTACTACGAAGGGCAGGAGAGAAAGTAAATGAATAAGCGCTCATTAGTCGGCCCATTGAGCCTGTACATTGTGTTGATCATTGGTGCAGCAATCTTCGTTTTCCCCTTTTATTGGATGCTTCGAACGGCTTTTGTAGGGATGGACGGGTTGTTTCAAATCCCACCGGATTTTGTGCCGAATTCATTCAAATTGGATAATTTTAAAGATGCGCTTACAAGCAACCCTTTTGGAAGGTATTTCTTAAACAGTACGATTGTGACCGTGCTTTCAATTGCGGGTGTTGTTTTTTCAAGCTCAGTATGCGCCTACAGCTTCTCACGTATTTCATGGGCGGGCAGGGACAAAGTGTTTGGCTTCATCCTGACAGGCTTGATGCTCCCTTTCTTTGTTGTCATGATTCCGCATTTTTTGGGTTGGAAATATCTACATTTAACGGATACGCTCGTTCCCTTAATCGCTCCTGCATGGTTTGGGGGAGGGGTATTCAATATCTTTTTGCTGCGGCAGTTTTTTCTGACCATTCCAAAGGAAATGGACGAAGCGGCTAAAATTGACGGCGCGGGTCATTTTCGCACTTACTGGAATATTATCATGCCCATTAGCAAGCAATCCTTAATTGTTGTCGGGATGCTGACTTTCCTGGCAAGTTGGAACGATTATTTGGCACCTATGGTATTTATCTCTTCAGAGAAAAATTACACGCTTATGCTTGGCCTGACCTTATTTCAAGGCTCTTATTCGGCGCAATGGCATCTTATGATGGCTGCTACCTCGATTATCGTATTGCCATCCTTAGTCGTGTTTCTCATAGGACAACGCTTCTTTGTTGAAGGAATCGCTACGAGTGGTGTGAAGGGGTAATCGAGCTTCTCATCGCCTCATACGACTGAAGCCAAAATAATCGGGAAGGAGTGATTCGAGTGGAATCTATTAGAAATTCCGCCTTTTATCTTCAGTTTTCCGATAGAGGCTATGTGGATAAACTGCTCATCAATCAAGATAAAGAAAAAATGAATTGGGTCATCGACCAGACTTATTTGCAACAAGTCGGTTATTCGGATGAAGACAAATTGTTTGGGCAATTTGGCATAATGGTCAATCAAGCGGAATATGACAGCAGCCGCTCAGAGCAGCCGATCATCCAGAGAATCCGTCCTAACCTGCTAAAGATATTCTATTCCTTCGAGTTGGTAGACGTTCATATGACGTATGACGGCGAGAACGATGACGAATCCCTGCGCTGGACAATCAGTCTCTTCAACCGAACGAAGAAAGAAATGTCCATTGAAGGCTTTACCATATGGGCATCCCTGGCGTATGTCATGTTTCGAGATGCCGACCTGAAGCGGAATATCGAGCATTCCTGCGCGGTATTCCCATCAATCTCTAAGAACTTCACCAAACTTGGATGTGTCCGCCGCAGCAATAGCGGCCCGCATCTGGGTGTTTATGCGGTGAGTGGCGAAACCAAATCGGTAGGCACCTACTGCCGTTTTGAAAACAATTTCTTCAAGAACGTATCTCCTTCACTTGACGGGATGCTCTATCATCAGCTAGTTCTCGCAGGGACGGGATCAACGGATCCAAGCGCGAATGTATCTGATTGGATTTACATGCGAGATGAGGGAGCGCTGCGGCTTGATCCAAATGGTTCAGCTGAGTGGTCGTTCGTACTTAAACCGTATACGGATAAGCAGCAATTTTACGAGCATGCCTATAAGCTTGGGCATCCAGTCGTGGATTACGATCCAGTAACTGTTTGCGGCGGTTTATTTAAATCACACATTAAGCTGCCGAATCTTGTAAAACCGACTGCCGTATGGATAGAGTCCTTCGAAGCCAACGGCATACGCCGTCATGATCTGACCGAGCTGCTGGAAGCGACGGAGCAAGGCTACCAGTTGGAGCTCAGAATGGAACGTCCTGGGGAAAGGAAACTCGTCATTTCCTTGGAGAGCGGTCTTACCGATTGGGTGGTGTTCAATGTTATTGAGCCAGTCAAGGAGATTATCGAAGCTCGTGTCGACTATGTTTGCAACAGCTTGTATCAAGATGAGAATACGGAGACGCCGCACGCATTTCTGCCAGTTTCAAACCAAGGGGAATCCCTGGGCAAGCTGGTTCTGGTGCTGATGAAAAATGAAATGGGACGCTTCGAGCAGGAGCAGGTTCGGAAGGTCGAAAACAGTGCAGTTCAATACATTAAGCCTAAATGGTTTGTAAACGGGGACTTCTATTCCCCTGCCAAGCTGTACGGCAGCTTCTATCGGATCATAGACCTGGATTACATTGGTCATATCTACTATTTGCTTTCCAAGTTTTCCGCAGATCAACTGACGCATGGTCAGCCGCTTGAATACTTGCAATGGGCGGCAGAGATTATGATTGTAAGGCTAGACGAAGCATTACACGAGGATGTGCGCGAAAAAGAAGAAACGAAGATGCTTGGCGTATACATTTTGTTCATTAAACAGTTGTTGCAGGATCTCGAACGGAATCACCTGACGAAGGAGTACAACACGTTATCTCGGTTGTGGACAGCATCCGGGGAACGAATCCGCAAGGAAACCGTCGGTTATAAGGGGGCTGTCACCGAGCATTTCTATGATAACGCGGGGTTCGGACCGACCTGCGAGGCATTGTGTTTATTGGGCCATAACGAGGAGGCAAGCCGCTACGGAGAGCTTCTATTGGCCAATATCGGGTATAGCAACGACTTCCGAGCGCAGAATCCCGACCGCTGGTGGGAGTCGCTCTCTTATATGATCCATTCGTTGTGGGGCGGGATGGTTGCTGCCTCAACGTTGGTTGCATACGAGCAATTGCGGGCAAATGAATACTTGCTAGCCTCGTATCGTTCGACGATGCCAGTATTCTACTGTTACGACTGGCATGCAACGGCCACCACTAAAAAGCTGGAAAAGGGGCAAGCAGCTTCCACCTATAGTGTTGCGGGACCTAATCTGAATAGGCCGGATTTATCCAGAAACCGCTTCGGACAATCGGCATTTGCCAAAGACGGCGGGCTTTTCGAGCAGCTGTTCAGCCAATCATCCGGTGACGATTGGGACATGGGAGAAGAATTAGCGGCTTATCTGGCCGGCTTTGGAACAAAGTGTTTCCTTTATTATCGGGATGGGGAAGTGTGCTGTGTGAATGGAGAAATTATCGACCGCGATGATGGTTCTTGCGAAGTTACCAGCTACGCGGCATACCCTAGGCAGTTTCATTTTTTCGAAGAACAGGTCTCGTTCTTCGCTGAACAAGGGCAAGAGGTCCGCACGGTAATCTGGAGTAGAGGAACCTTTAGCCTTCCGTCGCAGACCGCTTCACTGGCATAAGCGTCATATTATGAAAGCGCAAAGAAAACAGCAACGTTTTCACACGTATGCTGTTTTCTTTGTTATTCAGGAATCAAGTGAGGAACTTTTTTTATGGAAAATACAGTGACAATTCATGTTTCGGATTTACGTGAACAGGAAATACGGCATCTCCCACAGGGGGGAAGCGTGAAAAAATGGAGCATTTCGGATGCTGTACATGCGGAGTTGCCCGTCATTCAAATACATAACGGCTATCTTGCTTTTACCGTACTTCCTGCAAGAGGCATGGAAATTGGCGAAATACGGAATGAGGAAGAGCTTATGAGTTGGGAACGCAGCTCGACCTTTTTACAACATCCAGAGCATGTAAGCTTGCAGGAACGCCAAGGAACGGGATGGCTGAACGGCTTTTATTCCGCAGTAGCTACGATTGGGCCGGAATTGTTTGGAACGCCAGGCGAAGGCTTAACTTTGCACGGCACAAGCTCATATTCACCTGCGCGATCGGATACCATACGTATCACATATGGGACAGAAGGCATCTGGATTGAAGGCGAGGTCGTATGTGCAGGTTATGGAGATAAGCCTTTGTTTGTAAAGCAAATCCGCATATTTACAGCATGGCATACTTCGTTGCTCTTGCGAGAGGAGTTCACGGAGAACATATCATCTGAAGTGCAAACGCTGGATGACGGCTATCATATTCAATTGTCAGGATCTTATCTGTATGGAGGGGGTCGTTACGTACTCCCTGCAAAGAGAGAGAGTCTGCTTATTCGGGATGGAGCTCCACGGGAGGACGATCCGCTGCGGATTCCTTCCAGAGATGAGGGGCCTCAGCCGATTCGGTGCTATCAATACGTGCCGGAGCCCGTTTGTGGTTTGGTGCATATTGATGAACTTGGGGCTTATATAGGGAAATTGCAGAGCCGAGAACTTACGGCAGAAATGATGGTGGATCATGGGAACCATGCCGCCGGATTTATTATCAGACCGCTAAGCAGCTATCCTCGGTCGCTAATAGCGAAGGAAATTGGCGAAAGCTTTATGTTTTCTTTCGAGCCTTGCCGGACGAGGCCAAATCGTATGTCACAGAAGCATATAGACGGAGAAGCATTCATACTTCTGCCAGGGGCAGGTGCTTTTACACAGTGCATCATCGGTGTAACCAAGAAGGTGAGTACAATTGAGGCTTTAGAAAAGTGTATCGTGCAACGATAGATGAATACTTCAATACGGGGAAAGGGGGGATGAAACTTAACAAAACTCATGTGTTTTCAAAAAATAATCCACTAAACTATTTTTTTTACAATATAAAATGATAGCGCTTTCGTTTATGATTTGTTTACCGTCATGAAATTGATGGAAATTTTATTAAAGGAGGGAGTTATTTGTACAAAACAATGCTAGCAAGCAAGAGAGGTCTAGCCATAACCTTAAGCGGTGTGATGGCCTTGATCAGTGTATTCAGCACTCCAACGGTCTCACATGCAGCAAGTACGTACACACTTCAGTCAAACAGTTTTAAGGTAGATGTTGATCAAGCAACAGGGGGGATTTTCAACTTATCCAATCCAAGTGATTCAACCGGTACCAACTTTGTAATGAACCCAACCCTGCGTTCGGCATTTAATGTGAATGACTCGCGTTGGGTCGGTGACATGGTATTCCGAGTCCGACCAAGCGGAGCATCTGCCGGTACACCGATGGTTACAAGCCTGTCCGACGATATACGTTCGGTGACTGCCGGTACTTCCGACGTGACCGTCAAGTATTCAGGAACAGCTGCGAACGCAGCGGGGATCAAAAACTTCGAACTCAGTGAGAATTATTCCCTCGGCGGCACGAATGGTACTCAATTGAACTGGAACATCACGTTGAAAAACACATCATCCACTGCGCTTGAATTCGAAGATGTTGGTCTGCCGTTCCTCATGAATTCATGGTGGAATGGCGGCAATCAAACCGGCATCTATGAGCAGAACGTCGCGCGTCACTCATTCGTGGCAGATGACGGTTCTTACATGTACTGGCAGCGCCCCAATGGCATAGGTCCATTCCTCGTCATGATTCCGCAGTCGGGGACATCGCTGGAATTCAAGAACAAAGCGCACTATAACGAGGGGCCTTTTGCCGAGGTTGACCCGTCTTGGGAAGGTCTTGTTGAGTACTATATTCACTCAAAGAATGTTTCGGTGGAGCGAGCGAGCAAGTCAGCACAGTATCTTCCGGCAACCTCACTGACACTCAACGCCGGTGCTTCCAAAACATATGGATTCACTTTCCGTTGGGCGAATGACTACAACGAGCTGCGTAATGTGCTCTACGACGCAGGTGTGGTCGATACGATCTCGCTTCCTGGCATGGTAATCCCGACTGACCAGAAGGCGACATTAGCAGTCCGAGCAAAGGATGGTATCAATAGCGTCACAGGTGAAAGCGGAAAAAACATTACGGTTAGCTCGCTTGGCGTTCGCAACGGCTACAATATCTACGAGCTGACCATGCCGACGCTCGGAGCGCAGAAGGTAACCGTAACATACGGCGGCAGTCGGCAATCAGTTCTTCAGTATTACGCCATAGAACCGATCGAGACGCTGATCAATTCACATGCTAATTTCCTTGTTACCAAACAGCAAGCAAAGAATACCAAAGGATATAACGGCGCTTTCTTACAATGGGATATGTCCCGGCAATCTCTCATTAGTTGGGACAATTACCCGGGTGGCGGCTGGAAGGAATGGATGGCCGGAGGATCGGATGACCTCGGTCTCTCGCCAGCGCTCTACCTCGCGGAGAAAAATCTTGTTGCACCGAATCAGACGGAAATTAGTTCTATCGATTACTATATTAACAACTTCATCCTAGGTTATATGCAGAATAAGCGCGACGCTAGTGGCAACCGCACCTGGCAGGTCTACCGCTGGTACGATGGCGCTGACTCTACGCCAACTGACCAGGGTGTATGGCGTGCTTATAATTACATGCATATCGCAAATACCTATTATACGATGTATAAGATTAAGAAAGCATTTCCATCTATGACGACCAGTTTCACGGCGCCGCAGTATCTCGACATGGCTTACCAGACGCTGTATGCCATGTACACGAAGATCCCCGCTTCGAATCCTTTAGGCGATGCCGCACACCAGTTCGGCCTGATGGGAGAGTCGACCTACACCGAGCTGCTTGCTGACCTGCACACAGAGGGAATGGGTGGCCAAGCTGGGAATCTGCGTACTGAAATCCAAAAGAAACGCGATTATATGTTTGCTGAGGCCTACCCGTTTGCCTCAGAAATGAGCATTGACACGACAGGCTTTGAGACTTCCTATACACTCGCGAAGATGTACGGCAACACGTCACTTGCTGCCAAGGTGCAGAATGCTTCTCTTGCTGCAAGGGGACTTCAGCCGCTGTGGTACTTCATGGGCTCGGACAATAGGCACATGGGCGAGTCCTGGTGGAACCTGGGCTATGAAACTCAACTCGGGGCTTGGCAGCAGCAAGACTATCTGACCACTTACGGAAGTGTTGGCAGCACGGACTTCGACGAGCAGATGCGCTCAACTAACAGCGCTTACAATGCAGGCTGGGCTAACATCAACTCCGGACAGATCAGCAGCGCTGCTGCGAACTATGGTGCAGCGAGCTGGCAATTCCAGAGCGAGAAAGGGTCCGCTGCCAACTACAGCTACATTCCGCTTGTGAATGGCTGGTGGGCTTGGTCGGGTGAAGCTGACCTCGGTTTCTGGGGCGGTTTGAAGACAGCTTCGGTTAATGTGGTTAACGACCGAGTTGTCGGGCTGTATGCTTACGACGGCCAAGTGAGCTTGGCGAATAATGTCTACACGATTACGCCTAAGGACGGCGTCCGGCAGCGGTTTACAATGTATAATCTGAATAAGCTGCATATGGAACTCGACAAGGCGCGCTATACAAAGGCGACTGTGAGCAGCGACCAGCGAGATGTTTCCTTAACGCTGCAGGCAGTCAGCGGCTCGACGCTATCACCGGATATTACGCTGACCTACCTTACAAACGGGAATTATGCGGTTACAGTCAATGGCGGCAGCCCGGTGCGTTACTTCACCACCACGGGTGAGCAGACGAAGATCTCATTGTCAAATATCCCTAACGGAGCTGTGGTTCGAATCTACGCGCTCAGCACGTCCAATCTCGGAGCGGAAATTGGCCCGTCAGCAACGCTTACGGCTAGCTACACCGCTTCTTGGAACAGCCTTGCCGCATTGAATAATGGTACTTTCGTAGCAAATGGCATGGATAACCAAGCTCAGCTGTGGGGGACGTACCGCTCCTCCAATCGTCCGGCGTCCGACACGGTCACTTATACTTGGTCCAGCCCGGTCACTGTGAAGGCTGCGAGTGTACGATTCTGGAACGATTCCGCTCAAGGCAGCGGAACAGGCGTCGCTCTGCCCGCAAGTTGGAAGCTTGAATACCTGGATTCCAGCAATGTCTGGCGGTCAGTCACCCTGAACACGGGTGAAACTTACCCAGTGAACGAAGGAGGAGTGCACAGCACAGTCGGATTCTCCGCAGTGTCGGCAAAAGCACTGCGCGCTACGTTCTATGCCAGTGCATCTTCTAGTGGTGTCTACTCAGGAGTAGCTGCATCGGAGTTGGATGTCTACGCAGGTCCGTAACGCCTGCTGGACTTTCAATACGCAAGACACGAGTTCGGACGGCATTGCCGTCCGAACTCGTGTCTTTTAATAAAAAATATCCACCAATATTGAATATTTATAATTTCATAATGATAGCGGTTTCATTACAATTAATCTATCGTAGTCATGCAGGGAGGCTAATTTGTTTCCAAAGGGGCATGTAACATAAAATAAAGTCTGAGATACGAAAAGGTGGTACTGTACATGGAAATTGTCAAGCAGCTGAAAACACGCCCCTCATTACCGAATGCGCTTACACAAAAAAGGTGGTTCAGTTCTGTGGGAGTAAAGCTGTTTCTAGTTATTTTTGTAGGGATTCTCGTGTGCGTACTTATTGTGGGGATGTTCTCTTACTCGAAATCTAAGCGTATTATCGAAGAGAAGATGGCCGCTTCAAGTGCCGAGACGATTGCACAGGTTGCCAAACATCTCGATCTGGTATTCTCCCAATTTGAGGGGAAGACGATGGAATTCCTCACAGACACCCATTTACAGAACGATTATATGCTATTGGAAAAATCAAAGGATACCAGTATAAAGATAAATGCTATCAAAGAGATAGAGACGAAAATGTCAGAACTCATGAATAACGACGCTAACCTCTATGGGGCCGCCTTGATTCCCCTTCAGGACGAACTGATTGGAACAAGCGCGGGGAACAGTCAGATTAACTATACAGTGGCGAAGGATTCGGATTGGGTTAAACAAGCTAAGGAAGCGAATGGGCAAGTGATATGGCTTCCTGTTCAAATGAAAGGATTCAATGAAATTGGCGAAGCACCAACAATCGGGCTTGCCCGAGTCATCGTAAACGCTGCAAGCAACACCCCGTTATTTGTATTATTGCTTGAAGTTAGACTTGAGACGTTAGAAGATCAGCTAAGTGACATTACACTAGAGGAAGGCAGCAAGCTTCAAATCATTACTTCTTCGGGCTTAATCACCTATGCCAATAACAAAGAATTACTGGGAAAGAGCACTTTGGTAGCTATCCCTGGTAACGGTGAGAATTCATTGCAAGGTCAACTATATTATGAAACAGATTCAAAACAAATGCTTGGCATTTACCAGCAGTTCAAACATAATAACTGGAAATTGCTTGGAACTATTCCAGTTAGCTCGCTTGTACAAGATGCAAACCAAATTCGCAATTTGACCATTATCTTCTCAGGAGTTGCAGCTTTAATTGCTATCGGGATCGGAGTGTTAGTCATTCGGATGATCGTTATCCCGCTTGCGAGGCTGCGCAATTTAATGAACGAGGGAGAGAAAGGCAACCTAACAGTGCGATCCACCGTGAAGAGCAAGGATGAAATTGGCCAGTTGTCGCAGAGCTTTAATCAGATGATGATGCAGATTACAGCTTTGGTAGACCGTACAAACCATTCCGCATTGAGTGTTCTGGCAACAGCTGGTGAACTCTCGGAAGCTTCTAAGAAAACAGCGGCGAATGCCAAGGAAATAGCTTCAGTTACAGAGGAAATCGCCAAAGGTGCAGTGAGTCTGGCTATTGAGTCGGAGCATGGAAGTGAACTTACAGGGGATATAGAGAATCGAATGCAGGGGGTGATTGCCGCCAATGACATAATGGGCTCTTCTGCATCGGAAGTAGAGGTAGCCAGCCAGACAGGTACCCTTCATATGTCAGCATTGATTGAAAAGACGGGCATTACCGAAGAGATGACCCGGAGCATGCTGATGAAAGTCGATTATCTGAAGGAGAGCACACACTCGATACACCAAATCTTGGATGTGCTCAGCAATCTAACGAAACAAACAAACATTCTCTCTTTAAATGCGTCGATTGAAGCGGCGCGTGCTGGAGCAGCAGGTAAAGGATTCATGGTCATCGCAGATGAAATTCGGAAATTGGCCGACCAGAGCCGGCAGTCCATTGGTGTAGTATCCCAGATTACAGCAACAATTCAGAACGGGATTGAAGAAACAATCGTCGTAATGTCTAGTGCACACCCTATTTTTAAGGAACAGATCACTTCCGTGAAGCAGGCTAATCAAATTTTCCATACGGTAAAAGAGCAGATGAATGAATTTGTTGATCATCTCGGAACTGTGTCAGATTCCATTAGTCAACTCGGACATACGCAAAATACGCTCTCCCTAGCCATGGGGAACGTTAGCGCAGTGGCGGAAGAGGCATCGGCGACATCGGAGGAAGTGGCCTCACTCAGCAGTGAGCAGTATAAAATAAGCGAAGATCTTGTTAAACTGTCCGATGAACTTGAAGCAGTCTCTAAGGACTTGATGGCCCAGTTGTCTAGCTTTCGCACCACTTGATCTAAATAAGCCTGAGGCTCAATTCGTCTATCGAACAAAGTTGCGCTATGACTATCCTCAAGAGGAGATGAATACTGTGACAAGAAAAATACTGCCCATGGGTCTGCATGATTATCGCACCTATCCCAATTGTTCCAATCTATTCAGTATGATTATCAACCATGAAGAGACATTGCCATGGATTAGTAACAATTTTATTCAAGTTGTTTACTTTTCCTCCCTGCAAAAATTGGATTATATCAACAAAACAGAATGTTTTTATGATCCGATTATGTTTGATTGTCCATGGTTAAATATACAAAGTACACACAGAGGGTTTATTGCGCACAAATGGGAAGGCAGTATCGTCAATTTCGTAATGGATAATATCGATTCAGGATATTATGTTTACTTTCTTGCCGACCAATTTTATATTAGCGAGTCTGACTCCTATCAAAAGAACGAGCACAATCATGATATGTTTGTTTATGGATATGATAAAGAACTTCGAAGGTTATACATTGCCGATAATATGAAGCAGGGCAAATACATACAAACAACTTGTTCTTTTGAAGAAATGGAGCAGGCTTATAAAAATGCAGACTTGTCGAAGGACTGGTTTGATCGCAGAGTATTCTCTTTTTCCTATAAGAAAGATCACTTTTCCGTATACCAAAAATATTTGAATTTTGATACCAGATTTGTTGTGGATTCGATTAGCAGATATATAAATTCGGTTACACCGGATTTGGATATTTGCCAAGAAAATATATATGGCATTAAAGTATATGAAGCCATGCAGGACTATTTAACCCGAATGAGTACGGGAGAAGTTGAACTTGATTTGCGCCCCATCTATTTTCTCCATGAGCACAAAAAGTTAATGTTATTGCGGATGCAATACATGTTGAACAATGGTTATCTGCGGAATCAGGAGATTTATGAGAGGTATGAAGAAATTAAAAAAATACATGAAGTTTGCTTAGGGCTCTTGATGAAATTTATTTACGCCCGCCAAGAAGCTCTAATTTTGAAAGTCAAAGATTTCCTAATACTTTCAGTAGCTAAAGAGAAAGAGATTTTAAGCGATTTAATAGCGGATGCAGTGGGGGCTACATGATTACTATTGATCGACAAGAGTTTACGCAGCATGATTTTTACTTGCGAATGAATGAACTCACGACACTCTCAGAGTATAAACAGTCGGAAGGGAAGCTATTCGCTATTTGTATGGAATCCCCCTTGGATATACTGTGTATTTTGCAGTTTTTGAAGAACAATTCAAGTTCTGTACTGTTACTGGTCGGCCAGACACCTTATGATCGAGCTGTAGAGCTTGCTCACAAGGCGAACAGCCATTATCTCGTTTACGGGCAATGGAACACGATTGTTCCAATAAAGGGGCATGTAAAGTTGAGGGAGCCTGCGCTTTATCAATATAGCTCTGGAACAACGGGCCAGCCTAAATTAATTGCACGAAGCTGGAGTGAGATAGACTTGGAGTTGAAAAGCTACAATGAGCGGGTTTCCTCCGAAGATGTACCGATTATTCTTGTGCCTGTTTCCCATTCCTACGGTCTAATTACGGGAGTCTTGGCCGCATTGCAGAGGGGAGTGCAGCCAATAATAGTTCAGAATAAGAACCCGAAGTTTGCCATTCATCTTATCGAGTCAAATAAGCGAAGTATTGTTTACGGTGTGCCTTTTTTCTATCAATTGTTTGAAAGCTTATCCAAAGAGCGGTTGACCTATTATAAGCTTATTAGTTCAGGAGCTCCCTTAAATGAACAACTGTTATCTCGTTTAATGCTATCAGCTGTAGAGGTCTGGCAGCAATACGGATGTACAGAAGCAGGCTGTATAGCTTTGGGCAATCAGCTTACCTCGCCTTCAGATGTTGGCGTCCCATTATCTCATTTACAAGTGACTATTATGGCTAACTCAGAAGCGGAGTCACTGCCGATGCCTGTTGATGAAATTGTGGTTTCAACAGGTAAGAGTGAAATATTTACAAAGGATCTTGGTTATAGGACGGAATCGGGTAAGTTGCATGTACTCAGCAGGATGGATGATCTCATTAATGTCTCTGGCTTAAAAGTGATCCCGGCTGAGGTTGAAAGTATAATAGGCAGGTTAGAGGGGGTAAGAGAAGTTGTCGTTCATAAAACCCAACATAAGGTGTGGGGTGAAGCTGTAAAAGCGTTAGTGGTTGCAGATGGCATTCAAATAGAGGCTGTAAAGGTTTGGTGCATACAACATTTGCCGCCTTACAAGGTTCCAAGTGTAATCGAAATCGTCACAGAAATACCCAAACTGCCGTCCGGTAAAGTGAGCCGGAAATTACTAGCTGAACAGGAGTGAATGATAGGATGGAACGCAATGAAATTATTGAAAAGATAAGGATTTTACTTGTCGAGAATTTGGAAATAAAACATTTGAATTCACTGAATGAAAAGGACCGTTTGTATGAGGACTTAAATGTGGATTCAATCATGGTGCTGCAGCTTATGGTGTACATTGAAGAAGCGTTTACGATTGTTATTCCAGAGGAAGATGTTGACCCGCTTGCGTTTCAAACCGTGGGTTCCTTGGTAAGTTTCATCCAAAGAATGCAGGGATTGACTCAAGAATAGATCACGATTAGGAAGTAACTATCTATCAAAGGAGCGATTGCAAATGCAAACTGGCGTAGAAGACAAAAAAAAGGAGATTATTGATTTTTTAAAAGGGAAAATTGCCGAAATTACAGGTCATCCTGAAATGAAACATGAAATTAAAAACGATGATCCGATAAAGGAAATGGGAATTGATTCGATAAAAATGGTTAACCTGATTGTTCAAATTGAACAGCATTTTGGTATTGCATTTGAAGATGAGGAGCTGGTGATCGATTTTTTTTCGACAGTAGCACTGTTTGCCAGCAGTATATTGGATAAGCTCGGAATTGATGCATGATTGAGGTCAAGCAAACGCACTGCTTTTTGGACTGTATTTCCTATATTATCCAAATGGAACGTCGATTTGACGAGCGGCCCCTTTATTGCGGGGTATGGAATGCACCGTTCTCTGTTTCAGAGAATGGCATTTCCTACTATTCCGACACGATTGGAATGGAAGGAATTTCAATTCAATTTAAGCTCCTTTATGGTACTTCAATAACTCCGATTCATAATTATAGGAAGAGTAAATCTGAGAATTATGTATCGTTCAAGAAGCATATGGCGGCTAAAACACAGAATCAGCACATGATTATATTGGTTGATCTTTATTATCTGCCATATCCCAATAAGTGTTATCAAGTCAGACACCGTCCGCATTTGTTGATCAGTCACCATTTTACTGAACATGGCTGCTTTCTTATCGATCCCTATTTCTCCTGGGAGGGTTATGTGAGTTTTGAGACGCTAGACCAAGCCTTTGCTTTCGAAAATTTATTGGTTATGGTTATGTTGGATACGAGTCAAATGCAGCAGCCTGAAGAATCGGTAATTGCTTCATGCATGAAGCAGCAGTTAGACCTATCACCGAGTCTACTGTATACCGAGATGATGGCTTTGATCGACAGGGTAGTATGCATAGGCAGCACATATGCACTCGACAGACTCTTCCCATTGGTTGAACAGGTATCTGTTCTTGCAAAGCGTTTTCATGGTTATGTCCATATATATTCTTTCTTAGCTCAAGCCCTCGATATACAAGTGAGCGACACATATTCAAAAGCCGATGAACTTGTACAGAAATGGGACAATATTGTTCTAGCGATTGTACGACTCGGCATTGTGGGAAAACACGCTGGGCTGATTACTTTGAAGGACAAATTGATGGCGATCTTGCAATTGGAGCTTGCGATCAAACAGGAATTATTGTTGTTGCAGGAGCAATGGGGAGGAATGTCACATAAAAGTCAAGTCTAAGCATCTGCGAATTGGCTATATTGATGGCCGCGCGAAACGCTTAAATGAGCAAGTCATCGATGGACAATGGACGCAATATTTGGGGGAATACGCAGAACTGGTGCCTATAGCGCCATTAAGCATCATAAGGCTATTTAATGGATCGGTTGAACGATGGTTAGATCGGCTGCCTCATTCATTGGACGCCTTGGCAGAGAGCTTAAGTGAGCTATGTCAGCATTATAAGATCAACTTGATATATTTCAATTTGCCTGGCTATATTCCATATATACTCATGGCACGGAGCTATGCAGGTTTAAATCTAGGCTTGCTGTTCCTGACCCATTCCGTTGGTTCGGAATATTGGTTAAAACATTGGATCAGTATAGCCCCATGGCTGTCTCATAAAGATGTTTTACTTTCGAGTACGGTATCCAGCCATCAGGCATTGCTGAATATTTCCCCTCGGTATCAGTTGGTCAAACTTATTCCACTTTGCATCGCTATGAGGAGTATACCCCCTACAAATAAGACAGCGGAAAAAGGGGAACTTAGGCATATTTTATCCATTGGCCGAATTGAGGATGTTAAGAACATTCATTTATTGCTGATTAGTTTTGCAGAAATGTGCAAAGTGATCCCGCAGCTGCATTTAACTATTGCAGGTGAATATACGGGACAAACGGCAGATCAGATTGCCGGCTATCGTAAGTTGCTGCATCAATTAGTTGCCGAATTGGAACTAGAAAAGCAAATTACTTTTAGTGGCCCCGTTAAAGATGAATTTAAAGATATGCTCTTTCAGCGATCTGAGCTTTTAATCAACTTGTCTACAGATCCAGGGGAAACGTTTGGATATAATTTGTTGGAGGCCAAAATATGGGGGATTCCTGTCATTTGCAGCAATTGGGACGGCTTTCAAGAAGTCGTTAGACACGGTAAAGATGGGTATTTGATCGATTGCGATTGGAGTCAAGATCAATCTGAGCCGCGGCTTAACCTTGATCAAGTTATCGCGTATTCCTTGCGCTTGCTTTTAAATCAGTCGCTTCACAAGAATTTTTCTAGAAATGCAAAAGAAGCAGCCTACGAATATGATTATAAAAGCATAATGCCCTGCATTATGAAAGAAGCATTGCAATCCGTTGAATGCACAGTTAAAGCGATGCCAGAGGCATCGGAGATTGCTCTGGCATCATGCATGGATTTGCCGGAAATATACCGAATTGAAAATTTGAAATCGTTGCCTTTTTCAAAGGTGCCTCTTTTATCCTTAGCAATTGATTCAAGTCGCGAACCAATAAGTACGTGGATAAGTAAGGCGAAGCCAATAATTAACCATTATGCGGGAGGATGACGATGAAAGTTATTCGATTATTTTTCAGATTAACACCATTTATAAAAAATAGATGGAAGCTCACCTCGTTTGCGTATATATGTTCAATTACCAGTGTAGCCTTAAATCTGATGCAGCCTATTATTCTTTCCTATTTGATTGATCACGTCTTAATTGATAAGGATCTTAAGTGGCTGTACCCCTTGTTAGGTATATCTATTGGCTGTGCAGGGCTTTCGGTGATTCTGAACATCATACGTTCCGCTACCTTCCGCTATCTGTGTATCCGCAATATTTTGGACATTCGCGATGTTATTCTTTCACATATTCGAAAAATTCCTTTAACAGAAATTGAGAAACACGGAGCCGGCAAGTTCGTCGCGATAATGGGAATGGATGCAGCGGTGATGGGGAATTTTCTAAATCATATCGTCGTCGAATTATCCACACAATGGTTTACGATGTTGTTTTCGATTACCCTGATCTTTTTTATGGATTGGCGGCTTGGCGTGATTGCCCTGATTAGTATCCCAATCTTACTGGCGATACCACGAATATTCTCCAAACCGATTAAACGATATGTAACGCATGTACGCAAGCATAATGAAGAGATAGGCACACATTTGTTTGAAAGTGTTGAAGGATCCAGGGAAATTCGTGCATTTGGTCTGGATGCCTGGGAAAAACGCAGAAATGATGTGATGTATGGCCAATTGGTTAAAGCCAGCACAAAAGAAACTTTATTTAATGTTCTTTCCGGGCAAATCGCTTTTTTCATTATTAGCTTGATCATTGTGTTTATTTATGGTTACGGAAGTCAACAAATCCAGGCAGGCGCTTTATCCATCGGAATGCTGGTAGCGGCTACTCAGTATTTGTATAATGTGCTAAATCCGATTCAGATTATGAATAATTATTTTGGTGAATTGCAAAAAGGGGAGGTTGCCATGCAGCGTATTGAGAGCTTCTTATTAAGTGACACAGAGCCTGCGGTCCAAATCGAAGCAAACCAAACCGTCAAGGTTAAACTTATGGAGCCCCTCATGATTTCTTGCCAGCGCATGGTTGTTGCCTATGAAGGCATCCCCCTACTCAATGGAGTTGATTTTACAGTTAACAGAGGACAGACCGCGGCATTTGTCGGTCGTAGCGGCTCTGGAAAAACTACGTTACTTAAAACGTTATTAGGCTTTATGCCCATTGATGAGGGTCGTTTATCCATAGGCAATTTACCCTATGAGCAGTGGTCTAGGCAATCCTTGTCCAAGCATATTGGAGTCGTTTTTCAAGAAAGCTATATATTCGCGGGCACCTTATTTGAAAATATTGCGCTCGGTAATTTGTCAGCTACGGAAGAAGAAGTTTACGAGGCAGCTTGTCAAGCTAACCTCCAATCATTGATAGATTCATTGCCGAATGGGTTGTATACCCCTATCGATCATAAGGGGTTTCAGCTTTCAGGCGGTCAACGTCAACGTATCGCGATCGCCCGGGTTATTTTGAAGAAACCAGACATTTTGATATTGGATGAGCCGACCGCTTCCCTGGATAGAGAATCGGAAGATCATGTCTTACAGGCATTAAAAAATCTCATGCAGGATAAGACGACATTGATTTCCACACATCGTATGGACACAATTGCAGCAGCGGATGTGATTTATGTGATGGATGCGGGGCGAATCGTCGATAGCGGAAGCCATGCAGAATTAATGAAGCGCAGTGGTTTGTATCAAACCTTGATTAGTAAAGAGGTTCAAATGAACAAGTTCGGGGTCAGCGTATGAAAACCGCAAATTTGGCTGAGTTTTTTAAACAGACGGCGCGCACAGACCGAGGCTGCTTATACATACAAGCAGGAGCATTAGAAAAACAATGGGTTTCTTACTACACGCTTTATCAACAGGCAGAATCCAGAGCAAAGCAGTTGGCGGCGTTATCTCTTCCACCGCGGTTTATTGCTGTACTCTGGATGGACCAGTCTCCTGCATCCATGGCGGCTTTTATTTCAGTTATTCTCGCGAATGGTATTCCCGTTCCTTTGCATCCCGCCAGTAAAGGTGAAGAAGCGGCAGCAATCATTCGCAAGCTGGAAGCTGAGATCGTTCTGCTTTCTGAAGTTCAGGTCCAGCAGATTCAAAGAATAGCATCTGAAGGAAGTGAAGAAGGTTCGTATCTCGGACCTATGTATTGGTTGGAGGGGGAGAGCGGAGAAAAATTAGATGCTTCTATACTATCTGCTGCTGGAAGCAGACGCCCGCGAGTCAGGCAGTATAGTCCGCCATCTCAAACGGCAGTCATTTTTATGTCCTCGGGTTCAACAGGGGTGCCGAAAGGTATTCTTTTAACCGAAAAGAACCTGCTGTCAAATGTGGAAGCCATTCAAGCCTATTTGCATATAACGGAGATGGATCATATTCTGTTAACCAAATCTATGGGCTATTGTTCGACGATTACAGGCGAATGGTTATTAGCATTGCTCACGGGGGCGAATTTACAGATGGCGGTTGGTTTTGCTCATCCCTTACAAATTGTTGGTCTTATTCGGGATCATCATTCCAGCTTCATGTGTACAGTACCATCAACGCTAATTCCGCTGCTTAAATTAAAGAAGTGGAATATTGATGCCCTCATAAGTTTGAAAAAGCTAATCATCGTTGGCGGTCAAATGCCAGCGGAACTGTTAGTTCAACTGCGTCGACTACTGTCATGGATTGAAATTATGCCTTGCTATGGTTTAACAGAGGCTTCTCCAAGAGTAAGTTATTTACCTGGTCATTCTTTGGCACTTAAACCGAACTCGGTTGGTATTCCTATTCAAGGTGTTGAAATTACGATTTACCTAAACGGACAGCCCAATCCCCCTGGAGAAATAGGGGAGGTTATTGTAAATGGCCCTAATCTCATGCTGGGGTACTACAATGATCCGATAAGAAGTGAGAAAGTATTGGCTGCGTACGGACTGAGAACGGCAGATATTGGATATTTGGACGAGGAAGGTTACCTGTTCATAACAGGCAGACTTGATAACGCATTGAATGTGGCAGGGCATAGCATTTATCCCGAATCCATAGAGCAAGTAATCTCCAATCATCCATGGATTCAGGAGGTGGCCGTTACAGGGATAGCTGATCAGGTTTGGGGACAATTGCCAATTGCTTATGTTGTTCCAACAGAGTCAGGAGCAGCGGAGCCGTCATTGCTGGAGGAGCTCTATCAATATTGCCAACAGCACTTGAGCTCAGTTCAACGTCCAAAGGAAATTATCCAGATTCAACAGCTGCCCAAACGGGTAAATGGAAAATTGGATCGTAGAAGGCTGCAATTCATAGTAAAGGAGCAAAGTGATGCAAGCACAGAATGAAGAAAACGTCAATCGTCTCGTACTTGAGATTATTTCACAAATAACCAAGAGGAATGCACAAACGATTCAGTTAAACCATGTATTGGTTGATGACTTGGGCTTGGATTCCATACAGTTTCTAGAAATGCTTGCTGAGTTGGAGGATAAGTTTGGCTTTGAGCTGGAAGTGGATGATCTGCGTCCGGAGCTATTCCGCACGGTCAGCGCTGTAATTGAATTCGTAAAAGGTCAGGTGGTTGCACAATGACTCTGGCCAACTGCAATGACCGCTTGCAGGAGCTGACACATGAATTAGTGAGAAATTATCCTTATTATCATAAATGGAATTATCCCGGTGTTAGCTTTGAAGAGCTTCCAATCATCGATAAAGCTACTGTCAATGAAAGTCGTGACAGCCTTTGCCTGACTGATGCAGGTTCGTTACTGGAATCATTTACGTCGGGCAGCACCGGAATTCCCTTTCGGTGTATTAAAACAGAAGATGAGCAAATGAAGTTGTCGATGGCCATTCATAGGCACAGGCGAAAATGGGGTCTTCCCTTGCGGTACCGCTCTGTACTCCTCGGTGATACGATTTTCTCGCATCCCAGAATGGTGACGCATTTTGCTAATCAAATTATTAAAACCTCTCCGCATATGATTCAAGGCCGTTGTTCGGCGCTATATAAGATTGCAGAATACTTTTCCAAGAAGAGTGGCCTGCAAGTTCCCAGTTCTCTCTTATTCGTCCAGAATTGGGGGGAATTCTTACAACCTGCACAGAGAGCATTAATTGAATCCGTTTTTAGGGTGCCTTTGCTGGACTATTATGGAATGGAAGAGATGTGGCTAATCGCATTCAGTAATAAGCAAGGCCAACTGGAAATTGATGAACAGTTCGTCCACCTGGAAATCATAGATCCTCACACGGGGCAATGTCTTGATGCGGGAGAATATGGTGATATCGTTATTACATCTTATGCGATGAAGAGTTTGCCGTTTGTCAGGTATCGTTCAGGCGACATAGGGAGAGTTTTGTATGACCCTGCTACAAAAAAGAAGATTTTAGAACTGATGCCCTTTCGAACATCACAAATTAAATTACCTGACCGAACTGTCGATTCCTCCATTTTTCGATATTTCGACGCCTTTTATCAGCAGTTGGCTGTAGATATGCAAATTAAACAATTTCAGATGATTCAAGTAAGTTACACGTCTTTCCGCTTGGTTGTTGCAACCGAAGGCTACCATAAGGAAAAATTAGATGCTGCAACGAAGCAACTAGAAGCGTTGCTGAAACAGACGCTATTCACCAATGAAGTTAGCATCAGCATTGAATGCGTGAAACAGATATCTCCCCATCCCGTCAGTGGAAAATGTCAGCCGTTTGTAAGCATGATAATGGATACCACTTATGATGCTAATGGAAAGATTTATTCGGAAGGAGGCCGTCCATAAAGTGAGCTACAGAGCGACTCCGGAAAATATTATTCATGTAGCACCTATGGAATGTGCGGCCTCTTGCATTATGACCGCATTAAACATAGCAGGGTTAAATTATCGTTTTTATCTATTAAGCTATTGGAATTTAAATTATTATGCGAAGAATCTACTTTCTGGAGAAGTAAATATCATGCGCAATCATTTGCTCTATGCATATGGCACTCAAATTAAATGCCACAACGGAAATGCTTATGATCTTATCCAAGCCATGGAGCAAGAGCAACTGGTTATGTTTGCTTGCCAAGCTTCCAAGCTGCGCTTCTTCCCTGAGAAGTTTACAGGCCATGAAGCGAACGGGTTTCAGCACTTTATTCTGCTCTACGGGTATCAAGCGGAGTCCAATCGTTTTTTAGTCATTGACCCGATCGCTGATTTCATTGGGGAGATTACAGAAAGCGAATTAAGGGATTGTGCGTTAAAAGAAACCGAGTTTATCTATTATTCGCTCTCATTCCCACAATCCTTCGAGCAGCCAAGCGTTAGCCAAATATTCAAACGGGAATCACAAATTAATGCAGATAAGTATACGGGAGAAAAGGCTTTTCATTTATTCATTGCCGATTTAGAGGCATTGCCATCATGGAGTCAGCAGGAGCGTGAGACTTGGATTAATCAGAATAACATCACGATCACAACCATAGTTAAAATGCGCAAAATGATTTGGCAAAGCTATTGCGAGCTGAATATGATGACAGCTACTGCGGTCCAAGCGGGACAGGAGTTGGTGGAAGGGGTTGTAAAATTATGGATGGCAGTTAATTTTTTACTGCTAAAGCTTAAAAAGAAGCAGAATGAAAAAAACATTATTGCGGCGATTGCTCAAAATCTGGAGACTTTGATAAGCAAGGAAAGAGAATGTGTGGAATTTATTAAATTAAAGGGAGATGAAGTTGTTGCGATATAACATTTGCTCAATTTCTTTCCGACACGGGTTGGTTTCCTTCCGTGATTTGGTTAGGTTTGCTCATCAAACCGGCTTTTCAGGGATTGAACTCTGGGGAGTGCACGCCAAATCAATGTTAGAGACCAATCCACTAGAGGTAACTCGGATGGTTACAGAGATGCATCAGCATCATATCGGCGTCTCCATGATTAGCGATTATGTTGATTTATTGGGCGTACCTGATAAATTTGCTGAGACAGAAAGCAAATGGCATACATTGATTAGGCTGGCTAGACTTTTTCAAACTGATAAAATTCGAATATTTGCAGCCAATAAATCAAGTAAAAGCGCATCAGCAGAAGAGTTGGAACTTTGTATCTTGAGATTGAAAAGATTAGCAAGTTTATCCTCCAATTACGGTATCTACACCCTTGTTGAGACACACCCGGAAACCTTTGCTGACACGTTGGATTCCACCTTACACCTTGCACAACAGGTTGAACATCCATTTTTGCGTATCAATTTGGATTTTTTGCATATGTGGGAGGCGCATTGCGACCCGCTTGAGGCCTATGAGAAGCTTATGCCTTGGACATCCAACTTTCATTTGAAAAATGTGAGAGGTCGTCACTTGTTAGAAGTATTTAAACCCGAAAATGTGTATTCGCCAAGTGGACGGACGGACGGGATGGTTATGCTGGCAGACGGAGTCGTTGATTATAAGCCCATTATAGCTGCTCTTAAACAAAGTAAAACGCAGCATTCTATTTCTTTAGAATGGTTTGGCAAGGATCCATTCAACTGTTTGAAAAAAGAGCTGATATGGCTAAAGACGCAAGAATTGGAAGTTAATCAAGCCAATCTGTATTCATGAAGGAGTCAATATGGAGAAAAAATATGCTACTCAAGGAATATTAACTGCGATGCAAGCAGAATCGTTGGTTTCCAAATTGATGTACAGTGTAGAGGGAATTTCAAATTGTTATCTGGATACAGATAGTCAAGAAATTGTTGTTCACACATCAGTCGAATGTGATCTGGCTTTACTAGAGAATACGATAGGTCAAATGATGGAGTGGGAGAAACATCATCGCATTATAAAGCCGCGTATGTATAAAGAAAGTGAAACAAGCTTAGGAATCAACAGAAAGCTTTTTGATGTGGATGACGTTTTCGTGGAGGATGGTTCGATACGGCGAAATTTTGCTGTGCAGCTGTTTGAAAAATTGGACACTCTGTTTCTAAAGCTTGCCTATCGTCACGAAGCCAAGCTTCGAAAATATCCTTCCATGATTCCATTACAAACACTTGATAAATGCAAATATATAACCTCGTTTCCACAGAATATTCATCTTGTTTCCGAGATTCCACATCAATTGGAAGTATTAAAGCAAGTTAAGGAGAAGCAACAGATAGATGAAATCGCAAGACTCAGCTCTTATGCTTTATCTCCGGCAGTATGCTTTCACTGTTATGAGGAATTGACAGGCAGCCGATTAGATCAGCCATTGGTCCTGACTGCGAATGGTACCTGCTATCGTCATGAAGCACCATGGCGCTTAGGAAAGCATCGTTTGAAGGAGTTCAGTATGCGAGAAATCGTAGTGTTCGGCGATGCTGAATATGTAGAGGCCTTGCGAAAGTTTTATATGGAAGAGGTTTGGGGGTTATTTGAATCCTTGGGCTTACAGGGGAAAATTGAGACGGCAAGTGATCCCTTTTATTTTTCTGAGGATGTTGCGAAGAGTCAACACCAGCTTATGGGCAATATGAAATATGAATTGATCGTCTCTTTGGGAACGGAGGCTTTTTCAATTACTTCCTTTAATCACATGAGCGACACGCTAACAAAGCCCTTTAATGTTTGTGATCGGGATCATAATTACTTAAATTCGGGCTGTATTGCATTTGGTATTGATCGTTGGGTATATGCCTTGCTAAGAACGTATGGTCCCGAGTTTAACCAATGGCCACAGGAAATCCAATCCCTGCTTTCTTAATTGGAGGAAGAAGATGACAGCTGTTGAAATCTATTCGGAAAGTCCCGTACACCATAAATTTAATAAATCCGTTTTAATGGAACATTGCATGTTATCACAAGAGCTGGATGAGTATTTATTTACGGGTTCATTGGTCTATTATGAGCATTTGTCGTTGGACCCATTTATCGCGGCTTCGTTTATCTTGCAAAATACCAAGCATCATATTCCATTAATTGCGTTACAGCCCTATACGTTACAACCGTTTACCGCTGCTAAGATTGTACATTCGCTTGCATCACTCTATCAACGGAAGGTGTATCTGAATATAGTTTCGGGACAAGTCTCTAGCGAGTTTGATGAGATTGGTGATCAACTGGGCAAAAACGAACGTTATCTTCGATTAATTGAATTCACACAAATTCTTCGTCTGCTCCTTAGCACGAATGAGCCGCTTACGTTTAATGGCCAATACTATCAGTATAAAAATCTAAGAATCAATAGTGCTCTCCCTTTGGAGCTGATGCCCAAAATATTTATTGCAAGCGGTTCATCATCTGCGGAAAGTCTCGACGCCGCAAGCAAAGTCGGAGATGTGCTAGTCAGCATGTCTACAAGTATGCATCAGTATCGTCAGCAGTTCTCCGAAGTGATTGCCGAGAAAAAGCTTGAATTGGGTATAAAGGTGAATATTATCGCGGGACAAACAAGAGAAGAGGCCCTATCTAAAGCAAAGAAGACGCATCAGTTTCGTGTTCGGGCTGTTACTAAATCTGTCATCAAGGACCGATTACAGCTGTCGGACGAAGAAAATGATATATTTTATCCGACTAATGGTGATAAAGGCAATGCACCGATGTGGATTGGCAGTTACGATCAAATTGCTCGGTATGTAAGCCAATATAGGGATTTGGGCGTTAAACACTTTATTATTCAGAATGCAAATAATGCAGCAATAGGTAAAGATGTCTACGAGATTTTCCGAGAAGAATAGAAGCTAATCGAAAAAATGCTCCCGGATGCAACTATACTGGGAGTATTTCTTGTTTAAAGTTACGTTTTTCCTGATTGAAGTTTATTCATTATGTCGCAGTGTACATTCTTGCTATTACTCATGTTTTCGATATTGTCGGGCATACTTCCCTGGGGATACCCCAACAGCTTTACTGAAGGTTCGAATAAAATGAGCATAATCGTTAAAACCACTGTCATAACAAGCCTGAGTTGTGGAGATGTCGTCTTGCTCCAATAGCTCCCGTGCCTTGATAATGCGCGTATTAACCAAATATTTATGAAAGGGGATGCCAGTTATTTCCTTGAACAACTGATTTAACTGGTGGCGATTGAGACCAAAGCGTTCGGACACATGTTCGGCATTTATTTCCTTATGGTAATGACCATTGATATACTCCATCACATTCGCCAAGACATGATGCGAAGTGGCGGATAGGGCTTGATCCGATTGAAATCCTTTTAAAAAGACCTCGTTGATGAAAATAAGAATTTCAACAAGCATAATTTTAACTTTGATTTCCCAAGCATAGGTATTTACGGCAGCCTGCGTCTCAGTTAACTGTCGATATAATGAAATTAGCTTAAGGCTTTCTTCCGGAGCGAGCTTCAAACAATGGATTCGTTTAGAATTATGCAAGCCAAAACAATCCAGGAGATTGGCGTTATTGGAACATAACGGCTGAATGTAGAGTGAATTGAAATAAAGGATAAATCTCTCGTAATGCTTGCGGTCATGGACAACGACTCGGTGTTGATCACTGGTACTTAGTAGAAAAAGATCGTTGGGAGAAACCGTGTAGCGTTGGTTGCCAATCCACATTTCAGCCCCTGGCGTAACCGCCAGATAAATTTCATATACGTTATGGAAATGATAATAGTTCATCTCCGTTTTATCCGTACCAGTCGTGTGTTCCAATAAAAGGTCGACATTATAGAGTTCTCTGATTTTTTTTAGCGTAGTATCCATCATTTTTCCCCTGTCTTAGTCGGTAGATTAAGTCTAATTAGGTTTTCACAAAAATGCAATAAACAGAATCAATATTGCAATATTATTTTTTGAGCCCTCGATATAATAAATTCAAGGTTCATAAATCGAAGGGAATTAGGTGTGAAAATGAAAAGAAATGACTTGTTGAGTTTGTTTGAAAAAGTGTCTTATAGAATGCAGAACTTAGAAAATGAGACAGGGGTCAGTGAAGTTTGTCCAATCAGCATTATCGATATGGGGACATGGGAATGGGCGCAAGGCGTCGGCTTATATGGTATGCAAAAGTATTATGCAGAAACTAAAAATCAGAATGTTCTCGACTTCTTAACGGGGTGGTTTGAGTCCAACATTCAAAAAGGGTTGCCTGAAAAGAATATTAACACCGTTTGTCCTCTGTTGACTCTAACGTATGTTTATGAGTACACACAGGATAAGAGGTACCTGGATATTTGTAAGGAATGGGCGGAGTGGGTCCTGCACGATATGCCTCGCACAGAGGAGATGGGGCTGCAGCATATCGTATCCGGCGTAGAAAACGACGGTCAGATATGGATTGATACGCTCTTTATGACGGTTCTTTTTATGGCGAGAATGGGTAAGCTTCTGGGAAGACAGGATTATGTGGCAGAGTCGATCCGACAATTTTTACTGCATGTTAAATATTTAACTAATAAAAAGACAGGGCTGTTCAATCACGGCTTTGATTTTAACGGACGACACAGCTTTGGCGAAATTCAATGGGCAAGAGGAAACAGTTGGTATACCTCTGGCGTGGTCGACTACCTGGATCTCTTAGGGGAAGAACATCAAGGGGTCAAAGGGTTCTTGGTAGATACACTGCTAGCTCAAATCAAAGCCTTAGAACACTATCAGCATGAAAATGGCATGTGGCATACGTTGATTATTGACCGCGAATCTTACGTGGAGGCATCCGCTACAGCAGGCTTTGCCTATGGCATCTTGAAAGCGGTTCGAATGGGCTATATTCCTGACAAATATCGAGAATGCGGCATGAAGGGTCTGAATGCTATTTTAGAGAGAATATCTGAAGATGGTACGGTAACTGAGGTTTCCTACGGTACGGCGATTAGCGACAGCTTGGAGGATTACAGAGTTGTGCCCATTTGCCCGATGACTTATGGCCAGGCATTAACGCTCTTGCTTTTAACGGAAGCCTTGAAATTGGAGGATCTGTATGGGAATTAGGAATCGAAAAGCATACCTGGACGCGGACCATCAATTTACTGTCGTAGAAGAGGAAGTTCCGACACCGAAACCTAATGAAGTCTTGGTTAGGATTAAAGCGAATGGCATCTGCGGATCCGATATTCATTTTTACCTTGAAGGAAGATTAGGCAATTTTATTGTGGAACAGCCTTACGTGCCAGGGCACGAATCCAGTGGGGTTATTGAAGCTGTGGGGAGCGAGGTAAAAGGTCTAACGATAGGCGATCACGTGGTGATTGAGCCCGGGATACCTTGTGGGGGCTGTGGCTATTGCAAATCCGGTCGGTACAATTTGTGTCCTGATGTTGTCTTCTTGTCGGCGCCACCGGTTAACGGTACTTTCTGTGACTACATGACGATCCGGCATGATATGGTATTTCGCATTCCTACAACGCTGTCATTTGAAGAAGCGGCATTAGTCGAACCTGTCGCAGTTGGGATCCATGCTGTCAATCGAGCAAGATTTAACCTTGGTGCAACAGCCATTATCATTGGCGCAGGTCCAATAGGTCTACTTACTGCACAAGCGTTTAAAGCCGCGGGTGGCGGAAAAGCCATCTGTGTAGATTTCAATGAATCAAGGCTTGAATTGGCTAAGAAATTAGGAATTGATGGGGTTGCACGCCCAATGGATGAAAGTCTAGAAGGAGCTGCAGATGTTGTTTTTGAAACCGCGGGTGCCAAGACAGCGACTTCTTCAACGTTTAAGTATTGCCGCCCCGGTGGGTGTGTGGTGCAGGTAGGCTGGCCCGGTGGGAATATCGTAGACATGGATATCGCAACCTTTTTAGAAAAGGAATTGGATTATGTTGCTGTGAATCGTTATGCAAACGCATTCCCAGTCGCGATCCAGTGGATTTGCGAAGGAAAAATCAATGTCAAGGATCTGATCACCATTTATTATTCCCTAGATCAAATTGGTCAAGCATTTGCGTATACTAGTCAGCATCCAAATGAGGTCGTAAAGACTGTAGTTGTTAATGCGTAATTAGACTCAAAAAAGCGAAACGAGGATGAAATGAATGATGAAGAAAGCTTTGGTTGTGGCGACCCTTTCTACTGCACTCTTGATGAGCGGATGCTCTGCCGGCGGGAAAAGTACCGACATGAAAGCTGCGGCGAGTAGTGAAAGCGGTAAAAAAGTAGAGCTTCGGATGACCTGGTGGGGATCTTCAACTCGCCATGACTTGACGATGAAAGCATTGAAGTTGTTTGAACAAAAGCACCCTGAGGTTACGATTAAAGCGGAGTATTCGGGATACGACGGCTACTTTGATAAATTATCTACCCAAGTAGCGGGAGGGAATGCCCCTGACTTAATTCAAATGGATTACGCATTTCTGACGGACTATGCCAAACGCGGGGCTCTCTTAGACTTGGGGCCATACGTGCAAAGTAAGGCACTTAAAACGGAGAATCACGATGCAACCATGCTAAAAGCGGGTTCGGTTGATTCTAAGTTATATGCGATCACGTTAGGAGTCAACGCCCTAGGCGTTGTCTATAATGCCAATGTGTTTAAGGAAGTGGGAGTCGAAGAGCCGAAAGAAAGTTGGACATGGAAAGAGTTCAGTGATACCGCGGTGAAAATTGCGCAAGCGAAGGGGAAGGGGTACTACGGTTCAACAGATATTTCAGGTACAACGAATATTTTTGAAATGTTGGTTCGTCAAGACGGGAGAGCGTTGTTTGACGGCAATAAGCTAGGCGCGTCTGCGGAAGATTTTACATCCTGGTATTCCATGTGGGATGAGTTGCGTAAGAACCGTGGGATCACTTCAGCGGAGGTTACAGCTGCCATGTCGAATGCGCTTGAGACTCGCCCGCTTGCTCTGGGAACGGCTGCCATGGATGTTGTCTGGTCCAATCAAATTATTGCCTTTCAAAAGGCCATGAAAAATCAAAGTGATACCCTCAAGATTCAAGTGGTTCCTCATTTGACCGGGGAGAAGAAGATCGGGGAATATTTAAAGCCGAGCATGTTCATTTCGGCCAGTGCGAAGTCGGCACATCCAAAAGAATCGGCTATGGTAATTGATTTCCTCGTCAACGACCCGGAAGCTGCCCAAATCCTTGGTTCTGAACGAGGCATTCCCGTTAACTCTCAAATTAGAGAACAATTGAAACCATCTCTCTCGCCAACTGATAAGAACGTATTTGACTTTATTGATAACGTTTCTAAGCATTCCAGCGATATTGACCCGCCATATCCTCAAGGTTACGCGGAAATTGATAAGAACTTTAAGACGGCAAGTGAGAAAATCTCGTTTGGACAAGACAAGATTGAGAATGTTATTAGTCAGTTTACGAGCAACACCAATACGATTTTAAGCAAAAACAAATAATGAAGCAGCTTTTTAGGACTAATCGTCATGCGGGATCGCGGTTAGTCCGCTCTTTCATAGAGGATGGGGGATTGCATGAACGCACAAGCAATAAGCAGTAAAGTCAAGACAAAAAGGCAGGGCATAGCCAAGTTGAGTTATAGTCAGAACGGAGCAGCACTTTTCTTTCTTACCCCGTGGTTGATCGGGTTGATTTTTTTTACTTTGGGTCCAATGATCGCTTCGCTCTATTTTTCATTTACGGATTACAGTATTCTCAACGCCCCCTCTTGGGTTGGCTTTGATAATTATAAAACGATGTTTACTTCAGACAAGCTATTTATAACTTCATTGAAAGTGACATTTCTCTATGTCTTTATCTCCGTTCCCCTTAAATTGGCATTCGCATTAGGAGTCGCCCAGTTGTTAAATAAGGGGATTCGGGGACTGGGGTTTTATCGGAGTGTTTATTACATTCCCTCTTTGCTGGGTGGAAGCGTAGCAATCTCGATGCTGTGGAGAAAAATGCTCGGCGGCGACGGACTTCTGAATCAATTTTTACTTCTCATTGGTATTCATGCACCTGATTGGGTAGCTAATCCTAAATATGCGTTGTATTCGATTGTGCTGTTATCGGTGTGGCAATTTGGTTCGTCCATGATTATTTTTCTCGCAGGTTTAAAACAGATAACAGCGGATTACTATGAAGCATCATCCGTCGACGGGGCGGGGAAATTGCGGCAATTTTTTAGTATTACGTTACCCGTGCTCTCACCTGTTATTTTCTTTAACTTGGTGATGCAAATTATAACCTCGTTTCAATCGTTTACGCAATCGTTTGTCATTAGTAACGGCACGGGAGGTCCGGTTAATTCAACCATGATGTACTCCCTGTACTTGTACCAAAAAGGGTTTGCCTTCTTTCAGATGGGGTATGCCTCTGCGATGGCTTGGGTGCTGGTCGCACTGATTGGCACGTTCACATTTATCGTGTTCCGCACTAGCAGAGCGTGGGTGCACTACGAGGATGGGGGGAAGTAAGGAATGGAATACAGCCATAGAAATACGGTTTGGTTAAAGCATCTCGCGATCTCTTTAATCGCATTCGTCATGCTGTACCCCGTGCTTTGGATGCTTGCTAGCTCCTTTAAGCCAGGGAGCCAAATATTCTCGGAAATTGGGCTTTGGTCTAAGAAATGGGTACTGACGAATTATTCCCAAGGGTGGTTTGCAACCCAGGGTAATTCATTTTCACGTTATTTGATGAATTCAATGACGGTTTCTTTAGGCGCAGTACTGGGAAATGTCATCTCGTGTTCGATGGCTGCTTACGCGTTTGCACGCTTGAAATTTAGCTTTAAATCGATAGGCTTCGGCTTGATGCTGATGACGATAATGCTGCCGCATCATGTAACCCTCATACCACAATACATTTTGTTCAACAAACTGGGTTTGGTGAATTCGTTTTTTCCTCTGATTTTGCCGAAGTGGATGGCAACAGATGCCTTTTTTATTTTTTTAACCATTCAGTTTATCCGCGGATTACCTCGGGAATTGGATGAAGCCGCTACAGTTGACGGTTGTGGACCCGTACAAATCTATTGGAGAATCATTCTGCCGCTCGCGGTTCCTGCTCTCATCACAACCACGATATTTACGTTTCTGTGGACATGGGATGATTTCTTCAGTCAGCTGATTTATTTGAGTGATGTCACGAAATTTACTGTACCGCTCGGATTAAGATTATTTCTGGATTCCAGCTCGAAGTCCGACTGGGGGCCGATGTTTGCGATGTCGGTTTTGTCGTTGATTCCTTGTTTCGCGATATTTATTGTATGCCAGAAATACTTTGTTGAAGGGATTGCTACCTCCGGGATTAAAGGATGATAAAAAGCTGAATAGGGCGTAAAGAATGAGACAATCCATCAAGTACATACCTTGATAAAAAGGATGAAGGTGATGGTACATTTGAAGATAAACAACAAACAAATAATCATTTTTTACACTATAAAAGGATCGACAATAAAAAAAGTTATTCTTTTCGATATCGTTCTTGGAACAGCAATTTATTATGCTCTTGAAATGATTTCTTCGAGTACGATAATTGCAACTATAGGCTCTCTAATCGGAACTGAGGGAGTAAAAAAACTTCGAAGGCCAATTAATGGAAGGATAATACCAGTCTAAATTTATTGGGGACCAACTACAGCGTAGAAGCGAAGGGGAAAACGATTCAACGAGCGGCATAATGGGGGTAGTGGCTAATCGGTGTGTATTCGCATATGAGCAAGGTTTATTTTGATGATGTTGCGGTGCGTGTGGCTCCGTAATTAGAGAAATAATAAAGCGGCAAATAGCCTTCATCATGGTGAGGGCTATTTGCCGCTTATTTGCTTCTCGTTATTATATCAATCCAAGATAGGTCGAAATATCCATCTTATTTTGCTTCCTCCATTCGCAGTACATGATGATACTGGAGCGGGCTTAGCCCAGTATGCTTACGAAGGCAGCGCGCAGCATAGTCCTCGTTAAAGTGCAGCTCATCTTCCATATGTGCAGTATGATATGGTTCTCGAAGGCGCACTTCCAAATAAAGCATCACCTGCGCTGCGATCACGGAAGATCGGCTGCTAAGCCGGCCTGACCGTAATGAAGCTTGCAGTTGTGATAGGAGCATGATGCTTAAAATGGACCCAGTAAATCTCGGTCGGCTCCTCGCAAGCTTTATGGCCGATGTGCGAGATGCCAGGTTCGAGCAACAGCATTCCGCCGGGGCCCACATCAATGCGTATGCTCCTTCTGTCATATGCAGCATTCCACTGCGAACAAACAATAAATCGTATACATCAAAAGTTCGTCCAAAATGCTGGGCGCCAATCCGCCAAATAGAGAATCCGATGGTGAGAAATTGCGGCAAGGGCGGAATGCGCAATTGCAAGCAGTTCGTCATAAGTGGGAACCCCATTTGGTCGAAAATGTGCTATTTTAAGTCGTTGCTATTGCTATATCATGTTTATCTTTCAAGCTATAGTTAAAATAAATACATATTTAGGGGGTTACAGTTCTATGCATTTTCGTCAAGTTCACCTTGATTTTCATACGTCGGAAGCAATCTCAGGGATCGGGCGCGATTTTAACAAAGGGCAGTTCCAGGACATGCTTCGTAAGGGCCATGTGGATTCGATCACGGTTTTTTCCAAATGTCATCATGGGTGGGCCTATCATCCTTCCGAAGCCAACGAGACACATCCTCATTTAACGTTCGACCTGCTTGGGGAGATGATTGAAGCAGCGCACGATATTGGCGTCAAAACGCCCGTCTATCTATCTGCAGGAGTAGATGAAAAGCTAGCGCGCCGACATCCCGAATGGCTGATTCGGGATATAAACGACAACACGATCTGGGTAGATGGTTTTATGAAGCCGGGGTACCACCATTTTTGCATGAATTCACCGTATCTAGACGTGCTTCTGCGTCAAATTGACGAAGTGGTTCGGCGTTATGATGCAGACGGCATTTTTCTCGATATCGTCGCCGTGCGCAAATGCTACTGTCACAAATGCGTCAGCCAATTACTGTCTGAGGGAAAAGATCCCCGCAACTTGAAAGCTGTGATAGATCAAGGTGAACGCATATACGCGGAGTACACACGCCGAGTTCGAGAAACAGTTGACGCTGTTAAGCCAGGGTTGCCAGTGTTTCACAACGGCGGGCATATTCGTCGCGGGCGGCGCGATTTAGCCGCAATGAACTCTCATCTGGAGCTGGAATCTTTGCCTACGGGAGGATGGGGATATGATCATTTCCCGCTTTCCGCACGTTATGCGCAGGGTCTTGGGATGCCATTTCTCGGTATGACAGGCAAATTTCACACTTCGTGGGGAGAATTCGGTGGCTACAAGCATCCGAATGCACTACGTTACGAAACAGCACTCAGCATTGCAAACGGAGCTTGTTGCTCCATCGGTGATCAACTGCATCCGGAAGGCAGGATGGATCCTGCAACTTATTCAATTATTGGCGCGGCTTATGCCGAGGTGGAGAGCAAGGAACCATGGTGTGCGAATGTTCAAAGCATTGCAGACGTCGGGCTATTCACGATTGAAGCGGCTGCCACAAGGTCAGATGGAGACGAAGTTGATCGAACAGGCAATTCCGATGCCGGAGCAGTTCGCATGCTGTTGGAAGGTAATATTCTGTTTGACGTCATTGACATGGAAAGCGATTTCAATTGTTACCGTGTTATTATTTTGCCGGATCGTATTTTGATAACTTCAGAGCTTGAAACCAAACTGAACGATTTCCTTGCGCAGGGTGGAAGACTATTAGCTTCAGGAGAATCGGGGCTAAACCTAGAGGGAACTGAATTTTCGATTGATCTTGGGGTGCGTTATACCGGGATGAGTCCGTATAAACCTTCTTATTTTCACCCGCATTTTGCGCTGGAAAGCGTGAAGGAAGCGTCCTTCGTCTTCTATTCCAAGGGTCAGCAAGTTGAATTGAGCGGGGAAGGGATGATGCTAGGGCACCGGGAGAATCCTTATTTTAACCGCGACGTGTATACGTTCTGTTCGCATCAGCATACCCCAAGTACTCTTCAGTCGAACGGACCAGGGATGGTTGAAAGCAGCAGCGGCATTTATATAGCGTGGAATGTCTTCGAGGAATATGCGACGGTGGGCAGCCTTGTTCTCAAGGAAACCGTTCTGTATGCGCTGAACAAGCTATTGGGCTCTTCAAAAACGCTCTCGACGAACTTGCCTGCACAGGGCATCGTTACGCTTATGGAGCAACCCTCAGAGCAGCGCTTTGTTAATCATTTATTGTATGCAGTACCTGTTAAACGCGGGAAAGGCATTGAGGTAATTGAAGATCTAGTGCCGCTTTTCGAAACAAAGGTGTCGGTACGGTTGGATAAGCCAGTGAAAAGGGTGTATCTGGCACCACAGATGACTGAGCTCGCTTTCGAAATGGATTCAACTGGGACGGTGCACTATGAGGTGCCCAGGATAGATTGTCATCAAATGGTCGTGATGGAAGTATAAACGGAGCAAGCCTGCAATTGCAGGCTTTTTTCTGTGTTGTTCCATGCTCCAGTTCGCTTATTTCCCAAAAAAAGCAGGCGATGTAGTAAGGCCATACCTTCCCTTTTTTGAACTACAATTTTATCTAGGGAAGTGCTCAATAATTCTACTGAGAAGGCAATAGCGAGATAAGGGGAGGGATAAAATAACAAAAACATAGACAATGAGTTAGTATTCACTTATGATAATGTTGTATTTAAACATTATATGTTCTAAAATAACATTACTTGGAACAAAAGGAGAGTTTCCCATGGCATCAGCCACAGCAAGAATGAACCGAATGTTCAGCGAGAAAGGAAAATGTTTTGACGTTGCAGTTGATCATGGTTTTTTCAACGAATTCTCATTCTTGAATTCAATCGAAAACATGAAGCAGGCGGTCAAAACTATTGTTTCTTCCAATCCAGATTGTATGCAATTAAGTATTGGTCAGGCTCACCATCTGCAGGAAATACCTGGTAAGCATAAACCGGGTCTCGTATTACGTGCCGATGCAGCTAATATTTATGGGACAATGCTGCCGAAGTTCCTGTTTAGTGAAATCATTAACAATGCTATCGAGCATGCTGTTAAACTCGACGCCGTAGCTGTATGTGTCAATCTGTTATCGCTACCTAAGCAGCCTGAACTGCACCACCAGTGTGTTCGAAACATCACAAAATTGAAATCGGACTGTGAACAGTACGGTATGGTATTAATGGTCGAGCCGCTTGTTATGCTTCCAAATGAGCTTAAAGGCGGCTATATGGTGGATGGTGACATCACAAAAATTATGCCTTTAGTCCGTCAAGCCGTAGAGCTTGGTGCAGATGTTATTAAAGCAGACCCATGTGATAACATCGACGAGTATCATCGTATCATTGAGATCGCTTCTGGAATTCCGGTGCTCGTACGTGGAGGCGGGAAAGCGTCCGATGAGGAAATTGTCTATCGTACTGTGAAGCTAATGGAGCAAGGCGCATCTGGCATTGTATACGGCCGCAACGTTATCCAGCATCCGTCTCCTCAGAATATGACGAACGCGCTCATGGAAATTGTGCATGAGGGAGCTACGTCTGAGGAGGCTCTTATCATTCTGAACGAGGGGAGTAAGCTACTATGATGAACAAAGAGGAAAAAGCCCGCAAGATTATTCGCTTTGGTGTCATTGGATGCGGTTTGATGGGCAAAGAATTCGCTAGTGCGGCTGCTCGGTGGTGCCATTTGACTGACGTTGATTTCGAACCGCGCATTACGGCGGTATGCGATGCTAATCCGACTGCGACGAAGTGGTTCATACAGGCTATTTCTTCCGTCGAACATGTGTACTCAGACTACAAGGAACTACTGGCTAATCCGAACGTAGATGCCATATACTGTGCAGTGCCGCACAATTTGCATGCCCAGTTGTATACCGATATTATTCATGCCGGCAAGCATCTTCTTGGAGAAAAGCCGTTCGGTATCGATGCGGAGGCGAATACAGCTATTCTTAAGGCGATGGCTATGCACCCGGAGATCATTGTTCGCTGCTCGTCTGAATTTCCGTTTTACCCAGGTGCATTTCAGATTGGTGAGTGGGTACGCCAAGGCCGATTTGGTCGAATTATCGAAGTGGAAGCGGGTTTCTGGCATTCTAGCGATCTCGATCCTTCGAAACCGATTAACTGGAAGCGGCGTATCGCGACAAACGGTGAATATGGCTGTATGGGAGATCTGGGCATGCATGTATTACATTTACCACTAAGGTTTGGCTGGAAGCCTAGATCTGTACGTTCCTTGCTGTCGAAAGTTGTGGAGAACCGTCCCGACGATAATGGAGGTTCCGTGCCTTGCGAAACATGGGACAACGCGATTCTGGCTTGTGAAGTCAAAACGGACGATCAGGCATTCCCTATGATGCTGTCCATGAAACGGATCGCTCCCGGACATGCGAATACATGGTTCATTCGTATAAGCGGTACCGCGTTTTCGGCAGAATTCTCAACGAAAAATCCTAAACAAGTTGTATCGCTGCCCTACACACCGGGCAGCGCACAGTCGTGGCATGTAACTGACGCCTCCTATAGATCAGCGTATAACACAATCACAGGCGGCATTTTTGAATTCGGTTTTTCCGATTCAATTTTACAAATGTGGGCTGCATTCTGTGACGAGCTCTCGAATGGCGTCAAGATGCAGCAAACTCTCCACTGCGCGACGCCAGAAGAAACAGCCTACAGTCATAAGCTGTTTACTGCAGCACTCCAGTCGGATAAGACAGGGCAAACAGTCTATTTGAACTGGGGAGAATAAGTTGAGCGAGATTAAACTACCGTATCCCGTTGTTGTTGGGGGACATATCTGCCTAGACATCATTCCGACACTACACGAATGGCAGTCCAGCATGGAAGCGATATTCGAGCCTGGAAAACTTGTTGACATTGGACCTGCGGTGTTGACTACAGGCGGAGCGGTTTCCAATACAGGCATTGCTTTACACCGTCTTGGTGTGCCAGTAACATTAATGGGCAAAGTGGGAGATGATCTATTCGGGCGTGCAACTCTGGATATAATTGGCGGGCAGGACGAAAGATTGATTAAAGGCATGATTGTCGCACCTCGCGAAGCGAGCTCGTATACGATTGTCATCAGCCCGCCGGGCGTTGATCGCGTATTTTTGCATTGCACGGGTACGAATGACACGTTTGGAGAAGACGACCTGAAGGCGGTTGAGCTTCGTGAAGCGGGACTTTTCCATTTTGGCTATCCGCCGCTCATGAAGCGAATGTACCAAGGCGGCGGGAGTGAGTTAGCGGGTATTATGGCCGTCGCCAAATCCGCAGGCTCTACCACTTCACTTGATCTAGCAAAGCCAGATCCTGCATCGGACGCCGGTCGTGCTGACTGGAGGGAGATTTTGCGGGCAGCGCTGCCCCATGTTGACCTGTTTCTGCCGAGCTTCGAGGAAATTCTGTTTATGCTTCACCGAGAACTGTACGATTGTCTGCAGGCTGAGCATGGGACATCGGATTTGCTGCCGTTTGCTGACAGTGAACTGTTAAGTATGCTGGCTGAGGAGCTACTAGGTATGGGAGTGGCTGTCGTGGTACTAAAGCTGGGTGAATATGGATTATATATGAAAACTACCACGGATGAAGCACGGTTTGCTTCTTTTGGTAAGTATCGTCCAAAGGATGCCACCATCTGGGCGGGGCGCGAGCTTTATACCACTTGCTATCAAGTGGATGTTACCGGCACAACCGGAGCCGGGGACTGTACGATCGCTGGTTTTCTCGCTGGCTGGGTGCAAGGGCTCTCCCCAGAGGCGGTGCTTGTCGGCGCAGTCGGCGTAGGAGCCTGCAATGTTGAGCATCCAGATGCAACGAGCGGCATCCCTCATTGGAGTGAAGTACAGCATCGTATCGACGAAGGATGGGTGCAACACGAACCGAAGTTGCAGCTAGGCGGTTTTCTCCCTTCCCACACATACTTGGGTGTTCTTGAAAGGCGCACAATTAGCAGAGGTTGATAATTGATGGATTGGTTGCAATAATAAGAAGTAAAACTAATCTTCAATCGGGAGAGCGCATTATGCAGGTAATGTTAAATGCTAGACAGCAGCAAATCAAGGAACGTTTGGAGCTGCTGGGTGAAGTCAAGATCGGGGAAATGAAAGATTTCTTCGGTGTAACTGAGATGACAATCCGTCGGGATTTGGAAAAGCTCGAACAAATCGGTCTATTGCGGAGAACATTCGGAGGAGCCATCATGATCGGTAAAGATGTTGCCCTTAAGGATCGAGCAGACCTATGGACTGAGGAGAAAAGTAGGATCGGTCGACGAGCTGCTGATCTTATCCAGGCTGGTGACTCCGTATTTATTGATGGGGGCACAACGACGGTACAAATTGTTCGCGCTTTGAAGCCGAGATCTAACATTACGGTTGTCACAAATGCGTTAAATGTAGCCAGTGAACTAATCAGTAAAAAAATTTCGACCATCGTGATTGGCGGTACAATGCTTGAAACGACGTCGACAATGGTGGGGCCAATCGCAGCGGCAACCATTTCTTCCATGTCGTTTGACCGCATTTTTCTTGGTGCAACAGGCATAACAAGCAAACACGGTTACAGTAACTCCAACATGTACGAGGCGGAAATAAAAAAACTTGCTATTCGCCAGGCTACAGAGGTGAATATTGTCGTTGATCAAACGAAATTTGGCGCCAAGATGCTGGCTTCGTTCGGTGAGCTTTCTAAAGCGGATCGAATCATTACAGATCGTCTGCCGGAGTCGGAACTGATGACGGCTTGCCGCGAAGCGTCAGTGGAATTGTTGGAAAGTTGAAGCTCCATAGAGAAAAGCCGTCTTTCAAAAAGACGGCTTTTTTTGCGCTATAAATGCCGTACAACTTGAATAAACCCCCTAATAAATGAAGCATTCCATCTGTTTGCATACAAAATACCCTTCTATAATTAGTAGATACAAAGATACAAACAGAAAGGATCCTACGACATGCCAACCATTCAAAATGTTCATCCGTTATCACATGCTAAAAGTAAACCAGCCGATTTTTTGCTAAAAATAAGAAGACATGCATGGCTGTATGTATTGCTTTTGCCAACACTCATCTATTTTGTTATGTTCCATTTCATCCCTTATTACGGACTTTCTATTGCATTTAAAGACTTTATGCCGGTTCAAGGTATTTCTGGTAGTCCATGGGTCGGCCTAAAACATTTTAATGATCTGTTCCATAGCTCCGATTTTTCAAGACTGTTGGTAAATACGCTGCTTATCAGCTTGTACAAAATGGTATTTGGTTTTCCTGCTCCGATTCTGTTCGCGCTTATGCTCAACGAGGTGAGGATGATTGTGTTCAAGCGCACAGTTCAGACGATTACTTATTTTCCTCACTTTCTTTCTTGGGTTGTATTCGGCGGGATCGTTACAACATTTTTAACACCATCAGGTGTCATTAATGCCTTACTAGTTGGAGTCGGTTGGCAACCGATCGATTTTCTGACGAGTCCCCATTATTTCCGCGGAATCATTGTCCTTACAAGTATAATGAAAGAATTCGGTTGGGGAGCAATCATTTACTTGGCGGCATTAGCAGGGGTTAACCCGGAGCTATACGATTCGGCTATCGTAGATGGGGCGGGCAGGTATCAACAGCTAATACACGTCACGCTTCCGGGAATTATGCCAACCATAACCTTAATGTTTATTATTAATTTGGGGCACTTGTTAGATGCAGGCTTTGAGCAAATCTATGTCATGATTAACCCGTCTGTATATGAGGTCGGGGATATTATAGATACCTATGTATATCGGATTGGGTTGGAGCGTGGCCAATTCAGCTTGGCGACAGCAGTTGGTTTATTTAAAGGTGTGATTGGATTCATATTAATTCTAGGCACGAACACGTTACTGAGAAAATTGGGACAACGATCAATCTGGTAAGGGGGCAATCAAATGGCAATTAAGCGTATTACAACTACGGATTTTTTCATATGTGCAATGCTTATCTTCTCTTGTATAATTACATTATTACCCGTGGTACATGTTTTTTCTGTATCCTTGAGTGGGCCAGATCAAGTATATGACGTCAGTCTGATGTTGTACCCTAAGGAACTAACCATACAGGCATACAAATATGTTTTTTCCACCCCAACACTAGTCAAATCTTTTGGAATTACCGTTATCATCACTGTGCTAGGGACCGCGATTAATTTGCTCTTCACGATTACTGGAGCTTATGCACTTTCGAAACGAACTCTACCGGGGTTAAATATATTTATGGTGTTATTAATCTTCGCAATGACATTTCATGCGGGCATTATTCCCGGATATTTAAACGTCAAAGCATTGGGACTGCTAAACAGCATCTGGGCGATGATCCTTCCTGGGGCTGTGAGTGCATTCTATTTGATATTGATGCGCAACTTTTTAATGGATTTGCCTAAAGAAATTGAAGAGTCTGCGAGAATTGATGGATGCAGTGAAATCACGCTGCTTGTAAGAATTGTGGTTCCGCTATCTACCCCCGTCATCGCTACAGTCGGACTTTTCTATGGCGTAGGACATTGGAACGAATTTTTTAAAGGCGTGTTTTATTTGACGGATTCAAGTAAATGGCCGCTGCAAGTGCTGTTGAAAACAATTGTATTCGATCAAAATTTTACTAATTTAGCAAGCAGTGATACAACAAATGTGAAGATTGAACCAGCCAATATACAGTCGGCAGCAATTGTATTTGCTACGGTTCCGATTTTGCTAGTTTATCCGTTTTTGCAGAAATATTTTGTGAAAGGTATTGTCATGGGAGCTGTGAAGGGGTGATTGAATATGCAGTCTAAAATCGATATTATTATTGTTGAAGATGAGATTGACGTTCTTGAAGGGATAAAGTCTTCTCTGTTTTCCCTACACCCTGCCGTCGGTCAAGTGTATGCGATTGGAAATGCCGAGGATGCGATGGAAATGATCCGCATTCTTCGGCCTCTGATCATCATAACTGATATTGTACTTCCGAAAAAGTCGGGGTTAGAACTACTCGAGCAGATTAAAGAGCTTGCTGATTTTGATCCCAAGGTAATGGTGATCAGTAGCTATAACGAATTCAGTTATGCGCAAAGCAGTTTGCGCCTCGGTGCAGTGGATTATGTATTGAAACCTTTTGATCGAGAAAGCTTCATTCAAAAGGTCTTTCATTTGGTAGAGTTGATTGTTGAGGAAAGCCGCAAGAAATCTGAACATCAACATCGGGCGGAGTATGCCCGCGTCGGCAGTAAGGTGTTGATGGATCAGTATCTAGTTAGTTTTTGTACAAAGAAAACCTATTTACAAGAGCATATTTATCATCGACTGCAAATGTGGCAGTTAGTTTGGCTGACGACTTCACCTTACAGAATTGTGGCATTCGGTCTAACAGAAGAATCCCCGCTCAGCGATAAGGAAGTGGAACTTCAGCTCTTTTCAATAGGCAATGTGGCTGAAGAATCACTTCAATATTTTTCACCTTCTTACTTGCTAAAAAATGTACACAATCGTTGGATTATTATTTCTGCTTATCCGGATATGGATGAGTTAATCGAAGTGATTCGGGAAAATACGGCACGATATCAAAAGCTGCAACTTACATTTGGCGTAAGCGGAGTTATAAGTGCATTTCAATCCTTATATGAAGGATACGAGCAGGCTACTCAGGCACTGCGGTGGGCTTCTGCCGACCGGAGGCCTGTTTTGCATTACGGCGAGATTTCCATTGGTAACAAAGACGAGCTGTTTTTGGAACCCAATAACGTGTGCTTAGAGTCCTTAATGAATGGCAATAAAGAAGGAATATTCGCTTCTGTTAATGATAAAGTCGATGATATGGTTCGCCATACCCCAATGCTTCATCGCAAGCAATTGGCTCAAAGTTCACTCGATTGGATAATGGAAATTCAGTCAGCCGTCAAAGGAAGAACGGGAGCAAGCATTGAGCAGATCCCCCTTGTCATCTGGGAAGAGTTGGAGCGGGACCAAACCACGCATTCCATAAAGAAAGTGCTGGTGGACTATTTTATTAAATTGTCAGAACAAATAACGGCTCAAACAGCTGGCAACGGAAATGCAGTAATTGAGCAGGCAAAGACGATCATGGCGAAGGAACCGGAAAGCGAGCTATCACTGCAATTCGTAGCAGATAAACTTCGTATTCATCCTGCTTGGTTGAGTCACATTTTCAAAAAAGAAACAGGGCAAGCATTCTCCGACTATATCATTGATCTCAAGATCAGCAAAGCCAAGTTGCTTTTGCTAGAATCCAATTTAAAAATTTATGAAATAGCTGCTGAGATTGGCTATCAGGATCTTCAACATTTCGGGAAGGTCTTTAAAAAAAGAACTGGCCTATCACCAAAAGAATTTCGCTACGGCAGGTAAAAAAGGGAGGCAGCATGTTGAAATTTCATCCGAATTTATATGTAAAGGTCAGTATTCTGTTGCTATCCATCGTAGCCATCCCTACCGTGCTGCTCGGTTATTTGTCATTCAATCAATCTAATCAACAAATTCAGACGATTACAAAGATGTTTCTATTCGATGATCTTAATCATAATGCAATCAGAATGAAATCTCTGCTTTCACAGACAGAGCTCCAATCAGAAAAAGTACTGGAATCTAGCAAAATGAAAACGCTTTTAAAGAACATGCCACCTCAATCCTCTTTGGAAGAATATGATTTTATTAGGCAGATAAACCCTCTACTTGAGGAGATGCGTGGAGGATATGAACTGAATGTGTATCCCTTAAATCCAAAATCGTATGCTAACTACTCAGGAAACGTGACTGGCGACGAAGACTGGTTTCAAACTGCACTGTCTTTAGAAGGCAAAGGTGCATGGTACGTGCGTTCTACAGTTGACGGACTTCCCTCAGAATTACTTTACGTTCGCGCAATTCGTGACTATCCCGTACTTCAACCTATTGGCGTATTGACTCTGCATGTACCGCGCTATTTGCTTGATAATCAATTTGTTATCCCAGAACAAATTAATGCTATTAGCTATTATATGTTGGAAGGCAGTGGACGTGTTATCGCTTCTCGCTCCAGAAACTCCGGAGAAGGTGAACTGATTCGGATTGATCCCGATTCGGAAGACCAGTTATCGGAGGGGAGTCCGCTCAAAATTATACATCGGAATGGGATTGATTTCTATGTGGTGTCTAAACCTCTAGATAGTAACAACTGGCGTATGGCTGCACTTATTCCCATTAAGGAAGTAACCGGTCCGATTGTGAAGATTAAACGCTTCACCTGGCTGCTCGTTGCGTCAAGTATCGGTGTTATGAGTATCTTACTTCTGTTACTCGTACGTTCGGTCACGATTCCAATTCGGACGCTAGTGAGGTCAATGAGAACAGTCTACAAAGGGCAACTTGTATACTGTGACGATTATTCGCTAAGAAAAGATGAAATTGGCCAGCTCGTAAGGGGATATAACTCGATGATTAAAGGTATGTACGAGCTAATTGACAAAATGAAGCTCTACGAGGAAGAAAAGCGTAAGCTTGAAATCCGGGCTCTAGTTCATCAAGTAAACCCTCATTTCTTATACAACACAATGGATACAATTAAGTGGAAGGCAGAAAAAGTTTATGCTCCAGAAATCGTAAGCATGGTTGATTCGTTGTCTAATTTGTTACGTTTTAGTATTCATACCGATGAGGAGCTTACAACCTTAGAGAGGGAAATGGAGTATGTAAAAAACTATGTGTCACTTGTCCTCCAGCGCAACTACGATGCCTTCTCTGTCTATTATCAAATCGATAGGGATATTTTATATAGACCGTTTATGAAATTGACCGTGCAACCCCTTGTTGAGAATGCGATTAAGCACGCTATGAATGTCTTGGAGAACGGGGAAGGTAAAATTATGATCACGGTCAGAGGATCAGAGGACCGGATTATGTGTATTGTAGAGGATAATGGACCTGGGATAAGCGGGGAGATTCCCAAAAATGCAGCCAAGTTTCAAGAGACCGCGTACAATCCGAATTCTTCGGGAGTCGGTTTACTTAATACGGATCGGAGGCTGAAGCTCAGGTTCGGAGGTAGTTTTGGTATTACGCTTGAGAATCGAGAGTCAGGAGGCTGCAAAGTAATACTCTTGCACCCTCTAATAGATACAGAAAGCAGTTCCCTATAAAAAACATGATTAAACCTTAAGTTATCCCTGTATTTATAGCAGTCTAAAGGCGTTACTCTTTAATTACCGGCCGGTACTTTCGCAAGTAAGAATTAAAGGGAGGTTCTGTTAGTGAAAAGAAAATCAGTACCTATCGTCACAGCAGTATTGTTGGCAACGACACTCGCCGCATGTTCTAGTCCAGGTAATGAATCGAGCACGACTAAAGTAGAGAGTACACCATCAGGAGCACAAGGGAAAACCACTGCACCGCCAGCGAAAGTATCCATACTCAAGTTTTTAGCTCCCGGTCAGACTTATCACCCTGACTCGGAATTGGAGAAAATGATCGAGAAGGATGCGAATGTCGATCTCACCTATGAAACAGTGCCATCCGCCGAATACAAAACCAAGCTTAGCGTCAAAATTACGGGTGGAGATCTTCCGGACATCGTTGTCACTAATTCTCCAAACGATTATGAGCATAATGCATTAATCGATCAAGGCGTTTTTATGGCCTTGGATGATCTGCTTCCCAAATTTCCAAAACTGCAGGACGCTTTCAGTAAGCAAACATGGGATATGATGAGAAGCCCAAAAGACGGAAAGATTTACGGCGTCCCTGTATTGAGAGACCGCGGGGGTGATGGCATTGTAATCCGGAAAGACTGGCTCGACAAGCTAGGACTGAAAGAGCCGAAAACGTTGGATGAACTCGTTACCGTTTTGACTGCATTCCGGGACGGTGACCCTGATGGAAATGGGCAGAAGGATACAATCCCATTAACGTTAACCAGCACGCAAATCTCGGGCATATATTCGTTCTTCTCCTTGTTTGGTTTAAATCCCGACTGGTCGCCTACTCCAGAAGATGCAAATAAACTTCAATATGGTTTGATTCAGCCGCAAGCCAAACAAGCAATGAGCTTTCTGCGCAACCTTCGCCAGGAAGGGCTGCTTGATCCTGATCTGATCGTCGGTAAGACATCAGGACTCGACAAGTTCAAATCTGGAAAGGTCGGAGCTCTTGTTACAACCTTGGGAAATTATAGACAAGTTGTTGTTCTTCCGAATATGAAAGCAGAAATTATAGACCCTATCACGAATAATGGGAATGTATGGAAATTGTCTTCGCCAGCGATCCCAATTACAAGAACGGATGAAATATCGAGCTCGTCAAAAAATCCGGAGGCAGCCCTTGGTTATTTAGAATATCAAATTACACGCGGTTTCGATTACATCCAATATGGTGTAGAGGGAAAAACATACAGCGTTCAAAATGGCGTGAAGATTCCGTTTGCTGAAGACAAGAAAGATCCTCAATATAACACGACTGTCGGTATGGAGCTGTTGCAGCCGGAATGGCTGTATTCAGATACTGAGAAGTACACAAAGTTTATTTCCAAGGATGCGGCGAATTATTTGCTGGGTAAGCTGGATACTTACGAGAAGAATATTCAATATAACTATCTCCGTGCAAACACTAAGATTCCAACGCTTCAAGAGAAGTCTGTTGTCTTGGGACAAATTCTAGAAGAAGGATATACGAAGATGTTATTGGATAAAAAGGACATCGGGACGCTTTTTGATGAAATGGTGGCCAAGTGGAGAAGCTCAGGCGGAGATAAAGTCATTGAAGAAATCAATCTCCTGCAAAAAGACAAATCCAAGCCAAACTTCTACTATCAGCGAAAGCAATAAGAACCGCGTCATGCACTCTCCTCGACAATATTAGCGCGGGGAGAGACTCAAGATCGCGGAGGTAACGAAGGAAGGAGATCGGTGTATGGGTTTGAAAAAAAACTACAAATGTTTGTTTAATCACGAATTGCTTAGCTTGTTCACGACGCAGACGCCTTACCAGACTTATCGAGATAATGTAAAGGACGACCAGGTTACAGGGTACGTCAAAGAATTGGCAGGTACTCAAGTGGATGTCCTGATGTGCTGCCCTCTTGCTTGGAGAACGATTTTATGGGATTCGCAAGTTGACAGAAGATGGCGGGAAGAGGCCCCGTTCGAGCAGGAGCCGCTTCCTGAAGATGATTGGAAATACAATCAGAAAGCGTACTACCGAGCGCGCCGTTACATGTTGCAAAAGAAGGATCCCGTCGGTATGACACTCCAGGCTGCAAGAGAAATCGGCATTGATTTCTTTATCTCTTTCCGAATGAATGACAATCATTATTTATACGAAAAGCATCTGCCTACACATGGAAGTTTCTGGCGCGACCATCCCCAGTATTGGCTCGAGCCGCAAGGAAGTGGAAGCCCTTTTAATTATTTGGTTCCGGAGGTTCGAGACTATTATTATGGGTTACTTCGCGAGCTCGCCGAGAATTACGATATTGATGGACTAGAGCTTGACTTCCAGCGGCACCCTCGTTTTTTTCTGGAAAGCCAGGTTAGCGAAGGGATCGCTATCATGAACGCATTTGTTAGCCAGATTCGTCTTTTGCTAGATGAGATTGGCGAGCGAAGGGATAAATATTTGCAATTGTGTGTACGCGTCCCCGAGCGACTCGCAGCGTGTCTAAAAGCTGGTTTGGACGTCGAGGCCTGGGATCGCGCGCAGTTGATCGATATGATTAATCTGTCCTCGTCTTTCAAAACAACGCTTGAAATTGGTATCGAAGAGTTCAAAGCCCGTGTCGTGCATGCACGTATTTACGGCGAACTTCATTTCGTTGTCAACACAGGCGAGTCTCGCAGCGTTCTAGGGTATGTGAACAACATCAGCCGGAAAACGACTCAGGAAATTTATGAGACGACCGCATTGAATTATTGGCGTAGAGGTGTGGATGGTCTGAGTTTTTTCAATTTTAACTATACGCGAGATCATTCGTTCAACGAAGCGAGACGCAAAGAGTTTCCTGGCAAAGAACCTCCTTTCCATATACTTCGAACCATTTGCGATCAAGAACACTTGAGTCAGCAAGCACAGCATTATTTTATTGGCACTGGCTATGGCACGTTCCCAGCCAATGACCAAGTGACATTCAATGTTCGTCTTGAAACAGAGGGTATTTTCGCCAAAATACAGCGCGCGGTCATCCGAGTAGAGACATTCCGTGAGACATCTCGTGTTCCCGTTCATGTAGAATTTGATGGTGTTCCTCTGCAACCCATAGTGGGATCAGGCGAACTATACACGCCTTTCTCGACAGAAGGTTTGCCAACGCCGGAGAAAGTTCGCTATTTTGACCTGCCGCTACAGCTTCTGGAAACTGGCAATCATCAAATACACCTTTTCAATGCAACATATCCAGACCCCTATAAAAGGCTTACATTCGTCAGTGCGGAAATCGCAATTTACACTCATTAAGGTAGTTCAACTTACAATTGGAGGATAGCGTATGTCAATCGAAGTAAAACGACAGGGACAGAAGGTGCCCTATAAGTGTTTGTATAACCACGAGCTGCTGATTTTATTTACAACTCAAACACCTTACCAAAGATACGATGACAATGTGACAGATGAACAAGTTATTGGATACGTCAAAGAGTTACAAGGTACGCAGGTCGATGCGTTAATGTGCTGTCCTCAAGCGTGGAGAACTAATCTCTGGTACTCAGAAATCGATCGAAGATGGCAAGATGAGGCACCTCTGGAGCGTGAGCCGCTTCCGGAAGCCAACTGGAACTACAATGATAAAGCGTACTTTCGGGCACGCCGCTATATGCTGCAGCACAAAGATCCCATTGCTCTCTCTTTGAAGACCGCAAGAGAAATCGGCATTGATTTCTTTATCGCTTACCGGATGAATGATCATCACTACGTGAAGAACACACAAGCTCAAACGCATGGAAGCTTCTGGCGTAATCATCCTGAATATTGGCTGGAACCGTCAGGAGCGGCATTTAACTATCTTGTTCCCGAAGTACGTGACTATTATTTTAGTTTACTGAAGGAATTGGCGGAAAACTATGATATTGATGGGATGGAGCTTGATTTCATGCGGTCTCCGCGCTATTTCCCCGATAATCAGATTGCAGATGGCATACCGATCATGAACGAATTTGTCGCACGTATCCGCCTCATGCTAGATGATATCGGGGAAAGCAGAGGGAAGAAGCTCAGCCTGAGCGTTCGCGTGCCGCACCGTCCCGAAGAAGCGGTCAAGATCGGATTGGATGTGGAAAGCTGGGATCAAGAAGGGTTGATCGATATGGTGAATGTTTCTTCCTACTTCCGAACAAGCCTTGAGATTGGAATTGAAGACTACAAGCGACGTATCAGCAACGCGCGTATTTACGGTGAGCTTCATTTTATTACGAATATCGGCAGCTCGCGTAGCTCACTCGGCTACGCGAACAATATCAACCGTAAGACGACGAGGGAAATATATGAAACGGCGGCACTTCAATATTGGCGCAGAGGCGTGGATGGAATCAGCTTCTTCAATTTTGCCTATACACGCGATCATGGTTTTCACGAGCCCAGGCGCAAAGAATTTCCCGGCAAAGAACCTTCGTTTGACATCTTAAACACCATTTGCGAGCTGAGTCATTTGGAGCGGCAACCGCAGCACTACTTTATAGGAACTGGTTATGGTACGTTTCCTGCCGATCAGGAAAAAACCTTTGACATGTACATTGTGCCGGAGGGGCGGTTCAGCAGTGGCATGCTGCGAGTGGAAACAGATACGGACACGGCCCGTCTGCCACTTATCGCTAACTTTAATGGCGTGAAGCTGCAGGAAAAAGTTGAAACGGGTGAATTGTTCGCTCCATTCTCTTTGGAATGTTTGCCGCCTCAGGAGAGAGTTCGATATTTTGAACTTCCCACTGAACTAGTAAAATCAGGTGACAACGTAGTCCATTTAACCAACAACGATCCGTATAAGAAAGCTACATTTGTCGGAGTTGAAGTTGCCCTTTATCGTTAAAAATCCTATTTTTCACATTGTATTACAAGGAGTTATAGCCATGATAGGTTTGACATTTCAGCCAGAAGTTAAAAGGATAATCGGAGTAGGTCCACACTATCGTTCACTTCGGATAGAAAAAGGTCTTGATCTGCAAGTTGATGAACCGATGCTTTTCTTAAAAAATGTGGACAGTGTGACGACATCGGAACACATTGAATTAAGCAGTCAGATCCAACAAATCTACTGTGAGGTTGAAATGGGTGTATTAGTTGGTAGACCGGGTTATCAAATCAGAGAGGATGAGGCGTTGTCGCATATTTGCGGTTGCGCAATCGTCAATGATATTACAGCTGTAGATAAGATAGAGTTAGGTCAGCATAAAATGTTTATGAACACGACTCCGATAGGTTCTTTTGTCAAGGTGGATAATGTCCAAGATGTAACCATTCGAATGTCTGTCAATGGTCAACCTGTGCAGGATGGGCATACAAGTGAGATGCTATTCTCCGTGACTTGGCTTATTTCGTACATTTCCGCAATCATGCCGCTCAGAGAAGGTGATCTCATCTTGACGGGCACACCTGCACATCCAACGCTTTGCGTAAGCGGTGATGTTATTGAATTGTTCAGCCCAGAGTTGGGATCCATTCAACATACTTTAAAGCAGGATGTGATTAAAAATTGAATTCGCGGAAAGTGTATATGATTCGTTCGGATATGGAAGGTGTCAGTGGCGTAACCTCATATGAAGAAGTAACCCCGGGCGCATCTAACTATGGCTATGGACAGCGTATGATGATGGCAGATCTCTCAGCCTTGTTGCAAGGTTTAAATGAAGGGGGAGCTGATGAAATCGTCATTTATGACGAACATTTCTTTGGAAGGAATATTTTGATTGACGATTTACCCGACAATGTGACCGTGATCTGTGGAAAACCGCCTTATCGACGTGATTGGGCTGGGGGGATAAACCAATCATTCACGGGTATGATTATGCTCGGCTTTCATGCCAAAGCAGGGACATCGAACGGGCTTTTGCACCATACGTATGAGCCAGATATTGCAGATATTCAGATTAATGGTCAATCCGTCGGAGAGATTGGCGTCGAGACGGCAATTGCCGGTGAGCAGGGAGTCCCACTACTGCTGCTTACAGGCGATTCTGCCGGCGTTTCGGAGGCTAAGGAGCTAGTGCCGCAATGTGCGGGCGTGGTCGTGAAGGAAGCTTACTGCGAGTGGGGGGCTAAATGCTATCCGCTTACAGTTACCTCTGAACGAATCCGGCAAGCTGGAAGACAGGCAGCAAGTTTGGACGTTGCCCCTTCCGCCTTTCATTTTGGCTCAAGTATTCAAATGGATATCGATTTGCGGCCTGGTGCTTACCGCGAGCTCTATGAACAAAGGTATCCTGATGATATGAGGAAAAGCGGAATCATCCGCCTAAGCGGATCTAGTGTGCTGGAAGTGTGGTCCGCATATTGGGATAAGAAACTTACGATCCAGAGAGAAATGGAGGTTCAGGATGAAAGGTAAATTATCTGATTACTCGAAAATCGGACTCGTGCATCACATGATTTATCCAGAATGTATGACCGATCAGGATGCACATGTCAGAACTTTAATAGAACTAAGTCAGAGGGAAGATATAGAAACATTTGACTGTTGTATTCCATTCGGCGAAGAGCGCAGGGAGCAATTAATCTCTCATCTTACACAGATTCGAAAAGAAATAATTTATGCGCTTCATCTATATCCGCTTCGAAAGATTGCTCTAGCCTCATCTTCTCCGCATGACCAGGAAATTTCTCGTATGATCGTCCGCGATCAGATCGAAATGGCGGCTGCCATTGGCGCAACAGGATTCATTTTTGCTTCGGGTCCGGATTTTCCAGAAGAGAGAGAGTCGGCGAAAAGGCGGTTTTCAGAATTTACAAGCTGGTTCTGTAAACAATTGAACAACCGCTCAATGATCGGTTTACTAGAGCCATTTGATCGTGAGATTGACAAGAAGTTTCTGTTAGGCCCGAGCGAAGAATGTGCTGAATTTGTCCAATCGCTTCGCCACTCCGGTATTGATAACTTGTTTATTGAACTTGATATGGCCCATGTTCCTTTAATGGGTGAATCTTTTACGCACGCTATTCATCAATTAAGCCCTTATTTGAAGAGAGTTCATTTAGGCAATTGCATATTGAAAGATAAGCAGCATGTATGGTACGGCGATTATCATCCGCCAATCGGCTATCAAGGCGGAGAAATCGATACGCCGGAGCTGGCAGGTATTTTGCAAGAATTATTATCTGTTGGATATTTGAGTAAAAAGGAACGTGGTGCTCTTATACTCGAAATGGTACCTTACCCAGGGCAAACGTCAGCTTATACGATTGAAGACAATTTTCAGCGTCTAGAAGACGCATGGAAGCTTGTCTAAATGGTATAACCTGAATATACCGGGAATCGAAGCTTAAAGGAGAGATCTTCATGCATCGGTTGGCCAAAAAATTGTGTGCTGTGATTTGTACTGTAATGTTACTCAACATATTTCTAATTGGCGTATCGCCAGTATCCAATGCGAGTACTACTGGGAATGCACACTATCAGACGATTTGGCAGGAAAACTTTGATTCGCTCGAAACGGGCGGCGACATTGCGTGGGATGCAACTACCCCTTCCGTATTACCCGCAGGTTCCTCTGTGACTGCAGAAGTGTACGGTAAAGGCGGTGTCGGCAAGATGATGCAAATCGTTGATAATGACCCCGGTACGATTGGCACGTTCAAGAAATTCGGTACCCAGGTACAAAAAATGATCGCGGAAGCTTCGATTCGTATTGACGCGGCAACGGATAACGCAGGTTCGTTCCAGTTCTATCTTCTTGACGACTCCTTGTCAACTTCCGGTTTAGTTACCTCACTGGGCATTTTAAAGAATGAAATTCGCTGGTTCGTTACTGCAGGAGGCACAACGACAACGACAGTACTAACGCCAAGCGGGTTTGATGGTACACAATGGAACGATTTTCGAATCGATGCCGATGTATCACTAAAAACAGCTGATCTTTATCTGAACGGCCAGTTGATTGGCGACGATCTCCGTTTTCGCAGAGCCGCAGCCTCCAATATTGGCCGGATCTGGTTTGTCGGGGGAGCTAGTCCGAGTCCCGTCATTGCCTATGTTGATAATGTCAGCATTCAAGGAGAGATGCCTACCTTATTTTCCGAAAACTTCGATTCACTTACAACTGGAAGTGGGGTTGTATGGGATGCGTTGACGCCTTCCGTTCTGCCGGCAGGTTCATCCGTGACTGTGGGTGTATATGGAAAAGACGGTACCGGTAAGATGATGCGAATCGTTGATAACGACCCCAGTACGGTAGGTATTTACAAGAAATTCAGTACGCAATTGCATAAAATGATCGCCGAAGCTTCCATCCGAATCGAACCTTCAACGAACAACACCGGCTCTTTTCAGTTTTACCTCTTAGACGATTCGAGCTCCACTTCCGGTCTCGTTACTTCGATGGGTATTCTGAAAAATGAGATTCGTTGGTTTGTTACCACAGGAGGCACAACGACAACGACAGTTCTAACGCCAAGTGGTTTTGACGGCACTCAATGGAATGATTTTCGGATTGAAGCTGATGTTTCCCTCAAAACAGCAGATCTCTACGTGAACGATCAATTGATAAGTAGCTCCCTTCCTTTCCGTCGAGCAGCGGCTTCTAATATTGGTCGTGTTTGGTTTGTTGGAGGTGCTAGTCCGAGTCCCGTCATTGCTAATGTAGACAATGTCAGAATTTATGGTGCGGCTACGGGCAGTGATTCAACACCAGAGATACCGATTGTTACCACCCCTCCAACAATTCCAACACGAGAGGCATACTACGAACGAACGACAACCGTTGTACAGACGGATCTCTACGTAGCTACAGATGGCGACGATGCCAATTTGGGGACGGAAGAGCAGCCATTTGCCACCATACAAGGGGCTAGAGATTATATCAGAACAATTAACAGTGATATGACAGGCGACATCGTTGTTCATGTAAAGAAAGGTGATTATTATGTAGATGATTCAGTTGTCTTTAATGAAATGGATTCTGGAACAAATGGTTATTATATTCTTTATAAAAATGAAGACGAATTGGGCAGTGCACGGCTAGTAGGCGGACAGCCAATTACGAATTGGATCCCTGATCTAGGATCAATCTGGAAGGCTGAGGTCGGTCAGGGATGGAGTTTTGATACTTTGTATGAGAACGGAGAAAGAGCGAGGAAAGCCCGCACTCCTAATTATGTCAAAGATGTTGCTTTTCCAAACTCGAACGCTCCCTACTTGACTTCCGAATCTGGTACTGTCAGCGGCATTACGTATAAAAGCGGTGATCTGGATACCTCGACTTGGGATATAAGCGATGCAGATTTGGTTGTTTGGCCATGGGGCTATCGAAATTGGGGGATGTGGACTAGTCCAATTACCGCTATTGATGCCAATTCCAGAGCTATCAGTATTAGCAATGGGGATGGAACTGTCATCGGACCCGAGGCCCGATATTATGTAGAAGGTATTTACCAACTATTAGATCAACCCGGAGAATTTTATTTGGATCGCGATGCAGGTGTATTATACTACTGGCCAATCAACGGTGATCCGACAGAACAGAACATCGTAGCGCCCAAAGTGCAGACAATCATTTCTCTGGAAGGGAGCAGCACGAGCAACAAGGTTCAAAACATCGCGTTTGAAGGATTGTCTTTCGAGGGAACCGATTTCGTCAAACAAATAAATGCCTGGTATCAAAACTCGGAAACACGTAAAGGCATGATTAACATGAGCAATACGGAAAACATTACGATTAGGAATTCCCATCTGAAGAACGCCGGCTTGTTCGGTGTCTATATGCATAATTACAATCAATATAACAGGGTAGTGGGCTGTTGGATTGAGCAGATGGGCATCAGTGGTATTTTGCTCCGGGCTGAGACGGGGACTGGCGACGTGCTCAAATACAACATCATGACAAACAACAAAATTCACGACGTAGGACAACTGGCAACAGACAGCTCCGGCATAAATATATATAATGCTGGCTCCAATGAAATTTCTCACAGCGAAATATTCAATGGTCCGAGGTTCGCTATAAGTTTCCGTGGGCCTGTGGGGCAAGATACCAGTTCATCTAATAAGAGCAGCAATGGGTATACACGGAATAATATTGTTAAATATGTGAAAGTTTACAAAGTTGGTCAAGATAGTGGCGATACGGGAGCCATTCATCAGGCGGGAACTAGTAAGCAGTATGCGGATGCGTACAACACGAATTATTACGATCAGATTGTGATCGACGATATTTACTCTCATCCTTCCAATCTCGACTTGGGCCCTAACGGTATGTTCTTTGACTATAATACGTTTGGGCAAGTATTTAAAAATATTAAAATTTCGAATGTACAAGGAAATGCGCTTGCGCTCGAATTCCGATTCAATGATTCCGGCAAAGGTTATTACGAGAACGTAAGCTGGCTTCCGGGTTATGATGAGGATTTGATAGATACTGATTCAATTGGGTTGCTTACTGATTTTCCCGTCTATATTGAGAACGTGGATAAATCGCCGCTTTCGGGCTTGATCGAAAAAGTGCAGCAATTGTACGATCAGGCATCGGAAGGAAAGGCGATCGGGGAGTATATCCCAGGAACGCTTGAGGCTAGGAAGCCGATCCTCCTTCTGGCTATCCAGGCCGCACAGGCCGTTTATGCATCGGAGTATACGACCAGGTCGGAGTTGCAGATATCGACGATTGCCCTCCAGCAATCGATGGACCACTTTGTGACCTACCGGGTGACCGCTTCGACGGGCGATGTCAATGGAGACGGAGCCATCAACGGTCGGGATGACAGTATGGTGGCCACACACTTTGGAGTGACGTCATCCGACAGCGAGTGGACGCAAGTGAAAGCGGCGGATGTCAACAAAGACGGCGTGATTGATCAGAAAGATTTGCACATCGTGAATGCGATGAAGCAAAGGAAATAAGCAATATGGATGCGTACAACACACTTGAAATCCGATTCAGTTGATGTCCAGGATATTACTACTAAAGGCTCTGATAAACCAGCCGAATAGTCTTTAAGTAAATCTATTTGGAGTACTAAAAAAGAGACGAATGAAAAAGGAGCTAAGCGGCTTGTTTGTGCTTAGCTCCTTTGCTTTTGAAAACCACTGTTGCTTTCTTCAGCAGGTTGTAGGCAAGGGATAGCCACCCGGCCTCTACCAGCATCATTTGCTTATCGTAAGGAGGAGAAGATCAATGTCCCTATTAGTGTTTGATATTGACAATACATTGGCCGATACAAAAGGCGAACTTATGAAGAGGGTAGCAGGGTTTACAGAAACCATCTATCCATTCCCATTAAGCGCTGATTTCTTTGAAATGAATCCGGATGTGTTATTGGGTGCAGAAGCATTTGAAGACGCTGCAGAAACGCTACAACGATTGAATAAGGCAGGTTCGAAAATCATGTATGTTACAGCAAGACCTCCGTGGTTCAAATCACTCACCAGGCATTGGCTCATGCTGAATGGATTTCCTTTGGCAACTATCATATGTACTTCTAACAAACGAGAAGTTGTTGAAAGGTTCAAACCTTCCTTGCTGGTCGATGATGCTCCATACGAGATCGAACGTGTGATAGATTTGGTTGAAGTTCTTGTTCCCGCTAAGCCGTACAACGAGGGATACGTCAACCGTTTTGAGAGTTGGGCAGTGTTTCCGCAACTAGGATAGGCTTAATAATTAAGTTTGGAAGAAAGAGTATGGAAATTAACTCAGTGATTCGAGCTCATTCTACTTTACTGGAATTAGCTTTGATTGTTATTGGAACGATATGAAGTATCAACTATATCCGTTACTCTGAACTATGATAGAGGTTTAATTTTAAAGGGAGATTGGATGAGCAATATTTAGTTAGATTAGATGATAATAATCGGAACGCTCAAAAGCAAATTAATGACTGGAAAGTAGCAAGAATGAAAGCAATTGTTAATACCCAATCATGGAACCGCCAAAGTATAGAAGAAAAAGAAAAAATCTTACTATAAGAGCGTAAAAATCGGTACTTCAAAACATATTTGTAATTCAGGTTTTTTGCCCGTAAACACCACTTCAAAACTTATTTGTCACCCGACATTGAGTGTTGGTTGACAAATAAGTTTTGAAGTTACAAAGTTTTGAGATAAAAAAAGCGTTCACTCAATAATTCAGAGTGAACGTTTTTTTTTGCTGATTATGAGCATACGTTTAAAAATTTGATGATGCGGGTGGGGGATTAAGCTATACGAACGGGCAGGTTCCAAATCTAACGGTGGCTTATCGGCGTTCCTTGCGCTTCGTTCGAAACAGCCTCCCATGCCTCCCAAGCGGCTAAACGATCGGCATAGGCTTCGCGTACCAAAGGCAAAACCCCAGCGCCGACCGCAAACCGCAGAGGCGGGTCCTGGGCGTCAACGATTTGAAGAATCGCTTCGGCTGTCGCCTGCGGATCGCCTCGTTCTGCGGTCGATAAGCGACCGAACACCTGATTTCGAAGTTCGGCGTAGACTTCCAATCCCTGTGATGTCTTCATGGACAAGGGACTTCCAAAATCGGTTGCAAAGGCGCCGGGCTCAAGCAACGTCACTTTTATGCCGAAGTCTTTAACCTCTTGTGCAAGGCTATCGTGAAGGGCTTCAACTGCCCATTTGGAAGCGCAATAGAAGCCGATGAGCGGTGCCGCCACAATGCCCATAGCGCTTGAGACGCCGAGAATGTGCCCGCATCCTTGTTGTCGAAGCAGAGGCAGGGCAGCTTGGATGACCCGAAGCGTACCAAAGTAATTGGCGTCAAACAGCGCGCGGACGTCGGATTCGTCAGCCTCCTCAGCTGTACCAACCAGCGTGTAACCGGCATTGTTAAGAACCACGTCCAGCCTGCCGAAATGCGCATGAGCCTGCCGAACGGCATGCTCGACCTGACGGGGATCCGTTACATCGAGTACTAGGGGCATAACGGCGTCACCAAAACGTTCCTTAAGATTGGCGATGCTTTCCGGTGTGCGAGCGGTTGCGGCAACCTTATCCCCGCGAGAGAGTGCGGCCTCCGCCCAAATGCGCCCAAATCCGCGAGAGGCTCCCGTAATGAACCAGACTTTGTTTTTCATCGTATTCTCCTCCAATAGGGTTCCAGTTTCTTCTCTAATGTTACGACTAACTTACTTGAAACGGAATTTCAAATAGGTTAACATGGCGTTAACTATTAGTTTATGCAAATAGGAGGGCCTTTCTGAATGAATGAACAATTGAAGACGTTTGTTCAAGTGGCGGAGTCCGGAAGCTTCTCTAAGGCAGCCGAAAAGCTTTTTATTTCTTCAACCGCGGTGATGAAGCAAATGAATTTGTTGGAAAAGCAAGCCGGGATCCCTCTTTTTAACCGCACCAACCACGGTGTCAGACTCACGGAGGCAGGAGCAGCCTTTATCAAGGATGCTGAGTTTATGCTGCAATATTACCAAGAAGCTCTGATCCGTATGCGTCAAGCCGCACAAGCAAATCGGCATATTGTACGGGTCGGCACTTCTATGCTTAACCCATGTAAGGGTTTAATTGATCTATGGAATGGATTCAGCGACTTGTTCCCGCAATTCGGAATAAGCATCATTCATTTCGAAGATGATGCACATACACTCCCAACTACTTACCGTACGATTGGCCAATCGTTCGATATTATGGTAGGGCCACTTCTAGCAGATCGCTGGAAGGATTACTACCGTTTGCTCGAATTGGGGAGTTACCGTTTTCGCTTTGCCGTATCTCGGCACCATAGGCTGGCTTCTAAGAAAACACTTTCTGTAACAGATTTATATGGGGAAAGATTGGCTGTGGTGAATGGCGGGAAAAGCTCAGTCATTCATGACATACGTAATTTCCTGGTAAAGAATCATCCTCAAATACGAATTAAAGAGGTTCCACGGCTTTATGACATTGATGTGTTTAATCGCTGCGAGGAAAGCAATACGGTTATGCTGACATTGGAGGTGTGGGCAGATATTCATCCATCCTTGGTGACAATCCCAAGTGATTTGGATTTTGCAGTTCCATATGGATTGCTATATCCATTACATCCATCGGAGGAAGTCAATCAGTTCATAGCAATCATAAATGAAATGAATGTTGGCAAAAAGGGGACAAAAAGCAAGTTCAGCTAACGGGACACGTTAGTTCAGAGCCATCCAGAAGCAGCTTGCCGCCGCGCAGCTGCATCTTCAGTCGTTGAGCTATCGGGCAGGATACTTACAATATGGGATAGTACAATACCCTTATAATGATAGACCTCCCCAAGCTGACTGTAACGACAAAAAGATGCTGAACGATGGCGGGAACCGGACCAGTCGAAGGCAACACCACCTACATGGGCAGACTTCAACAACTGGTGAGTTCCCTAGGGGACCGACTTAGCCGGCGGAATATGGATCAAATCTTGAATCTGTGAAAAAAAATTAACGCCGTTATAGTGGATGCGGGTTTCCAGCGATTGCTGGTGCCCGCATTTTTTTTCATGCTCTATAATAGTGACTTGAAGAAAAAAACGACCGCTACTTGTTAATGGATTTCATTAAGCGGCGTATTAACATACGTAACCGGCTTGCTTGGATGAAATAGAAGCATAGGAAGGAGGAAAGCGAATGGAGAGCGTCCGAGTAAACAAGAACATAGTCAGGGAGCGAACGGACAAGCTCCGTGCTGCCGGAGAGGTTCTGTCAACTGAACAATTTTCCCGGATCTATGAACAGTACTTTAACCGCGTGTACAAGTATATTTACTACCGGATTCAGAATCAGTATGAGGCGGAGGATGTTTGCAGCCAAGTGTTTGAACGGGTTATTGTCAATTATGGCAGCTTCTCGGAGGAAAAAGCCGTATTCGAGGTGTGGTTGTTCGCCATAGTACGGAATGCCGTCACCGATTACTTTCGCGCCCGGAAAAAGAGATTTCATTTCTCCTTGGACTCGATTACCGAGTTGATCTGGCCGAAGCCTTCTCCCGAGGAGCTAGCCATCCAGATTGACGACCATCAGGCGCTGTTTCAAGCGTTTGCCAAGTTGCGCGACAAGGAACGCAACATCATCGCCATGAAGTTTGCCGCCGGTCTCAAAAACTCGGAGATTGCGGCACTCATGGGAGTAAGTGAATCCCAGATCGGTGTAATTGTTTACAGGAGCTTGAAGAAGCTGCATAAATTTTTGGGGACAGGGGGGTTGATGGGTGAATAAAGAAGAAGACCTCAAACCATTCGAGGATGTGATCGATTTGCTTGAAAATACAAAGCTTGATAATCCATTGGCGAAAGAGCGGATTCATAGGCGTCTGGTACATAAGATCGAGACGCAAACCATTTCACCGAAAAATACGATGAGGGACGGGATGACAACGATGAATAGAACATGGAAAACGGCTACTGTGGCTGTACTTGGTGTAGTGCTGATTGGCGGAGTGCTATCAACTACCTCCTACGCCCAAGGTATGATGCAATCGATCTTGGCGAAGTTTCATGTAGGCAATATGGACATCGTTCAAGTCGATAAGGAGCTTCCGGCGTCTGCCAAAAGTGCCTCCGCCCAGAAGCAAGGTTCCGAAACCGATAGAGTGGAGCTGCCGCCGCGGCCGACGATGACCGTGGACGAAGCCCGTACCGCCGTGGGAATGAATTTCCCGGCTCCATCCTGGATGGCTGACTTCAAGTATGTCAACACCGTCATTCACGGTAAGACGATGGTAGAGGTGCAATACGCACAAGGCGAAAAATCCGTGAATTTCTTGATTTCGCAAGGCGGCAAGAACGGAATTGAAACGACAGCCGAAGTGAAAACGGAAATGATCGACGGGACCCAGCTGTATTTTGCAAATGGAATTGTTATCTGGGAGGACAAGGGATTTACGGTGGAGATGTATGCGATGGATGATTTCGATGCGGATACGCTGAAGAAAATCGTCAAGAGCTTCGGCGTTGGCAAGCCGTTGACGCAAGAGCAAATTAATAAGTCGCAGTCCAATGTAGACAACTTGATTCAAACGCAGCGAGCGGCTCCGGCTCCTGCGGCTCGTCAATAATATTTGACTCAAGTCAGTGCAACATTTGTTATCTTCCAACCGTTTATGGCATGCACTCACGTGTAACGAGCTTGAAGAAGACTATCGTTGTGCCCATGCTGTTTAACAAGTTTGATGATATTTACCGCCTGTACATCTAAAGCAAAACCGGCGACGAGTACTGCTGCATGACAGCGGCAGAGACACCTGCCTCTACATCATACAGGAATTCTAACGTGACACTATAGCACAAGAAACAGGGAGCAGATTGCCGCGGCAGCTGTTCCCTGTTTTCATTAAAGTAACAGGCAGATTACATTAATGATTCAGCAGTGGAAATGATTGATTTATTTAGCTGCGTGCTTGATTTCAGTTAGGCAGATAGGGGATTTTCTTTATGTTCTGGCACGTGCTGTGCTAGACATGCCTCATGTTCACTTTCGTTATATTTTGACTCGATGTAGAGTGAAACGGACTAGCGTAATTTTAAACGCTAGTCCGTTTCTGTTTGCTCATTATTCGCCTTGCCGAGCCGTTTTCGCTCGACATGGGCCGATCCCCATTTATGTAAGGCTTCCAGAATCGGGGACAGGCTCATGCCGTATTCCGTGATGGAGTATTCCACTTTCGGCGGGATCTGCGGATAAATGACTCGTTTAACGAGCTCTTCTTCCTCCAATTCACGCAGATGGAGTGTAAGCATCCTTTGCGTGATAGCGGGCAGCAATCTTCTTAGCTCATTGAACCGCAGAGGTTTGCCTTGAAGCAAATAATAAAGGATATTCGGCTTCCAAAGGCGCTAAAAAGATGGTCTTCAAACTTGCCGTTACAGACAGCACGGAGAGCCGCATCACTAGGTGCAAGTGGTAAAACCATACGCAATAGAGAAACGCTTGGGCTAGGTTCATTACGACGGGAGAACGTTAGTTGAATGGAACTGTTAAAAATGATTGTAAAAAGTACTTCAAAACTTATTTGTCACCCGACAAACACACAACACAACAACCACAAACAACACAAAGAATTCATACGACAACAGCAATGGGGAGAAATTACCGCATCCGATACTCACTAGGAGAAATACCTTCGAGTTTTTTGAATATTTTGCTGAAATACAACGGATCGTCGTATCCGACCTGTTCCGCAATATGACGGATATCCGACGTGGTCTCCAGCAGCAGCTGCTTTGCGCGTTGAATTCGCAACTGCTGGATGTAATTCCGGATGGTTAAGCCCGCGTATTTGCTGAATATTTGACATATATATTCATATTTGCGATCAAGCTGTACTTCAATAAAGCCTGCATGACACTCTGTTGTGTAGTTCTCGTGAAGTAAGGAAAGTAGTTTGCGATAAGTAATAAACGATGCCGGAATAACGGATTGGGGGTTAAGCTGATCCAGGGCATTCTCGGCAATTTTCAGCATGAGTTGTGAGAACAGGATGGACAAGTGGAAGGTGAAATACCCTTTTGGCTGCTCATGAACCCGTATCAGTTGTTCGAAGGCTTGAAGCAAATCGAATCGTTGAACAGGCGCAAATCGCCGCGGAACGATCAAGACCTCGCCATCGCTCCCGTCTGTGGTTCGCAATTGCTCGGGATACATATGGCGTGTTTTTAGTTCGGAAACTAATTCATTCCATGAAGAATAATGTCGTAAAGAGGGCTCGGCATGGAATTGTACCCAAAAAATTCGTCCACTCAAAGATGATTTATTCCAACCGACATGTTCCTCCCAAGGCTTTAGCAGCAAACATTCTCCTGCGTGTAAGGTTAGACGTTCTCCGCCGCTGTCTATATGAATCGGGCCGTCTGTTACCATGATAAGTTCATAATAGGGATTGGAATGCGGGCGATAAAACTCCGGCCCAGTATCACTGGCGCCCGCCCATTTGACTTCAAAGCGCGAAGTTCCAAAAAAAGTAAAGTAAGACATTATGCAGCTCACCTCTGGATCCTATTGTACTCCAAGATTCATTTTATTAGGAGAACTAATCTTAAACGGTGCAATGTAAACGCTTAGCTAAGGTTGCTATACTTTGCTTAGCGCTAACTAGGAATATAGAAGATAAGCTTGTAAAAAGGAGCGATTGTGGAATGACGAAACAATATGATATCGCCGCTTATATTTGGCCTGCTTATACAGGTGATGACAAAAGATCTAGGATGTTTTGGCCAGAGGGAATCGGAGAATGGCAATCCGTCAAAAATTCGGTTGCAAAGTTTGAAGGCCACAATTGGCCCAGAAAGCCTTTATGGGGTTACGTCAACGAAGCAGACCCGTATGTTATGGAAATGCAGATTAATGCTGCGGCAGATCATGGCGTAAACGTATTTATTTATGACTGGTACTGGTATGATAAACATCCTTTCCTTGAGAACTCCCTGAATGACGGCTATCTGAAAGCGAGGAATAATGACAGGGTCAAGTTTTATCTGATGTGGGCTAACCATAATGTGAACTACACGTGGGATATTCGTCTTTCTCATATAGGGGATGCCTTGATCTGGGATGCGTCAGTTGACCGTAATGAATTTGAAAAACTGGCGAAAAGACTGATTCAAAAGTACTTTCATCATCCGTCGTACTACACCATAGACGGGAAGCCGGTATTCATGATCTATGACCTTGACAATCTGATGAAAGGCTTAGGAGGCGCGGCTGCTACAAAAGATGCTTTCGAATGGTTCAGAGCTGAAGCTGTGAGATCCGGATTGCCTGGACTTCACTTGCAGATGACGATGTGGGGTGAGATGAATTATAACTTAAGCGGCGTGGATGACGGAATCACGGTTACCTCCAACGAAGTCATTCAACTTCTGGGCTTTGACAGTATGTCCCATTACCAGTATGTTCACTTTACCGATATCGACAGGGACTACGAAGAAATTATGGCTGATGTGGTAAAAGAATGGGAGCGAATCGAAGAGACCTACTCAATCCCGTACTTTCCCCATGTGTCCATCGGTTGGGACAACAATCCAAGATTTAAGGAATTTAGACCAGGGATTGTGAAGAACAATACACCTGAGAAATTGCAAGCAGCTTTTGAAAAGGCTAAGGCATATGCCGACGCACACCCGGCTCAGCCGCCTCTTATTACGGTGAACAGTTGGAACGAATGGACGGAGACCAGTTATTTGCAGCCGGACAGCCTGTACGGCTATGGGTATTTGGAGGCTTTGAAAAGAGTGTTTAAGTGAGTACGATTTGTATCTGGGGTAAGCGAATCGAACGAAAGGGGTTAAAGGCAAATGACACTATCACGCAATGACAGGGCGTACTGGCTCCAAACAATGGAACGCATCGCTGGTCCCGTCCTAAAGGCGCTATCGGAGCGAAAACTGAAAGCGACTATGCCGGTCGCGGTGAAAACGGACGAAATGCTTCTTTCTCAGCATGGGGAGCCGGATCGGTCGCCTTATATGTATTTAGAGGCGCTTGGCCGAACCTTGGCAGGCCTCGCTTCCTGGCTGGAATCCGGCCCCCGAGATGGGGAAGAAGGACGTCTTCGCGAGCGCTTCGCCGATATGGCTCGAGCCGCCATCGATGCGGGTACGGACCCTGCTTCGCCGGATGTTTGTAATTTTTCGGAGGGGTATCAGCCGATTGTTGATGCGGCCTTTTTGGCGCATGCTGTGCTGAGGGCACCGACAGAGCTCGGAGAGAAGCTTGAACCTCGTGTCCGAAGTCAGCTCATCGCCTCGCTAAAAGCGACGCGTACTCGAAAGCCCTTTACGAACAACTGGCTGTTGTTCTCCGCCATGATTGAAACAGCGCTTCGCCAGTTGGGCGAAGCGGATTGGGATCGCATGCGGATCGATTATGCACTCAGGCAGCATGAGCAGTGGTACATGGGTGATGGCGTTTACGGCGATGGCCCTAATTTCCACTGGGATTACTATAACAGCTTCGTCATTCAGCCGATGATGTTGGATATCGTGGAGGCTGTAAGCGGGGAGGAAACAGATTGGGCAGGCCTCGCCGAGCCGCTACGCAAGCGGGCTATCCGATACGCCGAGGTGCAGGAGAGGCTCATTTCGCCAGATGGAACCTATCCGCCGATCGGCCGCTCCATCGTGTATCGGTTCGGCGCGTTCCAGCATCTGGCGCAGATGGCGCTGCGGCGCGAGTTGCCGTCCGGCGTCGAGCCGGCGCAGGTGCGTGGGGCGCTTAGTGCTGTCATTCGCCGAACGATTGAGCAGCCGGGAACGTTTGACGCGAACGGTTGGCTCACGATCGGTCTTTGCGGCTATCAGCCGGACCTTGGTGAAGTTTATATTTCAACTGGCAGCCTATACCTGTGCAGTACGGTGTTTTTGCCGCTCGGCCTGCCGGCGGACGATCTGTTCTGGACGGGCGAGGCTGATTGGACGTCCAAGAAGGCGTGGTCGGGCGTTAACCTCACGGCCGATAAGTCGATTTACGGATGAGCCGGTAAGGTGGCAATGGCAGATCATCATGATGTGTGCCGGACCGGCACAACGTTCTGATGGATCCAGCCATACATTGTATTTGCCATGAAAGAGGGGGAAATTGAATGTGGAATGAACAAAACTTAATAAACTTGCTAAGTGAACGAATCAAGAACAATTGCAGCAAATACACAGGCTGCATCCCTAATGCGGTCGCGAACAGGGAGGGGCGTTACGAATGCCAGACGGGCGGGCACTGGACCGACGGATTTTGGCCTGGTATGCTTCTTCTCGCAAATGTGTGCAAGAAGGATGATGTTTACATTCAGGAGTTCGAAAAGTACATTCCGTTTTTTGAAGAGAGGGTAGCGAACGATCCAGAGGTCAATGCGATAAATGGCTATATCGGACTTGATCATGATGTTGGCTTTATTTTTCATTTGACGGCTGTGTTTCATTTCCGACTGACGGGGTCGGCGGTATCGGAGAAAATCAGCCTGCAGGCAGCGGATGCGCTTGCAGCCAGGTTTCAGGAACGTGGAGCGTTTATCCGGGCTTGGAACGATTGGGAGCATGACACGCCGGAATTCCGTGAGCTAAAGAAAGGGAAAGCGATTATTGACAGTCTGATGAATCTCCCACTTCTGTATTGGGCTTCCCGTCATACGGGAGAGGTGCGGTACGCCCAGATCGCCTCCTGTCACGCTAATACACTTATGCGAAATATCGTCAGGGAGGATGGCTCCACTTATCACACCTTTCAATTTGACCCTGCCACGGGAGAGCCGAAGGGAGGAAAAACCGCACAAGGCTATGCGGACGATTCCTGCTGGAGCCGTGGACAGGCATGGGCATTGTACGGACTCGCCTTGAATTACCGCCATTCGTCAGATGAGCAGATGCTTGCTACAGCACTGCGCTGTGCGGAATATTGGCAGCGTTCCTTGTTGCCGAATGGCGACGCGCCTTGGGATTTCGCCGCACCACGAACGGAGCGGCTACCGATTGATACATCGGCGATGGCGATCGCTGCCTGCGGATTATTGGAACTCGCCAGCTTGCTGCCGGAGCGAAGCGATCTGCTGCAACTTGCAAGGGCAACCGTAAGACGTTTAATAGACGCGCACCTCGCTCCCGCCTCGTTGGAGCCAAATGCTTTCCTCTTGCACGGCTGCGTTGGACCGTCATACTTCAAGGGGAGCCAAGAGGAAGCGACAGGCGAATATGGATACGGAACTGATCAGCCGTTGATCTATGGCGATTACTTTTTTTACGAAGCGCTACTGCGATTAAATAACAGCTCAGTGGTGTTACCTTGGTTTTAATTCATTCACGTACCATTCATTAATTGCTAGTACAGTAAAGGATGACCTCCTGTATGCCGATATGGCTTCATTCCGATTTCATTTGGTACTGACGGGGAGTCATCCCTTAAGCTTGCTTCAATTGGTCAATTGAAGCAAAGAAAAGGTAAAATGGAACTATTCCGCTTCATTCATGAAGGCGTTATCATTTTTCTAAAGACACAAAACCTCAATTGATTATATCCCCTCCCCCATAGCTCCCGTATAATCCTTCCCGCTTAAACGATTTGTTCCATTTGCATTGAAAATGCACCAGCTTGAATGAACGCATTTGATGATTGGTTTATCTAATTTAATTAGGAGGTAATACCATGATGCGAACGTACGTGCGATCAGTTTGCAAGATTGTTATATTGTCTCTGTGCTTAGCTTTCTTGTTGCCAGGAATCCTCCACTTTCCTCCAGAAGTTGAAGCTGCGGGAAAGAGAGGCACTTTAATCGGTGCGATTCGATGGGACGGATGGGTTGGGGATACGAATACGAATGGGGTGGGGGCCCCCTATGTCGGACAGCAAGTAGAAACTGCTTTAGGGCCGAACCAATACCATTTCCGTTTACCATTTTATGGTGTCGAAACGGGTACCAATACCGTACAGGCTCGCGAATTGACGCAAGCGGTCATGGATCAAGATATTGCCTATGCAAAAAATGCAGGAATTGATTACTGGGCCTTTTGTTACTATGCTGATGGAAGTGGTATGGATATCGCACGTAATCTTTATTTCTCTAGCACCCACAAGAATGATATCAATTACTCCCTGATTTTGGGTACTAGCTTGCTTCTTCCTTCCAATTTCGATTGGCTTGTGAGTCGCTTCCAGGACAGCAATTATCAGAAAGTACTGAATGGGAGACCACTAGTTTATATATCTGGGGGTACTGGCGGCTATACTGCGGATAACATTCAAACATTACGAACGAAATCTACGACTGCTGGACTTAGTACACCGTATATCGTTTTAATGGGGGCATCCGCGAGCACGGTTGACTCGCTTGGAGCTGATGCAATCAGTGCCTACACATCGTTTGGCGGTGGCGGCAAGCCCTATACACACTTGATGGCTGCGGATCAGAATGGTTGGAATACTGCAAAAAGTACAGGAAAAAATGTGGTCCCTTGGGTCACGACTGGTTGGGATCCGCGCCCAAGGATTGATAATCCTGTATCCTGGCACAGTTATGGAGCTAATGATTGGATTCAAACCGCGCAACCTTCAGAAATTGCATATAATCTGAAAAAAGCGCTAGATTGGACACATGGCAATTCTACAGTTAACAACGCAAATGCAATCTTAATGTATGCCTGGAATGAATTTGACGAAGGGGGATGGATGAGTCCAACATTGTTTGACGGTACTGATCGTTTGGATGCCATCCATGATGTCTTATTTCCAGCCAATTTGGCGTTAAATAAAACTTATGCTGCTTCATCGCAACAAGAGGCCAACCAAGCAGCCAGCAAAGCCTTTGATGAAATGACCAATACGAATTGGCAAGCGGCTCTAGGATCCAATTATAATGGACAGTGGTTGGAGGTGGATTTTGGATCGAATACAACTTTTGATGAAGTGATGTTAACGGAATATGGAGGCAGAACATCTGGTTTTCGAATAGAATATTGGTCTGGTGGTTCTTGGAATATAGCTTATACGGGAACTACGATCGGCAGTGTATCAAATCCCAGCACACATACGTTTGCACCAGTTACGGGTACGAAAGCGAGAATCTACTACACCAGCGGTTCAGGTACACCAATAATGTACGAATTTAATATTTTTAATACCGGTTCATATACAAGTGTGAAGGACTGGAATTTCAACACAAACGGAAATTTTGAAGGATGGACGATGTTTTACCAAGTAAGTGGAACTGTGACTGGAGGGGAAATGACCTTGACGACTGGAGGTACTGATCCGCAGATCTTGTCAGCAGACAGCTTGGGAATAACGGATCCTGCAAAATACCACAATATACGTATTGGTATGAGAAACAATTCGTCTAAAAACTTGGCCAGTATATTCTTCATAACCAATTCGGATACGACATGGAATCAAACAAAATCGGTCAGTTTTAATATTATTCCTAATAGTGACTATACGGAATACATCGTTGATATGTCCGCTAGCGCTTCTTGGGCAGGTACTATTAAACGTTTGAGAATGGATCCGTTAGATCCGGCGGAAAGTTCAAGCGCTACATTAAATGTAGATTATATTCGGGTGACCAATTAATTTCTTATTAGATGGATGAGAAGCCCAGATGGTAACTGAAACCTTCAAGGTTTAGTTGCCATCTGGTTTTATTATTTCCATTAGAGGTTCAGATTTTTCTATGGGGGACTGCGGTATGGATCATTTTTTTGCCAATTTCATCAATGCAATCCGTTCGAAGCTTTTCTATAAAATGCTTATCATTTACTCGCTGCTCACGCTTGTGCCACTGATAATCGTTAGTACAACCTTCTATATTCGTTCTAGTCAATTGATCGGGAAGAAAGCAACAGAAGATGCGCAGCAGACATTCGCCGCAGCTGCAACAAAAATGGACGAACCGCTTCTCGCAATCAAGAAGCGGTTGTTGGAAATAGGTGATCGAGAACCAGTTCAATCCTATCTCAACTTGTATCCGTTAACTGACACTAGCGCGATCAATGTTGATTACCGCACTAACTTACTAGGGAGTGTAAAGGATACGCTTCAAGTGGAGCTAGTTGAGCTGAGACGAACAGTCGGCCCTTTCGTGGACAACATATATGTAGTTACGCCAGATGATCAGGTAATCAGCATTGATGGCAGCCGTTCGCTGCGATATGCTTCTGCTTTTCGACTGCTCCCCTTTGAGTTCGAGAGAGTACCGGAATGGGCTTTTTTTACTGATGACAAGCGGATGGCGTGCGATATGAAGATATACGGATCTGCTAAGGGGGGCGAACCCAATAAATTACTCGGTCAACTCGTTGTCACACTAAGCCCCTCAGGTCTCCAAAACACATATACCAATTTTGCACCTGACACGTTTTACATCATTAGTTCAAACAACATCATTCTCTCTGCTTCCGATCCAAATGATATCGGAAATGTACTGGATGTTCAGAAGTCAGAATCACAGTTGCAAATACAGCAAAAATCACAATATGCCGATTACCATTATATCTGGCTGTCAACGCCTGGCACCGACAAAATCGTAGAAAAACAGGCAGTATTATCCGTAGCGATTACCCTTTTTGCCTGGCTTGCCGTTCTATTTGTAACCTATTTCATACTTAGGCGCGTGACCGATCCCATTCAACGGCTTACCAAGTTGATGCGCCATGCGGAGAAAGAGGAATATCAAATTATTCAGGATATTGGAACCAGGGATGAGATCGCCATGCTCTGCTATGGCTACAACCGACTGGTGCTGAAGACAAAGGACTTGATCGAAAAAAACTACAAAAGCGAACTTGTTGCAAGAGAAGCTGAATTAAAATCGATCCGCATGTACATTAATCCTCATTTTTTGTACAACACGTTAGAATACATCAGTATTATGTCACAGAACCCGAATAAAGCTTGGTATGTCCCCGATGTCGTCCATAAATTGTCGAGTATTTTCAGATTCTCCATCATGCCCGGAGGGAAGTTCGTATCTTTGGAGACGGAATTTGCGTTTACAGAAATGTATCTGCAGATTCATAAATACCGCTTCGGTGAGCGGATGCATTTTACTCTTGCTCTCCCGGAAATGTTACGGCAAGTAGCCATGCCTAAGTTAATCCTGCAGCCACTTGTTGAGAATGCCGTAATCCACGGCATTGATCGCCTGCATGATGGCGGCCGTATTGAGATAGAAGCAAAAGAAGAAGATTTCCTACTTGTGATCACAATCCGAAACCCGGCGCCTCCTGTTGATTCGAGCTACGGTCGTAGTACTGATCAACTGACAAAGAAAGGATTGGGATCAGGTCTGGATAATGTCAACATGAGGATTCATCATTATTTTGGCAATCAATACGGAGCCACGCTTAGCCGAGACGCAGAGGGAATCGTCACTGTTAAATTACAGATGCCCATCCAACTATGGGAAGATACAGGAGAGGAATAATATGCGCGTACTTATTGTAGACGACGAAACTGAAATTCGTGAATATTTGGCGGGATTGCCTCAATGGGGGCAGGCAAGGTGTACAGTTGTAGGAACAGCTGCTAATGGAGAAGAGGCACTCAGCATGATTGAGAGAACCAACCCGGATGTCGTTCTGACAGATATTCGAATGCCAGGAATGGACGGTATTGAACTGGCTGAGGCGATTCGCTCAACGCGTCCTCATCTGCCCATTATTTTCTTAACTGCGCATCACGAATTTGAGTATGCAAGACAAGCCGTTCGTCTTGGTGCTTCCGATTTTATTACCAAACCGTTTAAGCCGGAGGACATCATACGCGCGGTGGAGAAGCAGCGAGATAAGGAACACGATGCTTGGGTAGAAAGAGACGCATTCTTTACAGTTATCGGGTCAGAAATGATTACAGTGGAGGAAAAAATCGAATGGATGCATAGCCGCGGTATAAAAGATGGAGAATTTGTTTTACTTTATACGGAGTTGGATCACGTATACGGGTTGCAACATTCGCGAAATCCATTTGCACTCAAGCAAGTTCGAAAGGCACTTGAATCCGTCTCTAAAAATGAGGGAATTATTTCCTGGATGTCAGAATCATCTAATGGGGTTTATGCGCTGTTGCCTTGCCAGGAGTTTTTGGATACGGACAATTCTAAAATCATTGGATTCGCTAAACGACTGATAGATGCATGCGAGACACAGGAAAGTTTGAGTGTCTCCGTTGGTATCAGTCGGACAATGAACTCCTATTTCGATCTTCCCGAGGCGATCAGACAAACCGGTGTTTGTATGGACTATCGGATGCTGCTTGGTAAGAAATCCATGCTTGCCTTCGATGCAATCGAGATGATTGTCAGTGAGAAAGAGAAGGAGTCGCTCATGTCCGTCAACAAGGTAGCAGAACTATTGCGAACGGGTGAAGCGAACGGCATTCGTGATGCGATTTCAGACGTCTATCGCCGCATGTTGTCTGTCGGCGCTAGCCGGAAAGACATTCAGCATTTCTGTATCGGATTGATTGAACGCTCAGAGGATGTGCTGCTTGAGTTCGGTATCGAGCCCAATGCCCGGGCATCGGTTGAAATTCGGGAATTGATGCTATCCAGTTTGATATTGACGGATATGATGAAAGCACTAGAACGTTATCTGCTTGATAACTCGGAAGAAATTCGTCGTCTTTTGTCACAATCTCCCAAGCGCATTGTTGCAGAAACTATACATCTCATTGACAGTGAGTATATGTCCGAACTCACACTGCAAATGGTTGCGAAGCGATTGAATGTAAACTATTCCTATTTAAGCCGTTTAATCAAAAAGGAAACGGGTAAAAATTTTACGGACATTCTGTGGGAATGCCGCATAGAGGCAGCGAAAGTCAAGTTATTGAAAGAAGACTTAAAGGCTTACGAGATTGCCTACGCCGTGGGCTTCAAGGATTCAGCACATTTCAGCATACTCTTCAAAAAATTCACAGGCTGCACGCCAAGTGAATACAAGCGCTTGGAGGGAGGTAAATTGCAATAAAGAAAAACCAAAACTCAGCCATCGAACATTCATTGAAAAATAGCTAACATTAAGATGTAACGAATAACAAAAGTAAAGGGGTGTACTTGAATGAAGAAAAAACTAGTCGCACCAACGATTCTGACACTAAGTGTCATGCTTGTACTTGCAGCATGCGGAAATGAGGGTTCTAAGGGTACAAGCAGTCCGGAAGCATCGCCAAAGAATGGAGATGCTGTCGCTGCATCAAAGGACAAGGAGTTTACAATTCGTGTTGGAAATTGGTTTATGGACGATCGTCCTTATCAACAGGAGTTTAAGAAATCGATTGAAGAAGGCTATAAAAAACTTTATCCAAAAGCAAAAATTCAATGGGACATTACCCTTGGCTCCTCTTACTTTGACAAGTTGAAAGCACAATTTGCATCTGATTCGGCTCCGGATGTCGTGTTCTACCAGAAGAAAGACTGGTTCAAGGCCGGGAATTTCATGGACGTATCCAATGAGCCCTGGGTCAGCCGCTTAACGGACGTCGGTAAAAAGAATCCGGCGGTCTACTATGACGGGAAATTATTTGGCGCCCCGCTGGGGAGTACCCCGAATGGTGGGGTGTGGTACAACGCAGACATGTTCAAAGAACTTGGATTGAAGGCTCCAACAACGCTCCAGGAATTCATTGATGTCTGTGAAAAGTTGAAGGCAGCAGGGAAAACACCTATTGCTCTAGGGTTTAAAGACAGTTGGACAGTACCGTTGTTCTTTTCAATGTGGTTAGAGTCATACGGTTTCGCTACCGACCCGCTATTCGGTAAGAAGGTCTATGATGGTGGAATTCAATTGGACGACCCAACAATCCAAGCGGTGTTCAAAAATTTTCAGAAATTCAAAGAATCTGGATATTTCAACAAAAATGCGCTTAGCATTGACTGGCCGGCATCAGGACAATTATTCGCATCCGGTGACGCGGCAATGATCGTTCAGGGGCCTTATATGCCAGGGACGAACAAGGATAATATTCAAAAGGGCGGCTTTAAGTCGTTCCAAATTGGCTACTTCCCGCTTATGGACGATAAAGGAAATACGGCCATTCAACTTGGCACGAATGCAAGTCTTGCAATCAACTCCAAGACGAAGCTTGTTGAAGAATCTAAGGCGCTGTTCAATCTGATTACAACACAAGATGTTATGGGACCATGGCTTGCAGGTGAAGGTTCACTCTCCTACATCAAGGATATTCAAGTTAAGTTTGCCGATCCGGCGATGGATACGATGAAACAGTATGTGGACAAGAAATCTTACCCTTACAGATTAGATGACTTTGTTCCTGCTAGCGTGATGAGTGCTTTGTCGGATCTGACCACGAAGGTCGTATCTGGCGCACCGTTCAACGCTGCTGATTTGAAGGCAGCAAAGGACGCTTTGGAAAAAGATAAAGCGGCCGTAATAGTACCTCCTACGAATTGATTGTCGGCATGTATTCGCGTCCGGCCGTCTTTGGCTGGACGCGTTTCATCTATGGAAAGGAGCCGCTACCATGAATTTCGAACGCAGGCAATACTGGACAGGCGTGTTATTTCTCTTGCCGGCGCTTGCTGTATTTCTATTCTTTTACTTTTATCCGTTCCTCGAGAGCATTTATTATTCGTTTACACTTTGGAATGGAAGCGGCAGCCCGGAATTCATCGGTTTGGACAACTACAAACATCTGTTCAGTGATCCACACATGACGAATGGTCTATTAAATTCACTCAAGATGGCCGTCTTTGGCGTCATCGTACAGAACCCGCTAGCGATGCTGGTTGCGGTACTGATTAACAAGAAGTTTCGAACGGGTGCATTTATACGAACGGCGATTTATCTACCTGTCATTATTAGTCTTGTGGTCTCTTCCGTCGTGTGGGGACAATTATTACAGCAAGATGGTTTCTTTAATGAAATATTCATTCGTATCGGACTCGAATCTTGGGTCACGGATTGGCTTGGAACAATCAAGACCTCCTTCCCGACAATCATTCTGCTTACGCAATGGCAGTCGGTTGGGTTCTGTGCCATTATTTATTTGGCTGGTCTGCAATCGATTCCGGCAGATATGTACGAGGCTGCAGAGCTGGAAGGTGCCAGAGGCTTTACTTTATTCTCGAATATTACGCTGCCAATGTTGATGCCTACGGTGACCATTGTCATGTTCCTAACGGTTGTCGGAGCGCTGAAGTTATTCGACTTGCCGTATATTTTGACAAACGGTGGTCCAGGCACGTCTTCCTATACACTTTTCCTTGCTGTCTATAATGCTGCGTTCAAGGAAAATAATTTTGGATACGCCACGGCAGGTGGTATTGTGCTTGCGGTTGCTATCATGATCGTAGCTCTCCTTCAGTTGTCGATTACGCGAAAACGGGAGGTAGAACTCTGATGGAACGCAAACAAGCCTCTATTATAACTGAGACTATCCTTATTTTTGTGGGACTCTTGTTTTTATTTCCAATTCTCTATTTAATACAAATGTCTTTCAAACATCCTGGTATTTTTTACAAGCCATTCGTGTTGCCAGATCGTTTGTATCTCGACTATTACAGTAAAGCTGTGAACGCTAAATTTTTCATCAGCTTGGCTAATTCGGTATTTGTGACAGTCGGTGGTCTTGGATTGACGATCCTGTTGGCTTCCATGGCTGGGTACACACTTGCTCGTCGTCAAGGCAAATTGTTTCATATTGTGTTTCTTCTATTTATGACAGGCATGATTATTCCAACTGTTGGATCATTAATACCGTTGTTTAAGCTGGTAAATTCCTTGCATCTTGGTAACACGCGTACCATTCTCGTTATTCTGTACACGGCTGGACACATTCCTATGGCTACTTTTTTATACTCAGCATTTACGAAATCAATTCCACGCGAATTGGAAGAGTCTGCAGGTATGGATGGTTGCGGATCCTTCAAAATGTACTGGACGATTATCTTTCCATTGTTGCTGCCGGCGACAGGCACATTTATTCTTACGAATGTATTCGGCATTTGGAATGACTTTGTGACGCCGCTTATTTTTCTTAACTCCTCAGAGAAAATGACGTTGATGCCGATGATCGTTCAGTTTATGTTCAATCAGCAGTCAGTCAATTATGGACCTGTTTTTGCGCTTTGCGTTCTAGCGATGGTTCCGCTGCTTGTCCTGTTTGTCTTCACGCAGCGATACATGTTAAAGGGCTTAGTGGTGGGTTCTGTAAAAGGGTAACATTTCTATGCAGGCTCCAATCTAACATAATCACGCTTATTCACCCTTTGTATGAATAAGCGTGATCTCCTGCGTTTGGGGATTTTAAGAAAAAGTCGAATTCAGCATATTTCTAGTAAATTGCAACAATTACCGTATCTTTAAAATGTTTTATGATTATGTTTGTAAGCGATTTCGTTTTTAGGAGGTTATGAAAATGTTTAAAAAAATAGCAGTTATACTTTTTGCATTGGTTAATATTTTATACACGATTAATGGATTAACAGCAACTGCTGCAACACAATCACCTGAATTGATTGTAAACCAGGGATTTGAGAACGGCACAACAAGTTGGAGTGGGCAGTATGCGACACTAACCGTTGTTACTTCAAATTTTAATTCTGGCGCTTCAGCTTTGAAGATCTCGAACAGAAGCTATGATTATAGTACAGCCTTGCAAAATGTGGTGACTGGGCTAAAGAGTTACGGTGCTGGTAACTATAAACTAACTGCTTATGTGAAACTCGCAGCACCGCTCGCGAGTGGTACGTGTCGTCCGATGCTTGTAATTAAATATAATGATGGGACGGATCACTATGCCACTACGAGCCGTGTAGCCATAAACGATCAGAACTATGTCAAAATCGAGGGGAGCTTGAATCTCTCTTGGAGCGGAACATTGAATTCTGCACAGATGTATGTTCAAACAGGAACAGGCGGAAAAGAATGTCTGTCAGATCTATATGTTGATGATTTCAGCCTTGTAAATACGGATCGCTCAACGCCAATTAATCAGTCGCCTGAACTATTAGTTAATACAGGCTTTGAAAGCGGGTTGTCAAATTGGAATGGACAGTATGCGACATTATCAGTTGACAGTTTGAATGCTAATTCTGGAGCATCCGCTCTAAAGATTTCGAACAGGAGTCAGGATTGGGGTACAGCATATCAAAATGTCGACGATGTGTTAAATAGCTATGGACCTGGAAATTACAAGCTAAGTGCGTATGCTAAGCTTGCAGCGCCCTTAGTAAGTGGTTCTTGCAGCCCAATGGTCGTTATCAAATATAACGACGGTTCGGATCATTATGCCAGCACGAGTCGGGTTGCTATCAACAATCAAAACTATATTAAATTGGAAGGGAATCTGAATCTCTCTTGGGTTGGAATGTTGAGTTCTGCACAGCTGTATGTTCAAACCGGGACAGGTGGTAAAGATTGTCTATCAGATCTATTCATTGATGATTTCAGTTTGGTAAATACAGATCGTGCAACTCCGTTGCCGCCTTATCTTGGAGACTCAAGCGTCAATCTTGCAGCAAACAAGGGTGTAACCGCTTCAAATACATTAAACAATTTATATAATACCTCTTATGTAACAGATGGTGACATTACTACATTAAATGGGCATGAATGGGCAGCGGACGTTTCGCAAAACGCACAATGGGTTACTGTTGATTTACAAAACAGTGTGAAATTCAATCGCATTGAGTTTTATACAAGTAAAGGCAAAGAACTGAAAGACTATCAAATACAATACTGGACATCAACTGGATGGGTTAACATATTCCCAGGAGTGACGGGGAATGCTGCCGATCATAACACGTATGTCTTTGAACCGTTAATTTCTTCTAAAATCCGCGTGAATGTGACCAAAGGTGATGCGGAGAACATAGCACGATTGGTGGAGATTGGCGTCTATCTCGACCCTAATTTAGCATTAGGCAAGAGCGTAGTTGCTTCTAGTGTACAGACGGGATACAGTGCGTCCTACATAAATGACGGCAACAAAGTGACATCGGGCTGGAAGCACTGGGCGGCAGATGTATCCAACGGACCACAGTGGGTAGAAATTGATCTGGGAGCTATGACTACTTTCCAGAGGGTAGAATTTTATACGCCTTCAAGCTACGAACAGCGCGAGTATACGATTCAATATTGGGACGGTAGTCAGTGGGTCGCAGCTTTTCCGACGGTAACCGGGAATAGTGCAGAACACAATTCACATTCATTCAATCCTGTCACAGCTTCGAAACTCCGTGTATATGTGACGGAAGGTAATATTCAGCAGCATGGCCTAAACGGCGGAGAGAATGTAGCACGGATTGTGGAACTCGAGGTCTACAGATCAGGCGGACGATTTGTCGACAACAACGTTGTGCCTGATCCAATTCCCCAAACGATTGATCAGAGACAAGACAAAACGGTTGTAGGGGCCATTCGGTGGGATATGTGGGGAGGAACAGACAACCCGCTGGACATTGGATCCCAAACTCAAAAGACGCTTTCACCTGAAAAATATCATTTCCGTCTGCCTTGGTATGCTTCTGTCACAGGTACGAATGAAGCTCATATCCCCCAATACACGCAGGAAATTATGGATCAGGAAATCCATTATGCCAAAAAAGCAGGCATTGACTACTGGGCATTCGTCATGTATGAATCTCCGACTGCAAGGGATCTATACTTATCCAGTACCTACAAGAACGATGTGAAATGGACGGCCATTCTTGGAGCATCCGGCTACAGCTTTGACAACTACCCGTGGCTTGTGTCGCAGTTCAAGACCTCCAATTACCAGAAAGTTCTAAACGACAGGCCTCTCGTGTATGTCTGGAATACAAACAAGCGATATGTCGATGAATTGCGGTCGGAGGCTCGGAAACAGGGCATAGCAGAGCCCTACATTGTAATTATGGGGACCAATGCTAAAACTATGCGTCAGATGCAAGGCGATGCGCTAAGCCAGTATACAAATTTCGGAGCTAATGGTTCGCCATATTCAACACTTATCCAAAATGACCAAACAAACTGGAATTTGCTTGCGGATTATGGAGCGCAGGTAATCCCCACGGTCACTACCGGCTGGGATCCTAGGCCTCGTATTGACACGCCGGTATGGACCTCGTATGGAGCAAACCAATGGGCTCAAACCGCAACTGCCTCGGAAATTGCGGTAAACCTAAAAAATGCCTTGGATTGGAATGACACTCATCGTTCATCGAGCTTTCCAAATGCAGTATTGATGTATGCCTGGAATGAAAACGATGAAGGAGGTTGGATTATTCCTACCCTTGGTGCTGACGGTAAACCGGATACGAGCAGACTCGATGCCATTCAGTCGGTTTTGCGTCCCGATCTTACTCCGCCAACGACGACGGCCGCTTTGACGCCGGACCAGCCGGACGGTTCGGACGGATGGTACGTCCATCCCGTTTCGGTCAGTCTCACTGCAACTGACGATTCGTCCGGGGTGGCGAAGACAGAATACAGTCTGGATGGCGGAAGTACATGGCAAAGCTACGCGGCTCCAGTCATGTTGAATCAGGATGACAATTATACAGTAAGCTACCGCTCGACGGACAACGCCCGCAATGTGGAAGCGGTGAAAACCATCGGCTTCAACCTGGATCAGACCGGTCCAACGATGATAATATCCGGTTTGGTTGACGACGCTTACAGCGATTCCGCGAATATCACGCCAAGCGTTGCTTTCAGCGATAACTTGTCCGGAGTTGACAGCAGCAAGACGACGGTCACGCTTAGCACGTATGGCGTCCAACAAACCATACAGCAAGGAGCAACCCTTCCGCTCTATACGCTGCCGCTCGGTTCGCATACGTTTATCGTAACGGCAAGCGACATGGCGGGGAATACGGGCAGCCAAACTGTAGTGTTCCAGACGACGACAAGCATACCGTCCATAAAGGCCTTGGTCACACGCTTTACGAATATGGGATGGGTCGACAACGAAGGTATCGCTAACAGCTTACAAAGCAAATTGAATACGAGTGATTTGGATGGTTTTATTAGCCATGTGAAGGCGCAAAGCGGCAAGCATATTTCTTCGCAAGCCGCCGGCTACTTGCTCCGGGATGCCCAATATTTGTTGTCCAATCTACAATGAGACATAACGGTGCCAACGAAAAGACAGCATACGAGCTGATTTAGAAAAGAAAGTACCTAAAGGTGAACGGATTTCATTCCGTTTTGTGACTTGAGTGAAACGAAAGGAAAAAAGTACAACAATGAAATGGATAAGTAAATGGATATGGGCCGATGAGCCGGGGAGAAAGCACAATCAATATGCGGATTTTCGCCAGGCTTTCTGGTTGACCGAAAACGAAGCTGAGCAATTCCTTCGACTACGTATATCGGCTCGTCAGGAATACAGCCTGAGGATCAACGGGCAATGGGTAGGTAGAGGGCCTTCTCCATGCACACCAGAATGGCAGTATTACGATACTTATGATATTTCGGATTATATCAGGTCGGGGGAAAATGTCGTAGCGGCGGTTTGTTACCAATTCGGAGAAAGCGATATTGTAACCGGCCAAATGCAAGGGGAAGCCGGCTTTCTGCTTCAGATCGAGAACGAAACCGGGACGGAAATCCGGACCGCGACAAACCGAACTTGGAAAGCGCGCGTTTCCCCCAGCTGGAGGACGACGAATGAGCGAATCAGCCGTTGGGGCGGGTTTAAGGAAATTTACCTTGCAGCGGAAGAGGACGGCTGGGAGCTGCCTGGCTATTCGGATGAGGGTTGGACGCAGGCCGTTGAGATCGCCGGGGTTGGCGAAACTGACAGCCCGTGGCCAAATCTGATTCCCCGAGAGATCCCTTTCCTTGCGAAGGAGCTGCGCTACGCGGTTTCCGTTGTAAGAACTGAAACCAATTTCGGGTCCGTCTCCGGTACGGAATGGCTCCTGATCGAAAACGTCGATAGAGCAGAAGCGCTGCTTATGGATGCGTCGACACCTGGTTCACTGCCGGCGGTTGTATACGATTTCGGGACGGAAGTAGTGGGGCGGCCAATCCTGACAATCGACGCGCCTAAGGGAGGCGTTATTCGGATCGCATACGGCGAATCGCTTGAGCTTCAAGAGGTGGACACATTCATCCTTAAACATGGACAGCAGCAACTGCAGCCGTTCGGCCGCAGAGCGTGCCGTTTCCTCAAAGTGATGCTGATGGCAGCGCCCGAGGTCGTCACGGTCAAAGGCTTGTGCTTCGAGCAAGTTGGTTATCCCTTCGCCCGTCAAACTGTCTTCGACAGCGGAAATACGCGATTCGATGCAATTCACGAAGTCAGCCTCTATACGACGAGGATGAACTGTCACGATCACACGGAGGATTGTCCGTGGCGTGAGAAGGCGCTATGGGTGGTCGACGGCATGGTGATGGGCAAAATCATATACGCCAACTACGCGGATACGACGCTTATGCGCAAATGTTTGCTGCAGGGCGCCCGCATTCAGAATAAGGACGGATCGATCCCGGGAACCGGACCGGAACGAAACGCCGTGCTGCTTCCTGACTTTTGCGCATATTGGCTGCTTGGCGTGTATGATTATTGGCGATACAGCGGGGATATGGAGCTGCTTAGGGAATTGAAGCCGGCTATCGATCGATTGATGGACTGGTTCGAACGGCAGACGGATGAAACCGGCTTGTTTGCGCGGGCCGACCGTCCCGGTTGGTGGTGCTTTATCGACTGGACGGACGATGTCGACCGCCGGGATAAGGTTTCCGCGATTTCCTTCCTCTACTATAAAGCGCTAGTTGTCTACGAGAGGATGCAGCGGGCACTGACACCGGCCGATGCCGCAGTCGACCGGACATCGGCTCGCGCTAAAAGGTTGAATGACGTAATAAGGCGCCAGCTCTGGCTTCCGGACCTAGGGCTGTATGTAGACTGTTTGACCGACGAGGGACAGTCCGGCCATTTCAGCCTGCAGACGAATTTTATGGCCGTTTGGTGCGGCCTAATGGATAAGACCGAAACGAATCGCTTCCTGGACGATTATTATTTACTGGGCAAGCTGCCTCCGGTAAGGGGGCCGTTCTTCCAGCATATCGTGCTGGAAGTGCTGAGGGATGCAGGCAGACAAGAGCAGGCGCTCGCTGTGATTCAAGAGTACTGGGGCGCGATGCTGAACAGAGGAGCCACGACCTGGTGGGAAACCTTCGACGCCTCCATGCCGGCTTGTACGATTCCGAGCACCTTTCAGGGGCATACGCCGACTTATTTGCAGGAAAGTATTCCGGTCAGCCTGTGTCATGCGTGGGGGGCTTCGCCAGCTTATTTGTTGAACCAACTGATATTCGGTGTCGACCTATCCGAAGCGGGTTCGAGGTTGATCCGATTGTCCCCGCCGTATCTGACTAACGGATCCGCAAGGATCGCCATTCCGCTACCGCATGACGGGACGTTAACGATCCAGTGGGCGAAACTAAACGGAGGAGATGTAACTGGAGAGGTAACAATCCCGGGTGGATATCAGGTAATCGCCCCAGTTTCATATCCGCTTCGAATTGTGACCGAACTGTCTGATGCAACACCAGCTTCGTAACGCAGCAAAGACCAGCCGATTACCGGTTGGTCTTTATTCTTCGGACAGCAATATGGGTGGATTTTAGATATCTTGCAGGCATACTCACTTAGATTGCGTTTTTGCGATCAGGTGGAACTGCGATTCTGAGAGCATGGCAGCCAATAATGATATTCCGAATATCCGACCTTGTGTTGGCAAGGATTAGTTCTCAAGCTGCGTTCAATAATAATATTTGGTCTATTGGAGATAATGATGGCATCATACTTTGACCGAGGTGTTACGTTATTTTGACAGTGGATAGAATCATAATGATCGGTATATGGATTATAATGAGTGTGCTTTTAATTCTGACGGTCCCCCGCATTAAAATCCGAGAGGCGTTCGTAATCTTCTCGTTTAAACAAGTGCAAACCTGGCTTCTGGGGCTTGTAGTTGTGCATTACAAACTGCTTGAATACCCTGTTCGCGAGTTTGCTAATGTAGCAAAGAACAGTTTTTCGTTTGAATATTTCATCTATCCCGCTATTTGTGTCGTATTTAATATGAAGTTTCCAGAAAAAAAAGGAATCATTCAGGTAATACTGTGGTATCTGTTTTTCCCAAGTTGGATGACCGCAGCTGAGGTATTGTTAGAGAAGCACACTCACCTCATTCATTACATTACTTGGCATTGGTACTGGACTTGGATCTCCCTTCTGATAACCTTTTACGTGGACAGGTCGTTTTATCTCTGGTTTATCAGGAAACAAACGGGTGGGATAAGATCCGCTAAGTGAATTGGGTTGTTCAACTAACTGGGAAACGTTAGTTCAATCAATCAAACAGCGACAGTCTAGGACATTATTTTCTCGTCCTTGGCTGTCGCTGTTTCAATTTCTATGGTCAGTCTAACACTTATTTTATAGAGTCTGACGATTTACAACAATGATGGTACGCTTGAAGGAATGGATAGAACAACTGTAGACCTTACTCCACCTTATTTTTGAACACCAAGGCGTCACGGTCCGCGGCTTGCGGCGGTTGTTCCAACCAATCGTGTTCAATCATGATATTAGCTCCATCTTCAACAAAATTTCCGACTTCAAGTGTAAGACGTCCCAACTTTTCGGCAAGATCATGTCTGGCACACATGGATAAAGCATTCCCATATGCTCTTATTCTCATTGCAAACATATCCAGCTTATGGAACATCATCAATTTGTCTGAAAACGGCGCAATTGTTGAAGTCGACACCAAAGGGTCAAGGATGGGGGGAGATGATAAATTTTCCTTTTCAAGTAAGTTACTAAAGATCTCATAATGTTTGGTGGCTATTTCCGTTCCCCTTAGAAAATAATCCCTTACCTCTTTCGATTTGGCAACTTGACTAAAGCCAATTAAAACCGCTTTGCTTGTCGCGTTATTCTCGATGTTATCGAACAGATGTGTAATCTCTAAAGCTTGAAGCGGTCTTACATCACCAAAGAATCCATTGAGATAACTTTGCTTCTTAATGAATTCCACATTCTTGGGATAGGGAATTAGGGAGGGTTTCGACATAAACCCCTTTATGATTAATGTTTTGTTTACCTCATTCAAAAATTTTGTCGTTGAGTCAAGACATTGAGTGAAAAATGTCTGAACATCCGACCTCGTTACAAGGGGAACAGCAATTGCATATAGACTGGCTCCCGCTTTGCCGACATACTTCAAGTAATGAAGGTAAAACTCATCACTAAACAGCCTCGGTGCATCCGCATTTACGTCCTCTTCAGAAAATCCTTGAGGTATGGGATAATTTTCATGGACAAGTATCTCTTTGATGGACTGTACAAATTGTTCGGACAAGCGTAGAGCATCTTCAAGGACTTTCCTGATTTCTAGATCTTCAACATGATTCAGCATATAACTTAAGATGCATATACACATGGTATTCCCCGTATAGGTTGCCCACAGCTTACCTTGTTCGGCCGACGTTAATTTTTCGTTTGCGTAACTCTCAGAATTAATCTGTATTTGTTCTTTTAGATTATTCATAACCAACAGAAGCCTCCGTTCGTAAACATTTTCCGTCTATTTTTCCCTTTCTTGAAAAAACAATGCATTGATTTTAGTTTTCATTTCTAGGGCCGATGACATAAGACAATAGAATTTCGTGCAAAATAACGTAACTAATAAAAAAGAAGAGCGTGAGTTAAATGAAAAAAAGTATTCAACTCGAAGTCATTCTTTGGAGTATAGCTCTTCCAGGATTTGGGCAATTGTTGAACGGCAAATTGTTAAAGGGGCTGCTATTGATCGGGCTAGAATTTCTGATTAATGTAAATTCCAATTTAAATGTCATTATCATATCCAGTTTTCACGGTGAAATTGAAAAGACAATAAACCAGACCAATTATCAATGGTTGATGTTTTATCCTTGTATTTATATGTTTGGCATGTGGGATGCGTATAAAGATGCCGGAGGAGACACAAGACCGTATAGTACAATCCCATTCGTATTTGGGGCTTTTTTTGGAACAGTCGGTGTCATTTTTTCGACATATTATCTTGGTGCAGTCTGGTTGGGTATAATTGGCTGCTTTGTTGGGATTTTAATTGGGACACTCATAAAATCAGCATTACGAAGGTTTTAAAATGTTGGTTACTACGAATATCTTCAAGAATAATCGAGGCAGACCCCGCATTAGCGGGGTCTTTTATGTGCGATGGGTACCCAATCTGCCAAAATGTATGGATACTGAATTCGGTTGTATGCTTTCTAAAGTCACGTTCTGGAGTAAGGTTGAGTTCCTGAATCTTGCAGATTGCTCAGCTGTTGTCGGCGAGTTTATAACAAAAATATAGTTCGGAATTATCGTTTCAAAATGAGGAGGTACGAATGGAACCAATCGTTTACCCCGATATTTGGGGACAGGGTAGTTTATTTGCGTTTTCAGGGCTGGACGGAATGAATACGTACAAAGGAAGTCTGGTCGGCACCTTATGTGCAGAGCGGTTAGGCGTTGTTTTTCATACGAAAGAGAAACGCACCTTGCATTTCAAATTGAAAGGGTTACACGATATCCATTACAAAGTTGTCGCTTCCGATCTAATTCATGCCCAATTGTACGATAGTTCAGCGGAAGCTGGTACAGATCTGTATGTTTTGTTCCATTCCCAAGACACGGTCATCGGGAAAACGGCTGCTTGCGCCGCTCCGGCCGTGTATTCATGGGATAAGGAAGGAAATGTCGAGAATGATGGGGTGGTGTACGAGTCGGAGGGAGAGTTCACAGCGTTTTACAAGCAAACAGAATCCGGTGTAATCCGCTTTGCTTTTGCCTATAGCAGCATCTCCGCGCAGGATGCCGCCAACAAGGCCAAGCTTGGTTTGTCGGCCGATTTCAACAAGGCGGTGGAAGATAAACTCAGCTTCTATAACAGCCTGCCACGCATTCGTGCGGATCGCGGCATCGCCAAAACACTCAACAAATGCTTTTCCGTCATGAAAACTCAGGTTTATACGCCTGAGGGCAGATTTGTTGGGAGATGGACGACACCTGACCGGCTTCCTCATGCGAAGCTATGGCTGTGGGACTCGGTTTTTCATGCACTCGGCAACCGTTATTTGTCGGCGGATCTCGCATACGAGAGCATTGAGGCCGTGTTGGCAACGATAAGAGACGACGGCTTTATTCCGCATATGTCGACGCCGGACGTTTCCTCGGATGTGACGCAGCCGCCTGTTCTCGCGTGGGGACTTTATCGTCTCTTTGAATTTGCGCCTGACAAGCGGAGGCTTGAGGCCAGCTATCCGAAGCTGAAAGCCTATCTGTTGTGGAATATGAAGCATCGTGACGTTAACCGCAATTTTCTCTACGAATGGTATGTTCAAACGGACAGCGTCAATTGCCGCTGTGATGAGTGCGGCATGGACAATTCTCCGCGATTTGACCATGTGAACCAAATGGATGCCATCGATTTCTCCTGCTTCATGGCCAATGAAGCTCGATACATGGCCCGAATTGCCTCGCTTCTTGAATTGCGGGAGGATGAAGGGTATTGGAACGATCTGCACGCACTGATCAAAACGAATATCAACGAGCAGCTATGGGACGAAGCGGACGAATTTTACTATGACAAAATCGTAGCGGATGGACAATTTAGAAAGGTTAAGGCGGTTTCGTCCTTTTTACCGCTTTTTGCGGGCGTGTGCGACCAGGACCGGGCTGACAGGCTGGTACGGCATCTGCAGGACAGCAGGTCCTTTCATACGCAATTCGGCGTGCCGAGCATTGCCGTGGACGATCCGACCTTCGGTACCGATATGTGGCGAGGTCCCGTTTGGATCAATTATAACTATATGATCGCGGCGGGGCTTCAGGAATACGGATATGAACGTGAAGCGAGAGAATTGATAGACAAAACGCTGGCTGCCATTTCATTCTGGTATCATCACGACGGCGCGATATATGAGTTTTATGACAGTATGGATCGGGTTTCTCCGAGCAGGCTGAAGCGGAAGGGACATGTTATCGAGCCTTACGATTTCGATATTCGACTGCAAAGCATACGGGATTATGGGTGGTCATGCACGTTGTTTGCGGCCATGGCGATGGAAACGTACGGTCTGGAGACCGCTTTACGCGAACCGAACTATATTAAACAGAAAGCAGGTTATCCTAGATGAATTCAATTCCATCGCTTCCTGTTTCGGATCTCACCGCGGTTATGACGATGATTGCTCCACGCAACACGTGCAGCGCTCCAGATCATCAGAGCGAGTTTGTGCCTGTGGTGCGTTTCCTTGTTATGAGCGACGCTCACATTGAGGCCTTTGCAGATGTCGGATGCAGTCGCATCCAAAAGGCGGTATCCCTCGGTTACAGTCATGCCCGAAGCGATTCTGCCTACCCTTCACTGGATGCCGTAATGCTCTGCGGCGACATTACCGACAAAGGCGAAAAGTCGCAGTATATCGCATTCAAGAGCACCATCGATTCGGTGCTAGAGGACGGGACACAGCTGCTTGCCATCCTTGCCAAAAATCATGACTGCTGGGGACCGATGGGCAGAGAGGCTCTTTCCTATTTTTCATCTCTCACAGGGCTTGACACTGACTGGCATTATACGATCAATGGCTATCATTTTATCGGGATTTCCGCATCCTCCGACAGCAATTACCACTATGAACCCGAGCAGATCAGTTGGGTGAAGAAGCAGTTGGACGAGGCTGTTGCCGATGACCCGGACAAGCCGATTTTCGTTACCCATCATGAACATGTGATCCACACGGTCTACGGAAGCGGCAATAAAGAGTGGGGAATCGATAACCTGAAATCCGTCTTTGGGGCATATCCTCAGATCATCCACTTTTCCGGTCACTCCCATTACCCGATCAACGACCCCAGATCCATCTGGCAGGGAAGCTTTACCGCGGTAGGCACAGGTGCTATTAAGTATATGGAGTTTACTGTTGACGGTGTGAAAGGCGTTCATCCGGAGCATTACAAAGAGACAGGTCAGGCCTGGATTGTCGAGGTCAGCGCTCAGCATGAAGTGCGTTTGCGCGGTTATGATGTGTTCAGTGAGGCCCTGTTGTGCGAATATGTCATAAAAGAGCCCGCAAACGCTGCCAAAAGGCAGTTTACCCCCGAAAAGCAGGAGGCGGCCTCTTCAGCACCTGCTTTCCCAGACATGGGAAGCAAGCGATATTTTACTGTTCCTGCAGCAAGGAGCACCGATGGCAATATCATCTTCCTTTACAGAGCGATCGTCTATGACAAGAACGGGAATGAATTGGATCAGGTTTATAAGGTAAATAATTACTGGAATGATCCGACGTATGACTACGTCACCCTAGCAGTTAACGCTCCGCCTGGAAGTACCGTAAAGGTCTTCGCTGAAAACGCTTATGGCATGAGAAGCGATCCCTTGATCTTCGAGGTAGGATGAAGGTCGTCGGCTGCTTTACCAAGCGCTAAGAATTCACTAGATTGAAAGGATACTCCAACATGACAAGCCGATTGCAATACGAGCCCATGCGGTTGAAAAAAGCCGTCATTAATCGCTGGCTCACCAGCGGCATCTTCGAAACGAAGATGAAGTTCGAACCGATGACGATGGACGTCGACGTCGACGTCAACGAATGGTTGACCAAAGGGTTCTCTATTCATGAAAATCCTTGCCGTAAGGAATTCGTAACGAACCGCAGGGCCCGCGTGCCGGTCAAGATCGATCACGAGCAAGCCCAGCCGGGCGCCGCACTCGCACTGCAAGGTCAGGAGAAGCCTTGGGAAGTATACTTCCCCTGGGGAAATCCGAATGTAGAGTGGTCGGGATTCTGGTACGTTCCGACACACTTGTGTACGTATGCCGTCACGAAGATCGTCACGTCGTCCGCACATCAGGCCAAATTGATTGTGAGAACGTGCGGAAGCTTGACGTTGTGGCTGAACGGCAAATTGGTGACGGATTTTACTCCGTTTACCCGCAACATCGAGCAGGAGACGGAGCTGACGGTTGATTTTCAGGAAGGCTTGAACGAATTGGCCGTATGCTGCGAGGACTTGGCTGAAAGGGACACACAGTATTATTTCAATATTGAATACGAAGGACCGGATGCCATACAAATTCGGGTTCCACTCGATCCGAACACCTCAGCGGAGGACGTAAAAGCGGTGGAGGAGGCACTGGAGGACGCCTATTTTCCAAAGGATATAGTAACCTCAGGCGATGTGAAGTGGATGATAACGAATCCTTTGAAGGACCGGCTTCACTTCTCCGTCACGATTCATGGGCATGTACACGACGTGATGCTGGAGCGTGGTGCTGCCGACATCAATCTGGGAGACGCATCACGTTTGGGAATGGGCTTTATAACTATGTGCTTCCATACGAAGGTTGGTTCCGTCAACATTTCCAAGCCTACTGCGCTGCTGCTTTATCCGAAGGCATACAGGGACATTCAGGCGGATACGATCGAAGAGAGAAAACGGCTGGCTTTGTCCCATTACGGCGGTCTTGGGGGAGCGCACATCCATGCGGCGATCGCGCAAATCGTAACCGGACGCGATGTTAGCGCAGCTAAAGAAACGATCTTGAGGGGTATCCAGGGAATCAACGAACGCAGAGACTGCAGTGATTTCTATTTGATCGGCTTGTTCAAGCTATGGAAGGAATACCGCCATACAGACCTGTTCGAGCCTGAGTTCTGGGAGGAGATCAAAAGCTGCATCCTGAATTTCCGATACTGGATTGACGAGCCCGGGGATGATGTCATGTGGTTTTTCAGTGAAAATCACGCCTTATTGTTTCATGCCTGCGAATACCTCGGCGGTCAGCTGTTTCCGGAGGGAATATTCACCAACAGCGGTGAGAGCGGCTTGATTCATCGACAAAAGGGAGAACAGCGGTTAATTCAATGGTTCGAACGCTTCTTTGAAGAAGGCTTGGCGGAATGGAATTCGAGTGCCTATATTCCGATTGACGTCACCGGTCTATTGCATATTTATGATTTGGCCGAATCCGAACAGCTCCGCAATTTGGCAAAGCAAGCGATGGATTTGCTCTATAGCTATATGGCTATCAACGCTCATCATGGCTTTGTCGCCGCCAGCTATGGACGGTCGTACGAGAAAGAACTCAAAGGGCATTATACCGTCGGAACGACGTCCCTTTGCTGGATCGGTTACGGGGTCGGCAACCTGAACGGTCACTCCATCAGCAACGTTATTTTATGCCTATCGGATTATGAGCCGCCTAGATCGTATGAGTCTTACTTATCTGTGGCTGAAAATGAACAGCTCATCTTTAAAAATGAGCAAGGCAAAGACGGATATGCCAAGCTGTATATGTATAAGAGATCCGGCTTTACGATATCCTCCATCTCTAATTACCGCCCCGGTCTACGGGGATATCAGGAGCATGTCGTTGAAGCATTTTTTACACCGGAAGCGCAGGTTTGGGTCAATCATCCCGGTGAGCTGTATCGCTTCGGATCGGGACGCCCCAGCTACTGGGCCGGAAACGGGTATTTGCCTAAAGTGTCTCAATATAAAGGGTTATGCATCCTGATGTATCAAATTGATCCGAAGCACAGCGTCGATTTTACGCACGCCTACTTTCCGGTTTCGGAGTTCGACAGAACCGAGCAGGCAGGGGCCTGGCATTTTGCCGAGAAAAACGGCGCATATATTGCCGTATACGCACAGAACGGAGCAGAGCTTATGCGAACGGGGCCAGACAGGGGCAGAGAGCTGCGCTCTAGGGGATACGATAACGTATGGCTTCTGCGGACATCGGATCGTCAGGAGAGCGGCTCCTTCGAGCAGTTCATGAACGACGTATGTGCCATGGAACGAAAGGTTATCTCGCCTATCGAGGTGTCGATTGCAGACAGGAAATACGGCTGCCTGCATGTACCGTGGGAAGGGCATCTCTCCGTCAATGGCATTGAACAAACCGAACAATTCGGCGGCGTAACCGGTCGTATCGAGCGGATAACATCATAAGGGGGGGATCGCGTACATGAATCGGGATATTATACTGTCCGCCGTCCATAACGTATCAAATGCCATGAAATTCATGAAAAACGAGGAGCTCCAAGAGCAATATCCGATTGGACTTGTCGATATGAATTTATGGGAATGGCCTCAGGGCGTCGGCTTGTATGGATTTTACCAGTATTATGAGCTAACGAAGGATGAGGCGGCGCTGCGCTTTTTGCTGGATTGGTACGATAAACGCATCAGCGAAGGACTCCCCGAAAAAAACGTGAACACCTGCTCACCGTTGATCATCTTGATCTCATTATGTGAGTTGACCGGAAATGAGAATTACATAAAGGTATGCGACGAATGGAGCCGTTGGATCATGGACGATATGATCCGCACGGGAGACGGAGCTTTGCAGCATATGATCACCGGCGATCCGAACGATGGACAAATTTTGATTGACACGCTGTTCATGACCGTCTTGTTTTTGACCAAAGCCGGTGTTTATTTCCATCGTCCTGAATATGTCGAGGAAGCCAAAAAACAGTTCCTCATTCATATTAAATACTTGTATGATAAACGTACGAAGCTCTTTTTTCACGGGTGGGATTTTAATGGCTCACATAATTACGGCGCCGTCCATTGGGGCCGAGGCAATGGGTGGTACACGTGTGGAATCGTTGATTTTCTCGATATGATCGACCTGGAGGTGGGGATTAAGCAGTACTTGCTGGATACGCTGTGCGCTCAAGCAGGGGCTCTTGCACATCTGCAGACGCCGGACGGCATGTGGCATACCGTTCTGAACGATCCAACTTCTTACGTGGAAACCTCATGCACTTCGGCGTTCGGATACGGGATATTAAAAGGTGTCCGAAAAGGCTACTTGGACCCATCCTATAAAGAAGTCGGACTGCAGGCCCTTCGGGCAACGATCGGCCGGATTGAGAAAAACGGCATTGTCCGGGAAGTATCCTACGGGACGCCGGTCGGAATGGATGCGCAATTTTATAAGGACATTCCGATTAGCCCGATGACATACGGTCAAGCATTAGCTCTTCTGATATTAATAGAAGGCTTAAAGGCGTAAGGACTAAATACCAAACGTATAGAACATTAAAGAGATCGCCCTCCACCTAGCCAAAAAGGCAAAGTCGGGGGCGATCATCGTTTTCCAAAATCTAACAATCCGTTGGGAGTTGCTTGTTTACCTAAAGTAAGTCAGTTACACTAACATTAGTAGGGTTTAGGCCTGTGAAAGATGTAACCGTTAACATTTCCTTAAGTATCGCAACTATGGGAGGGATTTTGTTTGGAAAAAAGATGGTATAAAAGATTACTCTTTTCTTATGCACGTGTCTTATATACGACGATTTCCATTATCCTCTTCCTCTCCTGTTTCGTCATAAGCGAGGTTTCCTTCCAGGGAGTAAAAAAGGCGAACAGCGTGGCTGCCACTTATGTCTCCGACTCCATCGAGCGCTCTCTCAAAGAAGCCGAACGAGCTGTTCTGGTTCAACTTGAGGGAAACCGCGCCTTTCAGGATTTCCTGGAGCCTTCTTCCTTATTAGATCCTCACTTGGTTAATTTTGAGGTGTCTAGCGAGATACGACAAATCATAAAAGATGTGCCGGTCATTTACTCCATCACTCTTTACAGGGCGAGCGACAATTCTGTCCTTACGCAGGATCAGTATCAACAGCTGCCGCTATTTTTGGACCACGAGTTCATGTCGCAAGCGATTCAGATGACGCCGGAGGATCATTGGTCCGAAGCGAGAGATTATCCGGAGTATCCGAACGGTGGTGTAAATAAGAAGGTAATTTCCATGGTGAAAAAGGCACCGATTCCGCTGGGTAGTCAGGGTGTTGTCGTCATTAATGTTTCGATTGATTCGCTGCTTTCCGCCACTAACGCCATGATTAACCCTGACATTATGTTTATGTTCATACACAGCGGCGATCAAATGCTGATGCAGTTACCCGGCAAAAGCTTAACTGGCCGGCAAGACATTTTGACGCGAATCAATTTGCCTTACGCCAGTATGCAATTCGAGAGCGGGATCGCCGGCGGCTTGTTTTTCGAGTGGATGCATGTCATCTCCCGAGGCTGGATAGCGCTTGGCGTTGTTACCATTCTATCAAGTCTTATCTATCTCGTTTATATCACGAGAAAGAACTATCGCCCCATCGAGCAAATCCTTGGACAAATGCAGACTTGGGTTGGCAAGTATGAATCGAAAGGGAACGAACAGGACGAGTTCGCTTATATCGGCACCATGCTTGAAAATGTCGTCGATCAGAATCTTTCCTATGAACAACAAATCTCTAAGGATTATCACGTACGCCGCAAGCAGTTTTTCATGGAACTGGTAGCCGGCAAACTGTCTCTTGCCTCATCCGAATGGCGGGCAAATCTGTCGAAATTCAATGTTGGCTTGCCGGAAGAATCTGCCGAGACCTCGCCTGTTCTTTCCGTAATTGTGGAAATTGATGCTTTTCGGGATTTTCAGGCTAAATATAACACGCAAGATCAAGATTTGCTGCGATTTGGGCTTACGAACATCTTACAGGAGTTATTCGATCGTTATCATTATGTAATTTGGTCGGAGTGGATAGAAGTTAACCGGCTTTCGGTGCTGCTCATGGAACATTCTCCCCACCAGTCGGATCAGGAGGTATGGGAAAAGTTTCGCACATGGGTCGCCTTTTACTTGAAGTTTTCCGTCACGATTGGAATCGGAAGCAAAGCGGATTCGTGGCGAGAAATCCCCGCCTCCTACGCTCATGCAGCTCTTGCTCTCAAATACAAATGCTCACTAGGGATGAATCGTTCGATCAAGTATGATGAACTAAAAGAACAGCAAAGCGGTGATTTGTCAAAATATTACGCCAAAATCAGCTCCATCGTCGACGAGTTTCGCATGTTGAAAACAGATTGGGAAGTACGGCTGGACGAGTTTTTCCGCCAATTGGAAATCGATTTGCTCCCGGAAGAAGAGATACGACATGTGTTTGTCTTTTTGCATCGTTCACTTCAACGTATGGTAGACACCATGCCCGAAGAGATCAGGGAGCATTGGCAGCATGCGCAAGTGGATATAGCCAGGATTATGGAGCTCGAGACGCTCGAGGCTATGCTTCCGCCTCTATCGTCCAAATTGAAACGTCTGCTCGCATTCTGCATCGATTACCGGCAGGGGAAAGCGAACCGCCAGCTGCTTTCCGATATCCGGATATACATCGAAGATAATTATAGCTCTCCGGATTTGTCATTGGATCACATCGGCGAAAAATTCCAAATCAACGGGAAATATTCCAGTCAACTTTTTAAGCAGCAATTTGGCATGACGTTTGTCGATTTTTTGATTAATCTGCGGATGGAGCATGCGAAACGGATGCTGCTCGATACGGAGGAATCGATCAACGATATCTCCTTAAAAGTCGGCTATCTCAATCCGGTTTCGTTCGGCCGAGCTTTCAAACGGGCAACTGGGGTTACCCCAAGCGATTATCGTAAATATATGGGTTACTCGGTTGTTGATGAGCCTACAAAGTAGCCGAAATCAAGCATCGTCAACGGGAATCTGCCAAAATGTTTGGCGGCTGAATCCGGTTGTATGTTTTCCGTCATCCATTTCTGAAGTAAGGTTGGGTGACGGAATCTTGTAGATTGCTCGCTTGCCCTTGGCGAGGTTATAACAAGATTAAGTCACGAACTTACCGCCACTTCCATGCGGTTGTCGGACAATACTTTCAGAAGAAGGGGAGAATCAAGTTGAAGCTAAAAAGAAAAAGCTTACAAGCACTCGCGCTTGGAACTGTCATGACACTCGTCACAGTTGGCTGCACAAGCACCCCGCAGGCCGAAACATCTTCTACGTCATCTGCGTCTAGCACACCTGCTACGCCGAAAAAAGCGGTCACTCTCAAGATTGAGCAGTTCGACCGGGGCAAATCTTTCCCCCCAGGAATGGCAGTCAATGATCAGGCTGGGACGAGATATGCGCAGAAGAATTTTGGGGATCCGAACAACATTAAACTGGAATATGTTCCGGTTCCAAGAAGCCAGGAAGTCGAAAAGTTAAATGTATTAATGGCCAGCTCCGACGCCCCGGATATCATCTTCACGTATGACGAAGCGCTCGCCCATAAATATATGGAGCAAGGCGGACTCATGGACCTCACCAGCTTAATCGAGCAATATGGACCGAATATTAAGTCCTATCTGGGCGAAGCGCTGCCTTATGGCCAGTGGGAAAATAAGCAGCTTGCCATTCCGTCTAAAAGGGCATTTACGGGAATCACGTCCTATATGATTCGCAAGGATTGGCTCGACAAATTAAAGCTTCCCGTCCCCCAAACTACACAGGAAACCTATGAAACATTGAAAGCGTTCCGCGATAATCAGCCCGGAGGGCAAGGAACGATTCCTCTCGGACTTGCGCTGTATCCGGATGAATACATTCCACTGGTTATGGCACTCATCAAGGACCCGACAGAAGAGCAGTATTACACCGGCATGCAAAGACTCGGCTTACAAGAATTTCCGATTTTGATGGATGGACACAAGGATGTTATTCGGACGTTAAACCAATGGTACCATGAAGGGCTGATCAGCCCTGACTTCGGGCTTGATAAAGACCAGAAAATGCGGAAACAAGGCGTATCGACTGGGAAAATCGGCCTGTATAGCGAACAAGCCGCCCAAAGTTACGAAGATCCCGAAGGTGGGCAAGCCGTTACGCTGGCGAAGAATGTCCCTGGCGGCTTCGTCGTTCCGGCCAATCCGTTCACGAACGATAAAGGAAGACGTGTTAAAGAACTTAACCCTCCGACGGGCATGTATATCATGGTGCCGAAGACGAGCAAGGCTGCAGCGGAGGCTGTACAATATTTGAACTGGTTGGCTCAGATGCCTGTTATGCTCTATTACACATTCAATGGTTCAGAGGGTAAGGCCTATGAAATGAAAGACGGCGTTCCAGTTAAGATCAAACAGGAGCTTAGTCCTGAGGAGACCATCGTCAACTCTTCAGATATATTGATTGTGACGAATGGTCTCGATTTTGGGCAGCAGCAGTCGAATGTTAAATCTCTCGGTGCAAGCTATGCTCCAAATCTCGTCGAACATGCGATGAAAGCATTTGAATATTCTTTGACGGATGCCAAAACGGTGCATTATTTCCCGAAGCCGATCGCAGCCGAAACGAAGTATGCCCAAATACTTAAGGGCAAATATGAGGAACTGCTGGTGAAGTCGATGCTGGCTAAACCGGCAGATTTCGACAAAACCTATGACGATATGCTTAAGCAATATATGGCTAGCGGCGGGGCAGATGTTCAGAAAGAAAGAGTCGCAGCTTATGCGGCTATGAAGAAGTAATCCAATCATTTGTTTGCAACATTGAAAGCAGCAGGGTCCGTAGAGGTTGGATGCGGACCCTGCAGCTTACAGGAGGAATTACGAATGAGTGTAGGCTCATATGTCAGAAGATTCTGGCAATTCTACGTGATGCTGCTTTTCCCAATTCTCTTTTTTGGTTTGTTCAAGTATGGGCCCATGTACGGTATCATTATCGCGTTCAAAGATTATAGCATTTTCCAAGGCATGTGGACCAGCCCGTGGAACGGACTCGAAACGTTCCGCAACGTTTTTGCTATGCATACTTTCACGGTCGCCTTCAGGAACACCTTCCTGTTGAATTTGCTGGATCTCCTCGTCTCGTTTCCAGCACCGATTATTCTTGCACTTATGCTGAACGAAGTGCGGCAGAAGTGGACCAAGAAAGTGTTCCAGACGGTGATGTACTTTCCTCACTTCGTTTCATGGGTTATCATCGGCGGGTTATTCTTGCAAATATTTGCAACCAACACCGGAATTATCAATCAATTGCTGAGTAGTGCCGGATACGACTCGATCCCCTTCTTGACGAATAAATATTGGTGGCTGATTACCTATCTGGCTGCGGGGGTATGGCAGAGCGTAGGTTGGGGAACGATTATTTATTTGGCCGCATTGACTGGCATCAACAAGGAGCTTTACGAAGCAGCCGAGACCGATGGTGCCGGAAGAATGAGGCGAATGTGGCATATCACGCTGCCTGGTATTCGCCCTACCATTATTATATTGTTCATTCTCGCAATCGGAGAAATGCCAAGAATCGGCTTCGAACGGCCTTTTATTCTGGGCAATGCGATGGTTAGTGATTTCTCCGAGGTGCTTAGCACATTTGTGTACAAGGTGGGCCTGCAAACGGGGGAATTCTCCACCGCGACGGCTGTCGGCTTGTTCCAGTCGGTTATCGCGCTCGTTTTCCTGCTTAGCGCCAATGCGATCTCCAAGAAAAGTGCCGGCCAAGGCATCATTTAAACGTATTATTTTTTTCGGAAGGAGGTCTGACCATGAGAACAAAAATAGACACCGCGCGATTCTTTGCGCCAATTAATCTCACGCTTCTAACTCTTCTAGCTGTGATATGTATAGCGCCATTGCTGCATATTCTCGCCCTGTCGTTTAGTTCCAGCTCCGAAATCTTATCAGGGCATGTAACGCTATTTCCGCGGGAATTCAACACCGCTGCGTATAAAGAGGTATTTAAGGATGCCAGTCTATTCCGCTCGCTAGTATTTACCATCACATTGACGATCACTTTCACGGCTCTGTGTATGCTGATGACAATTTTGGCTGCCTATCCGCTGACCAAGCGCAATTTGAAGGGAAGGAAATTTTTCCTCTACATTATCATACCGACCATGTATTTTGGCGGTGGTATCATCCCAGAATACTTGCTGGTTAAAGGATTACACATGCTCGATACGATGTGGGCGCTCATTCTGCCTTCGCTCATTAGCCCATTCTACATGATCATTCTGATGTCGTTTATCCGGTCGATTCCGCAGGGACTGGAGGAGGCGGCTGAAATAGATGGCGCATCTGCATTCCATATGCTGGTGCGGATCATTCTTCCACTTACGGTTCCCGCGATCGTGACGCTAAGTTTATTTTATGCGGTCAGTCGTTGGAATGGGTTTACTGATTCGCTATTTTACATTTCAAAACCGGATATGTATCCGCTGCAGTTGAAGCTGTATCAAATTGTCAGCAATGTTACGTCGATCGATCAGAATATGGCGGAAAGATTTAATGAAATGCAAGCTCCACTGCTCCCAGAAAGCACGAAGGCTGCTGCCATCATCTTCGCAATCTTCCCGATTGTTATCGTTTATCCGTGGCTGCAGAAGTATTTCATTTCGGGAACGATGCTCGGGTCGGTCAAAGAGTGAGACATACCAACTGAATGAACAACGGGAAACCGGGTAACCGATTCGCACACAGTATGAAATGAGCAGTTAGAACGTTTGATAGAGGTGGAACATGAACAAGAAACTGCAATTTCGCAGCGACCGCAGCTTTACAATCGTACAGTTTACAGATCTTCATTGGAAAACTGGTAGCGAATTGGATATGAAGACACGGGAATTGATGGAAGCTGTCTTGTTGGAGGAAAAACCGGACTTGGTCGTTCTGACGGGTGACGTCATCCAAAGCGGGCGGTGCGAAGGCAGAGCCTTAGAAGCTTTTGCCGATGTGGGGAAAGTGATCGAGGAGCACGGCATTCCGTGGGGGGCTGTTTACGGTAATCACGATGCCGAGTGGCAAGTGACCCGCGAGGAACTGATGCGGGTGCAGCAGAGCTTACCGCTTTGTTTAACCGAGCGAGGCCCCGAATATTTGCCAGGCTTAGGCAATTATGTGCTGACAGTTGCCGGATCGGACGGCACGGAATGTGCCGCAGCACTTTATATGATCGACTCGCTGGGGGATATGGTGGACGGGCTTATGCCGTATAAGGGTTATGATTGGATTAGGCCGGAGCAGGTTCAATGGTATAGGGAACGTTCCAAGGAGCTTGAGAAAGCTTGCGGACGTATTGTTCCCTCTCTGGCTTTTTTCCATATCCCGCTTCCGGAATACGAGGCGGTATGGAATCATTTTCCCTGCTATGGAACGAAAAATGAAAAGATTTGCTGTCCTTCCGTCAATTCGGGTCTGTTCGCTGCTATGCTGGAACGGGGAGATATCATCGGCACCTTCGTTGGCCACGATCACGAAAACGATTTCTGGGGCGATCTTTACGGTATCCGGCTCGTGTACGGTAAAGTGACCGGCTATAACACGTTTAACAGTCGTCCTTATAATGGGGAGCATCGAGGAGCGCGAATCATTAAGCTCACCGAAGGCAGCCGTGTGTTTGAGACGTGGATCCGTATGGACACCGGGGAAAGGATCGATCAAACGGCCGTTCATCTCCCTTAGAAAGTGTGTAGGCATAAAGGAAAGCTGTCCGTGGATCCTCTGCCGGGTCATTCATGGCCAGCTTTTGTTCAACATAACAATAGTTATCGGAGAGAATGATTGTCTCTTCGGGGTATCCAAAACGGAGGAATACCATGTTTGCGAAAATAATGACTTTTAACTTAAGGAAAAATACGGAATTAGATGGGGACAATGCTTGGCCGTATCGTACGAAGGCGGTGGCTCAAATGATCAAGCACCACCATGTTGACATTATTGGCATTCAAGAGGGTGTACATGACATGCTTGAAGATCTGGAGCGGCAGCTGCCAGAATATGCTTGGATTGGGGAAGGCCGTGAAGGCGGCATGAAAGGCGAATATACGGCGATCCTGTACAAAAAGAGTAAATGGCATATAGGAGCTATGGGCCATTTCAGTTTATCGGAAAATCCAGAGCAGCTAGGTGTGAAAAGCTGGAATGCATCTCACACTCGTATGTGCACTTGGGTGACGATCAAGTCACAGAAGGGGGATGAATTTGCAATGTTTAATACGCATTTGGATCATATTAGCGAAGAAGCCCAACAGAAAGGTATGGAATTAATTCGAGAGCGAATGAAAACATTTCGTGATCAAACAGCACTCCCAGCCGTATTAACAGGCGATTTTAACGTTTATCCAGATAATGTGGTTGTTACGGGTTTAGAGCAGGAAGAATATCGGAATGCGTATTCCGTTCTACAGAAAGAAAATAGGGATGTTGGGGCGACCTTCCACCATTTTCTAGGCAGTGAATTTGGAGAAAGAGAACCGATAGACTATATCTTTGTATCCCCTGATTTGGAGATTCATAACGTGACGATTGATCGAGAGCAGTATGAAGGCAAATATCCTTCGGATCATTATCCGGTGATCGCCGAGGTTGTAACAAGAGAATAGGTTGGGGGTTTTATTGTGGGCATTAAAGCGGTTTTATTTGATTTAGATAATACACTGCTATGGGACGAATTGGGCATTAGCGAGGCTTTCTCTGCAACTTGCGCCAAAGCAATTGAGCGGTATTCAGAAATAAATAGTACCGATTTGGAGACGGCTGTAAAAAAGCATGCTTTGTCGTTATACGAATCGTTCGAGTTGTACCCTTTTGCCAAGATGATTGAAATTACGCACTTAGAAGCATTGTGGGCGCGGTTCGATGAAGGAGCGCTTCCGCAGTTCAGAGCGTTACAGGCATTTGCGCCTGGCTATCGTCGGGAATCATGGATACGCGGGTTACGTGAAGTAGGTATCGACGATGTACAGCTGGGCGAAGAGCTTGCTGAGCTATTTCCGATGGAGCGACGCGCCCGGCCTATTGTATATGAGGGGACGTTCCCTGTTCTTGATGCGCTAAAAGGGACATATAAATTGCTTTTATTAACGAATGGAGCCCCTGATTTGCAACGGGAAAAGGTTGAATCCATTCCTAACTTAGTTTCGTATTTTGATCACATGATTATCTCGGGCGATTTCGGTGCAGGGAAGCCAGCGGAATCAATTTTCCGTTACGCAATGTCATTACTTGAGATTTCACCAGAAGAGGGCTTGATGGTCGGGGATAATCCCAACACAGATATACTGGGCGCGAATCGAGTGGGCATGAGAAACGTTTGGATTAATCATCATGGGTCATCCGTGCGCAGTGGGGACAATGCCCCTACATTTGAAGTCGGTAATTTGCTTGAATTGCCGGATCTTATTGGACGTATCCAGCTTAAGTGAAATTAAGCAACAATTGATGTCATATCACATCTGCGAAAATAGCTGCTATTCAGGAGGTTTCGATCACCTTGCATCCCGAGGTCTGGCAAATTGATTATCTAGAATTAAGCATACGAATTGTGATTGCCGTTGTGTTGGGCGGGATCGTCGGGTTCGAACGTGAGCTAGGCGATCACGCTGCTGGATTTCGAACGCATATTCTCGTCTGTTTGGGCTCTGCTCTCATTTCGTTGTTGTCAATTTACGGTTTTGCTGAGTTTGCTTACGAACCTAATGTAAGATTAGACCCTTCTCGGCTAGCTGCCCAAGTCGTAAGCGGCATCGGGTTTCTCGGGGCGGGCACGATCATGCGAACCGGGGTCTCCGTGTCAGGCTTGACAACAGCAGCTTCTCTATGGGTTGTCGCTGCCATTGGCCTCGCAGTCGGGGCTGGATTTTATTATGGTGCAGCATTAGCAACAGTTGCGATGCTAATCAGCTTATTTTTATTAAATAAAGTAGAAAAAAGATTCCTAAACTCAAGGAATAAGATGACGCTGTCCATTGAAGTTTGGGACGATAGTAGGAATGTAAGTCTGATCTTCGCAAAGGTCAAAGAGATGGGGATTCAAATTCGCGAAACGCATATTGAGAATCGTGACAAGAGCGTTAACGATGAAGTGAGGCGTACGGTTTACATCAAAATGGTTGTGAAAGCGAAAACGAAACAGCTGGACCAAGCAGTGGAAATGCTGCCTACTATGCCGAACGTCATTAGTATGAGTACAACAAAAATGAGCGACGAAGAAACGAACGTCAATAAGAAATTACACGGCATGAGTATTATAGCGAAAAAGGAGAGCATATAGTTTATGAAACACGCACGGATCTTTTCGTAGATCATTAGGTTCTTGTCAGGAGAGGGATTTGCCATGCAAGAAGAAAAGAAAAGATTTATTCAGGAGTTCGTACCTGGCAAGCAGGTTACGCTAAGTCATCTCATTGCCAATCCGGATGCGGATTTGTTTCAAAAATTAGGCATTGCGGAGTCCGGGGCGATCGGAATCCTGACACTGACGCCAAGTGAAACGGTCATCATTGCCGGTGATTTGGCGACCAAAGCTGCAAACGTCTCTATTGGATTCCTTGATCGGTTTACCGGAAGTCTTGTATTGATTGGAAGTGTTTCTGAAGTTGAAGTCGCGATGCATCATATTAATGATTTTCTTTATGCACAGCTCGGTTACACGGCTGCCCGCATTACAAAATCTTAAAGGAAGTGTTTGAAATGAACACTCATCATCGTGCCATGCTGATCGGCTCTATTGGGGCAGGGAAATCTACGTTGACCGAAGCTTTGCTTGGTCATAGGGTGGAAGCGGTGAAAACTCAAGCGCTGATTTTTAAGGATTGGATTGTGGATACGCCAGGTGAGTATACAGAAAATCCATTTTTTTATAAAAGCATCATGGCAACAGCTCTCGAAGTTACTCACGTCATTTTTGTTCAAGACGCGACCAACCCGAAAAGTATTTTTCCTCCCGGCTTTGCAACGGGATTTAATAAAATGCCAATTGGCGTTATAACCAAAGCCGATGCTCCTCTTGCTAACGTGGATCGAGCAGTGAACCAGTTAAAGCGGACGATGCCCAGGGGAGCTGTCGTAATTTCTTCTTCTTTTGTAGGACAAGGTATTCAGGAGATTAAAGAGCTAGTACATTGCGCGACATTCGAGGACATGCAGGCATACTGCGGCCGAGCTTCCGTACATCATGTGTTCTTTCATGAGTAAGCTACTGGTTCATTCATAGGCAGGTGGGAAGGCTTGAAATCGTATCGGCAAGAAGCAGAAACCATCATAAGCGCAGGCATCGATATTGGCACTAGCACGACGAAGCTCGTCTTGAGTCGGTTTACACTGATGAATACGGCCGGTTCCAGCCAAGTACCGCGTATTGAAATTATCGACAAGCAGGATTTTTATAAAAGTCCGATTTATCGAACTCCACTGCGTACTCCGACATGGATTGATATGGAAGCTGTTCAAGCGATCGTACTGCAGGAATATGATCGTGCCGGGATCCGACCGCAGGACATCAAAACAGGGGCTGTCATCATTACGGGTGAAACGGCTACCAAGCAAAATGCGGAGGAGATGGTTCACGGACTTTCCTCACAAGCCGGGGAGTTTTTGGTTGCGACGGCCGGTCCGGATTTGGAAGGCATGATTGCGGCGAAAGGTTCAGGTGCTTACCAGTACTCGAAAGAATCGGACAAGACGATTGCAAACATCGACATAGGCGGTGGAACGGCGAATATTGCTGTGTATCAAGCAGGAAATTTGAGGGGAACATGTACACTTCATATCGGCGGCCGATTAATCGAATTCGATGAAGGCCGAATAAAAGCGGTATCTCCGCCTGTTCAAAGGCTGCTCACGCAGCTTGGACGAAATCTTCCACTAGGAACTCCCGTTCAATCGGAGGGGATTCAGCGTGTTATCGATGAGGTTGTCAAAGCGATGGTACAAACCTTAGTACACACACTTCATGGCACGACTGAGGCTGCGGATCAGGTGCTCCTATTGGGACATCCGCCGGACTGGGGGGTGTCGATTGACGAAATTATGTTCTCGGGTGGCGTTAGTGAATGTATGTACCACTTGGAGAACAACACCGGTAGCCTACAGCATGTGAAGTATGAAGATATCGGCTTGCGACTGGTTGAAGCATTAAGGCAGAGTACGGAATTGCAAAAGTGGAAGTGGGTTCCTCCCGCCGAAACGGTTAGGGCAACGGTTCTTGGCGCAGGTATGCAAACAACGGAGATTAGCGGCACAACCATTCAAGTGGAAAGCTCCCGTTTACCCGTCAAGAACCTTCCGATCTTTCATCTGGCATTCCGAAACCATCTCGTCGATGGCGAGTGCCAAATTGTTGAGGCCGTTGAACGGGCCCTTCAACTTTATGATCCGTTGAGAGAAGGTATCAATTTTGCTTTCTATCTCTCAGGCTTGCCTCATCTCCGATTTCGCGAGGTACAGCAGCTGGCGGAGTGGCTGCTAGCAGCGTATCGCAGGCAGCCGAATCAATTAGCACCATTGGTTGTGGTCACAGCGAGCGATATCGCCAAAGTGCTGGGTCAAGCCTTAAAGGCAAAGAACCCTGCACGCGACATCATTTGTATTGATCAAGTGGCGGCCTTGCATGGCGATTATCTGGATATCGGGAACCCGCTGCATATGGACGTTGTCCCCGTTATTGTGAAGACGCTCGTTTTCCACTCATAGCGAAAGGAGGCTGTTCAATGAAGCTGAAAACGAAGCTTATGGGTCATGTCTACACATTCAACAATCTGAAAGAGGTTTTTGCCAAAGCAAACGAGGAAAAATCCGGCGATCGACTTGCTGGACTTGCAGCGGAAACCGTGCAAGAGCGAATTGCGGCCAAGCAAGTGCTGGGCGCATTGTTACTCAGTGACATTCGCGACAATCCCTTACTTCCCGCTGAGAAGGATGAGGTTTCCCGCATCATCGAGGAACAAGTCAACGAACCGATTTATAGAAGTATACAAAGATGGACGGTTTCCGAGTTGCGGGAGTACATGCTGGATGATCGCACTACGGGCGAAGATTTAATGCGGATCAGCAGAGGACTTACGAGTGAAATGATAGCGGCCGCTGCCAAATTGATGTCTAACCTCGATTTGATTCATAGTGCAAACAAAATCGAAGTGATCACGAAATGTAACATTGCCATCGGGCAAAAGGGGGTTCTGGCTTCTAGACTTCAGCCTAATCATCCTAAGGATGATGTGGAGGGGATGCTTGCCTCTCTAAAGGAGGGCTTATCGTATGGAATGGGCGATGCCGTCATTGGCATCAATCCGGTTGACGATTCCGTTGAGAGCGTGAAGCGGCTTCTGCATGCAACGCATCATTTTATCAATGAGTGGGAGATTCCCACGCAGAACTGTGTGCTGGCTCATGTGATTACGCAAATGAAGGCCATTGAACAAGGCGCTCCTGCAGATATGATCTTTCAGAGTATCGCGGGAACGGAAGCTGCAAATCGTTCGTTCGGCATTACAGCCGCTTTATTGGATGAAGCGAATGATATGGCAAGAACGCTTGGGACCGGGACGGGCCCTCAGCGATTATACTTCGAGACGGGACAAGGCTCGGAACTATCCGCTGAAGCTCATCATGGGATCGATCAGCTGACGATGGAGTCGCGAAACTACGGATTCGCCCGGCGGTATCATCCCTATATCTTAAACACGGTTGTCGGGTTTATCGGTCCCGAATATTTGTACGACAGTAAGCAAGTCATACGCGCAGGCCTTGAAGATCATTTTATGGGCAAGATGCATGGGATTTCGATGGGTGTGGATATTTGTTATACGAACCATATTAAAGCGGATCAGAATGATATGGAGGATTTAGGTGTTCTGCTTACAGCCGCAGGCGTCAACTTTATTATCGCTACTCCGATGGGGGACGATTGTATGCTTAACTACCAATCGATGAGTTACCACGATGTGGCTGCGTTGCGGCAAACGATGAATAAGAGGCCAGCGCCGCTGTTTGAGGCTTGGCTGGAGAAGATGGGGATTATGGAGGCGGGCAAACTAAGCCGTAGGGCCGGGGATCCCACGATTTTTACACGTAAAATCAGGCAATAGCCCGAATTGCACAAGTTGTGGAGGAGGTGAGTACATGATGAATGCGGAGCTCGTAGACGCGATTACCCGAATCGTGCTGGACAAGATGAAAGATCGTATAGACGAAGAAGAGCCGCAAGGCATGGTTAGGGTTTGGGAGCATCGTGTTGGCTCTCCCCCATCCAGAGAATCAGCTCCGGACACTGCTATCCCTGATCGGCCGGATGACATTTTGGAGGAATTGCAGACACGCTTGGGGATAGAGGATGCGCATGACATCACTGCGCTGTCCGAGCTTGCCCGTAAAACGCCTGCCCGAATTGGCGTCGGCAGAGCAGGCCTGCGGCCCAAAACGGAGGCGTGGCTCAAGTTTCGACTCGATCATGCCGCCGCCGTAGATGCCGTATACGGGGAGGTATCGACGGAGCTGCTGAGCAGTCTTGACCTATTCGCTGTCCAGACGCAGGTTTCGGATAAAGAAGAATACATCCGGCGCCCGGACCTTGGCAGACGGCTATCTGCTGAGGCCATTCAAATCATTTCCAAGCGATGTGCTCATGAACCTAAAGTGCAAATTATCGTTTCCGATGGACTCAGCTCGCAAGCGATTGAGCAAAATGGAGAGGATGTGCTGCTATCCCTTCAGCAATCGTTAACGAGCCTTGGAATCGACTATGGGACTTCCTTCTACATACAAAAAGGTCGCGTAGCGGTGATGGATGATGTAGGCGAGGTATTGCGGCCTGAGGTGGTCGTGCTTCTTATCGGAGAACGCCCGGGCTTGCTAAGTGCGGAATCCCTAAGCGCGTACTTATGCTATAAGCCTGGAAAAGGAACGATTGAAGCCGACAGAATGGTCGTGTCCAACATTCATTCGGGAGGTATTCCTCCCGTCGAGGCAGGGGCTTACTTAGGCGACGTCGTGGCCAGAATGCTCAAATTTCAGGCAAGCGGGATATCGCTGGTTCAGAAGGAGGCGGCAGTCCGACATGCTGGAGCGGATTAAAGCGGAAATATTGGCTGTTCGTATGATACCGAATGTGGATGCAACGCTCGCTGCCCAGTTTCCGTTGAAACCGGGATATCGAAGCTTAGGCATTCTAACAACGACCATCGACGATGTCGGCTACACGGCCCTTGACGAAGCGACCAAGAGAGCGGAAGTGGAAGTTGTGTATGCACGTTCTTGTTATGCCGGAGCCAGCCATGCTTCGGGTCCCTTATCTGGTGAATTCATCGGAATTATTGCCGGACCGAATCCGGACGAGGTATCAAGCGGGATTGAAGCTATTCGGAACACGATTCAATACGATGCGTTCTTTGAATCGCTAAATGAGGATCGTACGCACGCCTTGTATGCACACGTCGTAGCCAGAACGGGGAGCTACCTTTCTCATTTGGCAAGTATTCAAGAAGGTGAGCCTCTCGCCTATTTAATTGCTCCGCCGCTCGAAGCGATGTATGGACTCGACGCGGCTTTGAAGGCCGCTGATGTGCGGCTCATGAAGTTTTTTGGCCCGCCGTCAGAGACGAACTTTGGAGGCGGCTTGCTGACAGGCACGCAAGCGGCATGTCATGCTGCAGCGGAGGCTTTCAGAGCGAGTATTATTGAAATTGCCAAACAGCCGATCACATACTAATACGATTGAAGCAGGATCGCTAAAAGAAAGGAGTCCTTGAAAGATGGAGCTGGACAAAGATTTGCACGCCATTCAGGAAATGAGAGAGGCTGTCAAGAAAGCCAAAGCGGCTCAACAGCAGTTTCAAGCCTTTTCGCAGCAGGACGTGGATCGTATTGTAAAAGCCATGGCAGATTCCGCGTTTGACAAAGCCTATGAATTAGCCTCTCTCGCCGTCATGGAGACGGGACTTGGCGTAATCGAGCATAAAGTGATTAAGAATCAGGTCGCATCCCGGGATGTGTACGCCTCGATTCGCGATCTTAAAACTGTCGGCATTATCAATGAATACCGGGATCAGCAAATCGTTGAACTGGCTGCGCCCTTCGGAGTCATTGCAGGTATCGTTCCAACAACGAACCCAACGTCCACCGCTATTTTCAAGAGCTTAATTGCGTTAAAAGCCCGAAATGCCATTGTATTTAGCCCTCATCCGTCAGCAGCCAAATGTACGGTGGAAGCCGCCAAGATCTGTTTGCAGGCTGCTATTGCAGCGGGGGCACCGGAGGGGATCATCGGCTGGATCACGCAGCCAACGATGGAGGCCACAGAGGGCTTAATGAAGCACAAGGATATCAACCTGATTCTAGCTACAGGCGGCAGCGCTTTGGTAAGAGCAGCCTATAGCTCGGGCAAGCCGGCTTACGGCGTAGGACCTGGCAACGTGCCGGTATATATTGAGAGAACGGCTGAGATAGCGAAAGCCGTGCAACGCATTGTCGATAGCAAAACATTTGATCATGGAACCATTTGCGCTTCGGAACAGGCCGTTATCGTCGATCGGAATATCCGTGAGATGGTCGTTCGCGAATTTAAGAACCTGGGTGCGTATTTCCTGAATGCAGAAGAGAAGAAGAAGCTGGAACCGATCATTTCCCCTGCTCCCAGCAAGCTCAACCCTAAGATTGTTGGCCGAAGCGCTGCGGTGATCGCGGAGATGGCAGGTGTCCAGGTTCCTGCCGAGACGCGGTTGTTGATCGCGGAAGAGCAGCATGTCGGAAAGGATATTCCGTTCTCCATCGAAAAGCTGGCGCCGGTGTTTGCCTTCTACACGGTAGATGGCTGGGAGGACGCTGCCGAGATTTGCGAGCAGCTGTTGGATTTAGGCGGAAGAGGGCATACGCTGGCCCTTCACACAACCGACGATAAGATTGCTCGATCCTTCGCCTTACGTATGCCTGTCTCAAGAATTGTCGTGAATACCCCGTCTGCGCTTGGCGCAGTTGGCGGAACGACGGGACTCAAGCCATCCTTTACGCTTGGCTGCGGTTCGTTTGGAGGGAACATCACATCCGATAACTTGACGGCCCATCATCTCATGAATGTGAAGCGTCTCGCCTACGGCATTAAACAGGTCGATGTCCCCAAGCAAGGAAGAGCCGCTAATTCGGAGTATTCGAGGCCCGCAGAAGAACGCGCGACAGAACTTCAGATTACAGACGTAGTGAATCAAGTAATGGAAAAGGTTGGCGCAACAGGGCGTGTCGATAAGGCAACTGTTGTCAAACTCGTTCATCAAGTGATCTCCCAAATTTAATCCCATAAAACCTAGGAGGAATTTAAGATGTCAAGAGAACTTACAGCGTTAGGTATGATCGAAACCAAAGGGCTTGTAGCCTCGATTGAGGCGGCAGATGCGATGGTTAAAGCGGCAAATGTTCATATTGTCGGTAAGGTTCATGCAGGCGGAGGACTTGTTACGGTGCTTGTTCGCGGGGATGTCGGAGCTGTGAAGGCGGCTACCGATGCAGGGGCTGCAGCAGCACAGCGTGTTGGTGAATTGCTGTCTGTCCATGTCATTGCACGTCCACATAATGAACTGGAAAGCATACTGCCTAAATTTGAGCAAGAAAAATAAAAGCGAGTGTTCAACGTCGACTGGAAGATGAGGTGCATGAATCATGGATCATCAGATGGTACAGTCCATTGTAGAAGAAGTAGTGCTTCAACTCCATCAGGCTGGCAAACCAACACCTTCGGTGCCTATTGGGGTCTCGGCACGACATGTGCATGTATCCAGGGAACACCTTGAGGTATTATTTGGTTCCGGCTATGCGTTGACGAAAAAGGCGGATTTATCGCAGCCTGGTCAATTTGCAGCTAACGAGACGGTACTCCTTGCGGGGCCGAAAGGAAGCATTGAGAAAGTTAGAATACTAGGCCCTGTTCGAGGAGCTACTCAAGTTGAGGTCAGCATGACAGATGCGGTGAGGCTCGGGTATAGACCGCCGCTCCGAGAATCAGGAGATACGAAAGGCTCTTCGCCCGTTACGATCGTAGGCCCCCATGGCAGTCTGTATTTGACAGAAGGATTAATCATCGCCCAGCGCCATATTCACATGACGCCGCAAGATGCAATGGTTTTCGGCGTTAAGAATGGTGAGCTAGTTTCCGTCCAAACATCGGGCAAAAGATCGATGGTTTATGACAAGGTGCTGATTCGGGTTTCCGAGCGTTACAAGCTCGACATGCACATCGATACCGATGAAGCGAATGCTGCGCTGCTCGCTACGGGAGATGCCGGAAATTTAGTGCAATCCTCCGATGATGCGGGTTAATTATGACATTATCTATGGATAAGAATTTAATTGAGCACATCGTTCGTGAAGTGATCGCAAGCTTGCAAGCCCGGGGATCGGGGGTAGTCGAACCGAAACCATGTCTGCTTCTTGTTCATGATGGAAGCCGCGCAACAACGGAAATCGATAAGATCATTGCCCCCTTACTGGCAAAATGGCAGGTTGGTATTGAGTCGTATCAAGCGCCTGATCTTGTATCCTCTGCGGAGAAGGATGTCCGTCATGCCGTTCTGATGGATATCGATCAGGACTTACTCGTTCGGGGAGCACAAGGATTCACAGATTCAGCTCCCAGTAAACTGTTAGCCACGCTGCTGCGTAACGGAACGCCAGTGACCTTGGTCCCCGCCCCTTCTGCAGCGTGGATCCTTCAATCGGTTGATTCGGATGAAGGGTTGCCGGAACCGGCCAAACGTTATCGCGCACATATTCGAACGTACAAGGATCAGCTGATCACGTTTGGGGCAAAGTTTGCTAAGCTGACCGAATTGGAATTGCAGCATGAGATGGGGCTGCATGTCAATAAAAGAGTACTGACGCAAAAAGATATACAGGACAGCCATGTTCCGACGATTACGGTCTCGCGGCATACCTTGATTACCCCGTTAGCGCGTGATACTGCAAAAGATAAAGGATTGACAATCCTTATCCAAGAGCCCTGAGGCGGTGAACACATATGCAAGTTGGCATAGTAATTGGAAATGTATGGGCAACACGGAAAGAGGATGATCTCGTAGGCTTGAAGTTTTTGTTCGTCCAGCCGGAAGGGCCAACTGGACTGCCGATTGACGCTCCGCTAGTCGCCCTGGATCGGATTGGTGCGGGCATTGGAGATAAGGTCATGGTGACCAAAGGGAGCGCAGCCCGGCTTGTCATCAAGGATAAAGAATTGCCGATCGACGCGGTCATTATAGGTATTGTAGATTCAATTGATGTAGAGAGCAGGTGATGGGATGTCAGAAGCGTTAGGAATGATTGAGACAAGGGGTTTTATCGCTTCCATAGAGGCTGCAGACGCCATGATAAAATCATCCAATGTCAAGCTGGTTCGTCAGGAGAGTGCCGATGCAGGACTCATGACGATCCTTGTGTCAGGAGATGTTGGCGCCGTTCAAGCGGCGCTTGAAGCAGGGAAAGAAGCCGCGAAGCGAGTGGGGGTACTGGTGGCAGCTCATATGATCGCCAGACCGGACGATGAAGTCAATCACTTGCTGCAAAAAAATGAAATGACCGATTCGGCCAGTCAGCAGCGTGGAGATACGACAAAAAATAATGCTGGAAGAAAGCGAACGGAACTCAGCCCCAATAGCGATCATAAAACGGACACTGAATAGGCTGTCGAGGTGAAAGAAATGGCGTTTAAACGAAAGAAAATTGCAGTGATTGGCGCCGGGTTCACCGGTGCGACGGCGGCGCTGCTGATGGCGCAAAAAGAACTTGGCGACATCGTATTAGTGGATATTCCAAACTTGGAGAATTCTACAAAAGGAAAAGCGTTGGACATGCTCGAATCCGGGCCTGTCCAAGGTTTTAATGTCCATATTTCAGGTACATCCGATTATTCAGATATACAAGATGCTGACATGGTGATCATTACCGCAGGTATTGCTCGTAAGCCAGGAATGAGTCGGGATGATCTTGTCAATACCAATGCAGCCATTATGCGTTCCGTATCGGAAAATGTGGCCAAGTTTGCCCCAAACAGTTATATTCTCGTGTTAAGCAATCCGGTAGATGCCATGACCTACGTATGTTATAAAACGACCGGTTTTCCGAAAAATCGTGTCATAGGGCAATCGGGTGTGCTGGATACAGCTAGGTTTAATACATTTATTGCCCAGGAATTGAATGTATCCATTGAAGACATTACAGGATTCGTACTCGGAGGTCACGGTGATGATATGGTACCGTTAGTTCGGTATTCTAGCGTTGGCGGCATTCCCGTACAAAAACTAATTTCTAAAGATCGCTTGGATGCTATTGTAGAACGGACCCGTAAAGGCGGTGGTGAAATCGTAAGCCTTCTTGGAAATGGTAGTGCCTATTATGCGCCTGCGGCCTCGCTGGTCCAAATGGCGGAGGCTATTCTTTTAGACAAGAAACGAGTCCTTCCTTCAGTCGCTTATTTGGAAGGGGAGTACGGGTATCGAGACTTATATATTGGCGTACCGACGATCATCGGCGGGGACGGTATTGAAAAGATATTGGAGCTGCAACTAACCGAGCAGGAAAAAAACGATCTTACCAAATCAGCTAAAACCGTTCGTCAGGTGCTGAACATTGTAAATATTGTTTGACGAAAAAACAGATGGTTGTTAATCAACTGAACTGGGGTTCCTTGAAATTTGACCGGCAGCCTCTTTAAGCTATAGGGGAAGCATAACAGAAGGATAAATGGGTAGAATTAAACAAAGAAATCTAATGCGGTTGAGGCGAAAACGTATGCATGTTGGATTAGCGATTCTAAGTATAATAACAGCCCTGTGGTGGTCAAACAGAAGCCACTGGAAGAGATATCATTCAACTATGCTTTATATAACCTCAGGCGCATTTTTGTATGAATTTTTGACGAAAGATCAAACGTTGTGGAAGTTTCATCCTGATTTTTTGTTCAATTACACGCTAACGGTAGTTGTTTACGCGGTACTTACGATGCCTCTAAACATCCTTCTCTTTCTAGCCACACTTCCAGAGAATGGTTTTTGGAAGAAGTCTCGTCATATTGCCTTATGGATAATGATTTATGCTTCGATGGAATGGGTAATGGTTCATACAGGCCGAATCACATATCAAAACAATTGGAACCTTTTCTACTCGATTTTGTTCGATATTATGATGTTCCCGATGATGATATTGCACAGCCGTAGGCCTGGAAGAGCATATCTGCTCTCGATTGTAATCATTTGCTTCCTGATGTACGCGTTCAGGGTGCATTTAGAATAAACTACTGAAGGAATAGGAAATGCATATAATAGCTCAAGGCTGCACACAATAGGAGCAAATGCTACCTGGAGGTATGGCCTTGATTAAGACGCTGCAATGGCTGTTTTTGCTCTTGCCTTGGTTGACCTTATTCGCAGCCAGGCGCGAAGCGGTAAGACGGTTTATGCCGACCGTCGTGCTCACAAGCTTGCTGATCACGATCGTATCGGTTATGGGATATGAATTTAACTGGTGGAAGACTCATAAGCAAATCGTCCCCTGGGGTCATATTGTTGACATCAGTTTTGTTTACGGGCTATTGCCTGTCGGAACGTTCTGGATTTTCTATTTTACGGCCGAACGGTTTCTGCTTTATCTGGTGGTGAATTTAGCGATTGACGCGGCATTTTCGTTCGTCATTCTACCGCTGATGGATCGGTTTGGGATCACATCGCTGGAACGGATGGCAACCTGGCAAACCTTTGTTTTGGATACATTCATCTCGTTGCTGATTTACGCGTACTATAAGTGGCAAACGGCTTCCGCGGATATGAAAGGGACTATTGACAGGCCGTCGTTTTCGGGAGGGAACCGCGATTGGGGACTTCGTTCCCGACGAGGTGCTCGCTGAGCAGCAAGGATTTGAAGAGCTAAGCCGTATTCCAGCTTAGCTCTTCTTATTTAGGCTTCAGCCGGTTGAGTGCGTGAAACGCGCGACAGAACAAAAAAAGCCAGATGTGATTATAGACGGTAACTCCAAAAATAGCTACGATGAACGTAACACCTCATTGGCATTTTGGGAGGAGCACATCCATATGAAGGCAACAGCGAAAACAAATTACTTCCATAAAATGATTGTATTCTCGATCCTGCTTATTACGTTCCCCATCGTCACCGTGGGCGGATTTTCTTACCTTCGCGCCTCACATACCATTCAAGAAAAAGTCAACTCGGGAGCCCTGCAAATTCTGCAGCAGATGCACCAGCGAGTGGAGCAAAGTCTTCGTACCGCGGACAATGCATTGACCCAATTCACGGCGTCCTCCTCGGTGTCCAAACTATTGACGACCGATGTAAGCGATGTCGGACAAAGCAGCAACATTCAGTTAATCGAGGAGCTGCAAGAAGGACTTCGGCGGGTGAAAACGTATGATTTAGGTCTTAGCGACGTCCAGTTTTTTCAATTCCGGTTTCAATGGAAAGCAACGAATAACGGCTACGAGCGTTTCTCGCAGCAGGAGTCTGACGGGAAGCAACTGCTGGGAGAGCAGCGGGGCTCCTTCTGGCGACGAAGCGATAACTCGATTGATTTGATCAAGACCTTGCCTCCGACAGCAATCGACCCGCCGGCTGCGGTCATTTTAAAGGTCCCCTATGAAGAGATTAGCAAATATTTGACGGTGGACACAGGACTGGGCAAACCGTTTATTCTGGATTCCTCCTATCGGATTATTGCAGATGTGGACCGGTCTATGATCGGCCAGTCCGAAGCCGAAGAGCCCTATATCAGTCAATTGAAGGCAGACAAGCTGGAACAGGGCATCCTTCCCGTCGATCGTAACGGAAGCCGCTATAATCTGATCTACAGCAGATCGGTCTATAATGGCTGGACGTACGCAACTTTTGTATCTGTGGAGGCGATGAACCGGGAATCCAAGGCGATTCAATGGTTCACACTGATCGTGTGCGCTTTGGTATTGGCCGCTGGGGTTATAGTATCGTTATTGGGTTCAAGAAGGATGTATATTCCGATTCTGAGACTTTACCTAAGTGAGAAGCAGCTGAGCAGTGAGCTGCAGTACAAGCGTAGCCAGCTGCAAGATTTTTTTATCATGAAGCTCTATCTGGGGGAGGTTCATCAGGATGAGCTGGAGGATAAGCTGTTACTTGGCGGGGAGACCTGGAACAGCTTACGGGTTATTGTTGTGCAAATCGACACGCTCGAGGGGAGCAAGTATGAGAAGAAGGACAAAGACTTGCTTTTGTTTGCCGTAAATAACATTGTTACCGAACTGATCCAAGCATCGGACCGGCTGCTTAAGCCCATTCTCATGGATCAATCGCAGGTTAATCTTATCCGAAGCATGCACCCTACGCAGGAAGAAGCGGTCCGGTTTATCGACGAATTGGCTCGTGAAATTCAAGATACGGTCAAAAAATTTCTACACATCAAGGTCAGCCTCGGCATTAGCCGCCCGTTTACGTATGTGAAGGGGACCCATCGGGCTTACAAGGATGCGTTGGAGGCGCTCAACTATCGGATTAAGCTCGGACATGAGGCGATTCTGTATATCGCGGATGTCCAGCCCAACGACCGCAAGCTGCCCGAATATCCGGAGAAGCTGAAGAACGATTTGATCGATGCCATTAAGCTGACGAACCGGGAGCAGGCGTACCTGCTGCTGCAGCAGTTCTCGCATGAGGTGTTTAGCGTGCAGTTGACGCATCGCGAGTATCAGATGATGATGATCGGTCTCCTAACCGACCTGATCCGGTTGCTGCAGGAATCGGGCGGATTGCTGCAGTCTTTGTATGAAGAGGAGAAATCGCTCTTCGACCGGCTGTTCGAGCTGCAGACTTCCACGGAGATCGTGGAATGGTTTGACCAATCCATTATTTTACCATCCATTCGACTTCTAGAGGAACAGCGAAATAAACAGTATATTCGCATTTCCGAGGAAATGATTAGCATGGTGCATAAAGAGTACGATAAGGAACTAACGATCGAGTTGTGCGCTTTTCGAATCAATTACCATCCGGATTACATCCGGCATGTTTTCCGTAAGGAGGTAGGTATGCCCTTCGGGGAATACCTCGCCCAGTATCGGCTGCAGATTGCGAAAAAATGGCTGGTGGAGACGAGCATGAAAATATCAGACATTGCCGAGAAGCTTCAATATAATAATTCACAGAACTTTATTCGGTACTTCAGGAAAATGGAAGGCATGACTCCGGGGCAGTATCGAAGCTCGGCGAACAACAGCGCAGTGGATCCGCATTAGATCCGGCTGCGTTTTTTTTGTACTTACAGCTGGATGAACAGAGCCGCTAAGGATTATGAAGCAACCGTTCCGGATTATTCTATGCGCAGCATCGCCACTTCTTCGCATATAACCGTCTCGGATTATAGACGGCACGTTGCGGCCTCTTTTACGATGAATGACGTCAGCCGGTATGCCGCCGACGAGAATTCAGTACAACAAGGGGGATGAGGACATGCATGCGAGTAGAGCGAAAGTACTGGCAGGCTCGAGTGGCCAGAAGCTTCGCCAAATAAGAATGGACCGTTGGCTGTATCTGATGCTGGTGCCAGGTATCCTTTATTTTGTCGTATTCAAATATTTGCCCATGTGGGGGGTGTTCCTGGCCTTCAAGGACTACCAGCCCTTCGTTGGGTTCTGGGGGAGTAAATGGGTTGGGTTCAAACACTTTGAACGATTCTTCACGGATCCTTCGTTTTGGCACTTGTTGCGCAACACTTTTTCCATCGCTTCTTACAATCTAATCTTTTACTTCCCTCTGCCAATTGTGCTTGCCCTGATGCTGAACGAGGTGAAGAATGAGCTGTTTAAGCGGCTCGCTCAGACAATGATTTATGTGCCCCACTTCTTCTCGTGGGTTGTCATCTCGGGGCTCAGTTACATCCTGTTAACGACGGAGGGTGGGATCGTCAATGAGCTGATTCAAGCTGCTGGCGGAGAGAAGATTTCCTTCCTGCTGAGCAAGGACTGGTTCCGGACAATTATTACGTCACAGATCATTTGGAAAGAAACCGGCTGGGGGACGATTCTGTTCTTGGCAGCGCTATCCGGTGTCGATCCTTCCTTGTATGAAGCGGCGCGCATCGATGGAGCGGGACGCTGGCGACAGCTCATGCACATTACGCTTCCTGCGATTCGCAGCACGATTGTTATCTTGCTTATTCTCCGATTGGGTCATTTCTTCGAGCTAGGCTTTGAGCAAATCTACTTAATGCTGAATGCGATGAATCGCGAGGTGGGTGAGACGTTTGATACGTATATCTACACGAACGGCATCCAGCAGGGCTTGTTCAGCTATACGACCGCAGTCGGGCTGTTCAATTCGTTTATCGGCCTTATTCTCGTTGTAACGGCTAATGCCATAGCCAAGCGTTTCGGTGAAGAAGGTGTCTACTAGATCAATCAGGAGGAGGTGCGGTATGGTACAAGACCGTTCCTTAGGCAGCCGAATGTTTACTTGTATAAATTATGGCATGATCGGCTTATTCACTTTGTTCACCATTATCCCTTTCATACATGTCGTTGCGTCTTCCTTCACGACGGCGGAGGAGCTGCGACAACGGGCATTTGTTTTATTTCCTACCGTGTTTTCACTGGACGCCTATGCCTATATCCTTACGACCAATACCATTACGCGCAGCATGGGGGTTACGATCTTCATTACGGTAGCCGGCACGCTGTTTAATATCGCAATGACGACGTTGATGGCATATCCCTTGTCCCGCAAGACATTAATTGGACGCAGTAAAATTATGCTCATGGTGCTGTTTACCATGCTATTCCAAGGCGGCATGATTCCGACATACCTGACAGTAAAGGAACTCGGACTGCTCAACAGCTATTGGGCGGTCCTTCTTCCAGGGGCCATCAGTGCGTTCAATCTCATCGTGATGAAAAATTTCTTTCAGCAACTGCCGGATGGTCTTGAGGAATCGGCCAAAATCGACGGTGCGAACGATCTGATGATCTTGCTTAGAATTGTCATTCCATTATCCATGCCGGCGATTGCCACATTTTCCTTGTTTTATGCTGTCGGACATTGGAATTCCTTTCTGACGCCTGTGTTGTATTTGAATAATCCAGAGAAATGGCCGATCCAGGTATTGCTGCGGCAAATCGTCATTCTGTCGCAAGGCGGTTTCGGAGATGCATCGGAGATGGGCGCGGACTTTGTCCCGCCACCGCTTCAGACAATCAAATCGGCTGTCATCGTGTTCGCCAACCTGCCGATTCTGCTCGTGTATCCTTTCTTACAAAAGCATTTTGCCAAAGGTGTACTTCTCGGCTCGGTTAAGGGCTGAAATCTATTATAATAACGAATAGGGAGATGGTTTAACATGTTAAACAAGAAGAAGCGCGTAAAAGCCGGAGTATGCTTGACAGTGCTCTCACTCAGTCTGCTGTCGGCCTGCGGAGATGCAACGGATACGCCGGCTGCGACGGGGGGAGCTCAGAACACGAATAGCCCGGCTGCTTCGCAGGGGCCCGCGACGATTTCGTTCATGCTTCCTTATTTCTCAACGGAGCCGCCGAAGGCTGACAACCCTGTCTTCAAGAAGCTGGAGGAACTGACCAATACGAAGATGAATATCACCTGGGTGCCGAATGCCGCATACAAGGATAAGTTGTCGGTCAGCTTGGCCTCCAATGATCTGCCTCAGGTAACGGTCATTGCCAATCTGGATGGCGGCAACTATGCGCCAAGCATCTTGAACGGCGTTCGCTCCGGAGCGTTCTGGGAGATCGGGCCGATGCTCAAGGATTATCCGAATCTGTCCAAGCTGAACAAGGACGTGCTCGAGAACGTATCCCACGACGGGAAGCTTTACGCGTTATATCGTCCCCGTGTCATTGCGCGCGGCGGCATCATTTTCCGCAAAGACTGGCTCGATGCGCTGGGGCTTCAGGAGCCGAAGACGATCGATGAGTTGTATAACGTCTTAAAGGCATTTACGCTGAATGACCCGGATAAAAACGGCAAAAACGATACCTATGGGCTGATCTCACGCAAGGGGATTGCCGATCTAGACATGCTCTCCGGTTTCTTCGGGGCGGGCAATGGCTGGGAGCTGCAGGACGGAAAACTCGTTCCGAGCTTTACGACAAAAGCATACTTGGACGCTTTGAAGTTTTACCGCCGGCTCTTTCAGGAGAAGCTAATGAATCCGGATTTCGCCGTGTCGGAGGGGAATCAGAGTAAGGCATTGTTCGAGAATGGCAAGGGCGGGGCCATTATCTCCACGGCGATTGACGATGTCGTCGGCAACGACCGGGAGATCAAGAAGCTGAATCCGAACGGAGCTGCCGATATCGTTTCGCGTATTCAAGGGCCAAAGGGAGAGCGGATTCTGGCTTCCTCCGGTTACAACGGTATTTTCATGTTCCCGAAAAAGTCAATTAAAACCGAAGCCGAGATGCGAGCGATACTGGCGTTCTTCGATAAGATGTTTCAGCCGGATATTGCCAACTTGCTCAACTGGGGCGTAGAGGGCAAACATTACCACCTGGAAAACGGGAAAGCGGTCAGCACGGAGTCGGAGCAGAAACTGAAGGTGGACGACCTGCTTCCTGTGCCGCAGCTGAGCATTGTCATGAATACAGATGCTCCTCTCGAAGGCGTGAGTACACCCCTCGAGCAGAAGTTAAAGACAATGTTCAAGGAGAACGTGTCCATCGCGGTTCCGAATCCGGCGGCTTCGTTGATTTCTGCGACACTGTCTGAGAAGAGCGGTGAGCTGGACAAAATTCGCAATGATGCGAAGGTCAAATACATTCTGGGCGAAATCGATGATAACGGCTGGAATAGCGAGATCGAGAAATGGCGGAAGTCCGGCGGTGATCAGGGAATCGAGGAGATCAACGCGGAGTACGCTAAGCGGAAGAAGTAGACACTAACTGACAGTATGACGTATTACCCCGGTGCGCAAAGAAGCCAGCAAACGCTTAGGTTTGCTGGCTTCTTGCACTTCAAAACTTATTTGTCATGGAACAGGGGGAGGAAACAATATTAGAGATATCAGATTCTTTTTGATGATCATAAACCTAATCATAGTGAAGGAATTACCCGTTTTTGATGATCGGCGATGCAAATTGAACATTTACTTTCTCGCTTGGGATACAGTAATCTTGCGGTAGATGATGCGCACATCGAACGCCAGACTATAACAAGATCGAAGGGGTATCCGAATGAACAATTATAAATTGAGACGGTCGGTGGCTATGGGAGTTTCGCTCGTGGCAGTGCTTGGCATCGTCGCCGGTTGCACCAGTAATGGCAGCGAGAGCGAACCTTCGGCTAGCAGTAAAACATCGGAGCCGGCAAAGCCGATCACCTTAACGTATTGGGCGCCATTAAACCCGGTTATAGGCGCAGTTGTATCCGACTTGGGCCAGATTGACATGTACAAGGAAATGGAGAAACGGACGCAAATCAAAATGCAATTTAAGCATCCGGCTGCCAACCAGGTGGATGAACAATTTAAATTGATGATCGCTTCGCATGATTTGCCTGATGTCATTGAGACGAACTGGCTTACGTATCCGGGCAGCCCGACGAAGGCGATCCAGGATGGCGTTATCATCAAGTTAAACGACTTGATCGACAAGTATGCCCCCAATTTGAAGAAGATCATGGACGAGAATCCGGAAATCAAAAAGCAAATGCGCACGGACAACGGAGATATATTTTCGTTTCCGTTTCTCACAGTTACGAAAAGCCGCGTGTTCAGCGGCCCTGTTATTCGAAAAGATTGGCTGGATGAACTGGGGCTAAGCATGCCGGAAACGATGGATGACTGGGAAAAGACGCTTCGTGCATTTAAAGAGAAGAAAGGCGCGAAAGCACCTTATACGTTCAACTATGGCCAATTGGGAGTCGTTTACGGTTTTCTCGAGGCATTCGGTATTACGAATGACTTCTACGTTGATAACGGAAAAATCAAATACGGACCGGCGGAGCCGGCCTATAAGGATTTCATCGCGACGTTCAGCAGGTGGTATAAGGAAGGGCTGATCGATCCGGACTTTGCCACAAACGATTCCAAGATGCTCGACGCCAATATTACGGGCGACAAATCCGGCGCCATTCTCGGCTTCGTAGGGGGAAGCATCGGAAGATATATCGACGCTATGAAGAGTAAAGAGCCTAACGTTAATTTGGTTGCCGCGCAGTATCCGGTTCTGAAAAAAGGCGACGAGCCGAAATTCATCCGCCGCGAATGGGATTACGGTACGTCAGGCGGTGCAGCCGCGATTACGACGGCTAACAAAAACCCGATCGAAACCGTGAAATACCTGGACTATTTTTATGGCAAAGAAGGCCATTTGCTGTCGACCTTCGGAATCGAAGGGCAAACGTATAAAATGGAGAACGGCTTGCCTACGTATACCGATTTAATCATGAAAAATCCGGACAAATTGCCGGTTGCGAGTGCGCTCGCCAAGTATACCCGCGCGACTGCCCCTGCTCCGGGTTATTCCGACGATCGTTATCAGGAGCAGTATTATGCATACCCACAGCAGAAGGAAGCCTTGAATTTATGGGCCAAGTATTCGAACAATGCACTGAAAGTATTAATTCCGCCGATTTCAAATTCGCCGGACGAAGCCACAGAGCTCTCCAAAATTGCGAACGATCTGAAAACATACACCACCGAAATGACGACGAAGTTTATCATGGGCGGGGAATCACTCGATCAATACGATAAATTCGTCGGCCAGCTGAAAAAACTGAATGTGGATCGGGCAATCGAGCTGAAGCAGGCTGCCCTCGATCGTTATAACAAACGGCAGTAATCCATGCACAGCAGAGGAATCGTTTGCCGTGTTTATCCTGTGCATCCGTTGATAGACACGGAACCTTCCTCCTGTTATCGCTGTTGCATTTGATCACTGCTTGAGGGAGGAGGATAGGCGATGTACTTGCAATTCCTAAAGAAAGATTTCCTGCGAAATCGAATCATATACTTCATGGCTGTCCCCGTTGTGGCCTACTATGCGATTTTTCATTATTTTCCGATGTACGGTGCGGTCATTGCGTTCAAGGAATTCAACATAGCTAAAAGCATTTGGGACAGTCCTTGGGTGGGCTTCGAGCATTTCAAGGTGTTTCTGAACAGTTACTATTTTTGGCGCCTTCTTAGAAATACGCTGCTCCTGAACGTGTTTCAATTGCTCTGGGGGTTCCCGGCGCCCATCGTGCTCGCACTGCTTCTGAATGAAATACGACTCAAATGGTTCAAGGGGATCATTCAGACCGTCGCGTATTTGCCGCACTTTATTTCGGTGGTCGTCGTGTGTGGCATGGTGGTCGATTTTACAAGCCGAAGCGGCATTATCACGGATCTTGTGGTTTGGCTGGGCGGGTCCCGAACGGCGTTGTTGTCGGATGCAGGAAATTTTCGCACGATCTTCATCAGTTCCGGCATCTGGCAGGAAATCGGGTGGGGCTCAATCATTTACCTAGCTGCCTTGAGCGGCATCAATCCCGATCTGTATGAAGCGGCTACTGTAGAAGGCGCAGGGCGATTTAAGCAGATGCAGTTTGTCACCTTGCCGGGCATTATGCCGGTTGTCGTCATCCTGCTGATTTTGAAAATCGGTCATATGATGGATGTCGGGTTCGAGAAGGTAATCCTGCTGTATAATCCGAATACGTATGAAACGGCTGATGTTATCTCATCATTCGTTTATCGAAGCGGACTTACGGGAGGGGAATACAGCTATAGCAGCGCCATCGGCTTGTTCCAATCGCTCATCAATTTCATCCTGTTAATCGCTGCCAACGGACTTGCAAGACGTACAAGCGAAAACAGCTTATGGTAAAGGAGCATGCCCGTATGACTGTATATAGAAAAAGTATTGCCGAGCATATTTTCGACGGGGGCAATGCCATCCTCCTGTTGTTCCTGGGCGCCGCGACGCTGTACCCGATCATTCATGTGATTGCAGCATCGCTTAGCAATGCGGACCAATTAATGAGCCATCAAGGCCCGTTGTTGTTTCCACTCGGCCTCCAATGGGAAGCTTACCGTCTTGTACTCAACAATCCGAATATCGGGACCGGCTTCCGGAATACGCTCTTTATCGTTGTATTTGGTACAATTCTGAATGTATTCATGACCGCCATGGGTGCTTATGTATTGTCGAGAAAACAGGTATATTGGAACAAGATTCTGATGCTGCTTATCGTCTTTACGATGTATTTCAGCGGTGGCCTTATTCCGACCTATTTGCTCGTCTATAAGACGCTCCATCTCAAAAATTCCTTATTTGCTTTGATCATTCCCGGAATGATTTCCACTTGGAACCTCATCATTATGAGAACCTCGTTCAAGCAAATTCCGGACAGTCTTCTGGAATCGGCCAAAATTGATGGTGCGAATGACTTTGGTCTCCTATTTCGCATTGTCATTCCGCTCTCGATGCCGATTCTGTCTGTTATGATCCTCTTTTACGGCGTAGGACATTGGAACGCGTGGTTCAATGCGATGCTTTATTTAAGGGAACGGCAGTTGTTTCCGCTTCAACTTATCTTGCGGGAAATTCTCATCCAGAATAATACGGACAGTATGATGACAGGAGTAGGGAGCCTCGACAAACAATCCGTCAGCGAAAGCATAAAATATGCGACTATTGTCGTGGCGACGTTTCCGATATTGGTGATTTATCCGTTTCTGCAAAGATACTTCGTAAAAGGCGTCATGATTGGCGCATTGAAGGAATAGACCAACGATGAAGGAGATATGCAGCATATGCAGGCAGACCGCAATCGATCACTTCGGCGCAGTGTATTACTTTCATGGATTGCCTCATATGCCTTGATCCTGTTCATTTCGAATATCTTCAGCATCCTGGTGTATTTTGGCTCGGGCAGCGTTATCGAAAATGAAATCAACCGTTCCAATCTTGCTTTGCTGAAGCAGGTGCAGCAAGTCATGGACGGGCAATTGCGGGAAGTGGAACGTCTCAGCCTGCAGATTGCCCTCAATCCCAAAGTCGTCGAACTCGCGCAGACCCGCGGGCAGCTATCTCCAGCTCAAAAATACAAGCGGCTGGAAATTTTGAACGATTTCAAACTTTACGCCACATTAAACGGGTTTGTGGATGCGTTCTATGTTTATTTTCAACATGAACGTTCGGTCATTTCAGCGGACACTTACTTTAACGATGACGAGTTGTTCTATCGAATGACACATGGAACTGAGAACATGACGTATCAACAGTGGCACGATTTGGTGGAAAGTTATCAATTCGGCGACTATATCAAGCTTAACCGCATTACAGAGGCGGGAAGCACCGTTCCGACAATCGCATTTGCCCGCTCGATTCCTTTGACCGATCTGGGCGAAGCGTCGGCAAAAATCATGATCATGTTCGATGCCCTGCGCTTTCAGGAAGCCATTCGCAATTTGCAATGGGTAAACCGTGGGAATGTTTTGATCCTGGACGACCGTGATCATGTGATTGCGTCAACGGAACCGGTCGACACGGCACAAATCCCGCTCATTAATCGCAAGGTTACAAATGGAAGCGGTATCACCTCGGCGGAGTTTGACGGAGCGAACGTCACGATGTCCTATGTATCATCGGAAGTTGTCAAATGGAAATACGTGTCCATTCTTCCTTCCGAAGTTTTTATGGAGAAAGCCAAGTATGTCCGTAACCTAACCGTTATTAGCTTGATCGTCTGTACGTTCATCGGGGGAATCGCCGCTGTTCTCTTCGCACGTCGCAACTACAATCCGGTGCGGGAGCTTATGCATTTGCTTTCGGGCAAAACCAAAGTCTCCGTCGAACGATCACGAGACGAATACGATTATATCAAGGATGCGATATACAGCACACTTGACGAGCGGGATCGCATCCATCGGGAGTTGGAACAACAAAGTGCCATATTACGCTCCAACTTTCTAGTGCGGCTGATGAAAGGCCGGATGGGATCTGTCATCCCCATCGATGAAGCTTTGTCGACGTACGAGATGCAATTCCATTCCGACAACTTTGCCGTGATGCTGTTTTATATCGAAGATTTCGCTTTTCTTTTCCATCATTCGAGTGAGGATGACGAAGAGAAGAAGCTTCGATTTGTGCACATGATTATTCAGAATATCGTGGAGGAATTGGTCCGGGAACGTCACGGCTGTTATTCGGCCGAGATGGACGGGATGATTGCTTGTTTGGTTAGTCTGCAAGGGAGCTCATCTACAAGCGAGGAACTGTCGGAGTTGAAGGGAATCGTCAAGAGGGCGAAGACGATCATTCAAGACCGGTTCCATATCTACCTTACCGTTTCGATCAGCGGTGCCAGACAGGGAATCGGCGGTATTGCCGAAGCGTACCAGCATGCGCTGGAGACGCTTGAATATAAGATGGTGTACGGCGCTAACCAGATCATTACCTATGACCAACTTCGTATGTCGGATCGCGGACACAAATATTTCTACCCGCTGGATAAGGAGCGGCAGTTGATCAACTATATCAAAACCGGGGATTTCGCAAGAGCCAAACAGGTTGTGGACGAAATATTCGACTCCAATCTGGGAGACTCGGGCCTACCCATCGAAATGGTAAAATGCTTGTTGTTCGAAATGATCGGCACGATTATGAAAACGATCGATGAGATGCATTTTGGCGATCAAGACGCTTTCGTCAAAACGTTGAATCTGGTCCCACGGGTTCTTCAAAGTGCAACCGCCTTTGCAATGAAGAAGGAAATGACGGCCATTCTGGAGCAAGTATGTTCTCTGTCGGCGAATAAGAGCCGAGGCTCCAACTTGAAGGATGAGGTGCTTGCTTATATTGCCGAATCGTATCATGACGTCAACTTGAGCCTCTCGTCGATCGCTATCCATTTTGACATCAGCACCAGCCATTTGTCGCGAACGATCAAGGAACAGACAGGGGAAAGCATGCTCGATGCGATTAACCGGGTCAGAGTTGATAAAGCGAAGGAACTGCTCGATATGCAAGGATTAAGTATATACGAAACGGCTGAGAAAGTCGGTTTCTATAACAGCAATGCCTTGATTCGAACCTTCAAGAAATATGAAGGAATTACACCGGGACAATACAAAGCGAAAGGATAGGAGGCGTTAAAGTGAAGCTTGCGTTTAGCACGCTGCCTTGCGAAGGGTGGAGTACCGAAAAACTGATCCACTATTGCACCACGCACGGATTTGCCGGAATCGAGTTGCGGGAAGGAGACGAATTCCAAATTTCTTCTTCTACCCGCATGGAAGAAGTGGAGAGGATCTCGTCGATGATCGCCAATGCCGGTGTGAGCGTGACGAATATCGGCTCGAGCGTATGTGTGAAAGGGACTTCCGTGGAAGAAACGAATCTTGCCATGCGAGCGTTCGAACAAATGGTGCCGCTGGCGAATGGTTTGCAGGCCACCGGCATCCGGATCTTCCTGGGCAATTTCGCCAGAAGGTACGACGCACCAAAGGAGCAGCTCGACTATGGGAAAATTGTGGAATTTATTCAATGGGCATGCGATTATGCAGCGCTTCACGAACGTGAAGTGTGGATCGAGACGCACAATGAATTTGCTACCGGCAAAGCGCTGAGTCCGCTTCTTCGCGATGTCGCCAGAGAAAACTGCAAGGTGATATGGGATGTTATCCATTCCCTTGAGGACGGCGAAGAGCCCGAAGAAACGATCGCAATGCTTGGTAATCGATGCGTGCACATTCATTTGAAAGACGGTCGACCGTTCGACGACCCGATGCAGCATGATTGGGAATATACGTTTTTTGGTGAGGGGAATATACCCATCCCCCGTATCGTATCACTTTTGCAGGGAGCCGGGTTTGAGGGGTACTTATCGCTCGAATGGGAGCCCAAATGGCGGGAAGAATTACGAGTTCCGTGGGCGGAGGCTGAAGTCGTACTGCCGAAATATGCGAATGACATGCGCAAGCTGCTTGAGAGAACAAGATGAGAAAAACTGCAATTACAGCCATCTCATCGAGAAAAGGAAGGTTGGTATGAAAACACTCATAACCGTTTATGAAAGCAGCTTGAAGAACATGGTTTTTCAACGCGATGCGATTGATACCTTGCGACAATTTTCAGAGGTCGTTTGGGTGGAAGAGGGAAAGCCGTATACATCCGAACAGTTGGCTGCGGACATTGGTGAGTTCGATGCTTGCCTTACCTCCTGGGGGTCGCCGAAAGTAACGAGACAGGTTCTGGAGCAAGCTGGAAACTTGAAATTTGTGGGCCATGCGGCAGGCACGGTTGTCCCGATCGTCGAGGAATGCATATTCGATCATGAGATCGCCGTCGTCAACGCCAATGCGGCGCTAGCCAAATCAACTGCGGAAGCGGCGATCGCGATGATGATGGCCGGAGCTTGGAATCTTCATGGGTATCAGGCAGGTTTGCAGCAGGGGCGGTGGTCCGCTAACAGCAAGGAAACTGTGTTGGGCCTGTACAACCAGGTGATCGGCTTGATCGGATACGGCGATATATCCAGGGAAGTGATCCGTCTCCTTCAACCGTACGCACCGAAGATTCTGCTATTTTCCCGCAACTGTTCCTTGGCTGAAGCGGAGGGTCTTGGCGTGGAATTGTGCAGCCTGCCTGATTTGCTGAGCAGAAGCCGAATTATCTCGCTGCATAATACGCTCACACCGGCCACGATTGGAATGATTGGTCGGAACGAGCTTGCACTGGTGCAGGATGGATCACTCATCGTCAATACGGCAAGGGGGCCGATCATGGACGAATCGGCGCTCCTGGAGCATGCGGCGTCGGGAAGACTGTCCGCCGTGCTTGATGTATATGCCCAAGAGCCGCTGGATAAGGATCATGCGCTGCTTAAGCTGCCGAACGTCATGTGTCTTCCCCATATCGGCGGGTACTCCGGCTATTGGAAGACACGTCTAGGCGCAACCGTGATTGCCGATTTGGAGCGGTTCGTCAAGGGAGAAAGCCTGCATGGAAGCATAACGAGGGATAAATTTAACCGCCTCACGCCGAGGTAACCGATTGACGACTCGTATTATGAAACCGGAAGGACGAGATGACGATGCAAGCAGTAATTTTTGACGAGTATATGGCGAAAGGAAACCAATCGATTTTGCCGGATTTTTCCTATGCCGGGTACAAGTATGGGGAAGAAGAGATGCCAGAGCATTTGGTTCTGATCCCGGTAAGCGATTTCGGAATCGTTCCGGATACGGGAATGGATGTGACAGAGCGAATTCAGCAGCTGATCGACACGGTCGGAAAGCGTGGCGGCGGCGTTCTCTTTTTCCCGAAGGGACGCTATGATCTTCGAATGGATCCGGGCAAGGACAATTACCTGAAGATGAATTACAGTCATGTCGTTCTGAAAGGGGAAGGAAGCGGGAGCGATGGAACAGTGTTCTATCAGCATCGTCCCATCCTGTCGGAGAAGATGCCCTGGCTTTCTCCGGGTATCATCCACACAGGGGATGCCTTGTTCGGGAACGAGAAGTTTCTAAGCCCGAAGGAACTGCCGCAAGTTGCCACCATTTCCGAAAACGCTCATAAGGGTGAGACCGTCCTTTCTTTATCCGATACTTCGCTGCTCAAGGAGGGCGATTGTATCCTGCTCTGCATGCGAAATACGGACGACGATGGAACGTTAATTCGCGAGCTGATTGCTCCGCTGGAGCTCGATCCGGCTTGGGAAGATGCACATACCGCCGGCACTCGTAGAGCCGCTTCCTACCAGTGGCTGGTTGAAATCGACCGCGTGCTGGATGAACGGCATATCCGCTTGAAGCAGCCGTTGCGTCGCGATGTGTTGCTCGCTTGTGCACCGTTTGTTTGCCGGATCGATATGCTGCGAGGGGTGGGGATCGAAGATCTCCGATTGGAAAGCGCATGGGATGGAGGAGGATACTACCATCACAAGAACCACGAAGTCGACTACGGTTGGTCGGGGATCTGTATGCACCGCGTGGCGCACGGATGGGTTCGAAATGTCGTGATGAACAATTACACGCAGGGGATCCAGCTTAGAGACAGCAGGAATGTTACGGTATGTCAGGTCGAAATGTACGGACACCCTGGACATTTCGGCATGAAATGTTACGCGCACGCATGCGACAACCTGTTCGCCGACATTGATATTCGCTCGTTTCTTACGCATGGGGTCGGCATCGAGGGGACGACGCAGGGGAACGTTTTTACCGACATACGGTTCCATGCAGCAGGTACCGAGATCGACTCTCATGGCGGAGGAGCGCCAAGCTTCAATTTGTTCGAGAATATGGTTGGCGTTTCCAAGATATCGGGAGGTGGCGCGATCTTCAATCTGCCGTACACGGGACAATACAATACCTTTTGGAATCTAAGATATACGCATTCCGAACCAAAGCCAGGATGGAATACGTATGGCGACGCGAGGTCGAAGACGGAAACTTTACTTTTAAAGAAGGAACGCCGGGATGAATTGTTCTATGCTTGGTATTGGAGCTGCCATATGGGCATAGACACGCTGCAAGATCACCGCATGTATCCGAAAAGTATCGTAGTCGGCGCTTTTGCGAGTGATCCGGGTGAGGAGGTGAAGGTAGAACGGAGTACGTACAACCGTTCGGATGACTGGGGATATGTGGAAGCACTTAATCATGGTCCAATCGCGCCCCTGTCTGTATATGCTGCTCAGCTGGAACTTCGATTGAAGACGCGTCATTAAACAAAGGCGAGAGGAGTGGAATCAAGAACGAATTGGAGAGACTCGTACTACAATCTTCATCTGATATTGGAGGAATAAAATCGAATAAGTGGGGAGTTCGATAAAATGAATAGCAAATTTCGTCTACTTAGCCAATCGCTAGTTCTAACGCTAGTCTTGACGATGCTGGCCCCGTGGCTCGCTGCACCAGTCCGTGCGGAAGAAGATCCGATTTACCAAGGGCTGGATACAAAAGCGTTCGCCATCGATTATGATCAACTGGAGTCGTACGAAGGCGCGCATCCGAGGTTGTTGATGGATGCTTCCGGACTGGCTGACATTCACGTGAAAAGCGCGACGCCGGCATTCGCAGATGTAGTTGCGGCCACGTATGCCAAGGCGGACGACGCCGTGTCAACCCATCCGCCGTTAACGGTGGACGGCAGCTTGGCCGCTGCCGATCCAGTGTTCTCCTCGCTTACCGACATCATCCCCACACTCGCCATGGCGTATGTGCTCAGCGGCGACCAGAAGTATCTCGATTCCGCAGTGGAATGGATCGAGGCCGTCTGCGGCTATCCGCAGTGGCAGCCGGCGCCCGACTTGGCAACCGGTCAGGCGCTGATGGCGCTCGCGCAGGCTTACGACTGGCTATTCGCGGATCTGGACGAGCCGACGAAGGCCACGATGCGTGCCAAGATGCTGCTCGAGGGCGGCAAGGTGTACGAGAAGGCAACGTTAACAAGACAATCCTACTGGAACCGCTCCTGGTTGCAAAATCATAATTGGGTAGCCGTTTCCGGAATGGCAGCAGCCGCGATGGCGATGTACGACGAGGAGCCGACGGTGCTGCCGTGGCTGGAAACGGCGAATCGCAACTTCAGCACGACGATGTCCGTGCTGCCGGAAGACGGCGCGAACCACGAAGGAATGGACTATTTGTTCTATGGCATGGAAAGCTTGTTTACGTATGCCGACATGGCCAATAAACTGCTCGGAACGGATCTGCTTACAACGGAATGGTTCTCGCAAACATCGGCGTTTTTGCTGCAAAATTTCTTGCCGGTAAACGGCTGGACGAAGGACAAATATTTCTTCGCCTTCGGCGACAGCACCGGTAACGGTAACGTGATGGAGCATATGCTGCGGCTCTTGGCCAGCAGGTTCAATGATGGCAATATGCAATGGCTGGCGGACCAAACGGTTGCGGCCGGCATCACCACCCCCAAGCGGGTGTTCATGGATTTGTTCTGGTACGATCCATCGGTTCCGGCCATTTCGCCGGCAGCCGGAGCGCTGCCTACGATGAACCGTTTCAGCGATCTCGATATCGTAAACGCGCGTAGCTCCTGGGATGGGGATGAGTCAGCGCTGTTCTTCCGTTCCGGCCCGCCGCTTGGGCACAAGGAATTGGAGCTGAGCAATGGGCTCAGTCCTCAGTATGACTGGGGCTCTGGCCACGTTGATCCGGCTGCCGGCTCGTTCCTGCTGTTTGGCAACGGCGAGTCGCTGATTCGCGACGACGGGTATGCATGGCCGAAGCTTACGCTTAATCACAATTCCATGACGATTGACGGTCAGGGACAGCTTGGCGAAGGCGGCGACTGGATGACGATACAGCCGTATCACGACTTGCAGGCAGATCCGAATGTGGCCAAAGCGACTTCGTCCCCTGGGCTTGACTATATGGTCGGTGACGCAACCGCAGCGTATGACCCTTCGCTCGGGCTGACCAAATACAGGCGGCACTTGCTGTTTCTTAAACCGGATGTGCTGATTGTCGTTGACGACGTTGCGCTCGATGCGCCCCGCACGCTGGATTTCCGCTTCTGGCCGGAGAACCAGTACCTCGTTCCTCAGTCGGACAACGGATTCCTGGTGCCGGGTACATCATCCGCGCTGCGCATCGTGCCACTGACGCAAGATGGGCTGGATATTGGCGTCGACACGCGTCGCGTCCCGACCCGTTATGACGCGCTGGCATGGCAAGCAGTAAAGCTGAGTGCAACGACAGATGACCTGCAGAATGCCGTCGCCTTCTCGTGGTCAGCAGCGACGGATTCACCGCAGCAGGTAGGCTACACGCGAAGCGGCAATGAATGGACGTTCACCGTCGGGAATCAGACTGTCTCGCTTAATACCGCTACGGATACGGCCTCGTTGTCGGGCACGAACGATTACCGCACGCAAGGGATGCAGATCGTCCGTGATGGCCAGCTTCATGCCCTAACCGAGGCAGCCCGTACGGAGGATGGCACGGTCATGGTACCGTTTGCATCCGTATTCGATGCGCTCGGCGCCACGTGGACATGGAACGGAACGACGCATACGGCGACAGGAAATGCCGGCGGCAGCACGTTTGCGCTGACGGTGGGCGATCCAGACGCGCTTGTCGATGGTTCCACCGTTACGCTACGGCACGCGCCCTCGTCGGTGAATGATACGGTGTATGTGCCGCTGCAATTGGTAGGCGCCGTGTTCCATTCCGTTGTGTCCTGGGACGGCAATAGCTCCATGCTGCGGATGACATCGAACGGAACGAGCACTGGGGCCAACGCCAGTCTGATGGCAGCGGCGGTGAACGGCAAACCGTTGGATACGTTTGTCTCCGGTACGTTCGCATACACGGTACCGGTCGTTGGTCGAACGAACGTTCCGAGCATCGTCGGCATCCCCGCCGACGCCAAGGCAAGCGTGGAGACGATCCCCGCGCAGCAGGTGCCCGGCACGACGACCGTGGTAGTGACATCGGCCGACGGTTCGGCGCAATCGGTATATACGTTTGACCTGGTGTATCAATATCCGCGCGGGGCAGGTACGCTCGATATCGTCGGCGTTACGTCGAGCGACCCCGCAGCCAGCGATCCGATGAACGCGATCGATAACGATTCCGCCACGTTCTGGTCGGAAGAAGGGATCGGCAAATGGCTGCAGTTCGACCTCGGGACGGAGCGTGAGGTGAGCAGCGTGGCGCTGGCATTCTATGCAGGCGATGCGCGAACGGCCAATCTCGATATCGCGCTTTCTCCGGATGGTGACAACTGGACGACGGTATTCAGCGGCAGCAGCAGCGGCACCACACAGGACCTGCAGTTCTTCGATTTCGCCGCAACGAACGCTCGTTATGTGAAAGTGATTGGGCGAGGCAATAGCAAGAGTGCCTTTAATTCTATTACCGAAGCTGGCATTTTCGACAGCGAGCCGTTTATGAAAGAGGTATCGCTTACGGCTGCGCAGCCACGCATCGTGTTGGGACACAACGCCGCACTCGCGCTGTCCGTCACGATGGGCGATACGAGCCCGGCTAACCTGGCGGGCGCCGACGTGAGGTTCGCGAGCGACTTGCCGTCGGTTGCGTCCGTAGACGGAAATGGCGTCGTGACGGCCAATGGTCTAGGCACGGCAAACATCAGTGTGGTGATCCGGATGAACGGTCAGACCCGGATGGCACAAACGCTCATTACCGTGTACGACGGCACGAATGCGGCAACCTTTGCACCGACGGACGATGCGTATACGGTTGCATGGCGAACGAACGACAACTTCGGCAGCCTGTCGACGATGGAGGTCAAGCAGTCGCCCAGCGACCCCGGTGCCAATCGCAACGCTTATATGAAATTCGATTTGTCCTCACTGGCAGGCGGGGGCAATATCGTTAGCGCCAAGCTGCACCTGTACGCGACCAAAAAAACATCGCTCGCCACCGGCAATGAAGCGGATCTTACGCTTTACGGCGTTGCAGACGACACTTGGACGGAGATGACGCTTACAGCGGCGAACCGACCGGCGCTCGGTACTGAACTTGCATCCGGTGTCGCAACGGCGCAGGGCAATTGGCTCACGCTGGACGTCACCTCGTACGTATATGGGCAGCATGCCGGCGACGGTGTAGCCAGCTTCGGCATCGGCACACAAACGAGCGAAGGCTATGTAGCTGTCCTAAGCAAGGAGACCAGCAGCGCCAATTACCAGCCGTATCTGGAGGTGACGACGCGGGAAGGGGCATCGCCGGCCACGCTTGCTTTGTCTCCGGCATCGCCGAACGGGCTGAACGGCTGGTATACGACACCGGTGACTGCAACGCTCGGCTACACGGATCCGTTCCCGACGGGAGCGACGCTCGAATACAGTTTAGACGCCGGGAACACCTGGCAGCCATACGCCTCGTCACTTATGTTCGATGAGGACGGTACGTACGAGCTGCAATACCGGGCCAAGGACGGAAGCGGCAATCCTGGTCTCGTGCAGAGCCGTACGATCGCGGTTGACATGACAGCGCCAACGGCAACGATCGCCTACAGCGTCGAGGAGGTGACGTATGGTGGCACCGTAGCTACACTGGTGCCCAGCGAGCCGGTGACGATCACGAATAACGGCGGCTCGTCCAGCTACACGTTCAGTGCCAACGGCAGTTTCACATTCAACTTCGCCGATGCGGCAGGCCATACAGGCACGGCTACGGCCGCGGTCTATTCCATGAACAGTGCGAATTACGCGCCGACGGACGATGCCTATACGATCACTTGGCGAACGAACGACAATTTTGGCAGCCTGACGGCGATGGAGGTCAAGCAGTCACCGAGTGATCCTGGCACATCCCGCTATGGCTATATGAAGTTCGACTTATCGTCGCTAGCAAGTGGGAGTCGCATTGTTAGTGCCAAGCTGCACCTGTACGCGGTCAAAAAACCGTCGCTTTATTCCGGTAATGAAGTAGATCTCACACTGTACGGCGTTGCCGACGATATGTGGACCGAGTCGGCGTTGTCAGAGGCGAATCGGCCGGCGCTTGGCACAACGCTTGCGTCGGGCGTCGCGACGACGTCGGGGAATTGGATTGAGCTCGATGTAACGCCGTACGTGTACGCTCAGTATGTCGGCGACGGCGCGGCCAGCATCGGCATTGGCACACAGACGAGCGAAGGCTATGTAGCCATCCTGAGCAAGGAGACCAGCAGCGCCACTTACCGCCCGTATTTGACGGTGATGACAGCGGATTAGCGAATAAGGTGCGGGAGCATAGTGTCCCGGGTATAAGAGGAGTAGCGCCAGATGAACGGAATGCCTAGGGGTTTCCTTTGTCTGGCGTTCTTTATTTATTAACTTTATATGAAAGCGAGGCGCATACAGGTGAGCTTTAAAGTTTGTGTTATTGGGTGTGGCGGGCATTCCACGCGAGTTCATGGACCTTCCTATAAAAAGTATGCTGATCTTTACCCCGGTACCATATTAGCGGCCTGCTGTGATCTGGACCCGATTAGGGCCAAGGAGTTCCAGCATATGTTCGGATTTAAAGCTTGTTATACCGATATCGACGAAATGTTGGATACTGAGAAACCGGATGCAGTATGTCTGGTCGTTAAAGAATCATTCATTGCTGCACTTTCCGTTAAGGTTATTGAGAAAGGATACCCAATTCTGATGGAGAAGCCGCCCGGCCTTTCCAAAGAAGAGACGTTAGCAATTGTCGCTGCTGTAGAAAAAAATCGAGTTCCCAATAAAGTTGCATTTAACCGCTGGTATATACCAGTCATGGTAAAACTAAAGGAAATGATGAAAGCGAATCTAAAACTAGAAAAAGTTCACCAGATACGTTACGATTTTTATCGTACGGGTAGGACGGAACCGGATTTTTATACCACGGCGATACATGGAATAAGTGCAGTTGCATTTTTGGCAGAGTCCCCTTTTGATGAAATTCATTTTACTTATCAGGAGTTGCCTTCTTTAGGAGAGCATGTTGCGAATATCTACATGGATTGTAGATTTGCCTCCGGTGTAATCGCACATCTCCATTTTTGTCCGGTTGCAGGTGTAGTTATTGAACGTGCGACAGTGAACTCGTTACATCAGACGATATTTGCAGAGCTTCCGATATGGGCTTCACACGACAATCCCGGAAGGTTAGTCCATTTTAAGAATGGGCATATCATTAGTGATACAAGGGGAGACCTGTTTACGGATAGTAGCGATATGTATATCACAAACGGTTTTTACGCTGAGAATGAATCTTTTTTTAATATGATTCGGAACAATGCTGCGCAGGAGGGAGGGGTAGAGTTAGCTCCTCAAATTGTAGAGGTGGCGGATTGTATTCGATTACGGAAAAAGAGATACGCTCGTTCACAGAACATTGACAGGACATCTTCCGAGGCTCGTGAATTGGGAAAGAATTACGAAGGAGACCAGACATGAGAGGCATTCACATTTCGGAAAACAAGCACACCAAAAGCTACCGTTATCAGTCTCATCATCATGATGAGTATCAAGTTCTTTTTGTCATCGACGGAGAAGGGACGATCGTTCTTGAAGGGGTTCCCTATCTTATCAGAGACAACGATGTGGTCTTCGTATCTCCAAAAAGAGAGCATGCGGTTTCTTCCGAAAGCCAGTTAAATCTGCTAGTGCTGACCGTACTGCCTGAGCTTTTACATTCCATCATTGCGCCTATGCAAGTGTCGGATATCGACCTGGATCATTCTGCACCTTTCCGATTACAACCCCTATATGCGAATGAATGTCGGCTTCTGCTGCGTAAATTGCTGTTTGAATCGCGAAAGCCGCTCAAATTCAGCGATTGGGCAATGCGTTCTTACGTAGGCCAGCTTCTGCTGCTTCTTAGCAGGATGAGGCATCATGTCCACATCGATAATGCGAATAGTTTACGGGCAGAGCGAATTCGAGCCTATGTGGACGAACATTATTTTGAGTCGTTGACAGCTGAGCTGCTGGCGCAAAAATTTCAAGTAAGCGTCAGGTATGCCCATACCATTTTCAAAGAGAAGTATCAATTAACGCCGATCCAATATGTCAATGAAGTTCGGCATACCGTTGCCAAAAAATTGTTGATTGAGACGACGAAGAGCGTCGCTACGATTTGTTTCGAGGTGGGGTATGAGTCTATCGCTACGTTCTATCGAAGCTTCAAGCATTTCACAGGGACGTCCCCTGAACAATTTCGTAAGCAACAGGAAGATCGTCTACCCTAAACAGTTGTTCCGAAATTGAGAATTTGAATACGGAATTGCGAGGACAATGTCGGCATCGGCGCTTATAGTGAAATAGAAAGCAACAAACCCATATACGAGAGGAGATCTAACATGGCAACGGCTACTATCGGAATTATTATGAATGGTGTAACCGGGCGGATGGGAACGAATCAGCATCTGATCCGCTCTATCCTCGCGATACGCGAGCAGGGGGGCATTACGATGCCCAATGGGGATATCGTGATCCCAGATCCCATCTTGGTTGGACGTTCCGAAACAAAATTGAAAGCGCTTGCAGGTAAGTTTGGAATTGTACGATGGAGCACAGATCTGGATGCTTGCTTAGCCAATCCAGAAGATACGATTTACTTTGACGCGCAGTCAACCGTATATCGGGCAACTTGCGTGCGCAAGGCAATCGCTGCAGGTAAACATATTTATTGTGAAAAGCCGACAGCTACGTCTCTTGAAGAATCACTCGAGCTTGCCCAATTGGCCCGTAAGGCAGGCGTGAAAAACGGCGTCGTGCAAGATAAGCTGTTTCTTCCGGGACTGATCAAGTTGAAACGGTTGATCGATGCGAACTACTTCGGTAAAATCCTGTCCGTACGAATGGAGTTCGGTTATTGGGTTTTCGAAGGTCATTGGCAGTCAGCACAGCGCCCCTCTTGGAATTATCGTAAAGAAGACGGCGGTGGCATCATCGTCGACATGTTTGCTCACTGGCGATACGTGTTGGATAACTTGTTTGGGGAAGTGAAAGCCATCTCTTGTTTGGGTATGACACACATTCCAGAACGGATAGATGAGAATGGTAACCCCTATGTGTGCACGGCCGATGATGCGGCCTATGCAACGTTCTTATTAGAAGGGGATATTGTCGTGCAAGCGAATTCATCCTGGACGGTGCGTGTTGATCGGGACGACTTGCTGACGATCCAAGTGGACGGCACGGAAGCGAGCGCAGTCGCAGGGCTCCGAGATTGCAAAGTACAACACCGCGTCAACACGCCGAAGCCGGTTTGGAATCCAGACATTCCGAATCCGTTCAAGTTCACGGAGCAATGGCAGGCGATGCCTGACAACCAATTGTTTGATAATGGGTTTAAAATTCAATGGGAGCTTTTTCTGAAGCATGTCGTTGCCGATACGCCGTTCCCTTGGGATCTGCTTGAAGGAGCCAAGGGGACACAAATGTCTGATCTCGGGCTGCAATCATGGAAAGAGAGACGTTGGGTGGACGTTCCAAAGCTGACGTTACAGGAGGAATTATAAATGCCAGGTTCCATTCGACTTCCGAATGCGTTAGGTGAGATTGTCTCCTATCAACTGCAGCCTCAGCGATCGATTCCGACGATTACGGGTACGCTGCAAAGTCGTACCGTATTTTCAGCGGCACATGTTGTCTCCGATCCGCTTGCAGACATGGATCCCCTTCATCAATCGGCATTGGATTGGGAGCTTACCTTGGCATACCGCCGCTATTTATGGTCGCTCGGGTTATCTGTTGCCGAGGCAATGGATACTGCACAGCGGGGGATGGGACTGACCTGGGAAACGTCGAAAGAACTCATTAGGCTTTCAGTTCGAGAGGCACAGGCTGTGGGTGGCAAGATAGCTTGCGGAGCAGGTACGGATCATTTGTCGGCCGGGCCAACAGTGACAATTGCTGATGTAGAGCGTGCCTATGAAGAGCAAGTAGCCTACATCGAAGGACTTGGGGGGCAAGTTATTCTCATGGCAAGCCGCGCGCTGGCTCGCTGCGCGCAGAGCCCGGAAGACTATATGCGCGTCTACGGGAAAATATTAAGCCAAGTGTCGCAACCGGTCATTTTACACTGGCTGGGCGATATGTTCGACCCGAACCTGAAAGGGTACTGGGGGCATGAGGATTTGGGGCAGGCGATGGAGGTTTGCTTACAGATCATTCACGAATATCAGGGCAAGATCGACGGCATTAAAATTTCGTTGCTGGATGCGGAGAAAGAAATTGAAATGCGCCGCCGTCTGCCAGAGAGTGTGCGTATGTACACGGGGGATGATTTCAATTATCCGTCACTGATTAAAGGCGATGAGCAAGGCTACAGTCATGCGTTGCTCGGTATTTTTGATGCCATCGCCCCGGTTGCTGCTGCTTCGATCCAGGCAATGGATCATGGCAACTTGTCATTGTATGACGAACTGCTGGACCCAACTGTGGAACTATCGCGTCACATTTTCCAGAAACCTACGTTTGCTTATAAAACTGGCATTGTGTTCATGGCCTATTTAAACGGCCATCAGCCACATTTCCGGATGGTAGGCGGCGCGGAAGGGGCACGTTCAATCGTCCATTTATCGAAGCTTTTCGTTCTGGCCGATCAAGCGGGGCTGCTGCGTGACTCAGAGTTGGCCATGAAACGGATGAGGAACGCGCTAATATTAGCGGGAATCGAATAGGGGGGAGATACGTATGAGCTCACTTCAATCGTTGGATAGATTAAGTCTGAACCAGATTACGATTAACCGCTGGAGTGTGCGGGAAGCGGCAGAAGGTTGTGCTCGCGCTGGCGTTCCGTCGATCGCGCTTTGGCGCGACAAAGTATCGGCTGCGGGACTGGCCGAAAGCAGGCGTATTGTGGATGCGCATGGGCTGCAAGTTTCAAGCTTGTGCCGAGGAGGTATGTTTCCTGCCGCGACAGCTGCAGAGCGTCAATTGAGAATCGACGACAACCGCCGTGCAGTCGAAGAGGCTGCAGCGCTTGGCACCGACGTGCTTGTGCTCGTGTGCGGTCCTGCGCCGGATCGGGATATCGCCGGGGCGAGATCGATGGTGGAAGAAGGCATCGCCAAGGTGGCCGATTATGCCAAATCGTGTGGTGTGAAGCTCGGCATCGAGCCGCTGCATCCCATGTATGCTGCTGAACGTTCAGTCGTCAACACACTTAAGCAAGCGAATCAAATCGCGCGCCAATTTCCGGCTGATCAAGTCGGTGTTATCGTTGATGTGTTTCATGTATGGTGGGACCCAGAGTTGTATGAAGAAATTCGTGGTGCAGCCGGACGCATTCTCGGGTTCCATGTGTCGGATTGGATCGTCCCTACACCTGATATGTTGCTCGGCCGAGGGATGATGGGAGACGGGGTCATTGATATTCGTTCCATTCGGCACGCCGTTGAAGCGACGGGATACCAGGGGCCGATTGAAGTGGAAATCTTCAATCAAGCGATCTGGAATCAACCAGGAGATGACGTCTTAGCAACCATGCAAGCACGATATTTGGAGCATGTTTGATTGATTGCGTCTCCAATAAAAAGCCAGCAAACCTTCGGGTCTGCTGGCTTTTTGCAAGCTTCAAAAATGCAGATTTGCAAAGTTCATACCAAGCGGAAGGTCAGAAGGCTACGCGCCTGTGTTATCGTCACGGCCGCCTAAGCCTGCACATCCGTCTCCGACGGCTGGTGCTGGCGACGATACAGCAGCGGCGAGCAATTCTCCATTCGTTTAAACAGCTTGATGAAATACGAATGATTGTTAAAGCCGCATTGGTAGGCGATATCCGTCACCGGCAGCTTCGTCTCGCGAAGCAGCTTTTTGGCATGATGCAAGCGCTTAATCGTAATCAGTTTAGTGAGCGTCGTACCGGTATATTTATGAAAAATGCTGCTCACATACGAGGGATTCATATGGACCAGCTTACTCAGCTTATTCAGCGACAGCTCGTGCTGGAAATTCGCGCCGACATATTGCACCAAATACGCGATTTCCTCGGGCAAATCGTTGGGGGCCGCTGTGCCGCCGCTTGACGCAGTTGCTTCGTGCGCCCGGTAGCAACGAATGAGCAGCTCGCGAATGGCTCCTTGAATGACGCCATTGTAGCCGATACTTCGTCCCGTAAGTTCCTCGTGTATGACGGCGTACAGCTGTCTGATCCGCTCGCGGTCACGCCCGTCGAACTGCATTCTCCAGCAGTCCCCCTTAAGCAAGCTAAGCGGGTTCGGCAGCTCCTCTTCCCAGTCCTCGCTCAGCAGCGCTTCCTTCCACATCAGCACGTTCCGGCACAGCATTCGGTCCATGTCCGTTTGCATCACCTTATGCAGCGTAAACGGCGGGATCATCATCAGGGTGCCCTCCTGCAGAGGGTAGGCGTGGTCTCCGACCAAATAGCGACCTTGTCCTTGTTCGATATAATACATCTCTACGCCGTCATGACTCTGAAAGCCTGGAAAGGGTGCAATCGAATCGAGCTCGTAATACAGCAGGACGGGAGATTCCCGAAAAATCAGTTCGACCTCGCCGCTCAGCTCTTCGGCGGTTTCAAATGACGCTTGCATAAAGCTCACCTCCCAGCGTACCGGCCCTACTGCCGGCTGCGAGTTCAGTATACTACAAATCCTAAATTTTGTTTGCAAAAGCCCCAAAAAAAAGACCATCACTCCGTGCCGCATCCTGATAAGCTTAACGTACGGCAAAGCAAACAGACCGTACACATCAAGACATTTGCAAGACGGCATTCAACAACGTAGCGAACAAAGGAGGGGCCTTTCTTTTATGACGGCTATCGATAAAACCACGGAATGGAAGCGCAGTCATCCCGACATCGTCGTCTATATTCCGCCGGAGGACGCCTATACGGGCGACAACGAGCATTTTCTTGTATTTGAATCACCGGAAGGCGATGAGCTTCTGGCACTCTGGACGCAAAGCTCGGTCGAGGGGCATGGCGACAACCATCTTGTGCTGGCGCGCAGCCGTGATCTGGTGACCTGGAGCCGGCCGCAATATGTAGCGGGAACAAAGCCCGGCGGCCGAGGCGGCCAGGCAAGTTGGGGATTTCCCGTCGTTTCCGCGCAAGGGCGCATCTACGTCTTTTACACGAGGGACGTGGGCGTTCATGACCTGGACCCACAGACATCGGGTACGATGGGCTGTGTCTACTCCGACGACAACGGACACAGTTGGGCGTCCGGTGCAGATGTGCCGATGAAGCGAAACCGGTACGATCATCCTGACCCGGACGTGCCGCGCAACTGGATCGTCTGGCAAAAGCCGATTCGCGACAGCAATGGACGCTGGATGGTCGGCTATACCCAGTGGAGCAGCCCGTTTCACGCAGCGGAAACTCCGCTTGGATGGTACAGCAAGGACTCGCGCGCGATGTTTATGCGTTTCGATAACCTGGACGAAGGGCCTGATCCGGCGGATCTGCGCATCACGTGGCTTCCGGACGACAACGAAGGGCTGGCGGTGCCGTTCCCGAATAGGCCGCACCTCTCGGTGGCGCAGGAACCGAGTACGGTACTGCTGCCGGACGGAAGAATCTTGTGTGTGATGCGTACCTTTACCGGCTTCATCTGGTACAGTGTATCGTCTGACGACGGTGGAAGCTGGTCGGCGACGCAGGTGCTGCGCTACCAGGATGGCGGGGAGCCGATCAAGCAGCCGATTGCGTCATGCCCGTTGTACCAGCTGGCAAGCGGCAAGGTACTGCTTGTGTTTCACAATAACGACGGCCACCTCGGCGAATACAAGCCGCAGCATGCGCTGCACAACCGTCGTCCGGCGTTTATCGCAGTCGGTGAGTTTCACCCTGAAGCGGAGCAGCCACTCTGGTTTTCGAAGCCACGACAAATTCTCGATACCGACGGTGTGACTTTCGGGCCGAAGGGAACGAGTGAGATCGCCACGTATCCAAGTCTGACAGAATGGGGGGAACGGCGCGTGCTGTGGTACCCGGACCGGAAACATTTTCTGCTCGGTAAGGACATACCTGACAACTGGTTGGCGGATGGAGCGTTGTAAATAGGGAGATTGAATAATGCGCAAAGGAGTCGGAGCAATGAACGAGAAGATGGTCAGCGAGTGGCGTGATGCAAGAAATATTAAATGGGGGTTGGAAATCCCTCGTGAATTTTATTGCGATCAGCCTTACATTGTTGTGACGGAGCGAGGCGAATGGGTTTGCGTCATGACAACGGGTCAGGGTGTTGAAGGCGAGAGAGGACAGCACGTCGTCTCCACGATAAGCCGGGACCGTGGACAGACATGGTCGGAGCTGATTGACATTGAACCAGCTGACGGACCGGAAGCTTCGTGGGTTATGCCGCTGTTAGTGCCAGGGGGGCGTATCTATGCGTTCTATACGTACAATACCGACAATCGCCAGGATGTGATTAGCGACTCCGGCGAGCTGATTTCGCGTGTTGATACGCTCGGAGATCTGATGTTTAAGTATTCCGACGACGACGGGCGCACCTGGTCGGCTGAGCGGTACAAGGTGCCGATCCGGTCCATGGCGATCGACCGCAACAATCCGTATGGCGGCGAGCCGCAATTTTTCTGGGGCGTCGGCAAACCGATCATTCACCAGGGTGCGGTATATATGGGGCTGGCCAAAGTCGGCAGCTTCGGGGAAGGTTTCATGGCGTCGTCGGAAGGCATTTTTATGAAGAGCGACAATATTGTGAACGAGCGCGACGCTTCCAGGATCAAGTGGGAAACGTTGCCGGATGGCGAATTTGGCATACGAGCGCCGCACGGGCGGGTAGCCGATGAGCATAACCCGGCGGGCCTCTCCGACGGCAGTCTGTACTGCACATTTCGCACCGTCGAGGGTCATAACGGACAGGCTTACAGCCGAGACGGCGGGCATACGTGGACGACCTCGCAGTATGCGGAATATTCTCCGGGCGGACGGCGGATCAAGCATCCGCGGGCGGCGAACTTCGTACGGAAATTCAGCAATGGTAAATTCATTCTGTGGTTCCATAACCACGGCAAGGACAACCGGGCAACACCGTCGCTAGCGTACCAGGACCGCAATCCGGTCTGGATGTGCGGAGGGGTCGAGAAGGACGGCTTTATTCACTGGTCGCAACCGGAGATTGTGCTGTACGACGACGATCCGGCAATTCGCGTAAGCTACCCCGATTTCATCGAGGACGGGGGAAAGTATTACATCTCGGAAACGCAAAAAACAATTGCCCGGATCCACGAACTGGACGGGGCGCTGCTTGAAGCGATGTGGGGGCAGCATGATTCCGGCGCAGCCGAGCGGACGCAGCGCGGTCTGCTGTACGAGGCGGACGCCGCAGCGCTTGCCGGTGAGCCGACAGCGCTTCCGAAGCTGCCGTCTTTGCAGAACGGGGGCAGCTTCACGGTAGAGCTGTGGCTGCTGGCCGGAAGCCGCAGCGCAGCCGGTCCGCTTCTTGATACGCGTGGAGCGGACGGCAAAGGGATTGCCGCTTCGCTGACGGCGCGCGGAACCCTCCGGTTGACGATGAATGACGGTCGTTCAGAATCGTCGTGGGAATCGGATGAAGGGTTGCTGCTCCCGAACCGCTGGCATCATGCGGCCATCATCGTCGATGGCGGTCCACATATCATGACGATGGTGATCGACGGCGAGCTGTGCGATGGCGGCACGCAGCGCCAGTTCGGCTGGGGGCGCTTCTCGCCTGAACTTCGCGACGTCAATGGCGGCGAGCTGGCGGTCATCGGTGGCGCTCAAACGGTGACGGTGGGGGCTTTGCGTCTGTACGACCGCTATTTGCTGACGTCGGAGGCAGTTGGCAATTACCGCTCCGGGAGATAGTGGAGTCGACCGGCTGCAGCGAGTGAGGCTCGCTTGTAGCCCTGCGGGTCCGGTCCTATTCATCGATGCATAGAGAGGAGCTTAACATGCAGCAATCATACCGCAACTATTTTAAGCTGGGCATCAATCATCATTTGTTATTCCCCGCCAGCTTTGATTCGGCGGAGGCGCATCGCGTTTCGCTGCCCGAAGTGCTGTCCTATCCGGAGTTTGAGGTTATCGATCTGTTCGTGTCGGAGGAGGCGGATATTGCAGTCGAACAGATACGGCAGGTGCGGGATAGCGGCCGTATTCCGGTGTACAACTGTCCCCTGCTGAGTGGGCCGCGGCTTAATCCGAACAGCCCCGACGAAGCTATTCGCAATGAAACGGTTGCGGCAGCGGCGTCGCATCTGCAGAGGGCGCAGGCAATCGGCGCGAAGAAGGCCGTCATTGCCAGCGGTCCAAATCCGGGACCTGCGCAAATTGCGGAGCAGACCGAGGCCTTTGTCGACTACGTCGCGAAGCTATGCGCTGCGGTGCCTGAGCTGACGCTGATGATCGAACCGTTTGACCGGTCAATCGGCAAAAACTTGCTGATTGGCTCGACCCGCGAGGCGGCTGAGGTTGTGCGCCGCGTTCAGGAGGCGGGCAAGCCGAATATCGGTCTGCTGATCGATATGGGACATGTGCCTCTCATGGAAGAGACGTTCGCACAAGCAGTCGCCGACTCGAGCTCGTACATTCGTCACGTGCATCTCGGAAGCTGCGTGAAGCGCGATCCGGCTGATCCGCTTTACGGCGATATGCACCCGCCGTGGGGTTATCCTGGGGGCGAGAACGACGTGCCGGAGCTGGTCGAGTTTTTGAAAGCGCTGTTTGCGTCGGGCTATCTGGGCTCAAGCGGAGAGCGGCCGACCGTTACACTGGAAATGCGCCCGTATCCGGGCCGCAGCGAACGGGAAAGTGTGGATATTTTTCTGGAAAAGCTGGAAAAAGCCTGGCGCGCAGTGTAGCCTGAGGCGGATACGCATATATGAATCAATGGACGTATGGAGGAAAGCTGCAATGAAATGGATGATTCGCGTGGATATGGAGGGCGTCACCGGTGTTGTCAATATGAAGCAGGTAATACCGGGCGCAGTCGATTACGAATTCGGCCGAGGCATGCTGATGCACGATTTACTCGCGGTACTGAAGGGGCTGCTGCAATCGCCCGAGGAGGAAGTCGTGCTGTACGATATTCATTTTTTTGGAACGAATGTCGACTTGCACCAACTGGACCCGCGGGTGACCGCGATTTGCGGCAAGCCGCACTATACGCCAGACAATCGGGCGTATCTCGATGAAAGCTTCGACGGCATGATTTTGCTCGGCCTGCATGCGCGGGCAGAGATGCCGGGATCGCTGCTGAATCATAACTATGAGCATGACATTCGTACAATGAGCGTCAACGGGGTCGTTGTCGGGGAGATCGGTCTTGAAGCGCTGCTGGCCGGCGAGGCCGGTGTGCCGCTTGTGATGGTCACTGCGGATTCGGAGGGCGCGAAGGAAACGGCCGCGTTGCTCCCGGATACGATAACGGTCAGCGTCAAGCAATCGCTTGGCGATTCGGCGGCGGCCTGCCTGCCGCCGGCGCGGACGGCCTCGCTGCTCAAGGAAGGCGCGCTTCGGTGTGCAGCGGCTGCGCCCCGGATGAAACCGTACCGGCTCGAGGGTCCGATCGAGCTGGAGATGCAGTTTAAGCCGGGGGAGCTGCTCAACAGGCTGCAGGCCCGGTTGACAGACCGTTTTGTCGGACCGGACCGGCTTATTTTGCGCGGAGCATCGGTACTGGAGGTATGGGAGCAGTATTTGATTGCCAAAGCGGAGTAACGGTGATAGTCGGGAGGTCAGCGGGAATTTCGGGCGGAAGGGTAGTATTCTCGAGCAAGAGAAGGGAATGCGGCACATGTAGCGAAAAAGACAATAACGATAGCAAAGCAGCGTGCCCATTGTCGGTGCGCTGCCGCCTGTCGTTCGGGTATGCTATCCATTTTGTTCGTCTGGCCGGAAGGACGCGAGGTAAGAATGAATCGTAGAATCAGTTTTCAAACGAAGCTGTTTATCGTCTTTTCCATGGGGATCGCCGGTATTATTGTTAGCGCTTTCTCTGTATTTTATTGGTATTATCAGAAGGTAAACATTGAATCGATGGTCCATACATTTCGCGGAGAGTCGCAGAGTCTGGCGCAGCAGCTTGACAACTCGATCTACACGATGGACCGGCTCGTCATGCAGATGAAATTTAATCCGACGATTGCCAATACCTTCTATTATCTTCCGTACGTGTCGAATGCGCAAACGTACTTTGACGATCATCCGGAGGATGCCTACAAGGTGAAGGAGGCGATTTCCTCCATTGTTGGTGTCGATCCGCAAATTTTTCACCGCGTTTCGATTCTGAGCCGATCCGGCGCATTTCTGGCTACCGGCGCTTATTTCGATAAAGTGACGGTTCGCGATCGGCTGCAAACGATCGATTGGTTCCGTCAGTTCGAAAAGTCCGAATACCGGCTGCTGCTGCCGCCGCATCGCGACGATTGGGACAACGGGGGCAAGTTGGTCATATCTGTTATCCGCAAGCTGGGCGACGCCTCCTCGCCGAATGCCTTGATTGAAATTCAGCTTCCGTACGACTACATTGAGACGATGACGGTCAAGTCGCAAACGGGAGGCAAGCGCGTACTCATTGCCGGCAGCGATGGACAAACGATCTATCCCTTCTCCCCGGAGACCGGGTTGACGCGTGTTCGGGAAGCGATGTCCGGGGTGCAGGCGCAAAGCGAAGCCTCGGAAGGACAGACGTACGAACGATTGCCGGACGGCTCCCGCCAGCTTGTCGTCTACGCCCGGGCGCCATATTCGGGCTGGACGGTGATGATCGTTCAGCCGGAGAGCGAGCTTCTGCGCCCGCAGCGCCAGGCGGGGTATTTGTTCGCGGGTACAGGTCTGATCGTGATTGTGCTGACCATGTTAACCTCCTATTTTTCCGTTAAAATGCTTGTGAAGCCGCTGCGCAGGCTGCGTGACTCGATGAACAAGGTCCAGCTCGATTCGCTTCCAGACGCGCATGAGCGGCTGGCCTTCGGGGGTGTCGTGCCGCATAATACGCATAACGAAATCCATCATCTCCATCATTCCTTTCGAAAAATGCTGGACCGCCTCGAGGCGTCGAAGGAGGAGGCAATCCTTTCGCGCTCCCGCGAACTGCAGGCGCATTTTACCGCGCTGCAGGCGCAAATTCACCCGCATTTCTTGTACAACACGCTTTCGCTAATTGGCGTGCTCGGGCAGGAGACGGGGAACCGGGAAATTGTGCAACTGACGGCGATGTTGGCGGACATGTTCCGCTATATGACATATTCGGCAGAGCAGACGGTTACGCTGCGAGATGAAATTCAACACACACGGAATTATTTGAATATTATGAAATTCCGTTATGAGGCGCATTTGCAATTTGCGATCGATGTTCCCGAAGAGATGCTGGAACTTCGACTGCCCAAGCTGTCGCTGCAGCCATTCGTCGAAAATTGCTTCAAGCACGGCTTCGCTGCCAAACGATATCCATGGCGTATTGACATCCGCGGAACGCTGCTCGAGAATGGCTGTGCATCTATTGAAATCCGGGATGACGGCGAGGGCTTTCCACACGCTTTGCTGGAGCGCTTCGGCCATGGCGAAGCCTCTGCAGCGAAGGGACAATCGTTTGGCGGCGGGCAGGAGCTTGGCGTCAGCGGCTTGTATAACACTTACGCACGGCTGCAGTATGATGCAGGCGGCCGGCTGGATTTCAGTCTAAGCAACGATCCGGCCGGCGGCGCGATCGTGCGGATCGGTTGGCTGCAGCCGGGGTTGCCCGGCGAACGGACACAGGGAACAGGAAACGGGGGGAGGATGCAGAATGCCGACAGTACTCGTAGTTGACGATGAAATCCGTTTCTGCCGGGCGCTTGGTCGATGGATCGAGGCGACCGATGCGCGTTACCGCGTCATCGGCGAAGCCTACGACGGTGAGGAGGCGTTGGAGAAGATAGCCGAGCTAAAGCCGGATGTGTTGTTTACCGATATTCGGATGCAGGTCATGGACGGCCTGCAATTAATCGCAGAGACGAAGCGGCGATATGCCGGGCTGATTCCGGTTATCGTCAGCTCGTACGATGATTTCGATTATACCCGAAGGGCGATCCGGCTCCATGCCGAGGATTATTTGCTGAAACCGCTGCGCGAGGAGGATTTACGCGAGGTGCTGGAGCGGGTCGCGGCCAAGCTGGACGACGCCGAGCAGCGGCGTGACACCGACTGGCTCCAGGAGATGTTGGATCAAGGGGAACCGCTGCAAGGGCAACTGATTCCAGGGGGCTTGAACTATGCGTCGTATGCGCTTTCGCTTTGGTGTGCGGGACCGTACTGTGTCTCGCCGGACGATGCGCTGCATCCAGGCAAGGCGTTCTGGACCTCGGCGCCATGGGCGGCAAGCCTGCCTGAGCCCCAGACGGGCCGGCTGGGCTGGTGGGTGCTTGAGGGCGAGCGCGCCAATGAGCGGCTGCTGCTGGTCGGGACAAACGGCAGGGCGGGAGAAGCATCGCAAGCTGTGGACGGGGATATCGCGGAGAGGGCGTCAAACGTGGGGGCATGTACGGACGCTGCGAGGTTTCACGCGGAAGCGTCCTCGTACGCGGAAGCCGCGTCCCATGCGCTGCTGGCGCATGCCGCGAGCGGTCGCATGCCGCTGACGGTTGTCGCCGGCAGTCTGCAAGGGCTTGGCGAACTCCGTCGCATCGCCCAGGAGCTGCGCAGCCGTCTGCCGCTGGCGGCGGGTATCGGGCGCTCGGGCTTCGGTTCCAGGTCGGAGCGTGGGCGAGCGGAAGCGCCCCGTGACGATTATCGCCGGCTGGCTCAGGCGGTGCTGCGGCGGCAGCCTGAGGCGATGCGCGCGGAATTGGAGAGGCTGACGCAGATATGGGAGGCGGAATCGGCAACGCAGTTGCGCGTGGATATGCTGCTTAGGAAGACGCTGTACGATTTGAAGGAGCATTGGCCAACGTTTCGCGACGAGACCTTCATCCTCGCGAATCAGGAGCTGGACACGCTGCTGTCGCACTCGCTGGATTACATCGAACTGCGGGAAGGTGCTGCCTCTCTGTTCGCGGAGCTGATGAAGCTGAGCGAGGTAAAAGACGTGTCGGTTGAAGCCCGTCTATCCGCTCATCAGGAGGATACCGTTGCCCGCATCGAACAATACCTGCGAGCGCATTATGCTTCGTCGATTACACTCCAGCAGTTGTCCCGTCAGTTCGGACTGGTACCGAATTATTTGAGTGCCATCTTCAAGAAAGCACGCGGTGTGACGCCGGGCGAATATGTGACGGTATGGCGCGTGCAGCAGGCCAAATCGCTCATGGCCAACTCGCCGGAGCTGCTGTTAAAGGATATTGCCGACCGCGTCGGCTACGCCGATCCGCTTTATTTTAGCCGCGTGTTCAAGAAGGTGACCGGGCAATCGCCCTCAGAGTTTATGAAATAAGCCTCCTTATCCCCAATGCTTCGTAAATGTCGTCCATTTGTCCATGTCGTGCTCGGATTCGTCCATTCTCAAGGCGAAAAGCCGAAGCGTATACTTGCCATGTAAGCGATATCATTTTACGTGGAGGTGCAAGGGATTGAACAGTAAACATCTACGTTTCACAATGAAAGGGGAGGGCAAGCGAGAACTACGGCTGGTTCTGGTCTGGCTGCTCGTCTGGGTGATGCTGCTGCCGGCCTTTGGTGTACCGGCTGCTTATGCGGACGGTGTGACTGGCGACACGCCGCTCGTCGACGAATCGTTCGAGGCCATGACGGTCGGCTCAACGCCGCCCAGCTGGGGCGTGTCGGTCACAGGCAATTCTTACGTGCAAGTGAAGCAGGAGAGCAGCGGTAACAACTATTTGCAAATTTACGATGTCAGTCAGCAAAATACGCAGGGCATTCAGAAATCGTTCGTCTCGCAAACCGGACAGCTGACCATCGAGGCGCTCGTGCAGCTTCCGCCTGGCGGCACGGCCGGCAAGGAAAATGTGCTGTTCTATGTGCTTGATTCAAGCGGTAAGGCAGGAGTGGCGCTGAACCTTCAACCCTCCCGGATTCTATCGTATCGCACAGTAGGCGGCACGACGACCTCTACGACGCTGGCGCAGGGGCTGGCGATGTCGTCCTGGCAGCATATCATCGTGTCGGCGGATTTTTCAGCCAAGACCTTCGACTTTTACTTGAACGGCTCGTTGGCAGCATCGGGGGTTCCGTTCCGTTATGACGATGTGACGAATCTCAGCCGGTTGCAGGTGACAGGCGCGTTTTACAACGAGGCGTCGAATCCGGTTCGCGTGGTCAATTTGGATCAGGTAAACATATACACAGGCGATATCAGGCTGCTGGCGCCGCCGGAGCTATCGCCCGATACGACGTCGGCCGTTCCGGGGCAGCCGATCGAATTAACGTTCACGGACGATGCGACCTGGCGGACGGCGATCACGAAGGTGACCGTCGATGGCGCAGTCGCAGCTGCCTCCGAGTATTCGGCTTCTGCCGGCAAGCTGACGCTGGACGCATCGCTGTTTCCGGAAGGCAGAACGTACACCGTCACCGTGCAAGCAGCCGGTTATTTCACCACGACGGTGCAACAGACCATTTACGCCGACCTGCTGAACGAAACGTTCAATCCTATGGCACTGGGTTCGACCCCGTCCGGCTGGGGCGTTTCGGTGAGTGGCGATTCGTACGTCAAGGTGCAGGAGAAGCTCGACGGCGACCATTATCTGCAAATTTATGACGCCAGCCGTCAAAATACGCAGGGGATCACGAAGACGTTCTCACCGCAAAGCGGCGCTTTTACGATTCAGGCCGATGTGCAGCTCCCCGATGGCGCGACAGCGGGAAAAGAAAACATCTTGTTTTACGTGAATGATACGACAGGCAAAACGGCGGTGGCGCTCAACCTGCTGCCGACCAAGATTACATCGTTCCGCACGGTCGGCACAACGACGACAACAACGGATGTAGCGACTTCTCTGCCGGTACATGCCTGGCGTACGCTGACCATCGCGGTCCATCCGGAGACGGTATCGTATGACGTCTATGTGGATGGGACGCTGAAGAAAAGCGCGATTCCATTCCGTTATGACGGAACGGCCAATCTGTCGCAGCTTCGGGTAAGCGGCGCTTACTACGGCGACGCAGTGAACTATGTGCGCATCGTCAACCTGGATAACGTGCGCATCTATCAGGGAGTGCCCGAGCTTTCTGTGTCGGAGCCAGTCGTTCCGCCTGCTCCCGGTGTAGAAACGAATTCGTTCGACAGCTATTCGAGCGTCTTCCTGTCTTCCCGCTGGTGGCGGACGGATGGCCAGGACGGCCAGCTCGGCACATTGGACGTACTCAAACGGTTTATGGCGACGGATGACAAATGGACGTATTTGACGGAGCAGGATAAAATCTCGAATATCGTGCGGCTGGGCGTCGGTTTCCAGGGCTCGCTGAACATGAACAACGGCTCGGGCGGCCGGGCCAAATATTTCGACGGCACCGACATCGTCGCGCCGTGGATGACCTGGGGAGCAACCTGGGGCAGCATGAGCGACCCCGTGTATTACAACCAGGTGCTGGCTACGGCGAAAAGCGCCATTGACGCTGGGGCGTCGTCGTTCCAGTTCGATGACTGGGTGGGCAGCGTAGATGCCTACAAATTCGGCGGCGATTTCTGTGAGCCATGCATGACCGCATTCCGCGATTATTTGCAGGAGCACTATACAACTGCGGAGCTGAGCGGCTTCGGCATCGATCATATTGAGACGTTCAACTATAAAACCTTTTTGCAAACGACACTGGACATTGAGACAAATGCCGATTATATGACGAAAAAGGCGCTTACGCCGCTCGACAGCATCTTCGGCGCGTTTATGAAGCAGGAAACGATCAACTTCCACACGCGCATGCGCGAAGATATGGAGACGTACGCAGGACGGCCGATCGAATATTCGAACAATGCTTCATTTATTCGCGATGCGAGCGCCCAGACGCATTTCATTCACGATTTGTTCGATTATGGCATGGGTGAGCATAACGAAGGTGCCATGAGTTTGAACAACATCGTGACGAACGGCACCATTGCGTCCGGGCTCGGCAAACCGCATATCATGTCGCCGCTGCCGTTTCAGGCAGGAAATATCCGGCAATCGCTTGCCGCCGCTTACGCCCTTGGCCAATATATGCTGGTGCCATGGGACGCCTGGTTGGAAGGTTCGACCCGCTATTTCGGAACCGTTGAGCAGTATGGGGATATGTTTCATTTTATCCGGCAATATCCTTTCTTGTTCGACGGACACGAGCCGCCGGGTAAAGTGGGAATTCTGCTGAAATGGGACGAATTGAACGGCAATACGCTGACCGACTTGTCGATGAAGCTGTTTAAGGCGGGTGTGCCGTTCCGTACGGTGACCGCGAATGAAAGTCTGCCGCATTACGATCTGCGCGCGCAGACGTTGGACGGTCTGGATACGCTGATCGCGTATTCGCCGGTATCATCTTTTGACACGGACGATCAGCAGCGGATTGCGGATACAGGGGCTCAGGTCGTGTCGGTGCCGACGATTGATGCGACGTGGCTTTCCGCGCACAGCGCCGTGAGCGTCAGCGTCGTCGATCAGGTCTATGCGATCGTTCGGTCCGCTACCGACGCCAATGCGCCGAAGTCGGTGCATCTGCTCAATCGCAGCGGTGAAGCTGTTACGGGGGCGAAAGTGACGCTGACCGATGCGGATTTCTTCGGCGGCGCTTCACTTCAGGCGGTCCTGTACCGGCCTGGTCAAGACCCGCTGCCACTCGCGGTGACGAGCGCAGGAAGCGGCAAACATGAGCTGACGGTGCCGGAGCTGACCGAGTGGGGCATTCTGCGCATCGGCAGCGGCACAGCCGCATCGCTGACGGCGGCAGACGACTTTGCGTTGCCGGCGCCATGGTCCGGGCTTGCGATCGGCAACCCGGCCAGGAATGGCGGCGCTACAGTGAGCGGTGCGACATACCAGCTCGTGAGCAAGGGGCGGGGCCTGGATGTCCCGGTCACGGGAGACAACGGCTCGATGGACCAAATCTCTTACGTCTACCGCCACATTGACGCGACTCCAAGGCAAAATTATGAGCTCACGGTTAAGCTGGAGCCGCCCGTCAGTGAGACATTCGGCGCTTTGTCGGGCTTGATGGTGCGTGAGACGCCTGCCTCTAACGCCAAGTTCGTCGCAGCCGCCAATGTGCAGGGCAGCGGCTGGAAGCTTTACTGGCGCGATGAAGACAACGGCCAGGTAGGCGCCGCAAATCTTGATATAAGCGCCACGTCCGGATATTTGAAGTTAGCGCGCGAAGGTGGCAGCTACCGCGCCTATTATTCGGCTGATGGTGTATCGTACGGCACGGCACTTGGCTCGCATGAGCTGGCCATGCGCACATTGCTCGGGGGTGGCTTCGCAGCCGCAGGCAAACAAGCATCTGAATTCACGGCATCCTTGACCGGACTAGCGTTGAACTATGGCGGACTGACGCTGCCTCCAGGCGTGTTGACGGGCGTGAATCTCGACGGACTGCCCGAGCCGTTCGTACTGGATGCCAGCGCTCCGCTGACGGTGAAAGCGCTGTTCAACGATAACGGGACGGTTGCGGAAGCGGATATTACCGGCGAGCATATGGTCTTCGCCAGCTCCGACCCGACTGTTGCCATTGTGAATGAGCAGGGCGTTGTCCACGCCCTAAGCGTTGGCGAAACGACGCTTACGGCACAGTTTACCGCCGGCGGCGTGACGGTGACCGGTACCCTCGCTGTCGAAGTGACGGAAGCTGATCCGGTCCTGTTGGACGAATCGTTTGACAGCTACGGCGAAACCGACGTACCGCTGCACTGGACATATAAGCCGGTACTGGACGGCGGGTCCTATATTAAAATCGCTGAATTCCCGTCTGCTGCCGACAAAAGCTTGAACGTCTACGACAACACGGGCGGCAGCTTCCCAAGCGCGACAGCGGAGTTCGTGCAGCAGAAACGCACAGTGACGATAGACTTTGATTTCCGTATTAATCTGGGCACGAATCCGGCGACGGGCGGCGGAATTGCCGTGTATGTGCAGTCGCAGGGCAGCGCTAACGCCGTGTCCTTGCTCGCCGATCAGACCGGCTTCTGGTATTTGGACGGTACGCAGACGGTTGTCGCTGCTCCACTGGAGTCCGATCGGTGGTATGCAGTGCGTCTGGTCGTTAATCCGCAAACGCAGAAAATGGATATGTATCTGGACGGCACGCAGGTTGTGTCACAGGGCAATTTCCGTCAGACGGCCGACGATATTACGAAGATTATGGTTGGCGGCAGCACAACCGGCGTCAATACACAATTGTATTGGAACAATGTGAAGGTGACCGCAGGAGCGCCGGAATAAGTCAGCCCATTGGGCAATACAGGCGCCGTTCTGCACCTTTGCGCACAGGAAAGCAGGGGAGCCCTTTACAGGACTCCCCTGCTGCGCTGTCCGCTGCACAGCAGGCCTTGACTTTTCTTTTATTCATCCATATTCGCCTTCGATTCGTCTATTTCTCCTTAATGAAAGCGCTTATATAATAGGAATGTAAGCGCAACCGACATGAACCGAACCGTACGAGGCGTCGCTGCAGCGGCTGCCGCCCGGACGGAGCGGGCTGCCGGAGAAAGGGAGGAAACAAAAGCGGAATGAACGACAAACTACAAGAGAACAGGGCGGCCGCTGCGCTCGGCGTTCCGCAGGAGCGTCGGAGGGGAGCAAGCTGGCTGCGAGAGTTGCGGCAGAGTGGGCATTTATATTTGATGGTGCTGCCGGGCGTAATCGGGTTTCTGCTGTTCCATTACGTCCCGATGTACGGCATTATAATCGCTTTTAAGCAGTACGATCTTATTCTCGGATTTGACGGCAGCCCGTGGGTCGGTTTCAAGCATTTTCAAAGTTTCTTCGCCGATCCATATGCGGTGCGAGTCGTTAAGAATACGCTGCTGCTTGGCCTGTATAGTCTGCTTTTCGGGTTCTGGCCGCCTATTCTGCTGGCGTTGCTGCTGAACGAGCTGACGAGCAATCGCTTGAAAAAGTTTTTTCAATCGGTCAGCTACCTGCCGCATTTTATTGCGATGGTTGTCGTCGTCGGCATGATGATGGAAATGCTGGGCGCGAACGGACCTGTGAATTTGCTGCTAGGGTCGTTCGGGTTAGAGCCCATTGCCTTCTTTAACGAGTCATCGTACTTTCGTACGTTGTTCATCGGCAGCGGCATTTGGCAGGGCATCGGCTGGGGCTCGATTCTGTATCTGGCCGCGCTGACCGGCATTGATCCCGAGTTATATGAGGCCAGCTATATGGACGGCGCGAATCGGTTTCGCCGCGTCTGGCATATCAGCTTGCCGGGCATGCTGCCGACCATTACGATTTTGTTTATTTTGCACGCCAGCGATATCATTAACGTCGGCTTTGAGAAAGCCTACCTGATGAGCAATCCGGCCATCTATGAGGTTGGCGACGTCATTCAGACGTATGTGTACCGTAGGGGCATCATCGACCGCAATTTCAGCTACGCCACCGCCGTCGGCCTGCTCAATAGCGTTGCTGCATTCTTTATTCTGTACGTTGCCAATCGTGCCAGCCGCGCGCTGAAGCAAAATTCGTTATGGTAGGAGGAATTTGTAAGTGAAAAATACCGGTTTCGCCAACCGCCTCTTCGATACGGCAAATATCGTTGCGCTGCTGTTGCTGACGTTGTCGATCCTGCTGCCATTTGTGCATATGTTCGCACTTTCCATCAGCAACCCGGTGCCGGTTGGCTTGTTCAAGGTTCTGCTGCTGCCGCAGGGTGTCAATTGGGAGGCCTATATGGCCGTCTTACGGGATAATCAAATTGTACTGGCGTATTGGAACAGCATTCGCTATACGCTGCTCGGTACGTTCCTCGTCCTGCTCATCGGCTGCCTTACCGCATACCCGCTGTCGATCAACCGATTTCGGGCACGCCGGCCGCTGTCCGTGCTGTTCACCTTCACGATGTTTTTTAGCGGAGGTCTCATTCCAAGTTTTATGCTTATTAAAAATATCGGATTACTCGACACGATGTGGGCCATCACGCTGCCGGCCGCGTTCAGCTTCTGGAACATTATTATTCTGCGCACCAATTTCCAGGCGATGCCGCAGGAGCTGTATGAATCTGCTTTTATCGACGGCGCGAACGATTGGCAAATTTTGTTCCGCATCGTCATTCCGCTATCCAAGGCCATTCTGGCAACCATCGCGCTGTTCGCTTCAGTTGGCTTGTGGAATGCTTACTTCGGCCCGCTCATGTACTTAACGTCGCCGGAAATGCAGCCGCTCACGATCATTCTCCGCCGCATTCTTGTCGCCAATGAAGTGCTGTCGCAGGGAGCGCTTGACCAGGCCAATTCGCTGGAGGTTGATCCGGTCGCCGGCGCAGGGCGAATGATCAGTGTGCGTATGGCGACGATCTTCGTAACAATCGGTCCCATCGTCCTTATCTACCCGTTTGTTCAAAGGTTTTTCGTGCAAGGCGTGCTTGTCGGCTCCGTGAAAGGCTGAAGTTAGCGGAGCAGGGCATCGAGCGGAGTTTGTATAAACGATTCAGGAGGGGTTCTAATGCGTAAAACCACGAACTGGCGGCTGACAGCCGCCGCCTTATCCATCTGCATGACGGTGCTGGCAGGTTGCCAGACCACAGACAAAGCCGCCGCACCGACCGCTTCGACCGGGGATGGCAAAGTTGCCGCCACCGAAATTCCGACAGTGGAAGTCTTGACGCCGTGGGATCCAGGTCTGCCGATCGGCAGCGATTTGCCGGTGTTCGTCGAGTGGGGCAAGCGGACAGGCGTCAAATTCAACGTGAACAGCCCGCCCCGCGATGCGTTTAAGGAAAAAATGAACATCGTCCTCAGCTCCGGCCAACTGCCGGATATGATGAAATTTTTCCAGGACGACCGGACCTTCAAGGATTACGGACCGCAGCTGTTCGTGGCGCTTGACGATTATATCAAGGCTGGCAAGCTGCCGAATCTGGAAAAATGGTTAAAGAAATACCCTGAAGTCGAGAAGGTAATGCGGAATCCCGATGACGGCAAGATGTACGGTTTTCCACTCGTGCAGGATTTCGATTTTGCTACCACGCTCTGGCTTGTGCGCAATGATTTGCTGAAGAAAGAGGGAATGGACGCCAGCCAGATTCAGACGATCGACGACTTCAAGAAAGCGATGCTCGCGCTCAAGAAGCAGACGGGCGACTACATTACCTCGACACGGCTCGGTTTCGACTATTTTGCCGAGCGGACACAAATGTATTTTGGCATTAACGTGAATAACGGCCCGGGCAACGGCATCATGCTCGACCCTGAGACGAAGAAATTTGTTTTTGCGCCAGTTGATTTCAAGGACCGGTACAAGGAGTGGACGGAATTGATGCGCTGGATGTACACGGAGAAGCTGCTGCATCCGAATTTCCTGACGATGAAAGATCAGGAGCTGTTCGCAGGTTACGAGAGCGGTCAGTTCCCGCTCATGATGGAGCAGCTCGCGATGTCGAATAATCTCAATCCGAAGAAAGACCCGGCTCGTGACATTCAGCCGATTTATCCGCTTCGCATCGACGGCAAAGTTTATACGCAAAATCTCGATCCGCACTATAACATTGGGTACCGCTCGCCAATGGTGATTAATAAAAAATCGAAATACATCGACCAGATCATCAAAGCGATGGATTACACGTATAGCGACGAGGGCATTGAATTCTTTATGCTTGGCGTTGAAAACGAGACGTTCACCCGCGATAAGACGACGCCTTCCGGGTATAAGCTCGACAAAACCCAAAGCGTCTGGACGGTCGGAGCTGACGGCAAGTATCCTGAAGGGATGAAGAAACAAACGGATTACGGCTATGGCAGCTGGTGGCTGACCGGCGTCATTCCTTCCTACAACCGCTATGGTCTGCTCGGGTTCAAGGCAGGCGAGGATCAACAGGCAGCCGTCATTCCAGACCGGATGAAAAAATTGAAGGAAATGAACGCGCTGCGCGATCCCGAACCGTCCATTAACTGGTCCAAAGACGAATCGTCGAAGCTTGCTGAGATCACGACCCCGTTAAAGACGTATATGAGCGAAAACCTGACGAAGTTCATTCTTGGCCAAAAACCGATGACGGAATGGGATGCCTTCGTCGACGGCTTCAAAAAGCTGAAAACCGACGAGCTTGTCAAGATGTACAACGAGAAGTACGCCAAGTCCAAGTGAAGCTGTTCGGAGCTTGATATAGTTGAAAGAAACGGAGCTAAGCGCTAGTTTGTGCTTAGCTCCGTTTCTTTCGTTTAATGTAAAATTATTTTCACAATGTAGACTTCCCGAACAAGTATACCGATGAATATGGCAACCGCATTTCGTCTATATACATGAGAACAACAAATAATCGAGTGAAATCGGTTTTATTGATTTCAGATCTAGGAGGAAGTAATGATGAGAAAAATTATTGTGCTTGAACATGTCTCCCTTGATGGTGTTATCCAAGCGCCAGGCGGTCCGGACGAAGATCGTGACGACGGCTTTGCATATGGCGGGTGGTCAGTCCCGTATGTGAATGAAGGCGTAGGAACGCTCGTGAGAAAGCAGATGAACAAGACGATCGATCTGTTGTTAGGGCGCAAAACCTATGAAGTATGGGCATCGTATTGGCCTCAACACGGGGACATCTGGCCAATGGCTAACCAGGCAACCAAATACGTCGCCTCGAACACGATGACATCTGGCGAATGGCATCCGACCGTGGTATTACGTGGAGATATTGCGGAACAAATTGCTCAAATCAAGCAGCAGCCGGGGCCGGAACTGCATGTCTGGGGAAGCGGTGATCTCGCTCAGACGTTAATCCGGCATGATTTGGTCGATGCGTTCTGGCTGATCATCTATCCGATCACGCTGGGCAGTGGGAAGCGGTTGTTTGGTGACGGCACGATCCCGGCGGCGTTCAAGGTGGCAGAAAGCACAGTTGCCCCGAATGGCGTTATTGTCGTGAATTACGAGCGAGCTGGGGAAGTCAAGACAGGGAGTATGGAAGCTTAAGGCGACGATTTCTCGGTTGTATGACTCCCCTTCTACATCATTCAACTTTGCTTTCTTCTCATTAGCGCAACTGCAATCAAAAAGAGTAAGGGAAGGACTGCTGCGAATGTCCCCCATAACCCGTGCAGAACAGAAACCGAATTGACCCAGAAGGCGGCTCCTTTTCTAATTTGCATGAGGGAGAAGAGAAAACATGTCAGGGCTAACGGGTAAACAAGAATTCGGTTGTCCGACAGTTTGAACAGGTTGGTAAGCGTCAGATTCAGAATGTACAAGGTAATTGTAGCCTTCATGAGGGCGGTGGTAATGAGCGATATGCCGATGATGGATTCGATGCGTTGAATGACTTCCAGCATGTTAATAATACGTGCAACCTCAAACATGGAATATTTGCGCTCTCCGGCCATGGGTCCAAATACAAGGATCGTACACAGCGTCACTGCGAGAAGGAAGAAGCCGTTAAGCAGCAATGAGATATACATCCGTTTTCCTACCAGGGAACGTTCGTCTGAGCGCACATAAGGCAGCAGCATGGACATCAGGATCAACTCGGTATAGGGAAAGCCGTATGCAAAATAGCCGCCAAGCAGAATGGGTTTCACCCCTTCAGGCATGACAGGGAGCAGGTGATTGACGTCATAATTGTTAATCGACAGAATGAGTGTCAATACAATGAAGAAGATAACGATAACAAAGGGAACAAGCAGCATGCGGGCTATCGTCTCAATGCCGGAGCGCACGGATAGCGCCGCGACAATATAGACGAAGAAGAGAAACAAGTACAAGGGAGTTTGACGCATCATGGAGCTGGTCATGAAAAGTCCTATATCAAGTACGATTCCGGATGTTATGTGCCATTGGAAAGATACGAAAGCGACAGCGATGATGCTGGTGATCACATTTCCTACCAGTTTCCGACTATATTCAATGAGCGTCAATTCTGGAAAGCGCTTGTACAAATAGAGCACTCCCGTGAGCATGAGCAAACCACTGCACATGGCAATCAGCAGCGAAAGCCAGGCGCCGTTTCTGGCAAAGCCAATCAGCGGGCCGGGAATATTGACTATGGACGATCCTGTCATGAATGCGAAGAACAGCAGCGTCATCTGAAAGGAGTTGATTTGCTCTTTCTGATACATCGCGTGCATCACCTCCGTCGCTGATTTGATTAGCTTGGCGGAACGTTGAGGAGATCCAGCAGTTGGCGCCCCCAGCCGCCAAATAACAGTAGTGCGGCATCTTCAATGAAAAACAAAGAGAGATGCCAGATGTGGTCAACCGCCAAATAACAAGAAAGCAGGAAGACTCCCGCATAGACAATTCGGTCACGAGGCTTGAGCTTTTTCAGCCTGCGCCAGTCAGCTATAACCATGACGGTATAAATGAGCAGCATCAAGATGCTAGGGTTTGTCATCTTTGCCAGCCTCCCGTCACGCAGATAATTAGGTCGGCTTACCAATTGAGGTGCCGGTTGTACTGAGGTGAACGCTAACGTTTACGCTGAATTCGCACTCTGCAAAGCGATCCTCCCAGTTCGGCTTCCACTTCTTCCATAACGCCGGATTCCTCTGGTACACTTTATTGCCGAGTCCTAGCGCGTCGAATTTATTACGCTGCAGCCAGGCTAACGTCTCCAACACCTGCTTGCGAATATTGTCTTCGATTTTCTCCTTGAATCGCTGCTCATCTTCTTGCGTTTCCAGCTTCGTGCAGGCAGCCTCCAATAAGGCTACGTCCGCTTTGATTGTGATATGGGTGCGAAGCGGCTGATCGGGAGCAATGACCGGTTTCCAAGAGCTTGTGAGAAGGAGGACTTCAACAGCTTCTTCCTTCTTGTAGTCATGGGGACAGGCGACTGCAATCATGCCGCTGTTAAAGTTATTCTGCAGCATTTGCAAGCTCTCTACATAAAATGGCTTCATTAGACCGACCATCACGCCTTTTTTCAGCATGGCAACGCCAGCGACATTCGTTGCCGTGATTTCGTGATCTTCGCTAAGGTAGAGATAAGGCACCGTTGCGTTGCCGACCTGACTCTTCAATTGCAAGCCGAGATCCAGCAAGTTCGTATTGATTGTTTTGGAACTATTCATGTCGGCAGCATCGCTGCTTTGATGAAACTGTTGGGAGATGGTGTTTTCAATAAGTGGCTTTATCTCCAGGTATTTATTGGCCTTGCCTTTAGCGATGACGAGCGAAGTCGTTAAACGGGGCTCATGATCGCGATAAAAAAAGTCGAGGGTCTCGAGAACATTTTGCTCACGGGCCAATTGCTCGCTAATAATTAATATCCGCGCGTGGCCCCACATCGTCTTGCGACCGAGATGAATGGGGATGTCGCGAATCGCTTTGGATAAGGTATGGTTATGAGTCACAATATTGACCGTTGATTTATCGCTCGTTCTCATACCCACTAGCCCTTGGGAAGGCTTAAATACCTGTGTCGTCATCTCGAACTGTCCGTCATCCGTGCGGTCAAGCGCCACCCCCATGACGAACCCCTTGCTGGGGAGCTCGGATCGATCCCAACATCCGGTGAGTAGGATCAGCATGCCGGCGCTAAGCACGAACCGATATACGGCTGGAGCCATGCCTGTTATCACCTCTTGCGCAGACTGTGGAGATTAGTGCTGCGGTTTATCATTCTTCATCATGCGAGGGGAGCGCATTAAATTGCGCAATGGTGCTCGAATGAATACATCCTTCATTTGTTTAGGGTAGAAGGGGCCAATCGGGCTTAAATAAGGCTGACCGAGGGAGCGTAGATTAGCCAGATGCAGCCAAATTAGCAAGAAAGCGATCAGGATGCCGAAAATGCCTAGAAACGCAGCAAACAACATAATCGGAAACCGAAGCAGGCGCAGTCCGAAAGCAAAGTTGTACTGTGGAATGGCAAAGGACGCAATGCCCGTCAAAGCGACAATAATCACCATGATAGGTGAAGCAATCCCGGCATTAATGGAAGCTTCGCCAATGACCAACGCGCCGACAATGCTAACTGCCGAGCCAACCGGGCGGGGAAGCCGAATGCCGGCTTCCCGCAGCAGCTCGAATAGAAACTCCATGATAAAAGCCTCAATTACCGCAGGGAACGGAATGCCTTCTCTTGAATTAATGACAGCGATCAGCAGAACGGTTGGAATAAGCTCGGAATGAAATGTGGAAAAAGCGATATACAGACTAGGGAGTCCAAGCGCTATGAGAACGGCAAAGATCCTCAGCAGTCGAATAAGGCTGGAAACCACCGTTCGTTGATAGTAGTCTTCGCTGGATTGCAGCATTTCGACGAGGAAGCTGGGGCAGATCAGCATAGAACCGGTTCCGTCGACGAGTACAATGATTTTGCCCTCCAGCAGTGCGGCCGTGGCTACATCCGTTCGTTCGGTATATCTGAATTGTGGAAACGGAGAATACGTAGAATCCTCCAAAATTTCTTCAATATAGGAAGTTTCGAGAATATCGAAGTCATAGAGCCGCGACATTCTTCGTTCGAATTCAGCCAGCACCTCCATGTTGACCGCACCTTGTAAATAGCTGTAGGCCACGGTTGTTTTCGTACGGCCTGACGGCGGAAGTGTAATGATTTTCAAATCCGGCGATTTAAGGCGAAGCCGGATCATGCCCAAATTTTTGGAGATGTTCTCGACGGTGCTTTCTCGCGGGCCTTGGACGACTGGTTCGGTAACCGATTCTGTGACCTGCCTCGTTTCGAGACCAACCGCTCTATAACTTAACGCGCAATCCCACTGATCGAAAAAAATGACGATATTGCCTTCCAGTATGGCGTCTATCGCTTCAGGGAAACTTTCGAGGATGTCAGCGCTTTTGGAAGAAGCGGCATGGTGGCTGAAGAAGTAGCTGACCGTTTGTGGCGTTACATCCGCGTCAGGAGGGGGCGAACCTTCCACCAGATCTTTTAACGTTTCCTTGAAGGCGTTAAATTCTTTTTTCTGAATAAGCGTTTTGGCATACACCGAGTAAGCCTCGTATTGCATTTCAGGCCCATAAGACCAGGGAAGGGTAATAATGTCGCTGCAATTAATAAAAATGTGATCGATTCGCTCGCGATTCGAAGCCAAACGGCTTGATATCCCGGTAGCCGCAAACGATTCTTCAGAAACTGGTAGGGGCTTGTCAGTCAAATTCGATGATGGAACTGCGAAGCTGCGCTTCGTATTCGTGAGCCATTTGAACAGTTTCACAGATTAGCCCTCCTCATCAATGTCAGCACGGGTTTATTCGTTAATATTTCCAATGTTGGAAATATTAATGCCTCGAATTTTCTCCATAAAACCGACAGGAAATATATGGATAATAATCTGGTGGTATTCGCATTGTCATACCAGGTCATAATCAGGTAAACGGCCTTTGCCCTTAATTCCATGGGACAAAGGCCGTATGGTTTGGTTTGTAACCGTTCAACGGACAAATAAATAGGTTATTCCAGCCCTTCAAAATAAAACTCGAAATGCAACCTTCGATCCAAATCGTCCGTTACGCGCACCCTCATATCCAACGCATAATACAGCTTTTCTTGGCCAAAATGGTTCAGGAACGCCAGCGGCTCCACGAACGGTTCCATCAATGCTTCGTCATAGCTCAATACAAGTTTGAAGCCGGCGCCCACAAGCTCAACCCGACCGGCTTCCGCAACCCTGGGCTGCACCTGGCAAATGAAGCGTTCGGTTAACGCAGCGCCTGCTTGTTCTAAGAACACATAGTGATCCTCCAGCTCGAGCCTTGGCAGACCGCTGTTTTTGCGCCAAGTCCAGCTTCGCTCCAACTTCTGCAGCCCTGGAATCGCATAGGCATCCTGCAGCTCTACGACGAACCGGTCATCGTCGGCCGTAATGTCAGCCTGTCGTACGGTCGCTTTATACGCTGCGCCAGCTTGTTGGCTAACGCCATCGATCATAGGGACAGAGTGCCCCAGCGCACTGTTGCAAATAAAGGAATACCTTGTAGCGGGTGCGAAGTACGGCTTCGTATATTGCCCGGCTCCCATATCAGCGAGGAACGTCTCTTCTCCGGCCATGACGATGAAGTGTCCGACATCGTTATGATTATGGGGCTCATCGTTGCAGCCGCCTTTGGCGGCAAAGCAGAACGTTCCTTCCGCCTTCTCGACCCGCGACACCATCCACTGCGCGTCTGCCAGATAGATCGACGCCTCCTTCCATTCCTCCCCCTGCGTCTTCGGTTCGAACCAAATCAAATTGCGAAACGCAGGCGCCCAGCGGCCGCAGTGATCGTAAACCGCCTTATCCTGAAACGTATAGGCGGGGAGCTGCACTTCCGGAAAGCGCCGCGCCATTTCATGGGTCAGCCCGATGTACACATCAGCCTCCGCGGGCGAATCGGAGAAATTAACGACCTTGCGACCGTGAAGGAAGCATCTCTGCTGAAATAAGGCTACCGCCTTCACTTTAGGAGTGGCGAGTAAATCGACCTCCCCATTGGTTCTTCGGGAGAGAAGCTCTGCGAAATACGTATAGAAACCGAATCCATAGCCCCAATACATATATCCTTCCAAGCAGGCGCCGTCCTCTCCGTAGCCTTCAAGGAACAATTGGACCGTCGGCAGCGCTTTGTCCAAGACGAGAGCTAATTCCTGCTTATCCTCGATTAAATAGATAGCTGCCGCACCGATCGAACCGGCACATACCGCCGCCCAGTTATTGCGCACATGCTCCCAAAAGAAATCGTTCACTAGAAAAGGTGCAAAAACGCGTCGGTGCACTTCTCTATATACGCGATCGCGTATGGTTTCCGGCCAACTATGCCCCGTTAGCATCATCACCTCAGCCAGTGCGAAAGCGGTCTCCGCAGCGAACAGATCAATCCCGATTCCCGGGTCCGGCACATGCTGCTCATGTACGGAGTAGCGAGCCGTTCTGAATCCAGGCGGGCTGTCAAAATGGACCGGCACGCACCAGGAAAATTCCCCGCAAATGGCCCAGACGGTATCCAAAAGTCCGTCCTGGTAATCGGAGCGTTCAGGATGCAGCCAGCTCAACAAGCCAAATGTTGTTAGTCGTTGTCTCCTGGAGAAATAGACGGGCTCATATGTTTTGCGGAAGCCATCCTCCCAAACGCGGCGGAATAGCGTCCAGGGCAATTCAGTAATGGGCTGCCCGAGAAATCGTTCTCCATCTGCAGCCAATTGTTCAAGAATCGGCTGGAATTCAGGCTCTGACATAACTCGATTGCGCACGACTTCCCGATCTTCCCGAAAGAGCCAATTGCCGATGTCGGGGCTGCCATCGGCCAGTTGTTCGTAAATAGAGGGGTGAATCATAGTTTCCAATGCCTCCCTGTTTCGTAAACTACGTAGAGCTAACGGTATTCACCCTCAAGTATAGTGCAGTGGTTAGGATCCCTCTATCGGGGGATGTGACCCGATTTCTTGTTTTTATGACTTGCTGGTGCAGAAGATCGTCTGCCTCTTTCGCTTGCAGCCGTTGTGATTTTGAAGGTCCCCGTGTTCGGAAAGGACGAATCATAATTAAGACTTTTCCCGGGGGAAATCGTCCCTTTCTCCGGTTTTTCCGCCCCTTGACTTCCTATATAATCTTACAAATGTAAGCACTTTCTTTATTGGACTCACCGGAAATATTGAATATCTCCCGCCACTTACGGTTTGCCAGTAGAGGCGGGAGCTCTTGTTACACATTTAGGAGGTGAATTAGCGCATGAAAAGAAATTGGATTCGGGTTTTATGTTTGCTTCTTGCTGTTCTTCTCTTGCCATGGTACTCGTTACGCGCTGAAGCGAATGAGGCGACCCCGCTATTTACGGACAGCTTCGCAGGGGGATTAGGCAATTGGGATTTATTTGGCAGTACAGCATGGACGATTGAAGGAAGTGGAGAAGCTGCGCAACTGAAAGGGGCGACATCGGCAACATCGCCGCAGCGTGCGGTTGTCAAGTCTTCAAATCTTCCTTATAGTTCTACCGATTACAACGTCGGATTTTCGGCTAAGGGAGATCGGTTCCGTGCTATATTCCGGTATTCGTCCGGCACTAATTATTATTTTTTGGAATTTAAAAATACGAAATCCGTTGAGCTGTGGAAATATCCCAACTCATCAACTAACGTCCAGGTAGGCACGCCTGTAGATATCGGCTCGGCTATCTCCGGATTCAATCTGACAGATTGGCATCAGTATCAAATTGAGGTTAAGGGAAGTAACTTTAAACTTTCCATAGACGGCGTTGCGGTAACAACCTTCACTGATACATCGTTGACCGCGGGCGGAGTCGGCTTTTCTGTAAAAAGTATCGGTCCGGCTGTCAGCTTCAATGTTGAGCAATTGACGGTTTCGCCTGTTGTCGTCGAGCCTGCATTTACGATCGAGCACACACCTGTGACAGAAATTCCGTATAATGCTGATTTACCGGTTTCTTTTACGCTAACGGGATCGAGTACACCTGTATCCGCTGAAATCCATTATGGTTACGGAGACGAAGCTCTTGATCAGGCCATTCAAGCGACAGGCAGCGGAAACGGCCCATATACGGGGACGATTGCAGGCACGAACCAGTTCAGCCACATTCGTTACTACTTGACGGCTCAGGATGATGAAGGCCGAACGGCCCGCTATCCAGAGACGGGGGAAATGACGGTTCCTATCGGAGATATTGTGCCGTATGTGAACGATTTCGAAGGGGAAACCGTGAATACGGCGCCCGCTGATTGGAAAGTGGGCGGAAACACCAAGGTCATCCAGTTGCCCGACGGTAACAAGGTATTTAACCTGAATGGATCGGGCAGCGCCAAGCTGAACTTGCCGATGTATCAAAATGCGGACAATTTCGTTGTCAAGTTTAGAGCCAAATATGAGCGGACGAGCACGGCGGTCCAAAATACATGGCGTTTTCGCTACCGTGCGACGGATGACGCCAACAATAATGCATTGGAGTGGGCGACGCATAACTCCAAGTATTTCCTCATGCGCAAAACGACGCTCGGCAGTAATTATTACATCGCCAACTACGTCAAGTCGCTGCTGGATGAATGGCATGATTACGAGCTGCGCATCAGCGGAATTACACACAAGTTGTTCATTGACGGTGTGGAGATCGCTAGCGGAGATGATTCCGATCCCCTAGCGCTGAAAAAAGGATATTTTCAATGGAACGTGGTCGGTGGCATCAATCTCATGATTGATAACTTGGACATTGAACCGATTCAGTCACCCTATGTCATTGATCTGCAGCCGTCCGGCAATTACGCAGGTATCTATACGCAAGCGGAGCTGCCGGGGTTCAAGCTGGCCTTGGAAGCGGGTGCGGAAGCCCATGCGTTTCAAATGGATTACACGGTACGTCGGGCTGACGGCAACCAAGCGGTCGTCGCTTCCGGTATGAAGACGTACAGCTTGGACAAATACGCGAAGACAACCGACACGGAGCCGTTCATGCCACATATCGTGGATATCGGAACCTACGAAGTGTCGGCAGAATTTAAGGTCGATGGCATAACGCAGCTGTCGAAGTCGAAAAAGATGAGGCTTGCGGTTGTGAATGAGGCTGCACCCGTGCAAACGCCCGATCTGGACAATGAGAGCAAGTTTGGATTGAACACGCACTATGCCCTTAACTGGAACGACGACATTATCGATGGAGCCCGCAAGTTGGGTGCGCGCTCTCACCGTTCAGGCATTACGTGGGAAGATGTTGATAAACATGCTCAGGACACAGCGGGGAGTCCCGTATACGACTACAGCAGAGTTGACCCGCAGCTCGATAAACTCTTTTCCTACGGATTCAATCAGATTACTGTGCTCGGTATCGACAGAAATGCGTATTATCAGGAAGGAACCGTCAATACAACCTCTTCACTGAAGGCAATGGGCGACTTCGTTGCGAGCACTGTAAACCGGTATAAGGGCCGAATCCGGCAATGGGAAATGCCGAACGAACCGGAGATATTCTCCAAACCTTATGTACCCAGTGAGTTCGTTCAATTGCAAAAAGTGGCTTATCTGAATATGAAGAAGGTTGATCCAGACGCGATGCTGCTTGCAGGGGATCATACCTCCAGCGTGCGCAGTGTATTGCCGAAAGAACTGGAAGCCGGTTCATTCGATTATGCCGACGCGTACTCCTACCATCCGTACGTATACAATTCGATGCCTGACGGCAATTTGCAGGCGATGATGGATGGCGTTAAGGATCTTGTTAACGCTTACGGCGGGTGGAAAGATTACTACTTGACCGAGGGGGGCTGGCCGACGGCCAAAGCCGGTTATCCGTCGGTATCGGAGGAGACGCAGCGGGACTACATCGTTCGCGCATTTCTGAACTATATGGTCACCGATCAAGTAAAGGCTTACGAGTATTACAATTACAAGAATGACGGCACCGATGACAGGTATTACGATATTTTCTGGGGGATCACAGACAATGACGGTAGACCGAAACTGGCTTACGCCGCCGTTAACCAACTGATGACGACACTAGATAAGGCCATGTACATCGGAACGTGGGATACGGCAGATCCCGATGTCGCCGTTCAAGTCTTTTTGAATGATGGGGCTCCGGTTGTGGTCGCCTGGAAAAGGGTGGATCACAAAGACAATCCAGCCGTCAAGCCACCGGTTAGCACGATCACACTTCCATTCAGCGCAGCCGGTGCGAACGTCAAGGATATTAACGGAGTCAATATGCCCGTTCCTGCTGCCGCCAATGGCGATGTGCAGCTTACGGTGTCTGGCTCGCCAATCTATATAACAGGCGCTTCCGCCGATTTTGTCTTTCATTCCGCAGAGAAGCTGCTGCGCAGCAAGCGGCAGCAGGCGGAGAGCAAGCTGATCTGGGCTCAGAAGTTGGGCGGACCCACAATTACGGCCGATTTGTCGGAGTTGAATCGCATTCAGACGCAGCTTGAGTCAGCTATGGCAAGCGGCAGCCAGGCTGCGGGGATCGAGCAAGGCATCAAAGATATTTACGCTTTAATGGCGCAGATTGCCGGTCAGATCAAGGACGGCTCCTTGGAGCAGGCTCCCGGTTATGTAGCGCTTGAGGCTTTCTACAATATGGCGGAAAGCGCATCTGTCGCATTGGTTTACGCTCTCCATGGCCTAGGCTCGAACCATCTGGATTACACATCCGCCGTGCAGGCGACGACAACGGCATTCAATGCCAAGAAAGGCGATTATAGCGTGATGCCGATCTCCACGGCGGCGGTGCTGAGACTGAACCGTTACGGCAGGTTGGCGGAAGCTGCACAGAGCCGGGGCAGCTACGCAGAAAGCTATGCGTTCAATGTATTGGCGCGCGAGTTCACGAATGCGGCAACCGCGATCATCGATTCCGAAGGGGCGAAATTCATCGGCGTGCTGGCCAATGTTGTGCCGACGCAAGCTAACGGCGAAGCAGGCTACGCGAATACGCTGACGTTATCTCTTGTGAACAATACGGATGTCCCCCAAGAGGTGACGGTGCAGTTGAAAGTACCAGACGGGTGGGAAGCCTCACAATCGGCTCCAGCGTCATCAGTGCTGACCATTCCGGCACAAAGCTCGCTGGACACCCCATATTCCGTGCTCGTGCCGGAAAATACACTCAAGGGACGATATGATATCAACTTTGAAATCTTGTATCATGGGGCGCCTTTCGATGTGAAGAACGTCCAGTTGACGGTGGAGGACGGACTGGATGTGAAATTACTTCCCGCGAAGATGACGATCGAGCAACTGGATGTGCTGTCCGTGCAACTGACGGGAACGTCGTCATTTGCCAAGACGGGGAAAGTGATGGTCAAAGGACCGGACGGCGCCTTGTTGGAGCCGGTCACGACCGACACGTTCAGCAATTTGCAAAAGGGCGGCGTTGTAAGGATGGACTTCCGATGGAACGATCATCAGCCGGTTCCATTCAATGAATATACGGTTGATATGCAAATCGAAGAGACGTCACGGAACAAAGTGATTTACCACGACCCGGCGCTACCGCTCGAATTCAACCTCATTCAGGAAGCTGATGGCATTACAATTGACGGTGACTTGAGCGATTGGCAAGATGCGTTCCCGTTTCATCTGCGCAGCAAGTCGCAGCATTCGAGCGGTTATCGCGATCCTGCTAATCTCGAAGCTACGGCGTACGCCAAGTGGGCCCCAGACGGCATGTACGTCGCGGTTTCGGTGCAAGACGACATTCACAAGCAGTCTGAGAATGCTGCCAACATGTGGAAAAACGACTCCGTTCAAGTCAGCCTTGACCCGCTAAACAATCGGGAAGCGCCTTACGGTGCAGACGATACGGAATGGGGCTTTGCACTGAGGGATGACGGAAGGCCGCTCGTTAACATTTTCAACTCGTCGCAGCCGAACCCGAACGGCGACATCAGCGGACAGACGCCATTCCAGGCCATTCGGGACGAAGCCGCTCATCGAACGACTTACGAATTAAAAATTCCGGCATCCTATGTCAAAGACTTGAAGCCGCAACTCGGCGGAACGATCGGCTTTAACGTGGCTGTCAATGATGCGGACCTTCAGAACGGCCGGGACGATTTTATCCAGTGGACCCAAGGGACGGCCGATTCGAAAAACACAGCGCTGTATGATGCCTTCGCATTCATTCACTACACGCCGCCAACACCGGTTGAGCCAACGACTGACATGACAGCTCCGATTTGGCCAGCTGATGCCCGTGTGACCGCAGCAGATGTGGGTACGGACCGCGTGTCACTGAGCTGGACGACGGCACATGACGATACGGCGGTGACGGGGTATCGGATTATTTACGGCGATCACGTGTCGGCGAGCGTTTCCGGTGCTGTTTACACCAGCGTCAGCGGTGCTGTCTATGGCATGGCGGACGGCATCGTAACCGGCAGCGTCTACAACAGTGTGTATACGGCAGCTTCAAGCCAGATTCTTACGGGGCTGACACCGAATACCCCGTATACCTTCATCGTCCATGTCCGTGACGCTGCCGGTAATTGGAGCGAGCGCGGACTATACACAGCGCTCCGTACGAAAGCTGTGGAATCCGGTTGCAGCAACTGCGGCGGTTCGGCGCCATCTTCGCCATCCACAGCACCGGTTGAGCAAAGGCCAGTCGGAACAGAGGAACGGCGGGTCGTCAGCGTGCAGGAACTTGCAGCTATGCCGGCGGGCAAGAAGATCATTGCACTTGGGCCGAAGCAGACGGAGGTTTATATGCCGGTTAACGCGTTCTCACTGTTGAACGGAGAGGCTCTGCGTATCGACTCGGCTGCAGCGGGCGTCAAAGCGGTTATCCCGGCAGCTGATCTGGAGCAATTAGGCAAGCTGCTGAGCGAGCAGGAGAAAAGCGGCGGATATATCGCATTCAGGGTCCAGTCGGAAACGGGAAGCGAACGCGAGTTGGCACAAGCCAGTTCTTCGCGTCAAGGGCTGCAACTTCAGGGCGCAAGCTTCCGGTTCGAGTTGAAGGTGAGCAGTGGGGAACGAAGCATGAAGCCATCGGTTTTTGCGGAGCCGGTAACGATTGAGCTGCCGATTGAAGAGAACGGCTTGGATAAAGAACTGCTTGGCATCTATTACGATAATGAAAATAGCGGTGGCTGGGAATATATCGGCGGTGAAACAGGCGAAGGGGAACAAGGGAAGATCACTGCCGCAGTCAGTCATTTTAGCCGCTATGCGGTAATGGCTTTCGACAAGACGTTTTCCGATGTCGGTCCGGATCATTGGGCTTATCAGGCGCTTCATGTGTTAACAGCCAAACATATTGTTCAAGGCCAGACCGAGAGCCTGTATGCGCCGGACTCTCCAACAACCCGTGCAGAATTTGCCGTGCTGCTCGTTCGGATGCTCGGTTTGCAAGAGGCGACGCAAGATAAGCTTCCTTTCGAGGACGTCCCGGAGAATGCATGGTACAAGAAGGAGCTGCAAACGGCGTACCAGTCGGGTCTGATACAAGGAGTATCGGGGGATAGTTTTGCTCCTGACAGCCTCATTACCCGTGAGGAAATGGCAGTGCTGATGGTTAGAGCCTATTCATACCGGTATGGCGCCCTGAGTTCACCAAATGACTTGCTGGTCGGATACGCAGACGGCGATCATGCTGCAGAGTGGGCGAGGAACGGTATTAATCAAGCAATTGAGCTAGGTTTGATGACAGGACAGGCGGATCGCCAATTTGGTCCCCGTATCGAAACGAATCGGGCTGAAACGGCACAAGTGATCTACAATTACCTGTACAAACAACGATAAACAAATAACCTGGGGGTACGCAATGCTGCAATCCGCAAAGCAATCCAAACATAGTTATCAGTTGACAGGCGGCGGCGACAAGTTTCAAACTGCCTTAACCATCGAGGTTCTCGAGGAAGGAATCGAACTCGTGCATATCTCTGTTACGGCGAAACAGCCTGAAACACCGCCAGTATTACGGCTGTCCTGGGAGCGACCGATCATGGATATCCAGGGTGCATGGCATCCAAATGGGAATCGGAACCGCGGGCTGATGCCTGATTTTGTAAACGGCGGCTACCCAAGTAAATCAACCAGTTCAGCGCCGGTCGTCTGTCTATTTAACGGTGCAAGCCGCAATCGATTGACGTTCGCTTTGTCGGATACGCTTAATCCCGTTGTGTGCAAAGCGGGGGTTCATGAAGAGACTGCCATGTTCCATTGCTCCGTTACCTTATTTGAAGAACCCACATCTCCGTTTGAAAGTTACGAAGCGACGCTGCGGGTGGATGTGCGCAATATGGCCTATTACGACAGTTTGCATGAAGTACAGAAGTGGTGGAGCGGATTGACGGGGTTAACCCCGTCGCCGGTTCCTGCCTCCGCGCGCGAGCCCATGTATTCAACTTGGTACAGCCTCCATCAATCCATTAATCCAGAGGCGATCGAGGAGCAGTGCCGTTTGGCGAAAGAGCTCGGATGCGAGACGATCATCGTTGACGACGGCTGGCAAACCTCCGATAATGCCCGCGGTTACGCCTTTTGCGGCGACTGGGAAGTATGCGCGGATAAAATACCGGATATGAACGTTCATGTCGGGAGAGTACACAGCCTCGGCATGAAATACATGCTGTGGTATTCCGTCCCCTATGTCGGACGTCATAGCAAAGCTTGGGATCGCTTCAGCGACAAGATGCTCTATACAATCGATTCGCGCGGCTACGGGGTTGTTGATCCACGCTATCCCGAGGTCAGGGAATATTTGATAGGTCTTTATGAAACCGCCATGCGTGAGTGGAATTTGGACGGTTTCAAGCTGGATTTTGTGGATAGCTTCTACCTTCCCGAGGAGAAGAAGCATGACGTAGGCAGAGGCCGTGATTATGTATCCGTACCGGAGGCGGTTGACCGTCTCATGTCCGACATCATGGATCGGCTCCGCAGCATTAATCCAAACGTGATGATTGAATTCCGTCAAAGCTATGTAGGGCCATACATGCGCAAATACGGAAACATGTTTCGTGCGGCTGATTGTCCGAACGATGCTATCGAAAACCGGGTTCGGACCATTGATATCCGGCTGCTGTGCGGCGATACGGCTGCCCACTCCGATATGCTGATGTGGCACCCGGAGGAACCGGTGGAGAGCGCAGCACTGCAATTGATTAACGTTCTGTTTTCCGTGCCGCAACTCTCGGTACTCCTTGAAAGACTGCCGGTCGAACACGTTAAAATGACGGCCTTTTGGCTCGCTTTCTGGAACGAGCATCGAAGCGTTCTGTTGGATGGACGCCTTGAACCCCACAATCCGGAACTGCTGTATCCGCTCGTTTTGGCGAGCAGTATGGACAAGGTGATTGCGGCTGTCTATTACCGAACGGTCGTAACCTTTGATCGCGATTTGCCGGAGACGATCATTCTTGTCAACGGTACGCGGAACGACGGCGTAATTTTGGAATTGGACAGGGATGGCGGAAGCTGGACGCTAGAGATTAAGGATTGCATGGGGAATGTTGTGGAACAATCCTTGTATCATATGAAACAAGGCGTCCATTCTCTCCCTGTTCCGCCGGCTGGCATCGCAACGCTTACTGGAGCATAGGATAGAACCCCTGTGGGTGAAGCAGTATTGGCAAAAAGGGTTGAGGACAGGGTCCTCAGCTCTTTTTAATATCTATAGACGCGATTGTTTAATTGGTGTAACATTATGTTATAATTAAACATTTATAAGTTTGAATAAAACAAATTACGGAGTTGATGTTCAGTGATGTCTACAAAATTCAGGTTAAACCGTATGTTCAGCGATCAGGGGAAATGCTTCGATGTTGCAATCGATCATGGTTTTTTTAACGAATTTCCTTTTTTGTCGGGTATTGAGAATATGAAGCAAGCCATTGAAACTGTCGTTAAGGCGGGGCCGGATTGCGTTCAATTAAGCTCGGGTCAAGCCAGACTGCTTCAGAGCATTCCTGGCAAACATAAGCCTGGACTCGTGCTCAGAACGGACGCTGCTAACATTTATGGCAGCTTGCTGCCGCGCTTTCTGTTCAGCGAGATGATTGACCGGGCGATCGAGCAAGCGGTAGTTCTGGATGCCGTCGCGGTGTGTGTGAACTTGCTGCTGCTTCCGAATCAGCCGGAGCTGCATCATCAGTGCGTACGCAATATTGCGCTGCTGAAAACGGAAAGCGAGAAATACGGAATGCCGCTCATGGTCGAACCGTTGGTCATGCAGCCGAACGAAGTGAATGGCGGCTATATGGTGGACGGCGATCTCCGCAAAATTATGCCGCTCGTCCGTCAGGCGGTAGAGCTTGGCGCCGACGTCATCAAGGCAGATCCATGCGACGACGTAACGGAATACCACCGGGTGATCGAGATTGCTTCCGGCATTCCGGTACTGGTGCGAGGCGGAGGCAGGGCGAGCGACGAAGAAATCGTGAACCGTACCGTGGAATTGATGAATCAAGGTGCCTCCGGGATCGTCTACGGCCGCAATGTCATCCAGCATCCGAATCCGGCCTCCATGACATCCGCTCTGATGGCTATTGTCCATCAAGGAGCCGGAGCCGAACAAGCACTGGCTATTTTGAAGGGAGATCAGGCATAATGGAGAAAAAGATCATTGGATTCGGTGTCATCGGCTGCGGTCTGATGGGCAAGGAATTCGCCAGTGCGACAGCGCGCTGGTGCCATCTTGCGGATGTGGATTTCGAGCCGCGCATCGTGGCCGTATGCGACGCCAATCCGACTGCGACGCAATGGTTCAGGGATCAGGTTCCGAGCGTCGAGCAAGCGTATACGGACTATCGGGATTTGCTTGCAGATTCGTCGGTCGAAGCGATTTACTGTGCGGTACCGCATAACCTTCACGAGCAAATCTATATTGATATTATTAAAGCCGGCAAGCACCTCTTAGGTGAAAAGCCGTTCGGGATCGACCAGCATGCGAATGCCGCCATTCAAGAGGCGCTCGCGGCCCATCCGGACGTCATCGTTCGCTGCTCGTCGGAATTCCCTTTCTTTCCGGGGGCACAGCAGATTGTGAAATGGGTGAACGAGGGGAGATTCGGACAAATTATCGAAGTCGAAGCGGGTTTCTGGCATTCCAGCGACCTGGATCCGACGAAGCCGATCAATTGGAAAAGGAGAATAGCCACTAACGGCGAGTATGGCTGTATGGGCGACTTGGGCATGCATGTCCTTCATCTTCCTCTTCGTTTCGGCTGGAAGCCTTCCAGCGTTCGGGCGCTGCTCTCCAAGATCATCCCTGAGCGCCCGGACGGCAGAGGCGGCGTTGCGCCTTGCGAAACATGGGACAATGCGATTCTTGCTTGCGATGTAAAGCTGCACGACCAACAGTTCCCAATGCTTTTGTCTACAAAGCGGATTGCACCCGGCCATGCAAACACGTGGTTTATCCGTATTCAAGGTACGGCGTTGTCGGCCGAATTTTCAACGAAAAATCCGAAGCAAGTCGCGTCTCTCCCGTATGAGCCGGGGGGACAGCAAGCATGGCATGTCGTTGATGCGCCTTACAAATCCGCCTATGGCACCATTACGGGCGGGATATTCGAATTCGGCTTCTCAGACTCGATTTTGCAGATGTGGGCTGCTTTCTGCGATGAATTGGCGCACCGCGGTGACATGCGGCAGCCGTTTCGCTGCGCTACGCCGGAAGAAGCGGCAGGAAGTCACCGCGTGTTCACGGCTGCCCTGGAGTCTGAGCGCACTGGTTTAACTGTAGGCGTAGATTGGGGGAATTGAGGTGAAGAAGGTTACTGCTGAAATTGTAGTGGCCGGACATGTTTGCCTGGATGTCATTCCCGAGATCTCGGGGCTTGCGGGCGGACTTGGCGAACTGTTGGTGCCCGGCAAGCTGACGGAAATTGGACCGGCGCTCATGTCAACCGGCGGAGCGGTTTCCAACACCGGCCTGGCTCTTCATCGGCTTGGCTTCGCAGTTCAGTTGATGGGCAAAGTGGGGGATGACCTCTTCGGCAAGGCGATTACGAGTGTGCTTTCAGGATATGACGAAGCTCTAACGGAAGGCATGATTGTTGCTCCAGGGGAAAGTAGTTCATATTCCATCGTGATAAGTCCTCCTGACGTAGACCGAATATTCCTTCACGCGACGGGGGCAAACGATACATTTTGCGCGGCTGATATACAACTAGATCGGCTGGAGGGAACTAAACTGTTCCATTTCGGCTATCCTCCTTTGATGCGGCGTATGTTTGAGAACAACGGTGAGGAGCTCGTTCGTCTTCTGACCAGGGTAAAGGGACTCGGGGCAACGGTGTCGCTGGATACTGCGATGCCCGACCCGGCGTCACCTGCGGGCCGTGCCGATTGGCGTGGGATCTTCTCCCAAGTGCTGCCTTTCGTTGATGTATTTATTCCTAGCTGCGAGGAAATCGTGTATATGCTCGATCCGAAGCGCTATGAAAAAATGAGGCAGGAATACGGCGCGAAAGAACTTTTATCCAATGCGGATAGTTCAATTCTGTCTTCGATAGCGGAAGAGCTGCTAGAGATGGGCGCTGCCATCGTCGGAATTAAATTGGGCGAATATGGGCTTTACATCCGGACAACCGCCGACGCAGAAAGGCTTTCCAGGATGGGGGCGTGCGTGCCCGCACAAGCGGACAGCTGGTTAAACCGCGAGATTCTCGTCCCTTGCTTTCAAGTCGCGGTGGCTGGCACGACTGGAGCGGGAGATTGCACGATCGCAGGCTTTTTGGCAGGATTGATGAAAGGGCTTCCCATCGAAAATACGCTACTGGGGGCAGTTGGCGTTGGGGCGTGTAATGTGGAACGATCCGATGCGGTGAGCGGCGTGCGGCCGTGGACGGAAGTGCTGGAAAGAATACAGGCGGGTTGGACGCAGAGCGGTCAGACAATTCCGCTTAATGGCTGGCGTACTTTCGATGTGCAGGGAATGCGGCTTTACGAGAAAATGGGATAGGAGGGTCAGACTATGACTCTGAAGCGAAGCGAGGTTAAACAAGCGCAGGCTAGAGCGGCAGATTTGTTCAGTCATGCGGGAATCGTCTTGACGTCACAGGAGCGGGAAGGCATCGAGATTGCGGGTTTCGGACTCGGAAATCTGGATCTTCAGGGCTTGGAGATTGTCACCTATGTCAACACAGAAAGGTATTGCGCCAAGGAGCTGGCGCTTTTCCCGAAGCAAACGTGTCCTGAGCATCTACATCCTCCGGTGCAAGGGGAGCCTGGCAAGATGGAGACGTTCCGCTGCCGGTGGGGAACCGTTTATTTATACGTGGAGGGAACGCCGATGTCCCCTATTCATGCGGTTGTCCCCAAGGGAAGCGAAGCAGCCTATACGGTGTTTCACGAAATCATCCTCCAGCCCGGAGAGCAGTACACGATTATGCCGGGAACGAAGCATTGGTTTCAGGGGGGGCCGGAAGGCGCGGTAGTATCGGAGTTTTCCAGCACGAGCCGGGACGAATTCGACATTTTTACCGATGCCGCGATCGTGAGAGTGCCGGTTATCGAGGAGGATGAAACGGGCGGGGGGCTCCATTCTCATGCGGAATAATAGCCATGTGGCATTGAATGTAAGACAACAACAACTGCTTGACCTGATTTCTCGGGAAGGTGAGGTTCGGATCGCCGATTTAAAAGAAGCATTTGAAGTAACGGAAATGACGATTCGCCGCGATCTGGAGAAACTGGAGGAATCCGGAGGCGTTAAACGGACGTTCGGCGGGGCAATTTTTGTAGGCAAAGATATCACGCTGCAAGAGCGCTCCGGTTTGCTGACGGAAGAGAAAGTGCGAATAGGGCGCAGGGCAGCTGCTCTGATTCAGCCCAGAGATTCCATATTCATCGACGGGGGGACAACGACCCTTCAGGTAGCGCGTCACATCCCTCAGGGGATGAATATTACGGTGGTCACAAATGCAGTGAATGTGGCAACAGAACTGACAGCCAAACAGATTCCGACAATGATGATCGGCGGTATGCTGCTTGAAGCTACTCACTCCCTTGTCGGACCCATAGCTGGTCAGAATTTGGAAGGAATGGCATTTGACCGCATTTTTCTTGGAGCTACCGGTGTCAACATCGAACATGGATTCAGTAATTCAAACATTTATGAAGCGGAAATCAAGAGAATCGCTATCCGTCAAGCCGCTGAAACGAATATTGTTCTGGATTATTCCAAGTTCGGAGCGAAAGTTCTTATTTCGTTTGCCCCCTTATCCGGTGTTCATCGCATTGTGACAGATCAGTTGCCGGAAGGCGAGCTTCACCGTGCATGCGAAGAAGCGGGTGTTGAACTGGATGTGGCTACTTAACTTTGCAAGTCTAGCCCTGCTCAATATGGAGGAGGGCTATGATTCGGATCATGCAGCTTATGCTCTATTTATTGACTTGTAAAGGGATTACCTTCGGTCAGTACGGGGAGATGAAGACGTACGAGCGTTCCTCTGCCCAGCTCACTGTCGATATCCCAGGTAAAGCCTTCATGAAAATACAAATGCAATCGCTCGAACACATTCGTTAGTCCAATACCGGAAGGGTTCGTTTCCCGGGCCTCCTCTTTGATCATTCGCAACCGTTGCAATTGCGCTTCGCTCATCCCCGTGCCATTATCAAGAATTTCGATATGCATGTGGCTTCCATCGATATACCCCTTGATCATCAGGAGTCCGTCCGCCTCGATCGTATCCAGGCCGTGTAAAATTGCGTTTTCCACGATTGGCTGCAAAATCAATTTGACCGTTAAGGAAGATTGCAGCGCTTCGGACACATCCCAAATCACGATGAATCGGTTCTTCGCTCTAATTTTTTGAATACGCAAGTATTGCTCCAGGTGATCTAATTCCTCTGACATGCGAACTAAGCCGCTCTTTTTGCTAATACTTCCTCTGAAAAATTGCCCCAGCGCGGTTGTCATTTCAACGATCTCGTCGGCCCCCTGTCGGAAAGCCATCCATTTAATAGACTCCAGTGTATTGTATAAAAAATGAGGGTTAATTTGCTGTTGCAGAGCATGAAGTTGCGCTTCTTTCTCAAGAAACAGGAGTTCCTTCTCCCGAATCTTCGATTGATAATTCTCGGTAATTAACTCGTTCAACCGTTTGATCATGTTGTTAAAATGCCGCGCCAGCGCGCCGATTTCGTCTCGGCCTTTGTGATTCATACGGGCTTCAAAGTTTCCGCCGTTCACCTCATGCATTAAGTCCTGCAGTTTCCGCAGCGGTTTGCTGATTAGGCTCGAGATCCATGTCGCTGTGAGCATAATCAGGATCCCGAATATCGCGAAGAAGGCTGCGCTGTACCAGATAAGGGTGAATACCTTCTTTTTCAATTCGTTGGAAGGGACAATCCCTACCATTTTAACGCCAAAATAGGAGGCGGTGTCGTAGAAAACCATATACCGTTTAGTGCCTGCGTTTTTAAAATAAGAACCGCTCTGCTGCTGCATCATCTCAGAAACGAGGGGGTCTTCCGGCTCTAATACATGTGACGTGAGGTCGTCGTTGTCATGGGATAGAATGGTGCCATTCGCATCGATCAGAAAGAAATAGCCCGAATCTCCGATGCGAATCGTTCGGAAGATGTTATTCAGCATGTCTTGTTCCACATTGACAATTAAATACCCAAGTGGGGATCCGAGATTGGATTCGCTGGAAGAGCTAATTTTTCTGGCAAATGTGAGGACTGGCGTCATGTACAAATTGCGATACGTTCCTATGAGCTGCAGCTCGCCTGAACTTTGATCCAGTTTTTCAAAGACGCGTGGATCGGTTTTCGAAATGGGAACTGTGCCTGCATACATGCCTGAGTATATCCGCTCACGGGTGCGGTTATAGAGCTCCATGGAAAGAAACTCTCTTTTCCGCTGCTTGATATTGCCGAATTGCAGTTCGAGCACCATGTTATCCGAAGGCTGTAAAGACGTCGTTTCCGATTTGCGCATCGTCTGTTGGATTTCTGGATGATAAATTAACTGCTGCGTTAATCTGTCGTAGTTTTTCAGACTGTCATTAATATTACGTTTGACTTGTTGGATCGTGCTCGCTGTAAGCTGCATCACCTTATTTTGGTAGTTGTCATAATGAACGTAAGTCAGCAGCAGGACGAACAGCAGGTTAGGCACAAAGGTTGCCAGGACAAAATAGGCAATTAGCTTTGACCGTACACGATAATTGGGAAACATGATTCGCGGTTCAAGAGGTGTGCGTTCGTTCAAGGCATCCAGTCCCGCGGATAATCCTTGCGTTAATTCAAACAACGGTTTGGATAAGGTTCCGGCGAACCAGAACGATAAGATCATGACAAATACAAGCGCTCCCAGACCGAAAAGAAAGACCAGGGAATGCGTTCCACCGTTGCTTTCCAAAATAGAAGCAATTGGGAATTCACTCATAAGTTCAAACGGGTAGGACGATATCTGAAAATAAGTAACTAGCACTTTACTTCCATTTTTGTGAAGGATTTTGTAGGAAGCATCATCCGATTGCAAGAAAGAAGGGGAGATTTCCTTATCTAAGCTAGAAGGCTTATTGCTCCAAATCGGCACATGTTGATTGGTCAGCAACTGCAGCGTCTCATCGGTATCAGAGCTATTGAATACCTCTTTGGCGAACTCCGGAATGTTGAATGTCACGATTAGGGTGCCTACCGTTTCATTTTCCAAGCGGATGGTACGGTAATAAGCGATTTTATGGGCAAGCATGCCATCAAGTACTTGCTCATCCGCAGCATTTTTGGACAGGTTACCCGAAGACTGAAAGTAAAATGGAACGCCTTCTTGCTGTTTATTCAGATAAGCAGCACTTTCATTCAGCCAATGTGCGTATTTAAAGTCCGTTCCCGCGTACTTGCCGCCATTATCATATTCATACAGATAGACCAGATTGTTTTTTCCTAAAACAATAATTTTGTCGACATAATTATGGTATAACAAGGTATCATTAATTTCGCCGGACAGTGACTGCACCCGTTGGGCAATTTGGATGAAATCGTTCTGCGGGAACGGTTCCGTGACGGTCTTCTGAAACGAGGGTTCGTTGACCAGCTTGTTCGTATTGGCATCCAGATCTGCGAATAGGGATTTAAAGTAATTGGCTGTTTGCTTAAATTCATTAACTTGATAGTCCGCTTTTTCTTGCACGATGAGTCGACTTACGAAATCTTCAGACAACCAATAAAAAGCTGAGGCTAATGTCAACGTAAGCAGTACCGAACAGAACAGCAGTTTCTTGCGAATCGAATGATTATAGAGAAAGCTTGTGAGAAACAGCTTCAAACGTTCCATGGCGACACCGCTTTCAGTAAGTGATGAAGGATTGACGGTACTCGAGCGGCGTTAACTTGGTGTGGCTTTTGAAGGTCGTCGCGAAATATTTCCGGTCTTGGTAGCCGACCAATTCACCGATTTCATAGACCTTGAGGTCGATGCGGCGCAACAGTTCCTTCGCTTTTTCCATCCGGCAATTTTTTAAATAGTCGATAAAGTTAATGCCTGTTTCTTTTTTGAATTGAATGCTGAAATAGCTGGGATTGAGGTAAACGAGCTCAGCCATTTGATTTAAGGTGATTTTTTCGCTGTAATGCTCTTCGATATATTTTTTGACTTGCTGGACAGCCGAATGGGAGGTCGTTTGCACATCGTCGTTTACATGTTTAATATGCAGCGTAATGTCTGAGATTAAGCGTTCCAACGCCATTTTTAATGTCGACAAAGTGGGGAAACGTTCTACAAATTCGCTAATCGGCATAGGGAGACTTGCCATCGATTTCAAAGATGCACCGTGAAGATCGAGCCTTCGCTCAAGCATCGTGAAGAGCGGCGCCAAGTACTTCAGGACGATGGGGAGTTCTGCCCGTTCCGAGTCCAATCCGCAGCTAGTCCAAAATTGCTGGAAATGCAGCAAGCTGTTGTCCAGATTGCCCTCTAGCACTGCATCGAGTAATTTCGTTTCATGAGCATACGGATATTCTTTGCGTTCAACGTGCTGTTCGTCTGCGGTATCCCAGAGAAATAATCCCCCCCGTTCCCAAAAAATATTGCGTTCCATCACACTTCTCGCTTGCTTGTAAGAATCGGGGAAAGAGAGCAGGCTCTGATAAACATCGCCTAAGCCTACGATGGATCGGCACCCCGTCTCCTGTTCGATGGATGAGATGATCTGCTCCCAAAGCAAAGAAAGTGATCGACGAGCAGGAACCGATGTCGCGTTCAAATTCAGGAAGACGGCTAGTTCGCCAGCCTTTCTCCGAAGTGTGTAGCTTTGGCATTGACCAGCTTCGAGATGACGTTCAAGGATGCCCTGTGCTTTCGCAACCACGCTGTCGGGTAAAGCGTTTTCTTGACGCGCTTTGGCCTCGAGCTTAACGGCTGCGCAGCAACAATACGTTGCGTTCATTTCAATCTCCAATAAGCTCATTTCCTCTTTGGCTTTATGGTATTCAGGCAAGGGGTCTTCGATCAAAGATTGGAAAAAGTGATTTCTGGCCGCAGGCAAGGAGCTCGCTAATTGGTTCTCATACGCTTGCAGCCTTTGCGACGATTCCCGCTCTGCATCCAATTGAAGCTTTAATTTCGTCATGCTTTCGCTGAGGTTCTTCAAATCTACAGGCTTCAATAAATACTCGGATACGCCTGCTTGAAGCGCGTCACGGGCATAGGAAAACTCTTTATATCCGGATAAAATGACAATTTTGACATGAGGATAATGGAGGTTAATCGCTCTGCTGAGTTCAATGCCATCCATCACGGGCATCTTAATATCGGTGAGGACAACATCGACATCATTTCTCTGCATGAGGTCAAGTGCCTGTTTGCCGTTGGCCGCGCACGCTATGACCTGGAACTGAAAGCGTTCCCAGTAATAGGCGTTTAAGCCTTCCCGAATCTCGAATTCATCGTCAACAATCATAATTTTATAGGTGCCGTCCATCGGATTCACTCCTTTGCATCTATCATAATCACCCGTTCTTTTCATGTAAAGCAACTTCTAACGAACTTCGGAATGAAAACGGCAACAGTCAAAAAGATCAAACCTAATCCAAAAAGCATCCCCTATTTTTTTGACCGCAGCCCCCTTACAATGAAACTCGTAGCAGACAAAACATGTGGAATTCACAAAAATGGAGGCGCTTTTATGCAGGGGTTTAAAAAAAGTTGGGCGTTACTTAGTTTGTCGTCACTCGTGGGGTTAAGCCTTTTAAGTGGTTGTGGTAGCGCTGCCACGACAACAAATACGAAAGCAGCAGGGGCAACAACTGCTGCGAGCAGTGCTCCGAAAAAGGCTGAACCAGTCACATTGTCCATGTTCATTACTTCAGCTGGCCAAAAGGAATGGGAGGACGGCTCGCCTAACGATAAAATAAAGAAACAGTGGGAAGCCAAGTCCGGGAACAAGCTGGAGCTTAACATTTTACCAGGGTCGCAAGACGAGGCCATGAAGAAAATCGACATCGCTATGCTCTCCGGGGACAAGACGGATATCATCGGCCTTTCGAATCCCATCGATCAGAACAAGTATGCGTCCAAAGACTTCCTGTATCCGATGAAAGATTTAGCGAAGCAGGCGAACTATGATATGGATAAGGTATACGGCGACTCCCTAACGAAATACAACGGTGAAGTCTACTATATCCCGGTAAATTTATCGATGTGGGCTGTCTTTTATAACAAAAAGCTGTTTGATGAAGCAGGCATTCCATACCCTACAGGAAACTGGACGTGGAGCCAATACATCGAGACGGCTAAAAAATTGACGAAGCCGGATAAAGGCATCTACGGCTCTTACATGCTTACTTTTGATAACTATTTGTACTTGCAGGCAAGACAAAAAGACGTACCCGGTTATAAGGCAGATGGCACTTCCAATTATGACGATCCGGCTTTTAAAGATGCGCTGACATGGTACAACGATTTGAGTGCTGTTCACAAAATTCAGCCATCCTGGATTGAGTTTAAGACGAAGAAACTATCTAACCTCGGGTTCCTGGAAGGTAAATATGCGATGCAATTTATTGGCACATGGTACTTGGGTTCATTAAACAATTTCGATAAATATCCGCGTGACTGGAAATGGGGCGTTGTTCAACCTCCTACACCTGACGATGGCAAAGGCAAAAACAATATCGGGGTTACTTCCGCGCTCGGCATTAACAAGAAATCCGCTCATCCTAAGGAAGCGTTTGATTTCCTCACGTACTTTGCAGAGAATAGCTACAAAGAAAGAGGCGAATTCCCTGCACAGAAGAATTTGAGCAAGGATGACATGAACGCGGTTCTGCAAAATATCGCTGATAAATCGCAAGGCAGTGTGACAGCCGACGATCTTCGGAAAGCGCTGCTGGATAATGGACTAGGCTTTACACAAGAGAAACTGCTAGGTAGCGCTATGAGTGAGTACAGCAACATTATTATGCAAGAATCCGAGTTATACTTTGCCGGGCAGAAATCCGTAGATGAAGCCGTTAAATCCATTAAACAAAGAGAAGACCAAGCGATTCAAGCGACCAGCAAACAATAAATGAGAGTGACGAAGGAGGACATCATGATGGTGTCCTCCTTCCTAAAAAGAGGAGAATGGAGCATGCTGCGGATTACTAACGAAGAAAAGGTTGCTTTCTGGTTTATCACGCCTTTCTTGGCAGGATTTGCGCTTTTTTATTTACTGCCTACCCTTTACGCCTTTGTCATTAGCGTATTGGATTACAACAGTTTCAAAAGCTTATCGGACGTAAACTTTGTCGGACTTTCCAACTATATCAATGTCTTAAAGGATCCTATTGCGATCAGTTCATTTGGAAGAAGCTTTCTGTTCATGATTTGTTATGTGCCAGGCGTAATACTAGCAGCCCTGCTGCTCTCTATGCTCTTTAATGCGAGTTTCCACTTGAGAACATTAGCACGGACGTTGATTATGCTGCCGTATGTAACGAACGTTGTGGCGATCGCGATTGTGTTTTCTATTTTGCTTAATCCCTATGATGGTGTTGTCAATAAACTGCTCACAGCTCTCGGCGTTGCACATCCCCCGCTTTGGCTCGGAGGTATTCATACCTCGCTGCCAACGATTGCCGGCGTTGAAGTTTGGCATTCCCTCGCTTTTCCAACCATTGTGTACTTGGCGGCTCTGCAAGGGGTGCCGAAGGATTTGTACGAGTCCGCGGATCTCGATGGGGCAGGGCGATTTCGGAAGTTCATAAGTGTGACAGTGCCGTTGATTTCACCAACAACCTTCTTTCTTGTGATCACCAACATTATCGGATCCTTTCAGAACTATGCGATTTTCCGTAACTTGACGAATGGCGGTCCAGGTACTTCCTCGCGTGTGATTTCGTTAAATATTTACGAAGAAGCCTTTGCTTACAACAAATATAGCTTTGCCTCCGCTCAGGCGATTCTGTTATTTGCCGTCATTTTAGTGATTACCATCATCCAATGGAGGGGGCAAAAAAAATGGGTGCATTATTAAAACCGAAATTCGTGCTTACCTACGTGATGCTTCTTATCGGCATTGTGATGATCATTCCGTTTCTGTTCATGATTTCATTTTCGCTGAAAACGCCGATCGAGATGTCGCAGCATCCGGCTTCGATTTTCATCAGTCATCCGTTTACGGGCAATTTTGAAACCATCTTCAAACACAAAACTTATTTCATCTGGTATTGGAATTCAGTTAAAGTCGTGCTGGGGGTTCTCGTGTTAAGGGGACTGCTCGTCACGATGGCGGCGTATGCTTTTGCCAGGCTGGCGTTTCGTTTTAAAAATGTCATTTTCATGATCTTGATCGCCAAGATGATGATTCCATCCGATACGACCATTGTAGCGAGGTTCTTGTTGTATAAGTACTTACATTTAAATAATACGCATTGGGCGATTATTTTACCTGCGGCCTTTGATGTCTTCTTCCTGTTCTTGCTCCGGCAATTTTTCATGAGTATTCCCAAAGAAATATCCGAAGCGGCCATTGTGGATGGTTGTTCGCATTACAAAGTGTATTATCGCATTATTTTACCGCTGGCTAAGCCGGCACTTGTGACTATGGTATTGTTCACCTTCTTATGGACTTGGAACGATTTCGCTTCGCCTTTTGTGTTCATCACAGACATGAGGAAGCAGCTTCTCACGGTTGGATTATCTTATTTCCAGACCGAGGCAGGCGCTGACTATGCGCTGCAAATGGCTGGAGCTGCTGTCGCCGTGCTGCCGACGATTGCGCTATTTATTTTTTCGCAAAAATATTTTGTGCAAGGCGTTGCGATGTCAGGGGTTAAAGGTTGATACCTAAGAATCGAGGGTTCAAGGATGGAGCTTAGCGTAGATTGGGAATCGTTTCTTTCCGCACATGATTTGGTTCAGACGAAGCTTAGGTTTCACGGCGGATATTACGAAGCAACGGAAGAGCAGAATTGCCATCGTATACGAAAGGAATGCGGAGAAGGCGCCTTCATCGGAAATGGGATGATCGGAGCCATGATTTTGAAGGACTCGCCTCAGGATTTGGCGTGGGAGCTGGGGAGAAATGATAGTATCGCCATGTCCAAGGCCTGATTTTGAATATGGGAATTTGCCGTGGGCGCTGCATAGATGTATACCGAGACGTTCCCAGTGATCGAAACGCCGTTGTCCAGTGCGGAGTGCATCCATTACATGGTTATGCAGTGTTGGGGCGATACGATCCGTGTCTTTCCTGCCGTTCCTGATGAGTGGAAGGACATATCCTTTGGGAAGCTGCTGGCGGAAGGCGCTTTTGAAGTGTCTGGTCGATGGAGTAAAGGGAAGACGGAATATGTGGTTATCAAAAGCCTTGCCGGCGCGCCATTGAAGATCATGCCGAATTTACTTGGACCGCTGGAAGCAAGCGGTGAACGGAATTTTTCCATTACGGAAGTGTCACCGGGTGTGTATAAGATTGATTTGAAACAGGGAGAATCCGTACTTCTTTATACGGGAAACCAACCCGAGGAGATCGGCATCGGTCCGGTAGGACGGAGCCTATAAATATTAAAATGGGGATTCTTGAAGGGAGGTGGGGCGTAGCATTCGCGTGAAAAAGCAACCAAACGGATGGTTGACAAATTATCAGGAGCTGAATGCTGAGTTTTTTTAGCTAACGAGGAGTAGGATTGGAATGGAAATAATTGAAAGCGCTAACAGTTTTTTTGTTCAATTATGTAAGGAGGAATCAGTGATGTATTCAGCTAAAAAATGGCTTGTCATCTTTTCTGTCTTCATTATTTTGTTTTCCTTGTTAGGAGCTTTGCCCAAGGCCGCTATGGCAGCGGGTACCATCTACTATGTGGATTCCTCGAGACCTGATGACAGTGGAGATGGAAAAAGCGCGGCAACGGCTTGGAAAAGCTTGTCCAAGGTGAATGCGACAACGTTCGCACCTGGCGATCAAATCTTATTTAAATCAGGAGGCACTTGGACCGGACAGCTTTATCCAAAGGGTTCTGGCGTGTCTGGCAGCCCGATTACGCTCTCCAGCTACGGCAGTGGAAGTAAGCCGCTCATTAACGGGGGTGGGCTTACGATGAATGCGGATGGCAGCGGAGGAGCGGCCGTTTATCTGTACAATCAAGAGTACTGGGTAATTAAGAACCTGGAAGTGACGAACACGGGGGCAACCGCTGCCAAACGATTAGGCGTCAACGTTGTTGCTTCGGACTACGGAACGGCCAACTACATCCATATCTCCAATCTCACTGTACATGGTGTGAACGGGATCAATACAGATAAGAAAAACGGCGGCATTGCGGTGCAGGCCTTAGGAACTTCCGTATCCACCAAATGGAATGACGTTCTGATCGAAAATAACACCGTGTACACCGTGGATGCAACGGGCATTCAGACGCACTCTCGCTGGATGAACCGAGGCGGTATGGTGGATTCCGGTCCGTGGTCCGGCTTCACCAACGTGCTGATTCAGTATAACACGGTGTACGATACAGGGCGTGATGGCATTCTGGTTAGGGTAAGCACAGCTCCTGTCATCCAGTACAATGTCGTTCATCATGCCAATATGCGTTCCGGCGCGGAGGCGGTTGCGATCTGGCCGTTCAATACGGACGATGCACTCGTGCAGTACAACGAAGCGTATAGCACACATGGCAGCTTGGACGGCCAAGGATTCGACTCCGATTATGACTCGAATCGAACGATCATTCAATATAACTATAGCCATGACAACGAAGGCGGCTTCGTACTCATTTGTAATAACGGTACAAGTAATTTCAACAATGGCACCATTGTTCGCTATAACATCAGTCAGAACGATGGCACACGGATTTTTCAATTGGCAGGTCCTGTCACGAATACGAGTATCTATAACAACACGATTTATGTTAAGGCCGGGACGGGTACCCATATTTTATTAATCAACGATTGGGGGGGATACGCGAGCAATACGTCTTTTAAAAACAATATCATCTATAATCTAGGCAGCGGCGGCTACTCCTTCGGCAGCGGCACGAATACGGTGTTTGATTATAATGTGTTTTATGGCAATCATCCCGGCTCTGAGCCAAGTGATGCGCACAAACTTACGTCCAACCCACTTCTCGTTAGTCCTGGTACAGGAACGAGTCGAACAGCGGTGGATGGCTATAAGCTGCAGAATGGTTCACCAGCCATTGATAGCGGTGTCGCGATTACAGGTAACGGTGGTATCGATTATTGGGGCAGCGCAGTCCCGGCTAACAGTGTAACAGACCGAGGCGCATACGAAGGCGTAGGGATTCCTTCCAACCCAGCGGTTACGGTATTTAGTGATAATTTTGAAAGTGGCTCCAGTAATTGGACAACAAGCGGCGGAACATGGAGTGTCGTCACGGACGGTACGAAAGTGTTCAATCAGTCATTGGTGACAGGTGAAGCTTTAGCCTTTGCGGGTAGCGCTTGGACGAATTATACGTATTCTTCCAAGGTGAAGCTGAACAATGTGTATGCCAACGCAGGACTGCTTTTCCGTGTGACAGATGCGAACAATTATTATATGCTCCGCATCAACAACAGCACGAATTCCCTCGATTTATATAAAAAGGTGAGCGGAACGCTGACCTTGTTAACGAGTGCTTCGTTCAGCTCCAGCATTAGCACATGGTATGACCTCAAGGTGAAGGTAACGGGCAATACGATTGACGGATCGGTCAATAATACTCAGCTTATTACCTATACGAATAGCGTGTCGGAGCTGACTACTGGCAAAATCGGCTACCGCATGGCAGCTTCGACGGCGAGTTTTGATGACGCGGTGGTTACGCAGTAACTCGCCAGCCTTAGCAGAAATAGCCCTGATCACTTGAAGATGATCAGGGCTAAGTTCTTGTCCATTCAAATTATTTAATAATGAGAACAGGAATATGGGCATGTTGAGCGACATTATGACTAACACTGCCAAGTACCAATTCACCCAAGCTATTCAGTCCCCTGCTCCCGATAACGATCAGGTCAGCATCTACTTCCTTAGCGTATTGGAGAATTTGTTTGGCGACACCGCCTTTTCTGACTTCGATATGAACATTGGTGAAATTGGATATTTTCCTTTTGATTTTCGCTCGGGCTTCCTCCGCGTAGTCAAGTTCCATTTGAACGGGCGGAACCACGAAGCTTCCGCCTATATCATAATTGGGAATGTTGAAAATATGAATAATTTCGAGCCTCGAATAATGATTTAACTGAGCAAGTTTAATGGCGGAATCGAGCGCTTTATCAGAAGTTTCTGAACCATCGTACGCAACAACAATTTTGGAATATAACATGGTGTGACCACTCCCTCAAAAAGATATAGGAATAGTATACAACTTTTGGTTAAACAGTGGGTGTGACTTTAATCACATCCTTTACCTTTGAGGGGTTAAGTTCATTATAATTAATCTTTCCCTATACTGTGGATGATCGTTATGCTATGATGACATTATTCTAAAAATAAAACGTAATGAGGTGAGGACGATGAAAACAAAAAAATATACATCTTATCCTCATGCTGCTTTCTAGTTATTTATTTCGAAATACATCAGCTCTGAGGGTGGGATTCACTCTCAGGGCTTTTATATTTTAGGCGGAAGGAACGTTTAGACGTCCTTGCCCGTCTATGACAGCCACTCTCAGAGTGGCTGTTTTTTTTTACCAACTTTGAAAGGATGATATTTTTGAAAAGACTCGCTCAATATTTTCGCTCCATGCAATCCGGACAATCATCGTACAGTTTGATTTATGAAGGTTCCTACTATGATCAGGGGGGGATGATCAGCGACCCAACCTACTGGTACAATGATGTGGCCTATTACATTGAACGGACACATAAACTCACATTGGATAAACCGTGTATCACCATACGAATACCTTTTGACCGTCTCGGCTTGGTTGGAACTACCGATGGCGTTGTTCTCTCCGATTTTGCATTAAGAGAATGGGTTGGCCATATTGAGGCATTAAATGAATTGATTTATAACCGGTCGCGTTCGGAGAAAGAAAATGGCGCTTTTTATTGTTTTCGCCCTACCAATGTGGTGTTGCAGCGTAATGCATCCTTTGTCGAGGTCATCTCAGAACAATGGTACCTATGCCTAATGATTACCGTTCAACTTCCGTTCCAGAATCATGATAAAGCGATGCGCATGCTCTGCAAAATGCTGCCCAAAGAAGTGGAGGCGTTTATTGGCAATTGGGATCTCACCAAGTTAAATGCTGCCTATGAAATGGTAAAAAAGCAAAATAGGATTCGCGAATGGTTGAAATCCAGTCATTATTGTGCGTTTGTTGGGAATGGCAGCATTCTGCCAAGGAATAAAGAGGGCAGCGGGCCGCTGGAGGGGGCCTTGCCGTTTACATCCCCGGAAGATCTTGAAATTGAGATTTGTGGTGTGCGAGGAATGGGAATAAAGAAAGGTGTGACGGTCATCACCGGCGGTGGTTACTCGGGGAAAAGCACAATGCTGGATGCGCTAAATTCGGCGATATACAATCATATTTTAGGCGATGGACGTGAACTTGTGATTGCAGATCAAAGTGCCATGGAAATATCGGCAGAAGAAGGCCGATCCATAAAAAATATCAATATTACGCCTTTTATAAAATGGATACCCAATGGTTCGGCTGAGCAGTTTTCGACGGACTACGCCTCAGGTTCCACCTCTCAAGCCGCGAATATTATGGAGGCCATCAACTTCGGATGCAAGCTGCTCCTTATTGATGAAGACAGAAGTGCGACGAATTTTATGATCCAGGATAGCAAAATGCGTTCATTAATCAAACGTGAACCCATTACACCATTTACGGAACGTGTCAGGGAACTTTATGAGGCTATAGGCGTATCTTCCGTTCTTGTTATTGGCGGCAGTGGTGAGTTTTTATCCGTTGCCGATCAAATCATCCTGATGGACAATTTTATGCCAATAAACGTAACTCAGGAAGCAAAAAAATTATGTGAACACGACATGCCAGGGGAACGAATTCCCTTTACAAAATGGGAGATAAGAGATATAACCACCGATCACTTTTCGACCTATCCCCAGGGCAGTGGTACAGAAAAGCTGAGGGTTTCAACCATGGGGTACATCATGATCGGTGACGAACAAGTTGATATCAGAGGGCTTTACAATATCACATCGCACGCCCAGCTCGCAGCGATTGCCTTTGTACTTCGAAAAATCGCGGTAAGTAATCAGGATCGCCTCATCTTGCTTCATGAAAAGATCCAAAAAGCGCTCGAAGATATGGAGAGAGAAGGCGTGGATATTGTATTTTCCTCCTTCTTTCCCGGTTTTGAAAGGTGGCTTGAATTGCCAAGAATGAGTGAAGTATTAGCTGTCATCAACCGAATGAAACATTTGAATTTTATTTAGCGATGAGTCTGAAGAAATAATCAATCGTTTCGAAAAAAAAGTCGATGAAGTTGTAGGTTTATACGATTTTATTCATTCATAAGATCATAGATAATCAATTTCAAGAACTTAATGTGATAAGGGGTAAGTAGATGAAATCTCAAGAAGTAGACAAGATTTGGGAGCGACTTGTAGCCAAAGTCGCGGTAATGGCAGAAGGGATGAAAGACAGATCCCCGCATCGTGCTGACAAGGACGGCAAGTATGATTCCATGCCAACCTGGTGGTGGACATCGGGCTTCTGGCCAGGCCTGCTTTGGATTTTGTTTGATATGACGCAGGAGCCCATGTTTAAGGAGAAGGCATGGAAATGGGATGCAGAAATAGAGAACTGGCTGCATGAGGGGGAGCTTGGCCAACTGCATCATGATGTTGGCTTTCAATTCCTTCCAACAGCTGTGATTAAATACATGCTTACAGGCGATCATGCTGGCAAGCGAAGAGGTCTGGCTGCTGCCAATTATATGGCAGGGCGTTATAATCCCGTCGGACAATTCATACGTGCATGGAATGATGGCACATGGGATAAGGATAACACGACCGGTTGGGCGATCATCGACTGCTCCTTGAATTTATCTTTGCTCTTCTGGGCTGCGAATGAAACGGCTGATCCCAGATTCAAGCATATTGCGATCTCCCATGCGGACACCGTGTTACAACACTTTATTCGTCCGGACGGCTCCGTGAATCACATCGTCAGCTTCGATGCAGACACTGGCGCATTTATTGAATCCCTTGGAGGGCAAGGCTATGGCCCGCATTCTTCCTGGAGTCGAGGCCAAGCGTGGGCGATTTACGGCATGGCCAACACCTACCGATACACGGGTGAACAGCGGTTTCTCGATGCCGCGAAGCGAGTGGCTCATTATTTTATCGCTTGCCTGCCTGAAGACGGTGTGCCGTATTGGGATTTTCGCACGCCAAGTCTCAAGGATGAACCGAGAGATTCCTCTGCCGGTGCCATCGCTGCATCGGGCTTAATTGAAATTGCGAATTTGCTCGAACCTTCCGAGTCGCGTCTCTATCAGACGGCAGCCGAGCGTATTCTTTCTGCATTAACACACCGATGTGGTACGTGGGACCTGCCCAATTGCGAGGGGATCCTCCTTCATGCAACGGGGCATAAACCTGGCAACGTAAATGTCGATGTTTCCTTAATCTACGGGGATTACTACTATGTAGAGGCAATGGCGAAATTAAAGGGCTGGCGCCATCGGATTTTTTAAATCACATGGGGCAGACGGGTAACTCCTCTGCTCTATTTTCATTTCTTAGCAGGAATTTACTATTAGGATTGACTGTACATGAACCTCAGCAGCACTTAGAATGGTGATATTCATTATTTAGCGAAAGGGTAATGACCATGAAGAAAATATTTTATCTGCGCCGCAGTATTGCCCTGACGTGGCTCATCTCCTATTTGACGGTGCTCCTGTTGCCGATTCTATGCAGCATCGTGGTGTATTTCATATCCAGCCGAACGCTTGAAAATGAGATTGATACGGCCAATCGGTCGCTTCTTAGTCAAGTTCAGGAAGTTTCCGATAACTACTTTGATGCGATGCAGCGGCTGAACTTCGAGTTGACTTGGAACGTCAACGTACAGAATCTGCTCTATTCCAACAATTATGTCCTTCATCCAGCGGAATTTAACGTAGATATGTATTATATCTCGAAAGAGTTGGAAAACTATGTGAACGCTTATGGATTTGTTGATCAATTTTATATCTTTTTAAAGAACTATAATCAGGTGGTTGCCCCCTCCCATATTTATGAGGGCAATTACGCGTACGGGATTTACTATAACGAGCAGACCCCTTCCCTGGAAGAATGGTCGAAAGCGGTCAATCGAAATGATTATAAGGGCTTTATGCCCATGATCCGAAGAGATGAGAATGGCCAGATGCAAAAAACAGTGGCCTATGTCAGCTCTTACTCGTTCGGCGACACCACTTCACCAGCGACAAATGTTATTATGGTGGATCAGCAACACATGCTGGGCGCCATTTCGAACGTGGAATTGTTTAGCAAAGGGCATGTCTTTATTTTGAACGAAGAAAATGGGATTCTTGTATCGAATTCTAGCGTAAATCGTGAGCTCAACATTCCATTTGACACGATGAGCGCCCCCACAGGCGTAGCATTTGTTGAACTCGATGGCACGCCTTATGAAGTGCTTTACGCCAAGTCGCAGCGCTCCGGGCTGAAGTATGTATCCATGGTTCCAAGCAATTTGTACTGGGAAAAGGCCAAACTGATTCGGAGCCTGATTATTGCAAGCTGCATGTTAAGTGTGCTTGGCGGCGTGCTGCTCACCTTATTTTTCATTCGGCGGAATTATAACCCTGTCTATCAACTTGTGAAAGCGTTATCGGGAAAATCGGATATGTTATCTGGTATGGAGGGGAATGAATTTCAATACATTCAAAAGGCTTTTGACAATACACAAACGAAGCTGGACTCGCTGCAGAGTCAGATGGAGCGGCAGAACTTAATGCTGCGCAATCATTTCTTGGTCAGACTGCTTAAAGGAAGGCAGGATGGTACGACGCCGATTACAGAATCATTAGCTGCGTTTCACATACACTTTGCAACGCAGAACTTTGCGGTTATTCTCCTCTATGTGGAAAATGTCGACGAATTCGAGGGCAGATACCAGGAGATGAACGTGGTCAGGAAGCAAGTATTGTTACAATTTATCCTTACAAATGTCTTCGAAGAAATGACGGGTCAGAAAAACGACGGTTATGTCGTGGAGATCGATGAAGGACTTGCCGTACTAGTTAATGTTGGAGAAACGTTAGAGAAGGAAGGTACGCTGGAATTGCAGCGAATTGCACGGGATACTCAGCGATTTCTTTTGGAAAAGTACTCGATTCATTTGACGCTTTCAATCAGCAGGATTCACAGCCAAATTGAAAGTATTCCGCAAGCCTATCAGGAAGCCATGGATGCGATGGAGTACAAGCTTGTGATGGGCAGCAAGGAAATTTTGTCCTATGAATCGCTTCATCAAGAACCGAATGAGATGGGGTATTATTATCCGCTTCAAGTTGAGCAGCAGTTGATCAATTTTCTGAAGCTTGGCGAGTTTGGCAAGGCCAAAGAGAAGCTGGATGAAATCATTCAGAACAATTTCGAATCGTCTGTGGTATCTGTCGATCTGGCGCGCTGCTTAATCCTGAATTTAGCGAGTACGATGATTAAGGCTGTAAGCGAGACAGGCAGTCTGGGTGACAGCTTTTTAGTTCGAAATCCGAAGCGAATCAAGCAGCTCATGATCTGCGAGACGATCCACGAAATACGCGAGGAGATGACGCTGCTCGTCCAGGAAGTCTGTGAGCACAATGCGCCTTTACGCGAGCGTCAACTGCAGATGAATCGCCAAAAAGCCATGGATGACCGCATCGGGTTAATCATTGCCTTCATTCTGGAGAATTACCAGGACGCCAACTTAAATATTTCGTTAATTGGTCAACACTTTGATATGAAGCCAACCTATTTGTCCAAATTGTATAAAGATTATGCCGGGGAAGGGCTGCTTGAGTTCATTAATAAAACACGCATTGATAAAGCGAAACAGCTCATGAATGGGACGGAGAAGAATGTGAGCGATGTCGCGGGATGCGTTGGCTTTAATGACGTAACGGTATTTATTCGTACATTCAAGAAATTTGAAGGGGTAACACCAGGCAAATATAAAGAAATGGCCTCGGAAAGTCGGTTAAGAGGGGGCTCCATGGAGCCGTAACGTCTTACGCAGGATTGCAGGGATTCAATTGGCTATATGGTCGATTGAGTCTCTTTTTTATCGATCAAATTGGAGGTTTATCAGATTGCATGACCGTAACAACTGATTTAGGGTAGGAATATAGACGTTGGTCAACTCGAGAGACTGACGCTCGTATAAACCGGCTTGGAGCCGGAACATTTAAGGGAGGTCAACTATTGTGAAGAAAAGAATCGTAACGCTCATGGCGGCAAGTTTGTTGCTCAGCAGTTTTGTTGCAGGTTGTACGTCCAAACCGAATTCGACGCCATCGGATGGAGGCACTGCTGCCCCCGGCACAAGCAGTCCAGCGAATCAAACTGCAACTTACCCAATGAAAACAGATCAAAAACTTTCGTATTGGGCTACACTTCAAGGTAACCTCGTAGGGGTAAAGTCATCCTTGGATGAAGTCCCTTTCTTCCAGGATTGGCAGAAGAAAACCGGGGTGACGCTTAAATATACGACAGCGCCTAACAACGGCAATGAGCAGCAGTTTAACGTGATGCTCGCTTCCGGCGATTTGCCGGATATGATCGAATATAACTGGACGAATGGTTATCCAGGCGGGCCGGAAAAAGCAATTAAGGATGGCTACATTCTTAAACTGAATGATCTCATTGACAAATATGCGCCAAACTTGAAGAAGTATCTCAAGGAACATCCGGAAATTGACAAAATGGTAAAAACGGATAACGGCAGCTACTACGTGTTCCCATTTATTCGTGGGGACAGCTACCTGCAAGTTTTCCATGGACCGATTGTCCGCAAAGATTGGCTGGATGATCTTGGATTGCCGGTACCTACAACAATTGATGAATGGTACACAACGTTGAAAGCGTTTAAGGAGAAAAAAGGCGCGTCAGCCCCGATCTCCTTTGTTGGACAACCGAATCCGCTGAATGATACGGTGACCGGTGATTTTGTTGGTGCATTCGGTGTAACCAACGGTTTCTATCTGGATAATGGCAAGATTAAATACGGTCCAATGGAACAAGGATTTAAAGATTTCCTTGCGACATTCAGAAAATGGTACGCCGAAGGCCTGATTGATAAGAACTTGGCGACAACCGATATGAAAGCCATTGATGCGAACTTTGCGAACGGGATGACAGGTGCAACGGTGGGGAACGCAGGCGGCGGAATTGGACGTTGGCAGCCTATCGTAGCTGGCAAAGATCCGAAGGCAGTCTTGATCGGTACGACTTATCCGACATTAAAGAAAGGCGATACGCCGCAGTTTGGTCAGCTTGATGTTCCTTTTACCCCGTCGGGCTCCGTAGCGATTTCAGCCAAGTCCAAAAATGCTGAGCTTGCCGTGAAAATGCTTGACTACGGCTATAGCGAGGAAGGGAAAACATTCTTTAACTTCGGTACCGAAGGTGTTAGTTACACAATGGATAACGGGAATCCGCGTTATACCGATCTTGTCATGAAGAATCCGGATAAATTGGCTGTAGCCCAAGCGATGGCGCTGTATGCCCGTGGAGGTTACACAGGGCCGTTCATTCAAGATAAGCGTTATGCTGAGCAATACTTTGCACTTCAAACACAGCGCGATGCGGTTACGGCTTGGCAGAAGACGGATATGGTGAAGCATCAACTGCCGCCAGTTACACCGACGCCTGACGAAAGCACGGAATTTGCGAAAATTATGAACGACATGAATACGCTTGTCAATGAAATGATTTTAAAAATTGTGCTGGGTGCAGAGCCTGTTGAAAGCTTTGATAAATATGCAGAAAAGATGAAAGCAATGAAGATTGACCGTGCATTGGAAATCCAACAAGCTGCGCTGGATCGCTACAATAAACGTTAATTCGTTAATCGCAAACAGAGGGAGCGTTGCTCCCTTTGTTGCATCATAGGAGAACCATGAGTAGAAAATGAATGGAGCTGGAGAGATGACCAGAAGTGCAACTGTAGCGAAGAGGGTGCCTGTAGATCATCGTGCTCGTAACCGAAAAGGTCTGAGAGCGGTAATTGTTCGCGATTTTGCCTTAAACAAGTTCTTATACGTGATGATGATACCGGTTATCGCCTATTACATCATCTTTCATTACGCCCCGCTATACGGTACCTTAATGGCTTTTAAAGAATATTCGCCTGCGAAGGGAATCGCCGGTAGTGAGTGGATTGGATTTGCGAATTTTAAGGATTTCTTTACCTCTTTTTATTTCTGGAGAATCCTGAAAAATACCGTCATTATCAGCTTGTGTACACTTGTCTTTGAATTCCCTGCCCCGATTATTCTCGCCTTGCTGTTGAATGAAGTGCGAAGCAAGTACTTTAAACGTTTTGCACAGACGATCACGTATATGCCTTATTTTATCTCGCTCGTTGTCATTTGCGGTATTATCGTCAGCTTCACCAATTCAGGCGGCGTCATTAATAATCTGTTTACACATTTTGGCTATGATGGGCAAGCGATGCTGCAAAAGGCGGGATTGTTTCGACCGATCTATGTGCTATCTGAAATATGGCAAAGAATCGGTTGGGAATCCATTATTTATATTGCGGCTCTGACTGGCATTGACCAGGAGCAATATGAAGCGGCAAGGATGGATGGCGCTAGTCGATTCAAGATGATTACGCATATCACGCTGCCAGGGATTATGCCGACGATTTCGATTATGTTCATTTTAAGAATTGGCAATATGCTGAATGTTGGTTTTGAGAAAATCATCCTGCTCTACAACTCGTTGACGTACGAGACGGCTGACGTGATTGCATCCTTTGTCTATCGCAAAGGACTCCTTGAGTTTAATTGGAGCTATAGTACCGCTGTTGGCATTTTCAACTCGGTCGTTAATTTGACTTTGCTGATTCTCGCTAACCGGATTACGCGCAAATTAAACAATAGCAGTCTGTGGTAAGGAGGAGGGGACCATCATTATGGTTAAAAATCACACGTTGTCGGAAAAGGTTCTTGATATTTTTGTATACACCGTGCTATCCGTGCTTGTCCTGGTTACGTTGTATCCTTTACTCTATGTTGCCTTTGCGTCCTTTAGCGATGCAGGTAAACTCGTTGCCCATCGTGGATTTCTCACGCATCCGCTAGGCTTTAGTCTGGATGCCTATACCAGCGTATTTAAGAATCCCGGTATTTTAAGGGGCTACCGTAATACACTGTTCGTACTCTTCTTTGGCGTATCGTTAAACCTGTTTTTGACTGGGATTGGCGCCTACGTATTGTCACGCAAGAATGTTTTCTGGAACAAAATATTTATGATCATCATTGTGCTAACGATGTTTTTTAACGGAGGTCTAATCCCATTGTATCTGGTTGTAAAAGGTGTTGGTCTCATTGACTCCCTGTGGGCCGTCATTGTCCCTTTCGCGATCAGTACATTCAATCTGATTATTATGCGAACGGCTTTTCAGTCCATACCAGATAGTTTGGAAGAGTCCGCCAAAATCGATGGCGCCAATCATCTGACGATTTTCTTCCGGATTATTGTTCCGCTTTCCATGCCGGTCATCGCGGTGATGATTCTGTACTACGCGGTCGATAAGTGGAACGGATGGTTCTATGCGTCCATTTTTCTGAAAGATACGAAATTGTACCCGTTGCAGCTCGTGCTTCGTGAGATATTAATTGCCAATTCAACCGAAAGCATGGCGACGGCTGCTTCCAACCAGGATAAATTTCAGATCGGCGAAACGATTAAGTATGCCACTATCATGGTAGCGACCGTGCCTATTCTGTGTGTGTATCCGTTTGTTCAGAAGTATTTTGTAAAGGGAGCGATGGTCGGGTCGCTTAAAGGGTAACGTTAGCATGCAAACTTTATTCATAGAACCAATTTCCACACGAGAACTGCTGTCCAGTCTCCGATCCAGAGTAGAGTCTATGGAAAATAAAAGCGCCTACATTTCGGAGTATATGCCTGAACTAGCGCGGGAAACGATAGCAAACGCCGAGATGGCTTACAATGGCATGATTACCCTACCGGGTACCGGCGGTGTGCCTGAATTTGTTGGCAACCCGCCCTGCTGGCTGGAACACAGGCATAACGACAACGAATTTCTTTGGCAGCTTAATCGGATGAATCACTGGCAGGAACTGCTGCAAGCTTATTCTCTGACGCAGGATGACAAATATGGACGCAAAGTGATCGAGGAAATGCTGGATTGGATTGAATCGGTTGACATCCATGAAGACATGGCGGACTATCCAATTGAATATTTCTCTCAATGCCATCCATTGCGAGCGTTGGAGCTTGGTATTCGAAATTACAAGACTTGGCCGCTGGTGCTTGAGCATCTGGGACATACCGATCTGTTTACGGAGGAATTGCTTGAGAAGTACTTGGAAGCTGTATATAAACAAACTAAAATACTGCGCAAGGTGTCTCCGATTTTATGGCCGGAGGCAGATCACAATCATTTTCTTATGGAATGTCTTGGTGTTTTGACAACAGCGCTGTATTTTCCAGAACTGAAAGAAGCTGAGGAATGGAAATCTTTCGCGATCGATGGGATCGAAAGATGCGCATCGGCGCAATTGACGGAAGACGGCGGTCAGATCGAAGGCTGCCCTTCCTATCATAACGGCTGCATGTTTTGGTTCGGTCTGGCTGTCGTCCTTGCCAAGCGTTTTCATTTTAACTTCTCGGATCGCTATATGGCGTTGCTGCGTACAAATTTGGATTACGCCATTTATGCCTTGCGCCCGACCGGAACATGCGTCCCCGTAGGAGATTCTTATGCCAATACGACGATTTTGGGCACGGTGTACGGCTACATGGCATTAGGCGATTCGACCTGGCTTGGACTTGCCGCTAATCTGATTGATTATCAGAAAATTGTTCATGAGGCAAGCCAACATGTATGGCGTGCTTTGGATGTTCAGAGGCTGCATGAGGATTTGCGCGCGCTTCAAGACCAGTATTATGAGTGCGATAAATTGACGACGTTCTGGAATCGGACGCTTCATCAAGCGATTATCCGCAGCGGATGGGACTCCGAGGCACTGAGTTTCCTGTTTACGTGCAGAAGCCCTGTGCAGAATGTACATGCGCATATCGATCTGATGAGCTTTGACTTCACGGCGCTCGGCAAAAATATGGTTTGCGATCCGGGGTTCTTTTGTTATCGGGAGGATGAGGATCGGAGGCAGTTTAAATGCGCCAACTATCATTCCACACTTCTAATTGATGAAAGGGATCATTTCGAATACTGGGGTTCATGGGAGTACGGACCACAAAAACCCGGGGAAATTTACAATGTGGATGACCGGGGGTTTTATCAAATTGCAAGCGCTTACCACTTGAATTATGAGCCTGTCGTTCATCATCGCCATATTGCGCTCGTTGATGACCAAATGGTCGTCATTGCGGATCGGGTTGAAGGACTGGATCAGCAAGAGGTGGAGCGGTACTTCCATTTGGATTTTACCGAAGTAGTGGCAGGACCCAATGCAGTTGTAGCCACAAGCGATATTGCGAACCTCGCCATCTATTCGTATCCATGGGAGGAAGTTGAGTTGCTGCCGGGAAGGCTGTCTGACGACAACGATGTGGCCAGAGCAGCCACACGAGTACGGTTCCATGGCATTCAGAGCGGCACGGCTACCTATCTGACGGTGCTTATTCCTTATAAGGGTGTTCAAAGGCCGATGGTCGATATTCGCTTAACGGGCGCTGCCAGCTATGAATTTAGCTGTGGCGGTGATCGCTATCAAGTGATTGTGAATGATAAGGATATGATGATTCGTAAAACTAATTGAGAGGAGCAATCGGCATGCGAAAGAGGGGAAATTTATTTAAACAAATCAGTTTGTTAGTCAGCATTGCGGTAGGCGTCAGTGGATTCTCTGGCGTCCTTCCATCAAGTGCGGCTGCATCCGACGGCCCCACAGTCTATCTGGTGCAGGATTTCGAAGATTATACACAGACAGGGACGGCGCCCAGTGGGTTTGAACTCACCGGTACAACGGCTACAATGGCATCCAGCGGTGCTTTGAAAGATAGCAGTACGGCTCCAAACGGGACAAGTGTAGCTTTGCAGATCAACGAATCGGTTGCGGATACACCTGATGCGGGGATAGCCAAACGTTTTGGCACGGACGATTTGACGGGGAATATTATCTTTGACTTTGATATTAAATCCTTGGATGCCAATGGCAACAAGATGTTTGAAATGAAGGACAGCAGCAATAAAGGAATTGACCTTGGATCTTTGGGGGCTGACGGTGCCTTGCGGGCTGGCGGGAAAAGGGTAGATCTGGATCCGCTGCAATGGCACAGACTTTCCTTTGTGATCGATTTCCAACCCAGCGTACAAACGGTATCCGTTTATGTCGACGGCGTCAAGAAGATAGATGCGGCCACGTTGACCAATAGCAGTGGTGCCACAGGCATCAATTACTTGCGAGTGCGGGAGAAGCGGGTCTTGCCTACTGCCCTGACCGTCGATAGCAACGGCGTCAAAAACTTCACAACCCTGCTGGATAATATGAGGGTGTATTCCGGCACCGAGTTGAAGACCATGCAGGAGCTGAAAACGATAAACCAGCCTGATCCACCTGTAGATGTGAAGACTGTGGTCTATTCGACCCAGGATTTCGAAAGCTATACACAGACGGGAACGCCACCGTACGGATTTGAGATGGTCGGTACATCGGATACGACAAAATCCAGTGGTCCGTTGAACGATAGCAGCACGGCACCGAACGGAACAAGTGTAGCCCTGCGGATCAACGAATCGGTTCCGAACACCCCGGATGCGGGACTAGCCAAACGGTTTGGCACGGATGATTTGACGGGAAATATTATCTTCGATTTTGAGATCAAATCGTTGGATGCCAATGGCATGAAGTTTTTTGAAATGAAGGACAGCAACAATAATAGTCTTGACCTAGGAAACTTGGGAGCGGACGGCGCTTTAAGGGTCGGAGGAAAAAGGACAGATCTGGATCCCACACAATGGCACAGACTTTCCTTTATGATCAATTTTCAACCCAGCGTGCAAACCGTATCCGTTTACGTCGATGGTGTCAATAAGATAGATGCTACTTTGACGAATAGCAGCAATGCCAAAGGGATCAATTATTTGCGGGTACGTGGCAAACGGAACCTGCCCGCTGACCTTACGAATGATGTGAATGGCGTCAAAAACTTCACGACGCTGCTGGATAATATGAGTGTATATTCCGGTACCACACTGAAGACGATGCAAGAATTGCAAGAGCTGAGCATACCTGATTCACTCATGGATGTGGACAATCACCTTGGCATTTCTGTGCAAGATCGACTTGCCGGCGCTTTGGCGATGGAAGTAGACAGCACGAATGTACTGATGGATAACGTGAAAACGGTCAATGCAATCTCGAAGCAGAATAGACCGCGCAAAGAAGGAGGAATCGTTCTTGTCCCTCTTCGTTTTGTAAGCCAGAAATTCGGGATTACCGTTCAAAGCGATGGACAAAGCGCCAGCGCAACTGTAGCTGGGCAAGCGATCGTCGTTACGCAAGATCAGGCCGTCATCGCGGGACAGGTAGTTCCTTCTCCTCACATTCAATTTACCTCCGACGATGTGCTGGTTCCTTTGGACATCGCTGGGGCTATCCTTCACAAACAAGTGTATACCGATATGAAAGGTAGAGGACTCATTGTCATTGGCGATCAGGCGAAGCCCTTTGATGATGCGCTCGATCGGTTGGACGGAAACGTTAAACCGCAGGATAATGAGAAATTTTATATCGAAGAGGCGATCAGAGAGATCGTTTATGACAGACCAACCGGGGATGAAGTCATCGCGCAGTTGGCAAATAACCATGCGCAACATCCGCGAATTTTAGCGACCCAGTCGGATTTTACCCGCATCAAGTCGACAATCGCCAGCGGTGAAGCGACGATGAACAGGTGGTATCAGGACATTCAGTTGCAAGGCGAGAAAAATTTGCAGTTGGCGCTTCCCAAATACGAGATTCCCGACGGCAGAAGAATGGTCAGCTCCAGACAGGTTGGCCCGCTCGTCATCAATTTGGGCATGCTCTACCACCTGAGCGATGACCCTGTGAAGAAGGAGCAATACAAGCAGCGGATCTGGAATGAAGTGTATACCGTTTCACAGTTCCCTGATTGGAATGAACAGAATGAATTTTTGAATACAGCCGAGTTTACGGAAGGTCTTGCGATTGCCTACGATTGGCTGTACGACGCATGGACGCCGGAGCAAAGAGGTATTCTTGAAGACGCGATGATTCAAAAAGGGCTTGTCAAAACACTGGAAGCTTACAATAACAATGTTTGGTGGATTCATACGTATCCAAGGACGAATAACTGGAATGCAGTGTGCAACGGCGCTGCCATTCTTACCTTGATGTCGATCGGGGACGTGAACAAAGAAATTTCGCTGCCGTCGGGCGAGAAAGTATCGATGCAGCAATTTGGCGGCAAAGTGCTGGATGTTGCGTTCCGTTCGCTGGAAAATTATATTTTGCTGGAGTTCGTCCCTGACGGGGCATGGGCTGAAGGCCCAAGCTATTGGGAATATACGCTGCAGTATATCGTCAAATATATTGCCGCAATGGAATCCGCGCTGGGCACAAGCTATGGCTACGACCAGACCCCGGGTCTGAGTAAAACAGGCTTTTTCCCGGGTTACTTGACCGGTCCAGTTGGTTCTCTGAATTATGGGGATGCTTCCAGTGGCAAAATCATATCTCCGGACGAATTATGGCTGGCGAAAAAGTATAACGATCCGATCATGGCTTCTGTGCATTTGGATAATAAAATCAAGTATAAAAATGCCGGCTCTGAACTGGAAATGCTGTGGTATCAACCAGAACTGTATGCTCCGGGGCAGCAGCTCGCGCTGGATCAATACTTTAGCGGGACGGAAGTAACGACATTCAGAGGTTCCTGGGAAGATGCCAATACAAGCTTCCTCGGGGTCAAGGCGGGCAATAACGTAGCCAGCCACGGCCATTATGATCTGGGCAGCTTTGTATTCGAAGCGCTGGGGCGTCAGTGGGCGATTGACATCGGCAAGGATGACTACAATCTTCCGGGCTATTCGGATGAAGAAGTGGGGCGGTTGGCCTACTATCGTGCGATTCCAGAGGGGCACAATACGTTAGTCATCAATCCGAATGGCGGGCCGGAGCAGGATATCAAGGCATTCGCCAAGATTGAGAAGGAGGAGAGCAAGCCACAAGGCGGGTTCGCTATTGCGAATCTGACGGATGCTTATCGTACACAGGTCTCTCAGGCCAAACGCGGTTTCATGCTGGCTTCCAACCGTAAACGGGCTACGATTCAGGATGAAGTCGCCTTCTTGAATCCTTCAACCGCCTACTGGTTCATGCATACGGAAGCGGATATTCAGATAAGCGCTGACGGCAAATCGGCGATTCTCTCCAAAGCCGGGCAGCAGTTGTGGGTCGGATTAAACGCCGATGCCCGAGATGCGGCGAACCAGCCGCTTGATGTGAAGTTTGACGTCATGGATGCCAAACCGCTTCCGGGATCGCCGAATCCTCCTAATCAGAACCAGAATGCAGGTATTCGCAAACTGTTTGTGAAGATGGATGGCGTCAAGAATATGAGACTGACGGTCACCTTGATCCCGATCATTGGCGCTTTGGCGGATACAGATACAACGGTTGCGGTTACACCGCTCGATCAGTGGAGCATTCCAGACGGCGACCTCGTCGTTCCCGTCCTGCAAAATGTGAGTATCGACGGAACGCTTTTAACCGGATTTAATAGCCGAACATTCAGCTACGAGATTCCGTTGCCGCTTAATCGTACAGATGTCCCCGTCTTGACCTACAACGTGGATGCATCCCTGTATGATGTCACGGCGACCGCCCCTGCAGAGGTTCCGGGGATTACCCAGGTGATTGTAAGCTCTCGTCAACATCCGGAGATTAAGAGCATGTATCAGTTTAACTATAAACTGGTGCCTCAAAGTGGAGAAGAAGAGGGATTAATGGAAGTGCCGATCTCGGCGGTATCGGCAAGCAGTTCGCAAGCTGAATTAGGAAATACGGAAGATAAAGCGATAGATGGAAATTATAATACGTACTGGGCTGCAGAAGGCGACCAATGGATGATGCTCGACCTCGGCACAGTGCAAACGATCAACAGCGTGGGCATTGCTTTCCTGCGCGGGAATGAACGCAGCTTCAAATACGATATTGAAACGTCGAAGGACGGACAGGTGTGGTATAAGGCATTTATCGGACAGAGCAGCGGGGAAAGTCTGGAGATCGAAAAGACCTACTTGAAACAACATGATGCACGGTATGTCCGGATTACCGGTCATGGCAACAGTGTGAATGCATGGAATTCTTATGCGGAGGTTCGTGTGTATCAACTTGATCAGACGAATCCTAATCCTGCCTCAAACAATGAAGACCTGGTCTCTCTGACAGCAAGCACGGAACAAGGCGTTCTTCCGCTGAATGTTTCGGTGAGTCAAACGGAATATACGGCCAGCGTCGGAGCCAGCGTCAGCGCTGTTACCGTCGTTGCCGCTACGTATGATTCCAATGCCACCGTTCACATCAATGGCGAAGCTGGAGGCGGTAAGCAGATTGCTCTGGTTGAAGGATTGAATACAATCACGATTGGAGTAACCGCTCCAGACGGGGTCACTCAAAGGGATTATACGCTGCTCATTTCCAAGGCAACTGTCGTGACGGTAGGCAGTGATCCGATTACGCTGTCCGATGCTCCCATTAGCTTAATTGTGCCTAGTGGAGCAGGCAATAAAGTAGTGCAAGTCACAACCGCTACTTATGGCGACACCAAACAAGCCACATTGCCGTTAGTGGAAGTGAAGGCAAGTACGGTTCTCGGCGATGTCACCATTACGATTCCTGACAAAACGAAGATTACCGCTCCGAGCAATTGGAATGGAACGATCAAACTTCCAGAAGTTCAAGCTAGCAGCACCGCGTTTGTCGCAGGTGGACTTGTACAGTCGGTCATTGAAGTTGGCTCACCGGATGCTGCGCTGACGTTCGATAAAGCCGTAAGAGTGCTTATCCCGAACCAGGCGGGTAAAAAGGCTGGATATATCCGTGGAGATGCCGTTATTCCGATCAATCGTACGCTCAGCGCAGATTCCCAAGCAGCAGCGGACAGCGAGATTGCAGACGGCGGCGATGCGACAATTGACGTCGGCACCGACCTCGTCATCTGGACCAAACATTTTACCCGATTCGTCAGCTATACGCCTGTCTCCAGCAGCGGGAACAGCGGTTCGAACAGCAGCGGCTCCAGCGCACCTGTCGCCTATCATCATCCGATTCAGGCTGCAACCGGCGGTACTGTTAACGATAGCGGAGTGACTATTTCTATTCCTGCAGAAGCGGCGACATCCAACTTTGCGATTCTGGTTACTAAAGTGACAGATGCCGCAAGTTTACTGAAAGATTCTGCATTCCAGCTGATCGGCGATGTGTTTGAGATTAAGAAAGATAAGGAAGGCGACTTCCTTAAAGCGGTCTCGATTACGCTGCCTTTTGATAAAGCGAAGCTGGATGCGGCAAAGTCCAAGGTATCGATTTACTGGTATGATGAGGCGCACACCAAATGGGTAGAGCTTGATCAACCTCAGGTTAATATGGATCAGGCGACCGTCACCGGTAAGGTCAAACATTTCGCGAAATTTGCTGTTTTGGCGACGGAGGAGCAGCCGGCTCCGAAACCTGCAGCCCCGGACTTTAAGGACACTCGGGGACATTGGGCGGAAAGCGACATTAAGGCGCTTGTAAAGGCCGGCGTCATCGACGGGTACCCGGATGGAACGTTCGCTCCTGAGAAAAATATGACCCGTGCAGAGTTTGCGACAGTCATAGTCAAGGCGTTCAAGCTGGAGATGAAGAGCGAAGGAGGTTTCGTCGATACTGCAAACCACTGGGCGAAAGCCTCTATTGAAACCGCGGCGGCCTATGGCATCGTAAATGGAACCAGTGCGAATTCTTATGGTCCTGATGATCTGATCACCCGTGAGCAAATGGCGACAATGATTGTAAGAGCGGCTAAACTCTCGGAAGAGGCCGGAGAATTGTCCTTTACGGACCAAGCTGATATTTCGGTTTGGGCGCAAGACACAGTCGCAGCTGCGGTGGCGAATGGCCTCGTAAGCGGCTATAGTGACGGCAGCTTCAAGCCTCAAGCAAACGCAACGCGCGCCGAAGTCATAACTGTCATAGTGAAAGCAATGAAAAAATAATCAGTAGGGGAGTTAAGCAAGAGGCCGGGTATAAGATCTTTTATGCCTGGCCTCTTCCCTCCTGATACTAACAAGCGAAAGTAGGTTGAGTAAACCCAGATAGACAGGAATCTCATTTAAAGAATGGAGGTTTATTTTATGTTGAGCAAAGTTTTGTCGCGGCATATTCGTATAACTATGTTTTCATTATTTCTAGTTCTTGGTCTAACCTCATTTTTTTTCAGTAATTCGAAAGCGCTTGCATCGACATGGGGCGATACAAGTACAATGACCGATGCCGATTTTTTCAGTTCCATTAATCTAGATTATCCGGGACTATCCGCAGTCAAAACGAGTGTCGCGGCAGGTAATTATACACAAGCTAAAACCAATCTGCTGAATTACTACAAAGGCAGAACAAGTGTGAAATTCCCTAACCAGGATACGTCGATTTATCCTTTCTATGCAGGCAATCCTGCCAGTCTAACGCTGTTAAATGATATCACCAATCGAAAATTTAAATTTGGAAGCGAGAGTTACGAATATCCGAATGCAGATGTAACATGGAACAATCCTGCCGGATATTCAACGGAATTTAACTACAACATTTGCAGACTACCTTATGTCATCGCTTCGGCCAGATACGCAAGGGATCATGACGATGTCGTACAATTAAACAATTTTTTAGATATAGTGGCTGAATTTATTTATGACAAAGGCAACGCGAATCCGGGGTACCCAAGAACGCTGGATACAGGCATACGATTAGAAAATCTGGTCATTGCGTATTCGATTGTCATCGGGGATACAGGCGTGAACGCGAATATCGATGCAGCCCGGCATATCGGTATGCTGAAATATATGTCTCAATCTGCGAATTGGCTGCTCACTAACGTAGGAAGTCATACGGGAAACTGGGTCGTCATGGAGAGTCTCGGCTTGAATTCGATGGGGGTATATTTCCCGGAATTTAAAAATGCTCCGACATGGAGGGATACCGGGAAATTGCGATTACAAGAGCAGTTGAACAATAGTGTATATAATGATGGTGTATTAAACGAACCGGCACCGCTGTATCATGAGGGGGCTGCCAGCCAATATGTGAGAATTAAAACTTTAAATGATCTGAACGGTTACGACGTATTAGGGAACTTGGAAGACAAGGTACTTAAAATGGTGAACTATTCAAGGGATATTTCCGAGCCGGGCGGATTCCAGGTGGCGATTGGGGACAGCAGACGAGATACCAAAAATGGAAGCTTTGCTGCGGAAGGAGATTACCTTCATCGTTATGATCTTACATACGTAGCATCAGGCGGATCAAGCGGGAAAGAACCAGACCAAACATCGGCCCTATATCCGAATGCAGGCGTAGCCATTATGCGCAGTTCATGGGCCTATGATGCCAACTATATGGCTATCGAAAATCAATATGCGGGTAATCACGCTCATCCTGATGATTTGAGTTTGACGGTATCTGCCTACGGGAAAGGAAGATTAATAGACCCTGGAACGTATAGTTATGACGAAGTGCCGGTGGCTAACTGGTTGCGAAAGACGACAGAAGCACATAGTACGATTGAAGTAGATGATAGGCCGCAAAGGGCTAATGGCAATACAACGAACAGCTGGATTACGAATGATGGCTTCGATTTCTACAGCGGAACGACCAGTTCGAACTCCGGATATGAGGGGGAGGAGAAGCCTTATGATTTTACCCGCAAAGTGCTTTTCGTTAAACCAGGATTCTGGATTATATCCGATATTGTAAAGAACGGTACGGTAAATAGCCATAAGTATCAACAGACATGGCATTTTATGCCGAATGTGAATCCGATTTTAAATACCACGGACGGTAAATCGAAAACAGTGGTGGCAAATGAACCCAACTTGCTTATTATTCCTGCCGATCCTGCACAATTAACTTCATCTTTGCTAGACGGCTACTATAGTGATGTCGATCAGGCGTATCAGACAGCTAAATATGCAAGCTATGTCAAAAATAAAAGTGGTCCTGCAGCCTTTGATACGATGTTGTTGCCGCAACCATTGGGAAGCAGCCTGACAGCATCTGTCAGCAGATATAATATTGGGGTGAATCAGGATGTGGCCTCTGCCTTGCGTTTTGATTTTTCGAATGGGGTAGACGGCTTCTACTATATTTCCCATGAAGCGAACCCGGCTGCAGCGAGAACGTTCGGCTTTTATAACTTTGACGGGGAACTGTCCTATGTACAGAAGAATGCAGATGACAGCAACGGCTTGGCAATCATTAAGAACGGTAAGGTTCTGAAAGAAGGTGTGACCCCTCTGATTCAGTCGGCTTATGCCATAGATAATTTGGAAGTAGAATATAATGGCAGCACATTGAACTTGTACAGCAGTAAAGAGTTAAACCAAATGATCACCCTGTATGCCCCCGGAGTAGTGACCATCACCTACAATGGTAACGCTATCACTTTTACCTCCAACGGAGATTATCGTACGATTCAAGCTGATACGGCCACAGCACTCCTGCAGCCAGTCGCAGATGCTTATGTTCGCAGTGGCGCATATGCAGGAAATAACTATGGATCCGAATCGCAAATGGACATCAAGAATTCTTCCGGAGATTACAACAGGGTCGGCTACATGGTTTTCGACTTAAAGAAGCTAAAGGTCAATCCTGGAACAAGTAAGTTGAAAGTGACAACAACCGCAGGGTTTAGTCCTTCCGGAAGCCTGAAAGTATATGGCATCACCAATTTTACATGGAGCGAAACGAATTTGATTTGGGATACGGCACCCTTTGAGAAAGGTACATTATTAGGAGAGATTGCCCTATCAGCAGCAGCAACACCATATGAGCTTGACATTACCCATTACATTCAGGGATTGAATGGAAGATACGCGGTATTGAGACTAGAGGGGAAAGAGATCGAGAAGACGATAAATATATACAGTAAAGATCATGCAACGGCCAGTTATAGACCGGTACTTGAAGTACAGCCTGGTTCAGAAATTGTTAAATCAATCTTTAGCAACCCTACTGACTTTAGTGCCACTGAGGATGCAACAGTTAGAGGAGGGATATATGCGGATACCAATTACGGGCAATCCTCTGTTTTGGAATTGAAGAATGATAGCGGGGATTATGCAAGAAAAGCATTTTTGAAATTTAATATAGCTCCGTATGATCAGTCGATAACTACAGCGAAATTAAGCATTACACCGATTAGTGTATCTGCGCCTGTTACAATAAAGCTTTACGGCATCCCTGAAGATGCCTGGAAAGAAGCAAACGCATACAGATGGGAAACAGCAAACTATACCACGGATGCGATGACATGGAACACGGCGCCAACAAGTGCGGGAACCTTGATTGCCTCAATCCCTGTTTCGCAGGCCAACATTCCTATTGAAATTGATGTGACTACCTACGTTAAAAGCCATCCGGATAAGGTATTGTCATTCCGACTGGAAGTGGATACGAAAAATGCAAACGTAAGTATTGCTAGTAAAGAATATGGTAACTCATCCTATAAACCGAATCTCATTTTAGGGAATTAAGCTGCGTGGACAAACAGAGAGAGTTACACTAGAAATCGAATCAAAGCCCCTCAGCCGTATCTTTGCTGTGGGGCTTTACTTTGACACCATTTTAGAAAAACCGCTATTGACAAAATAACTACTCAGTGTTACTTTATAGAGGTAGTAAGTAATACAGCATACCTGTGATACAGAATAGCAAGGAGTGATCGTGTTGGAAAACATAACGGAAATGCTCAAGGGGGTGCTTGAGGGCTGTGTCCTTGAAATTATAAGCCGCAACGAAACGTATGGCTACGAGATTACGCGGCAGTTGAACGCCCTCGGTTTTACAGATGTTGTGGAGGGAACGGTGTATACGATCCTCATCCGGCTTGAAAAAAACAACTTGGTGGAAATCACCAAGAAGCCCTCCGACATGGGACCTCCGCGAAAGTTTTTTGCGATCAACGATGCGGGACGCAAAGAGCTGCAGAGGTTCTGGGACAAATGGTCGTTCGTATCGTCCAAAATTAACGAGTTAAAGGAGACAAAACAATGAATTTCTGGGAAAAAATCACCGGCAGCGACATGACGAAAGAGATGAAAACTTTTGAATCGCGTGCCCAAAAGCTGCCTGCTGATTATCAAGCTTCGTGGGAAAAAGTGAAGACAAATCTTTGGTCCTACTCAGATTTCAGCGGTCGCAACCTGATGCCAATTCTGGACGGTGTACTGGGTCTGCTCGAAGAAACGGCGGCAGACGGCCAAAGTGTCCAAGAGGTTTTGGGTGACGATATCCAAGGCTTCTGCGCAGCGCTGGCCGGCGAAGAAGGGGCAAAGTCTTACCGTGATAAGTGGCGTGAACAGCTTAACCATAGTATTGCCAAAAAATTAGGTAAATAGGAGGACACAATAATGGGAATCCGGGATATCATCGAAGGTAAAAAAGAGTGGCGGGCGCACATGGCGCGTGTCAAAGCGCTTCCGCAAGATTATCAGATTGTTTATAAAGAAATTCAAAAATATTTATTTAAGGTCGGTCCTGTCCAGCTAACCGAAGGGACGGGGCTGCTCTCGGGGATTGTCGATCTTTTTGAAGAGGGCGCGGCCATGGGGAAAGGCGTGCTGGAAGTGACGAGCAGTGACGTAGCGGCCTTCTGCGACGATCTCATCAAAGATTCCAAAACCTACGCTGACATCTATCAAGAATCTGTTTTGCAAGAAGTGAACAAGGCCATGAAAAAGGTGACAGATAAAAAAAGTAAAGGGTGAGGAACAGGATGGCTACAGCAATTGAAGTAAACGGTCTGCGAAAGTCTTTCAAGGACACGGAAGTCCTAAAGGGCGTCGATTTTGAAGTCAAGCGCGGTGAGATTTTCGCCCTGCTTGGTTCTAACGGCGCAGGCAAGACAACAATTGTCAGAATCCTCACCACGCTGCTCAAGCAGGATGGCGGGGACGCGGCGATCAACGGGATCGATGTTTCGGCAAAACCTGATCAAGTGCGGCAATCGATCAGTCTGACTGGGCAGTTTGCCGCGGTGGATGAAATTTTAACCGGTCGGGAAAATCTGAATATGATTGCGAAGCTGAGATACCTCAAGAATCCGCGTCAGGTTACGGAAGACCTGCTGGGGCGCTTCGGCTTGACAGATGCCGCCGACCGCAGAGTGTCAACGTATTCGGGCGGTATGCGCCGCAGGCTCGATATTGCCTTAAGCCTCGTTGGCAAACCGCAAATTATTTTCCTTGACGAACCTACCACGGGGCTTGACCCTGAAGCTCGCATCGAGGTTTGGAAAATTGTCAAGGAGCTGGCTGACGGCGGTACGACGGTGTTCCTTACCACGCAATACTTGGAGGAGGCTGAACAGCTTGCTGATCGAATCGCCATCCTCCATGAGGGGAAGATTATCGCTCATGGCACGCTCGCGGATCTTAAACGGCTTTTCCCAACGGCCAAAGTGGAATATGTGGAAAAGCAACCGACATTAGAGGAAATCTTCCTCACTATCATCGGTAAAAGGGAGGGGAAGTAAATGGAGACGGTACAACATCATTTTTTCACCGATATGGGGGTTATGGTGGGACGTTCCCTGCGGCATATTTCCCGCAGCATGGACACCATTGTCACGGTCACCATCATGCCGATTGCGATGCTGCTGCTGTTCGTCTATGTGTTCGGCGGAGCCATCCAAACCGGAACGGATAACTATGTGAATTATTTGCTGCCCGGCATCCTCCTTATGGCGATTGCCAGCGGAGTCTCCTACACCGCTTTCCGATTATTTACCGATGTGCAGCGGGGCTTGTTTGAGCGGTTTTACACTATGCCGATTTCTCGTTCCGCTTTGCTCTGGGGGCATGTTGTCACTTCTCTGGTATCCAATGCCATATCCGTTTTTGTTATCATCCTTGTAGCGTTGATGATGGGATTTCGCTCGTCCGTAGGCGTGCTGCCATGGCTTGCCGTAGCGGGTATACTTGCGCTGTTTACACTAGCCTTAACGTGGGTCGCCGTGATACCCGGCCTGTCCGCTAAAACGATCGATGGCGCGAGCGCCTTCTCCTACCCGCTGATCTTCCTGCCCTTTATCAGCTCGGCCTTTGTGCCAACTGCGTCGATGCCGACTGTTGTTCGTGTCTTTGCTGAGAACCAACCAGTCACCTCAATTGTAGAAGCCATCCGTGCCTTGCTAGCGGGCCAGCCGGTGGGCAATGATATTTGGATCGCGCTAGCCTGGTGCCTCGGCATTATGCTCGTCGCTTGTTTCTTTGCAATGAGGGCTTATAAAAAGAGAGTATAAAAAAGCTGAAAAGAAGCCTAAGAGTAAAGTTTCTCTACTCTTAGGCTTCTTTTTTGTTGTTCAAAAGTTGAGTTTTTTTATGTTTTTTTTATACGGAGCTAAAGTTTCTTTACCCCATTTTTATACGGTTCGGCGTTACAATGAGTCAGGAAAGGGAGCGGTGAAAGAAAAATAGTAGGAGGCAGCGCGATGATCGTTATTGGAATAATTGCATGTGCCGTCATGGTTTATCTCGGTTTTGTTCTAGTGAAGCCTGAGAAATTCTAATTGTAAGACTATGAGCTTGTGTAAGCAGGGGGAGAACCTACTATGGGTATGGGAATGTTACAAGTCGTCATCACACTAGGGATTATCATGCTTTTGGTAAAACCGATGGGAAGTTACCTGGTCAAAGTATTTGACTATGAAAAGAGCGGCCTGGATCGTGTGTTTGCTCCGTTCGAGCGTGTATGTTATCGCATCATGGGTGTTCGGGAAAATGAAGCGATGGGTTGGAAAAAGTATGTTGGTGCCGTATTGCTTGTGAATTTGATCATGCTGATCCTCATGTATACCGTATTTAGACTTCAAAAGTATTTGCCGCTTAATCCCGATGGTATCGGTAATATGCCGTCAGCTTTAGCATTCAATACAGCTGTTTCATTCATTACAAATACGAACTGGCAAGCTTACAGCGGGGAGAATACACTGTCTTATTTCTCTCAAATGGCCGCTATTACGTTTCCGATGTTTACTTCCGCGGCAACCGGATTCGCAGTCGCTGTCGCATTCATCCGTGGTTTAGTCGGTCGACAAGATCATCTCGGTAATTTCTACGTGGATTTGACAAGAGCCATTACACGTGTATTTCTACCGTTAAGCTTCCTTGTGGCTTTAGTGCTGGTTTTCCAAGGTGTTCCCCAAACCTTGCTGGGGGCTGTTCAAGCAACAACGATGGAAGGCGCGCCGCAGACGATTACTCGCGGTTTAGTTGCTTCTCTGGAATCGATTAAACATATCGGTACGAATGGCGGTGGCTGGTTTGGTACAAATGCGGCGCATCCTTTTGAAAATCCAACGCCAGTTTCGAACTTCATCCACATTATTTGTATGATGCTGCTGCCGACCTCCCTGGTCTATGCCTTCGGCCTCATGATTAAGAACAAGAAACAAGGGTGGACCATCTTTGCTGCGATGGGAATTATCTTTATCGTGATGTTGTCTACGGTTTTCTTTGCAGAGTACAAAGGAATTGCTGCCATTGATGCAATGGGTGTGCACGGCAATATGGAAGGCAAGGAAGTTCGATTCGGTGTGTCAGAGACTGCTTTATTTGCGGCGGTAACCACTGCTGCAACAACAGGGAGTGTTAACGCGATGCATGAATCGCTTACGCCTCTTGGAAGTATTGCTCCTTTTGCAGAGATGATGTTGAACAATGTGTTTGGAGGCAAAGGGGTAGGCCTGTTAAACGGGTTGCTCTACCTGATTTTATCCGTTTTTATCTGCGGGCTCATGGTTGGGCGAACACCAGAGTTTCTTGGTAAAAAGATTGAAGGTAAAGAGGTTAAGCTGGCAGCCATCGCAATTCTGACGCATCCGCTCATTATACTTGCGCCGACGGCTTGGGCGTTGATTCGTCCTGAATCCGTTGCGTCCATAGCCAATCCAGGTATGCACGGTCTTTCAGAAGTGTTATACGCCTTCACTTCTGGTGCGGCCAATAACGGATCTGCTTTCGGTGGGTTGACCGCGAATACGAACTTCTACAATCTGGGGATTGGGATGGTTATGCTGTTCGGACGGTACGTTTCAATTTTTGCGATGTTGGCCATTGCAGGTTCACTTGCTGCGAAACGTGTCGTTCCTGTTACGACCGGTACATTGCGGACAGACACGTCTTTATTTATGGGAGTTTTAATGATGATCATTCTGGTTATCGGTGCGCTGACATTTTTCCCGGCTCTCGCATTGGGGCCGATTGCTGAACATTTGGCAGCACGTTAATGGACAGACGTAGATTCTGAGAGACTTTAGGAGTGATTGATATGGCTGCGGAACGTAAAAAAACAGTAACAAAAGAAATGGTGAATCAAGCGATCGTGGATTCATTTAAGAAATTAAATCCTTGGATTATGATGAAAAATCCGGTTATGTTTGTGGTTGAGGTGGGCACGGTCATTACGCTGCTGCTTTCGTTCGTACCTGAGCTGTTTGAAAGCTCTGAGGTAGGGAGAGGCTACAACATCGCTGTGTTTGTAATACTGCTTTTCACTTTACTTTTTGCCAACTTTGCTGAAGCATTAGCGGAAGGTAGAGGAAAGGCGCAAGCGGATTCCCTTCGGAAAACGAAATCCGACACCATGGCTCGTTTGGTTCAAAAGGATGGTGCTTATAAGCAGGTCCCATCGACTTCTCTTCGTAAGGGAGATGTGGTCCGGATTGAAATCGGCGAGATCATTCCCTCGGATGGTGAAATCATCGAAGGCTTGGCTTCCATTGATGAGTCAGCGATTACAGGGGAATCCGCTCCGGTTATTAAAGAAGCAGGCGGCGACTTTTCTTCCGTTACAGGTGGTACGCGGGTAGCATCTGACTATATCATTGTTAAAGTAACGACGGATCCTGGTGAATCGTTCCTTGATCGCATGATCGCACTCGTCGAAGGGGCTAAGCGGCAGAAAACGCCAAATGAAATTGCCCTTACGACACTGCTTGCTGTACTGACGTTGATCTTCTTAATCGTCATCATGACCATGGTTCCCATGGCGAAGTATTTACATGTAAAATTAGAAATTTCCACGTTGATTGCCCTGTTGGTCTGTCTCATTCCGACGACAATTGGCGGCCTGTTGTCAGCGATTGGTATCGCAGGCATGGACCGTGTGACACAGTTTAACGTGCTTGCGATGTCGGGTAAAGCGGTTGAAGCGGCCGGTGATATCGACACGATGATTTTGGATAAAACAGGGACGATTACGTTCGGTAATCGGATGGCTTCAGAATTTGTGCCGGTTGGCGGAAAATCTGTGAAAGACATTACGTTTGCAGCTCTGCAAGCTTCAGTGAAAGATGAAACACCGGAGGGGCGCTCGATTGTTGAGCTTGCGAATAAACTTGGCGAGTCGTGGCAAGCGAATCATGACTCGGATGCAGAAGTCGTGGCGTTTACCGCTGAAACGCGAATGTCAGGTTTTGATCTGGCGGACGGTATGAAATTCCGCAAAGGTGCGGTAGATGCCATCAAAAGATATGTAACTGCGCTTGGCGGTAAAATTCCAGATGACTTAGAACCAGTATCGAACAGAATTGCAAAAGCCGGGGGCACGCCACTCGCAGTCGCGATTAACGAGCGGATCTTTGGCGTCATTTATCTCAAAGATACGGTAAAACCGGGCTTGAAGGAACGATTTGCCGAGCTGCGCGCAATGGGGATAAAAACGGTCATGTGCACAGGAGATAACCCGTTGACAGCAGCAACGATTGCACTTGAAGCTGGTGTTGATGAATTTATCGCTGAGGCCAAACCGGAAGATAAAATTGCTGCTATTAAAAAAGAGCAGCAAGAAGGTAAACTTGTAGCGATGACAGGCGACGGAACAAATGATGCCCCTGCGCTTGCTCAAGCAGATGTAGGATTAGCAATGAATTCAGGCACGATGGCGGCGAAAGAAGCAGCCAACATGGTCGATTTGGATTCTGACCCAACCAAGCTGCTTTCCGTAATTTCCATCGGCAAACAATTATTAATCACCCGCGGCGCTTTGACGACGTTTTCCATCGCGAACGATATTGCCAAATACTTTGCGATCATTCCAGCGATGTTCATTCTTGCCATGCCGCAGTTGCAGGCATTGAACATTATGAATCTGGCCTCACCGGAATCGGCCATTTTGTCTGCTTTAATTTTCAATGCCATCATCATCCCGCTGTTGATTCCAATTGCGATGAAGGGTGTGAAGTACCGGGCGATGTCGGCTGATCGCTTGCTGTCTCGCAATGTTTTGTTGTACGGGGTTGGCGGCGTTGTGGTGCCATTCATCGGGATTAAGATCATTGATATGGTGATTCACGGCTTAAATATCGTGTAAAAGAAGAGAAGTGAGGGGATTACATTATGAAATCGGTTATGATCGCTATTCGGGTGTCGCTATTGTTCATGATCGTCTGTGGACTTATCTATCCGCTTGCTACAGCAGGAGTGGCGCAAGTCTTATTTCCCAAACAAGCAAATGGCAGTCTCATCGAATCGAACGGTACCGTCATTGGTTCGGAATTACTGGCTCAAAACTTCGAGTCTCCAAAGTTCTTTCATCCTAGAGCATCAGCCGCCAATTATGATCCTACAGCTACAGCAGGTTCAAACACTGCAGTAGCTTCTAGTGATTATGCTGCGGCAATGGCAGATAAAATTGAGGCATGGAAGAAAGAGAACCCGAATCTAACAGAAATTCCAGCAGACATCGTGACTGTATCTGGTTCTGGTTTTGACCCTGACTTGTCTCGGGAAGGAGCCAAAGCTCAAATCCCGCGGATAAGTAGAGAAACAGGAATTTCGGAGAGCAAATTGAATGAGCTTGTTGATCAGGTTGCAAAAGCGCGGCAGCTCGGAATTTTTGGTGAGCCTAGGGTCAACGTGACTGAATTGAATATGGAACTGCTGCACAAAGTGAAATAGGGAAGAAAGAGGGAGACGGTGCTCGTTGGATGGTTTCAAGCGAAAGACACCAGAGGAAATCCTATTATCGATTTCCAAGCTGCACCGCGGCAGCTTAAAAATTTATATCGGTGCCGTCAGCGGGTCTGGTAAAACCTATCACATGCTGAGGGAGGGGCATAACCTTAAGGGGCAAGGGATTGATGTTGTTATCTGTGCGGTGTCGACGCTTCAAAGGCCGGAAACTGTGGAACAATTAGGGGATCTGGAACGGGTTCCGAGTATCCATTGGATGAAAGATGGCGTGGAACAAAAGGATTTGAACCTGGATGCTTTACTTAAACGAAATCCGGAGGTTGTTCTCGTAGACGGATTGGCACACCATAATCGAAGCGATGCTCTTTTTCCAACACGACTTGAGGATATTAAATATTTGCTTGCACACGACATCAGTGTGATTACGACAGTCAATGTTTATGAACTGGAAGAAGCGATGGAAGTTGCGCATAAATTAACTGGCGTAGAGGTGGGACATTGCGTTCCCTCCAACATACTGGAGTTAGCTGATGAGGTCAGACTCATCGATGCTACACCGGAAACGATTCTCACTAGATTGGAAGAAGGTCATCTAAAAGGAAATAAAGATTCCGCTTTATTTCAGCGTGGAAATTTAGGTGTACTGAGAGAGCTGGCCCTCCGACTCGTAGCAGAGGATGTGAATGATTCCCTGGAAGCTCATCGGGAGGAAATGGGGTTTCAGGGTCCATCGGGAACCACAGAGCGTATCCTTGTTACGACGCAGTACCACTGGAACGGCTCTATTTATGTCCGCCGAGGCCAGCAAATCGCCAAGCGATTGAATGGTGATCTTCATGTCGTCACGCTGCGGAAAATGGGGAAAACACTCTCTAAAGAAGCGGCTGCTTTTCGCAGGTCAATGATGAAACTGGTGGAGAAAGTTGGAGGTAAATTTAAAGAGCTGCCACTTTCTTATCGCCGCTGTATTCCAAAATTAGTCGTGAATTATGCGAATACCCATCATGTTACACGTATTGTTTTGGGGCATTCTAAACAAACCAGATGGCAAACATTTCTCTATGGATCTGTCATCAACGGTTTGTTGAAGAGGGCAAGGAACGTTGATGTCTTTCTTGTTGCGGATCGTGCCTCGAAAGAGGGGGAGCGTATTTTGCCTGCTCATATGCAATCGCCCAAGGAGCCTTACAAATATAAGCGTCTGAGCAAGCAGGAAGTTGAGAAAAAAATTGAGAAAATCAAACGCGGCAGATTCAAGGTGTACATTGGCGCTGCACCTGGTGTAGGGAAAACCTACACGATGCTGCGGGAAGGCAATGACTTGCTCAAAAAGGGGATTGATGTAAAAGTTGGCCTGCTTGAAACACATGGCAGACAAGAAACGATCGCGCAGGTTAGCGATCTTGTCAGTATACCGCGGGCAGAAATTCACTATCAGGGTGCGAGGCTTGAAGAGATGGATACCGAATCGATTATCCGTCTGCGGCCTGAAGTGGTTTTGGTGGATGAGCTTGCCCATTCCAATGTACCCGGAAGTAAGAATAAGAAGCGCTACGAAGATGTGCTCGAAATTTTGGAAGCCGGTATTTCCGTCATTTCCACGGTAAACGTTCAACATTTGGAAAGCTTAAATGATGCTGTCGAACATATAACGGGCGTGCGTGTGCGGGAAACCGTTCCTGACAGCATGCTCCGAACAGCCGATGAAGTCCAGTTAATCGATGTTTCCCCGGAAGCGCTGCAGCTCCGAATGAGAGACGGAAAAATTTATGCGATGGCAAAAGTGGATCAGGCCTTAAATCATTTTTTTAAAACAGGAAATCTTATCGCCTTGCGCGAATTAGCTCTGCGTGAAATTGCCGATGATGTTGATGAGCGTCTGGAGTCTATGGAGCGAAAGAACTCATTACGAGGGCCGTGGCGAAGAAAAGAAGTCATCTACGTGTGTATCACCGAATTCACACAAGCCGACCGGTTGATTCGGCGGGGGTTTCGCATTGCGCATCGGTTGAAAGCAGCCTGGCAGGTAAGCTTTATCGCTGCCCGGTATCTTGAGGAATTGAAGCCCATGTTGGAGGCTCTTGAAAAGCTAACCAAACGCTTGGGAGGGGAGTTTTCCTTTCAAGCGGTCGTAAATCGCAATCACATTCCGCGTTATTTTGCGACAAAAGCAAGTGAAGCTGGAGCTACACAACTTATCGTTAGAAAGAGTATGATGGTCAAGAAGCTTTTGCCCTATGCGCGTCAAATGGATGTGCTCATCATTGCGGATTACGAGTCATGGCAATCTTCGAGAAATAGGGTGAGATAAATATAAATGAATATGACCAAGTATGAATATAAAAATTGGAAATCCTACGGTGTGACTGTGTTACTTATCATTCTATTGACGATTTTCTTAAAATGCTTTTATCGCTTTTTTGACAGCGTCAATATCGCACTTCTCTATTTATTCCCTGTTCTTTTTAGTGCGGTCAGATGGGGAAAGGGGCCTTCTTTTTTTGCTGCGGGACTGGGCGTTCTAGCCTTTGATTTCTTCTTTGTTCCGCCAATGTTCAGTCTGACGGTAGCTGATTTACGCTACCTGCTCACTTTTGTTGTTTTTTTGTGTGTGGCAGGTCTTACCTCTAATCTTGCGTCAAAGCTTAGAAAGCAATTTCAACAAGCGCAGCAGAAAGAAGCCAATACAGCTGCTCTATATGCGTTAAGTCGCAAAATTACAGCCATTTCTGATCTGGAAGTATTATTAACTCAGATCATCCAGCATTTCTCAGAAACACTGGAGACGAAGGCGGCAATCCTGGTGCGCAGTCAGGCGGGGGAAATACAGGTTGAAGCCTTTTCGCAGGATAGCATGGATTGGGCGATTGATGAATCGCATTTGTCTATTGCTTCCTGGGTGTATCATCACCTTACAATTGCAGGTCGAGGGACGGAAGCGCTGCGCGAATCTGCTCAGCTGTATGTCCCTTTAAATACGGATCATGAGGTGCACGGCATCCTTGTCGTGCATGTTGGTCATCGGACTTTGCCGGAAATGCCGGAGCTTATTCGAATCATTGAAGCGCTGGCTGATCTTGCAGCCGTTGCCATTTCCCGAGTTAAGCTTGCGAATGAAGCTAAGGTAGCGCAGGTGACAGCTGAGTCCGAAAAGCTTCGAACGGCCATACTGGATTCGCTGTCTCATGAACTGCGAACTCCGCTGGCCGCGATCACAGGCTCGGTCACCAGTCTACTTGAGGGTGAGCATGTGTTTACTCAAGAAGATCGGAGAGAGCTGTTGCTTACGACGCGAGAGGGAGCAGCTCGAATGAATCGGCTCGTCGTGAATTTGCTCGGTATGGTCCGCATTGAGAGCGGTATGCTGCGTTTAAATAAACAATGGTGCGACATTGAAGATGTTGTTGGTGTTGCTTTAATGCAATTGAGAGATTCTCTTGCTAACAGAGCCGTTATCGTCGATCTGGAGCCGGCCCTTCCTTCAATTCCGCTCGATGAAGTGCTCATCGAACAAGTCCTGATCAACGTCATCAGCAATGCGATTAAATATTCGCCTGAAGGGAGCGAGATTCGTATAGGCGCGAAGGAGGAGGGCGATGTGCTGAGCTTGACCATTGCGGATCAGGGAGTCGGTATCCTTCCGGCCGACAGGGAGCGAATCTTTGAAAAATTTTATCGCGGCAGCCGCACGAAGCATATTACTGGCACAGGACTCGGTCTTGCCATATGCAAAAGTATTATAGAGGCGCATGGCGGACACATTTCTGCAAACGCCAGCCAAGAGCATCATACAGGAACGGTTATTCAAATAAGTTTACCTTTACGTTTGACTGAGAAGGGCGGCGATTCTGCTTGAACATAACAGGGGCGAAAATTCTAATTATTGACGATGAGCCACAAATATGCAGATTGCTTCGGGTTACGTTAACCGCGCATGGTTTTATGGTATATGAAGCCTCCACGGGGCAGGAAGGCATGCTGCAAGCGGCCATGGTACGCCCGGATCTTATTGTTTTGGATCTTGGACTGCCAGACGTGACCGGAATGGAAGTGCTTGATCATATTCGTCAGTGGTCGCAAGTGCCGATCATTATCCTTACTGCCCAGGATCAGGAACAGGATAAGGTTACGGCTTTAGATTGCGGTGCTGACGATTATGTGACGAAGCCGTTTGGCATGGGGGAATTTATGGCCCGCCTGCGGGTAGCCTTGCGCCATATTGCGAAAACACCGGAAGAACCTGTTTTGAAGCTTGGCAATCTTCTGATTGATCTATCCCAACGAAGTGTCGCATTAAATGAGGAAAAAATAAAATTGACCCCGACAGAATATGATCTGCTCAAAGAACTTGCTCTAAATGCGGGACGAGTCATGACGCATCGACACTTGCTCAAGCAAGTTTGGGGTGGTTCAGAATATGAATCGGATAGCCATTATTTAAGGGTTTATATCGGTCATCTAAGGAAAAAAATCGAGGAAGATCCGACAAGGCCCAAATATATTCTTACGGAGCCCGGAATCGGATACAGATTTGCTTGGCAAGAATGAACCAAGGCTGCTTTGAAGAAAGATTCGAAGCAGCCTTATTTCGTTTTCCATAAAATAGCACCAGAAATACAAAGATTACCACCTTCTGGGAGAATGCGATGCTGACTATACTGAACTCATCACATCTTCAAAGGAGGTTTTTATGTTAAAAATTAAAGTCTATGGTTTTTTATTATTTCTTGCTGTCGTTATATCAACGCTAGGATTTTTACCCCAGACCTCACATGCAGCCGCGACGATTCAGAACTACCCGATGCCCTCCATCTATACCGCGTCAAGTATTTATTCATTGAAAGCAGATGATGAATCCGTTCCGGTAATCAGCTATCTGGATGACTATGACTACGCTCAATTTTCTTTTTCCGGCGCGGTTCGTATCGAAGTTACGGTCAATCAACCTATCACCTCTTATTCCATCAGTCCAATGGCCAAAAACATCGAGGGTACGGTCAACGGTAACAAACTGACGTTTTCGCTTTCATCCTCCACCTATGTGATCGTGAAAATCAATGACTTGACGAAAAAGATTGTCATCGCAGCAGATCCTTTGGAGACGAATATTCCCCCGTCCACAGGTGCCGGGATCTATAATGTAACCCAATCGCCATACAACGCCGATAAGACGGGGACGTCGATGGCATCGGGTGCGATTCAGCAAGCCATTGATGCCGCGTATCAAGCTGGCGGCGGCACTGTATACGTGCCGGCCGGTGTCTACAAGAGCGGGAACCTGACTTTAAAAAGCAATGTGACCTTTTACCTGGCCGGAGGCGCCGTCATTGTCGGCACAGGCAAAGGTGAAGACTACGCGATTGATTTTCGGAAGGATTCACGCAATGCGGATGGCACGTATTTTATACGAACTGCCGTAAACTCCAGCAATATCACCATACGGGGGAGGGGAACCATTGACGGACAAGGGATGGAGATGCGGGCGAGAATCATGCCGGCACCGAATAAAAGCGAAGGCTTCTTGAATAACCTGCTTGTCCCGTTGCAAACCTCCCATTTTACGTTTGACGGTCTCATATTGCGGGATGCCGGTTTCTGGTCGTTCATGGTCGTTCGTTCCGACAATGTGACCATAAAAAATCTTAAGGGATTCCAGGATCTATACAAAATTGAGGATGACGTCATCGATATTAACGAGAGTCAGAACGTGCTTGTTCAACATGCCATTGCCATATCCGATGATGACAATTATTCTACGAAAACCTGGCTGCAAACAGGGATGTCTTCAGGGTGGCCGGGAGCGCTTGAACATGTGGAGAATGTGGTCTTTGATGATGCCCTTGCCTGGACAAGATGCGCGGCTTTCAAGATTGGAATGGGCGTAGCGCAGCCGCAGATCGGCGTGACTATCCGTAATTCGTATGTGTTTCAAAGTGCCCGAGCTTTGTTGATTGATCATGGTTATCAGTATAATACGCTTCCGGAGGAAGGTTACGCTCAAAATATTACGTTTGAGAATATCGACATCGAACGTGTCGGGATCAATCAATTCGGGAACTATTGGCTGGGCGTTTCTACCAGCACTTCCGGCGATGTCAGCAATGTGTTATTAAAGAACATTAATGTTCGCGAGCTGGGATCTCAGCAATCCAGAATTTCCGGTAATGTCACCAAGGGCGGAATGGTTAACACGGTCACCTTCTCGGATGTGGTTGTTAAAGGCAAGCTCGCCACCAACCTGACTGACTTAAAATTAACCGTAAATAGTAATGTAAACGGAGTCAATTTTGCCAACTCCACTCCGCTGTTCAACGATAATTTTGAAGATGGAGATATGGCTGGATGGACATCCGTTGCAGGCAGCTGGAGCGTACCGACCGTCGACACGAATAACGTGTTGTCCAGCGGGAGCCAGGTAACCACATCCCTGATAACCGCTAATAGCGGCGGCTCATGGAAGGATTATGTGGTTCAAGCTCGAGGGAGAATGCCGATTACCGACGCCAATGCAGGCATTGTCTTCAGGGTACAGAATGCCAATAATTATTATATGTATCGAATTAATTCATCGAATCAAAAGCTCGAGCTGTACAAATCCGTGAACGGACAATTGACGTCTGTAGCCAATACGCCGTTTACAGCCCTGGAGAAGCAGTTCTATACCATGAAGGCGGTTGTACAAGGCAACAAAATTTCCTGTTATGTGGATGGCGAATTAAAAATGGTATGGACCAATCCTGTATCAGAACTGACAACAGGAGGAGTCGGATTCCGCACCACTTCGGCGGGCGTCCATTTTGACGATGTCATCGTTTCTCCAATCATTCTGTTTAGCGATAATTTCGAAAATGGCAATACGACAGGGTGGACGTCATCTTCCGGTTCTTGGAGTGTGAAAACAGACGGTACGAAAGTTCTGAATCAAAATAATTCGGCGACTGCGCTGATTACCGCCGGCGATGCATGGAAGGATTATACGTTTGAAGCTAAAGCGAAAATGCCGATCACGAATGCCAATGCAGGCATTGTCTTCAGGGTGCAGAATGCGGATAATTATTATATGTATCGTATCAATTCATCGAATCAAAAGCTGGAATTATACAAGGCCGTGAACGGACAGCTGACCCTGGTATCCAGTACATCTTTCACAGCTCAGGCGAACCAGTGGTATACAATAAAGGCTTCCGTTCAAGGCAACACGATCAAAGGTTATGTAGATGGAGTCTTAAAGACAAATTGGACCAATCCTGTAACGGAATTGACAACAGGGAAAATCGGATTCCGTACCACTTCGGTAGATGTAGCTTTTGATAACCCATTGGTTCTGACTTCTAATTAGTGTCAAGAAACACCATTTCCGTCTTGAGTGAGAGGAATGGTTGCAGACTTTGCAAGTAATTTCGATATTGACGTTTGATCATAAAATCCGAACCTTTGATGGTTCGGATTTTTTATGCTATCTCTTCAAATGTTAAATGAGCATAGGGCATCTTTCTAAATCAAGCTCTTCATACCTCGCAGCCACTCAAAAAAACCATCATCGAAAAAGAGATCAGGGATGTAAGTCTGCGTATAGCTGCAGTTCGGACAAAGAAGAACCAGTCCTTGTTCAAGAACCTTAGGATATAGTTTCTCGTGCTTGCATTATTTCCACAAATCAGAGGATGCACGCCGCCTGCCTGCTGGTAATCTTGAATACGTTGTTTGACATCCTCTTGATTCATAGCGTTATTCCCCTTTATATATTAAACTTACCATTTTTTCTGGAGTGCTTATAATTATTCAACATGTATGTCATGAACAACACCATACATATCGACAATCTTATAATTTTGAAGAATCGAACTTAGCAATCGAGTCCGTATACACTTGCCGGAATTCCGTAGGCGTCATGCCGTAATATTTCTTAAAGTTCCGCAGGAAGCTTGAAAAATTGGCGTAGCCGGTTTGCAGCGCAATCTCGTTCAGTTTGAGAGGGGTTTCGAGTAGTAGGCTACTGGCGGCCTTCATGCGCATCTCGATCAGGTAATCGATGAAATTCATCGTCGTGTGTTCTTTAAACAGCTTGCTCAAATAATTGGGGGAGATGCCGAACAGATCCGCCATATAATTGACGGAGATATCGCTATTCACATAATGAACCGTCAAATAGGCTTGGATGGCCTCAATGAGATCGTTTGACTTCTTGCGGGTGCTCCGCTTTTCGATCAATGCCGTGATCAGCCCGTTCAACTGCCCGCCGAGCACGGCCTGCATCTCCTGCATCGTTTCACAATGCTGAAACCGATCAAGCACGGTGTCTTTATCCTCTTGAAACCTCTCGTCCAGACTCGAATCCGCCGCGATCCTAAGCGCCTTGAGCAGCACTTGAAGACAGAGCTGCACCATCATATCTTTGGTTAAATTCGTGGCCGCCACGTTGTCGAACAAAGCATCCAGCTTAAGGTTCGTCCGACCGGCATCCGCCTGCTTGATGGCCTCGAGCACCCCATCCACCGTCTCGAACACCTCCGTCATTTTGCCGCTATCCCACGAACCAGCCTGCTCCGAAGTGATGATTGCATTCGGGCCGGTCAAAATTTTATAAGCAACAAAAGCCACCGATTCCAGGTATGACGTTCGAATGTCCTTAAAACCGGGATAAGGGGAGCCTACCCCGATGCTGATTGTTTTTTTGAACAGATGCTCGGTATTGGTTCTCAATCTTTCCGCAAAGATCAACGCCAATCCCGCGTTATTTGCGGGACGGTCACAGGCGAAGCTCAGCAGGATGACCGCTTGATAATCGTTGATTTGAACGGCGGCCCCTTTCACGACATCCCCGTCATGGAGGGACCCGATCGATTCCTCGGCAACGTTGCACAGTGCGTAAAGATACAGATGCAAATCGCCGGAGCTCTGCACCGACCTGTGATCGAATTCGGCGGTGAGCGCGATATAGTTGGCTGGGTGCAGGCCGATCCCGACATGTTTCAGAAGAGGCTCGGCCGTTTCGAATTTCGTCCGTTTGCCTGTGAGCATCTCGAACATGATTTGCAGCTTCAAGGCCGGAAGGCTCTCGTGAAGCCGTCTCTCTGCATCCGAATAGCCGATGAACACCTGCTGGATTCTATTCTGAAGGTCGCTGTATGAAAACGAAGACGCGGTACGATGATTCCCGGGCACAGGGTGGCTGCGGCTGACGAGATCATCCAGTTTTGCGACGAAATTCTCGATCGGCACGAACCACTGCTTATTGACGAACCGGGTTACCGCGATCGCCAGCACCGCTAGCAGGCAGGCTGCGCCGATCAGGATATTGCGGATGATGAAGGACAACGTGCCGAGCTGCTGCCGGGACACGACATAGATCAGCGTCCAGCCGGTATAAGACGAATGGTTGTAGAATACCAGAATGCGTCCGTGATCGGTGTTATCGACGACATAACCCTGCCCTTGCTGGGCCAATATTTTCTCGCTGTAGCTCTTGTCGCGTATGCTCTGATGAATGAGCTCCGGATCCTTATGGGACATGATGGTTCCGTTCCGATCCACGAGGAAAACGTTGTAGCTGTCGTTGAATTGCAAATCCTCAAACATGCGGGAGATGCTTCTTTCGTTGATTCGGGTCACTGCGATTCCTTTGCTGTCAACGGTTCCGGCCGGGAATGGGTAAGAGCGAACCATTAGGAAATCGCTACCGATAGCCCCCCCATCGTTCCCGGGGGGCAGGGCTGTCCATTTGTCGAATTTGGCGACGGGGCCGCTGAACAACTGTACCCAGCTCATCTGGGGCGCATCCTTCAAGCTATAATAATCGGCTGGAGTAACGAGCTTCCCGCTGTTCTTGGCGTAGAGCATGACGGATTTCATATTGAAATTGGCTCCGAGAATGCTGCCGAGCCTGTCCTGCAAGGCGGAGATGCCCATCAGGGACTGCGGCGAGTTCGAAGCCGGGCTGTCAAAGAAGGAAAGGCTTTCGCTGCCCCGAAGAAAGGTAAGCATCGTCAGATCGATTTCCTGCAGCATACTGTCGACCCGCTTGCCGATCTGGCTGAGCACGTTCAGGTTGGAGCTGATCACCTGGCTTTCCAGGTGCCGGATGTAGCTGATATAGGAAATGGCGACAGTCGACAGTATGATGGTTACAATTAAAGCGATATTGATGAGTTGGAGCTTAACGGATATTTTTCTGTTCAATGCACATGCACTCCCCCGAATCCTACTCCAAAGCTCTTTTATTATATAGTCGGCCGGAGGGGGAGTCGAGTGTCACATTCCGTCATGAACTTGCGTTTTCTACAAAAACGCGGCGAATAGCGGCAAATCGAACCTGATCGTAGATTGTGCCACTTTCGTTGTCCGCGATCGATCAGCTATATTAGCCTTGTGATTGGAGGCGGCGACGGCCTGATACGAAGCATGGCAGCCTCGCCAATTAATCCGAACATAACAAAGACTAACAGGAGGTCAAACAAATGAAAGGTATCAAGGCAAAAAAAACCGGGATGGGCTTGCTGGCGCTTGTGCTTTGCGGAACGGCCGTTTTATCCGCCTGCAGCGAGCAGGCGGAGCCTTCGAAGGAGGGGGCAAGCGCACCGGCTACAAGCGGGGACAAATATGCGTCGCTCCCTAAAGAGATATCCGGCTCGATCTATGACAGGGGGCAGGTGGCCACCGGAGAAGGTAGTTATGAAGACAACCGTTGGACGAAGTACATCAATGACAATTCGGGCGTCAAGGTGAAGTGGGTGCCGATCCCCCGCAATCAGGAGGCGGACAAATTCAATGTGCTGATCGCCTCCGGGCAAGCGCCTGACATGCTGACCACGTTCAATCACGACTTCATCGTCCGCTGGGCGAATGAGGGTGCGATTCAGCCGCTTGACGCGTATATCGAGAAGTACAGCACGAGCTATAAGAAATATTTGAAGGAGCATCCGGAGTTGAAGCCTTATTTGACGCTGGATGACGGCAAGATGTATGCCATCGCCAGCATGAGGCCTACGCGCGCTAACACGGCCATCTTCATTCGGCAGGACTGGCTCGATAAGCTGGGATTGGCCATGCCTAAATCAGTGGATGACCTGCTTGCCGTAGCCAAGGCGTTCCGTGACAAAGATCCTGACGGGAATCAGGCAAACGATACGGTTCCGATGGCGATATCCACATCCTACAACGCGATAACGGACGACTGGTTTATGGCGCGCAGCGCGGAATGGTTCGTCGAGAATGGCAAGACTGTGCAAAGCTTCTTCATCGACAGGTACAAGGATGCACTTAATTTCCGTCAACTTGCCTACAAGGAAAGTCTAGTCGACAAGGAGTTCGCCACTGACAAAGAGTTTTCCCGTCAGAAGCAGCTGTGGACGACCGGGAGATCCGGCATCTTTTTCAGCAACATCAACATGGACAATACGATCAACGACTTGAAGAAGAATAATCCGAACGCGAAGATTGCGGTTGTACCTCCGCTTTCCACCAAGTACGGAACGAACGGTTATCAGCTTGAGGTGCCTAACCATCTATTGACAGCCTTCAATAAAGATATGAAAAACCCGAAGGCGGCGATCGAGTTCGTCGATTGGATGCTGGACAACGGCTGGAAGCCGCTGACTTACGGAACGGAGGGAGTCCACTATAAGCTGGAGAACCAGATTCCGGTTACGATCGATTCCGACAAGTGGAAGAAAGAAGTCAGCTACGCCGGAGAATATCGGGTTGTCCAGCAGGAGCAAATGACGCCGCAAACGTTGATTACGCAAGCGGGAACCGATCCGGTCGGCCTGGAATTCGCCAAACTCAAGGGAGACATCATCAACTATTCGAATACCGTCAAGTTCCGCAAGGATATTCCTTACGTCCCGTCCGTTGCGGAGTATTCGGCGATCTCCGGCCAATTCGAAGCCAAATGGAAAGAGATCATCACCCGAATGGCCATGACGGATAGCATAACCGCCGATGCGGCCGTTACAGAAATTCGCAAAGCCTGGGACAGCCTTGGAGGAGACGGCGTAACGGCGAAGGTTCAGGCTTGGTACGACGCCAATAAAGACAAGCTGAAGTAATTCGGCCAGGGAGAGTGGGGAGATCAAAATGGAGAAGACAATGGAGCGCCGTACGGTTCCCGGTGCCGTCCCTGCCGCAGCCGGCCCTATGCGAGGGAGCGGCGTCCTGCTAAAGACTTTGTACCGCGACCGGGTGCTCTACCTCTTTTTGTTGCCGGCCATGCTGTACTTTCTTTTGTTCAAGTTCGTAACGTTGTACGGAGAGGTTATCGCGTTTAAGGATTTTCGTCTGATCGCAGGGATTTGGGGGAGCGAATGGGTCGGGCTGGCGCACTTTCGCACGCTGTTCGCTAGTCACGACTTCTGGATGGTGCTGCGCAATACGCTGCTGCTCAACCTGTACAATCTCGTCTTCGCATTCCCCGCGCCGATCGTGCTCGCCCTGCTCCTCAATGAGGTGCGGGTGAATTGGTACAAACGCATGATCCAAAATATGCTCTACTTGCCATTCTTTATATCGTGGGTTGTACTTGCAGGCATCATCGTTTCCTTGCTGTCGCCCTCAACGGGCGTGGTCAACGTCGTGATCCGGTCGTTCGGGGGGGAGCCGATTTATTTCATGACCAGGCCCGAATGGTGGCCGGTTGCCTTCAGCGCGTCCACCGTCTGGCAAAGCGCGGGGTGGGGGACCATCATCTATATGGCAGCCATCTCCGCCATCGATCCGGGCCTATATGAAGCGGCGAAGATGGACGGGGCGGGCAAGCTGCGTCAAATCTGGCACATCACGATTCCGGGTATTCGGGGCACGATCGCGGTCCTTCTGGTTCTGCAGATGGGCAAGGTCATGGACGTCGGTTTCGAGCATGTGTACAATCTGCAGAATCCGGCCGTATTCAGCGTGGCGGACGTGATCAGCACCTATGTGTATCGAACCGGGCTCCAGAACGCGCAATACAGCATGGCCACCGCCGTCGGACTGTTTCAAGGAGTTATTGGATTGATCCTGGTGGTGCTTGTGAACAAAATCGTGAAGAAACTGGGAGAGGGCGGCTTATGGTAAAAAGACTTGCATACGCGCCTCTGTACGCGTTCCTGGCGATGTGCGCGTTCGTCACGCTGTTTCCGTTTCTAAATGTCATATCCATGTCGTTCAGCAGTAGCAGGGCGATCATCTCCGGGGAAGTGAAGCTGATCCCGGTGGAATTTAATGTGCTTGCCTACAAGCAGTTGTTATTGGACGGGCAATTGCTGAAGGCGATGGGGAATACGGTCGTCATCACCGTCATCGGAACTGCTCTCCAGATGCTCGCGACGACCCTCGCAGCCTACGCGCTGTCCAAAAAAAGGCTGAAGGGCAGGCGCCTGTTTACCTATATCGTGCTGTTCGGCATGCTGTTCGGCACAGGCTTGATTCCTTTGTTCTTGCTGGTCAAACAGCTGCATCTGCTCAACACGTTCTGGGCGATTTGGCTGCCTGGGCTGGTCAGCGCTTACAATTTGTTCGTCATGAAATCGTTCTTCGAAGGCTTGCCGGCAGAGCTGGAAGAGTCGGCGACAATGGACGGAGCGGGCGATCTCACCGTGTTTGCGAAGCTGGTTCTGCCCTTATCCAAGGGGATTCTGGCTGCCATCTCCCTGTTCTATGCGGTAGCGCTGTGGAACACCTACTCGAGCGCTTTATACTTTATTACCAAATCCCAGCTGCTGCCCGTCACGGTCAAGCTGTACCAGATGCTGCAGACGCCGATCGATTCCTTGCTTGGCGGCACGGACCCATCCCAGTACATTCAACCGGAGGGGCTTAAAGCGGCCGCGATCGTGATCACGGTAGGCCCGATTCTGTGTGTGTACCCGTTTCTGCAAAAATATTTCGTCAAGGGGGTGCTGCTGGGTTCCGTGAAGGGCTAACGCAGGACGAATTGGTCATGGGAGAACCGGGCGGGCGAGAAACCGTCCGCTCGTCTCTTCTGGCTGTGCAACAAACAACCGCCATTCTTAAATGGCGACCATTAGGAGGTTGAAGCAATGGGGAAGGCATCATCATGGAAAGCATGGAAAGCATGGAAAGCGTGGAAAGTCGGCTGCAGTCTGGCGCTGGCTTGGCTGCTCGGCATGGGAGGAGTCTTTCAATCGGCTGCACACGGGATGCAATTGGAAGCGTTATCAGATGGAGGTTCCGGCACATCAGTTACAGGTGCCACCTACCAAACCGTTACTCCGGTCATCACGGCATGGGATTCGTTCCAACACACCTTTGGCGGACATACCGCTATACCTGTCATTCACGCTGGAAATATCGCGATTGACGGGACATTGAATGAGTGGGGCTCCTATTCGGGGCTGCATCTGCCGGCGGCATCCGGGCAAGTCGTCATGAGCGGATGGACTGGAGAGGCCGATGTGTCCGCCGATGTTTATCTGGCGTACGATGATGATTTTTTTTATTGGGCGGCTCGGGTGAAGGATAATGTGCATACCCCCGTTGCCGACAGCACGATGTGGCGAGGGGATAGCATCCAGTTCGCCTTCAGTCCTGGCGGAATCTACGGGCCCGAATACGGGATCAACTACATGGATGGCACGGCCCATCTATGGCAGTTCAGCGAAGGGCAGGCCGTAGCTGGCAAGGATCAGATAACGGCGGCCGCGTCGCAGCAGGGGAATGAAACGGTCTACGAGGTCAAAATGCCGTGGATGACGATATCGACAGGAAAGCCGGCAAACGGCATTCTTCCTTTCACACTGCTGATCAATGACAATGACGGGGCAGGCCGGAAGGGTTGGATCGAGTGGACACCAGGCATCGGGAAGGCAAAAAGCCCAGACGATCACGCCCGCCTGCAGCTTATTCCGGCTGCTGAGCCATGGAGCTTCTGGGTGGAAGGTCCGGGCAAGACCGATACCATGATTGCAAACGATTACAAACTGTACGCAGTGAACTGGAAGAACACGCCCCAGACACTGGAACTTGCCTCGGAGGTACTCGGCGTTCAGCAGCAGGTCGTCATCCCCGGGCAGTCTGCTGCGGAGCTGACCCTGCCCTTTACGGCGACGGAGGCGAAGACGTATCAGCTTGATTTTACGATGACGGATGCCGTATCCGGCCAAACGAAGCAACAGAGCTTCCAAGTGGAGGCCAATTTGAGCGCACAAGCGGTTGGCGTGATCCTGGATAGTGTGAATGCGAAGCTTCCGCAGCTGGAGCAGCTGCTTCTGCAGAACGAAGCGCAGGGGCTGTCGACCGATTATGAACGGATCAACTACACGGTCATCAAGGATTTTATCCAGTACGGCAAAGATGATATTGCCAATGGCAGGCTAAGCCGAGCCCAATATGTAGCCTTTGAACTGCAGCGCTTGTACGACGAAGCGATGGCTAAGCTGCAGAGCTACTTGAGCGGGGCGCAAGCGCCACAAGCCGCTCCGCGATATGTCACCGGGCAGTCCGATATTTCCGGCTATTCCTTTCTGGGGAATACCAAGGTGAGAAGCACCGGAGCGACGGAGCGGAGGCCGATTTTCTTTACGGGCTACGGGCACTTCAATCAGGTCAGGAGCGATATTCCAAAGTTCCAGGACCTCGGCGCCAACATCATTCAGATTGAGATGGGTCCCCGCGACGTAATTGTTGACAATAAGGATTTCGTGAATCAATACGAGGTCGGCCGTTCGGGCGGCGTCACGGCATCGGTGAATCCGGTTAGCGGCGTCAGCCATTCGGGCGATTACTCGCTACGGATCGTGAACAGCAGTCCGTTCCAATCCAACGTTTATGTGAATGTTGGCCAGACCATTCCGGTAGAGCCCAATACGACCTACACGTTTAAAGTATGGGTCAAGGGCGAGAATGCCAAAAATGTCTGGTTTCCAGGAGGAGCGGGGTGGAAGCAGCGCAAATCATTCCCAAGCGGAACTTACAATTGGACGGAAGTCTCTTACACGTACACGACAGGAGCGGCCGAAACCTCTTACCGGTTGACGGTTCTTTCCGAGAATGCAGGGACGGTTTGGATCGACGATCTATCCGTTGTCAAAGCGGGGAGCGCGGTCAATCTCGTGCAGAATCCCGGTTTTGAAGAGCTGGGAGGCTATTCGGAGAATAAACCGTACATCGTATCGACGAAAAAAATCGACTCGGATATCCGACAGGTGCTTCAGCGCGCCGCAGATCACGATATTGCCGTCAACCTGCTTTTGTCACCGCACTATTTTCCTGCGTGGGCCTTGGATAAATGGCCCGAGCTGAAAACGACGAATAGCGGTGGCATCAAATTCTCGATCATGCAACCGATGGCACGGAGCATCGTCGAAGACTACCTGAGGGCGCTGATCCCGCAGATAAGAACGTATCCTTCGCTGCATAGCGTCACACTAAGCAACGAGCCGACCTATCAAGCCAATCAGGATCCCTATGCTGTTGGCGCGTGGCAGGATTACTTGAGCAGTATCTATAACGGGGATATCCAGTCGTTGAACCTGGTTTACAACAAAACTTACGGTTCATTCGCCGAGGTCATGATGCCGGCGCAAATCACGGCCACTCCTGCCGCTTACGACTACGTGCTGTTCAATCAGGACTATTTTGCCCGTTGGCATGAATGGATGGCCGGCATTATTCATGAACTTGCTCCGGAGCTGCCTATGCATGCGAAGATCATGGGCGATCCGCAAGGCAGCCTGTCCTGGGGAATCGACGTGGAACGGTTCTCCGGTTGGAGCCAGATCAACGGCAACGATAACTGGAACTATATCAATGAAGGACCCAAAGGGTTTATGGAGGAGCTCAGCTTTTACGATCTTCAGACTTCCTTCAAGCAAGCGCCGGTGTTCAATTCCGAGCATCATGTCATTGCAGACGGGGACAAATCGTACATTCCGGAGCAGGCCGACCATGTCCGTACCGACCTGTGGCAGAGCTCCATTCACGGCGAGAGCGCCACTACGTATTGGATCTGGGAACGCACCTACGATGCGGCATCAAGCCGGGAAGGCAGCATTCTTCACCGTCCGGATGTGGTTGCCGATATTGGCCGCACCAATCTTGACCTGAACCGGCTGGCGAAGGAAGTAACCGCCCTGCAGAATGAAAAGCCGCAAGTTGCCATTCTGTACTCGCTGGCATCGGGCGTGTTTACAAGCGATTATGCCAAGGTCAACTTGCGGGCTTATGAGGCCTTGTCCTACAGCGGGCGGAAGGCCGGCTACGTCTCGGAACGGCAGATCGCAAGCGGCGGCTTGAACGATTACAAGCTGCTGATCGTTCCGAATGCGGTTCGCGCAGATGCGTCTACGCTGCAAGGCATTCGGCAGTTCCAGGAACAGGGAGGGAAGGTACTTGTGATCGGCTCCGGCTCGCTGAAATATAGCCCTCATGGCGAAATGTTATCCACCACAGACCGAGACTATATTTTTGCCCATGCGGTTACGATCGCCTCAACCGACCGGACGGCCGAACAGATCCGTTTGGAACTCCTCCCCCTCTTGGAGAACGTCGATCCTGGCCGTATCGGACTGATCGATTCGGTTACCCAGCAGCCGGTTTATGGGGTTGAGTGGCGAAGCGTCGATTACGACGGAGCGCCCTTAGTGAACACAGTCAATTATGGTTCATCTTCCGTTACGGTATCCGCGGAACGGGACGGCATCCCGCTGACCGGATTTACGAATCTGATTACAGGGGAAACATTTGCGGGAACGAGCTTTGAGCTGCAGCCCCTGACGCCGTATCTCCTGCAGCTGCGGGATACGGAGCCCCCTGTCACAACGGCAGCCGTGCAGCCGGGGCAGCCGGACGGAGCGAATGGGTGGTACGTCCATCCGGTAACACTTCAATTATTGGCAGAGGACACGCAGTCCGGTATCTTGGGAAGTGAATATCGCATGAACGGGGATGGCGGCTGGCATTCGTATTCGGGACCGATCACGATCAATCAGGACGGCAGCTACGCCGTCAGCATCCGATCGACGGATCGGGCCGGAAATGCGGAGACGCCCCAGACGGTCGCTGTCAATCTGGATCAAACGGCGCCGTCGATTACGGTTACCTTGCCGAACGGTAATGCAACTTACGAAGGCTCGGGGGAGTTGACGCCACTGATCGAGGTGGACGATAACTTGTCCGGCGTGGAAGGTAGCGCGACTACCGTGACGTTGGACACATATGCATACGCAGTAGGAACGGCAATCCCGCTCTATACGTTGTCGCCCGGCATGCATACGATTGTTGTGTCAGCCGGGGACAAGGCCGGCAACATGGCGAGCGTCACGATCCAATTTGAGACGGTGACCGGCATTCCGACCCTCATGGCGATGGTGAACCGATTCGCCGGGAGCAAGGAGATTGATCAGCCCGGAATCGCCAACAGCCTGCAAGCCAAATTGAGAAACGGCAAGGTAAAGCCGTTTATTCAGGAAGTGGAGGCACAGCTCGGGAAGCATATCTCCGACGCGGCTGCGAGCTTCCTGCTCAGGGACGCCCGTTACCTGCTAGCCCGATTGGAATAAAGGAAAATAGCCCGCTCTCATCGATGACGATGGAGCGGGTTGTTTGATAAGTATACGTAACTAATTATTTTTGAAATTAAGAAGAGATCAGGGATGTAGGTGTCCAATTCCGGAATAGTTCGTTTCCCGGGACTCCTCTTTGATCATGCGCAACCGCTGCAATTGTACCTCGCTCATCCCCGTGCCATTATCAAGAATTTCGATATGCATATGGCTTCCATCGTACCCTTTGATCATCAGCAGACCGTACGCCTCGATCGTATCCAGGCCGTGTAAAATTGCGTTTTCCACGATTGGCTGCAAAATCAATTTGACCGTTAAGGAAGATTGCAGCGCTTCGGACACATCCCAAATTACGATGAATCGGTCCTTCGCTCTAATATTTTGAATGCGCAAGTATTGCTCCAGGTGATCTAATTCCTCTGACATGCGAACTAGACCACTTTTTTTGCTAATACTTCCTCTGAAATATTGCCCCAGCGCGGTTGTCATTTCAACGATTTCGTCGGCACCTTGCCTGAAAGCCATCCATTTAATCGATTCCAGCGTATTGTATAAAAAATGAGGGTTAATCTGCTGCTGCAGTGCGCCGATTTCATCTCGCCTTTTGTGATTCATCCGGGCTTCAAAGTTTCCGCCGTTCACATCATACATTAAGTCCTGTAGTATCTGCAGCGGCTTGCTGATTAGGCTCGCGATCAAGGTCGCCGTGAGCATAATCAAGATCTAGATCGGGGGCCAGGACCATGCTGATCGAGCGCTACGGCTTTGTAGGGGGAAATTTGACGATCGCCATGGTCAATCCCATGTTTACATTCCACGATACCCACGGCAAGCAAGTCATTCGTGGCGTTGCGGGCGAAGTGGTAGATCGCTTGGTGAAAATGACCTCATCCCCCGGACATGTCACGGATCTAACGTTTGATAATGCTTCTATGACCCCTTTTGACCCGGAGGGAATGAAACTCATCTTGCTTAATATGCTGGAGGAAGCGGGAGTCGAACTGCTCTTGCATTGCGCTTTCTCTGACGTGCTGGTGGAGAATGGCGGGATCACGACTGTACTGGTCGAGAGCAAAAGCGGCCGTCAGGCGATTTGCCCCAAGTATGTGATTGACTGCTCGGCGGATGCCGATGTCATAGCCCGTGCGGGTGCGCCGTTTGTGAAGGGGCGAGAAGCTGACGGAGCGATGCAGCCGGTAACCCTCTTTTATCGGATCGGGGGCATCGATATTCCGGGATTGAAAGCGTGGATGAAGGCGAACCGCCATTTGCTCAAGGATTCTCCTACGGATACAGAGATCGATGCACAAAGCGCGTTAGCGTTTCTGGGCATGAAAGAGATTATTAAAGATGCGATGGAAAAGGGAGAGTATCCGAAAGATGCAGCACCGCGCATTCTCATGTATGAGCTGCCAAGAGAAGGCCAATTCGCTGTGAACTGTACCCGACTGCAGGGCATTGACGGTACGGATGTGCGCGAATTGACGAGGGCTGAGATGGAGACGCGCCGTCAGGCCTGGGAGATTGCGAAATTTTTGAAAAACAGGGTAGGCGGGTTTGAACACTCGTATATTCTGGACACCGGCGTGCAAGTAGGCGTTCGGGAAACTCGGCATATCGTCGGCGATTATACGATGACCGAGGAGGATGTGCTGAACTGTCGCGCCTTCGAGGACGGTATTGCCTGCGGTACTTTCGCGATCGATATTCATCCACCGGAAGGCGAACAACAAGTATTTACCGGTTCAGGCAAAGCGGTATACGAAATTCCTTATCGCAGCTTGCTGCCGCAAAGGCTCGATAATGTGTGGGCGGCCGGACGCTGCATATCGGCAACGCATCACGCTTTCGGTTCTGTGCGCGTGATGGCTACCGCAATGGGCATCGGGCAAGGCGCAGGAACGGCAGCAGCGCTTGCCGCTGCAGATGGGGCAACCAATCGGCAGGTCAATGTGAGGCGAGTGCGTGAGGCGCTTTTGGCACAAGGGCAATACTTGCTGAATGAGGGAATGGATGACGCAGGGGATGAAGCGTTGAAACTTCACCGCATTGAGGGATCGGGGACCAGTGCTTCCCACCATAATCCGTTTACGATGAAATCATAGATGATCGACATGAAGGAGCTCGTCGCTAGACGGGCTCCTGGTTTTGCTGGATACGATCAGCGAGGTGCTTGGGGGGAAAAAGAAAAGACCACCCGCAGGTGATCGTTTTCTTCAGCCTTTGATGGAGCCGAGCAGCACTCCCTTGACAAAATATTTCTGCAGAAACGGATACAGGCACAGAATTGGCATGACGGTAATGATAATGGCCGCTGCCTTCATCCCTTCCGGGGGCACAAAGCTCAGATCGGAGCTGTCCAGAAGATTGGTGTCAGGGAGCTGAATCATCTGGTAGAGCTTTACGGTCAGAGGCATTTTGGAAGAATCCGTGATAAAGTACAGGGCCGGTGCATACACGTTCCACAGTCCCACCGCATAAAAGAGAGAGATGGCGGCGAGCACCGGCTTGGACAGTGGGAGCACAATCCGGGTGAAGATGGTCAGATCGCTGGCGCCGTCGATGGTGGCCGATTCCTCCAGCTCGCCGGGCAGTCCCTCGAAGGAGGATTTCATCACAAAAAGGTTGTAGGTACTGATCAGTCCCGGCAGCCAGATGGCCCAGAAGGTGTTCAGAATATGCAGGTTTTTCAGCAGCAGGAACATCGGGATCAACCCGCCCCCGAACATCATGGTGAACAAAATCAGCAGCAGCGCCGTACGCCGCCCTTTCAGCCGTGTTTTGGACAAGGCGTAGGCCGCCAACGTGGTGACCGTCATCTGCATGAGGGTCCCAACCACGGTGATGATGACGGAGTTCTTCATGGCGTTCATCAGCTGTCCATCCTTGAACAGGTTGGAGAAGGCGGTGGTGGTCCAGTTCACAGGCCAAAGGAAAACCTCACCGGACAGAATGGCCGTGCTGCTGCTGAGGGAGGTGGCCAACACATTCAATAGTGGAAAGGTGGTGGCGAAGGCGCACAGGATGAGTAAAAGTCCATTTAAGCCTCGTAGACATTTGGTTACCATAAGCCGCCCTCTCCCATCTTTTTGGTAATCTTGTTGACAGTAAGCATCAGGATCAAGGCAATGACCCCCTGGAACAGCCCTACTGCCGTGGAATAGCTATATTGGGCGGCCTGCAAGCCCATCCGGTATACGTAGGTGCTGATAACATCGGACACGCTGAATACCGCTTCGTTTTGCAGATTGTACACCTGCTCGAACCCGACGTCCGTCAGTTGCCCCATCTGGAGAATCAGCAGGATGGCAATGGTGGGCCGGATGCCTGGCAGGGTGACATGCCAAATCTGGCGGAGCTTGGAGGCGCCGTCGATTTTGGCGGCTTCATACAGCTGCGGATCAATGTTGGCCATAGCCGCCAGATACAGGATGGTTCCCCAGCCTGCGCTCTGCCAGATGGAGGAGAGGGTGAACACCACAGGCCACCAGCCCGCATGGGTCATGAAATAAATGGGTTCCATGCCACCCCCTTTTTCCAAAACGGTGTTGATAATCCCTGTGCTGGGGGACAAGACAGCCACAATGATGCCGCCCAGCACCACCCAGGAGATGAAGTGGGGCAGATACAGCAGGTTCTGGATAAGCCGTTTGAAGCCATTGAGCCGGACCTCATTGAGCATTAACGCCAAGAGGATGGGGGCCGGAAATACAAACAGGAGCTTGTAGACATTCAGCAGCATCGTATTGCGGAACACCTGCCAGAAATCCGGATTGGACAACAGGGCCCGAAAATGTTTCAGGCCCACCCAGGGACTGTTCCAGATACCCTTCATAATCTGGAAATCTTTGAAGGCGATCAGTTCCCCGTAAAGGGGGGTATACTTGAAAACCAGATAAAAGCTCAGCGCCGGCAGCAAGAACAGATACAGATATCGATCCCGCCGGAGATAATACAAGAGATGCTTCCTTTTCTTCACGGCCGGCATACTGCCACGGCCAACCGCTTCCATAGCCGCAAGCTCCTCCATCGTTATCCCTCTTTTCCATATAAAATCGCTCCAGCCAGCGCCATCATGCCAAGCCCTTGGGTAAATGGGGAATAGGCATAACCGATGGCATTATAATCTGTGGCTGCGGGCATGACGCAGGTGCCGCCGGAACCTTCCGTAAGCCGTCCGTCCGGGTCGATCCTGCGGTGCAGAGCGCTTACCGCCTGCAGGGCGCTGACCCGACTGGCCGCAGGAAGAACCCCACGGGACTGCCCCTTCAGGATGGCATAGGCAAAAGCGGCGGTGCAGGAAGCTTCCGGATAGGAAGTGGGATGATCCATCACCGTATGCCACATTCCCTCGGGGTCCTGAGTGGAGAGCACGCCTGCCATATGGTCAAGATAACTTTCCGCGATGGAGGCAGCGGCATCCGAGCCCTGCGTCAACTCCAGCATCTCGGCGGTAGCAGCGGCGAACCAGCCGTTGCCCCTGCCCCAAAGCACGCCCATCTGTGCGCTGTTATTTCCGTTATAGCCGTGTACAATCAACCCTGTGGCCGGATCGCGCAAATATTGGTAATGGAGTTTAAATTGTCTGGCTGCTTCATCCAGATAGCGTCTCTCGCCGGTCAAAGTGCCCCATTCCGCAAGGAACAGGCAGCCCATAAATAAAGTATCCGCCCATACTTCCCCCGGATAGCGATTCTCCGTGCAGGAGTGCTCGAAGGCGCCTTCTACAGAGCGTGGTGCATCATGCAAGCACCAGTCGGCAAAGGCGGAGCAAACTGCTGTATATTTATCGGTGCGGCGCTCCTTGATCAGCTTCAAGGCTCCGAGGAGTGGCGCCGTCGTGTTGATGCTTTTGCCGGGGGGATGCTCCGGGAGAAAACCGTCCAGCCATTCCTCCATATAATCCAGATAAAGGGTGTCCCCCAAAGCGTCGTATGCTTTGCCTAAGCCGTACAGCGCCACACCTTGGCCCCATTGCCAGACCATCATATGGGCACTGTCCTGTTCCTGCGGGCGCATGGTGTACTGGGCCAGATTGGCCAATTGCTCTTTCACGGTTGCGTCTTGCCGGTTCAACATGATTCATCATCCTTTGCCAGGCTGCCGATCTGGCAGCCGTTGATTTATGCGTTAAGTATCCGCTTTGCCGCAGCGAATGCGGACGGTTGCCTCCAGAGGGGTCAAATAGTTGACTGCGGCGCTTTGTACGCCGGGGTCCAGCCCGTCATTACGGAGAGCTTCAAAGCCGTGCTGGAAGGCGCCCCCGTCCACGGTGATCCAGTCCTCCCCGCAGCTGTAAATCAAGTGCCCGGATTTCAACCAGGAGGCATGAGCATGGATAGGCGCGAGGTCCGGGCCCTCGAGGGAGCCTTCCGAGGCGAAGGCGTACACGGCCTGGGCGAAGAGGGGAGGAGTGCCTGCCTCGACCCTGTAATGAAGATCGACGCCCGCCGGATCGAGACGGATGCCTACACGGACAGGCAGAACCGTTACATTGGTTTTGATGCGGAGCGGGATGGATTCGGCAAAGTGCAGGGGATCTGTCTGGCTGACGGCGTCCTCTTCCAGAGCGTCCCGGTAGCTGCCCTCCAGCTCCATGGACAGCTCATACGCATGGTCTCCGGTCTGCCGGATGGCGGCAAAAGGCGTTCCTGCCACGCCGAACCAGCCTAAGGCTAGCCGGACGCCCAGAAGCCGGGCTTGCCCGAACTGCAGATACAGAAATTCCGGCTGCCCGGCAATCACGGTCACGCTCAGCTCGCCCTGCCTGTAGCGGATCAGCGGAGACCCGGCATGGAAGGCGGTGCGCTGATAGGGGATGGTTCCCGTCACAGGCGCGGTCCGCTCCCGGTTCAGGAATACCTCATACCGGTCAGGCAGCGGCTGCAGGGGCAGAACGGCGTTCATTGCTTTCGGGAGAAACATCCGGTACAGCAGCGCCTCTCCTCCGGCTTGGAGAGTGAGAAGCGCCTCCCGGGCAAAACTATGAAACAGCGGATCAGCGTTCCGATCAGCCATAAGGCGGAAAGCCACATAATAGCTGGCATTCAGCCTCATGATCTCACCCCGGTCCTGTCGGCTGGAATATTCCGTGGCAATTTCCGAGCGGGGGTGAAGCATGTACTGCATCATGCGCAAATTGCGGGCAATGGGCTCATAGAGATCGTCATAACCGAACACACGGGCCGTCTGATACAAAAAAATGGAGCAAACGGCATTGTAAATAGCGTTGCTTCGTTCCGTCCATTCGCCGTCGGGGTTAATATCCAGCCCTTCGGCCAGAAACCGATCGGCCCGCTCCCGTAGCCGTTCATCACCGAACAGCTCGTATAAAAGGGCAAGAGCTCCGCACAACACCCACCGGTGATTGGGGGTATGAATGCCTCCGGCCATAAGTCCGGGAATCGTTCGCTGCAGGAAAAGCCGTAGCTCTGTGCAGGGCTCCTTTACAGCGGGATCATCCATTTTCTCCAATACATGGAGACACAACGCGGTGAAATGCACGGCAAAGCCCGTATCCGGGGGAGAGTCGATGTTGCAGTTGTGCAGGGAAATACAGCCCGAAGGCAGCTGTGCTCTTCTCAAAAAGCCAATCTGGTCGCAGATGACCCGCAACAGCCCGGCGTCCCGGTGATAGGCTGACCCAGGGTGGGCATACAGCGAAACGGTCAGGGACAGCAGGGCGTCGCTGCTTGTCAGCCCTTCGTAAGGTTTGCCGTTTCCATTCTCGGTGAAAGCGCCATGCCAGTAACTGCTCTTGTCTCGCACTTGGCTGATCTTGATCTTCCGCCAACGCGCTTCCATGACCTCGAGCAGTACAGCATCCTCATTCAGTACGGTTTGCTCCATCCTTTTCTCACCTGTCCTTATTGCTATCCGGCAGGCCGGGGGAGGGAGCACAGTCCCGACCCGGCCGCCGCCGGAAGCACGGTTTATTTATTTAAAGTCCGCTTTATTCTTCTCGTACCATTCCTGAACCTTGGCTTCGATGGCTTTACCGTTCAGCTTCTCCCACTCGCTGCGGATCTGGCTGATGCCCCACTCGGCATTCAGATCGGGAGTCATGGTCACCTTGGTGACAATCTCATCCCATTTTTTCTGGAACTGTCCGGAGACATCCGTAAACTCATCCACCGCCGGGGTGTAAGGGAAATCCTTGCGATACTTGACGCTCTTCGCAACAGTAACGGCATCTCCGACGGCCTTCTGCACCTTTTGGTCATTGGGATCGCTGCTCGCCCGGGCCATGAGAAATTCGGGTGTCAGAATTTGCTGGTGGACGATGCGGTATTCGCTGGCATAGCTGACTTCCTTCTTCAGCCTATCCGTGTCCAGCGTAACGGGAATGTTGTCTTTCAACTGGTAGTGGACGCCCTCCATGCCGTAGCTCAGGTTGTACCAGCCCTTGTCCAGCATCCAGTCCACAAATTTCATGGCCGCTTGGGGGTTCTTCATATCCTTGTTAAAAATGGTCAGCTGATAATTGGGCACCTCTTCTTGATACCCGTTCCGGCCGAACTTGGTGGCAAGAGGCGGCAGGGGAGTCAGCTTGGCATCCGGCTGGCTCTTGTAGAAGTCCACTGTCGGCCCGCCGTTGTAGGTATCGAACAGAATTCCCGCCTTGCCGGTAATCCACAGCTGTTTTTGCCGGGCCCAGTTTTTGTCCGTCACATATTCCTTATCCACCAATCCTTCGGCGTACAGGGTTTTGCGCAGAGTCAGGGCTTCCTTGTAGCGGTCGGTAAAGAAGGAGAGGGTTGCTTTGCCGTCCTCCACAAACCAGTCTCCGCCTCTGGCCATAAACAGATCATCCAATACGGCGGAATAGGCGTTGGACATGGCGATGGCGGTAGTGTCCTTTTTGCCGTTGCCGTCAGGGTCCTGATCCCGGAACGCCTTGGCTACTTCCACCAACTCCTCTACAGTGGTAGGCTGCTTCAGTCCCAACTTGTCAAGCCAGTCCTGACGAATCCAGATCATGGTGGCGGCTTGGGTGTTCCGCATGCTGGCAATCGCGTAGGTTTTGCCGTTGAAGGTGACGAAAGGCTTCAATTCCGGGTGCTTCTTGATATATTCCTTGTAGCTGGTGCTGTATTTCTCAATGTACTCATCAATGGGCTGGGCTACGCCCTGGCTGACAAACCGCGACAGCATATTCCGGTCGTAGGAGGTAATCAGCTCCGGCGCTTGCCCGGAGGCGACCAGCACATTGAACTTGTCGGTTTCCTGGTTCCGGGGAATGGGGGTCCACTTCACCTCCACGCCGGATTGCTCATTCATCCATTTGGTCCAGCGGTTGCTTTCGTAGGTGCCCTCCTCTGCCGGAACGGTTCCGCGATCATAAATGGATGCGGTAATGGCCATAGGAAGCGCCGGGGTGGAGCTGGCAGCGGCGTTTGCGCCTGCGGACGGACTGGCGTTTGCTGCGGACTCTCCCTCCTTGTCGCTTCCACAGCCTGCCACCAGCAGGATGCCGCCGAGCATCAGGACGGCCGCCGTTTTGGAACGGATTGCTTTTGAACGTTGTACAGAACAGTTTGTACTCAAAATTCGTTTGCCTCCCTCTAACTATAAAATGTATCTTTTGCCGGGAAAAGGAGACCCGTCGTCCGGGTCACCTTATTCCCTCCGGCATAACCATACAGCAGATTACTTGCACAGGGGTAGTAACATGATTATAGAACAGCTTGCCGTTTTTGGGGCTTGTCGCCACAAGTGTAACCTGCAAGCTTTTGGACTATTCGGCAAGGGCGCGTGCAGCCATGAGGCGCAAGAGCACAGCTACCGCTTCCGCCCGAGTTGCGGCGCTATCCGGATTAAACCTATCTCCGGAGCCCCCCTCCAACAGACCGGCCTGCAGGGCTTCATAAATCGCGGGTTTGGCCCAAACCGGAATCAGCTTGTCATCAGCGAAGGGAGGAGGGGAACTTGTGTTTCTCTTCGCAGCCGCCGTGTTGCCGGAAGCCCGCATAAGCAGCACCGCCATTTCCGTCCGGGTGATTGGAGCCTGGGGACGGATCGTCCCGTCTTCGTAACCCGTCACCCAGTGGGCTTGAGCCGCCAAGGTCATAGCTTGTCGGGCCCAACTGCTGACGCTGGCTTCATCGGCAAAAGTTGTCGAGGCCTCTCCCGTTTGCTCCGGCTTCAGGGCTCGAGTCAGCAACACTAGAAGCTCCTCGCGGGTTACAGGCTGATCGGGACGGAAGGTAAGATTCTCGTAACCGCTTATCAAGCCCTTTTTTACTGCTTCATGAATGATGTTTTCCGCCCAGTGACCTTGGATGTCTTGCAACCAGACGACTTCCTGTTCGGGAAGAGGCTGGTTTGGGGACTGCTGCACAGGGGGCGCGGAGCTGTCAGTTTCTTCGCCAGCCTTCGGGGCAAGAGGCGGCTCATCTGTTGCTGGGCTTTCTGCAGGAGACGGAGGGGGGCTCGCATTTTCCTCCATCGAAGGCACGGCGCCCAGATCAAGCAGATAAACCCCGTAAGGAGCGAGTTCCAACTGAGCGGCATTCGCCGTTGTTCCCGCAATCAGCTCGTTGACGATGCCGGCGGGCTGTTCATCGCGGCTCACTTGAATTTGCTTTGTTTCTCCTGTGTAGTTCACCACATTCAGCAGAAGCCGTCCTTTATGCTCCGCGATTTGCCAGCCCGCATCCCATACCAATTGGCCTGTGGCAAGGTCTGTCAATGCGACCGGAAGGGCGTTCATTTGCTCCAGCAGCGGAAGCAGCGCCGTGCGGATATCGCCGCTTCCGGCGGAGGCGGGAAGGATGACGGAGCGGCTGGCAAGCTGATCGTGTACAACCGCATTCAGAGGCTGGTTATGCTCATCTGTGGTCAGGGATTCCTCGCCGATCAGCATCACCTTGCCTCCTGTCTGACTGAAGTTGTCCACTGCGGCCAAGGTTGCTGCGCTGACCTGTGCGGCATCCGGCACAACCAGGAGGTCATAGTCAGCCAGTTTCCCGGCAACAACCTGCTTGTCCGTCACGAAGCCGATACGTTGGCCGCTGTAGGCCAACGCCTGGTATGCCCGGCGGAGCGTTTCATCATAATTGGTGTTATACACGCCGGAGGCCAGGGAATACAAGATGGCCGTCCGCGGGGCGACATTTTGCAGGGCTGTTACCTCTTCCGCCAGACGGTTGAGATCATGGTTGGTCTTGCCGATATCCACCACGACATCCGGACGGTGGAGGAGACTGCCTTCGAAGTCGCTTGAAGAATCATAGGTGCGCTCCCAGAGCCAGCTGGTGGAGGCGCTTTTGCCATGAACGGCTCCCTGCCAGAGGACGGCCCGTACCCGCTTGGCCTGCTCCGGTACATACTGGTCGTCCCCGTCCTTGATAAAGTGATGCTCCGAGTTGAAGATAGGAGCCTGCTTGAAGGAGCGCTGGAGATCATAGAAGCTTAATTCCTTGATGAAGCCCTCCGGACCATCTCCGATCAGATTGTAGGCATCATTGCCGTTGATATCGCTCAGCTCAGAGAACTGTTCATAGTCTACGCCCCAGTTCAGGTTGGACTCCAGATTGGCCATCGTTTTAACCTGAACCGGCAGATCGGGCGCCATTTCATGAATAATATCCGCCATCCACTGGTGCCAATCGGCAAAGATTCGATTATTGAAGATGACCCAATCGTAAACAACAGGCGACGGAGCGATGGCTGAAGGCATCTGTACCTCCCCGAAGGAGGTATAGGCGGTGCCGTAAATCCGGTTAAGCTCGGTTATGCTGTTTCCGTACAGCTCCTCCAGATAAGCTTGCCAGATGGGGAGATAGTACGGATTGCGGTTGGACTGGTACACGGGTTCATTGGTCAGGGTGACACTTTGCAGAGAGCTGTAATCCTTTACCAGAGGGATCACAGCCCGCAAATAGTCCTCGATAATCTGCCTGGACAAGGGATGATCAATATTGAACTTCAGAAAGCCCGTTTGGGTGGCTGCTGCTTCGGGATGCTTCTTCAGCACCCAATCGGGAAAATAGTGAGGGGAGAGCAGCAAGTTGACGGCAATATTGTTGTCCCGCGCATTTTCCAGCACCCTGCCGATGTCGTTCGCCACATTGGAGACCGCCACCACATAGTCCTTGTTCGGATCGGCTCCGGGAACCTCCGGCGATTGCTCAAATCCCGGATTGCGCACCAGGTTCACCGCGCTTCCCTGCTCTGTGACCCGGAGATCATCCAGCCACAGAGTCTGCTCGTTCTCGGAAGCCAGCATCAGGGTAAAGTTCAGCTCTGATGGGCCTGTCTGGTAAGTATAGCTAATTTCTTGCCAGTCATAGGTTCCCGCAGGCATAGATTTTCTCAGCGTCCATCCGGGGCCTCCCGGGAACCAGGCATTCTTTACATTCTCCCCCTTGACCCACACTTTGAATTCATAGGTGGTGTTGGGCTTGACGGGAATGGTTTGGCTGGCCAGCAGATATATATTGGATTGTTTGGGTGACTGGTTGACAATTTTAAGGGACCTGTTACCGCTATGGGTGACAGCTTCATCCAGGCTGATGCTCCCCAAAGCGCTGCCGCTTGTCGTAAATTCGGGGATATAGCTCATCTTGGAAAAAATCACATTCTTCGGTCCCGTCTCCACCTGAATCACATTGGCGCCGTAATCCTGAAGCTTGCCGATGTCCAGACGAACCTGGTTGAAGCCCAGATATCCGTTCAGGAAAATCGGCTGTACCGCTGTTTCTCCTGTGCTGCGCACTTGAGCGGTACCTCTGAAGCCATGCTCCGTTTGCTCCAGCGGGCCGGTGGTATAGCGGGGCGCCGCCTGAGGAGTTTGAGTGCCATTCAGATACCCCTGCAGATTCGTTTCCGCCTCCAGATAGAGGTTCTCCAGCGTCTCGGTGACATATAATGAGCGGGTTAGCCTGCCGTTGGCGGCATCCTGCTTGCCGTAGACAACAAAATCCTGCAGCGTTGCATAAATAATCCGCTCGTCATCCGTGGCCACCCCCTGCTCCTCTGCCTGCTCCAGCAAGGCCAGCAACTGCGGCAATCTGGCGGACAGCGCCTCCAGACGTACGGTCAATTCGGCTGCGCTGGTGACCACCACCACTTGCTTCCGACATGTTCTCTCCATGCCCGTATCCTGATCTGTCACCGTGGTTTCGGCCCAATACGTGCCCTTGACGGGAACGGAATACGTGCCTTCTTTGGTAAACGCCATTCCGGCAGGGATCGTCACCTCACGGTCAATGGCCAGCAGTTGGGAGTGGATCGAAACGTTCCTGGGCTCATTGCTGTAATTGATCAGATGGAGCTTGTAGGGAAGCAAGCTTCCGGTTTGTCCCTCGGCGGGAGTTTCCACCCAGAAGCTCCAAGGGTCCTCGGCGGGTACGGGGTACAGGCTTCCCAATTTCTTGCCGTCCTTGACCTTGCCAATGCCGCTGGTCCACTCCAGCCAGCCCCTGCGGCCAGCGCCGTCATTGTCATTGATTAGAGCAGAGAAGGAGATAGGCGCATCCGACGGCATACCCGACCCGAAAATCGCTTTCCACGGCAGCCGGGCTTCATAATAGGTGTCATTGCCTGTCCTGCCCGTTGCGGCAGTTACCGTTTCCTTGCCGAGGGAGGCGCTGCCATTCTTCCAACGCCACACTTGCGTTTGTCCGTTGATTAGATTAAGGCCATATTCCGCACCGTACACCCCATTTTCCCCAAAGGCAAACTGGATGCTGTCTCCATTCCACATATCGGCACCGGCTACTGTAAAGTGAGTGTTGTCCCTTACCTTGGCAGACAAATAAAAATAGTCCTGATCGTACGCGAATTTTGCGCTGGCGGACAGATCTTCCGCTCCGCTCCAACCGGCCACCTGGTTCTGGGAGGTGCCGGAGGCAGGCAAGGCAATTCCGGTATAGCTGTCCCAATCCCCCAGGCTGCCGTCAATGGCAATCCCCTGCGCCTGAAAGACGGGAGCATGGGTGCCGGAGCCCAACTGCTGGAGGAACGAGCTCCGCCCTTCCAGGATTTCTCCGTCCACGCCTGTGCCGCTCTCTGCCTGCTTCATCCGCACGGCGCTCACCTGATCGACGAGATAGCTGACAGAGGTTCGCCCGTCCCAACCAGCAACGCTTGCGCCAGTTTTGGCATACAGCGCGATCTGCACAATTCCGCTCCGCATGGCGGAGGCGGCAAACTCCAGCGTCACTCCGTTCCACTGTCCGGCGATCAGCTTGGGCAGTTGCAGCTCGGACACAGAACCGGAGGCATCCGTCAGTTTCAAATAGACAGGCTCAGTGCCGGAGACCGTCTGAGACAGCGGATAGACATCCATTGTAACCGTTGTCATTTTGGCCAAGTCCAAGGGCTGAGACAGATTCAAAACCATCCCTGTCTGGTTGGGCTGGCCCGTTCCATTGGTGAAGGTGAGTCTGGCGGCCTGCGCTCCCTCTGTCATGGTCGCATAGACCGCTTCGACCGTTGTCATGCCGGCCAAGCCTGTCGGCGTCCAGGCGGTCAGCGTTTCAAAGCCGTCAAGGGGCTTGATTTCCGCAATGCTGTCAAAGTCTCCATTCTGAAGAAGATTGGACTCTGTGCCAGCCTCCTTCAAGGCGATGTCATCCAGCCAGACCGTTGTTTTGTCATCCACCACAATGCGGACGGTGAGCGAGGTCTCGTTGGTTCCGGTGGTGTAGGTTTGCGAAACCCGCTTCCAGTCAAACGTTCCTGTTCCCAGAGGGGTCCTTGTTCCCCAATTCACCATCATGTTGACGCCTTTTACCGCTGTGCCCTTGCCCCATAGGCTCAGTTCATAAACCGTATTGGGCTTGACTGCTACCGTCTGGGTTATGTTCAGATAGACCTCGGACGCCTTCGCTGATGTATACGAGATTCGCAGCGAATGTTCTCCCCCATGGGCTTGCGCAGTATCCAGCCCGAGATTCGCAGCCGGAAGCCCTTTGTAAGTGAAGGACCATGCAGGAATAATCCGACTCGTATCTGTCTGAAGAGACGCATGGGCAACGGAGGCCGAGAGCCAGCACGGGCCCGCCATCCCCAGCAGCAGTGCAATGGACAAGAACCATAAACTTACCTTTTTACCCATCTTTTTCCCTCCCGAATTGATATTGTTGCAGCCTTTCCTGACCGGACCATCGGAGCCCCCTTTCGTAACACGGATGGAAAGACCCGTCGAGGAAAAACGTGTGCATACCTCTCCCGACACTCCACAATGTAGGCTAATCCTTGAAAACCGTGTAGTCGCACTTTACTTTCAAAGCTTGCCGAATGCCGGATTTGCCGCGAAGCACTGAAAATGCAAGTCCGAGCGTAAACTGCAAGTTGCCTTGGCCAATTGCGGGAATTATGATAGATAAAGCGACAACATGAGGGGGGCGGCAACAGGTGAGGCGGAATATGGCATACAAGATCCAGATGATTTACGCTTCACTATTCATTCTGATTATCGCCAGTACGGTGCTAGTTTCATATATGAGCGGCACGCAGCGTCTGGAACTGGAAGTCGTCAGTTCCAATCTGCAGATGCTGAACCAGATCAATAAACGGATGGAGAGCACGCTGTCGGAGATCGACCGGGCTATCATTCAGATGCTGCAAACAGGGGAAGCGGCTTTTTTCTTCAATACGCCCCGCTCAAGCAATCCTGACTATCTGATCAGACTGGATGGCATCCAGTCCCAGATCGGCGGGCTCAAGCGCTCGTATCCCGCCATTCAGTCCGTGTATCTGTATTCCCGGGCCAACGAAATGCTCCTGTCCGACGAGCTGTATAATCCTACCTCGGAGGAGGCGGACAAGAATTGGATCAGCACGTTTTACACGGAAAACTTCTATTACAAATGGTTGGTGAATCCCTCTTTTAAGGAAAAATCCGTCAACCGCCATACCATTACGCTGATTCGGTTCTACCCCATGACGGAAAAGCCGGAGAACCGCACCGGGGTTATCGCCATCAATTTACCTGAAGCTATACTGTCGGACATGTTCTCTGATCTGCAGTTCGGCGACGGCGGCAATGTGCTGGTTACGGACGAGCAGGGAACCATTCTGTCTCATACGGATAAATCCCGCATCGGCCGGAATATCGCCGAATACAAGCTTGACGGGCAAGTATTGTCCCAGAAGAACAGCGGCTTCATCAGGCAAAAGAACGGCAAGGGTTCGGAGTGGGTGTTCTATAGTTCTTCTTCCTACACCGGGTGGAAGCTGATTTATGTCGTGTCTCAGGGGCAGATGAGCGGCCTGTTCCTCGCCGTCCGCAATATTCTCCTGGTTCTGGCAGGCGTCATGGTGCTCCTGTCAGTGGGGTCCGTGACGCTGGTCAACCGGACATGGTTCAGTCCCATGGAGCGGTTCATTAATAAGGTGGAGTCCCTGCTCGGCAAACGCGAGGGGGAGCTTGCGGCAGGCGCAGGGAGTCTGCGGCGGGATTTCAACGGTCTGGAGGGCAAAATTCACGACGTGCTGGTCGGCTACTCCGATGCGGTACGCCAGATTCAGGAGAGCAAGCCCGCGCTGAAGCTTCAGATTCTGTTTGACGTCGTCACGGGTCATCGAACCCGGTATGATCTGGCCAAGCCCTATTTTGACCATATCGGCCTGGAGCTTTATTCCGATCATTATATCGTGATGCTGGCGGAGCTGGACAATAAGGCCCTTCTGGAGAAAATGTCCGATCTGAACCCGTATCTCTACGCAGTCTGCAATGTGGCGGAAGAGCTGATGAGAGAAGGGGGGGAGGCGCTCAAGGGCGGAGCTGTGCAAATTAACGAGTACCAGGTGGTGATTTTGGTCAGCTTCCGGGATGAGGATGCCTCTGCGAATATGGAGCAGGCTGTGACTTTCGCACAGTCGCTGCTGAATGCCGTCCAGACGTATATTAAGCGTTCCCTAAGCATCGGCATGGGGGCATACAGCCGTCGGTTTGAAGACATCAAAGACTCGTACCAAGTCGCTCAGGCGTGCATCCATTACAAAATGGTGACCGGGCCGGGTACGATTATTACCGGAGGCGACATATCCGTGTTGGACGGGGTGGGTTTGATGGAACTGTTCGATCTGGCCGACCAATTGCAGGAGGCGGTTTGGCAGACGAATCCAGACAAGATGACGGAGCTGCTGTCCGCCATATTCGCTCTGGCCGCGCAAAGCCGATTGACCGACAAGACCATGGTGCAATTCGCCCTTCAGCTCATTTACCGAACCGGCAAAAAAGTGGCGGACCCGGCTCTTTTGGAACGCCTTCAGTCCGACCATACCGGAATTGAGGGACGGCTGACCCAGGCCGGAAGCCTGTCGGTCATGCAGGAATATTTGCTTGAGTTGATGACGGATATGGTGGAGGCATTAGTTGAAAAGCGTAACTCCAAAACCAAAGCGGATGAGCTGGTTGCCCGCATTATGGCTTATATTTCCGTGCATTATAGCAACAGCGGGTTGTCCTTGAATCTGCTGTCAGAGGAATTCGCCATCAGTTCCAATCATTTAAGCAAAATATTCAAGCAAAGCACCGGCGTCAATTTCGTGGACTATCTGATTGACGTACGGATGCGGGAGGCCCAAAGGCTGCTGCTTGAAGGCAATGCGACAGTCAACCTGATTGCGGAGCAGGCAGGCTACACCAACGTCACCAGCTTTATGCGGAGCTTCAAAAAATATGCTGGTATGACGCCCTCGGAATATCGGCAGGCGGAGCGGAAGTATTGACCTGCTGTCCATGTCAAGCTCATCATGCAGTACCCAAGGCTGCCGATCTCACTGTATCGGCAGCCTTTTGCTTGTGCCGTTCTTGCTACAGACGATGGGCTTTGCGGTATTGCATGGGAGCGACCAGGCAATCGTTCAAATGCTTGCGCCTGAATCAGCTTCGTTGCCTGTTGAATCATCGCGTCAATTAATAACAAATCACCTATTGACAGTGAGGATAGGTTATTCTAATATTATAAATGAATGAACCGTTCATTCAATTATCATGAGAGAGGATTTGAAGCCAATGCATACAAGAGATGAAAGTTGGACTGTGGAAGGCAAGTACGTTATGATTACCGGAGCAACAAGCGGCATCGGTTTGGCGGCAGCTAAAGAGCTTGTAAGCCGCGGTGCCAATCTTGGGATCGTCGCACGCAACCAGACCAAAGCTAATAAGGTTGCGGCTGAACTGAGGGCGTTAGCGAAACACGAAGCAACAGTAGATGTTTTTATAGCCGATATGGCTTCTCAGGCGTCGATTCGAGAAGTCGCTACGGACATTCTGAATAGATGGTCAAGGCTGGATATTCTAATCAACAACGCGGGCGCGATGTATGTTACCCGCAAGCTGAGTATTGACGGCATCGAGATGACGTGGGCGGTCAACCATTTGGCTCCCTACCTGCTTACGACGTTACTTGCAGACCGAATGAAGGAGAGCGGTCACGCTCGGGTGATCACAACAGCTTCGCACGGACACAAAATGGCGAAGAGGGGAATCCGGTTCGACGATCTTAGCGCCGAGAAGCTGTACAGCTTTCCGCAAAATGTGATGGGCGGTGCCAATTTACGATATGGAGAAACAAAGCTTGCCAATATCATGTTCACGGCTGAAGTGGGCAAGCGCTTGGAAGGGAGCGGCATCTCAACAGCTTGTTACGATCCGGGACTTGTCTCGACGAACTTCAATCAAGACAACGGTTGGTTGGCCCGTTTGACAATGAGCGTGATGAAACGATTCTCCCGCACCGCTGAGAAAGGTGCTGAAACACTGGTTTGGTTGGCGGACTCCGATGAAATGACTTCTGCGACCGGCCTATACTACAAAGATAAGCAGTCCGTTGTCCCTTCCGAACAAGCTCGGGATGAGAAAGCCGCCGAACGCTTGTGGGAAGTAAGTGCCGCACAAATTGGTTAATAAATGGAGCGTGAATGAACATTGAAACAGAACAATGAAACTAAAGTGGAGGCCCTATTTGACGAAAGAAGAGAACAGATTAAGAAGGCTGCTTTGAAAGTGTTTGCTAAGCATGGGATCGATGGAACCAAAATGAGCATGATTGCTGGGGAAGCGGGAATCAGTCAAGGTCTTTCCTACCGTTATTACGCATCTAAAGAAGAAATCTTTACCGTTTTGGTAGAGGAAGCGCTCGAAAATGCTCACCTAGCACTTGTGAATCTTGGTAGTCTTCCCGGTTCGCCAAAGGAGCAGTTAGCAGCGATTACCCGGAATATGCTGGACGAAGAGCATAAGCATTATTTCATGCTGCTGCAGCACGCGAGGACATCGAAGGAGGTGCCGATGCAAGCCAGGGAGGCAATTGAGCGATACGGTCCGAATGACACCCTAGACCTAATCGTACCCATTTTTGTCAAGGGACAGCAGATGGGAGAGTTCACCACGGGCGACCCCCTACGAATATTATTTCTCTATTTCTCCGTGATTACCGGACTTATGCTTCAAGATTCGGAACCGACCCAAGGCTATTGGCTGCAGGAGGTCGACCGTCTCATGAAGCTGCTCTCTCATTGATAGGAGAAAGCGGGTTTTAGCCCATTTGCTCATTTTCTTTCGCAATGCTTTTTCTATTGTGTTAAAATAACCCGATAATACTTCATATCGCTGAGGTGGTTCGGATGCTCTTGCGTGGGAAGTCCCGTACAAACCATGTGTTCAAACGCTTTATGATCTCCTTCTTATTCATGTTGATCATCCCGATCGTGCTGTCGAGCTTTACCTACTACGAAGCGGTTCAAATCGTAGAGACGCAGTCCCGTGAAGCCAAGCTGTATGTGTTGGAACAAGCCCGGGATTTGCTCGACAAACAGTGGACGGATATGGACGAGGCAGCGATTAAACTGTCCTACGATTCACGTTTGATGGGGCTGTTTTATTTGCGCAAGCCGCTTGGCAACTCGCCTGAACTCTTTGACATTTGGAATTATTATAAAGACTTTCATTCGTCGGCTATAACTGGAAGCGCATTCACGAATACCTTTTTCGTTGTGCTGAAAAATAGCGACCTTGTGTTCTCCAAAGTCCAAATGACCGACTCGTCAAAGACCTTTTATGAAGACGAGTTTCATTACGAAGGCATGTCGTACGAAGAGTGGCATGCCTTATTGTTCGATAAGCCGCACTTGCGCGACATGCTCCCTTCGCGGAACGTATGGGTGAGCGGGAAAGAGACATCCGGCATCACCTACATGACATCCCTGCCGCTAGGCACGAACCAGGAGATCCAGGCCGTGGTCGTATTCGCGATGGAGGATAAGGATATTATGAAGCTTATCGGCATCGACGGAACCGAAGGATCCGATGAGACGGAAGGTCAGACGTTTGCCATTTTGGATGACAAAGGTGAGGTTGTCACCGCAAGTGCGGACATTCCGATTCCGGCGAAAATCCGCAGTGCGACCGAGCAGCACGGCTATATGCATGCGGCAGTGGAGGGAGAAGATCACCTTTTCGTCTACACACGGTCGGCTTACAACAACTTGACCTACGTCGTGTCCTTGCCGATTGAACAAGTGATGGGCAAGGTCAATTACATCCGCACGATTGCTCTGTCTGTCGCCGCAGCAACGCTCATCGTGGGCACGATCATTTCCTTGTGGATGGCTAACAGGCACTCTAAGCCGTGGAAAGATATTGTCAAGGTCCTCAAAGCGTTCTGGGGCAACGACCAGTTCGGCAGCAAGTCGGAACCGTCCGATGGGCCGAATGAGGTCGATTATTTACAGACGAGCATTACCCGGCTAATCGATAACAATCAATCGCTGCAGCACATGCTGCAGCGACAAGCAGAGACGCTCAAAAACGTGTTCATCGAGCGTCTGTTCAAGGGCGAGTTTGAGGACCGCGCACAGATGCATGCGATGCTGGTTCATGCAGGTCTCCAGATGCACGGGAACGGTTTTGTCATTGCTGTACTCCATATTTATAAACAAAACGAAGTGCTTGGTGCAAAGAGCTTGGAAGAATTGAATATCCTCCGGGCCGTGATCGAGGGGATTCTTCGCGATCACCTTCAGGAGAGAGGCTACATTCATACGATGCACGAGAATGAACTCGCGATCTTGATTCGATCCCATGCGATGGACAAGAAGGCGTTTGTTGGCGACCTGGACGACCTTTTCCTCCAGATTAACCGGGACATCAAGGAGCGGTACGTCATCGTACCGATGATTGGTATCGGCAGCATCTATGAGGATTTGCTCGATGTGCATTATTCTTACCAGGAAGCGAAGCTGGCGGTCACGGACAGCCATGTGGCAGACAGCGGCAAGTCGGCGATCGGATGGTATGCCCAGATGGCCAAAGAGCAGACGGGCTATTATTACCCGACGGAAGTGGAGATCCGCCTTATGAATGTCATTAAGGCGGGGAACGCCACGGAGCTTGCGCATATTGTGCAGCATCTGTACAACGAGAACTTCTTGACCCGGACGTTGTCTGCCGGCATGAAGCAGCATCTGTTCAGCGAGCTGCAGGCGACGGAGCTTAAGCTGAAGGAGGAGATTGGACATCACGTTCTCGTGGAGGAGAACGACGCTGATTTCGCGCTGGATCTCTCAGGCGCCGAGCCAAGCCTGCGAGACATTTTTCTTCAATTCCATCACCTCTGCAGCTCGAACGAGAGAAACAAGAAGAGCCGAAACACGCATCTCCTGGACAAAATCGCGGCGTATATCAACGATCATTTTCAGGATCCGAACATCAGCTTATACGCGATTGCTTCTCATTTTAATTTATCGGAATCGTACTTGTCGCAGTTCTTCAAAGAACAATCCGGGGAGACGTTCAGCTCGTACCTGGAGCAGCTGCGTATTTCACTTGCCTGCCGATTAATTGCAGAAGGTTCGTTGTCCATTGACAATATCGCGGTACAGGCAGGCTACAATAGCACGCATTCATTCCGCCGAGCGTTCAAAAGGACGATGGGCGTATCTCCATCGTCCTATAAGGACATGCAAAGTTAATTGGTATTCGCTTTGTTGTATGCGTCCGTCCGCAGCTTCACGACTTCCGGCAGGCCGGCTTTGTTCGCAGCGTCCATGAACTTCTTCCAGTCGGCATCATTGGATGGGTCGAGCGCACCCATAATGAATTTCAGCCAGTACTCGTCGCGCACCCCGTTCAGTGTCGTTTCAAGGCCAACCAGTTTCTTGCGGTCCGCGTCGCTTAATTGCAGGATTGGCTCGATGGGCCCGTAGTAATTAGGCTTGGCCGGGATGACCTTGCTCATTTCCAGCTTCGCTTTGTTGAAGGTTTGGTCAAAAGTTTTGTAAGGCCTAATAAAGCCGCCCAAGCCGATGACCCCGATATTGATGCCGTAGTTCGCCAGCTTTTCGCCCTGTGCCTGGACAGGCGTACTCATGGTTGGTAAGAACGTAGGAACGCCGTCCTTCTTCTCGTACGTAACCCCTTCCTTGCCATACGTGTACCAGAGCTGGCCTTCATCCGAGACGGCCCAGTTCAAGTAATCAAGCAGACGGTCGACCTTCTCCTGGCTTGTGCCTTTCTTGATCGCCGGTCCCCAGAACGAATAATACGATTCTTTCTTGTAAATCGTCTTGTTCGGGTCGCTGGACGGATGGTCGTAATTGTCGACCCACGCCCATTTGGCGTCGGGAGCGGCGGCCTTTTGCTGTCCGTCCATATAGGAAGGATCGTTGATCGTCTGCGCAATGACGTGATTGCCTTGAGCAATCAGTTTGTTGGTCTGGTCGGCAGTGGCTGTGGCGAAATCTTTCATGAGCAGGCCGTTCTTATACATTTTGTTCAGGAATACAAGAATATTGCGGCTTTGGTCGGTAGCAAGCGGATAAGCATAAAACTGTTTGGTGGCCGGGTCCACATAGGAGTTCCAGGTGAGCAGCAGGTCAGGAAAACCGAACATTTGGAAGAACGTGCTGACGGCCCACAGCGGCGACGACGAGTTGCCTGGCACCACGAACGGAATGAGACCCGTTTTGTCTTTGATCGTCTTGAGCGTATCGATCATTTCGTCCGGCGTTTTCGGGAATTTCAAACCGTATTTGTCGAAAAGATCCTTGCGATATTGCCATGCCGTCTGCACCGGTATCGTCCGCTTATTCGGCAGGAAGTACAGTTTGCCATCAGAGAAGCGCGTCGATTTGAGTACGGTATCCCATTCTTCGTCGCTCCAAATTTTCAGGTAATTCGGCAGCTTTTGCTTGATTTCGTCCAGTTCAAAGGGGCGCAGGTAGCCCGCTGACATCCATTCGATCGATTTCCATTGATCGCGGGAGTAGGGGATGAACTCGGGGCCGTCTCCGGTGGAGAACAGCAGGGTCGTCTTGGTCGCCCAGTCGTTGCGGCTGTAGTCCTCTGCCTTGAACACAAGGTTGAATTTCTCTTTCAACATCTTTGCTTCCAAATCATCCTTCACTGTCGAAGCATCCAATATCGCTCTGGACACGGTAATCGTCAGTTCCTTATCGTATTTGCCAGTAGATGCGGAAGATGCTGCAGTTGGCGAGGCGGACGGCGGCGTGTCGCTGCTCTTGGAGCAGCCGACGACAAGTGTGAGCGGCAGGACGATGGCTACCACAAGTGTAAACGGTTTTTTTAACATGTGTAATTCCCCCTTGGTTTCGTAATCTTCGCAAGCTCAACCTTTTAACGAACCAATCATGACACCTTTGACAAAATATTTCTGAATAAAAGGATACAAAATCATCATCGGACCGATGGACACGAACAACGTTGCGTATTTGATCGACGTTACGTCAGTAGAAGCCATCTCGCTAGCCGACGCTTCGCCGGCCTTAATGGATTGCATGAGCAGTTCCGAGCGGATGATGATCTGTCGCAAAACCATCTGCAGCGGGTATTTATCCGTATCTTTCAAGTATAGCAATGAGGAGAACCAGGCGTTCCAATAGTTCACGGCATAGAAGAGACCAATGGTAACCAACGCCGCCATTGATAAAGGCAGTGTGATGCGTATGAAAATGACAAGATCGTTGGCTCCGTCCAAGTAAGCGGATTCATTTAGTTCTTCAGGAACCGATTGGAAGTAAGACCGCATGATGATCAAGTAATACGTGGATACGGCCGTTGGCAGGACGATGGCCCAGAGTGTGTTGTACAAGCCCAAGTTTTTCACGAGTATAAAGTTGGTAATCATGCCGCCGTTGAAATACATCGTGATCAGTACGAACACCATGTAGAAACGGCGCAGCGTCAGTTTTTTTCGCGAAATGGCGTAAGCGAGCGAGGTCGTGAGCAGCATGCTGATCGCAGTGCCGATAGTCGTATAGACGACCGAATTCAGGAAAGAAAGAGGGACGGTTTTGGCTTCCCAGATGAGACGATATGCTTTTAGTGTAACATCCACCGGGAAAATCGTCACTTTGCCGAGATTATAAGCGGTCGGACTGCTGAGCGATGCGGACAATACATAGAGCACCGGGTAAATGGTCACGATCAGGATCACAATCATGACGGCATGCACCGCAATGTCCAATATTTTGGACGATAACGAATGATCTCGGATCATAGAATCACCTCCTTCGATTTAGAATAAGCTGTTGTCGGTCGTCTTCTTCACGAACCAGTTGGCGCTTAGCAGCAGAAAAATGTTAATCACGGAGTTGAAAAATCCAACCGCTGTCGCGAAGCTGTACTCGCCGAACTCGAGACCGCGACGGTACACGAACGTGCTGATCACATCCGATACTTCGTACGTGACGGGAGACTGCATGAGCAGGACCTTGTCCGCGCCGAGCGACATCATTTTGCCGATCTGGAGCAGCAGCATGATCATGATCGTAGGCTGGATTGCCGGCAGAGTAATGTGCCAGATCATCTTCACGCGACTTGCCCCGTCCAGCGAGGCGGATTCATACATATCCGGGTTGACGTTCGTCAAGGCGGCGAGGTAGATGATCGCGCCCCACCCGAGCGTCGTCCAAATATCGGACAGAATGTACAATGGCCGGAACCATTCCGACATTCCCATGAAGTTGATCGGTTCCATATGGAACACTTTGACGAGCAGCATATTGAACGGACCATCCTGGGGCGAGAGGAACATGAACAGCATCCCGACGATCGCCGGCAATGAGATGAAATGCGGCAAATAGCTCACCGTCTGCACGAAGCGCTTATAGAAACGGCTTCGGATCTCGTTCAGGAAGATGGCGAACAGGATCTGCAGCGGAAACACGAACAATAATTCGAGAAAGCTGAGCAGCAACGTATTGCGGATGACCCGCCAAAAGTACATATGCTGGAAAAACGCTTTGAATTGATCAAAACCGACCCAAGTACTGCCCCACACCCCTTTCATCGGCTGAAAATCTTGAAACGCGATCAGGATGCCATACATCGGAACATAATTGAAAATCAGATAATACAGAACCCCCGGCAATGCCAATAAATGAAGATACTTTGAGCGCGCCCACCCTTTCTTGAACGCAGATGCCCAGCTGCTCCGTCTTTTTACCGGATTCTTGACAAGGGGCGCAACATGATTCACTTGCTTCAGCTCCTTTCATTTCGCATGATGATGCACTTCTTGTACGGGAGGCCGCCATGTCGTTTCGACTTGTGACAGCGTTTCCATCAGCGCTTACCGCCATCTTACAAAGCCCATTGCAAGTGCACAAGGTACATCTCATAAGCGGGGTACTATTCATTAGATTCCATAAGGGAAGGCCCCTTTTTCTAAAAAATTGTACGGTGCCCGCAGCAGATGGAAGTGGTGTGTACGGGCGAACAGGGTTATGATCGACAGGAATGGGAGCGAAGAGAAGCTCATCACAAAAAGAAAGCGATTACAGCATGGCTCCTGTGGTGAAAAGGAGGTGGTTGGATGGAAGTCGGGGGAAAAGAATGAGCTGAGTTTTAGAATGGCTTATAAATTAGAGGAGGAACAAGATGAAGAAGAAGACGATTTCTTTACTACTTACACTCCTGTTTGCGATGCAGCTGCTGCCTGCGTTACCGGCACTGGCTTCGTCGATTGGCATCAGCAATCTTGCGCAGAACGATCTGTGGTACGCGCCAGTTACCTACGCCGTATATGATGACCTGCAAACCGGCAAGGCCATGTACGTCAACGATCCCTCTACGACTTTTTCCAACATCGGTCCCTATGCCGGCTTGTCGTTTATCCAAACGAGCGGAGGAACAGACCATAAGAATGAACCGACCAATCCCTTCCTCACGTTCGAGATTGACCAGGATGCCACGATTTATGTGGCCATGCACGCCGATGACGCTTCAACGGAACCCTTCAATTCCGATTACTGGCTGACCCCGCAATACGGTTGGACGTATACGGGGAATACGATCGAAACCCAAATCAAGGACGCGGACGGCAACGTCACGGGGACGAACATCTATCGTGTCTACTCGCGCATGTACAAGGCAGGGACCGTCGCCCTGGGCGGGAACCAAGCCACGGGTCATATCGGTTTTGGTTTGATGTACTCGGTGCTGGTCGGTCCTGCGGTCGGTACGCCGCTAGATCCGCCTCCGCTGCCGCCGAGTGTAGTCCCCGGTACGATTCCCGCTTTCCCCGGAGCTGAAGGGGGAGGCAAATTCGCAACTGGTGGGCGCGGAACGGACGTGTACTACGTCACGAATTTGAACGATTCCGGCCCTGGCTCGTTCCGCGACGCGGTCAGCGAGAGCAATAGGACGATTCTGTTTAAGGTGTCCGGGACGATTGAGCTGGAATCGATGCTGTACGTAACAGCCTCCAATTTGACAATTGCCGGGCAAAGCGCGCCTGGGGATGGCATTACCTTCAAGAAGCATACCGTTGTATTCCAAGGCGATAACCTGATTGTTCGCTATCTGCGTTTCCGTACAGGAGACGGAGCGGGCGTCGATATGGACGGCGTCACTGGGCGGCACCGCCAGCAGCTCATCTTCGACCATATCTCAGCGAGTTGGGGAAGCGATGAGTCGTTTTCTTTTTATCAGAACGTCGACTTTACGCTGCAATACAGTACGGTTGGCCCGACGATCGTAAAATCGAACGTGGAAGGCAAAGGGTTTCACGGTTACGGGGGCATCTGGGGCGGTGACAATGCCACCTTCTACTATAATTTGCTCGCTCACAACGACAGCCGCAATCCCCGGTTTTCCGGCAAATCGATGGACGTGCGCAACAATGTGATTTACGACTGGGGTTATAAGAGCATGTACGGCCAGAACGATCGGGGCAACATGGTCAACAATTACTACAAAGCCGGGATCAGTACCCTGATTGAGGACCGGATGGCAGAGACGGATATCGTTGATGCGAGTCCACCGTACAGTTCCAATATCGCGCTCACCGGCAACAAGAGTGTCCGCCGGGACGGCAGCTTGTCCGCCAGCAGCCACCCGAACAACTTCAGCGGCATCTACAAAAATCCGCAGATGTTCGTCAGCACGCCGTTCGCGATGCCGAATCCGTCACCGCAGGACAGCCCGGACGTCGCTTATGAGAAAGTGCTGAATTACGCAGGTGCCAGCCTCAAGCGGGATGAAGTCGATCGCACGCTCGTGAACGACGTTATCAACGGGACGGGGAGCGTCATCTATACGGCGAACAACGTAACGGCCGAGGATCAAGCTACCCTGGACAGTAAGCATGCAACGAAAGTCACGCTGCAGTGGCCGGTGCTGCAAACGACCGAAGTGCCTGCGGACACGGATGGCGACGGGATGCCGGATGTGTGGGAGCTGGAGCACGGATTGAATCCGAACAGCGCGCTCGACGGGAAAGCCGATTTTACCGGCGACGGGTATACGAATTTGGAGAAATACTTGAACGAATTGACGATAGGGACCTTCCCGGAAGGCATTGTTCCGCCAGTGTCGAAGGTTGCCGTGAGCGGTGCGCCTAGCGATTTGCGGGCTCAGGCGTTGGACCGAGATTCAGTCCGGCTGGAATGGACGCCCGTAGCTGGAGCAACCGGGTATCACGTCTACCGGGCGGCCAGCGTCAACGGTGCGTACACAAAGCTGACGACAACGGCACTGACAGCTCCGGCATACATCAACAACGGTTTGACCGCCGGGACGGAATATGCGTACAAAGTGACAGCTATTACAGCTAGCGGAGAATCCGCTTTATCGCTGCATGCAGCCGCCACGACGAAAGCGCCGCTTCAGCCGATCGCCGTCGATTTCAACGACGGAACGAATGGAGCGCCTTATTACGCGCCGGCCGAATGGCCGACGGCCTGGACGGTATCGCCTACGCCGAGCTCCACCGACAAGAGCCTCAGTGTCGCGCCTAATGCGATCGGGACGTTCACGTACGATTTCACATCGACAGGCACGACTTCGCATCTCCAGTTCGATTACATGCGGGAGGCGAACTCTGATCTGGATAAGCTCTTGTTCTATACGGGGACGAACTTTCTTGAAACGGTGGCAGATTCCGTCTACGGATTGCGCTACCGACTAGGGACGACGACCGAGTACCGCAATCTGATTCCAGGCTTCCAATTGGATAGCTGGTATACGGTAGCGATAGATCTCGATTTCGTCGCGAATACGGTGACGTTCCGCACGGGGCCAAAGGGCGGACCATTGACCATACGGGCGCAGGAATCGTATACGGGAGCAAGCGCCAAAATCAGCGCCATCCGCGTCTACAACCAGCGCTCGAGTGGCAATGTATACTTCGATAACGTGACATCCTGGAACGGGCCGGCAGAACCGTCCGGCGTCATCGCCACGGCGAGAAGGAATGAAGTTGCGCTCAGCTGGAATGCAGTAAGCGGAGCGGACGCATACGCGATCTACCGGGCAGAGAGCCTGGACGGACCGTACCGGAAGCTGGAGGTCGGAGCGATCACGGACACTTCCTACCGGAATAAGGGCTTGCTGTCGGACACGACGTATTACTACAAGATCACTGCAATCAATGCGGAGGGCGAATCGCTATCGTCGTTCCCCGTGCAAGCAACCGTCGGTGGACAGTCCTCGGATCTGGTCGTTGACTTTAACGACGGCACAGTAGGTCAGCCGTATTCCGCCTATCCTACCACTTGGCCGGCACCATGGCTGATCGCAGCGGTACCAAGCAATGCGAACCGCAGCTTGAGCGTTCCGAACGGAGCAGCAGGCAACTTCGTCTACGACTTCATGGCCGAGGGACCGACCGCGCATTTCAGCTTCGACTACATGCGGGAAGCGAATTTCAATGGAGACAAGATTCTGCTCTATACCGGCTCGAACTTCCTGGAGATTCAGACGGATACGGCGAACGGTCTGAAATACCGGCTGGGCACGAGCAGCACGTATCGCAATCTGATTCCAGGTTTCCAATTGAACACGTGGTATACGGTGACGATCGATTTGGATTTCACGACGAATACCGTAACGTTCCGTACGGGACTACAGAACGGGACGCTGACGCAGCAAGCCCAGGAATCTTATACGGCAGCGAGTCCCAAAATCAGCGCCTTCCGCGTCTATAACCAGCGGTCGCCGGGCAATGTGTATTTCGATAATTTCAATGTAACTAGAAATTAAATCGTTAAAGCTTCCGCACCGCATTCACCGGTGCGGAGCTTTCTTACGGCGATCTTTTGCTGAGAAACTTTTAGATGACAATTGCGGGAAGGGTATGTTACTCTTCACAATAGAAATCGATTTCTATCTCCATCGGACTCATGTATGGGACATTGACGGCCGTTAGAACCGCGAGATCAGCGATTTCAAGTTTTAACGGTCAGAAATGACCATTAAAACTTGAAAACGGCCATAATAGCGAGGTTTCACAAGTCTAACGGACATTTTTGTCCGTGAAACCACACATGATTCGAAAGCAGTGCCGCTAACGGACATTTTCTTCCATGCTTGCTCCACAGCGCATCCAAATTTGTAGGTCCAGTCGAGCTTCCCCTTACTCAGCGAAATGGGGGATAAGGATTTAGAGGAGGGAAGCGGCAGCAAGCTTCTGACTGGTTGTATGCGAACGAGAGACCTTGGGGCAGAGGTGTAACGGTCGCCATAGCGCTTATTCAGCCTAAAATCAACCATTTCAAATTGTAATGGTTGCCACAGCGCTTTTTTGTTAAAAAACCAACGAAATCTGGCTGATTTGACCTCAATAGCCGCTGTTGCAACCGTTAGCCCTGGAGAAGTGGCGTTTGGCGCGAAATAGGCGCTAGGGCAACCGTTAGCGATGAGGGGCATGATCCGTCCTTCAGGCAAGCGCGACACTCAGCGGCGGCGGCCATGTCAGTAGTTTATTTTTTGTTAAGAAATCGATTTCTCCGCTGTGATGAGCGGTTAATCTACCATGGGAAAACTAAGGGAGGCTATTCGAAATGGAAGTAAAAGTGCTGAACACCTCGGATGAATTGGGAAAAACGGCGGCTATACATGCGGCGGAAGTGCTGCGCACGGCGATCCGGGAGCGCGGCAGAGCCCGTCTTACGCTGTCCACGGGAGCGTCGCAGCTCGATTTTTTTAAATATTTTGTGGAAGCGGATTTGGATTGGGAGAAGGTCGAGATGTTTCATCTGGATGAATACGTCGATTTGCCGGAGACGCATCCAGCCAGCTTCCGCAAATATTTGAAGGAGCGGTTCCTGGCCCATGTCGCTGTCGAGCGCTATGCCTTGGTGAACGGTGAGGGCGATATTCGCCGCAATATCGAGGCATTGAACGCGCGATTGAACAAAGCGCCGATCGACCTCGCTTTGATTGGCATCGGGGAAAATGCGCACGTCGCATTTAACGATCCGCCGGCTGATTTCGATACCGAGGAGCCGTATCTGATCGTCAATCTTGCCGAGTCCTGCAAACAGCAGCAGGTGGGCGAAGGCTGGTTCCCTTCGAACGAAGATGTGCCGAAGCAGGCCATAACGATGAGTATCCGGCAAATTTTGAAAAGCGCCGTCATTATTTCCTGTGTACCGCATCGGGTGAAAGCGAACGCGATCAAGCTTACGCTGGAAAATGAGTTGACGAACGAGGTTCCTTCCACGATTTTGAAAACCCATCCGCAGTGGACGCTGTATCTCGATCGGGAATCCGCCTCGGCGGTGGATGCCGGACTGTTGAATCAAGTGTAGCGGTGAGCCAAATGACATATAAAATAGCGGTCATAGGAGCCGGGCATAATGCCGAAGGCCATTTGAAGGCGATGCGTGAGCTGCCGGAGCAATTGAAGCCTGTTGCGGTAGCGGACATCCGGCTCGATCGGTCGGAGCTGCTGTCCGCAGCGGCCGGCATTACGGCGTATACGGATTACCGCGAGATGGTGATGAGGGAGGAGCCGGATATCGTCGTTATTACGCTGCCGCATCATTTGCATAAGGAAGCGGCGGTCTTTTGCGCCGAGGCGGGCTGTCACGTGCTGCTGGAGAAGCCAATGGCGCTGAACGTGCAGGAATGCAACGATATCATGGATGCCGTGCGGCGCAGCAGCGTTCGACTGATGGTCGGCCATACACAGCATTTTCTTGCGGAAAACGTGCTGGCGAAAAAGCTGATTGAAGACGAAAGCGAGCAATTGGGGCAGCTTGTCATGATGAATGATACGCGCCACACCACATACTACACAGCGGAGCGGCCTGCTTGGTTTCTCGATAAGCAGCGTTCGGGAGGCGGCATCCTGTTTAATCTGGGCTCCCATTCCGTCGACCGGATCATGTGGTTCGGGAATGCCCCCATCATAAAGGTCAGATCTTCGATCAGCCATTATGGATCAGTAGGCGACGTAGAGGGCAGCGGAGTGATTTTTCTTGAGAATGAGGGAGGCGTGCCTTCCACGATTGTGCAGTCGGGGTACGGCGGCGTGCCGAGGAACGAGCTTGAGCTTGTTTTTACGAAAGGGATGGTGAAAGTTGTTCCTGGCCAAGGGGTGTGGATCAGCCGCAATGGCGTGTATGAACAAATCCCCGTACCTCGCGCAGAGGCGCCTTTCGTCCTGCAGTTCCGTGAGCTGCTCGCAAGCATCGAAGAGAGGCGCGAACCCCAATGCTCGATGGGATATTCCAGAGATGTCATTGCCGTTCTGGAGGGCATTTACCGCTCACATGAGGTGAAATCGGAGGTTGCTATTGCCTTTGGGGGAGTGTAGTATAAAAGAAATCGATTACTACAACTAAAGGAACGTGTGATTTTCCATGAACAAGCGCGTAACCATTCACGACATTGCCCGGATCGCTGGCGTTTCTCCAGCTACCGTCTCACGAGTATTAAGCAAAAGCAGCTATCCAGTAAGCAGTGAGATGCGGAAAAAAATTGAGAAGCTTGCCGAAGAGCACGATTATATGCCAAACATGGTCGGAAAGCAGTTAAAAACGCATCAGAACATGACAATCGGCGTCATTGTGCCGACGATCAGCAACCCATTTTATTCCTCGGTCGTCCTAGGTATCGAAGAAATGGCGCGCAGAAATCATTATCATGTTTTCTTGTGCAATTCCTTGCAGAGTCCTGAACAGGAAGACGAATATTTGGAAAAGTTATTTGAAAATCAGGTGAAAGGCGTCATCCTGTCGTCGATCTCGTTCAATCGCGCATTATTGGCTAAGCTGATAAGGTTGGGACTTAACGTTATCGCGATCGATCAGCCGATCGATCTGCCGGACGTTTTCCAAATCAAGTTTGATTACCGCAAAGGCGGATACATGGCGACCAAGCATTTGGTGGAAAAAGGCCATCGCCGTATCGCTTTTATTTCTGCCCCGTTGGACCGACCAAGCAGACAAAGCATTTATCACGGCTACCGCGACGCGCTGCAGGAAGCGGGCATTGCCGAGGAGGAACAGCTGGTGAAAGTGTCGGAGCCTACAGAGGGAGATGAGACAAGAGGCGAATTCGAAAATGGGAAGCTGCTGACGCGACGACTGTTTGAGCTCGACGAACTCCCAACGGCCGTTTTTGCTTGCAACGACATGACCGCTTTCGGTGTCATCAATGAACTGACTGACCACGGTGTGAAAATACCTGAGCAAATTTCTGTCGTCGGTTTCGACAATATTGATTTTAGTCAAATGATTACGCCGCCTTTGACGACCATTCATCAGCCGAGTTACGAGATGGGGAAGCTGGCGTACAACATGCTGATGGAGCTAATGAGAGGCGGGCAAGTGGAGATCGATATTGTCTTGCAGCCCAAATTGATCGAGCGCAGTACAGTGGCAGATTTTAAGTGAGGTGCATAGACATTGAAATGGAGAGGACGACTTGCGGATACGGGAACGTATGTTGAAATTACAGCGGAGGAGAGCGTTATTCGGTCTGTGACCGAAATCGACGAGCAGGAGAATGCTCCGTGGATCTCTCCCGGTTGGATCGATTTGCAAGTGAACGGCTTCGCCGGGTTTGATTTCAATGGGGAAGTGACAACGGCGGAGGACGTTATCGGTGTAACGAACGCTAATCTAGCAAGGGGAGTGACGACCTATCTCCCGACCGTGATCACCGGCAGCTCCAAGCGCATCACGCAGGCATTAACCGCCATAGCGGAAGCCTGCGATTCATCGGAGAAGGTCGGAGCCTGCGTCCCCGGCATCCATCTCGAAGGACCCTATTTGTCCGAAGAAGACGGTCCGCGCGGGGCTCATGACAAGGCATATATCCGTAATCCCGATTGGACGGAATTTGCTGAATGGCAGGCGGCTTCGGGTAACCGGATCCGTCTCGTGACCCTTGCACCTGAACGGGACGGCGCGATTCCATTTATCAGCAAATTGGCCGAATCAGGCGTTGTTGTCAGCTTAGGGCATACGAAGGCGACAACGGAGCAGATTGAAGCAGCGGTCAAAGCGGGTGCGGTTCTCTCCACGCATTTGGGGAATGGATCCCATCCCATGCTGCCGCGTCATCCGAACTATATTTGGGACCAACTGGCCAATGATGGATTGTGGGCGACTTTCATACCGGACGGACATCATCTTGCGCCTAACGTATTAAAGGCCATGCTTCGAGCCAAACGCGACAAAGCGATCTTCGTCAGCGACTGTGTGAAATTCGGCGGCATGCCTGCAGGACGCTACAAGAGCAACATCGGCTCGGAAGTCGAGCTGCATCCGAACGGCAGGCTGACGACGGCGGCAAATCCCGATATTTTAGCGGGTTCGGCACAAGCTCTTGATTGGGGAATTGCGGCAGCGGTGCAACTGGCGGGGATCAGCCTCGGAGAGGCCATCGAAGCGTCAACCATCCGCCCTGCAACCGTGATGGGCTTTAGCAGGCTGGGCAAGCTGGCCGAAGGGATGACCGCTAACCTGACTTTGTTCGATTACCCGGATTCCGGCGGAAAGCTGCATGTTCGAGAAACGGTGCTGCATGCCAAGACGGTTTATAGTAACCTTGAAGCTGAAGGGAAAAATTAAAGTCACGGCCTGTTCCTCTGCTTATTCCATACTGGAATGGCAGGCGACAGGTCGTGACTTTTTAGTCGCTATTGATCATAGATGATTTGATTGAAACTCGTACAGGTACGCAAAAAGTCAATGGGCGGACCGATGCAAGCTCTACCGCCTAAGATAAGTCTAAAATGACCATGAGCGATGTCTCCAAATTCCCCTCGCAACGTCAATTCTAAGAGGAATAGACCAAATTCTCCGCCTAGGCTAAGTGTTGGATTTCGCAAGCTTATCGTTCCAGAGATAACGGATGCTCCGAAAATTTTCACTGTGATTTTAATACTTGGTTCTTTCGGATCAACATCTAGGTCTAGACCTAAGCCATCGATCAACCGCACTGAAAGACAATTATGTCCCGGAGGGCATGTGGTAATCGGAGGTTGAATCAAGTTATCAACGATGCGTTGAGTCAGAAGGACGTTTTTGCTTATCGTTTTGAGCTGGAGATTGATCTTTCTCAAAGTCTTTTTGATTTCGGCGTTGTACTTTTTACTAGCTATGAGGCGTTCTACCATCTTTTGATTAATAAGAACATTTCGGTTAATTGCTTTAAGTTGTTGTCGTATTCTCTTCAAGGCCGTTTTATCGAATTTTTTGCCAGAGAGAACGAGTTTAGTTCCAATCGTGTGCTGATTAATGAGGACTTTTCGGTTAATCGCCCTTAGTTGTCTTCGAATCTGTAGTAAGATCTCTTTTTCCTTTTTGGGGCAAGCCTGACTAAATTCAATGATTTTCTTTCTATTGAGAAGCACGGCGTTGTTAATAGCTGCAAGTTGTTTTTGAATCCTTACTAAAATAGGTTGTTGTGTAAGTGGCACTGCTAGCACCTCCTTTGCAATACAATAATGTATGTTAGATTTCCTATTCCGATATAGGACAAATTCTCAAATAGTTACCGTTTGTGAAAAATAGACATCAATCTAAAATTTCATGAAATGCCCTAGTAAAAACAAGGGAATGCCTCTTTTTTTGGCGGTGCATTACGGTATATTGTTCTTTCATAGCATCAAGGCATCTCGGTATGTACAATAGTAGATGTGGATGGCGTTTTGTATAGGCACGGTATGCGACGTTAGAGAATCTGAACAAAGCCTGGGCACTGTCTTCTGGAGTCAGACCTATACCGAATGGGAGCAGGTCTATCTTACTCGGACTATGGTGGGGATGTCGCCGAATCCACATTTGGCCTTGGATGAAAAAGGTTATAACCAGAAACAGCAGCCTTCATTGGCATGAAGGCTGCCTTCAATTCATCCGTCAGCTGTTTTTCGAATTGTTCCCAAGAGAGCTCGGCAAAGATCGGGGCGCTTAATGCGCCGCCGCGTATCCTTCTCCTTCGGCAGCCGGGTCCATTTTATCCTTCGTCATCAGGAACGCAGCGATTAACGCCAACGCAGCAGGAATGAGGCTCCATGCAAAGGTTGTGCCAATGGAACTCGACAATCCCAAGGTGACCGTATTAAGCAGTTGCGGATCAAGAGATTCACGGAACGCTGGGATCAGCAAGGCGTGCGGATCGTTTAAATTCAATTCTGAAGGGACCGCCGTATTGCCCGCGCCAAGCGATTGCGTGAGCTTAGAGAGCATGCTATGGCTTTGCACAATCCCAAAGATCGTGATGCCAAGCGACATGCCGAGCGATCGATTGAAATTCAATGTCGAGCTTGCCGCCCCGCGTTGCGCCATGGGGAACGAATGAAGCACGGAAGAGCTTAACACCGAGAATGAGGCGCCAATGCCAAGACCGATGAGAATCATAATAATGGTAATGAGAAGTCTAGAAGAATCTGCGGTGATTTGCGATAGGAGAACAAGACCCGTCAGTAACAGGACAAGCGTCCCCATCATAATGGTTCGGTATTGCAGCTTGGTCATTAGAATTCCGCCAAGTGTCGCGGTTACGACCGAACCGATCATCATTGGCAATAAGGTCAACCCTGAATTGGACGCCGAGCCGCCAAGCACACCTTGTACATAGATTGGAATGAAGATCGCCGCCGTCATGTACGCAGCACCGCTGAGCATGGCGACAAGATTACTCGTCGTATACAGTCTGCTGCGGAACAAGCGGAACGAAATGATCGGCTCCACAGCTTTCTTTTCCACCACAATAAGTAAGATCGTAAGAACCACGAAACCAGAGAACAAGCCGACAATTTGAGGCGAGCTCCATGCGTATGTTTTGCCGCCAAGCTCAAGTCCGAAGATACAGCAGACGACAGCTCCGACGAGGAGAATAGAACCGGCCCAATCGATTGTTTGCTTCGAGTGCGTTTGGGTTTCTTTATAGAACAAGGCAATCATCAGTAGGGCAATAAAGCCGAGGGGCAAATTGATGTAGAAGATCCATGACCAGTTGAGGTGATCGGTAATGTACCCCCCTAGCAGAGGGCCGATAACGCTCGACAGGCCGAACACAGCGCCGAATGCTCCCATCATTTTTCCGCGATCCGTAGGCGAAACGACATCGAACAGAATTGTGAATGCGATGGACACCATCGCCCCTGCCCCAACCCCTTGAACAGCCCGAAAGAGGCTTAGCTGAACAATAGACATGGCCATCCCGCACAATGCGGAACCGATCATAAACATTATGATCCCGAAGATGAAAAAACGCTTGCGGCCATACATATCGGATAGCTTGCCAAAGATCGGCATGCAGGCCATCTCCGCAACCATATAAGCCGTGGTGACCCACACGAACTTGTCGAGTCCCCCCATTTCTCCAACGACTGTTCCCATCGCTGTTGCAACAATCGTGTTATCCATGGAGGCCATGAGTATGGCAAGCAGCAGTCCCCCAACGATGATGCCGAGTTTGTTTTGTAGTTTTGACATGCGTAATCATTCCTTTCCTGAACCTTAATTAATTGGTGACTTCATCTAAGTTCATCTTAAGCTACCTTTGTTGACAACAGTCTGTCAGGGAAGAAAGAGTTCGCGAAAAAAAATGCCGCAAAAAAAGGACAGTCCCCGAAGTCATATTCGTTGACTTCAGGGACTGCCCTATTTCGTTAACCGAGAACGACGCGGTCATCTGACAATTTGTTGCCGCTGATGCGTTCGAATTCGCCGAGCAATTGTTCGACGCTGAGCGTTTTCTTGCGTTCTTCGCTCACATCCAGGATGATGCGGCCTTTATCCATCATGATGAGGCGATTGCCAAGGCGGATGGCTTGCTCCATATTATGCGTGACCATCAAGGTGGTCAGCTTCATCCCGGCTACGATTTCCTTGGTTAATCGTGTGATGAGCTCTGCGCGCGCAGGATCCAGCGCGGCGGTGTGCTCATCCAGCAGCAGAATCTGCGGCTGGGTGAAGGTCGCCATCAGCAAGCTGAGGGCTTGGCGCTCGCCACCGGAGAGCATGCCCACCTTCGCGCGGAGACGCCCTTCCAGGCCGATGCCGAGGCGCTGCAGCTGTTCCAGGAAAAACGCACGCTTCTTCGCGTTGACACCGAAGCTCAGTCCGCGCTTCTTGCCGCGGGCATACGCCATGGAGAGATTTTCCTCGATCGTCATGCGCGGAGCCGTTCCCGCCATCGGATCCTGGAAGACGCGGCCGATCCAACGGCTGCGCTCGTGTTCCGGCAGATGGTGAATCACTTCACCGTTGATACGCACTTCGCCGGCATCCGGGGTCATGACACCGGAGATGGTGTTCATCAGCGTCGATTTGCCGGCGCCATTACTGCCGATGACGGTGACGAAATCGCCGGGTTTTAGGCTTAGTTGGATATCGATCAGAGCGATTTTCTCATCGGGAGACCCGGGGTTAAATAATTTGGAGACATGGGAGAGCTGCAGCATTAACGCTCACCTCCTCGGTTCATTTGCGCAGAACTGGCGATCAGTTCAGCTGTGCGCCGCTTTGTCAACGCTTTTTGCTTAATGGAACGCTGTATGGAAGGCAGTACGAGCGCAATAATCACGATGATTGCCGTAATCAGTTTCAAATCGGATGCGTTGAGCCACTCGATACGGAGCGCTAAGGCGACGACGATGCGATAGATAATGGAGCCGAGAACTGCCGCCAATGTCGCTTGGAAGACCGAGCGGGCACCGAAAATCGCTTCTCCGATAATGACGGACGCGAGTCCAATGACGATCATGCCGATCCCCATCGAAATGTCGGCAAACCCGGATTGCTGAGCAATAAGTGCGCCCGACAGCGCGACTAGGCCGTTGGATAAACTGAGCCCAAAAATCGTGGTGTTGTGGGTGTTGGCACCGAAGCTGCGAATCATCCGGGCGTTGTCCCCAGTCGCGCGAAGGGCGAGTCCAAGATCGGTATGCAAGAACGCGTCCAGTAATAATTTGAATACAATGACGATGATCAGCACGATCGTTATTGGCGATACGGAAGAGAACAACGTATCTTCCCCGAGAAGCGAGATGTTCGGCTTGCCCATAATGCGCATATTAATGGAATACAGAGCGATCATCATCAGAATCCCGGAGAGAAGGCCGTTAATTTTACCTTTGGTATGCAGTAAACCGGTACAAGCACCAGCAGCAAGTCCGCCGACAAAAGCGGCTAAACAAGCGAGCAGCGGGGAGTAGCCGTTCGCAATCATAATCGCGGCAATCGCACCGCCGGTTGTAAAGCTTCCATCCACCGTCAGGTCGGGGAAGTCAAGAATTCGGAATGTAATATAGACACCGAGTGCCATCAGTGCGTAGAGAAGACCCAGCTCGGTGGCACCAATTAGGGAACTCAACATGGTTAATAACCTCCTGCTTTAAAAAATAGGGATGAACGAAAGTGACGTTCACCCCTAGTATTGCAACAATTTAGCTTATTGTATGATGTTGTTTTCTTTATCTTTTACTGCGTTTTTCATCGCATCTGTGACCTCAATGCCTTCGGCTTTCGCTGCTTTCAGGTTGAGGATCAGATCCATTTTGTCTGGCACGGTTACTTTCATATCGGCCGGCTTTTTGCCGTTTTTGAGAATGTCGACCGCCATTTGACCGACTTGGTATCCATGGTCGTAGTACTTAAATCCAACCGTTGCAAAAGCTCCTTTTTCAACGGTGTCGCGGTCGCTGGAGAAGAAAGGAATTTTCTTATCATTCGCAACTTGAATAATGCCATCCACACCGCTAACAACGGTATTGTCGAGCGTAATCAAGAAGGCATCTGCCCGGCCGACTAAGGACTGCGCAGCCTGCTTCACTTCCGAAGTGTTCGTAACCGGTGCTTTCACCAGCTTAATGCCGTGCTTGGATAAGGAATCCTCCGCATTTTTGGCCATAATCACCGCATTCGGTTCACCTTCATTGATAACAAGGCCGACTGTTTTAATTTTTGGCATATTGGCAGCAACGAAATCCATCAACTGGGCAACTGCCATTGGGTTGGTGTCCGAAGCACCGGAAACATTACCGCCGGGTTTGTCCATGCTCGGAACGATTTTAGCTGCAACAGGATCTGTCACCGCCGCGAAAAGAATCGGAGCTTTCTTCACTTGCTGGACAATCGCTTGCGCGGATGGTGTTGCAATACCGAGGACAAGATCGTAGTCGGCGGAAGCAATTTTTTGAGCAATAGATAAGTTATTCGGTTGATCGCCTTGCGCGTTGTTGAAATCAACTTTCAAGTTGGTGCCTTCGGTTATGCCGGCATCTTTCAATGCGGCCAGGAAACCTTGACGTGTCGCATCCAGGGAAGGATGCTCGACAATTTGCGAGATAGCGATTTTGTACGTTTTGGCGCCAGCTGAAGCTGCTGGGGCAGCGGATGATGCGCCGCCTGCTGCAGGCGTTGGTTCAGCCTTTTGGCCACATCCGGCCACAACCATGAGTGCTGCTGATAAGGCAAATGATAAGAGCGCTTTCTTTTTCAACAAAATGACCCCTCTCTAAAATACAGTTTGCTTGGACACAATCCCCTCACATCGCTTCAACGCTTTCATCCAGCAAAGTGCCGGGCGTTAGGCAACCAAGGGTTGTGATAATTAACCATAGTTTAATTGCCCCATGGCTATCCGTCAAGGGAATTCCATAAGGAATGTTTTTCAAATCGGCTCTAGAAGGTTGAAAAATCAAAGGCAGCCCTTCGCGAAAAGGCTGCCTTTCGTACAACAATGTTACAGATGACTCTTGATTTGATCAATGAGCGCTCCATATTGATCCTGAGTTAAAAGAAGATTCGCCGAGGGGTTCATTTCAAACATTTTTCCCCAGGTGTAGCCATCTTTATATTTCGGTACGATGTGAAAATGTACATGCGGCATCGTATCGCCAAAGGCACCGTAGTTAATTTTATCCGGTTGAAACGCTTTTTCAATTGCTGCCGCCACTTGCGCTACATCGCGCATATAAGCATCCTGCTTATCCTGAGACAGATGAAAAAACTCCGTTTCATGCTCGTTCAGTGCGACAATACAGCGTCCCCGGTACGTCTGCTCTCGAAACAAATACAAGGTTGATACACGTAACTGGCCGATTTCAATCATGAGATTGTTCAGTGCTTCGTTTTTGCTGCAATAATTGCAAGTTGAATTCATGCCGGACACCCCTGTTCGCTAGAAATGGATGAAGTGAAGACTTCTACAGTATCATACCATATCATCGTGCGAATTTTTGATGATATATTTGCGATAGGCATCCGCCGTACAATAGGCTTTGCCTGTATTCGGCTGGATACATGTAACAATCAGGAAGGGGGCTAAGCGGAATTGGGCCAGGAATCAGGCGAACTCATTCGTAAAGTTTGAAAAGGAGGAGAGCGTTGATAATGACTTTAACCCCGAGAACGAAGAAGTGGAGTTGGTTCGTTTATTTGTTGATCCTATCGCTTGTCTTCGGCGGTATGACGTTTGGGCCGCAGGCAGCTCGCGCGTCCGCCGATTCCTTTGTGGGCACGGATACAACCACGAAAGGCAATTGGGTGGGGACGTACGGCAGTGAAGGCTACTTGCTGCCTTTTTACGCCACGACGGTTACGAGCGGCAGAGATACGCCGCCCGCTGCTGACGTTGTGCAGCTGCCTTCATATGTGAGCGCTTACACAAAGACGGGATCTAATTATTGGGTTTCCGGCAATCAGTCCGATCCGCGGGGTTTGCAATCCCCGGATGGCAGTACGCGCAAACGGTTCAGCGTGTACACGTATAGCACGATGTCGGTTTCGTTTACGTTGTCGGATAGTGCAACGCATCAATTCTCCGTGTATACGACTGATTTTGGATTGACGGAGTCGACGCAAATGGGGTTCGAGTTGCTCGACGCGGGCGGAGCGGTGCTCGATTCCCGGACGATTGCGACGATTAACGGCGGTAAATATGTGACGTATCTCGTGCAGGGCAGCTTCAAGCTGGTCGTGACCTTGCAAGCGGGTTCGCAAGCGCCGGCGCAGGGCTTTTTCTTCGATGCGCCGGTCATACCGGATACGGCAGCGCCGGAATGGCCGTCCGGCAGCGCATTGACTACGTCGCAGGAGACGGCGACCGGGGTTCATCTGTCCTGGAACGCAGCAACGGACAATCGGGCTGTGACCCAGTACCGTATCTACCGTGACGGTACGCAGCTTGCAACTGTAGGCGGCAGCGTTTATGCCTATGATGTGACGGGGCTTGCGCCGGAGACGGCATACACATTCCGTGTGCAGGCCGGCGACGCAGCCGGCAACTGGAGTGAGGACGGACCGTTCGAAACGGCTACGACGACACCTGCTCCGACCTACTACTTGGGGCAGGATACGGTGACCAAGGGCAATTGGATCGGCACCTACGGCGGTGACGGCTACATCCTGCCGTTCTTTACGGCAACGTCCGCATCAGGGAAAGATGCGACGACGCCGGCGCACATCGCCAGCCTTCCTTCGTATGTGAGCGCCTATACGCTCGGCGGAACCAATGGCTATAATGTCGTGCAGAATCCGTCTACGGATGTGCGCGCGCTCTGGATGCCGGATGGCAGCATTCGTAAAATGCTGACGGTCTACACGTACACTACGCTGACGCATTCGTTTACGTTATCGGACAGCACCCCGCATCAGGTGAGCTTCTACACCACGGATTTCGGGTCGACCGAAGTGAATGTCGAGAAGTTTGAACTGCTGGACGCCAGTGGCAATGTGCTGGATGCGCAGACGGTGGATACGGTAAACGGCGGCAAATACGTCTCCTATTTGGTGAGAGGCAGCTTCAAGCTGCGGTTTACAAAGCTTGCCGGCACGCAAGCGAATGTGGAAGGTATCTTCTTCGATACGCCGATTGCGCCGACTGTGTCGGACTTGCAAGCCGTAAATACAGGCACGCGTCAGGTGGCTTTGTCGTGGACGGCTGCCGGAAGCGACGATACGATCCTCCTGCGAAAAAAACAGAGCGATGCCGATTTTGCCCGCATTGCAACGATGAGTTCAGGCACGAATGTCTTTACCGATTCGGGCCTGGAGCCGGGCGTCATATACCAATACGGCATTCGCAGCATTCACCAATTCCGCTATTCGGACATTGCAGCGCGCGCATCGGTTGCGATTCCGGCTTACGAGGTCACAAGCCTGACTTTTGAAGACGCATCGATCGTCGTTGATCATCCGAACGAAACCGTGCAGCTTCGCGCCATATTGATGGACAGCGCGGGTTCTCCGCTTGTCGGTCAGTCGGTTGCCTTTGAGCTGGAAGGCGAGCATGTTGGCACGTATATCGACAGCGACGCCGGTTCCGGCATAACGGATGCCAATGGTGAGATCATAGTCGATTATACGCCGTTATATGCGGGTTCTTATACGATCAAGGCTGCTTTTGCTGTCGATGATGCCCAATTGTTGACGGGGAGCACGGACGCGATTCCGCTGATCGTCCAGGTAGAGGCTTGGGAGCAGCCGCCCGTCGTGCTGCGCCTGTCGGATGCGGTCGTGCCTGGCACACTGTTTACCGTTTCCGGCTACGGTATAACCGCATCTGCCGTCGAAGTCGCCATCGACGACTACGCGGAACTTGGCGCCAGTGCGCCGTCCGCCGGCGCCCGCACGCTGGATATCGTGCAGACGGACGATCAGGGTGCTTTTGTCGTATCGCGATTGCCTGCAGATATGAGCCCAGGCGCGTATGCCGTATGGGTTCGCAATGCGTACGGCTGGAGCGAAGCGAAGCCGCTGAACGATCCGCGCCCACAGTTTATTTCGGAGCGGGAAGCGTTTGAAGGGCAGCAGATCAAGCTGGTCGGCCGCAATTTTGACGCGCGGGAATTCGGCGGCGCGGCCGCCGAGACGGCGGTCAGGCTGAAGAGCGCTGCCGGCAGCGTGTACGCAATGCCGATCACCGAGCTGAACCCGTTCGCGGTCACGTTTGCTATTGAAGAGGCCCCGCCGCAAGCATATTGGGTCGAGGTACGCAATCAGGCAGACGGTCAGTGGGTGCGGCTGGATAACGGCCAGCTCCTGACCGTGATGGAAGCGGGCGACGATCCGCTTGATCTTGGCGTGGGCTGGGCTGCGAACTTCCACTGGGGCGACGTGTACGATGTGACGGATTACGGCGCTGTGGTCGATGGCCTAACCGATGATACCGCTTCGGTGCAAAGCGCCGTCGATCAGGCGCATGAAGATGGCGGTGGCGTCGTTTGGTTCCCAAACGGAACTTACCGGGTGTCAACAATAGGACTTCCTGCTGGCGTCGTGCTGCTGGGCGAAAGCCAATCGGATACGGTACTTGCCTATGCCGGCACCAGTACGGGGTCGCTGATTGTTTCTTCCGGCGATGGCCAGACGGTCGGCCGGGCAGGGGTAGCGCGTATGACACTGGAAGTATTCAATCCATCGGTCTATCCGGATTTCTTCATCTGGCTGGGGCATGCGTGGGGAGCTACGGTGACGGATAATTCGCTTCGCACCGCGAGTGAACTGTTCGTTGCGGAGGTTGCCATCGATACGCCGATGGAAGCGATGACGGGTAAAGCGAGTGCCATCGGCATCATTGCCGACGAGCATGTGGCTTTTGTCCGCAATGATTTCAAAGGCAGGGCGGCGAGCATTGTGACGGGCTATGTCAACGCCTATGCCCAAGTGCTGGGCAATACGTTCGAATACGCAAGCGGAGCAACCCACATGCTGGCCCGCTATGGGATCGATGAGAACAATCACTTGATCGGGCATCCGGTGGACGGCGTAGACATCCATGGCTTCAATGTCAAATCGGATTACTATGTGGCGAACAACATCATAGAAGGGATCAGCACGGGGGAACGCGATAACACCGATGGCGAGATCGTATTAAATGAATCACCAAGCGGCACGTTCAATTATGGCGAAGTATTGGGGGCTGCGGGCACGGAGCTGACCGTAGCGCCAGTCGCCCCGCTCAGTGTCGGAGCAACGGTGAGCGGCAACGTCTACAGCTATCCGCACCGTTACGGCCGATTGGCGGTCGTCATCCTGGCCGGCCGGGGCATCGGGCAAGTGCGCGATGTGACCCAAGTGACCGGGAATACGATGACGGTCGCAACACCTTGGGATATTGCACCTGATCGGACGAGTAAATTTACTTTCGTTGTTCCGAACGCCAGGGGGACGGTGTACCGCAATACCGGCATGGACGGCGGCGGACCTATTTCCTTGTACGGCAACTCGTTTGATAACGTTGTGGCTGACAATGTGCTCATCAATATGGGCGGAGCTGTGACCTATGGCTTCAATTCGGAGGCGCAGCGCCGATTAAACAATACGTATTTTACACGTTTTGATAACAATACGCTGATCGATTCCCTGCCAGGTACGGGCTTCGGATTAGGGGTGCAAGCCGATAATACGGCGTATGCGGTGGAAGCTTTCGGCAGCGAATTCCGCAATAACCGGCTGGTGGCTGATCAGAATGCCGACGCTTCCAGCTTCTTCATCCGAGCCGTGAAAGGCAGCACGTTCGATGTACCGGCCGTTAGAAATACCATTGTTGAGAATAACCAGTTTGTCAATGTGAAAACCGGCATTTCGCTGACGAAAGCGATTTACGGTCAGGTGCTGAGCGGCAACAGCTTCACGAACGTCACGACGCCGCTCGTGGACGCAGGCTCTCTGAACACCGTCACAACGGCTAATGCGTATGCGGATGTCAGGGCGCCTTACTGGCAGGGAGGTAGCGGCGGATTGTCCGTTACTGACGTGACATCCACGGAAGCGCAGTTGACTTGGCCGTCGGCCGTCGATACGTCAGGAGCGGCGGTAACGTACCGCGTCTATGTAAACGGCGTGCTCCATGAGACGGTATCGAACGTTACCGCCTATGCGTTTGACGACTTGCTGCCGGGAACGGCTTACGTCTTTCAAGTGGAAGCCGTTGACGCAGCAGGTAACGCGGCCCGCGACCGGCTGACGGCTTCGATCGTTACGCTTCCTTGAATGTGAGACAGCATCTAATGTCGTCAGGTTAAGCGTAAGGCAGCCCTCACTACGGTTGTCTTGCGCTTAATCTGGCATAGGAGGCGTGCGCGGTGCCTGTCGTTCACCGTTTAGCCCTCGCCGTCGCCGCATCTGTACGATGCGCATCAAATGAACTGGAAATTCTCCCGTTCATTTTTGCGTTTTCACCCAAAATGGGATGCTCAACTGGAATTCTTCCAGTCTATGTGGCCCTGCAGGGGGAATTCGCTTCAAATGGCTGAAATGAACTGGAGCTTTTCCAGTTGAGGGAGCAAGGAAGCCATTTGAAGAGGAAGTGAACTGGAGGTTTTCCAGTTCATGAACGCACGAAGCCACCTTACTGGCGGCTTGTCACCTTCCAGCGCTCAAGGTTACCCGTTTGAGCGAGCAGCCTCGCTCCTTAACCTGACAACCTTGAGACAGCACCCCCGGACGGACTTTCAGTCCGGGGGAAAGCTGTGTGCGGCGCTCCAAAAAAATGAACATTGAAATGAAATCGGGATTGGCTTACGTTTGGAGCCTGACACAAGAATGAAGGAGGAACAGACATGTCACGCAGTTTGGCTGGCATCATTGGGCAGGTCTCGCAAGCGACGAGGCGGATGCCGATGGCGGAATGGAATTGGAGCGAAGGCGTGGCGCTGTACGGCTTGGTTTCGTTATGGAAGGCGACGAAAGAGGATGCGCTGCTGCACTATTTGAAGACGTGGATTGACGATCAATTGACGCAAGGGCGCGTCTTCGAAACGGTCAATGCGACGGCGCCGTGCTTTTCGCTGATCGAGCTGTATGTCGCTTCGGGCGAGCCGCGTTACGCGGATATTATCAAGTCGAGAACCGATTTCCTGCTGCACCGGGCGGAGCGTCTTACGAATGGCGCGTTTGAGCATACGCTCGTGGAAACGAATTTCGGCGGGCAGATGTGGGTGGATACACTGTTCATGGCCGGCCTGTTTCTGGTTAAGGCCGGGTTGTTATTCGAAGATCGGGCGGTGGTCGAGGAAGGGCTACGCCAGTATTTCCTGCATGTGCATCATTTGCAGCAGGAGAACGGTCTGTATTATCACGGCTGGGACGAGTGGAAAAACGGTCCGATCGGCTGCTTGTGGGCGCGGGGCAACGCGTGGGCGGCGATTGTGTCGGCGGAACTGCTCGCGCTGCTGCCGGAAACGGAGCCGGCGCGGAAGGACATTAAGGAGATTTTAGCCCGGCAATTGGCCGGCTTGTCGTACTATCAGGATATGTCCGGTTTGTGGACGACGGTGATCGACGATCCGAATACGTATTTGGAAACGTCCGCCGCCGCCGGCATTGCGTATGCCGTGAAGCGGGCGCTGTGCTTCGGCAATGTGGACGAAGCTTATGCGGCGATGGCCGACCGCGCTGCGCGTGCTGCGCTGGCGCATGTCGACTGGGAAGGCGTGCTGCGCGGCGTCTCCGCCGGAACTGGCGTGCAGAAGCACGCTGGCGAGTACCACGTCATTGCACAGCATCGGGCGGAAGGGTATGGCCAAGGCTTGCTGCTGATGCTCCTGTCGGCGATGCTGGAGGAAAGCGGCGATTCGTCGGAGGACGGGAGATCGGCCGATCCCGTCTTATAAGGCACTACCGCAAAGAGCCCAGAACCTCCTGGGCTCTTTGCCATGCCGTTTTTTAACACGGGAGAGGGGTTCCGAAAAGATGAAGATGCCGATGAAAACGGATATTTGCTATAATAACGGCACAAACCATCCTGTTGGAACGAAAAGCGGTGAGAAGCCTATGAACCTTGTTCGCAAACTGATTCGACAACGACAAATCGCCTTGCTATTGCTCCTTTCCATCGTGCCGGTCATCGGTTTCGGGACGTTCAGCTATTACACTAGCCTTCGCCTGATTGAAGCGGAAGTGAAGCGGACGTCTGAGGTGGCGATCTCCCAGATGAAGGAGCAGGTAGACCAACTGCTTCGGCAAATCGAAGAAGTGACGGGGCAGTTCTCGCTGCAAGCGGGAATGCTTCAGTTCGTCAAAATTCAGGAGACGCCGCTGCTCGGCACACTGCAGACGGTCAACGATATTAGACGCGACCTGGTCAATTTCTCGTCTTCGATTCATGCGGTTGACTCGGTGTATCTTTATCACCGCAAGCAGAAGCTTGTTCTGACTTCAAATACGCTGTTCGATCTGGACAGCTTCCCCGATACGTCGTGGCTGCCCATCCTGCAGAAAGCAGCGGCGGAACGCAAGTCGAAGCTGTGGATTACGCCTCGTGCGATGAGCGGCGATGTCGGTAAAAGCCCGGAAGCGCTTACGTATGTACTCCCGCTGCCGTATTTCTACGAGGAGCCTGATGCCGCGCTCATCGTCAATGTCAAGACGAACGTCATCGCCGATATGATCCGCTCCTTTCCGTTCGACAGTCGAGGCGGCTTGCTTGTCTTGTCAGAGGCGGGGCGGACGATTGTGCAGGCGGGCCAACTGCGGTTGGAGAAGCCCGACGCGATTGGCGCCAAACTGACAGCCGGCACTCCAGATGAAGGCAGTCGTCCGGTAAAGCTGGACACGGAGGCCGGGGCGATGTACGTGACGACCGAACGCTCGGCGGCATACGGCTTCCTCTATGTCATGCTGATTCCTGCGGAAGCGGCTTCGCACAATGCACAATTGCTTAAAATATGGATTGTTGCCGCGACGGCGGTGCTGTCACTGTTGTCGCTGTTTGTCGCGTATTTCAATGCACGGCGGTTTCAGAGCGGCTTGCGACGCATTTTCCTTACGCTGCGCGGTAAGGGAGATGCAGAGGGCGAACCGGAGCCATTCGATGCCGACTACGCCGAGGGTTTCGCCCGAATCGAAAACGGCATTACCGCACTGATTAAGGAAATGGGGGACGTACGCTCGCAATGGAACAGTCAACTGCCGGTGCTGCGCGACCATTTCCTGATGTCCGCGCTGCTTGGCAACAAAGCTGGCATGGACCCGTGGCTGCGCCAGAAGCCGGCCGAGACGGAGCTTTTCCCGGACCCTGTGTTTTGCGTGCTCGTGGCGGAGATGGATGCGATCGGCGAGACCGCGCGCTTTCGCAGCGGTGAAGATACGAAGCTGTTCCTGTTTGCCGTGGCGAATATTTCCCAGGAATTAATGCGGGGCAAATTCGCCACGGAAACGGTCATTTCCCGCCAGCACGTGGCCGTCATTCTGAACATGCCGCAGTATGAGGCCGATCGCGAGACGGTCCGAGCGGCAGAGTCGATTCGCTATGCAGTTTCGTCGTACCTGAAGCAGACGGTGACGATCGCGGTGGGCAGACCGATTACGGATTTCCGCGAGCTGTCTGTCTCGTATCAGGATGCGCTGCATGCGCTCCAGGAAAATTGGCCGAAAGCGGGCAATGAGGTCGTGCGCGGGAGTCAGGAGCTGGAGACGCCTGTCTCCGTGCCGTATCCGGCCGAATGCGAAAGCGCGCTGCTGGCGGCCATTCGCGAAGGAGACAGCGCACGGACTGTGCGGGAACTGGATGCTTTCTTCGATGGACTGAACGGCAGTCGTCTTCCCTTTGCGCTGATCAAAACCTACGCCATGCAATTGCTCGTTTCCGTCATCCGGCTGCTGCAGGAGTACGATCCCGATCTGACGCAGACATTTCCCGGACGGAGCCTGTACGCCGAGTTTGCCCAGTTGAACGCCTCCCCTGCGATATGCGACTGGTTCAGCGAAACCGTAATCGCACCGGGGATCGACTTTCTGAACGGGCTGAAGCGGCTGCGCATGGAAACCATTATGGAACGGACCAAAAAGCTGATCGAGGAACGGTACGCACAGGACTTATCGCTCCAGCTTGCCGCCGATCAGCTCGGCATCTCCCCATCGTATTTGAGCGAGCTGATCAAGCAGCACTGGGGAGAAACGTTCATCGCGTACGTCACTCGCTACCGGATTGACAAAGCAAAAAGCCTGCTGCTCAAAACGGAGCTGAACATCGCCGACATTGCCGTCGAGATCGGTTATGGCAATGCCACGCATCTCATACGAGTATTCAAAAAATCGGAAGGCATGACGCCGGGCGAATATCGCCTGAGAAGCCGTTCCTGATTGCGAGACATGCGCCGCAGCCCCTCAAGGCTTCGGCGCATTTTCCTTTTCCAGGGCCACGAAAATGTGACGATTGCGTTGATATCGGAAGCAGTCGTAAGCTGATGACATCGGCAACACGACGGCCCTATGCAGCGAGCTGCGGACGAACGGTTTGCAAACGTATTGACGGGCCGTCCGATGAACGAAAGATCGTGTACAAAGGAGGATCGAACGTCATGCACAAAGGAGGATTGAACAAGATGGCAATACGGCGCGCGATTCCGAGGACCGGCGATTCGGCCAGGACGTCCAGATGGCAAGGGCAATGGCGCGTGTACAAGCAGCACCGTGCGCTGATTGCGATGCTGCTGCCCGGGCTGGCGTTATTTCTGCTGTTCAGCTACGTGCCGATGTACGGCATTGTCATTGCGTTCAAGCACTTTCAGATTACGGAGGGCATTCTTGGCAGCCCTTGGGCCGGTTGGGAGAATTTCGAGCGGTTGTTCAAAGGAAACGGTTTTGTGAATGCGCTGCGCCATTCGGTGCTGATTGCTTTTCTGAAAATGGTGTTTGTGTTTCCGGCGCCGATTGTCCTGGCGCTGCTGCTTAACGAACTCCGGTTAACCTGGTTCCGAAGAACGATTCAAACGGTAACGTATTTACCTCATTTTTTCTCGTGGGTCGTGCTCGCCGGTATTCTGTTTCCGTTTCTCGGCAGTGAAGGGGGCTTCAACAAGCTGCTCAGCCTGTTCGGCATCTCGGGGCAGCTATGGCTGCTGGAGCCGGACTATTTTTACGGCACCATCGTGCTGACCGACATCTGGCAATCCGCAGGTTGGGGGTCCATTGTCTATTTTGCGGTGCTGGCTTCCATTGATCCGAGTCTCTATGAAGCTGCGATTGCCGACGGAGCAAGCCGCTGGCGGCGCATCTGGCATATTAGCCTGCCGTCACTTGCGCCGACTGTCATCATCATGTATTTGTTATCGATTGGTCACTTCCTGTCCGTCGGCTTCGATCAAATTTACAATCTGATAACACCGCCTACTTCGGGCGTAGGGGAAATCCTCGATACGTATGTGCTGCGCCGGCTGCTGACGATGGATTACGAGCTCGGTACCGCAGCGGGGTTGTTCAATTCGACGGTTGGATTGACGTTGGTGCTTGTCGCCAATGCGGTCGTCAAGCTGTACGACAAGGAGCGAGGATTATGGTAGCGGGAAGGGGGTGGAGAGTGTGAAAACAACTTGGGGCGAGCGAACATTCGATGGGCTGAATGCCCTCTTCTTGACGATTTTTGGATTGACGACGCTGTATCCGCTGCTGTATATCATCACGCTTTCGTTCAGCACACCGGCAGATGCGATGGCGATGAAATTTTACTGGTTTCCGCTGCATCCGACACTGATGTCGTACGAAAAGGTGCTGGCGCATCCTGATCTGGTATCGGCTTACGTCAACACGCTGATTCGGACCGGCGTCGGCATCGCGATTTCGCTGACCATGACGGCGATGATTGCGTATCCGTTGTCCCGGCGCACGTTTCCGCATCGGAAGCTGATCATGAAGCTGTTCGTCTTCAGCATGCTGTTCAGCGGCGGCACGATTCCGATGTTTTTGCTGGTGAAAAATCTTGGCTTGCTCAATACGCTGTGGGCGCTCGTACTGCCTGGTGCGGTATCAGCGTTTAATATGATTGTGATGCGCAACTTTTTTGAGGGAATTCCGGCTGAAATTATTGAGTCGGCGCGCATCGACGGCGCATCGGAAATGCGGGTACTGCTGCGCATCGTGCTGCCGCTGTCCGTGCCGGTGATGGCCGTCATGGCGCTCTGGGTCGGCGTCGCGCACTGGAATCATTGGTTCGATGCACTGATCTACACGCAGGACAATCGTTGGCAGGTGCTGCAGTTGTTCTTGCGCAGAACCGTCGTCGATGCGACCGTGTCGCTGACACCCGGCGAGGATATTAACCGGGTTCGCGAGGAATATACGCCGGAGTCGCTCAAAGCGGCTACCATCGTGGCTGTGACGCTGCCGATTCTATTTTTGTACCCATTCATTCAGCGGTATTTCGTCAAAGGCATCATGCTCGGTTCCGTCAAAGGTTAGGCGTGAGGTCTGACGTTGCGGAACTGACATGCCGATATATAACCATAACCATATCCATACAGGAGGTTACGAGATGTTTGCAAAAAGAGGGGTTAAAGGGTTAACAGTGCTAGCCGTCGTCTGCTCGTTGGCGCTTACGGCATGCTCGAACGGAAGCGGGACAGGGGCATCCACGGCTTCGCCAGGCGCGTCAACGGAGGCGCAAACCAAGCCGATGGAAATCAAATGGATGGTGCCTTCGGCGGACTTGACGCCTAATTCCCGAGCCGTTCAGGTATTGCAGGAGAAATTTAACGTCAAAATCAACTACTACTCGATTCCGCAGGCTGATTATGTGCAGAAGCAGCAAATTTTGCTCACGTCGGGCGACGTGCCTGATGTCATGTTCATTTTCGATCCGAATCAACTGTTTAAATACGCAAGCCAGGGGTTGATCGCTGAATTGCCGCTAAAAACCATCGAGCAAAGCGCACCCAAGACGAAGGCGGTGCTGGACAGCTTCGCCAAGCAGGGCTGGTATTATTCAAATCTGAACGGCAAAAATTACGGCTTGCCGACCACGTATTACACAGGTCAGTTCAACGCGAAGCAAGGCTGGAGGGTGGATCTGCTGAAGAAGGCGGGCGTGGATAAAATTCCGGAAACGATTGACGAGATGACAGCTGCGTTTGCCAAACTGAAGCAAATTGGTGTGTACGGCATGACGACCAACGGGAATTCGTACTACTTCCAATTCTGGTCCATATTCGGCGCTTACGGCGTCATGCCGACGCAGTGGATGCTGAAGGACGGCAAGGTGGTCAACGGCGCGGTTGTGCCGGAAGCGAAGGAAGCGCTGACGCTTCTCGCTGACTGGTACGCCAAGGGCTACATTGATCCGGAATTCGTCACAGGCAAAGATCTCGACAAGAAGCTGGTTGAAGGCAAGGTGGCTTATACGCACAGTACGTCTATGGCTGCGTTCGACGCCAGCAACCCACAATCGGCGCTTTCTTCCATGAAAAAAATTGCCCCGGATGCAGATTTCCAAGTGGCTCCGCTGCCGAAAGGGCCGCGCGGTCAGCAGGGCGGCTGGGCATGGGGAACGGCGGGCAGCGTTTTCGCCTTTGGCAAGCAGATGGAGCAGCAGCCGGAGAAGGTCAAGAAAGTGCTTGAAATTATGGAAGCGATGCGCAATGACGAGCAGGTGTTCCTGGATGCCGGCGTCGGTGTGAAAGGAACGCAGTGGGACTACAACACACCTTCCGACCCGCAGAGCGGCATCAAGTTCCTGCCTCCTTACGACGATGTCGCCAAGCTTGCGACCGAGGGGCTGAAAAATAACTTCGACACGCTGTTTGCTGGCGGTCCGGCTCCTGACATTTTTGCGAAGGCGCTTGGCAAATCGAGCGTTGAGCTGCTGGGCCGGTACAACAAGCCGGTGTGGGACATCTTTGGCAAATCCGACGTGCTGCCGTCATCGGGCAAATATTGGGCCGACCTGACGAAGCTGAAGCTGGATGCCTACGCCCAGATCGTGCGCGGCGACAAGCCTGTCTCGTATTTCGACGATTTCGTCAAGCAGTGGAACGACATGGGCGGCGCGCAGTTGGAGAAGGAAGCGAACGAGCTGTACAAATCCGTGCAAAGCGGTAAATAAGAGGCGGTTATAACGGCGGCGTGCGGCGGTGCGCCGCCGTTTGCGTTCCGCCGAAAGGGGCGGAGCGCGCTGCCTGAGAGCTAATGGGAGGATGACTGCGATGGCATGTAAGCCTATCTTAATTGAGGATCAACTACAGGTGACCGGATACGCATGGCCGCCCTCGCTGCTCGGCTTCGTCCGGCCGGATGAAGAAGCGGCGGCGGAATCGGTCTGGCTCGCAGACGCGGATGGGGATACCGTGCCGTTCCAATGGCGGCGAACGGATACGGAGGCGCGGTTATGTCTGGTTGCCGATCTGCCGACGGGAGCAGAACGAAGATTCGAATGGCGCAGTGGAGCGGCACCTGCGCCCGCGCCGGGAACGAAGTACGGCCGAGTGACGGTCGCGCGGGATAACGGGCGTGCGCAGGCGGATAACGGCCGATTGATCGTACAGTTCGCGGAGGGGAGGGTCGTGGGCGAAGAGTTATTCGAGGTGAGCATGGTCGGCTGTGCAGCGGAAGGCATCGCTCGCATGGATGGCGGCGGCCGCAAGCTGCTTACCGCCGAAGGGACGGTAACGGCGGAGGGACCGGTATTTGCGGAATGCGAGTTTATATGCCGCTTCGAAGGTGGCGCAGAGTATCGCGCGACCGTAACGGTTGCCGCAGGTCTGGATTACATCGAGCTGCGCGAGCGGATGTCCGGCTTTGCCGCTGGCGAGCGCGCGATGCTTGCGATCGAGTGGCGTTCGTTTGCGCCGAAGCGGCGGTATACGAAGTCGCGCAGCGCGGAGCCTATCGACCGCTACTTGAATGGAAGCGGCGAGCTGCCGTTTCGGGTAAAGCCTTACGACAACGCGGTTTGCTGGCAGCAGGCGAAAGCAGCGTCTTTCGCCGACGATGCGGTTGCTGCCGCCGTATTTGTCAAGGACAGCGGCTTCTGGGACGACGGCGAGTACGCGTTATGGGGCTCGCCGCAGACGCTGGCGCTCCGCTTCCGTTGGTCGCGGCACCGCCGGGCACTCCGTTGGGAGTACCCGCTGGCTGCGGGGACTCGCTGTACGGCGATTGCCCTGTATCCAGCGCAGCGGGACTCGGCGGACGGATCGTACGTCGACGAGCTGTGGCTGTGGCACGAGCTCCTTTCGCTCGACAAGGTGAAAGATTGGACACTGGCGTGGGAAGAGCGGCAGTCGGACTATCCGCGCTTGTTCCGTGAAGAGCGGCTGCCGCAGCGGATGCATACCTGGTACGGCTACACCACGGCGAAGCCGACGCCGGGCGATATGGCCGCGATTGTCGACCGCTTGTCCTTTTGCCTGCATCAGCCGGGCGATTTGAGTCCGGTGGCCGCGCGTGAATTTTATGCCTGGGCGTCCACGTTCGATTTGGCGGCCCCGGCGATGACGCCAGACCAGTTCAACCGCTTGAAGGCCGCCTGGGCGTTTATGGCTTACGCGCACAATGAGGAATCCTTCATGCCGGTGGTGAAGATGCTCGCTGGACATCCGAACTTTCTCGTGGATGTGAGAAGCGTCCCTGCTTTAATGGCGGCGCTGTTTCCCGCACATCCCGACGCTCGTCGGTGGAAGGAAGATTTTGAGCGGTCGATGGCGCTGAATGTGAAATATCACGTCAGGCCCGACGTACCTTCCTGGGGGACCAGAGGAGGAAGACATACGGAAAATTTAGCGTGTTATACGCTCTATAACCTGAAAGCAATGCTGAGTCCGGTCATCGCGCTTCAACGGGTATGGGGCGAGCATACCGTCGCTTACCCGAATTATGCCAAGTGGTTGTCGTGGCTGCTCCATGCGCTGACGGCCCCGGTCGAAGGCGCGCGTCATGTACCTTCGCAAGGCGCGCACGCCGGCGGACACGTCGACGATTATGCGGCGCCGCTGACGCTGCGCTCAGCCGGATTCGGCTTGCGTGCCATCGAGCCGCTGCTGGCCGAGCATCTGCTGCATGTAAGTCCGGCAGATGCGCGGATTTATGCGGAGCGCGTGCCGAATACGGACATCTGGCGCGGCGCGGACGTTGCGCCATTCGACAGCAACACGGGCACGCGGCCTCCGCTCCGTTCGGCGGCTTACACCGGATACGGCTTCGTCCTGCGGGCTGACGTCGGCGCGCCGGCCGAAGCTTCGGTGCACTTGCAGCAGATCGATGAAGGACCGAATTACCGCTGGGGTCGCGCGGGGCAGGGCGGCTGCGGCGTTATTACCTACTTCGCGAATGGCAAACGGCTCAGCTTCAACCGCAAGGAGGATGTCGGCGATGACAATATGGGCGACGTTCAGGCTTGCTGCAACTTTGGCGTCTTGTACGGCCACGAGTTTCGCAGTGTCGGGCGCAGTGAGTTGACAGAACCGCTGCTCGACCTCGGCTTCGCCCAGTTCGCCCGCGTGCTGGCTGGGCCGTATGCCAGTCCGGCCTATCATTCGCGCAGTGTGTTGATGTCCGGGAGCGATTATATCATCGTTTACGATCAGGTCGGCGACATGCGGGTGAGAGGCAGGTTCTCCTGGTTCGTACATGAGCGCGATCCGTTCCCGACGATTTGCCAGCTGAAGCCGGGCGTATCCAGTTACGACGCTGCGCCCGGTATTCCGGCCGAGGTTGGGCCGGGCGCTTACCGCAACGTCAACGATGAGTCGAAGGGAAAACATTACGATGGGAACGGTCACTTCCTGACGCTCGTTTCTCCTCACGGCAAGGGCGATTACGGCTACTTGCTGGGCGTTCAGGCGACGGCGTACGGAGCTGTTGTGACGCTGAATGACCGACGCGACTTCGTGTTCCGCGACGAAGCCGCGATTGCGTTCGACGAAGGTGGTGTTTCATTCACCGGCCATGCCGGCCTTGTTCGCCAGTACAGCGCGGAAAAGGCGGAAGCGGCGCTGTTCGTCGGCTCGCGGATTGGTGCGGCCGGTGTTACTTTGGAGGTTGCTGGAGACGGTCCGGTCGACGAATCGACCGGTGAATTGCCGCCGGCGGGCTTTTCTTTTGCTCGGGGCGGCGCTTCGCTCACTGGCGGCTATGCCGATCGCGGCGGCGCGGTCGTGACGTTGACGCTGCCGGAAGCGCTGCTCGGGGCGGCGTACCGACTGTACGTCGATGGTTTATTGCTTGAACCGCTGGATTCAAGCGAGTGTTGCGTCACGTTCCGTCTGCCGGCTGGTCGCGGCCAATGGGAATGGACGGATCGTCTGCCGATCCCGGCTGCGGTTCAGGTAGCCGGCTACCGGGCTTCATCCGGTTCGGCTGAGCTGATCTGGGAGCCGACCGCAGGGGCGGAAAGCTACGAGATCGCTGTCAGCGACGATGGCGGCGCGACCTGGGCGGTCGCAGCGGCGGGTATCACCGGCGAGCCAATGGATACGGCGCTTCCTTTGCGCTGGCGGCTTGCCGGGACGAACGGCACGAAGCGCCATGTGCGGATACGGGCCGTCAACCGTGATCGGGTGGGGCCTTGGAGCGATGACTACCCCGTCTACTTGACCGGGGAACCTCCGGAACGGGCGGACGGGCTGCGGGTTGCACGTACGGGGCGCGGCTTCCGGGTGACGTGGGGCTGGCAGCTCGGGGCGACGGGCTATCGGTTGTACCGCCGGGAGCGAGGCGAGGGCAGCTTTGCGGTTGTGTATGAAGGCGAGCTGCCTGCGTACGCCGACGAGGCCGCCGATCCGGCGCGCGTCTACGAATACTGCGTCGCCGCCTGCAACGGCAACGGCGAGGGCCTCGCTTCGCCGCCTCGGGACACCGCGCCCGGCGGTCTGGCCGATTGGGACCCGCGGCCAGAGGAAGCGTTCCGCCGTTACACACGCAGCCACGAATACGGTTACAACGGGTTTGACCATTGGGCGAACGAAAGTAAGCCGGTGCTTTCGTACCCGGGAGATGAAAACACAAAATGAATACAGACTCCACGTACGAAAAGATCGTGTATAAAGAAGCGGATGGACGCAGGCTTCGACTGTTGATGTGCCGGCCGGAAGGATGGAACGCAGATGACGCAAGGCCAGCCATCGTCTGGATTCACGGCGGCGGTTGGCGGGGCGGACAGCCGGAGATCTTGCTGCGCCATTGCCGTCTGTTTGCGGCGCGGGGCGTGGTGACGTTCAGCGTCGAGTACCGGCTCATGCCGCACGAAGGGCATGATGCGGAGTCGGGCCAGGCGCCCAGCGTCGAGACGTGCATCGAAGATTGCCGCTCGGCGATGCGCTACATACGCCGCCATGCGGCGCAGTTCGGCATTGATCCGCAGCGTATCGCGGTTGTCGGCGACTCCGCCGGCGGCCATCTGGCGGTCAGCCTCGCGACCATCAACGGCTATGATGCTCCCGGTGAAGACACATCCATATCGGCTATGGCGAACGCCGTTGTTAACTGCAACGCCATCGTCGACTTCACGGGCCGTTGGAAAGCTATGGTGCCTGCTGTCGATGCGAAGGAGGCTGGCGGTGATCCGGTGCGAGCCTGGCTTATGTGCCATGAGCACGCGAAGGCGCTGTCTCCGCTGAATCACGTGCGCGCGGGTCAGCCGCCGATGCTGATCATGCACGGCTTGCTGGATGTAACCGTCGTACCGGAGGAAGCGGTACGCTTCTACGAAGCGTACACGGAGGCGGGCAACGAAGCGGAGCTCGTGCTGTATCCGCATCTTTCTCACGCGTTCGTCCTGTTCGATTACAAGACGGAAGAGCAGGAAGTGTTGAAAGTTATCCAACGCATCGCCCAATTTTTAACACGCTATGATTATTTACCGGCGCCGGCTCAGTAATGAACAGGGACTCCCCTTAAACCTCCATACAAGGTTCGAAATATTTGGTGTATTAAACCAAAAAATTGGAGGTTATGAATTTTGGATATACCCGCTCCGTTTAATTTCAATTTAGATTATGAGACTAGAGACAAGCTTTTAAAGCTAGAAGTTGACTGGGAAGACAAAATGAATAGGGTGATTAAGTTTGAACCATGCCAAGTTGATATACTTGAAAGCTTAGTCAATCAAAAGTTCATTAATCCGCAGGATAGGCAGAACAATTCTCCTACTGTGAAAGAGATACTTGAATTCATGAGGAAACATCCTGCCCTGTTTGTTTATGGATATGCAGTATCGCCAAAGCGCAGAGATTTTCGAATTTCATTAGAAGGATTGGCCGTAAATCAGGAAGATGTAACCGATGAATTAAAAGAAGCATTTTTAGATTTTTGCAAAGGTGCAACTGAGATCCATACTGAAGGTGTAAATGGTCTGTTAAGTTGGTGGGCCTAAGAAATTTAAGGTGAGTTTCGGCCAGAGCACGGGAATGAGGAACTGAGACAGCTTTAGGATGGAACATCAAGCCTGCAAAAGAGCAGGAATTTTCTTCATTCCTTCCTGGTTCGATATAATACCTGCAGTAAAGCAGGAATTTCCGATAAAACTCCCTTTTTGAGCGGGTTCGGCTTAGAAAAAACTGCTTTATCGCAGGCATTTTGTGAAAACTGCCATTTTTGTAAAAGAAGCCTGCCTTTTCGCAGGAATGTCCCTCTTCTCTTCTTTGCAAGTACCTAAGCAGTAACGATAAGCCAGCAAACCTTTGCGTTTGCTGGCCTCTTGTACGTCATACCATTTATATCACCCAACACACAATACACTTTTCTTACGAATAAGCGAAATGACAGAAGTGACCAATCTCATGGATATTTGATCATATTCCGGAAAAATGAATATTGTATCCGGCCCAAGCTTTATTAATAGTTAAGACTAGACGGTGCCAGGAGGGACCGATTAATAATAAAAAATGAGGTGATGATCTTGAATTTTCGAAAGAAAAGAGGGATTCACAAGTTTCTTGTCATCTGTATGTTGTTAGGAGGGCTGAATTTATTTTCAGGTAAATCTGCCGCGGCTTTTTCTGTAAGCGATTACACTAATTTTCGCACCATCTGGGCGAATCAATTGACAGGGGGTTCTTTTAACGGAAGTGATCCGGATATCTCTGCCAGAGTGCAGGAAATTAACAACAGCGCAGTCTCTTCCTATAACTTGCTTACCAAAGATCCGAACACAGATCCCTACAATACGGACACCCGAGCTTGTTTATGGACGAATTACTGCAGCAACCAGTCGCCAGGCAACATCACGGTAAATTACAGCCAGATCAAAAACATGGCAATGGGGTATGTGACACCGGGAACAACGATGTATAAAGGTAACAATAATGTGACTAGCCAGGATTATAAGGTACAGATTATGTCAGCGCTCAACTGGTTGAAGCAAAATTGGTACGCCCGAGGCGACGGAACCACCAATGGAACCACAGGTGCAACACGGTATCGTACAGGTTGGTGGGCAGACTGCAATTCTACATCGTGCACGAATTTTTATGACTGGGAGATCGGCACCCCCCTCTTATATGCGGATACCTTGACGCTCATGTACAGCGATCTTAGTTCAACGACAATCGCCAACTATACGGCTGATATTTTTTACTACTGTAATTCGATTACACAGCCTCCGGGCGATACAACCTATAATTATTCCGGGGCCAATCTGGTCTGGCGGGCACAGGTATGGGCAGTTGCCGGCGCGGTGGAGGCAAATTCGGCCAACGATCATCGAATGGTGACAGCAAGAGATAGTTTAAGCGAGATTTTTCCCTATGTCACGGGGGCGAAAGTATACGATACAAGCGGAAAACTGACGCAGGACAATGAAGGCTTTTATACAGATGGCTCGTTTATTGCGCATACCGGCCATCCCTATAATGGGGGATATGGGGTTTCATTAGCTGGCACCATAGCGAATTTGATGTATGGCTTAAGCACTTCGGTGTGGAAGGTTGTGGATCCTAGTCAGGCAAATGTGTATAAATGGATGTACGATTCTTATGAAGCTCTCGTTTATAAAGGCTCTATGCCTGCAATGACACGGGGGAGGGAAATCGCAAGGTTTTCAAGCAGCGATCATGATACGGCTTATCGCATCATTCGCGCGATGGCCAAATTGGCGCAATTTGCTCCTGAGGATCATTCGGCAAATTTCAAAAGCATGGTGAAAACGTGGGATGCCGATTACGCTTATGCGAACCGTTATTCAGGATCTACGATTGATATGATCAAGCTCCTTAAAGCGATCATTTCCGACTCGTCTATTCCTGTTCGACCGGATCCGATTGCTCAGCATACATTCGCAGGCATGGACCGGATCTTTCATCGGGGACCGGACTTTGGTTTCGGGGTATCGATGTACTCGAATCGAACGCTCAACTATGAAGCGGGTAACGGTGAAAACCTCCGGGGCTGGTATACCAATGCTGGCGCTACTTTTTTATACAATAACGACCTTGATCAGTATACTTCTGATTATTGGCCGACGATCAATAGTTACCGGATTCCGGGAACAACGGTCGAGACTCGCGCCAAGTTTACGAATCTGACTTCAGGAGCAGCCGACTACTACCAGAACGAGTCGAATAAGACGAGCGACCGAAGTTGGGTTGGCGGTTCGGATATCCTTGGCTTATACGGTGCCGCTGGTATGGATTTGCATAGTTATTGGCAGTCAAGTGCGGCTAATGAAAATTTAAGCGCAAAAAAATCATCGTTCATGTTTGAAGATGAAGTGGTAGCGTTAGGGGCAGGTATTACTCGCAGCGATACGAATACCGCAACCGGATGGGACGGACAACCGATTCGTGTGGAAACGATTGTAGATAACCGCAAATTGAACAGCGCGGGTAATAACACAATGACGGTAGGATCCCCTACGACTTCAGCCACAGCCTACACCGCGAACGGAACCAAAACACTCATCGGTACGAATCAATGGGTGCATTTGGCGGGAAACACCTCAAGCGGATCCGATATCGGATATGTTTTTCCAGGCGCTGCCACGGTGAGCACGTACAGGGAGACGCGTTCCGATGCGTGGTCAAGCATTAATCAAAATTCGTCGTTCAGCAACATAGCGACGAAAACGAATAACTTTTTAAACATTTTCTTCAATCATAACAGTGCGCCTTCAAATGCCTCTTACAGTTACATTTTGTTGCCTAATTACACAGTGTCTCAAGTCAGCGATTATGCGGCCAATCTTCCGTCTCATGTGACCATTGTGGAGAATTCAACAAGCGCACAAGCCGTTAAACAAAATATGCTCAACCTCGAGGGGATTAACTTCTGGTCTAATGGCACTTATACGGTAGACGGCGTTACGAGCAGTACTTCAGCCTCTGTCATGATCAAAGAATCTTCGCAAGATATCGAGCTTTCCGTTTCTGATCCTACGCAGCTGAACACAGCAGGCATTGACATTGAAGTTGCCGGCAGAGGCGGGGCAGCGGAGTTAGTGGAGGGGGACCCGGAAATTACGGTGACCCAGTGGAGCCCAACGATTAAATTCCAGGTTGCAACAAACGCCAGTTCGCAAGGAAAATCGTATCATGTGAAATTTCTGAAAAGCCCGGTCATCAATCCAGGTTTTGAGATGGGCTCTACAGGCTGGACGACGTTACCAGCGCAATTCTCCGTCGTTTCAAACGCTGCTGACAGTAATAGCGGCACCCATGCACTGCAGATGGTTAATGCCGGAACAGGAAGCTATGCCAATATCAATCAGACGGTTGCCGTGCTGCCAAACACCAACTATACGTTCAGCATTTACGCGAAAGGGCCCAGCAATGGTTTGATCTACAAAGTGACGGATACCAGCAACAATGCGCTTCCCGGTACGGGAGCCAGTCGGGTCAATGGAAGTTCAACTTATGGCAAATATAATTTGAACTTCAATTCCGGAAACAATACCAGTGTTAAACTATTCCTTAGCGATGGCGGAACCAGCGGGGCGGGAACGTATTACGTCGACGATGTGACCTTAACGCAAGCGGATTTAGCGGTCAATTCGGGGTTGGAATCGGGAGATGGAACCGGATGGGCGCTGGGGACCGGATTTACCGTTAGCAGCGCAGACAAGTATAGCGGCAGCTATTCCTTAAAGTTTCCAGGGACAGGAGGATGGGGCTTTAGTAAACAGACATTGAATGTATCGCCGGGAACCGATTATACGGTATCGTTCTATGCCAAAACAAATACAGCCAATTCCGTCGTTTCCAAAGTTCTTGATGGGAATGGGAGCCCGATCAGCGGCGCGTCTCAGGTCTATGTGCTGCCGGGCACTTCATGGGCTCATTATAGCTATAACTTCAACAGCGGCTCTAACCGTAAGATTTCCATCTATTTTGGTGAAGGAATTGCGGGTACTTCCTATGTCGATGATGTCACATTGCTCCCTAATTTGATTCGCTCCCCTGACTTCGAGGCCGGAAATGGCACTGGCGAAAGCTGGCTTATCGGCACCTCCGGCGGGTTTGCGATTTCATCCACAGATAGCTATCATGGCAGCTATGCTTTGAAAATAATGGGAAATGGCGGCTATGATAATACGAAGCAAGATTTTCATGTTAGCCGAAATGAAACGTATACGTTAACGATTTATGGAAAGTGCAGTGCTTCGTGCACGAAGGGCTTTGCTTACAAAATCCTCGATCCATCCGACAATTCGGTTATCGGTACAGCGCAAGTCAGCGGCACAAGTACTTCATGGACGCCATATACGTTAACTTTTAACCCGGGCAATCGAGATGTGGTTCGATTATATCTAGGCGTGAATGCGATACCTGCCGGACAGACCTTCTACATCGACGGAATCAGCTTACAGTAGCCTTATGCGTTATGCCGAGGGGATATTTCAATAGTTCAACTGGAACTAGACGAATATTCCCTTTTTGTGTAGAGTGAAGAGTATTATCAGTGAACGTAACGAGCGTTTTCATAGGGTGAGGGCACTGAGAATACGGACATAGGGGATTGGAATGATGACAAAAAGATGGTTTAATCGCTTACTGCTGTCCTATATACCTGTATTGATCTTGGTTACTTTCGTTCTGTCTTTCGTATTCTTCTATATGGTGAATATTGTTTCTTCGAACCAAGCCAAGCAGGCGAATCGCGTGTTTACTGAACAAGTCCTGAGTACAGTTGATTTTACATTGAAGAAAGTCGAGCAGCTCGTTGTCAATGCGTTCAACAATGATGAAAGCGCTCACTTATTTTTCTATAATACACCGGAAGATCGATATAACTCGCAATTTATTCCTTCTAAAAAAATAGGAGAGCTGACCTCACTCATCCCTGAAATTGACTCCTTGTATTTATATAGGGCAACCGATCAGTCTGTGTTGATGAAGGATTCCCTGCTTCAAGCAAGCGATTCAACGGAGTATACGTTTATTCGCAAGTTGTTGCAGGAAGGCATCCCCTCGGAATGGGTTCCAGTCCGCTTATTCAAGTCATCCGATGATGCGCCTGTTAATTCCGTTGTTTCTTTGGTCAGGGGTGTTCCGCTGCTGACGGGTGAGAAAGGGTTCGTCGTTGTGAACATCAATGTGAAGACGATTGCCAATTTGGTTCGGGATATGTCGGCTTCTAAATTCAATTATGTGGATATCCGAGACCAAGCGGGGAATCAAGTCGTCAAGGAAAGCGGGATCGAGCACACAACGACGTTGACAACGTTGGTCTCAAGCTATTCGGGTTGGCAGATTGAGAGCGGGCTGCACGACGGCGGTACGTTTAAGCTGTTTGCAACGATCCCGATGATTTGGCTGGTGATCATTCTTCTGGCGGTTCTGTTAGGTATTGCATGGATTGTGTTTGTGACCAGGCACAATTATAAGCCATTGAAGGCGATCATGGATAAGCTGGAGGGCTCCTCCTCGTCGAAGAGCAAGTTATTTCAAGGTGCTGAAGGCCAGGATGAATTGCAACTGCTGGATAAGGCAATTACGAGTTTAATCGAGCAGTCCAATGCCTACCAACAGCAGCAAGAGCAAGAGGCGGCATATCGCCGTCAGCGTTTCATCCATGATTTATTAACCGGCAATCGGATGTTCTCTGATGGTGATTGGAGATTGGAGGCAGGCCTTTTGGATGGTCCGGATGCGTATGACTACTGGCAAACACTAGCCATCGGAATCGATGGGTACGCGGAGTTTGCGAAGTTATATGATTATCGAGATCAAGTGTTATTAAAGTTCGTCGTTCATAATGCACTGCAAGAGATCGCTGATAAGCAGGGGTGTCGAATCTGGATGACGTGGATGGATGCAACGCGTCTTGGAGCGGCCGTACAAGTGCTGCCCGTTACGCAGGAAGGAACGAGAGCTGCTGCCCGCATAGCTGAAGAACTTAACGAATGGGTTCGTAATCATTTGAAATTTACGATTTCCATTGGGATTGGCAGTGGTGTTACGGATGTGAGCGAAGTCTCGTTATCTTATGAAGAGGCGGTCAATGCGCTTGATTATAAATTAGTGCTGGGCGCGGACCAGGTCATTTCCTCCAGTGAAGTGAGGGTGAACAGCCAGGCGGCTTACAGTCACTACCATGAAATTCGAATCATTGCGAGTCAATTCAAGCAAGGTAATACAGAGTGGAAGCCGCTGTTTCGCCGTTTGGCGGAGTCGATGAAGCAGGACTCTATGTCCCGACAAGAGTTACGGATGATGATCGATTACATGAACTATCAATGGCATGCGGTATTCCAGGAAATGCTGCCTGAATACCGGGAATACTGGGAAGAGATTGCTTTTCCTCAGCTGCAAGCAGAAACCGCGCAGCTGGAGATTGTCGATGTGACGATGAATCGTTATTATTATTGGATCGAGCGAACCGACGATCAACTGAAGGAATTGCGAGATCGGCGGAGCGAACATTCTACGGCACCTCGCATAAAGGCATATATTGACGCGCATTATGGGGACTCCAATATCTCTTTGAATCTGCTCAGCGAGCATTTTAATCTTAGCACGAAGTATGTGAGTCAATTGTTTAAAGATGAAATCGGTATTAAGTTTACCGAGTATTTGGCGGGTTTGCGGATCGAGCAAGCCAAAATTCTCTTAAAGGAATCCAATGCTTCGATTCAAGACATTGCCAAACGGGTTGGTTACGATAATACGTTATCCTTCATTCGTATGTTTAAAAAGCTTGAACAGATCACGCCTGGCGACTATCGCAAGTTAGGGAAGGACGAGTAAAGAGGAGCTGGAGGCAGCTGTTGTGTAAAAAAGGTTTAAAAGGCGATTCCGTATGAACGGATGCGCTTTTTGAACCTTTTTTGGCTTCATATACAATTTTCCGGGTCATAATCAAAAATCCACCTCATCCTTTCGAACCAGAATATCGTGCGTAAAGCTTGAAAATGAGCTCTTGTCTTGGGTAGGGTGCGCCCGTTTTAATAAGGGTACAACAGGCAACGCACAGAACGTAAACAAGGAGAGGATTGAATGGATAGCTTAGAACAGGCGATACCAGGAATCATGTCGTCTGGCGCACTGAGGGTGAAGAAGAGAAGGCGTCAGGATCGCTGGTTGTTCTTATTGTTTTTACCGGCATTGATCTACTTTGTAGTTTTCAAATACGTGCCGATGGGCGGACTGGTACTGGCTTTTAAAGATTACAACCTGCACGATGGCATTCTGCACAGCCGCTGGATCGGCATGGATAACTTTCAACTGCTTTTTAGAAATCCGGATATGCTGAAAGTCGTTCGTAACACGCTTGTCATCAGTATGCTGACCGTGGTCGTTGGATTTCCATTTCCGATTATCATTGCCATCCTGCTGAATGAAATGAGGGCGCAGCTGTTCAAACGCACAATTCAAACGTTTCTGTATTTGCCGCATTTTCTAAACTGGGTTATCGTCGGTTCATTCGTCGTCCTGCTGATGGCGCAGGAGCATGGCATGGTGAATAACCTCTTGGAGCGCTTGACGGGACATACGTATGCTTTCTTATACAAAGAAGGGTCCTGGCTGGCTGTATTTCTAGGCTCTCATATTTGGAAGGAAGCGGGATACGGTTCCATTATTTATTTGGCCGCCTTGAGCAGCATTGACACTAGCTTGTATGAATCTGCTTCTCTGGATGGTGCAAATAAGTGGCAGCAGATTTGGCACATTACGCTCCCTGGTATCATGCCGGTCATTGTTCTGATGATGATCTTGTCGCTGGAGCACGTCATGGATGTTGGGTTTGATGCGATTTATGTGCTAGGCAATGCGAGTGTTCGGGATATTGCGGACGTCATCAGCACTTGGAGCTACGCCATCGGCTTAGGCCAGGCGAAATATAGCTTGACGACTGCGCTTGGATTTTTCCAATCTCTCGTCGGATTGATTCTGGTATTATCGGCGAATACGATTGCACGCAAATTTAATCACGGGTTATGGTGAGGGGGGATCGCATGAAACAGTCATCTGGAGAGCGGATTTTTTACTCCGTCAATTATGCGGTAATGGGCCTCATCGGCTTTATCTGCGTACTCCCATTAATCTATCTGTTGGCCGTGTCCCTAAGCTCAGAGCAAGCCGTCGTTTCAGGCAAAGTAGGGCTGTGGCCGGTCGGGTTTAATTTTGATAATTATCGGCTCGTCATTGAAGGTTCTAACATTGGCAAGGCGTTCTGGAACAGCGTTGTGATTACAATCTTTGGCACCTGCTTGAATATGGGCTTTACCATTCTGGCTGCTTATCCGCTTGCCAAGAAAGCTTTCAAAGGCCGGCGATTCTATACGATGCTCATTCTGTTTACGATGCTGTTTAACGCAGGACTCATTCCCAACTACTTGCTGGTAAAAAATCTGGGGCTGGTGGATACGTATTGGGCACTTTGGCTGCCCTCGCTTATCAGCGTATACAACATGCTGGTTTTGAAAACGTTTTTCGAAACGCTTCCGGAAGAAATTGAAGAAGCGGCGAGAATCGATGGATCCAGCGAAGGAAGGCTTCTCCTTCAAATCATTCTGCCGCTCTCGATGCCGGTTCTGGCAGCACTGACTTTATTTTATGCCGTTGGGCATTGGAATTCATTCCTGAATGTGCTGCTCTATATCAACTCTAGCGATAAGAAGAACATGGCAGTTATGGTGCAAGAGATGATTACCAATAGCTTTTCGCGTCAGATGGACCAGGTGCAGCCAGATCAGGTACAGATGGTCACCCCTGAAGCGATTCGGGCTTCCAGTATTTTTATTATGATCGTCCCTATGCTGATCTTGTATCCGTTCTTGCAAAAGTATTTTGTCAAGGGGATTATGGTCGGTTCCATAAAAGGGTAACTAAAAAAAATTCAGGAGGGTTAACATGAAAAAGAAAAAGACATGGGTGTACGCAGGCTTGGTTACTACAGCTGCAGTAGGATTGGTTTTGACAGGCTGCGCGAAGGAGGAGAAAACGGCAGCACCTACGGACGGGGCTGCTCCGGCTGCAAGAGGCAAAGTATCTGTTACCGTCTACGATCGCGCTAAAATCCCTGCGGAGGAAGGCAATTTTGAGAAAAATCGCTGGACCGACTATATGAACAAAAACGGCCCTGTCGATCTTCAATTCGTTCCGATTCCACGGGACAAAACCGCCGATAAAATCAACGTGTTGTTCGCGTCGGGAAGTGCGCCGGATATAATTGTAGACTATAACGCACCCGACCGTTCCGCTTGGTATGAAAGCAAGCAGTTGCTGCCGCTAAACGACTATATTGATAAATACAGCACCGTCTACAAGCAGCAGCTTGAGAAATATCCGGTCTTGAAAAAGCTGGGTACCCGGGCAGACGGGAAATTGTACGACATCGGCGCCGTGCGTCAAGGCGACATCAACTGGATGCTGTGGGTGCGGACGGATTGGCTGAAGAAGTTGAATCTGGAAGTGCCGAAGACATCCGAAGATATGCTGAAAGTAGCGAAAGCTTTCGTCGAACAAGATCCGGACGGAAACGGCAAGAAAGATACGTATGGTTTGGCGCTTGGCGGGTATTTGAACTGGAAAGTGGCTGACTATATGTTCGGCGTACCGTTTAACACGAACTATCAGGATCAGAACAACGCTTTCTCTGTCTCCTGGAAAAACATGCAAGCAGCCACAGCCTATAAGAAGCAAATGTTCGATATGGGCCTCATCGATAAGGATTTCTTAACCGACCAGAACGGAGACAAAGCGAAACGCGATTTTATTAATGGTAAGCTCGGATTTTATATGACACAGCGCAGCGAGGCGCAGGCGGTATTCGAATCGCTGAGAAAGAATGACCCGAATGCCCAAGTGATCCCGATTGCGCTTCCGAGCACGCCGAACGGTCAATTCAGCCCGGCGATCAATACGCCGTTTACGATGGCTGGTGTTGTGAATGTGAAGGCGAAAGATCCGAAGGCGGTAATTCAATACATTGACTTCTTGAACACAGAGAAAACGGTGAAGACGCTTCGTTGGGGAATCGAAGGCGAGCATTATAAGCCGAATGCGAATGGCTGCCCGGTTCCGACAGATGCTGCGAAAAACACGCAAGAACGCAGCTGGAATGCCGATTACTCCATTCTCGTCAGCGAAGAATCCATGATGAAGTGTGACCCGGTATTAGATTTGCTCGATGTCAACAACGCGACACAGATGGATTACAAGAAGGTAGTGGAAGCAGCGCGGAAAATCTACCTGAACCCGAGCAACCCGATGCCGGGCTCTGTGATCGATCTCAGCCTGCCATCCTTGCCTTCTGAGCTGAATACCATACTCTCAAGTGTGAACTTTGACGATGAGTTGAAAAAGTCCGTCGTGACAGGCAACTATTCCGCAGACAGTGTAATCACGAACATTCAGGATACATGGAAAAAAGCGGGCGGCGACAAGGTAGATGAATTCTACAACAACTGGTATAAGCAAAATAAAACGAATGCGGTCTCCATTAAAGATGTCTACGACCTCTTGGTGGAGCAGCAGAAGCAAGCAGGTAAATAAGGAAAACAGAGCGGATCATTGTCTGACAGGCAGTGATCCGCGTTTGACTACGATGTAAAGTACTCCCCTAACAAACAGGAGGGAATTGAATGAGAAGCAAGCCCGCAAGTTCTGTGTTGCTCATCATTTGTTTATTCGTTCAGCTAGCTGGAATAACGACATGGAGCAGCCCTACGGCTCACGCCAGCTCGGGCTCTGAGCTGGTTTCCATTCGTCTGGACTCGAATGCCTATACGCTGTCAGGGAACAAGACGCATGCTACCGTCGTTACCGCCCAGTACGCCGACGGCAGTGAAGCCAATGTGACTGCGCATTCCAGCTTCTACACGTCTCGTCCGACAGTGGCGACGGTGAACAGCGCAGGCGTCGTGACCGCAGCGGCTTATGCTGGAAACGCTTACGTAACGGCGTTATATCAGGGTATGACGGCAAGTGCTGTGGTGACCGTCAATTCGCTCGTCAATCCTGGTTTTGAAGAGGATGCAGCCGGATGGAGTGTAGGCTCAGCCTCTGCGATCGTTACAGAAGAGAAATACACAGGGAGCAAATCATTAAGACTTACTTCACAAGCCAGTTTCGGCAATTCCAAGAAAGTGAATATTCCCGTGCTGCCGAATACAACCTACAAGCTCAGCTTCTACGCCAAGAGCGGCGGCGGGTTTCGTGTCTATGCAAGGAATGATGCGGCAGCAGTGGAACTTAGCAACAGCCGTGTACAGACAGCCAACAACGCCAGCCCGACTTGGCAAGCGTACACGAGCGGGACGTTCAACTCAGGCGTCTATACGACCATCACGATTTATCTATCGGATACGACCGCAGCGATAGCGGGGAGCTATCATTATATCGATGATATCCAACTGATCGAGGTCCCAACTGCGCAGCCGGTGATAAGCTCTATTGCGTTCGCTGAGCCGGCATATTCCGTAAACAGCGGTTCCCAGACGGCAGCGGTTGCCCACGCCGTGCTTGCAGATGAATCGTCTATGGCGCTTCCGGCCGATGCGGTTTACGTGTCATCCGATCCGAACATCGCCTCCATCGATGCGAGTACGGGACAATTGACAGGCGTGGACATCGGTACCGCCCTCATCACGGTTATTTATCAAGGAAAGTCGGCAACGGTGCCGGTAACCGTCAGCAAACGACTGGATCATATTCAATTCAGTCCGAATCAGCTTTACATGACGGCTGGTACAAGCAATCAGACGGTGCTGCAGGCCGTGTATGAGGGGGGAACGACGGAAGTGATTACGGGCGGCGCTTCTTTCAGCTCATCCGCGCCTCAGGTTGCTGCCGTCGAGGCGCAGACTGGAGGGATAAGTGCCTTGCAAGCAGGCAGCGCAACGATTACAGCTACTTATCAAGGTCAAGTCGCGCAGACGACGGTCATGGTGGTGGAGCCAGCGCAAGTCCAAGCTATTCAGGTCAGTGAAGCGCCCGGCTTCCAGATCGAACTGCATCAAACTCGCGATCTGTCTGTCACGGCAGTTTTCCAGGATGCCACGGTCCATGATGTAACGTATACGGCTGCCTACATTTCCGATCAACCCGGTGTTGCCACGGTGAACACGCGAGGCCAATTAACGGCGATTTCAGAGGGGGCGGCACAGATTCAAATTCAATTTGCGGGCCAAACAGTCAGCTTGCAAGTGCAAGTGACGGATGCGTATCGTCTGATGCGAGAGAAATGGAAAGCGCAGCTGATCGGCGGCGAAACACTGGATCTGAATGATACGGATGTGGCAGCGGCCTTGACAAAGTTAACGAACTCGGCGCAAACGCTCTGGAGCTCGATGCTTAAAGCGCCGACGCGTACGTCGATTTGGAGCGATTTAAGCACGCCAAATTCAACGTCGCTCGTTACCAGCTATGCCAGACTGCGGACGATGTCGATCGCCTACGCAACCGCAGGCAGCAGTCTGTATCAGAATGAGACGCTTGCACAGGACATTGTAAGTGCGATGGATTGGTTATATACGAACTGGTTCAATGAGTCCTCGACACTGGAGGGGTACAATAACGAATTCTATAACTTCCAAATTGCCACCCCGATGCAAGTGACGGATATCACAACACTGCTGTATGACGAGCTGACCCCTCAGCAACGGAAGCATTATATGGATGCCGTTGCCAACGCTTGTCCCACGCCTGCCAATGGCGTAGGGTATACCGATGAGGGAGCCAACCGGGTGTGGCGGGCAACCTCAGTTGCCGTACGAGGCATGATTACGCAAGATAGTGCCTTACTCCTGTTGGCCAAAGAAGCACTTGAGGATGTGCTGCAATATGTAACTTATAGCGATGGCTTCTACGCTGACGGTTCTTTTATTGCCCATGTGGCTCACCCGTATACGGGTGGATACGGCAAGTCGCTGCTGTCCAGCTTAAGCGACCTGGTGTATGTATTCGATCAGTCCCAATGGGACTTAAATCCGAATGCCAAACAGTTCCTGTTTCAAACGGTGTCTGACAGCTTCGACCCGTTTATGTATAAAGGCGCAGTGATGGATATGGTGAGAGGCCGCGAAATATCTCGGCCGCAGAAGACCGATTTGAACGCAGGTCATGACATTATCGCAGCGATTCTCAAATTGAGCAGATTTGCTCCTCAGGCTGAAGCCTACAAGCGTATGGTGAAAGGTTGGATTCAAGGAGAAGCGGAAGCACAGAGCTTGTATAAAGATTTACCGCTTAATGTGATTTCGTTAGCCAAGAATGTCATGCAGAATCCTGCCATCGAACCGCGGGAAACAGCAGCCATCCATCGCAATTATGCCAGCATGGACAGGGTCGTCCATACAGGAACTGACTATGCTTTCGGGCTCGCCATGGATTCAAGCCGAATTCTGAACTACGAGCAAGGCAATGATGAGAACAACACCGGCTGGTATGCAGGAGAAGGGACAACGTATTTTTATAACGGCGATGCCAGTCCCTATACGGATGGCTTCTGGCCGACTGTGAATCCGTATCGCATGCCAGGCACGACGGTAGATACACGTGTACGCCCGGAGAATCAGTCGGAAGCGAATAAGCTGACCCCGAATAACTGGGTTGGCGGAACGGAGCTCGACAATCAATTCGGCGCAGCCGGCATGGATCTGAAAGCGTACAACTCGACACTTACGGCTAAAAAGTCCTGGTTTATGTTCGATGACGAAATCGTCGCACTTGGTGCAGGCATTCAATCCACCGATAATCGTCCCATCGAAACGATTGTAGACAACCGGATGTTGAATGCAGAAGGCAATCAGGCGCTAACGGTTAACGGCACGGTGAAGTCCTCCACCCTGGGGTGGCAGGAGGAAATGAATAACGTGAATTGGATTCATCTCGAAGGGACAGGAGGTTATTACTTCCCGCAATCCGCGACAGTTAACGGATTAAGAGAAGCAAGAACCGGTACATGGAACCGCTTGAACAAAATGTACGGAACAACAGAGCCCATTACGCGGAATTATGCGACACTGTGGCTTAATCATGGGGCTAACCCGGCAAATCAATCGTACGAATATGTATTTCTTCCGAACCAAACGGCAGCCCAAGTCGGACAATATGCCGTTAATCCAGACGTAGACATTCTAGTGAACAGTCCGACGGTGCAGGCTGTAAGAGAAAATAAGCTGCAAATCACCGCAGCTAATTTCTGGAGGGATGAAGTCCAGACAGCGGGAGGCATCACGGCATCAGGCCAATCTTCCGTCATGGTCCGGCAGATTGGAGATGAGCTTGAGATTGGCGTCTCCGATCCTACGCAAGCGCAGTCTGGCAGTCTCGAGATTGAGGTTGATCAAGGTGCGGCAGCGGTTCTGTCTTCGGATCCGAACGTTACCGTCACGCAAATTTATCCGACGATCAAAATGAAGGTATATGTGAACCAGGCGGCAGGAAAAACCATGAAGGCCAGATTGAAGCTGGGTGTTCCTGTGGAGACCGTTTCATCCCTCCAATTGGACAGTACCTCCTATGAGTTGGCCGTAGGGCAAACACATCAAACCGTTGTAACGGCTTTCTACAATAATCAATCGTTAGGACATGTAACGGACGGCGTACGCTACGTTTCTTCCAATCCCGCCATTGCTGCAGTTAGCGCTGACGGCTTAGTGACGGCGGTAAGCAGCGGGCTGGCGGAGATTACGGCAATTTACGAATGGAAGTCCGTGAAGGCTGTTGTCGTGATTCCCGGCCAACTCATCGATGAGCTGAGTTCGTTTAGTCAGTTGTACAAGAACGGAACCGATATGAAGATTGACACAGCCAATAGCGATAAGATGTACGGAGACACGGGGCGGCTCACCAGGAGAACTAGCACCGAGGAAGAGATTATGTATCGAATGCCACTGGAGATAACGTCTTATCAGATGACGAGCTATTATTGGCAAGGCGAGCCGACGGTCGATTTTAGCGTGTATGGCTCGGGGGATGGTGTCAGTTTTCAGCAGCTTCCGATGGAAAAGATCAACCTCGGACCGCAGCTTCCGGATAGCACCTACTGGAGTAAAATCGTCTATCAATCTTCCTCCATCCCAGCAGGAATGACGTATCTGAAGGTTGCTTTCCGCAACACGAGTGTCAACCCTTGGAATCCGCAAATTGGCAAAGTCGTTATTGATTTCGGCAGGAAAGTTGAAGGTGATGTGGTAGTTACGGCGCCTCCATCCGACAATTCGAATAGCAGCGACAATACAGGTACAGAGTCGTCGACGGTGACGCCGCCGAGTACATCTGCACCAGGGGCGCCAGCGAAGACGCTGGTGCTTGGTGCAGATGCCGTACAGGGGAAGGACGGGAACACCGTAGTCGTCCGAGTACCCGAGCACGTTGAAACTGTGGTGCTTCCGAGTGATGTTGCCAGTCAGTTGGGCGACCATACACTCCAACTGGATTTGCCGAGTTTGTCCATTGCCCTTCCCAAGGAAGTCTTAAGCGGTATTCAAGCGGCGGCGGGTACTCTTGGGAACGGAGCGCAAATTCAGATTTCGGTTGTTGCCCTTGCGAACAATTCGATAAGCAAGCTGGCCCCTCCTACCGGTGTCCAAGTGACAACAGCCAGCGAAGTGTATAACTTCGAGCTGCATATTGTTGCACCGAATGGCACGAAGACGGCGGTTCGGACGTTCAAAGCGCCGCTGGTGCTTACATTTAAGGTAGATCCGAAGGCAAATCCGGATTTGCTCGGCATTTACTATATGGCGGAAGACGGCAAGCTGGAATATATCGGCGGGAAGCTGAATGGCGAATCGATGACCGCCCAGGTGAGTCATTTCTCTTCCTACGGGGTACTGGCGTATAACAAAACGTTTGCCGATGTCGCCGCCGACTTCTGGGCGCATGCCGTGATTAAACAAATGGCGGCGAAGCATATTCTGGATGGCGTGGACAGCGCGAACTTTGATCCGCAGGGCCGCGTCACGCGCGCGCAATTTGCGGTGATGCTCGCCCGCGCACTGGGCTTGACGGAGGGAAGCAGCCCTGCGGGCTTCCAGGATGTGGCCGAAGCGGCATGGTACGCCGATGCCGTAGCGAAAGCAAGTGCAGCGGGCATCGTGTCCGGGCGCACCGCCATCGCCTTTGCGCCGGATGCTGACGTGACGCGCGAAGAGATGGCCGTAATGATCGTTCGCGCGTATGCCTACTTGCATGGCAAGAGCGCAGCTGCATCTGGCAAGATCGCCTTCGGCGATCAGAGCCAGATTCAAAGCTGGGCGCAGGAGGCGGTGGCCGCTGCGCAAGCTTTGGGCCTGATCAGCGGCCGCAGCAACGACCTATTCGCGCCGCAAGCCTCGATGAGCCGAGCGGAAAGCACGCAAGTGATCGCGAATCTTCTGAACTAGGTTGAAAGTTTGCGAATCGTAACACCGCTTTATCCCATAATCACCTTGCACCGGTCGATTGGACCAGGTGCAGGGTGATTTTCTATATAAGAAGGCTGCCTAACTTCGACCTGCCACCGCTCCTCCAATGAACTGGAATTTCTCCAGGCCATTTTCGCATTTTCGATCAAATGGGGGTGTTGAACTGGAATTCTTCCCGTACATTTGCCGTTTTGGCAGCAATTCTCCGAAAACTACTGAAATGAACTGGAGGTTTTCCAGTATAGTCGGCACGTGAGCTGTTTCCGGGCGAAGTATACTGGAGGTTTTCCAGTTCATGGACACGTGCAGCGGCAACGACGCGAATTCGCTTATTTCGACGAACAAATAAGACTTTGATTGACCGAATCGCAAACTTGCTGTAAAATTTTTCTAAGCGATAAAGGTAAGGGGATGATCTATCAATGATTCATCAGCTTGAATGTCCAGTGGAGACACTCATTCATGTGCTAGGCGGCAAATGGAAACCAATGATTTTATGGCAGTTGATACCATCCAGCAAGCGATTCAACGATCTGGAAAAACTTATACCTGACGTTTCTCAAAAAATGCTTTCTCAACATCTGCGCGACTTGGAACGAGAAGGCATCATCGATAGAACGGTCTACCCCACCGTCCCTCCAAAAGTAGAATATTCCCTCAGTGAATATGGCCAAACATTGATTCCTGTAGCAGAAGTCATGTGTGCCTGGGGAGAAAACCATAATAAGCGGAAACACGAAGAATCTGCTTCTTAAAAGACGCATAGCACAAGCTGCCACGGGGTTTGCCCTGGCGGCTTTTTCGTCGTGGACCCGCATGCCGCTTAATACTTACTTTTAAGTAAGGACCCTACATGAAAGTGCGTTCTTATCAAGAGTTCTAAACGATGCTAAGCTTGAGTCAATCCAGAGATGAACAATCGGAAGTCAGGATAAAGGAGGAAAAAATGATGAAAGTTATTGTTTTCGGAGCAACGGGAAATACGGGGAGAAGGGCGCTTAAACAAGGGATCCAAATGGGATATGAAATGACCGCATTCGTGCGAAACGCCGAGAAGTTTTATGAACAGCAAGATGAACGTTCCGTCAAGCAGGTGAAGGTGGTCGTGGACGATATTTTAAATCCACTTAGCGTCGGCGAAGCGCTTTCGCATCAAGACGCCGCAATTATTGCAGCCGGCCATGCAGGTCAAGGGGATGAGTTCGTTCGTCTCGTTGATAACATTATCAGCCAATGTGAAATCCACCCTAGTTTTTCCGGGAGGGTATGGGTTATGGGAGGTGCCGGCCTGCTCAATATTCCAAATACGGATCTCATTGGCAACAATCTGCCGGGATTCCCGCCTGCATTTCAGAATCACAACCGGAATTTTGAACGGCTGCTGCAGTCCGAGCTTGATTGGTCAATCATGTGTCCGGGAACGATGGTAGATTCAAAAGAGGCTGCGGCATCGGTTCATCCGCATGTGACAATGGAAACCTTGCCCCTCGCCGTTCCGAAGACGATCAAGGAACTATCCGAGGCCGATCTAGCGGGTTACCTGTTCAGTCGACTTCAAGAACTGGATGTTGCTTATGAGGATGTCGTGAAATGCATGCTGGATCATCTCGAGCTCGGAGGGCCTTTTAAGAAAAAAAGGGTCGGTATCGCCTATCACAGCCATAGTTCGGTGAACTAAGGAACAACAAGGGGGATGAACAGTTTGTTTGGATGGCTCCTCGTTTTTCATATCTTGTCTTCTGTCGCGGTTATCGGTCACGCTTTCGTGGTGCCCTTCATTCGAAGGTCCGCTAGAACCGTCGGCCAGTTGCGCTTTGCTTTTGATTTAACGAATAAGCTTGCCATCCTGCCTAAAATTGGCGGATCCGTGCTTATTATTACGGGTATTTGGCTCATGCTCCTTACAAAGATGGGATTATCACAAATGTGGCTGAATATATCGATTCTTTTAGCGCTGCTCATGATCGCTACGCTCGAGGGATTGATCGGGCCGCGGATGAAAAAGATGATGGCGCTTGTATCTATAAGTCAAAGCAAAGGGGATGAAGTCCCCTCCGAGCTCGGTCGATTGATGAAAAAGCTCGTACCGATCGAGACGGCGTCACAACTGCTTGTGATTGCCATAGCCGTACTTATGGTCCTTAAACCATTCTAAGGAAGCGGTAACCTTGAACCACCACTTTTCTCTTATGCAGAGAAAAATGGTGGTTTTACTGGTTGGGGGCTGATTTGTCCGCGCTTAGCGGCTGTAGCCGCGAACTGGACGACGATCATCAACAGCACGATGACCATCATACCAACGAGGGCGGACGCATAACTGTCGGTGGCATCGTGGATTTTGCCAGTTAGGATCGGGCCGGTGGCGCCGATAACGTAGCCGGCCGATTGCACCATGGCCGACCACGAAGCGGCCTCCTGCGCATTGGTCGTTGCGTCAATCGGAAGCAGGAGGTTCAAGGAGAACAATCCGCCGGCGCCAATTCCGATAAACGAAGCGGCAACGGAGGGTGGGGCTTTCAGCATCAGGAGAACAAGCCCGATGAGCTCGATCAAGGCGGAGGCGACCAACCACAACCGGCGGGACGGGAACCTTTTGAGCAGAAGGGGCATCAGCAGGCTTACCGGGATTTGAATGACGACAAATAAGGTCAAAGCAGTCACGGCATAGCTTTTTGAATAGCCCATGCCTTGAATGATTTGGGGCAGCCATGCGGTATACGAGTAGAACAGCATCGCCATCAATCCGAAGGACAGCGTCAGGAGCCAAGCCTTGCGGTTCCCCCATGGCAGTTTGGCGCTAGCCGCTCCCGCGGCAGGCTTCAGACTTGCGACATGCGGATGCACGATCGACCACCAGAGAACGGCGGCAACGACAGCGACGACAGCCCAAGAGGCCAGAGCGTACTGCCAGGAATCGAAGATATTCTGTAACGGCGTGGACAGCGCCGAACCGAGTGCGGCCCCTAACGTGAGGGCGACGGTATACACGGCGATCATCGAAGGAACATGTTTGGGAAAATGCTTCTTAATGAAGCCTGCCAACAGCGGCCCGATAATGGCGATTCCAACCCCCGCGACCAAGGCGGTGATGAGCAGGTAGAAGACGGAGCTCGTGAACACGCGGATGGAGGTACCGACCGCGATAATGATCAGAGATACCCCCATGACTTTCTCCATTCCCCACTTGTGGCCGGCTTTCACGGCGAAGGGAGAGAAGAGTCCCATGCAGAGCACGGGAATGGAGGTGAGCAGACTAGCGACGGCCCCGCTCATTCCGAGATCTGTCCGAATGCTATCCAGCAAAGGGGCGATTGAATTGATCGCCGGACGTAAATTCAGCGAGGCTACAAACAAGGCGATTGCGATAAGGATGTGTTTTTTCATGACGGTTGCTCCCTTTCTATCTATACTGGCGTAACCCCTATCCACTTCGTGATTGCCAGTGAGCACATCTTACTTGAGGAAAGAGTATTTATCAATTATATTGAACTTATAATAACCATTAGTAATTCAAATGATTGAAACCTAGTTCGGTCAGGAGCGGGAGCGGGGACCATGGAGTTTAGACAATTAGAGTATTTTATGGCGGTGTGTGAGGAACTGCATTTTACGAAGGCGGCGGAGAAAATGGGGATTTCCCAGCCGAATTTGAGCTTGTCGATTAAAGCGTTGGAAGAAAAGATCGGAATGCCGCTGTTCGACCGGATTGGCAAGCGCATCGAGCTGACGGACGCGGGTTCAATATTGAAGAAGCATGCCAGGATGGTCATGCAGAATCTCAGCAACGCGGTTCAGGAGATGGATGATCTTTATCGTCAGAATGGGGGAAACCTGAGCGTCGGGGCCTTGCCATCGGAACTGGATTATCGGCTCACCCCGATGTTTATTCGTTTCTTCCAACAATATCCGAAAATTCGGCTAAAGATCATCTCGGAGGTCGATTTGACCGGGTTGGTATTGGGCTCAGAGGTGGATATCGGCATCGCGGTGAAGCCTCTTTTCGACCCGCGGTTGGTCGTTCGTCCCTTAGCCCGGGAGGAGTATGGGATCGTCGTGTCCAAAGATCACGAGCTGTTGACACGGGCCGAATCGATTTCTTTGGCCGATCTGCAGACGCTGCCCATCGTCACGTATCCCAAGGGGCTATGGGGCAGAGAATTTATAGATAGCTGGTGCCAGCAGCATGGGTTCAGCCTGAATGTAGTAGTGGAGACTAGCTCCAATCCATCGCTCTTTCATTTCGTCAAAGCCAATATCGGGGTGGGCATCGTCGCGAATTCCCTTCTGGCCTCTATTGACAGCCTGGACCTGCGCTTTCTCCCGATTCGCGACTATCCGCCTGTCAGGGAGATGAGCATCATTTATCGCTCAGACAAATACCTCAATCATGCGGCGCGTGCCTTTATTCATTTTGCGGAGGAGCAGTTGAAGGAACAATGAGTTTGGATGGCCAGGGCAGGGCTAAGGTGGCATCATAGTTGGCAACTACTAGGTACTTGTCGAAGAGATCTGAGGGAAATTCCTGCGAATCGGCAGGCTTTTATCATAAAAATGGCGTTTTTCGCAGAATGCCTGCGATTCAGCAGGCTTTTGGGCCGAACTCGCCCAAAGTGAGGGTTCTTAGCCAGAATGCCTGCCTTTTTGCAGGCATTTCATCGGATCAAGATGGGGAAGGGAAAATGCCTGCTTTTTTGCAGGCTTGATGCCTACTCTGGGGTTAGATTGCGTTGAAAAAAATAAGACCGGCACATCACTGTGCCAGTTAACAATTTTGCTAATATGCGAAAGTGGAGAACCCTAAAAAGACATGAGTACATAATAGTATATAAAAAAATTCAACATAAGTCTATTCATTTTTTGGAGAAAATTGTATGTTAGTTATGCGACCGCGACGCTAAACGATAAGGGTGAAGGGAGAAGACCTCATGATTACGCTCAGAAAGATAACGTTGGACAATCGACGCGACATATTTAACTTGGAAGTAACAGAGGAACAAAGGCGCTTCGTTGCTTCCAATCTGTCAAGCGTGGCTTCATGCTATGTCCTTACAACCAATGGGGGACATCCATTTCCATTTGCCATTTACTCGGAGGGGCAGCCGGTCGGTTTTGTTATGTTGACTTATGGAATTACCGGATACGATCTTCCGTCCATCGCACACGACAGCTACTGCATCTTGCGGTTGATGATTGACAAGCACCACCAGAACCGGGGATACGGTCGGGAAGCGGTGCGAACAATTTTGGAATTTATCCGCACTTTCCCGGCCGGGCCTGCACATTACTGCTGGATTTCTTATAAGGCCGACAACTCACCTGCCAAAAGGCTTTATGAAAGCTTCGGATTCCGCGACAACGGCGAAACGATTGGCGACGAGCTAATCACCGTATTGCCGCTCTGAAACGATCTACGATAGAGTGAGCAAACAGGGCCATCCAAACCGACACATAAATTGGGCGTTTTTTTTATTGAAAAGCAATGAACATTCTCGCGTAGATGATGGTCTTTTCTTTCTATACAGGAGTGGAGACATGAATATGAAGCGAATAGTTGAAGCGTTCATGCAGCGTTCTACGATTATATTGATCTGCGTTTTGCTTATTTTAGCGTGGGGAGGCGCCTCCGCCTTTCAAATGCAGCGAGATAACCTGCCAGGTATGAATAATACGACTTTAATGGTCTCAATGAGGGCATCCTCGTATCAAGCGGATCAGGTCAAACGGGAGCGCGGATTACGTCAACGAACATGAGCCAGGTTTCCAAAGCTGTCAGCAACACGCTGTCCCAGCTCGAGCTGCCTGCCGGCGTTACTTATTCCACGGGAGGGATCACCGAGCAGATTACCCAGATGATCATTGAAATGAGCATTGCTGTCGTGGTATCGATTATGCTGGTTCTCATGATCACAAGCTTCGTTTTCAAAGGATGGAGAGCGCCTATGGCCGTACTGATGAGCATACCGCTGGCCCTTTCAGGTATCGTTATCGCGCTATATCTGATCCATGGTCAACGGAATCTCGCGGCTCTCATCGGCGTTCTAATGCTGACTGGCATCGTCGTCACGAACGGGATTGTTCTCATCGATAAAATTGAACGCAATCGGAAAGCCGGGATGACGGTTCGAGAAGCAGTTGTGGACGGCAGCCTGTCGAGGGTACGACCGATCTTTATGACGGCCGGTACGACCGTATTAACCCTTGTGCCTCTTGCGCTAACCCACCACGCCGATACCGTGATCTCGCAAGTTCTGGGTATTGTTGTCATCGGGGGGATGATTACTTCTACACTGAATAGTTTTGTGGTCATTCCGATTATCTATGAATGGCTTCAAAGGAATCGGCGAAGTGTGGAGCAGCTCTAAACATTTGAACTTTGCCAGGGGATGAAACAAGTGGACGAGGAGTTATATCAGATCATTCATCGTGCCAAGCGCGGGGATAAAGAGGCTTACGCTCATCTCGTCAAGCATTTCAAAGATCCTGTATATCGTTATGCGTTTGGCATGTTGAACGATCGTATGGATGCCGAAGATATCGCGCAAGAAGCATTTGTAAAGGCGTATTCCGCGATCGCGGGACTTGAAAGTGAATTTGCTTTTACCGCATGGCTGTTCCGGATTGCTTCTAATCTAGCCAAGAATCGGTTGAAAAAACGGATGAGGGATCGTGATCTCCAAACGGATGTTCATGATACGATGATGATCGATGAGGTGACACCGGATCCGTTCGAAAAGCTCTCGATGGAGGAGGCGCTGGCCCGGCTTTCTCCTGAGCATCGGGAGGTGATTCTTTTGCATGATGTACAAGGGTATCGTTATGAGGAGATTGCTCAGGTGACCCACGTGCCGCTCGGAACCGTTAAATCACGCTTATTTGCGGCTCGGATGGCGCTGCGGAAAGAATTAAGAAAGGGGGAGCAGCCATGAACCATCACCCTGAGGATCAATTGTCAGCCTACGTGGACGATGAATTAAGCATAGAGGAAAAGCAAGCTGTTGAAGCGCATCTCAAGCATTGCGAATCGTGCCAAGCGCTTTTGAAGGAATGGTTGGCCATGCAAGCGGAGATGAAAGATGCTTTTCAATCTATTCAAGCTCCAATTGCTTTCGAGAACCAAGTCATGCAAACGCTGGAGCAGAGACAGCAATTTACAAGGGCGAAACGTTGGCTAACATTGCCGCTGATCGCAGCCCTCTTTTTGAGCGTATTGGGGATTACGGCAGGAAGTTTGTTTATTAAGCTTTTCCATAGTTTCGCGCGATTGTTCGTAGTCGTTCTCTACATGATGATGCAGGCGATATCGACGATTCCATTGGCATCTGTAACGGTGGGTGGCGTGTCTATATGCGTTCTAAGCGCATCGATCTATTTACTTCGAAGAGCACTGCAGCCTACGTCAATGGAGAGAGGATGATCATAATGAGATATGCAGCCCGTGTGTTAGGCATGTTCCTGTTATTTTTCATGCTGTTGATTCCTGAGACGACCTCCGCGGCGACTATTTTTGAGCACCAGCATATGGTTGTCCCAACGGATCAAACCGTAGATGATGTGTATGTGGTGGGAGGAGATGCCGAGATTCAGGGTCATGTGACAGGGGTAGTGGTGGTGATTAATGGGGACCTGCGTGTCGAAAGCACGGCACAAGTTGACGGCCTGATTGTCGTTGTCGGCGGGAAAGTGAATCAGGCGCCGGGTGCGGCATTAGGTGATGATGTGTATGCTTTTTCATTGGACGGGCAGACACAGAACAGTTTGCTGATCGGCGGGGGGCTCGCGGTTGGACTATGGGTCGTACAGCTCGGAGCAACCTTGCTGCTGGTCTTGATTCCCTTATTGATTAGTCTGATTGCCAAAAAGAAAACAGAGAGCTACACGGCACGCTTCTCGACAATTCCATGGAGCAGATTGCTGTATATGGGCTTCCTGAGCAGCGTGGCGCTCACGGCCATCAGTGCACTCCTGCTCGTCACCATCATCGGCATCCCCGTGCTGATTGTGCTGATTGTTCTGCTTGCGATCACTGTATTTGCGGGACTAACGATCGTCAGTCACCGCATTGGCGAGCAGCTCCGCGCAGCGGCGCATAAGCCGGATTGGCTTAAAGTGATGATGGGAGCCATGCTCATTGCTGCCTTCGCCAACGTACCGTTCATCGGGTGGATTGTCCTGTTGCTGGTCATCCTGATATCGTTCGGCGTTTGCGTGGAAGGTCTTGCTTCAAGACGAAAACGAACATGATTGTAAAAAGCCCTGAAATTCAACGGAGATTGAATTTCAGGGCTTTTCAGCAATCAGCGCTTACTTCCTAACATTAAAGCCGATAAAAGCTTTGGTGTTGAAATCGAACACCGCCGTCAGCGGCCCGAGCAGTTCATCCTGATCGGTATTGTAAGTAACCGTCACGACAGCGCCATTCGCTGCTTGAACGTCTGCGAGCAATTTTTTCTGCTCGTCTGTGGAAGGGAGGGCGCCTACTTCTGTAGAGGAGACGATTTGCACGACAGCCTCATCTTGCTTCGTTGTAATATGGGATGCTTGCTCCTTCACTTGCGCCCATGCCAAGTTGCGGTATTCCTGTGCAGCTGCAGGCGACATTTTCGGAAGGCCTGCTATAGGTGCTTGCGCCTGAACGACGAGGAGGAACACAGGGCTTTGGGGAGGCAGGCTTTTCGTTTCAAATGGGCCGTAGTAGGCTTTTACTTTGGTGCCGGCTTTCAAGTCTTCCCATTTCAGGGATTCGCCCTGCGACGTCATGACACGAGTTTCCTTGCCGCCGTTAAGGATCAGATTGTCACCCAATTGAACTTGCCAGCCGTCATCTGTCTGTTTCACTTCTTTGATCGTATCTTCTTTGACCGTGCGATCGGCTTGGACGTTAATGTTGACAGCTTGCGATTGACCCGGGTAGCTCATGGCCATAACAGGTCCGAACTCGACATCGATTTGCGTACCCGCTTTCAGATCAGCGGCAGTTAGGGTTTTGCCGTCCCTGTTCTTAATGGACGTCGAGCTATCGACGTTCAAAATAACCCACGTGCTGCCAAGCAGCTCAATGCGGGTATTCCCGTTCTCTTTCGCCTGTACGCTTACGATGACACCGGATGCACGCATCAAATCAGCCGCCTCGTCCAGCTCAATCTCTTGGTTCGCTTCATCATAATTTACGGTATATCCCAGCTTCGTCGCAGCGTCGCGTACGGGGATGTAGGCTTTTCCATCGATGTAGACAGGCGTAAGCGCGCTGTCTTGCCCGTTGACAAGCACTTTTACATCTTTTTGCAAATATCCTGTAACCTTTTCTACCACATCCTCAGCTCCAACAGCGGCCGTCGTGCCAAGAATCCCCGCCAATGTTAGTAGGACAGTCAGTTTCTTCTTCATCTTGTATAACTCCTTCCGATATTTGAAATGCTGTGTCATGGATGTTGACTATCCTTCAGACGGAGGTTGGTTCGAATAGGTTGCAGGGGGCCACGCGAAAAAGACTGCACGGACAACAATGTCTGTGCAGTCTTCACCTATATACCTTGCTTCTACAAATAAGTTATCAATTTCAAACCTAGTGGTCCACGCGTGAACACCGACCCCTGCCAGCAGAAAGATGCGTACTGTCTGTAGCGCTTAATTTTTCTTCGCCATTCAAGTAGCCTTTCAAATTTTTTGCCGACCATTTGCAGCTCCCTCCGATACCAGAGTCATTGACATTGACCGTGATTGGACAGGAGAGGCGAGATCAGTGACTGATGACAGTCGGTGTCGAGTGTCCATTTGTCTGCATTGCCAGACTCAAGATCATCACTGTACAATCACCCGGGTCGACGTGAAGTGTACGGGGAAACTAGAGCACAGGGACTTGCACATACGCTTCTCCATCTAACTTCCATGAAAGCTCACCGAAGTCCACTTGTAGCTGGGTGGGCTAACTACTCCTCGATTTTCAATAATTCTGAAATTGAATCATTACTAATTCTTCCTCTAATAATAATAGCGGATACGATCAACACCAGTAGTACTGTAAATATTGTTGAAGTAAAAAACAACAAGTAAGAATATAAAGGATAGTCTAATCTGTTTAGAAATAAATAGATGAAGTAGAGTATACTGCTAATAATTATTGCTAAAATATAATAGACACTCAGCTCAAGAATAAGGTAGTAGAACAGTTTGTTTGTACTTAATCCTAGGGATCTATAAATTCCCCAATATCTTTTTTGTAAACGGTATTTCCCAAATATGACCATGCTAATTGATAGAATCGATAATGTCAAAGAAATGTAAAACGAAAAACTTCCTAAAAAATCTAAAAACTCGGTAATTCTAGTTCGGTCAAAAATTAACTCTGGAATGTATTGAAATAAGGAGCCTGGAACGCCTACGGTTAAACCATAAATTTTATCATATATAATTTTAGATTCCTCTTTAGATAAATTTTCTTCCGTGTAAATCATTAACTGTTTGTACCCCTGGGTAATTCCATAATCGATTGCGGTTTGTTCATCTAAAATAATTGTAATTTCGTTATTTATATTCGAGGTAACATCAAAATCAGCTTTATATGGAGTGTCGATGATTTTTGCAATTTTAAACTTCCAAGTACTTGTAGTTAACTTATCTACTGATAGAGATGTTTTCGATAATTCTATACTCTGTTCTTCTAACTTTTCTTTCTCCTCAGCCTTAATTCCAGGTATATGAATGACAATTAAGTTCTGTAACTCTTCTTTATTACTATTTGAAGTTAATTTAGATAATTCTTCGGTAGTTTTTAAAACATACTTTACATTAGGAATCATTATGGTATCATTTGAGACGTTTTCTGTATTTGCAAATTTATTTTCATCTATCCATGAAATTAATGAGGAGGTTAAAAGATCTTTGTTAATAATCGGATGAACCTCTAGCATATATGGAGATTTATCTATATAAGCAATTCCTTTGAGGGATTCGATTTTTCTAACCTCATCGGGCGAGTAAGTTAGTCCTTTATTAGCAACGACGGTATGTCCATCAACCATTTTTGTGCTCACTAATTGCTGAGAATCCAAGTAATACTCTATTTTGGTATTCCAAATTCCTTGAGATTCTTTGGCTACAGTTACCGAAAATAGTATTAAAAGAATAGAGAAGCTTAAAGTTAGCGTAGATAAGATACTAGTTTTAGGGTGCGAAAAAATCTGAATCGTAAGTTGTTTTAAAGTAAAGCTTTTGAAGTAATTTAGTTTGTTTGAATAATTTTCATTTAAAAGGCCTCCGGCTTGCATTCCTTTACTAATACTACTTTTTTTACTCTTTTTTATTGTCAAAAAAGATAATAAAGTTATTAGTATATATAATATTAATAGCCAAACAGTAGTTCCAATCAAGATTCCAGTAATACTATTTTTATTAATGATCGCAAAACCATATGTATGTTTAATAATTAAAAAATGAAGTAGTATGACAAGTGGGGTTGAAGCTAATATTCCCCCAAAATACACATATGTTGTTTGTAATATAGAAATTAAATATAAGCGATTATTTGAACACCCTAAAGATTTGAATATTGCAAATTTAATTCTTTGATTTACATTGAAGAAAGATAACATTGTAAGTATACATAACGATGACACTATTAAAATTATAATTTGTAAACATACGGATAAGACAGTAATCTTTTCATAATCATTTAGCCCCGTAAATAGTAACCTATCATTAATTACAGAACCTTCATTCTCACCAAGAAGATTTTGAACAAATTCAATATTTTTACTAATTGAATAGTTTTGTTTAAAAGCTATAAGATAATTACTCTTTATATTATTCGAGATGTCATCCGAATTAAATAAAAACATATTGGGATAGTAATTATTTTGAATGACCCATCTTGAAGAATAGTTTTCAACAATGCCAACTAATTTAAGAGAAATTTCCTTTGTTCCAATTTTTATTGTTCTAATTTGATTAAGTTTCCATGTAGGATCAAAAGTGTCCAAATAGAAAGATTCAATTGCTACTTCATGTGTAGCCATGGGCAGCTTACCAGATTTAAGTGAGATGTGTCCGATATTAAAAAAATTATTATCAGCCCACCCAATATTGAGTATAATATTATCTTTGATTGTATATGAATCAAATAATTTATATTCACCATAGTTACTAGATGATTTCTTTATTTTATTTTCATTTGAAATATTTAATAATACCCCGGAAAATTCACCGAATTGTTGAAATGATCGCGCTAATAAATTGGACTTTATAGTTTCTGTGGAGGAGTAAATCGCAACAATCGACGAAATTATTAAAGCAAAACTCATTATTAAAAGTATCAGCCACTTCTTTCTTGATAGCAATAATTTGAATGCGAGATTACACATGTTCTTCCTCCACCACTAATTCTCCGTTTAGCATACATAACTTAACATGTTGATGTTCAATTAGATTTTCTTCATGAGTAACTAAAACCAAGGTTGTGTTTCTGCTCAATACTACATTGACTAACAGTTCAGCAATAACTTTACTATTAAAGCTATCTAGATTACCTGTAGGTTCATCTGCAAATATGATTTCAGGTGATGTAATTAGGGCTCTCGCAATTGCGACCCTCTGTTGTTCTCCACCGGATAATTGTGACGGTTTGCTATGTAGCAACGATTTAATCCCTAGTTCTGCAGCAATTGTGCTTATTTTATTAGTATCAATTTTAAGGTTTTTATTGAAATACTTTGGTAATATAATATTGTCCTCTACTGTCATTTCAGGAATTAAATTGAATGATTGGAAAATAAATCCGAATTTTTCGTTTCTAATTTTTGATTGCTCATTATCCGATAGATCATAGAATGAATGGTTATTGAAAAAAACACTCCCAGAGGTTGGTCGATCCATTCCTCCAATAATATTTAACAAGGTTGACTTGCCTGATCCGCTTTTCCCTTTTAAAATGTAGATTTTTCCTTTTTCTAGTGATATTGAAGATGGTTTTAATTCAAAATGGTTGATATTAGTATTATATTTTTTGCTTATATGGTTTGCTTTTAATAATATAGACATCTTTGTTTCCCTTCTCTTTTTAAAATAATTTAAATTTTACAGTATCTTTTAAAAACAACTCGTGTTATGTAATAGCCTATTAAAATGCCGAATGAATTTAAAATAATATCATCAATATCTACAGTTCTCATTCCCAGGTTAAATATATAAATCAATAACTGTATCAATTCAATGATTAATGGAATCATCAGAGATTGAATTACTATGTTGAATTTGGGTAAAATCCTAACGTTGAAATAATAATAGAAACCAAACGGTAGGCAAATTGCTAGATTACCAAAAATGTTTTTAATAGCTGTGCTAGAAGGAAAGTCATTTATGTATCCAATTATAGTTTTAACAGGGATAATATTGTATAGAAGATAGTCAGTATGAATTAAATTATAAATCCAAACGATAAACACTAATGCAGAAATATATAGAATAAATGAGATCTGTAAAATTTCCCTTTTCCAAATTATTCTATACCTTTTGATGAGGCACAGTCTGATAATAAAATAAATAAGTGTGATGGGAATCGCGAAGGAAAGCATATCTACTATGAATCTCATAAAAGTTCTCCTTTCTTAAATGTCAAAAAAACCTTAATTTAAAAGGTTTTTTTGACATTATTTTCTGAAATTACTGATTTACTGAACCGCTTCCTATTACATAAAAACCTTCTGCTCCACTTTTTGTGATATTAAGGGTGTAATCACCTGCTGGTACTACACCAAAACCTAGTGTACTAGTTGTACCATTTGCGGTCGAATACTGTGGGTACTGTTGTAAGTAAGATTTATACAATGTTATTTGGTACTGAGACTTGGTAGAGTTTAAGGCATAACTAGCTTGATATGTGTCTGCCGAAACCTGAGTGTTTGTTGATAAATTTTGGAGACTAAATACCGTTGTTCCGTACAGGGAAGCATGTACTTCAAATGTGTATGACTTCGAGTAAGCAGAAGCAGACACAGCGCCTAAAAGTAACGATGAAATTACAGCAGTACCTAGAATCTTTGTTCTCATTTTCATAAAATAAATCCTCCTAAAGTAAATTTTTGGTTATTTACTGCTTGAAGGATCCGAGTGGGTGAAATAACCATATTGGAAATTAATATATGATTCTCGGATTCTTAATAGTAAATACCATTAATTACCATTGTAATAATATCCATAATATAGGATTCCGTCAACATTTTTTCACAAATAATCTCTTTTATGGTTGATTATATGAGTTAAGGGATAATAAAGTCTTGCTAGATAAATTGAATCAGAGATTCTAAACTCTCAAATCCTAGTAGTATACACGACATGACGCGGAACGTGGGATCCGGATGGAAATGCAAGCCAAAATCGATGAATTGAATCAAGCAATGAGAAGCGTAACGGATAAGCGATTATATGAAAGGTATCTGGCCGTTCGACTTTCTGTTGAGGGACATACCTTTTTACAAATTGCTCAACTACTTGGACGTAGTACTCAGACGATTAGCATCTATTGGGCCAATTATTAAGAGCGAGGACTCGCTGGATTCGAGATGGACTGCGTACCGGGACCCACCCCCCAAACTGTCTGAAGAACAACTGGAACAACTGGCTCATACGGTACTACACCAGCATCCCGTCGATGCCGGATTTGAAGCACATTATACGTGGACGCTTGCTCTGATTGCGGCGTGGGTCCAACATACCTTTCAAATTTCGTATACGTTGCGGTGCATGAGCAAAGTACTTCATCGCTTGGGCTTCAGCTTTACCAAGGCGACCTATACGCTCGAAAACGCGGAAGAAGCCAAACAGGCGGAATTCCGTGAGGAAACGTTCCCGGCTTTGGAACAGAAACTCCTCGAAGGTGAAATTGATCATCTGCTTTTCGAGGATGAGTCCACGATTCGTGCGTATCAAGCCCTGCAGTATAATTAGTTTCTTAAAGGGTAACAACGTAAAATCCCGACGTATGGTTGGCACTAAGGAGCTACACTGCTCGGAGCGATTAACTATGAAACCGGCATGATCCATCACCGGGAGGAAGAGAAAGCGGATACCGCGGCCTTTCAACGGTTACTGACCGATGTGCTTGACGCTTATAGGGGAGGAACGTGTTTCTCCCACCGTATAGCCCGGAGCTTAATCTCATCGAGGGCGTATGGAAGTGGCTGAAAAAAGATACGATGTATTTTTCAGTAAATTCTATCACATAAAAATTCATGTTCTGGATTTTTTTCGCCGTCTGAACGCAGCCTCTCAAACTACGTTGATCGGGTACTAGTACAGCTATAGTCTACAGTTCAACTTATATACTTTCTGATGCTTCTGAGATTTCAGAAGTTCAATATAGACGAATTAAATGAAAGCTCTTAAAGATTTATATTTTATAAATTTAACAAGGGAAGTATTACAAACATACATAAGCACATCACAATACATCAATTATGCAAAGAAAAGAGGGCTGCCTCAGAATGGGATGGCTCTCTTTCATTAAGCAAGCGGCTCTGTCACTCCGAAATATTAATCTGGTTCATCTCGTCATCTGCTGTATGTTCGGTTGTTCTTTCATGTTAAGCGGATGCGCTTGCTGCCCAGTTAAGCTATAATCAGGCTAGAGCCCCCAAGAAGGATGTGGCGCTAATGCAAACAGATTTGATTTCCGCACTCCTGGAAACAGCCGATTTGAAAATCCTGAAATTCGATAGCCACAACCGTGTCGAAATGAACTATCGCAATCGGACATTCCAGGACTTCTACATGATGACGTACATAAGAAAAGGCACGGCCAAGCTAAAAGTACAAGAGAAGGTATACGATCTGCAGCCGGGCACTGTCATCTTTATCCCTCCCCACTTCAAGCACGATCAGTACAAAGATAGCGATGAAGAGACGGAATTCCTGTGGTGGCACTTCACCTATACGATTCAGCAGGTGGTGGATGTGCTGCCATTTTTGCAGATCCCGTACATCTATCCCCTGAAAAATCCCAAGAAATTCGGGGCTGTATTTGACGAACTGATGCTTTCCATGTCTAGGGAAGGGCATCTGCCTGCGATCATTTTACAAAAGGCCAAATCGCTGGAGCTGCTTTATTTGCTGCTGGATAACGCGCTGGGCAGTGTCAAGACCGCCATGGAGGGCCAGCCATCCCACAGCTTTCTATCAATTCTTTTGAAAATTGTTACGCAACCCGAAGCATCGCTTTCGCTCGCCGATCTGGCTGCGGAGCTGCATATGAATCCGACCTATGTCAGCAATCATTTTAAAGAAGCGTTCGGCAAGTCGCCGATTCTGCTGCACCGGGAAATCAAAATTTCGAAAGCGAAATCGCTGCTCGAAATGCGTGAAATGAACATTACAGAAATCAGCGAATGGCTCGGCTTTAACGATATTCAAACGTTCACCCGGCTTTTTAAAAAGTATACGGGCATTTCCCCTCGCCAATATAGAGAGTTGTTTGTTCGCACGATGTAGGCGATAGGGAATGACCTGTAAAAGTGTTAAACTTCGACAAACGTTTGCTCTGTATTCCATGGTCGGCCCCCTCTACACTTAGCGTAAGGGAAAAGATTCCCGATCAAGGAGGCTATTTCAATGGAAGCAATCCGCATCGTTTTTTCGGAAAAGCAGAAAGTGGAAGTCAAAGCGGAAGTCTTTGACGCTACGCTGGGAGAGAATGAGATTTTATGTGCTGCCATATGTTCGCTAATTAGTACGGGAACTGAGCTGCAATGCTTGCGCGGCGTCTTTGATCCAGGCACTAATTGGTCGAGTTGGGTGCAGTATCCGTTCCATCCGGGGTATTCGATGGTAGCGGAAGTGTTGGAAGTGGGAACAGCGGTTCATCATTTGCAAAAGGGCGACCGCGTGTTTGTAGAAAGCTCGCACACGCAGTATTTTAAGGCAGCGGCGGAGCGTGCTGTATTACTGCCAAATGAGATCACCCCCGAACAAGGAGTTTGGGTCAATCTGTCCAAAACGACACAGCTGGGCGTAAGACGAGCCGAGCTGTTTCTCGGAGAAACGGTCGGCGTTATCGGCCTCGGGCCCCTCGGTCAACTGGTAACGCAATATCTTTATCTCTCCGGTGCCAAAGAGATCTATGCGATGGATCCGGCCGAAAGCCGCGTCCAGTTGGTTGCGGACAAACCGGGCATTCATCGATTGGCGATGGATGCCGGGCAGGCGCGTGCGCAAATCGCGGAGCAAACCAAGGGCAGGATGCTGGATGTTGTATTTGATATTACGGGGCATCCCGCTGTATTGGCGCAAGCGACGCAGCTTGTTAAACCTTTGGGACGCGTCATCCTGCTGGGAGATACGGCGACCCCATCCATGCAGGAAATGGGCCGCAATGTCGTGTCCAATTCTGTGTCCATCCTGGGCATTCACGCTCAAATGAACTACAAAGGCTGGCATCACCCGGACATGGTGGCTCTCTTTTTAACCTACCTAACGCAAGGAAGAATGGACGTCAAACCGTTAATCACGCACCGCTTCTCTCCGCTGAAAGCGCCGCAGGCGTACGATTTGCTCGTGCACAATCGCAGTTCGGCGATGGGCGTTCTTTTCGATTGGACAGAAGGGCATGCCATTACGGGGGAGGAGGCATCAAAGTGAATATGGATTAGTCCCCATACAGTCTGAACGTAGACGGTGACATCCCGGTAATGGATTTGAAATGCCGACTGAAGTAATGGATAGAGGCATAGCCAAGCTTGCTGGCTACAACTTCAATCTTTTCCTCTTTCAAAAGCAGCTTCTTCGCCAATTGTATGCGTTTATGTATCATATAAGGCTTCGGGGAAACGCCCATGACTTCCTTGAATAACTGGGAAAAATAGATATGATGATAGCCGCAGCTCTCGGCCAGTTCTGATATACTCCACGCCTGCTCAGGGTGTTCCACAATCAGTTGCAGCGCATTTTGAATCATGCTTCTTTTCGGGCTATATGTGGAAGCAACGTCTTTTTGACGACGTATGATTTCACTCAAGGCTTGTATCAGAAGCCCTCTCAGTGCGAAGGCGTAGCCAGGCTCTTCTTCTTTGTATTCTTGAACAATCTGATGAAGGACTCGCTCACCGTCCGAAAATTTGAAATGAACGGGCAGGGTCACGCTGCCGTAACCCGTAACGTCAACCGTGTAGCGCAGCGCTGGCTCGAAGGGAGGAGTCACGGCATAGTTTTGCAGCTTGGGGCCCGGATGAACAGGTTCAGGGGACAGGCGATGCCAATCAAAGTGAAGGGAGATAAAAGTTACCGGTTTATCGGGATGAGCGGTAAGCTTATGGATGGTATCCGCGCCATAAAAAGCGCATTCGCCTGGAAGAATCGTATATATATCCCGGCCGATACACAAATCCATACGGCCAGCGATCACATAAACGAACTGATAATCAGGAATCGTTCGAGGACCGTAAACGATACCTGCTGGAATGTTCTGTATATTAGCATAGTTCACTGCAGGAAGTAATACGTCCATTGACCCGAGCGAGCGAAAATGTTCCATGCGACTTTCTCCCTTATCCATCAATTGTTCTACACTATTTCGCGGCCTGTCGGTAGAAACCTTTGAAAAGTACAACTTCATCTAATATTTCCTGCAACGACCTGCGAGCTGTGCGCTGTTACACTTGATCTTGTGAGCCGAACAGCGGCTATCTAGAAATTGTGAATGGGGGAGTATGCATGCTGACAGCGGAACAAGTGGAGGCATTTGAGCGTGACGGTTATGTAAAGGGCGAGGTTGTGCTGAACGATGAGGAGGTTGAACGGCTGCGTCGTGAGCTGGATCTTGTATTGGAAGGCAGAACAGTGAAGAAACCAGTGTTAAACCGTAATTTATTAGAGAAAAGTGACTATGGTATGAGCATGGAAGCCAATGAAACCATCATTCAGGTGGTAAACATTTGGATGGCCAGTGATCTATATTTGCAGCATGCAGCCAATCACACATTATGCGAAGATGTTGCACAACTCGCGGGTGCAGACACGCTGCGCATTTGGCATGATCAGATTCAATATAAGCCGCCGGTCACGGGGGGGCCTACGAAGTGGCATCAGGATCACCCGCTATGGCCGATCATTAAACCTGCGGAGCTGATCAGCGCTTGGGTGGCGTTGGATGATGCAGTCGTTGAGAACGGTTGCATGTGGATGGTACCCGGCAGTCACAGATGGGGAGATCAGCAAAGGCACTTGCTTCACGGGCCAGACCATATGCCGCAGCATAAGCATCCTGAGTTGCTGCCCGCAGGTGTGGAGATACAACCGTTGCCGTTCGAGATCAAGAAAGGGCAGGTCGGTTACCATCACTGTATGACTTGGCACGGCTCGCTGCCGAACACTTCTCAGATGAAGCGGCGTGCGATTGCAGTTCATTATATGCCGGGTCATATTCGTTATGAGCCAACCGGCAATCACCCTATGAGCAAACACATCCATGTACAACCCGGTGAGCTTTTGAACGGAACGGATTTTCCTGTTGTCTATACGACAAATAGGAGTGTCTAGTTTGCGAAGTAAGTTTATATAACTAACAACTTTTTATCGTCATCCTTCGTCATATATATACAAAATCTTATCTTGTATACTGTCGAAGGAAGGTCTTACCATGATCGTTCGATTTACAATGGAACGAAAGCAAATCTGGCTGCTGGGCATTGCTTGCAGCGGAGCCGTAGGGATGATGCTCGTCAATTATTCGGTGACGGGTAGTGTGCTGCCGATCCCGCACATCAGCCCAACCGCGATCAGCGAGAGTGCGTCCACGCCGCATCCCGACGTGGCCGCCGTACAGAAACCCAGCATGCCGCAGGAACAGCAACCGCTGCCTTCTCCCCACGAAGAGCCAGCCGTGAAACATGCCTCACTTGAGCTGCCACCGGCATCTAGCACTCAGACTAGCCAGACGAACCAGACTGGCCCAGTGCCGCCAAAGGCGGCGGGCAGCAAGAAAATTGCGTTAACCTTCGACGATGGACCGGATCACAAGTATACGCCCCAAGTTTTGGATATTCTAAAAGAGAACGGTGTCAAAGCTACGTTTTTTGTCGTAGGAGACCAAGTGAAAAAATATCCCGATGTGCTTCGCCGCATTCATGCGGAGGGGCATGCGATTGGCAACCACAGCTGGGATCATGCGGATCTAAGCAAGCTTTCAGTGCCTCGAATCGATCAAGAAATCCGGCAGACAGACGATTATGTCAAGCAATTGATTGGCGTATCGCCCAGCATGGTCAGAGCCCCCTACGGCGCAGTGTCGCCTGCGCTCAAGAAAGAGGTCGAGCTGACGGGACGTCAGCTAGTCAGTTGGAACGTCGACCCCAGAGACTGGGCAGGCACCTCGGTTACGGATATTGTGTACAATGTGCAGACGCATGCCAAAGCAGGCGGCATCATTTTGATGCACAGCTTCGGTGGCAAAGATGGCAAGCTGGACAACACCATTGAAGCGCTGCCGCAGATTATTGCGTTTTTGCAGCAGAATGATTTCGAGCTCGTCACGGTTCCTGAGTTGTCTGCTGAGCGTTAAGGCGTAACAGGCATTGAACGCGGCGGGGATGACGTGATGCTCGCGGTTAAGGAAGAGGCTATTCCTTTTTGGAATGGCCTCTTTTTGCATTTTAGAAGAATGAATGAAATCTGGAAAAACATAGCATCCTAACGCCAGAGGCTTCGAATGTGAGGTGGAAAGCACGTGGCGAGTTATATATTCCTAATTCTGCTCTTTGCACTGTGCATTGTCGGGTATGGTCTCGACTGGCGCAGAACAGAGCGGAAAGCCCTCTTATGGAGTCTTCTTATCGCTTCCCCTTCGTTTTATTTATCGATGTTGTTCTTGTATCATCCCACGTGGCCGAGTCCCGGTCAGTGTTTGGAGTGGCTGTATGGAGGCCCCTCCGACGCCATAGTTCGGCTGTTCGATGCTTTCAGCGCCTCATAGAGAACGGAGAAGAATGATGAACGATCGTCCATCCATCCTAACGACAGGACAGATGGCGAGCCTGCTAGTCGCAGCCACAATGGGCTCCGCCATTATCTATATACCTACGCCGATTGTCGGATTCTCGGGCAATGCCGCCTGGCTTTCAATGCTCGGCTCTTTTGGCTTCGGCCTGATCGTGCTGCTCTGTGTCCTGTATTTGCATCGGCGTCACGGAGGCACAGGACTGATTGACTATTGCCGCAGTCTAATTGGAAAAGTTCCCACCATATTCGTCATGCTCCCGGTTGTGGCGATGCTGCTCTTTGCGATTTCCGCCATTGTTACGGGCATTGGGGATTTTTTCGCCAGCAGTATGATGCCCAAAACACCTTCTTACGTTTTTTGTTCGTTCAGTCTGTTAGTGGCGGCACTAACGGCAAGAGCGGGAGTTGTTATCGCCGCGCGCATGTTCGTGCTGCTCGTTCCGGTTATGTTCGTATTCACCATGGCTGTTCTGCTCATCGCATTCCCGGTTTATGATTGGGGGAGACTTCTTCCTCTGCCAGACAAAGGGATCGGCGATCTGCTGCACGGCTTTTATGTCGCAGCCGGCTTTCCTTTCGGGGAGGTGTGCCTATTCCCAATCCTCCTTTCTTTCGCTCCCAAGGAGGAGACGAAAGTGTTGTTCCGCAGGCTGATTCTCGCCTTCACGCTGACAGGTGTGACGATGATTGCTGCGACGGTGTGCACGATCGTAGCTTTCGGCCCTGCTGCGGGCTATCTCAGCTATTCGCTCTATCAGTTGGCCAGCAACATTGAGGTCAATGGGAACAATGTACGTATTGAGGCGATTGTCGGCATCGCGATCATTGTGGGCTCATACATGAAAGCCACATTATATCTAATTGCGTTGAATAAGCTCTTGGTTCGCTTAACCAATGTCCAAGATGCTCGTGCCTATATCTATCCGTTAACGTTGACATGCACGATGCTGTCCTTGACGTTATTCTCAGGGCCGGCGGAGTTCCAATATCAGGTATATACGATTTGGCCGTTCACTGTCATTGCAGTTGGCTGCACGTTAATTTTCTTTCTGACCGGGCTGACCTGGGTCATGGGCCAGCGAATCCAGACGCCACAAGGAGACGAACGATGACCTCCTACTCCAATCACCAACCCACCTTGCTTGAGGCGGATCTTGAAACTAACCGTCTCCGTATGGCGCAGTTATTTCAGAACTGCCAGGACATTGTTTTTGAAAGGCGGACGTATGGCGGCGAGTTGAATCATGAGCTCCTTGCCGTATATTGCCGCTCGTTGATTACGGATGGCAGCGACCGCTACGTGATGCAGGTCATCACCGATCTGACCCTTCTTCAATCGGCGGATCCCGCTACGGTTGATCCTGAGGCCATCGAGTACTATTTTGGCCCCAATGGTAAATCTTCGCAAGGCTTCTCCATCACGATCGAACTGGAGACAGCCGTCAATCTTGTGCTTCAAGGGTTCGTCGTGTTATTGTTCGACGGCTGGCATCGGGCTGCCGCGCATAAAGCAGCCACTTTCGACAAGCGGCAAGTTACAGAACCGGTCAGCGAACCGGTGGTTCAAGGCCCCCGCGAAGGAACGGTTGAAGCCATCGGTACCAACCTCGGGATGATCCGTCAGAGGCTCCAGACACCGCAGCTGAAGATCGAATTTTTGACGGCGGGGGAGACCATCAAGACAACTATCGCCTTCTGCTACCTGGAAGGGGTCATTGTTCCGGAGATCCTGGAGGAGTTCCGAAGTCGTATAGAAGGAATCGAACAGTATGATGTTCCAGAGACGTCGTATGTTCAGGACTGGATTCAAGACTCCTCGTACACGCCCTTCCCCCAGTTTCGGTACACCGAACGGACGGATGCGATCACCGCCGCTTTGCTTGATGGCAAGATCGCTGTGCTTGTGGACAATTCACCCATGGTGATGATCGCTCCCGCGTTTTTCGTTGATTTCATCTCGACGGGAGAGGATTATTATGTCCGTACGCTGTTCGCTTCGATGATCCGTCTCCTGCGGCTGTTGGCATTCTTCATTGCGCTTACGCTGCCCAGTATCTATATCGCGTTATCCACGTTCCATTCAGAGTTAATTCCATCTGTTCTGCTGCTTGCCATTCTGGATACCAGAGAGGGAATTCCGTTTCCTGCTTTCATCGAAGCTTTGATCATGGAAGTGTCCTTCGAGCTGCTGCGGGAAGCGGGAATTCGGCTGCCTAGGCCGGTTGGCTCCGCTGTCAGTATCGTCGGGGCTCTTGTGATCGGGCAAGCCGCGATTACAGCCAAGATTGCATCGCCGATTATGGTGATCGTCGTAGCGCTCACGGGAATCGCTTCCTTCGCGATTCCGCACTATGATATCGCCATTGCCATTCGGATTCTTCGATTCCCGTTTATGGTTGCAGCGACACTGCTAGGCGGATTTGGTCTAATGATTATGTGCTTGCTTACCCTTCTGCACATGACATGCCTGCATACGCTAGGGCAGCCCTATCTCTCTTCGATTGCTCCATTTAAAGTCAGAGATTTTCGGGATATTGTCGTACGAGCCCCGCTTCGGAAATTTTTGCTATCCCCTCGAAATCGTCGGTTGCTGGGTTCCCCAGAGACTCGGCGTAAGAAGGGGGGATTACAATGAATACCTTGGTTCACAGGGGAGTTCTGCTCGCCATGTGCGGAGTGGCGCTCCTTCTGTTGGGCGGCTGTTGGGATAAGAACGAATTGACGGGGTGGGGATTTGTTCAAGCGGTTGCCATCGATGAGACGGAGCAGGGGGAGTTCCGGGTCACCACCCAGATCTACCGTCCCGGATCGTCTGAATCGAGGAATAATCGAGCAGTCAAGGGCGTCTCCTACTTGACCTTCTCGAGTGATGCGATGACGATCTCGGATGCGGCGGCACATATCTCGGGAAAGCTGGGAAGAAGGTTGCAGTGGAGCCATATGCGTGCGCTTCTGATTAGCGAGTCGATGGCTCGTAAACGGAACATCGGGGAGGTGCTCGATTTTTTCTCCCGTTCGCGAGGACCTCGCGGAGCTGTCACTGTGTTGACAACAGATGGGAAAGCTGATCGATTTCTAGTGGTAGATCCGCTGATTGAGAACACAATCGGTCAGCAGGTGAAGACGGTTGAAGGGATGTCCAACTACGTGACAGGCATGGCAGCGAAGGTGTCCCTGCTGGATCTGAATATCTTCGCGCAATCCCCGGCTTCCGTGACGATGCTGCCTCATCTTCGACTGCTTCACCAAGTACACCCGATACTCCTGATTGACGGTATGAATGTTTTGCGTTTTCCCTCAGGCACAATTGACGATGGGCTCATTCCTGCTGAAATTGCGGACAGCATCCTGATGATTCGCAATGAGTTCAAGGAAGGGCTGGCCTCGATTCCCTGCGAAGCAGATGGCCAATCTGAACAAGCCCCGAAGATGGCAGACTCTTACAGGATCTACAAGTCCAATTCTTCCATCCGGGTTTCGGCTGCGGGCAGTAAGCCCCACATCGGAATTCATCTCGAGGTCGATGGTAAAGTTGGCGAAATGAGCTGTTCCAGCGTTCTCACGAAAGAGGAGCACGCGCGTTTCATCAGCCGTGTCGAGCAGACGATCCAGAAGGAAACCATGGAAGCGGTTCGTCAAGTACAGGGGATGAAAGCGGATGTCCTCCTCGTCGGTCAGCACCTTCAAAGAAAGAATCCTCGTCTATGGAAGCAATGGAAAGGGGAATGGGACGAACTGTTCTCGCAAGCGGAGGTATCTGTTACGGTCCGGGCTCGTTTAACCGATACCGGCATGAATGCGGGAAGTCCAATGGCGAGGCCTCCCGCAAAATAGTTGAGGGAAGCTGCTGCTTGCAACGAGGCAGATGTTGGAGCAGCAGTCAGATTCCTTGTTAGGGGGAAGAGGTGCGAGAGAGAAAAAACAGTAGATTAACTTGTACGTACAAGTTATAATGATCCTAAATAATGGGATGGAGGAATAGGGGATGAGTATGGACATTCGGAATGCGATTCAGCAAGGCCGAACGGCGCTCGGCATTGAGTTTGGCTCTACTCGGATCAAAGCGGTGCTGATTGGGGAAGACCACGCACCGATCGCGTCGGGCAGTCATGACTGGGAGAACAGCTATGTGAATGGCGTTTGGACGTACAGTCTGGAGGACATTTGGAAGGGCTTGCAGGACAGTTACAGTAAAATGACTGACGAAGTGAAGCAGCAATACGGTGTTTCCCTGCAAACGGTTGGCGCCATCGGCTTCAGCGGTATGATGCATGGCTATATGGTTTTCGATAAAGACGGAGAGCTTCTGGTACCGTTCCGCACTTGGCGCAACAATATGACCGAACAGGCTTCCAAGGCGCTGACCGGCTTGTTCAATTACCCGATTCCGCAGCGTTGGAGCATTGCCCATCTGTATCAAGCTATTCTGGGGCAGGAAGCGCACGTCGCGGAAATCGATTTTCAGACAACGTTGGCTGGGTACATCCATTGGAAGCTCACCGGGCACAAGGTGCTCGGCGTAGGGGAAGCATCGGGCATGTTCCCGATCGATTTGAACAGCAACACATACAACGCCGGCATGGTCCGGCAATTCAATGAAAGGATCGCGTCCAGCGGGCTTCCTTGGCGGCTGGAAGATATCCTGCCTGAAGTATTGACGGCAGGGGATCGCCGAAGCGTTCTCACCGAAGAGGGAGCCAGGCTTCTGGATGTGACCGGCGAGCTGCAGGCCGGTATTCCGCTCTGCCCGCCGGAAGGCGATGCCGGCACAGGGATGGTCGCGACGAATAGCGTAGCACGGCGGACGGGGAATGTGTCTGCGGGGACGTCTGTTTTTGCGATGATCGTTCTTGAACGGGAGCTTTCCCGCGTTTACGACGAGATCGATTTGGTCACGACGCCTTCCGGCCATCTGGTCGCGATGGCGCATTCGAATAACTGCTCCTCCGATCTCAACGCTTGGGTGGGGCTGTTCGATGAGTTCGCGAAGGCGATGGGGATGAATGCGGACCGGAACCAGCTGTACGGCACACTGTACAACCTTGCTTTGCAAGGCGATCCGGATTGCGGCGGCCTGCTGGCATACGGATATTTGTCGGGCGAGCATATCACGCATTTTGAGGAAGGCCGCCCGCTCTTTGTGCGTTCCTCCGGCAGCAACTTTACGCTGGCGAACTTTATCCGCGTGCATCTGTTCACCGCCTTGGGCGCGTTGAAGCTGGGCATGAACATCCTGCTGAAGCAAGAACAGGTGCAGTTGGAGGAGATCGTCGGTCATGGCGGCTTTTTCAAGACGGAGGGTGTAGGACAGAGCATCATGGCGGCCGCCTTGAACGTTCCGGTGACGGTGATGGAAACTGCGGGAGAAGGGGGCGCCTGGGGCATTGCGCTGCTGGCGTCCTATATGCTGCGGAAGTCGGAGGGCGAGACGCTCGAAGACTACTTGAGCCGCAAGGTGTTCGCAGACAAAGCGGGCACAACGCTTGCGCCGCAGCCGCAGAGCGTGGAAGGCTTCGAGGCGTTTATGCAGCGGTATACGGGCGGTCTCGCGATCGAGCGCGCCGCCGTGGCGAATTTGAAGTAACGGTCGAGTATAGTCGCGCAGGCAAACCAAAATCGTGAAAAAACCAGCAACTCCTGGGCGGGAGGCTGGTTTTTTTTGTTAAAGGTTTAGAAATCATTGTTTAGCTCCCTGTTCAATAGCCAGAATACTTACTAATCTGAAACAGATACACCTTTTCGGCTCTTGCTGAATGGAAGCACACCCTAACGGATCCGAGGTAGAGAGATGACCACGAAGAAAAAAGCGAATGTAATTGTATTTTTTACTGATCAGCAGCGCTTCGATACAACAGGCGTTCACGGAAATCCCCTTGGCCTCACGCCGAATTTTGACCGGATGGCGATGGAAGGGACACATGTGTTCAATTCGTTCACCTGTCAACCAGTATGTGGTCCAGCCCGCTCATCGCTGCAAACGGGCAAATATGCGACGGCAACCGGTTGTTATGTGAACGGGATTCCGCTGCGGCAGGACGAGAAGACGCTGGCGCACTATTTCCGCGAAGCCGGCTACCATACCGGGTATATCGGCAAATGGCATCTGGCCGGGGAGGAGCCGGTACCGGAAACGCAGCGCGGCGGTTATCAGGAGTGGCTCGGCGCCAATGTGCTCGAATACGCCTCCGATGCGTACGACACCGTGTTGTACAACGGGGAGAATGAGCCGGTGAAGCTGCCCGGTTATCGCGTGGATGCGCAGACGGATGCGGCGATCCGCTTCATTGATCGGCATCAGGAAGAGCCGTTCTTCCTGTTCCTCTCGTATTTGGAACCGCATCATCAGAATCACAGCGACAATTATCCGGCGCCGAGAGGCTATGAAGCGCGTTACAGCGGCAGTGCTTTCGTGCCGGGCGACCTCGCGGCGCTGGGCGGCACAGCGCATGCCCACCTTGGGGGCTATTACGGCATGGTCAAAAGGCTCGATGAAGCATTGGGCCGCTTGTTCGACTGCCTGATCTCCCTTGGGCTGGAGGAGGACACGATCGTTATGTTTACCTCAGACCATGGCTGCCATTTCAAGACTCGCAACAGCGAGTACAAGCGGTCCTGTCACGATAGCTCAATTCGTGTCCCAACGGCGTTCACCGGAGGCTGCTTCAAGTCCGGAGGGCGGCTGCAAGAGCTGGTCTCACTGGTTGATTTGCCGCCGACGCTACTGGATGCTGCAGGGATTTCCGTTCCGCGGGCGATGCAAGGGCGCTCACTTCTGCCGCTGCTCCGCGGAGAGCGGGAGGGCTGGCCGGAGGAAGTGTTCGTCCAGATCAGCGAGTCGCAGATTGGACGGGCCATCCGGACGCATCGCTGGAAATACAGCGTATCGGCGTCGAGTGGTGACTCGAATCGGGAAGCAGGTTCGGAGGTATATGCAGAGGAGTTCCTATACGATCTGCAGGCCGATCCGCATGAGTTGAACAACCTGATTGGGATGGCGTCGTTTCAAGCTGTAGCGGATGAGCTGCGTGAACGATTGATTCGGCGTATGGAGGAAGCGGGCGAAGTCCCTCCGTCCATTCAGGCTGCACCGGCGCTTCGCAATTCCGGAGCCAGACGGGTGTCGGTGCTTGAGCTGAGAAAGAAGCTTTAAGCGCTCGATAGCATGGGCATGAGATAGCGGGACCTAACTTGGAAAAGCCGCGTAAATCGCGGCTTTTTCTATATTCGCAAGCCATTTCATTGAAAACGTTTAGAAATCGTTGCTTGGCTGTCTATTCGCACTTCCAAAAGTTAACTACACTGAAACTGATGAAAACGCTTCATCTACATTCTTGGTAAGGGAGGGGATACGGCTAAAGGCTAGCACTGGATCTGTTCGGTGTTCTTTTAACGAAACGGGTTACATGAATTTTGAAAAGATGAGGTGTTCATGATGAGGGGGACACGTCTGCCAAGCCCAGCTTGGCTGCCAACCAAGAAGAAAGTACTGCCTATGCTGCTAGCCGCATTCATCACGTTGATTATGTTCGCATTTGCGCAGTCAGCGAAAGCGGCAACTACTGAGATTGTAAACGATACGCTGAAGTACGCAACAAACGGTGAGCAGATCTGGGCCCAAGGGGGCTGGATGATGAAGGAAGGAGGGACCTACTATTGGTATGGTCTGGACGTTTCTGAACCTATGAACTTGCCGGACGGTACCCTTAATCCCAACTGGAAAAAGAAAATCAGTGTATACACATCGAATGATCTGACGAACTGGACGGCCTACCGGGAAGTCGTCGACTTCGATTCTATTAACGATAAGTTAGGCACGGACACTTACGTACTGGGGCAATGGGTCGGCAGACCGTTCGTGCAGTATAATGGCGTTCTCCACAAATATGTGATGTACAGTGAATGGGGAGCCAACGATGGGAATCGCAATTCCATTGCAATCTGGTACAGCGATTCGCCAACGGGGCCGTTTACTTATCAGAAAAAAATCGGCAAACCAGGCGGTTACACCATGGGCGACCTGGGTTCGATTTTCACAGATAGCGACGGCAGCACGTACATTTCGTATACCAGCGATTGCTACTGGAGTGACGAAAAAAATAAATATTTTACAAATTCCTGTCTGCAAATAAGTAAGCTGGACACGTTGCTGAATGCCGACAATGACTATGAGATTGTGGTGACCTCCTCCATCGATTTGCAATCGACGGCCCCTTATAAAGAAGCGAGCTTTCTGTTCAAGAAAGGCTCCACATATTATTTAATGGCGTCCGAGACGAAAAGCTGGAGCTCCAGCCGAACGTACTACTATACCGCGCCTTCCATCTCCGGGCCGTGGACTTCATCGTACTGGGCCGGGACCACCCCTTGGTACGGAACGTCTTACGCTGGCACGAGCCCAACGGGTGCGAACTCTTTTGATACACAGTTTGATCAGGTTTTCCATTTCCAGGGAACGCAAGGCACTGTCTATATGTTTATCGGTGATCGCTGGAGCAATATGAAAGTCGATGGTGAGCCTGCGAGCACAGGGCCTGGCCGGAATCAATGGTACCCACTTACTTTTGACAGCACAGGCAAACCAATTATCAACGGGTATCATCAGTGGTATTTGGATACGGCTGCCGGAACATGGAGCGGGACGGCTCCTGCGGTGCCTGTTGATCCGCTGCTCACCTACGCGCTTGTGAACGGTAATTCGGGCAAGGCGCTGGGCATTGTGAACAATCTGACGACAGCGGACGCGCTGCTTCAGCAGAAAGCCTATACCGGCGCAGCCAGCCAGTCCTGGAAATTCGTCGATGCCGGATCCGGTTATTACAACATCCAAAATACGAACAGCGGCTTGTATATGGATATTCGCAACGCATCGACAGGCAATGGGGGCTATGGCATCCAATGGACGGCCAGCAGCAATACGAGTCAGCAATGGCAGCTTATCGATGCCGGCGGCGGTTATTATAAAATCAAGAACCGCAATAGCAGCAAGGTGCTGTGCATGAATAACGGATCGACAGATGACAACGCGCTTGTCATCCAGTGGGAGGAAACGGGCTCGACGAACCAAACGTGGCGCTTCGACGTGGTCGCTCCCCATTGATTTGAACAAGACATAGTTTTCAATACAATTTGACCGGGGACATTTGACATGTCTCCGGTTGTTTTATTTTCCTGTATAAATCGTTGAATTCATACCTTTTTTCGTTGTTTCCTTGTATATTCTACACTTGCTCGTATACGCTAAACTGAGAATATAAGGTTCTGCGAAAGATGTCGATTTGGAAGGGTTGGCTTTGGATGAAACGACTGTCCTTTACAAGCAGGTATATGCCATTTACGTATAAAATGATGATTCCTTATCTCCTACTCGTGCTGGTCACTGATGCAGCCATCGGTTATGCTTCGTACACGATGCTGGTCAAATCCCGTACGGAAGTCGCTCAAACGGGGATTCGCTCGGCCCTGGAGCAAACGCGCAATAATGCCGAGTATCGCATGGCGGAGATTCAGCGAATTTCCGACCAGCTGTTTGGCAGTTTGCCTTTTCAACGTGCGCTTACGAAGCATGGCGACCGGTTGACGATGTACTTAACGGTTATTGATGAAGTTGTTCCCATGCTTCAAGCGCCGCTAGAGCTGTTCGGCAGTCCAATTCGGCTGACGCTCTATACAACCAATCCGGATATCGGTGAATCCAGCGGCTCGTCCGACACAGGGCCAATTACCAAAAGCGATTATTTTATTTTATCTTTTTCTGCGCTGCAGAGCTCTCCGTGGTTTCAGAAGCTGCAGTCGGATCAAGCGGATAATCTTTGGTTTCAGGCAGACATGGATCGGGAGCATGACAACGTGGCTTTGTTTCGCAAGCTCGTTTTATTAACGGACAATCGAACCGTCATCGGCTATATCAAAATTACGGTCAGTCTCGATAGTCTGCTAGGCAATATCATTAAATATCCGGAACAGGGACTTGGCTTGCGTTTCTATGACCAGCGGACAGGGCAGACCTTGTTGGAGCGACTCCCCGGTGACATGGACGATACGTTTCTGAATTTACGGGAAGTGATTGAAGGGACGACCTTCGCTATTGAAGTTCGCGTGCCGCTTGACTATTTGAATAAAGATGCCAAACGGCTGCAAGTGACGATCGGGCTGATCTGTGCGGCAAGTTTTGTCGTGATGGGCATCATCGGGTTTATCATAGCTACGCTGTCTGGACGAAGAATGAAACGAATTGTCTCTTTCATTCGCTATTTTCAGGATGGAAAGCTGGATCGGCGCATTTCTGTGAGCGGTAACGACGAGTTTGAACTTATCGCCCGTTCATTTAATCGTATGGCAAGCAGTATTAAACAGCTCATTCAAGATGTGTATAGTCAGGGTGTACAAAAAAAACAGGCTGAACTGGAGGCTCTGCAAGCGCAAATCAATCCACACTTTCTATACAATACCTTGTCGACCATCAGCTCCTTAAGCAATTTGGGCAAGACACGCGAGGTGACAGAGATGGTCAAGCTGCTCTCCCGCTTTTATCGATTGACGCTGAACGAAGGGCAGGTTCTAATCCCTCTTGAGAAAGAGTTGGATCAAGTCGGGGCCTATCTCGACATCCAGAAGGTCAAATATGCGGATGCGTTTCAAGTCTTTATCGAGATGGATCCCGAAGTCAAGGACGTGCAGATCATCAAATTACTGCTGCAGCCTTTTGTTGAGAATGTGTTCAAGCATGCCTGGTTCGGAGATACCATTGCCATCCGTATTACAGCGAAGCGAGTAGGGGAGCGGCTTGAGCTGAAGGTGATCGACACCGGCATCGGCATGCGGCCGGATACGGTCGATAAGGCGCTCCACGGTGGGGCACAATCGAATGCGTATGGACTGAAGAATGTCAATGAACGCATTAAGCTCCGATATGGCGCTGATTATGGCGTGCAAATCGCCAGTATTTTCGGCGGCGGGACGACAGTTCACATAATACTGCCGTTTCGGATGGACGCTTTTCCTGAGGTGGACGTTACGGATTACTCACGCAATAAGACATGAAAGGGCGGCGATCTATTATGACCATTAACATCTTGCTTGTCGATGACGAAGCGATCGATCTGGAATGGCTGCGAGTACGGGTAGAAGCTGCGCAGTGTCCAGGGCTGCGAGTGGCGGGAACAGTGAAGAGCGGGTTTGCCGCACTTGCTTGTATGAAGGAAGAAAGGATTGACATCGTGCTGTCCGATATTCGGATGCCGATCATGTCGGGATTTGAATTCGCGCGCAAAGCGAAAGAAATCAACCCGGAAGTCCGGATTGCTTTTATAAGCGGACATGAAGATTTCAGTTATGCGAAGGAAGCGATACAGCTGGAGGCCTATGACTATTTATTGAAGCCTGTCGATGACGACGAGCTGGCTACAATGATTGAAGGATTATGCGCCAAGGTCGAGGAGGACCGCCGCCACCGCTCCTCTCTCTCGGAAGCGCTGCCTTACGTACAGCGGGAGCTGCTGCTTCGATGGTTCCAGGAAGCGTCGCCGGTTACAGCCGAAGAGCGGTTGGCCGAGTATATGGCGCCTTTTATCGAGAAGGGAACCGCGGTGGCTTTGATTGACGCGGACGACCTTGAAAGATACTCGAAGGAAATGACGGTAGAAGAGCGGCGTGCGTTGTGGACAAGCGTCGAGCAGCATCTGATGGATAGTGTTCGGACGAAAGGCTTGGGAAACCTGATGAACGGTTTCGCGAATCGGTTCGTTCTACTCGCTACAGGCGGCGTAGGCATAGGTCAAGAGCTGGAAGAACTGATCCGCGCTTTTGGCGAGAGGTTTCCGTTTACCCTAACCGTGGGGCTTGGCGATCGCGCGTACAGCCAGGATGAGCTTCATTACTCGTATCGTCAAGCAGAGATGGCCCTCAGTATCAAGTGGGTGCTGGGCAAAAACAGAGTCATCCGCGACATCACATCCCAGCAGCCCGTTAAATCGGGAACCGTGCATATTGAACGCATCTTCGAGGAAGTGCTGCAAGCCATACTGGACTATGATCTGGTGAAGATCGATGATGGCTTAACGGCCATATTCCGCCCGGACTATGCGCCGCATCGCAAGAGCGAGGCGTATGATCTAATCATCCGTATGACGTCTAAATTACACGGGGATCTGCAGCAACTCAACGAGAATTTGTACGAGCTCCTGAACTGGGAATCGCATCAGCCGGACGTGTTATTCGAATTTGAGACGATGAATGATATTGTATCCTGGCTGCGCAGAAGATTATTTGAATTGTCTGAGCTGCTGTTTGTGAAGAGAAGGAAGCACGACCGTAAATTGATTGCAGATATTCGAAGTTATGTGGGGGAGCGGCTGGACAATAAAGTGACGTTGAAGGAGGTTGCCGCGAAATTCGATTTTACGCCGAACTATCTGGGCCATTTATTTAAAGCGGAGACAGGGATGGGGTTCAGCGACTTTATGAATGACGTCCGCATGAAGCGCGCTTGCGAGCTGCTGGACGATCCCCGGCTGAAAGTCTACGAAATCGCAGACCGGATTGGCTACAAAAATGTCATCTATTTTAATCGTTCTTTCAAACAGGCTACCGGTATGACGCCAAGGGAATATCGTAAAAAGAACAAAATATAACGAACCCTCGTAGATTTAGTATTACTTTTTGTTGTTTAGCTGAATGATGTCAACGGGGCTGACCCTCTATAATAATAGGTAAATAAACAGAGGGAGGACAACACCCTATCATGCGGATGTTTTCTGTTACTTCTATCATGATTGACGGCAATGGCGCGGGGAAAATGTTTGAGGGACAAGGCGTGGTTAGCGGCGGCGGCGGCAATACCCGTCTGTTGATCGATTATCCCGAACCTTATCGCAGCGACATTCTGGATTATCTCTTCAAGCCCAATTATGGAGCCGGCTATACGCATCTGAAAGTCGAGGTCGGCGGAGATGTCTTCTCCACGACGGGAACAGAGCCAAGCCATGCGCGAACGAGGGAGGAGCTTGCCCATCCGAATATGCGCCGCGGCTACGAGCTTTGGTTAATGAGCGAAGCGAAGAAGCGGAATCCGAATATCAAACTGGATATTTTGCAGTGGGGCGCCCCCGGGTGGATCAATGACTACAGCAGCAGCGTCGGCAAAGATAAGATCAGCTACTATGCCGATAACGCCAGCAAGTATGCCATGTACTCGCAGGATAATGCGGATTATTTGGTGAGCTATATCCTGGGAGCCAAGAGGGAGTGGGACTTGGACATCGACTATGTAGGGGGCAATCAGAACGAAAGCTTTGTTGGTCTTGATTTAGTCGACCCTGGCAACCCGAACAGTCCTTCTTATTTAAAGCACTACATCGTCAACATATTGAGACCCACGCTGGATCGAAATGGCTTACAGCATGTCCAGATTGTCGCCCCGGATATTGGCGGCAGGGAAAAAGAACCGTATAACCCTCGCTCACCTTGGGCTTTTGTGGACGAGGTCCTTGCAGATCCTGATTTGAAGCATGCGGTTTCCGTTATTGGTTACCATTACGTGAAGAGCACTTCTACGGAAGCCGCTCAGAACTCCGGCTTGACGCTCTGGGAGAGCGAGGGCTGGACAGGGTCCGGTCATTGGCACGCCGTTAACGGTCAGAAGGGCGCACTGGATTTGGCCAAGCTCATGAATACCAACTATATTCAAGCCAAGGTTACCAAAACCAATGTCTGGCATATGATCTCGTCCTCTTACCTCAATCTGTCGTTTCCGAAAACAGGCGTGATGATCGCCGACGAACCTTGGTCGGGACATTATACGGTTATGCCCGCAATCTGGGCCGCCGCGCACACGAATCAATTTGCCCAGCCGGGTTGGCGATATCTTGACAGCGGGTGCGGGGTTACGGCAGGAGGAACCGCATATGTAACCTTGAGGCAGCCGGATGGCAGCGGCCATTACAGTGTTATTCTGGTAACCGGCACTTCTGCGGAGACGCTGATCTTTAAGCTGACAGGCGGGTTATCCACGGATACGGTTCACGTCTGGAAATCAAATGAAGAGGAGCAATTGATGCAGCAGCCGAGTATTGCGGTGACAGACAATTCCTATTCAATTGATCTTGAACCGAATTCGATGTATTCATTGACAACAACGACAGGTCAGCAGAAAGGGCTGTCGCCTCATCCCGTTCCGGAATCTCAAGCGTTCCCCCGCAGCTACCGGGTGGACGTTGAAAACTGCGACATCGGGACGGCGCCCAAATATACCTTTGATGTGGAAGGCGTATTCGAAGTTGCAGATAAATTTGACGGCGGCGGCAAAGTGTTGCGCCAGGTTGTTGCAGGTCCGATGAAGCAGTGGGATGCGTGGATGACGCCTCGAATTCGATATGGTACACACACGCAGTTCGGTGACCTGAATTGGACGGATTACGACTACAGCGCGGATGTGTTTATTGAAGATTCCGGAAAAGATATGTTCGGCAATGAAACGGCCGGAAAGGTAGCCATCGTTGGCCGTACAGGCGCACAGGCACGCACTTACATCAATGATACATTGATCGGCGGCTATAGGCTTCAGGCAGATGAGACGGGCCAGTGGAGCTTGCGGATCACAGACCCGTTAAAAGACGCCGACATCATCCTGGCCTCGGGATCGGTATCTTTCTCGGTGCGGATCTGGCACACGATGCAGCTTAGTTTCAGAAGCACGAACATTAAGGCCTACATTGACGGGACGCTTGTAGCATCGGTTGACGATGGTACGTATGCTTCCGGCGCGGCAGGCTTGGGAAGCGGCTACAATTATGCGCAATATGACAATATGTCGATTAGGGGCAGAGCTCCTTTTGCAAACGACAAGATCCTGAATTCCAACATATAGCGGGGGCTGAGGCCCTCTTTCTTAAACATTCATTGTAAGCGCTTTATTGAAAGGGGGGATGTGCACAAAAAAATCCGTCATCGTGTCAGCAGGTCAGTCGGTGTCAGTTTGGAAAATGTAGAAAGGGTGAATGTAATGTTAAGAGCGCAGAAAATGCTAGGCTCCAGAAAAATTTGGACGGCTGCGGTAGCCGCGTTATTTATTTTATTGTCATTCGGCGTTGCCACCGCTGCCAAAGCGGCTTCAGTTACCATGAATCCGGACCAAAGCGTATGGAATGATACTGAGGGGAATCCGATTTGGGCGCAAGGCGGCTGGATGATGAAGGAGGGAGATACCTTCCTGTGGTATGGCATGAATTATTCCGAATCGGGAGTCAAGAATGTCAACTTGCTTACATCCACCGACATGGTTCATTGGACGAAGCAAGCAAGTACGGTTCCAAGCGGGAAGGGGATCGTTGATTTTAGTACAATCAACCCCAAATTGGCTGAGCTCGAAGCGAATTATCCGCCTGAACAGAAAACAATACCTTTTGCATCTAGTCAATGGATTGGAAGACCTGTCGTTGCCTACAATAGCTCGACGTCCCAGTATGTCATGATCACAGAATGGAATACGTTCGATAAAAATATCGATGTCTTCGGACGAAATAAATTAGCGTTTTTCACAAGTTCTTCGGCCGAAGGTCCATTTACCTTTCAAAATTACATTGCGAGACCCAATGGATACAGCATGGGCGATTTAGGCTCGATTTTCACGGACGATGACGGCAGTACGTACCTTACGTTTACGGTGGATGCCGGCTCGAATTGGAACGGAGCCTTCCAGATGAGCAAGTTGACGTCCGACTATTTGGATATTGCGGAAAGCACGAAACATTTTGGATGGACGGAAGGAAATAAGGAGGCAACGACGTTAATCAAGCGAGGGTCCCAATATTATTTGTTCGCCTCGAAGACGAATGGTTTCAAATCGACGCCCTCATATTATTATACGACGACCAGCCTGAGTGGAACTTGGACATACAAATGGGATATTCTTACATCACCAACCTCCGGGAATTCCTTTGACACGCAGATCGATCAAATTCTTCCGCTCCAAGGAACGGAGGGAACGATGTATGTGTATCTGGGCGACCGTTGGACAAATAATGGGTTCAATGGCAGTACGGGAGTTGGCAGAAACGGTTGGTATCCGCTCACGTTCAGCGCTACGGGCGTGCCGACAATTCACGGTTATTCAAGCTGGACGATTGATACCGCCGCAGGAACGTGGAGTCCGCCGGTTGCGGCGCCGGAACCCGAATTACAGACATTGGTGTCCGATAACTTTGAAGATGGCGATGCACAGGGCTGGTCTGCGTCAAGCGGCAATTGGTCGGTTGTTGCGGATGCAACGTATGCCTACCAACAGTCCGCGAATACGGCTGCAGAGGCTGTTGCCGCGACGGGAGATGCCAACTGGACGAACTATGACGTACTGGCGGATATGACGCCGAAGTCGACAACAAGCGGGGCGGCGACAGGCATCATCGGCAGATATGCAGACAATAACAATTACTATTTGCTGCGCCTGAGCACGAATCAAGTTCAATTGCTCAAAAAGGTGAACGGTACATTTACGACGCTGGCTGCCAAGTCCTATACGGAGAACTTGAATACGGCCTACAGCCTCAAGCTTTCGATGCGAGGCAATACCCTTGTAGGTTCAGTGAATGGCATTGAAGAACTTACCGTTAACGATTCCTCGATCGCAGCCGGAAAAATCGGTCTCCGTGCCTACAACCAGCAGGCTGTGTTTGATAACATTCAAGTAAAGGGTGTTCCTGTTGAAGTGACCGTGGATAATAACGACCCGGGGCCGGCATTCGCAACAACGGGGGCCTGGACATCCAGCACTTTTGATTCGGGTTTTTACAACACGAATTATTTGAACGATGGGGCTGCCGCTGCCAACCCGGACAAATCCGCCGTGTGGACACCGACGATCACAGAGGCGGGAAATTACAAAGTCTATATGAGATGGCCGGCTTCTTCGAATCGCCCAACCGCGGCTCCGCTGGAAATCAAATATGGCGGCTTGTTGGATACATCTAAAACCGTAAATCAAACGATCAATGGCAGCACATGGGTGGAAGTCGGCACGTATGTCTTCACGGCCTCCGCAACAGAGAATGCCGTCAAAATTATAGCGTCCGCGCCGGGGTATACGATTGCCGATGCGGTGAAGTTTGTGAAACAGTAAATAGGGATGAACAGGATGAGCGGTAGAGGAGCGATCTTCTACTGCTTCTTTGTGCGAATCGTAGATTTCGTATTATTTTTTGTTGTTCTGCTGAATTTTATCGAATTTTCTTTCCCTTTATAATGATGAATAGAGAGAGGAGCAGAGATATGATAAAGCGACAACAGAGATTTTGGCATGAGTTGATAAAAAGTAGAACGTTGCTGCTCATGATATTGCCAACTGCGCTGCTATGTTTACTGTTTTCATACATCCCGATGGCCGGGATCGTCATCGCATTCAAGAAATACAATTACACAGGCGGTATTTTTGGAAGCCCGTGGGCAGGGCTAGACAACTTTAAGTTTTTCTTCCAGTCGGGCAACGCTTGGCTGGTGACCAGGAATACAGCGCTCTATAACCTCGGCTTCATCATCATCGGCAACCTGCTGCAAATTACGGCGGCGATTCTGCTGTTCGAAGTCGGCGGCAAATGGTTTCGTAAAATTATTCAATCCGCGATGTTTCTGCCATATTTCATCTCTTGGGTCGTCGTCGGTTCCATCGCTTACAGCTTTTTCAGCTATGACATCGGCACCGTCAACAACCTGTTGACCTCGCTCGGCATGGAGAAGGTCGACATCTACAACACGCCGGCGTATTGGCCTTACATTTTGCTCTTCTTCAACATCTGGAAGTCGCTCGGGTATGGCACGGTGATGTACCTCGCCGCCATCACGAGTATCGACACCGAAATGTATGAAGCGGCTGAAATCGATGGGGCGAACGTGTTTCAACGCATTTTCCATGTGACCTTCCCAAATCTGATGCCGACACTCACGATTCTCGTGCTGCTATCGATCGGTCACATCTTCCGCGGCGACTTCGGCATGTTCTACAACTTGATTGGCAACAACGGTATGCTGTTCTCGTCAACGGACGTCATTGATACATTTGTCTTCCGGCTGCTGATGACCACGAACGAGATCGGGATGTCTGCCGCGGCTGGCGTCTATCAATCGGTACTCGGTTTCGTCACAATTCTGTTAGTCAACTACGCCGTACGCAAATACGATAAAGACCGCGCTTTATTCTAAGGGGAGGGACAACTTATATGCACGCGACAGCCGTGAAACGCGGCCAACAGAAGGATAGGCTGTTTCTCTCCGCCATCGGATACGTCCTGCTGATTGTTATGGCCATTCTCTGTATCGTTCCGTTCTGGATCGTCTTGGCCTCGTCATTCAACGATGAGAACGAAATCCGATTGCACGGATACAGCCTGTTTCCGAAATTATTTTCAACAGAAGCCTATCGCATTATTTTTGAATTCCCTGAATCGATACTTAGGGCATATGGCGTTACCATCACGGTCACAGTCATCTCCACCGTACTCGGCTTGTTCCTGACGGCCATGACCGCTTACGTGCTGTGCCGCAAAGATTTCAAGTGGCGCAACCATTTCGCCTTTTACTTCTTCTTTACCACCTTGTTTAGCGGCGGGCTTGTCCCGTGGTACTTGCTCATCGTCAATTACCTGGATCTGAAAGATAAATTGATTGTACTGATCCTGCCGACGCTTGTGAACGTATTCAACATGCTGGTGATGAGGTCGTTCATGAACGGGATTCCCGATGCGATTTCCGAGTCAGCCAAAATCGATGGCGCCGGCGACTTCCGAATCTTTGTCAGTCTGATCCTTCCGCTTTCCAAGCCCGCGCTGGCGACGATCGGTCTGTTTATCGCACTCAGCCACTGGAACGATTGGTATATGGCCCTATTGTTTATTTCCGACGAGAAGCTCGTACCGCTGCAGTATTACCTGTATAAAATGCTCGGCAACCTGGAGGGCATGCGCGATGCCGTGCTGGGATCCGGTTCGGGCGTGACGGTCACGATTCCTGGTGAAAGCTTGAAAATGGCCATGACCGTCGTCGCTACAGGTCCGATCATACTTGCCTATCCGTTCATCCAAAAATATTTTGTAAAAGGATTAACGATCGGCGCCGTCAAGGGGTAATCTCAGGGCAACCTGGTTATCAATAAAAATACGACAACTGGAACAGAAAGGGGCTAGCAACACAATGACAACAAAGAAATCATGGGGGATTGTATTGACAAGTCTGTTGGCGGCATCCATGATGCTTAGCGCATGCGGCAGCAAAGACAGCAATTCGGGCACCGCAACAAGCACGCCGCAAGGCACGTCTTCTTCCAATTCGAAAGATACAGGGGCCGATACCTCGAAACCCGTTGAACTGAAAATGATCCTGCTCGGACCGAAACCGGTGGATTACGACTTGGTCTTCGGCGAAATTAACAAAGTCTTGAAGCAGAAAGTAAACGCTACCTTGCAAACGGAGTTCTTGGACTGGTCGGACTGGAAGCAGAAATATCCGCTTAAATTTGCGGCAAATGAAGATTTCGACCTCGTCTATACGGCGAACTGGGCTATGTATGCCGACCAAGCCAATAAAGGCGGCTTCCTCGAGCTGACTGACGATTTGCTTGCCAAATATGCGCCGCTGGCATGGAAATCCATGGACAAAGTTAAATGGGATCAAGCGAAAGTGAAGAACAAGCTGTATATGTTCCCTTATAACATTCCGAACGAATACAAGGAAAAGCTTCTCATTTACCGCGAAGACTTGCGTGAGAAGTACAACTTGCCGCCGATCACGGACGGAGCATCATTCGAGAAATTTACGGATGCCATTGTGAAAAATGAGAAAGGCGTTACCCCATTTGGCCCTACACTGGCGAGCATGAATGCGTTAGACACGCCGCTGCTGATGCAGAAGAACAACTGGAAGCCGATTGACGGAACACCGTTCGCAGTCAGCATTGGCGATGCATCGGGCAAAGTGTTTGATATTTACGATACACCGCAATTCAAAGAATTGCTCACGTACTACAAGAATCTTGCCGACAACGGAACATGGATGAGAGATGTATTGACTTATAAAGGAAGCCAGTCCGAGGACTTTAAGTCGGGTAAGATCGCGTCATTTTCACATACCTTATCTTCGGCAGTTTCAGCCGTGGCCGCTGTCAAAACCGCGCACCCTGACTGGAAAGTCGGCATCGCGGATATTGCACCGGACAGCAAGAAAACGATTGCTATTTCCACGCAAAACGGCATGTCCATCCACGCTTCGTCCAAATCGCCGGAGCGCGCGTTGATGGTGCTTGACCTGCTGCAAAACGATAAGCAGTTGCACGATCTGATGATGTACGGCATCGAAGGTACGCATTACACAGCTAACGGCAGCGATCTCTTTACCAAAACGGACAAATTCGGCAGTTTCAATACATTCACGAATTGGGGCTTCCAGTCACCGTTGAACCGCCAAGAGGCAACGTACCCGCAAGGAGCGAAAGACATCGAGAATAAATGGAAAGACCAGGTTACGCACTTCAAACTGGAAACGTTCGTATTCGATTCTACGAAAGTTTTGAATGAAGTTTCGAATGTCAGCAACGTCATGACGCGTTACGGTCTGCCGCTCGAATACGGTCTTATTAAAGATACAGACAAAGGCTTGGCCGACCTGCAAGCGCAGCTTAAAGCAGCGGGAATGGACAAAATTCAGGCCGAGCTTCAAAATCAAATCAACACGTTCCTGGCTGAAAATAAATAAGACAGGCCGAGAATACAGCAGCCCGAAAGATGCCCCTCAGTGGAGGGTGCCCTTCTTTCGGGCTTATTAATGACGAAAGAGGTTATCGATGATGAAGCATAAGCTTAGGTATACTCCGCCAGCCAACGGCTATCCGGAATGGAACAATAATCCTGACATTTTTGAGCTGAACCGAATGAAAGCACACGCGACCCTGATGCCTTTCGATTCCGTGGAGGAAGCGCTTAAGAATGACCGCCCGGCCTCCCGCAGTTACGCATCGCTGAACGGCACGTGGAAATTTGCTTGGGCGGCATCGCCGGCCAAACGCATCAGCAATTTCTATGAGGAGCGTTTCGATCATACGGGATGGGATGACATTCAGGTGCCTGGGCACTGGCAGCTGCAAGGGTACGATTACCCGCAGTATACAAATGTCCGCTATCCGTGGGAGACATCGGAACCTGAGCTTGCTCCCCCGTTCGCACCTACCATTTACAATCCTGTAGGCGCTTATGTCCGTACCTTCTCGGTGCCGGATCATTGGCAGGGACAGCCTGTCTTTATTAGCTTTCAAGGGGTGGAGTCGGCCTTCTACGTCTGGGTCAATGGCGAACTCGCAGGCTACAGCGAGGATACGTTTACACCGGCCGAATTCGATCTGACCCCTTATTTAAGAGCGGGCGAGAATACGCTTGCGGTCGAAGTATACCGGTGGTGCGACGCGAGCTGGCTGGAGGATCAGGACTTCTGGCGGCTGAGCGGTATTTTCCGCGATGTTTACGTGTACACGATCCCGAAGGCGCATGTGTATGATTTCTTCGTAACAACGGAGCTCGACGAAGCTTGCAAGGACGCGGCGCTTAACGTCAAAGCGACGCTGATGAATTACTGGGAAGCCGATTTGGGTTCCGTTACCTGTGAGATACAATTGTATGATGCCGAGCAGCAAGCTGTGTTTGGCATGCCGCTGAAAGTGACGACAACGCTTAACAGCGACATGGCCGAAGCGCAAGTTGAGGTATCGGCCCCTGTGGTCAATCCGCTGAAATGGAGCGCGGAGTCGCCGCATCTGTACATGCTTGTCATCAGCTTGAAGGATGAGAAGGGGAGGCTGCTCGAAGTCGTCAGTACGCAGGCCGGTTTTCGTCAATTCAAGATCCAGGATGGACTCATGCTTATCAACGGTCAGCGAATCGTGTTCAAAGGCGTTAATCGCCATGAGTTTTGCTTGGACGCCGGCCGCGTGATGAAGCTGGACGATATGGTGACGGACATTAAGCTGATGAAGGCACACAATATGAATGCGGTGCGCACTTCCCACTATCCGAACAATCCGCTCTGGTACGAGCTGTGCAACGAATACGGCTTGTATGTGATAGATGAGACTAATCTGGAGTCGCACGGCACCTGGAGCGGCGGTCAGACCGAACTGCTGCCGAATACGGTGCCGGGCAGCCATCCGGCTTGGACGGCGAACGTCATAGACCGGGCCAATTCCATGATGCAGCGGGATAAGAATCATCCTTCGATCGTCATGTGGTCGCTTGGCAATGAAGCGTTCGGCGGCGATAATTTCATCAAGATGCATGATTTCCTGCGCGAGGCGGATCCGACACGTGTTGTTCACTATGAAGGCGTTGTGAATTGGAAGGCATCGGCCGACGCAACAGATGTTGAAAGCTACATGTATATTAGGCCGGAGGGCTTGATTGCATATGCGAATGAAAAAGGGCAGAAAAAGCCGTACATCCTATGCGAGTACAGCCATGCGATGGGGAATTCCCTGGGCGGTTTGCATCTTTATACCGAGTTGTTTGACCGCTATCCGGTGCTGCAGGGCGGCTTTATATGGGACTGGGTCGACCAAAGTCTCTGGAAAACGGAAAAGGACGGCACAACTTATATGGCGTACGGTGGAGATTTCGGCGAAACGCCGCATTCCGGCAATTTCTGTGGCAACGGTCTGCTGCTTGCCGACAGATCCGTTTCACCGAAGCTGATCGAAGCCAAGAAATGCTATCAAAATATAAGCATTACCGAAGTCGATTGCGAACAAGGCATCTACAAGATGACCAATAAAAACCTGTTTACGGATCTGGATGCATACTTGCTCGAGTGGACGATTGCCGTAGACGGCGTTGTGTGCGCTGAAGGCAACCTGACCGTAGCGGTCGGGCCGCTTGAGAGTAAGGAGATCCAGCTTGCACTGCCTAAGCTTGAGCACAGCGGAGAAGCTGTGCTGACGATCAGCTTTGTGACCAAGAAAGCGGAGAAGTGGGCGGAAGCCGGTCATGAAGTGGCGTTCGAGCAATTCGTGCTGCCAGCTGCGGAGCCGGTTGTCGCGGTTATTGAACCTGTGCAGAGCGGCAGTCTGGTTCATGTATCCCTGGAAGCGGGCCGCTTGTCTGTACAGGGCGAGGGCTTCAGCGCCGGATTTGATACGGGGAGCGGCAGCTTGGTTTCCTATACCGTCGGCGGAAGCGAACTGCTCAAGAGCGCGCTCGAACCGAATTTCTGGCGCGCTTACACGGATAACGACCGCGGCAATAAGCAGCATGAGCGCTGTGCAACGTGGAGGCGTGCTGGCGAAGAACGCAAGCTCCGCTCGCTGCGTTGGGAGCCGCTTGCCGACCGTGTCATCGTACATGCCGCTTATGTGCTGCCAACAACCACGGAATCGGCCTGCGTCATGACGTATACCGTTTGGGGCAGCGGGGCGATCCGCGTGGAGCAGCAGCTCACGCCAGGCCGCAACCTGCCGGAAATTCCTGAAGTCGGCATCATGTTTAGCCTGGACAGCTCGTTTGCAGACCTGGCGTGGTACGGTAAAGGGCCGCATGAATCGTATTGGGATCGCCAGCTGAGCGCCAAAATTGGACTGCACCAGGGCAAAGTTGCCGAGCAATTCGTGCCTTATCTACGGCCGCAGGAGTGCGGCAACAAGATGGATGTTCGCCGCGCTGAACTATCGCATCCAAACGGCGCGCGGCTCCACCTTATCGGAGAGCCGACCTTTGAACTGAACGTGCTGCCTTATACGCCATTTGAGCTTGAAGCGCATGACCATGTCTATAAACTGCCGGCAAGCGACAAGACCGTTGTTCGGATCAACAATCGGCAAATGGGCGTTGGCGGCGATGATAGCTGGGGGTCGAAGCCACACCCGCAATTTCTGCTGCCGGCGGACAAGAGCTATTCCTTCAGCTTTACGCTGCAGGGGAAGGTTAACTAATTAGGATAAAGGAGCTAAGCACTTACAAGCGCTTAGCTCCTTTTATTTACCTGGTCGTCATCGCCTTGTGGACAGGAATATTCTTGCAGAAAAAAGTCGGTAATTGTAGAATAATGGATATTCATTAGGTGCTTTAGTACTATTCTGATCCGGAGGTGATTTGGTTGCGCGAGTTTCCTAATAGTAAACGGCTATCCTCCAATTCTCGTTCCGATAACTTGACGGCTCAGCGGGAAGGCGCACAGACGCCTGCGGCAACTGCCTTAATGTCAAGGCATGTGCTGCAACTGCAAAGAGAAGTTGGCAACAGAGCGGTTGGCCGAATGTTACGTGGGCATGTACAACAGTCTGCTCCTTCACAGATGCTGCAGAGAAAAGTTGTCCCATATCAAGTTGACGAGAACCATCAAGCACTAAGTGCGGTCAACGAATTTGCCGATGCTTTGGATGAAGCCGTCCAAAATGCGTGGAGGCTGGTTGTCAGCCGCCCGCTTAAAGATGAAGAGATTGTCGACGGGTATACACAGCGTTGGGCTGACCAATGGAAATTGTTGGACATGTCCACGGTGAATCTGGTTCCGGCGATGGCGGGGTACGCCATCGAATCCATTGCAACCAAACTGTTTATGCCTCCTGTTTATGGCGATCTGATGATAGAACTCCAAGCAACCCGAGGAAATACAAGACCTGACATTGTTTTGACGTATATGGGTCATGATATCGCTTGGTTCGATATTACGGCAGATAACAGCCAGGGTCATATTCAGGATAAGAATGGGGCTGGCTGGCAAAACAAGCCGTTTGTAGCAGAAATTTGCTATCCTTCTGTGGATGCCGCTTTTATCGCGTCCACGATGGAACAGTTTGAAGAATCCGGCGAGACGATAGACGTGGGAGATTTTACGGAACGGTACCTGTGGCGCAGATCGGAATGGCTGGCGAAGGCGCAAAAGTGGAAACCTGTTGTTCAGGAGTGGGTCCAGGAAGTTCCGATCAATTATTCAAGCTACTCTACCCGCAGGGCAGGATTGAAAGCAATTATGCATGACAAACTGGATAACAGCTTGACCGAAAAAGAAATGGCGAGCATTTTGCAATTTTGCAATCTCAACTACGGTACGTACGGGTTTAAGCGATCACCTGGGCAAGGGCCATATTGGAGCACACCTGTCCTCTCCTCCGTAGGAGCCGGGCTGCTGCAAGAATTTGAAGACATGCTGCCTCAGCCTTCTCAAGAAGAAATTATTGCCATGTATGAAGAGTTGACCGGGAAGACCGTAGACCACGAAAAAAACACAGCTATTGAAGAAGAATAAGAAGACGTGAGCAAGGATGCTGTACGGCGCGGATAAAGCGGCACAACGCCTGGTCACAATGCTGTAATTAACGTCCAGACCTGTACTCGCGGGGCGTCATCCCTTCATATTTTTTAAACTGGCGCATGAAATGGGTGTCGTTCTCGTATCCGCACAGATCGGCGATGGCGGCAACAGACAGCGAGCCGTTGTCGAGCAAATATTTGGCATACTCCAGTCTGCCGGTAATCATATCGTGGACGACGGAGCAGCCGAACAGTTCTTTATAAATATGCTGAAAATACGACTTGCTCAGATTCAGAGAAGCGGCGAGCGAGTCGACGGTGCGGTGGCGCTGCGGCGAGCTGTACAGCTCGCTTCGCAGTTCTTCGAACTGGCGGTAATAGCGCCTTGCTTTGTCGGCAGCGGCAGGCTTCTCCTGCAAGTTGCTGAGCTTCATGAACAGCGTGCGGATGTCGGCGTCGAGGATGGAATCGCACAGCGGACCGCCGGATCGCTTGGTGCTCTGCAATTCCATGACGTATCGGCCGATGAGATGCGGGTCGACGGCTGTGACCAGTTGATTCAGCGGAAAATTCACCTCTGCCAGAAACTCCTCCACCTGCGCACCTTCAAAATGAAACCAGTCGTTAATGAACGGCATCTCCATCTCCCGGTAGAGATGAGGCACGTTAGGGCTGAACAGGATGTAGGCATGCTTGGGCGCAGCGATGCGGCTGCCGTTCACGATGACTTCCGCCTGGCTTTTAAAAAACACAAACGCATAGTTCCCCGCCCCTGCCGTGCGATCAATGGTAATTCCGCTCGGGTGGATATAATTATAGCCGCAGCTTAATAAATTCATCAGCCTTCTCCTTCTGAAAAAGCACGATTGGTCAGTTTTTGAGCATGATAATTTATTGTACACAGCCATCGCACAAATTACCATAGAGACAGGAAGAAAACGCTTAATTCAGGAGATGAATGTTCGATGACATTGAAGGCATCTGTAATTGTAGATAAGGATTTTATCGTCGGCGAGGTGGACAAAAGGATTTACGGCTCGTTTATTGAGCATTTGGGTCGGGCGGTGTATAACGGCATTTATGAGCCGGGCCATAGCTCGGCGGATGAGCAGGGGCTGCGCGGCGATGTGCTAAGCCTCGTCAATGAACTGCAAGTGCCGATCGTCCGCTATCCCGGCGGAAACTTCGTATCCGGTTACAATTGGGAAGACAGCGTAGGCCCCGTCGCACAGAGGAAACACCGGCTGGAGCTGGCTTGGCGGACGATTGAAACGAATGAGTTCGGTTTCAACGAATTCGTGGATTGGGCGAGGAAGGCGAATACCGAAGTGATGATGGCCGTCAATCTCGGCACGCGAGGGGCGGATGCGGCGCGCAATATCGTGGAATACAGCAACCATTCAAGCGGCACGTACTGGAGTGACCTTCGCCGTCAGCATGGTTACGAGCAGCCGCACAATATCAAGGTTTGGTGCCTAGGCAACGAGATGGACGGGCCGTGGCAGATCGGCGCCAAGACGGCGGTGGAATACGGCCGGGCTGCGGCCGAAGCGGCCAAAGTGATGAAATGGGTCGACCCGACGCTGGAGCTTGTGGCTTGCGGCAGTTCCCACCTTGGGATGCCGACGTTTCCGGACTGGGAAGCGTCGGTTCTCGATCATACCTACGACCACGTCGACTATTTGTCGATGCATCAATACTACGGCAATCCGGACAACGACACACGGACGTTCCTGGCGCGCTCGGTAGAAATGGACGAATTTATCCGTACATTGGTAGCGACCTGCGACTTTGCCAAGGCGAAGAAGCGCAGCAAGAAAACGATGTATCTCTCGTTCGACGAATGGAACGTCTGGTTCCACTCGCACCAGAGCGATAAGCGGATTGAGCCGTGGAGCATTGCGCCGCCGCAGCTTGAAGACGTCTATACGCACGAAGATGCGCTGTTGGTCGGCTGCATGCTCATTACGCTGCTGAAACATGCGGATCGGGTCAAAATGGCGTGCCTGGCGCAGCTGGTCAACGTCATCGCGCCGATCATGACCTCCAACGGGGGTGGGGCTTGGCGGCAGACGATTTTTTATCCGTTCCTGCACGCTTCCGTCTATGGCCGCGGGAAAGCGCTCGTGCCGCTGATTCAGTCGCCGAAGTACGATACGAAGACGATTACCGATGTGCCGTATCTGGAATCCATTGCAGTATACAACGAGGAAGCGGGCGAGGTGACGGTTTTCGCGGTGAACCGCAGCTTGGAGGAAGCGTTGGCGCTGGAGGTTGATCTGCGCAGCTTCGGCAGCTGCCGTCTCATCGAGCATCTCGTGCTGCAGCATGAGGATTTGAAAGCCGTCAATACGGAGCATAATCCGGATAATGTAAAGCCGCATATGAACGGGAACGCCGCCGTTGACGGGCTCAAGATTAGCGCGCAGCTGGCCAAAGCGTCGTGGAACGTCATTCGTGTGAAGGTGTCATAAAACGACCTAGAGAAGATTAATCGGGGAGAACGATCATGTTCTAATGGAGTACTCCCCGACAAATCTTCTCTATTCTTTCTTCTTTCTGACAATAGCGACAACAAGCAATAGCAACGGAAAAATAATCGCGTAAGGCAGCGAGTAGGGAAAATCAATTTTAGCTCCAAAATTCATCGAATACGGAATATCCGGATAGGCAACAATGGAAAGCACAATCATAATCATGCCAAATGGCCAATACAATTGGCGGGCGTCTTTCATTTTGAACAATTCGGCGAACATCATCGTAGAGGCATAAAAGCAGACGGCCAGCTTAAAGTATATCGTTATAAACCAAATGCCAGCCATAATAACCTCTAATCTCTCCAGAAAAGTACCGATACTTATTTTTTTGGCCAAACTGTAACTGGGGTACATTTGACTTGCTGTTAGATCGGCACCCAAAACTAATATGGATAAAAGAGAGATGATGATCAACAGCATTCCACCGATCAGCGTTCCGACCAGAAATGCTTTCTTCGCTTTTTGAGAATTATTCACGAAAGGGAAGTACATTAAAAATACAACAAGTTCCATATAAGGTGTACTTAAAACGGGGATTGTCGCACGCAAGATCGGTTTCATGCCGTAGCCAAACACAGGCGTTAGATTTCTCCATTCAAAATTGGGCGGCAGTAGTACAACCATTATGAAAAAAAAGAACATTACCCAGGGCAAAAATATTTCCGCCGTTCGGGTGAACGTCTCAAGTCCGTTGCGAATTCCCATAATGATAACGACTAAAAAAAAGATATGAACGAATTGGATCGGTGTGTTGGGCAATACTTGGGTCGTTATAAAGTCGCCTAAATTTCGCAGTACAAGCGCGGAGAGGATGAAAAAATAACAAAAATAAAGAAAAGAGATGGCGCCTCCAAGCCACTTACCGAGGATCGCTTGACTATAATGGACGAAAGTCGTTTTTGGAAATCGGGTTGTAATCCTATTATACAGGGCGACCATCAACAAACCGCCAATTAACCCTGTCGCTGAAGCGATCCATGCATCCTGCTTGGCTTCATGAGCAATGCCAGCAGGTGCAATCAGAATAGAACTTCCCACAGTAAAAAGAATGGCTAAAATGGTGAATTGATGAACACCGATCTTCCCTTTTTCCAGCATATCTACTTCACCTCTATGTAAGCATGCCAAAAATAAAATCACTGATTGGTTTATGAACAGCGATGATCCAATCAAGCGGATTTGGCAAATGGATTCGAATTTCCTGTAAAATACTGAGGGTTACTCCGATGACCAAAAGGACTAAAAACATGCAAAGCTCCTTGATAAGCTTCTTTCTAACAAGATTAGGAGCCTCCAGACAGGTAATAATTCCACCAACGATAAGAATGCTTGAAATGGTCCACACGGAGCAACTCACTCCTTTCGTTCAAGCAAAGAATTGTTTGTCGTTCCCAGTCTTCGGATTTGCACATCCACATGGACCGAAACCTCCAAATCAGCGAAATATTGGTCCCAATCTTTTCTAAAGACTTTCCACGCCCCAGGATTGACGTCTTCAATAGCCTCTCCAAATCCAAAAATATCCGCCTTGTTTTTTTTGGCTTTTTGAATCGTGGCCTCCAAGATATTCGTCAATTTTTCTACAGCAAGCTGTTCTAGCTGCAGAATTGTTTCCGGTTTAGTCAAGTCAATTTTACATTGAACCTCTCCAACATTTTCTTCAGAATAAAGAGAAACCGTAATTTTGGGCTTTCCTCTAACAACTTCACCCTTAATATTTGATTTGGTTCGAACCACCTCTACGGCGATCTTTCCACCTTGAGGACATGCCATATGGCCAACCGAATTTTTCACGTTTCCCATGATGTAGTTATAGCCCTTGCTTTCTTCATCCGTTAACCAATCGACCAGCTTGTCCTGCTTAAAAAGGGCTACGCCCGGAACCATTAAATTGGCATAGGCTTTGGAACGGCTCATATTTCTTTTCGTTTTTCCTGTTTCTTGATCGCCTACAATTTGAATGCCGGTGATCACAGGCTCTTTGGTTGGATTGGATAAATCGGCCAAAATTTTATCTAAAGGCATGTTGACCGTCGGGGCCCAGACTTTTTCAGATAACTCCAGTGTTTTGTAAATCTTATTGGCTGGAATCTTTTCCGTAGGCATCAAAATCTCAAGTACATTTTCTGCGCTGGTTCCCTTGGCAATAATCAATTGAAAATCTGTGCGGAATTCGCGATTTCTGGACAAGCCATCCATCACATTCTCTACGCCTTGATGAGCCAACTCTTCACCAATCACTAATACACGGAGATGAGAGGTGTAAATTCTTCGGGGTGCAACGGTACTTAACTTTCTTAACGCTTCGGAAATGGTTGACTCTGTTGCCGTTAAAATGCTTACGGGGGTACTATACCCCGCACCGCCTTTACTTGAAGCGACTTCACCGGCATTGACGATCTGCGCAGTGACCCGTATGTTATCGCCGCTTTTGTCTAATCCGATTCCGACTACAATGGCAAGCTCATTCAATTCCCGCCGATCCCAGCAGCCTGTGAGCACAAGCGAGGCAATCAACAGAAGGCATACAACTTGACATTTTTTCTTCATGGTCCGTGCTCCTTCAAGGTCTTCTCGATGCTGGTTTCGTCGTTGGAGCATTATTTTCCCGAATGTTATTTTTGGAGCTGATGAACCGCGGCCTTGCAAATAACCCCCATTGAGGCAACCGCAAAATGGTATCTTTCTGATCCGCCCAAATAAACGGAGCCATAGGAGCCATATAAGGAACACCGAATGAGCGCAGGCTGCACAAATGTTGGACGATGCCGATTAAACCGACCGTTACGCCAAACAAACCGAAAGACGCTGCTAACAACATAAGAATAAATCGTAAAATACGGATAGAAATCCCCATGTTAAAAGAAGGAATGACAAAATTCGAAATTGCCGTGATGGCTACGATGATAACCATACCTGGCGATACCAATCCTGCCTCAACGGCGGCTTGTCCGATGACTAGGGCACCAACGATGGACACCGCTTGTCCCACCGCTTTGGGGAGTCTCACCCCGGCTTCACGCAGAATTTCAAACGTGATCTCCATAATGAGGGCTTCAACAAAAGCGGGGAATGGAATGCCCTCACGCTGGGCAGCTAAACTCAATAACAAGGAGCTGGGCAGTAATTCTTGATGAAACGTTGTAATCGATATGTAGAGAGAGGGCGCCAGTAAGGAAATAAAGAAGCAAATATATCTTAAAATGCGTATTAACGTAGCGAATTCGGCACGCTGATAATAATCTTCTGCAGATTGATAAAACTGTACAAAAAGGGCAGGTGCCAACAGGACAAAAGGCGTGCCATCTACAAGGATGGCGACTCGCCCTTCGAGCAAGCCAGCCGCTATGACATCGGGCCGTTCCGAATTATACAAAGTGGGGAACGGGGTAAAGGTTTCGTCCTGGATCAGTTCTTCTATATTTCCACTTTCTAATATGCCGTCAATATCAATTCTTTGAAGTCGTTCATTCACTTCTGCAATAAGCTTGTCATTTACAATGCCGTTAATATACATAACCCCAATTGAAGTTTGCGTTACTCTACCAATCGTCATGGTCTCCAACCACAGATTAGGGGATTTAATTTTTTTCCGAATTAAGGAGATATTTGTACTTATGGATTCATTGAAGCCTTCTCGAGGTCCTTTGACAACAGACTGCGTCATGGGTTCCTCTACGGCACGATTGTTCCCGCCTATGGTATTAACCGCTAAACCATAAGGATATCCCTCAACTAAAATAACGGTTTCACCTGACAAGATGGAAGCGTATAAGGCTGTATAGTCAAAAATCGTTTTTGTATTCCCGGTACCAGGCAAGTAATTTTTAATCATTTTTATTTGATCAGTTGAGGCAGTTGACAGTTCTTCGGTTAAATCTTTACTTCTATCTAGTAGGGCTTTGGTTAATTCTTGCACAGAAGTTGATCTCGTTAATCCAGTCATATAAATAAATCCTATTTTGCATGCCAATATCGGGTCAATGCCTAGAACTATGTCTTCAATAACGACATCTGTACTGTGACCAAAATCATTCTTTATCTTCGTAAAATTCGTATCTAAATGGGAGTCAAGTCGTTCCTCTTCACCTGGTGCCCCTTGCTTATCATTGACGGAATTTGACCGTTCACGGTTAAAAATAGCCTGCAGTGTCTTGATGATCTTACCCATAACAGTCGCTCCAAACGTGTTTATGTGTAATACTTACCAAAGGAATATACGTTTATACCGGCAAGTAAATATTTTTGCAAAAGCGGTAAAAAGAAGCGTATCCGTGCGTTCATTCTTTTGGATATGATTGGGAATGTAAGCGATATCATATTTGAGGAGGAATGGAATGATGATTGCTGGGAACAAAAGGCTGCCGCTCACACTCGCCCTGCTGCTTGCCGTTTCACTGATGCTGCTCAGCGTGTTGGGGCTGGGTAAGCCGCAGGCCGCGGAGGCGGCAACCAGTTCGTTTAAAGGCGTGAACTGGGCAGACTCCAGGGATAACTTCGTGAACGGGGTGCTGTATGTGTCAGGTCTCAGCTCGACAGATACGTATGCCTCAGCGTCGACAGTGGCGGATCGGGTTGTCGGCCAATTCGTGTCTACGCTTGGCGCCAACACGGTGCGCATGCCGATCAATGAATCGACGGTGTCCAGTTATTGGGGCACCTATACCGGGGCGATCGACAAGGCGATCACCAAGGGGAACGTTATTCTTGCGTACTGGGCGTACAGCAATGGGAAGCCGGCTAACATGACCGATTTCTGGAACATGTGGACGACGGTCGTGAACAAGTATGGCAGCAATGCCAACGTGTATTTTGAAGTCATTAACGAGCCGTACGGCTACAGCAACACGGACTTGAACAACATGTACAACGACTGGTTGACGAAGTACGCCAGCGTGCCAAAGGGCAGGGTCATTCTGGATGGCGCTGGCTATGCGCAGAACGCTTCTGTGCCTGGTGGAGATTCGCGTCTGAACAACACGCTGCTAGCCGTGCACGACTATGCGTTCTTCGTTGGTACGCCTTATATGAGCGAAGCCCAGTGGGCCGATCATCTTAAAGGTTATGTGGGCAGCTACGCGTCTCGCACGATCATGACGGAGTGGGGCGCGATGATGCAGGCGGGCTTCAGCTCCAGGTACAATGTTACGTATCCGCTGCAGGACTACACGACGCCGGGCGGATCGCTCTGGGTCAGCTATGTGCGAGGCATCAGCAATCAGCTTCGATCATGGGGGATGGGCAGCATCTACTGGCCGGGATTGCGTGACGGTGACGGCTACAGCATGACGACCAAATCCGGCAGCGGCTCCAGCATCAACCTGACCGTGAACAACGCAACCGGGCTGAACCGCCTCCAGTATGCGTGGGGAATGGGCGCGAACGATCCGACGGTCATTTATGTGAAAGTCAAGAATGCCGCAACCGGCTTGTACATCGATGGTATGGGCCGCACGACGAACGGCTCCGCAGCTGGCCAGTACGCCGGCGGCAGCAGTACGAACCAACAGTGGGCGCTTGAGCCGTCAGGCTACAACTACAAGCTCAAGAACCGTGCTACCGGCCTCTATCTGGACGGTATGGGCCGTACGACGAACGGCAGCGCAACTGGCCAATACAGCGCCAGCTCATCGAACAATCAAATCTGGCAGCTCGTCGCCTCCGGCGCCAACGTCAGTTTTAAAAATGTCGCCACCGGCCTGTACCTGGACGGCATGGGCCGCACGACAAACGGCAGCGATCTCGGGCAATATGCAAGCAGCGGCAGCACGAACCAGCAGTGGCAGCTCGTCAGTCCTTGACCGATTCAGCATCATAGTAAAAGGAGTGCGCTTGCAGCACAGTTGCTGCAAGCGCACTCCTTTTTGATGCAGTAATTAAGCTTTGAGCGCGTTCAAACGCTCTTCCAAACGATCCCAAGTTTCTGTGATACCTTGCATCATGCCCATATCGATGACAGCTTTCAGCGACTCGGCGGAAGCGTACACGCCGCGGTTAACGAGCTTGGTCGTGCCGTTGCCCAGGTCGATAAACTCCAGCGTAACTTCTGTCGAAGGCATGGCATCGTTCACATTGCCTTCCGCGTCCGAGAAGAAGTCGACGTAGACGATTTTGTCTGGTTCGACCATCTCTTTGTAGATAGCTTTGCCCCAAGATTCCATGCCATAGAAGTCGCCCTGATTCGGGTCAGCGCACTTCATGCAGTAGTGCCACACGCCGCCTGGACGAAAATCGACGTTGCATACCGGTATTTCCCAACCGCGCGGCCCCCACCAGTGTTTGAGATGCTCAGCTTCCTTAAACATGCTGTAGACCAGCTCGCGAGGCGCCTCGAACGTGCGCTCCAGTACCAGTACCCGATCATTTTCTACGCGTGAAACCATAGTGTTGTTAGCCATTGTAAATCCTCCTTTAAGTGGTTGGGTTATCTTCCTTTTTGGTTTTGTTCTGCACTTCGCGCAAATAGGCGTCCAGCTTATCGTATCGTTCACTCATAAGACGAGTGAACGATTGGGCCCAGGACTCCAGCGCTTGAAACGGTTCGGGCCGAAGCTTGTAAATCCGGCGATTGGCGTCCGCCTGCACGACCACAATCCCATGCTCGCTCAGCGCCTTCAGATGCTTGGAGGCTTGGGGCTGGCGCATCTCAAGCCGCTCGGCAATTTCCCCTACCGTGAGGGGGCCAGCGCGCAAGAGCTCGACGATTCGCATGCGATTCGGTTCAGCCAGCACGCTAAGCGTGTTCATGTCCATGCCCGTATCGTTGCCTGCCATGCCGCTCACCTCGATGAATCTCAACTTTCTTGTGACTGTTTCTTCTTGATAGTTACAATATACCTTAAGGGGAATATTCCTGTCAAGGAATATTAAAGAAATTCGCAAAGGCGTTTCCTCCGTGCATTATGGTATAATTTTACCTAAGTGACGGAAGCGGAGGTTGAGATTAACATGATCAGAGATAACGCAAGATCAGATAAGAAGGAAAGCGAATCGACTGAACAAAGCAAGCGTTCCCAGTCGGTGGGTAAGCAGCCCGCGTCCCCTTATTCGCAAATTATGCAATTGCAGCGCACGATCGGGAATCGCGCAGTTTCCAGTATGATGCAGGGGCAAAGCCCGCGCATTCAGCGTGCGCCAAGCGAGGATTACACGAATGAGGCAGACGGCACGTATTGGGAAACGGACGAGACTGAGGATCATAACGGTGAAACTGTGCCTAGTCAGGTGCTCGCCGTCATGAAAAATCCCGACTACGGCGGTACGCCGAGCGTCGACCCGCCAGGCTGGGACTGGTTGAAGACGAAGTATGGCCGGTTGAAAGGCAGCTGGGTGCGCTTTCACATTATTAATGCTGAGCTCGGAGGGCCGGGTGGAGATACGACCAATCTCGTGCCGACAACGACGGCGCTCAACCATAACGCAGGCTGGCGTCAGCTTGAAGAGGGAGCGAAGTCGAGCGCGATCAATGATGATGACTGGACTTACGTGGAAGTTGACCTCAACTACAACGACGATTATCCGGCAGGCATTCCGGAGAGCATTTCCGCCGAGTGGGGGTATTTGGATCAGGCGAACCAATGGCGCAGGGCGGGCACAGCCAATCTCGGTCAGGTGAATCCTGACGATAACGACAACAACCATTACTTGCCGGCAGCGCAAATTACGAACGCACGGCTGCGTCAATTTGGCCTGAATGCCCAGCAGGCAGTGGCGATGCGTGCTTTGATCGACGATACGTATGAGGATCAGGACGAGTTTGAGACGGAATTGGCGGGTAACGGCAACCATATGATCGACGAGAACTTGATTGCAGGGCGGTGGTACGATGTGGCAGGCCGTTTCTACGTCGATGAGGATGATGACATTGACGGGCCGTATCCGATCGTGGTGAGGAACGCATGAAGAGTATGAATGAAATTGTCCACAAGCTGCGTATGGCCGGCTGTGTGTTTGCGGAAGAAGAGGCGGCCATACTGCTGGAATGGGCGGGAAGCAGCGATGAATTGGCCGAAGGGGTCGCCCGGCGAGCAGACGGCTATCCGCTTGAGCACATCGTCGGCTGGGCGGCGTTCGGCGGCATGCGCATCGCCGTGGAGCCGGGCGTCTTCGTCCCGCGGCGGCGAACGGAATTCCTGCTGCGCCAGGCGGCGGCGCTTGTGCGGCCGGGGGATGTTGTCGTCGACCTGTGCTGCGGCTCCGGTGCGCTCAGCGCCGCCTTGCTGGCGGCGAAAGGACCGCTCGACCTGCACGCGGCCGATCTGGACCCCGCGGCCGTCCGCTGCGCGCGGCGCAACATCCTGCCCGAGCAGGGCGCTGTTTACGAAGGGGATCTGTTCAATCCCCTTCCGCTCCGCCTTCGCGGGCATGTGCAGGTGCTGGTCGCCAATGCGCCCTACGTGCCGACCGAGGCCATTGCCACGATGCCGGCGGAAGCGCGCATCCATGAAGCCAAGCTGGCGCTCGACGGCGGCGCGGACGGGCTGGACATCCAGCGCCGCATCGTTGCGGAGGCGCATGCCTGGCTGGCGCCGGGCGGCTGCCTGCTCATCGAGATGAGCGAGAAGCAGGCGCCGGTGGCTGCGGAGCTTTTTGCCTCGCACGGGCTGCAGCCGGAGTGGGTGAGCTCTGAGGAGGAGGACGCGAATGTGATGATCGGGAAGTGGGATGGGGCGAGCGGTTGATTTCCCAACCCATGCGAGCCCTGGGCTCGCGTTGCTTGCCAGCGGTCAATCCAACGAATCAGGGGGTTAACGGTTGCCAGTGAGCTTATTTCGCCCGAAAGACCGCTTTTCGACGTATAACGGTTGTGACAGCGGCTATTGGTGGAGTGGGAGCCGTTTTTACCCGCATTTAGGTGAAATAAGCGCCATGGCAACCGCTAGATTGCGAAACGAAGTGTTTTGAGCCAAATAAGCGCTGAGGTAACCGTTAGATTGACGGCGAATTGAACTCGAGCTGGATAGACGGAAGTTGTGTATCTTCACAGCACCTGTTTAATGCTGGAGGCACCATCGCTGATGCCCTCTACGTACTGGGTATAGGAAGTCTAGCATTTCGTTCGCCAGGCTTCTTTGTGATGAAGCGGGATTTACATCGATTGTTTTGTGCTTTTTGCATGCACGTCATATTATTTACAAAACATTTACATCGAAACTGTAACTTTTTTCGTAACATTGCCGTTTAGGGATTGTCTCCCCCAATCGGGAAGAGTCAAAAACGCTAGGAGGTAATGGAGTATGAAAAAGAAATTAGCTGTCGCGCTTTCCGCGACCATGATAGTGAGCAGTCTGTCTTTGGGGAGCGCGTTCGCGTTTAGCGATGTGGACGGCAGCCAGGCAGCCGCGATTGCGAAGCTGCAAGCGAGCGGGATCGTCAGCGGCGTGGATGCCGATCATTTTGTACCGCTTGGCAAAATTACTTATGCTGAAAGCGTGCAGTTGTTGGTACGGGCTTTTGGCTATAATTTGGACACGATGCGTTTCGTGCAGCAGCCGGTGGCTTCGCAGTTGTTCACTAATGTCGGTGACTCCGCGTGGTATGCCGATGCCTTTATCGTCGCGCACTACAACGGCGTGGACATTCCGAAAGACGTGAATCCGAACGCGGTGGTTACGCGGGAACAGTTTGCGCAGCTGCTCGATACGGCGTTTGAACGCAAGGCACAGCTGCCGATGATTAATATTAAATCGGAGCTGAAAGACGACAGCGCGATTACGCCGGGGTACCAAGGCAGCGTGCTGCGTCTGGTTCATTATAAAGTTGCAGACCTTGATAAAGCCGGCCTGTTCAATCCGCAACGCGAGCTGACCCGCGGTGAATCGGCGGTGTGGGTGTACAATGCGCTGAACGTGATGGCAAACGTCAAAACGCCGGTGCAAACGGAAAAAGTGACGTTCAACGTGGAGAAAGTAAACAGCGAAGTGAACAAGGTGACGCTCAGCCGCGAGCAAAAACCGACAGGCGGCTACGCGATCTCGGTCACGAATATCCAATTTAAAGCGGACGGGCAAGCGGTTATTCAATATGATTTGCAAGATCCGGCCGCAGGTGATATGACGACGCAAGCGGTGACGACGCCAACGGCTGTTACGTATGTACCGGCCTCCTATGAAGTCGTTCTGGAGCAAGCGGCGCAATAAAAAATAGGCAGGTCTCGTTCCCTGGGGGAGCGGGCCTGCCATTTCAACTTAGAATGGAGAGAATGTTATGCCAATCAATTATACAAAAGCGGTTATATACCCGGCGCTGCTCGCGGGGCTGCTGGTGTCCGCCGGCTGCTCGTCAACGGAGACGCCGGAAGCCAGCGCGACAGCGCCGGCTGTGAGCACTATGCCAACCACTGCGCCATCTGCGGCGCCGAGCGCTCCGGCGAGTGCAGCGCCAAGCGCTGCGCCTTCTGCGACGCCAAGCACGGTGCCATCGACGTCCGCGCCTGCTGCGACAGCTGCGCCAAGCGGTACGCCGGCTCCCGCGGCATCGTCCGGGGCGTCGGTGTCAGCGGCTTCGATTAAGGCGATGCTGGAACTCGCGAAGAGCGGCAAAGCGGAGGGCATCGCCTTTGCCGCGAAGACGAACCTGACTGAAGACGTCGAGAAAGCTTGGGGGAAAGCAGATACGAGCGAGTTCGCAGGCAGCGGCATTTATGCGACGTACAGCAAGAAGCATGCCGCGATCGGTTACAACAAAGGCAGCCAGATCATTGACATCCGCTCGTACGATCCCAAGCTCCAGACGATCACGCTGAGCCAGATTGAGCAGGCGCTGGGCAAACCGGCGGATACGAAGGTAAACGGCAGCGATACGATTTATATTTACAAAGCTTCTGACGAGTTCCAACTTAAATTTGTCATTCCGCAATCCACCGGCAAGGTTGATCATATTTCGGTTTTTGATACGATACATTCCGTCAACAATATGGCAGGTTAAAAAAGCGCAACCACCCACGGCGCCAAGATCAGTGTGACGAGTGCGGTGACCAGCATGGCGATGCCGGCCACGGATCCGGTAACGGCGCCATCCTCCATCGCTTTGCTGATGCCGGCGGAGTGTGCGCCCGTGCCGTAGAGTACGCCCCGGCCAATCGGTCCGCGGATGCGGAACCATTTGACGATGAGCGGGCCGGCGATCAGGCCGAGCAGCCCGGTCACCATCGTGGCGGCGGCTGTAATCGTCGGCACCCCTCCGATGGAGCCGGAGATCGCGAGCGCGACAGGCGTCGTCGCGGAACGCGGCGCCAAGCTGTCCATCACCTCGGGAGACAGACCGAATAAGCGGGCGAGGCCTGCCGAGGTGACGATAGCGGCGGTTGCGCCGCACAAGGCGCTGGCCACGATGGGCCAGGCATGCTTTTTCATCACGTCCCCATGTTTATACAGCATAACGGCCAGTGCAATCGTAGCGGGTTCGACCATTTGGCCGAGTACGCCCGTTCCGCGGTTGTACGTCGTCATCGAGACGCCGCTAATTTCAACGGCAGCGATCACCACGATCGGTGTCACCAGCAGGGGGGACAGCCATATTTTCGGATAGCTTCGATACAGTTTCTTGCTTAACACGTACATCGCAACAGTCACAACGAACCACCCTAATGCTTCCATCACCCTGCATGCCTCCCGGTTCTCCGCGAAATCCATTCTCCCAGCAGACCTGTCAACGCCATGACCGTCAGCAGGCTCCCCGCAATCGTCAGCAGCATCCACAGTCCGTTATGGACGATCAACGTTTTGTAATTCACAATGCCAACCGCCGCAGGTACGAAAAATAAAAGCATCTCCGCGAGCAGCCACTTCGATCCCGCTGCGATCCAGTCGAGTCGGACGATTCGGCTTTTGAGCAGGACGAACAGCAGGAAGATGCCGAAGACGCTCCCTGGCACCGGTAGATGCAGCCAAGCGACGCATGCGTCGGACAATTTGGCGATGCCGAGGAAGAACAACACTTGCAGGATGGTTAACGTCAGGTTTTTCATTGTGTACGCCGCCTCTTTTGCTTCGTTGAAATTAGTATACAGAAACGATTCGCATGGGTAAAATGAATTGATACTATGATTTTCATTCCTTTTAGCTATGGAAAAGAGGGCTGGCCTTCGCAATGGACATTCGTCATCTGCAATACATTCAAGAAATTGTGCGATTAAATAGTTTTACGAAAGCTGCAGAAACGCTGCACATTACGCAGCCCAGCATCAGCAAGGCGGTCAAGCAGTTGGAGCAGGAGCTGGGTACGGAGCTGTTTATCCGGGAAGGCAAGCATTTCAGGCTAACCGATGCGGGAAGCGCGATCCTCAAATATGCGGGGCCGATTTTACAACTATTCGAGAGCTTGCAGTCGGAGCTGAACGACTTGAACTATCTCAACCAAGGCAGCATCCGCATCGGCCTTCCGCCTATGGCGGGGTCGAGTTTTTTTCCGACGGTGATCAAAAGGTTCCAGGACCGCTACCGCGGCATCGCCATTACGATGATTGAGGAAGGCGCGGTCAGAATCGAAGAAGGCCTGATCGAAGGGACGCTGGATGTTGGAGTCGTCATTTCACCGATCAAGGCGGATGTGTTTGATTCGTTCGCGCTGATCCAGGACAAGCTTAGCGTGGTCGTGCCTCCGTCGCATCGTCTCGCGCAAACCTCAGAGGTGCAGTTGGCGGAGCTCGCGGAGGAACGGTTTATTTTGTTCAACCGGAATTTTGCGCTGCATGACCAGATTATCGGACGCTGCCGGGCTGCCGGTTTTGAGCCGCAGATCGTCTACGAAAGCTCGCAGTGGGACTTCATCGTCGCCATGGTCGGCGCGGAGCTGGGCATCGCGATGCTGCCGCAGACGATTTGCCAGACGCTGTCCGCGGAGAGAATCGTCGCCGTTCCTTTGGTGCAGCCCGTTATCCCGTGGGAGCTGGTGCTGGTCTGGAAGCGGGACGGGTACCTGTCGCTGGCGACACGGGCGTGGATTTCGTTCACGCAGGAAGTCTTTGGGGGGAAGGCCGGGGAATAGCAACTGGTGAGGGGCTGGCGGGTCATCGTAGGGGGCGAGTGGCAAAGTAGATGGAATTAGTGGTGAAGTGGGGCGGGGCGGCACCATACAAACGCATTGCCCTGGGCGTACCCTTGCGTAATCCTGTATTTTGTACATCAAATTTCGCCATTCAGGCTCATTTTCGTGGAACAACCTGTAAAAGGTACAGGTGATTTTAGCCGCCACTCAAATGAAATCGCTTTCATTCAAGCTTGTCCGAATTTTTACTGTAAGAAATGCAGGATTTCTTGCGATTTGGCCTTTTTCGGCCCAATTTGCTGTACTTTTTACAGTTGGCGGTCGGTGGGGCGGGCAGGAAGGCGCATGGACTGCCAGCAACAGCAAGATAGTCGAGGAACGTGTGCAAAGAGTGGAGCAGAGGGGGGCGCGCAAGGCCAGGGCAGGAGAACTAGGGGCTAGCCGCAAGAGCAGAGCGATTTCCGCCAGAAAACGCCTGAGCATGCATGCAAACTGGGTGCTTTTGGCACACTAAAGCTGCACATTTTCAGCGATAACGGAGGTTTTCGGCGTGGCATCCAACCAAGATCTGCTATCTATTTTTGCCCTCGGGGGCGTCCATGAAATCGGCAAAAACATGTATGTCCTCCAGTACGGCGACGACATTATCGTCATTGACTGCGGCTCCAAATTTCCGGACGAGAGCTTGCTTGGCATCGATTTAATCGTCCCGGATATTACGTATTTGCTCGAGAATGCCTCGAAAATCAGAGGGCTCGTCATCACTCACGGGCACGAGGACCATATCGGCGGCATCCCGTATATCATCAAGCAGATGAGCATGCCAATCTATGCGACCCGGCTGACGCTTGGCTTGATCGAGATCAAGCTGAAGGAGCACGGCCTGTTCAGCGCGACCAGCCTGCACGAAATCGATGCGGAGGCCGTCTTGACGCTGGGCCGTATTCCGCTTAGCTTCTTTCGCACGAACCACAGCATCCCGGACTGTCTGGGGGTCGTGTTTGAAACTCCGCAGGGAACCGTGGTGCATACGGGGGATTTTAAATTTGATTTGACCCCGGCCAATCACCAGCATGCGGATATTCACAAGATGGCGGCGATCGGGCAAAAGGGCGTGCTTGCGCTGCTCTCCGAGAGCACGAACGCGGAGCGGCCGGGTTTTACCCCGTCGGAACGAACCGTGGGGGATCATATTCAGGAGGCGTTCAGTAAAGCGACGGGCAAAATTTTTGTCTCCACCTTCGCGTCGAATGTGAATCGGCTGCAGCAAGTCATCGACGCCGCAGCGAAAACGAACCGCAAAATCGCCCTGCTCGGCAGGAGCATGGTGAATGTGGTCGACATTTCCTTGGCGCTGGGCTACCTCACCATGCCGCCAGGCATGCTGGTTGAGGCGAACGATGTGGGCCGCTTCAAGCCGCATGAGATTGCTGTGCTGTGCACGGGAAGCCAGGGCGAGCCAATGGCGGCGCTGTCCCGCCTTGCGAGCGGCACGCACCGGCAGGTGGAAGTGTCGAGCGGGGATACGGTCATTTTAGCGGCGACCCCGATTCCAGGGAATGAGCGAAACGTCGCGCGGATCGTTGACAACTTGTTTATTAGAGGCGTCAAAGTCATTTACGGCTCGGGCTCGGTCACCGGCATGCATGTCTCCGGACATGCGAGTCAGGAAGAGCTGAAGCTAATGCTGACGCTGATGAAGCCGACTTATTTTATCCCGATTCACGGAGAATACCGGATGCTGTATCAGCACCGATTGCTGGCGGAAGCGGTCGGGGTGGCGCCGGAGCGCATTTTTATCGTCAACAATGGAGAGGCTGTCGATTTCAGGAATGGCGAGGCGCAGCAGGGACGTCGGGTGCCAAACGGCAATACGCTGGTCGACGGGCTCGGGATCGGAGATGTCGGCAACATTGTGCTGCGAGACCGGAAAGTGCTGTCCGAGGATGGGATTCTCATCTTTGTCCTGTCCCTGGCCAAATCGGACGCAAAATTGGTATCGGGACCTGATGTAATCTCGCGTGGCTTCGTGTACGTGAAAGAGTCCGAAGCATTAATGGACGAAGTTCAGCGTATTGCGCTAGCGGCGGTTACACAGCTGCAGGACGAGGAAGCTACGCAATGGGGGCTGTACAAGCAGGCGCTCAAGGAAGCGGTGGGCAAGTACTTATTCACGAAGACGCAGCGGCGGCCCATGATTCTTCCGATCATTATTCAAGTGTAAGGGAATGCATAGCGGCTCTAATTCACGCCATACTATACGAGTACTACATGATTATGGCAAAAGGAGTCGAGCCCATGACATCAAGCAGAGGACACCAAGGCGCGCATGGCGCAGGTCAGATTGTGGAGCAGTTGAACAAACAAGCGGAAGCCGCACAGCAAATTCAGGGAGCCAGCGAGGTCGATCAGGCTGTCGAAGCGGCGGCAAACGAGGATAGCTCCGAATTGGATGAGCTAGAGTAAACACAGTAAAAGCTTCTCATTCGTTATGCGAATGAGAAGCTTTTTGTTCGTTACAAGGCTGCTGCCGCAGAGCGAAACGCGATGAATTTTTCATAACGGCCGGGAGTCTTCTTAGTGAAGTTGTTTTCAGATGGATAGAACGCAGAGGCATTATAACGCGCCGGACGTGCATATGGCCGAAGAACTTCCTGTCGATACGACTTATTTGCCCCAAAATGATGTGTTTGAAATTATAGCGGTTGCCACGAAGCTGTCGATTAACTATTTATACTTTGGGAATCTGCGAGAGAACACAAAAATGTATACGAAAAGTCATATATAATGTGCTGCCTTCACATAAAATCAATCAATTCTATGCGAAATATCATACACATTTTGTGATTTGAGGCCTGAATTTGAATATGTATTCGAAAAATCATACACATTTTCTGCGTGTGTCCTTTCACGGATAAAACTGTCCATAATTAATCGACAGTCTTGCCACGGCACTTATTTCCCTAAATGCGGCGAAATCTGCCCATTTATAAGCAAATAGCCGCTACGGCAACCTTTACGTGCTAAAAAGTCGGATATTCGCTAAAATAGGCGCGCTGGCAACCGTTAGAGCTGGCTGGGGCGGGCACACGGTCCTCATTCATGGAGAACCGACGGCGCTCTCCAGCTTCGCTTTTCCCGGTAAGCGAAGCTGGAGAGTACTGCAGGCTCGCCGTGAGTGAATGATCCATTTCGCGTTCATCCAGGGTCTTTCGATTCCAAGCGGATATGTAGAGCTTCTCTCGTGTCGTATTTTGTTTAAATTTAGGGGTAGGTGGAAATAATTTACTGAAGAGATCGGTTGGAATAAACGGGGGATACAAGTGCAGAACAGATCAGACAGCGAACTTATCGGCATTCTTGCAGCGTACTCGATCATCATATTGGCCGTCGGATTGATGAACCACGTCATGGTGATTCCCCCACTCCTTCATGAGGCCAAGAGGGATGCTTGGATCAGTATATTAGCGGCCATACTGCCCTATTTAGTATGGGCAAGCCTTCTATACGCCGTCATGAGAAAAACAAGCCAGCAGCCGCTGTTTCCTTGGTTGACTCAACATTATGGGAGAGTCGTCTGCGAAGCATTCCGGCTGTTTTTCATCCTATACCTCTTTCTTATTCTCGTGATGACGTTAAAAGAAACGGCCATGTGGACACATGCTTCTTATTTGCCGCGGACGCCGCAATGGGCTCTCTCCATATCCTTAGTACTCGTCTCCGGCTTTGCGGCACAACGTGGCTTGCAGACCATTGCGATTGCATCCGGCATTTTATTGCCCTTCGTCATCATTTTCGGAGACTTTGTCATGGGCTCAAACCTCCCTCAAAAAAATTACAGCTTGCTTTCGCCTGCGTTTGAACATGGTGTGGGACCCATGCTGAGTGGGACCTTGTACGTTGGCGGCGGGCTTGTCGAACTGCTGATCCTTCTGCTTTTCCAACATAGAATCAAAAAGAAAGTGCCACTCTGGTCGTTATATGTGCTGGCTTGTTTCTTGGTCCTCTTAATCTTCGGTCCCGTAACGGGGGCTATCGCTGAATTCGGTCCCTTTGAAGCGGCGGAATTGCGATACCCTGCGTACGAAGAATGGCGACTGGTCGCCATTGGAAAATACATCCGTCATGTAGACTTTTTATCGATTTATCAATGGTTGTCGGGCGCCTTTGTCCGTATCGCGATTGCGATGTATCTAATCATCGATTTGATCACAACAGCCAAGCAGAAGAAGAGTTCCTTTATATTTCTGGTCCTGCTCGGTATCTTGATCGTCATTTTAGTACAACTGCCCTTCAGCGATATGCAGTATACCGCATTTCTGAAGGGTTACTACCTGCCTGGGTCTCTATGGTGCGCCACTTCCGTGCTGGCCGTTCTAGGTTTCCTGGTACTCTTTTCCAAAAGGAAGGTGGGCAATAATGAAATCTAGTTGGTTTCGGAGGCTTTTGGCCAATGAGGAGAGTCCACAGGAAGCGACTGAAGCCTTCACCTCACCTTCTGAAGCTCAGGAGTGGACGCCGGAAGCGATTCGTCAGTTATTCCGCAAGTCTGCGGACATCCAAATGGAGACGTACGAATTGGGTGACACAGCGCATATGCAAAGCATACTGCTGTTATATTGTGACGGGTTAACGGATACCAAGCCGATGAACGAATATTTGCTTCCCCGGCTGACCGAATTAATCAATGATAATTTCAGTATGGAGCTGGATAAAAAATTAAAGCTGTCCCGCCTGTATCAAAAAGAAGAAATTATCGAACGCTTATTTTCCGGGGAAATTGTCCTATTTTTTGAAAACCTGAATATCATCTACGCGGTCGATACAGCCGCTCCTCCTAAACGTCTGCCCGAAGAATCGAATACGGAGATTTCCATTAAGGGTCCGAAAGACGCATTTGTAGAAGAACTGAGCACCAATGTGGCATTAGTACGCAAACGGCTCCGCAGCAACTCCTTGTGCTATGAGCAATTCACCATTGGCAAACGGAGCCAAAGCAAGGTAGCGCTGCTCTACGTGGAGGACATTACACAAACGCAGATTGTAGACGAAGCCAGATTGAGACTGCAGCATATTGATATGGACCTGCTGTTCAGCAGCAGTCAACTGGAAGAAATCCTTTCGGATTCGTCCCGTTCACTATTTCCATTGCTGCATTATACGACGCGTCCCGATTTTGTCGTAGATTGTCTGACACGGGGCCGGTTTGTCGTGATCGTCGAGGGATCCCCTACCTCAGTCATCGGACCGGCGAACTTAACGCTGCTGCTGAAAACCCCGGAAGACTTCTATATTCCCTATTATATGAGCTCGTTCGGACTACTGTTTCGCTTCGCCGGTCTTGTCATCTCTTTGTTTCTCCCCGGGTTTTGGGCTGCACTTGCGTCATTCAACCTGGATCAGCTCCCTTATCCGTTCGTGGCGACCATCTCCCTGTCCCGTATCGGGCTCCCTATGCCTGCTCCACTAGAAGGGTTCTTGATGATCGCGCTGTTCGAATTATTCCGCGAAGCAGGGGAGCGCCTGCCCAAAGCGGTAGGACAGACAGTTGCCGTTGTGGGAGGGATCGTCGTCGGTGATGCCGCGATCCGGGCCGGGCTTGCGTCCACGACCTTTCTCGTCATAGGCGCGATTACAGCTGTCTCCAGCTTCACTTTGGTGAATCAGTCCCTCGTGGGTACGGTCAGTATTCTCCGGCTATTTGTCCTGATCTGCAGTTCAACGCTGGGCATTTATGGATTTAACCTATCCGTCATCACCATTGTCGTGTACCTTGCCTCACTCAAATCGTTTGGCGTGCCTTACCTTGCGCCATTATCGCCGATTCACTGGAAAGATGCCATCATGGCGCTGTTTCGAAAACCTTGGTATAAGAAAACCCTGCGATCGGAAATCTTGCAGACCAAAGACTCTACCCGACAATAGGAGGAATCTCAATGCGAAGAATAGGGAAACTGGCTATTCTGTGTCTGTTGATGACGCTGCTATCCGGATGTTGGGACATTAAAGATATACAGGAAATGAATTATGTGACGTCCATTGGTTTCGAGCTTGAGAATAACCAATACCAGGCATATGTACAAATGCTTGACTTCTCCTCCGTAGCCAAAACAGAATCAGGCAAACCAACACAAGCGTTACCCGTCTTGGTGGGAGTCGGTAAAGGAGAAACCTTGATTGGCGCCTTTAATGATTTGTATAGAACCACGCAAATGCGCACCGTATTCGGTCAGTTGATCACGGTTGTCATTGGCGAGAACCTTATGAAAACAGGGATGAAAGATGTCTGGGAGCTCTTGACCCGCTATTATGAATTCCGATACACGCCATGGCTGTTTGGAACGAAACAACCCATCGACGATCTCTTTAAGATCACTCCTTTTTTTTATCTTTCTCCCTTAATGTCCGTGTTGAATCAGCCTATGGAATCCTATAAGCAGCAATCTCTCGTTGCGCCCTTAACGATGAGAGAGTTTATTTCGGAGACACGTGAACCAGGCAATTCGACCTTTCTGCCTTCGTTATCCGTCTCAAATCACACTTGGAAAAGCAACAATCAGCAAAAGCCTATGCTGACGATCGATGGTATCTTCATATTTAAGGAGAATCGTGCCCAAAATTGGTTTGGATGGGAAAACGTTCTAGGGCTTAGGTGGGTCGAGCCGAAGACCCAGCGAAGTCCGCTGCTGATCCGATCTGAAGGGAAGCCTCAAGCATCCGTATCATTGGAAAGTCCTGACATTAAAATTCTACCTTCGATCAATAAAGATCAAGTTACGTTTGACATGGAGGTTAAACTTTCAGGATACATCAGCGAAATCTTACAGCCGCTACCTGAGGAAGAGCTGGAGAGAAAGGTTGCGGCTGAGGTCCAAAAAGAAATCAGGGATACCTATGAAAAAGGGCTTAAAGCAAATTTGGATTTAATGCGTTTGGAGCACGCCCTCTACCGGCAAAATAACCGGACATGGAAGCTCGTGCAGGATAGAGGAGGCTTACAACTGACGCCAGAATCTCTTCGTATTCGCGTAGACGTCAAATTAAACCACTCGGGTAAGATCAAATATTGATGGGAGGCGACTCAACGTTCAGTGGATGACCATCCAAATAGACTTAGCAGGCAGTGTGCAGGAGATCAGCGTCAGGAATCAGATTTGTTTTGATTTTCTGTACCGGTTTCTGGCGGACGTCATCTCTGCAAAGGCGCATGTCATCTTGGATTTTGGATTCAATCAGGTGGATGATGTGCTGCGTTTAAAGTCGTGGGTTGCTGAACGCGGCGGCGTTCTGGCAACGATCCATTGCCATTGCAGCGACGAGCGTGTGTGGGCGCAGCGACTTGCTGCTCGAAGCGTGAACCCGCTGCCAAATCAACGCATCACGGATTTGGAAACGCTGCAGAGGCATTATGACGCGCCGGACGTGCATTTGGCTGAAGAACTGCCTGTCGATACGATTCTGCCAATGGAGATCAACATCGCGAGTATCCTTTCATTTTTGGCGTAAACGAGGGGGGATTTCAGCATGAGTACGCTGGTGATGTATAACGTGACTACAGTTGTAATGGTTATCACAACGCCTATTTGTCCCAAAATAATGTGTTTGAAATTATAGCGGTTGCCACAGCGCTTATTTCCCTAAATGCGGCGAAATCTGCCCAATTATGAGCAAATAGCCTCTACGGCAACCGTTACGTGTTAAAAAGGCGGATATTCGCTAAAATAGGCGCGCTGGCAACCGTTAGAGCTGGCTGAGGCGGGCACACGGTCCTCATTCATGGAGAGCCGGCGGCGCTCTCCAGCTTCGCTTTTTCCCGGTAAGCGGTCGGGGAGACGCCGATTGTCCGCTTAAACATCCGCGAGAAGAGCAGTGGATCCGGGTAGCCGACGGCACGCGCCACTTCGGCGATGCCGAGCATTTGCCGGCGGAGAAGCCGGCACGCTTTGCGCATCCGGATGTCCGTCAAATAGCGGTACGGCGACATTGAGAGCCGCTGCTGAAAAAGCCGGCACAAATACTTGGTATCCAGCCCGACGTAGGCGGCGATGTCATCCAGCCCGATGCGCTCGGCATGGCGGGCGTTCATATAGGAGACGGCCTTGCGCACATGCTGGCCGACATCGGCTTGCAGCGCAGGCGTGTCGTCCGGCACCGCCAGCAGGCCGAAAATCCGATACAGCTGGCCGACTAGCAGCAGCTCCTTGGCCGGCTCGTCGCGCAGGCGCATAAGATCCGCGAAAAGAGCGGCGACCGCGTCCGAGGGCGGCGTTTCGCGAACGGGCGTCGGGGCCGTAAAGCCGGCCAGCAGGGCCAGCCGGGGAGCCATCGTGCCGACGAAGCCGAACCACGAGTAGCGCCAGGGCTCGTCCACATCCGCTTCATACGTATGCACGGTGTCCGGTACCACGAGGAATAGCCCTCCGGGGCCGACCTGCTCCGTATGTCCGCCCGCGGTGTAAGTGCCGTACCCGCTGTGCACATAATGCAGAATGTACATATCCCGTACACTGGGACCAAATGTCATAGTCGGCACACACTGCTGCGTGCCGACTTCCAAGACGTTCAGATCAGTCAACCCGATCCCATCGGTATAAATAAACTCCATACGAACCTCCGCTCTTTCCTGTGCATAGAGAAGATATGCTATAAGATGGGGAACTCTGGCTATTCTGATTATAGCGGATGCCCGCTACAATTTACAGTAGGAGGGATCGAGATGGAATATACAACATTTGGCCGTACCGGGCTTCGCGTGTCAAAGCTGGGGCTTGGCGGGGCGCCGTTAGGCGGCGTTTTCGGACCAGCAGATGAGCGCGAGATCGAGAAGATGATCCATGAGGCGATCGACGGCGGCATTAATTTTATAGATACGGCGCCGAGCTATGGCCGGGGCGAATCCGAGCGCAGGCTCGGGCAGGCGCTGGCAGGCGGTAGGCGGAACGACATTATTTTAGCGTCCAAAGCGGTGGGTCCGGGGGAATCGTTTGATTACAACAACACCATTCGTTCGGTTGAAAGTAGCTTGGCCCGCCTGCAGACGGATTGGATCGACTTGCTGCAAATTCACGATGCGGAGCAGGTTCCTTATGAAACTGTCGTGAACGAGACGCTTCCAGCGCTCGAAAAGCTGCGCGAAGACGGGAAAATCCGCTATATCGGCATCTCGACGCGTATTCTTTCGCTGCTGAAGCGGTTTGTGGAGCTCGACCGGTTCGATAGCATCCAGTTTTACACGCGGTATATGCTGATCGATCACACGGCGAAAGACGAATTACTGCCGTTAACGCAAGAGAAGGGCATCGGCGTCATTAACGGCAGCGTGCTGGGACTCGGCCTATTGGCGGATACGCCGGCAGCGTTTCTGCGGCCGCCGATTGTGGAGGAAGCCGCACGCAGAATGGCGCAGCTTCAATTTCTGCGGAAGACGGAGCCGCACGGTCTAGTGGAGCCGGGGATGCGTTTTAGCTTAACCCAGCCGGCGATTCATGTGACGTTAACAGGCGCAACGACGTGTGAGAAGCTCCGCGCGAATATGACCTACTGCGACGGGCGCGGGCTGGAGCCAGATGAGCTGAGCCGGGTTTACACTCTTTTTCAAGGGCAAAGCTTATTTCCTGGGGAGAAGGAGGTGCAGAAATGAGTCAGCAGCAAAGCAATTTGCCGAGAATTACCGCAGAGGAGCGGATGGCTCCCCCGGCGTGGGCGCTGCAGGAGCAGTGGCTTTTTCAAACGCTGAATGAGGCGGCGAAGGAGTTTGTGGCGCGGTATACGGAACCGGATGGAACCCTCATCTGGCAAAAGGAATGGCCAGGCATGGACGGCTCGGACGATCCGTACGAGGGCTTCATGAACTTGGCGCTGCTTTATGTGCTGGGCGGCAGCAAGGAACTGCACGGTGTTTCCCGTCAGCTATGGGAGGCGATCACGTGGCAATGGACGGAATACGGGCAGGTGAACCGCGAATTTGATCGTTATTACGATTGGATGCATCACGGGGAAGGCTATCTGTTCCTGTACTTCCTTGGCCTGGCGGGGCCGGCAACGCTGAAGGATCGGCAAAGAGCCGTAAACTTCGCCCGCATGTACACGGGAGACGACCCGGCTGCGCCGAATTACGATAAAGAGCTGAAGCTGATCCGGTCGCCGCTTACCGGCAGCGATGGCCCGCGTTTTGTCGTCACGGCGGAGGACTGGAGCACGCATCGCGCGATTCTGGATCACTATCCTGCGCCGTATGAGGATATTCCCGGCGTCGACTACGAGAGCCGCAAATGTCCGTGGTCGAACGATGAGGTCTATGGGCAAATCCTCAACATGATGAACGAGCGGATGAATCGCGGAGACGTACCGCTGAATCTCAATGCCAGCGGGTTGATTGCACACGCTTACATGCACACAGGCGATCCGGCGCTGCGCGATTGGGTGACGCAGTATCTCGCCGCTTGGGAAGAGCGGACACGCAATAACGGCGGCATCATTCCCGATAATGTCGGGCTTTCCGGCCAGATCGGCGAATACAACGACGGCAAATGGTGGGGCGGATATTACGGCTGGCGTTGGCCGCACGGCTTTATGACGATCATCGAGCCGCTTACGAACGCTTGCATGAACGCGGTGCTGCTGACCGGCGATATGAGCAAGCTGGCACTGGCACGGAATCAGCTTGACGCCAACTGGGCGCTGCGCAAGGAGGAGAACGGCCTGACGCTCGTGCCGAACAAGCATGGCGATCACGGCTGGCACGACTGGCGCAAGGCGCTGCCGAAGTATCCGGTCTATCTCTGGACGATGTCGATGGCGGACGAAGACCTTGAGCGCATCGACCGCATTCCGAAGGACCTTGATTGGAACGAAATCACGGTGCCCGTCGTCTCCGGCAGAGACAGCCGCACCGGACGGGAGACGAAGCACTACATCGGCAATACGGAGCCGTGGTTCCAATACATTCGCGGCTTGAACCCGGATTATCCGAGCCGGATACTGTCGGCCAATATGGAGCTGATCGGCCGGCAGCTGGAACGGATGCGTTCCGAGAAAGGCGATCCGTACCAGTGGAGTATCGGCTACGCGGACGGCAATTACTCCTCTATTCATATTTGGCAGGAGATGTGCCCGGTGTACTTCGAGTCGCTGGTGCAGCTGACGCTTGGCGGCCCGATGCATATCTCGCACGGCGGCCTGCAGCATGCGCGGGTGCGCTACTTCGACGCGCAGGAGCGGCGACCGGGGCTGCCGCAGGGCGTATCGGCACTCGTCGAGGCGCTCACGGCGGACAGCGTGACGCTGCAGCTGTGCAACACGAGCCTGTTCGACGAGCGCGAGGTCGTCATCCAGGCGGGGACGTTCGGCGAGCATGCGTTCACGAGCGTGCAGCGGTTGGACCGCGAAGGCGAGCCGCTCAGCGACGCGGAGACCATCGCAGGCAAATGGCTCGCTGTCCATTTGCTGCGCGGCACCGGCATTCGCCTGAAGCTCGGCATGAAACGCTATGCGAATGCGCCGAGCTATGACATGCCATGGCCGAGCCCTTATCGGGACAGCGTGCTGGCCGGGCGAAAGGATGTCGACGCGACATGTATGTAGACAGTCACGTTCATTTTTGGCAGCCGGCGCGCGGCGACTACGGCTGGCTCAAGCCCGATAATCCGCTGCTCTACCAGGATTATCTGCCTGTGCAGCTGCTGCCGGAGCTGACGGTGCACGGCGTCGAGGAGGTGATCGCCGTACAGGCGGCGCCAACGGCGGCCGAAGCGGCGTTCCTTCTCGAGCTGGCGCAGACCGTGCCGGCCATCGCCGGCGTCAGCGGCGGGCTCGACCCGCTTGCGGAGCGCTTCGACGCGGAGCTCGCGCAGCTGCAGGCGAGCGCGCGCTTCGCCGGCGTCCGCTTCGGCGGCAGCGCGTTTCGCGCCGGCCGCCCCGCAGCGGAGCAGCGCCGGCTGCGCGCGGCGCTCGCGTCCTTGCAGCAGGCCGGGCTGACGCTCGACCTGCTCGTGCAGCCCGGCGACCTCGCAGCGGTCGCCGGCTATCTTGAGGAACAGCCGCAGCTCCCGGCTGTTGTGAACCACCTGGGCTGCCCGCCTGTGCGGGAGCAGCCCTCAGACCCCTGGCTAACCGGCATGGCGCGGTTAGCCGAGCTGCCCCGGACAGCGGTGAAGCTGTCCGGCATGATCACGATGGCCGGCGGGTACCGCCCGGCCCTGCTCCAGCCGTATGTCGACCGGCTGGTCCAGCTCTACGGCCCCGATCGCCTGCTGTTCGGCAGCGATTGGCCGATTGCTTTGCAGGCCGGTGGCTATGGCGACGTCATCCGCTTGTTTGAAGCAGTGCTGGGAGACGAACTCGCGGAGGAGGAGAAGGGGAAGATTCGCGCAGGCAATGCCCGGCGGTTCTACCCGATACAGCGATGAAGCGATGGATGTATCGAGCACAGGTGAAGGCGGGCAGCGAAACGGATTTTGTATCAGCACTCGCGGAGTCTGCTAGAGACTGGGAGTATGATCTGCGCGGGCAAAGCATAGCAAGCATCGCGATTTTCGCGAAGGAAAGCAGCCTCTTTGTCTACCTGGAGGCTATGAACGAGGCTGCCCTCTGGCATTGGCCCTACGCCTGTCGAGATCATCTCGAGGTCTGGCCGAAGGCAGAGGGGAACCCTCGTGACACGGTGCCCCTGTTGCCGATCTACCGCGACGGGGAGCCAGTGGATGTGCGGCGAACGGGCGCTCACGAGCGGCTGGGCCATCTGGCGAGGCTCCGGCCGGAGATGTACAGTTCCTACATTTTCTATCACTTCGCACTCCAGGAGGAGAAGCCGAACAGCTTTAACCCTACGTATGTGATCGGCGCGCATGAGGAGCTGATTTTCTCCTATCATGAGCGGCCTGCGCCGGCGTTCGAGTCTGGCGCGACCCGCCAGACGTGGCCTGCGTCGATCTTGCCGAGCGCCGATTGGCATGAGCTTATGGAGCCGCATTTTCAGCCATGGCCTGGGGGAGATCAAGGGCCGGTGCTTTGGGAGAAAATGAATCTGATCTACAGCTTTTGACGTTCAGGCACAGCAAAAAAGCCGACCCAACCTCCTATTGGAGGCGGGGCGGCTTTTCCTGCATATCAGTAAGTATATCCTCGAAGTGGCTCTATGCCATCAGTAAACGCGCCCGTCCTCGACAGGACGGCGGAGCCGTTTATCTATGATTGAATCGGATCTGGAATCAATCCTTGGGCCATCAGTTCGCTGTTCGTCTTCATATGTTTCATCTCTGCGCCGAGCTTTTTGACCTCTTGCATGTCCTGCGACATGGAGCCGTTATCCGCCTCCTCGATCGATTTGCCGGTCGGTCGGTTCAGCATCTTTTCCAACTCGATAAGCTTCTCCAGTGCCGTCTTGCGGACTTGAAGCGGGACAAATTCCTTTCCCTCGAAGCGTGCTTCGTCCCAGTGAATGGCGACGCCGTCTTCTTCGCTTGAAACCGCCGTGACGATAAACGGATAGTCATTCCCGGAAGTGCTGTGGGAGATGTTCAGTCGATAGGTCGATATTTCCGCGTGTCGGGTACGTTCAAAACCATGCTCGGTGAGCAGTCGCTGGAGTGCGGCTTGTTCCATGTGAAATCCCTCCTCGATCAGAATGGGTACTTTCGAGACCAGGCCCTATAACGACTCTGTCGTGAACTCCCGGTTCGGACGTTCCAAAGTTTCGTCTTTTATTTTCCCTGCCGTTTCGGCAATCTGCTGTCCTGCCTCACGAGCCTCGTCGGCCAATTCTTGGGAGTGCTCGCAGGTGCTCTGCGCCATATCCTCCGCCTTGTCCTTCACCGTGCTGGCAAGCTGCACCGCGTGATCGCGGAAGGTCAGGCACGTATCGGCCAACTCCTTGCGCAGCTCCGCGCCTTTCTTGGGAGCGAACAACAAGGAGGCGACCGCACCTAACGCCGCACCGATGATCATCCCGGATAGAAGTCCGTTTCTTTGTCCTGTCGTCTCTGTATTCATGTTTCATCTCTCCTTTGATTGGGGTATAAGTAGGCAACCGATCCTACTAGCCTGTACCCCATCGAAAGTGATTTGAAACAGGGGGCAAGTGTGCTATATTCTTTTCAAATATCCCGTCCGTTAGCAAGCTTTGGCGATCGGGAATCGGAGGAATCGCTCTATGAACGAGATGAACATTGCCATCGTGGACGATAATAAAACGAATCTGCTCATTATTGAGAAAATTTTACAAATGGCCGGCTACAGAAATCTGTCGATGTTCTCATCCGCCAAGGAACTATACCGGTTTATGGGCATGGATTCGGCGCTTGCTTCGGAGAGCATTGCCGATTTGATTCTCATGGACATGATGATGCCCGAAATAGACGGTATCGAAGCTTGTCGAGCGATCCGGGCGCAGGAAAGGTTTCGGGACATTCCGATCATTTTCGTAACAGCCCTGGGGGACTCGAATAAGATGGCGGAGGCGCTGGACGCGGGAGCGACCGACTATGTGATGAAGCCGATCAACAAGACGGAGCTTCTGGCGCGAATTCGCTCAGCCCTGCGTTTGAAATACGAGAAGGACTGGCATCGCGAGCGGGACAAGCGAATTCAGTATGAGCTGAGCCTGGCGAAGCAGGTGCAGCAGAACGTGCTCAGCAAGCCGTTTGCGAACGAGCAGGTGCAAGTTACGGTTAAATACGAGCCTTCTTCCGAGCTTGCCGGGGATTTCTACGCCTGGTATCCGCTCGGCGCCAATCGTTTCGGTATTATTCTATTGGATATGATGGGGCATGGCATTGCTTCTTCGCTGGTGTGCATGTATATTTATTCTTTTTTAAAAGATACCCTCACGGGTATATCCGATTTAGAGGGCGTCATGCAGGAATTAAACCGGCGTATGACGCAGCTGCACTGGGCGGACAACTTAATGAATTATTATTTTACGGCGATTTACCTGGTCGTGGACACGGAAGCCCGCACGATTGAGTATGTCAATGCGGGTCATCCTGCTGGACTTGCGCTTGTCGACGGCAAGGTCAAAAAGCTGGATACCGGATGCTGCGCCCTAGGACTGTTCGACCACATTCAGGTCAAACCCGGCAGCATGACTTACGAGCGGGAGGCCCGCATTGTGCTCTATACCGACGGCTTGGCCGAATGGATGTCAGGCGATCTGGACGAAGCGGCAGATCGGATCGTGCAGCGCATACAGACGACTGAGGCGCAGGACGCGGAAGCGTTATTCCAGCAATTGCAGCCGGATTTGGGTGAAGAGCCGGTGCCGGCACCGGATGATATGTGTTTGATTATGGTTTCGGTTTCCTAAGGTGCTGGTACGAGCCGGCGGCGGTCATATATACGCTCCTATTTACGAAGAGTATAGAAACAGGGTATATTTTTTATACAGGAAGAAGCGCATACAATCATGTGATGAGAGCAAACAAGAGGAGTGAGTGAGGTTTATGACAGTGAACAAGTTCCAAATTGACAGGCAAGAGAACGGTTCGGCCATTAAGCTTCACCTTTGCGGCGAGTTGGATTTGGCTGCTGCCGCAGCATTTCACGAGGCGCTGGAGTCCGTCGTGTATAGCGCAGACCGCGAGCTTACGCTCGATTTGGAGAAGCTTGCGTATATCGACAGTACGGGCATCGGCATCCTGGTGTCTGCGGTGAAAACCCGCGATAAGCTGAAAGCGCCGCTGTATGTGACGAACATTCCGTCTAAAATTAAACGACTTTTTGATATGACAGGCATTTCTCCATATTTGAACGAAGGAGTTAAAGGCGGCAAATGAGCGAAGTACACCTGCAAATACCTGCCCAAGCGGATTATTTGGAGCTCGTCAGACTAACCGTCTTCGGGATTGCGTCGAAATTGAATTTGACCTATGAAGATATCGAAGACTTGAAGGTAGCCGTCTCGGAAGCGTGCAATCAAGCGATCTTGCATGCCGAGCTGACGGGCAATGCGGCCCCCGGCGAGCTCGGGATTCGTTTCGATGCGCGCACGGAAGCTTTGGCCGTGACGGTTAAAGCGCCTGGATCAGGAGCTTTCTTGGCAGCGCCGTCAGGATCTGCTGAGGCCGGGCTTCAGGCGGAGGCGAGCAAGATCAGCTTGGGCTTCTATTTGATGAAGGCTTTGATGGACGAAGTTGAAGTGGATGCGCAGCATGGCATGGAAGTTACGCTCATTAAGTATACGAACATAAACACCACGACGTGACGGTTGTCCGTTAACGGCCATCGACGGGCAACTGGAGCAGCAAGCCTGCAAGAAGGCAGGTATTTTCGGCGGTACGGCCTTTTTTAAGCGAGTTTGGACTAAAAAACTGCTCTATTGCAGGTTTTGTGCGAAAACCACCATTGTTGTGAAAAAAAGCCTGCCTTTTCGCAGGAATATATCTTCCCTGTTCGGCAAGCATTTCAATGGCTGGGGGATTTCCGGCGGGATGCGGCGAATTTAGACTGAACGCTATCCGCTGCGCCAAAAGCACAAAGAAAGCCTAGCACATTCTCGCTAGGCTTCTTTGCTTAATCACCGCTTGCGCTTTATTTGCCTAAGTAGGCTTGGAGCATCCAGCCGGTTTTCTCCAGCGAGGCGCGGACGGCAATGAACAGATCGGCTGTCGGTTGATCGCCGCCTTGCTCAGCCAAGTTGATGCCTTCGCTAAGCTCGGCCCGCACGATCTCCAGATCGTCGCTCAGGGACTGCACCATCTGATGGGCATTCTCGTGACCGCTCGCTTCCTGCACGGAGGATAGGGCGAGCTGCTCCTTCAGTGTGGCCGTCGGCCGCTTGCCCAGGGCGAGCATGCGCTCGGCGATCGCGTCCAGATGCAGGGCGGCTTCATTGTAGAATTCCTCGAATTTGATATGCAGCGTGAAGAAGTCAGGCCCTTTCACATACCAGTGAAAATGATGGAGCTTCATATACAGGATGGAAAAGTTGGCAACCTGCTTGTCCATAATGACGTTCAAGTCAGGCTTGGTTTGCGTTGTTGTCTTCATGATAGAAAGCACCTCCGAATATGAGTAATGTTGCTGACACGTTTTATTACCCCGCATAGTGCGGATTGAAACCAGAAAAATTGAAAAGCAGCGTGTTTCGGTATTCGGCTTTCGGGGTAACTAAAGCGTATAGCTGCAAGAGGAGGTAGATCTTGATGCTGCTGCAGATTAGTGTTTTGATTGTTGCCATTGCGTTTGTTGTACTTGTTGTTTATTTAATTCAAACGCTGAGGTCGCTTAGGGCGTCGCTCGAGGAGACGACTGCGGCGATGAGGCAAGTCAATATGGAAGTGAAGGAAATCGGCGGAGACGTGCGAAGCGTCATCCAGCATACGAATGAACTCGCCATCGATGTGAAGTCCAAGCTGTCCACGCTGAATCATTGGTTCGGTTCCGCAAATGACATCGGTCGGGTTGTGCACAGTCTAACGTCATCTGTGAAGCAAATGGCCGTCGGCACCGAGCCGTCGGCATCGGCGGCCAAGCCGAACGCTGTGCTAAGCGGGCTCGGCATCGCTTGGGACGTCTGGCAGACCATACGTGCCAGCCGCAAGTCTTTCGCTGATTCCAAACGAAAGAAGCCGATGTCGTAGCGCAGGGTCGTGATCGTGGCGATGTACGTCTAAACAAGTGGTAAAGGAAGAGATTCTATGCATCCCTACATTCAATTAACGATACCGGCGGAAGCCGAGTATCTGGATATTGTCAGACTGAATTTATTCGGCTTTGCCTCCAAGGCCGGATTCTCGTACGAAGATGTCGAAGACATGAAAGTGGCCGTCGCGGAAGCTTGCAATAACGCGATTCTGCACGCGTATGGGGAGGAGCCGGGCGGCTCGGTAGACATACGGATGGAGCTTATCGGTGAGGAGATGGCCATCACGGTCCAGGATTACGGCCGCAGTTTTGAAGTGAGCCCCTCGTCCTTCGAAGCGCCTGTTCCGCCGACGGGAATTGCCCGGATACGTACGAGCGGGATGGGGCTCTACTTGATGCAAGCGCTGATGGATGACGTTCAGGTTGCGGTGGAGAGTGGTAAAGGAACGACGATTGTGCTGACCAAGCGTTTGCACGGAGAAGAGGTCATCCTATGAGCGCTCATTCTTCCGCTAACCCGTTATATGAAATTTACGGTAAAATGAAGCTGTACAGGGAGACGGACTGCGAGGATACGGCGACCGTGCTGCTGCAGCATTACGAGCCTGTCGTCCGCATGGCTGCGGGGAAAATAGCGCGCAGTCGTCCCGATCTGTACGAGGATTTGTTCCAAGTGGGGCAATTGGCGATGCTGCGGCTGTTCAAGCAGTATGACAGCGAGGTGGGTGTTCCGTTTGAAGCCTATGCGATGAAGAGCATCGTCGGAAGTTTGAAAAACTACTTGCGCGATAAATCCTGGTACATTCAAGTGCCCAGACGGATCAAAGAGAAAGGGACTGCGATTCAACGAACCATCGATGAGCTGACCGTGCAGCTGGAACGCTCGCCGAAACTGGAGGAAATTTCTGAAAGATTGGGCCTGTCGCTGGAGGAAACAATTGAAATTCTCGCAGGGCGCGATTATTATCACTACACGTCTTTGGACACACCGTTATCGAGCGAAACGGACAGCGCAACGATTGCAGATGTGGTGGCGGTTCCCTCCAACGACTATCAGCAGCTCGAACACCATCTGGATCTTCGCGAGGCGATGGAAGGACTTAAGGAGGAAGAGCGCCAAGTGCTCCAATTGATATACTATGAGAGCCAGACGCAAAGACAGGTTGCCAGCCGGCTGCAAGTGTCCCAAATGAGTGTCAGCCGAATTCAGAAGCGGGCGATGACCAAGATGAAGGCGGCGCTGCAAGCAGGCGCATGGCAAGCCGAAACGCCGTGATCAGGCGGCAACGGATAAAATGAAAGCAGGGGGCGTCATTGTTGTTTCAACCCATAAGATTTACTGTTCGCACCAAGATTCTTGCAGGTTATTTGTTCATTCTTCTGTGTCTAGGTCTGTCGTTGATTACGATTAGCGGGCGCATTGCGACGCTGCAAAAAGAGGTTGACTATGTGTCTGGTCACGACATTGACGTTCACGATCTGCTCAATCTCGTGCAGAAGAATATGTTGGATATGGAAACGGCGGTTCGCGGCTATATCATCACTGGGGACGAGCAATATTTGGAACCCTACGACCTCGGGAGTCGAACCTGGACGGACAACTATAACAAGCTGTATCAGCTCTTGGAAGATAATCCGGAGCAATTGCGCAGTCTGGAGCAGACTAAGCCTGTCTTTCGAAACTGGATTGCAAGCAGCGACAACGTGATTGGGTTCAAAAAGGAGAACCAGATCACATCTGTGAATGAGTACTTCCAACAGAACACGGGCAAAAAACTGATGGATCAACTGCGCACGCAGATGGATACGATGCTGCAAATGGAGAAGAAGTTGACGACCGCTCGGACGCGGCAGCTGGAACAGAGCAACTACAATCTTCGTATCGCTATTTTCGTTCTTGTTGGCCTGGCGGCCGTCATTTCGGTTGCCATAGGCGTGGTGCTGTCGAGCACGATCGTCAAGACGATTCGTCAGGTGACGCGCGCGATCGAGGACATTCGCAAATCCGATGGTATGCTTGCCACCCGCATCCATGTCAGCACGAAGGATGAAATCTGGGAACTCGCCGAAGCGACCAATCGGCTGCTGGATACGCTCAGCAAAAAGAGCTGGATTGAGAAGAGCGTTACCGACGTTTCTTTTATGTATCAGGGGCTCACGGATCTTAATTCCCTGGCGCAAGCATTCATCGGCAAGCTGGGGCGCCTGCTGGATGCGACGTATGGCGTCATTTATTTCCGTAAAATGGAGAACGGCGAGACGATGTTCAGCAAAACCGCGGCCTACGCCGCTTCCGGGGAAGCCGGTGCGGTCGACAGCTTCCGAATGGGCGAAGGTCTCGTGGGGCAGTGCGCGGCGGATCAGCGAATGTTTTTGCTGGATAATCTGTCTGAAGGGCATGTACGGGTCGTCTCCGGTCTAGGGGAGTCGGCCCCATGCCATTTGCTTGTGGCCCCGATTATGGCCGACGGCCGGGTTGAGGCGGTGGTGGAGCTGGCGGGGATGAAGCCGTTCCTGGCGCAGCATCTGGAATTGCTGGATCGGCTGCAGGACAAATTCAGTTCAGTCATGGACAGCGTGCTGGATCATATGGAGATTGAGCGGCTGCTTGGGGAGTCCCAAGTTATGACCGAAGAGCTGCAGGCCCAAGCGGAAGAGCTTCAGATGCAATCCGAGGAGCTTCAAACGCAGCAAGAGCAGCTTCAAGTGACGAACAAGTATCTGGAGGAACAGAACTATTTGGCTGAGCAGGAAGCGATCAAACTGAAACGAACCAAGCAAGAGCTGGAGGATTATTCCATTAAGCTGGAGAAGAGCTCCAGGTATAAGTCCGAGTTTCTTGCGAACATGTCGCATGAGCTGAGAACGCCGCTCAACAGCATTCTGATCCTGTCGCAAATGCTGTCAGAGAACAGCGAGGAACTGCAGCGAACGGATATTCATGAGTATTCCAAAGTTGTTTATGATGCAGGCAGAGACTTGCTGTCGCTGATCGACGATATTCTGGATCTTTCCAAGGTGGAAGCAGGGAAAGTCGAGATCTTTACCGAGGAACTGAATGTGACGGAGCTTCCGCAGCTGATGCAGGCGATGTTCGGCCCGATTGCGGACAAGAAGCAACTGGACTTCCAAGCAACGATCGGGCCGGATGTGCCCGCTGTTCTCTTCACGGATGGGAAACGGCTGCAGCAAATTTTGAAAAATCTGCTGTCCAATGCCTTTAAATTTACCGAGCGAGGCTCGGTACACATGCGCATTGAGCGTGCAACCGCTGCACGTGTGAAGGAAGTGCTGCGATTAGAGGAAGAGACAGACGTGCTTGCGATCTCAATTACGGATACCGGCATCGGAATTCCGATCGATAAGCAGCAGATTATTTTCGAGGCGTTCCAACAGGTGGACGGTACGATGAACCGTCAGTATAGCGGAACGGGACTTGGGCTGTCCATTTGCCGTGAATTTACGCGGCTGCTCGGCGGCGCCATCGTGCTGCGAAGTGAGGTGCGCAAAGGCAGTACATTTACGCTCTATCTTCCTAGCATGTCGGAGCAGCTCAGCAGCTTGACGGAGGAGATGACGGCGCAGCGGGAGCTGGCGCTCGCCCCTCGGCACATCGCAACTGCTACGGAAGCGGAGTTGACGGGAGTGCCTCAGGAGGAAGCTGCGATTTCCCCCGATGATCTTATTTTTAAAGGAAAAAGAATGCTGCTTGTCGATGACGACGTGCGCAATATTTACGCGCTGCTCACCGCTTTGGAGATGAAGAACATCAACGTCGATACCGCGAGCAACGGCAAGCAGGCACTGGAGCAGCTCGAGCAGGAGCGTTACGATCTGGTGCTGATGGATATCATGATGCCGGTCATGGACGGCTATGATGCGATGAAAGCGATTCGGAGCCAGCCGGATCTGCAGGATCTGCCGGTTATTGCGTTGACGGCCAAAGCCATGAAAGGAGAACGTCAGCGATGCATTGAAGCTGGCGCTTCGGACTATATTATGAAGCCGATTCAAATCCAGCAGTTGTTCTCGCTGATGCGAGTGTGGCTGGCCAAGTAAGGGGGGGCGCCTGATGACCATTCAACCGATGAGTCCCTTGATGGAGCCAGAGGAGCAGGAAGTGAGAAGCGTAGAGCATATTGAGCTGAGTTTGCTACTGGAAGGGCTTTATCAGCTATGCGAATACGATTTTCGCCAGTATGTGCGAACTTCGCTTCGCAGGCGTGTCCTGAACCGCATGAAGGCTGAGGGCCTGACGACAATTACCGCACTGCTCAATAAAGTGCTGCACGATTCAGCGTGTTTGACGAGGCTGCTGAACGACATGTCCATTCGTGTCACGGAAATGTTCCGGGATCCGGACTTTTTCGCGGTCTTCCGATCCAAGGTCATCCCTGAGCTGAGAGCGTATCCCGAAATCCGCATTTGGCATGCGGGATGCGCAACCGGCGAGGAGGCATACTCCATGGCGATTATGATGCTGGAGGAAGGGCTGGCGGAGAAGACGAGAATTTATGCGACCGATATGAACGAGAAAGCGCTTGAAGCCGCGCGAAGAGGCGCTTTTCCGCTGAAGCAGATGCAAATATACACCAGGAATTACCAGGAGTCTGGCGGCACGAAGTCGTTTTCGGAGTATTACACGACCGATTCCCAATATGCTTATTTGGACGAGGAAGTTAAAAAGTCGCTGATTTTCGCCCAGCACAATCTCGTGACGGACGGCTCCTTTAATGAATTCCATGTGATTCTATGCCGGAATGTGTTGATCTACTTCGATCACGAGCTTCAGCAGCACGTGCATCGCCTATTGTACAACAGCTTGTCCAAGCGCGGATTTCTGGGACTCGGCAATAAAGAATCGATCTTTAATAGTATGGATCGGCAGCTCTATGAGGAGTTTGCTCCTCGCGAGAAAATTTATCGAAAAGCAGCTGAAGCGATTGGAACATCGGGTATGTTTCAGCGATAGGCAGAGCGGGTAATAGATCTTGTAGCCGAATTACAATAATGAAAAGAGGTGTTGTCTATGCTAGGTTGGGCTGTCATGTTTCTGATTATTGCGTTGATTGCAGCTGTTTTCGGATTTTTCGGCATCGTATCCACGGCGGTAGGCATTGCTAAAATATTGTTCTTCGTCTTCTTGATTATGTCGATCCTCTCCTTTATTTTCGGAAAACGCAGCAATGTGTAGACGAATCTAGGCTAGCAGAAGAGCAGCTATCATTTCCATTCAAATTCTGGAAGGAAGGTGTATCTTATGTTTTGTCGAAAAATTGTTCTGGCGTATGACGGTTCCGAAGGAGCCAACAAAGCGCTCGAGAAAACGATTGAGCTCAGTAAATGGAATAAAGACGTGCACGTGTATGTGCTGAACGTGAATCAGCCGAAGCTGGTTGCCGCCGGCGAGGCGTACATGATGCCGGCCATCGCATCGGTGGAGGTGCAGTCCGAATTGGAAGCGGAGGCAAGGCATACGCTGGAACAAGCGGAATCGAGGCTTGCCCTGCATGCGATGTGCTCGTATGAATCGCTCATCGATAACAATCCGGCTGCCGCTATCGTAAGCTTTGCCGAAACCAACGATTGCGACCTGATCGTGATCGGCAATCGGGGATTAAGCGGCTTAAAGAAGTTCCTGCTGGGCAGCGTCAGTCACGATGTCGTGCAGAACGCCTCGATTCCGGTGCTGGTGGTTAAGGAAGATATGTAGTGCGCAAACGCAGGACGCAAGCTGCGCCGTCGACGCTCGGCGGCGGTCCGGAGCCAAGCGCATGTATGCAGAAGCCCCTTTCGGCTCAAGTGTGAGCTGGAAGGGGCGTTTTGATGTGCTTGCAGTCGCTGAGCCTCAATGTAACTCCCAAACATAAGCTATCTCCTCCAACCTTCCGCCATCTCCCCCAGGGAAAATTCATCTCTCTAGCTCTCGCACCGTACTAAGGTCGCGCAGGCAGCACTTCTTCACATGAACCTGCAAAACATACAGCAAATTCTGAAGAAATAGGGCCAGAATCGTAGTTTACCTGCGAAATATACAGTTAATTTCTTGCTAATCGCTGATTTTGGGCTGGTTTTGGAAAATACGGCCGAATTTGATGTAGTATTTGCAGGTAATCGCTTGGAATAGCGCATTTTTCGGAAAAGAACTGTACAAAATACAGGAAAACTTTGGGGGAGGGGGAGGATACGGTACTCAGTGGTGGGAGTGCGAGTAATAAGAGCTTGCGGTACGGAGCGGCGGGGGACGGGAGGACGAGGGAAAGAGCTTGCGGTATGGAGCGGCGGGGGACGGGAGGACGAGGGAAAGAGCTTGCGGTACGGAGCGGCGGGGGACGGGAGGACGAGGGAAAGAGCTTGCGGTACGGAGCGGCGGAGTCGGGAATACAAGTGACCAAGAGCTTGTGAACTTGAGGCAACCTCCCGCAACGCGCAGCAAGCCCCTGCGCGCTGAACGAACGCAGGGGCTTGTGCTGCGAAACGGTTTCTAGAATAACGGAAACACGTAACGAACCAGGAAATACAGCAGTCCGAAGACGATCACGATATACGCCGCATATTTGATGAAGGTGGAGGCGACAAGGCCTTTGTCATACTTTTGCTCGATATGCTTCTCTTCAATGTCTACGCTTTTCATCGGTTCCATCTCGATCAGCTCCCTCGCTTGGAATGGTCAATCACCCTACTTAGCAGTACCCGTTTGGAGGGATGCTGAATCACAGGCAGGCCCAAGGAAGGTGTGAGTGAGGGAAGCCCGTATGTTGTCAGGTTAAGGCCGTAGGCTGAGAGTGAGATGTCGGTTTTCCCATGTGAAAGCTGGCGGCTCTTCGAAATAGGTTACTTTTAATAACTTATTATCACGGGTTGCCCTTGAATTCCAGGAATAAGATAACAGTCTTATCTTAAATACGAGTTAACTTATTTCTTTACAAACTGAGGGGTAGAAAGGCAATTCAAATGGCTTGCAGTTGGTGAAATAGGCACGCCTCGAGTGCTTAATGAATGAAAGTCGGCGCTTTGCGACGGAATAAGCATCCCGCGAGTGCTTATTGAACCCAATACGCTGCTTAACGGGCAGATTTGGAAGTAATAAGCACTTGTCGAGTGTCTATTGGCCGAAATCCGGCACTTCGCGGCTGAATAAGCCCTCCTCGAATGCTTATTCAGCCTGAGTACAGCTTAACCTGACAACATTGAGAAGAGCTCTCCCTTTTTTACAACCGGAACAGCTTCCGCGCGTTCTCGCTAAAAATTTTGCGCTGCTTGTCCTCGGGCAGCCACCGCAGGATTTTCGTCGGATCGTCGAAATCCCAATGCGGATAGTCGCTCGAGAAGAGCAGCATATTCTCGGCGTCGAACATCTCGAACATCGCCGCTAGATGTTTCGGATTGTCCGGTTCCTCGATCGGCTGCGTTGTGATAAAGCAGTGATCGCGGACATATTCGCTCGGCAGCCGCTTCAGCCAAGGGACGGAGGAGCGGAGCGCCTTGTAGTTCTTGTCAAGCCGCCACAGCAGAGGAGGCAGCCACGTAACTCCGCCTTCGCACAACACGACTTTGAAGTTCGGGTATTTCTCGAACACCCCGTCGCAGACGAAGCTGACGAGATGCGCCATGAACGTCTGAGAGAGGCACGTATGCCACTGCAAGTAGTTGGACACATAGCCAACGGCGGTCGGGGCGTTGAAGATGCCGGCGCCTTCCGAGCCGGGGTGGATCACCAAAGGCAGGCCGTGGCGCTCGCATGCTTCATAGATCGGGTGGAAGAAGCGCTGCCCGTACGGCATGCGCGAACCGCCGGTCACGCTGACGGCGACGATGTCCGGGTGCGGACCGATCCGGTCGATTTCTCGCACCGCTTGCTGGGGATCCTGCGTGGCTATGCACATGTATGTTTTGTACTTTGGACTCTGCGGAATCCATTCGGCGAGCACATAGTCGTTGTAGGCGCGGCATAGGGCAGCGGCATAGTCGGCATCGGCCAAGCCCGATGCGCTAATAAAGGAATCCGAGCACAGCAGCGCGTACTCGACATTAAACGGATTGACGTAATGCTCCAGCATATACGCGGGATCGGAGCCGACAGGGCCGCCGCCCGGCGGATTGGCATCTTTGCGTTTATTGCCGATCGGCGAAGAATAAGGCAGGCCTGCGCCGGGAATGCCGAATTGGGCGGCATGGCTGCGCCACGGTTCATCCAGATAAGGAAGCAAATCCTTGCCGCTGCGAAGCTGGTTATGGACGTCGCAATCGATGACGGGCAGTTTAGTTTCGGTTTTCATACTTGAACACCCTCCTTATTCATTTCCGTGCCGATGACCAGGTGTACGGTGCCGTTCTCCACGACGACCGGATAGCTGCGCGTTCGGACTTTCTCGCTGAACAGCGATTTCCCCGTTTTGAGATCGAACTCCCATCCGTGCCAGGGACAGCGGACAATTTCCTGGTCGCGGCCGTAGATGAATTCAAAGACATCCGACTCCAGCGTCGTCCCGCATACCGGGCCTTTGCACAATTCAGCGCCTTGATGAGGGCAGTAATTGAGCACGGCATAATAGTCGCCCTTCACGTTATACACGCCGATGGAGCGTTTACCTACTTGAACGATTTTAAATTTCCCCTCTGGCAGATCGTCTACTGCGGAGACTGGATATAAATCCATTTGCCTCAGCTCCCTTAGTGGTTTATGATTTCATTGTAGAGACAATAACCATCGAAAGCCATTGAGGAAACAACTTCTATTTGAACGATTCTAAGGTTTATAAAAAGATTGTAGCTGAGAGGAGGCGAAGCTGTGCTGGAGCTGGTGTCGGTGTATCTGGACGATATGAATGCGGAGTGGCGCAAGGAAGCCGAAGCGACGTTGACGGATATTTTGATTTTAGTTACGCATGGCAGCGTGCTGTATACCCTGGAGGAGGAGACGCTGCTATTGGAAAAAGGGGATCTGCTGCTCATCCGCAAAGGAGTCATGCGCTCCGGTGAGAATGCGGCCGAAGGTCCGCATCAAAAATATTCCGCGCACTTCCATCTGAATGAGCGGGGACGAGATTTGGTTGCGGAAGCAGGCGGCTATCGCATGCTAAAAGCCCGAAGCTACGACTATATGAAGCAGCGATTCGCGATTTTATCTCAGCACTGGTTCGGGCAAATGCCCTGCGCCGATGTGATTTGCAGCGGTATCGCGATTGAACTGCTCGGCTGCTTCGTCCAGGAAACGATGGACAGCCGGTTCACCTCCGTCAAGCTGCGCCTGATGAGCGAGGTTCAGAAGTACATTGCGGCGCACTACCGGGAGCCGATTCGCATTGAGGAACTGGCCCAGCTTGTCGATCGCGCGCCGAATTATGTTACGCAGTCGTTCAAGGAAGTGATGGGCTTGACGCCGATCAGTTACCTGCACCAGGTTCGCGTCCATGCGGCGCGGGATCTGATCCTCAATACCCGCATGACGATTCGTGAGGTATCCGACTATCTCGGCTACAGCGACCAGGCGCATTTCAACCGTGTATTCAAAAAAATGATGGGCTACCCGCCCTCGTCCATCGTGCGGGAGGTGCAGCGTCTTTCATGAAAATTGTAGAGCGCTTACATTCCATTCAGTTCAAACTGACCGGCACGTTTTTGCTCATTTTGCTGCCGCTGGTCTTTGTCAGCATTTTCGCTAACGATTACTCGCAGCGCATCCTGAACGGACAGATCAACGACCGCACGCGGGGCGCGCTGCTGACGACGCTCGAGTACATTGAGCAGTTGACGCAAAATATGGATCAGCAAACGCTGCTGATCGGCTCGAACCCGACGATCGTCGACGTATGGAACAATATCGACGATCCGCTAAGCCCGGAGCACCTGTATGAGCTTCATACGGTGCAGCAGCAGCTGTCGGCCTTGACCAACGTCAATGGCGCGATCAAAGAGGCTTTTATTTTGCATGGCAGCAGCGAAAATGGGCTCTCCACGGCGACCGGCGGCATAAAATGGCCGGGGGTGAAGCAGGAAACGTGGTTCAGGCGGACGCTGGACGCGAACGGCGGCCTCGTCGTGTACGTGCCGACTGCCTCCAATTCCGGCGCCTCCAAGTATTTGACGCGGGATACGATCTATTTTGCCAGGCTGCTGGACGTGCTCAGCCGCAACAAGGAGCCGAACGTGCTCGTCCTAGCGGTGGATAAGTCTTCTTTTCGGCAAATCATTCAACATTTACAGACGTCAGCGAATATGAACATCACGCTGTACTACAACGAGGAGTTCGTGCTGGACACGAACATGCAGCAGGCGGCGGCCGCCGTAGATAGGGAGAAGAAAGACTTGTCCATCAAGGCGGGCAACGGCTTCTGGTCGATTCAACTGCAGCAGCCGCGCGCGGAATTGTTCAAGCTGTCGCACCAGCTCCAGCAAATCACCTACTGGATTATCGCCGTCAGTATCGTACTGGCCGTCTGGACGGCATGGCTCGTCTATGCCGCGATTTCGAAGCCCTTGCGCGAGCTGTCCGGCGCGTTCAAGCAGTTCAGCGGAGGGAACTTGTCCGCCCGCGTGAAACATCGCCGCAAGGACGAGTTCGGCTATGTGATGAACGGCTTCAACCGCATGGCGGAAGCGCAGCGGCGTATGATCGAGGAGGATTACGCCAAAGAGCTGCGGCTCGCCAAGACGGAATTCAGCTTGCTGCAGTCGCAGATTAATCCGCATTTTTTATACAACACATTGGATTCCATCTACTCCGTCGCGCTGAAGCATAAGGTGCATGTGATTAGCGATATGGTCATTAATTTGGCTCGCTTTTTCCGCGTCAGTCTGGGCAAAGGGAGAGAGACGTTTACGCTGGAGGAGACGATTCAGCACCTCATGTATTACATTCGGGTTCAGCAGCTGCGGTCAGATCATCTTACGGTGAGCATTCAGTTGGAGGAGCGGACGAAGCCGCTTGTTCTGCTTAAGCTGATTTTACAGCCCGTGGTGGAAAATGCGATTGTGCATGGACTTGAACGCAACCGGCAGGGCGGCGAGTTGTCCATTCGATCTTCGCTTGAGGCGGACAAGCTGAGGATCGAGGTTAAGGATACCGGGCAGGGTATATCGCCGGAGAAGCTGGCCGATCTGCAGGAGGCGCTTAGTCAGATTACAAGCCAGTCGTACCGGCAAGCGGAGGCGAGTCCGGCCAAGATGTATTTTGGGCTGAAAAATGTGAAATCCCGTTTGAAGCTGTACTACGGCGAGCAGGCGGATGTTACGGTTGAAAGTGTAGTCGGTCAAGGGACGACCGTTGCCCTGACAATTCCGGTGAAACAGGAGGATGAGGAGCTATGAGGCTGTTAATTGTGGAGGATGAACGGCATGTTCGAGAGCGTCTGGCGGAGGGGATTGATTGGCAGGAGCTGGGGATCGAGCTGGTCGATGCCGTGTCGACGGGGGGCGAAGCGCTTGCCGTTGTGCGCAGCGATCATGTCGACATTATTGTGACGGACATTCAAATGCCGGAAATGAGCGGTCTCGAACTCGCCGGCGAATTGCGGCGGCAGGCTCCCTATATCAAGCTGATCATTTTGACCGGCTATGATGATTTTGAATACGCGCGGCAAGGCATTGAGCACGGTGTGCTGAAATATTTGGTCAAGCCGGCCGACAATGAGGAGATTGCAGGTGCGGTGTTGGAAGCGAAAGCGCAGCGCGAAAAAGATCTGCGTGAGGCGCATCATCTTGCGCAGTTGGAGAGCCGGTGGCAGGAGCATGTGCCCCATTTGAAGGCGATGTTCTATAAAGGCTGGCTCCATGGCCGCTATGCGGAATGGGAGCTGGACAGGCACCGCCGCGATCTGAAGCTGGAGGAGCAAGCGGGCCTCATGCTGCCCGTGACGCTGGATATGGATCCGATTCTCGCCTACAATGAACGATTCAAAGCGGACGACCGGGCTCTTGTGCAATTTTCGCTGTATACGATTGCGAGGGATTTGCTCGAAGGCGAGGGCTGCGCGGTCATTCAGGACGACGACGGCATGGTAGTCGCGCTGTTCATCAAGCCGCCGGCTTACGGCGAAGACGAGCTGCACAGCTTGGTCAATCAGCTCATCGCCCGGCTCCTGGGCACGGTCAAGGACATCTTGAAGTTGACCGCCAGCGCAGGTATCGGCTCCATCGCCACGATGCCAGCGCTGCTGCCGTTAGCGTATAAGCATAGTCGCGCTGCGCTTCAGGAACGGATGGTGCTGGGGCACGATGTCGCCATTCCATACCGGGGCGCAAGCAGCGGCGCCAAGCGGCAGGCGGAGCTCGGCCAGCTGGAAAAGGAGCTAGAACTGGCCATTCTGTCCGGACACGCGGAGCGCAGGCAGGAAATCGTGGCCAGGCTGATGGAAGAAGGCTTCGGGCCGGACAAGCCGCTTGCCGAAGCGAAGGAGCAGCTGCTGCGCCTGATGTGCCTGCTTGCCGGCATCGTGCATGGGCAGGGCTGGACACTGAACGAAACGCTGCGGGATGAGTATGCGTATTTTGAAAGTTTTGGCCGTCTGCTCGCGCGGGAGCAGATTGAAGAATGGCTGCTTCGCATGTCAGCGCGCATTGGCGACGCCATCACCGGACAGCGCAAATCCGGCGCCCAGCTGACGGTTGAAGAGGTGATTCGTTATACCCGGGAACGGCTGCACGAGGAAGAGCTCAGCTTGTATGCAGTTGCTGGTCAGCTCTATGTCAATTACTCGTATTTGAGCCGGACGTTCAAAGAGGTCACTGGCGAGTCGTTCTCCGACTATGTGCTGCGAATGCGGATGGAGCAGGCGAAGGAGCTGCTGGCGAAGGGGCTCAAAGTGTACGATGTGGCCGAGCAGGTCGGCTACAAGCACGTCAATTATTTTTCTAAGAGCTTTCAGAAATACTGGGGCGTTAAGCCCAGCGAGATGAATAAGTAGCGGGGAGGGGAGCCGGTGACGGCTTCTTTCTATTTGCCCTACATGTTTTGAACAAGTAAAAAAAGTTGCAACGATAGTAAAAGAAGGTGAATACGAAAAGAACGGAAAAAGGGCTATGATGTTCTCATACCAGATAAAAACGCTTCCAAGAGAGGAGAGACCCCATGAAGGCTGCAACGCTGACATCCCTTCGCGCCCGGCAGCGGGAGAAACGTGCTCAAAGACATCCGCTGCTGAGGTATTGGGATTTGTATCTGATGGTGCTTCCCGCACTTATTTTCTTAATCGTCTTCAAATATGTGCCGATGTACGGCGTGGTCATCGCTTTCAAGGACTACAACGTGATTCAAGGCGTGTTTCATAGCAAATGGGTGGGTTTGCAATATTTTCGCGAGCTGTTCACGTTCGATGAATTTCCACGCGTCATCCGCAACACGCTGCTGATCAGTCTCATGAAGCTGATTGTTGGCTTTCCCGCACCGATCGCCTTGGCGCTGCTTCTGAACGAGCTCAGGCTGGAGAAGTTTAAGCGCTCCGTGCAGACCGTCACCTATTTGCCGCACTTTATCTCTTGGGTCGTCATCGGCGGCATCGCCGTCGATCTGCTGTCGCCGAACAGCGGCATCGTGAACAAAGTGATTCAGGCGCTGGGCTTCCAGCCGATTTTCTTCTTATCCGACGAGGGGCTGTTCCGCTGGATTCTCGTTTTCTCCGACACGTGGAAGGAAATCGGCTGGGGAGCGATCATTTATTTGGCGGCGCTTCTCGGCATCAACGAGGAATTGTTTCAGGCGGCGACGGTGGACGGTGCAGGCCGGCTGCGGCAAATCTGGCACATTTCGCTGCCGGGGATTCGCTCGACGATTGTCATTCTGCTCCTGCTGCGGATCGGTCACGTGCTGGATGCGGGTTTTGAGCAGGTGCTCGTGATGTATAACCCGACGGTCTACGATGTCGGCGATATTATCGATACTTACGTGTTCCGTGTGGGTCTTGGGACGATGCAATTCGGCTTGACGACGGCCGCCGGCTTGTTCAAATCGGTCATTGGCTGCATCCTCCTCGTAATGGCGAATACGATCGCCAGACGCATGGGCGAGGAAGGGATATACTAAAGGGAAAGGGGGCGGCAAGATGCTCCGTTCAAAAGGGGAAAACGTCTTCAGCTATATCAACGTGGTGCTGCTCACGCTTCTGTCATTAACGATGATTCTGCCGTTTATCCATATCGCCGCCAAATCGTTCAGCTCCGAGGCGCATGTGCTGGCGAAAGATATTGTGCTGTGGCCTCGGGGGTTTACAACGATTTCATTCGAATATGTACTGTCTAACAAACAGTTCTACACGTCATTCGGCAATTCGATCTTCATCACCGTGGTCGGCACGCTGATCTCGATGGCGCTGACCGTGCTGGCGGCCTATCCCTTATCACGCAAGGGACTGCCGTATACGCGCTTTATGATGCTGCTGTTCGTCATCACGATGTTTTTCAGCGGCGGCCTCATTCCGACGTATCTGGTTGTAAAAGGAGTCGGGCTGCTCAACTCGCTGTGGGCACTAATTTTGCCAGGTGCGCTGGCGCCGTTTAATTTGATTCTGATTCGCAATTTCTTTATGAGCGTCCCTGACGCGTTGGAGGAATCGGCCCGGATGGACGGCGCTTCAAACTTTCGCATTCTGTTCGCGATTTACTTGCCGCTCTCCGTTCCGTCGCTTGCGACAGTGGGCATGTTCTACGCCGTCGGGTATTGGAATCAATTTTTCCAGGCCATGATGTATATTACCGATCGCACCTGGATGCCGCTGCAAATGTTCCTGCTCCAGCTCGTGACCGACGAGAAGTCGGCAGATATGGTCGTAAGCGATGTGTTTCGCGAAGTGACGCCCGAGACCGTGCGGGCTGCAGCGATTTTATGTGCGGTGCTGCCGATTTTGTTCGTGTATCCGTTTATTCAGCGGTATTTCGTCAAAGGGGTTATGATTGGTGCGGTAAAAGGGTAGCGCTGCCCTGGACCTGTGCGAAGCTTAACATAAGCATGAGATGAAAAGGGAGGGTATAAGCATGAATATGAAAAAAATGGCAGTCTTAGGGTTATCGACGATTCTGTTGGCCGGCGTTGCGGCCGGGTGTGGCGGAAACGAGAGCGGTGGGGCAAGCACGTCCACGGCTTCGAGCCCATCAGCCGGCTCTGGCAGTGTGAAGAACAAAGATGTAACGGTCATGCGAACGTACCATGCGTCGATGGAGCAGTTCAAGGGCGACGACAACATCAATAACAACAAGCTTGTCAACGTGTTAAAAGAAAAATCCGGCTTCAACGTCAAGTATGAATCGCTGCCGAAAGATAATGGGGATCAAAAGGTTTCGATTATCCTTGCCTCTGGCGATGTCCCGGATATTTTGTGGGTTAATGGCAAATCGAATTATTTTAAGCTGGCGCAGCAAGGGGCCTTCGAACCGCTGGACGATCTGATTCAGAAGTATATCCCGAACATGTCCACCTACCTGTCCAAGGAACTTTCCGATGCCGCCCGCTTGGATGGCAAAATCTATGGCATTCCAGTCCGTGTTGCGCAAAAAGTTGGCAACGGGATGCTGGAGCGCTCCGATATTCTGAAAGAACTCGGCTTGAAAGATCCTGCGACTATCGGTGACATGTATACGACGCTGAAAACAATCAAAGAAAAGAAAAACATCGCTCCACTCACCGCAACCGGCGGCAATCCCGGCTCGTTCATGGGCTCGTTCACCCCTTATGCGGCAGCGTACGGCGTTGGCAATGCAACCGTGGTAAAAGACGGCAAGCTGGCCTTCTCTTGGGTGCAGCCGGAGTATAAGGAATTTCTCACCGAAATGAAAAAATGGTACTCGGAAGGGCTGATCGATCAGGAATTTGCCATTAATAAAGATATTAAGGATAAAATGATCAACGGCACGGCTGCGTTCGGCACGCTGTACTGGGCGGATGCCTACACGATTGACAAGTCCATCGCGGACAAGAAAACCGGCGGTACGCTCCAGTACATTGCCCCGATTACCGGCAAGAACGGTCAATCTGGCTTCCAGGAGGAAGGCATCCCGGGCGGCTATATCGTCATTCCGAAGCAGGCCAAAAACAAGGAAGGCGCCGCAGCGTACATCAATTATATTCTGAGCAATGAAACAGATACATTCCTGACTTATGGCATTGAAGGTCAGGATTACAAGGTAGAGAACGGCCAGCCTGTGCAGACGCTCGATCAAAGCAACAATATCGCATGGCGGACGCTCTACTTCTTCGGCGATACCGATCCGAGCTTTAACGCCCGCTTGAAAGCGAAAGGCTTCCTGCCGTACTACGAGCCGCTGCTGAAATTCAAGCAAAACCGTGAAGAAACGTCCTATGCGCCGGCTGTCGATGCCTATGATACGAAATTTACAGAGCTTCGCAATTTTACGGAAGAGAATGCTCTCAAATTTATTATGGGCAAGCGCGATCTTGGCGAGTTCGACAAATTTGTTCAGGAGTTTAACGCCAAAGGCGGAAAAGCAGCCATCGATGCGATGAACGAGTGGTACACGAAGAAAAAATAGCTGTTTGGAGCGCGATGGAGGTAGGTTGGGATGCATAAGCAGGATGTGAAAAATAGGATTGCCGGGCATCCGTCGCTCGTTGCCTTCTGGGATTTCCAGGAGGCAGCGGGGGAGCTGCGGCAGGCACAGGGGCCTTACGGCTACGTGCTTTCGGAGCAGGAGGGGCCGATCGAGCGTGCGGAGGAAGGCGTGTTCGGTCCTTATTCAGCGAAGCTGCGCTTCGGCCAGTGGTTTAATCTGCCTCGGGCTGCGTGTCCGGCGCTTGATTTCCATGGCAAGGATACGGCGCTGACGATCATTGCTTGGGTCAAAAGAGAGCAGCGGGACAACCGCGAATGTCAGGCTATCGCCGGCATGTGGAACGAGACGGACAAAAAGCGGCAGTACTGCCTGTTCCTCGATCTGCACATTTGGGAAAGCGCCGATCAGGTGTGCGGCCACGTCTCCTCCACCGGCGGGCCGACGCCTGGCCATCCGTGGTGCATGACCACGGCCATCGGCGCAACGCCGGTTTCGCAAGGCGAGTGGCACACGGTCGCCTTCTCATATGACGGCGCCGACGCGCGCACGTACCTCGACGGCCGCCTGGACGTGCGCGAGACGTACAATCCCTACGCGTATCCGGAGGGATTGTACGACGGCGGCGCGGCCGGCGCCGACTTTACCGTTGGCGCCGTGTACCGCTCCGGCGCCATGGGCAACTTCTTCGCCGGCCATCTCGGCGGCCTGGCGGTGTTCAACCGCGCGCTCGGCGATGACGAGCTCGCGCGGTTGGTGTAGGCGCCGCCGGGTGAGGCGGCGGCGCAGCTCAGAAACCCTCGATCCGTTGTGGCGGATCGGGGGTTGTTTTGCGTGGCGGGGAGGAGCAGAATCGTGTTGGAGGAGCAACTGGCGTTATAGGAGAGAGGCGTGTGTTGGAAAAGTAGAGTGTATTGGTTTGAGTAGCTAGTGTTGGAGGAATAACTCCTCCCTCAATGTGCGGAGGTCAGGATAAGCTACTTGGAGGAACGCTGGGCTGGCGAGCCTGGCATGGAACGTGGTGCGCGGGGAAATAAGAGTGGCTTACCTCTCTTATTGGATGGCGTCGTCGAGATTACTGACCGACGGGCGACCGACGGTCTTTCAGCTTGCGTAGAGGCTTTCTCCCGGTGAATCGTAAACTAAGGCTTACACCAACTGAAGCTGCATCAGCCACTCCCGCAATGCTTGTCCGATTCCATGCGGATTCTCTTCCGTCAAGTGGTGGAAACCTTTGCCGATGTCAACTAGCGTTAATTGCTGCAAATGCGCTCTGCACCAAGCAAGCTGTGGCTCACGAATCGTGCAGCCCGGCGAAGCATAGAACAATATTTTCGGAATCGTAGACTGGGTGAACCATGCATTTCGTGCTTCAACTGCCTGTACGACCTCATTCGGCGTGCCGGCAATCGGGATCTGGTTCGGGAACACCCACATCGGCCGTCTCGACTCCAGCTCTCTGAACGGTTCTCGGTAATGTTCATGCTCTTCAGGTGTAAAAGGCCGATTGATGATGATATGCGGCATTCCCTCTACAAAAACATTGTTATCTCGCATGAAAGGCCAACCGTTCTCCGGATCGCGCAATGTTTGAAACAGCTCCGCAGATTCCGCGGGCGTAAACGCCGACCAATCCGGGCAAGGATAGAGTGCTTGCGGCTCGATCATCGCAATGGCTTTTACGTTGTCAGGATGTTTCGCGGCATACTGCAAGCCGAGCGCCATCCCCCAGTCGTGGCCGACTAGGATCACATCCCGCAGCCCCATTTGTTCAATAAAACGGATGACATAGTCAGCCTGTTCTGCAAATGTATAGCCGATGTCCGGCTTATCGGACTGGCCCATGCCGATCAGATCCACCGCGATGCAGCGGAAAGACGTCTCTAGGTACGGGATCATATTCCGGTACATATAGGACCAAGTGGGATTGCCGTGCAGCAGCACAATTGGCGTTCCGGCTCCTTGGTCGATGTAATGAAGGCGATGCCCGTTCACTTTATGATAATGGGACGCATAGGGGAAATCGGCACGGATGGCCGGTGTTTCGAGATTGGACATGTCAGACAGCTCCTTGGTTTCCGTTTTTGTAGTACCTCTTTCTATCCTATCAGCGTGCCCCAAAAGCGCATTGTAAAAAAGCGACAAAAAAATCCCTCTTGAGCGGCAGGAGGGGGATTTACGTTTATTGATATATAGTCGGCTCTCCGGCTGCCTGCCCATTGAAACGGTCCGCCAAGTCGGGCTGGAGCATCGTACGAAAAAACACTTCCGGACTGCAGCCGGCGAACGCTTCGAAATCGTGAATCAAATGCGCGTGATCACTAAACTGGCACGCTGCGATTATATCCAGATAATCGAGCCCACATTTTCTTAAAGCGATCACGTGCTGAAAACGGACGAGATTGGCGAACTTTTTCGGCGTCAACCCAACGTGACGATTGAACTTCCGCTCCAACGTTCGCTTGCTGACGAACCAGTCCTTCGCCATCTGCTCGACGGAGATGTTCCCCTGCAGCAGTTGAATCTGCTGAGCGGCTTCGACCAGCCACGCGTCCTGCTGCCGCTCCTGCAAGCAGCAAGCGAGAAATTCCTGCACAACGCTGACCCGCTCGGTAGCATCGAGCGCTTCCCGTAGACGATCCTCCATATCGGCGACGAGCTGTTTGGGGAAAATACAGTCCAAATCGACATTCGCATCCTGAAATTCCTGGATGGAGTAGGGGGTAAATGCCGCCAATCCACCGGGTTTGAACGTGAGGATAATCGTGCCGATGCTGCCCGTGCTCAGGTAAGAACGAGGAGAGGTCTGCAAGCCAGTGATGCCGCTGCTTCCCATCGACTGTTCGGTGTCGCCTTCGACCCGTTTCATCGGATGACCGTATTGAATGCCGATTACACAGAAGGCGGACGGCAATACTTTGACCGGATTCTGATTAGCATAATTGACCGCTTGAAAGTCTTCCTGTACCAGGATACGGTCGATATAAGGGGCAAAACGGGGCTCAGGGCTGAACATCAGAAGCAGCATCTGCGGATCTCCTTTCGGCGGGGGGCGTTGTCAATAATTTATCCAATCCCGAGCAAATAAGCAATCCACGATTGCTTAAAATGATTTTTGCCTCATTCGTTTCCAAACCGCTTTTATTTATCCGAACTGCTGAATCGGCAGAATGGGCACAAAAAAGCAACTTATTTTCTATATTTGCCGAACCCTTCATGCCAGAATGGGAATCAAGCAGGGTCTTACGAATTGTAACCGCTTACCACGGGTGATTCGTTTGAAGTGTAAGATGCCCAGCTAATGATCAGAAAGGAGGAAATGATCAGTTTATAACAATCTTCAAGAACACAATTTGAGGAGGGATTATATTGATACAATCAAAGTTAAGCAAACTGGCACATGTGTATATCACGGTTTTTACCCTGTTGTTCTCCTTCTTGATTCCAATCAAGGGCAATATGGTGCATGCAGCGGGAACGGTTTACTATGTCAATTCGCAATCAGGCAATGACAGCAATTCAGGTACAAGTTCAAGCAGTGCATGGCAAACGCTTTCCAAAGTAAACAGCATCACGTTTAGTGCGGGAGATACGATTCTTTTTGCAAAAGGATCTTCGTGGACAGGACAGCTTACTCCGAAGGGATCGGGTACATCGGCCGCTCAAATTACCATTGACGCCTATGGTTCCGGCAATCTTCCCATTATTAATGGTGCAGGCACGATGCCTACCAAACAGGGGACCGTCTACTTATTGAATCAAAGTTATTGGACGATAAGAAATCTTGAAGTGACCAATAATGCGGCTAACAATGGAAATTACAGAAGCGGTATCATGGTTGATAATAATGGCGGAGGAAGTCTCTCCACTATCATTATTGAAAACAATACCATTCATCATGTCGTTAGCAATGTGGAGCCAGTCGGCATTGATCCCCATAAATTTGGGGGCATTTCCATGTATGCGCAAGGGACCAATGATTCTTTCCCTAATGCCATAATTAGGAATAACAACGTCTCCTATTCGGACCGCGTAGGGATCGTGTTTTGGGATTCCAGCTTTCAACCTAGAAGCAGTGCTAGTGCGTCCGTTTCCATTAGTAACAACAATGTTTCCTACGCTGGGGGAGATAGTATCATTTTGTATGGAACAAGGGATTCCATCTTGGATCACAACGTTGGCAGCTATGCAACCAACAATCCCCTGTTACAAGCGAGCAATAAATATAGCGCCGGGATATTTCCTACAAGGTCTTATGATACCACTGTTCAGTTTAATGAATCTTATAATACACAATTCAGTGGTGACGGTCAGGGATTTGATGCGGATATTTTGCAAGAAGGAGCTGTATTTCAATACAATTACAGCCATAACAATGCAGGCGGCGGCATGCTGATGATGCATAGCAGTTTAGGCGGGGATCAACCAGCGGATGTTAGCGATATTACAGTCAGATATAACATTTTCCAAAATGAGAATGGTTGGGGCGTATTGACATTTTCCCAGCTGGCAACACCCGAACGATTAAAGGTCTATAATAATACGATCTATCAATCCAGCAGTTCAACGGCGGCAATCATTAGTAATTGCACCAACGGCGGATACTTTGTAACGGGAACAACGGATATGGCGTTCAAAAATAATATCGTCTACAAGCTGAATACGGTCGACTATTTCCCGCCAGATGCATCGGGTGTATATGATTATAATGTCTTTTATGGGGATCATCCTTCTAGAGAGCCAAGCGATTCGCATAAAATAACGACGGATCCTAAGCTGGTGAACCCGGGACTCGGTCAGAACGGACTAAATACGAATGATGGCTATAAATTGTGGGCCAATTCCCCTGCATTACATTCGGGCGTTCTTATCACAGAGACTTACGCGCCTCACAATGGGAACGGAGGTCAAGATTACTGGGGGAACGCTGTTTCATCTACGTTAGCTCCTAACAGAGGCGCCTACAATGGAAGTGGCATCGGATTAGGAAAGTCATGGGAGTTTACATCGAATACCGAGAGCTTTACAGCTGCCAATGTTAGTGGTTTTGGATGGCAGTCGGGTGGATTTATCGGGGGTACGAATGGAAGCAGTGATCCGTATATCGTTTCTGCGGATAATCTTGGCGTTAATTTAACGAATAATAAAATAATGAAAATTAAAATGAAAAACAGTACGACAGGTACTTCTGGCAAGATTTATTTTACAACGAATTCAAGCACGAGCTTTGATGAGGCCAAAAGCAAAACGTTCACCGTCACAGCCAATGACGGAAATTACACGGAATATGCGATTGACATGTCAAGTGTAGCGGGGTGGACGGGAACACTCAAGCAATTGAGATTAGACCCGAACTCGGCAGCCAGCGGCTCCTTCAGCTTGGACTATATCCGAATCTCTAACGGATCCCTTGTTCAAACCTGGGAATTCAATCATACGATTGAGGGTTTTGTCAGTACCAATGTAACTAGTTTTGGATGGCAAAGTTCGGGAACTATAGGAGGCACGAATGCGAACAGTGATCCCTATATCACTTCAGCTGATGCCATTGGGACAGCGATTACCAGCAATAAAATTATTAGAATCATGATGAAGAACAGTACGTCAGGCACAGGGGCAAAGCTCTACTTTACCACAACTTCAAGCACCGGTTACGATGAAGCGAAGAGCAAGTCTTTTACTATTAAAGCGAATGATGCCAATTACACCGAATACATCTTGGATATGTCGAATGTACCAGGATGGACGGGAATACTCAAACAAATCAGACTTGATCCAAATTCTGCGTCTAGTGGTTCCTTTAGCATTGATTATATAAGGATTTCAAATTCATGATTCGGCAAGCCCTTCATTTGTTTGGCCTACCCCTTCTTCTACTCATTTGTATTATGGCTGGTATCGGCACTTATGATAAATTGAAAAATCCTCAGGATGTGGTAGTCCTTATCAACGGAGAGCCTGTAACCGTAGCGGAGTTCAACCTGCTTCTCAAAGATAACTTAGCCTACACCTATGCTTATTTTAAAGATAAATACGGTATTGATGACAATCAAGATTTCTGGGAGAGCACCTATAGTGGCGAAAATCCGTTATCCGTAGTGAAAGAAAAGACGCTGGAAAGTCTAAAAAAAATTAAGGTACAACAACGATTAGCAAAAGAAAAGGGCGTCATCGATGAGATCAGTTACTCCTCTTTTTTAACGAAATGGAAAGAAGAGAATAGCAGACGTCAGGCTGCAGTTAAAAGTAACAAAGTCATTTATGGACCTGTGCAATACGCGGAGAAAGACTACTATCACTATGTATTATCCAATATGATCACAGAACTGAAAGCAACACTGCAAAGTCAAAAGGAAATTTTGACATCGGATGATGTGCTAAAGCGCTACTATGAAGAGAATAAGCTGAACTTTAGAGCTAGCGCTACAAAGAAAATAGAAGAAATAGCCATCGCTTATGATACGGATCGTAAGCAACATGATGCTCAGATCGTAATGGAAATGATTCGTAATCCAATGAATGAAGGGCAAAGTTTGAAATCCATTATGGATTATTTTAATGAAAAGAATCCCAGCATGAAGATATCATACGCGGAACAAGTATGGGATAAGACTGCTGAGCGTCTTGGCTATAGGACATCTCCGATGATGCAATCCATTGTGCAAAGACTCGAAGCAGGACAAATGAGTGAGGTGTTTGATGAAAATGGCGCAATGCACATTGTCAGATGCACGGAGAGTATAGGTGGCGGATATTTAACATTCGACGAAGTAAAGAATGGACTATTAGAGACATACGTCAATCTCAAATATGATGAGATGATTGACCATCTTACTCGACACGCAGAAGTTAAGATTAGTGATAACCTGTATAACAAAATAAAAGTATAAGCATCATTTCTATATTAGATCGCCAACCACCTAGCCATGAATGCTGGGGAGTGGTGATCTTTTTTTATTTCGATGGGTTTAAAACGACTGCTTTTTATTATCCGAACTGCTGAATCGGCGATATGGGCACAAAAAAGCGATTTCGTTTCTATATTTGCCGCGATACTCGTGTAACAATGGGGTCACAGCAGGGAATTGTAAAACGCAATCGCTTACATCATGAAACGAATGCAGCTTTATGAATTGCCTTGTTAGAAATCGGAGAGGGGATATATGAGATGAAACCTGCTACTGATCACGCCATGCCCCAGTCGTTGATCCGGGAGCCCTCGGCTGCAGAGAAGCGGAGCAAAACTTGGCGAACGATGAAGCGCTTTTTACCGCTTTATTTATTGTTCCTACCCGTGCTCATCTATTACGCTGTCTTCCATTACGCACCAATGACCGGCGTGGTGATCGCGTTCAAGCAATACAGCTTTATGGACGGCATCTTCGGAAGCCGCTGGGCAGGGCTCACGCATTTCAGACGGTTTATTGAGAGCGGCGACTTCTGGGTGATTTTCAGAAATACATTGGTGTTGGCTTTTTACCGCATTTTATTCGGTTTTCCGGCACCTATTCTGTTTGCGCTGCTCATACACGAAATGCGATTCACAAAATGGAAGCGTTTTTTTCAAACGGTCTCCTATTTGCCGCATTTTGTATCCTGGGTTGTCGTGTATGCGCTCATGTACAACTTATTCTCGGAAAGCGGATTGATCAATCTGCTGCTCAAATCTTCCATCGGCCATACACTTGAGTTTCTGTCATCCACGGAATTTTACCGAATGATGTTTGTCGGCAGTGCCATTTGGAAGGAAATTGGTTGGGGGGCCATTATCTTTTTGGCTGCCTTAACGAGAGTTGATCCCGATATGATTGAAGCTTCGGCGATTGACGGTGCGAACCGATGGCAGCGATTGTGGCATATCACCGTGCCCAGCATCAGAAGCGTCATTAGCATTATGTTTGTACTAAGCCTGGGAGGCATTCTCAGTGTCAGCTTCGAGCAAACGTTGGTCATGATCAATCCACAAGTAGCTCCAGTGGCCGAGGTCATCGACTACTATGTGTATCGCATCGGACTACTGAATACGAATAATTACAGTTACGCAACTGCCGTAGGCTTGTTCCGTTCCCTGATCGCACTTGTCCTCGTATTAATTGCTAACTTTGTATCCAAGAAACTTGATGAGGAGGGGGCGATATGGTGAGCGGAAAATCCAAGTCCATGTCCAAGCCTGGCATCGTGGATTATATCATTTGGTTCCTCCTGACACTGCTATGCTTAAGCACCTTGTACCCGTTTGTGAATGTGCTTATCGTATCGTTCGCCGATATGAAGGATTACGTGCAGCAAGGAGGCGTTTTACTCTACCCGCGCTCGATACACTGGGACAGTTATCGTTATGTACTCCGTCATTCAGGGCTGCTGGACGCCTATGGCGTCACCATCTTTATTACGATTGTCGGCACGCTGATCAATTTGATCATGACTTCTTTGGGGGCCTATGTGCTCTCTAACCGGGAGCTGCCGGGGCGTAATGTGATGATGACCATTATCGTCATTGCGATGCTGTTCAATGGCGGATTGATTCCCACGTATCTGGTCGTCCGATCGCTGCATTTGGTCGATACAGTGTGGGCGCTCATGGTGCCATTCGCCATTAATGCGTGGCTATTGATCTTGATGCGCAACTTCTTTCAGGGCATTCCCGTTAGCCTGAGCGAATCGGCCAGATTGGACGGCTGCTCGGAGCTGGGCATACTCGTCCGCATTATGCTGCCGCTGTCCCTTCCAATCGTCGCCACGCTGGCTCTGTTCTATGGTGTTGGACATTGGAATGAATATATCAACGTGATTATTTATATCAACGATCCGAAGCTTTCGACGCTGCAACTGATCCTGCGCAAAATGTACACGGTTTCGGTAGAGCAGCTTGACGGCGACAGCCTGCCGCCACCGGTAGAGACCATTCGTGCCGCCACGGTGATTCTGTCAGCTTTGCCAATCATCATCGTCTATCCTTTCCTGCAGAAGTACTTTGTGCAGGGAGTTATGGTCGGGTCTGTGAAGGGCTAAGCAGTGACTTATCATAAAAAATTGTCCAAAGGGGAGACACAAAACAATGAAAAAACAATCCACAAAACGCGTTATCGCATCCTTATGTACGGTTTCGGTAGCTACGGCATTGACCGCAGCATGCAGCAGCTCGGAACCAGGCAATCCGGCAGCAACTGGGGGAGGCAGTCAGCCATCCGCATCTGCATCCGCTGCCCCAGCAACAATCTCGCTCATACAGCCCGATGGCGGCCGTGTCTGGAAAGACGATAATGCAGCCACCAAAGAAATTGAAAAGAAAGCCAATGTCAAATTGAACGTAACGATGCTGCCCAACAACGATTTTAACAGTAAGTTCAACGTACTCGCTGCTTCTGGCGACATTCCGGACATGACCAGACTGGGCTCTTTTGACTACCAGAAGTATGTAGATCAAGGCTTGTTCCTGGATATTACCAAGCTAATTGATCAATATGCGCCAAACTTGAAGAAGAACCTGAAGCCGGAACTGTGGGAGTTGACGAAGCACAAAGGCAAACAGTTCGTCATTCCGTATGAGAATGGCGCGGGGAAGGAAGTACCTGCGGTTCGGAAAGATTGGCTGGATGCCTTGAATATGAAAATGCCTACCAATCTGGACGAGTTTGAGCAGATGCTGAAAGCGTTTACGTTCAATGACCCCGACAAAAACGGCAAGAACGATACGTACGGCATGGGTATGGCAAACAGCTTTGCGGAAACGTTCATGCCGATCTTCGGAGCGTACGGCATTGCGCCCGGTATGTTTGCCAGCAGTGTGCCAATGAACAGTTATCTGAAAGACAACAAGATTATGCCCGTTGCGGTATCGCCGGAATACAAGGAAGCAGTGGCCTATATCAAGAAGCTGTGGGATGCCAAGGTCATCGATCCGGAACTATTCACGATTAAGGCGGATCAAGCGCAGCAGAAAATCGCGCAAGGGAAAATCGGCTATTTCACCGCGTGGTGGTCCATCGCACCGCAAACGCTTACTCAACAGTTGAAGATGAAGGAGATTGTGCCGAATGTGAAATGGGAGCCAATCGCTCCGGGAATCAAGGGGCCGGCAGGGCAAAGCGGCATGCTGTCTTTCGGTAATGTAGGCGCGACAATCGCGATTTCCGCAAAAACGAAAAATCCTGAAGCTGTTCTGCGCTTCCTGGATTACATGTCCACGGATGAAGGTTGGGAGCTCAACCATTACGGTATTAAGGGCACGCATTATACGAGCATCACAGAGGCGCGCACACCTGAGGGTCAAAAAGCGTTCGACGAGAAATGGCTCGATCCGCTAAGCCAGATCGTGTCCAGAGTAGACATCCAAAACAAAATCAATGCGGCTACGAAAGATCCGATTCAAATTGAAAACAACAAATATATTGATGCAGCAGCCAGCTATAACTTGATTTCAGACATCTTCTACGGCATCCCGGCAACGGATGAGCAAAATACGTTAGGACCGGATGTCGCGAAATATGAGGTTGAGATGTTTCTGAAGTTCGTTACAGGCGCCGAGCCGCTATCTAATTGGGATTCTTATGTAGAGGGATGGAAGAAGAAGGGCGGCAAATCCTTGCTGGATTCCAAAATCAAAAAGTACAATGAACTGAAGGCAAGCAATGTAAGCGCAGGCCTATAAGGATGGAACGCTGCCAAATAACGTCGCCCATTCTCTTGAGGGGAGATCACAAGAGAGCATTTCGGGACCCGTGTGCGCTTTATCAGGACGGTATTTGGTGGCTGTACTACACCCTTGTGGAGACAGAAGAAGATGGTCGCGTCTATTTGTATACGGCGATGAGCCGAAGCGCAAATCTTCGCGAGTGGAGCGAGCCGCTTCTTCTGACTCCGAGGGATCAGCACCTGAATTTCTCCAGTCCCGGCAATGTGATTCGTGTCGACAACCGCTGGCGAATGTGTCTACAATCCTATCCACGGCCAAATGGCGAGAAATATGGCAACAATGATTGCCGCATTTGGATGATGGAAAGTGAAGACTTGGTAAATTGGACAGCTCCGGAGCTGCTGCGTGTCAAAGATGACCATGTGGCCGACAAGGATATGGGCCGGATGATCGATCCTTACTTCATCGAGCATGCAGCTAGGCCAGGGGAGTGGTTTTGTTTCTATAAGCAAAATGGCGTCAGCCTCTCGAAAACGGATAATTTCCGGCAGTGGACCTACTGCGGCAGCAACGAACGTGCAGGAGAGAACGTCTGCATCATTCGGGATCAAGGGGAATATGTAATGTTTCATTCTCCCGAGAACGGGATTGGCGTCATGACGTCGAATGATTTGGTTCATTGGCATGAGGAAGACCTCCTCATTACGTTGGGCCAGCAAGAGTGGGAATGGGCGAAAGGCCGATTGACAGCTGGATTTGTCTTGGACCTCAGGGATATGAAAGGCGTGGAAGCATTTGTGATGTTTTTTCACGGCAGCGGCCCCGAGGATGAGCGTGTGCTGTTTGATACGCATGCTTCGATTGGTATAGCTTGGAGCCGGGACTTGAAGGAGTGGGATTGGCCGGGCAAGGCGTGCAAGTGACACTATCGACTTGGAGGAAAGTAACCTGTGAAAAAACAATTATCATTTTTACTAGCTTTCATTTTGGTATTCACGCTGATTTTACAAGCAAATCCATCTCTCGTTGCGGGTGAAACGGCAACAGGCTCAGATTCTACTGTGATTAGAATCGAAGGGGAGAATTACACCTCTAAAGTTGGCAACGAGATCGGTGGTACCAAGGACGGTTATAAGGTCAGCTCGCTGAGCAATGGTGACTTTTTTTATCTCAAGAGCTTAAGCGGTGTCCCTGTTTCCAACTACAGTGTCGACTATCAAGTGAACGTTAGCGTTCCCGGCATTTATGGATTGGAGATTATGGGAAGCCCAATCGGTTTGGCATCGATCCCGCCCTATGAAATGAAAATTAATGATGGCGATTATTTTGCTGTAAATTCCACCGTCGCCACAAAGATCGGGCAAATTGATACGCCGGCGAATATTTTCCATAAGTTTAAGTTGAATCCGGTGACGCTCAAAGCTGGCAGCAACACCATCTCCTTTCGTATTCCAAACGGGAGAGCGTCAGACGGGCGCATCTATTTTTTCCTTGATTATATGGAATTTACGAAGCTCCCTTGGGGATTGAACAAAATCACAACAAATGCACCCAACAATATCTTTGAAGAACAAGATGTAAAGGAATTGTCCATCCAGTTCACGGATTCCGCCAGCAAGGGACATGTCCTTGATTATAAGGTGGAAGATTATGATGGCAATGTTGTGCTTGAGAATAGCGTGACGATGAATGTCTACACAGCTGTATATGCGGTTACGTTGCCGCAGCTGCAACGCGGCCATTATACGGTAACCGCTGAAGCGGATCAGAACGGCAAGCCGATCAGCGAGTACTTCTCAGTCGTGATGAATACGTCAGATCGCCATGTTGCTGCAAACACCCCCTTTGCCCTGGATGTGGCGGGAGGCTCGCTGATACCTGTCGCACAAGCGGCGGATTACGCTCGTGCGGTCAGGCTGACTGGGGTCGATTATGTGCGAGAGCGGATGCATTGGAATTCCATTAGCAGTGCCAGCGGGACCTATGATTTCAGTAAATATGATCCTTACAACAACGCCTATGCGGCGAATGGCATTCGGGTTTTGGAGCTGAACCACATTGCGCCTACATGGACGAAGAGTGATGATAAAAAACTGCCTCGGAACCTGTTGGATGCTTATCAACTGGCGAAAGCAAGCGCCAGCCATTATGGAAGCCAATCGGATTGGGAGTTTTGGAATGAGCCCGATATCTCCTATACAGCGGATAGTGAGCCTGCCGATCAATATGCCGCATTCGTGAAGGCGACGACGATCGCAGCGAGGGATTCGGGATCAGGCACTCAGGTAGCGCTGGGGGGAATCGCCTATCCGCCAGGGGGGTATACAGAGCTTCTCATGGAGAACGATATCGCTCCTTATATCGACATCTATAACTATCACGGTCACCGTAGCGATAGTGAGACTCAGAAGATATTGGACATGCCCCCTTCCTTCGCAGCCCATACGGAGTTTATTCAGGGCTACGATTTGGATACGAAACCTATTTATGTGACGGAAGCAGGGGTAGCCCAAATGTTCTCCGACAGCACACAGACGCTGTATGGCGAGCAGCTAAAGACGCAGGCGCGGTATTTGACCACCTCCACGATTCAATCCATCGCTTCAGGCGTGGATAAGCATTTTTGGTTCGTGTTCCCGAATTACCAGGAAACCATCGGGAACTATGGCAGCTTCACCTCCCGAGGGACGCCATACGCCGCTGTGAATGCAGAAGCAGCAATGACACATGCGCTAGGTGAAGCCATTTATCTAGGTAAGCCGACTGGATTGCCTGACGGCGTGGCGGGTTATGTGTTCAAGGACGGAACAGACAGTGTGGTCGCTTACTGGAGCGAGCATGAGACACCATTGAACTTGTCGACAGGCACGAACACGGCACTCTTAACGGATATTATGGGGAAAGAGCAGCAGTTAACATCCTCCTCCGGCAGCTATGCCTTGACGTCAGCTCCTGATATCCATTATTTGAGGATCGCTGGCAGCTTCCAAGGCTTGACCACTTCTGTGTACGCAGCTCCTGTACCTAAGGCGGCAGAGCTTTCAAATGCGGATAGGATCGTCGTCACGCAGAAGTATCCCGAAGCTGCAGCGGCTAAGGCCAAAGCCAAAGGGTACTTGCTGGATAAGACAGCAGCAACCAACATTGAGGTGGAAGTTTACAATTTCAACGGGGCACCTATGAGTGGGACCGTCAGCGGCACCGTTTATGGCGGCTGGAGCTTGTCAGCACCATCCCAGAACGTGACAGTCGCTCCATATTCGAAAGAGACACTGACGTTTACCCTAACAGGAAGTCAGGATATTGCGGCAGATGTGAAGTTCCCGGTCGTTTTCCAAGGAATGTTCAGCGGAGAGGCTACCTCCAAGTCGGTGACGTTGATTGCCTCGAATGAGAACAAGGCAGTAACGCCGAGTCTGTTGGTGCCTGACTATGATAATCCTGCCAAGTGGGGGGAAAACATTTCGCCAGGTTCTACCGCTACGGTGACGCAGCCGAGCCCTGGGGTCATTCAGTTCGATTACCATTTCGGTAGCGGGGACAAATGGACCTATCCTAATTATGATTTGCCAAGTGAGCTGTCATTTGCTGGAACGGAAGGGGTTACCTTCAATGTCTATTTCCCAGCTCCTGTAGACGGTGTAGTTGTTAGAAGCTTTATTTATGAAAGCAATGGTTCCGGCTATTTCACAGGAACGGGCATTACTCCAGTCGGTGGATGGCAGCAAGTTAAATTGCCTTGGTCGGATTTCGCTGCTTTCGGAACGCCGGATGACAATTTCCATCTCGATCCTGATCAGATCCAGAGGTTTAGTATCGGCATCAATTCCAGAACGGCAACCGATGTTTCTTTCAAAGTGGAGAATGTGGGCGTCTATACGCAGCCTGATATAGGTCTGTACAGTAAAATTACTAATCTGGTTCCGGCAAATAATCAGGAACTTGTGGCAGGGAATGTTGCCATCTCAGCCGATTTGGTGCAAGGTGAGATTCCGATCGCAGAGGGGACAGCAGAGCTAGAATTAGATGGCGTACCCGTCTCTTATCAGATGAATGAGCAAACCATCACAGCTTCCGCTAATCTGTCGCCTGGCATTCATAATTTGAAATTGAAAGCATTCGATGTGCTGGGACGATTAATTTCTGTTAAATCCGGTGTGAGAGCAGTAGCAGCAACACCTTCGCCAGTGAGTACACCAAGCGCTGGAACACCAGGCAATGTGGATAATGTGAAAAAGCTGACAGCCGAAGACCTGAAGCCTGCGGGTAAAAGTACCATTCTGGCCTCCGTTCCACCTGGCACGCACATGGTAGAATTGGGAGCGGAGCTGATCGGCAAGCTGAACGGCCAAGAGTTACAGCTAGATACGAAGGAAGTGAGTCTGATCCTTCCGCCGGCAATCCTGCAATCGCTGTTTGGAAATGAACAAGCCAACAAAAGTGTTAGAATTGGCATCAAAGAGCAGGGAGACTTTACCCCTGGACAGTTGTCGGGATTATCGGGCACCCAAACCCAATGGGGCGGAAGTCTGACACCGATGGGCAAGCCGGTAGAACTAACGCTTTATGCGGTGAATGCGAGCGGCGAGCAAGTGTTGGTGGATTCATTTGCGGCGCCAGTCACGCTCATCTTCAACACGAATGAACTGGCAGAGCCGAATGAAGCGGGCATCTATTACTGGAATGCGAGCACTGGGGCGCCAGAATATGTGCGAAGCACGTATGACGCAAGCCAACATACGATATCGGCTATCCTGAAGCATTTCAGCGCCTACTCCCTAATGACGTATACGAAATCTTACAACGATATTTCCAAAGATCATTGGGTGTATCCTGCCGTTAGAGCCTTAACCGCGGCACATGTTGTGGAGGGGGACGACAATGGCCGTTTTGTGCCAAACCGCTCGGTCACGAGGGCTGAATTTGTTACGCTGCTCGTACGAGCATTAGGACTAGAGCAGCAGGCAGTAACAGATAGAAATGCGAGCTTCAAGGATGTAGCGGCTTCGGCGTATTATGCCGGTGCAGTTACGGCAGCACAGCAAGCTGGAATTGTAACGGGGAAAGAAGAAGGATTGTTCCTGCCTGAAGCGAGAATTACCCGTGAGGAGATGGCCGTTATGTTGATGCGGGGGCTGACCTATACAGGCGGCCAAGTCGCTAAGCTCAGAGATCCTGTGCAACAGCCCGTTTTTATCGATCAAAGTGAGATATCGAACTGGGCACTGCCAGATATGCAAAAAGCGGCTCGTGCCGGCTTGCTAAACGGTTATGAGGACGGCTCGGTCAGACCGTTAGGTACAGCAACCCGAGCAGAAGCGGTTCAAATGCTTTGGATGCTTAGATAATAGGAAAGGTTGCCAATCTCCTAGCCGTGAAGGTTCAGGGGGAGGGCAATCTTTTTTCTTGTACTTTTTGCTTTTTTTTATCAAAATTGACGATTCGGCAGAACGAGCACAAAAAAGCACATTGTCATCTAGGAATGAAATCGCTTTCGTGAAAAAATAGACGTGATTAATGGATAATATGGCTTATAATATAGACAAGAGAAAAGGGGAGATGTCCATTAATGAAAACCAACTCATCTAAGCGAGCTATCGCCTGGCTATGCATGGTTTCGTTGGTCGCAACAATGGCCTCAGCCTGCGGCCGCACGGAAGTCAGTGATCCACCAACTGGTGGTCAGGCATCTGCGGCTCCGGTGACGCTCTCGCTCATACAGCCGGATGGAGGTCGAGTATGGAAGGACGACAATCCGGTTACGAAATTGATCGAGAAGAGAACTAACGTGAAATTAAACGTGAATATGCTGCCTAATAACGATTTCAACAGCAAATACAATGCGCTTGCTGCATCAGGTGAAATTCCGGATATGAGCAGGCTGGGATCGTTTGACTATCAGAAATTTGTGGATCAAGGTTTGTTTCTGGATGTGACCCCCTATTTGGATCAATATGCGCCTAATCTGAAGAAGAATCTAAAGCCTGAGTTATGGGAGTTGACGAAGTACAATGGCAAGCAGTACGTGATTCCTTATGAGAACGCGGCAGGAAAGGAAGTTCCGGTCATTCGCAAGGACTGGTTGGACGCGCTGAATATGAAGATGCCGACAAATCTGGATGAGTTTGAGCAGGTTATGAAAGCGTTTACCTACAAAGACCCAGACAAAAACGGCAAGGATGATACGTATGGCATAGGCAACGTTAACACGTACGCGGAGAGCTTCATGCCGATTTTCGGAGCATTTGGTATCTCCCCGGGGATGTTTGCGAACAGTGTGCCGATGAATAGTTATTTAAAGGGGAACAAGATTTATCCCGTTGCGATCTCTTCGGAGTACAAGGCTGCCCTTAGTTATATCAAAAACCTGTGGGACGCCAAGGTGATTGATCCAGAGATTTTCACAATCAAGACGGATCAAGCGACGCAGAAGGCGGCGCAAGGGAGAATTGGCTTCTTCACTGCCTGGTGGTCGATCGCGCCGCAAACGCTGGGTCAACAACTTAAAATGAAGGAAATTGTTCCGAATGTGAACTGGGAGCCCATCTTTCCGGGTATTATAGGACCGGAAGGGAAAAGCGGCATGTTGTCTTTTGGCAACTTAGGCGCTGTCGTTGCGATTTCGTCGAAGACGAAAAATGTGGAAGCGATTCTTCGTTTCCTCGATTATTTATCCACGGACGAGGGCTGGGAGCTTAGTCACTATGGGATCAAAGGCGAGCATTATAGCGATATGAACTCGGGGCGGACACCGGTAGGGCAGCAGGCGTTCGACGAGAAATGGCTGGACCCTCTGAGCCAAATTGTCTCGAGACAGGAACTCACAGACAAAATTAGTGCCTCATCGAAAGATCCTGTACAGCTCGAGAATAACCGCTTTATCGAAACGGCAGCCAAGTACAACTTATACCAGGACGTTTTCTATGGCATCCCATTGACGGATGAACAAAAATCATACGGTCCAGATGTGGCGAAATACGAGGAAGAGATGTTTATTAAATTCGTTACAGGTAAGGAGCCGCTGTCTAAATGGGACGAATATGTCGCTGCATGGAAGAGAAAAGGTGGCGAAGATTTGCTCAATTCCAAAATTAAAAGATACAATGCGTTGAAATCGGGCAAAGTGAGTCCCGGTATTTAGGGGGACAGCAACTATGAAAGAAAAAAAAGAAAAGCGCTTTATGAAGAGCAGTTTGTTTGAATATTTCAACTATTTTCTGGCGCTTTCCTTACTGGTAGCAGCGATCTCAGGGGGGGCGCTGTATTATTCATCTTCGACTTTACTCTGGAGGGATGCCATCCAGAACAGCAGTAATACGCTGAATTTAATCAAGAATGGGCAAGAAATCGTACTGGCTGAGGTCGATAAAGCCATGGAAGCGGTATTCTTGGATTCCTCATTTCTCCATTTTATGGATTATTACGATCAGGCTGATATTTACATGCAGCTTCAGCTTAGGCAGCGGCTCGAGAATGTCGTGTTGTCCAGCGACTATATCCACTCGGTATCCATCTACTATGCCAGCTCGCAGATGATCTTGTCCTCGCTTCAGGGGGCATTACCGCTCAGTGGCTTTCAGGATCGGGACTTTATTCGCTCCATGGTCGAACAAACGTCGAACAAATCGACAGTCCGCACAAGATTTCTTCCGGAAATATCCTCAGCGAAGGAAGAGTCTGTCATCTCAATCGTCAAGACGCTGCCCATCATTCAAACGGGTACACCGTCTGCTTATGTGGTGATCAATATCAAAGGCAATTATTTAGCGCAAATTATGCAATCCCTGAGCACGAATCCCGATGTTCAATTGGTTGTTACTGACAAAGAAGGACATATTCTGTCGCAGAAAGCTTCGGAGGAGGAGGAGAGCTCCGATTTTGGCGATTTTGTTAGCGGTCTGGATATTTCCCAATTCAGTGAACCATCAGGCAGCTTGTTTACCAAGGTGCACGGCGTAGACTCGTTGGTTTGCTATGTGACTTCCGTAACGAGTGGTTGGGTGTACACTTATATGATTCCAAAGTCCGTGGTGACGCACAGCCTGCATTTGTGGAGTCGGTTGACGGTCGCCATCTGCTTGATGGCTGTTGTTCTCAGCCTAATTGGCTCGCTGCTGCTGTCGCGAAGAATTGTTAATCCGATGCATCGCTTGCTGAATATGATGCGTGGCATTGACCAGAAATCCTACGATAGTAAATCGGAGCATGCCAAAGAAATCGTACAGATTGAGCGTAATGTTAGCCGTTTGATGGATCAAAACAGGGATTTAACGACACTGCTTATGGATTATGAAATCCAGAGCCGGAACAAATTTTTGCAGCGGTTGGTATGTGGTGATGAACAGATATCGCCTCATACCATGGAGCGTCTAACTTATTATGGCTTGAGCTTGCCCGAAACAGGCTCTTTCGTCGTCTTGCTCATATCCATGGACGAGTACAGCAAGTTTACTCAGAAAATGCATGAGTCCGAGCGGAATACATTCCTCCTGCAGCTGTCTGAAAGACTTCAGGAGGAAGCCTTTGGCAAGATGGGCTATCAAGGCTATCTCGTGGAAGCAGAACCGAACGAAATGGTGCTGGTGCTCCATTTGGCCGAAGAGCCAGTCGATTCGGAGATGCTGCCCGACAGTCTGCGCTCCTGGCTGCGTCAACTTCTGACGCTGCTAACTCAGGAATCGACGATGACTTTCACAATTGGCGTCAGCGCTCTGCACGCAGGTATTGAGGAGCTTAGTGATTGCTACCAGGAAGCGGGCTCTGCACTAAGACAAAAGCTCGTGTACGGAGGCAATACGGTCATTTATTATGAAGCTGTCCGACCGGAAGCTGGCATTGTCATGTACCCGCTTGGTCTGGAGAAGCAAATATTGACGAATTTCAAAACGGGTAACCGCGATGGTCTTGTCTCTGGTTTGCAAGAATTCGAAGCGCATATGATTGCGCATCATGCGAGGCAAATCGAGGTGGTCCGGCATTACTTCCTGCAGTTATTTTCCTCATCGCTGCGCTGTGTTTACGAAATTGACGCCAATCTCGGCTTTCAGCCGATCATCCAGCAGTTGAGACATACCGATCTGCTAGAGATGGAAACGATGCAGAGCATGGTCAACTATATGCAGGCGCTGTATGAACTCGTGCTCGATCAGCTGGAGCAGAAGCGCTCTCTGAAAAATCAGGAGTTGGCAGATAGCATTACGGCTTACATTGACGCGCATCTTGCGGATGACTTGACCATCGAACGATTGAGCGAAATTTTTGCGATTAGCACTTCTCATATGCGTAAAATTTATAAGGATGAAACCGGCATGACGATTAAGGACAGAGTGTCGGAGCGCAGGATCGCGGCGGCGAGGATGCTTCTGGGCGATCAACGTTTGAAAATCCAGGAGATTGCGGATCAAGTAGGTTATTTGACCGTCCAATCGTTTACCAAAGCTTTTAAAATGGAAACCGGAAGGACGCCGGGGGAGTACCGTGCAGAGTTGCTGCGTGTTAATGGGTAAGGAAGAAAGGCGGTGCCAGGATGTTGATCCTGAGCACCGCCTTTTGTTTCACCGCTTAGGCTGATTCTTCTTCGGAAGCTTCTGCTTCCTCGGATTCTGCGGCTTCCTCTTCGGCAGCCGTCTCTTCCTTCGCTTCTTCCGCAACGCTTGCTTCTTCGCTTGCAGCAGCTGTTTCCGTTTCTGTCGCTTGTCCGCCTTGAAGCTGCTTCAGAGCTTCCAAACGGCTGCTCAGGCTTTTCACTCTTTCGTCAACGCCTTTGCTGCTGCCAGCCAGCTGCTGAGCATGGTTCAGCAGGGCTTGTACGCGTTTTATTTCATTAGCTGCCATCGGTCAACGTCCCCCTATAAAGTTGGATGAATGGTATCTAGCACGAATCTGCGATGTTCTATTGAAAGTGTATACTTTTCTATGGATTCCGACAAGGGAGAAATCTTAGCGCCCGGCCTAACCGCGGGGATAAGTTTTTTTGCCGGAGATACAGATGCCTGATCGTTACGACAATGATATCCATATTCTGACAAAGAAAGCGGTTGCAGGCGAATGAATACCGAGGTAAGATACTAGTAACAACGAGCAAACGCTTACATTTATTAAACCGGTTTAATAAATCCGGTGTTTAAGTACTGGAGCAGGAGGGGATCCCAGACATCGTTAGGATGTAGCTCAGCTTTTATTAAACCGGTTTAAACGTTTCGGTTCATCCTTTACCGCCAAGGCGATGGACGCCTCTGCCTCCTTATTAAACCGGTTTAATGCCATGCTGCCTTGGGGTGAAGCAAGGCCATTCAAGTGAATACCAAGTCTAACACGTTGGAGGGGACTGGCTTGAAAAGAAACACGGTGTTAACGGCCATGATGTTGTTGATTTCTGCAATTATTTTTACGGCATGTGAGGACAGTGCAAGTAGCCCATCACCGAGCGCAAGCGCACCAGGGAAAGAGAGCGCAAGTCCAACTGCAGCAGCGCCTGCGAATATTGCAGGTTACAAGGAAGCCCCGATGTTAACCAAGCTTGTGAGCGCAGGAACGCTGAAGGCTGTAGCGGAGCGGCTGCCCGACAAAGACGACATCATGGTTGAAAAGGTAACCGATGAGATTGGGAAATACGGCGGCGACTGGAAAATGCCGTGGGGCGGACCGAATGATCGCTGGGCAGTGGGTCAGCCGACAGAGGAAGCGTTATTCCGTTTTAACAAGGATGGAAGTACGGTAGAGCCGAACGTGGCCAAAAGCTATGAAGTGAACAAGGACTCGACGGAGTTCACGATTCATTTGCGCAAAGGCATGAAATGGTCGGATGGCGTGCCGTTCACAGCGGACGATGTCATTTTCTATTGGGAGCACATGCTGACGAAAGAGACGTTCGGCAAAAAAATCTATGACGCCTATTATTCGGTCGATCCGGTAACCGGCGAAAAAGCGCTGGCGAAAGTAACCAAGGTGGATGACTACACCTTTAAAGTGACGCATAAATATCCGAGCGTCCAATTCCTGGAGCGCGTTGCGATTGATAACAAATGGTTCTTCGCGCCGGCTCATTTCCAAAAAACAATTCTGCCTGAGTTTGTCGGCGAAGACAAGGCGCTTGAAATCGCGAAGCAATGGGGCTTTGCAGATACGAAATCTTTCCTGGTTGCGACAGGGTACTACTACTGGATCAACCCGCAAATCCCGACGCTCAGAGCTTGGGTAGCCAAGAACGATCCGAACAGCGATCAATTCATTATGGAGCGCAATCCTTACTACTGGAAAGTGGACAGCGAAGGTAATCAGCTGCCGTACATGGACCGCATCGTGGCGACGAAGGTTCAGGATCCGGCCCAACGGGTGCTCGGCGCTTTGGCGGGGAATTATAATTTGCTGGATTTTGATTTCAAGGACTTCACGGTACTCAAAGAAAATGAGAAGAAAGCAGGCTTCTCGGTCCTGTCCTGGACGACGCCAACCTGGTCAAGCGCAGGCCTTCAATTCAACCAAACGATTGAGGATCCGAACTTGCGCAAGCTGTTCCAAGACATTCGCTTTAGAGAGGCTGTATCCGTCGCGGTTGACCGTAAGGAAGTATCCGAGATTGTCACGAACGGCCTGGGAGCTACGCAGCAAGCTTCGGTTCCGGAAGGCTTGGTCGGGTATCAACAAGGCTGGGCGCAGCAATGGAGTCAATTCGATCAGGCGCGCGCCAATAAGCTGCTGGATGAAATTGGGCTTACGAAACGGGATAAAAACAATTTCCGGTTAAACGCAGACGGCTCGGATTTAACGATTACGATCATTGAACCGAATACGAACAGCGCTTCTTTCTTGGAGTTGATCAAAAAATATTTTGAGCAGGTCGGCCTTAAGGTAGATATTAAGGTTGTCGATACCGGCACGCATAACGATCTCAAATATGCGAACAAGATTCCGGTTACAACGGAAAATATTTCGCTTGTGAACGTCGCCTTCAGACCGGATACCTTAGTGCCACTGCGTGTACTAACGCCTTGGCTCGGGAATTACGGTTTGTACACATCGTCGAACGGGAAGGACGGGGTGAAACCGGAAGGAGACATCGCGCTGATTCTCGATTACTGGAATAAAGTCAAGTCCTCTACAACGAAGGAAGACATTGTAAAGTGGAGCAACGAGATCATTAAATTGCACCAGAAAAATCAATGGATAATCGGCTATGCAGGCCCGACGCCGAAGCTGATTGTGGCTTCGAACAAAATGGGCAACGTACCGAAGAGCCTGGTCTTTGCTGATGAATTCCGCAGTATCGGTCACGGGCATCCGGCTCAATTCTTTATCAAGCCATAGTTCGTTCTGTCACGGCATAATGGGGAAGCTTTCTTTCCCCATTATGCTTTCAAGGAATCACCGACTTAATCGGAGAGGATAGGATGGAGATGCTTCAATATATTTTAAGACGAATTATTTTAGTGATTCCGGTTGTAATCTTTATATCCATTATCGTCTTCTACATCATTCAGCTGCCGCCAGGCGATTATGTCTCCTCCTATGCTGCGAAGATGTCTTCAGCCGGAGAGGTCATGACGCAGCAGGACATCGATCTCATGCGAGCAAGCTTAAAGCTGGATCAGCCTTGGTTCATTCAATACCTGGAATGGATGAAGAACATCGTGTTTCATTTCAACTTCGGACACTCTTTTAGCTACAACAAACCGGTGCTGTCCGTGATTTCGCAGTATATGGCGCTGACGTTGATTGTATCGCTGGCCACGATGATTTTTACCTATGGTGTCGCGATTCCGATCGGCATTTACTGCGCAGTCAAGCAGTATTCTATCGGCGATTATATTTTCTCCGCATTCGGTTTCCTCGGAATGGCAACTCCGCATTTCTTAATGGCAATTATTTTAATGTATTTGTCGTACGTGTATCTCGGCGATCCTATGCTGGGCTTGTTCTCGGGTGATTATGCCAATGCCGCATGGTCCTTCGCAAAGGTGCTGGATTTGCTCAAGCATATGATTATCCCGATCATCGTCATCGGTCTGGCGAATACGGCCGAGCTCATACGCGTGATGAGAGGTCAGATGCTGGACGAACTGAACAAGCCGAACGTCGTGACAGCAAGATCGAAAGGCTTATCGGAAAGCAAAATCTTACTGAAGTATCCGACGCGCGCAGCCTTAAATCCGATCGTAAGCACGATTGGCTGGTCTTTAACTTCGATCTTCACCGGTTCGACCATTACAGCGATTGTGCTGAACCTGCCGATTCAAGGTCCAGTCATGTACAACGCCCTGCTCGCCCAGGATATGTATTTAGCGGGAACTTGGTTATTATTCATGGCTGTGTTAACGGTTATTGGGACGCTGATTTCCGACATCCTGCTCGCTTGGCTCGATCCCAAAATCCGTACGGCATTCAGAGGTGCGTGACCTATGAAACCAATTACACAAATCGGAAAACAACTTTCGACCGCCGTCAAGCGCCCCAAAAACAACGATGTGTACTACAGCTCCCAGTGGCGCCTCATCTATCAAAGGTTGAAAAAACATAAATTAGCTCGTATCAGCTTAATCATCTTGGCCTGCTTCTATCTCGTTGCTTTATTCGCTCAGTTTATCGCTCCTTACGGCTTGCAAAGCTATGACAGCAAATACGTTAACGCGCCGCCCACAAAGTTAAGCTTCAAGGATGCCGAAGGGAACTTTCATCTTAGGCCGTATGTAAATGAGCTGAAATCGGGCCGGGATCCAGTTACGCTGCGAAAGATTTTCGTGCAGGACGAGAAGCTTCGCCATCCGGTCCGGTTTTTCGTAAAGGGAGAAAGCTATAAGTTCCTTGGCTTATTTTCTACGAAGATTCACCTGTTTGGTGTAGATGAGCCGGGGCGGTTGTTCTTGTTCGGGACAGACGGCATGGGCAGGGATCTACTGTCGCGCGTCGTTCTCGGAAGTCAGATTTCCTTGAGCATCCCTTTGATCGGGGTGTCCATCAGCTTTGTGCTAGGCTTGTTTATCGGCGGCGTATCCGGATACTTCGGAGGCTGGCTGGACTCGGTCATTCAGCGTTTTATCGAAATCATTCGTTCCTTCCCAACACTCCCACTTTGGATGGCACTTTCGGCGGCCATTCCAGCGCGCGTTCCGGTCGTTACGATGTACTTGTATATCGTTATTATTTTCGCCTTCATCGGGTGGACGGATTTAGCGAGGGTCGCGAGAGGCAAGTTCATTTCTTTAAAAAATGAAGAATATGTGCTCGCTGCAAAAATCGCCGGCGTCAGCGACGCCAAGATCATTATTAAGCATCTGCTGCCCGGATTTATCAGCTATCTGGTCGTAGCGACAACACTCGCCATTCCCGGCATGATTCTTGGCGAGACGGCCATGAGCTTCCTGGGACTCGGCATTCGTTCTCCGGCGACGAGCTGGGGCGTGCTCCTGCAGGAGGCGCAGCAGATTGAGAATATTGCTTTATATCCCTGGAAGCTCATTCCGCTGGGGTTTGTCATTATCGCCGTGTTAACGTTTAACTTTCTAGGCGACGGTCTGCGGGATGCAGCCGATCCATACAAGAAATAAACTACAGTAAGGCGGGGAAATGCCATGACGTTGAAAGCTGCAGTCGATTCTGCCCATGCACTAGCCGAGCAGCCTCTGCTGTCCGTTCAGGACTTGAAAATTCGAATTCAAATGGATAACGGGGAAATGAAAGCCGTTGATGGTGTTGATTTTGAAATTAAAAAGGGAAAAACGCTCGGACTCGTCGGCGAGTCCGGATGCGGGAAGAGCTTGACTAGCCGGGCTATCATTAGCATCAATCCCAAAGAATGCGAGACCTCCGGGAAAATCGTCTATCACTCCGACTCGGAAAAGGCGCTGCAGCACCTGGATCTGCTCTCGCTGAATCCGCGCAGCAAGCAAATCCGCAGCATTCGCGGCCGTAAGATCGCCATGATTTTCCAAGAGCCGATGACCGCCTTTTCCCCGATGTATACGATTGGGAATCAGATCATGGAGTCGATTCTGATCCATCGGACGAAGAATAAGAAAGAAGCCAAGAAAATTGCCCTGGAAATGCTCGGAAAAGTCGGGATTTCGGATCAGGAGAAGCGGTTCGATCAATATCCGCATGAGTTTTCCGGAGGCATGCGCCAGCGCGCCATGATTTCCATGGCCTTGTCCTGCAATCCGGAGCTGCTGATCGCCGATGAGCCGACAACCGCACTGGATGTTACGATTCAAGCTCAGGTCATGGAGCTCATGAAGGGGCTTCAGAAGGAGTTCGGCATGGCGATCCTGCTCGTGACGCACGATCTTGGCATCATCGCAGAGATGTGCGACGAAGTCGCTGTCATGTATCTGGGCAAAATCGTCGAGCAGTCGACGGTAGGCGAAATTTTTAATAACCCGAAACATCCGTACACGAAAGGGCTGCTTAGCTCGATGCCGCGTCTGGCGGGGGATCGTCATAAACGGTTGGAGTCGATCGAGGGAACGGTTCCGATGGCAATTGACATGCCGCCGATGTGCGGCTTCTACGATCGGTGCAAGGACAGAATCGAAGGCGTCTGTAATTCGAGAGCCGTGCCGAAAACCCAGCTATCCGATAACCATATGGTGAGATGCTTTCTTTACAAGGAGGAAGGGGTGGAGAAGCCGAATGTCTAAGCCGATATTAAAAGTAAAAGAACTCACGAAGCATTTTGAAGTGAAAGCGACGAATAAGCTATTCAGTAGGCCTTCCTCCGTACAGGTCCTCAATAACGTTTCCTTCGAGCTCATGGAAGGGGAGACGCTCAGCATCGTCGGCGAGTCGGGCTGTGGCAAAACGACGCTAGGCCGCTGTATCGTCAGAGGCATGGACGCTAGCTCGGGACAGGTGATTTATCATACGGAGCACGACGAAGAGGTCAACTTTCTGGGGCTTCGCGGCAAGGCATTTAAACCATATCGAAAAAATATTCAAATGATTTTTCAAGATCCATATTCCTCGCTTAGTCCGCGGATGAGCGTCTACGACATTATTTCCGAGCCGCTGCTCGCGAATTTCAAGCTGTCGAAAGCGGAGCTGGATGAGAAGGTGACGTTGATTGCGGAAAAAACGGGACTCAACGTCAGCTATCTCAAAAGGTATCCGCACGCGTTCTCCGGCGGGCAGCGGCAGCGTATTGCGATCGCACGGGCGCTGGTTTCACAGCCAAGGCTGATCGTCTGCGATGAAGCGGTATCCGCGCTCGACGTATCGATTAAGGCGCAAATTATTAATTTGCTGAGGGATCTGCAGAAGCAATTTCAGATTACCTATATCTTTATTTCCCATGATTTATCTATCGTTCAAAACATATCCGATCGCGTGGCTGTCATGCACTTGGGTAAAATCGTGGAGCTGGCGCCGGTGGGTTCGCTATTCGACCATCCGAAGCATCCGTACACGGAAGCGCTGCTGTCTGCGGTGCCAGAGCCGGATCCGGATTATAAGCGAGAGCGGATTATTCTGGAGGGTGAGGTGCCGAATCCGGCGAACCCGCCGAGCGGCTGCCATTTTCATCCCCGTTGCAGATATAAGACCGATAAGTGCGTGCAGCAAGCACCGGAGCTGCAGGACTTGGGCGGCAACCATTATGCAGCGTGCCACTATGCAGACCAATTAAACTTGAGAGGTGTCGTTCATGGCTAGTCGGACGTTCAAAGATTCAATCGAGATTAATCCGAATGCGAAGAAGCTGATTGTGTTTCTGGATTGCGGAGATACCATTATCGATGAAGGCACGGAAATCAGAGACGATCAGGACATTGTCATTCAGGCGGACCTCATTCCAGGCGCGGATGTCATGGTACGGACGCTTGCCGAACGCGGCTACACGCTTGCGCTAGTTGCTGACGGGAGAGCGCAATCGTTCAAAAACATGTTGACCGATCATGGCTTATATGATTATTTTACAACGATGATTTATTCGGAAACGATCAAGGCCGCCAAGCCGAGCCCGCGTATGTTTAAAGCAGCGCTTGGGGCGCTTGACCTCAGCGAACAGGATTGCTCCCGGATTGTGATGGTGGGCAATAATTTGAGCCGTGACATCAAAGGGGCCAATCAGATGGGGATCACCAGCATTTTCTTGAGCTGGACGCCAAGATACCCGAAGGTGCACGGAGATGAAAGCGAAATGCCGACCTATACGATTGGGCATCCGGTTGAACTAATCGAGTTGGTAGAGCGGTTAAATGAACAATTAGCATAAAGGGATCTTGGAATGAAGGGATGTTTATCCGAACATGGCAAAAATCGATGATGTTGCAAAACTGGCGAGAGTTTCCAAGGGAACGGTGTCCAATGTGTTTAGCCAGAAAAGACCGACAAGCGACGAGGTCAGAGAGCGTGTGCTGCGCGTTTCCAGACAGTTGAATTACGTCCCGAATCATACGGCGCGAAGCTTGGTCACGAAGAAAACGATGGCGATTGGACTTACCATTCCACATGGCAGCTTCTTTTTTAGCGTGTTCCATACCCAGTTCATTAACGGGGTGATTTTGGAAGCCTCGTATTACGGATACCGGGTATTGCTGGATATTATCCCTGAGCAGCAGGTGCAGACCCCGTTTTTGACAAGCTACCCCATTGACGGTGCGGTAGTCATGAGTCCGACCACGAATGATGAGCGGATCGCAATGATGCATGCGGGACAGATTCCTTTCGTGACCGTCGGGCGGGTGATGAACGAAGAGATTACGCATTTTTCCAGCGTGGATAACGATAATCCCCAGATTATGCGCAGCATTTGCAGCTATCTCATCGACAAAGGTCATACCAACATCATGTTTCTGAATGCGAATGAGCTCATGACTGTGTCAATTGAAAGAAAGGCCAGCTTCATCGCGACGATGGAGGCGCATGGAATACCCGTGGAAGCGCACATGATTCATCATAAGCCAGCCCTGAATTCAAGCGAGTACATGGATTACGGCTATGAAGAGACCATCCGCATTCTCGGCAACGAGCGGAATCCAGTAACGGCGATTATCGCCGATGACGATCGGACGGCCTTCAGTACGCTCAGGGCGCTCAAGGCTTTGAATCTCCAAGTGCCCGGCGATGTCTCTATTTTTGTTATTTGCGGTGATCTCTCGATGATGGTGCAGTCGGATCCTTCTCTGACGAGCATGGATTTGCAGCCTACGGAATTAGGAGCGCAATCGGTCAGACTGCTGATGAATCAGCTGGGTGTGCTGCAAGGGGAGTTCCCTGAACATCTCATGGTCGAAAGTAAAATTATTGAGCGAAGCTCTGTGTCAACGATTGAACGGTGAAGCTTGAACGACGAGGAGAGTGAACGGGGTGAATCGTAAAACGTGGCGTGCAGGTATCATCGGATTAGGCGGGATTGGCGACTACCATATGAATCACTTGTCAAAAATCGAAAACGTAAAGGTTGCAGCGATCTGTGATGTCGATGCGAAGGCGGTTGAAAAAGCTGGAGACCGTTTGCAACTGCCGGCGGGGAAGCGGTATACGGATTTTCACGCGATCATCGCGGATCCTGAAGTTGATGTTCTGATCTCCGGCGTCTCCAATCAGTTTCATGCGGAGATTTTGAAAGCAGCGATTGCCTGCGGCAAGCCGATTTTTTCGGAGAAGCCTTTTACTCGAACGATGGAAGAGGCGGAGGAGCTGGCTGCGTTATATGCCAGTAACCCGATGCCATGCATGATTGGTTTTTCCTACCGGTATCGGCCGTGCTTCCAATATGTGAAGCAGCTCGTCGCTGACGGGACGCTGGGCCGTATTCGGCATATCGCGGCGCACTATTTGCAAGAGGAAAATGCGCCGATGTTCAACAAGCCTTATACATGGCGTTTCCGTCAAGCGGCGGCGGGGTCGGGTATACTGGCGGATATCGGATCGCATATGGTGGATGCGGCGCGCTTTTTTGTAGGCGAGTTCGTTCAGGTGTCGGGGCTGATGAGCACGTTCATTGATCGGCGCCCGGATGTGCGCACGGGTGAGCTGCAGGAGGTCGATGTAGACGATTTTACCAGCTTTCAGAGCGTCCTCGAAGGCGGTGTGATGGGCTCGTTTTATACGCATAAAAATGCGATCGGCACGGGCAATCAGTTCAACGTCACCTTGTTTGGCGATCTGGGCACGGTTCGGATTGCCGTCGAACGGCCGAATGAAGTGCATCTGACGCTGCGAGCGGGGGCTAGCCATCAGTTGACCGAGACATGTCTTCATTTGGATGAAAAAACGTTTAAGCCGATGTTGCAGGATTTCGTAGATTACCTGGAGCAAGGCGGCTCTGCTACGGTCCCTACGCTGATGGACGGCTATCGGAACCAACAAGTGCTGCAAGCGATCATCGACTCGGCGAAAGACGGCATGTCGAGAACACTGCATACAGATCTCAACCAGAAGGAGGGGCTTGTGTGATTCGAGTGACGATATGGAATGAATTTCTGCAAGAGCAGCGCAAAGAGGAAGTGGCCCGCATTTATCCGGCAGGCATGCACGGTGCGATAGCGGACGGGATCCGCCAGGACGATTTTGACATCACGTGCGCGACCTTTCAAGAGCCTGAGCATGGCTTGACGCAAGAAAGGCTGGATCAGACGGATGTTCTGATTTATTGGGGGCACGTGGAGCACAAGGGCTTTCAGGATCTCGTTGTAGATCGAATTTGTAAGCGTGTGCATGAAGGCATGGGACTCATCGTGCTGCACTCCGGTCACCACTCCAAGCTGTTCCGGAAGTTGATGGGTACATCCTGTGATCTGCTGTGGCGGGAGGCGGATGAGAGAGAACGGCTGTGGGTCGTCGACCCGTCTCATCCCATCGTCGAGGGAGTAGGGCCTTACATTGATCTGGCAGAGGAAGAAATGTACGGCGAGCATTTTGATATTCCAACGCCAGAGGAATTAATCTTCGTCAGCTGGTTCCAGGGCGGCGAGGTGTTCCGCAGCGGCTGCACGTACCGGCGCGGTCAAGGGAAAATTTTCTATTTCCGCCCTGGCCATGAGACGTACCCGACTTACCACAATAAGGACGTTCAGCGCGTCATTGCGAATGCCGTGAAGTGGACAGCCCCGATCCAAAGAGCGAAAACCTTCTATGGTCATCATACGCCTCTGGAGGAAATTCGAAAGTAAGCGAGGGGAAAAGCATGAAGCCGTTTCCGTTGATTACGGCACATACCGCCTGTATGGGGACGCCTGCGAACAGCCGGTTGTCCATCGAAACCGCCTTCCGCAGCGGTGCGGACATTGTGGAAGACGATATCCGCGTTACTGCAGACGGCGTCTTAGTTCTAGCGCATGATGATCGCATAATCACCGCGGAGGGAACGGCATACAGCATCGCTCAGACGAGTTATGCGGACATCGAGACGAGAGTGTTCAAGGCGCGTGACGGGAAATCCAGCGAAGCCCTGCGTCTCTTAACGTTAGCGTCCGTTTTGCCGCTTCTGCAGGCTTCAGGCGCAAAGATGAATTTGGATCTGAAATCGGACGCCTGCATCGAACCCGTTTCCCGTATGGTTGATCAGTATGACTTATACGAAAAGGTGCTGCTCAGCGGATGCGAGGCCACCCGCGCCCATCTTGTTCAGCGCTCGAACCCGCGTCTCAGCAAGCTGCTGAACGTCGATCCGGCGTTATTTGAAGCTAACGCTTACGGGGAGGCTGCGCATCTGAGCTGCGAAGATGCGAGGAGCGCCAATTGTTTCGGGATTAATGTGAATTATCGTCTTGTACAGCCGGCGCTTCTCGAGATTGCGGCACATCATCGGTTGGCCGTCTATGTATGGACCGTGGATGAGCAAGAAGCGATGAAGCCGTTTGTCGAAATGGGCGTGCAGTCGATTACGTCTCGGAATGTCCAGGCGTTGATAGCACTTAAGCAAATGAGAATGGGTGATCAATTGAAAGACAGCGGAGGCGTGTGACGTGAAACAGTTGGAGAAAATTTATATTGTTTTTAAAACCCACGTAGATCTAGGCTTTACGGATTTGGCCAGCCATGTCGTCACGCAGTACAAGGAGCAGATGATGGACGAAGTGGCGTCGGTGTGCGAAGAAACGAAAGCGGATGGGCCTGATCATCATTATGTCTGGACGCTTCCCGCCTGGATGCTGCGCGTGTGCTTGGACACACCGGATGCGGAAAGGAAAGAGCGGATGGAGGCGCTCATTCGTAACGGCCAGCTGCGGTGGCATGGGCTTCCTTTTACGACACATACGGAGTTTTGCGGGACAGAGGAATACATCCGGGGCCTCTATTACTCGGAGGAGCTGCGCAATCAATACGGGCATACGGCCATATCCGCGAAAATGACGGACGTACCCGGTCACACGTGGATGCTGCCCACCCTGTTGAAGGAAGCAGGGATTTCCTTTCTGCATTTAGGTGTCAATGCCTGTTCGTCGCCTGTCGACGTGCCCCGGTTGTTCCATTGGGAGGGGCCGGATGGCAGCAGGGTGCTGACCTACTATTCCAAAGGTGCGTACGGCACGGACTTGACGCCTCCCGACGACTGGCCGTATCCGATCTGGCTCGCGCTGCTGCAAACGTCGGATAACGACGGGCCTCATGACGGCCATGTCGTGCGGGGCTTGTTAGCCGAAATCGCCAAGAAGTACCCGGATACCGAAGTGAAAATCGGCACGATGGATGATTTTGCGCAGGATTTTATGCGCAGGGATTTCCAGGATATCCCTGTGGTTCGCAAGGATTTGGCGGATACCTGGATTCATGGCATCGGCACGTATCCGGAGGAAATAGCCCGTGTGCGGAGGCTGCGCTCGGCGATTGCCGCACGGGAGAGTCTGTCGACGCTAGCAGCCATGCAGGGTGCAGGCGATCGGAGAGCTGCTGCGGTTATCGCGGATGCCTATGAGCATACATTATTGTTTGGCGAGCACACCTGGGGGATCGATATCAAGTCGAACTTGCTGCCCGGGCGCAACAGCATGCGGGCTTTCGGGAAGGAAGCGATGGCGAAGGACCGTGAGCGATTCCCGGACTCTTATGCGAAGACGGAAGCGTCCTGGCTGGAGCAGAAAGCGTACGTCGACCGTGCCGAGGAAGCGTTAAGCCGGCTTCGGCCGTTGACCGCGGAGGGCTCCGCAATCGTCGGGGTGTACAACCCGCTTGCTTGGGAACGCAGGCAGGTGAAGGTGACACTGGATTCTCCTGGAAGCGGTACGCTGAGAGACCGGGAGACGCAGGAGACGTACCGGGTGAATGAAGCCGGAGAGGCGTATCTGGACAGGATCGGTCCGATGAGTTACCGGACGTTTGTTTTTGAAGCAAATACGGAAGCGGGGCCGGCCAGCGAAATTGCTGTGGTTGTAGCGGGAAATGCCGTCTTGGAGAACTCGGCGATACGCATTGAGGTTAGCCAGGCTACGGGTGCGATTGTCAGCTTTTATGATAAGCACAATCAGAAAGAATGGGCCGCGGGCGGAAGCTTCGGCCGCTACGCGTACGATGTCTACGGGAAAGAGGAGATTCTGGATTTCGTCAAAGCGTACAGCTACGATTTAACCGATTGGTATGTTAACGATTTCGGCAAACCCGGCTACCCGCGAATCGATCATCGAAGCTATGCGGTTCAGATCAAGGATGTTAGCATCTCGAATGGTGAAGGCTGGGGCGCGATTGAGGTTCACTTCACAACCCCCGTCGAAAGCTGGGAGACGTTCGGCAATGGGGAGGAAGTTCGTCTGACGATCCGTTTGGAAGAGGGGCAGTCCTTTGCGGATCTGGGGGTTCATGTCCTTCGCAAAGCTGCTACCGCATATGCCGAGAGCGGGCATTTCACCTTTGCTTTGAACGCAGCCCATCCGAGCTATCGCTTTCAGAAGCTGGGCAGCGTTGTGAATCCCTTGGCAGACATCGAGAAAGGTGCGAATACACGTCTCCATTGCGCAAGCCATTGGGTTGATGTCCAGGATGGCCCTGTCGGACTGGCGATTATGCCTATGGATACGCCGTTGTTCTCCATCGGTGAAAAAGGGATTTACCAATACTCGAAGACGTATACACCGCAGCAGGCTAATCTGCATTTTAACTTGTTCAACAATCAATGGGGAACCAACTTCCCGCAGTGGATCGGCGGCAGCTTTCACTACGCGTTCCGGCTTGCGCCGCATGCCGGGGATTGGCAGCAGGGGTGCGTGCAGCAGATGGCACTGGAAGCGTTCACGCCGCTCCAAGCGACAGCCGCTTGGGACCCTTCCGGCCCTCCCAGCTATGGCTTCCTGAAGGAAGGCGCGGAGGGAGTTCAGATCCTGGCCTTCAAAAAGGCCGAGAGAGACGGTGCGTACGTGCTGCGATTTCAAAATCTGCACGACGTTGGTTCTACCGTGACACTGTCATTCACGGAGCCGATCGCGAAAGCTCTTGCATGCGACCTCGTGGAGCGAGACGTGCAGGCGGTTGCCGGCTTCAGCGGCGGCGACACCCTCATGGTGACCATGCAGCCGTTTGGCATCGTGACGCTGAAGCTCTTCTTGGCAGCGCACGCGGCGGGGCTGGCGTGAGAGGGACGCTGGGATGCGGACAGCGTAACGGTTGCAGTGGAGCTTATTTGCCGCCAAATACCGAATTTGTAACGCTAGCGGTTGCCATGGGGCTTATTTCTTTGATTTGCATTGAAATGCAGCCCTTAACGACCCGATAGGCGCTGCTGCGAGACTGTCGATTAATTGTGGACAGTTTTATCCGTGAACGGACACGCGTAGAGAATGTGTATGAATTTTCGAATACATATTCAAAATCNNAATGCAGCACATTATATATGATTTTTCGTATACATTTTGTGTTCTCTCACAGATTCCCAAAGTATAAACAATTAATCGACAGTCTCGCTGCTGCAACCGTTAGCTCGTGTAACGACACTTTATCGCTGCAATAAGCTCGCTGGTAACCGTTAGCATGGAAAAGAGCTCATCTCCAACCGGAGATGAGCTCTTTTCCATTACGACGGCTGGCCTGTCGCCAAGCCGTCCGGATCTGTCCCCTTCGTCTCGCGGCCGAAGAGGAGCACCGCCAGCGCCGCGATCACGATCGCCGCGAAAAAAATCCCAAACACGGCGGTAACGCTGTACGCCCGCGCCACCAAATAACCGACCAGATACGGCCCCAGAATGCCGCCGATCCGGCCGAACGCCGCTGCGAACCCGGCCCCCGTGGAACGGATGGCGGTCGGGTACAGCTCGGGCGTGTACGCATACATGGCACCCCACGCGCCAAGGTTGAAGAAGGAGAGGCAGAGCCCGGCGGCAATCAGCATGCCCTCGCTGACCGCCGAGGCGAACCATAGCGCGCTCGCGGCGGTGAGCAGCAAGTAGGTAACGAGGACGAACTTGCGGCCATATTTTTCGATGAAATAGGCAGCGGTAAAGTAACCTGGCAGCTGCGCCAAGGTCATAATCAGCACGTAGGAGAAGCTCTTGACAAGGCTGAAGCCCTTGAGCACCATGACGGTTGGCAGCCACAGAAACATGCCGTAATACGAAAAAACGACGAAAAACCACAGCACCCACAAGGCCACTGTGGAGGTTCGGTACGGCGCTGACCAGACGGCTGCAAACCGCGTGCGGAACGGCAGCTTGCGCTCACCTTTAAATCGGGGGGAGTCCTGCACGGCGCGCCGTATGTATAGGGCATAAATCGCCGGGATCGCCCCGATGAGAAAAGCCACCCGCCACCCGTAAACCGGGATGACGAAGAAGGAAATCAGCGCCGCCGCAATCCAGCCCGCCGCCCAGAAGCTCTCGAGCAGCACGACCGCAGACCCGCGGTCCCGAGCGGGAAAAGATTCCGACACCAGCGTGGACGCTACCGGCAGCTCGCCGCCGAGCCCGAAGCCGGTCACGAAGCGCAGCGCGCACAGCATGGCGAAGCCGGTCGCGAAGGCGGAAAGTCCGCTGGCGACGGAGAAAATGAGCAAGGTCGCCACCAGCACGGCGCGCCGCCCGAATCGGTCGGCATAGGCTCCCGCCAAGGCTGCGCCCACAGCCATGCCCGTTGAATTGATCGCAGCCAGGAAGCCGATCTGCTGCGGGCCCAGCTTCCACTCCGCGGCCAGCGCCGCTGCGACAAACGAGACGATGCCGACATCCATCGCATCGAACAGCCAGCTGAGCCCTGCGCTGAGCAGTAATTTTCGCTTTGCGGGTTCCCGCAGTAAAGTCGTCATTTGCATAAGTCCGCGCTCCTATCCACCGGCGTTTACCTCTATTTTCCACCGATCCTGCCTTTTCATGCATACACGTGTAAAACGTTTACATCAAGCCCCTTCCATACGTGCTTTTCCCTGTTTTCGCGTCATATGAGTAAAGTGAAGTGCGAAACCGAACCATGGGGAGGTGCAGGTAATGAGCAGGAGGGGCTGGGGGCAAAAGGTGAGAATTGGCGTCTTGCTGGTTTGTTTGCTGACTTTGGCGTTCGGGGGATTACCCCTGGAGCGATCGGCTTATGCGGCTGCGATATTCAGCGATAACTGGGAGGACGGCAATGCGGCGGGATGGACGGCTTCGAGCGGAAGCTGGTCGGTGGTGAACGACGGCACTTATGTGTACAAACAGGCCGGCATAGGCTCGACGGCTGAATCGCTCACGTTTGCAGGGAATTCAAGCTGGGCGAATTACACCGTGTCGGCGCAAATGAAGCTGAACACGATGAACGCGACGGCGGCTTCCGGCGTCATTGGCCGTTATGCGGACGGCAATAACTATTATTTGCTGCGGCTGCACGCCACGAGCGGTCTTCAGTTGTACCGCAAAAGCGGGGGGACGTTTACGCTGCTGGGTTCTTCCTCTTTTGCAATGGACTTGAATACGTGGCATACGCTGAAGTTGGAGATGAACGGCTCCACGCTGAAGGGGTATGTGGATGATCTCGCAACAGCCAAGATTACGGTGACCGATGCGACGATCACGCAAGGGGCGGTCGGGCTGCGTACGTACGGGCAGAGCGCCAGCTTCGATTCATTGACGGTGGATGATGGAGCGGCAGTTGCTCCCGTCGTGATGCTGAACGGCGACGCCAGTTACATGGAGACCGGCACTTGGCTCAACAGCTCGCTGTCCGGTTATAATGGAAGCGCCACCAGATATTCGACGGCGGGCGGCAGCACGGCCAAATGGAGTCAGTATGCCCCGGCAACCGGCAATTACAACGTGTACGTCTGGTATCCGACGAGCAACAACACGACAAACGCCCGGTACACGATCAACTCGCTGGATGGTACGTGGACGAAGAGTGTGAACCAGACGCTGAATCCAAACGGCTGGAATCTCATCGCGACCGTCAGCGCTGCTTCAGGGACAGCGTTAACCGTGACGCTGAAAGTCATCTCCGGCAATACGCGGGCGAATGCCATCAAGTATGAATACACCGCGAACAGCGCGGAGCCGCAGACGCCGCCAGGCGGGAACGGGGACACGACAACGGTGGCGGTTTTTGTGAATCAGAGCGGCTACGACCTCGATAAGCCGAAGCGGGCGACGGTGACAAACGTAGCGAATGGGACCCCTTTTTACGTGAAAAAGGCTTCGGACAACAGCACGGTGTTTACAGGCAGTGTTAGCGGGCAGATTGCGGATTTTTCGGCGTGGAATCCAAGTAGTATTGCAGAATACTACGTGCAGAGCGGCGGCAAAAACTCCTACCCGTTCGCCATCGGCAAGTACTGGATGCAGCGGGTATCGATTGGGCCTGCGCTCCGGTTTATGGACCAATCCCGGCAGGACACGTTCGATGTCGGCGGCAACACCGGGTATGGCTGGCGGGACAGCCATCAGTTTTCTTTTGAGCTGAACTCCCTTGTCCTGCAGTACATGGCAAACCCGAGCGCCTACGACCGGATGCCGTACGGGATTTCGAATCTGAGCACGACCGAGTACCCCGACCTTCGCGTGCAAAATGAACCCGACATCATCTGGCTCATGAAATTTGCCGCCGAGCGGTATTACGATCTGAAGGTTAATGAAGGCAAGGATTTGCACGCCTTGATTAAAGGGCAGCTGGCGTATTTCCTGTACATTTATCCGGAGATTAGCCAGTATGTGAGTTCCAATTTGTATACGCAAATTCGGGACTTCACTGTCGCGCAGTGGTCGAATCCGAACAGCAGTCTGCAGTGGTACGATGTCGGCGGTTCGAGCGACAACAATCTATTCGCGACGCAGTCGGTCATCGGCACGATTAAAGGCCAGCAGCCGCCTGGCTACGCGATTGTTCCCAACTTGATGATGTACGAAGTGGCCAAAAGAGACGGACTCCCGAATGCGCAGGCGTTCTGGGATGCGGCGTACAACAACTGTGCGTGGCTTGTGAACAGTGTGAATTTGAATGATCCGGCCAACACCAAGGGGCAGCGCATGAGCGAGCATGTGACGATGGAAGCGTTGGCCTATTTTCAAGAGATGTATGGGGCGCAAGCGCCGCCGGGACTCTCGGCGAAAATTGCCAACTGGAGCGATCTGATGATCAAACGATCTGCCAATCTGTGGGATCTGCGCAAATACGCCGATCCGCAGGATGGCACCGGCACGCTGGACCAGTGGACCGGCGGACTCAGCGCGTACAATGAGCCGGGCAGCCCGGCCGGCTTCCAAGCGTCCGCATACGCGGCGCGCAGGGTGCTGATGGACCCGGCTGTGAAGAGCAGGCTGCAGCAAATCGGCATCGCGCAGATCGATGATGTGTTCGGCCGCAACCCGTTCGGGCGGCACTTCAGCTATGACGCGCCAACCGAGATTGCCGGGGTGGATAAGGGATGGTTCACGTTCTTAAATGGCGGCTACGGCCATTTGATGAGCGTCCCCGGTGTGCTGGACGGCGCGCCGAAGGAGTCGGCGTACCCGTTCTCGCCGACCGCAGATGGCGGCTACACGGAGGGCTGGGTCGCGTTCAACACGGCGTGGAACGACTCGCTGGCGTATGCCGCCGCAGACGATTTGGAGCTGAAGGTGATGAACGCTGCCTTCAGCACGGAAGTGAGCGCCGCCGCCGCCGGCTCGGTCGTCGGCATCAAATTGAAAGCGCCGCTGAACTTCAATGAGGCGGCGGTGGAGACCGGCCAGGTCGTCGTTACGACGAGCGCCGGCGCTGTCAGCAAGATCACGGTTAGTGAGGCTGGCGTGAACGATTATTACTTTACGGCCACGTTGACCGTGCCGAGCGGGGTGAGCTATTTCGATGTGTCGTACGGCATCGGGCTGTTTAAAAAGACGGTGCGGGTGTCCGTCACGTAGTGTGCGTCTAGCCCTAGCTAATCCGCCGAAAAGGCCCGAATCGGTGAAGTTAAGAGGGCCCAGCCCATCT
>NZ_JBCMUN010000006.1:0-884472 GCF_050467285.1 Paenibacillus oryzisoli | reverse complement strand
AATGCGGCGGGCGCGGCGCTCCCCGCCGGCGCAGGTGCACTTGCCGCGGGCGATGCCGTCGCGGCTGGCGCCACTGACGCCGCAGCGCTCGCTTGCGGCGTGCTAGCTACGGCCGCCGTGCTCGTCGGCACCGGCGTCGAACTGCTCGCAGCCGGGCTCCCAGCGGCTGCGGGTGCACTCACCGCGGTGGGCGAAGCCTCAGCCGCCGCCGCTTGCAGCGCGCTCCCGAAGGCTTCGCCTCGGGGCTCCGCCGGCTTTTGCCCGCAGCCTGCCAAGAGACTGAGGCTCATCACGACGCTAAACCAACAGATAGTCTTGTTCATAGCTCCCTCCTTATGATCGGAACAACTGCAGCGGTTCGACGCGGTACGCCTGCCAGGACGGCCCCAGCGTTGCCGCCACCGCCACGAGCAGTGTGCCGCCGATGAGCCACCACTCGCCAGGTAAGAACTGCCACGATTGAATCTGCAGCCCCATCCAGTCAAAAATCGCCTCCCGGCTCACGTAACCCCCGAGATGGCCTAGAACGAGCCCTAGCAGCAAGCCAACCAGCGTCAGCAGCAGCCCCTCGCCCAGCAGCGAAAACCAGATAAACCGCCTGGATTTGCCGATAAGCCGCAGCAGTGCAACGTCCTTCTTCCGCTCCTGCACCGCCGCCATCAGCGACAGCAGAATCGAACAAGCGGCAAGCACCACGCAAATCACGGTAACGCCGCTCACCGCCTGTGACCCTTTATCCAACACATTCACCACGTCCGCAACCGCCTTGCTCGTATAAATCGCTTGGACGTTGCTGACCCCACCATAGGTCGTTTTAACCGTTTGCGCGCCAAGCAACGACTTCGGCTTCACCAGAATCGTCGTCACTTCCTTCGGCTTGTCGGGATCCAGCGCATGAACCGCCCAGGCATAATCCAACGTAGTAAAAATCGCCCGGTCATCCGCCGTCAGCAGCGGCGGCAAAATACCCACCACGGTATACATAAAGCTGTGGTGATGCTCCTCTTCTTCACCGTCTTCGTCATCGTCGTCCACCGCTTCCGCGCCTTGAACCAGCCCGTGCGCGCCGGTAAACGTATCGCCGACATGCAGCCCGAGCGTCCGCGCCACATGGGCGCCGACCACCGTATCGCCAAGCTTCGCATACAGCTTGCCGCTCGCCATCGCCGTGTCCGTCCCGTACCGCGTCGCAAAATACCCCGGCTCCATGCCAACGATTGGGTACCCGTTATAATTGTCACCAGTCGTCATCGCGTAAGCAGCTTCTACCTGATTATTAGCGCGCAGCTCCTCCAGCAGCGAATAAGGAATATTTCCCGTCGGCGCGCCGAGATGGTAGTACGTGTTCAAAGCAAGCTGCGTCGAACTGCCCTTCGCCCCGATCGTCACTTCAAAAGGACCGTACCCTTTCTCAGCTCCTACTTCCACGCTCTGCCGGTACAGAAGCAGCAGTACAATAACAGCCGCCGTTACTGCTACCGAAAAGATCGTGAGCAGCGACAACGTCTTGCGATGCCAGACATTGCGCCACAGCAAAATCAGCACACTCATACCGTCACCCCTCGGCGGATCGCGTTCAGATCCTCAATGTGCACTTGCCGAGGATAGGAGGCTGCCAAATGCACATCATGCGTCACCGTCAGCAGCGTCAGGCCCTCCTCCTCGCAGATCTGCAGCAAGAGCGACATCATCGCGGCCGCCGTCTCAAAATCCAGACTTCCGGTCGGCTCGTCGGCAAGCACCAGGCTCGGCTTCCCAATCAGCGCGCGAATCATCGCCGCCCGCTGCTGCTGGCCCCGGGACACCTGCGAAGGCAAGCGATGCTGCTGTGCCGTCAGTCCTACGCGCTCGAACCACTGTGCGGCTAACTCAGCGCTCTCCTTTTTCGACATCGCCGAAGGCATAATCAATTCCACGTTCTGCTTCAAAGTCAAGGACGAGATCAAATGAAACTCCTGGAAAATATAGCCGATCGACTTCGCCCGATACTGGTCGCGTTGCGATTCAGACAGCCGATGAATCGGCTGATCCTCAATCCAGATCTCCCCGCTGTCCGGCTGCATCACGCCGCTTAACAGGTGCAGCAGCGTGCTTTTGCCGCTCCCGCTCGGCCCGAGAAACGCGATGCGCTCACCTCGCTTCACCTGCCATTGTTCAATGTGCAGAATCGGGATATGCTCTCCATTTTGCTTAAACGACTTGCGAACTTCTTTAAGCGTAATCATAATCAGGCCCCGCTTCTTCTCCAAAGTTGAAAAGAGGACACCGCAGGCCAAAGCCCCAGTGTCCCGCTTCACATTAACAAATGCGCTTATTGCACAATGCGCTCATTGAACGAATCCCATGTCATCGTCTTGCCTGTCAATTGATTGAACGCTTCGATGGCCAGGTACAGCTTGCCGTTGTCCACTTGACCGACAATCGCGCTCGCTGCGCCGTTCACCGTAACCGCGCCTGTCGTTACGTCAACAACCATCTTCTGAGCATCCTTGCTCAGCGTGACCGTTTTCGAAGCTTCGTCCCACTCGACTTTCGCGCCCAGCGCTTCCGCCAGCGATTTCGCCGTAAACAGCGTTTTGTTATCTCTTGTCACTTTGAACATCGGGTACAAGTACTTGTCTTGCAGAGCTTTCGTAGCAGCGTCAAGGTCGGCACCGATGACTTTTGCTCCGCTTTTTGCAATGTCCGTGTTATCGACATCGCCTTTGACTAGAGAAGCAATTGGCCCGTAAGCCCATACGCCAACGTCAACGCCCGTGTGACCGTGACCCGTCCAGCCAATCGCCAGACGCTTGGATATAACCGCGTTATAACCGCCTGCTCGGCCGTAGGAAGATCCGTCACCTTTCAGGATCAACTGTACTTCGTCGTCGGTCAGATCCGTAAAGCCGATGTTGTCAGCCACGATTTTACGAACGTCGTCCGCATTTTGCGCCTTTTTCAAAATACCGTCAAGGTACTCGTAGGAGTGCTTCTCTTTGTTAAACAAGTCTACGTTCAGCTCGTACACGTTATTGATACCGAGGGACAGACCTCCAGTTTCATGGTCAGCTGTGACAACAACGGAAGTGTTGCCGTCTTTTTTCGCAAAATCAACCAACGTTTTAAACGTAGCGTCCAACTCCAGCATTTCTTGAATGTTCGCTGGAAAATCGTTCGCATGACCAGCGTGGTCGATACGGCCTTGTTCCACCAGCAAGACGAAGCCGTCTTTATTTTGGGATAAAATATCAAGCGCCTTCTGTGTCATTTGCGGCAAACTAGGGTTCGATGCTGTACGGTCCAGTACGTACGGAATCTCCACATCTGCAAAAAGTCCGAGCGCTTTTCCCGCTGTTACCGGGATCGCATCAAGGCCCGCTTTATCGAAAGCCGTTTGGTACCCTTTAGCCTGGAAGTCAGGGATGATGTTTTTGTCTGTCCGTTTGCCATTGTCTTCCTTCGTGACGAAGTTTACTTTACCGCCGCCGAAGAATACACTAACGCCGCTGTCCAGGAATTGCGAAGCGATCGCATTTTGATTGCTGCGCTGACGAACGTGGGAAGCCCACACCGCAGGCGTAGCGCCGGTAATCGCGTCTGTCGTGACAAGACCTGTCACTTTGCCTTGTTTCATCGCCGCTTCAATCACGGATGCAAAAGGCTTGGCCACATCGCCGTTGGATACGGAGATCGCATTATTGTACGTTTTGTTCCCTGTGGAGAACGCCGTACCTGCAGCGGCAGAGTCCGTAACTGCACCGGATTCTGTCGTGTATGGGCTCGCTTGCGAATACGTCGTAGCCTTGCCCACATAGTAGCCGCCGTCCAGTTCCAAGCGGTCTTTATGTAAAAACTGTTTGGAATAGTAACGAGCCGCCGTCACTTCGGCAGGGCCCATGCCATCCCCGATCAGGACAATCAAATTTTTGGAAGCAGGTGCCGATGTTGTTGTTGCAGGCGCTGCAGTTGTCGTCGTGTCTGCTGCTGCCGCCGTGCCGGCAAAACTCATTGCAAGTACAGATACGGTGAGGCCTGAGCTCATAAGGTGCTTGAATACTTTTTTCATCGGGATCCCTCCAGAATATAATGTCTCACACCTCTAGCATAAAGATGACAGATTCGGAGAGCATCAGAAGGACATGTAGGAAATGTAAATTTGAACGAAATTGTAAACTGTCTGTAAAAAGAGAGGCTCGCGTCCTCCCTACCCGAAAATTCCACATGTGTCGGGAAGAGCCGATTGAGGTATAATAGAGGAAAACTGAGGTTTTCAGATGAGGAGGCGTCCCCTGATGAAGATCATGATTACCGCACAAGAAGCCATGAACAAAGGCGTTTGGCCGCAGCTTCTGCTGCTCTTCGGTCGAGACAAGGACGAAGAAGTGTGGCCGGGCGAACAGTTTATTTTGACGGAACAGCAGGCGATTCAATTAAAACTGATCAAGGTTTAGTACGGACAGCATGTAAAAAAGCACCCGCAGATCGGCTCGAAGATTCCCTTCAAGCCCCGCACGGGTGCTTTTCCTATCTATTCGCCGCGAAAGGCGCGCTTCATGCGTTCAAAAATCGACTGGCTCTGCTCATGCGTATGCTCGCCGTTTTCCTTGCTGAACTGACGCAGCAGGTCTTTCTGCTCCTCGGACAAATTCGTCGGCGTCATAACGATTACTTTCACGTGCTGGTCGCCTTGGCCGAAACCGCGCAAATGCGGCACGCCTTTGCCTTTCAAACGGAAGTACGTATCCGTCTGGGTGCCGGCTGGAATTTTCAGCTTCACTTTCTCTGTCAGCGTCGGAATTTCGATTTCATCGCCCAGCGCCGCCTGCGTAAACGTAAGCGGAACCTCGCAATAAATGTCGTTCCCTTCGCGGTGGAAGAACTCATGCGCTTTCACGCGAATAACCACGTACAAGTCGCCGGACGGGCCGCCGCGCGTGCCTGCTTCCCCTTCGCCGGAAACGCGCAGTTGTGCGCCGTCGTCCACGCCTGCCGGGATTTTAATGTGAATCGTGCGCTGCTTCTTCACTTTGCCTTGACCATGGCACGTGCTGCACTTGTCTTTGATGATTTTGCCGCTGCCGTTACAGGACGAGCAGACGCGGCGGTTCACGATGCGGCCAAACGCCGTATTCTGAACCACTTCCTGCTGACCGGTACCGTGACAGCCGCCGCACGTCTCCGGCTTGGTGCCGGGCTTGGCGCCGGTGCCGCTGCACGTATCGCAGTTCTCTGTCCGCGGAATGTGAATGTCCGTTTCTTTACCGAAAACGGCTTCTTTGAATTCGATGGACATCGTATATTGCAAATCGTTCCCGCGCTGCGGCGCGTTCGGATTTCTACGACCTCCACCGCCTCCGCCAAAGAACATATCGAAAATATCTCCGAAGCCGCCGCTGAAGTCTTGCCCGCCGCCGAAGCCCTGATTCGGATCGACATGCCCGAACTGATCGTATTGAGCTCGCTTCTGATCATCACTCAGTACATCGTAAGCATCCTTCGCTTCTTTGAACTTGTCTTCGGCATCAGCCGCTTTATTCACGTCGGGGTGGTACTGACGCGCCATCTTGCGGTACGCTTTTTTAATTTCATCCTGCGAAGCGCCCTTGCTTAACCCAAGCACCTCGTAATAATCTCGTTTACTCATCGTTCCACTCCCATGTTCAAGACTACAAACGGAAAGTCAAAGCCAGGGGAGACGTCTCCGGCTGGCTTTGACTCGTTCATTTACGTGATCATACCCTTACGTAAGGATATGTTTATTTTTTCGATTCGTCAACGACTTCGTAGTCAGCGTCAACAACATTTTCTCTGCCTTTCGGAGCTTCGCCAGCACCGGCGCCTGCATCTTCTGCTGCCCCTTGCGCCGCGGAAGCTTGCTCATACAGCTTCACGGACAGTTGTTGAATAACTTCTGTCAGTTCAGCCGTTGCCGCTTTGATGGTTTCGAGATCGTTGCCAGCAAGTGCTTGCGTCACTTTCTCTTTCGCTGCATTCGCTTTATCGATTTCGCCTTGGTCAACTTTGTCGCCGAGGTCTTTGATCGTTTTGTCAACGGAGTATACGAGTTGATCCGCTTCGTTGCGCGCTTCAACCAGTTCTTTGCGTTGACGATCTTCTTCCGCGTGCGCTTCCGCATCTTTTACCATTTGTTCAACTTCCGCGTCGCTCAAGCCGCTGGAGGAAGTGATCGTGATTTTTTGGCTTTTGCCTGTACCTTTATCGAGCGCAGATACGTTCACGATGCCGTTCGCGTCGATGTCGAAGGAAACTTCGATTTGCGGTACGCCGCGCGGAGCCGGAGGAATGTCGCCGAGCATAAAGCGGCCAAGCGTTTTGTTGCCGGAAGCCATGGAGCGCTCCCCTTGCAGTACATGGATTTCTACGCTCGTTTGGTTATCCGCATATGTCGAATAGACTTGAGATTTCGTTGTTGGAATCGTTGTGTTCCGATCAATCATTTTCGTGAACACGCCGCCTGCCGTTTCGATACCGAGGGAAAGCGGGGTTACGTCGAGCAAAACAACGTCCTTCACTTCGCCTGTCAATACGCCGGCTTGAACTGCTGCGCCGAGTGCGACAACTTCGTCAGGGTTAACGCCTTTGTACGGCTCTTTGCCTGTCAATTTTTTGATCGCTTCAACGACAGCCGGAATCCGTGTGGAACCGCCGACGAGAACGACTTTATCGATTTGGCTTGTAGACAAGCCGGAATCTTGCAGTGCTTGACGCGTTGGTCCAAGGGTTCTTTCGACCAAATGAGCGGAAATCTCTTCGAATTTCGCGCGAGTCAGGTTCAGCTCCAAGTGCTGAGGAACGCCGTCTACTACCGTGATGAACGGAAGCGAAACCGTTGTCGTCAGGACGCCGGAAAGCTCTTTTTTCGCTTTTTCTGCAGCATCTTTCAAGCGTTGAACGGCCGCTTTGTCTTTGGACAGGTCGATGCCGTGCTCTTTTTTGAACTCAGCTACCAGATGGTCGATGATCACTTGGTCGAAGTCGTCGCCGCCCAGTTTGTTATCCCCGCTAGTCGCTTTAACTTCGAAGAAGCCATCGCCCAGCTCAAGGATGGATACGTCGAACGTACCGCCGCCAAGGTCATAGACGAGAATTGTTTGGTCTTCCGCTTTCTCCAAACCATAAGCCAGTGCCGCAGCCGTTGGCTCGTTCACGATACGAAGCACTTCAAGGCCTGCGATTTTACCGGCATCTTTCGTAGCTTGACGCTGGGAGTCATTGAAGTAAGCTGGAACCGTAATAACCGCTTGGGTTACGGTTTGACCCAGGTAAGCTTCTGCGTCAGCTTTCAGCTTTTGCAGGATGATGGCGGAAATTTCTTGCGGCGTGTACTCTTTGCCGTCGATGTTTTCTTTGTGATTGGTCCCCATATAACGTTTGATGGAGATCACTGTTTTGTCTGGATTCGTGATCGCTTGGCGTTTCGCCGTTTCACCAACGACGCGCTCGCCGTCTTTTTTGAAGCCTACAACGGAAGGTGTTGTGCGGTTGCCTTCAGGATTCGGGATGACAACAGCCTCCCCGCCCTCCATTACGGCTACGCAGGAATTTGTTGTCCCTAAGTCAATACCAATTACTTTACTCATGTAAAGCTGCCTCCTTTAGTTCCCTCGGAACTTATTTATATATGAAAATGGTAAATGTAATCATCGTTGAGCGAAGATCAGCTACATGCTGACTTTCACCATCGCCGGACGGATAACTTTATCCTTCAGGACATAGCCTTTTTGCAATTCTTCCACGACGATGCCTTCTTCATGATCCTCAGACTCCACTTGCATGACGGCTTGGTGGAATTCCGGGTTGAACGGCTGGCCGACCGATTCAATCGGCTTGAGACCTTCCGCTGTCAACAACTGATCGATGCCGCGGTAGGTCATGTCAAGACCTTTGGCCAAAGAGTCGAAATCCTTGTTTTCTTTGCTGGAAGACAGCGCGCGTTCAAAGTTATCGACGATCGGCAGAAGCTGTTCAATCAATTTAAGCGAAGCGTACTTCGCGAAATCTTCCTTCTCGGCTCTTGCGCGGCGGCGGAAGTTATCAAAATCCGCTTGCACACGCAGCATGCGCTGATAGTTCTCTTCAGCTTGCATACGCGCTTTCTCAAGCTCGCCATCTACCTTTACTTCCTCCTCGGAAGCCTCCATGTTGTCGCCGGCTTCTTCTGGAGCTGTGGTGGCTTGCTCTTGATCGGCTGCGTATGTAGCGTTCGTTTCTTGTTCTGCAGTTGGGTTGTCATTTGTACTCAATGTGCTTCACCTCCTATACATAATCCATTTATGGGTTAAAATCCGTTACTTCGTGATCACAAGACGACCGTTCGGCATATTCGAGCTTAGCTTGCCCATTTTGGCTACTCCTCACCAAGCGTCTTCATCTTGATGACCGTATGAATGCGCAGGACAGCCGCAGCAACTTCGCCGGCCGCTTGCAAGGCATGAATTTTCACATCGGTCGGATCGACGATCCCTGCATCCAGAAAATCGGCGATTTGACCCGTATCACAGTCAATGCCTAACCGATCGGAGCCGTGCGCAATTTGGGCCGCTTTCAGCTCCTCCACCTTTTCCAAGGGGTTGTAGCCCGCATTCACGACAATTTGCGACAGGGGCTTCCGCAGTGCACCGGCAACGGCCGCTACACCAAAGCCTTCCATCCCCTTCATCGTCTCACGCATGCGTTCCAGGTCATGCGCCACGGCCATTTCCGCAGCGCCGCCGCCGGGCAAGTACCCGCCGCGCACCGCGGCCTGTACCGCTGAAGCGGCATCTTTCGCGATGCGCGAGCGCTCATGCGCCGCTTCGCGCGTCGCGGCGCCGACGATCACGGTCACGTAGGCTTCGCCGTGACCCTGCGCCACGCGCACGCGCTCCAGCCGCTCATCGTAAGCGGCATGGCCCGCGCGGCCGAGCGCGTCGCCGAGCTCCGGCGCGCTCTTGCGCAGCGCCGTCCGGCGCACCGGCCGGGCGCCGGTGTGTTCGCTGAGCTGCAGCAGGTCCCGGCGGGACACGCGCTGTAGTACGAGAATGCCGTGGTCGGAGCAGAACTGCTCCGCCTCCGGGTCCACCCCGCGGTCTGATGCGATCAGACCTACGCCAAGTTCCAGCAGCTTCCCGAGGGAGCTGCGGAACTGCTCGCGCAGCTGCATGTACCGTTGGAAGCCGGCCTCGGTGACGAGCGATTCCTCGCTCACCGCCTCCGGCTCCAGGGCATCCTGCAGCACGAGCACCCTCGCATCCCGGCGCTCCAGCGCGGCATGCAGGTTCGCCGGCTTTTGGCCGAGCAGAATGCCGGTCCACACCTCGCTGCTCGCCTCTTCGTGGGAGAGCACGCTATCCGCGAAGCGGTAGCCCTCTTCGCGAAGCTTGGCCTCGCCGACGGCCTCGGCCGCCTGAATGACAAGCTTCGCGATGTCCGCTTGCTCTCGGCCGGCGGTGTACGCGATGCGGTACAGCTCGCGGTCGTCAAGCCCCTGCACGGCGCGGCTGCGCTCCCGCAGGGAGGCGGCCGCCAGCTCGATGCCCGTCTGCATGCCGGACACCACTTTGGCGACCGGTACACCACGCGTCACCTGCGCGACGCCTTCCTGCACCAGCGCACCGGCCAGCACCGTGGCCGTCGTCGTGCCGTCGCCGATTTGGCGCTGCTGGCTGCGCGCCACCTGAATCATGAGGCGCGCGGCCGGGTGCGTGACGTCCATCTTTTCCAATATCGTGACGCCATCGTTCGTAATAATGACGTCGCCCTGCTGGCCGACAAGCATCGTATCGAGCCCTTTCGGACCGAGCGTACCCTCAACCGCGGAGCAAATCGCGCGGACAGCCGCCGCATTATTCACAAGTGTGGAATATCGTTCTTCGTTTTCGCCTGGGACGCCTTTGATTCCGGTCATTTGCCGTACCAACGTCCGAGGACCCCTTCAAGATGTCTTGACAAATAATCCATGAGCGTAATCACGCGCCCGTATTCCATGCGGGTCGGACCCAGAATGCCAATCGTGCCAAGCGGCGTGCCGTTATGCGAATAAGAGGCCGTAATCAAGCTGCAGTTGGAAATCGCCTCGAGGCTGTTCTCCGTGCCGATTTTAATCTCAATGCCCTCATTGGACGGCGAAATCAACTTAATCAGCGTAGGCGCTTCTTCAAGAAGATCAAAAATACTCTTCACCTTCTCAACATCCTTGAACTCCGGCTGCTTGAGCATATTCGTCATACCGCTTAAGAATAGCCGATCCTTCTCGTTGCTCTGCATAACGCCTTCGATGACACCCAGCAACTCTTGATAACCCGTCACATACTTACTTAATTCTGCTGAAATTTCATTATAAAGCTTAGATTTAAAGTGAATAAGCGGCACGTTCTGCAGGCGTGTATTGAGCAGGTTCACGACCTTCTCAATCTCCGACATCGCAATGCCCTCAGGAATCGTAATCGTTTTGTTTTCCACATGCCCGGTATTCATCACGAGGATAGCAACAGCCGTCGTCTCGGACAAAGGCACGATCTGCAAATGCTTCAGCGTTGTGCTGAACACTTCCGGCCCAAGCACAATCGACGTGTAGTTCGTCATGGAGGACAAAATGCCCGCCACGTGCTGAATCACGCCCTCCATCTCTTGAATCCGATTGGCAAACGCGCCTTTCATTGAATCGAGATCTTGGGTTTGCAGCGTACCGTGCTGGAGCAAATGATCCACATAGTAGCGATAACCTTTGTGCGAAGGAATCCGGCCTGCGGACGTATGGGGTTGCTCCAGAAAGCCCATCTCTTCGAGATCCGACATTTCATTGCGGATCGTTGCCGGCGAGAATCCGACATTTCCCCGTTTAGAAATACTCCGCGAACCGATCGGCTCTGCTGAACGAACGTAATCGTCGATGATTGCACTCAGAATCATGCGCTGACGCTCTGTCAACATGCTTACCCCTCCTTCAAGATTATCCCATCTGTTTTCGTTTCGTTAGCACTCGTATTTAGTGAGTGCTAAATCCTAATACAAAAATAACAGACCCTAAGGTCTGTTGTCAAGTCAATCCAATCGTTTGAGCACCGCGATTTCGTCGCAGCAGTACTGTTTTTTGCAGTGCATGCAGTCCCGCCATACCTTCTCCGGAAAAATCTCTTTCGGCACGAGCGTGAAGCCGTTCTTTTGGAAAAAGGCCACTTCGTACGTCAGCGCCATCACCTTGCGAATTCCCAAGGCTCTCGCCTCTTCCACGAGGAAATCAACCAGTCTGCCGCCGATCCCCTGGCCCTTGTAACCTGGCGTCATACCCAACGAGCGAATTTCCACCAGATCCGGCCCGAGTTGTGTTAAAGAACCGCAGCCGATCAGCGTCCCTTCATGCTCCGCGACGACAAAACTCTCTATGTTCTCCTGCAGCATCTCCCTGCTGCGCGGCAGCATAATCCCTTGTTTCGCATAACCCTGTATAATATCGTATAGCTTCTCCACATCATCCAAGGAAGCTTTACGGACGGTAATCGTTGTTGACATCATCACGCCTCATCCCACCAATCGCAAGAAAATGCATAAAGGCCACAGGTGAGAAACCGCGGCATCCCGCTTTTCTGCTTGTGGATTATTGTATAAATATACATCAATCCGTATACTTCCACAAGACCTATTTTGCATAGTTGCGACAGGATTTCGAGTCCGATCAGCTTAAGAACGAAGCGAATACCTCATTCCCGAGCAAAACGCCCTGTTTGGACAACCGATAACCGCCCGGCACGCGTTCCAGCAGCTTTTTATTCACCCAGCCTTGGAGGGTCGCTCCAAAATGGTCCTCCATCTCCGAACCGAACTGCGCGCGGAAATCGCTGCCCTGCACCCCATCCATCATCCGGAGGCCGACCATCATAAAATCCTCCATCGCCTCCTGCGGCTCCACGGCAAACTGCTCCAGCACCGGCAGCCCTTGAACCGTGGCATCGATATAAGGCTGCACGCCTTTGATATTGATGTGGCGCTGTCCGCCGATATAGCCGTGCGCGCCTGCACCTAACCCATAGTACGTGCGGTTGCGCCAATACTGCGTATTGTGCCGGCTCTCGCGGCCCGGACGGGCGAAGTTGGAGATTTCATATTGTTTGTATCCCGCTGCTTCCAGACGGTTCATGATCCCCTCGTACATCTCGACTTCTTCATCTTCGCTTGGCAGCGGCAATTGATTTTTGTTGTACAACGTATGGAAAAGCGTATTTTCCTCGACCTTGAGGCTGTAAATGGAATAGTGCTGCAAATCCAACGCCAGCGCTTCATCCAGGGTCGCCTGCATGATGTCTACCGTCTGCCGCGGCAGCCCGAACATCAAATCGATGGACAGGTTATCGAAGCCGAGCTTTTTCGCATTCTCGATGCTTCGGTAGACGTCATCTGTGTTATGAATGCGGCCGATTGCCGCAAGCAGGTCATTGTTAAAAGACTGCACACCGAACGAAATCCGGTTAACTCCGCCCGCTTTCATAACTGCGAGCTTATCCTCGTCCGTCGTTCCAGGGTTCGCTTCCATCGAGAATTCGACTTCGTTCGGATTTGCCGGGAAGTACGTCCGCACCATAGAGAGGAAACGTTCCATTTGATCAGGCAGCAAGACAGTCGGCGTTCCGCCGCCTACAAAGATCGTTTCTACCTTCTCAGGAGGCGTAAGCCTCACCGTCATCTCCATTTCTCTTTCCAGCGCATCGAGGTACGCCATCACCGGCTGCCCTTTCAGGACGTAAGAGTTGAAATCGCAATAGTGGCATTTATTCGTGCAAAACGGGATATGAATGTACACCGCTGTCGGCGTTTTATAGGAAACTAGCATAGGGTGTTCCTTCTTTCTAACCAAAGTCCATACGGTAGAAAAAGCCGAGGGGCAGAAACGTCTGCCACCCCAGCTTTTCCTCCGGTCTGCGCGACTTGCGCAGCGCTATCTATTCGTCGATTTTCAGAACCGCCATGAACGCTTCTTGCGGCACCTCAACGCTGCCGACCTGCTTCATGCGCTTCTTACCTTCTTTTTGCTTATCGAGGAGCTTCCGTTTCCGGGAGATATCCCCGCCGTAGCATTTCGCGAGAACGTTTTTGCGCATCGCTTTTACCGTTTCGCGGGCAATGATTTTTTGACCGATCGCCGCTTGGATCGGCACCTCGAACATTTGGCGAGGAATCAGATCCTTCAGCTTATCGCAGATGATTTTACCGCGTTGGTACGAGGTATCTCGATGCACGATGAAGGAAAGGGCGTCAACCTGCTCTGCGTTAAGCAGAATGTCCATTTTCACAAGATTCGAGCGTTTGTAGCCGGAAAGCTCGTAGTCGAAGGACGCGTAGCCTTTCGTTCTCGATTTCAGCATATCGAAAAAGTCATACACGATTTCCGAAAGCGGAATATCATACGTCAATGTGACACGGTTCGTATCGAGATACTCCATATTGATATACTCGCCGCGCTTGCCTTGGCACAGTTCCATGATCGTCCCGACATAATCGTTCGGCACGATGACGGAGGCTTTGACGTATGGCTCTTCCACATAATCGATCCGCTGCGGATCCGGGTAGTTGGACGGGTTGTCGATATCCATGACATCCCCGTTCGTCAACGTGACGCGGTATATAACGCTCGGCGCCGTCGTAATCAGCGGGATGTTGAATTCGCGCTCGATCCGCTCCTGGATGATTTCCATGTGCAACAAGCCAAGGAAGCCGCAGCGGAAGCCAAAGCCAAGGGCCGTCGACGTTTCCGGCTCAAAACGCAGTGATGCGTCGTTCAGCTCCAACTTTTGCAGCGCCTCGCGCAGATCGTTGTAATCCGTCGTTTCGATCGGGTACAAGCCGCAGAATACCATCGGATTGATCCGGCGGTAGCCTGGCAGCGGTTCAAGCGCAGGCCGATCAGCCTCTGTCACCGTGTCCCCTACGCGCGTGTCGCCGACATTTTTGATCCCGGCAATGATGAAGCCTACATCGCCGACTTCCAGGGAAGGCACGGTCGACATACGCGGTTTGAACGCGCCGACTTCGATGACCTCGAACGTTTTGTTCGTCGCCATCATTTTAATTTTCGAGCCCGGCTTGATGGAGCCGTCAACGACACGCACGTACACGATAACACCTTTGTAGATATCATAGTGCGAGTCGAAAATGAGTGCCTTCAGCGGGTTGTCCGGATCGCCCTGCGGCGGCGGCACCTTCTGGCAGACCTGCTCGATAATGTCTTTAATCCCGATCCCCGCTTTGGCGGAAGCCAGCACCGCGTCGCTCGCATCAAGGCCAATTACGTCCTCGATCTCCTGCTTCACTTTATCCGGCTCTGCACTGGGCAGATCAATTTTATTGATGACAGGCAAAATCTCCAGGTTGTTCTCGAGCGCCAAATACACGTTCGCCAGCGTCTGCGCTTCAATCCCTTGAGCAGCGTCGACAACGAGCAGTGCGCCTTCGCATGCGGCCAAGCTTCGGGAAACTTCGTACGTAAAGTCGACGTGTCCCGGTGTGTCAATCAGATTCAAAATATAATCGACGCCGTCATCCGCCCGGTAAGCCAGTCGTACCGCTTGCAGCTTGATGGTGATGCCGCGCTCCCGTTCGAGATCCATTTGGTCGAGCACCTGCTCCTGCATCTCGCGCGTCGTCAAAGCGCCAGTGTATTCCAGAATGCGATCGGCCAGCGTCGACTTGCCGTGGTCGATATGAGCAATGATTGAAAAGTTGCGAATCCTCTGTTGTCTTTCTCGAATATCCGTCATGCTACCGAATAACCCCCACTACAAATAATTTTCATTATAGCAGTTGTGGGATGCCGGAGCAATGTACATCGTGGACTAGCCTTTCCCCAGCACAGCATCGAACAGAGAAACAAACAGCTTGATGCCGTGATGCATCGTAATTTGCAGCAAATCTCCGAGCTTGTTCCCTACGCGGTTCAAGGAGTTATCGTGGTCGGCGATAGGCTCCTGCACAGGTGCAGGCGTTGGAGTCGGTTGTGTCTTGGCAATGGTCGACTTGGAAGCAGGCGATGGGCTCGGTTGGATTGCTGTCGCTTGGCCCCGGGCCTGGACGACCGCCCCCTGGACGGCGGATTTGGCTGGCGGGGATACCGACGTGCCTTCAATGCGCTGCGTGCCGCTCGATGCCAGCGAAACGCCGAACAAGATGCAAAACATGAGCAGCAGCGCGAACAACCCCACTTTTAAATAAAACTGTCCGAGCCTCATCCGACCCGCCTCCTCCAATTTTTATTTACCGAGCTTGAGTTCTTAAGATTTGTTCGTCGTATCCTTAGGCGCATCAACCTTTTTCGCGTTCAAAATGACTTCGGAAATCGCCTCGGCCAGCCAATCCGTCGTGCGGTAGCATTCTTCCAACGTATTGTACGGGCCGCCGACTTCGATCAGGATGGCATTCTGGGAAACGTTCTGATTGTAGAGGCCGTTGCCTTCGCTCGCTTCCTTCGCATGAATGCCCTTGGAAACCCCTGGATGCTTGGCTTCCAGCGCTTGATGAATTTGATTCGCAAACTCCTCGTTCTTCTTCCAGTTCGGATTCTTGCCGCCGATAATAAAATACACCTGTGCGACGTCTACACCGTTAACCGTGGCAGTCGTTTTGCTGCGAGCAGCCGAATCGCGGTGAATGTCAAAGAAATATTGCAGGTCTTTATGCGCGGCCATCGCTTCTTGCACCGTTTTTAACGAATATTTGTAGGAGAACGGATACTCGAAGTTTTTCACCGTGCTCGGGTACACCGTGTTGTCGTGAACGGCGCCGATGCCGTCCTTCTCCAGATTTTGCGCGAGCCGCTCACCGACGGAAATGACGTTCAGTTTATCGCTGTAGGCCTTGTCCGGATCGGTAACACCTTTAAGTTCCGGCAAGAACGACTCGTTGCTGTGTGTCTGATAAATGAAGGCGATGTTGCTTCCCGCCGATTTGGGCGGCTGAGCAGCAGGGTTCGCGCTTGGCGTCGCCGAGCTGGAAGGTGAAGGCTGAACCGTCGCTGTCGGTGTGGGCGGCTGCTTGACCTCAGCTTGGAGATCCGTCGTTATCGGATTGAGATCATACGGAGAGCTTGGATTCGTCGCACTGCCCTGCACGAGAACAGTGGACGCTTTGGCATCCATGCCCGGCACCTCGCTCGCCACCAGACTTTTCGGATCGTTGGGATTGATGTCTGTCACCATTTGGAACGCAAAATGAAAAATGTTGTGCTGCGAGAACGTGAATTTTTTTTGATCCTTATTTAAATGAGGAACTTCCATTCCCAGCATATCGATAAAAAATTGGTTGGTGACCGACGCCGCGAGCCCTTTCATAGATGAAACCGGTGAAGTGGTGAGCCGCGTTTGCAGAAAACCGCCGATCCCGATGAAAACAAAGAGAGCTAGGGTCGATGTGCTGAGAATAAACAAAGTTTTTCCGACGGAACTTGCGCTCTGAAACGTTTTCCGAACGTGGCTGAAATTCAAAGTGGCTGTTGTCCATTTCATCGTCTGATTCCTCCTAATCTAGCTTACTTTACTCTATGAAACGAGCTTCGGAAGTAGAACCTGTTCGCTAGAAGTTTTAATAGAAGAAATCTCGCAAGTCACGATCAACCGTGAAAAAGCCTCCCCTCTGGCTCGAAGGAAGGCTCGTCTCTTAATGGGTATAGGCAGCGACGTTATCTACATCCACCGCGTCATGCAAAGCCGCATTCAGACCGCTGGCGATGATATTCGCAATATCCTCGATGAACTGGTCGATCTCCTTCGGCGTCACCAGCAGATCGTGGCCGACAGGATTCAAGACCTCTTTTACCAATTGAAGCCGTTCATCCTCATGAATATTGTCCAGCAGTCCGAAAATTTTGCCTGTATTCTGCGTCTGATCGCTGAAATGCTTCTGCATCAGATCGAACGCATTATTGACGATGGTGGAGGCATAGACGACCGTTGGCACGCCGATCGCAATCACCGGAATGCCGAGGTTCTCCTTCGTCAATCCCTTCCGTTTGTTGCCGATGCCAGAGCCCGGATGAATGCCCGTATCGGCAATCTGAATCGTCGTATTCACCCGCTCCAGCGAGCGGGAAGCAAGCGCATCAATCGCGATAATAAAATCCGGCTTGGACCGGTCCACGATCCCTTGCACGATGTCGCTGCTCTCAATTCCCGTCGTGCCCAGCACGCCCGGTGCAACTGCGCTCACCGCCCTATACCCTTCGCCGACGTCTTCTGGCACGAGCTCAAAATAATGCCGCGTTACCATCACATTGTCGACCACAAGCGGGCCCAGCGCATCGGGCGTCACATTCGAGTTACCCAGCCCGATGATCAGCGCCTTGGCATTCTTGGGAATGCCGATTTCAAGCAGGAACCCCTCAAACTCCTGAGCCAGCTTCGTGGCGACCCGATCCTGTAGCTGTGTATCCTTTTCCCGCAGCGCCGGCACTTCCATCGTTATATAATGGCCCATCAGCTTACCCATGGCCTTCGAGCCTTCTTCGTTCAACACATTAATTTTCGTTACGCGAATGCCGTTTTCTCTCGTCGAGACCTGCTCGATGCCGGGAATCGGCTGCCCTTGATTGGCCTGCTGCGCGATATCCCTTGCATCCAGCGCAAGGTCCGTATGCGTCGTAAATGAACTTAAATCCATCTCAGTGCCCCTCTCTGAAAATGTAGATACGACATAGTGTGCGACGAAAAAGGGGGCATTATACGATATCCGCCGCCTGTAAAAGCCTATTGACAGCTCTTGCAATTTCAAATATTGCGTGGTAGAATACTTAAAGTTGTCAGCAAACATACAAATGTAACGTTGAACGTGTTTTGTAAGTAGGAGGTGAATTTCATGCCAAACATTAAATCCGCTATTAAACGAGTAAAAGTTAGCGAAAAGCGTCGTCTTCGTAACGCTTCCCAAAAGTCCGCTCTGCGTACTGCTGTGAAAGCTTTCGAAACAGCTTTGACCTCTGAAGCACTTGTTGCCGCTTCTAAGAAATTGGATCAAGCTGCTTCCAAAGGTTTAATCCATAAAAATGCCGCTAACCGCAAGAAGTCCCGTCTGGCTAAAAAGCTGAACGCTCTTACGGCTCAAGCGTAATTACAGACATAGAGCAAAAGCCCAGTTCTCCGCGGAGAGTTGGGCTTTTTTCGTTGGCCTGCCAAAAAAGCCTGCCGCTTCTTACGCGGCAAGCCCCAACAAAAACAATTCCAAGCCCAACACTTTATCGATTTTCCCCGATTTCATCTGCAGATCGAGATCCGCCAGCTGACCCATGATGCGGCTCAGCCGCTGCGTATCGTACTTGCGCGCCTGTCCCTCGGCCACCTTCACTGCGAACGGATGCAGGCCGATCTGAGAGGCCATCTGCTGCTGGGAATAGCCCTGTTTGGCAAGCTCCTTCACTTGCAGCATGATGCGGAACTGCCGCGCAATCAGCGAGGCGATTTTGATCGGCTCTTCACGCTGCTTAAGCAGCTCCTCCAGGATGACGAACGCCCGGTCCAAACGCACATTTACAATATCTTCGATTAGAATAAATACGTTCTGTTCCGTACTTCGGGCAACGAGTTGATCGATCGTATCCGGCGTCGCTTCGCCACCATGCCCCACGAACAGCGAGATTTTCTCCAGTTCAGCCGATAAGGCCTGCAAATTACCGCCGGTATAGAGGATCAAATTGTCCGCGGCGATGCCGGTAAAAGAAAATCCAAGCTGCGCAGCCTGACGGGCCACCCAACCCGCTGTTTCTTCCGGACTCAGCGACAAGAACGGCACCGTCGCCTCCATCTCCTTCAACGCTTTCACGATCTTTTTGCGCTCGTCGAGCTTGTCTGCGTCTACCGTAAAGACAATCACCGTATGCTCGGCCGGCGATTTCAAATAAGCGGTCAGCCTGTCCAGATCATGCTCCAGCTTCGTGCTTTCCTTGGCTCCGGTAAAGAACAACGCATTTTTCGCAATGACCAGCTTGCGCGGGACCATAAAAGGCAGCGTCTCCGCATCGTCCAGCACCGCAACCAGCGGCATCTCGCTTAAATCAAATTTGCTTACGGCAAATTCGCGGTCCTCCGGCGCCATTAACGAGTCCGTCAGGACGTCGATAAATTCTCTCATTTTATATTTCTCAGGCCCAAAGCACAAATACACAGGTGCTTGACGACCTGCTGCAATATCTTTTAACGCACGCTTGGCATCCATTCTAGCTCCACTCCTTCCTTTCATTGTAACAACAACAAAGGGATTACGTCAAAGCCCGAAGGCTCTGAAGCAATCCCTTTGCCAGTCTATTTAAACACCGATAGAAGGCTCTAGAAACCTTGAATCGAGTGGATGAATCCCGACTGCGCCGCTTGAACTACTATAACATACGCAGACACGGGCACAGTGGTGCATAAGATTCATACCTTATTTCACGCTTTCCTTCATTTCCTTCAGGTCGATCATGAGCATCTGCAAGGCGCCACCCTGACTTTGAACCTGATAAAAGAGCTTCTCGTCGCCCGACCATTCGATGAGCATAATCTGATCGCCAGGCTGCCACTCCATCTTCGACGTGAAGACAACATCATGCGCAGCCGAATCGCGGATCACAACATGACGAGCCTCGATGGCCGCTGCGTAAATCCCTGATGTCGATTGCAAAACGTTGGCGGCGGCAATCGAAAACAGTCCAGCGCTTGGCGCGAGGCCACGATCGGCGGAATCGCCGGTATTCGGCGCCAAGCTATTCTTCTTCTGCGTTCCGGCATCCTGCGCGGAAGGCGCAGGCACCGGCGTGTCCGCTGTCGACGTGGGCGCAGGCGTCTCACTCGGCGTTGCCGCAGGCGTAGATAACGCAGCCGCGGAGCTTCCCTTGTCGCCTGCCGCAGGGGCTGTCTCGTTCGGCGCCTTCATCCGCTCAGGCGCTGTTGGAGAAGGCGAGATTGCCATTGCCTCTCCCTTGTTTACAGGGCCAACCAACGTCGTCGGCTGCTCAAGCTTCGCATCCGGCTTCTCTGGCAGCGCGCTTCCTGATCCGGTGACAGCAGCGCCTCCTCCAGCCGTCGCGCCCTCCGTTGGCGCTGACGATGACTGCGCTGCTGGCTCGGTTGTCGGCGGCGCAGCATCTGGCGTAGCACTCGCAGCAGCTCGCGCCTTCGGCGCTTGATCGTTGGCAAGCCCGGAAGCCGCGCTCGACTCCGTATTCATTTGCTTGGACTCCGCGCCCGATTTCATCGGCAGAAGCCCATCTGCATTATCCAATACCGGATGCTGCATATTAAAAGCGAAGAACCCTAGAATCAACCCGGCTGCGACAACGCCTCCGGCGATTTTCCACGAGAACTGCTCCCGGTAGCGCTGCTGCCAGGACGGTTTGCGACTTGGCGGCGCAACGTCCGCCGCAGGTCTAATCGCCGCGGGAGCCGACAACGATGACAAGGCAGCTGCATCTCCTCCATTTCGCACCGCAGCACGGTCAATTTCTTCAATTTGCGGCAAGATGGCGTCTACTAAAGAGAAAGGAGGCGTCACTTTCGGCAGTTGGGACAACTCATCGGACAACCGCTGCAAGCGCTCGAACATTTGCGCGCACGCCAGGCAATCCATCAGGTGAGCATGCATCTCATCCTCTTCTTGGGAATCAAGATCCCCATCCAGCTGTCTTTGCATGTATAACATCACCTCTTGACAATTCATCCCCGAACACCCCCTTTCTGATAATCTTGGAGCAACGACTGCAAGGTGTGTCTCGCTCGAAATAAATACGATTTTACGGTATTCAGCGGCAAATTCAGTGATTCAGCAATTTCATGATAAGAAAAATCCTGCAAATAGCGAAGAATCACGACAGATCGGTGATGCTCGGGCAATTTATCGATCGCTTCTCGAATATCTTTGGCTAAATAGCCGTTTAACATCTCATGTTCCACATTGTGATCCGCTGTAAAGATCATTTCGTGCTCATCAATCGAAACCGTCGGCTTCGTTTTGCGAAATTTATCGATGCAGATGTTCGTCACAATCCGCTGCACCCACGTCTTAAAGAGCGCTTTTTCCTCATAAGAATGAATCTTGGTATAAATTCGCAGCAGTGCCTCCTGTGAAGCGTCCAGCGCATCCTGTTCATTATTAAGAATATAAAAAGCGGTTCGATAAACATGAGACTCAATTTCTCGCAATAGGGTAATGAGCGCATCACGATCACCGGCTTGAGCTGCTCTTACCAGTTCGGGTGCTATCACTGGGATCCCTCCCTTTGCACACTTATAGACGAGGCTTCGTCTTCTAAGGTTGCAAGACTATTTAAAAATTTTCATACCAACGTATTAGACGCATAGAGTGTCATTTGGTTTCATGATAACGATGGCCAAAATGCGGAAAGCCCCGGCCGGGCGCCTCCAGCTAGGAGACGTCAACCGAGGCTGCCATCTGACAAGCGCTCTCTCTACTTTAGAACGAGACAGCGAAGTTTGCAAGGTAATGTTGACAGCATTGTCACTAAACATGCAAAAATTCCCTTTACATATTCGATCAAAATGATCATTTTACTCCAAATTTTGTCCTCGATTTGATCCCCTGCATGTCAATTTCCATTTGAACTTCCCCCATTTGATCTGTGCGAAACACCTGCGCGCCTTCGTCTTCCAAACGGCCGACAACGTCCGGCGAGGGATGCCCATATACATTCTTCTCTCCGACTGAGATGACCGCTGCCGCCGGTTGCCAGAACGCCACCCATTCGGGTGTGGTTGACGTTTTGCTGCCGTGATGAGCGACTTTTAAAACGTCGATTTTGCGCCCGGTGGTGGTTATAGTACTGCCGTCATCGTCAGTTCGAAATGCGTTAGCGGGCTCAGCTCCTTCAGTAGCGGGTGAATCCCACATGTCTGCCGGATGCTCACGCAAGTAGCTCAACACCTCTGCTTCCGACGCCTTTTCCATGTCGCCGGTAAACAGCCAGCGCGTGCCTTGCATCTCCAGCAGAAGGACGACGGAGAGAGCGTTTTGCTCGCTTGCAAAACTAACATCGGTCGGAATCGTTTGCAGCGGATACAGAATCTTCATCTGGGTCTGCGGATCAATGACAAGCCAGTCTCCGAGACCAGCGGGCATCAAGGGGACATGCGCGGCAAGCAGCGTGCCAAATAATTTAGCGATCCCTGGGGATGACTTGAGCGTACCATTGAACAGAAATTGCTTGATCGGGATTTGCTCCGCTACCGCCTGCAGGCCGCCGCTGTGATCCGCGTCTTCATGCGTCAGGAGAAGGAGATCGAGCTGATGAACGCCTCTCTTTTTCAGCAGCGGTACGAGCAGCTTGGCACCGACTTCATAAGGGTCTTTTCGGAGCTTCCACGCCTCGCCCGGTTTGCCGAAGGTGACCGTTCCCCCACCATCGATTAACAAATGCTTATTGTATGGCGTTCGAATCAAAATCGCGTCGCCCTGCCCAACGTCAAGAAACTGTACACTGCCCTTGCGGTGAAACCGATCCGGCGAGTAGCCGATCCATAGTAGAAGAGCGAATGTACTCAGGCTTAGAAGGAGCGCTGTGATCGGGGATACTCGGAAACTATGGCGTTTCCATCGTCGCTTGTCATACGTGAGGAGCGGTTTAGGCTCCCCTGCCGCCGCGACGCTCCGCCACAGCGCATAAATCGCAAGCATGCAGAGGTAATAAGCCGCCATCCAACTCAAGCTGGGCGTAGGCCAGATCGTTTTGTAGGCTTGAAAGCTTTGCAGCCAGTCTGTAACCCGGAAAATCCCCTGATTCAACCAGCCGATCCCCGTACCGATCGCTTTCCCTGCCGGCATATACAGAAAGCCGATCAGCAGCGCCGCGAGCCCTGCCGGAAACACAACCATCGAAATGATCGGCACTAAGACTGCGTTCGCCGCCCAGGAAATGAGCGAAAATTGATTAAAATAATAGATCGACACTGGGAATGAAATGAGCTGGGAGACGAGCGTGATCGAAGTGGTATTGCGCAGCATTGTGTGGGGAATCCACGGCTCGAGCAGCTTGCCGGTGCGCTGAACGCCAACGATCAACCCCAGCGTGACGAGAAAGGAAAGCTGGAAAGAAACGTCCAGCACATAGTACGGATTCCACAGCAGCATCGCCCCCGCGACGATCGCCATGATGTGCAGTACATCCTTCATGACACCTTTCCGCACAGCGATCAAGGCGATCATGGACATCAGCCCTGCCCGCACAATGGAGGGCGAAGCTCCCGTGACGAGGATATAGCAGGGCAGCAGCCAGATGCAGACGAGCAGAATCGTTTCTTTCGTCAGCTTGAACCGGCGCAGCACCCAGATGACGGCGCCAAGGAATACAGCCACATTGAGGCCCGAGATGGCCAAAATATGCGTCAGCCCCAGCTCGGAAAATTGCTGGAAGCGGTCCGGGTCCAGATCGTCGGTGTAGCCGATCAGCATGCTTTTCATGAACCCGGCCTGCTCAGCCGCCGGGAAGATGCGGTCCATGCGCGCGCTGAGCGCAGCCCGCAGCGCATCGTTCCATCGCAGCAGCTGCACGGCGCTGATGCGCGCAGCCGCAGGCTGCACCTGCGCCTGGTCCACCCCACTGGCCGTCAGCAGCCAGTGGGTATGGTGCAGGCGCAAGTATCGGCGGTAGTCGAAGCCGCCGAAGTTGCGCGCCGAGGCGGGGCTGCGCAGCACCCCGCCCAGCGTCACGGCGTCGCCGCGGCGCCAGCCGGCGACGACGCTCTGCTGCGCCTGCTCCGCGAGGCGCAGCGTGACCTGCACGCTTTCCCCGCCGAGCGGGAAAGCGGCGTCGTCCTGGAAGCGGAGGGACGCCGCTTCCAGGGTAAAGCTGGCCCTGTCCCCGTCGACGGAGACAGGGCTGGCGAACCGGCCGTGCAGCGTGACCTCGCTGCCGTCCAGGTTCGCCTGCTGCTGCGCGAGCGGCAGCAGCGCGGACACGTTCCGCTGGTCGTTCCACTGGTAATAGCCGAAGGCGATCCCGACCAGCAGGACAAGGCTCAGCGGCTGTCGCCCCGGCAGCCGCAGCACATGCATGGCGATCAGCGCAGCCAGCCCCCCCGCGCTGATCAGCCAGCTTCCCGCCTGGCTGGGCACGGCCATCGCCAGCACGTACCCAGTTATCCACAGACAGCATCCTAGAACAACTGGTCTGTTCATCTTTTCCCTCCTCTGATTGGACCTCCCTAACGCTCATGCCAACAAAAAAACCTCTCCCTGGCACGCCGTATATCGGCTGCCAAGTGAGAGGTGCTTCCTGCTCCGTTATTTAATTCACAACATCCGTCATCGTACCTGGAGGCGGTTCATATCCCGCCAATTGCCGAAAGACGATGCCTCGTGCCTGCATCAATTCGCTGACCTTGGCCTGATCCTTCGGATACCCCCGGTGGAACACAATCTCCGTCACGCCGCTGTTCGCCAGCATATTGGCGCACGTCCAGCAAGGCTGATCCGTCACATACACTGTCGAGCCCTCGCGGTCCTCCCGATCCGTGAACAGCAGCAAGTTCTGCTCCGCATGGATCGTCCGGATACACCGCTGCTTCCGAACGACCTCTTCGGTCTCGCCGACCATTTTCAGCTCAATCTCCTCTACCAGCATGCATCCTGCTTCCGTACAATCGGCAACGCCCATCGGCGCTCCGTTATAGGCGGTGCCAAGCAGCTTTTTCCCCTGAACCAGCACCGCGCCAACATGTCTCCGGTTGCATCTGGAACGCGTCGACGCCATATACGCTATATCCAAAAAGTAGGTATCCCAATCTTTCCGTACGCTCATTCTCTCTATCTCCTTACCCGTTTAGCCAAATTGTGCTATTTCTCGTATTCTCTCATATTTCCTACCAGTTGAAAAGATTTACTAGGAATCAGCCACATAAAGATAAGGCCGCAATTTCTCGAAAATTTTGTCCCCGATGCCCTTCACTTCTTTCAGCTCTTCCAGGCGCTTAAATTTCCCCTTTTGGTTCCGATAATCCTGAATCGCCTTCGCCTTACTCGGGCCAACGCCAGGCAAGCTGTCGAGCTGTTCGAGCGTTGCGGTGTTCAGATCCAGCAAAGTCGATTGCGCAATACTTTGCGGGGACGGTTGTATAGACGGTGAAGCGGAAGCCGGCGAAGTTGGAGGCGGCGCTTTTTCTTGCGCAGCAGGAGTCGCCCCATGCTCCGCCTCAGATCTCGCCTCCCCCGCAGGCTTCAGCGCCCCTGCCGCAGGCGAGGCAGCCGTCCTTGTCTCGTTCGCAGCCTTTTGCCCGGCCGTTCCCGTTTGCTCCACCAGCGCCGCCTGCATCTGTGTGTTCAGTGGAATGAGCCCGGTGTAACCGCCGGATGAACCGCCTCGCACAAACGGTATCACGATCCCAAATACAAAGCCAAGCACAGCGGGGATCAGCAGCAGCTTCCCCAATTGAACCTTCGTCAATGGACATATCACCTGCCTTTTTGGCATATTCGCCTCAACCGGGCCATATACTCAAAGATAAACGGCCTTACGCCGTCTTATTGCGCTAATGAAATGAGAGACTAAAGACTGATCATTCAGGAGGGAAAACTTGATGAAAGCAGGATTCATCGGTACTGGGAGTATGGGAAGTATTCTGATTGAAGCGTTCATTCATTCAGGGGCATTCAATCCGGAGCAAATTATTGCCGGCAATCGTACCATTCGCAAAGCCCAGCTGCTTGCGGAGACGTATCCTGGTCTTCAAGTAGCCGAGACGAATAGAGAAATCGTGCAGCAAAGCGATATTATTTTCCTTTGTGTAAAGCCCTCTGAATATAAGAAAGTTATTGATGAAATCAAAGAGGACGTGCATTCCTCGCACTATTTGATCTCGATCACAAGCCCCGTCTTAATCAAACATTTGGAGGGTCTTTTGCCAGCTAAAATAAGTAAAATTATTCCAAGCATAACGAACTATGTATTGAGCGGTGCAACGCTCTGTATCCATGGCAACCGGATGCAGCCGGAGGACAAAGAATGGCTTGAAAACATTTTTACGCACATCTCCACACCCATTCGGGTATCGGAAAACTATACAAGAATCTCATCGGATTTATCGAGCTGCGGCCCGGCTTTTCTCGCCAGCTTCATTCAGGCTTTTATCGATGCTGCAGTGGAAGAAACAGGTATTTCGGCGGAGGAAGCAACGCTGCTTGCCAGCGAAATGACGCTGGGTACAGGCAAACTGCTAACAACGGGAGGCTTTACACCGGCGGCTCTGCAAAAAAGAGTATCCGTCCCCGGCGGGATTACAGCGGAGGGTTTGCGCATTCTGGACAAAGAGCTTGCGGGTGTGTTCTCTCAAGTCATTTGCGCGACGCATGCCAAATATGAAGAAGACATCGAGAAGGCTGAGCAGAGTTTTACGCTCAAAAAGTAGCCTTCTCGGGTTTCTTCTTTTTCTTTAAGGTTCGCTGTGGGTTGCCATGGCTCGTTCCGGTTCGCCCTAACGATTAACCTACAACAATGTTCACTAACTTACCTTTCACAACAATCTTCTTGCGAACGGCCTTTCCGGCGGTCGCTTCTTTGACTTTGTCGAGATCAAACGCGATCTTCTCCATCTCGGCTTCGTCCGTATCTTTGGAAATCATGACGCGATCCACGATTTTGCCGTTGATCTGCACGACGATTTCGATTTCATTGTCGACGGTCCAAGCCTCATCATACATTGGCCAAGGCTCGTAGGTGATCGACTCTGTTCCCCCCAGCTTCTCCCACAGCTCTTCCGCCAAGTGCGGCGCCAGCGGCGACAGCATTTGCACAAAGTTTTTCATCGCGGCGAGCGGCAGACGCTCGGTTTTGTACGCTTCGTTGACGAAAATCATCATTTGCGAAATTGCGGTGTTGAAGCGCAGACCTTCGTAGTCTTCGGTAATCTTTTTGATCGACCGGTGCCATGTGCGTTTGAACGTATCGCTGCCAAGCGTTTCGTCCGCGGATATCTTGCTGTGCACTTGACCGTTATCATCGACGAACAAGCGCCATACACGGCCCAGGAAGCGGAAAATACCGTCTACGCCGGTCGTATTCCAAGGCTTCGTCGCTTCGAGTGGCCCCATGAACATTTCGTACATGCGTAACGTGTCGGCGCCTTGATTGCTGACGATGTCATCGGGATTTACGACGTTGCCGCGGGATTTACTCATTTTCTCCATGTTCTCACCGAGAATCATGCCTTGATTGACCAGCTTGTGGAACGGCTCTTTCGTCGCTACAAAGCCCAGATCGTACAGCACTTTATGCCAGAAACGCGCATACAACAAGTGAAGCACGGCATGCTCGGCGCCGCCGATGTATAAATCTACAGGCAGCCATTGCTGCTGCTTCTCGTGCGAGCAGAACGCCTGGTCGTTGTGCGGATCGATAAAGCGCAGGTAGTACCAGCAGCTTCCCGCCCATTGCGGCATTGTGTTCGTTTCGCGGCGGGCTTTCATGCCCGTTTCCGGATCGATGGTGTTCACCCACTCACTGACGTTCGCCAGCGGAGATTCGCCTGTACCGGACGGCTTGATTTCATCAACCTCAGGCAGCAGCAGCGGCAGCTGATCCACAGGAACCGGCTTCATCGTGCCGTCTTCCAGGTGAAGAATCGGAATCGGTTCGCCCCAATAACGTTGACGGCTGAACAGCCAGTCTCTCAAACGGTACGTCACTTTGCCGCGGCCTTTCCCGTTTTGCTCCAGCCATTCGATCATATGCTTGATGCCTTGCTCAATGTTCAAACCATTGATCGGGCCCGAATTCACGTGCGCGCCGTCACCAGCGTATGCTTCTTTGGACAAATCCCCGCCCTCAACCACCTGAATGATCGGCAGGTCGAACTGTTTTGCAAACTCCCAGTCGCGTTGGTCGTGACCCGGAACCGCCATGATGGCACCTGTACCGTAGCCGCCAAGCACATAGTCCGCGATCCAGACCGGCACTTTCTCGCCATTCACAGGATTTACCGCGTATGCGCCCGTGAAGACCCCGGTTTTGTCTTTCGCCAAATCCGTACGCTCAAGATCGCTCTTGCGGGATGCTTTCTCTTGATACTCTTGCACCGCGTCCGCTTGGACCGCCGTCGTAATGACCTTCACCAGCTCATGCTCCGGCGCAAGCACGCAGTACGTCGCTCCAAACAGCGTATCTGGACGCGTCGTAAACACCGTCAACGCTTGGTCCGCATGTCCGTCGATCGCAAAAGTAACTTCCGCGCCCGTCGATTTGCCGATCCAGTTGCGCTGCATATCCTTGATGCTTTCGGACCAGTCCAGCTCTTCCAAATCCTCCAGCAAACGCTCCGCATATTCCGTAATTCTCAAAATCCATTGACGCATCGGCTTTCGGATAACCGGATGGCCGCCGCGCTCGCTCAAACCGTCGATAACTTCCTCGTTTGCCAGCACCGTGCCCAAAGCCGGACACCAGTTCACCGGCACCTCGTCTACATAAGCCAGGCCTTTATTGTACAGTTGAATGAAAATCCACTGCGTCCATTTGTAGTACTCCGGATCGGTCGTGGAAACCTCACGATCCCAGTCGTACGAAAAGCCCAACGATTTGATTTGACGACGGAACGTGTCGATATTTTTCTTCGTAAACTCACGTGGGTCATTTCCTGTATCCAACGCGTACTGCTCAGCCGGCAAACCGAATGCGTCCCAGCCCATTGGGTGAAGCACGTTGAAGCCTCTCATCCGTTTGAAACGGGAAACGATGTCAGTTGCGGTGTAGCCTTCCGGGTGACCTACGTGGAGGCCCGCGCCGGACGGATAAGGGAACATATCCAGGGCGTAAAACTTCGGCTTATCCGAGTTTTCCAGCACCTTGAACGTCTTCTTGTCATCCCAAATTTTCTGCCATTTCGGCTCAATCGCTTGCGGATTGTAGCCTTGCTGTTCTCTTGTTTCTTTCAATTCCTGCGTCATGTTACACGACCTCCAATAGCTGACTCTAATCTGTTCCATTCACGCCAAAAAACCTCCCATCCCTAGCGGATTTCGCTAGGGACGAGAGGTCTATTCCCGTGGTACCACCCTAGTTAACAGCAGACAGGCTTTGTCTGTGTTCACTCTTCCCCTTAACGCGGGGGTGACGATCCGGCTAACGCTTCGCAAGTCCGAAACGGTTCACCTTCTGGCTCCGAGGCGAGTTCTCAAGTTCGCGGTCTGCCGGGTTCCACCCCTGCCGGCTCTCTGGAAGACGCTCTTCCTGATACTGATCCTCATCAATGCGCTTATGCAACCTAATTAGGTATGATTATATGTAAAATAATGCCGAACTGTCAAGCCGCGGACAGGCCCATCCTTATTTCTTCGCGATAAAGAAGGCTCGCTCCGTCTGCAGTGTCGGCGTTTCCCACGTAAAATCAGCCGCCATGTGCACCTCGCTGAAGCCTGCCTTACGCAGCGTCTGCTCCAGCCACGCCAGCGGGTACGCGCGCTGTTCATGCGTTTCGTCGATCCGGCGGAACATGCCTGACTTGCCCTCCGCTTTCACGAAAATCGTCAAGTCATGCGTAATCTGCACGCGCTCCTCGTCGAGCTCGCTCGTCCAGATGTACGCGACATCGTCCTCGTTCAGATAAAACGGCTGCGCCTCCGCGTACGCAAACAACTGCTCCGGCGTATGCACGTCGAAGACGAACAAGCCGCCGGGCTTGAGCCCCGCATAGGTTTGGCGGAACGCCTCGGCGATCTCTTCCTTCTCCAGCACATAGTTAAGCGTGTCGCAGAAGGAATACGCCGCATCGACAGGCTCCTCGAGCTCCCATTCACACACATCCTGCTGCAGCCAGCGCACTGATCCCGCGCGTGCGCCGCTCAAGATCTCCGACGCCTTGTGCTCGGCGACCGCGAGCATGTCTTCAGACAAGTCGATACCCGTCACCTGGTAACCGAGCCGCGCCAAAGGAATGCTGAGCGTGCCGGTGCCGCAGCCCAAATCAACGATCGTGGACGGCTTGACGCCGAAGCGCTCGAAGCTTTCCAGCAAGAAGCGCTGCCAGTCTTCATACGGCATGCTTTCCATCAAGCGGTCATATGTATACGCGAATTGTTCGTAGCTCATCTTACTCCTGCGTCTCCTCTTGCTTCATGTACGTCCAATCATCCTCTTGGTACACAAGGCCGTCCTTCATCAGCTTGCCCAGCGCCCGTTTGAAGGCGGATTTACTGAGACCGAAGCGGCTCTGGATGAGATCGGCCGACGTCTTGTCCGAGAATGGCATGGCATGGCCAGGACGCTCCCGCAAAAAGGCGAGAATCACCTCAGCATCGTCGTCGCGGCCTTTCTCCTTCGGCTGGCGCATCGACAGGTTCACGCGGCCGTCTTCCCTTACGTAGGCGACTCTTACATCCACTTCCTCGCCGGCGCGCAGAAGCCTTGTCCGCTCGGTTGGCGCGATCAGCCCGATGACGCCAAAGCCAAGCACACCCGCATCGCAAATGACGAATGTGCCCATCTGAAGCGGACGATACACACGAGCTTTCACCCATTGGTGCTGCCAGGAGGAAGGCGCACGCACGCAAAGAGGAGCAAGATCGTCCTCCAGTGCCATCTTTGCAATCAGGCGGCCTTGGCGGTCGTGAGCCAGTGTTACATACACTTTGTCTCCCGCCAGTGGACGTAGCTCATCCATCTCCGGCACCTGACGGTACGGCAGCAGGAGATGTCGGCCGAGCCCCATTTCGAGGAAATAACCGAACCGCGGATGAATGTCCACGACCTCAAGCAGCCCGACTTCGCCCATGACGAGCTTCGGACGCTTCATCGTCGCCATCATGCGATCCTGCGTATCGTGGAAGAGGAATACCTCCACCTTGTCCCCAACTTTGATGCGGCCGACGATCTCGGCATAGGGCAGCAGATAGTCCTGATACCCATCATTCAGAAAATAGCCGTTAGGCGAAACTTCCCTCGCTACGTCTATCGTAACGAGGGAGCCTGCTTCCACTCTCATACGCGCTCCACAACCTTGGCGTCAGACCAAAGTCTCTCAATGTTATAGTAGGAGCGGTCGTCGCGGTGGAACACATGCAGCACAACGTCCCCAAGATCGAGCAGCACCCATCTCGCGGTGTCGATGCCTTCATAGCTACGGATATTCACGCCGTACTCGTGTGCTTTTTTTCTAGCTTCAGTGGCAATCGCCTGTACTTGCGTCTCCGAGTTCCCGTGGCAGATAACGAAATAATCGGCGATCAACGAGATGCCGTTCAAATCAAGCGTGACAATGTCCATCGCCTTTTTATCTTCCACCGCATTGACAACAAAAGCTAGCACTTCTTCCGGGGTTTTACTCATTCAATCATCCTCCAAAGTTAGGATTGTATTTGTTGCAGCAAATCGTTGCGCGTTAAGACGGTCAGCGGATAAATCCGCTTTCCTTTGGCTAACAGGAACGAGATCGTGGAATCGAAGCCAGCAATGAGCGCCTGCTCCAAGCTCGTCTTCGCCAGTTCGCGAATGTTATCCACGCCGGGAAAATCGCGCCCAGGTTCCATGTAATCGGCAAGACAGACGATTTTATCGAGCAGCGTCATGTTCTCGCGGCCCGACGTATGGTATCGGATGGCATCCAACACCTCTTCGTCGTCGATCCCGAACTGGGACTGGGCGATGAACGCCCCGGCATGCGAATGCCACAGTTCTTTGTCAAAGTCCAGCAGGTCCTGCGGCAAGCCGTTCTCACGGATAATCTTAGCTTGCTCTTGTACGGGCCAATATTTGCAATAATCGTGTAAAATAGCTGCCAAATCCGCCTTCTCGGCGTCGCCGCCGAAACGCTCGGCCAGCATCACGCTCGTCTCCATCACGCCCAGCGTATGGAGCCAGCGGCGCTCCGGCATTTGCTCTTTGACCGCAGCAATCAAAGCCTCACGATTCATACAGCCGGTTCACCTCCATGTACTGAAGCACCTTATCCGGCACGAGATATCGCACCGACGCCTGCTCAGCGCGGTACTTGCGAATCGCGGTCGAAGAGATTTCCACCATCGGCATCGGCACCAGCTGGACGCGCGTCCGAATCGCCTCCGGCAGCTCGTTCAGATCGAGCGAATAGCCCGGCCTTGCGAGTCCGATAAAATGAATTAGCCGCACGATGTCATCGATGCGATGCCACTGCGGCAAATATTCGACCATGTCTGCTCCGATGATATACGCGAATTCGTGCTCGGGATACTGCCGCTGGAGAAGCTCGATCGTATCGATACTATAAGATACGCCGCCTTTGTGAATTTCGATATCGATCCCCCGAAAAAATGGGTTACCTTCCGCGGCGAGACCAACCATCTCCCACCGCTGAAGGCTTGTCGCCCTCGGCTTGTTCGGCTTATGCGGCGGCACATTCGCAGGCATGAGCCAGATTTCGTCCAAGCCTGCTTCCACCCTTGCGCGCTCCGCGGCGATTAAATGACCCGTATGAATCGGATCGAAGGTGCCTCCCATAATTCCGATACGCATATGTCCACCTCTTATAGAGGAAGTTCAAAAAGTCATCTGAAAACCCGACTTTTTGAACACTCACTTATAGTCTTACACCGGAAGTTCGATCTTTTTCTTATCTTTCGATTCTTTGTACAGCACGACGATTTTACCGATCACCTGAACCAGCTCCGCGTCGGCTTTCTCCGACAATTCAGCACCAACCTCTTGACGGTCTTCCCCGCTGTTGTTGAGCACGGTCACTTTAATCAACTCGCGCACTTCGAGCGCTTCCTGAATGTGACGGATCAAATGATCGTTAATGCCGCCCTTGCCTACTTGAAAAATCGGATCAACATGATGCGCAAGCGAGCGCAAATATCTTTTCTGTTTGCCTGATAACATGGAAGTCCCTCTATTCATTCTTATTCAGCTAATGACTGTTCTACAACCTGTCTCATTGCCTCAACAGGTGCAGGCTTGCCCGTCCAATACTCAAAGGCGTACGCGCCTTGATAAATAAACATCCCGAGCCCGCCGTGAATGCGCGCGCCGATCGCTTCCGCTTCCCGCAGAAAACGCGTGATGCGCGGATTGTAAATCAGATCGCTCACGAGATGATGCGGGCGCAGCAAACCGACTGGCATCGGCACGTCCTCCACATGCGGATGCATCCCCGCGGATGTGGTGTTCAGCACGAACGCCACCTCGTCCACAACGTCCTCCAGCTCATCCATACCGACCGCAATCGTGGTCGTGAATGCGCTGATGGTGGCCGCCAGCTCGACAGCCCGCTCCTTGGTGCGGTTCGCGATATAAATCGTGCCCGCGCCTTCCTTCGCCAGCGCATAGGCTACACCGCGCGCGGCGCCGCCAGCGCCTAGCACGAGCACCTTTTGCCCCTTGAGGTCGATGCCGGTCTCTTCTTTCAACGAGCGCACATACCCGATGCCGTCGGTATTGTAGCCGATCAGGCGGCCGTTCTCGTTCACGACCGTGTTGACTGCGCCAACGATGCGCGCGCCTTCGTCAATCTCGTCCATATAGTTCATGACGTCGACTTTATGCGGAATCGTCACATTGACACCGCGAAAGCCGAGCGCCCGGATGCCGCGAATCGCCTCGCCAAGCTCCTCCGGCTTCACGTGAAAAGCCGCGTACATACTGTTCATTTCCGCTTCCTCAAACGCGCGGTTCAGCATAATCGGCGAACGGGAATGCCGAATAGGATCCCCGAAGACGCCATATAAAATCGTATGACTGTCGATCGTCCGGTTCTTCTTCTCCATGTTGCTGCGTTTCCCCCTATCGCACTAAATCAAAGCTTCACGCAAAATCACTTTAACGCCTTTCGGCGCATGGACAGCAAGCTGAGCCCCCGCCATGCTGTTGAGCTTGATCCAGCCGAGCCCGGAAATGAGCACGTCAAAAGACTTGCCCTTCGGTACGTTAAGCGGCGTCTTCACAAGCGCCGGCAGTTCATCCAGATCCGCTTTCCCCGGCGGAGTCAACATGACGCCTTTATGCTCTTCATAGAGCGCATCTGCCTTCTCTAGCTTCGTGCGGTGAATCTGAATCGCGTTCGACGTATAGCACGTAAACGACTGGTGTTCGCCGCGCACAAAATCAAACCGCGCGAGCGCGCCGAAAAACAACGTCTGCGCCTCGTTCAGCTGGAACACCATCGGCTTGAGCGGCTTGTCCGGCATGAGCGGGCCAAGATCTCGCTTTTTCACGACTTCCGTCAGTCTATGCGGATACACAATGCCCGGCGTATCAATGATGTAATGGCCGTCGTCCAGCGGAATTTTGACGAGATCCAGCGTCGTGCCCGGATACTGAGACGTCGTAAGCTCCGCCTCCAAATCGCTGTAATCGCGAATCAGACGATTAATCAATGTCGATTTGCCCACGTTCGTTGCACCGACAACATAAACGTCCATGTTGCCGCGGTGTTCAGCAACCGACGAAATGACGCGGTCGAAGCCGATATTCTTTTTCGCGCTGCACAAGACGATGTCGACAACACGCAAGTTCGCTTCCTTGACTCTGCGCTGCACCCAGTTAATGATTTTGTTCGCATTCGTCACCTTCGGCAGCAAGTCGATCTTGTTGACAACAAGCAGCACGGGATTCGAGCCGACAAAGCGAGCAAGCGACGAAATCATGCTGCCTTCAAAATCGAAAATATCGACAATTTTGACCACGAGCGCCTTCGTTTGTCCGATATGCCCCAGAAGCTTCAGAAAATCGTCCTGCTGCAGTGTGATGCTCGACGATTCGTTATAATGTTTAATCCGATAGCAGCGCTGGCAAATCAACGGCTCTTTCTGCAGTGCCGCCTCCGGGATAAACCCCAGCTTGGTTTTATCCTCCGCCTGCAGTCCAACGCCGCAGCCCACACAATGTAAGTCTACTCTTTCCGTCATGAATCCTCCCTATTTCTTCATCCTGGCGATGGCCCATTTCTCAATCAGGCGGTTCACACGGGTGAACACACCCTCATCCTGCCGGGAAATCGGCTGTACCAGAATGGTATAAAGCCCCATCCGATTGCCGCCCAGTACGTCGGTCAGCATCTGATCGCCGATCACAGCCGTCTGGCGGGCATTCGTGCCGAGCAGCCTCATCGCTTTCGTAAACGAAGCGTTCGTCGGCTTCTTCGCCCGGTAAATAAACGGCATACCTAGCGGCTCCGCGAAGGTCGATACGCGCAGCTTGTGATTATTCGATACAATCACAACTTTGAAGCCGATTTTTTGCATGCGCGCTAACCACTCGATCAGCTCCGGCGTCGCATGAGGATCGCGTGCACCGACGAGCGTATTGTCAAGATCCGTAATGATGCCCCGTATTCCGAAGCTCCATAAATGATCGGCATCGATGTCATAAATCGTCCCCACCGATTGTCTGGGCACTAGCTTATTCAGCAAACCTTTTCCCTCCACGACTTCCTTGAGATATACGTGAAACTATACCATAGAGACACCATTGTTGCAAAAAGAAAAGAACATATTTTCCCACTACGCGCGGTTTGGAAGCGGCAGCCAATCCAGGACGTTCTGAATATGACGATCCCAGAATCCCCATTCATGCTGGCCCGGCTCTTCCTCGTACTTCGCTTCCAATCCGATCGAGCGCAAATAGTCGCTGAACCGCACGTTGTCTTCATATAAAAAGTCTTCCGTACCGCAAATCTGATAAATCTGCGGTGCAGGCTGCGAGGAGCTCACCATCTGCTCCGCAAGGTGGAACAAATCGCTGGCTGTGCCTCGAAGCTCAGCGCCTTCCCCGAAGATCAGCTTCGCATCCTGCGGAAAAGCTTGCATCCGATTGGCGATGTCGACCACGCCGGACAAGCTCGCTGCTGCCGCATAGCGATCCGGATGGCTCAGCGCCAGCTTCAAAGCTCCATAGCCGCCCATGGAAAGGCCCGCTACATAGTTGAGCTCGCGCTCTTCCGCCAGCGGAAAGAACGAGCGCGCAATCGCCGGCAGTTCCTCGCTGATGAACGTCCAATACTTTGGCCCATACGCCATATCTGTATAAAAGCTCCGGTTTACCGCAGGCATGACGACCGCAATGCCATGCTTGGAGGCGTAGCGCTCAATCGATGTTCGGCGCATCCAGATGGAGTGGTCGTCGGACAAGCCGTGGAGCAGCAGCAGCGTCGGGTGCTTCGCCCCGTGTTTCTGCGCCGCCATTCCGATTTGACTCGTGGACGGCTGCGGTAAAATAACGTTCATTGTAGCGGCGACGCCAAGCGCGTCGGAGTGAAAGTGACAATCAAAAAAAGCCATGACAAATAATCTCCTCTCAGTTCGAAACCACCCCCAGTAAAGGCGAGTGGCTCGTCGTCGTTATTTCATTTGTTGTTTCACACGGGTAATCAAATCGCTGGCAGTCTGATAATCGACTTCCGTCGCTGCCCGTTGGCTGTACTTCGCCTTCTCGAACAGTTCCAGCAGTAGCTCGAGCTCGTTCTTCAGCCACTTGCTCTGCTCGCTCCAACGGGTCGTCGCTTCGCGCAGCGTCTCATGCTCCAGACGGGTGTAGCCTCTACGGCGGGAGGTTCGGAGCCATCGCTCAAACTCCACCACAATTTTCTGATTGAAATTGACGACTTGAATCTTTCTACGTCGTGCCCGGAAAGCGCGCCATGCTTCGCTGCGGAGGCCCAGAAATGCGCCTGCACCGATCACGGCAGCGGCGGCGATGCCGCCAAGTGTCCACCAGAGCCAGTTCAAGCCGCCCGACTCGGCTGCCGTTTCCGTAATATCCGGCGTGTCTGTATCCGTCGTCAGATCTTCCACAACCGGCGCCGCCTCCGGAAACGCATTCGGCAGTGTAAATCCGGATGTCGGCTCGAAGGAAATCCAGCCATACCCTTCAAAATAAACCTCGACCCACGAGTGGGCGTCGGAGTTGCGAACCGTATACGTGGCTGCGCCGTCCAGATCGACGCTCGCCCCGAGCTGACTTAGGATGCCTTGTTCTTGCATTTCGTCAATGGCGGACGATGTCCCCGACGAGTAACCCTTCACCCAGCGCGTCGGCAGCCCGATCGAGCGGGTCAATACGGCCATTGCGGTCGAGTAATAATCGCAGTATCCCTGTTTGATTTCGAACAGGAAGCGGTCGACAAAATCTTTGCTTTTCGCTTTCGACTCATCCGGTGTGTTTGTGTAAGGGTAGTGTGTCGATAAATATGCCTCAATCGCTTTCGCTTTGTCGTATCCATTCGTCGCGTTTTTCGTGATGTCGACCGCAAGCTGCTTGACGCGCTCTGGCAGATCAGCAGGCACCTGCAAGTATTCCGCCCATTCCGGCTGACCAGTATAATCCTCCTGCACCGCTCTCAGCCCGTCTTCTTCAATAATAGGCTCCTGAACGAGCAGCTTGTAATTTTGCGGGTAGCCTCCTCGGCCCATAAAGCGCAGCTCGCTTTGACGCGGTGACCACAGCACACGCTGAAACGGGTTCTCGCCGCTATTGATTTCTTCCACTTTCTGTATCGCAAAGCCGCCGAACAAAACGGGGAAAGCCTCCTGGCGTTCCATGACGATGCTTTGCGTCACTTCTTTAGTCTTAAGCAGCGACGTATTGAATCTTGCGTCAGGCTGCAAAGCGTTCACATTCACCCGAAAGATCGGGAGCTTCCTCTCCACCGGGCTAAGCTCCCAGCCTTTGCCATTATACAACGAACGGGTTTCTCCGCGGAAGTACGTTCTTTTGCTCGATTCCACCGTCATCACCGGTGTGTAATCGTAGCGGAAGCCGCCGCCCAGATGGCTGTCGTCCCGGCTATAGCCGGAAGACGCGTCGGCCGTAGAGCCCGTCGCCGTCGTGGAGATGCCTTTGCCAAGCTGCGGCACCGTCTCGCCGTTGCTCACCTTCCATGCGGTGTACGGATCGGTCAGAATCGGATTAATTGTCGGGGCAAAATACCCTACAATCCCAACGACGCAGATCAGCAGCACAATGGGCACGAGAAACGAGGACGGATAGTCCGAGATCGTCTCCCAGATGCTGGGCGCCCGCATTTTGAGATGCGTAAAATGTTTGATAATGAGCAGCATGAAGCCGCACAACAGCACGACGGCGACCTGCGGCCACAAAAAAATCGTCGAGAACGAATCGCGAACCGCGAAAAATAATACCGATACAAAAATGAGGACGACGATGCGATACCGCGATTGCACGGACCAGATCGTGAATAAATAAATGAGCCAAGCGGACAAGCTGAACCAAATGTAAGGCTCTAATTGACCGGCATTCAGACCAATGAACCGCAGCACGCTATTCCACGTTGTCAGCTTCAGCGGTACAAAATGATACCCCATTCCGATTCCATGCAGGAGTGCAATCGATACGAACTGGATAAGAATACGCCAGGACTCGCGCAGCTTGGGAATAAAATACGAAGCCGCCGTCAGCGCCAGCGTCGTCGTCACATAGGTGACGGTTTGCGGCAGCCACACGCCGTCTTCTTTCATAATCCAGATGACAAACTGATAGAGAAAGATCGCCACGAGCACAGCGGACATCCGCTTAGCCCAATCGTAGAACACCCACCGACTCCACCATACGTTAGGCATATCGCTTCACCCCTCCCAATTGCTCAGGGAGATCGGCGAGTTGATTGACCTCGTAAGCCATATAACCGAGTGCGCGAACGGCTTTGACCCAATCTTCATGCGCCGGTGCAGTCGGCCCATTCAGCGGTTTAAGCGGCTGTGTGCCGCCACCGTCGACCCAGATATGGCAAGGATTCACACCCATAAGCTCGAGCTGCTTCAGGATTTGCAGCATCGGCCCCCCCTTGGACGGGGAAATAAGGACGAAGAAGCAGCCTTGCGGCCATTCGCGTGAACGCTCCTTAATCATCTGCGACAAGGACTGGAAGCCGTCGGCCTCCACACCGACCAAATGATTCACAATCTCCGTATGCTGGTGCTGACTCATTTTCGGCTCATAGTACGTAAACGTTTTGCCCGGCGAGAGGAGCCCGAGCGCCAGCTCGCGCCCTATGCCGAAACGGAAAATCGAAGCCGCGATCGACACCGCCAGCTCGAACTGCATCGCGTCCCGATAGGAACGCGACGTCCGATCGAGCACGACAATCGTTTTGGGCAGCGATTCCCGTTCGAACTCCTTGGACTTCCATGTGCCGGTCTTCGCCGTCGCATTCCAGTGAATGCGGGACAGCCGGTCGCCGTAAATATATTCCCGAACACCGTTAATTTGCGTCGTTTCCCGATGCGACCGGGTCGACGTGGAATGATGCTGCATCCCTTTCAGCATGTGATGGAACTGCGCCCATTCCCGAATCGCCACCGTCTGCGGATAAACCGTAATCGGTTCCTGCATTTCCAACCGCCCTTTATGCTGGAAGAAGCCGAAAATATCCTCCGTCAAGCACTCCGTCGCATCGAACCGATAGTTGCCTCTGCGCAGCGGAGGGGTTAAATAATGGAACTCGCCCCGGCGCTTCCAGTCCGGCACAATCGAACCTTCAAACACCGACTCGTCGCCGTTTGCGCGGATCAAACGATCCTTGAGAAGCACATATGGAATCGGCCAGACGCCGGGAATTTGCACGGAGATGCGGATGTCGAGCATGCTGCCCGCCTCCACCTTGGCTTCGGAGCCCTGCACCGTCAGCTTGCGCGTCCCTTGCGAGCGCCGAATGCCGCTCCAATAGCCGGAGAGCAAGTAGACCGATAACAGCAGCATAATAATAAAGAGCATCGAAGCGAGCTTACCGCCTTGAAACAGCAGGAAGAACAAGGTAATGGTAAATAACGTGATCAGAAACCACAAAGCCGCAGGCAGCCGGGGACGCTCCCCGAATCGCAATAGAACGGGTCGCTTCATAGGCTCACTTCTCCATTCTTACCGGAACGCGGACCTGCTCAAAAATTTTGGCCAACACCGAAGGGACGGTCGCTCCGTCCATCCGGGCTTCCGGATGAAGAATAATCCGGTGGCTGAGCACAAACGGCGCCAAATATTTTATATCGTCCGGAATGACGTAGTCTCTGCCGTGCAAGTAGGCGAACGCCTTGGAAGCCATTACGAGGGAAAGCGTCGCCCGCGGGCTTGCTCCGAGCAGCACGGAGGCGTGCTCACGCGTTTTGCGCGTTAGCGTCACCAAATAATCGGCTACCGCATCATCCATATGCACATGGCGGACTTGATCTTGAATGTGGAGCATGCGCTCGCTATCGAGAATCGGCTGCAGCGCTTCCATCGGATGGGCGCTCCGCCCAAAGGCGATCATCGCCTTTTCCGCCGCTTCGCTTGGATAGCCCAGACTGAGCTTGATCATAAAACGGTCCAACTGCGCTTCCGGCAGCGTGTACGTGCCTTCAAAATCGATCGGGTTCTGCGTCGCGAGCATAATGAATGGCGCGGGAAGATCGAATACGTCGCCGTCCACCGTGACGTGATGCTCCTCCATCGCTTCAAGCAGCGCGGATTGCGTTTTGGTCGTGGCGCGGTTGATTTCGTCAACGAGCAGAATATTCGTCATGATCGGGCCCGGACGGAACAAGAACTTCTCTTCTTTGGGATGATAGATGGAAACACCGGTAATATCGGAAGGCAGTAAATCCGGGTTGCATTGGATGCGCCGGAAAATGCCGTTCATCGAACGGGCGAGTGATTTGATCAGTACGGTCTTGCCTGTGCCGGGAACGTCTTCGAGCAGCACGTGGCCGCCTGCCAGCATCGCGGTGAGCAGCAGCTCAATCTCTGCGCTTTTGCCTAATATGCACGATTCCAAATTGGCTTTAAGGCGGGCTATTTCTTCTACATGATGATGAGTGGCAGTTTCCATCGTGGTTCCTCCTTCGGGATATGCTGCGCCCACTTATATGAGTAAGCGTTGCCAGAAACGAATATAAACGGAAGATCGTAAAACCGAGGATTTGTCAGAAAAATGAGGAAAACATATACATTTCTAGTGTACAAGAAAGTTTTTCTGGCGTATACTTGTAAATCCTCTAAAGTTCTTTGTTTAAATATACACCATGTGCGTTACGGGATTGTTACAAGGGCATAAAAAATAGGACAAGCCTGCGGCCTGCCCTTCTCTTCCTGTGCCTCTTATCCCTTCGGCTTCGTCAACACCGCGGCGATAAAAGAAAAAATAATCGCTGCGGAAATCCCCGCCGAAGTGACTTTAAAAATCCCGGTGATAATGCCTATATAGCCGTCTTTATGCAGCTCCTCCAAAGCGCCGTGCACGAGCGCGTTGCCGAAGCTCGTGATCGGCACGGTGGCGCCGGCGCCGGCGAACTCAATGAACGGATCGTACAGATTGCAGCCGTCCAAGATCGCGCCGATGACAACGAGCGTGCTCATCGTATGTGCCGGCGTCAATTTGCCCACATCCATAAGCAGCTGGCCCACGATGCAGATTGCGCCCCCAATTAAAAAAGCCCATACAAAATTCATGCGTACAGCCCTCCTGACTCAATCGCAACGGCATGTGCGATACACGGAATGCTTTCGCCTTGCTGGAATGACAGCGGAGACAGCAAGGCGCCGGTCGCCACGACAAGAATCCGCTTCAGCTCCCCGGCAGCCATTCGCTTCAGCAAGTGGCCGTAGGTGACGGTCGCCGAGCAGCCGCAGCCGCTCCCGCCGGCCTGGACGTTCTGTTTCTCGCGGTCGAAAATCAGAAGTCCGCAGTCGCTGTAGGTCGTCTGGTCGATCGGGAAACTGTGCTTATGAAACAGTTCTCGCGCAATGCTCGTGCCAACCGCTGCGAGATCGCCGGTAATGATCAAATCGTAATACGATGGATCCCGGTCCAACTCGCGGCAGTGGGTCTGGATCGTATCGACCGCGGCGGGCGCCATCGCTGCGCCCATGTTGAACGGATCGGTGATCCCCATATCAACGATCCGACCGATCGTAGCGGCGGTCACGACGGGCCCGTCGCCTGATTTGCCCAGCAAGGCGACGCCCGCCCCCGTGACCGTGTACTGCGCCGTCGGCGGCTTCTGCGAGCCGTACTCCGTCGGATACCGAAACTGCTTCTCCGCCGTGCAGTTATGAGAGCAGGTGCCCGCCATAATGTAATTGGCGGCGCCGGAATCGATGAGCTGGGACGCGATCGCCAGCCCTTCCATCGAGGTGGAGCACGCTCCGAAAATGCCGATGTACGGCATATTCAGCGTGCGCACCGCGAATGTGTTGGAGATGATCTGATTCATCAGATCGCCTCCAACATAGAACTGGATCTGGCCGTCCGTCAGCCCGGCCTTCGCCAGCGCGCGCTGCGCGGCTTCCTCGAGCAGTGCCTTCTCGGCTTTTTCCCACGTCTTCTGACCAAGGGTCAGATCGCCGTGCACAATGTCAAAGTCCTCGCTCAGCGGACCTTCGCCCTCGTCGGGACCGACAACAGTGCCGGTGGACAAAATAACCGGCCGCGATTTGAACTCCCAGCTTTGATGCCCTTTTAGCATACGTGCCTCAGCTCCCGCCCATAAAGATTAGATGCGCGATCCCGACGAAGAAAGCGGCGACCGTGCCGAACACGATCACCGAACCGGCTAACTTGAACATATTGCCGCCTATCCCGAGTACAATGCCTTCCGCACGATGTTCGATCGCTGCGGAGCACAGCGAATTGGCAAAGCCGGTAACCGGAACCGCAGACCCCGCGCCGGCCCACTGGGCGATTTTGTCGTAAACGCCAAAGCTAGTCAGAATGACGGCAATAATGATCAAGCTTGCTACGGTCGGGTTGCCCGCCGTTTTCTCCGTAAAGCCGAACCATTTGATGTACATTTGCATGAAGCATTCCCCGATCAGGCAGATCGTGCCGCCGACGAGAAATGCACGGAAGCAGTTTTTGACGACCGGCCGCTTCGGTTCCTGCGCTTTCGCCAGCTGTTGGTATTCCTGCTGCGTCATGGTCAAATTTTTCTTTTTCTGATTTGCCATATGGCCCACTCCAATCCCTGTAACTTTATGCTTTCAACAGTACCTTCACGCTCTGAATGACCTCCGTCAGTCTGGCGGAGCTTGCCTCGTACATAAGCTTGGCTTCCGTATCTTTCGTTGTCATCGCAAACAGCTCGAGATCAGCCTCACACTTCTTCAGCGTCGCCAGCAGCATCGGCCGCTGTGTCGGCTCGGGCACCTGAATTTTATCGTCGAACAGATCGACGGTCAGATCGCCATGCGTGTCCACTTGGGCAAGGAACACATTTTCTACCGGAATGCCCATCTTCTTCAGCTCGGTCATCAGCCAGCCCTTACTCTTCCCGGCAGCGGCAAGCGGCTCCAGCTGAATCACACCGTCCAAAATCACGGCATGCGTCGGCTTCTCGATCGGCAGCTTCATGTCCAGATGCTTCGGAGTCAACGGCTGAAGATCGCTCTTGAGCAGAACGCTCAGGTCGCCGCTGGACTCAAGCATCGCGAATTCGACATCGGCGACGCGGAAAATATTTTTCGTCCGCAGTTGCTCCATCAGCTCGTCGCCCGTATATCGTTCCTTCTTCAGATTGTCCTCCAGAATCTTGCCGTCTTTAATGACAACCCGGCCTTTGCCCTCGATCCAGTTGCGCAGCGTTTTGCTTTTCATTGCCAGCAATTCCAATCCGAATGGGACGAGGCACCACACCAGAATGGCAATAATGCCATGCGAATAATTCGTTTCTACATCGGTTGAGATGGCGCCCGCCAAATCCCCCAGCGTAATGCCGATCACATATTCAAAAAATGTCAGCTGTGAGATTTGCTTTTTTCCCAATACGCGTGTCAACGCAAATAGAATGACAAGCGTGGAAAACGCCCGAATGACGATATGTATCCAATCCGGCATCGTGCTTGGCCTCCTTTTGTCCTCTTCCAGCCTTCACATTATGTGCTAAATCGGCGGCGGCTATCAGGAAAACGGACTGGATTTATTTGTTATGATAATCAATTTACACTTCGGGTATCGTAAGTAGCGGCACTCTTACTGCAGGCCACAATAAAACTAAACGAAGAGGTGCAACCCATGACTGTAGCTTCCCAAGTAAAAACGACACTCGCTTCCCTCAAAAGTGCGCAAGCCAGCCTTGAGACCTTTGCGCTGAGCACGCAAAACCAGGAAGCCAAACAGCTCTATCAGAATGCCGCCGCTTCGACGCAGGAAATCGTAAATCAGGTTTCCTCTCGTGTGCAGCAGCTTGAGAATGAAGAGCCGCAATATAAAGGCTTCTAACAGAAGCCTTACATGGAAAAGCCGACTGCGAACCGCAGCCGGCTTTTCTTCACAAGAACAACAAACATAAGATAAACACCAACAGCACGAACAAAATTAAAATGAGAAGCATCAGTTGCTCCTGTTGCAGTGGCATAGCCGCCCCTCGTTTCCCATAAAATTACTCGGGTTGTTGACCCGACGCCTTTCTAACCTCGTTTGCCAACCGATGAAACTCCTCCCGCGCCTCCGGGTCGTCAGTTGCGAAGTACGCCGCGGACAAAAAAGAGATGATCACATTGGCATCCTCTACACTTAGCATGGTATTTTGCCTCCTATGGATGGGGTTCCCCGGCCATTATTTGCCGGTCCAATAATCGAAAGTCAGTTTGCTGCTGCGGAAAAAAGCATACGGGATGTAGCAATAGCCCTGATCGCCCCACGCTTTCCCCCAGGAGTTGCGGGCAATGATGTAACCCTCGCCTTTCCGTTTGCCTTCCCGGTAACCGACGGCTAACAACGCATGTCCGCCTAGCAGCTTGTCGGTTCGACGGTTGGGCAGAGGAACTTTCCCCGTCGTACGGGCGGTCTTGCCTGTAAACGAGCTGTAGATCCAGATCCCGAAGACAACGGGATTGCCTTCCGCGAGCGCCGCTTTGATCCCGGCCAGATCGTGAATCCGGTGGTAGCCGTCGATCCGGTAATAATCTGCCGACCCTTCCGCCTCCGGCGAAGGCTCTTCGCGAAACTTGGCGATCTGGTACGGCCATATCCGCTCTGGACATACACCTGTCTTATGAAGCACTTTCATACCGTCGCGAATCGTCGCCCCGGAATCCTGCATGACCGTGTTCTCCAGTTCACGTTCATGCCAATAGTGGAACAACCGGGATAGGCGTGTCGAAGTTCCCTGATCTTTGCGCAGCCAAAACTCCCGAAGCCCGGACACGATCGCGTTCGACGTACAGGAGCCGAGCGCGCCCTGATTCACAACTGGGGGCATATCGCCGCGTAAATCGACCCGTTTAGGCAGCTGCGACTCACGAACGTACGTAACACTGCGGAAAGAAAGGTCTCGGAAATCGCGGGAATCCCGTCTGACTGTATATTTGCGCATCGTTTCTTTCCTCCTATGGAGCTGGCGAACCAGCGTACTTCAGTGTATTCACCCATAGGCGGTCAGGTGCGTTTGCCTGCTTGACAAAAAGAGCCCATCCGCTTAATAAAAGCGAAGGGACTCTTTTGAATAAATCAACGCGGGTTACCGTTATTCCGTAATCGTAACCGTGACCGGCGACCATTCGCCGATGACGGTTTGACCGTGCAGCGAGACGCTGCCTTCCGGGGTCAAGTCTTTCTCTGTCATGATGCCGAGCGCTACCGTGAATCGGTTGAACTTGATCGGCACATTTCGCTCGCGGCGCACTTCTTCATCGTTGACGAAGAAAACAACTTCATCAGCGGCTCGGTTGTACGTAATGCGGTACGTGTTGAATTCGCGCGGCATGAAGTTTGTGTCTTCTTTGAAAATGCAGAAATAACGCGTTTTATTCGTCTCCGGCACCTGCACGCCTGGGAACGGCAGCACCGCATACACGCTGGCGTATTTATCGTTGCCGGCGAAGAAATCCAGTGCCGCGCCGGTCGTAAAATCAAGCAAGTTCAGCGACACGAAGCCGTCATACAGATCGCCAGGGGTCGTCCCCGTCGTGCGGGCGCGAATTTGCAATTCGAACGATATCTCTCCGTTCTCCGGCACATCCACTTCTTTCGCCGAGTAGTACATATGCTTGGCATTGTCGAGAAACTGCACATAATCGTTTTTGCGGCTTAGCTGCGCACGGGCGTACAGCGTGTTATTACGCACAATGACCGTCGCATTCGGTTCTCTGAACTCCCAGAAAGAGCCGTCCGGCAGCGGGAAGCCGCCGATTTTCCAAACTTCGCCCTCATCTAAAATGGTATGAAAATCACCAATGGTAAATTGTCTGCTCATGGTAGTGTACCTCACTTTGCAAGTAGTCGGCTCTGACTAGAGCCGCTGAATAATCGCCTGCACAATAAGCGAAAGCATCATGATGACGCCGCCTCGCGTCGAGGCTTTCACCGAAGCGCCCATCAGCGGAAGATACGCGGGAGATGGATTTTCGGCTTTCAATAACGTGTACACCCGGTAAATCGGAATGGCTGACAGCAGAGCCAACAGCGCATAATAAGGGAAGACCCCGGCAATTACGCATACGATCAATGCGATATACGACAGGGCAAACAGCGCTTTGCTGAACCAGAGCGCCCGCCGTTCGCCCCAGACGACGACCAGCGTCTTTTTGCCTGCGGATTGATCGGCTCTCCAGTGTAAGAAATGATGATTAAACAAAATCAACGTAGTCAGCAGCCCGATGGGCAATGACAGGATAATCGGCCGAAAATCAACTTGACTCGTCTGCACGTAGTAGCTGCCCAATGTCGGCAAAATGCCGAACGACAGCAAAATCGCAATCTCGCTATAGCCTTTGCCGCGGTAGCCGAATTTAATCGGCGGCGCGACGTAGAAGTAAGCGATCAACCCGCCTAATGCGCCGAACAGCAGCACCAACCAGCCGCTGAACAGGCTCAGCACTACACCGCTCACCAGGGCAATCGCAAAAAGCCCCCAGGTCACAAGGCTAAACGTTCTCTCCTTGATTGTACCGTTGGCTAGAAATCCGGAATTCGTGGAAATCGTCGACGCAGTTTCTTTGGCCGCTGTATCAATACCGTTGCGGAAATCCCATAAATCGTTAATCATATTGGAAAATAAATGCGCGGCCACCGCCCCGATGATCGTCACAACAAAAAGCCATGGATGAAACGTATCGTTCCATACCAGCGCGCCGAGGCCGCCTAACAGAACGGGAATCACCATGACAGGAATGACCCGAAACCGCGAAAGCTTCATGAATAATGTCCAATTATTCATCGCTCACTCTCCTTTCTATTCATCTATTACTCTACGAATCTACCGCCTATGCCCTCATGTTATCCCAATCGAAATCGGCCGGCAAGTACAGAAGGTTTCCCTATGCACCATGCGGTCCCTCGTCTGGAGGAAGCTGACAGCAGCAAAAAGAATGCCGGAACGCATCCGACATTCTTGACTTCTTCCATATTGAAATTCTACTCCAGATAAAAAACTTCGCGCATCGGCGTAATCGGCACCGCTTCGCGGAAGTCGAAGGAGCCGACGACCATCTTGGACGTAATCGCATTCCAGCGGTTGCAAGCTTCGCTTTCCGCGAGGTAGGCAAAAGCTTTATCCAAATCGTCACAGTGGAACACATAGAAAAATTGATTGCCGTTCTGGAAGATCGAGTAGTCGCGGATCCCCGCTTTGCTATGCTCTTCCATAATTTCCGGCCAAGGCTCCAAATGCATGCGAACGTACTCGTCCAGCACGTCCTCCTTAATTGTCCATGTCCAAGCGAATTTACCGCTGTTCTTCATTGAGAATTGCCTCCTTGGCGTTGTGGAATCTATCTTTTTACAAGATCCTCGCGAATCGGTGTGAACACATCCAAGAGTGCAGACGCTTCCAACGCCGTCACGCCGTGCTGTGCGCCGCTAGGTATGTAAACCGTTTGGCCCTGCTCAATTACCGTCACAACGCCATCGATCGTGAATTCAATTTTCCCTTTCAAGCAATAGGACATCTGCTCATGAACATGGCTATGCTGGTAACCGACTGCCCCAGGCTCGAAGTGAACCTCCATCATCATTAAACCGCCTTCGGCTTTCAGAATGCAGCGTTTGACGCCGGGTTCTGCGCCTTCCCATACACCGATATTCGACATGTTGACGTTCTCCTCTCATTCTCAAAAAGAAATAAAGGATCGTTAAGCGCGATCCTTCACTTACCTTTCAATTATATCCGAAAGGAACCCAAATGAACATACTTGAAAACAAATGAACGTAGTTAGGCCGTCGTCTCCGCCCGGTTCTTTCCTTTGTCCGACTCGCCGGCGTTGCGGTTCGCCGCTTCGCGGTCGAGCTGCATCTCCTCGACGGTTTTCACTTTGATGCGCGCTGCGCCCTCATTCGCCCGTGTCGGAATGAGGTTGCCGGCCGCCATGCGCGCCTTCGCCTCGGCAATCGCCGCCGTGTATTGCGGCAGCCATTTCTCACCGGCAATGAGCATCTCGTCGACCATTTGCCAAATCTCTTTCGGGTTGCACACCGCGCCTACGAGCGGGTCCATCATGAACGCCTGGCGCAGCAGCTTGTCGTCGCCATGGACGGCCGCTTCGACCGCCAGCCGCTGCACGGAGATGCTGACGTTGCACACGGCAGCAGGGCCGAGCGGTAGATCGCCGACAAGCGGCATCGAGATGCCATTGCGGTCGACATAGCCAGGTGCTTCAATGATGCTGTCCGCTGGCAGGTTTGAGATGACGCCGCGGTTGACCACATTGAAATGCCCGCGGTACACGCGGCCGGTCTCCAGCCCTTCGATGATGTACGAACCGTGCTCATCGCTTCTGCGGTCCGGCGCATAAACCATCGCCGGATCTTTCATCCAGTTCGGGAAATCCGTCTCGAACCAGCTGCGCCCTTCCGTGCAAACGCGCAAATAGCCGCCGGTTTCGCCGTTGATCCAGGAGCCGAGATCGATCCAGTCCTGGATCTCGCTTGCTCTTTTGCGGTACCACGGCACATACTCGCTCAGATGGCCGTTCGACTCCGTGCTGTAATAGCCAAAACGGCGCAGCATGTCGATGCGGACTTTCTCCGTGCGCGCGTAGTCCTCGTGCTTTTCGAACGCTTCCAGCAGACCTGCGGTCAGATCCTGGCCGTTATGCTTCGCTTGAATGTACCACGTCTGATGGTTGATGCCTGCACAGATGATGTCCACATCTTCACGTTCCAAGCCGTACACGTCGGCAATCTGCTTATGCCCGTGCTGCACGCCATGGCACAGCCCGATTGTGCGAACGCCGCCGTACTTGTTGCACGCCCACGTTAGCATCGCCATCGGATTCGCGTAGTTCAGCAGCGTCACATCCGGACGTGCCATCTCGCGGATGTCCGCGCAGATGTTCAGCATTTCCGCGATGCCGCGCTGTCCGTACATGATACCGCCGGCGCACAGCGTGTCACCCACGCATTGGTCGACTCCATACTTCAGCGGGATGTCCACATCTGTCGCGAACGCCTCCAGCCCGCCAACGCGAATCGTACAAATCACATATTTGGCATCCTTGAGCGCTGCCTTGCGGTCTGTCGTCGATTGAATCTGAATCGCGAGTCCATTCTCACGAATATCGCGCTGGCACAATTCCGTGACCATCTCCAGATTGTGCTCGTTAATGTCTGTAAAAGTAACCTCCATCTGCGAAAACTCAGGGACGGACAGCAAATCCCCTAACAGTTTGCGCGTAAAACCGATGCTACCTGCTCCAATGAATGCTACCTTGAAATTGCTCATTATTCTCGTCCTCCCGCTTGAATGATCTTCATCGTCATTGTATCAGTGTAAGCGGGGAAACCGTTATCAAAATCCTCACCACTATCTCATCATTTTGTCAAAAATTCTAACTTCTATCTGGGGACGATCAATTTGTGCGTGTTCATGGAGTTGCGGTATTCCGCAGGCGTCTGGTTCGTATGCGCCTTGAACAGCATGTGAAAATATTGCCGGCTGCCAATGCCGACATAATCGCAGATCTCCGCGATCGGGACGTCGGTTTCCAGCAAGAGCATGCACGCTTTCTCCATGCGCAGCGCCGTCAAGTACGCCATCATCGTCTGGCCCGTCACTTTTTTGAAAATGCGCTGCAAATAGCCCGGATGCAGGCTCACGGCTTGTGCAATGTCTTTGACCTGCATGTCGCGGTCATAATTTTGCTGCATATACGCCATACTTTGTTTGACATAGTAGTCGCTTGGCTCGGAAGCGCCCTGCCTTGTCTCTTCCCGCAGTCTGGCGATGCGGACCAGCAATTGAACAAACAGCAGTTGAACAAGCATCCCGCTGCGGCCGGCGCCTTTGTCGAGCTCGAGCACAAGGCTCTTCATGACGTGGTACACCTCGTCCGGATCGCGCAGCACCAAATAAGACTCCGTTTCCTTCAAAAAAGCCGCCACTACCTCCTCCGCCATGGCCAACTGGAGAATGGACGGCAGCGCGCCGCTATGAGGCACGTAGCGGAATTCAACGTTCAGCATGCGGCACGGCCCCGCTTCGCCGACAAGCAGCCGGTGTGGCACGGTCGCATCCAGCACGATGAATTCCCCTTTTTTCAGCGTCACGCTGTCAGTCTGGCGGGAGGAAAGCTGAAGCTCTACGTCGCAGATCCCGTCAATGACATACATAATTTCTGCGGATTCGTGCGTATGAAAAGGCATTTGAAACCCTTGCCACTGTTTAAAATAGTACGCCACCACTTGCGGCTGAACGTGCTCCGCCGTCAAGCGGGCGGGAAATAATCCATGTGCGTCAGGCATGCGATTCCGTCCTTTCCAAATAAGCCGTCTACCGCCATTGTAAGCCGGACGCAGGCAAAAGAAAATCCCTCCCGGGATCAGGAGGGACTCGCCTTACTCGTCGCGGTCTCGCGTCGAGAATGCCTTTTTCACATTATCCATGATTTCCTCGACCGCTTCGCTGACCAAATCAGTGGGCGTGGTAGCCTCATCTTCCGGCTTCGTAGGAATCGTATCTTGGCAAACATGATCGAAGTAATGGCTTTTGTCCATCGGGCAGACCCTCCTATCGAAATGTAAAGCTGCATTCGTTTCCTTGTTGTTTGCGTAATCGCCCGTGTTTATGCACGTTGGTGACGGCAGCAGGAAATCCCTCTTGCCTAAACGCGAGAGTTGGAGTAAATTAAACCTATATGAACCCATATCAACACAAATAAACCTATTGTGAAAAAGGAGACCTCATCCATGGATATTCGTTACGCGTCCCACCCGAATGAAGTTAAACAGTTCGACACTGAACGTCTGCAATCCGAGTTTCAAATCAGCTCGCTTTTCAAAGAAAATGAAGTCACGCTCGTTTACTCTCACGTAGACCGTTTCATCATCGGCGGCGTTGTGCCAACGACGCAAACGGTGCAACTGCAAAGCGATCGTAAAAATATGGCTGCCGACTACTTCCTGGAGCGCCGCGAAATCGGCATCATCAACATCGGCGCGCGCGGTACGATTACCGTTGACGGCACAGCTTACACCATGGACAGCAAAGACTGCATCTACATCGGCCTTGGCTCCAAAGAAATTACATTCGCGAGCGACAACGCTTCCGAGCCTGCAAAATTCTATTTCAACTCCACGCCTGCACACAAAACGTACCCAACGGTGAAAGCCGCGATCAGCGAAGCGACGCCTGCACACCTGGGCAGCATCAATACGTCCAATGAGCGTACGATCTACAAATACATCCACCTTGACGGCATTCAAAGCTGCCAGCTCGTTATGGGCATGACGCTCTTGAAACCAGGCAACATGTGGAACACCATGCCAAGCCATACGCACAACCGTCGTTCCGAAGTGTACCTGTACTTCGATATGCCGGAAGATGCGGTTGTTTTCCACATGATGGGCGAGCCACAGCAAACACGCCATATCGTGATGCGCAATGAGCAAGCGGTTATCTCCCCTAGCTGGTCCATCCACAGCGGTGTAGGTACAAACAATTACACATTCATCTGGGGTATGGCGGGCGAAAACCAAATGTTCGACGACATGGACGCCGTCGCGATGAAAGACCTGAAATAATCGGTCTTCCGGGCCAAAGAATGGATGATAGCCGATGAATCCTTTGCGCCGATACGAAACGATCATGGAGGTGCTGCTCGCTCAGAAGGAAGTTACCGTGAGCGAGCTTAGCGAACGCCTGGCCGTTACCGGCAAAACGATTCGCGAAGATTTGGCCAAGCTGGAAGAAAAGGGCCTGCTCGTCCGCATTCATGGCGGCGCGATGCTGGCCCAAAGCGACCAGCTTGGCATTCTTTCTGCGAAGGCGCCTAACGTCAAGCATACCGACAAAAAATCGGAAATAGCTAGCCTGGCGCTCCGTTACATTCAGCCGCGGGACATCATCGCCCTCGACAGCGGCAGCACCACGCTTGAAATCGCCCGGCGGCTCGACAATCAGCCGCTGACGGTGGTGACGAACGATCTTTTTATCATCTCTGAGCTCGTGCATAAAGATGAAATCCGATTGGTCGTGCCCGGCGGATCCCGTTTGCGGAACATGCTGACCGGACCGGAAGCCGTCGATTACGTGAAAGGGCTCAATATTCAAAAAGCCTTCCTCTCGGCGACCGGCGTTCATCTGCAGCACGGATTTACAATTTATACAAGCGATCTCGTGGAGTACAAACGCGCCTTAATCGGGTCCAGCGCGACCGTGTATGGGGTTGTCGATCATTACAAATTCGGCCAGTGCGCTTTGCGAACGTTCGCTTCGCTGTCCGAAATGGCGATGATTCTGACCGACAGCGGTCTCTCCGATGAAACCGCGCAAAGCTTCCGGGACGCAGGCATCGATATTGTCACTCATTAGGGGAAAAGGGGTACGTTATGACATTATTTAATCTTGCAGGTAAAACAGCACTCGTAACCGGCGCATCCGGCGGACTCGGTCAAGGCATGGCGATCGGACTAGCGGAAGCCGGCGCAAACGTCATTGCCGTTTCTTCCTCCGAAAGCGTTCAAACCGTTGAAGCAATTCGCGCACTTGGCGGCAAAGCCGAGCTGATCGCGGCTGATCTGAGCAATGAAGATGTACTCGAAGATGTAGTGAACCGCGCCATTGGTTTCTATGGCAGCGTCGACATTCTCGTGAACAACGCGGGCATTATCCGCCGCACGCCGGCAGTTGACCACGGGCGCCAAGACTGGCACGATGTCATCGACCTCAACCTCAACTCGGCGTTCTTCCTCTGCCAGTTGGTTGGCCGTCATATGATTGAGCGCGGCAGCGGCAAAATCATCAACATCGCGTCCATGCTGACGTACCAAGGCGGCATTAACGTGCCTGGCTACACCGCGAGCAAGCACGCGATTGCCGGTGTAACCAAAGCGCTGGCGAACGAATGGGCTGGCAAAGGCGTTCAAATCAATGCCATCGCACCAGGCTATATGACAACGAACAACACGGCGCCAATCTTGAAGGACGAAGCTCGTACGAAATCCATTACCGAACGTATTCCGGCAGGCCGTTGGGGCTCTCCTGAGGACTTGAAAGGTCCGGTGGTGTTCCTGGCTTCCCAGGCTTCCGATTACATGAACGGCCACGTGCTTTGCGTGGACGGCGGATGGATGGCGCGCTAATGGGATTCGGCACACTGGCTCATACCGTTGGCTGCCTGCCTCTGGCGGCGCTCACCGACAAACTGCGCAATCGCCCGATCGACTTCGTGCAATTGGCGCTGAGCAAAGCGATCGCCGACATCGACACGAGTCTCGGGCGCTTGAGCCCAGGGCTCGCGAGCCATATCGGCGAGCAATTTGATCGCGCCGGGCTGCGCATCGGCGTGCTCGGCTGCTACATCAATCCGGTCAATCCGGATGCGCAGCAGCGCCGCTATGAGATTGATCGTTTCAAAGAGCATCTGCGCTACGCGCGCGATTTCGGCACGTCGATTGTCGCTACAGAAACCGGCGACCTCACGACGTATCGCGGGCAAGATCCCGAACGCTACGAGGAAATCGGCTGGAACGTTTGCCGCGAGACGTTCGAAGAGCTCGCTGAGGAAGCGGAGCGTTGGGGCGTAACCATCGGTCTGGAGCCGGTCTTCACCCACACCCTTTCCTCGACAGAGAAAATGGCCCGCATCCTGGACGAAATTCCGTCCAGCACGCTCGGCGTTGTGTTCGATCCGGTGAACCTGCTGCCGCCAACGGAAGTCGATAAGCAGGAAGCGTTCCTCGATCACGCGCTGGCTACTTTCGGATCGCGCATCGTGCTTGCGCATTTGAAGGACTTTGTCGTCGAAGACGGCCGGGTGAACGCCGTTCGCTCGGGCAACGGCCGCTTCGTGACGAAGACGTTCCTCGAGAAGCTGCACGCAGTGAAGCCTTTGGTCGATGTGTCCCTCGAGCAGTTGGATGACACGACGCTGGACAGCACGGTGCAGTACGTAAGATCACTGCGATAAAAATAAAGGTGTCCCCTGAGCCATTTCCTATGGCTTGGGGGACACCTTTTTGCTGTTGCTGGCCTGCTCAACTGGCAGATGCCCAGCTTATGCACGATATGGTCTTGTCAGCTAGTCGACAATGACGGGCTTGGCGGGGTCCTTTGAATACTCGAACATCAGCTGGATTTGCTTCTCCGTGTTCCGCTCCAAAGACAGTGGCGGGAGATTGTCCTCGGCGAAAAATGCCACTTCGCTCGTCTCCAACCCGCCCCCGGCTTGCCCACCGACAATCTCGCACAGAATAAAAATTTTGTAAATATGATAAGGTTCCGGCGGGTGGTTGTGAAACTTTTTATCTAGCACCGCAAGCAGCCGCACGGGCTTTACTTCGAATCCCGCTTCCTCTTTGACTTCCTTCACGGCAATTTCGGAAGGCGAGTAGCCAATGTCCGCCCACCCGCCGGGCATCGACCAGGCGCCGTCGATTTTTTCTCTAACGAGGAGAATCTGCCCTTCGCGAAAAACAACACCGCGCACGTCTACCTTCGGCGTCGCATAGCCTTCGTCGCTGGCGAAGGTGAGCTTGATTTTATCCCGGGACTCAAAGGTGTACGCCTCCATCATCTCGACGCTCATCTCCCGCAGCTCTTCAAAACGCTCCCGATCATAGACGTCCCTGGAATACGTTAATCCGCTTTGCGCAATCGCCTGAATTTGTTTCGCCCAGCGCAGCCAATTCGGCTGGCTAAGATCATCGGATGAATTGAGATTCATGGCGTATCCTCCCGGACTACAGATTAGAGCCTGACCCATTTAGGGCCTTGCCATGTATGAATATAATACCATGTTTCGCCGGTCGGAGACGCCCAACTTCGTGAAGCGGTCACCGTTTGCAGGGAGAACGTCATTGCCCCCTGGACATTCTGAGGGCCCCAGTCCTTCGGGATATACGGTTGGTCGAGCGCGACAGACGTCTCCGTCAAATCAATGCGGACGAGCTCTTCTTTGACGCCAAGTTTGGCATCGTGTGCCAACTCACCGGTCAGTTGAGACGAAATTTCCATCGCCGGGCTAACCCACTTGCCGTTCCCGTTACTGTCGATAAAAAAGTACCAGTCGCTGATTTGCCCAATTGTCTGGATATGCTGCGGCTGGAGCACTTGCTCAGTGTCTGCGTTATAGCCATATGCGAACGGCCCATCAGACGCATGGAACGAAACGGGCATGTCCAATACCTTCGTCGAAGGTTCAACTTTTTCTACGCCCAAACCATACCGACCATCTTGCGGAACCCATCGTTCTCCCAGCGAAGTCTGCACTTTGTACCAGATACTCGGAGGAACCATCCCCTCTTGATGGGTGTACTTGGCAAGCGGCTTCAACAGCCCGGCTTCGATCTTGGGCTCATCCGCTAACGGCTTCTCGAACGGATACTGATAAACCGGCCGTTCCGAGTTGATAGGGACGCTGCCTTCAACCGGGACGCCTTGATATTTTTCGGCATAAGAAAACGGTCTGACCCATTTATCGCCTAGCCACGAAGTATGGATCAAGAACCAGGAATTCGTATTGCGGCAAGGCGTGTACGGGTCGCAATCGGGAATGGACGCAATCGCTTGAACCTGCTGCGGGCTCAGCGCATAAGCACTCTCCGCTCTGGGCGCATCCCAAATCGGTGTTTCCGCATCCAACAACGTAATCGGCTGCTCCTTGTATGCCAATTTCCCTAACTTATATGCGCCTTCTTCCAGGTTGATCCATACTGTACCGAGCCATGTCTCGATGGGCAATTTATCCGCTGTGACGAGCCCCATCAGATTGTCTCCGTACGAGCGGGAAATCTGGACGGATTGCAGCGCGCTCAAAGCGCCGATGGCCTGTCCTGACGTCGTCTCTTGGCTGGGATACAGCTTAAAGCTATCAATCAGCGTGATGTAAGGCATCGGGTCCTGCATGTCCGAATCTGCATAAGTGCGGCTCGGCGCCGGAGTAAACAACATCGCGGCAAGCGCGAGAGCGGCGATACTTTTTTTCACAGTAAACGTTCCTTTCTATGGGGGCGTGATGTCTAAACGTGAGATAGACTAACCTTACAACGAACTCTCTTATTCTACCATAATAGGAAAAGAAAAGAGACTATTCACCAAAACTTCATGGTGCATAGCCCCTAATCGCTGCCTCAACGTTTGATATCCGCTTCCACGAGCACGTGAAACGCTTCGCCCACATGCTGCTGAAGCGCCTGCAAGGCGGCAACGCCTACGGCAATATCGTCGTCTCCTGCGCCACCGCTCACGCCGACGCCGCCGATCACTTCCCCGTTCACGACGATCGGAAAGCCCCCGACGAAAATCGTAAACTTCCCCGGCATCATCGCATGGATGCCGAACGCTTCGCCGCCCACCGCCGCAGGCCCGCCCGGCTGATTGAACAGATGCGTCGAGCGCCGATGGCCGCTCGCCGTAAACGCCTTGGCCATGGCCAGCTCCGGGCTCGTATTCCGAGCCCCGTCCATGCGCTCCATGGCCAGCACATAGCCGCCGTCGTCGACGATGCAGATCGTCTCGGCGGCGCCGAGCGCTTGAGCGGCCGCTATGCCGCCCGCGATCATCGCTCTCGCTTCCGCAAGCTCGAGCTTCAAAACAGATTTCATCAAGATGTCCTCCCTCAGCGCTTAGCGAACACATTCTGGGTAATGCCCTTTTCATATGTATGGGCTGAGCGGCAGGATATGTCGAATGGACACCAAAGACGGTGAAAAAAATACAGCCTATGTAATTGTGCTGAGAAATACAGCGATTCATTGACGTATCAACAAGTTCATCAAAGCGCTTGAAACATGCTAATCTTCAGGACTCCTCGTTTCCAATGTCTTCGCATCCGTCCTGAGCATACAGCAGAGACAATAAGAAGCCTGCAAAAAGGCAGGCTTCTTCGTATTTTCCTTGGCTAAGCGGACTAATTCCTGCAAATGTGCATCTTTTCCGCTCGGAATTTCTACTATTGGCAAAATCGCACGGAAAGCCTGCTTTTTCGCAGGATTTTCCGTTTTTGCCGCTTTTCGAGCGAGATTCCTGCCTTTTTGCAGGAATCTCCTCGCGCTGGGCTCCCGCTAGCGGCGCCGACCGAGCACTGGCAACTGGCAATTGACAACCAGCAGCTGGCAGCCGTCTGCCCCTACAACCCGAACGCCTGCGCCAGCAGGCGGTACGACTTCAGCCTCGCCTCCACGTTGTGGATCGGCGAGACGACCATGATCTCATCGGCCTGGTACGCCTCGTTCAGCGCCAGAATCTGCGCCTTCACGCTGTCAGGCGTGCCGACAATGCGCTGATGCTGTCTGCCGCGGATCAGCGCGTAGTCATTCACCGTGTACGGATAATGCTTCGCCGTGTCCACGGACGGAAAGAACGGCAGCAGCCGGCCTTGCCCCAGCGACAAGAAAAACAGATCCGTGCTCAGCGCCAGCTCATTCGCCTCTTCCTCCGTGTCCGCGCAGATCGCGAGCACGGCGGCCAAGGAATACGGCTTCTCATTCAGACTCGAAGCCGTAAAATGCTCCCGGTAAATGCGCAGCGCTTCCGCGCAATCCGCATTACCGAAAAACTGCGCGAACCCGAACGCGGTGCCCTGTTCGGCCGCAAGCCGGGCGCTGTCGTACGAGGAGCCCAGCAGCCAAATCTCCGGCGCCGTCGGAATGATCGGCGCCGCATGCAGGCCCGGGAAGCGGTGTCCCGCGGGCTGCGTATCGTGCAAGTACCCGGTCAGGTCGGCCACCTGCTGCGGGTACTGATCCACGACATTCACGTACTTGCCTTCCTGCAGCGCACGTGTCGAAATCGGCATGCCGCCCGGCGCGCGCCCTAGACCGACGTCGATCCGGCCCGGGTGCAGCGCCTCCAGCAGGCGGAAGTTCTCCGCCACCTTATACGCGCTGTAATGCGGCAGCATAATGCCGCCCGAGCCCACGCGGATGCGCTCCGTTAATGCCGCGACGTGCGCGATCAGCACCTCCGGGCTCGAATGCGCGAGCGCCTGCGAAGCGTGGTGCTCCGACATCCAAAAGCGCGTGTAGCCGAGCTTCTCGGCTTCCTGCGCGAGCGCTGTCGTCTCCGCCAGCGTCTGGGCCGCATCGCGGCCTTCTCCTATTTGCGATTGGTCAAGAACCCCCAATTTTAACATGCAGCTTCACCTCCCCCTAACTGTAACACAAATAGAAACAGAATAGCAAAGGAGGAAAAATCGACAACATTTTTACCGCCAAAACTAGACAATCTCTCTCAATTTACACCTCTATCAAACTTGCCGAATTCATGCTATTTTAGACTATACACCCAAGCAGAAGGAGAGATTGTCATGAGAACGATCTATGAAAATTACCGGGGCTTTAAAATCAATAAGGACGACAACAGCTACACGGCCATTCATTCCAACTGCATTATTATGAACCAATCGCCGCTCAGCCAAGTGCTGGATACGATTGATTCCTATATTGATTCCCAGTTGAACGCCCTCCAAGCGGACGAGTCTGCCAGTTATCCGCAGAGCTAATATAAGCTTAGCCGCCCCAACACCAAATGGCAGCGCCCTCTCCAGGGTACGCTGCCGCTTCTCTTATTTCAATTCACTCTCATCCTCAATCGCCGGAATCACAATCACCGCCCGGACGCCCTGCGCCTCCCGCTGCTCGTAATGCAGGCCGTAGCCTGCGCCAAAGTGCAGCTCAATCCGCTTTTGCACATTAATCATGCCATAGCCTTTGCTGCTCTCCCGGCCTTCCAGTACGCTGTTCAGCCGCCCCACATCGATAGGCCTGTAGCCGTTGTCCTCGACGCGAATGACCAAACGGCCCCCTTCCACGTTCACTTTGATCCACAGCTGCCCGTCCTGGTCCATTTGCTTGATGCCGTGCAGGATCGCATTCTCGATGATCGGCTGCAGCAAGACCTTCGGCACGATGTATTTCTTCGCTTCCTCATCCACTTCCCAGTGCACCTGGAACGCATACTCATACCGGAACAGCTGCAGCCGGACGTAAGCTTCCGCGTGGTTGATCTCCTCCATCACCGGAATGAGCAGCTTGCCTTTGCTGAGGCCGATCCGCATGATCAGCGACAGGTCCTTGATCATCTCCGCCGATTCATTTGCCCCTTCCATAAGCGTATGCCAATACACTGATTCCAGCGTGTTGTACAGCAAATGCGGGTTGATCTGCGCGTGCAGAATCGACAGCTCCACTTCCTTATTTTTCAGCTCCAGCTCGTATTGATCGTAGATCGTCTGGTTGAGGCGGTTCGTCATCCGGATAAAATGGTTGCTGAGCAGCACGATTTCATTCTTGCTCTCGGCGTGCAGCGAAATGCCTAAAGGCCTTCCGGGATGGTACGAGTTCGTGATGCGCGCCAGCCGCGAGATCGGCTTCAGAATCGACTGAATGAAATACATGCTCGCCAGAATCAAAATGAAAAAATACCCGAACATAATCCAGTGTACAAGCCGCTGGACCAAAATATGGTCGCGGATGATCGACTGCACCGGCACCCGCATCACAAGCCGTGTATTCGTCGCCTCGCTCGTATGAATGACCGACATCATTTCGATGCTGCCCTCCTGATGCCGGAACACGCCCTCCACCTGATCGGCCGGCACATTAGCCTTCGCTCCGATCGCATACGCCGGCGTATTCGTCGCGATCACCGTGTTGCTGTCATCGAGCAGCAGCACCTGCGCTTCCTCGTACTTGCGGAACGGCTCGAAATCGCTCTGCAGCGGCATCTCGATCCCGGACACGACCAAATAGCCGATAACCGATTCGCCGTTATAAATGCTGTTCAGCTGCCGCATATACGCAACGGTCTGCACGCCGGACGAATTAAAGCCGAATTTGTCGATGACGCGGATGATGCCCTTCCCTTTGGCACCGCTCACCTCCTTGAACCACGGCAGCTCATCCAGATTCGTGGAGTAGAAGACGCCGCTTTTCAGCAAATCGGGGTTCGGAACGAAGGAATACAATTGATTGCGGTCTGAAAAAAACAGCGAGTACGTGATGGCATTATTCGAATAATTGCTTAAATATTTATCTAGTGCTTTAAACACTTCAAAGCGCTCATACTCCGAAGAGGACGAGATGTTGTTGAGTTGCTGAATCTCCTGCGAGATCATGATTTTTTCGGTCTTTTCGTCAAAATCGCTGCTTTCGCGGTCCAGCGTCAGGTGGCTGCCCTCCACGAGCTGCAAAAGTGCGCTGCCGACCTGCACTTCTGTAATCGTTTCCAATTTCTTAGCAACGCCAAGGTCAAGCACAAGAATCGGAATCACGACGAATACAATCAGCAGCAGGATGAGCTTTTTCATCAGATTCATGTTTTGAAGCATTTTTCGCATGGGAGTAACCGCCCTTTATCAATTCGCTAATGAGAGTTAAATTCGCCGCCGTTCCCGTTACTCCTCTACGCGTCTACCCGCTGGGCCAACCATCACCGCTGCAGCGCAAAAAGCGCCGTCAGAACAGCATTCTGATCAGCGCTTGACGCCTACCCCTTGACGCTCGAAACCGAGAGGCCGCGGATGATGAATTTTTGGAAAATGAGGAAGAACACCACCGGTGGCAGCATCGCCATCGTCAGTACAGCAAAGCGGACGCTCCAGGGAATGACCGAGTTCTGATACACGACGTAGCGGTATATTCCTGTTGCAATCGGGTACATGCTTTTTTCGGTCATGACGATGTTCGGCCAGTAGAAATCGTTCCACGTTGTCGAGAACGACAGCATGAGCAGCGTTCCGATAATCGGCGTCGACAACGGCACGGCGATCGTGAGAAACGACTTGAATTCGCTGGCGCCGTCGATGCGGGCCGCTTCCAGAATTTCTTTGTGAATGCCGTCAAAAAAGTTTTTGAGCAGCAGCATGTAATACGCGTTGGCCGCAGCTGGCAGCCAGAACGCCCAGTACGTGTTGATCAGCCCCAGGCTTTTCAAATTTAGGAAGTTGGGCACGATATAGCTCGCCGGCGGAATGAGCAGCGTGGAGAAGAAGAACAGCGTCACCCACCTTTTCAGCGGGATGTGCAAATGCGACAGCGCAAAGGCAGCAAGCCCGAGAAAAAGCAGCGAAAATACCGTATTGCCGAGGTAGATAAAGAGTGTATTTTTAAGAAACGTAAATAACGGCAGGTCGAAGGCATGGAAAGCATCGTCATAATTTTGCCAGATCCAGTGCTTCGGGAAAAAGGTCGGAGGGAATGTGAAGAACTCCTCGCGTGTCTTGAGCGATCCGAAAAATGTATTTAGAAACGGATAAATCATCGTAACGGCGACGGCGACAATCACCAGCACCATCCCGGTGTAGCCGATTTTTACCGTACTTTTTTTGAAATCATAGAGCGAAATGATCCCGCGATCCTCTTGCTTCATGTCCGTTCACTCCTACGCTGCATGATATTGTAGACCACGGATAACAGAATGAGCACAAAGAACATCAAACTGCCCATCGCGCTCGCTTTGCCGAAGTCCAAATCGCGGAACGCCGTGTGGTTCAACCAGAGTAAATAGGTCAGTGTTGCATTGTTCGGACCGCCGTCCGTCATCGAAAGCTGGGCTTGAAACCCTTGCGACGTCGTGATAACCTGCAGCAGCAAAAGGAGCAGCATCAGTGTCTTGATACTTGGCAGGGTGATGTAGCGAATGCGCTGCCAGACAGAGGCGCCGTCGATTTCAGCCGCTTCGTACCAGTCCTTCGGGATACTGACGATGGCAGCAATGTAGATCAGCGTAGCGCTGCCGAAGCTTTGCCATGTCTCCATGAAGACGATGGAGGGCATCGCCAGATGCGGCGAGAAGAAGGAAAGCTGCGGAAGGCCAAGCGATTGTAAGAACGAGTTAATCGGCCCCACCGCGTCGAAAAACCACATCCACATACCGTAGAGCACGATGGCAGGAACGGCGCTGGGCAAGTAGCTGACAATGCGCGCCGCACCTTGGAACCAGCGAAGCTCGGACACGGCGATCGCGACAAGCGGCGGCACCCAGAAACCAATGACAATGCCGAGGCCGATGTAGAGCAGCGTATTTTTAATCGATGTCAGTAGCAGACTGTCCTTGAGCACAGAGACGTAATTGGCGAGCCCTGTGAAATGATTCCCGCCAACGAAGTCAACCGTGTAGAAACTGTAAAAAATGCCTTTTACAATCGGCACCCATAAAAAGATCAGAAACAAAATCACTTCCGGCAAAATGAACAGCGTCCCCCACACATACGGGTTTCGTCTCTTCTTGAGGCCTCTGGCGGCAACAGCCGGTTCTGCGCGAAGCTCCGCATTCATTCGTAACACTCCCTTATGAAATCGGATCTGGCCGCTGAGGGCTTAGAGACTGCGAGGAAAATGAAGTGTGGCTCTTTTCCTCGCAGTTCCCCAGATCCGAGGATTAATCCCTGAGGCTATTCAACCTTTACTTTGTCAAACACTTCGGTTTGCACTTTCGTGGACGTATCGGTGAGCAGCTTTTTCAGATCCACATCTTTGGTCGTGAACACTTTTTGAATGACGTTCGCCATTTCGGTGTAGAATTTTTGAGCTTCGTACTGCGCTTCCGGTTTGCCGTCCCACAGCGCTAGCAATTGCGGATCGTATTTAAACACGTTGTCGTACTTCGCCAGCAGGTCGGTGTACTTCTTACCGAAGTCCGAAGAATCTTTCCAGTAGTTGATCGGCTGCGGGATGTACACGCGGTTTTTCGTTTTGCGGTCTTCGATTTCTTTTTGTGTGGATTTCAGGAAGTCGTCGGTGAAGTACTCATCCACAATCCATTTGAACGCCATTTCCTGCTGGTCTTTGTCGCTCTTCGGATTGATGACGCGGTAGTTGCCGCCGAGCACGCCCGTATGCTTGCCGCCTTTGGTGAAGGAGGGCATTGGATACACGACGAGGTCGTCCTTGGAAATGCCGCCTTCGTTAATCGCTGTATCCGCTGCGTTGCCACTGCCGCACATGACCATCGCACCGCGTCCTTGCGCGAAGGCGTTCAGAGCATCGCCGTAACCGAGCGCCCAGTTTTGCGGGATCAGGTTTTCGTCTTTCAGCTTCTTATAGAATTGAAGCGCTTGCAATCCGGCGTCAGAGTCAAAGAGGGACACGACTTTGCCGTTATCCAGCTTTTGCACGTCACCGCCTGCGGCATAAAGGAAATTCGTCCAGTTCCAACCCGCTTCCGGCCCTTTGCCCATCGGAATAAAGCCTGCGATGCCTTTCGCCGGATCGTTGATTTTGCGCGCCGCATCCAGCAGATCGTCCCACGTCCAGTCCATCGGAGGCAGCGGAACGCCTTTTTCCTTGAACAGCTTCTTATTCAGCGTAATCGTCATGACGTACCCGTCAATCGGCACCCCGTATGTTCTGCCGTTTACGACGAAAGGCTTCGACAGCAGGTCGTTCATATCTTTGGCATGCTCCCAAGCGTTCATGGAATCGGTGATGTCGGCGATCCATTTCTTGTCGACCAGCACTTTGCCTTCCGTCGCGTATGTCGTATACTCAGTCGGCGCGCTGTTCGATGCCATTTTAATCCCGATTTCCAGGGGGTTGTACTGCCAATCATCCTTTTTGAACTCGACGTTCGGATATTTCGCTTTGAAGCGGGCAATCCGCTGATCGAGCTGGTCGTTCTTCTCCTTCTGATCAGCCTTGAAGCTTTCGGCGGTGATCGTTACTTTTTTGGCTGGAGCCGCAGTTGTTGTCCCCGTCGAAGCTGCCGTCGCTGCCGCATTCGGACTTACTGTGCTCGTCGTTGTCGTATTGGACCCGCAGCCGGCCAGTAGAACGGTCAATGCAACCGCCCCCGCACCCAAGGTAGATGCTTTTTTCATCTTCATCGTGTGGTTCCCCTTTCCAATCATTTCTCGCATTTGGTTGGTACATTTCTGATTATAGAGGGAGCCGCCCTAAACGACGATGTGTCGTGTTACGCTCTTCGTGTCACATATTACGGTCCTGCCGCTTGCTTCACATCCGAAATGTTCATCCCGAAATGTTTCTTGAACAGCTTGCTAAAATGCTCCGGCGACTCGTACCCGATGTCCTCCGATATCTCATATCGCCGTTTATCCGTCGTCAAAATGAGCCGCTTGCCCTCCTCCATCCGCAGCTTCGTCACGTAATCCCACAGATTGATGCCCATCACTTTTTTGAAAAGATAGCTGAGATAATTCGGGCTGAGATGCACGCTGTCTGCGATGTCCTGGAGCTTAAGTCCTTTCAAGCGAAAATGCTGCTCAATGTACAGCTTCGTCTCGTACACGATCCGGTGATTGGCTTCATCCACCTGCGTTTCAGTCATATTTGCCCGGTTCGCGCCGCCGCCAATGTCTTCGATGTAGAGCACGTAGTGATCCTGATGCTTCTCGCAGTACGCCAGACTCTCCATCGCCTCCCGGTACAGCACCGGCCACTCGGTCACACCCTCCCGGATGCGAGAAATCCCGAACTGGCTCTTCACATGCAAGTAGCGCTGCAAATTCGTATGAATCATTTGCGCGATCATCTGCAGTTGATTGATGCTGGAAGAACCGCGCTTCTCCTCTTCCGTGAGTTGGAGCAGCAGCGTAAAGCGTGAATGATGATTGTCAAAAAGCAGATGCTGCCACTGGCCGGCCGTCTCCTCCACCACATTCATCGCCGCATATTTCAGCAGGCTGCGGTCTTTCAGGCTCAGGATCTCTTCATCGTTGCGCCCGCCTCGCTCCAACGCCAACTTAATCGTCATCATGCTGAAATGCGTCCCATTCATGCGATGGTCAAGCTGCTCCATGATCGAGGCCACTTCCGACGGCCGAATCGTACTCGTCATCAGCTCGTTCAAATAGTAGTTGATTTCATGCGACATATGCTTGGGCAGCGAACGGACGCCCTCGCCCTGCGAGAAGCGCTGCCCTTTCTCTTCTTTGTCTTTCAGGATTTTAGTGACGATCGCAATCAGGTGCGGCGGCGTAATCGGCTTGACCAAATACTCCTTCGCGCCAAAACGGATGGCCTTCTGCGCATACTCAAATTCACCGTGGGCCGATAAAATGACAACCGGAATGGACGGATCATGCGTAAAAATGTTCTCCATGAGCTCGATGCCGTTCATTTGATCCATTTGAATATCGGTGAACACGAGATCAATCTTTTCCAAGTGAATAAAATCCAGCGCTTCAAACCCGTTACTTGCGATAAACACTTCGTTAATCTCCAGCTTTGACTGCTTCAGAATCGCAGCCACACCTTTGCAAATCATCGGTTCGTCATCGACGACCAGAATGTTAACCATAATGCCACCTCGTTCTATTTGCTGCATCCCCTTCATTCTAGTCGGAAACGGCGGGGTTGAACATGATTTTTATTACGGATATTGTGTGGGATTGTTGGGGGAAGGGGGAGTTGGGTGGTGGTGGCGTGGGGTAGAAAACTAGCTAGCTGAGGACGGTGGCGTGGAGGCGGAAAGGTAGCTAATTGGTGGCGGTGGCGTAGGGTCGACAGTAGTTAGTTGGTGGGCGGTGGCGTAGGAAGGAAAAGTAACTGGGTGTGGGATGTAAATAAGAGTGGTTGACCGCTTCTATTTGCGCAAATTAGCCAGGTTCAGTCAAAATAAGCGTGGTAAACATCCTCTATCCGGGGTCAGCTGGGGCCCTACGAGAGTTTCGAGAGCAAATAAGCGTGGTTTACCACTCCTATCCGGCACCAACTATCCATTGGATCGACCGCTTGCAGAGTTAGCTAGGGCTGGCCCCTTCTAATTGCGCCATTTTGCCACTTTCCAGCGACTTAACTAGGGCCAAACCCTCTTAGCTCGCGATATTTGCCGCATTTCACGCACAAATTCCCAACTTAAGCAGGCCTAGCCCCTTCTAGCTGCTGCTATTTCGCCATTTTCGGACGAGCTAACTAGGGCCAGGCCCTCTTAGCTCGCTCACGATGCCACTTTTCACCAACAACCGGCCACCTACACCAACAAAAAAACACCCGCCCCCACATCTATCATGGGTAACGGGTGCCGATCAGCATCAGCTATTTCATTTGCTGCAACAAATTAACGCGGTACGCTTCGCTTTCGAGTCCTTGAATCTCCTTGTACTCCTCCTCGGTCAGCCTTCTCGGCTTGCCGACGGACTTCGCGATCAAATAAATTTTCGCGCTCTCTTCCATGACTTCGGTGCGGTAGTAGGCTTCGCGCAGGTTTTTGCCTGTGGTGACCAGCCCGTGGTTCTTCAAAAGCATCGAGCTGTAGCGATCTGCTTTCTCCGCCACCAAGTTCGCCAGCTTATCCGTTGTCGGCACGACATACGGCACGAACGCAACGTCGCCGACCAGCGCCGCTTGATCCGGGAACAGCATCGGCAGCTCGTCATCGACCAGCGTCAGCGCGATGCAATACGCCGGATGCGTGTGCACAATCGCCTTCATCGTCGGATTCACCCGATAGCAAAATAAATGCATCAACACTTCCGACGACGGACGGTACGTTGAATCCAAAATGTTCCCCGACGGAATATCCACAGGTACCCATTGGTCAGGCTCAATATCTTCGAGAGCAAAGCCGCTCGGCGACAAAAACATCGTATCCTCAAAGCGCGCCGAGATGTTGCCGCCAGGTCCTACTACTAGGCCTTTCGCGACGCTTTTGCGCGCATATTTCGTTAATTCCTCTCTCGTCTGTTGTTCCGACATGAGGTTTCAGCTCCTTACCGTTTTCTTCGCAATTACTTGTCTAAAATGCCCATACGCCTCTTCCCACTCATCCGTCGCCTCAGGCACATAGCGATCCGGCGGGAACGAGTCCATGACGGCCTGCCGAATCTCCGCGAGCGAACCGACCTCGCCGTGCGCCATCACCTGCATCATCAGGTTGCCGATGGCCGTCGCTTCAATCGGTCCAGCCACGACCGGCTTGCCAGTGGCGTTCGCCGTCAACTGGCACAGCAGTCGGTTCTGAATACCGCCGCCGACCATGTGCACAGTCGACAGTCTGCGCCCCGTCAGCTCCTCCAGTTCATCGAGCGTCTGCTTGAACTTCATCGCGAGGCTGTCAACGACGCAGCGGACGAGCGCTGCTTTGGTCTGCGGCACGGCCTGCCCGGTGTCCGCGCAGTACTTGCGGATGCGCTCCGGCATATTGCCGGGCGCGAGGAAAACCGGATCTTGCGTATCGATATAACTGCCGAGTCCCGGCTCCGCCTTCGCAAGATCTTGCATGTCCTGGTAGCTGAGGGATTCCCCCTCCAGCTCCCATTGGCGTTTGCAGGCCTGGAGCAGCCACAGGCCCATGATGTTTTTGAGGAGGCGGATCTTGTTCTCCGCGCCTCCTTCGTTCGTAAAGCCATACCGCAGGCTGGCCTCCGTCATGATGGGCTGGTCGATTTCGACGCCCATCAGGGACCACGTGCCGCAGGAGATAAAAGCATAATCCCCGGCCAAGGACGGGATGGACACCACCGCAGACGCCGTGTCATGCGACGGCGCCGCTACGATTGGCATCTCGCCGATGCCGAGCTCGGCGGCAATCTCCTTGCGCAAGGCACCCTGCTTCGTGCCCGGCATGACGATGTCCGGGAACAAGCTCGCCGGCAGCCCCAGCTTTTGCAACAGCGGCGCATCCCACGTTCTTGCCGCCGAATCGAGCAGCCCCGTCGTCGAAGCGATCGTGTACTCGGCCGAGCGCTCGCCGCTCAGGTAGAACCGGAACAGGTCCGGCATGAGCAGAAGCCCAGTGCCCTGCTCTGCCGGCAAACTGTCGTCCAATTGATCGGCATGCAATTGAAAAATCGTATTAAAAGATAATGGCTGTATCCCCGAACGACTGTACAGTTCCTCGGCCGGAATCGCCTGCAGCAGCGCATCCATCGCCGCCGCATTTCGAGCCTCGCGATAGTGATATGGATTGCCGAGCAGCTTTCCTTTTGCATTTACATAGCCGTAATCCACGCCCCATGTATCGATGGCAAGGGAATCGGGCGTACCGCTGCCATGCTGTTTATAAGCGAGAATGCCTTCCTTCATTTCATGGAACAGGCGGAGAAAATCCCAATACAAGCTGCCGTGAAGCTCCACCGGATCGTTGGAAAACCGATGAATCTCCTCCGCAGACAGCTTGACGCCATCCCACTTGCCGAGTATCGTTCTGCCGCTGCTTGCGCCAAAATCCACAGCCAGCATATTCAGCTGTCTTGTGCTCATGCTTGCTGCACCTCCATGCGCCTACACGCGCTTACTTATAGAGCGGTCCGAAGTTCGTGCAAGCCCGGTAGTCAGCGCCTTCCGGATCGGACGTACCGAAGTTGCCCCAGACGCGCGGACGGAAAATTTGATTTTTCGCCACATTGTGCATGGAAACCGGAATACGCAGCATCGCCGCCAGGGTAATCAGATCCGCCCCGATGTGGCCGTAAGAGATGGAGCCATGGTTCGAGCCCCAGTTATCCATGACCGCGTACACATCCGTAAACGAACCTTCACCTGTCAAAATCGGCGCAAACCACGTCGTCGGCCACGTGGAGTCCGTGCGGTCGTCCAGCGTTTTGTGCACATCGGCAGGGAGATCAACCGTGTAGCCTTCCGCCAGCTGCAGCACAGGACCAAGTCCCTTGACCAAGTTAATACGGGACATCGTGACCGGCATGCCGCCTCTCGTCAAGAAGTCGGAGGAGAAGCCGCCGCCGCGGAAGTATTCCACGGATGCCGGACGCCAGGATGTGGCTTCCAAACATTTTTGCGCTTCTTCATCGGTAATTTCCCAGTGCGGTTTCATCACCGGCTGGCCGTCACGCGACTGCTCGCCTGTACCGTCCAGTGCAGCCGGACCGGAGTTGATCAAGTGCAGGATGCCGTTCGCCGCAGCGCCTTCGAGCGTATGGCCGGTTACGCGTTTCACCGCGTCAGGGCTCCAGTACGTGCGCACATCCGCAAAAATTTGCGCCGTATTCGTCAGCAAGTTGCCGAACAGCATGACGACGCCGTTTAAGCTGTCGTTCTCCGTTGCAACCAGGTATGGCGCGCGCTTACCGTTCCAATCGAACGAAGTGTTCAGGATCGCTTCCATGAAGTCGCCGTTCGGGAAATGATCGGTCCACTGGCGCTGCCCTTGGAAGCCGGACAGGATCGCGTTGTGACCAAGCGCCTCTTCACCAAAACCAAGCTCGTTCAGACGCGGATTTCCGACCATCAGGTCGCGAACGATCAGGGACATTTTGACAACCGTTTCCCAATCTTGATCTTTTTTCTCGCGGGACGTTTGGATACTGGCCGGATTGTTGTCCGGGCCTTCTGCGCAGTTTTCTTTCACCCAATTCAGCGCCATCTCATACTCCGCCGGATCGTAGATCACTTCGTCAATGCGGCGAACCAGCTCCGACATATCGACGTATTCGTTGCGCATGCCGAGGTAGTTCTGGAACAGCTCTTCGTTGACGATGGAGCCCGCGATGCCCATGGAGACGGAGCCGACCGACAGGTACGATTTGCCCTTCATTTGTGCGACAGCCAGACCGGCCTTAGCAAAACGAATCAGCTTCTCCTGCACATCCTGAGGAATGTCCGTCGTGCCGGCATCCTGCACATCTTCGCCGTAGATGCCGAAAGCTGGAATGCCTTTCTGCGCATGGCCGGAAAGCACTGCCGCCAAATATACCGCGCCCGGACGCTCGGTGCCGTTGAAGCCCCAGATCGCTTTTGGCGTGGACGGGTCCATATCCATCGTCTCCGTGCCGTAGCACCAGCAAGGCGTTACCGTGATGGAGACGCCAACGCCAGACTTGGCGAACTTCGTCGCCGCTGCGGCCGCTTCCGCTACACCGCCGATGCAAGTGTCGGCAATGACGCACTCGACTGGCGCGCCGTTCGGGTACTTCAGTGTTTCGCTCAGGAGCGCCGCAACCGCTTTCGCCATGTTCATCGTCTGCTCTTCCAGCGATTCGCGAACCCCTTTTCTTCTACCGTCGATCGTCGGGCGAATCCCGATTTTCGGAAAATCTTGACTCCAGCGATTCGTTTCAATTGTCATATCTTTTCATCCTCCTTGTATTGGCGAGCCTCGCAATCACGCTCGAAATGTGTCGAATTTAGGGTTACCGATAATTCAAATCACTCAACAACAACGCCTTTTTTCAAAATCACATTGGCATAAAGCGCCTTCTCGCCGGTCGCAACGATGGCATAGGCGCTCTTCGCCCTTTCGTAAAACGCGAAACGATCGACGTACTCAATCGCCGGCTTCATATGCTCGCTGATGATGGCTTCGTACTCGCTCCAGATCGGCGTTTCGACCGTGTCCCCCGGCACTTTCGCCATAAGAGCAACGGGCTGTTCACAGTAAGTATCCAGCGGGAACAGCAATAAAATCGCTTTCAATAAATCGGGTACCGCATGACCGTCACAACGAATCAGCCGCTGCGCGTGGCTTGCTGCGGGAAAATTGCCGTCGCCCAGCACGATTTCATCCCCATGCCCCATCTCCATTAACACCTTTAAAAGCTCCGGCGTCAGGATCGAAGGTATCCCTTTGAGCATCCTAAACATCTCCTAATTAAAGTTGTGTTACCGATAACTCAAAATTAGCAACTTTATGCCTTGCTGTCAATCCTTATTTTCTATACAATAGACAAATAGAATTGGGATGAAGGGTGATTAATCTCGTGATAACCATTTATGACATCGCTGAAAAAGCCGGCGTATCCGCGATGACCGTATCCCGGGTGATCAATAATACCGGCCGCATCAGTGAGGATACCCGCAAACGGGTCCGCAAGGTGATGGAGGAGTTGAATTACATCCCCAACAGCGCCGCACGCAGCCTCGTTTCCCAGAAAACGAATATCTTGTCGCTGCTCATTACGGATATTACGAATCCGTTTTATACAACCCTGGCCCGAGGTGCGGAAGATGCCGCCAAGAAGGCTGGGTATCGGCTGCTTTTTGCCAATAGTGACGAGGATTATGTGAAGGAAAAAGATTACGTCGACATGATGCTCTCCACGCGCGTCGACGGCGTTCTCTTCGCCCCAACCGGCGATCGCTCGGTCGATAACCTGAACCGCCTGCTCCAGCACCAGATTCCGCTGGTCATCCTGGACCGTGAAGTGCCCGGCATCGAAGTCGACATCGTGCTCGGTGACAGCAAGGAAGGCGCGAAGAAGCTCGTCGAGCACCTCGTCGCTCTTGGCCACCGCCGCATCGCCATGATTAACGGCTCACCGGACGTATCGACAGCGAGGCTGCGCTACACCGGCTACCGGGAAGCGCTGCTGCTCAGCGGCTTGCCGATGGACGACGAGCTCGTTGTGCATCTCGGCTACCATGTGTTCCACGAGGAAGCGGCGCTAGATGCACTGCTCGCGCTGAAAGAGCCGCCGACAGCGATCTTCGCAGCGAACAATTTGCTCGCCGTTGGCATCATTCAGTCCTTGCGCGAGCGTGGACTCCGGGTGCCGGAGGACATCTCCGTCGCCTGTTTCGATGATTTCGGGCCTGCCGAGATGATCAATCCGTTCCTGACCGTGGCGGCTCAACCGGCTTACCAGTTCGGCTTGCTCGGCATGCAGCTGCTGATCGAGCGGATTGAAGCTGAGGCCGCGCAAGCCCCACGTAAAATCATGCTGCCCTCCGACCTGATCATCCGGTCATCGACGCGAGATTTGGATTGAAAGGAGACTTGTTATGGATACGAAGGTTGAAGAAACGCTGCGCGCTTGCATTCAGCAATGGAACGCAATGGCGAGCGCGGATGAGGAGGACCAAGAAGGAGCGGCCGACCATTTTCAATCGTCGTTTTATGTATGGATCGAGGCGGTTCGCGCGTGGGTTCAGGACATGCAGCCAGCACCTGAATCGCTAGATGCGTTTATGGCGCTGCCTGATGTGGAAGAAATCATGGACCTGCTCCCTGCCCCGCTTCACCTCAACTTCGAGACAGAAGCCGAGCTGATTCTGGACAATTTCATCCGCGAAGAAGAGGAGCGGTACGATTAAGGAAACGGGAGAACGCGAAACTATCGTTAGGCGGGGCGAGTTTTTGATGTGAAAGCGGGCCTAGGCAGCAGGCGTCATGCCGGCTCTGCCGCTGAGCGCTGCCATTCGGCACTTCAATGATTTCAGACTTCATCGCCTGGGCGCGCGTTGCTTCGCCGACGCATGGCGGCGGTCAAACCCTGCTCCCGGTGCGAACCTGTATTTCCTACATCAAAATTCGGAAAACAGGGGGATTTTGCGAAGAATCCTGCATTTCCTACAGCTAAAACAAGGCTTCCCCCTCCATTCCAACGGAAAAGAGGCGTGATGGCGAGATTTACCTGTAGCTTATACAGGATCCCAACCATTTCGCCCCTTTTTTCATAAAATCACTTGTAGTTTTTGCAGGAAACGGGCAGAGGAACCTTACTGAATTTCTTCCACGGAAACGAGAAAGCGCAATGAGAGGTCGCTGCGAAAGTTGCTACGGGAGCAATTCAAGCCATGTCCGCTGGCACAGCTTCCCTCCATCTATCCCTTAGCACCGGGCGAAGCCGGAATGGCGATCCGATACGTCCCTGATCCGAGCTCCAGCACGAGGGTATCCCCCAGTTGCTGAGCGGACAGCACGCCGGCTGCTTGCCCTACATCCGCATCATTGACAACTGCGTTCTCCATGGCGCCGCCCGGCAGCCTCACTTCGGCTGTCGTGTTTGGCGGGAGCTCAAACTCGTAGGTGACCGAACTGCCGTCTTCATCTTCGCCGAGCTGCCACTCACTGCGGATCAAACCATAGACAGACTGATATGCTGCCTTCGCATAGGTCAGTCCCGAATCAGGACGCGGCTGGAAGCGAATGCGTTGATACCCCGGCACTGCCTCGTCGAGATCAAGTCCGGCCACAACCCGATACAACCAATCCCCGATGGAACCGTAGGCATAGTGATTGTACGAATTCATGTCATCGCTCCAAAATGTGCCATCCGGTTTAATGCCGTCCCAATGCTCCCAGATTGTCGTGGCCCCCTGGTGGATCGCATACAGCCAAGACGGATAGCTCTCCTGCTGCACCAATTTCACGGCCAACTCGTGGTAGCCGTTTTCGGACAAAGCGTGGCACAAATAAGGCGTGCCAACGAAGCCGGTCGTCAGATGGCAGTTATTCTCTTGCACATATTCAGCCAGCGTCCGGGCGAGCCGTTCACGCACGGAGCCCTCGACTAATCCAAAAATCAAAGGCAGCACATGTGCTGTCTGCGTATGTGCGGCAAGCCGCCCGCTCGCCGTCATAAACTCCCGCTCAAAGGCAGCGACGATTTGCTCGTACAGCTTCGCATATTGCTCCGCATCCTCATGGCGGCCAAGCACTTTCGCAGTTTTTACGAATAAGCCGGTAGAGTAGGCATAGAAGCAGGTCGCGATGAGGTCTTTGGGCGTTGCGCCAATATAGCTGCCCTCTTTGGCATCCAGTCCAAGCCAATCCCCGAAATGAAAGCCGGTGTTCCAGAGATGCTCGTCATCCCCTTGCGCCCGCATATAGTCAATCCAGGCTTTCATGCTCTCGTACTGCTCTTCAAGAACACGCCGATCTCCGTAACAAATATACAGCGTCCATGGGCATATGACTGCCGCATCCCCCCAGGCCGCAGAGGAGTACGCCTTCTCATCTAAAACATGCGGCACCACGAACGGCACGCCGCCGTCGCTGCGTTGATCGGCTTTCAGATCGCGCAGCCACTTGGCAAAGAAAGCGTCCACGCCGTAATTGAACGCCGCCGTCCTTATGAACACTTGCGCATCGCCGGTCCAGCCCAGCCGCTCATCCCGCTGTGGACAATCGGTCGGCACGTCGAGAAAGTTCCCCCTCTGCCCCCAAACGATATTCTGCTGCAGCCGATTCAGAAGGGGATGCGAGCATTCGAACGTTCCGCTAGGTTCCATATCCGTATGAATGACGTGTCCCGTGAAGCGCTCCAATTCAAGCGGCGTCTCCTCAGGCCAGCCAACAACCTTCACATACCGGAAGCCTTGGAACGAAAAATGAGGTTCATATGCCTCGCCGCCGCCCTTGCACGTATACCGAACAGTCTGCTTCGCATTGCGTAAATTGCCTGTGTAAAAATTGCCATCCCTATCCAGCACTTCGGCATGCTGGAGCGTAAGCTCCGTGCCTTCCGGCAGGTTCAGTCGGAGATGCAAGCGGCCCACCATGTTTTGGCCCATATCGATCACGGTTTCACCTACAGGCGTCCGCAACAGCGCAACCGGCTTCAGCCGCTCCGTGATCCGTGAGGGTTCATTTTCCTGCATGACCAGAATGTCCACCGCATGCTTCACTTCGCTCACAGCGGTCCAGTTCTCATCGTCGTATGTCGCTGACGTCCATCCTGTCTTTTCCATACGAGCATCATAAATTTCACCGTGATACAGCTCCGACATTAGAATCGGCCCCGTTGAAGCTCGCCAAGTCCCGTCCGTGCCAACAATATCCGTCGTACCATCGGCATAATCGATATGCACTTGAAGGAGAAGCGCCCGCGTATCCCCAAAAATGTTGCGCTGATCCTGCCAGGCCAAATTCCCTTTGTACCATCCATTCGCTAGCGATGCGCCGATCGCGTGGCTGACGCCGGAGCGAATGCGATTCGTCACATCGTAGGCTTGAACCTGCAGTCGATTGCGGTAACTCGTCCAGCCCGGTGTATACTGCCAATCGCCGACGCGCTCACCGTCCAGCTCTAGTTCGTACAAACCGAGTGACGTCGCATAAATCGTCGCCCTTCTCACCCCCGAGCGGACAGTAAATGACTTGCGCAGCAGAAAGATTTCCTCTGCCTGCGGATCGATGGATGCAGAATCAGGTGTAATAAAAACCGCCGACCAATCCGAAGGATGAAGCAGCCCCATTTCCAGATAAGCTGTCTCACTCCAAGCCGATTCCTGGCCATGCTGATCCCAGACTTTTACGCGATATTGGTATTGCTGGCGAGACTCAAGAGGCTTGCCTCCATATTCCACCCATACCGAACGTTCCGATTCCACTCTACCGGTATCCCAGAGGAGTTCGTTCTCATTAAATTCTCCCGAATCGCTGTTGCAGCATACTTGCAGACGATACGCCCTTTGTATCACATGAACGCCATCCGACTTTAGCTGCCAACTGAAACGAGGAATTGTGACGCCGAGTCCAACCGGGTTGTGCAGGCTCTCGCATCGCAAGTGTGTAACTTCGAATAAGGTCATCGTACACATTCACCTTTTCACTATGAATTCGTGCGCCATCTGTCATCGGCACCGTTACGTTTATTGTAAAGGGGATTCCTTTTCCAATTAGGGGGTACTTCGGACATTATTATAGGTTGATCTGGACAATCGTAACGCTTATTTATAAGATAGCATCATGATGCCTAAAGAACGGAAGGAGCATGCTTGTGAGCATTAAACGCCGCAGTTTTGTGATGTCGGAGGACAGTTTTTTTCATCCGGGTGTGCCAATCTATGTGAACCGGGCTTATGAATCCTTCGATTCATCCGAGCATTCCCATGAATTCATCGAGATTACCTACGTCAGCGAAGGCGCCGGCGTGCACTATATAGCTGATGAAATTGTTCCTGTCCTGCATGGAACCCTCTTTTTCATACCGGTTGGATGCCGGCATGTGTTCCGACCCAAAACGCCGGAGAAAGATCGGCCCCTGATCGTCTATAATTGTCTCATTCGCGCAGCTTATTTGACGGAACTCGGCAGCGGCTTTCCGCAAGCTTCCGGCATTTGCAGTACGTTTGCCGACAGCAGTCTTCCCTGGTTTACCATGAAGGATTCGTCCGGCGAATATCAAGCCATGTTTCGGGAATTGTACCGGGAGTTCTCCACCAAACCGCCCGGCTACTTGGCTGTGCTCACTTCGCTCGTCATTCGGATCTTGACGGGCTTATATCGGCATCAGCTTCAAATCGGCGCACCTGCCGCGGAAAAACCGCAGTGGCTAACCCTCGAAGAAGCCATCTCCTATGTTGACCGGCATTACAGCACCGACATCCGGCTTGGAGAGCTTGCGGCGCAGAGCAGCCTCAGTGAACGGCAGTTCAGGCGCCTCTTCAAAAGCCAAACCGGAATGAGCTTCACCGATTATGTCCAGAGCATCCGCATCGACGCCGCTTGCAAACTGCTCATCGGCAGCCGCAGCAGCGTGAGCGAAGTCGCGGCTGCTGTCGGATATGCCGACATGAAATTTTTTCACCGGCTGTTCAAGAAGAAAACCGGGATCACGCCAAGACAATTTCGCAATGGAGCACATGAGGCTTCTACGCTTAAATAAATGCCCCCGCGAACTCGCGCGGGCTTCTTCAGCGAGCGGATTTTAGCGCAATGCCCGGGCAAATTAATCCAGCCGACATACATTATCAATAATCAGGCGGCGAAAAACTGCCGGGCGTGCCGAGATCTCATGCCCTGCACTGCGGTAAAGCAGACTCGCTTTAAAGCTCATATTTGCAAGTCAGAAAATTCTGACTTACAATACCTAATAATTCAATCGATCGAAACGAAACATAATCGGAATGCGATGACGGAAAGAGTAGATGGGATCCATGGCTTGCCAGGGACGCGGCGCCACCGACTGAGAGCGCGCGAAGTCATGCCCCATTGAAGTTCATTCCCGAGCAGGCTGCTGAACCGCGACAACTCGCTTGCCGCGCAAGTAGGTTCGCCCGTCTCCCTGCGTTAAAGGGCTCAAGATGAAGCCTTTCCCCGTATGCGCATGCGGCTGAAAACTTCTGAATTAGGGTGGTACCACGGCTCCTCGTCCCTTGCGGCGAGGGGTCTTTTTGTATGCTTTTATCGAAATCGAGGAGGAATTTTCCATGACAAATGCTAAACTGGATGCGCTGCGAGGACGCATAGATGAGATTAATCTGCTATTGCTGGAGCTGCTTTCCGAACGGGCGGCGATTGCCCAAGAAATCGGCCAGGAGAAAGAAAAACAAGGCGTCCCCAAACACGATCCGATTCGTGAGAAAGAGATGCTCGAAGCGCTTGTCGCCCGCAACAACGGGCCTTTCGATACCGATGCGATCCGACATCTGTTCAAGCAAATTTTCCAAGCGTCTCTGAATCTGCAGCAAAATGACCACAAAAAGCAGCTGCTCGTCTCCCGCAAGCAGAAGCAAGAAGACACCGTCATCACGCTCGGCCCGGTTACGGTTGGCGGCACGAAGCCGATCATGGTCGCCGGCCCCTGCTCGGTTGAAAGCTACGAGCAGTTGCGGACGGTTGCCGCCGCCTTGAAGCAGGCCGGTGTGCACGTCATGCGCGGCGGCGCGTTCAAGCCGCGGACGTCCCCATATGATTTTCAGGGGCTCGGTATCGAAGGTTTGCGCATGTTGAAGGAAGTCGCGTCCGAATTCGGCTTGAAAACGATTAGCGAAATCGTCGATCCCGCGCATATTGAGCTTGCCGGCCAGTACATCGACGTTATTCAGATCGGCGCACGAAATATGCAAAACTTCGAGCTGCTCAAAGCCGCCGGCGAAGTCCGCACGCCGATTCTCCTGAAACGCGGGCTCGCGGCGACGATTGACGAATTCCTGCATGCGGCCGAATACATTCTGTCCCGCGGCAACACGCAAGTCATGCTGATTGAGCGCGGCATCCGCACCTACGAGAAGGCGACGCGCAACACACTCGATATCTCGGCCGTGCCGATTCTCAAGCAGGAAAGCCACCTTCCGGTGCTTGTCGATGTTACGCATTCAACTGGCCGCAAGGACATTTTCGCGCCGTGCGCAAAGGCGGCGCTGGCGGCCGGGGCAGACGGCATCATGGTCGAGGTGCATCCCGACCCACCCACCGCGCTGTCGGATGCGGCGCAGCAGCTCACGATTGAGGAATTCAATCGCTTCTATGCGGAAGTGAATAAGGGCAGTATCGTTTTTTAGCAAACAATAGCCCCCCGCCCAGCTCGTAAGAGAGGGACGGAGGGCTTGTCTTTCAGACAGACGCCGTCTATACCGTTTTATCGATAAATACAACGTTGTTCTGGTCTGCGTACTTTTTCAATCGGACCGCCATCGCGGCGACATCGAAGCGGTTCAGCATTTTCGTATATACCCAGCGCGGCGTTTTGCCGTTCATGTCAATGACAATCTGATTCGGCTGATACACAATTTCCTTAATATTTTCTGCCGTGAGGTTCAGTTCCCGGGCTAAGCCGCGTTTAGACAACGTTGTCTTGCTAACCCGCAGATAAGGACGACGCAAGAAGAAAATAAAGATGCCGACTACCAGATAGCTGAGCGTCGTAAACCAGTACATGTTATCCCCTTCCGCTCGCGTCAACGTAAACAGCAGGAACAGGGCGACGACGATAAAAAAGCCGGAAAGCAGAAGGCTTCTGCCTTTAAACACCTCCGCACGATCCGGATCAGTCGAAATCGGCGCCTTCCCTTGTTTAGCTCTTGTTTTGTTAATTTGCTTAGAATTTTTTCTGACCATTCGTTCCCACTTGCGAGACATGCCGTTCACTCCTTGACTATAATGCGAACTTTCCTGCGGCCGGCAGGCTGCAGGCGCTTTCGCTCATTGCTCCATCATCCCATAAATTGTGGCGAATGTCGATATGCGGGAAGGATACACACGGTGCAGATTTCATCGCTTTCGAGTATACTTAATAACACATCGTGACTTTACATAAATTCCCAGAGGAGTGGTCCCATGCCTGCATCTGCTGCAAACCCGATATTAATCGATTTTCCAGAGAGCTTTGAAAGCTCTCGATTGTTGATCCGCGCACCTTTATGGGGAGACGGCGCCCCGCTCAATGAAGCTGTCGCCGAGAGCTTCGAGGAATTGCGCCCCTGGATGCCTTGGGCACAAAGTGTACCGGCGCTAGCAGATTCCGAAGCCAACATTCGGGACGCCAGGCTCAAATTTCTGGCCCGTTCGGATTTGCGATTAATGCTCATTTCCAAAGAGACCGGAGCGCTTGTCGGCAGCAGCGGACTGCACCGCATCGATTGGCAAGTTCGCAGGTTCGAAATCGGCTATTGGGTCCGCACCGCCTACGCCAAACAAGGCTTCGTCACCGAGGCGGTCAACGCGATTACCCAATTCGCTATCGACGCATTGCAAGCGAACCGCATCGAAATTCGCTGCGATGCCCAGAACGCGCGCAGTGCCGCCGTTGCGCAACGTGCCGGCTACACGCTGGAGGGGAGACTCCGCAGCGATAGCTGTGACGTAACCGGAGAGCTTCGAGATACGCTGGTCTTTGCCAAGGTGCGCGGGACCGAGTTCTGAGGATGCTCAAGAGGCTTCCGAGCTGCAAGCGAAAGCCTCTTGCATCACCCCCAATGCGCTGGCCGCTTCAACCTAGGCGGGACCTTCGTGCACAAATCTCCTTTAGCCGCGTTAAGCTGGGCTTGCGTCACAAAAAGACTCGCAGACAGATCGGCTCCCCGCAGATCCGCATCCCGGAAATCCGCGCCGATCAAGTCGGCTCCCGCTAGATCGTTCCCCCGCAAATCGGCCGCGATCAGAAAAGCTCCCCGCAGGTGAGCGCCTCGCAGATTCGCAGTCCGCAGGTCTGCGCCCATCAGATCGGCACCGCGACCAAGCTTGTGGCGCCCGGACCGCGCTTTAGCATTCGGTCGAGCCTCCCGCCCAGTCGCCGCTGCCTCCCGGACAAGCTCGCTTGTCTGTACGAGCAAGCCGTTGATGGATGCCCGATGCAGCCAAATATCCAGACTCAAAAGCTCTTGCGGGCGCAGCGACGTCATCCGTTCGGTTTCCTCCAGCAAGCGGCGAAGCTCACCATGGAGAGACGCCGCCACTTGCAAGCCGAGCGCTTCCGTCAAATACCACAACAATTCGTGCAGCTGCATCATCACTCGAAATACGTCATACATCTCACTAGCGGATTCCGGCGATTCCCGCCAATCTTTTCCACCGTAGGTTTCTCTGGACACTTTTTGCCCTGCACCAAAGCAGTCAAACGTCATACAGCCTTTCAACCCTTGCTCGGAAAGCTGATCGTGAACGCGACAACGATGATCCATCTGTAAATGAAGGCAAGGCTGCCCCGCATGCTTATCATCGGGAAAGCCGTCTGATGCCGAGAAATATAAAGCCACACAGCATAGTCCAAAACATGCGCTGCAGTCTGCCTGCAGGGATGTTAAGCGCTGTTCCGGTCCTATTTGAGATTCTGAAGCCACAGGCCAGCCCTCCTTGCTATCGATCGTTGAAAATTCGTTGTACGTGATGTGACTTATGATACTGCCTTCACGCCTCTGATTCAAGACAAGCCTTCATGCCTCTTGCCAAAAAGAAACCGCTAATCCTCACAGCTGCAAGGATTAGCGGAATTCGCTCACTTACTCATTCACATTGGAGTTGTACAAATTACCGCCGCCTGTGCGCGTATCGTTCGCAGCGGTTGTGCCCGTGGCTTGGCTCGTTGCAAAGACAACGTATCCTGCCGAATTATCCAAATTCACCGTGTTATTGTTAAACGAGTTATTCTTGCCTGTTGCGTAGTCGCTGCCATGCGTGCGAACCTGGAAGGCGTCCAGGATTTTCGAGTTGCCGTTGCGGTAACCTTGATTATAGCGAACAATGGTATTTACGCCTTTAATATCAATAAAACTGTCTGCGCTGTTATCTCCGCTGATGCCCGTTCCATTGAAGGTGCAGTACTCGATGATCGTGCCGGTCGCACCCTCTTTGACATCAATATGCTCCGCCGTAATGCCGCCATTAAAATTCGTGTGGCTGATGACATTTCCCGTCACGACATGTTCATAATTCGAGCTGGAGTCAGAGCCGACATAGGCGCCCTCTCCGTACCCTGACTGGTATTTGCCTGTATCATAAATCAAGGAGTACTCCAGCGTGTTATAGGAACTGCCGTCACGGAAATGAACACCCTCGTCGCCAACGTTGTGGACCTCTACATTGTTCAGTAGATTACGGTTGCCGTTGTCGATGATGATGCCTTTTTGCGCAGTGGTAATCTCAACATCGCGAATTTGCCAATAATCGCCGGTCAAATGAATGCCGTAAGACCCGTCATTGAAAGCCGAGCCCTTCAGAACCGCCGGGTTCGAGGCGTCGCAGCTTTTCAGCACGATCGGACTTCCTGACGTGCCATTCGCTCCGGAGTAGAACAAGCCTTGACCGCCCGGATCGCCGCTGGTCGAGCGATTGCCGACATACGTGCCCGGCGCAAGCAAAATAACCGTGCCAGCCGTCGCATTTTTCATCGCGTTCTGAATCGCCGTTGTCGAGCTCAGCGCGCCGGAACAGCTCGAGCCGGAGGAACCTCCGCTCGTCGTCACGTTAATCGTGGTGCTTTGCCCGGAGGCATTGCCGGCAGCATCCTTCGCTTTGATGTAATAACTGTAGGTGGTAGAAGCCGACAGGCCGGTGTCGCTGGCGGATGTGCCTGTCACCGTTTTCAGGTACGAGCCGCCCCGGTAAATATCATAACCGGTGACCCCGACATTGTCGGTCGATGCGGACCAGCTCAAATTGATCTGCGAGGAGGAAGCCGCCGTGCCGGTCAGCCCGGTCGGCGTCGAAGGCGCCTGCGTATCGCCGCCTCCCCCGCCGCTGCCGCCGCTCTCGATCACAAGCTGCGGCTTACTCGAAGCATTCTCCTTGCTGTTCAGCGTCGTATACTTCCCTACGCTTTCCTGCAGCGCGAAAGATACCACGCCGTCGCCGCCGGCTTCCGCCGTGACATACGACGTGACGTCGATTTCGTTATACGTGTTGGTCGTGTTGATCGGGATACTGCCTGCGGAGGTGCCGACCGTCGGCTTCGTATTCCAAGTAACGGCCGACTGCGACCAGCTGTCCGTCGTCTTGTAGGCGGAGAGCACGGTGTTGGAAGAAGCGCTGCCATAAATACGCAGCTTCGCGCTCGTGACGCCCGAAATACCTGCCAGACTAAATTTCAGATACGAATAGCGGGAGGAGCCGGGGTCGTTTTTCACATACAGCGAAGTGGCTGTCCCATAATTGCTCGTCGGATTCCCTTCATGGACATAAGCATCGTCGGAAGGGCTGAGCGTCGAAGTGGCGGCGCCGGCCACGGATGGAACCGCCAGCACCAGCAAGGATGACAAGAGCACCAACAGGCTCGTTCTGTTTGTCTTGGGATCATACAGCTTTTTCATCAACATTCCTCCAGGTTTTCAAATAGATAACGCTTTTAAAAAGCCAACCTCATCTGCCGGAACCTGTTGCATGCTGCCTTCTCGTCCTCCCTGCCCCCTTTCACACTGAAATAGTTTGGATACGCTTACAAAGCAAGCTTACCACTTCCCCACATGCGCGAATTGTATAATTTTGGGGTTTTCATGTGTTTTCTTTGGAAAAAAAATCCTGCTCCTGCCCGCAGATTCAAAAATAATGGCCAGCTGCAGCGCGCGTTTTGGACGTCCCGTGAAAATAAGATAGGCGATCTCTTCTTTTGACAGTCCCGATTAGATCGTCGTTGTTGGAATGGCAGATACGCTCTGCCTTTGATGTCCATGACCTCGATAACTATAACTTCCTCAGTCGTTGGAATCCTCTTGCTTAAAGCCTGTTTTGAAAGTACAGTATAGGGACTGATTAAGATCGAATATGCGATCTGCTGTCCCGCCAAATTGTATCCGAACTCAATGCCAAGTTATTTTCAAAATTTACGCTTTCGACTCCATGAGACCGATGAATTCCAAGATTGGCTGTCGTCTATATAAACGAAGGCATAAATAAATAAAATTTGACGAAGAGGTGTTTTGAAAATGGCATTAACATCCACATTCACGAGCTTCAACCTGCCTGTAAAAAACGTAGAACAATCGAAAGCGTTCTTCACCGGACTCGGATTCGAGCTAAACCCGCAATTCCCCGATAACGAGAATTCGGTAGCCATCGTGATCGGCGACAATCTGCAGGTCATGCTGATCAATCAAGCATTCTTTAATACGCTCACGGAGAAAGAATCCGTCGATACGAGCAAGTATGCGCAGATGACGATCGCATTGGCCTTCGAGAGCCGGGAAAAGGTCGATGAAATCGTGAATACCGCGGTTTCCTTAGGCGGTAAATTGCACGCCGAACCAGAAGATCATGGGGCCATGTATCATTGGGGCTTCGTGGACTTGGACGGCCATCTGTGGGCCATTAACTACATGAACATGGATGCGGCCCAAGGTTAGGGCTAACGGAGAGCACGTTCGTACTAGGGTTCAAAAAGAAAGACGCCGGGCATCCTCCCCAGCGTCTTCTTCGCTTGCCAGCCTACTAATTAGAGATTTAGTCCTCTTTAAGTAATCAAATATTTTACTCTTGATTTTTATTCTTTTCAAACAGGTCCTTATGTCTGGGATGTCATTTAAACTATCGTGTCCCGTTTAGCTTAAGGCAAATCATCTAAAAATAGAAAATCATTAATAACACGAATATTATTATTGGTGATATCGCTATAGCATTAAGAGGCCGCAAATGATGTAGACGAAGCATAGGGAACATCATGCAGTTAAATAACAGCGACCAAGCCCAAGACCAGCCATGATGGTATGTAATAAAACCATTTTTTTTACCAACCCATTCTAATGCGGAATAGATAATTAACCATTTCAATAAGTGAGCGAATTGGGCAGCTTTCTTATTAGGATAGTTGGACAGAAAAAGCATAACAGTACATGGGAACACAATAAAGCTGTATAAATTGTCCGTTACGAGTTCGGTGGGTATATTTCGCTCATGATGCCAAAGATGATATGTGCTATGAGCTATGTATTGATACAGTAAGCTCATGCTCACCATGAAGTATATTGTCGGAAGAAACTCCCGCCATCGCCCCCAATTAGCCCATTTCCATGCTGCAATGAGAGCCCATATCGTTAATGCAATGTGCAAGCGAATCCCATCCTTGGTTGATTTAAGCAAAGTTTGCCCACTTAATAAATGTTATATCCTGACGTGACAATTGCAGTCCGCCATGAACTTCCTGATTCACAAAATTACCTCATCGCCCTATCATTTGCCCTGTAATAAGTCCAGGTGCACAGATATCAGCAAATCGCCAGAAGCTGTATCCTTTATTTCCTGTAAGCTGAAGCAAAACTGACTCTTCTGTGTTGTTTGCAATGACTGTATACGTTAGAAATGGGCAGCATTTGCGTTCCATACTTACCCATTCATTGATAAGCCGCAGCGTTTCCGCGTCCCCTGGGAAGCCATATTGGAACCCATTTTCAAGCTCTGTGATGCCGAGCCTTCTTGTTACAAGGTTGCTCCAAATGCTTTTTTGTACTCCACACGCTGTTCTTTTGTAAAAACGCTGTGACAGCAAGCCACCGGTAGTTCCTTTTCCATATCTTATTATGCTCCTTTCGCTTTACAGGAATTGCATCCGCATCCTGTTGGCATGCAAGAGGATCCATTTGCTTTTCGTCTTTGATAGATCACGATAGCTACTACCATGAATAGAAGCGCGATACCCGCAATAACGAACGGATTCAAAAAGAAGGATGATACACCTAAAACAGCTACGCCGCCAATAAGCGGCAAAGTACAGCACAAAGCACAAGCTCCTAATAGTCCAAGACCGGCGAGCCAACTCCCATTTTTCATTTACATCACCTTCCAAATAAAGTTATAATACTAATCATAAAACTTAAAGCTAACTTTAAGTCAAGGGGGTTATTGGTATGGCTGGATTGAGTATTGGTCAGCTCGCGGCAAAGGCAGAGATTAATGCGTCAACGCTGCGTTATTATGAGTCCATTGGGCTTCTTCCTCCCACAGAACGTAAAAATGGTCAACGCCGATACGACGAAGGACTTTTAGATCGAATCAATTTTATTAAAGTCGCACAGCAAACGGGATTTAGCATTCAGGAAATTGTGATTTTACTAGAAGGCTTTGAACCAGGCGATTCATTATCGGATCGGTGGGAACAGATGGCAAGGCAAAAACGCTCTGAACTTGAAGAGCGAAAAAGACAACTAAATTCGATGATACAGATCCTAGACAGCGGTTTGAGCTGCAAATGCCTTACTTGGTCGGAATGCAAAGATAAAATAGAAAACGAAGGCTCGTGTTAGGGGAATTTTTATGTTGATTACAATTTTTGTATTTGTGCTTGCCGGTCTCGCTGAAATTGGGGGAGAGTCTATGCTGCTTATGGTGGGGTTTTCGTGGTACTGGCGGTGTTATGGGGGTGGCTTGTCGATAAGAAAACGCCTGATATTTACGACTGGATAGGAGCCGCTATTTGTATAGTCGGCGTTTCCGTCATTGTATGGGCCCCAAGGGGGGAGTAAATTCCACAAATCATCCGTAAAAAAACCTCTCGCCTGACTGGAGACTCTTTTATTTTCCACGCTATCCTGCCCGTTGAACAAAAAAGAGACCCACAGCAACGGGCCGCGGGTCTAAGCTATATATTTTAAAGGGGGTCTTATTTCTAGTATAGGCTTAGTTCATTAAGACAGCATGAAAATAAGATTTCAGTTTAATTACATTTTTTGAACTAAAGTTCTCCGATAGCTTAATCGACTTTCTGATTCTTTTTAAATAAGTACCGAATCCCTTTTCCCGCCATAGATTCGTCAGCATATCGAGGAATTACATGTAAATGTGAATGAAAAACATGTTGTCCTCCCACATGACCACAATTCCATCCCACATTGTAGCCATCAGGTTTGTAATTCTGATCCAAATACAGCTTAACTTCCTGTAGTAACTGAAATGTTTCATTCCATTCATCTTGAGTTAAATCAAAAACAGTTTCCCTATGTTCTTTCGGGACAATAATACCAGCCCCTTTAATCTCTTGTTCTTTAAGTAAAGTATAAGTGCAACTTTCATTGCTCATTATGACTTCATGACTATTATCATCGGAAATATTGCAATATGGACAATTAAGCAAACTCCACACCTCACAGAAAATGCTGCTGAAATTGATTCTTAATTCTTTACATCAATGTGAAGCTACCCGATTGTGCCGGCAGCCTTTTCATTCAACTATCGTCTCCCGTCCCTCGCAATGCTATTTAATAATGATCTTGGATAGACATTCTTTCTTGAGTCAAATGGTAACCATTCGCATCATGCGAGATAATCTTTATCATGTCACTGGTATTATCAAAGATCCATACAGTATCTTTATCGACTTGCACTGTAGAAAACTGCTGTGGTGTTGGTTGAACGGGTATTCCTTGAACAATTACATTCTTAGAGTTATCATTAGAAGTTACTACTCTATTTACTGCCCATATTGTTACAGCTGTAAGCCAAATCATTATTACAAGCACAAAGACATTTTTCTGCGTCATGTCTACACTCCTCTTCCTCCTTGAATTTGGTAATTAATATTTAGACGTTATTTTCAGCGTTTTGTTACGGGAAACTGCCCTTTTCGCTTAATGAAAAAGGAGCTGCTGCCGGCCGCGGCTCTTCACTACGACAAGTTTCACAATCTCATCATATGATAGACCTTTAATGTTGTTTTACCATAGCTGAAAACCCCCTTTGAAAAGGCGGTTAATTTGCAACTCCTCACTTCTCAAGAGGAAGTTCCTCTGAGTTAAAGTTGACATGATATTTTTCTGACATCTTTTTTATCTTATCTTTTTCCGTTGTTTTCTCAGAAACAAAAAGAGGTTTGGAAGCCGTAAATTCCCATTCCTCGGTAGCCTGCCCCGTATACGATCTGATTTCGTACATTCTATAGCCTGCCCCCTGCAACAGTTGGTGTAACCCTTCGATCCCTTCCTTACTGCCAGAATAAAAATGATATTCCATTACAATTTGTTCTCTCCCGCTCGTTTTGTTCGAGCAGCTAGCCAACAATGCGGTCACTGTTATAGCAGCAAGGCAAAATACTTGGATTAACTTTCGTTTCGAAAGCGACAATTCCGCAACCTCCTTAAGGTCTTATCTATTACCCACTGTTCGGAAAATTAAAACGGCCCTCAGTGGTAACCCATTCTTCTAGGCTTTAGCCTAATCCATATCCTACCTACATAAACTTTTTAGTTTCTTCAATTGAAGTATCCTACCTATTACTTCAACGAAAAAAGGAGCAGTTACCGGCCGTGGGTATCTGTTCCCTGATTGTTCAACTATAGTTCTCCGTAATCAACGCTTGTTCAAGGGTTGACCGTAAACCACATGGAAATGAAGATGTTTCGAATCTTGATGTTCCCCACTGGATAGAAAGACGGGTATGATGATAAGCAAGTACAGCGTAATAACCTTATGTGAAATTATTATATTTAGTCATTTCTACTTGGATCGTATTCATCTTCAACTACTGGTATATACGGTGATAGGTAGTTGTCTTTCTCTTGAGTTAATTTACCCCTTGCTAATTTCCAGACTACAAAATTGTTACTGTTATCATCTGCACCATTGAAATCCTCGTCATTTTGAACAAATAGCAATCCGTACGAGCCAGGTAAATTTTTTGACACCCATTTATATATATCAAGAACATATTTTGAATAATGGTTATGTAACCCTGAAATGGTCCATGAGTGCAACCCATTTCTTCTTCGTACACTAGAGATTTTTTCACCATCTACTTCTTCTAAATAATTCAAGAAATTATTATAAGCCTCATCTTCCAGTAATTCATTTGTATCATGGGTGTGATATCTTAAAACAATCCATCCATGAAACTCATACATATAACCACTCACTCCATCAGCTTTCGTGTTCCTCTAGTTAAAACGAATCCGATTCACATTATTTCATAGCTCACCAGAATTTCCACCAAGAGGCATTTAACCTTTTAATTTTATTTACTTCTAATTCAAACCCATCAAATTTAGTGTCTGTCTCCGCTGCGGCTATCAAGAAAACATCCGTTAGTTCTATCAAAGCTTCAATACTTAATCTGCTTATTGGAGTTGTTATTTGTATTATTGGCGATAAGTTCTCTCTCTGTTCTTGAATGCTTACATCCCAATCACTGAAACTTGCCTTTAATACCTTAGCTTTCTCATTCGATTTTGAGTAGAAAATTCCACAGATCATCCCTTTATTACCTGTTTTTATACCGAGTTCACGTAATTTCTCCCAAAGTTCTTTTGTTAGTTCATGTTGCTTTAATCTCTCAGTAGGATCAATTAATTCGATTCCAGTGTAACCACTCATGGTATATGTATCCCCCGTATTTTTCATATCTGCACGATACGGATTTAAGGATGATTTTCGCCTAATCACCAGCAGTTGTATCTACCCTTATTATCGGCTCAACTGAGCCTTTATTAAAGTTGTTTCTTTATCAGCCTTTGTAAGTAATCTTCCCTTTCGCTTAATGACCGCGGCTAGTCTGCAGCTTTATTTTCATATTCTAATACTTTATTTTCAATAAACTTCTGATGAAACTAGGCATAACTACCAGGTCTCCGTCATAACATGTAATGTTGATCTTTTCTGAAAAGCCTTCTGAAATTTACAGAAAACGGAAAGACCAGCTCCCCTAAATTTGATGCCCAATGGAAGGATGTTGATTTCGTATTCTTACGCTGTCGAAAGTACTTCACCTGGAAAGCCAGTGCCGCAACCCGCAGGACGCCATTATTATCCGTTTGCTACTTGAAGGCGTAACACCGCAGGATATACTCCAGCTTCGCCGCCATTCGCTCCATCTTCCGAGCCGAAAACTGGTCTACACGGATAGCTGCGGCACTAAAAAGCATCACCACGTCTCGCTCGCCTGCATGGACCTCTATCATGCGGCGATCGAACAGACCCACTACGAGGTTCCCGCCACCCCGCTTGCCAAAACTTCCCTTGCGGCACTGCGTGAAAGCGGTCGGCTGATCAAACTCACCTTAGCCGATTATGTGGCTAATCGCTGCCTGATCACCGACATGGATTCGGCCATGCTGCGAACCATCTACATGCGGCTGCGCCGACTAGCCGCCCATTTCTCGGCGCCCGAGTTGCTCGAGCTGCTGAATGTAGGCGATCAGCCCGCACCAGCGGAACAATTCGCGCATGCCTAACCGCAGCGCTTACATATAGAAAGCCGCAAATCCTGTCTGGGGCAGGACTTGCGGCTTCTTCTTTTTACTGCACTTTCAGCAGGCGCCACTGCTGATTCTTACCGCCGTTGTCCGTCCATTGAATGGCTGCGCCGCCATTCGCCTTGGACCCGCCGGAAATATCGATCAGCTTGCCGGTCGCCCGATTTTTCAGCTTGAAATTGCCGCCACCGTTGTCGACGACCTGCCATTGCTGGCTGGTCCAGCCGCCGTCCGTCCACTGCTCGATGATCGCGCCGTCAGCGGTTGAGCCGCTCTCCACGCCGATAATCAGGCCGCTGCCCCGGTTCTGGATTTTATAGTATCCGCTGCCTGCACTGATGAATTTCCACTGCTGGCTGTACCAACCGCTGTTGATGTATTGCTCCAGATTGTCGCCGCTGGCTGTCCCCTGATTTACGACGTTAAGATCCTTGCCGCCGTTGCGGTTTTCAAGCAAATAGTAAGCGCTCGTATCGATCGCCGGCGAAGAAGCGGAAATACTGCCCGTCGCCGTATCAATCGTCACATTGCTGCCCCAGCTCATCGAGAGGGAGGTGCTTGTCGGGAACGTCAGCGGCAGCCACACATAACGCGATTCCATGACTTTGCCGCTCCAGGCACCGGCCCAACGGTCGCCCATGTACAAGTAGCTCGTTGTACTCGAGCCTTCTACCGGCAAAATATACGCGCTTTGCGAATCAAACGTCGTCGAATCCCCAAAGTTGGTAAGCCCGCTCCACGTACCGGTGATGCTGGATGCCGTCGCATATTTGGCCTGGTTTGGATCCCAGCCGGTTGCTCCCGACGTCACGAGAAAGTACGTGCTGCCTCGCTTGAACATCGCAGGGGCTTCGCGGTATTGGCCCGACCATAAGGTCGTGACAAGCGAATCCACGCCAAGGAAATCGTTCGTCAGCTTGTAGATGTTCAGATTCGCATTGACGCTTGTTGCCGAAATCAGATAGGCGGTTCCGTTATCGTTGTACACCGTCATATCGCGGGAATCGTACCCGAGCGGACGAAAGCTGCCTTGGTACGTGTAATTGCCGTCTACGGTGCTGGAATAGGCGACGGCTGTGCGCGCCTGACCGTAGTCCGACCCATTTTCCCAGTGCATCCAGAGCACATATTTGCCCGTCGACGCATTATAAATGACCTTCGGCCGCTCGATATTGGAAACATTCAGTTCTGCCGCCGAATTTTTCGTCAGGATGTCGTTGCGGAATTCCCACGTCTTCAGGTCCGTAGACCGGTAGCAGGATACCGCCTTGAACGTGCCGTCGTCGTTACGATTTTCGCCGAACCAGTAATAGTAGCTGCCTACCTTGATCACTCCGCCGCCGTGTGCGTGAATAATGTTGCCGTTCGTATCTTTGAATTGAATGCCATTCTGGATCGTGACAGCGGCTGCCTGTGAGCTTGGAACCAAGAAGCATGCACTTGCCACCATCAACGCCAGCAAGAGGGTCAGTATGATCCCCCATGTGCGTCCTTGGACAGGTCTTATCATCATTGACATCCATCCTTTCCCATGTGGTTTGGTCTTACGTGCTGCCCTTCTGTCTGACTAGCATGCGCCGCGCTGTTGAAAGCGTTCACTTCTCGTACCGCCACCTCCTTTACCTTCACATTAGCGAAAACTCCGAGCTCTCCGCTACTGAACAATCCGTCATGAACTATGAACTTTCTCAACTTCCGGCTTCCACATCAACGGTTTCCCCCAGCCACGACGCAAGCTACCTTAATAAAAAAAGTGGATCTCCCTCGTCTTACGAGGAAAATCCACCTGTGTGACCGCTGAACGGCACGTCTCTTCGCTTTCGTTTGATCAGTTCCGGCACGGCAATGCCGATCATGGTAATGATCACACCAACCCACTGCAGAGCGGATACGGCCTCGTGCAGGACGACAAACGACATCGTGACCGCTGTCGGCAGCTCGGCCGCGCCCATAATCGTCGCCATGCCGCCGCCGATGCGCGGTACGCCGAGCGAGAAGAAGAGTGGCGGAATGACCACGCCGAAAAACGCCAGCAGCAATGCCCACGGCAGAAGCTGCTCATGCAGTGAGCCGTTCCAAAGGAAATGCGGCGGATACACGAGCATGACGAGCACTAGCGAGCCGGTTTGCATCAGCGCGCTCCGCGTAATCGGCGCCACCGTGGTTGCTGCTTTTCCGCTGACAACGATGTACAGCGAGTACGTCAACGCCGACAGCAAGCCGAGCGTCGTGCCCAGAAGCGACGGCGCTTCGAGGCCTCCTTTTAAATAACCGCTTGCCATCAAAATTCCAGCAAACAGGACAACGAGCGAAAGAATTTTATCCGCGCCCGGCCGCTTTCTTCCCATAATGGCTTCAAGCACAATGCCAATCCATGTGAACTGGAACAGCAGCACGATGGCAAACGAAGCGGAAATATACTGCAAAGCGCCGTAGTAAAAAATCCCGGTCAAGCCGGACGTCGTGCCCATCGCCATCAGCGTCAGCACTTGCCGCGGTTTAGCACGGTAAGCAGCTGCAGACGACTCCGCCTTGGCGCCGCGCGCCGATTTGGAGACGACCAGCACCAGCAGCCAAAGCATGATGACGCCGAACAAACATTGACTGCCGACCACATCGCCGACGTGATAGCCGGCATCGTACGCTTTTTTCACAAACGTAGACAACAAACCGAAGCTGCAAGCCGCAGCTAGTACGTACATGTAATATTTCATCATAGCGAGCGCGTCAGAATGTCTCTGACCGACTCCCTTGTCATGATTTTATATTGCCCAACGGACGGCTTCATAAACGACTTATGCACCAGCTCCTCGATGCGGTTGTCGTTGATCTGGAAATCCGCAAGCCGGCTCGGCGCCCCCAGCGAGTTCCAAAAATCGCGCAGCGCACGAATGCCCTCAAAAGCGACTTCCTCTTCTGTTCGGCCTTCCGTCTGAATGGCGAATACCGCCATGGCGAGCTTCGCCATGCGCGAAGGATCCTCCTCTGCGCAGTGCTGCATCCAATTCGGGAATAGCACCGCCAGACCGCCGCCGTGAGGAATGTCATAAACAGCCGACAAGCCGTGCTCAATTTGATGCGAAGCCCAGTCCCCGCCATCCGTTCCGCAGGAGAGCTGCCCATTGAACGCCATCGTCCCGGCGTACATGATCGTCTCGCGCAGCTCGTAGCTTTGGAGATCGGCAAGAAGCCGCGGCGCCGTTTCTATAATCGTGAGCAGCGTCGATTCCATATAGCGGTCGATCATCGGCGCATTGTCCGTCCGGTGAAAATATTGCTCCAACACATGGGACATCATATCTACAATGCCGTAGATCGTCTGATCCAGCGGAACCGTCGTCGTATACATCGGGTCGAGGATCGAAAAAGCTGGATAAGCCAGCGGCGAGCTCCAGCCTCGTTTCTCGTTTTTATCCCAGTGGGTAATCACGGAGATATTGTTCATTTCCGAGCCGGTTGCAGCCAGCGTCAATACAGTGCCAAGCGGCAGCGCGCGCGTCGCTTCGGCTTTGCGCGTGATAATGTCCCACACGTCGCCGTCATAATAGACACCGACCGAAATCGCCTTGGCGCAGTCGATGACACTGCCTCCGCCGACGGCCAGAATAAGCTCGATGCCCTCTTCGCGGCAGAGGGCAATCCCTTTTTGAACAGTGGTCAAACGAGGGTTTGGCTCAACCCCGGAAAGCTCAACCACGTGCGCTTTCATCCATTCAAACTGCTCCATCACAGCGTCGTAAACACCGTTTTGCTTAATGCTGCCGCCGCCATATACCAGCAGCACGCGTGTGCCCGGTGTGCCAAGCTCCTGCTGCAGCCGTTCGATCTGGCCCAGACCGAACCAAAGCTTGGTCGGATTATATTGCAGAAAAGATTGCATGGTACGTCTAACTCCTTCGATGACTGATTCTACAGCAGTATATCATAAGTTGTGCAAATTACTAAGCAGGTGCGTTACCACAGTAAAGAGACTGCCGAGCATGCCGTGACAAAAAACATCCCCAGCCATTCACATGACTGGGGACGAACACCTCTATCCTATACACGGTGCAGCGGCAGCGAAAATGAAATGCTGCAGCCTTTGCCCAGGCGGCTTTCCGCCCAGATCTGTCCGCCGTGGTACTGGACTATCTCCTTGGCTATCGCCAGACCGAGCCCGCTGCCGCCCGAGTTGCTGCGCGACTTTGACACCTTGTAGAACCGCTCGAAAATATGCGGCAAATCCTCCTCGCTGATCCCGACGCCGGTATCCGTCACGCGAATCAAGATCTCGCACGGCTCGTCGCGGATTTCAACGCGAACATCGATAAAACCGCCACTCGGCGAAAACTTGATCGCATTATAGATAATATTCGCATACACCTGCTCAATCCGATCAGGGTCGACCGTCAGAAGCAAATCCTCGCCCTGCGTCGGCACAATGTCCAGCGTGTACGTAATGCCCGCATTCGCGGTATCCAGCTCGTACTTCGCAAACAGTTGACGCACCATCGTCAGCCAGGAGGTCGGCGCCAGTTGGAAGTGGAACTGCTTTGTCTCCATTCGGCTGAGCTGGTATAGATCCGTAATCAATCGCTGGATGCCGACGATCCGCATGTGCACGACTGACAAATATTTGCGCTGCTCCTCCGGCTCCTGAATGACGCCGTCCAGAATCGCTTCCACATAGCCTTGAATTGACGTCAACGGCGTCCCCAAATCGTGGGAAATGTTCGAGAGCAAATCTCGGCGCGACGTTTCCATCAAGATGAGCTCGTTCGTCCGCTCCTTGACCTTCGACTCCAAGTCGTTATAAAGACGCGCGTTCTCAATCGAAATGGCCGCCTGCGCAGACAGCAGCTTGATAATATCGAGCCGATCCGACGTAAACGCGTTGCGAATCAGATTATTTTCCAGATAGAACACGCCCACCAGATTGCCCTGATGCAGAATCGGTTCGCAGAAAATAGACTTGCTCTCCGTTAGTCGAATGTACGGATCCTGCGTGAACATTCCCTCATTCTCAGCATCGTCGAGCACGACGCCCTCTTTGAGCCTCGCGACATACTGAATGACCGAAGCCGGGAGATCGTCCCGCGTCGTCAACTCCACCGAACTGACGATGCACGACTCTTTCCCGCTGCTTGCCAGCATTTCCGCTTCCACATACAAAGTGTCCTTATCCTTGAGCACGAGCAAGCTGCGCTCGGCACCCGACGAGTAAGTAACAATTTCCATCAACCGCTTGATCAACTGCTCCAAATTGACTTCACTGGATAGCGAGCGCGACGTATTCATAATCGTCATAAAATCAAGCGCATGCAGCGAGTAATCGCTGATCTTCGTCGTGCTCCACTCCTGCTCTTCCGTCACACCGGTCAAATAGCCCGGGTAGCGCAGCATGAGATCGTCCGCCTTCGACTTCGCGCCCCAGTGGCGGTAGCCGAAATAGGCGTCAAGCAAATACGTTTTGGCGATTTTCTCGCGCCCCGCCGCACGATAATGCTTGCCGGCCAGCTCGCACGCCAGCGCCTCATGCTGGATAAAGCCCATCTCGCGCGCCTGCCGAATCGCAGCTTCAAAGTCCTGCTCCGCCTTCAGCGTATGCCCCGTCACGCGATGCCACTCGGCCTGCATCAGCAGGCTCATGTGCAAGTAATTGGCTGGGCAATTTGCGGCCCATTTATCCATTTTGCGCTGCATCTTCTTCACTTGCTTCGCAAACCATCGCTTGCTGGACGATGTCGCTTCCTCATACAAGGCCGCCAGCGCCAGCGTGTAGTACAAATAATGCTCCGGAATATGAAACAACCCGAAGGAAACACTTTGCAGCGTTTCAGCGGCTTGACCGAAGCGAACGGCTTCCGCGTAGTCGCCGAACAGCACGTTCAGCATCATTTTTTTGATATGATACACATGCAGAATCACCTGGTTCGGATGAACCTCCAGCTTGCGGACGAGCGCCTTCTCCTCCTCATCGGAATTCCCGATGACCGTCGGATTCAGCGATTTTCCCTCGAGACTCCGAATCACTTCCCGAAGCATTTCCAGCATGAACAGCGTGTCCTGATGGTTCGTCTGCTCCAGAATCCGGTAACTCTTGGCGAGATCCTCCTGCATATCTGCGAGCGCAACGCCCTGCAAATCTTTCACGAGCACCTGATACGTCAGCGCATAGCCGGCAAAAACCAGATCCCCGTCCTCGATCCCGCTGCGGAACGACTCTTGGAGATGCTCCAGCGAAACCTGAAGCGGCTTCACCCACGGCGTCACGAACAGACCGAACGAAAAATAGCTTTTGGACCGATACTCCGGCGCCTGAAACCGATTGTTCATCCGATTGCCGAGCTGGCCATACTGATAACCCTGCTGGTAATCGCCAAAGCCCGAGCCGAGAATCAGCCCGTACGCACCGTACACGTAAGCCATCGCCGGCGTATTGCCGTACTTGAGCGCACGCCGCGTCAAATGCATCATAAACAAGACGAATAAGTTCGTATTGACAAAATAAGCCGAAATCGCCACGCTCATCATCAATTTCGTAATTTGGGCGCGATAGTTATCTTCCATTATCGGCAAATCATACAGTTGCAGCGTGTTTCTGCGACCGATTTTGTGTTTCACGTTCAGATAGGCAGCGAAAATGTTCAGCGAATTCGGCGACTCCGGCAGCCGGATGCCAAACTCCGCGAGCGCCTTTAGTCCCACCTTAACGCTTTTGTGCTGCTGCCCGACATTGGTATACAAGACGACGAGCAGGTGATAGACTTCGAGCCGCATCTCATTCGTCTTCGCCTCCAGCAGCAGCTGATCGTAAAGCGTTTCCGCCTCATCGGCTTGTCCGTTTAAATACAGCGCCTCGGATTTATCCAATCGCATCGCAAAGCTGAGGTCGGCCAGCTCCAAATTGTTCACTTGCATGAGCAGCGCCAGCGCTTTATTAAAGTACTGGATCGCCGAGCGGTAGGCATTGGACGCTTTCGCTTTACGGCCCGCGCCATAGTTGTACTCCAGCAGCTGCAGCAGCTCCTGCCCTTCCGTTACGAGATCCGAGCCCATATTCATATGGTTCACGATTTCGAACAGCCGCTGCTCGATTTGCTCATCCGTATACTGCTCCAGCAACGTCCTCGCAATGTTCAAATGCATTTCCGCGAGCTTCGCCTCTTCAATCGAACCATACACCGCTTCCTGAATCGAATCATGCACGAAGTTGAAGCGGATGTCCCGCGCCGCCGCCTGGCCCGCGCCCTCGTTAAAGAACTTGTACGCCGTCCCTACCGGGATGATCAGCCCGTGCTGAATCGGGATTTCAAGCTCCTGCAGCAAGAGGTCGAACGGCCTCCGCATCACAAGACCGAGCGCCTCGAGGTCAAAATACACGCCGAGACACGCCGCGATCCGCAGCATATACTGCGTGCCTGCCGGCATCCGTTCCAGCTTTTCCGCGAGCAGAAACATGAGATTGTCCGTAATGCGCAGCTTCTCGATTTCGGCCATATCCCACATCCAGCGGTTCGCTTCATAGTTGAATGTCAGGAGTTCCTGTTCGTACAGATCCGTCAAAAACTGCTTGACGAAAAACGGATTGCCACCCGTCTTCTGTAGAATAAGCTGAGCCAGTTCTGTCACTTGCCCAATCTCCGCTTTCAGCGATTCCGCCACGAGCTGGCCGACATCTTCGATTTTCCAGGCTTCCAGCGCAATCCGCTCGTGCACCAAGCGCTCCGGCAGCTTATCCAGCAGCTGCACACGAAGCGTGGACAGGACATTCGTATCGTATTCCCGGCGATAAGAGCCGATGAACAGGAAATGCTTCATTTGCGCATCATTCAATAGCAAATCCAGGAAATGCAGCGAAGCCGCGTCCGCCCATTGCAAATCGTCGAGGAACAGCACGATCGGCCGATCCTTCCCGCAAAAAACTTGCAAAAACTGCTGCAGCAAAAAGTGCAGCCGATTCTGTGTCTCCTGCGGAGGCAGCTGCTTGGCCGGTGGCTGCTCGCCGATCAGCAGCTCCAGCTCCGGAATCAGATCGGTCAGTACCCTGCCGCTGGTTCCGATCGCTTTGAGCAGCAAAGTGCGGTACTCCGCGAGCTGCTGATCTTTGCTCGTCAGCAGCTGGCGCGCCAGCTCCCGCAGCGCTCTCGTCAGCGCATGGTAGGACACATGCTGCTTGTTCGGCTCGAATCGGCCGGAAATGAACCAACCGCTGTCCTTCATCAGCGTCTTCATCGTCTCGGCGATCAGAAACGTTTTGCCAAAACCCGACTCCCCCGTCACCCAGACGGCTTCCAACGGGCCATGAACGGACCGGTCGTACGCCTGCATCAGCTTGTCGATCTCGGAGGAGCGCCCGATCAAGCCCTGCGGAATCTGGAACATGTCGGTCATATCATAGAGACCCACTGTGAATTCTTGCAATTCCTCACCGGCGTTCACCAGCATCAGGCAGTGCTCCAAATCCTGAATGATGCCGTAAGCGCTCTGGTAGCGGTCCTCGGCATTCTTCGCCAACAGCTTCATGACAATGTCCGAGACAGGCTTCGGAATACCCATGCGCAGGCTCGCCGGCGGCGCAGGCGTCACGGCAAAATGGCAGTGAATCAACTCAACCGGATCCTCTGTTTGAAAAGGAAGCCGGCCCGTCAGCATCTCATAGAACGTAACGCCGAGTGAGTAGTAATCTGTCCGGTAATCGATGATCCGGTTCATGCGGCCCGTCTGCTCCGGGGACATATAGCTGAGCGTTCCCTCGAGCAGCATCGGGTCCAGCATCTCCTGACGCTCGCGCGTCAGGGAGGAAATGCTGAAGTCGCCTAGCTTGAGCAACTGCTTGTCGCGGTTGTAGATGATATTGCTTGGCTTAATATCTTTATGTATGACATAACGTTGGTGAATATCCCCGACGATTTTGGCAAGCTGGATCGCAGCCGCCAAGAACGCCGTGAGCGACTGCCGGAACGAAGGCAAATACGCAGTTAACGGTTCGCCTTCCATATCCTCCAAGACCAGCGCCATATTATTTTGATATTTGGGCAGCGCAATCGGTTTGACGACGCCGGGAATATCAAGCATAGTGCCAATCTCGAACTCGCGCTTCAGTCTTGCCAGATCGGCAGCGAGCGGATAATCGGAACGGAACGTTTTGACAATAACTTTTTCCTGCGTAACCTTATGTACAGCGCGATAAATAACCGTACGCTCGCCCTGATAGAGTTGTCTGATCAGCTCGTATTCCGGCAAAATTAACATAAAACCCTCCTACTGAAATCTTGCTGCCGCCCGAAGCGTTAGAGGAGTTCTCCGTTCCAAGGAAGGCCTTTCTCAAATCGCTTCTTGTCATGGTGCTGATACAATTTCAAGGCTGTCAGCAGCCCTTTGTCGAATTGGTACATCTCCCAGATTTCACAAGGCTTCTCTTGGGAATCATCCTGTTTCAGAATCGCATTCACCGCTCGTCTAGCCGCTTCGTTCGCGCCTTCCATCGTCGCCAGGTTCGTGTTCGTGCGAACGTAATCCGCCGCCAGGAACAGGTTGGGAATCTCGGTATACGCTTCGGGACGAAGATCCCAGGTGCCGACGCGGTTGATCAGCAGCGGCTCCATGTTGGAGCATGCGCCTTCCGGATTGCTAAATTGTATATCGGTATCCAGGAACCAGGAATGAAGAACACTGTCCTCCAAAATGACCGCACCGTCCACATTGAGGCTCTTCTTCATTTGCGCCCAGACTTCTTCCTTGATTTCCTCCGGCGTACAGTACATGGCCGGCTTGCCGTACAGAATGCCCGGCGTGTTCCAATCGGAAATATCGACGGACAAAACACCTTTGACCATGCCGTCTCCGTATTCGCTAAGGTTCACATTCGGCCAAAACTGCTTCTGCGAAACCGACGTTAAAGACCACGGCGCGTCCAAATAAATCACATGGCCGTGCGTAATCGTTATGTCTTTGTTCATGTAGAACTGAATCCCGTTCATCCAGGCGACGGAATCCATCAATTGCTGAACACCTTTCAGCGACGGAGCCGCCTCCAGCATGCTGTCTGTAATAAACGTGCCCATCACTTCTACCGGGAACGCGCAAATATAGTAATCGGCTTCAACATCGAACGTTTCGCCATCTTTCATAATGGTCGCACTTTGAATCATGCCGCTTTCGCACGTAATGCGCTCCACTTTGGCATTCAGATGATACTTCACGCCGCGATCCTGCAAGAACGTCAACCACGGATAAATCCACTTGTCGTTCGTCGGACCATTCAACAAACGCACGAAAGACATGCCCGGCGTCGTAATATCGAACGTCATTTGCGTCGCAACCGGGCCGACAGTTTGCGTATTCGCTACTTTGGACTGGCAGGCGACAAGCGTCTTGGTGAAGCCGGCAAAAATTTTCTGGAACGCCTCCGATTGCTGCTCCGCCTGAATAAACGTCCACCAGTCGATGTCGTTGTATTCTTCGCGAATCCGCTCTTCGCAGCTTGTCATAATCTGCCACAGCTTCTTGCCGTACTGTTCCACATCGCTGCTTGTAAGACCTAAGCCGTTATCAAAAATATCCTTGAGCACGACCAGAAAGTTCTCGATACTGAACTCGACCTTGGCCAGCAGCGGCAGGAGCGGCGCCGTATACGTCGCAATATCCAGACGTGTCACTTCCTGTAAATTATCATACACCGTTCCGTCCCCGTAGGGAATATTTTTTAACGTATCAATGACATGGCGATAAAATCGCGGAAACAATCGGAAGCCGTGCTCTCCCGGCAAATCTCTGCGGCCGCCCACACCGCTTCCTGTATACGGCATGCTCCGCGCCTTACCGCCCGGAATGCTCTTAAACTCGTAAACCGATACATCGTAACCTCTCGTAATAAGCTCGTGCGCAGCGCTTAATCCAGCAACCCCGCCACCTAAAATTGCGACCTTTTTCAACATAATTCCCCTTTCGATTTGGTGCTTTTTGTAAAAATAACTGAATCTATCATACCATTCAGGACTTTCGAATCATAGATATGACGGGTAAAAAGATAGAAAAAAACCTCCCATCCCCCGTGACAGGGATGGAAGGTATAGAAGAATGCGGGACAAGTAATTCCTATTGCCTAAACTGGACGCCTTTCGTCTCCAATTTCTCAAGAAGATTCCAAAATTGCGGGAAGTAGTGTACAGTAAAGTGAATAAGGTTAGGCAGATGAAAGCTTGAATCTGCAGTTCCATTTGCGGATGCTGCAGTTCCTAATAATTTTGACTCATTCCCTCTCCGCTCGCTTGAATCGCTTTCCACTGCTCCACGATAGCGGAAATCTGCTGACTTCCCGCAACCGTACCTTGTACGGCAGCTCCTTGCTGCAGCCCGGCCAATCATCCTTGGATACTGTCAGATCAAAGGAAAGATAAAACTGATGGGCAGCGCTTCTCTCTATTTGCGATAATGGCAACATCTTACTATGAAATCGGGGAAATCACCTTCGATTCGAACCATTTTGATCATTTTCAACAAAAAAAATCAACTGACTTATGTCATTTTACCTAATTCCAATCCCGAAATTCCTTATTCCCTTCGAATCCTATATAATAAAAGGGGATTTCCTAACCTGCTAAAAAGAGAGGATGAACTTTCCATGCCAGATCAGTTTGATACACGGTACGTGACGCGCGAACATATCGCCACGCTCCCTCATGGAACTCTTCAATTTGGTGAGGATGTTTATCTGAATCGCACTGTGCTGCTATATCAAATCACGCTTCCTGCCGGGAGCCGCGGCGTAGATTACATACAAACGCTTCACCATAAAGCTGCCTTCATTCACGACGGCTTTCATCATATATTGGACACGTCCGTTTCCGAGCACGCCGTCAACATCGTACTCCAAGCCAGAAACGGCTCCCTGCTGTCTTCGCAAATTGGGCAAAAGCGCTGGACGTATCAGGTCGTCACAGCCATGATCAGCGATCTCGGCGTCTCTCTCCTCGATGCGCTGGAAGAGCGGATTACCGGATTTTCCGTCCGCGCGGACAACCTATGGCTGTCGGAAAGCGGCAAGCTCTCCGTCCTGAATTATTGGGACGAGGAGGAAATGCTGGATCAAGGCGCTATCGGCTTGTGCCGCCTGATGGTCAGCCTGCTGACACGGGACGCGACCGGTTCGGACGCTTACGAAGTACTGCACACGAATCTTGAACGCGCCCATATCCCGAGCGCGACAACCGAGCAGAAGGCGGAGCTCGTGCGACTTGTGAAGCACATCTGCCAGAGCCAGGCGTCGCTGTCCTCGCTCGTCTTTGGGCTGCGCAATCTGCCGGGAGTGCAGCAGGAGGAGAGCACGGCAGGTGCCGCAATGCCGGCCACGGCGGCCGCCGACAGCGCACCGCGGCGCATGGTGCCGGTGATGCCGGCGCAGACGGCCGCCGGGCAGGACGATGACGACGATGTCGAGCATCGGACGATTGTGCGCGGCCTGCCGCGGCGTACGGCCGCGCAGGAGCCGGCCCGCAGCGAGACGCCGTCGCGCGCCGGTTGGAAGGTCGGCGCCGTCTCGGCGGCCACTTTTCTCGTCAGCGCCGCCGTCGTGTGGGCGGTGTGGCCTTCCGCTTCGGAGAAAAGCGACAAAACCATCACCCCGCCGCCTTCGGCGACAGCGGCGACGGTCGTGATCACGCCGTCGACAACGCCGACGCCGAAGGCGAGCGAAGCCTCCGTCAAGCAGCCCGGCGACAAAACGATTGTACCGAACCTCGTCGGCAAAATGCAGGCAGGCGCCGAAGAGATGGCGCTGGAAGCCGGGCTGCATTATAAGTACTTCCTTGTCGACGACGCCAAACCGCAGGGCACCGTCATCCGGCAAGACCCGCAGCCGGGCACTGACGGCTTCCAGGGCGACAACGTCATCTTCTGGGTAAGCAAGGGCAGCCCGTAGCGTGAGCGGTTTATCAGCAAGCCTGCATGATATTGTGCAGGCTTTTTCGGCCATTTTGCGGGTAATTCGATCCACCTAGACGGTTCAACTGGAATTCCTCCAGTTCATAATCAACTATCTCGCGGCAGTTGACATGTGAACTGGAATTTCTCCAGCTCATTTATACGATTTTGCCCGATATTGGCGGAAAAGGCTGAAATGAACTGGCATTTTTCCAGTTCACGATGGTGAAAGTCGCTATTTGGGCGAAACGTAATGGAGAAATTCCAGTTGAGCTGTGCGCGGGAAGCGCTTTAGTCACAGACCCAGATAGAGGCTGGGTGCAGCTAGGATTCTTGGAATTAAAGGAGGAACTCGCCAGCCATCCCCTCTCTATAGGCACCTGTAGCAATACGTTCCAACAAGAAAAAAAAAGCCTTGCCGCCCCCGAAGGGGCTGCAAAGCTTCTTTGCATTTAAGCGTGGAAATCTTGACCGGAACGCACTTCTTTCACATAGCCGGCGCGGATCACAAAGTCACCGAAGTGCTCGCCTTTGTTGCGCTCTTTCGCATAGTGAGGAATAATTGTGCGCAGAGAATCCATAATTTCCGCTTCGCCGATATTTTCTTTGTACATTTTGTTCAAGCGGCTTCCGTTATGGGCGCCGCCCAGGTACATGTTGTACTTGCCTGCGGCTTTCCCGATGAACGAAAGCTCCGCCAGCATCGGACGCGCGCACCCGTTCGGGCAGCCGGTCATCCGGATGACGATTTCTTCGTCGCGAAGACCGTTTTCTTCGAGCAACGGCTCGATTTTGTCGATCAGCGAAGGCAGGTAGCGCTCGGACTCCGCCATCGCCAGACCGCAAGTCGGCAAGGCGACGCAAGCCATCGAGCTTCTGCGCAGCGCGGAGTAGTGCATGCCGTCCGTCAAGCCGTACTCAGCAATCATCTCTTCGACTTTCTTTTTCTTCTGGGCGCTGATGTTGCCGATGATCAAGTTCTGGTTGGACGTCAGACGGAAATCGCCGTTATGGATTTTGGCAATTTCGCGCAAGCCCGTCATCAAGCGGTAGCTGCCGTCATCTTTGATACGGCCGTTCTGGATGAACAGCGTGAAGTGCCATTTGCCATTGGCGCCCTTCACCCAACCGTAACGGTCGCCGTTGTTGTCGAAGTGGTACGCGCGAGGCGCTTCCAGCTGCCAACCAAGACGCGCGTGCAGCTCACCGATGAACCAGTCGATGCCGCGATCGTCGATCGTATATTTGAAACGCGCATGCTTACGTACGGAGCGATCTCCGTAATCGCGCTGAATCGTCACTGTTTTCTCCGCAATGTCAATCACTTGCTCTGGTGTACAGAAGCCGATGACTTGAGCGACTTGCGGATACGTTTTGGTGTCGCCGTGGGACATCCCCATGCCGCCGCCAACGCTTACGTTGAAGCCGACCAGTTTGCCGTTCTCGACGATGGCAATATAGCCTAGATCCTGCGAGAACACGTCAACGTCGTTCGATGGAGGGACGGCGATCCCGATTTTAAATTTCCGAGGCAGGTACACTTTGCCGTAAATCGGTTCTTGCTCTTCTTCGGAACGGCTGTCGATCACTTTCTCTTCGTCCAGCCAGATTTCATGATACGCTCTCGTGTGCGGATCGAGGTGGGCGCTGATTTTGTTCGCCCATTCGTACACTTCGCCGTGAATCTCAGATTGGTGCGGATTCGGGTTGCACATGACGTTACGGTTCACGTCACCGCAAGCCGCAAGCGTGCTCAGCAAAGCGGCGTTCACTTCTTGAATCGTTTTCTTCATGTTCCATTTCAGAACGCCGTGCAATTGGAACGATTGACGCGTTGTCAAACGAATTGTGCCGCTTCCATAGCTCTGTGCAATGCGATCCATCATCAGCCATTGATCCGACGTTACAACCCCGCCAGCCGCGCGTACGCGCAGCATGAATTGATACGCAGGCTCAAGCTTCTGCTTCTGACGCTCGTTCCGCAAGTCACGATCATCCTGCATGTAGCTGCCGTGGAATTTCATCAACCGGTTGTCATCCTCTGGAATCGAACCTGTGATACGGTCTTGAAGCGTTTCTACCAAGCTGCCGCGCAAGTAGTTGCTGCGAATTTTAATGGCTTCGACATCGCTGTGCGGCGCGCTGTTCTTCGATAGTAAATTGTTCTCTGACATGTTGCCTTCTCCTCTCGTACCCTCAGGGCTACCCTTAAAGCCCTACCTAGTAAACATCGCGTTGGTAACGTTTTTGCTGCTGCAGCGCAGCCATGTAGGCAGCGGCTTCTTCTTTGCTCTTGCCGCCTTCTTTTTCAATGATCGTCAGCAGGGCTGCGTGTACATCGTGCGCCATCTTCTTCTCGTCGCCGCAGATGTAGACCGCTGCGCCCGCTTCCAGCCATTCATACAGCTCGCGGCTGTTTTCCAGCATGCGGTGCTGAACGTATACTTTTTGATCCGTATCGCGTGAGAATGCAACATCCAGCTTCGTCAAGACACCGTCTTTGAGCCAGCGCTGCCATTCGATTTGATATAAGAAGTCCGTGGAGAAGTGTTGGTCTCCGTAGAACAGCCAAGTTTTGCCTTCCGCACCCGTTTCTTCGCGCTCGGCGAGGAACGATCTGAACGGTGCTACGCCTGTGCCAGGTCCGATCATAATCAGCGGCGTATCGCCCTCAGCCGGCAGCTTGAAGTTCGGGTTGTTTTGAATGTATACCGGAACTGCCGCCCCTGCTTGCACGCGCTCCGCCAAGTGAACCGAAGCGACGCCGTAACGGTTGCGTCCATTCGCTTCGTAGCGTACAGCGCGAACCGTGATGTGCACTTCATCCGGCGAAGCCTTCGAAGAGCTGGAGATCGAGTACAGACGCGCCGGCATTTTGCGCAGCGCTGCAACGAAATCGGCAGCTTTCACACCGGAAAGCGGATAGTCTTGCACGAGATCAAGCAGATCGCGATTCGTCGTATAAGCTTTGAGTTCCTGCTCGTTGCCAGCAGCAACCAGCTCTTGCAGATCGCTATTGCCCGACAGTTTCGCAAGCTGCTCAAGCAGCGGCTTCGTCAGCACGGTAATTTCAAAGTTGCGGAGCAGCGCTTCGCGCAGTGTGCGCGTCTCGCCATTTTTCACAGCGACTTGATCATCTGCGTTGTAACCCAACGCCTGGATGATCTCTTCGACAAGACGAGGATGATTTTCCGGATACACGCCAAGGCTGTCTCCCGGCTCATATTGCAGGCCCGAGCCCTCGAGGGAAATCTCGACGTGGCGGGTTTCGCGGTCAGAGCCGCGGCCGTTCAAGTTCAAGTTTTCCAAAATTTCCGCTTGGAACGGGTTCGTTCTGGAATACTCGGATTCCCCAGCGCTTTCGGCTGCTGCGGTTGCACCGCTGGAAACGGAAGCACCGGATGCCGATGCGGATTGCAGGGCGTTCAGAACGCTGCCCATCCAAGCCGCTGCCGGCTCATCGAAGTCAACGTCGCAATCAACGCGTTCCGCGAGCGGCTTCGCGCCAAGCTCTTGAAGACGTTTATCAAAATCTTTGCCCGTCTGGCAGAAGAATTCGTAGGACGTATCGCCAAGGGACAGCACCGCGTAGCGTGCGCCTTCCAATTGGGGCGCGCGCTTGCTGTGCAGGAATTCATAGAACGAAATCGCATTATCCGGCGGTTCGCCTTCCCCATGCGTGGAGACGACCATCAGCAGGTTCGTCACTTTTTTCAAATTGTTCGTTTTGAAATCGCTCATGGAGGAGAGCGTCACTTGGAACGATTGATCTTGCAGTTTTTTCGCCAGCTTCTTCGCTAATCCGTGCGAGTTTCCAGTCTGGGACCCGAAGAGGATCGTGACGTCCTTGGAAACGGCTGTCGGCGCGCTTGCCGGTGTCGGGATCGCAGCGGGAGCTGCCCCAGGCGCCGATAGGGCTTGCGTCCCTTGCGTAGCGGTCAAATATCCGCTAAGCCAACTGCGTTGATTGTCGGTTAGTGTAGGTAGAAGACGATTGAGCAATTCGACTTGCTCTTGGGTAAAAGGGCTGTTTACGACTTGAAGTTCCAACAAAATCCACCTCATTAGCATGTAGTGATAGAATGACATATTTCGCGCACAATTTTATTCTTCTTATGAAAACTAACACAGTGCGACTGGCAGGTCAATTAGATTCGTCTTATGAGACTTATAAGGGTTATTGATATATACACGAATACGCTTTATTTTCCCAGAAAAAAGAAAAAAACCTTCACAATCGAACAAACAGAATGCCTGTTTGCTCTTTGTAAAGGCTCATGTTTGGAACTCTTGCCCTCATCTCCGCACATTTTAGGAGGTCCCTTCCAGACTCTCCTGAAAAAAGCTCGATTTACGAGCTTGAATTTCATCCAGCAGCAACGTTAAAAACTCTTTGCTCATGTTCATTCGGCTTGCATTTATATAAGCGTCGACAAGTGTGTCCGTGCTAAATGATTTGAGATTGTCCTGATCATTCATTGCGCATGTTCCATTTCTGTTTGGATTCGAGCATGAACATCATTTTTTTCATCGATTGCTGAATTTGTTCATCGGAGGGCAAGCTTATATTCCCATAAGTTTGCAGAACAACTTCAGGTAAAACCGAATCAATAAAGAGGTTTAACTGTTCCGTTTTCACATGATCCCCTCCTGATTTTCATTAATCTGGAAAATTGTTATCTCTATCTTAACGTGAAGAGGGCGGAATAACAGCGCAATTTTTTTTGCATTCCTTCCCTGCCTCCCTTTCAAACATGTGTATTTTTTTTGCATTCTCCCAAGATTAGGTCCGAAGCCTCTACCGTCCTGACCGAAAAACAAAAACCTTCCGGCCGTTTGACAGCAAACGACAGAAGGTTTTCAGGTTTAAAGCTCCGCATTAGACATGATGCCGATTTTGCGCAACGACGGTCGCAGCCGCCAGCAATTCCCGCATAATATCGGACTGCAACTGCGGACTAATATACTCGCCTTTTACGAACAAAAGGCCTTTTTCACTCGAAGTATACCGCGGAGGAATCTTGTTGAGCGCAATCGCCAGCACATCCTCCCGGCAAATTTGGCAGTCACAGGACATTTCGAACGTTTTCTGAAACTCTTCAAACATCCGATTCACTACCGTTTCCATAGCATTGTAGACGACCACGATGACCAGCCCCTTCTAGGAACATATACGATTTATTATACCCGAAACCAAAAGATAGAAAAAGCTGACATGCGTATGCATTATTGCATCGGAATCGAAATCTGAAAAATGATGTAGCCGTCTTGAATCGAGACGTCAATCGATCCGCGGTAGTATTCAACACGCTCTTTCACGACTGGAAGACCAAGCCCCTGATGATCGCCGCCGCCTTTGGAGCTGTAGCCGATCGCAAACAGCTGTTTGAAATCAGGAGCATGATTCGGTCTGATCGGATTCGACACGGAAAATTTCATAAAGCCGTCCTCTGTCCACCCGTGCACAGCAACGATCCGATCTTCCACGGGGAGCATCGCTGTTTCGTCAAACGCATTGTCGATGAGATTGCCCAAAATTTTCACAATATCCACCGACTTCACCCCGAGCGAGAGCTCGTCCATGCCCGTAAATTGGTAGTTGAACACCGTTTTCGTGTGCATCGCAATCGCGATTTTCGCTTGAATCAGCGCAGCGATCGCCGGTTGCCCGATTCGGATAATGTCGTTCACCTCATTGATCTCTTCGATCAACTCTTTCATATACCGCATCTGATCTTCCTTTTTCCCTTTGGAAATCATGGCGTACAGCGTCTGCACGTGATTCAGGAAATCGTGACGCTGGCTGCGAATCGTCGCAAACATCAGATCCACATTTTGAATATACATCTCTTGCGTGGTTTGAACGGCTGTCTCGCGGCTTTTCGCAACAAAGCGGAAGATGAAATAAAGAAGCGCCAAACTGAACAGCGTGAAAAAGATGATGAGTAAAGCCAATTGAATCAATTGCTTTTGGAGCGTATTTTCAATGGATTGATAGTCCGTTACGATGGAGATGACAAAGGGCATTTCACGCTGGACTTCCATCACTTTCTTGACGGGAACGTAGACAAAAGTTTTCAAGATCGGCTTGCCGTTCCAATGCTCCACCACGCTCACCGGCTTGCCTGTATCAATCGATTTCCGATAGTTTGCCTGATCATCCGGCGTTGGCATCGTGTACGTGCCGTACAGCACCGGGCGGTCATAGATGGAAACAAAGGTCGTGCCGTCCATTCCCTTATATTCCTTCGGCTCTGTACCGAAGGTTACGCCGTTGAGGCCTGCGATTTCCAAGATGTCCGGGTTATTCGCAAGCGTTTTTTTCATCACCGTGTCGGCGCCGACGATATTTTTGAACGTTTGAATTTTATCCGCGTTCACAAAGACACAGATCAAATAATTGCCGGTTCCATCGTAAAAATAACCGAATTTGCTGACATCGCTGGAGCCGGATGCCGGCACTTCATAAATGCCCGACCAGAAATTGGGCAGCTTCTGGCCTTCGGGAATCGTCACCTGATGATTCTTCAGCAGTTGGTCAAAAGCGGTAAACCAATAGCCGAACGCAATCGTGCTCGTAATCGTGAGCTCTTTGGGCTCTGACGACCTGCCGACCATGATGTCGTCCCCTTGGCCGCTGCGCGTCATGAGCGAATACCCGCTCACATCGGCTTCTTTGGCCAGCGCGGCGAGCTGTTCGTTCGTCACGTTGTGCCAATCGGGATCGAGCTGGCTTTTCGCAAAAATAGCCGCGGATCGCAGCTGCTCGCCGATCATATCCTCGACGAAAAACGATCCTTCCTCCGCTTGCTCGATGGACGTTCGAATCTGATTGGCCGTGGATTCCATCCTGTCCGCCAACGCTTGCGTCAAGAGCGATTTGGTGTACCAGTAATACGACGTATTGTTGGTGATCAAGAGCAAAATCACAATAATGAAGGTGACATAAATGACGCTTCTGTTCGTTCTCATGAAGTAATCAACAGTCCTTTGTTGTATGTTAAATATTACGAATTTCTCAAGTATGCAGCCTTTATGCAGCCTTTCGCAATATTCCCAAGAGAGCGCGAACTTGCTTTCTTCTAACATAGTAGTATAGAGGGGAAGGAAAGCGTTGTCTATGACAGAATTATACAGCCCCCTCCTTCCCGTTAAGGTTCATCGGCTTTACTTGCCCCACTTACTTTAGTACTATAGAACAAGTACTGTAAAAAATGAGGAGTTGCCGCTAATGTCCACTGACGAAATTATTTTAACCCCCGAGGGTCTGCGCAATTTGGAGCAGGAGCTGGAAGAGCTCAAAGGACCTAGACGCAGAGAGCTGGCTTCCCGGATCAAAACCGCCATCTCCTACGGCGATCTGAAGGAGAACAGCGAGTATCATTCCGCCAAAGAAGATCAAGCCTTCATGGAGACGCGCATTCTCACGATCGAGCAGATGCTGAAAAGAGCCAGAGTCGTGACGAATATGGACACATCGAAAGTGCAAGTCGGTATGACCGTCGTGCTCAACGATATTGAATTTGCCGAAAAAATCGAGTACAAAATCGTAGGCGCGGCGGAAGCGGACGTCAACGAGAATAAAATTTCGTACGAAAGCCCGCTGGGCCAGGCGCTTCTTAATCGCAAGGTCGGCGACGTGATCAGCGTCAATGCGCCGATGGGCGTGATTGAGTACAAGCTGCTTGAGATCAAGCTGTAGGCAGCGAAAAATAAAAGCAATCTCCGGACAGGAATCGCTCCTGAACGGAGATTGCTTTTTATTTTTGTGCCTCCATGCGCTGCAGGATTGCCAGCGCTTCAGGCATTTTGCGCAAGTACGCCGGCGAGTTGTCTGAGCACAGCCACGTGACGTCGCCGCTGCCGCCTTGCCCTAGCGCGCCGCGCTCCATCAGCAGTTGAATGAGCCGGCTTACGGTCCCTTTGCTGCCGTCGACGATCTGGATATGGCCCGGCAGCAGCTCGCTGAGCAGCTTGCGATAAAACGGATAGTGCGTGCAGCCCAGCACGACCGTCCCGTACACAGACAGGTCCACGTCCCGCAGGATGTCTGCAAAATAGTCGCGAATCGCCGGGCCCTCAAAGACCAGCGACTCGCAGTACCGCACCAAGTCCGGCAGCGGGATGGAGTCGACCATGCCGGCGTCGTCGACGCGGGAGACGAGCGCTTTGTACTTCGACTCCTTGAGCGTCAGCGGCGTCGCAAATACAAGCACGCGTTTCCCGGAGGCGCGGTTCATTTCAATCGCCGGCTTCACCGCCGGCTCCATGCCAATAATCGGCAGCGCGTAGTGCTGCCGCAGCGCATTAATGGCAATCGACGTTGCCGTATTGCAGGCGATCACCAGCGCCTTCACGTCGTGCTGCACAATCGTCTCGGCGGACGCCTTCACAAATTGCAGCACGTCCTCCTTCGGCTTCGTCCCGTACGGGACATGAAGCGTATCGGCGAAATATATGAAATCTTCCCGGGGCAGCCGTTTCATCGCCTCGTGCAAGACGGTGATGCCGCCGATGCCGGAATCAAAAACACCAATTTTCATCTGCCTCACCCTAAGAAAATCATATGTAACCCTACAGCAGGCCTGCTGTGACCAGCCCGTTCCGAATGCCTTCCTCATCCACATGCGTCGTCACGTGGTCGGCAAACGGCAGCAAGTCCTGATGCGAGTTGCCCATCGCAATGCCAAATCCGACATACGACAGCATTTCCATGTCGTTCAAGCCGTCGCCGAACGCAACCGCTTCTTCGGGCTTCAGTCCGACCAGTTCCAGCAGCGCGGCAATCCCCTGCGCTTTGGAGCCGCCGGCCGGCAGCACATCCATCGCGTGTTGGTGCCAGCGAATCAATTTGAAATCTCCCAACAGCCCTTCATACAAATGTTCGTCCTTCGCTTCGCAGTGCAGGAAGATCTGATAAATATCGTTCGTCCGCCAGAAGTCGGGGTCCACGCCAGGCAAATCCACCTTCAGCGAATTGACTGAGGACATCATGGACGGATGGTCCGCCGTGTCCGTGTAGTATTCATGCTCGCCTTCAAACACGAGCGAATGCCCGTGCGCGGCAGCGAGGCTTACCAACGAGGCAATCGCGCTTTTCTCGAGGACGCGGCGGTACAAAGGCTCTCCTTTGTACACGGCATAGCCGCCGTTCAGGCAGACGTACGAATCGATGCCGAGCAGCTCCGCCAGCGGTTTAATAAAATAGGGAGCTCGTCCTGTCGCGATGACCGGCTCGATTCCCTTTTGCTTAAGCTGATGAACGGCCTTGACCGTACTTTCCGGCACTTGCTTCTCCTCGTTCACGAGGGTGCCGTCAATATCAAAGAATACAATTTTGTACACAGTGCGGGTCTCCTTTTCTGATGGAGGCAGTTCGGCTGCTCCTTCTCTCCTACTCTCAATTAAACACCAAACGAGGCGAAAAGACAAAAAGAAAAAGAGAATCCCTCAGGCTTCTCCGCGCTCTTGCCGTATCCAGCTAGACAATGCCGTCAATGATGCCATACGCCAGCGCCTCTTCCGGATTCATGTACCAGTTGCGCTGATGCTCCTTCACCCGGTTCAGTTCCTCCGCCTCCAGACTCGTCTTGGCGAGCAGACATTCGTCGTAAATCTCTTGCAGCCGCTTCGTTTCCTCCACGCGATTGCGAATGTATTCCAGCTGACCGTCGATGTGCGTCGACACCGAGTGATACATAAACGTGCTGTAGCGGCCGGAGTAGCGCTTGTGTCCGCTCGCGGCAATCAGCAGGCTCATGCTGGCGGCAAGACCGTAGACGTAGGTGTGGAGCGGTGTTTTGCTGTTTTCCATCACGTTGATCAGGCCGAGTCCGTCGTAGACGCTGCCTCCGTTGCTGTTAATAATAAGGTCGATCGGCATCCGCTTATACTCTTTTTCCTTCTTATCCTTGTCTTCGTCAAACAGGTTGATTTTGATAATTTGTTCCACGATTGGTTTCACGGAGTTTTTATGAACGCCATCGAATAGATACAAGGTACGGTCATTCATCCTGATGCCTCCTGTCCGTAAGGCCCATTGTTACAGTTAGTCTATTCTTCTTAGAGGGCGTTTGTAACCCGGAAACCGCTTTTTTTTCATATTTTTGTGCAGGTAAAAAAGAGCCCCCGCGCCGTAAAGCGCGGGGGGGCTGTGGCTGCTACTTAGCCTCGTCATCGGGCTGAACGGATACGGGCGGCTGCAGGTCTTCGTCTGCCGCTTGAAACGCCGAGAGGTCGACGCGGCGCTCATCGTCGATGAGCGCTACGCCCTCGGCTTGCAGCAGAAAGCGCTGCAGCTGCGCGCCTTCATCATCTTGAATGGCAATCTCGCCCTGCACGTTGACAACGCGGTGCCATGGCAGCCGATGCTTGCTGCTCATCGCATGCAAGATGCGGACTACCTGCCTTGCGGCCCGCGGGCTTCCGGCCGCGCGAGCGACTTGCCCGTACGTCGCGACTTTGCCTTCGGGAATGGTGCGAAGGACAGCAATCACGCTTGCCGTGAACGGGTTCATTCGGCGCCAGCTTCCACTTGCGCCAATTTGATGCACACAGGCATGGATAGCTCAAGCTTATCGCCGGTCGGCGCCAGCTTGCCCGTCGCTTCGTCACGAGCGAAGGATACAATGTTGTTCGAGTCTTTGTTCGCAACGAGCAGAAAGCGGCCGTCCGGCGACAGCGCGAAGTTGCGCGGATGCTGGCCGCCCGTGGATTCGTGCTGAATCGCGGTAAGCTTGCCGTTGTCTGCGTCGATCGCATAGACGACGATGCTGTCGTGCCCACGATTGGAGCCATATAGGAAGCGGCCATCCGGCGAGATGTGAACGTCGGCGCAAGCATTGTCTCCCTGGTAGTCCGCAGGCAAAGTCGACACCGTTTCAATGAGCTGAAGCTGCCCCTGCTCTTCATCGTAAGCAAACGCCGTCATCGAGGAGCCTAACTCGTTTATCACATAGGCGTAGCGATAGGACGGATGGAAGGCCAAATGACGCGGCCCCGAGCCGGGCGGCACTTGTACTTTCTCGTGCAGGTCCAGTTTGCTGCCCTTGACGTCCAGCTTGTACACGATGACCTTGTCCAAGCCCAAATCGCATACGACGGCAAAGCGATTGTTTCGGTCGACCGTCACGGAATGCGCGCGCGGCCGGTCCTGCACGGGCAGGACGCTGGCGCCCTGGTGCCGCTGAATGTCGCTTGTCTCGCCGAGCTTGCCGTCTTCCAGAATGGGCAGCACGCCGACCATGCCGCCATGGTAGCTCGCGACCATGGCAAGCCGGTTCGTGCGGTCCAGCGTTATGTGGCACGTCGTGGCCGGCAGGGTCACGGCTTGATTCAGCGGCGTTAATTGGCCGTTAGCCGGGGCAATTTGGAAGGCGCCGGCTGCGCCGCAGCGCTGGCCGTTCGCGTCCGTCGCCTCCGACAGGGCGTAGAGCCGCCAATTGTCGGTGTCTACGGCAAGGAACGTCGGGTTTTGCAAGCCTGCCGTTTGATGCGTCACCTCGAAGCTGCCTTTCGCTTCGTCAAACAGGGCGGTGTACACCCCCGGGTTCTTCGAATCGGCATATGATCCTATAAATGCGTATGTTTTCTTCGGTTTGTGCGCTGTCACGTGTCGTCACTCCTTCATTGGTAGATGCAATAGTTGCATTATCGCAAATCTGGTGGAGAGGAGCAACTGTTTGGGGGGAGGGACACTCGTTCCGCTAGCAAGAAGATAGCAGCTTAATGGCCGAATTTCCCGATAACGGAACGACGCGACGCTATTTCGCCGAAAACGGCCGTTTTGGGGAAGTTGCGGAACGTAGGAGCGCTATTCGGCGGCACTCCGAGGGTTTTCGCTTCATTTCAACGAAATAAGGGCTTCTCGTTCCCTTCATAGTCTCAAACACGCCTTTGACATATGAATAAGGTCCTCTCGCTCCTCTTATTACCAGCTGAGCCCCCCACCTGTTCCCAAACAATAGTTATTTGACCAATGAGTTTCGGGGGCGGGGCGCAAAATTTCGAGGGTTGAGTTCGGAGTTCGAGGGTCGGGGGGCGGGGATCGGGGATCGGGCCGAAAATTGCACCTGGAAAAAACATCCACTTCCCTGTATACTGTAAAAAAGGCTGTGAAGCACACGCCGCTCCCCCTACTGAGGAAGAAAACTACTCCTCGCAGGCTGGGAGCGGCGTTTTTTCACCTAAGGGGGAAACAGCAATGATCAAATTCGAGCAAGCTTTTGAAGCGTACATGAACGAACAAATCCAGTCAGAAACGAATGGCAGACGTAAAGAACGATTGGAGCGCGGACTCGGCCACGCCGAAATGGTCTTCCTAAAAACCGTGTGGTACCCCATCGTGGGCCACTTTCACGACCTGCACCCGGAGTGGGAAGTGCGTGATTTTGCTAACGGTTACCGCTATATTGACTTTGCCTACATGCCAAGCAATGCGCGGGGTGCAATCGAAATTCAAGGCTACGGCTCTCATGCCAGAGATCTCGAACTGTGGCGCTTTAAAGATCTCTGTTTACGCCATTGCCACCTCACCCTGGACGGGTGGTCTGTACTACCCATCGCCTATCCTTCCATGATCGAGGCGCCGAAACAATGCCAGCAGCTGGTCTTGGCGCTTATCGGAAAATTTGTCTCAACGTCCGTACCAGCGTCCTTAACGTGGTTGGAGGCGGAAGCAGTCCGTTATGGCAGGCGGACAATTCGTCCGTTCACAGCAACTGAGCTGTCCTCACACCTTCGTATCTCCAGCAGACACGCTCGCCACGTTCTCCACCAGGTGTGCAGCAAACAGCATCTCTCCGTAGCCAGCGGCACCATCCGTGCGCGCACTTACCAAATTGTCCATGAACCTACATCTTCCGCGATGTGAGCTTCGCCTGGGTGAGCAGCAAAAGATAGTCATACCCGCCCGCTTTGGAATCGGTCCCGGACATATTGAATCCGCCGAACGGATGCACGCCGACCAATGCGCCTGTGCATTTGCGATTGATATACAAGTTGCCGCAGTGCATCGAATCCAGCGCTTCCGCAATCCGTGCCTGATCCGTCGAGAAGTACGAACCGGTCAGCCCGAATTCCGTATCGTTGTAGATCTCGATGGCCTTTCGCCAATCGCTCGCTTTCGCAATGGCCAGCACAGGGCCGAAAATCTCCTCTTGCATGATCTGCGCCCCGGCAGGAACATCACCAAAAATGGTCGGCTGAATATAATAGCCGTTCCCCTCAGCTTTCGCTCCGCCGGTCAGCAGTGTCCCTTCCTGCTTGCCAATTTCAATATAGGCCAGCACCTTCTCATATGAAGCTTTATCGATAACGGGGCCGGCCGCATAATTCAGTTCCGGAAGCCCCACCTGCAGCCCTTCGGTCAGCGAAACGACTTTTTTTACGAGCTCGTCGTACACCGTCTCCACGACAATCGCCCGCGAGCCTGCCGAGCATTTTTGCCCTTGAAAACCGAAAGCGGACGCCACAATGGCTGCAGCAGCCGCATCCAAGTCCGCCGTTTCGTCCACGACAATCCCGTCTTTGCCGCCCATTTCGGCGATGACCCGCTTGATCCAGATTTGCCCCGGCACGGGGTCCGCAGCAAGCTTATTGATGCGCAGCCCGATTTCTTTGGAGCCCGTAAAAGAGATGAATCTTGTTTTGGGATGCGTCGTCAAATAGTCCCCGACTTCCGCGCCGCTCCCCGGAATATAGTTGATGACACCGGGCGGCAGTCCGACTTCTTGCATCAGCGAGACAAATTTGTGTGCGATCACTGGGGTGGTTGAGGCCGGCTTCAGGAGGACCGTATTCCCGGCAACGACAGCCGACACGGTCATGCCGACGCAGATAGCCAGCGGGAAATTCCATGGCGGGATAATGACCCCGACGCCAAGCGGAATGTAGGAAATTTGGTTGTTCTCCCCCGGGATTTTCACCAGAGGATGTGTCTCATTAATTTCGCTGAGCCGAATCATTTCCCGCGCATAAAATTCGATAAAATCAATCGCCTCGGCGGTGTCGACATCAGCTTCCACGTAATTTTTGCCGGATTCGAGAATCATGAGAGCCGAAAACTCATGCTTTCGGGCGCGCATCAGCGCAGCCGCTTTAAACAAATAGGCAGCGCGCTCGGCTGCAGGCACCTTTTTCCACGACTCGAACGTCTCGAGCGCGACACCCATCGCTTTTTCCGCCAAATTCGTATCCGCCTTGCTGACATAGCCAATGACTTCATCCACATTCCCCGGGTTGGTCGACGTGATCTGCGCCTCCGAAAAAATGAGCTCAGCGCCGATATGCAAGGGATAAACCTGACCTAGCTCGTTTTTCGTTTTGGCAATTGCGGATTCCAGCGCCTTCCGATTCGCCTCAATCGTAAAATTAGTAAAAGGCTCGTTCGTGTATGGCTTGATGGACGTTGGCTTTTTCATGACACATGCTCCCTTCGCACGAGAAATTCGTTGTCAGCGAACGATGTTTTTCAGCACAAACCAGACATTCGCCGGACGTTCAGCCAATCTGCGCATAAAATAACCGAACCAATCCACCCCGAACGGAACATAAATCCGAACGCGGTATCCTTCCGCAACCAACTGGTTTTGCAAGTCTTCCGCAATGCCGTACAGCATTTGAAATTCAAATTGCTCATTCGGAATGCGGCGTTCCGCAATAAACTGCTTCGCTTGGGTAATGATCGCAGCATCGTGCGTAGCAATCGCCGTATAATGACCGCCCGCCAAATGCTTTTGAATCATGGCAAGAAACTGGTTATCCACATCGGTTTTCTGGGGAAAAGCGACCTTAGGGGATTCTTTATACGCGCCTTTGACGAGCCGTAAATTGGCGTCCATCTCCCCTAAATCCTCGACGTCCTGCAGCGATCTATAGAGATAAGCTTGAATGACAATGCCTACATTGGCATAGGTTTTACGCAATTCCCGATACATTCCCAACGTGCGCTCGAAGTGCGTATAATCCTCCATATCGATGCGGACAAATAGGCCAAGCTGATCGGCGCGTTCTATAATACGAAGCATGTTAGCTAGGCAAAGCTCTTGCCCGAGATCAAGTCCCAGTGATGTCAGCTTCAACGAAAGGTTCGCCTGCACGCCGGACGATGCGATGGCGTCGAGCGTTCGGATGCACATCGCTGCCGCTTCATTCGCTTCCTCCAGGGTCGATACGAATTCGCCTAAATGATCCAGCGTCGCCATTTTGCCTTGTCGATTGAGCGTTTGAACGGCTAGCAGCGACTGAGCGATCGTCTCGCCGGCCACGAACCGGGAAGCGCCGAAACGTAAACCGTATTTGCGGGCTAACCGATGCGCTGTACGATTCGCGCCGAGCGACTGCAGCATTGTTCTAAGAAGCTTCTCCATCTGCCGACTCCCCTCGCAGTCCGTCTTCTCCATGCGTTCAATGTAGTACTACTATATGCAAAAGAAAGGCTTCTCTGAACAAGCGGACAGGCACTCGCTGCAACGAAAAAGCCCCTTTCCATCACTCAGGAAAGAGGCTTCTCCAAATCCACTCATATACTTCTAGCATTCCGCTCCGCTCATCTCATTCGTAAAAAACCGCTTATACTCTTTGGGCGTCAGCTTGACCGCCGACTCGCCCACGTAGTGAAACTGCAGCGCACGGCGCTTTTTCGTCGATAGATTAAACGGGGTGCCGTGCTTGAGCAGGCCATGAAACAAAAGCAATCCGCCGGGCTGCAAGGGCACAGCCACATCCTTTTCAACCTGAACGTGCGTATCGCACAGCTGCCAGTCGCGCACCGCATAATGAGGCGTGGCGCCGTCCGCATGCGAACCGGGGATGACGTGCATGCAGCCGTTGTCCAGTGCCGCTTCATCGAGGGCGATCCAGACGCCAACGACCGGTTTGTCATAGGCCAGATTGCCGTACGCCATATCTTGATGCCATGGCTTCTCGCCACCCCCGTGAGGCGGCTTCAAAAGCGCCATATCTTGGGCAATGCGCGGTTTCTCTCCTAGAATCGCCTCCGCCATCGCTAGGATCGATGGATGTTCAGCAATCGCCTGCAGCCGTTCCTCGACTTTGACGAACTCGCTGACCTTGCGGATCGCAAGCTCCCGCTCCTCGTCGGTGAGCAGTTCACTCTGCGGCTTCGTAAACTGCAATTGAGCGCCACGGCCGTCCACAAAAATAAGATCATGCAGCGCATCCTTGGCCGATTGAATTTCCTCCTCGTTCAAAATATACTCGACCGCCAGATACCCATCCTGTCTGTAGCTCGCAAGCTCGGCCTCGCCCCAGTTCTGATAGCCGTCTACCTTGTCTGCAATTTTGTCGTACTTATACAACTTCACTGAAATTTCCTCCGGGGACAACACGTCATCTTTGACTTTTGCCATCGCTAACGCCACCTTTTCATTTAAATAATTTCAATCACTTATAATTGAATTATAGAAAGAAATAGCGTTAAGATAAATGCAGTAAGCGTCATCATAATTTGCACTATTCTACATAGGAAGGAGTCGGAGAAATTGTCTTTTTTCAGCAGTGCGAACCTTGAATTAAACGCTTTTTTCGGCAAAGTCAATTGCGAGCCCAATTGGCGCTGGAACCGGGAGCACGAGCCTTTTCACGATTTTGACTTCTGGTATGTATGGAGCGGAGAAGGTGAAGTGATCCTGGGTGGAGAGCGAGCTCAAGTGGGACAAGGAGATTGCTATTTATTTCAACCGGGCGATCTTGCAAGCGCCAGCCACAACCCGGAGCGGCCGCTGACCGTGACGTTTATCCATTTTAGCTGTACGGAGAGCCCAACCCCGCGAATGTCGCTGCCCTCCCACGTCCGCTTCGATCCCGCCGATTTTCACGAACTGTATCTGGATCGTTTCATTCAGGCCCAGTTGGCAGGCGCCTTCGGCCATCAAGAAGAGGCTCTCTTACTGCTGCGATTGCTGCTGCTCGCCTATGAACGTCAAGCGCCGGGCAACCAGCCTTTCGGCGATCCGGCCAAGCGGTCGCTGCGCCGCGTCATGATGGGCGTTGCCGCAAGGATCGGGCAAGATCCGGGGCGCCATTACAGCATTCAGGAGCTTGCCAAGGATGCGCACCTATCCCCTCGTTATTTTTCACTTAAATGGAAAGAACTGATGGGCCAAACAATTGAGTCCTATGTGATTCAAAAGCGGATTGAGCGCGCCGCCTACCTGCTGCGGCTGGGGATGAATGTCAGCGAAGTGGCGGAAGCGCTGGGCTACCGCAGCATTTATTTTTTCAGCCGGCAGTTCAAGCAAGTCACGGGCACGAATCCTTCCGACCTTTTACGCAAAACATAATCCTATAGCCACTCGCCGCCGTACGTGATAGAATACCTTTTTACAACATCAAGGATCTGCATCAGGAAGGTTAGGTTCGTATGCGTTCATATTCATTTTTACGTCTGTTCAACTTTTTGTATTTTGCGCTGATCGCCCTATTCGTGTCATTTCTCCCCGTTTATCTGGACGCCCAAGGGCTTTCCACATCCAAAATCGGGCTCATTATCGGCACCGGAGGGTTCATTGCGATTTTTTCGCAGCCGCTTTGGGGTATGATCAGCGATAAAACCAAAACCATCAAAAAAGTAATGCTCGTCCTTATCGTATGTTCGACGCTGCTGGGTTACTGCTTGTATGCCTCATCCTCTTGGGCGATGCTGCTGGTCTTCACCATGCTGCTGTATTTCTTCCTGATGCCGCTCGATCCGCTGACGGAAAGCCTGAATTTCCAAACGGCGGAAGCCGCGGGCATCAGCTATGGCTCGATTCGAACGTTCGGCGCCTTCGGCTATGCGTTAATGTCCCTGGCCGTCGGCTTTGCCGCGCAGTATTTCGGCATCGGCAGCCTCGCGTACCTTTTTGCGGGGATCGGTTTCTTAGCGATTCTGAACGTGCTTTGTCTGCCCGACGCGCCGGTCACCGGGAAGCCGATTACGCTGCGCGCGTTGCGAAGCTTTTTAGCAAAAAAAGAAACGATCTGGTTCATGGCGCTCATCTTCATCGTCGCAGTGCCGCAGCGGATCAACGATACGTTTCTCGGCGTGTACATCCGGGACTTGGGCGGAAGTCCGAAGCTGGTCGGCGTCGCCTGGTTTCTGGCCGCGGGAAGCGAAATTCTCGTTTTCGCCTTGAGCTTCTGGTGGCTGCGGAAAGGTAAGGAGCTGGCGATCATTTCGTTTTCGGCCTTTTTTTACTTCATCCGCTTCTTCTTGTCCGCCTGGATCACAGAGCCTCACCTGCTCGTCGCCATTCAGTTATTACAGGTTTTCACGTTTCCGATTTTTTATTCGGCGGCGATTCAGTATTTGTACCGCATCGTTCCGGAAGAATGGCGGGCGACGGGGCAGACGGTGCTGGCGATTCTCTTTTTTGGCGTATCGGGTATTGTGGCATCGTATATCGGCGGCTGGGTCTACGACCAGGTCGGCGGGAAGCAGCTGTACCTGGGGGTGTCGGGCATGTCGCTGGCCGGCGTACTCCTCAGCCTTGCGTTGCGGGCCGTTTTCCGCAAACAGGTGCTGGTAAGCTGAGCGAATTCTGTTACAATTAGAAGCACAGTAATGAAACGGGGGCCCGCACCATGGACTACATTGTACTCGATATTGAATTTAACGGGCGAAAATTTGCAAGCGATCTGCCGATGGAAGTCATCGAGATCGGGGCCGTCCGACTGGACGCTTCCCTGCAGCAAATCGACGAGTTTTCCGCCTTGATCAAGCCCGTCTACTTCGCAAAGCTGAACGGGTTTATTAAAAAGAAGACCGGTATTCCCCAGGAGGATATTGACCGGGCGAGCGGCTTTCCGAAGGTGATTCAGGATTTCATCCGCTGGCTCGACCTCAGTCCGGAGAAACTGCTCATTACCTGGGGCGGCGAAGATTTGAAGCGCATTATCCTCGATACGCGCATGCACAAGCTGGACGATGCCTATTGGATGGCGATGGACTATTTCGATCTATTGAAAGGCTACATCCGCTTTAAAAATGTAACCAACGACGTCAGCGTCGAAGCCGCGCTGGACGAGCTCGGCATTACCGGCGAAGGCTCCGCTCACCGGGCGCTGGACGATGCGCGCATGACCGCGGAGGTGCTGCGCGCCGTCATTCAAGAGCTCGACTTCTCGCGCAAGCAGCTTTTCGTCGACAAGTACACGAACGCGAAAGAGCGCCGACTCGTCAAAAACGCTGTGCGCACGATGCGCACGCACAAAGTCGAGCCGACCTGGGAGCTGTTCGCGGCCAAATATTTTGCGGACAAGCTCGAAGGCGCCGATCCGCGCAAAATCGCCGAGCTGCAAAGCCTGCTCGCGGAAGAAGCGGCCAAAGCGCCGGCGGTGCGCAAGCCTGCACCCGAACCCACGCCGGCTCAGCCGGACGAGGCGTAGGCGGGCTCGCGAAGTCTCAGCAGGCGAGATATGGGTACTCAGCAGCAGCAAAACCTGCAAAAAGGTAGTAATTTCCCTCGCTCCTTGCCCGATCCAGTGAAATTCCTGCGATTCAGCAGGAATTTTTTGCGAAATCCCTCATTTTGAGCGGACACAGTCTGAAAAGCTGCATTTTTGCAGGAACTCCGCAAATAATGCCTATATTCTGAAAAATCCCTGCATTTTCGCAGGAATTTAGCATCTCCACCTATCTCTACCTTCTAATGGAGACTCCCTCCAACGAGCACACCTCAAAACAAAAGAAGCTTTGCCTCCCCAATCAGGGGCTGGCAAAGCTTCTTTACATATCCGCGATGCGGGTTTCTGGGATAGCTGATCTCTTAACAAGCCGGACCTTAGCGTAAATCCGCGCTAATCCGGTTAACGGCTTGCGTCCGGCCTTCTCCTGCGTCGCCGCCGGCCTCGCTCTTCGCTTCCAGCATCAGCAGTTGCTCGCTAAGTTCACGGAACCAGGCTTCGTCGCGAACAGACAAAGCGAGATCGATCATGCTCTTCGCCTGCTCCGCCGTCGTTACGCCACCCTCCGGCAGCTTCTTCATGCTCGCCAAGTTCACGTCGACAATATGCCCGATCGTAGATTCCCGATCCGAGGCAATGACGTAAACAAAGCCGATGCCCAGCGGCGTTGCAATGGAATCCACAAAGCCGTGTACCAATTCATCCTCGCGTGTCGTTGCGACTACCCAGTCACTGACGGCAATATTCATCATCCTCGATCGCCACCTTCGTGTTTAATGAGCTTCATACTGTAATTATAATAGTTACAGTATGAAATGTCAATAGACGGTGGCAACGCGTATCAAAAAATCCGCTTAATACACAATCGCAACATCGTCAAAAGAAGCCGCGGCATTATAAGTAATCAACCCCACGCCGCCTTGCGTGAGCGCTGTGTCCGTCGTCGTCAGCTCCAGCACTCCGTTGACATACAGCTTCAGCGTGCTGCCGGCTACGACGGCCTGCATCGTATAGCTCGTGCCTGTCGCAATCGTATACGGCTCGCTGACCAGCGTGGTCGTCACCCCGCCGACCCGCTTACCGATCTGCAGCGTCCCGCTTGCAAAGACGAAATTATAGCGGTTATTGGCATCCGCCTGCCGCAGCGCCAAACCGACAACGTTGGAGCCCGAGCCGGCGAGTGAATTCGGTTTGATTTTGGCCGTCACGCTGTAATTCTGCCAGGCCGAATTGCCGGTCGCCGACATGCCGTTGCTGGAAGTCGTCGATTGCTTATACATCTTCGTCGCCCCATCAGTAATGACAGACCAGCTGCCGGTGTCCGGCGTCCAGCCACTCGCGTTGCCATCCTCAAAGTCGTCGGTCACCGGCAAATCGACAGCCACGACGTTATCGAACTGCGCCGTTGCGCCGTAGGTAAGCAGTCCGATGCTGCCGCTAACAAAAGTACTGTCCGTCGTGCTTAACTCCTTTACGCCGTTGATGTAAAAATCCAACTGATTGCCGCTCAGCACCGCCTTGAACGTGTATGGCGTCCCCGCGGTCACGGTGTACGCTTTGCTCACTAGCGTTGTGCTGGTACCGGCTACCTTTTTCACAATCGATACGTTGCCGTTCCCGTACTGGAAGGCATAACGGTTGTTGGCATCCGCATACCGAGCCATCAAACCGAAGATATAGCTGCCTGAGCCAGCAAAGCTAAGCGGCGTCGCGGCGGCCTCGACCGTGTAATCGCTCCAAGCCGGATCGCCCGCTGTCGCCATCGAAGTGCCCGCCTGCGTCGCTTGCTTATACACCTTCGTCGCACCGCTCGTTACGACAGACCAGCTGCCGCCGGACGTCGCCCATGCGTCCGCCGTACCGGATTCGAAGTTATCCTGGAATGGCAGTGCCACACTGCCCCCGCCTCCACCAGCGGTAACAAAGCTGAACTTCACTTTAAACGTCTTGCCTTTGGCACCCGCCACGTTCACGGAAAACTTGATCGTCGGACTGAGCTGCGTCACCGTCACACCGCTGTCGGCCGAGACGACGCCCAGCGCCGATTTATTGATTTCAATGGAAATCGTTCCGGCATTCGCCTGCGTCGGATCCACGACGGAGACGTCCAGATCTGTTGACGTTTCGCTCATCATGACGGAAGCTTTCTTGTTGCTTGTAATGCCCCCGGACGTTTTAACCGCATCGTTCCAGAAGTTCACGCCGGTCACATTCAGCGCCGTTTCCTTCACCGCTTGCGCATCTCCGGAGTTTTCCAGAATGCTGACAGTCGGCGAGCTCGCATAGTCGCTCACCTGCGCACTGGTCTTGCCGGGCAGCAGCACATAAGCGTACGTGCTGTTCGTCGGATTCGTTCCGTGATCAAGGACCAGATTGAGATACTTGCTCGTGATCGGCGTCGTCGGTATGCCCGCGCGCCTGTCGATGACGCTCCAGGCGCCGGTGCGGGACTCGCGAAGACCTTTCACAGTTGCCGAGCCCGGGAAGTAATAGCCGATGTCAGAACCGGCAACGCTGCCGGCGAGATGCGCCCAATTGACGCCGCTCATCGTTTCACTCCACCCGACCGTCGTCGATTTGGCCGTGCCGTTCACGGTAAGCGCATTGCTGCCGGAAGCGTTCAGCTTGCGGTTCTCCACAATCGTTTCGATCGGGCGGCCATCCGTGCTCGTGATCCCGGAGCCGAGCGCGACGACCTCATCGTCGAACATGAACCACGATTTTTTGCCTGTCAGTGTGCTGTTATACGCATCCAATTCCATGCCCTGCACACCGTACGTGCCGATCACCTCCGTACCGCCGACCCAGTTTTTGCTGCTAACATAGCTTTGGCCGGAGCTGTTGCTCCGCGTTTGCGTATCTACGGTTGTGCCCGGAAGTCGGTACGGGTTCACCGTCGGCCAGAAGTCGTCACTGAACTGCCCCAGATCCGAATTGTACAAATAGGTCATACCGTCACCGGTATACCAGCCTTTCACATTCTCACTGTTGATCGATTCGTAGTTGTAGATGCGGCTGGACGACATGGAGATGCCGAAGCCGAAGCCAGGGCGCAGATGGACGTCGCGGTCCATGCTGTTGTAGTTTTTGTGTTTCACCAGCTCGCCGCGGGAGATAACCGAGGAATCCGCCATAATGGCCTTCGCGAGTACAATCAGGTTCATGGCTGCACTCTCGTAGAAAGAGCTATACGTATCCGCGTTGATCCAATATTTAACCATGCTTTTGAAAGCTGCGGCATCTGTGGCATTCGCGGTTTGCGACAACCGGATTACCGCTTCGATCACGGATTTGCCTGCGGCATGATCCTGATTGTAGCTGCGTGAAATGTTGCGGCCCCTCGTCATATCCATCATCAGCCCTTTATACACCAGTGGCTCAAAAGCGCTATATACCCATTTGTAAACATTTTGTTTGTTCGTATTCGTCACGGCCCACGTCGAGCCGTCCAGCAGATACAGCAGATCGGCAATATCGGAAATCAAGGCGGAGCCGTAGCCACCCGTATAGGCAAACTTCGTATGCTGAATGAACGAACCGTCGGCATAGACCCCGTCGCCAGACGTCACATAGGTGAACACATTGCTCAGACCGTCCCGCGACGCAGCGAGTTTGGTGCTGTCTTTCACAAGAATTCCTCGGACACCGATGACCATGGATTCCCATACCCGATTAGCCCCAGTCATCGTGACGGTCGGTTGGAAATGATTGATGGCATTCATATAATTCGTAAGCTGCGCAGAAGATAGCTGATCGTACAAAAGGACTGAAATGTCGTTCAAATAGAGCGGAGCCCCGATTTCCCAGTCCCACCAGTTGTTATATTTTGTTGTCGTTTCGTTATAACGGTTCGTGTACATCCAATCCAGTGCGCTTTTCAAATCGGTTAGCAGCGACGCATTGTTTTGCAGCGAAGAGCCTGTTGTTGCGTAAGCAAGCGCCATGGACCTCAGACGCGAGTAAGCTGATGTGACATAGGCGGAATTCGTCGTGCCGGTCAGATCGCTCCACAAATTCGTGCGCCCCGCAGCTGTGTTTAGCGTATCCCAATACGATTGGGCTTCATCGGTCAAAGCTGTGATCTTGGCGGCAATATCCGGATCGGCGGTTGCAATGCTGGTGCCGCCGGTCAGCATCACTTTCCATTTGTCGCGCAGCCCGTCATATTCGTCTGCCGCGGAGGCTCGCGGTGCTAAAGGGAAGTTAACGGCAGCCAGGAGCAGTACGACCATCAGAACATACACCAGAACTTTGTTTTTCACAGACAATCAATCCTCCTCCAATGAAATGATAGCGTTTTCAAAAAAAACCAATTCAAATGTCATTCCCACCTCCCTGCCGGTTCAATAATAAAAAACATATAGGAAGAGGCACCCGCTTCATACGGATACCTCCTGCTATCATGCTTTCGTCGGGTCATCTTGTTGTCCTGACACGCATGCACCTCACCATTTATTTTAAACCTGTTGTCGCCACACCCTCAATAAACTTCTTCTGCGCAAAGAAGAACACGAGCAGCAACGGCACCGTTGCCATCACAGATGCCGCCATCAGCAGATGCCAGTCCGTGCCTGCCGTATCCGTGAACAATTTCATCGCAATCGGCAGCGTGAATAACTTATCGGAACTCAAGTAAATTAACGGATCGAGGAAATCTTCCCAACTGTTGAGGAAGGTAAAGATGGCCAGTGTAGCAAAAGCCGGCGTCGCCATCGGTACCATGATCCGCCAGAACGTCTGCCAAGGCGTACTGCCGTCGATTTCAGCCGCTTCGTCCAGATCCTTCGGAATCGTAATGTAGAACTGGCGCAGCAGGAACACGCCGAAGATGCCGCCCGCTCCGAGAATCGGAGGGATAATTAGCGGGAAATGATTATTCACAAGACCCAGCTTGGAGAACCAGATGAAGTTCGGAATAATCGTCACTTCGTTCGGAATCATCATCCCGCTGAGCAGAATGAGAAAGAACACATTTTTGAATGGAAAATTGAGCTTCGCAAACGAATAGCCAGCGAGTGCGCCTACGATACATGTCCCTAGCGTGACGAGCATCGCGATGTACAGGGAGTTCCCATAATGCAGCAGGAAATGCGGCTGCGTTGTAAATACGTGCGAGTAGTTCGACCACACAATCGGATTCGGAATCCACTGCGGCGGAAACAGGAAAATTTTATTCTGATCCTTGAGCGACGTCGTCAGCATCCACAGAAACGGACCGACAATGATCAACGAGACGACAGTCAGCAGAAGATAAGTAACCGCGTTTTTCACGACACGTAATGTCTTATTGTTCATGATGCACCCACCTTTTTCTGAGCGTCCACTGGATCATCGTGAGCAGCAGAACGAGGAAGAACAGAATGAACGCAACCGCCGAAGCGTAGCCCAATTCATACGTTTTAAACGCCAACTTGTAAATGTAGTACACAAGCACATTGGTGCTAGTGCCAGGCCCGCCGTCCGTCATGACGACGATTTGCGAGAACACTTTCAGTGAGCCGATCAAGGTAATAATCAGCGTTAGGAAAATCGACGGCGAGATCATCGGCAGCGTAACTTTCGTAAACTGCTTCCATTTGGAGGCGCCGTCGATGGTCGCCGCTTCGTAGTACATTTTCGGCACGTCCTGCAGCGCGGCAAGGAAGATGACCATGTTCATCCCGACCTTCTTCAGGACGGAGACCACGATGACAACCGGCATCACCAGCTTGATATTATAGAGCCAAGCAGGGCCAGTAATGCCGACAATTTTTAACATTTGATTGAGAAGTCCTGCGTCCGTTGCAAAAACATACTTCCAGACGATCGCCCACACGATGATGGAGGTGACCACTGGCGTGAAAATCGCGGTACGGAACAAGCCCACACCGGGAATTTTAGTCGAAAGTAATAAAGCGAGCGCTAAAGCCAGAATCAGATTCAGCGGAATTAAGCCTGCTGAGAAATACAAGGTGTTCTTGATTGAAGTCCAGAACATCGGATCGCCCGTCACAATGGTGCGGTAATTGTCTCCACCGACGAAGGACGTCGGATGCAGCAGTGAATAATCGGTGAAGCTGAGTCCAAATGCACTAATAATCGGGCCTGCCATGAAAATCAAGAAACCCAGCATCATAGGAGCGATAAACAGATAGCCATAGATCGCATTACGCCTTCTGAGGCGGCTATAGGTGCCTTTCTTTGTCTTGGCGGCGATCCCGACTGGTGTTTCCAGGGTCGTTGTTTGATAGGTTTCCAAGGTGCATCTCCACTCCCTTGTAGACGTGTGGCCAAGCTTGATTCCGCTTGGCCACTGATCTACGAAAATTCGGTTACTGCAGAACAGGCGTGACGTCGGCTTCCATCTTTTTGAGAATATCTGGAATCGTGCCGGCTTGCGTGTAGATGGCGTCGAAGTTCACCTTCATTTTGTCGTCGATCTTCTGGAAGTTGACGAAGCCTTGGCGTACGCGAGCGCCTGCCATTTGGTCCAGCACCGCTGTTTTCATACTTTCCGGCGACGGACCTTGCTTCAGGAACGCATCGGAGTTCAGAACGGATTTGCGGCTAGGCACGAAATATTGAGACGTTGTCGTCATATTTTCTTTGTTGGACAAATATTTAACGAATTCAATCGCTTCCGCCGTGTTGTTGCCGCCTTTCGGCACCATGTAAGCTGCGTACCCGAGCGTTGTTCCTTGGCCGCCTTGGCCTTTCGGCATCGGCGCGATATCCCACTCGAAATCTTTGATCGCTTTCGCTTTGCCCATGTAGCTAAGCAAATCTTGCTGCATCGCGATTTTGCCGGATTCAAACGTCGTCTGATCGCCTGGCTTCGGATGAACCTTGGATTTGAACATCGCATCGTTAAAATATTGCAATGCTTGCGTGCCTTGCGGCGAATTCAGCGTAAATTTCTTGCCGTCTTTGCTGAAATAGTCGGAGCCGAATGCCCAGACAAGCGTTTGCAGGGATTCAATCCAGCTCGGGCCCCAGCCTGCAGGACGGATCAAATTCATGCCGTACACACCTTTATCCGGCTGTGTGAGCGCTTGCGCCGCTTTCAGCATTTCGTCGTACGTCCAGTTGCCTTCTTTGTACAGCTCGCTTGGCGTTTTCAAGCCCTTTTCTTTAAACAAGTTTTTGTTATAGTACATCATGTTCGGCGGCGTGGAGAATGGAACACCGTATACTTTATCGTTCTTCGTAACGAGATCCATCGTAGAAGGAATCAGATCAGCCGAATCGTAAGCGCTATCCGATTTGATCGCCGACAGATCTTCAAGCTGCCCCGCTTCCATAAATTGCGGAATACCTCTCTCCAGCATCCAGATCACGTCTGGCGCGGTTTTGGATGCCATCATAACCGAGATTTTTTGAATATAATCGCCGGAAGGAATGATCATCACTTCTACGTTCACATTCGGTTTAATCTTTTTATAATTCGCAATGATGTCCTCGTACATTTTCTTATGGGCGTCGCTGCCCCAAATGCTGAAAGTCAATTTCACGTCCTTCGCTGGCGCTTTGGACGCTTGTGCCGTCGTGCCTGCCGGAGCCGCTGATGTACTGGTTGTCGTATCCTTGGAGCTGCTGCAACCCGCTGCAACAGAGCTAAGTAACAGAACGGAAGTCGTTAAGAGCATCGCTTTCTTCATCTTGTCGGTATCCCCTTTTTTTTCGAAATTAGTGTGAAGCGCTTACAAGTCTCATTATAAAAGAAGAACGTTATCCAAGATAACGCCACAAATTCCATAAATGGTTCAAAATCGTAAGGTCATTTCTGGTCTCTGAACTCCGTCGGCGTGCAGCCGGTCTGCTGTTTGAACAGCGAAGCAAAATATTTATGATTGGCAAAGCCGCACATCATGGCCACCTCTGCCACCTTGAGCGTTGTTTCCTTAAGCAGCTTTCGCGCCTTCTCCATCCGCCGGCCCGTCACATAATCAGACAGATTCTGCCCGGTCTCGCGCTTGAACATATCCGATAAATACTTCGGATGTAAATAGACGCGCTCCGCCAGAAATTGCAGCGAAATGTCCTGGTTCAAATGATGGATAACCAGCTCCTTCACGCGGCGGATCATCAGCTTGTCCTTCTCATCCTGCGGCTGTTCACCCCCGCTGCCGCCTGCAGCACCTCCGCCAAGCGCGGCATGACGTTGGTCGGTAATTTTTTGCAATACGCTGGCCAGTTCTACTCGCTCGATCGGTTTTAGCAAATAATCACGCACACCGTAGCGCAGTGCTTCTCTCGCGTAGCCGAACTCATCGTATCCGGAAATAATAACGAACGGCGTGTCGGGATGGGTTTCTTTTGTACGCTTGATCAGCTCGATGCCGTTCATTTCGCCCATGCGAATGTCTGTAATGACAAGATCGACACGTTCCTGCGTGCGCAGCCAGTCCAGCGCTTCCCGACCGTTCCCCGCTTCCGTAATGCGCAGACCGCCGGGAATAACATCCTCGACGATTTTGCGCAAGCCTTGCCGAATCTTCATCTCATCTTCTACGAGTAAAATGTTCATGTCGTTATTCCTCCCACTGGAAAGGCATTCGTATACAGAACGACGCGCCTTCCTTCGTATCCTCAATCGTTAAGCCATAAGGCTCCCCGTACAAAATGACCAGCCGCTGATGAATGTTTCGGAGCGCAAACCCTTTGGCCTTCTGCTCTCCGGTTGGCTTCGCCTGCCGCTCCGGTCCGTAAAGGCGCTGCTCGATCAGCTTGCGCCGCTCCGGCGAGATGCCGCATCCGTTGTCAGACACATAGATGAACAAGTCAGAACCTTCCGCTCTCGACGTAATCTGAATCGTAAATGGCTCGCTGCCCATCCCATGCTCAATCGCATTTTCCACCAACGGCTGCAGAAGCAGCTTCGGCACCATGGCAAACTCATGGGAAAAATCCACATGAATCTCGGTGCGCAGCCCCTCCTCCAGGCGGAAGCTCTGGATGTTGAGATAGTTTTGCACAAAGCTCAGCTCATCTTTTAAATACACGAACCGCTCCTGCTTGTTGACCGTATAGCGCAGCAGCTTGCCAAGACTCGTGATCACCTGCGAGAGATCGTGATTGCGCTCCTTGACCGCGACCATATTGATGGACTCCAGCGTGTTGTACAGAAAATGCGGGTTAATCTGGCTCTGCAGCGCATTCAGCTCAGAATCCTTCTCGCGCAGCTTCAGCTCGTACACTTCCTTAATCGTCGTATCCAGACGCGACACCATCGTATTGAAGCCTTCGGTCAGCAGGCCGATCTCATCGTTGGAATGAACCGTTGCCCGCTCCTGAAAATCGCCGTTTTGCACCCGACGCATCTTGCGCTGCAAATGGAGAATCGGCTTCACGAAACGGTTGGAGGTGAATACCGCAGCAACAAACGCGAAAATTAACGAAAAAGCGGAAATCCAGAGTGTAAAACTGGTCAACTGCCGCGCATCCGTCAGCAGGTCGTTCTTCGGGATCGTACTGACGATTGTAAGCCCACCGACAGGGGTTGTCGCAACGCTTTTCAGCATATCCGAAGTGTTCAGATCGACAATCTCTGCGTACGTCGGCGAAGAGGACTCGTCATTGAACGGATAGATCCGCTGATAATTTTGATTAAAAATATACAGCTTGCTCGTTTTGGACATTTTAACCGTAGATAAAATTTTCTCAAACCCGATCGACGTCAAATCCACCTTGACATAGCCGATGGTCGTATTGGTCACGGGGTTCTTGATCAGCCGCGCAAAGGACAGCGCCTCCTTGGGCTTGCCCATATAATAATTCCACTGCACCGGCGGCAAAATGACGAGCCCCCCGTCCTTCTGCTTCACGGAATCCATCCATTTGGAACCCTCCGAGAGCCAGTTGGATGAAATCGTCTCGGACAAATTGCTGAACAGCGTCCCGTCGAGCGCGAAAATGTAAACACCCTCCAGCTCCGTCCGATCAATGATAAGCGACGAGATCAATTGATTCATTTTGGATCTTTCGTCAATCGTTGCGTACACGTTCCCTTGTTTGGCGCTGTGGGACTCCAAAATGCGGACAAAGCTCGGATCGTAATACAGGGAGATCGTAATTCGCTCAATCTCGCGAATGTAACGCTCCAGATTGATATTCACTTGATCGGTAAGCTGATCGGAATACGTCTTCGCGTCCCGTTCTACGTTGGACGAGTATTTCTGGTAGGTCAAATAACCGCTGAACAGAAATGGCAGCGTTATCATAAAGCAAAATAAAACGAGAAACTTCATCCTGAGCGATACGAACGGCCGTCTATTCAATTTCAACCCAGTCCCTGCTTTCCTCACAAGTTAAGTTTAGTAGACAAAGTATAAGTGGGGACTAGGAAATTTACAAGATGGCGGCGGCTATTTATACTAGAGAGATATTCAATCGTAAATGGCAAAGGAGCCTTCCGATGCAAGCAGCAACTATACTTAATGACGAACGATGGGCTGGCATCCTTCGGTATGTCGCCGAAACTTATTCTGAAGTCACGCTCAGCCGCGGGTTTCATTTCTACAAGCAAGGCATGGTCGATTCCCTGCGTCTCTCCGATTACGGCTTGCTGGAAGCAACTGTCGAGGAATTTGGAGAAAAGTGCAAGGTAGAACTCGATGTGAACAGACCTACGATTGCTGTCTGCAGTTGTCCGGCTGCAAGAGGCTGCAAGCACTTGGCCGCCGCCCTTATGGCGCTCGGCGACCGATACGGCTATCCGGCTTCGCAAGTCGTAAATGCCAAGATTCAATTGAAGCGCATGGCGGCCCAAGCGGCTGAAGGCAGCGGCGCGGAAAAGCTGCCGGAACTGCCAGTCAGCGGCTGGCAGCAATTTATGGACGGGTACACCCAAACGATTAAACCTTCCTATGATCAAGGGCGCTATGTGGAAGAGCTGCGAGTCCGCTTGGCGGGCTTGCAGCAAACAGACATTGCTTTCAGCGCATCAGACAGGCTGTATTGGGAGCTGCATCAGCAGCTTTTTATCCTGCGAAAGCTTGCAGAACAGCAGTATGAATTAAGCGTCACCTTTTACACATCCTCTACGATTTATTGGGTGCTCGATCATCTGAGCCAGTGGCTTGAGCTTCCGGAGCATCAACAAGGTCTGGCCCAGGACAGCAAACGGCTTGAGGATACACTGGCGTATTTACGTGCGGGGATTGAGCGGGAAAGCGACAAGCGCAATCAGCACTTTATCGTCTATGCCGCGATGTGCGCAGGAGTTGCCGAGCTGCTCCCCGGACAGGAACAAGAAAAGCTGGCGCAGACGGAAGCCGCCGCTTTGGCGCAAATTAGCGAAGCGAACGCCAATCTGTCCAGCGTCGCAGCCCACGCCTATGTACTGACATGGCTGGGGCATTCGGACGAAGCCTGGAAGAAGCTTGCCCGGCATCCTTCCTTCGAGACCGCGAGCAGCTCCGTGTACCAGCCGTTTCTCGCGTTTTTCACGATCCATCAGCAATGGTCGGATTTAACGGACTGGCTGCGGCAGTTGACGCCATTTTTTTCAAGAAAACGGCTGGATGAGCTGAATACGCTTATCGCGTACTGGAAGCTTGCCGCCGAACATTTGCCCCAAGCGGAAGATGCCATGTGGCGGGCCTTAGAGACGCTGCTGCCGCTTTCCTACCGGGTCATCGAAAGCCTTCTCCATGAGCAGGGCAAATGGAAGCTGTGGATCGAGCTGCAAATCATGCAGGGGCACAATCCGCTCGAACACCGCGTCAGCATGCTGCAGCCGATTGAGAAGGAGTCGCCGGAGCTGCTGCTTCCCTACTATCATCAAGCGATTGAGCAGTACGTTCGGCTTAAGAACAGGCATGATTATAAAGCGGCGGTGAAGCTGCTGAAACGGCTGGACAAGGTGTATAAAAAAATGAAGCAGCCGGAGCGCTGGGAGGCATTCTTCGCCGGCTTTGTTCAGCGGCACAGCCGTCTGCGCGCCTTGCAAGAGGAACTGAAGAAAGGAAAGCTGCTGGAATGACGACGATGCTCTCGTATTTACACACCCTCTCGCTTTCCGTCACATTGACCGATCGCGGCGACGCCCTCATTTGGGGCGAAAAAGACGGACGCGACATCGGCGGCGAGCAGCTCACACGGCTGCTCTTTGCCTGGCATGCGCCGTCTTATTACGGCACGACGCTGGAGATCACGACGGCCGGCGACCTTAGCTTGGTCGTCCTGCCGGCGGAAATGGCGCTGCCTTACTTCGCAGCGCCGAACTTCCTGGAAATCGCCGAATGGCACATGGCGACGGAGACTGGCCAGCAGCTCCTCGAGCTGGCGCCGTTGCTGCTGCGCGCCGCCGAGGAAGGCAGCTACCTGCCGAGCTTCGATGCGTACCGGCGCGGTGAGCTTGCGTGGACGTGGGATGGCCGCGCCGAAGTGTTCGAAGGCGTCGACTGGGTGGCGCTCAGCCGACTGGAGGGCCTTGGCGACAGCTTCTCCGGGCTGCGCGCGCTCTTCTCCGCTGCCGTCAAGCAGCGGCACTATGCCTCGGACGCGGCGCTCGGAGACTTGCGCCGCGACTATCCGGCGCTGTTCCGCACAGCGCCGGGGCTGTCGGCGGAAGCCATCACCGAAGGGGAATGGCTTGCCGCCATGGGTTGGCGGCCAGACATCGCGCCGTTCCGTCCGGCCCTGCAATTGCTGGAGCCGGATGACGAAGATCCGGCATGGCGCCTCCGTCTTGTCCTGACGGACAGACAAGACGGCTCGTTCATGATCCCCGTCCGCTTACAGGAGGACGGGCAGGCAACAGGCGACTGGGATGACGCCTGGGAGCCTTTCGTCGCCGAGCGGGCCCCGGGCTGGGCGGCTCGGCTGGACGCGGCGCTGCCCGGCTTGACGAGCCGCGGCGTCCTGCTCGGGACCACGTTAACCGACGATTCGGCGTGGTCCTTCTTGACCACCGACAGCCGTCAGCTCCTGGAGGACGGCTGGAACGTGCTGCTTCCCGGCTGGTGGGAAGCAGCGTCCAAGCGCAAGCTGCGGCTGAGTGCGCGGCTTGCTGAAGGCGCCGGCAGCGGCGGGGGCGGCGAGTCGCTGTTCGGGATGAACGCGCTCGTCAGCTTCGACTGGCGCGTCGCCATCGGCGAGAACTCGCTCAGCGAAGCCGAGTTTATGAGCTTGCTCGAACGGAACGAGCGGCTGGTCCGCTTCCGCGGCGAGTGGATCTACCTCGACCCGGCGCTGCTGGAGCAGATCCGCCGGCTTATGTCGAGCGTCGACCCGGCCGAAGGCCTGTCGCTGCAGGACATTTTGCAGCTGCATCTGCTCAGCGAGCTGGAGAAGGAGCAAGCTGCTGAGCGGCGTGCGTCCGGCAGAAAAGAGGAGTCGGAAGAATCGGACGAGGACGACGATCGCGTGGAGCTCGAAGTTGAGCTGAACGCGCATCTGCTCAAGCTCATGCGGCAGCTTGCGCAGCCATCCGACATTCCTGAATTGCCTGTTCCTGAAGGCCTGCGGGCTGAACTGCGCGGCTACCAGCGCCAGGGCTTCACCTGGCTCAGCTATATGCGGCAGTCCGGTCTCGGCGCTTGTCTAGCCGACGATATGGGGCTCGGGAAAACGGTTCAGTTCATTACGTATCTGCTCCATCATAAGCCGCTGTCGGAGCAGCCTGCCCTTCTTGTCTGCCCGACTTCCGTGCTGGGCAATTGGCAGAAGGAGCTCGCCCGCTTCGCGCCAGAGCTCCGCGTCATGCTCCATTACGGCAAATCGCGGATGGGCGGTGACGAGCTAACTGAAGCTCTCCAACACACCGATATTGTGCTGACGTCCTACACAACGGCGCTGCTCGATCAGGAAACGCTCCAAGCGTACACGTGGAGCTCACTTTGTCTCGACGAAGCGCAAAACATTAAAAACGCCGCCAACAAGCAGTCCGCAGCAATCCGCTCGCTCAGCGCCCTGCATCGCATTGCGCTGACAGGCACGCCGATCGAGAACCGGTTGTCGGAGCTGTGGTCAATCTACGATTTTATGAATCCCGGCTTCCTCGGCAGTCAGCGCGGCTTTCAACAGCGCTTCGCGACGCCGATCGAGAAGCATCAGGATATGGAGCGCACCGCGCAGCTTCAGCAGTTCATCAAACCGTTTATGCTGCGTCGCAAGAAAAAAGACCCGGCCATCCAGCTCGATCTGCCGGATAAGCTGGAGAACAAGGTCTACATCAACCTCACGGCCGAGCAAGGTGCGATGTACGAACAGACCGTGAAGGATCTCATGTCACGCATGAAGCAGCTCGAGGGCATGGAGCGCAAAGGCGCCATTCTCGGCGCGTTGACGCAGCTCAAGCAGCTGTGCGACCATCCAGTGCTGCTGTCGAAGGAGCTGGAGATTGTGGAGAGCACACAGCTCTCCGAGGAGATCCGCGAGATGCTCATCGGACGCTCCGCCAAGCTGGAGCGGCTCGTCACGATGGTCGACGAGCTGCGCGATGAAGGCGACTCTTGCCTCATCTTTACCCAGTACGTCGGCATGGGCCGCATGCTGGCGAATCTGCTCAGTGCGCAGCGCGGCGAGCCGGTGCTCTACTTGAACGGCTCTACGCCCAAACAGGCGCGAGATGGGATGATTGAGTCATTTCAGGCATTTGACGGCGTAGGGCCGGGTCCCGGCATTTTCGTGCTGTCGTTGAAAGCCGGCGGTGTCGGCCTCAATCTGACCGCCGCGAATCATGTGTTCCATTTTGACCGGTGGTGGAATCCGGCTGTTGAGAACCAAGCGACCGACCGGGCTTATCGGATGGGTCAGAAGAAAAATGTCCAGGTGCACAAATTCATCTCTCTCGGCACGCTGGAAGAGCGAATCGACGAAATGCTGGAGAATAAGATGAGTCTCAGCGAGAATGTCATTTCCTCTTCCGAGGGCTGGATTACAGAGCTTTCCAATGAGGAATTGCAAGACTTGTTTACACTTCGGCGGACGTGGTAGAAAATTTTTTGGGAGGGCATGCATAATAATCCAATACCTCCGCAAACTACTCCCATACCCTTCCTTAAGGAGTGATAACCCATGGCTAGAAGCAAACAATTAGTCGTGCAAGAAGCAAGAGCAGCTCTAGAGCAAATGAAGTACGAAGTGGCGCAAGAACTCGGTATCGCACTGCCGCAAGACGGTTACTACGGTTACATGGCAACGCGTGACACCGGCTCCATCGGTGGTCAAATCACGAAGCGCCTTGTGCAAATCGCCGAACAGCAATTGAACGGCTTCCGCCGCTAGGCTCGAAGGCTACATAAAAAGAAAAAGACGGGATCTCACCTCACACGAGGCAGAATCCAGTCTTTTTCTTTTTAGATCACAAATGCTTCGAACACCGGTGAGCGCAGCCTGCCGCTTCGGCTCCATGCTTTTGTTTTGATGCTGGCCATGATAACCGGCTCCATATAAGCAAAATGTTCGTCTTCCTTATAGACGAGCCTGCCTTTTACCTGCTCAATCGCAAGCCGATGCTCCGGTTTTACGCCGTGCTCAATAACGCCTACCGGCAATTTATCCCCGTTCGGTCCGTCGATCGATGCAAGCAAGGCAAAATTGTTTTTGCGATACCCGGAGACATATACGTCCGCATGCGTCCAGTTCGTCACCTTTTGCCAAGCTTGAGAGCGTTTTCCTTGTTGGTAGACGGAATTATCCTTGATGGACTTGATGACAATACCTTCAAGCCCCTGCTTGCATATTTCCTCGAAATAGCTTGTAGTTGAACCTTCGTATATGGGAATTTTTTTGTAACTTGCAGTCTCTGTGAAAGCTTCGTCCAAGTATTGTTTCCGTTTCAGCAGCGGCAAATGCGTCACATCGATACCCTTATATCGTAAAATATCGAAAGCATAAAACACGACCGGACGCAAATTTTTACGGGAATAATACCTCGCCGTCATCGCCTCAAAATCCGGTTTGCCCTGATCGTCGAGGACCATCAGCTCCCCATCCAATACCGTTCCTTCTGGAAGTGGACATTGCAGCAGCTCTGGGAATTTGTGCGTAATGAGCTCCTGATTTTTCGTGTAAACATAAAGCCTATCCATTTGGGACACGATAACTCTAACGCCGTCGAGCTTCTGCTCGGCAATATGATGTTTACTGTTAAAAGGTTTATTGTTTTTCGCTTCATAAGGCTTCATAGGAGCAATGAACATGTATGATCACCCTAGCTTCCATGATACTGTACGCAGCGGGATGTGCCTATAGGAACTTGAAGGTAAAAAAGTGAAAAGCCTCCTTAACCGGAGGCTTTTCGACTATGCGTATGCGGTTTGGATTAGTGCATTCCTTCAAATGCAACGTCTGAGCGAACTTCTTCGCTCTTCGCTTTTCGACCGCGGCGCAGGAATAATCCGAGGACCGCTCCACAGATCGCCACGAACAGCATGATATGGAACGTCTGGCCAAAAGCGTCCGGCGCGACAGTCAGCATCGCTTTTTGCATATCGGCCGGCGAGGTTACCGCCAGCTTCTGCGCTTTGATCTCGGCCGTAACTTTGGCCGTTAGAATCGTCACGACAATCGCAACGGCAAAGGAGCTGATAACTTGCTGCATCGCACTGGTGAGCGAGGTGACGCGGCTGACGAGGTCTTGCGGCGCTTTCTGAATCAGATGCGAGTTGATCGGCATCATCATGAGTCCCATGCCTGCGCCCGCCATAATCAGCGGCAAAATAAGGTCGTGGCCTTCCGTTGTCGCACTGACATGCGAGTATTGGAAAATCGCGCCGGACACTAAGCTCAGGCCGATAACGACGAGCCAGCGAACGCCGATTTTATCGTATAAATAACCGCCAATCGGCATCATAAATGCCGAAGCTAGCGCCTGCGGGAACAGTGACAGCCCGGTGTCAAAGGCACCGTAGCCCCGCGCTTGCTGCAAGAACTGCGGCAGCAGGAAGATCGCGCCGAAGAGGCTGAACTGCACGACCCACTGAACGAAAATACCGAACGAAAAGTCTACGGATTTGAAAACGCGCAGCTCCAGAAGCGGGATTTTCGCACGCAATTCAACGATAACGAACGCGATTAAGGCGAGTCCGCCAACGATGAGTCCAGTCAATGTTTTCGTGGACGTCCAGCTCCCCGCACCTTGCGTAATGCCGTAGGATAGAGCGGCAAAAGCGATCGGCCCCAGGATCATGCCCGGAAGGTCGAAGCCTGCGACCGGCTTGCGCGGCGCGATCGGCAGCTTCCACATGCCGAACACAAAACTCACGATGCCGACAGGCAAGTTAATGATAAAAATCCAATGCCAGGAATGATATTCAACCAGCCAGCCGGACAGCACCGGACCGATTGCCGGCGCCAGCAGAATTGGCACGCCAAGCATGCCCATGACTTGCCCGATTTTGTTTGGCGGGCTCAAGCGATACACATAGGCCATCGCCACCGGCATGACAAAGCCACCGCCGAGACCTTGCAGAATCCGGAAGAAAATCAGCATTTCCGCGCTGTTTGGCGTCGCGCATAAGGCGGACGCGATTGTGAACAGCAGTACCGAGGTCAAGAAAACATTTTTCGCTCCAAAACGGTCCGATAACCAGCCCGCGAGCGGAATAACCGCCGCTGAAGCCAGCATATACCCCGTCACCGCCCACTGAATCGTCGGCAGATCCGTTTTGAAATCGACAACCAGCTTGGATAGCGCAACGTTCATCGCGGTCGTATCCAGAATAACCATGAAAATTCCCACAATAATAGCGATAAGCGGGACGATGATGCTCGTAATTTTAAACTCCGGCTCTGAGCTGCCGGTTGGCGCGGTTTGACTCATCCGAACTCCTCCTTAGACAATCTCTATCGTCTCGTGTTACAATGTTTACGGACAATTGTCCGCTAACTCATAATACGGGACAATTGTCCGCAATGTCAAATGAATTTTTTATTGTTGATTTTACACATCAGGAGGAGCCAGGTATGAAACAACCCGATGATCCAAACACACAACCTACACCTGAATCGGGCCAACCGAATGCTACCCCCGGCGGCCGCAGGGAAATCCGCGATCACGAATACCGACAGCGCATATTGAGCGCCGCGCGTACACTTCTTACGACTCAAGATCTAGAATCCGTTACCATGCACCAGATAGCCAAAGAATCCGGCGTCGGTCAGGGGACGCTTTACCGGCGATACCCGCATATCGGCGATATTTGCAGCGATTTGATTAAATCGACAACGCAGCAATTTGTCGGTGAAATGGAGGAGCGTTACGGCTCGCTGGGCCCTGATGATCGCGGACTTGCCGTTCTTGAAACCTGTTTGCGGGACTTCATCACTTTCGTCGATAAGCATGTTTCACCGCTAGCGATGATTAGCTCCATGCACGCCGCCGATAAGCGGCATCATACGATTTTGCAAAAGCCTTTTTTTGTCCGGCTGCACGGGCTCATTGTCCCTTTACTCGAGCGAGCGGTCGCCCAAGGAGATATCGAACCGCTCGATGTTACGCTCACGGCCAATATCATCCTCCTTTCGCTTATGCCCGAGCCTTATCTGTTCCACAAAAACAACTTGGGTTACACCAAGGAATCCTTCATTGACGGGATTTGCCGGCTGTTTGTGAAAGGGTTATGACGGAGGCGCAGAGATATGAATTCCTATCAGCAAATTTTCTGGAAAAAATATATCGCTCAAGCGAAGCTCGACGTTACCTACGCCTCTTACACCAAAGTTTCGCGGTCTTGGAACGACGAAAACCCCGCATGCCCGTTTAATCGCCTGTATTTGATTATGGAAGGCGAGGGATTCGTCCGGGTTGGCAAGCAAGTTTTCTATCCCAAGCCGGGCGAGCTCTACCTCTTGCCTGCCGGCAGCGATCAGGCTTACGGTACGATCAGCGATGACACCTTCGGGAAATATTGGTGCCATTTCAGCGCCAAGATTGGCGACTTGGATCTTTTTCAGATTTTGCAAGTATCGCCGTTTATCGAAGTGAAAGCGCTCGAACTGTGCAAAGAGAAATTTGAACACTTGATCACTTGGAGAAAAGACAACGCCATGACATCGGAACTCCGGCTTCATGCGGCGCTGCTCGATTTGATCGCCGATTATATCGAACAAAGCTCATCGATGAAGCTGAGCATCGGCAGCACCCCGACCTACGAGAAAATGAACAATGTGCTCGACTACATGGCTGCCCATCTGTCTGAGCAGGTGTCGATCGAGGAATTGGCGCAGATTACGCACTATCATCCGAACTATTTTATCAACGCTTTCAAACAATTCACGGGGTATTCCCCAATTCACTATATGAACCACCTTCGCGCGGAAAAAGCCAAAGAACTGCTGCTCACGACGGAGCTGAGCGTCTCGCAAATTGCCGAGTCGTTCGGGATGGAGCTGTCGTATTTTTCGCGGATGTTCAAGGAGCATACGGGTTTTAAACCAACCGGGTTCCGGGAGCTGCGGCCGCGGTAGAGGGTCGTTCGGTGCGGTAGAACGCGGTGGGATCCAGGTTATCGGGATAATAGATAGCGAGCGGAACGTCAGTGCGCGATTTGGGCAGAATCATACAGGTCTTCTCGATCCTCATCATCCGTGCAAGATCGGCACCGGACACATTCTGGCCAAACGTTTAGACTGGCTTGAAAATAGAAATAGCGGCAGCCTTGGGCTGTCGCTTATTTAATGAATGAACGCGCAAATTCCACCTGCGCAGGCTGAATCCGCATCAGTTGGACTGGCCGCGAGTCTGGAAAGCGAAATCCTCTTCTCTACTTAGATCGGAGCTTTTTTTAATGGCTTTTGAAGCGCGTCCACAGCGGCTGCGAATATACTTGTTGCTAGAATGCCCATCAGACATAAGGAGGTAGGCCCCGCTGCATCATCACTGTCCGTAACTGAAGCGAGCACCCTTAAACTTACGATTGCTATCACAATGAGAATAATAACGGCAAAAGCACATTTCTTTATGATCTGCAAGGATTTAAGGGCTAGGTCCGAGAAAGCATTGTTTTTTTCGATGTAGGTTAACAGTTTATAGGCTTGATACAACGCAACAGAAACCGCAGTACAGAATCCGTATGAACATATTAAAAAGGGGATGAGGAAGTAAGCCGTATCTGGATGTACCTTTGCATCTTTAACGCTTATCCCAGGCAGCCAGATGCATAAAGCAAGAACGCCAATCCCAGCCAGAAAAATAATTACCTTTAAGAACGTGGTTGAGCCTCGTCTAACATTCATTGAAATCACCTCACTTATTTAATAACAGCATGATCTTATCATATTATTTATCGTTTTACAATAAATACATGTTGTTATTAATTATATTATTATTGTTACAAATCTATTCTCTGAATTTAAGCAAAAAAATAAGAGCATTTCTTTAAAAAGAAATACTCTCAAGCAAAGTCCATTATTTTTTAAAATAATGCCCTTGTTCAAGGTCTTCAAGCAGACCAAGCTGTACAGGCCGCCAGCCGAGCAGATCCTGCGTCTGTGCACTCGACCTAGGAATATCAAGTGCAGCCAGGACGCCAAGAAAACCAAAATGAGCTTCTGCCTCCTCACGGGAGATGCTGACCACTGGCAGATTCAGGTGCCGCCCGATAGTAGCTGCAATGTCGCGGAATGGGATACCTTCATCGCCGACACCGTCCAGCCGCGAACCTGCCGGGGCCGCTTCTACAGCCAGACGGTACAGGGTTGCCGCATCCAGGCGATGAACGGCCGGCCAACGATTGGCTCCATCGTCGATGTACGCGGAGAATCCCTTCATGCGGGCGGTGTGGATCAATTGAGGTACAAACCCCTTATCCTGCTCCCCATGCACCGATGGCGCAAGTGACACAATGGATGTCCGTACTCCGCGTTCAGCCAGTCCAATTACCGCATTTTCAGAGGCAATCCCATTGGCGTGAGCCGTAATAACGAATGGTTTGCCTGTGCCTTGGAGCACGGCTCCCATTGCTTCTACGGCACGCAGATCCATAGCAAGCGATTCTGCAAAATTCGAAAAATCATGTATAAACGCCAGATGAATGACACCATCTGCAGCAGCGGCGCCGCGCCGAAGGCTGTCAAGATCATCGAGCGTACCGCGGTGAGCTTCTGCACCGACCTTCTCCAGTTGGGCGGCACCGTTGTCAGAACGGGTAAGACCCAGAACCTGATGACCTCCCGCTAACAACTCACGAACAACTTCGGAACCGATATAGCCGGTTGCTCCGGTTACAAAAATACGCATAATAATCACTCCTACAAAGTATTCCCACGCAATTGGGGTTGATGAATCGAACAATTACAGCATAAACTATAGAGTGAACTCTAAAGCAAGTCATTCTGAGGAGAAATCGAGATGAAAATTCAAGAATTAGCGGTAAAAATGGGTTTGTCCGTTCATACGATCCGTTTTTATGAAAAGGAGGGCCTATTCGACAGTCGCCATGTGCAGCGGGAGAAAAATATCTACCGCAATTACTCCGACGAAGCCGTAGAGCGCCTACAAATGATCAAGAAATTTCAAGGCCTCGGGTGCTCGCTGGCCGAGTTAAAAGAGATTTTTCAGGATAGCGATACCAACACGAAAACTCACCAGCAGATCATTGATTGGATCGAGCAAAAGAAAGCTGAGATTGTGCAGAAAAAAGCCGAATATGACCAAATTCTCGAGACGTTGGAATGGATGATTGCCTACAGGAAGCTCTTAATGACCGATCCGCAACAAGCTGAAACGATGTTCAAAGCTAGAAAGGCCGTCTCCCCTCACTAGGCCGCTCGCGCTCTTCTCGCATTTCCATAAAAAAAAGCGCTCCTCAGAGCGCTGCTGCTTGCTCTATCCGCTTACGGATAGAACGCATTTGCCTTTGTCGTTGTCGGACACCACCGGGTGTTTAGCAGGAACTTGATCAGCGACTGTTTCGCCCGCTCCGTGCCGATGTAGTTCAAAGATTCCGCCGCATGTGCGCGAACGTAACGATTCTCGTCACCTAGCGCAACCTCGAGCTGTGGCACGGCCGCTTCTGCCGCGCGACCCAAGCGGGACAGCGCGAGGCTCGCCATGAAGCGCACCTGCGCGCTCTCGTCCTGCAGCGCACCGGACAAAGCGGCAACGGCAAGATCGACCTGCACCTCCATCAGCCCTAGTGCATCCACCGCCGTGTGGCGCACCAAAGGGGCAGGATGCCGGAGCAGTGCCGCCAGCGCCGGCACCGCATCGGCCGCCAGACTGCGCAGCTCGCCGAGCGCGAACGCGGCGCGGGCGACGATCTCGCTGTCCGCTTGTTGCAACGCGGCGATCAGGCCCGGCACTGCGTCGGCGCCCGCAACGGATAGCCCGTAGGCGGAGACGCGGGAGATGTCGCGGTTGTCGCTTTGCAGTCCGAGCAGCAGCGAATGCACTCCGGCCTTGCCGCTGGCCGCAAGTTCATAGGCGGCGTCGATGGCAACGGGCTCGCTCGCACCGAGCTGCTCTGTCAGCTTTTTCAAATGAGCCGGCTCCGCAGCCACCGTACCGGCCAAACTGCCGACTCGCCCGGACAACCAGTTCCAGGTCTCCTCCCACATGCGGTCGTGCTCTGCGATCGGCAGCTTCAGTTCCGCAGGCTTTTGCCAAGTCGCCACCTGATTGTCCCAGCTCGGCGATTTCGGCATCTCTGTCCGCATAAACTCAAACTTCAGCATATACCGCGGCTGTCCCAGCACGTTCGGCGTTGAGCGATGCCAAATATCGTAATGAATCAGCGCAAAAGTTCCCGCTCCCCCACTCGCCAGCGCCTCACCCGGCGCCTCGTCGTCTTCAAATGTCCGCGTTTCATAATTTTGCGTCCCCGGCATAATACCGGTTGGCCCTAGTTCAACGGGCGTATCCTGCGGGAAATACATGATCATCGCCCAGTGGGGATGATGGTTCCGCAGCCGGCTGTAGCCCCAGTAGCTGTCTTTATGCCAGCCGCCAGGCTTGCTGGACGCGTTATAATGCCCATGACGATGCGCATGCATCATATAGTTCGGCCCAAGCACGCTGGTGAGTGCGCCGGTCACGACCGGATGGTCGAATACGTGTTGCAGTTCGCGGATGCGCGGCAGCAGATTATTCCCGGGATTCCCCTCCTCCTCATAAACCGAATTCAGCTGAGCCACCAAATTTTCATGAAATTCACGCGGAAAATCTGTTTTTAAAATCAAAAATCCTTGTGCGATAAACGTCCTCATTTGCTCGTCTGTGAGCAGTTGCATACCCTTCGGTTCCATGGGGCAGCCTCCTTGGCAAGTGTTGGATTGCGTCGTTCATGGCTCCATTATAAGGAGGCTGCCGCAGGCTTTGAATCCACAATCCTAATTTGAACTTGCACAATATTAAGCCGTTTCACGCAAATATTATCGCAATAGTTAGAAGAGATTAGGCCGCACCTCATCATCTTAATCTTGTGCAAACCCGGCATAGAAACGTGCTTACACCCCAGCCCTCCATTGCTTTACACTAGAAGAGATTGCGTGTTAAAAAGCTATTTATAAAGGAGCTGAGCACCTTGGCGGAACAGATTATGCAAGGATCATCCAGCATCGTGATGAACGAAAAAGACAACGTCGCCACCGTCCTGCGCGATGCTGCACCTGGCGAGACACTGACGAGCAGGATCGGATCGCTGACGTATATGACACTCGTATTGGAAGCGATTCCATTTGGTCATAAAATTGCGCTCTCCCTCATCCCCGCCGGCCAGATCATCACGAAATACGGCGACCCGATCGGGCGAGCCATCTGCGACATTCAGCCCGGCCAACACGTCCACATACATAACATAGAAGGGATACGCGGCCGCGGCGACCTTACCCATGCACCGATTGCAACGCCAAGAGCTGAATCCGAAGGGAGCTTGTCATGACGACTATTTTGGGGTATCCACGAGACAATGGTGAAATCGGCATTCGGAACCATCTGCTGATTATCCCGACCGTCATTTGTGCTAATCATGTGTGCAACCGCATCGCCCACGCCGTACCTGACGCTGTCGTCATTCCGCACCAACACGGCTGCAGCCAAATCGGTGACGACAAACATCGAACGTTCGACGTCCTAGCTGGCACAGGCAAAAATCCAAACGTCGGCGCCGTCATCATCGTCAGCCTGGGCTGCGAGGTCATCGATCCTTGGGCGTTAGCCGACGCCATCCGTCCGACGGGCAAACGCGTCGAAGTGTTTGACATCCAATCCATCGGCGGCTCGATCAAAGCGATTCAGCACGGCACTGACCTGGCGCGGACCATGCTAGCCGAGCTTGCCCAGCAGCCCAAAACACCTGTGCCGCTGAATCGGCTCAAGGTCGGCGTCAAATGCGGCGGCTCCGACGCCACCTCCGGTCTCGCTTCGAACCCGGCGCTCGGCGTGGCCGCGGACCGGCTGATGGCCGCCGGAGGCAGCATCGTCATCGGGGAGACGACGGAAATTATCGGGGCTGAGCATATCCTCGCCAGCCGATGCTCAACTGAAACGACCAGCCGCAAGCTGTACGATGCGATTGGCCGCTTCGAAAGCGAGATCTCTCGCATGGGTGCAGACATGCGCGGAGGCAATCCAAGCCCGGGCAATATTGCGGGCGGGCTCTCGACCATCGAGGAGAAATCGCTGGGCTGCATTTCCAAGTGCGGCACCTATCCCATCGAGGATGTCATCCGTTATGCGGAGGAAGTGCCGGCGCATGGGCTTTATTTTATGGACTCCCCCGGCAACGATATTGAATGCGTCTCCGGCATGGCCGCGGGCGGCGTGCATCTGGTCTGTTTTACGACCGGCAGGGGGACGCCGACAGGTTCGGCTGTCATCCCGGTGATCAAAATCACCGCAAACGCCCACACCGCCGTTAACATGGCCGACAATATGGACGTCGATGTCAGCGGCTTGCTAAGCGGCTCGCTTCCGCTCAATCACGCGGGCGAGGCTATTTGGCAGGAGATCCGTGAAGTCGCGGAAGGCCGGCTGACCAAGGCAGAGCTGCTCGGGCATCAGGAATTTAGCATCAATCGCATCGGTCCCAGCTTATAACAGCGCAGGCATCACGTATCCGTACACCGCAATGAAGTGACAGATGCTCCCGCCCAGCACAAAAAGATGCCAAATCGCATGATGATAACGCAGCCTGCGCCATAGAAAAAAGGGAACGCCCGCCATATAAGAGATGCTGCCATACAGCAGCAAATGGAACCCGGCGCCGGGCAGGCGGTGAAACAAAGGCACAATGACCCCGAACATGTTGCAGCCCATGATCAGGTAAAGGAGCAGCCCCCACGGCAGGAAGCGGTCGATGACTCTGCGGACGAACAGCACGCCGCCCAAGGCGAGCAGCCAAATCGCCGTAAGCAGCTCGGTCGCTAGCCTTCCCTGCCAGGCGATGAGCAGGAACGGCGTATACGTGCCCGCGATGGCGATAAAAATCGCGGCGTGATCGAGCCGTTCGAACCGCTCGCTCCATTTGGGCGAGCGTGTGCTGTGCAGCAGCGTTGACGCCGCGTACAGCAGGCAAAAGGAAGCGCCGAACACCGCGTTGCTCGCCATGTAGACGGCGTCTTCAAACAGCGCCGCACGCTGAAGCAGCAGCACGAGCCCCCAAAGGCTAAGGCCAATGCCGATGCCGTGGCTCAGCGCGTTGACAGGTTCTTCTTTGAGCAGGAATCGAAGATGCATGGCAGAGAGACCTCCTTGGACAGTGGTCTCTTTATTTTTGCCATCGATGGGGGTGGATATGTATGGAAAAGCCCCGCATGCGGTTTGCTTGCGGGGATTCTTAGGTATTATTCCGGCACAATGTTGAAAGTCAGCCAATCTGTCAAAAACACTTTGCCGTTAATCTTATATTTCAAACCAGTAATCCCATACACCGTTACGGGATTGTCCAAATTTGTTGATCTTACCAGCGCCACATCCACGTAAGCAGCGCCATCGGATACGTGCAATTCACTGTCAAGAGTGCTAAATGGAGGAAGCACAAGTGAGACATTCAGGTCATCCCCATTCAACTCGCCCTTAATTTTTTGGAGGTCACCCTCATGGTAGTCATAATCCGACAAATAAATTCTTAGCTTGTCAGCGGAAGTCAAGCTAATAGGCAGGTGGAATGTCATTGCTCCATTCTCAGTTGTGAGTGCTTGGTACACTTGCCCGGGAACCGAATCTAACGGTTGAATTGAATGAATAGCCAATTTCATCGCCGTTCTCAACATCGTCTGAACTGGCTCGCTACAGCCCAAGCTATTACATGCCTCAACTGAAATTGCAAGCTCGGAAGCGACTGGCAGATTAGTTAAATTAGCAAAAGGATCCTGGGTTCTTGCAATCTCAGTACCGTTAATTTTTACCACATACTCAATTTTATTGTCACCGTTGGAAAAATTATCATTGGGACTCCACGTTAAAATCGCGGTGTTACTGCCCGTGAATTGCATGCTCAACCCCACTGCTGCGTTAGGTTTCTTGTACAGGAACCCCATCCCCGAGGAATACGGCTCTCCAGATTGAAGTGCAAATTCCTCCGTGGTAATGCTGGAATATCCTTCTTTGGTAATTTGAAGCTTATATGGAACTCCTGAAGGAACCTGTTCGAATCTAAATTGGCCAGCACTATCGGTTTGCGTAATCTTGTCCGTGCCAATCAGCCTTACAGTGGCATTAGGAATGACTCCTTTAGCAAATTCAAACACGACTCCGAATACAATTCCGGGCAATTGTGTGTCCGGTAGTGGAAACTCTTGAAACGGATTGTTCGGCATAGGACAACCTGTCGTAGTACAAAGATTTTCTGTTCCACCTGTAAATGAAACTGGAGCTTTACCGCGATATATCATCGAATAATTTGCTCCTGCAGCTTGCGGTGGAACCGTCAGCAAGATATAGTTTTGCAGATAAGCGTATTGTGTCACTCTAGAGATTGGCAGATTTGGAATTTGAAAATCTTCCATCTGGGACTGTACAACAGGATGATCAAAATAGACAAGCAGCAAGTCCGATCTAACGCTCTGTACAGAATATACGGCTGCATCGTACTGCTTCACAATCAATGTAAAAACCTTTGTAGCTGCTGCTGCTCCATCACGAATTGTTAAGGTTAAATGGACCGTTGCATCTCCGGAACCCGAAGCAGGGCGATGAAAGTCTCCCCGTGTTGTGAGAATTTCAGGCCTGTCGCTCTCCCACTCATTACTTTGTCCCGGCATATTCATAGCTGGGAAATCTGGAAGTACAGACACGGACTGAGCTGAATCCTCTGCATAATACTGAATATGATAATTTTCCAATTGGGCTTGAAACTGCTGAATCGAATTCACTGCCTGTGTGTAAGTGGCTAAGTTCAACTCTGCTTCTGTAACGCCCAATCTTTTAGCATTTTCAATCGATTTATCAGCTTGAGTAATCAAGTGGTTACGATCTGTAATATCTAATTTCCAGTTGCTTATGACATCGATCGTCGCCGCCACAGCCGCCGCCCTCGCTGCCTCCCTCACCGTCGCATCAATTACTGCTGCCGGATAACTCTCAAGCAATTTTGCAACAGCATCCGGATCACCTTTAATGGTAACAGGGGTATTAGAAACGATTTGCTGAATTTGAACGACGCCTGTAACTGTTACAATTGGTGTCCCGCTCCCAAAATTAATCGTATGAATGACTGTAGGCTGAGAGTTCCCGATAGAGGGCGCTTCGATCTGGAGTTGAGCACTCCCCGCATTGTTCGTAACGCTGCCGTCGATGTTTCCGCGCAAAGAAATCGTTTTCCCTGCAGCGCCAGGCTGAATAGTAATCGCACCAAGCGTTCCCGTCGTCGTCGCCGACTCAAGAATCACCTGTGATTCAACCGATGTGCTGGTCACCACAGCCCCGTCCAGCGCCAAAATCCGAACCGACTGGCCGTTGTTATTGATCGCATTGACGACCAACATCGTGATCGTGGAACGACTTAATTTGATCGAGCTGACCGCACCGGACTTCACTTGAAGATTGTCAGCATGAATGTTAGTTAACGTGACTTCTCCACTCGGACCAGGGTCGAGAATTAAGGTTCCCACCGTGGTTTGACCAGAAGATGGGCCATAGCTGCCTGGATCGCTGACTGTAATGGTATCAAAGGCATTCCCGCTTGCCAGCTTCTGCGCAACAGAAGTACCTGGACTTGGGCTCGGTGTCGGAGAAGAAGGACCAGGAGCGCCACCACCGCCAAAAAATCCACCCATTCCTTTCACGACAAGCGCAATCGGCTGTCCCCGAAACGTTAATTGATACTCTGTACCCGAGTTTTGTGAACTTGTTGTCAAGACAATGACTGATTTGCTGCCAGACTTATAAGCCGCCTGTTCTACTTTGAGGGACTTATCAAAGCTGAAATCCGCTTTATCGAGTGCTTCCAAATCCTTATCAAACGTCACCTCAACGCTTGTACTGGAAACCGCTTCGATTTTGGTTACTTTCATCGTTTGAACGCCGTTTGCAAGCTCTTTCGACTTGCTAATATACGCATCGCGATGTTCCTTTACCTCATAAGCCAATCTTGCGATAGCTTGACGGTCTGCGAAACGTTTTGGCGCAAATAACGGCTCTCCGTTCGGACCGTCTTCTCCGTTTACAAGATGAATTTCAGATGCTAGGATAACCGCATTTTTCGCCCAATCCGAAACTTCCTTGATATCGGCGAAATCTTCCTTCGACATCGTTGACAACGTCAACTTGTCCAGTCCTAAAACGCGTGTCAGGAACACGACTAATTCTTCACGCGTTACATTCGCATCGGGTGAGAACTCATTTTCCGAAGTTCCTTGCGTAATCCCCGATTTTACTAAAGCATCCACGTAATTGGCATACCAGCTTGAAGCCGCAACATCCTTAAAAGAAGTAGAAGATGCACTCCCTTCATCAACTTTTAAACCAAGTGCCAGAACCAAAATCTTAGCCAGCTCCGCACGTGTCACCAATTTCGCAGGCTGGAAAGAACCATCTTCATAGCCGGAAAGCACACCGGCGCTGACCAAGGCCTCGATTTCAGATTTGGCATAAGATTGATTGATGTCAGAAAGCGGCTGGGCAGCGTCTCCCTCTGCTTGAGCAACAACCCCAAAGCTAAGAATCATCGATAAAACAAGTAAGCATGATATAAAACGCTGAACATATCGACGCACTGTTTCTCCTCCGTTATCCCCTGATTGTATGATACAAGCAACATTATAACGGAGCGGCCCTCCAAACGTAATAAACATTAAGGAAATTTAACCTTTTCCGACAAAAAACGACACAACCTCACGGCTGTGTCTCCTCTTTCTTTTTACCTAACCTTGCGAGAATCTCCCTCCGATGCTTCACCACAATCAGCGCCGCATTGCCCGCCCAGATCCAGAACCAAGCCGCCGGGGCACCGCGCACGAGCAAATAAACGCCGAGCAGCAGCACGCCGAGCACCACTTGCTGGCCGTCGATCTGCGAAGAGATCGGCTTCCATTTATGCACGATTTTCATGACCAATTGCAAAATCGCCAGGATGACCGCCAGCGCCAGCGAAACTTCAAAGCGCGACAGTGCGCTCCAGACGCCGAAGGTCACGGCGATCGCCTTGCCGCCCCGGCCCTTCAAGAATGGCGAGAACGCATGGCCGATAATTGGCGCAAGCCCAACCGGAATGAGCGCATAGCCCTCCATCCCGCCCCAATGTCTGGCCGCCAGCACGATCCCGTAGCCTTTTCCGAAGTCGAGCACGATTCCGGCAAGCCCCAACCGATAACCCGCCGACTGCCATAGATTAAGCGCACCAGGGTTCCCATCGCCGACGCTCCGCAGGTTGTGACGCGCCAACCGCCCGAGCCAATAGGAAAACATCAGCGAGCCTGATACAAAGGCGCACAATGTCCAGAAAAGCACGATCATAGCTCTCGCCTGCTTCCCACTTTGACATGCCGTCCCTTCCAGGCAACATGTCCCAGAAAGACAACTTGAAACATCGAATACCCCATCACCATGAGGAAAAACAACGTGGAAATCACGTACAATACTGGCATTGCTACTCCGAATATCCCTATGTAACCAACAAAATAAAATAACTGCGCCATATACAATACGTAGCCGATCAGCAGCGGCAAGCCCCATGAAGTCCCCAGCAGGAAGGGGAAGCAGCAGGAAAGTACCAGTCCGATCGCCCACAACGCAATGAGCGCAGTCGTCCCTCCTCTCAGCTTCGCGGTGCCAAGCACGGCGCCTTTGCCGAAACCCTGAATCGCGCTTCGCAGTCCTCCGGGATACATGCGGAACGATACCAGATCTTTGCCGATATAGTTGGTGACGGGAATGCCTTCCCGGCGATACGCTGCGCCAAGATTAAGATCGTCGAGCATTTCATGGCGAATGCCTTCATGCCCTTTTACCGCTTCATAATCGTCTCTAGCTGTTAAAATGCAGGAGCCGTACAACCCTTGCCGAGGGTTCGTCCTCTCGAACGGCGATGTGAACGCAAAGACGCCCAGCACATTAAAAATGAGCGCAAGCCGCTCTCTGAACGTTTCGGTATAATGAAAAGGGACGACGGACACAACGCCGCCGGTCGCCTCACGAGCACGAACAAGCAATTCTAAAGCTCGGGGAGCAAAACGAATATCCGCGTCAAGAAACGCGATCAAATCGCCAGTTGCATGCTGATAACCGTTCCAGACGGCCCAATTTTTCCCCGTCCAGCCTGGAGGCAAGCTCGAATTGGCGATCACAGTTACGCCGAAGCTCTCGGCAATCGCTTTCGTCTCATCCTCAGAGAAGTCGTCCACAACAATGATTTCATAAGGCTGCAAAGTTTGAAGCTGCAGCGAACGCAGCAGATGAGGCAAGTTGTCCTGTTCATTTCTAGCGGGAATAATAATTGACAGTTTAGGATCCTGCCTGAGAGGCGTATCGCTTGGGGGAATCACATTTCTGCGGAAAAGTATAAAACCAACCAGGCATCCGAGTATACAGACCAGAACAATTGCCACTTCGACAACGCCTCCTTCGCCTCAACCCTGCTACGGATTCTTGTGCGACTAAGATGACACATTCTTACTTTTCATGCCTAACAAACTCTACAGATGTATATGACGATTCGTCTGCGCTTCATGCGAACTATTCGTCCAGTATGCTATAATTAACGATAACACCCGAAAGGAGATGCTACAAGCATGAAAATTTATGTGATTCTATCCTTTGACGGGGAGAACATGGAAAATGTCTACGTGGGAACGGACGAAGAAAAAGCGCTCGGCTTCAAAGCTGCCGACTTCGAGAATTGCGCCGCACTCTTCGTGGAAATCTGGGAAGACGGCGAGAAAACCGACGACTTCCGCTTAGAGGAAGAACAAGCCTAGACATTCCTTTACTTTAATAGAAAGGTTGATACCGCACAATGGACTATGCCTTCGCCATACAACCCGCCAGCTTTACCCGGTTTGAAGAGGAAGCCGAGCTGACGCAACAATGCAAAGTGTGGGGACTGATTTCCGAGAAAGCGACGAAAGCCAAGACGTTTTATTACAAAAGAAGCAACGTCAGCTTGACCTGCTCGATTGTCGGCTATGTCGATGCTATGACCGCCGTGATCGAACTGGATTCGAATCAATTGCACTGCATCCATCCTTCGTATCTGAAGGAGATGCAAGCGGCAGGCTTTGGTCAGCGAAGCGCGACAGCATCCGAGGATGGAACTGCTGCTGAAGAAACGGAGCAGGCTCAGACGGAAGAAGCCGAAGCGCCTAAGCCGGCTCCTGACAAGGAAAAGCCTAAGAAAGCGGCTGCTCCGAAAGAGAGCAAGCCCAAGAAGGAGAAAGCTGCCAAGCTTCAGCTCCCCGAAGATAAGGTCAAAATGAAGGCTACGATTACCGAGTTTGCGACGGTGCCAAACCATTTTACCGAGACTGACGACGAAGTCATCATTTATGAAGCGGTTTCCATTCTCGATCCGGAGATGGAGATCGGAACCGCCTGGTCCAGCTACAGCAATACGTTGAAAAAACTGGAGCTTGCCGTCGGCGATATGCTTACCTTCGAATGCAAAATCGTGGCGAAGAAGCTCGCCAAGCACCCTGTGCCGTACAAAATCAATAACCCAGCGAAAATGCAAAAGGTGACGGAGTAGACGGTCCTTCATACGCTGGGGTGAACACAGAAAAACCAAGAGCTCCGCGAAAGCAACTCGCAAAGCCCTTGGTTTTTTTAGTTTTTCTCTATTGCTTCCGTCTCCTTCTAACGGCAAGCTCTTCCTTGAGCGCCTGCTCAATAGACGCGGCCATGAGGTCGAATTTTTCGGCGACCGTGTAGGGAAGCACACATCCGCAATGCTTGCAGCGCTGCAGATGAAGATCAGTTGGTTTTCGACATGTTGGACAAGTGTTCACTGGGTTGTCAGCCACCTTACATTTATAGAATGCTTCTAGCGTATGGACTCGGCTTTAATGCAGTAGTTTGCCCAACGCCTCAATTTCCTTCTCGGACAAGCCTGTTACTTCTACAATCAAAGAGATGGACATTCCTTTTTGCAGCATATTCAAGGCGATTTCCTTATCACGTTCTGTTTTGCCTTCCAACTTTCCTTCTTCTCTTCCTTCTTCTCTTCCTTCTTCTCTTCCTCTTGATGCTGCGTAGTCCAGTGCAGACTGCTCATCGAGCAGGGCTTTTTTTCGCATTTCGTACAGCATGCGCGCTTCCTTATCCTGACTTAAAAACTCCAACGTCGTCATCGCTTTTTTCAAACCTGGTGTATCCATGGCTAGTTCCTCCCATCGTTCTTGATTTGTGCCGTTAATGAACATCAACCAGTTGACTAGGCGGTTGTCCATTTGATGGGATTTGACCCCCAGCTTCGACAACTCCATAAAATGAATTTCAATATCGTCGATGAGCAGCTCGCCCGTATGGATTTCCTTCATATGAAAAATATGATGAAACCGCTCATTCATCATACAGTTAAATGTCAAAATGTTAATGGAAATCACTTTTTGCAAGCTTGCATAGAATTTGCCTTCCTCCAACTGTTCCTCGTACAGTTTCGCCGAGTAGTACAGGCTACGCTTTGCCATATCGTACTTGTTACTGACCTGGATTTCGAGATTCACCTGTTTGCCGTCTTCGGTTTTGGCGCGGACATCCAAGATCGACTGTTTGTCGTCCATGGCATTTTTATCGATTTGCGGATTGAGGATCGTCAGACTTACAAACGGCTTAGGCTCTGTCTCCCGCAATGCCTCGTTCACGAAATTAAGCAGGACCTCATCTTTATTTTCTTCACTGCCAAATATTTTTTTGAAAACAAAATCGACAGACGGCTTTAACAGTTCAGTCATCATTTCAACTCCAAACAGCGTGCGGATTTTTGGCATAATTTATTTCCATTATACCACAAAATAGATACGTCATAGACAGGAATGCGTCCTATTGATTGAGAAAAAGCCCCCGACCGAGACTCGGTACGGGGGCTTTGCATTTACGGCTCTTCCTTCAGCTGCACGAGGCCGTGTGAGACGGAAGTGCCGTTAAACAGGGCCGGATCGACTATGAGCCAGCCGCCGTCGGCGTAGGTGTCTTTCCGCGAATAGTAGAGCGGAAAGCCTTTGAACGTCACCTGCCGCAGGCCGTCGTCCCGCGTAATGAAGCCGAAGTCGTCCGCCTTTAGACCCGGCGATGCAACCGTGTATGCGGTATAGAACAGCGGATGCTCCTGCAAGCAGTCCGCCGAGCATACGCTCGCTCCCTCGGGATCGAGATTGTTCACGTACAGCGTGCGGCCTTCACCATCCGTCAAAATGCTTCCCGTGCCTGCCCTCTGCAGCTTCACGGTATCCGGCGCTTTGACGGTGTAGGTACCGTCGATGCTTTCGCCTTTGACATAGCCGGGCTGGAAGTCCCGGATGAAGTAATACAGCGGCATGCCTCGATAGGCGATCTGCCGCACACCGTCCGCGCGCGCCAGCACGCTGAAATCGGCCGCGTCCAGCTCAGCGGGCACAAGTAGCGCACCAGCCGCCGTGAACAGCGGCCAGTCGTCCACGCACGCGCCGGCGCAATTGCTTTGCATGCGCCCGTCGGACGTGCGCGCATACAGCGCCATGCCCTTCGCATCCGCCATGTACGCCCCCAGCCAGTCACTCGGCTGGAGCGTTACCGTCGGATAGCGAAGCGGCGCCGCCAAGGCGCCGTCCAGTCGGCTGGTCTTCACGAGCGTCTCGAACAGTTTATCGCTCGCACCCTTCACCGGCTGCTTCAGCAGTTCAACCAGCGCGGCTGCGAACTGCCGGCGGCTGACGCCGTCCCACCGCGCAGCGCGGGACAAGCCGGCGGCGCGCGCTGCGCTGCGCACGGAGGCGAAGGTGAAATCCTCACCTTCGCGGTAGCCAAGCGCCGTCAAGCGCAGCTTCTCGAGCTGCGCAGCCGTCAGCTCCGCCGACGGCGCAAACCGCTCGCCCCCGACGCCGTTCCAGCCCAAGGCGGGATTCGCCTTGAGATACGCGAGCACGGGCTGCTCGGTCGCGCCAACCTCCCCGGCGTCGGCGAACGTCGTCGCGCTGGTAAAAGCAAGCGCCTGCGCTTCCAGCCCCTGCAGGCGCAGCAATGCAAGAGCCGCTTCCAGGCGCGGCTCCGGCGCAGCCCAATAGGTCGCCGCGTCGCCCGCGACTTGCATCAGGCCAAGCGAGAGCACGAGCTGGGTCTCGCTCACCCCGAGCGGTTCGGCCGCCACCACCCCAACCGGCACACTAGCCGCGGCCTCAACATCCGCAGCAGCCCCATCCAGCAGCATTCCCAGCACGCCCAACCACACGCCGAGCCGCCTTCCGCCATGCACCGTCAGCCTCATTTCGCTCCTCCTTCCGCCCAGCATGCAGGCAAGGCAGCCTTCAGCTCGGCCACCACAGCGGGATGCACTTCCGCCACGTTGCGGCGTTCCCAGGGATCTTCGGCCACGTGGTATATTCGATCTGGCCGATCCCGCTCCACGATCAGCTTCCATACCTTGTTCGCCGCAACACGCCAAGCGCTCGGATGCTGCGGGCCTTCGTCCAGCCCGGACACCTGCGCATCCCGGGTATCGCTCGCATCACCCACGAGCACCGGTCGCAGCGAAACGGCATCCACCGCTTCAGGCATGACCAAGCCACCGGCCAGATCCAGAATCGTTGCACCTACATCCTGCAACTCCACTAGCGTGTCGCGAATCTCCCCGCGCAAAATGCCAGGCCCGCTCACGATGAGCGGGATCGAGATGGAGCCCCGCTCCGGCTTGCATTTGCCCCACTTGTCGTAGTCACCCAGCATATCGCCGTGGTCGGAGGCGTAGATGACGACCGTCCGATCCAGCTCGCCCCGCCGCCTCACTTCTTCCAGCAGCTCGCCGACATTTCGGTCGATATTCGCCAGCATGGCCGCGTAGTTTTGCCGGATCTCGTTGGAATTGGCTGCTATCTTTTGCGCGCCCTCCGGAGGCGGGAACGTCAGATCGGCCCAATCGCGCTTCATCCGATGCGTAACATCCCACGGCTCATGCGGCCCAGTAAAATTCACCATAAGAAACCACGGCTGCTCCTTCGGAAAATTCCGCAGCATAGAGACCCCATTACGCGTCAACCAATTGTCACAATATGCCTCATCCGGCAAATCCGTTGCATGGGTGAGATGCCCGCGTCCCGTCATATCCTTCAAATGAATATCGGCCAGACCTTCGCGATACAAATACGCCATATACGGGTCTTTCGGCGAGTCCTTGCCGGAAATAATGGCGTCAATTTTGCCCGCGTTGTCAATGGCATCGGTGAACCCCATCTCGCCGAGCTCGGGAATCCAGCCGTCCAGCCCCCACCAGTGCGTCGCCTTCGTTAAATCGAACTTGCCGACGCCGCCGACGCGATAGCCATTCTCCTTTAACACCGAATAGAACGTGCGCTGCGTCACATCGTAGTTGTGATGGTTGCCGACAACACCGGCTCCCTCGTAGCGTTTCCCCGATGCCAGGCATGCTCGCGCAGGTGCGCAGAGCGGAGACGGCGTAACCGCCCGGTTAAATGTTACCCCACCAGCCATAAGCGCCGCCAAATTCGGCATGCGCAGCGGCAATTCCTCCATCCCCAGCGCCGCCAGCACATCCGGCGGATAAGGCAGCCAATCCCCGCGATGCGTGTCGGGAAACAGAAACAAAAAATTCGGAGCCTTGCTCGCCCCTATCTCCTCAACCATCCCACTCCCCCCTTGCCATTTTAAACGTTCATGATCCCCGCAAGTGGATCTTTCACCCGCGTCTGCCACGCCAGCATTGCCTGTTCAAGCCGTCTCAGATGCTCCTGCATCTCCGGCTCTTCGGAACGATCCCTCGTCTCCCAGGGGTCCGAATCAAGATCAAAGAGCTGAATTCGATCCGTGCCAATATCACCTGCGCGCAAATAGCGAATATATTTCCACCTGCCGTCGCTGACCATGCGCTGAATATGCTTATACGCTGCAAAAACATGCTCCCTGCCCGCTCCCCGCAGCAGATTGACGCCCTCCACATGCGCCGGCACCGGCACGCCCGCCAGCTCGCAAAGCGTCGGAAAAATATCCATCTGACAGCCGAGACCGCTCTTCATAAAACCTTGCGGCAACCCGGGACCGCTCATGATCAGCGGGATATGAATACTGTGTTCGTAGATGTTTTGCTTGCCGAGTAGGCCGTGCTGTCCAAGCGCAAGCCCGTGGTCGGCGGTATACACGACGATGGTGTTCTCGGCGTGTCCACTCGCTTGAAGCGCTGCCATAATCCGCCCGATCTGCTCATCCAAATGCGAAATCATACTATAATAATCGGATAAATGCTGCCTGATCTCATCCGGATCGCGAGGCGTCGCCGCCAGCTGCTCGTCGCGAACGGTCAGCTCCCCGTTGTCAAACGGATGCTCGCGCATAAAATTGTCCGGCAGCGGAATGCTCGCCGCCGGATAGCGCCCCGCATACGCCGGCGGCGGGGTGCGCGGATCGTGCGGCGCAGTGAACGCCGCATAGAGAAAAAACGGCTCCTTCGAACCGTCAGCCTGCTCCCCAATAAAACGAATTGCAGCCTCCGCAAACAATTCCGAAGAGAACGTCGTGCTCAGCGTCGCCCGCTCGTCGGGATACACGCTGCTAGCATCGAAGTCGTGCACCGGCAACCCGACATGCTCGCCCATGCCGCCGAAAAAAATGCTCGCACCATCCGAGAAGCACCGCGCGAAGCTTTCTTTGCCGTTATGCCATTTGCCCGTCCCGAACGTACGGTAGCCGCTCTTCCGAAACATTTCCGGTAAATACGCAAACTCCGGATTCAGCGCCCAGTACTTGGCGTTCTCCGTCTGCGCCAATGTCACTTCGCCCGCCGACACGGTTGCCTTAAACACATTCGTCCCCGTCAGCAAGCTCGCCCGGCAAGGCACACAAAGCGCAGCCGTCTGTCCGCCCATTGTATAAATGGACTGGAACAGGACCCCTTCCGCCGCCAACCGGTCCAACACAGGCGTCTGTACGACCGCGTTCCCGTACGCCCCAATCCCGTCGAAGCGGTGGTCATCCGCAATCAGAAATACGACATTCGGTCTTGCGCGCTCAGCTTGCTTCTCTTCCATCGGTTCCTCCCCCTTGCTCACATGCCGCAATCTATTTCAGCGCGCCGCTGGTCAGCCCACGCTGCATATACTTTTGCCCGAAAATGTAGAGTATGACGATCGGAATGGTGATCAGCACCAGTGCCGCAAACACTTTATGGAAATCCGACGTATATTCATTGATAAAAAACTTCGGTGCCATCGTCACCGTCAGCATCGTTTCCTTATTAATAAACACCAACGGAAACAAATACTGGTTCCAGGAATTCAAAAACGCCAAAATGCCGATTGTCGTCAGCACCGGAACGGCCAGCGGCACAACCACCATCACGAATTTGCGCCAGCTGCCTGCGCCGTCCATTTCGGCGGCTTCCAGCAGTTCATTCGGAATGTCGTCAAAGCTGTTTCTGGCCAGCAGCAAAGAAAACGGAATGCTCATCGCCACCTCGGGGCCGATCAACGACAAGTACGTGTTCATCCAGTGAAGCGCTTTAATCGTTTGAAAAAGCGGAACCAGCATGGCAACCGGAGGAATCATCAGGCCGATCAGGCAGATGGCGAACACTGTACCGTCTCCGGGAAAACGCAGCTTGCTGAAACCGAACCCCGCCAGTGCCACGACGGCTAGCAGCAGAATGACGACCGACACCGACACGATAAAGCTGTTGATAAGAAAATGCGGAAACAAATCCAGCGTCAGCACGGCACGGTAATTGTCCCAGCCCCCGCCTTCCCACGAATACAGCAACAGATAGACGAGCGGCACAAGCCACAGCAGCGCCAGCACAATCAAAGCCCCGTTCATCGACAACCGCTCCGACAACTTCAACCGTCCAAACATGGCGTTACCTCCTCATCCGGTTATAAACGCGCAGCTGGAAGATCGTGTAGCCGAAAGCGATCAGCAAAAGCACGACCGACACCGCACCGCTGTAACCCGTATTGTATTTGAGCAGCGATTCCCGGAACAAAAAGGTGGAAATCAACTCCGTCGCGCCGCCCGGCCCGCCTTCCGTCATAATCCACACCAGATCGAACACCTTCAGGGCGTGGATAATGCCCAAAATGCTTAACGTAATGTGTGTCCCGCCCAACATCGGGACAATGATGTACCGGCACTGCCGCCAGACGCCGGCGCCGTCGATTTTAGACGCTTCAAAAATTTCCTGATCGATATTCAAAAGACTCGTATAATAAATCAGCATATAAAAGCCGCTATTTGCAAAAATATACACCGCTGCGATTGCGTTCAGTGCAGATGACGGCTCTGACAGCCACGAGCGGGTCAAGCCGCTGAGGTTCAGCGCTTTTAACACCCCGTTCAGCAGTCCGAAGTTGGGCTCATATATGCCCGCGAATGTCGTCCCGATCGTCACCACCGCAATCACGTGCGGCAGAAAGAAGATCGATTTGAACACCCCCTCCGCCTTCCATACGCCGTTCAGCAAAATCGCCAGCAGCAAGCCAAGCACCATCGAAAGCGGAATCGTCACCAGCAGAAAATAGCCGGTATGGCCAACTGCTTCATAAAAGTTCGCATCCTGAAACAGATGCACATAATTATCGAGCCCGACAAACAGTTTGGGGCCGATTCCCGTCCACTCGAACATGCCGATATAGATGTTGTAAAAAATGCCGAAAAAGGTGAACACAGACACGAAGACGAGAAGCGGAAGCACATAGAAAAGTCCCGTAAACCGTCTCCTGCTTCGTTTTTTGACAGCTCTGCGCATGCTGCTAGATTCGGTTATCGCCATTTCCACAGGTATCCTCCTCGCTTCGCATCCCCGAGAGGGAGAGAGCCGCCGTCAAGCAAGCCCTCCCACCCAAGTGAATGTCTTCTCCTAGGCGACTTTCCGAAATGGGCGGTAATTTCGGAAAGCGCCACTAATGAAACGAAATATAGTCGAGATGAGCAAAATAATTATTGGAATTCGCATTTTTCGTATGCTTCACGACCATTTTAATCGTATGCGATCCCGCTGTCAGCGCTTGATTGCTGTAAGCCAGCACTTTATTTTGCTGGGAAGCGGCGTAAGAATCGAACGTCGTCTGAAGAACGCCATCGAGGTAGATGTCGAACTTGCCACCGGCCACCCCTTTTTGCGTGTACAGCTTGACGCCTGTGCCCGTAAATGTATACTCCGCCGCATCATTCAGCGTGGAGCTGTACGAAATTGTCCCGTCATAGCTCGTTGAGCGGGAGATGTGGTTCCAAGCGCCCGTGTACGTAATGCCGGCATTCGTATCATCGACAATCGTATCGCTCGGCTGCGCTGGCGGATTCACCGAATACTCGAACAAGTCAAGGTTGACGTTGTAGCCTGAGGAGCTCGGGTTTTTCGTGCCGGTCACTACCATCTTGATCGTGTGCGCCGTATTCGTGAGCGACGTCGTTTCGTACGCCGTCACGTCAAAATCCGCAGATGCCGCATAGGAATCGTACGTCTCCACCTTCGTACCGTCGATATATATATCGAAGATGCCGAGGTTTGAATTCTTTTTCGTGATTAAACGAATGCCGGTTCCTGTGAATGTATATTCGGCGGAAGCACCCGTTTCCCCGCTGTTGCGGTCTGTGCTTTTGAAATAATTGGAGTTGCTCTGATCCGCCCAATTGCCTGTGTACGTGATGAGCGGGCTCCGGTCGTCGGTCTGCTTCCAACGGACAATTTGCCCAATATCGTGCAAAAGCTGAATGCCGGCGTCGGAAATTTTGCCGTTTGGTCCCGGCGGCACACTCACCGCAAACGAAGCGTAGCGTTTATTGTAATAATGCACTTTGTTCGCGTCATACGTCGCGCTGTTCCAAGGAGACACCGGGCCTTCGTTGTTGTGGAACGACCAGTAATCCGCATAGTAGCGCCAAGCTTCCTCCCATGGCGTATCGTTGCCCACAGGCGGATCGCCGTTCACGAGCTCCGTAATGTGCACATCGGACATCGAAGCTTTCGTATCGTCATGGAAAAAGACGAGCGTGTTCGGCTGAATCGACTTCACATACGTTTCCAGCTGCGCCGCCTGATTGTTCGTAATCGCGCTCGCATGGTCGAACCAGATCGCCGCTACATCGCCGTAATTCGTCAGCAGCTCGCCGAGTTCGTTCTCCGCAAACTGCGTATACGTGCTGTTACCAGACACGCCGTTCGGGAAATGATAACGATCATCAGCGTTAAAATAAATCGCAAACTTCAGACCGTACAGCGCACATGCATCGGAGATGGCTTTGACCACGTCCAGGTTCGGCGCCGAACTCGTCGCAATGTCGTACGTCGTGTACGCACTGTCCCAAGCCGCCCAGCCGTAACGGTGCTTCGCTACCGCAATCACATAATCCATACCTGCGTCTTTCGCCGCCGCCACCCATTGATTCGCATCAAAATCCGTCGGCGCGAATAAGGTGGACGGGAAGTTCTGCGGATCGCCGTCACCACCGTCCGTACCTGTGTACGTATTCAGTCCATAGTGTGGGAAAAAGCCGAAGCCAAGCTGCACGTACTCATCCGGTGTGATCGCTTTTGCACTGGGTACAGGTACGAGGAAGGAAATCAACGCTGCCGCAAGGAACAAATACAGGGAGCTCATGAAAGTTTTCTTTCGCATTGGACACCTCCATGTCAATTGAGTGAACTACCTTTTCACTGTGTCTGAAGCTTTCTGCACTTCCGTCATCGCTTGCTCGGCCGTAATCGTGCCGCTCGCCACCTTCTGCAAGTTGGTGAACAGCGCCTGCTCGATCGGCGCATTGTCCAGGAAGCGAATACCGCCGACATCCTTCGTCATTTCATTGATGATGAGATCGACGGATTGCTTCTCGATGTCAGTTTTCAGGTTCGTCGTATCCATTGACAACCCTTCCTTCACCGGCAGGAATTGCAGCCCTTTGCTGAGGATCGATTGGTAGTCGCCAGTCGCCATAAACTCCACGAAGCGCCATGCGGCTTCTTTGTTTTTCGAATCCTTGCTGATCCCGAGCGGCACGTCGGCGTTAATCAGCACGCTCGTTTTCCCGCCGGCAATCGTTGGCATCGGCACAAGACCGAAGGTGCGGTCGCCGATTTTGAGATTGTCTTTGTTCGCCACGTCCGTCATAATCCACGCCCCGACGAGAATCATCGGCAATTGGCGCTTCTGGAGATACATCTCCCGCAGATCTGGGTCGAATTTGGTAGTCAGGTTGCCGTCCTGGAAAATTTTATCCGTATAAAATTGCTTGAACGCATTTGTCGCTTGAATGAACGATGGATCGGTGAACTTCACTTTGCCTGCGTCGGCGTCGTACAGTTTGCCAGGCGCAATCTGATTCACCAGTGTGTAAAAGACGTCCGTTACCGTCGCGCTTTTGCCACCGGCGAAACCAAGCCTGGGCACAACGCCAGGCAGCTTGGCGTCTTCGAATTTTTTTACGGCTGCTTTCAAGTCGTCGTATGTTTTTGGCGGCTCAGCGCCGACTTTTTTAAAGAGATCGACGTCGTAAGACAGGAAAGGCGTGACCGCTACCCCGGTCGGCATCGTTTTATAATTGTTCTTTTTCGCGGAATCAAGCGCCGTTTGTTTGAAATTTTTCTCCCAATCTTTGCCCAGTGATTTCTCGGCAAGGGGTGCCAGGGGTTCGAGGATCGGGGAATAATTTTTGATCATCGGCCCGTTTGCGAATGCCATCACATCGGGAACTTCACCGCCTTGAATCGCCACCTGAATTTTCTTCTCATAGTCGGCGGACGGCGTGCGCACGTAGTTCACCTTGATATTCGGATACTTGTCGTTAAAAGCTTTGATTAGCGGCTGCCAAACATTATCCTCCGGCGACCAGGACCAGAATGAAATCTCGCCCTTGATATCGACCGGTTTCTGTGTTTCCGGCGCCTTGGATTCCGCTGCGGCTGTTGTGCTGGCGGCCGGCGACGCCGTACTGTTCGTGGATTGCGATGAGCACGCGCTGACCATCAACACCGATGCAAGCAGCGTACTTGCTAGACTTAACTTCCTCATGATCGAACACCCCTCGTTCAAAGTTAGGAAACGTTTTCAAGCCTATTCCCTATTTAATATAAACGTTATACTAATAAAATACATCCCTTTTCAAAAAATTATTTCGTTGCGTTTGAAAATCTTACAAAACTTGGATTTCCAAATACTCGTCGCTATTCCCTCCTTATACAAAAAAATCCCGCCATTTTCATCCATCGGGATGAATAATTGCAGGAATCTCCAGTCATCTGGTCGATTTCTCAATATTAACTTAAATTCACACCGTTTTACTCGGCTTTGAATTGATTTTCATATTAGCACCAGCTTTTCGCATCGTCAATCTTTTTTTGAATTACGATAATTCCTTTGACATCCTCGGTTTATTTGTATAATATTTTTACTAAATAAACCATTTCGGCTTACAAGTAAGGTGGGATCGCCATGAATGCGAAGGGGCCGATCGGCAATTTCGATCTTGTGAAAAAAATTAATATGGAGCATACCATTGGAACCATCCTCCGATATCGCCCCATTTCCCGGGCCAAAATCGCCGCCATTACCGGATTGAACAAAATGACGGTATCGAGCTGTGTAGACTTATTTCTGCAAAAAGGTCTCGTCATCGAGCTTGGCACCACCGGCACATCCAGAGGCCGCCCACCGACACTCGTAGACCTGAACGAGCAAGCGGGTATCTGCGTCGGGATCGACATTGAGGTCAATCAATTCACCGTGCTGGTTACCGATATTTCCGGCAAAAAGCTCGACAGCCGCATCTACGCCATGTCCTGCAGCGAGCCTCAGCCAGTGGTGGATGCAATTGGCCGGCTGCTCGCGGAGCTGAAGAATATACATGCCCATCGCGTGCTTGGCCTTGTCGGTGTCGGCATCGTCATTCCGATTTATTACAATACACAAGCTAACGTCGTCGAGTACAGCGCGAATCTCAAAGCGTGGACGGATTTTCCGCTGCTGGGCAGCTTGGAGAAGCAATTCCCGGATCTGCCGTTTTACATCAACCCTACGCCATATGCCGGCGCCATGGGCGAAGTGCAATTCGGCCGGGCTCGCACCGCCAATCATCTCGTCTATGTCTCCAGTTCGTGGGGACTCTCGGTCGGCGTGTACAACAACGGTGAACTGTTCACCGGAACTACCGGGACAGCCGGGCGGCTCGGTCATTCCACCATTCATATGAACGGCAAAAAATGCTCCTGCGGCAACCGCGGCTGTTGGGAAATGTACGCCTCCGTCAAGGCGCTCTACGATATGCTGGACACGACGCAGCCCCAGCTACCGTTCGCCGACATCGTCAGCGGCCTGCAGCAAGGCGACACCCGCATCATCGCTGCGGTGAGCGAACTCGGCCACTACCAGGGCATCGGCCTCGCCAACGTCCTGAACGCCTACAACCCGCGCATCATCTGCATCGGCGGACTGCTGGCCCTCCTCGGCGAGCCGCTGCTGAGCGCGATCTGGAAGACCCTGCACGACATGGTGCCGGAGCGCTTCCTCCAGCATCTCGAAATCTACTGCTCCGATCTCGGCGAGCTCGGTGTCGCGCACGGCGGCGTCTCCATGGCCATCCGCCACTTGCCGAGCGCCGTGATCACGTATTCGCTGCAGGAGGAGTAGGGGCGGCGCCTGCTGACGTGTAAGATCACCGTCCGGGCTCACGCTAATCTTGAGAACCTGCATTTCCTACAGCAAATCCAGCAAAATCAGCGAATTTCGCGAGGAAACCTGCAGTTTGTACAGTTAAATCGCGGCCTGTCCCCTATTTTCGGGAAAAATGGGCCAACTGAGGCGATTTTGATGTAGGTTTTACAGGTTGTTCCCTTCGGTTGACCCTTTTCGGAGGAAAAACCTGTAGGTTTTGCAGGTAAGGGGGCGAGTGGTCCGCTCTTCTCCCTCACTTGGTTGGAGAAATGCCAGCTTCGTGTCAACAAACGGTACGGCTAATCCGCTGTGCCGTATTTTTTCGCTCCGAGGCAGCTATCGCATTTATTTTCACAAAAATTGTATTATCTATCTTACAAAGATGAGGCGTACATGAACGAAACCGGAAATGGAAGCAGGGAGATCACTTATATAGGTTTTTGGCAGAGAGTGGGCATGCATCTTTTGGACCTTCTCATTATCGGGATTCCCGTTGTCTTGTTATATCGGTTTTCGCTAAGTGTTTCGATTACACTCGGCTCCCCTCCCGTTTATATACATTAGTTGCTGCTATGTTCTTTTTATGTGTTTATGGTAGTCAAGTTTGGCGGAACCCCGGGCAAATTAATCAATAAAGCGAGAATTGTCAATAAGGATGGCGGTTTTCTTCATTTTGGAGCTGCGTCCTATGGATTGTACGTTTCGCGCGCATCCGGCACGCCGTCCAGATAGGCGACCGCCTGCTTGCCGTCGTAGGTAAAGCCGACCACATGCCACGCCTCCCGCGACACCTCGGTCGCGCCGAGCTGTGCGGGTATCAGAACGGGTTTTATTTTAGCTTCGTCTTCACCAAAGTCATGAAAATAAGCCCTTCGGCGTACCGAAGGACTCATCAAACGCAATTTATTTTGCAAAATAATCGCTCTCGTGGATCAAATCCGCGATATGAAACGCGCTGAGCAGATGCTGTTTGTCCGCTTCTGTCGGCGGTGTGCCCACGATCGTGCCGTCATTCAGCATCGTATAGTCGCGCTGCGTATTCACGAGCACTTTCCCCATCGCCGTCCCCGCAAAAGCGCTCGAATCGACACCCATTAAATACGCCAGCGTCGGCAGTGTATCGATCTGGCCCCCAACCGTCGGAATCGTTTCCCCTTCTAGTCCTGGCTGATAGACCATAAACGGCAGCTTTAGTGTATGCTTGCGCCAAGCTTCGTTTTCCATCGGCGGCATCGCGTCCACCTGATCCTGATAATACTTATGAACACCCGTATGATCTCCGTAAATGGCGATCACCGATTGCTCCAGCAGGCCAAGCTGCTGCAATTTATCCAAAAAGGCGCCGATCTGCTTATCCGTGTAATGGATCGCCTGGAAATACGCGCCCATGATCGAACTGTCGAACGCCGGGTCGAGCTGCAGTTCTTTGGTCGCTTTGGGCATGTCAAACGGCCCGTGGCTGGACAGCGTAATGACGTGCAGCAGGAACGGTTGCTGCAGCGAGCCCACTTTCTCCCCAAGCTGGCGGAGATAGGACTCATCGGAAAGACCGAGGCCTACGACGTCATCGACCTTGTATTGACGCAGATCCCAGCTCGTCTGGTAGCCAATGTTGTGGTGCGCCTCCACCCAGTTCCAGCTGCCCGCCGGCTCGGAATGCGTGGATACGGTCTGATAACCCAGCCCAGCCATCAGCTTCGGCAGGGAATGGTACGTATTCGTCGGATAGCGGAAAAAGTTCGCGCCATACCGGATCGGATACGTCGACGTCGTCGTCATCAGGTCGCTGTCCGAGGACGTCCCGTTATTCACTTGCTCATAGAAATTCGAGAAATACAGCGAATTCCCCATCAAACGGTTCAGATTCGGTGTAATCTCCTGACCGTTCACTTTTTGATTCAGAACAAAAGCTTCCAACGATTCGACTTGAATCACGAACAGGTTTTTCCCTTGAAACTTGCCTTTGTAGGCGTTGTCGGGCAAATGCTCGTTGTTGGCGCTGAGCCACGCTTTAATTTCCCCGTCTTCCTGCGGAGTCAGCGACTTCATCTTGTTCGAACCCAACAAGCGAAGCCCGTCATAGAGATGGTAGCCGATCGGCGACATATCCGACATCGATTGGAACGGCGCCCAGCTTAAATTGAAGAAAAGCATCTGCCGGTTCGTGACATTCTTCACGTCGATGCGGTAGTGCTCCGTTTCGACGACGCCCACGGCCAGCAGCATCAACACCGCCGCCAGCACCGGCCGGCGGCGCTTGCCATCCGTGCGCGCGGAGTAGCCAGCGTAACCGTAGCTGCTGCCATAGCCCCCGCCGTAACCACCGCTGTAGCTGCTGCGTCCACGAAGGCGGATCAGCCCGTAGATCGCGAGCACGAGCAAATCAGCGGCAAACCACAGGTCGAACAGCCGGACATAGGACCACAAATCAAGCCCGAGCGGGTTGAAGCCGGCGGGATGCAGCACGAAGCGCAGCGATAGGAATGCCGCATAAGCGCGGTAATAGATGAGATCGCACATTAATCCGATGCTGAACAGTGCGTTGAACGCCAACAGATAGATGCGGCGCCCACGGCTGCGAAAGAAAAGCCCGATCGCGATCCAGAATACAATAAACATCAGATGCGACAGTACCGGAGGCACCGTAAAATACATGTTGGAAATGCTGAGCCCCTGGTTGTCCGGCGCATGCAGCGCAGCCAGGAGCAGCTGCGATTTGAGCAGAATGGCGGCAAACGTCCAAACGAGAAGCCCATTCCGGGTTAGGCCCAGCATAAGCCGCGCGGGGAGCGCTTGCCATGCGGAGCGTCTTCGTGATGATTGCAAATACAAGCCTCGTTCACCTCATGTTAGTCTGTAAGAGTAAGATTTCAATTTCTCCATTTTAACACAATTCGCTCCGAACTGTGAGCATATTTCCGCCAATTTCCAATTTGCGCATACGTAAAACGACCCCCATCCGAACATGTCGGAAAGGGGCCGTTCCTATTTGATGTATATCCAAATATCCGTCTAATGCTGAACGCTCGAGCTTGCCGCTTGAATGGCCCCGAACGCCCAGTAGGTTACCGGCACATCCGACCACAGCTGCGCTTTGCCCGTCAAGGCCGGACGCCCGATGACACGGTTCAGCATCGTCACGGCTTCCGCACGACTGAGCTCCCGATCCGGTGCAAAGCTGCCGTCTTCGTAGCCGTCCAGCAAGCCGGCATGCGCTGCCGCTTCAATGGCTCCCGCAGCCCAGTGGCCTTGTGTATCTGTAAAGCTTGGTACCGATTTCGCCATCTGCAGACCGGATACTCTGGCAAAAATCGCAGCAGCTTCTGCGCGTGTGACCGCGCGATCCACTTTGAATTCACCATCTTCATAGCCGTCCATGAAGCCAAGTGCGGAAATCACCGAGATCGCCTTGACCGCCCATGCGGGAAATTGCGCGCTGTCCCCGTATGCAGGTGCTTTGGCATCAGTCGCTGCGGCCCTGTTCCCGTACAGTCTGTCCAGCATCGCCGCCAGTTGCCCGCGTGTGACAGCAGCTTCCGGACGGAATGTTCCGTCTTCGTATCCCTCGATGTAAGCTTGCGTCGGCAGAGCTGACTTGGCATCAATGATGGTAAAGGTACTGAACTTCGTTACCGTAAAGCGGATTGCCGGTTTGCCTGCATCATCCGAAACCGGCTCCCCTTTCACCCATTCCTTCGTTCCGTCGCTGTGCTCGATGTAAACCATCAAGCGAGAATTTTTGTCCGCCGTGTAATCGCCAAGAGGCAAAGTCAATTGAACTGGCTGGGACTGCAGGTTCGTCTCAATCGTCATCGGCCTGCCGACGACGACAGCAGCCTCAGCAGCCTGGGAGCTGCCGTTAGCCTTAGCTCGTTCGCCCGCTTCCTGCTGGGCAGCGGCGTCTTTGACAGGGACGACGTGGAAGTACAAGTCCCCGCTCGAAGCCGACAACGAGGCAACCGGAATCTGAATGGACGCGCCGCGCGTTTCAATGGTGAGTCCAACACCGGCATTCGTCAGCTTCTCCAGCGCTTCGCGAGGCAAGGAGACCTGAACGTCAGCCACTTCATCTTTCGTATCCGGTACGACGATTACCGCTTGGCTCGTGCCGGATGCTTGAAGCGCTTCGACGGCGCGAGCCGCCAGGTCAGAAGTCAAGCTTACCTGATCGTGCTTGAGTCCTTTGTCATCTTTTGTCCGTACGATCTCGGCTTGAGAGACGACGCTGCCGCTGCTTGAGCCGCCAAGCACATCAATCTGTATGATTTCTTTATTCGAAGAGTCCGTTCCAGGACCCGTTGAATAGTCCGGCGGCGGCTCAACAGCCGATATAACCTGCGTCACCGAAGCATCCGGATACCCGGCAGCCTTCATCGTGATTGTTACTGCCCCTGCTTGAAATGTTCCTTTTTTGAATAGGAGCAGCCCTTCAGATAGCACATACGCGCTGCTGTCCGCTGTCTGACCGTTGTAAACAACGCTTGTTACCGCATTGCGCCAAATACCATTGTCCGCAAACGTAATTTCGATGTCATGCTCCGTGTCGTTGTTCGTCGAATCTGCCACCAGCGTCGGCGATGTGATCAACACAGTTTGCTGAACAATCGATTTTTTATATCCTGCAGCTGCGATCTCAATCGTATAGGTTCCGGCCTCAAGCGGCTGCGTAATGTGCAGCATCCCCGGTGACACTTGGTACGTCGCCTCTACGACGGTTTCGCTCTTTTTAACAGTCACGCCTGTAATCTGGGAGCGCCAGTCGGCATCGTCTGTAAATGTCAGATCTAGCAGATGCGCATCATCATTATTAGACGTGTCCGCCGTCAGCGCCGGCGAGGCCAAGCCTGTGTTGAAGTTGGGGTTCGTGGTACGGATGGTTTGGTAATCGTCCCCATCCACGATATAGTAGTACCCATTTTCATAAGCTACGCCATATTTCGCCTGAACCAGGCTGTCAAGGGTTGCAGCTTGGGTAAAACCATTCTCATCGAGTTGGTACACATACGCGCCCGGCGTTTCTCCAAACAACACAGCACCTGTCGTCGCGTGCATACCCCCTGCGGTATCTGTATACAGATTCATCATAGCACTTGGACTGTCGGCCACAACTACCCATTGCGGCGTACTTCCGGAGGTGTCTAATTTATAAAGCTTTGCTGCGTTGTTAAGCGGCTGCAGCGAATTGTATTTGCGAATATTGGCAAACACCGTACCCGCTGCATTTACAGCGACCCCTGTATACGCAAACTTGTCGTCGCCTGCATCCGGAAGCACAGGGATCTGCGACCAGTTGCGGCTTTCGTCCAATTTAAACAGGTTTTTGCTGCCAAACAAATATACGGCACCTGTCTGGCTAACTGTCAGTGGATTTAACGCCCCATCAGTCACTGCGTTTTGAGGCAGCGGATAAGAAGACCAAGATGACCCGCTATCCGCGCTGATCCGTACGACAATGCTGTTAGGCGTCATGGGATCGATGAGATCGCCAATGTATCGATCATTTCCGCGTGCTACATATGTATATACACTGCCAAACTCCTCTTGCGGCGGCCAACCCTGGGATTGCCATCTCATGTCGGACTCGCTTCGGAAAAAGAGTCCCTCCTCTCCCAATTGAACGCCATAAACCACGCCGCTCACTGAAAGAACAGGCGCCAACATCGAACTGTCTGCCGTAATATCGTACCAAACCGAAGGCACCAAACTCACGGTTTGTACAGCCGACGCATCGCTGTAACCCGTTGCTTTGACTTTCACTGTATAGCTTCCTCCCTTCGTCAAGCCAGTGATTGTGATCTTGTCGGCCTGCGTCCAATTCGCTTGCGCGGAAGGTGAGCTAGGCGAAATGTCAACCGCTGTGATTGCGTTCTGCCAGTCGGCATCTTCCGGGTAGGTCAGTTCAATGTCGTGAGCCGTATCATTGTCGCTTGTATCCGCCGTAAGCGTCGGCGGCGACTTGAGATTACCGAATGTCGGACTCGTCGTCCGAATGATTCCGTCGCTGGAATAATCCAAAATGTAATAGTATTCACCATCGAAAACAACGCCGCCTATCGTCCAGTTCGAATTGCTCGTTGTAGCTGTATTATCCAGCGAAGAACCGTCAAAGGTGTAGATATGGGGCTTTGAAGTCAGCATGAAGTTCGTGCTGCCATTTGCAATATGGATTCCCCCGCCGGCATCGACAAACATCGTCATATTGCCGCCAGACAGCGTTACGTTCACGAGATTCCAAGTCGAACTGTTGTACGCGTACACAGCAGCCGTTGAACTCATTCCATCCGTTTTCATCATAATGCTGTACAAATGGCCTAATGCATCCACGCCTGCGCTTGTATACCTGTATTGATAGCCGCCTTCTGGAGGCTTCGGCGCAATTATCGTCCAAGTCCCACTTGTATCGCGCTTATACAGTAAAAAAATACTAACCGCGTATAAATTCCCCTGCGTATCGAAAAACATCGATTGCACGAAGTTGCCGTTTAACGTTGAAAAACCGCCGGCAGGCCCAGGCACATCCGTCCAGGTTTGCCCATTATCCACACTTTTCATAATTTTAGAAGGAATAGCGTTAGGAAGCGCATTCTCATTCCCGCGATCGAGAATATAGAAATCACCGTTTCGCACTACGAGCTTATACGCTTGCGTAAATTGATTCGCTGGCAAATCAACCAGCTTGGACCAATTGGCGTCGCTCGCCCCTCTGACTAAGATTTTATTTCCATACAGCAAATAGAGCTTGCCGTTCTCCCCTGCTAAATAGCTTGCACCACTATCGGCATTTGACTTAATATCACGCCAGGCTGGGCCTGATGCATACGTCTGACTCTGGCTCCAGAGCAAACCCGGAACCACAAGGGCAAGCGCCAACAGCAGATGCAGCGCCTTCTTCCATGCGATATGCAGCTTCATTTCCGCTTCCATCTCCCCGTCGAAGTTTGTCATTTTTTGAGACTAAATAACTATAACAGGGAGCGCTGAACGAATTCTGAACATGCATGACTCAAGACCTAGTTGTGACGCGAAACCTCAATTACAGCCCATCAATTAACGCTTGTCCGTAGTCTTGAAACTCAGTCGTAGGCGGAGTCCCCATTTCTTCCGTCATCAGCTGGCAAAAGGCGGCATAACTTGCACGCAAGCCCTCCGCATCGCCGATCGCAGCCAAGCACGCAAGCTGTTCCCTCGCCAGCCTTTCCGAATACGGATGCAGCTCGCGAGCGCGTCTGACGCGCCGCAATGCCGTATCGAGCGATCCCGCTGCGCGTTCGGCAGAGGTGAGCCTCATCGTTAAAACGACGTAATTTTGGAGCAGTTCTTCCCTTCTGGCCTTTGCCCAAGGGTAGTCTTCTTTGTCAAGATAATGCCCTCTGTATAGCTCCCAGGCCGCAGCCGCCTCCGGTTCAACAAGCCCGCCTTGCGAAGCCGCATCGGCCGCCTGCAGGAATAGATCCACATCGGTACGTAGCCCTTCGCCGTGCAAGCGATAGCTTTCCAGTGAAAAGTCGAGCGCACCGCCAAGCCCTGTTTCCTTTAGCATGCGTCTTACTTGATAAATAGCCGTGTGCAAATGCGACGTCGCTTTGTCCAATTCATAGGAGGGCCAAATTTCATCCAGCAGCACATCTTTGGGCAGCCACACCTCCCGATGCTGAAGCAAATAAGCAAACAGTTCCTTCGACTTCAGCGTACGCCACTTGAGCGGAGGTTGATTGGAAGCTCCCCGAATGGACAAGTGTCCAAACAGCTCGATAGCGGGTTGCTCCGAAGTTGGGCTCGCTTCCTTCCGGTCCCGCGCTTGCCTCGCAACCGACTTTCGCACCCTCTCGAGCGTTGTCGCAAAGCGGCTCGGATCAATCGGTTTGAGTACATAATCCAGCGCATTGACGTTGAAAGCCTCGAGCGCATACGTCGAATAAGCGGTCACGAACACGACGCGGATCTCGTCATCCAGCGCTGCGATCGTTTCTGCAGCTTCCAGCCCGCCCATACCCGGCATTTCCAAATCAAGAAATACGAGCTCGACCCGCTCGCGCGACAGATGGCTCAATCCCTCAGCCGCTTGTTGATAGACTCCAACGATCTCAATGTCCGCTTCTTTCTCCAGCATCCATTGCAGTTGCAGCAGCGCATGCCGTTCATCATCAATTAGAATCGCTTTCATACTCCACACCCTTCGGGATGATAAAGCTGACGCGGGTTCCCTCCCCAGGCCAGCTCTCAATCTGCAATTGCTCGCCGTACATCAGCCGCAGCCTGCGGCTAATGTTGGCTAGTCCGACGCCGCCGGTTGCACTGATTTCCGCCAACCTGTCCGGGGGTATCCCCACGCCATCGTCCTCCACCGCCACTTGCCACACGCCTTCGCCGTCCATGACGCGAATACGAATCGTGCCGCCTTGCGGCTTGCGCATAATGCCATGCCGTACAGCGTTCTCGACAAGCGGCTGAATCGACAGCGGGGGCACGCCAATCCATTCCTTGCTTTCAATGTCATACTCGACCCGCAGCCGATCTTCAAATCTGGCCGATTCAATCGCCAAATAGGATCTCACCAGTTCCAATTCGCTGCGCAGCGGTACGCTTTGCGCCAGGTTGCCAAAATCAAAGCTGCCGCGCAAATAACGGCTTAATTGAAGCAGCAGCTCCTCGGCCCGTGGCGGTTCCAGCCGGCAGACGGTCATAATCGTATTAATCGCATTAAACAAAAAATGCGGTTTAATCTGTGCCTGCAGGAATGCAGTCTCTGTGCGCACGAGATTTTTGATCGAGCTGCGCAGCTGCAGCAGGGTGCCGACACGAGCTTTCAGCTCCGCCACCTCATACGGCTTCACCAGGATATCGTTGGCGCCCGCGCGAAACCCAACCAGCGATTCCTCCTGACGCCGTCCTTCGCTCAGCAGCAAAATCGGCAGCTCGGACAGCATCGCATGCTCCCGAATGCGCCTCACCAGCTCCATCCCCGAGATGTCCGGCATGATCAAATCCACGATGACGAGGTCAAACCGGCCGGCATCGGTGAGAAGCTCCAGTGCCTCTGCCCCGCTCTCGGCAATCCTGCACGAGACCCATGCATCACTTAGCAGTTGCCCCATCGCCAGAGCGCCGAGTCGATCGTCGTCGACGATCAAGATGGAGCCTTGAGCCCCTCGCTCTGTCCCATCCTCGAATGCAGCAGCCTCCTCGCTGGCCGCCGCATAAGCGCGTATACCGCCTGCCTCATCCGACGACATCCAGCCACTTGGCGCGTGTCTCTCGATATGCCCTTCCGCTTCGGAAGCAGCGGGCCAAGAGATGCACAACATTTCGTCGTCATCGTCCGCTTCGACGGTTCGCCAAGTGCCACCGCCCAGCTCGATCAGCCTCTTCGTTACCGACAATCGCACGCGCTCCGCCGATTCCGCCGCTGTTTCATCCGTTGCATAGAACTCCGATTCTTCCCGTTCAATGTCCAGCGCTTTACCGATTCCTGGCGCCCTGATGGCGAATGTCACTTGGCCATTCTCATCCTGCAGCGTCAGGCGCACGACACGGTCTCGAATATGACTCATGGCATAAGCAATCAGATTATGCACAATTTGCCCTAACCGCCGCTCATCGGCAATCAGAAGAAGTGGGCGTTCTGGCAGTTTTTCCAGCACCCATCTGCTGTTCGCATCAGACGGATACATATCCAGCACCGTACGAACCACAGACTGTACATTCACGATACGAGCATCGTAGTTGGCTTCACCACTATTTAATAGATTGAAATCGATCAGATCGTCGACCAAATAAGACAACCGTCGGGCAATACCCTGAATAAGATCCAGGCGTTCCTCAGACTGCGATTCGCGTCCTTCCAGGCCGTCTGGCACCTGTGCAAGGTTAACGATGCCGTGCAAGGGCTCCCGAATTTCGTAGGAGGTATTCAGCATAAATTCGTCTTTTCGCTCATCAAGCCGCAGCAGCCGCTCCGACATTCGCTCCGCATGCCTGAACAGCTCGGAGAATCGCTCAACAATGAGATACGCTTGCGAAGCGCTGAAGACAAGAATCGCATACGGAAGGAACGTTTGGTTCTCCAGTTGTCCAAACCCGCTAAGCAAATACACCGCAAGCATCACCATCACACTTTGAATGCTGGCCGCCAGTGCAAGCGTCTGCGCTCCTTGTGTGAGGATTGCCCGAACCAGCACATAGATGACATAGGCGATCGACAGGAAAGAACACACCAGCAGGAGCGCTTCCCAACGTGAAAACAGGGAGGTCGGAAGCCCAATCCCCGCCAACGTCAGCGCCAACGTCACGAGCAGCATCAACCGATTCAGCAGCCGGATGCCGAAATGCGGATAGAGCAGCACCACATACCGAGCCAAAAAATAGTAGACAAACGCGGATGAAATTAACTGGATCCGCAGCACTTCTTCATAATTTAAGGAAAGCAGCGCCAACGCCGCTTTCTCTCCATGCGTCAGCACAAAAATGAGGCAGGAGACGCAAAACCCGCCAAGCTGCGGTAAAGGCGCTTCCCGCCTTCGCAGCCGGAAGAACAGCAATAAAAACACCGCCGGAATTAAAAAGCCACCCGCTGTCATCCAGTATTCAAACAAATTGATCTCGCGTGACCGGGCGATCGCTTCCTGCGTCCCAAACCAAATCGGGGATATAATGCCGCCGGTAGCATAGCTGTAATTTGCCACTTGAACGTAAATCTCCGCCTCGTCCCCTTCCAATTGGAAGTAGCTGACATACGGCATATTGCCCGAAATGGTGTTCGACCGCTGGAATCCAGGACGACCGCTGCCGCCCACTTCTTTGCCGTTCACAAAAATCGTGCTGGACATTCGTATATTCGTCGTATGAATCCCATAAATACCCTCTGTGCCTTTGGGCAGAAGAAGACGAAGGCGATAAGTCGCCGTCCCTAATCCCCCTTGGAGCCCCTCCATATCGTTCCAGACGCCTGGTACAGATAACGTAAGCGGCGGAGGCCGTGATGCAGCGTCACGGTCTGATGTTAACAGCTGTCCCTCGTACAGCTGCCATTCACCGTTCAGCCGGATCTCGCCTCGCGACAACGCCTTTTCTTGGCGAAGATCTATAACGCCGCCCGAAGCCAATGGCGCTTGCTTCGTCCGCACGCCGTGAAGCTCGCTGGCGATCCAGATCGCAGGCAGAAGTGTGATGAAAATGAAACTGACGAATAGCTTGAGCCAATAATTGTTCATCGCATGCGGCTCCTCTCTATCAAGCATTATAACGATTTCACCGAGGAGGGGCTAGACATAACATTGTCCTCGCGCACGATAGGTGCAAAACAAAAAGCCACCTCCGAACCAAGCCGGAGAGGGCTGCTGCATGGTAATATCAAGTTCATTGTTGAGGCGTCACCCGATGATTTCATCCACCATGCGGTTCGTAAGCGCGCCTAATTTTTCAATTTCAATCGTCACGACGTCGCCATGCTTCAAATACACGCGCTCCGCCTCCGGTTTTCCGAGCACGACGCCTTCCGGCGTCCCCGTCAAAATGATGTCCCCCGGCGACAACGTCATATGCTGCGAGATGTAGCTGACGATTTCGTCACAGTAAAAAATCATATCGGACGTGTTGGATTGCTGCCGAACTTCCCCGTTCACCGTACACTTGATGCTCAATTCGTTCGGGTTGCCGACTTCATCTGCCGTGACCAGATATGGCCCCAGCGGGCTGAACTTGTCGCACGACTTCCCGAGAAGCCATTGCGGAGTACGCATCTGCAAATCGCGGGCCGACAAATCATTGACGTTGCAATAGCCCAACACATGATCCAACGCATTCGCCTTATCGACATACTTGGCCTGCTTGCCAATTACAATGACCAGCTCCGCTTCGTAATCGACTTGATTCGTAACGCGAACCGGTAGCGGAATGTCAGTCTGATGGGCGGCAATCGTGTTGCTGAATTTGTTAAAAAGAATCGGATACGCCGGAATCGCAGCGTTCGTCTCCTCGGCGTGCTTACGGTAGTTGAGCCCGACGCAGATGATTTTGCCCGGCTCGGGTACGCACGGTCCGTATGTAACGTCGGATTCTTGCAGCACAACGCCGGACAAGCTTTCGGTGGAAGCTTGCAAGTCTGCGACATAGCGCTGCAAGTTGGCGGAGCAGGCCGTCCAGTTGCGGATCAAATCTGTGATGTTGCTAGGCAGCCCTTCTTGCGGCTTTTGCGCCAGAGCAGCCGTCAAATCGAGGACAGCCTCCTCCTTTTTTACGCCCAGATGCCATTGATTGTCTATAGCGATGGTGACAAGTTTCATCGTGGAACACCCTTTCTGTGTCGTTGGACTGTGTCTTACGCGTTTTTGCCAAAAACAACGCCGCCGTCAATATAAAGCGGCGACCCCATCATAAACTTCGACTCGTCGGAGGCGAGGAACAGTGCCGCTTTGGCCACATCGTCAGGCCGCCCCAAGTCATTGCTAAGCTGCCTGGATTTCAACGAGGCGACAGCAGCCTCTTGGTCCGTGTAGGATTTTCGCAAATAGTCTTCGACGAACGGAGTCAGGATCGTGCCCGGCAGCAGCGCGTTAACACGGATGTGATACGGCGCATAATCGACCTGCATCGATTTGGTCAGCGCCAGCACAGCTCCCTTCGTCGCCGCATACGAAGCTCTTCTGGCCAGGCCGATCTCGGCGATGCAGGACGACATATTAATAATGCTGCCCCCGCCCTGCGCCATCATATGCGGCAGCACGTATTTGGACGGCAGGTACACGCCCCTGATGTTGACCGTCATGACCCGATCCCACTGCTCCGGCTCCACCTCATGCAAGGCACCCACGCCGCTAATTCCCGCATTGTTAAAAAGTACATCAATTCGCCCGCACTGCGCAATCGCCTGCTCCACCATCCGCGCAACCGACGCCGGATCGGTCACGTCCGCCTGAAGAAAAATCGCTTTCCCCCCGGCAGCGCGAATCGCTACGACGGTTTCTTCGCCTTTTTCCGGTTGAATATCGTTCACAATCACATAGGCGCCCTCTGAAGCAAAAAGATAAGCCGAGCTCTGGCCGATGCCGGAGCCCGCTCCGGTAATCAGCGTAACTTTATCCGCCAAGCGCATATAGGTCAACTCCCGTTGGTTTATTATAATAAACTAAGTTTATAATTAAGAACAACCTTATTGTACCCCCGTTTCGGAGAACGGTCAATGCTAAATCTGGAAGGGGGTGAGCACGAGCGGTGGAGAAATACGCTGCTGGGAGGTGAACCGGGATGGGGGCTGGATTGAAGGACAAAATGGTTGGTGCGGAGGCGGCGTTGGGAGATGGGAACGGGCTTGGGAACGGGGGCAGCTGGTGTGAAAGACTAGTTTGTTGGTGCGGCGGCGGAACTCTGGTGGCGGGGAACGAGTGTGTCGGCGGGGAAAGGGGCTAGAACCTGCAAAAGCTACATTACATTTTCGAAAAATTCCCGAAAATAACAAAACACCTGCAAAATGTACATGTAAATTGGCTGCTCCCTCTGCATTTGCCCCGATTTTAGAGGGAATCCGCAAATTTTCATGTAAGAAATGCAGGTAAATTCTCAATTCGGCCCCTTTCCCAGCAATTTTGCTGTAGGAAATGCAGCTTCTCCCGTCCTCAGTTCCTCTTCCTCAGGCTTCCGCTCGCCGACCGACCGGCCACCCTCACTTCCGCAGGCCCTGCGCCGCCCTTGCTCATCCGCGCCCTAACCGCCCTCCGCCGCCCGCGCCGCCGGCCCCCCCTCGCTCGCTCCGCGCGAGCAGCACAAAAAACGCGCGAGGCCCTAAGCCCTCGCGCGCGCACTTCCCCTCTGCGGCTAGATGGCCGCAGATAGCTCCAATGCAAACTGGCGTATCGCTTCCGCCGCCAGTCCCTGCTTCACTGCCCATTGGTGCATGGGCATGGTCGTGCTTACGGCGGCGGTGACGTCGCCGCCGCGCCCCCGCACGGGCGCCGCTACGCAGCAGAAGCCCTGCACGATCTCCTCGCGGTCGATCGCGAGGCCGGTGCGCCGCACCTCGTGCAGCTGCGCGAGCAGCTCGTCGCAGCTGCGCACCGTATGCGGCGTGAACGCCTCGAACGCGCCGCCGGCGTACAGCGCCTCCACGCGCTCATCCGGCAGCTGCGCGAGCAGCATTTTGCCCATCGCCGTGGCATACGCCGGCAGGCGCATGCCGGGCTCCGAGATCAGACGGACGTGGAGGCTTGCTTCCTTTTTCGCCAAATAGACGATGTCCCCTTGCTCCAGCTTCGCCATCTGCAGTGTCTCCCCGATCCGCGCCACGTAAGGCTCCGCCTTCTCTGTGAACAGCTTCACAAGGCTCATGCCCGTAAAATACGCATTGCCCAGCAAGCCGAACATGGCGCCAAGCGAGTACGTGTCTCCTTTTTCCTTGACGACCCAATTCAGTGCTTCCATCGTGTGCAGGAGGGAGAACATTGTGCTTTTATTGATCTGCGTCGCCGCGCTCAAATCCGTCAGCTTGAGCTTCGAAGGCTGCTCCGCGAGCAGCTTCAGCACTTCCTGCGCGCGTTCGAGCGCCGGTACCCAATATTTTTTATCCATGACTGCGTTCACCACTTCTATCCCAACTTGTCTTACCGTGATGATAACACAATCTTTCTTCGCGTGAAAAGCGGCTTACAGAATCGTTTGGAAGGTTGATCTGTGGGCGTTTTTGTACTTGATTCCGCCTTCGTCCCATACGAGCACATCCGTTACCTCGTCCTGCAGGTTGAGCGAATGCAGCATCAGATGTCCTCCAAGCTCCGACAGCCGGTAAATGTCCGTCGATGCGCAGGCGTACAATACACCAACCCGTCACTGGCTGATTGCCAGATGCGATCCGTTTCCATACAAATCCTCCCCTGCACAGCAAGTGCAGTGCTTTTTCTCCAAATACAGCTCAGCTGCGAGCCGCAAGTAGTCCACCGACTTCGAAACGTCCATCTCGGATGCGCGCAACCGATGCGTCTCACCATGAAATAAATCAACAACTTCAATATCCGCAGGCAGCTGCCCGAAGGCGCGTTGACAAAAAACGACGCTCATATGAAAATACAACTGCACCGCCGTCTCGCTGGCATCCACCATATATTTGTAAAGCGTCAGACGATGCTCCCCGCCGGATTGCGCCATAACCTGCACGATCATCGACAAGCCGAGATCAAGCTCTTCCACCCAGACACTGGTGCATTCGAATAGCAGGATCGGCCATTCTACTGCATTGTCTTCATCCGTCAATTTCAAATAGAGCTCCAGCAATAGCTGTTCCTTCACCTGTTTATAGTGACCACTGGAACCGAATTTCTGTACCTTATTCGTCCAACGCTGTTCAAAGGCCTGAGTCAGTGTTGCAAAAGTCCGGCTCACAGGCTGGAGCATATACCAATCGTTCACCGCGTGAAACGCCGCGTATTGTGCTAATTGCCGCCAATCCGTATCATCTATTTCCCGCGCGGGCTCTCTTTGGGCAATCGATCGCATCCATCGCTCCAATTGATAGTCCGCGACAACACGCATCGTTCCCGTTCCAATTTCGACCTCGCTGTTCATCGCGTCTCCCTCCGTTGTTGTGAATCTGATCCACGCATTCAATGATAATCATTTTCAATTAAATTTATTATTTGAATGATAATCGTTCTCAACAACAAAGTCAAGGCATGCGCCATGGGAAAATCTCTTACAAAACGACATCGCATTTCGACCAACTTTTTCTAGCAAATCCGTTACGCTATGAAAAAAGATTCATAGGAGGGCTGCGCATGATCCAAAATATTGAAATCGTCATGATTGCCGTTTTTGTGGTAGGTATTATGCTGTCTATGTGTCTCGACGTATTCAAACGCAACAAGAGCATCGTACAATCCGCCTATCTGCGCTCCATGCAGCAGCCAACTGCCCAGCGGGATCTGCGTGCGGCGCAGCCGAAAAAGGAGCAGCCCGTTACGGCTCCCCCTGTTCCATCCGCCCCAGCAGCGGTCTATCCGATGTATGTCGATTGCAGCCAGCCATCTGCTTTAGCCGGCAACCCCAGCGTATCTTCGCAAGCCTAGCGACCAAACCCATAAAGCTATCCCCAGTACTGCGAGCGTTACGAGCGGCACGCCCCACAACGCCCATTCGTAGCGCTCATGGTGCAGCAAATAGGCGGCCGGGTAGAAGCTCCCGATCGCATAGGGAAGCACATAAGTCAACAGCCCGCGCAGAACTGGATGAAAAATTTGCAGCGGATAGCGTGCAAAATCGTACAGCCACGTTACGGGAAAAATCAGCGATCGGACTTCATGCACCCAAAACGTCAGCACACTGATCGTAAGCAAAACGGCGAATTGAATCAGCGCGCTGCACAGCAGAGCCAATACGACAAACCCGACTTGCCCATACGACCACGTCATGTCCAGCTTCAGCGCCGAGTACGTCATGATGACGATCCCGGTGCACAGCTGCCCCACCCCGTTCAGCTCCTGCCCATAACCGATGGACTGGAACAGCACCCCGACTGGCCGCACCATCATCATATCCAGCTTGCCGTAGCGAATATAGCCTGTGATGAGAAAAGGCGCGTTCAGAAATGTCTGATTCAGCGCTCTTCCCGCGGCCGCCAAGCCAAACAAAAAGACGAGTTCATAGAAATCCCACCCCGCCAGCGCCGGAATCCTGGAGAAAATAACGGTTAAAAAAGCAAGCGTACTCCCCTGCGCAATGATGCCTGCCACAATGGCGATAATCGTGTCTGCGCGGTATTCCACGAGCGTTTTCACATATATTTTTAAAAATTGCCCATACATGCCGAGTAAAAAGCCTGCCTGCTGCAAGGCGTTACGTTTTGGCGCCCTCATCCGCTCACCCCCCGTTAATTGCCAGTCGTCTGGCCGCCTTCATCCACAGCAGCCGACTGATGCCAATCATCACCAGCGCCCATGCAAGCTGCTCGACAAGTGCCATGCCCATAGCGGGACCGGACAGACGCCCGGTATAAATCGACAGCGGGATGTAGGCCAGCGCTTGAAACGGCAGCACTTGCAAGATCATCTGCATCGCATGCGGAAAATAATCGAAAGGGATGAGCGTCCCTGCAAAAATGTCCACGATGGCCCGCTTCGCAATCTGCACCCCGAACGTATTCGTCGTAACGAACGAGATCATCATGATGATCGAATTGAGGCTAAACGCCACGAGGAATCCGATCGCGAGCGACACGACAAAGCCTAGCCCCGCTGCAACGTTCGGCGGCGGCTGTATGCCCAGCACGAAAATCAACAGCAGCAGCGCCGGCACGTTCACCCACAGCATTTCTACCACAAAGAAGCTGGCCGCTTCGACGAACCGCTGTACCTGAAAATCGACCGGACGTATCAAATCCAGTGCAATATCGCCCGTGCGCACGCGCATCGCCATCTCATAGGTCGGCGCCCGTTCCGCAGGAGACCATCTGGCGAAGTTCATCGTCTGACCCACCATGACGTAGGTGATCAGCTGCTCCCATGGCAGCACTTGCTCGGCGGAATAGGCGTAAATCGCCTTCCAGAGCATAAAATACAGAACACAGAACAACAGCGTCGAGATGAGCGTCATTATAAAATCAAATCGAAACTGCATCCGCTGGCGCACCGCAATGCGGGACATCCCGCCAATCCGTCTCCATGCATCCATCATCGGACAGCACCTTCCAACTGCGCCTTCGGGCGGTTCGACGGCTCGCCATGCGTAAGCCCTTCTCGATAAATCCGGGAGATGAGCGCATCGATGTTCTCATCCTGCATCGTGAGATCGCGCGGTTTCGTATACGTAATCAACGTTTGAAGCAGCTCGGACGTATCCGCCGCATGCTGATCATACGAGAGCGTCAGCATCCGCTCCTCAACGCACGCCCTAACCTGCTGATCGGAGAATAGGAGCGCTGCAGCTTCGGCCAGGCTGGGCTCCTCGTACGTCACGCGAATTTGCCGTGCCGTCGCGTAATGTTCCCGGATGTGCTGCAGGGAGCCGTCGTAAATTAATTGTCCTTTGTCAATAATCATCGTCCGCTGGCAAAGCCGCTCAATATCCTGCATATCGTGCGTCGTCAGCAGCAAGGTAATGCCTTTTTCGCGGTTGATTTGCTCGATGAAGGCGCGAATGCGTTCTTTGGCGACGACATCGAGCCCGATGGTCGGTTCATCAAGGAAAAGAATATCCGGCTCATGCAAAAGCGAGGCCAGAATCTCGCAGCGCATGCGCTGCCCCAGTGAGAGCGTTCTCACGGTTCGCTGCAGCAAATGCTCCACTTCCAGCACCTCGGCGAACGCTTTTAAATTGGCCCGGTACCGGTCCCAAGGAATGCTGTACATGTAACGATACAGCTCGTAGGAGTCGTTCACCGGCAAATCAAAGAGCAGCTGGCTCCGTTGTCCGAATACGACACCAATTTGATAAGCGCTCAGCTTCCGATTCAAATGCGGGACTCGGCCGGCGACCTCAATGCGTCCTCCGCTCGGCTCCAGGATGCCGGTCAGCATTTTAATCGTCGTCGACTTGCCGGCTCCGTTCGGGCCCAGATAAGCAACGCTCTCGCCTTGCTCAATAGAAAATGAAATGTCCTCCACGGCCACCATTTCCCGCCGCTCCGGCCGAATCAAGCTGCGAAGCGTGCCCAAGCGCCCCTCTTTGCGAACGGAAGTAACAAACGTTTTGCGTAAATGCTGGACATCGATAATTGGCATAAGGCACCTCCTCTCAGAATACGCATTTGAAAGTTAATTATAGCAAGAACGCATAATGATGTATTGCTTTTTTTACGGTGCGACCCTCCGAAAATTTTCCAATTCACGAATGCTATAGATAGTTGCCTCATCATATGTTTTACGCCATTTATAATTGGGTAAGGAGAGAAAAACATGAAGAAGCCATCGCGTATGAGAAAACTGCTCGTCGGCACGATCGCCTTCACGATGATCATGGGGGTTGGCACAACGGCTTTTGCCAGCGGGGGCGGCCGGGACCATGATGATCACAACAACAACAGCAAAAACAACAACCGCAGCACAACGCGCAATTATCCGTTAAAGCTTCATTTCAAAGACACGCAAGGCAAAGAGTACGAATGGGCGCTCCGTTATATTATCGATCTGGCGAGCCGCCGCGTCTTCGAAGGGTACGACGACGGCACCTTCAAGCCGCAGGCTACCGTGACGCGCATGGAGGCGATTGCCGCCGCTGTGCGGGTAATGGGGCTTCGCGACGAAGCGGAGTCCGCTAATGCGATGGCGACAAAGCTGAACTTCCTGGACGCCGCCAAGGTTCCGGCTTGGGCTGTCGGGTACGTGGCGGTCGCGCTGGAAAACGATCTGTTCGGCGAGACGGAATCGTATGTCAATCCGAACCAGCCAGCCGACCGCCTGTGGGCGACGACGCTGCTGGTCAAAGCGCTCAAGCTGCAAAATCAGGCCGAAGCGCAAATGAACGCCAAGCTGCCGTTTGCGGACAGCGGCTCGATTCCGGCAGGTTCCGTCGGCTATGTCAAGGTCGCTGTCGACCAAGGCCTCGTCGATGGCTTCGAAGACAACACGTTCCGACCGAAGCAGCTCGTCGCCAGAGCGCAGATCGCCGCGCTGCTTGACCGTGCCGGCAATCAACTGCCGGGTAACAGCGACGGCCTCATCTCCGGCACAATTCTAGCGCCGGTTACTGGCAGCACCGTCACGATCTCCACAGGCGGGCAAACTTCTACACTGGCGTTGGATGCCGATGTCTTTATTTTCAAGAACGGAAGTCGGGTTTCCACAGCAGCGCTCGCCATTGGTGATACAGTGAAGATCCGTTACTACAACGGCAGCGTCATTTATTTGGAAGTCACGCAGCCCGGCAGTACGTCGCCGGTTACGCCGGGGCAGGCGGTCGGCGTCCGCAACGGCATGGTTGCAGCAGCCGTGGCGAACAACCGGCTGACGCTCGTTATTAACGGACAGTCCGTCGCGCTGCCTTTGCAAACGAACGCCCTGTTCTTCCGGAACGGTTCGCAAATCAGCGCCTCCGGCCTGCAGATCGGCGATCTCGTCACGACCCGCTCCTACAATAACGGCATCGTCTACGTAGAAGTGACGCAGCCGGCGGGTTCGAACGGCTCCCAGCCCGCGCTTTCCGGCTCGGTCAGCGGACCGATCGCCTATCCGATCAGCAACGGCTCGCTGACGATGACCGTAGGCGGTGAAATTCGCGGCTACTCGCTCAGCAGCGGCGCCATCGTCTACCGCGGCGGCGTACTGACGACGACATCGTCGCTTGAAGTCGGCGACGTCATCACTGCGTATACCTACAACAACACTGTCGCGGTCATCGAAGTGACCCAGCCGGTCGTGAAGCCGACTTCGACCGGGGATTTGACGGGTACTGTTGTCGGCCCGGTGGCCAATAACGTGCTGACGCTCACAAGCGGCGGCATCACTTACAGTCTACAGCTTGACGCTAAGACATTCGTCTATGTGAACGGCTATCCGAATGCAGCTTCCGCGCTGCAAGCTGGCAGTGTCGTGAGCCTGCATTATTATAACGGCGTAGTGAATTACGTCGTCGTCTCGCAATTTGCCGGCGGCGCTTCCTCCCCGCTGCCAAGCACCAGCACCGCGACCGGCTCCGTCATTTCAGCGTCGGGAGATACCCTAGTGCTCGTGAACGGCACACAGGCACAGTCGCTTACGTTGGATGAAAATGCGTTTATTTACCGGGGCGGCGTGAAAGTGGCAAGCTCTTCGCTGCAAAACGGCGATGTGGTGAAAGCGGTCGTCTACAATAACAAAGTCGTCTATGTCGAGGTGACACAGACGACCAGCGGCTCGGGCCAAAACTTCTACGTCTCCGGCACATTTAACAGCGTAACCTTCAACAATCAAGGCAAAATCGCCACCATCTCCGTCAATCAGACCACAAGCAGCGGCAGCACCGTCACCTCGGTGTACGCGGTCTCCTCTTCGGTTGTGATTTCCGGCAGCATGTCGGGACTCGTCGCGAATCATGCCATTTACCTGCAAGGGAACGGGCAAGTGATTACGAGCATTACGATTCCATAAAAAGGAAAACAGCAGCTCCAATCGCGTGTTCTCGCGGTTGGAGCTGCTGTTTTGTTACTGTTTTGTTGAATAAGGTCCTCTCAATCCCTTTGACCAGCGAATAAGCCGAATCCGTCTCGCACCTCATAGAATCGCTTGGAACGCATGCCGAATCACATCTCCCCTGCTAATGATCCCCGCCAACACGCCTTGCTTCACGACAGGGAGCCTCTTGATCTGTTTCTTTCCCAGAATTGCCGCTATATTTTCAATCTCCTCATTGACATCCACCGTAATGACCTTCTTGTGCGCGATTTGCATAATATTCAGCGGGAGCACACCGCGAACACGATCTTCGAACTCTTCATTGTCTCCCTTAACAACAGCTGTATAAAAATAAGAATATAAAATATGGTCCTCATGCTTGCCAATATACCGCATAATATCTCCCGCGCTGAGGTAGGCAACCACTTCGTTCCGATCATTCACAACGGGTAAACCGCTAATGCGATATTTGATAAATTTCTCAATAACAACACGTACAGGGTCTTCTGTTTTCACTTTGTACACTTGTCGAACCATAATTTCGTGTGCTTTCATAACAGCTTCCCCCTACATCAAAGTATGGCGAACGACCTGCAACTGCTGCTCGATGACATCGTACACTTTCATTATACAACGAATTCGAGCATACGAAATAAAAAAGACACAACCTAATCGCTCAGGCGTGCCTTAATCTTTGCTGCACCTATTGAGGAACATTCATCGATTACCGTAAAAACATACTCAGCGGCTGAATCTTCAGCCGTTTCAATTCTTCATAAACGAGCCTAGCGACTTCGATGCCGCCTTTTTGCTGAAAATGCGTATTATCTTCCACGCCGTCCGGGAAGTTGACGAACTCGCCTGGCGCCAGCCACATGAACAACGTCTTCGTCCCTTCGGGGCCGAGCTGTTCGAACAAATCTTTGCTCCGCACCGCCAGATCGATCAGCGGAACTTCAGCTTCCTCCGCTAGCTCGCGCATCGCTGTCAAGTAAGCGCCGTGGGTATCGCGCAGCGTGCCGTCCTCCTCAAAGAAGCGGCGCTGCACGGAGGTGACGAGAATCGGAATCGCTCCGCGCTCCCGTGCACCGTCAATGTACCGCAGCAGCGTCTCTTTGTACGTGGTAAAGGGCTCCGTGCGCCGCTCCTCATCGGGCTTCTGATCATTATGCCCGAACTGAATCAGGAGGTAATCATTCGGCTTGATCTCGCTCCAAATCGTAGCCAGCACCCCTTCACTGATAAAACTTTTCGAGCTGCGGCCCGACAGCGCATAGTTGGCAACGGCCGCGTCCTGCTTGACGAACAGCGGCAGCATTTGCCCCCAGCCGGCATACGGATAGCCGTCCGCGGGCTGGTCCGTCACCGTCGAGTCGCCGGCTAGGAAAATCGTGCAGGCGCTCGGCGCCGCCTCGACTTCCACCGCGTTGATGCGCGGGGTCAGGCCGGTGAACGCCAGCTGGAGCTGTCCGTCCGTTACCCAGACGGAAAAACTCGCGCGAACGAACTGCCCTGCCAGCGTGCGCTGCTTATGCAGGACGAGCCGGCCAGCGTTCGTCTTGATTGTCGTCTCCGTATCGGCGATCTCATCGCCGAGCAGAACGGACACCTGGTGCGTCCCGTTCGGGACGTCCACCGCAAACGTGGCGCCCAGCGGGATGCAAAAGTCCTGGCGCAGTGCAGCCGGCTCGCCGCGATCTTTGGCGTACACGCGGCCGGCATCGTCAAAACCGTAACCGACGGCTTTCGTGTACACAGTCTCCGGCGTGACCTTGATGTAGCCTTCCGCTGCGGAGGCCACTTCCTGCGCCCCTGACGTCCCCGCCACCGCTGCGACTGGGCCAAAATCAAACTTCATTGGTGCTGTCATGTTGCATCGTCCTTTCTATAGCAGTCCAGCAGCCTTGCAAGGTGGCTGGCAGGCATTGGCTGGCTGCTCGCGCTGGCTGGACTATGAGCTTGCATCAAAAGCTGCAAAAAGGCTGGCATTTCTCAGCTTTTTCTCGATATTTGCGAAATGCCTGCGATTTGGCAGGCATTTTTCCGGATAAGCCCCGATTTCAGCCCATCGGGAGAAAAAAACTGCTTTTTCGCAGGCTTGTGCCTGCTTCCAAGCAAAATGAAGAAAATGCCTGCCTTTTTGCAGGCTTGACTGAGTTCGAGCGGCCCAGCCGGGTGGCGGCGGCAATGAGGGCCGCGGCGCGGCAGAAGCCAGCGGACCATCGCGCCCACCCGCAGGTCGCCTCACCTCCAGGGTATGAGAAATCGACAACTCCCTCCCCTTTCTCTAATCTGCCACTTCCTGTTCAACTGGAATTTCTCCATCTCATTTTAGCCAAATGGTACGTTTCTCCCCACTGAACTGGAAAACCTCCAGCACATTTTGGAAATCCCCTCGAATTTAGGCGATTATGCGTGAATGTGCTGGAGAAATTCCAGTTGAGCAACCTCTTTTCACGATTTCATCCCACCTAAACTGGAGAAATTCCAGTTCAGGTTTTGCACCTATGCGCGCTGAGGGGGATTGCCTGCCGCAGGGTAGAGCCGCCCCACGCTCTACGCACTTTGCTGCGCGGACGCCCTGCCGCGAGCAGCGCCTCCTCCGCGCGCTAAGCCCGCACGCGCCGCAACGAGGGCCGCGCCCCACACGCGGCTGCCCCCGCTCACCCCAGCGCCACCTCGCCGCCGGGGTACAGCGTCGCGTGCGACAGCCGCTTTGGCTGCGCGAGCGGCGCGGCGCCGGCCGCAACGCGCACATCGAGCGGCGCGCTGGCGTAAATCCGCAGGGTCTCATCGTCATAGATGAGCACCTGCTCGAGCCCGCTGCCAACGAGGTCGGCATGCACGGCGTAGCCCTCGTGCGGGAAGCTCACGACCGGCTGCCCCTCGCCGTCATACAGCGTCGGCAGCACGCCGCCGCCGCGCCGATAGGCGAGGATCAGGTCGGGCGCTCCTTCCGCCCAGCCGCGCAGCGGCTCAATAATCGTCAGCCAGCCGTCGGTCTGACGGTCTTCTTTCCACAGCTCGCGGCCCTCGCTATCGAGAAGGAAGAGCGCGTCCTTGCCTTTGAGTCCCTTGCCATCGTCCTCGCGGACGAGTCGGTCGAGTCCGGCGACTTGCAGGCCCGGCTGCCCCGGCAAGAACCGCCCCAGCGCGATATGCTGGGACTCGATCGAGCCGGCGTAGCGCCATAGCTCGCGCCCACGGCAGTCGTACATCACCGTCACGCTGCCGCCGATGACGAGCTCGGCTTCGCCGTCGCCATTCACGTCGCCGACCCAGATGCAGTCGGCGTGATCGTCGAGATCCCGGCAGCTCCACAGCAGCGTGCCGTCCTGGTCGAGCATGTCGTAGCCGGCCATCACTTCGTCAAAGCCGTCGCCGTCATAGTCATACACCCAGGGGTAATGCCCAGGGTTGCCTTCATGCGTCCACAGCAGGTTGAAGCTGCGGTCGAATGCCCAAAGCTTGTGATAGCGGTCTTTCAAAATCACATCGCCCGCATAATCCGTCCCCGTCAGCTTCGCCAAGATAATGCAGTCGTGAGCATGCTCATGCGGCAGCGTATGCGACGCCTTCACTTCCCCGTTCACACCATTCAAAACCACCAGTCGTCCGTCCATCACACAGACGACCTCCAACCGCCCATCGCCGTCCATATCGGCGATTTGCGCCGGATAGTCCGAGCCGGGTCTCCCCGCAGTAAGACTTGGCTTGCCGGTCTGCCACAACAGCTTCCCATCCAGATCGTACGCCGTCACGCACTGGACGTAGTGCGGAATGTACCGCACATCCTGCCGGTCATCCGGCTGCACGAGCACAACCTCCATGCGGCCGTCGCCATTGATGTCGCCGAGCAGCACTTTGCAGCGCGGCCCGGCGGCAGAGATATCGATAGCTCCCAAGCAATACGGTTCTTGTCTCATTTCACCATTTCCTCCTGGCGTTCCGCCCTATTCGGCAGGCTGTCTGCAATCAGTTCCAGCGCAATCACTGTATTCAGCGACCACTGCGCAGCCTCGTTCGTATTCATCCAGTCGAATTCGCGCAAAGGCTCGACATACATCACGTCCGCAGCCTCCGTCATCAAATCGACTTGCGCAAACGGATTCCCCAGCAAAATCTCCCAACACAACCGCGCCGTCTCGGCATCCTTCCGATAATAAGCACCATACGCGGTAATCGCCGCGCTCAGCACGGGATGCTCGAACCGCTTCGTCGACACCAGACCGCGTGTAAGCTCGTCCTTCTTCTCCTGCGTTTGGTTGTAGTACACACCGAATTCCGACAGCATGTCTTCCCACTCCGGATCTTTCAGCATGCCCGCCAGCTCAAACCATACCTGCGGTCCGCCCATGCAGATCGCCAGATGGCGGCCCCAGTTATCGTCGCCCATCGGCGTCAGCACGCCGGTCTTCGGGTCGTAGCCATACGTTGGCCCGGAGATCAAGCGGAAGTTCGCCGCCTTAATGCAGGCGAGGCCCGTTAAGATTTTATCCCGATACTGCGTATCCTCGTACCGTTCCCAGCGCGTCATCCAGTTGGAGGAGAAAGCCGCCCAGTCCGGACCAACCCGAATATGCGTCGGATGCTCGTCCTTCGGAAAGTACGCGCGCATCGGATCAAGATTGACCGTCGTAAAGTCGGAATCCTTCACTTCGTCCATCATATCGCCGATTCGCTCATCCGCTGTCAAATAGTAAAAATAACGATGAAGCCCTGCCATGCCAATGCGAGCTTCCTTGCAACCGCAGCCCCAGTGCATGACGTTGTGGCGTGAACCCAGACCTGCGTACTCTCCGAAATGGTACACGTCCACTTCGCTCGTATGGCGCGTCATCGCCTCCGCCAAGCGGAAAATATCGCCGCGCCCCGAGCGCAGGAACATCACCCACAGCCACATATTCGGTGCCAGCTCGGTGTTCTGCCACGCACAGCCACCCAAATCGTAATTCCAGACGTGCCGTACGGGATCGTAGCTGTGCATGAAATCGCCGTAGTCCCAGAAGCCGTACCAGCGCCGCTGCTCGACCTCCGCCAAATAAAAACCGATGATGCCGTCGAGCCGCTCCTCGAGCAGTGACTTTGCCGGCGTGCTGCGATCCGGCAAGCTCCAGATGCCGAAAGCGCCCGAAGCATGATAGTATGACGGCTCGCACACGAGCAGCGACGGGGACTCCGTCTCTGCTCGCATATGCCGCAGTGCCTCACTGTCCGGCGTGCGATCCGTCGCCCACAGCATCAGCTCGGAGGTATTGCCGATGCCGTAAGGTGTCGCGCGCAGCTCCTCGGCGCCTTCATAGGAGGACTCCACGTGCGTCTCCGTATCGTAATGCCGCAGATCCATCCCCCCGCCGTCGGGTGACCACAGCCACACCGTGAACTCCGCTTCCGCCGAGGACGTGCCGTGCACCACGAAGCCCGCGGGGTGCTTCTGCCAGAAATTGCGCAGACCAACGGCCAATCCGCCGCCTTCGCCGCCGACATAGCCGAGCCCTCCGGCACGGCGGCCTTCCGCCGCTTTGACCCAGGAGCAGCCGACTTTGGTCCGCTTTTGCACCAGATAGTGCTCGGAGGAGCCTTGCACCAGCTTGAAGCTGTCCCACGTAGCCGAATCGTCCAGCAGAGACAGGAAGTATGCATCCTCAGTCTGATCAAACGCAACACAGTCACCTGAGGTCTGACGCTCATATAACTCACGGTACTTCCCTTTCGTCCGACGCGTATGCAGCGTCTTCGGCGATTCGCTGAACGTGCCTTCATCCCCGGCAAAGCGAACGTGGCGATTATAATGCGCTCCGCGCATCGGCACTGAGAAACGAAGTCCCAGCCCGCGAATGAGATCCGTATGCGGATTGCCGTCGTAGAAGAACGTGTGCACCAACCGAATCGTATCCAGACCCGCATACACATACAGCCGCAGCGTAAAAGGAAGCCATTCCCGCGCGCCGCTCACAGCCCGCAGCCGGCCGTCGATTTTGACCACCCCGCGCACCGGTCCACGCTGTTCAACGACGGCTCGCATGATGCGGCTTTCATAAGCTGCTTCCTTCACCGTCCTGACGCCGGACGCCTCGCTGACTTCCTCTTGCAGGCAGACGAGCTCGCCGCCGCTGCACACTTCCGCGCCATCACGCATCACGCTGCGAATCACTTGCTTGCCCCGCTTGCCAACGACGAGCGCAATGGCCCCGGTATCGAGCGTAATCGCTTCCTCGGATTCTTGCACGACAATACCGTCCGTGCCGCCCGCCGTGCTTCCCGCCCTAAGCGTAAAGCCGTCCAGCCCCTCCGGCACGACCGCCGCATGTGCGGACCATTTTACACTGCCGTCCGGCCAATAGGCCGTCGGCCAGCTTTGCACCGGGATGTCCTCCGCCACAGCCGAACCACCCGCCAAATGAAACGTCTCCTCACGCTTCACTTCTCCTTCGCGCCAAGGCACGCCCCACGTAAGACCCACGGGACGCACGGCCTTTTCATTCAACCAACGCAGTTGCACATCTGTTCCCGACATTCAGCCATCATCTCCCTATGAAGTTTAGCCTCATTGTAGGGAGTCGTCACTTTACCGGCAAGGGGACTTTCTTGCGCACGCCAATAGCGGCGTTTGCACTTTTTAGCCCCATTTATACTTTTTCGAAATCAGTTTGATCGGCTCAGCTCACGATAGCGGGACGGCGTCATGCCCTCCAGTTTTTTGAATATGCGATTAAAATACGTATGCTGATAGCCCACATGATCCGCGACATCGTTAATTTTCATTTCGGATTCGCGCAGCAATTCCTTCGCTTTGTCCATCCGCAGCTCCGTCAAGTAATCGATAAAGTTTTTGCCCGTCACCTGCTTGAACGCTTTGCTGAGGAAAAACGGCGACGTGCCCGTATGATCCGCGCAATTATCCAGCGATATATCGCTTCTGTAATTTTGCTGCAAGTAGATCATCGTCTGTTCGATAATGCGTTTCACATGCGCGTCCGAGCGCCCGGACAGCTCTGTCAAAAACGGCGTCACGACCCTCTCCTGAAACCAACTCACCATTCTCGTCCCCTCTCTGATCTGGGAAAGCTGCTCGTACAGGTTCGCTCCTTTAAACAAGCGGCTCGGATTGATGCCCGACACCATAATCGCTTGCTGAACGTTGCCTAACAGCTGCAGCATCCCTTGCTGCACGTCAATCTCTTTGGCGCCATGGCACGATAAGGCATCTAGGAAGGCAAGCAGCGACTCGCTTGCTTCGCTTTCCCTTCCCGTTCGCAAAGCCTGAATCAATTCTCTTTCGATGGCAAAAGGATATTGAAACTCGCCTGCGTCTTCGCCTTCGGCAAGATCCGTTTCCAGATCGATAATTTGATTGCTATTTTCAAAATTGCGGTAGGACACCGCCTGCTTCGCCCGCTCAAACGCGAGCGGAATCTCGCCGATGCGCGCCGCAGGCCGGGAAATCGCCATTGTCACCCGCAGCTTCAGAATCGAGTTGATCGACTGCTTCACCTCTTCGCTAAACGCCTGACAAGCCTCCTGAACCGATTGCTGCTCCGGCAATACGAGCAAAACAGCCGCGGTCAAATCATGGAAGTTCAAAATGTCGCTCTGCTCGAAGTACTGTGAGGCCAGCTCCCCGATCATATTCACGGCCGCGAACGTGACGAGCCCTTCCTCGCCGCTGCGGAAATTCACTTCCTCGCTGGCAATCCCGATCAGCTGCACATAAATGACGACGAACTGCTTGTCCTTGACCTCCCATTTGAACCGCTCCATGCGCCGGTGCAGATCCTCTTCGGAGTAGGAATTCAAGTAGCCCAGCATCAACTGGTGCAGAAAGCTTTCCTTCACATGCGGCAGCTGCTCGATCAGCTTCGTATTGAGTTCTAGGCTTTCGTTATGCAAATGACGCCACTGCATTTCAATCAAGGAGAACTCGTCGCCTTGACTGCTGACCACCGCAGGGCCTCCGAGCAGCGTGACAAGCCGTTTCACAGGCAAGTAAATGCGCCGAGATGCCAGCCAAGCAAGCCCCGCGGCTATAAGCAGAATAATTAGGGAAATCGTAATAATCAGTTTCGAAATAAAGACGACCGGCGACGTAATATTCGAAATCGGGGAAGCCGATACGTACGTCCAATCTTCGGCAATCCGCGACAAACTGCCATACGATACCGTGTACGTCACATTTTTCCAGTCGATGACAAATGAACCTTTCTTCGTATGCAGCGAAGCCAGCTTCTCCCGCAGCGCATGAACAAACGGCGAATTCAGCGCGCTGCCGCTGGACGAGACAAACAGCTCGCCGTTCCCTTGAATGAGGAACGTTTCCCCTTCATCGTAAGGCGTCAGCATACTCAGCAAGCTGGCTACCTTCTGGCTGTCAAAGCGAAACACCAGCACGCCGAACGGTTTCAAGCTGCCGCCAGGCACGTGGTGAACGAGCGCCAATTCCTTATTCTCCGGATGCGCGGTGTCGAAAGACCATTGCGTCCAGTATGTCGTATTTTTATCCCGAATGAGCGGCTCGTACAGGGCTGTCGCGAGCTTCGTGTCGATCGAGTTGAATTCCGGATTGAACAGCACCGACTGCGTTCCGCCGACATACAGCTCTGCTCGCTTGACCATCGCATTGGAGCCTTGCATGGCGATCAGGGTGCGTGTAATATCCTGCGTGCGTTCAAAATTTCTAATAAAATCAAGACTGCCCAAACTGTAATCAAACTTGGTGTCAAACGCCCAATGTGAAAGCAGCAGCTCCAGATTGCCCAATTGATCGTCGACTTGTTCGGAGCGCTGCTCGATTTGCCGATTATGCAGCTGCAGCAGCTCGCTTTCCACGCGTCCGCCGGCGATCCAATACACCGTAGCGCCCATGATTAACCCCGGAATCCCAGAAACGATAAAAATCGTGATTAAGCTTTTGCGATAAAAGCGGCCCTGCGCTCCGACCAATCGGCCCAATCGTTTGACAAGTCCTTGTCTTACTGCATTCAGCATGCGCTCACCAACCATTCGAAAATATTGTACAAGCGTAGCCCCTAAGGCGTGTCTGGTGCATTCAGACACGCCCTCACCTTTGAGCGTATACCGGATCATCCCTGGCGTGAAGTGAATATACCGAGCATTTCTGCTACTTTTCCGACTTTCTCCCGCGCCGGATGTGGAAAAGAGCCGCGATCAGGGCGCGGCTCTACGTTGATTACTTTTTCACTGCTGCATACAGGTCATTCATTTCTTTCACCAGGTCGTCGCCGCCGGATTTTTTCCATGTGTCGAAGGCAGCTTTCAGGCCGGCTTCATCGGTTTGACCGACGATGAATTTGATGCGGGCATCGTTGATGATGTTGTCAAGCTGTTGACCCTTTTGCGAATATACGGTGGAGATGAATGGCTCAGCCGGATTCGCCACAACATATTGTTCCGCTTCCTTCTGGATTTTCGTCGTTTGCAGACGCAATGGCGTTTGTTTCACTTTAAGACCAGTATCTTCCGGAATGTATGGCAGCATTTGGTTCAGGCCTTCCACTTCGGACTCGAGCAGCGCTGTATCCTTAACTGGCACAACAGCGTCGCCGTCTTTCGTGTAGTGCTTGCCTTCGATCCCGAAGCCGGCAAGTGTCGTCAGGTCCGGTTCATTCATTTGATCGAGGAATTTAAGCACGCGTTTTAATTCAGCTTCGGTTTTCACAGTGGACTTGGAAATCGCCAGAATGCCTGCGAAGCCCGATGTCGGCAGTGCTTTCATGCCGTTTTTGCCCGTGACGCCGATCAAGTTATCCACATAGTGTATGCTTGGATTATCTTTGCCGTCTTTGGCGAGCGCAGCATGGATCTTGTCATCCAAGCGGGCTGCGTTGTCCGTAACGTCTACGATGACGCCAGCCTGGTTGTTGACGACCGGATCGTTCCATTTCGCGGAATCAAATACGGCGAAGTCCTGGTTGATCAGCTTCTCGTCATACAGCTTTTTCATAAACTTGAGCGCTTCCAGGTACTCGGCTGTTTGATGCTCCGGTACCAGCTTGCCGTCAACAACGCCCCATTTGTTCGGCGCGCCGAACCATAGCTTCATAATGTCGAAGCCGCTCGCCCATTGTCCTGTCCATTTGACCAATACCATACCATACGTATCGTCTTTGCCGTTTTTGTCCGGATCTTTCTCTTTAAACGCTTTCAACATGTTGTAGAAATCGTCGATCGTTTTCGGCGGCTGCATGCCGACCGCGTCCAGCCAGTCTTTACGGTAGTTGATGCCGTTCCGGCCGAGTGCACGGCCGCGGTATACCCCATAGTTTTTGCCGTCGATCGAGGAGTTGTTCATGATGACCGGGTTCGCTTTGCTCAGATTCGGGAAATCCTTCAGGTACGGGCCTACTTCCCAGAACGCACCGGATTTGGCGGCGTTGACGAAGCTCGGATTTTTCACATCGCCGACGTAAATGATGGACGGCAGCTTGCCGGAAGCCAGCGTAATATTGAATTTATCGGTATAGGAAGAGTTCGGCACCCATTCCAGATGAATTTTCGTATTGGTCTTTTTGTCGATTTCGGTGGTCACAGGGCCATCGTCTTTCGGATAATTCGTTTTGAAAATCGGCAGCATGATGCTGAGATCAAGCGGTGCCAGGTTCTGCGCTGCGGCTGTCGATGTCGCTTGGCCAGTTGCCGCTGCGCTTGGTGAAGCGGAAGATCCTTTGCTGTCGCTGCCGCACCCCGTTACGGTTGTAAGGACAACTGTGCCGACTGCTGCTGCGGCTACCCATTTTTTCGAATTCTTTTTCATATGTTCATGCCTCCCCATAAAATAGAATACCCTATATCAGAAACCGTCAGCCTTTCACGGAACCGATCAAAACCCCTTTGGCAAAATGCTTTTGCAGGAACGGATATACCAGCAAAATCGGAATGGTGCCGACCACGATGACGGCCATTTTAATCGACTGCTCCGGCGGCTGCACGAAGTTCGGGTCCATCGAATTGATATCGCCCGCCGCAGATTGCGAGAGCAGGACGATCTGCCTGAGCAGCACTTGCAGCGGCCATTTCGCCGGATCGTTAATGTAGAGCAGTGCAGAGAAGAAGTTGTTCCAGTGACCGACCGCGTAAAATAACGTGAATGTCGCCAGCACCGGCATGGACAGCGGAAGCACGATGCGCCACAGGAGACCGAGCTCCGTGCAGCCGTCCATTTTGGCCGCTTCTTCCAGCTCCGGTGGGAGCTCCTGGAAAAAGTTTTTGACAATGATCAAGTTAAAAGCCGAGATTGCGCCTGGGATCATGAGCGCCCAGTACGTGTCCAACATATGAAGCGAGCGAATGACCAGATAGGTCGGGATCAGTCCGCCGCCGAACAGCATGGAGAAAATAATCAGATTCAGCACGGTGTTGCGCCCCATCAGCGTACGCTTGGAAAGCGCATACGCCATCGTAACCGTAAAGAACAGGTTGACGAGTGTGCCGACAATCATTACGTACAAGGATACGCCGATGCTATGGATAATCGTATCCGTCGAAAATATAAATTTATACGCGGCCAAGGTAAACGTCTTCGGGATTAGAAACACCGCCCGCTGCGTCAGCTCCGCATCCGAGGCGAAAGAACCCGCCACCACGTAGATAAACGGCAGAACCGCCACCACGCCGATGATGCCCAGGATGAGATAGTTCAACACATCAAAGATTGTACCCGGGATCGTGCGATAGTGCCTACCCATGTGCCCCGCCCCCTTTCCCAGTTGAAATTAATAGATCCCCGATTGTCCGAAGCGTTTGGCCGTCCAGTTGGCACCAAGCACGAGAATGACGCCGACAACGGCTTTGAAAAGCCCGACCGCCGTACTGTAGCTGAACGCCCCTTGCGTAATCCCCATCATATAGACGTAGGTGTCAAAAACTTCAGCGACCTCGCGGTTCAGCGGATTGCGCATCAGGAAGATCTGCTCAAATCCGTTATCTAGCACGTCGCCCATACGTAAAATAAGCAAAATAATGATCGTGCTGCGAATCGACGGCAGTGTAATGTGCCAAAGCTGACGGAAGCGATTCGCCCCATCCATAATGGCCGCCTCATACTGCTGAGAGTCGACGCCAGCCAGCGCCGCCAGGAAGATGATCGTGCCGAAGCCGCACTCCTTCCACATCGTCTGCAGAATAATCATCGGACGGAACCAGTTCGGACTGGCCAGAAAATCGATTTTATGGCCGATGTACTTTTGCAGCATCTCGTTGATCAGCCCGCCTTCGGTCGTCAGGAAGACATACGTCAAGCTGGCCACGATGACAAGCGAGATAAAATGCGGCACATAGATGAGCGTTTGAATCGTTCTTTTATAGAAGCTAACCCGAATTTCATTGAGCAGCAGCGCGAGAATGATCGGCGCCGGGAAATAAAAAATCAGATTGTAGAACGAAAGCAAAAGCGTATTGCGCAGCAGCATGAAAAACTCGGGATTGTCAAAAAACACACGAAAGTGCTCGAAGCCGACCCAGTCGCTTTTCCAAAAGCCGAGAAAGGGCTGATAATTCTTAAAAGCCAGCAGCACTCCCCACATGGGCACATATTTAAAGATAAGGAAGTACAGGAGCCCCGGCGTCAAAAGTACATACAGCCATTTGTCTTTTCTCAGCCTGCCCCAGATGGCGGATTTGCGTGCGCCTTGTGCCCGTGACGTCTGAATGAATTCCCCTTTACGAGAAGCCGCTGCTTCTTTCATGCTTGTCACCTCCATATTTTCCTATTAAATGCGTGTTCAAAAAGTCGGGTTTTCAGCACCGAGAAGATTGCGAGAACCGTATGGCCTTATTATGCACGGACAGCGATTTGCCGCCTATCAGACATTTTTGAAAACCCTTCCAAACCGGGATCGAACAAGCGCTGCAAGAAAGTGCAAATGGGTTAAAAGAGTTGAAACCGCCTTCATTCCGCGGCAAAAAAGTATTATTGTCCCGGGGAGTAAATACTCCTATAGTAGAAACCATACAGGCAATCCTTATATAAATTGAAGAAAAGTGAGTGACTACGATGGGAAACAAGCTTTACCATGGCGCGGCCTGGTATCCTGAACTTTGGGAGCCTGCTGTGCAGGAGCAAGATATTGAATTAATGAAACAAGCCGGCATTAACGTCGTGCGGATTGGTGAATTTGCCTGGTCGACGATGGAGCCGACGGAAGGCGACATCTCTTTGGACTTTTTTGTTCGCACGATTCAAAAGCTGACAGACAACGGCATCGAAACCGTCATGTGCACGCCGACGCCAACGCCGCCGATCTGGTTCACGCACGGCCATCCGGAACGGATGTATGTGAACGAAGAACTGCAAGTGATGGGCCACGGTTCGAGGCAGCACGCCTGCACGAACAATGCGGTGTTCCGCGAAAAAGCCGCGATCATCACAGAAGCCATCGCCAAAGCGGTCGGGCCTCTGGCCGGCGTCATCGGCTGGCAGATCGACAACGAGTTCAAGGCGCATGTCGCCGAATGCCGCTGCCAGACGTGCCTCACCCTGTGGCATGAATGGCTGGAGCAGCGCTATAGCACGGTGGACAAGCTCAATGAAGCGTGGGGCGCGGACATTTGGAGCGAGCGCTACCTTAGCTTTGACCAGGTGCCGCAGCCGAATCCGGCGCCGTTCCTGCATAATTCGTCGCTCAGCACGATGTATCAGCTGTTCTCGTACGAGAAAATCGCCGAGTTCTGCGACGAGCAGGCAGCGATTATTCGCAAATATTCCGACGCGCCGATTACCCACAATAGCTCCGTCGCTTTCCATGTGGATAACGAGCGCTTGTTCCGCGATCTCGACTTCGCCTCATTCGATACGTATGCGACGTGGGATAACTACCCGAACTATCTGCTAAATAACGACCTGTGGCGTAATTTCAAGATGGGCCGCGACTTTTGGATCATGGAGACAAGCCCTTCCCATGCCGCTTCGCTGGAAAGCTATGCCAAGCCGCATCCGAACGGCTATCTGCGCGCCGAAGCCGTCGCCGCCTACGCGCTTGGCGCAGAAGCGTTCTGCTACTGGCTTTGGCGCCAGCAGCGCGCTGGCTGCGAGCAGCCGCACGGCTCCGTGCTCTCTACGTGGGGCAAGCCGACCGTAGGCTTCGCGAACGTGCTGGAAGTGGCGGAGGCCCGGGCGGCCATCGAGCCTGCCATGCTGTCCACGCGGCCGCGTCAGGCGGAAGTCGCGATGACATACTCGGACCGCGCCAAAGCGTTCCTCAAGACGGAGCCGCACCAGAAGCTCAATCACCGCGCGCTCGTGACCAATTTCTACGAGCGCATCCTACACACCGGCTTGCACCGCGATGTGCTGCCAGAAGGCTCATCGCTTGACGGCTACAAGCTGCTGCTGACCCCATTCCTTCCGCACATTTCCGCGGAATTTCTGGAACGGGCCATCGCCTTCGTGGAACGCGGCGGCGTGTGGGTCGTCGGCCCGCTGTCCGGCGGCCGCACGGAAGAACATACGCTGCACACGGACGCGGCCCTCGGCCGCCTGGAGCAGCTGGCAGGCGCCGAGACCGTGTACACGTTCCCGATGGACGGAACGGGCTCGATTGGCCGCGCCTTCGGCGCAGCGGAGCCGCTCTCGCTATGGAGTGCCGTCTTCGCGCCGCAGGACGGCGCTGTGGCGGTCGGCACCGTCGATGGCGGGCTGACGCCGGGCATGGCATTCTTGACCGAGAAGACACACGGTCAAGGCAAGATCGTGCTGCTCGGCAGTATGCCGACGGGCGAGCAGCTTTTACACAGCCTCATCGTGCATTATGCCGATGAGGCGGGCGTGACGGTCCGCACGGACGTCACGAAGGGCACAATCGTCGCGCCGCGCGCGGGGGATGACGGCGACGTCTGGGTCGTCGTCAACATGGACGGCGCGGGCGGCCGTGTGACCTTACCGCGCGCCGGGCGCGACGCGGTGACCGGCGAAGCGGTAGCCGCAGGCGTGCTGGAAGTGGCACGATACGCATACAAAGTAGTCCAATTTGCGGAATAAGGTTAAAGGATGTCCTGTGAAGGACATCCTTTTTTTACTTTTTCTGCACTGTGGCCGTGGTTTCCAACATATATCGGAGTCCGACTTATTATACTGATTACGTACGACATCTGGGTGAGGAGTGTGGCTGCCTTGGCAAATGAATTTGTTGCGCGGTCGTTGGATGAGGTGCGGTTCTGGTCGCGGATTATGAAAGAGCATTCCCTTTTTCTAAAGCTGGGCTTTCGCTGCGATGATACCCAGCTCATTCAGGAGGCGAATCAGTATTACCACATCTTCGAGGGGATCGAGGCGCGGTCTCACGCCTACACGCAGGCAACAGATCCCGAAACAATCCGCAGATTTAACATCGAAGCCCACCATGCGGCGGTACACATTTGGGCTTTCAAACGCAAGGTGCTCGGACTCATCGTCTCGTGCCAGCTGCCGGGCGCCAACAATTTTCCGCTGCTCGTCGACCATACGAGCCGTGAGGCCAACTACTTCCGCAACAGGCTGGAAGAATTGAATGCCGGGAAGCTGGAGCCGCTGCATGATGCGATCATCGATGAGAACGTGTTTTTCCTGCGCATTATGGCGGACCATGCCAAGTTCATCGGCCATTTGCTTGATCCTTCCGAGCGGCAGTTAGTCGAGCAAGCGCGGAATTTCAGCCATGATTTTGATCAACTGCTTTATCAAGCACTCGATTTGAGCAGCATGCGCCCGCAATCCCAAACCGATCCGCTGCTCGGTCAATTTCTCGATCAGAACCGGGTTTCCGTCGCTTCGCTGCGGGATTTTAAAAAGACCGCCCGCGACCTCATCGAAGCTTGCCGAATCAAAAGCATCATTCATCCGCTGCTCGCCGACCATGTTTTCCGGGAAGCGGAGCGCTTCCTGTGCCTGATTGATATGTTTGAAGCCAGCCTGACCGGCAGCAGCAGCACTACGGCTTTAGAATAATTTTGAGCGCATCGTCTTCCTTTTTTTGAAAAATAGTATACGCATGCTCCGCGTCATCGAGGCCCAGACGGTGCGAAATAATGTCCGTCGGGTCGAAAACGCCTTCCTTGATTTGGCGGTACAAGTCCGGCATGTAGTGGATGACCGGCGCTTGGCCCAACTTCACGGTAATATTCCGTGCAAACAAATCACCAAACGGGAAGGCGTTATAATTCATGCCATACACCCCGGTGACTTGGATGGTGCCGCCTTTACGCACGAGCTTCGTCGCCATGCGGAACGCCCCGAGGCCGCCGCCCTGCAGCTTGAGCATCGTCTCTACTTTCTCCAGCAGCGTTTTCTCCGAATCCAGCCCCACCGCGTCAATCACGACATCCGCCCCGCCGCCGGTCAGTTCGGCAAGATGATCCAAGAGATCGTCCTGCTTTTTAAAATTGAACGTCTCCACCTTATTCGTCCGCTTCGCATGCTCCAATCGGTACTCGATATGATCGATGGCGATGACGCGCCCCGCCCCCTTCAGCCAAGCAAATTTCTGCGCAAGCAGACCCACCGGCCCGCAACCGAGGATAATAACGGTATCTCCGGCTTTCACCCCGGCATTATCCACGCTCCAGTAAGCCGTCGGCACAATGTCGGATAGAAACAGGAGCTTTTCATCCTCCATCTCCGCATCCTCCGGCACCTTGAAAGGAACAAAGTTGCCATAAGGCACGCGCAGCAGCTCGGCCTGCCCGCCGGCGTAGCTTCCAAATGTCTCCGAATAGCCGAAATAGCCCCCAGTATCTCCATGCAAAAAATCGTTGGAGTTATCGCATTGGCTCTCTAATTGATGCGTACAGTACCAGCATTGACCGCAGGCGACATTGAAAGGGACAATGACACGGTCCCCTTTTTTCACCTTGGTTACCTCTTTGCCAACCTCCTCGACAATGCCCATCGGTTCATGGCCGATAATGAAATTGTCCGGCGTGTTGGGAATTTCTCCATTAAACAGGTGTAAATCGGAACCGCAAATCGTCGTTGACGTGACCCGGATGACAATATCGTCGGGTTTCTCGATTTGCGCATCCGGCATCTCTTTGACTTTTACATTTCGAATGCCTTGGTAAGTCACAGCTTTCACATCATCACACCCCTTATCTGGTTGGCATGTCTAATTTGTCCTACGCCCATGCTGCCTATTCTGGCCTGCGCGATTTTAGAAAGATTTAAGAAATCGTTGAGATCCCGTTGAGAATCGGCATGTACAATGGCAGCATAACCATTGTTGATAGAGGAGCAACATGGCATGCTGCTTGCTGCTCCCCGACCCTAAAGAATTCGGAGGCTCTATGAGTAAAAAACTTACCCTTACCGCTGTCTGTATCATTCTCGCTGTCGCAGCCGTCGCTGTCTTCCCTTATTTGTCGCTGAATCCCGACAGCAGCCGGACTTCGCTCACAACAAACTTCCCCCTGCATTATCCGCTACTAGTGCTTCATATTGCGACAGCGCTTCTCGCGCTGCTGAGCGGATTGGTGCAATTGAGCGCCCGCTATCGCGCCAAGTACCCGAACCGGCATCGCATCCTGGGCCGTGTCTATGTCATCAGCATTCTCATCAGCGGATTGCTCGGATTGGTACTGGCCTTTTATGCCGAAAGCTATACCAAAGCGCTCGCCTTTCTGGCCCTCAGCCTTCTGTGGCTGTGGACAACCTGGCAGGGCTACCGCTACGCGGTGCGAGGCAATCTTGTGCAGCACCGCCGCTGGATGATGCGCAGCTACGCGATAACGCTCGTCGCGATCACCGCGCGGCTGGTCGTCCCATTCTGCATCCTGTTCAACCTGATTTTCCACGGCTTCCACTTGCCGGAGGGCGGCAGGGAGCAGATGATAGCGGAGATTTTAGACGTGAATGTGTGGCTGGGGCTGCTGATTAACGTGATTATTGTGGAGTGGGGGTTCGTGCAACGGGGGAAGTAGCCGGGCATGTTCATGACAGGCAGCGCTGGATATATCCTTATTGGGCAGGGGATACCAGAGCACCAAGCCAGCAAAAAAGCAGGAATTTTCCCCTTTCCCTCCCTGTTTCCCTGAAATTCCTGCAAAAGCGCAGGCATTTCGGGTGTGCCTGCCCTTGTTGAGCGAGTTCGGGCGAAAAAACTGCCTTTTTGCAGGCATCTTGTGCAAGACGTCATTTTCGTGGAAAAAGCCTGCCTTTCCGCAGGAATTTCCTGATCGCTTCGGCAAGTACCTAAGCAGCCGACCATGCCGCTGTGCGGCACCGGCACCAGCACCAGCACCGCCTCCCTCCGCTCGACTCGCCAAACAAAATAAAGCTCCACTCGGCCAAACCCGAGTGGAGCTTCATCATTAACAACCGTTGCCGAACAGATTCTTCCGCGAGTTCAGCACTTCGGCCAAGAACGTCAGCGCCAGCCCCTGGCCCCAGCCCTGGATGCGCTTGTCCGGCACGCCTTTGTAGCCGGCGTCGTCGTCCATGACGGCAGTGCCGGCCGATACGCCGGTCACAAAGCCTTCCGGCGTGATCTTCGCCAGGATGCCGTCGATCGCTTTTTGCGTGTACTTGTTGTACAAGCGTCCTCGTGTGAGCAGCGCCGCGGCGATGCCGGCGGAGCCTGACGTTTCCAGCGGCGCAGACGGGTCGTCCAGCACCGTGTGCCACAGGCCGGATTCGTCCTGCAAGCGGACGAGCGTGCTCAGTTGATCGCGGAGCGAGCCGTCGATGATCATAAAGGACGGGTGCGTGACTGGGATCAGCACGAGCGCTCTTGCCATCGTCAGCGCAGCCCACGAGTTGCCGCGAGCCCAGTAGATCGAGGACATGTTGTGTCCTTTGATATTATCCCAACCATGATAGTATAGATTGGTCACCGGATTTTGCAGCACATTTTCATGACCGTGGTATTGTCTTAAGCCGTCTGCGAAATAATCGTCATTGCCCGTCAGTTTGCCGACACGGAGCAGGAAGTAGCCCGCCATAAACATCGTGTCCACCCAAGCCTGCTCCGGGAAGTTGTACGATTCTGAATTCACCGTGTGTTGAAGGATACCGTCCCCGAAACGCTCAGCGTCATGTGTCAGGAACTCCGCCATTTCCTTGACGATGTTCAAATATTTCTCGTCCTTCGTCACTTCGTAGAGCGTAATCAACGCATGCCCGATGGACACCGCATTGACGGACAGCTTTGGCAAGCCGTCTTCAATATTTTCGTCCACCCACGCTTGCAGCTTCGTTAAATAGTTTTCATTTCCAGTTGCCGCATATGCCTCGCAGACGCCGTAGAACGCGACGCCGCCCGGCCAGTCCCAGCTGAAATCCATTTGAAACGTACGTTCAACAACACGGTCGATCACCGCGCGCAAATTATTTTCATCCCATTCTAACTTAGGCATATCTTCGTTTTCCTCCTCCATGTTACCTTATCCTTTCAAGCCGCTTGTGCTGATGCCTTCCACGATATACCGTTGGAAAATGAAGAACACGACAACGATCGGTACAAGCGATGCAGATGCCATTGCGAACATGCCGCCCCAGTTGTTCACGGACTCGCCGTCAAGGAACAGCTTGAGCGCCAACGATACCGGGTACAGGCTCGGTTTGTTCAAGTAAAGCAGCGGGTTAATAAAATCTTCCCAGCGCCAGTAGAAGGAGAAAATCGTCGATGTAATGAGCGCCGGTACGATCAACGGAACCAAAATACGGAAAAAGATGCTGTATTTGCTGCAGCCGTCCATTTTCGCCGCTTCATCCAGTTCGATCGGGATCGTCCGAATGAACTGCATAATCAAGAAGATAAAGAACGGGATGGCAAAAAATTGCGGAATGATGATAGGTAAAAACGATCCAACCCAACCAAGCTTCGTGAACAGAACGTATTGCGGAATGATCGTAACGTCATGCGGCAGCATCATCGTCAGCATCATGCAGCCGAACCAGAAGCTTTTGGCGAAGAATGGAATACGACCAAACGCGTAAGCGACAAGGGCCGAACTAACGACTGCACCAATGGTAGACAGGATAACGATGTAGAACGAGTTCAGGAAGAACTTACCGAACGAGTTGCCAGCGAAACCTTTCCAACCTGTTTGAAAATTCTCCCACGCAATATGGCTTGGAATCAAGCTGTACGCCGTTGAAAAAATCTCATCATTGGGCTTGAGCGAGCTGACAAGGAGCCAAATAATCGGGTACATCATCACAATCGACAGCACGATTAAAAGGAGATGATAACCAAAGCGTTTGTAATTATTCGAGTAGGCCATGTTATTTCTCTCCTTTGTTTTCGTAGTAAACCCAGTATTTCGAGGTTTGGAAAATGACCAGTGCGATCACGCCAACCAGAATGAGCATTACCCATGCCATCGCGGACGCATAACCCATTTCGTAGAACTGGAACGCTCTGCGGTATAAGTACAGGGAGTACAGCAATGTGTTATCCAGCGGTCCGCCTTCGCCGCGAGAAATGATGTACGCTGGCGTAAAAGTCATGAACGCAGAGATCGTTTGCATGATCAAGTTGAACAGGATAATCGGGCTGAGCAAAGGAAGCGTGATTTTGAAGAACTGGCGAACCTTTCCTGCTCCGTCAACGCTTGCGGCTTCATAGTACGAAGCTGGAATGTTTTTCAGACCTGCAAGGAAGATCAGCATAGAAGAGCCGAACTGCCAGACGGACAAAGCGATGAGTGTCCAAAGAGCTGTCGACGGGTTTCCGATCCAAGATGTATCCGTATGGATGCCGATAACACCTAACGCCGAGTTCAGCAAGCCTTTATCTCCGAACACTTGCGTCCACATGATGGAAACCGCCACGCTGCCCCCGATCAAGGATGGCAAGTAAAACGAGGAGCGGTAAATGCCAATGCCCGAAACTGCTTTGTTAAGCAGCATCGCAACCATTAGCGCGAAAGCCAGTCTGAGCGGCACACTCGCAAATACATAAGTAAACGTTACGCTGACGGATTTCCAGTACTTGTCGTCTCCCGTGAACATTTTGTGATAGTTGTCAAAACCGATAAAATTAGGTGCATCGAACAGGTTGTAGTCCGTAAACGAATAAAAGAGCGATGAAATAATGGGATACAGCGTAAAAATCAGAAAACCCAGAATGAAAGGGGAAGCAAATACGTACCCCACCAGATTGTCGTTATAACGCAGCTTGTTCATTGGTGCTCAACCCCTTGCCATGGAATGTCTGAAGGATGAAGCCTCGCTTCCTCTCTTCTCTATGTCTTTATTATAAAAGAGTTGCCGAGCGGTCAGAAGGAAAAAAACCGTTGTGTTTGTATAAATAACAGAGGTGTAAAACCCTCTTGCCATGCGGTTTTGAAGCATGAAAAAAGCCCCCGCAACGAAAGGTCGCGGAGGCTTGATCTTAATATTATTTTTTGTTTTTGGCCAAAATAGCGTTCGCATCTTTACGGAATTTCGCCGCGCCTTCTTCCACGGTCAGCTTTTTGTACAGAATTTGCTCAGCTGTATCTTTGAGCAGTTTCTCTACTTCTACGGAACCGATTGGGCTCGGAGGATCCATTGGGGAAGCGTTTTTCTCAGCCCATGCCACGTATTCAAATACTTTCTTTTGCTCAGGAGACAGCAGCGGCATCAAAGCTTCTTTGACTTTGGAGGAAACAGGCACACCACGCTCGCCCATGATGATTTTGTTCGCATCAATGTCGTTGATCAAGAAGTTTACAAATTTAGCTGCTTCTTCTTTGTTTTTGGAGTTCTTGGATACAGACCAGAACATACTTGGTTTCAGGAACAGCGCTTTGTTTTGGCTCCAGCTTGGCGTTTTCGCGATATCCAGTGAACGCTTCGCCGCCGTATTAAAACCAATAAATTGGTTGGACCATTGGAAAGTGGCCGCTGCATTGCCTAACACCATCTCATCGTCTTCCGCAACGCCTTTTTTCTGTGCCAGTTTATCTAGAGGCAGGATGTAACCGGAGTCATACCACTTTTTGTACATCGTGTAGTAGTCGATGAACGGTTTATCGTCGGAGTAGCCCAACTGCGTTCCGTCAGCCGCGTACAGTTTTTGACCTACGCTTCTCAAATAGAACGGGAAGTAGACGTCATGACGGAGATCTCCGCCAAGCAGCTTGCCCTTCGCTTTCAGTGCTGCGCCAACTGCGTCCAAGTCACTGAATGTCCAATCATCCTTCAACGTAACGCCAGCGTCTTTCAACATTTGGGAATCAATCGTAGCACCCAAGGCATTCGATCCAGCGTTCATGGCAACCAGTTTCCCGTCGACTTTACCGCCGGACAAGTTGTTCTCAGAAATATCTTTCACATCGAGCACGCCGCTCGTTGTAAACGGTGTCAAATCTTCCAATTGACCTTTGGATCCGTACTGCGTCAGATAGGAGATGTCCATCTGGAACACGTCAGGCAATCCGTTTGCCGCAGCTTGCGGAGCGAGTTTTTTCCAGTAGTCGTCAAATGCCGCATACTCGGATTCGATTTTCACGTTCGGATTTTTTTGTTGGTACAGCTCAATCAATTTCAACGTGTAATCATGGCGTGATTGTCCGCCCCACCATGCTACGCGCAGGGTTACCGGTTTATTGGACGCTGCAGCCGTTGCTGCCGCGGACGCGCTTGGCGCAGTCGTGGAACCTGTATCCTTACTTCCTCCTGAAGAACATCCCGCTAACAGTAATGCAGCCGATAGTACAGTGAACATCGCTTTTTTCATCTGTGTATCCTCCCCTTATTGGTGAATATCTGCTGTTGTATTGCTTATCCTTATTATCGCGGGGAAAGGACAAAAGGAGAATCCAAAATACAGACGTGATTGTTTAATTTCCAGAGGTATCTGATGATTTCATGAATTCAGATGGGGTCGAACCCCGATATTTTTTGAATACTTGACTGAAATACTGGGGATTGTCGCCGAAGCCGAGCCGCTCCGCCAGTTCAAATATTTTAATATCGTCTTCCTGCAGGATGAGCTCCGTCGCCTTGTCAATCCGTGCTTTCATCACGTAATTGGAAAACTTCTCGCCCGTCTCCTTCTTAAATAATTTCCCCAGATAATCGGCATTCATGTACAGCATCTCATTCGCCACCCAGTTCAGAGACAGCTCGGAATTGCCCAGTTGATCGTGAATAATATCGATGACTTTGCGGACAATCGCGCTGATTTTGACTTTATTTTGCGAATAAAACTTTTCAACCATCGCATGGACGACCGTTTCCAGAAACGACTGGATCGACTGCAGCGAGTTCATTTCGACGATAAGCGGAATTTTCGCCACATAGTGATTCATCTCATCCGGCGCACATTGCCGTACCAGCGAGACGAACTGCTGAATGACGTACGACTTGGACACCTCGATATTGAGCTGCGCCTCCTTCAAGGAGCAGATCAGATCGGCCAAAGCTTCCTCCGCCTGCTCGCGGTTCCCGGATTTGACGCTCATATTGAGCCGCTCCTCGTCAAATACAAGCTCCTTCACTTGCCCGCCGACCAGCGACATGTCCGTATCCTTGCGGGTAATTAAGCTTCCTTCGCCCAAATAAAAGCGGTAATTCAGCAGCTGCAGCGCCTCTTTATACAGCGTTCTTGCCTTCGTAATATGCCCGGGCTCGCTGAGCGAGATCGTGGCGTCCATTTTGTAATATTTTTGAAAAATATCCCGCGTCGCATAGATGCGCTCCTGCAGCGCCTCGGGCTGGCCTGTGTCCTCCAGCACGATTAGCACATGATTCCCGATCGTCGTGCCGAGCAGCGGGTTGTCGAGCATTTCCTGAGCAATGTTCCGAATCGCGAACAGATGCTCATACTCGTATGTGCCCTCGAGCTGAAAGAGCAAGAGCCGAATGCGGTAATCCGGGTCCAAACGGAACAGGCTGCGAAAATATTCCCAGTCCTGCTCACCGTACGTTTTGTTCGTCACGAATTCCTTGAGGAACTGCTCCTTCACATGCGGCATGACCTTGGCGAGCTCCGCCTTCATATTTTGCACGAACGATTCTTCCTTCGCCGTTTGCGCCAGCTCCTCCATAATCTCCCGAAGCGCTTCTTCAATCTTGGCCTCATTCGTTGGCTTCAGCAGGTAATGGCGGACGCCATACTGCATCGCCTTGCTTGCGTAATCGAACTCCCCGAAGCCCGACAGCAGCACAAAACGAATATGCGGATGCGACTCGCTCACGCGGGCAACCAGTTCCAGCCCGTCCATCCCCGGCATGCGAATGTCACTGATCACGATGTGCGGAGCCAGCTCCTGAATCTTATCATAGGCCTCCACGCCGTTGCGCGCCGTTCCGACCAATTCCGTCCCCAGCGCAGCCCAGTCCACCAACCGCGAAATCCCGTCTAAAATTATTCGCTCATCATCCACAAGCATCACTTTGATCATAAGATAGCCTCCCTTTCACCTGGCAGCCGCAAAACAATTTTAGCGCCTTGCGTCGCTTCTTCGTCGACCTGTAACCCATAATGTTCGCCAAAAGCAAGCTTAATCCGCTCATCGATATTGAGCAGCCCAATGCCCTTGCCTTTGGTGCGAATCTCGCCGCTGCGCAGCCTGTCCAGAATGCCCGGCGGCATGCCCGGCCCCGTATCCTCCACAGAGAGGAACACGCCCTCTTCTGTACTCCAGCCGCGAACCGTAATCTGGCAAGGATCGATAATCGTCTCCAGCGCATAATGAATCGCATTCTCCATCAGCGGCTGCAGCGTCAATTTGGGAATCGGGCAAGCGAGCAATACATCGGGCACCTCCAGCTCGAATTGCAGGCGGTCTTCGAAACGCATTCGCTGAATTGTCACGTAGCTTTGGACAATGTCCAGCTCCTCGCGGAGCGGAATAATCGGCTCCTTCAAATCGATAGAGTTACGCAGCAAATGGGCAAGCGCTTCCACCATGGCGGAAATTTCCGACTGCTTGTTCACCTTCGCCATCCAGTTGATCGATTCCAGCGTATTGTACAGAAAATGCGGATTAATCTGCGATTGCAGCGCCTTGAATTCCGTTTCTTTGATTAACAGGCGGTTGGCGTAGTTCTCTTGAATCAGCGTATTGATGCGTTCAATCATAAATCGGAAGCTGCGCTGCAGCAGTCCAATTTCGTTCATGCTGACCTGTCCGCCAGATGCAAGCAGATTCGCTTCCTCGAAGTTCCCTTTCTCCGCCAGCTTCATGCGGGCCATCAGTTCTTCGATCGGTTTCGTCAGCCCGTACGAGAAACGGATGCCAATCGCAAAGACGACGATAAAAATGCCGATAAACACAAAAATGACTAATTCTTTAATAAACAGAATTCGATCGAAAATTTGCTTGAATGGCGTCACGTTAATATACGTCCAGCCGGTATTCGCCGATTGAATGCGCGTAATAAAATATTCTTCGCCGTTTATTTCCTGATTGGTGTAGCCTTTTCCTTCGGTAAACCCGGCTTCAATCTCGCTTAAAGAGAAAGGCTGGGCACGCGGATAAATGATGCTGCTGCCCGACGCGATGATCAGATCGCCCTCCGCCGGAGCGAGGTCCTGAATAATTTTTTCAATATTGATGCGGATTTCCAGCGTCCCCAGATAAGAAAGATCAAAGTTCGAGCTGTGAAAAGACCGAATTTCCCGCGTCAAAATGAGCGCAGAATCCACGGCATCCGGGTACATCCACCTGCTTTCTCCCGTTCCCTCCGCCGCCTTGTCAAGAATGCTCTTGCGCTTATTCGGGTCCTGGCTGATCATATTGCCGCCGGCATACTCGCTGCCGAAGGCATCAATCAGCTGGATCGAGTAGAGGTGCGGCTCCTCGCCCGCGTACGTGATTAATTTGTCGGTCAACATTGTACTGAGCAAATGCTTGTCATAATCGGACGGATTTGCCTTGAGCGCGCTTAGCCAATCCTGTACCTGATCCTCGCCCATCAGCCGGAAAGACAACTGCTGTATGCGCTTCAGCTCCGTCTCAATCGCCTTGGAGGACAAATTCAAGACGCGGGACGATTTGTCATAGATTTGTCCGTCATAGATCGAGAACGCATATTGCTGAAGCGCAATCGTAATTGATAGGGAAACCGCGATAATCAGCGTGATCAAAATAGAAAGCTTCGTCCGAATTCTCATGTGAAGGAATGTCTGAAAAAGAGTTCGTAGCTTCATCGTGCGCGCTCTCCTTGCTATCGATAGGTATGGCCCCGGCCTGCCAGTCGGTGCATTTGTTTTGATTCATTATTATGCACCTGCCGCGGCCCACGGTCAACGTCTTTCAGAGAAAACCAAAGAAGAGCCTCGCGAATACGTTCGCGAGACTCCGGATTTTATATTGCGCTAACCGCTATTTTACCAATCCTAAAGTTTTTAACTGGGCTGCAACCGAATCGCGGTAAACCTTGTACTTAAACTGGGTATCCAGTGTCTCAAGGAAAGCGTCATATTCGCTAAGCGGACGTTTGCCATAAAGGAACTTAATGATTTCCTCAGAGAAATAACGTTCGGCATCAGCCGGATTATAGTCGTTCGGAATATCCACTACGCCGTTATAGGCCATAATGCGGGGTTCTTTCGAGATAAAATCAATGTAAGGAGTTTGCTTGACGAATTTAGTAGCCAAATATTTCATTTCATTTCTGCCGAGGAATTGATACGTATAGAAATATCCGCCGTCCTGTGCGAGTAAAGGAGTTGCTGTAACTTTGCCATTATCTATCGTAAAATGCTTGCCTTCCACACCAAATTGCACCAGGTTCGAGCCTTTCTCTCCCGAAATATAATTCAGCAGCTCAATAATTTTCTCGATCTTTTTCGGGTTTTTCTCTAATGATTTGGGAATTGCGATTCCGCCTTGCCGCGAGCTGTCCCACGTACCGTCGAATTGCCCGCCCGGCCCTTTTGGCGCGTTAATCTGAATCCATTCCGCTTTAGGGTTGATTGCCTTAATTTGTTCCACATATTCATCCTTCGACATGTTCGCCCAATCAATATACACAATCCCAACTTGTCCTTGAATCGCTTTTTGCTGGTGCTGCAAAGCACCGTTCGTCACCACATCCGGATCGATCACTTTCGCATCGAACAGCTTTTTCGAAAAAGCAAGCGCATCTTTCATCGCCGGATCATGAAGCGCGTCTGTCACTTTGCCGTCCTTCACGTACATACTGCCCGGCACACCTACACCGTATCCGCCGAAGATTGGCGATAACGCCGCACCGATTCCCGGATTGAACTTGAAGTCACCGAAGCCTCCGCCTCCGCCTCCGGTAAGGCCAAACGTATCTTTTTTTCCATTCTGATCCGGGTCATCATTCGCAAATGCGACAGCCACCTTGGCCAGATCATCCAACGTCTGAGGCACCGGAAGCTTCAGATTGTCCAGCCAATCCTTGCGCACCCAATAGGAGAAATAGTCCAGTCCTGCCGCCCTTGGCAGTGCATACAACTTACCGTCAACATAATTTTTCTGGAAACCTCCAACAAATTTTTCCGCTTGCGCCAATTTACCGACGTAAGGCGTAAGATCAAGCAAAGCGCCTTTTCGGGCCAGTTGGGCAACCGTCTGGCGGTCGTTGATTTGGAACAGATCGGGCAAATCAGAAGAAGCGACCCGCACATTCAGCAAATTTTGATAATCTGTTGCATCCGTATAAGAGGATATGTTGATGTTCGTGTTCAACGCTTTGTCCAGCTCTTGTTTGATCACATCGGCATCCGGCGCCGGCAGCTTTCCTCCATTCACCATAATCTCCAACTTCATTGGCTCTGCGGATGCCGCGGCTGGTGAAGATGAAGCTGTGGAGGAGGAGGAGGACTCCGTGCTGCTTGTGTTCTCGCTGCTGCACCCTGCAAGCAAGCTGCTTGCAGCCAGAACGGATACAGCCGACAGAATGAGGTTACGTCTCTTTTTAATCAATCGATTCCCCTACTTTCGTTTATTATATATTGAATAGGCTTATCGCCATATTACAACCATGACTACCCCTTAACGGAACCTAGCATCATACCTTTGGTAAAATGCCGCTGCACAAAAGGGTATACGACAATTAGCGGCAAACACGCGATGATCACAGCAGCCATTTGCAAAGTGACGGTCGGAACCGAGTTATCCGCAGCATTCAAGCTGCTGCTGGACTGCATAAGAATATCTCTTACAACAACCTGCAACGGAAACAAGTTCCGATTCGTCACGTACATAATTGCCTGGAACAGCTCATTCCAATGCGATACCCCATAGAATAACGAGACCGTCAGCAGAACAGGAACGGAGAGCGGCAACACAATCTGCCATAAAACGCGCAACTCTTTAGCCCCGTCAATCTTCGCGGAATCAAACAGTTCCTCAGGGATATTTCCAAAAAAGCTTTTCATAATCAGCACATTATAGCTCCAAATGATGTTGGGAATAATCATCGCCCACAACGAATTGAGCAAGCCCGTTTGCTTTACGACCAGATAAGTGGGAATAACGCCGCCGTTAAAAATAAAAGTCAAGATTAAACCGGCCAGCAGAATCTTTCGGCCCGGCAGTCCCTGGCGACTTAATGGATAAGCAATTAAAGTCGTTAATGCCACATTAAGAAAGGTCCCGAGAAGCGTAATGATCATCGTTATTTTGAAGGCGGAAGGAATTTGATCCTCCGAGAACAACTGTCTATACGCGCCAAATGTAATGGATTTAGGGATAATGACGTAGCCGCCATTTTTCAGCACCTCGCTAAAAGGTGTCAGTGAGACGGAGAGTACATACAGCAAAGGGAATAAAGCCGTCAGCCCCATAAGAGCCAGGAGCAGGTTGATCGTGAGATTAAAGAGGCGTTCTCCTTTACCTGTTACCACACTGAACTCCCCCATTTCTTAGCCAACGAATTTGCCAAAAGAACCAGGATGATACCGATCACCGATTTGAACAGCCCCACTGCTGCACTCAGACTGAAATTCAACTGCTGCAGCCCTGTGCGGAATACCCAGGTGTCGATGATATCGGCTACAGGATAAACCTGAACATTGTACAGGATATAGATTTGTTCAAAGCCTGCATCGAGAAAGTGACCCAACCTCAGGATTAAAAGCAGAACAATAATATTTCTTATTCCCGGCAACGTGATATGCCAGACCATGCGCAACCGGCTAGCTCCATCCACTCTGGCGGCTTCGTACAGCGTAATGTCAATCGCGGTCATCGCAGCCAAGTAGATAATGGCCCCATAGCCAATTTGCTGCCAAATATCCGTGCTAATCAAAATACTTCTAAACCATTCTGTGGATGTCAGAAAGCCGATCGAACTGCCCCCCATATTCTGGATCAGCAGATTCACCAAACCCGAACTTTCCGATAGCAGCGACAGCAAAATACCAAAAATAATGACCCAGGAAAGAAAGTACGGCATGTAAGTCAGTGTCTGAATCAACCCTTTGAACCAAGCTGTTCTGCATTCATTCAGCAGCAAAGCCAGCAGAATCGGCGGCATCGTTCCAAACAGCAGCTTGTAAAAGCTGATGATAAACGTGTTCCATAAGAGTTCACCAAAATAGGGAGATTCGTAAAAAGTATGAAAATGCTTGTACCACGGATGCGCCCATGGACTTCCGACAATGCCGTCGGTGATGCTATAATCCTTGAATGCAATAATAGTGCCGTACATCGGGTAATAACGGTAGATAATATAATAGATTACACCCGGCAGCAGCATAAGATACAAGGCTTTATAGTTCCAAATCTGTTTCGCCAATTGAGGTTGCTTCGTAATGAGGATCACCTTCCTTATGATTGCGTTTTCACTTGATAAGGTAATTCTAGCATTGCAAACTCACAGAAAATATACATGCAAATAACAATAATGTACTTACATTAACACCAAAAAGAGCGCCGTCATTTGCACAATGAAAGCGCCCTCCTATTTGGGGACCGACTATACAATAATTGGCATACTGATTCTTACAATCGTGCCTCTGCCAGGTTTGGAAACGATGCGAAGTCCATACTCATTTCCGCAATGAATGCGAATGCGATTGTGGACATTCAGCAGACCAATGCTGTTGAATCCTTTGCTGAACGGACGGAGCTTCTGATCTGTCAGCATGTGTTCGACCTTCTCGTGACTCATTCCTTTGCCGTCATCCAGTACATCAATGAGCAAATGTCCATGAAGAATTTTGGCTCTGACATAAATATTCCCCGGCTTTTTAAGCGGAAATATGCCGTGGATGATTGCATTCTCAACCAGCGGCTGGATCGTCAGCTTAATGACCTGCATGGCAAGCAATTCAGCCCCCACCTCGATGTGCATTGAAAATCTCGGGCCATACCGAACCGATTGAATTTGAGCGTACATACGCAAGCCTTCCAGTTCGTCTGACAGCGTCACAAATTCCGAACGCTTGTCAAAGCTAAAGCTTAGCAGGCCTGTCAAGGAGCGCACCGTTGCCTCGACCTCCTGCAGCCGCTGCTGCTTGGCTAAACTCGATATGCAAGCCAAAGTGTTGTATAGAAAATGAGGCCCGATTTGGCTTTGCAGCATTTTGAATTCGTAGTCCTTCTTACTGGCCTCGATCTCTTTAATTTTGGATACGAGCAGCCAAATCCGTTCCATCATCCGGTTGTAGCTGTGCGTTAATTGGCCAATTTCATCCCCGCGATCTACGTGCAGCTTGGACAAGACTTCCAGATCATTGACCCGATCCATCTTGGCAACGAGCAGCTTTAACGGGGACACCCAAGAGCGAATTAGCAACAAGGATGCGATGCCAAGCCCGATGAACCAGAAAAGCGCCGCATTTCTGTAATTGATATTCAGGACACGCAAATTCCGATAAAAAAAGTCTTCATCCACAAAGGTTACAAGCTGCCAGCCCAGACGGCTGGAAATTGATTTAACAATAAGTAAATTTTTCTTAGCCCCTTTGATAACGCTGCTTCCCACTGGCAGATCCACTACCTGACGAAGAAAATCAGCGCTAGTCTGTGAATAGCCGTCATGAGGCAGCAATTTCGAATCAGCATCTACCGTCACGATGTTGTTGCCCAAAGAAATGACAGTAAATGTCTGATTATAACCCGAAAGGATCGGTGTTAAGCGGTTGGTGAGATTCAACAGATTGATCTCCACGATCACCGTGCCCGCTATGGAATTGGCGGAATCCGGAATCGTTTGTACGAAGGCCATGGTCTTGCCGGAAATTTTCGACTCGTAAGGTTCCGACCAGCTTAATACATTGGGCTTTTCCATCGCCAGCTTGGTCAAATCATCCAAATCGTCATTGCCGACAATACTGTAATAGAGCTGTTGATTGGATACCACATTGCCCTCTAAATCAACTATATAAATCGTTTCCACAATGGAGCCGTTCGAATCCCTGTATTGCTGCAACTCCCTGACAGCTTTCTCGCCGCCTTGGAGCAGATCACTGCGGCTCGAGAGCTGCAGCAAAATCGTTCTCATGTTGTCCACGTAGATGTCCAGCAGTTGACTTGTCTTTTCATTCAGTTGCTGAGTATCCGTCATAAATTGCTTTTGAAATGCCGACTCGGTCGCACGGGAATTATAATAGGAGAGCGTGTAAAACAAAAACGCAGTAATCGCGAACAGGCTGGCGAACCATTTTACCGCCAATCCTCGATTCCGCAGCCAGGAAATGATCTCTCTCATTATCGCATCACTCCTTCTTAAATTCCGAAGGCGTCAGACCGGTATATTGCCGAAATAAAATCGTGAAGTAGCGGTAGCTCTTAACCCCAACCTGATCTGCTACCTCATATACCTTCAGATTCGAAGTAGACAGCAGCTGGATCGCTTTCTGAATCCGCAGCTTGGACAAATACTCGTTGAACGATTCTCCTACGCCCTCGCGAAATAACTTTCCAAGATAGTGAGCGCGCAGCCCTACTTCCTCCGAAATGCTGTTCAGCGTGATGGGCTCAGAAATACGCCGCTGAATCTGTTCAATCGTTTTACGCACTTCCGGCCGTAATTTCGATTCAGAGTTAGCTTCTTCCGAGAGGAGATGAATAATACTTTGAACCAACTGCTCCAATGTGAACGCATGAATAATCGGATTCTGCCTCCAAAGCCAGGCATCTTGTTGAGTGGGCTTCGTTAAGCGCTGCAGCCATTGTGCCAGGAACCTTTTCAGCTCTTCCACGGTCGGCTGATACTCACTGCACCAGCGGGCAAAATCACCTGTAAAGTACTTATGCAGCTCCTTGCGGCTGTTCCCTAACGCTTGCAGCTTGAACTCCAGTTCATCCATAGCGGCAGAATCCTTCTCCGCCGTGTTTTCCAGGGCAAAGGAAGCCTGCAATACATGCACAGTATCCGGCATATAGAAGAAACGATAAGCATTCTTAACAATTCCCTGCAAGGCCATATAATGTTCTTCACTGGTGGCGCAGGGAGGGCTGACCCATCCGATCAGCCGGTATTCTCTGCCAATAAATGAAAAGGTGCGTCCCAGTTCCTTATACAGATTGTCTATATTGCTATGCAGTCGATTGACGATTTCGCACAGCGTTAAATTTCTATCATCATACAGCAAGAGATAGCCTTCATGAAGCGGATACCACGCATACGCAGCGTCGTCTCTGTTCAACACAGCTTGAATTTCCCGAGCCAGAAATTGCCGATCCTTGGAGTAACACTCCAGATGAATACCTGCCATACAGGAAGAAGGACGAATGTGAAGTCCTGCCGCCCCAAAAGCCTCATCTATCTCCGCAGGGGCAAGCTCGCTTTCCAGCAGTCTGTGAATATGCAGCGTTTGTGCCCAATGCCTGGTTGCTACCGTTCTCTCCTGAACAATACTCTCCTTCTCCATCATGGATCTCGCCCTGGTCAACGCATTCCGAAGCTCATTCTCTGTAAGCGCCGTCTTAATTAAATATTCAATAGCGCCATGCTGAAGCCCGCCCTTTGCAAAATGAAATTCACTATGGCAAGTAAGCAGGATTACTTGCGCCGGAATTTGTTCGGCACGCAGCCTTTCGAGAAATTCCATACCATCCATAATCGGCATTGTAATGTCGGTAAAAACGACATCCGGCATCTGCTCTCTGCAGAACACCAACGCTTCTTCTCCGTCTTCCGCTTCTCCAATAATGGTAGCCCCCATAGCTTCCCAATCATAGTTTTTTAATTGCTGCCTTAGGGGAAGTTCATCATCTACGATTAGCACCGTGAGTAGCTGCTGCTCCATGGCTCTTTTCATCCCTTTCACCGATTGCAATTGGATAAGATACAAACAGCCACACAAAACCTTTCCTAAGGAATGTGTGGCTTTATACTAAAATTATAAGGCATAATTATCTTAAATCATATATACAGAACCTGCTTTTAAGCTGCTATGCGTAGCAGCGCACTTCATACATGGCTGCCGATGGATCACCATTCGTCGCATGGATCACAATTCGCAGTTTTGTAGTCGTTACCGGGGGACTCATTGTATGACGGCAATGGCGTTGATAGTTCCCTTCGATGCGAATCACCTCCTGCCACGCTCCCTCGATCCAGGCTACGATGCTGTAGTCCTTGGCGCATTGCGGGTCCTTGTAAAAAGGAGCATAAGCGTGGTATTCACGAACCAGATGCCCTGGAAATGTAAGTTCTACTTGAGCAATGGTTTGAGCTGAATCCCAGCTAAGTTCAAGCCAAGGCACTGAATCCTCGTTCGGGTCCGATTTCCATAAATTTGTGAATCGATGCGGACGGGTTACGCCATTAACAGCATTTGCCGGACTATAGCAGGCTTGCTCCGGCTCAACGCGAAAGCTCATCGTGACCCCATTATCATATCTGCGCATTTTTCCAAGTCCCATTTCGAACGCCGCCATGTGACCGGTTTCAATAGCGCCTGCACGATGCCATTCCACATCTGGGTTCTCCGTTAAATCCAAACGAATATACCGTCCAGGGGCTAAGCCCGAAGCTTCATTAAGCTGGACAGGCCACGCGATCCACTGCTTGTCACCCGGCGGCACCTGAAGAAGGGTACGGGCAAGCGCTGGACCCGGATCTGTCCGGTAATCCCAAATATGCTCGACAGGCACAATTAAGGCTTCAATGGTTTGAATGTGATCCGTCGTATTGGATAGACAGACGGAAACGACATCCAGTTGATCGGAACCGATGGCAATCCATTGCCCTCTGCGCTGCATCAGGTGATCAGATTGGGTACGGTGATTCTGGTCACGCCATACATCCAAGCCTTCATGAAAACCGCCGCTTTCTGGCGTCACTTCATGAAGCTTGGCTGAGCTGCTCGCCGAGACAACGGCACTTAGGGCCAAATCCTTCGTATCCTCATTCTTATAATTCGGCAGAAAACAACCATCCCTCAGCAAAAGCTGCTGCACTTCCTTAATGCCTCTCTCAGGTACTTCTCCGATAAGCAATCCGCTCCTTAGCGCGACTGCAGCAGCTATGCCTGCAGCTTGCCCCATGAGCGCAGTCGTGGACATCACGCGAACCGTCCCCAATGCGGCATGGGATACGCTGACATTTCGCCCGGCCATCATCAGGTTATCCATATCCTTGGCAATGAGAATACGCAGCGGGATGCCGTAAGGACCGCAATAGCTTTTAATCGCATATTCACTCATCTGTGAGTAGCCCTCAGCGCTTGCCTGCTCACTATGAACAGCAAGCAGTCCACCCGGTGTATGCAAATCGAGAAACCAGCCGCCAAATGCGATTTCGTCCGCAAAAACAGTTCTATTGGCCGGATCATGCTCGGTCATAAAATACCTGCCCATAATGCGCCGGCTTTCCCGCTTTCCAGGTACCTGACCGACCCAATCCAAAGCGTAATTCGCTGACTTCTCCTTCAACAAGAGGTCCTTATTCTTGATCCAATCCCACACACCAAGCGTATGTCGGGTCAGTTCATGTCTGATATCCTCGGAATCATAAATCGTATGCCAGGGAACTCCGATCTCCAACCACCAATAGCCACCGCGCATTTCCTTGGGAATTCGTCCATCTTCATAGAAATAAGCGGCATCTTCATGCTGAACTGCCCAGTCCGGCGCCTTGAAAGGCACGGGTCTTCCCATGTCTCTGGCACGGAAATGAATGGAATTGCCCATCGTATCCCCACTAGCCTCCAAGGGTGCATGATACTCATTAAATTCCGCCCGTCCCTCTGATCCCATGCGCCACTCACAGCCAGCCAAATCCGCCACGATGCCATCGCCTGAGCAATCAATGAATAGCTTGCCGCTAATTTCTATTTCTGTCTCTGCATTTGCCACTCTACCGACCACAGCTTGAATCTGCCGCTCCGCATTCTTGACCACATGATGAATCGTCGTATTCAAATGCAGTGTAAGGTTAGGTGTGTTCACAGCCATATCGTACATCGTTAAGTCCCATACACTATTCGTCCAGCCATTCTCGAATATTTCCTCGTGGTTGCGGGCCCTCTCCTCTATGAGCAGCTCGGAAATAATGCCCGTTTCACGAGCATAGCTATGAAAGGCCGCCGCTCCATGCGGCGTTACACGCACTTCCGAGGAACTATTTCCGCCTAGAACGGGTCTATCCTGAATAAGGCTTGTTGTAGCTCCGTGTCTAGCTGCCGATACAGCTGCGCAAAATCCGGCTAATCCGCCTCCAATGACAACGACGTCATATTGTTCTTTAAGATTTTTCAAGAAAATAAACTCCTTTACGCAAAATTTAAAACGTTTTTTAATTCATACCCCTAACGTTTACAGGAAATATTAAGTCATTTTTTTATTTTCGTCAATATTTTATTAAAACGTTTTAGTTTCTATCAGAAAAAACCACGCTCATATCCGCCGTTAATTTCAATCCTGTCCAGCTAAACTCCCGCAAACCCCCCCTATACTCCATGAATTAAACCAAAAACCCCCGCTCATTTGACATGCCCATACGATAATTTTTAAAATCTTTGCAAAAATCAGGAATTCACAAAAATAAATTTAAAACGTTTTACTATAAAGCATTGACTATGGAATATATTGAAATATAATAGGGATTACCCGCCCACAAATAACTAAATCGTTTTATATCCATGGGTGTCAGTGAGAGGAGGAAGGGAGATAACACTTTTTGAAAACGCTTTACCAGGAGGAGATGTCCTAAGATATGTTCACGCTACACACCAGTCTTTTCTTATCCCATCTTACTTTTGAAAATGGAGGATGCCATTATGAAGACAGCTCGACAAAAGTTTCACATATTTTTAATATGCACCCTATTGTTCTCGCTGCTAGGCTATCTTACGCCCGGAATGGGTACTGTCCGGGCAGCATCAAAAACGGAGCTGCTGGATAATGCCTATGATCGCTTCATTGATAACACAGATGCAGAAAAAGTGCCTGGCGAATGGACTTCCAGCACGTTCAGAACCGGCTTTGAAGGCGCTGATTATTTGTACGCCAGTAAAGGAACGGGCAGCGTTAAAATTACGTGGCGTCCCAACCTGGCGATCAGCGGCACCTATAAGGTCTATTATCGACTGCCCAACGGAACTACGAATAGCGCTGATATTGCCAGCAATGCACCCTTTACCGTTAATTCCGCCAGCGGCACGACAACGATCCTGAAAAATCAACGAGCGGCAGGCGGGGATTATGTAGAGCTTGGGGAATTTTCCTTTGCAGCTGGAACGAGCGGCTACGTGCAGCTTACGAATCAGGTGGATTCCCAATATGTCCTTGCAGATGCGGTGATATTCGATTGGGTCCCTCCTGTGCAAGATGCTGCGGTTGCTCCAATGATTCTCGACAATACCAATCTGGCAGCAGCCGACATCGTTGGAACCTGGAGTACAGGCACCTCAAGAAGCAACAAATATGGGAGCAACTATTTGGCCGTCGGGAACGGCCCCGGCGACAAGCAGGTTACCTGGCGTGCTACTTTCACGAAAACGGGAAAATATGGCGTCTATTATTGGGTACCGGATAGTTTGTCCTCCGACAATTCAATCGCCGATGATGCTCCTTACACAATCAAACACGCCTTGGGAGAAGTAACGATCAGAGCAACGCAGCGCGGGGTCGGCGGACACTGGAATAAGCTGGGTTCATTTCTTTTCATTGCTGGAGAAGAAGGAACGGTGCGTCTCACTAACCAGGTCGCAGCCAACAATGTGATTGCGGACGCGATTAAATTTGACTACGAGCCAACCGTTAACGACATTATTGTCGACAATGTGGAGGCTGTTCAAGGAACGCATGGCGTGGGCTGGACATCCTCATCCTTCCGTCCGAACGCTTACGGGGGCAGCTATTACACCTCCTCCAATGATGTGAATACGGTTCAAGCCAACGAACTGACTTGGACGCCTTATATATCGAAAGCCGGGTATTACAATGTGTACTATTGGCTGCCCGAAAGCAAACTTGATGATACAACCATTGCCTCCAATGCTCCCTTCACGATCCATTATGCAAGCGGAGAAGAGACCGTCAATGTAAATGAGCGGCAGGAAGGAAAACAATGGGTCAGACTAGGCAGCTACCCCTTTGCCGAAGGTATCGCTGGCAATGTGCATCTCTCGAATAATGCCGATGGAATCGTAGTTGCCGATGCGATCCGATTTGTTCCGCTGGAAGTGACAACAGACAATACGGATACGACTGCAGTAACACCAACAGGCTCCTGGACTGCCTCATCTCAACAGCCCAATTTCCAAGGTCAAGATTATTTGGTTTCCCCGGCAGGACAAGGCGAAAATACCGTCGTATGGAGACCAACGTTAGATCAGACTGGCTATTACACTGTATCACTTTGGCATCCCGACGATGCGGGAAATGCCGCTTCCAATGCCATGGCTATCGTAACAGCCGCCAATGTAAGCGCAGCTGTTTATGTGAACCAAAAGGAAAATGGCGGGCAATGGAATTCGCTCGGCTCCTTTCTATTTAACAAAGGCAGCAGCGGCAATGTGTCCCTGTCCAATGACGCCAACGGCAAGGTTTACGCCGACGCCCTGCGTTTTACTTATACGGGCGTCGACCTGTTCTATGATGATTTTACACGTGATGATCAATCCCAATGGACCCGGTTAGGCAATTGGCAAAGATCAGGTTCAGGAAATCATTACGAATTGCAAGCCAATACGGGCAGCCCGATTTCTAGCGCTTCCGCTTTCGTTGGCGGTCAGGATTGGAAACATTACGCTGTCCAAACAACGGTCACCCCTGCTTCTGTAAATGGTGAATTCGGGCTTATAACCCGATACCAAGCAGATGGAAGCTACTATCTTTCGCGCTACAATGCTGTGACCCATAAGTTTGAGATTGTCAAAAAAAGCAGCGCTTCCGAAACGGTACTGGCCCAAAGCGATCTGGTTACCTTGTCCGCTAATCAGCCAATCGAACTGCAAGTCAACATGAAAGGGCCTCAAATCACATTGTTCGTGAATGGCCAATCCAAGGCAGTCGTGGAAGATTCAAGTTTCCTTTCGGGCAAGGCCGGGCTGTTCGCCAAAGGGCTGAATGCATCCTTCCAATCTCTCTCGGTATTCGCAATTTCCGGCCCAACAACGCGTTCGGGGAACTACACGATTCAAGGCGCGACGGAGAATATCATCAAGGGGCTTGGTTTTGAAATCCAAAGCGATTCCATCGGCTCGGATGATACCGGCGTAGGCTTGCCGCAAGCGCCAATCGGAGTGCCGCATGATTTGGCTGTGGGCGGCTACGACCAGTTCGGCAATCCGGCAGAACTGGGAGGCTATGACGCGAATGGCAACAAGCTTGACGAGCGAGAACGCCTCGCCAAGGAAATGCTCAGCGGATTCCGATATATGCGTCTCGCTGGCGGCCTGTATTATCGCGGCACGACCGAGGATGGCAAGCAGTTAAAAGAAAGATGGCCGACGCAGCTCACCGAATTGAGCAAGATGATCACGGATGCCAAGGTAGAAGGCGTCGATTTTGAATACTGGTCACCGACACCGTTTTACAAAACAAGCGGTTCCTACATCGGCGGCGTGTTAAAAGTCCCTTCTACCACAACCGTTACGGGAACCGTTTATCATTATGACCAATTTGCGCAATCCGTATGGACAGATCTCAAATATTTAATGGATCATAACATTCCAATTACAGCTTTTGGCTTGCAGAATGAAAGCATTAATTACCTTTATGAAACACTGGCCGGGCACCCTTTAAACTATTCCCATTCCCCCTACACAGCAACTCAATATGTGAATGCAATGAAAGAGGTTGCCCCCCTGCTCAAGCAAAAATTTGCTGATTTGGGCAAACCACTGGAAATTCACGCAGACAGCTGGGATGGGCAGCATTCAAGCGTTGGTCAAGCGCTTAGTGCAGCAGATACGGCAGATCCGGCTTGTATGTCCAATTCATTGATTGCTGATAAGTCTTACTGCACCCTGGTGAATAATATCGATGCTTGGACGTTCCACCGGATTGGCTATGACTCCAATACCGTAATAAGCGAAGCCGACCACTACAAAGATAAATCACTGGGCAAGCCTGTGTATCAAAATGAATTTGAGTACTTTGGCAACCAATTATCGTCAGCCAACTTTGTCAACACAGCGCAATCGGTGATGAACTGGTTTACCTTCGTCAATTCGCCAACCTGGTACTGGCTGCATGCGCTGAAACCCCTGTATAATTCCGAAGCTACCGGTTTCTCGCTTGGCTTCTGGCGCGCATCGGACGATGATCCGATCCCTGGCGAGCCGCATGCCAATCTGGAAAAAGGGCATTGGGAATATAACAACAAGAACTGGAACGCCTTGGCGGGCTTCCTGAAATATATGCCTTGGGATTCCGTCCGCTATGCGGTAAACGAACCGAAAGATGCCGCCAATCATTATTTGACCGACAATCGGATTATGGCCTGGAAAGCGCCTGCTGTGAAAAATCCGTTGAACACGGATAGTCTGCTTCAACCGGGCAAAATGGCCTTCGCCGTTACGAATCGCAGCTCGTCAGACTACTACACGTATAACGTTGAAGTAGGAGCAGGCAAAACCTACAAAGGTTACCGGTATACGGAGGCGGATCACGGAGCAAATTCAGAAGGTGTCGAAATCGGTACGCAAGTCACAACCGCAGAAAATACCACAATCACAACAACGCTGAAAGGATACGCTATCGAATTCTGGGTAGAGCAGTAATATGAAGTAAGGCACACTTCAGTCATGCAACAATAAAAGGCTGGCCCTTATCACCTTCGTGATAGAGCCAGCTTTCTTTTGCTCCTTTGTACTTTCTGCCTTGAAGCGATCTAGCTGCTGCCCGCTACAATGTCCGCGCTGCGCTGCGCAGTGCTCGCCCTTTTAATTAACTGCACATCGATCCATGTTTCTCGCTCGACTTCCTCATCTTGCAACAGTCGAATGATTTTAGCGGACGTCTCCATCCCGATCAAATCATTTCTAATGTGTACCGTCGTCAGAGGCACTTTCAACAAATGCGTGTTCGACAAATTATCTATCCCGGCCAGAGAAACATCTTCGGGTACCGAGACCCCCCCATCATACAGCGCTTCAAGAATACCTAATGCAATCAAGTCGTTGCCGCCAATAATCGCTTGGGGCAGTGCAAGCCCGGATTGCAGCCATTTGCGCATAGCCAAATAACCCGATTCCTGATAGTAGTCGGCATAGATCAACTGCTCGGCCTTAACCTCTAGCCCATATTCCTCATACGCTTTCCTGAAACCGATCAATCTATTCTCGGATGGCGGCAGCTTGGGCACATAGCCAAAGAAAGCGATATCGCGATGACCTAATTCAAGCAGATGCTTGGTGACGAGATACATGGCATTTGCATAGTTCGCATTGACCGAATAGGCCTCTTTAACATTAGGTCGATTGACAAACACAGAGGGGATGCTGCCAATAATGGCCATCGCCTCCTCTTGCGGCATCCGAAGGCCCATCATAACCATGCCGTCAAAACCTTTGCGTGAAACAAGCATTTTTAAATGTTTTAATTCCTCTTCGGCCGTCGTAATATGCAAAACCATCTGAAATGGCGTATTCGATATGCCTTTGGCAAAATGCTTTAACGTTTCAAAATAAAAAGGGCTGTTGAAATAATCGTATTGCGGCCCTGACATCAGCACAAGAATATTGTTGGTACGCCCTCTCTGCAGTCCTTGCGCCATCACATTAGGCACATAATCCAACTGCTGAGCAATCTCCAAGACACGCAACTTGGTTTTCTCGCTAACCCCTTTTCTTCCATTCAACGCCAATGAAACCGTAGCCGGAGAAACCCCTGCCAATCTCGCAATATCATGAATGTTGGATGTCATAGAATCCTCACCTAAATCCCTTTTTTTAAAATGATAAAACGTTTTAAATGTTATTGTCAAATATTTAAACGATATTTCCTGAAGGGAGCTATAAAGAGAAAAGCCCCGCGAACAGGTTCGCGAGACTCTTCAGGAAAGTATGCGTTAGTGTGCGCGCTGCGCCAAACGTTCATGCAGGAAGTCCGCGATATGCACGGCTTCCATCTTGCCCTGCTGCCCGTGCTTGGCGATGCCCAGCTTCATTTGCAGCAGACAGCCCGGGTTGCTCGTTACGAGGTAACGGGCGTTTGTGGCGTTCGCATTCGTCATTTTCTTCTCCAGCAACTGGCCGGCCATCTCCGGCTGTGTGAGGTTGTAAATGCCCGCCGAGCCGCAGCAGGAGCCCGCGTCTTTCATTTCGATGAAAGAGCAAGAGCCTGCCGAGTTAATGAGCTGCCGCGGCGCCGTGCCTCCCTTCATCACATTCTTCAAATGACAGGAGTCCTGGTATGTGACGCTGACTTCCGGCTGCGATCCTGCTTCTGCGAACGGAAGGGTATGACCGTGCTCTACGAGGATCGCGCTTAAATCTTTGACCCGCTTTGCAAACCACGCGGACGATTCCTTCCACGCCGGTTCGTCATGCAGCAGATGGTCGTACTCCATCAGAATCGCGCCGCAGCCGCCGGCATTCGAGATGATGTAATCGACGCCCGCCGCTTGGAACGCCTCGATGTTGCGTTTCGCAAGCTCCTTCGCCTGCGACGTCTCGCCGCTGTGCGCGTGCAGCGCGCCGCAGCAGTTTTGCGCTTCCGGAATGACAACGTCGAAGCCAGCTTCGGAGAGAAGCTCCACCGTATGCACGTTCGTCTGCGTGAACAGAACATCCATCAGGCAGCCGCGAAACATACCGACGGTGCCGACCTTCGTGCCTTTCGCCGGTACGAACGTACCAAGGTGCTCGATGACCCCTTTGCCGGACGCTTGAGGCAAAACCGCTTCCATCTCGGCCATGTGCGCGGGAAACATTTTCATAATGCCCGTGCCTTGCGCCAGCTTTTGCAAACCGGATTGTTGGTAAAAGCGCAGGCTGTAACCGAGCAGCTTCATACGATTCTGCGATGGAAACAACTGCTTAAAGACGAGGCTGCGGATCGGCTTGATCCACCAGCGGTGCTGCGTCGTATGCTCCTCGATCGCGTCACGCGTCTGCTCGATCAGATGTCCGTACTTAACGTCGGCCGGACAAGCGGGCTCACAGGCTCGGCAGCCGAGGCAGTGATACATCTGGTCTTCAAAGCCTGCACCCGGCTCAAGGACGCCGTCCACCGCCGCTTTCATCAGCGCAAGACGGCCACGCGGAGACTCGGCTTCCACACCGGTCTCCTTGAACGTCGGACAGTGCGGCAGACAGAAGCCGCAGCGCATGCAGTTCGTAAGCTCTTCATAATCTAGCTTGAGCCGTAGCGTTTCTTGTAGTTGTGCTGCACTAGCCATGCTGAACCACCACCCTGCGTCTGGATTCTTTGGCAAACAGCTTGCCCGGATTCAGGATATGATGCGGGTCGAACGCATCCTTGATGCCCTTCATCAGCTGAATGCCTGCGGGGCCGACCTTCCACTCCAGGAACGGCGCTTTTACGACGCCGACGCCGTGCTCACCCGTAATCGTGCCGCCAAAGGAAATCGCCGCTTCAAAAATTTCCTCGAACGCCTTCTCGACCCGTTCGATTTCTTCGTGATCGCGCGCATCCGTCGTCGCGGTCGGATGCAAATTGCCGTCGCCGGCATGACCGAATGTGCAAATCGTGACGTTGTACTTCTCCGCGATGCGGTTGATCGCCATGACCATATCCGCGATGCGCGAGCGCGGCACCGTCGCGTCTTCTAGAATTGTCGTCGGGCGCAGCCGCGCGAGCGCGGTCAGCGCGCTGCGTCGCGCCGTCAGCAGCTTGAGCGCTTCTTCCTGCGTGCTCGCGATGGAAACGGACGCTGCGCCTTCTGATGCGCAAATTTCACTGATGCTCGCAATGTCGCGCTCGACCGCTTCCTGATCGCCGTCCTGCTCGATCAGCAGGATCGCCGCCATATCGAGCGGCAGTCCCAGCTTCGCAAAATCGTTCACGACGCGAATCGTCGGATTGTCCATAATTTCAAGCGTTGCGGGGATGATGCGGTTTTCAATGATTTTGGACACCGTACTGGCTGCCCCTTGAATGTCCTTGTACATTGCCAGCATGGTCTTCTTATACAACGGCGGCGGAATGAGCTTCAGTGTCGCTTCGGTGATAACCGCAAGCGTCCCTTCCGAGCCAATTAGCAGCTTCGTCAAGTCGTAGCCAGCTACGTCTTTCATCAGCTTCCCGCCCGTGCGCACGATTTCGCCGTTCGCTAGTACGGCTTCCAGCCCAATGACATAGTCCTTCGTTGTGCCATATTTCAGGCCGCGCAAACCGCCGGAGCATTCCGCAATGTTGCCGCCGATGGTCGAAATCGCCATAGAACTCGGATCCGGCGGGTAAAATAAGCCGATCGCTTCAATTTGCTCGATGAATTGCTTCGTAATCAGCCCAGGTTGAACCGTCGCCGTCAAGTTCTGGCGGTCGATTTCGAGAATCTGGTTCATGCGGTGCATAACCATGACGATGCCGCCTTGCAGCGGAACGGTTCCCCCGCACAGGTTCGTTCCGGAGCCGCGGCTCACGAGCGGAATGCGGTACTCCGAGAGCACTTTCATAATGGCGGACACTTCCGCCGTCGTCGCCGGATAAATGACGCCGTCCGGTAAGCTTTGCAGCATCGGCGTGCCGTCGTAGGAATGCGTAACCAGCGTTTCCTGGTCCGTTTTAAAATAAGCCGGGCCCACAATGGCTTGCAGCTTCTGAATGATCTGTTCATTGAGCATGTATCTCGCCCTCCTCAATCGCTTACCCTCGATAATTCATCATGTGATCTGATGACTTTTCACTTATTGTAGCGTATTATACAATGCAGGTAAAGATGATTTTACGGGGGACTTTTCTTATGGAATATCCGCAGGTTAGACCGCAAAAAGGATCGGACATCGTGCTGGAGGAATTGCGAAGCCGCATAGATTCCGGCTTTTATCCAAAAGGCACGAAGCTGCCGACCGTCGTCGATCTCGCCGCCGCCTTTCAGGTCGGGCGCTCCACGATCCGCGAGGCGCTGAGCGGCCTCAAGGCGATGGGCTGGGTCGACATTCGCCACGGCGGCGGCACGTACGTCCGCTTGACGCTGCCGAATGAGCAGCCTGCGGACGGCGGCTTTTCGTTCGAGCAAAGCCAGTCCCTCCGGGAGCTGCAGGAAGTTCGCCGGTTCATCGAGACCGGCTGCGTCTCGCTCGCCGCGGCGCGGGCAACCGAGGCGGAGATCGCAGCGCTGCGCCGCATTGTCGGCGAGATGGAAACCGCCCTCGGCGATGAGGAAGCGAGCGAGCTGGCGGACATCCGTTTCCATCAAACGATCGCGCAAGCGTCGCACAACTCCCTGCTCATCGGCATGATGGAATCACTGACGGAACGCCTGCAAAGCGGCATGAAGTCGTCGCGGCGCCTTTGGTTTTTCGCCGAGCGGGCGTCCGCCGAAGGGCTGCTCGCGGAGCACCGCGCGATCGTCGATGCCATCGCCGCGCGTGACGAGGCCGGCGCGGCCGCGGCGATGACGCAGCATATTCAGAAGGTCGACCGCGTGATTCGGGCGCTGGCGGAGGAGTAAGCGAGCACTGCGAGCGCTGGCGTGGGCAAGCGAGCCCGGCATTGCTGGTAAGGGCAAGTGAATAAGCGCGGTTCACCGCGCTTATTTGCGCCCTGGCAGGCCACCTCTATTGGCGCCTTTTTTGCGATTTTGCGCCGATTGGAACACACATAGAAGCGGTTTGGTACGCTTATTTTCACCACATTTGGCAATAGAAATGAATTAAGCGTAGTTGACCGCTCTTATGCCTATTTGACACAACAACATGAGATCATGCGACAAATACAACTTGAGCACTATGCGCGATTTGTGCTAAAAGCAATCGAAATCACAGCTATTTTTCCGGGACGGCATGCCGTATAATGATCATCGGAAAATGTTGGAAGAGACGCGGTCTCCTGCCGCAACGATCGGAGGAAATGGACATGAGGCTAGAAGTTCAGCAGTCCTGGTGGGCTATGACAGGACTCGGCAACGGCGTTAGGGAGTGGACAGTGGAGGAAAAATTCGAAAAAATCGCGGAAGCCGGTTTTTCCGGCATTCTAGGACGGCTGCCGGAGCCTGCAGAAGCGGATACATGGCGCCGCTTGCTGGATGCGTACGGCTTCTCGTTCGGGGTACACGCCGCGCCGTTCCCGCAGCTGGGCGACGATTTGGCGCCTTTTTTCGCGCGGGCCAAGGCGTTCGGGGTTCAATACGTGAATGCGCAGATCATGCATCCGTATATGGAAGGCCAGCCGGCGGCTGACTTCGTCGGCGGCTTCATTCGGCAAGCGGAGGAGGCCAGCCTGCCGTTATTTGTGGAGACGCACCGCGGGCGCATCACGCAGGATCTGCGTCGCACCGCGCAGCTCGTCGAGGCACTGCCGCAGCTGCGCCTCACGATCGACTTCTCCCACTACGTGGTGGGAGAAGCGATGGACGGGGCCGTCGCGGACGAGACGGCCGAAGGGCTCTTGGCGACGCTGCTGACGCGCGCGTCCGCGATTCATGCCCGTGTGTCCAACGGGCATCAGGTGCAGGTGGACGTCGGCGAGGACGCCGGCCACCCGGCTGTGCAGCCGTTCCTCCGCTGGTGGCGGATCGGCATGGCGAACTGGCGCCGCACGGCGTCAGCCGGCGACGTGTTCCCGTTCGTGTGCGAGCTCGGGCCTCCGGCCTATGCGATCACGCACGGCGCGAACGGGCAGGAAGCCAGCGACCGCTGGAAGCAGGCGCTGGTGCTGAAGCGGCTCGGCGAGCAGGCTTGGGCCGAGGCTTAAGATTCGCTGCGAGGGGGATTCCCCGCGCGCAGCCCTTGTCTCGGAGCGGCCTTCACCGCGGCGCTTAGCCTGCAAAATGCCTTTGGCATTGCAAACCGTACTACACCGCTCCCGCTTCTAGCGGTGATCAAATCCTGCAAACGTGCAGGATTTTTCTAATTGGGGACCGGTTCGGGGGCAATGGGATGCGGTGGAGTCCGATTTTAAGCTCTCCTAGTGATGAGCACCTGCATTTTGTACAGCTAAAAGTGGGTAATCGTGTAAAAACTGCCCATTTACTTGTAAAACATACAGCTAAATCGTGTACCGTGTATATAAAAAGGGGCACAATCCCGCGTTTTCCGAAAATTAGATGCACATTTTACAATTTTTAGCCGTTTTTTGAAGATTTCGGACAAGTTTGATGTAGTTTTTGCAGGTAAACTGCGTTGTTGGCGTCGTTGAGGTGCCGGAGGTGCTGAAGTTACTGGGGTTGCTTGGGTTATCGGGGTGCTCCCCATCAATTCCCCACGCCCATCTCCTTATACGCCCTTGGAGACATCCCATACCGCCTTTTAAACTGCGCGGCAAAATGATTGTAGTTCTGAAACCCGACATCCACGGCGACTTCCGTGGCAAGCCGGTCCGTATGCGCGAGCAGGATGGCCGCCTGCCGAATCCGCATCTCGTTCAGCGAATCGATGATCGACATGCCCGTCGACGCCTTGTACACATGCGCTAGTCGGGAAGCGGATAAACCGACGGCCCGCGCAAGCGCCTCCACGCTCACCTGTTCCCGCATCCGCAAAGCCAGTAGATGCTTCACTTCCTCAATGCGCGGGTCGCTCTGCGTCGTGAGTCGCTGAGCCAGCAGCAAAATGACTTCACGCAGCGCATTCTCGCTCAGTTCCTGCCAATAGGGCGCCCGCTCCACGGAATCGGAGACAATGCTCGTGAACGCTCGCTGGATGCGTGACCGCAAGGAGGCATGCTCCACCGCATGGATCAGCAGCTCGGTCTCTGGCAGCAAGCTCGTTTCGGCCACCCGATCGGTAAAATGCACCCACAAAAAATGCCACTCCCCGCTCCCCCCATTCTTCCTCGTCCCATATTCGTGCGAGACGCCGGGCCGCATCAGCGTGACATCGCCGGCATGACAGAATCGTTCCTCTCCTCCGATGAGAAAATAGCCACTTCCCTCAAGCGTGAAAGTCATCAACCAATCGCTCATGCCGTGCGGCCTGCGCGTCGAGTAGCCCTCAAACTCATGAAAATGCCCTGCTATGACTGAAGTTTCCCCTCTTTCCCGAATAATCGAAGGCACATCCTGCTTGGTTGGTTTCATCGGCATCACCTCATGAGCGTCATCGTCTTTTTTATATTATAGCAGGATTCATATAGTTTTCAGCTACTTTCTTACTTCAGTCTTTCCCCGCGGTCCGGTACACTAAAGCTACAAGTTCAATAACCAAATGCCAAGGAGGAACACACCATGACTGTCACCCTGCAAAGATTGACCCCGGAGCAAAAAGCCCATTTTGATACCGAAGGGTATCTGATTATCCCAGGTTTATTTTCACCCGAACATCTCTCTGACATCGAGACAACCTTCGAAACCATTAGTACGCAAACGATTCCCGGCCATTTCGAACCAAAACTCGACGGCCATACGGAAGATCCGCTCAAACGGTATCCGCGTGTCATGCACCCGCACCGTTTTAACGAGACCGCCAAAGCTTACATGCTGCACCAGCCCGTTCTCGAGGTGCTCGGCGATCTGTACGGCGAAGAAGCGTATGCGGCCCAAAGCATGTTTTATTACAAGCCGCCAGGCTCCAAGGGGCAAGCGCTGCACCAAGACAACTTTTATCTAAAAGTGGAGCCTGGCAACTGCATTGCCGCCTGGACAGCCGTCGATGCGACGGATGAGGAGAACGGCTGCCTGCTCGTCGTGCCGAAGACGCAGGAGCATGAGATCGTCTGCCCCGACCGCGCAGATAGCGATGAATCCTTCACGACGCATTACGTCAAACCGCCAAAAGACGGTGTCGTGATCCCGGTCCGTATGGACAAAGGCGATGTGCTCTTTTTCAACGGCAATCTGATCCACGGTTCATACCGTAATAAAACGAAAGATCAATTCCGGCGGGCCTTCATCTGCCACTACGCGAACGCATCCGCCATGAGCATTAACCACCACTACAATCCGCTGTACAAAGCGGACGGTACGGCAATCGTGCTGGAAGCGAATCCGGACGGCGGGCCGTGTGGTATCGAGATCGGCGAGTTTACGTACCATTAATTTGGGTCAACACCGCATGAAAAAACGGAACTCTCAGCTGGAGAGTTCCGTTTTGCTGTTCATATCAACCGACCATCCTTGAAGCGGATGATCCGCTTCGCCTGCGCCCCCACCCATTCATCATGCGTAATCAGGACGACGGTGCGACCGTGTTCATGCAGTCTTTTGAAAATATCCAATATCTCTTTGCCCGTCTTCGAATCCAGCGCTCCTGTCGGCTCATCCGCCAGCAGGATGGCAGGGTCGCCTGCCAACGCCCGTGCAATCGCCACCCGCTGCTGCTGCCCGCCGGACAGCATGGCCGGCCAATGCTCCTGCCGGTCCAGCATGTCAACGGAAGCCAGCGCCTGCAGCACCATCGGCTCGCGCTCTTTTCGCGGAATATTGCGGTAGATCAAGGGAAGCTCTACATTTTCATAAGCCGTAAGCCTCGGCAGCAAATTAAAGTTCTGGAACACGAACCCGATTTTCTTGTTGCGAATTTCAGCAAGCTGTGCATCCTTCAGTCGGTGAATCGCTGTGCCGTCGAGCGCATAGAGGCCCTGATCCGCCATATCCAGGCAGCCGACAATGTTCATGAACGTGGATTTTCCAGAGCCTGACGGCCCCATAATCGCGACGAACTCTCCTTGCTCAATGTCAAGCGAGACTTGATCAAGCGCTGTAATGATTTCTCCGCCCATATTGTAGAACTTGCTCACCTTGTCAATATGAATGATCGTCATCCGCGTCGCCCTCCTGAAAGAATGACTTTATACAGTCTATTCCCGCCCCGCAGGAGGTAAGCTGAAAATGTTGGATGCTTGTCAGCAAGGCTGCAATCGGCTTATACTGTTGCTAAGACGAAGAACGTCCCATTTCATGCTGTGTGCATGCGACGGGACGTTTTGTTTTTTAGCCGATGAGAGGGAGTGTGTGCTTATGTCTTTTAAAAACGATCATGATGCTTGGTTAACCCGCCATATAACCAGCAGATCCGGTGAGCGACGCGGAAGACTGGGGAGGGGTCATCTCCATGGAGAAACGGCGTTTGTACGTGATGTGTGGTGGGCGGTTTGCGGACATTTGGCAGAGCTGCATCCCGAGTATGAAGTGATGGATTGGCGGGGCAGATCGTATTTTGCCGATTTCATGTGGAAAACGCCAGGCGCTCAGCTCCTCATCGAAATTAAGGGCTATGCAGCCCACGTACGAGACATAGACCGCAGCAAATATTGCCATGAGCTGAATCGCGAAACTTTTCTGCACGCCATGGGCTATCCCGTCATTTCTTTCGCCTACGACGATGTCGAGCAGCGGTCAGAGCTATGCCAGACTTTGCTGCGTATGGTGCTCAGCCGCTATCAGCCCAACAGTTCAGCTATCAGCCGACCCGTTATGGCAGAGAAAGAACTGCTCCGATTAGCGGTTCAACAAGCATCTTCTATTCGGCCTGTTGATGTCTCGCGCCATTTTGGCATCGATCACAGGACTGCGGTCGGCATGTTGAAGAAACTAAGCACCAAAGGGCTGCTGCTGCCCCTGGAGCGCGGCAAAACAAGCCGCGTCATGCAGTACGCCCTGACGCAGGAGGCGCTGCGCAGCTTGTGAAGCCTACTCCTGCTCAGAAAGGCGGCTTCGCCCCATCATGAACTGGAAAAGCTCCAGTTCATTTGGCCGAATGAGCGGCTTTCTCGCCGCTCAACTGGAAAACCTCCCGCTCATTTCGGGAGGTTCCGGGCTGCGGGCGCCGACTGGCGCTTCTGAACTGGAGGAATTCCAGTTCACTCACCCAAATCGGCGGAAAAAGCAAAAATGAACTGGAGGATCTCCAGTTCATCATCCACCCGCGCGCTACCCGGGCCCACCGGCAGCGGCACCGCCCCTCCATGAACTGGAGGATCTCCAGTTCATCCCTTTCGTGGGCGCCACGATGGCCCCGTGGTCTCCAACCATGCCTGCGCGCTGCCCTACACATACCGCTTAATAATGCTCTCCACGTGCTCCAGATGCGCGCGCATCCGTGCTGCGGCCAACTGCTTATCCTGCGCCGCCACCGCCTGCACGATCTGGTAATGCTCCTCGTACAACTGCTCGGCCACCTGGCTGTTGGCATAAATCTCCACGCGCCGCGTCTCGCGGATGGCCGCCTCAATCGGCGTCATGATCGACTCGAACAGGTGCACCATGATGCTGTTGTGCGTCGCCTTGGCGAGCGAGAGGTGGAACAGCAAATCCGTCCGCTCCCCCTCCGCCTCGCGGCCGATCGACGCCTTCATCTCCTGCATGAGGCTGCCGAGCTGCGCCAAATCCTCCTCCGTCCGCTTCTCGGCCGCGATGGACGCATTCGACACCTCAAGCGCGTGCCGCGCCTCCAGCAGCTCGAACAGCTTCGTCCGGTTGACGCGCAGCGACTCCAGCTCCGGCAGGTTCGGCATGTCGAGCTCCGCCGGTGCCGACGAAATCACCGTGCAGCCGCCGCCCTGGCGAATCTCGATGAGCCCCATCGCGCGCAGGGCGCTCAGCGCCTCGCGCGTCGTCGAGCGGCCGACGCCGAACTTCTCGGACAGCTCCTTCGTCGAAGGGAGCTTATCGCCAACCTGGAGCTGCCCTTGCAGGATCAGCCCTTTCAATTGCTCGGTAATTTCCTCATAGTGATTGCGCTTCGTCAATTTGGTTACGTCCACTTGGCACCATTCCTCTTAGCCTACGATAATCGCATGCACGATGCCGGGGCCGTGTACTCCGATCGTCAAATCGTTCTCAATATCGGCCGAACGGCTCGGCCCCGATATAAAATGAATCCCCGCCGGCAAGTTCTCTCTACCCGCCAGATCGAAGTTCACCAGCGCTTCGCCGAGACGGGTTTTCAAGCGCTCGATCGGGATGATCGCCATGAGCACCGTCGGCAGCAGCGACACCGAGCGGCCCTTGTCCTTCGAGGAAAGCACCGTCATCGAGCCGGTGTACGCCGCTGCATAGTCGGCGATCACGACGCCAAAATCCGCCTCGGCGGCGCGGGCTTTCCAATTCTCCTCGGGATCGCTGTTCCACACGCTGACCTTCGCCTCCGGCAGCTCAGCCTCCAGCCCGAGCGCGTCCAGCTCTCCCTGATTCTGGCGAATCACATACTTCGCCTTCATCTCCCCGGCTTTGCCGACGATGAACTGCTTCGCATCCTCCATGGACGCCACACGCACCACATGGCCCCCGGCCGCTTTAAAATTCTCTGTAAAGCGCTCCACGCGCTCCTCCACCGGCCACTCAAACGCCTGCCAGAAGTCCGGCGCCCCCCGGAAAGGATGAGCCGGCTTCTCCGTCACGCGCGCACGCCCGAGCTTCGCTGCGATGCCGTTCATGAACGACGCCTGCTTCGCGCGGGACGCTTCCTCCATCTGCTTCAGCCACGCCTTATGCTCTTGTGTATCAGCCATGACCATGCCCTCCTCCGGTTTTTCTCGCCTTCACGATCGCTTCCATCCGCTGCTGTACGGCAGGATCGATCTCCTGCAAGCCGTGGCGCAGCTCTTCTTCCAGCGTCTTCCAGCCCTCGCGGAACGTTTGCTTCGGCAGGCTCGGCGTCACGCGGTACGAGTTCCAGCCCTTCAGCGGGCCGAGCTTCGTACGGATTTCGCCGCCGCGGACGACGAGCTTCTGCCCGAGCTTGCCCAGCTTCAAAATCCCTTTCATCCGCCCGGAACCGCCCATCACCGCAGCGAATCCCTTCATCCCGATCGCTTCAATGGCGTTTCCGTGGCCGCTCTCCACCTTGCGGCGGCGCAGCGAGACGAGCATGTCGTGCAGCGGGATTTTGACCGGGCAGGCCTCATAACAGGCGCCGCACAGGCTTGACGCGTTCGCGATGTCGTCCCACTCTGCGACGTTCTTCTGCAGCGCGGGCGTCAGCACCGCGCCGATCGGGCCGCTGTACGTACCGCCGTAAGCGTGGCCGCCGATATGGCGGTACACCGGGCAGGCGTTGAGACACGCGCCGCAACGAATGCAGTTGAGCAGCTCCTGGAACTCCGGATCGCCGAGCTGCAAGGAACGCCCATTATCGACGATGATAATGTGCATCTCTTCCGGACCGTCGCCGTCCACATCGCGACGAGGGCCTGTAATGCCGGACATGTACACGGTCAACTTCTGGCCGGTTGCTGAACGCGGCAGCAGCGTCGCCATGACCTCAAGGTCCGTCCAGGACGGGATGATCCGCTCCATGCCCATGAGCGTGATTTGCGTTTTCGGCACGGTCGTGACCATGCGGGCGTTGCCTTCATTTTCAAACAAGACCATCGAACCTGTCTCCGCAATGGCAAAATTGCACCCGGTCATGCCGATGTCCGCTTCGAGGAACTTCTCTCTCAGCTTTTTGCGGACGAAGCCTGCGAGAATGGACGTATCCGGCGCCAGCGTCTCGCCCGCATCCTTGGAGAGCAAATCCGCGATTTGGTACCGATTTTTGTGAATCGCTGGAATTATGATGTGCGAAGGCGTCTCTCCCGCCAGTTGAATAATGTACTCACCGAGATCCGTCTCAATCGCCTCAACGCCGATCCCTTCCAGCGCATGGTTAAGATGCAGCTCTTCCGTCACCATCGACTTCGATTTGACGACGGTTTTCGCCTGCTTGCGCTGAGCAATTTCAAGCGCAATTTTCACCGCATCCGCCGACGTTTCGGCGAAATGCACGTTCACCCCGTTGGCGCGCGCGTTATCCGCAAACAAGTTCAAATAATAGTCGAGATGCGCAATCGTATGCAGCCGAATTTGGCGCCCTCTTTCGCGCCATTCGTCCCAGTTGCCATGCTCGGCCGACGCCTTCTTCTTGCCGCCGCGCAGCCGCTCGGTCGTAAATTTGACCGCATTGCGCAGAAACTCGTCGTTTAGCGCCAGCTCTGCGCGTTCTTTTACCGTTCCAGCCGTTCCGTGGTTGCCGCTCATGCCTGTTTCACCCCTTCATACAGTAGTTCCGCCAAATGCATGACTCTCACAGGCTCATTCCGGTAGCGCAAATTGCCGGCGATATTCATGAGACAAGCCATATCGAGACCGACGAGCACTTCGGCTTCCGTCTCTTTCACGTGGTCTACCTTTTCCGTCACCATCGCACCTGAAATATCCGCCATTTTCACCGCGAATGTGCCCCCGAAACCGCAGCAATCCTCCGCAAAAGGCAGCGGCACGAACTCCAGGCCCTTCACGTTCTCCAGCAGCTCCATCGGTTCGTCTTTTACGCCCAGCAGTCGACTGCCGTGGCAGGAAGGATGATATGTCACTTTATGCGGGAATTTTGCCCCCAGATCGGTCACATTCAGCACCTGCACCAAAAACTGCGTGAACTCATATGTCTTCTGCTGCAGCTTCTCCGCCTTGGCCAGCATGACCGGGTCATCCTTGAACAAATTGCCATAGTGATGAATCATGTACGTGCAAGAGCCGGAAGGCGCGATGACAAAATCGCTGTCTTCAAACGCTTCCACAATCGTTTTCGCCGTGGCGCGCGCCTCATCCCAGTATCCGCTGTTGTACGCCGGCTGACCGCAGCACGTTTGAATAGGAGGAAAATCAAGCTTCACCCCATGCTTGGCTAAAATCCGTACCATTGCCTCCCCGACACGGGGGTAAATCGCGTCCGATAAACATGTGATAAATAAGGACACTTTCATAGTTCCACCTCAATAAGTGTAAGATTGTCAGGTTGTCAGACAAGTTGAAGTAAAAAGAAGAACCCTTACAATCAGGTTCTCTCTATATTAAACGATTTTGACTGAAATGCCAATCTCCTCAATTTGCTCCCGCAGCTCGCCTGTCACCCGATCGTCTGTAATCAGAACGTCGACATCCGACAGTACGCCGACCTGCGTAAAGGCTCGCACGCCGATTTTGCTGGCATCCGCAATGAGAATGACTTGATCGGCCAGCTCGATCATTTTCTGCTTCACACCGGCCTGGAGCTCATCGGATTCGCTGATGCCCCGAGTGGCATGCACGCCTTTGCAGGAAAGAAACAGCTTGTCGACGTGATAATGATCGAGCGAACGCTCCGCCAAAGGTCCTACGTACGATAACGAGCGCTTGGCGAGCTGACCGCCGGTGGAGATGACTTTCACTTTCTCCTTGCCGGCCAGCTCCATCGCGACCTTGATCGAATTGGTTAGCACCGTGAGCGGAATGTCCGGAAGTATGGACGCCATATACCAAGCTGTTGTGGAGGCATCCAAAATGATGCGGTCATGCGGCTGAATCCAGTTGATCGCCTCGCGCGCAATTCGCTTCTTTTCCTCGGAGAACATCGTTTCCCGTTCAAAAAAAGGCGTCTCACTCGTCTGATTCTCCTTGACGGACACCGCGCCTCCGTGGGATCTGCGCAGACGGCCATCCTGCTCCAGCCGGTCCAGATCGCGGCGGATCGTCTCCTCTGTCACCTGGCACAGCTCACTAAGCTCAGACACACGAATGCTGCCGCGCTCGTTCACGACCTGCACAATCTTTTCATACCGCTCTGCTACTAACATACGAAACCCTCTTTTCTACGCCAAAATCCCTGTTACTGCGAGGAAACGACCGTAAGCGTCCTCCCAAGCGTCACGCTGCGCAGGCTCATACACCTTCACAGGGAACGACTCGCGAATGACCTTGCGCGCTTCCCAAATGTCCGCGAACTCCCCGCGGGCAATCCACTGAACCGCCAGGTTGCCGATAGCGCTGCCTTCCGCAGGTCCTGCCCATACCGGTTTGCCGATGGCATTCGACGTCCATTGGCAGAGCAGCTCATTATTAATGCCGCCGCCAACCATATGCAGGCCGTTAAAACGCTGCGCGGACACTTCTTCCGTCATCCCAAGCACATACCGATATTTTAACGCGAGACTCTCCATGATACAACGGACAACTTCACCAGGGCTTTCCGGCGCACGCTGCCCGGTTTGCTGACAGTACTGGCGAATGCGCGGCGTCATATCCCCGGCGTGCAGGAACAGCACATCGTCCGGATCGATCCAAGCCTGGAAAGCCGGCGCCTGATCGGCAAGCTGCACGAGCTCTGGGAAAGTATAGTTCTGTCCCGCGCGATCCCATTCGCGTTTGGTCTCCTGGAGAATCCAGAGGCCCATAATGTTTTTCAGCAGACGGAACGTGCCGCCCACGCCGCCTTCATTCGTGAAGTTCAGCCGCTGCGAAGTTTCGTTGATCACAGGCGCATCCACTTCCGTACCCATCAGGGACCAAGTGCCGCAACTTAAGTAGGCAAAAGATTTCTCAAGCGCCGGCACTGCCGCCACCGCTGAGCCTGTATCGTGCTCGGCGACGGCGATCACCGGAATGGCGCCGACGCCCAGCTCGCTCTGCACCGAGGGGCGAAGCTGACCAACGCTCGCGCCCGGCTGTACGACCGTACCGAACAAGGTTGCCGGCACGCCGATCGCCGCAAGCAAGTCACGGTCCCAGCTCATCGTGACCGGATTGTAGAACTGCGTCGTCGTCGCATTCGAGAACTCATTGAACATCTCACCGGTCAAGAAATACCGGAGCAGGTCGGGAATCATCAAGAACTTATCCGCTGCTTGAAGGACCGGCGAGTTCGCCGATTTCAAAGCCGCCAGCTGATAAATCGTATTGAACGGCAGAAACTGAATGCCGGTTTTGCCAAAAATGTGAGACGGCGTCAACTCCGCCATCAGCTTCTCCATCACACCGTCGGTGTGCGGATCGCGGTAATGGTACGGATTGCCGAGCAGCTCGCCGTTCTGGCCGATAAGGCCGAAGTCGACGGCCCAGGAGTCGATGCCGATGCTGTGCACCTCGTGTCCGCCTTGCTTCGCCCTGAGCAGCCCCGCCTTGATCTCATGATACAGGCGCAAAATATCCCACTGAAGCCGGTTCCCTACGGAAACCGGATCATTGGAAAAACGGTGAAGCTCTTCTGTTTCAATGCGCCGATCGGTCAAGCGGCCGAGCAGCGCTCTGCCGCTGCTCGCCCCTAAATCGTAGGCAAGGATGCTCACCAGGAAGCACCGCCCTTGCCTCTCACCAAAATATCTTTGCCGTACGCGCTGGACATGTACGCTTTCATCGGATCGAGCGGCAAGCCTTGCTCTTCGCGGATTGCGTGCAGCAGCGGCGTTACGTCGAATTCAAACGCTCTGCGCACCGCGTCTTCCGCGCCCAGCACGTCGCCGTTCGCTTGCGCTTCTTCGATCTCCGCGTGGTTGATCAGCAGCGCTTTCGCGAATTGCGTTTGCACGTTCAGGACGGAACGCAGCATTGCAGGAATTTTCTTCTCAATATTATGCGATTGGTCGATCATGTACGCGATATTCGCCACGTTGTCGCGAATCGCAGCATCTTGATCACGGGATGCATTCAAAATTTGATAGAAAATCAAGAACAATTCATACGGATTCGTTGTACCGACAATCAAATCGTCGTCCGCATATTTACGGGAGTTGAAGTGGAAGCCGCCCAGACGTTTTTCGTCCAGCAAGTAAGCCACGATGTGCTCGATATTTGCCCCTGGCAGGTGGTGACCTGTATCCACAAGCACTTCCGCTTGAGGGCCGAGCTTGAGCGCGTAGTTGAACGCCATGCCCCAATCCGCAATATCTGTGTGGTAGAACGCAGGCTCGAAGCATTTGTATTCGATCAGCATGCGCATTTCCGGTGTCATCGCTTTGTACATTTCACCAAGCGCTTCCAGCATCCAGTTTTTACGTTTGCGGATGTCGCCTTGGCCCGGGTAGTTCGTGCCGTCAGCAAACCAAAGGCTCAGATCGCGGGAGCCGGTTTCTTTGGCAATGTCCACGCACTCCAGCAGATGGTTGATCGCTTTGCGGCGAATCGCAGCATCCGCGTTCGTTACGCTGCCCAGCATGTAATCGTCTTCTTGGAAAAGGTTCGGGTTCACCGCGCCGATTTTGAGGCCCAGACCTTCCGCATGGTTGCGCAGCTTGCCGTAGTCTTCGACTTTATCCCATGGAATGTGGATCGCAACGGATGGGCAAAGGCCAGTCAAACCGTGAACTTGCGCAGCATCTTCGAATTTTTCGAACGGATTGCGCGGCACGCCTTCTTTTTGGAACACTTTAAAACGAGTACCGGAGTCGCCGTAACCCCAGGACGGTGTTTCGATTTTGAGCGCTTTTAGCTGCGTTTTCACTTGGTCAAGGTCAATGCCTCTTGCTTTTTGTTGTTCTTCAAATAATGCGTAAGCGCGATCTGTCATTGTGAACACCCTTTCAATAGTAGATAGGAAAGGAAGCGCCGACCTAAACCGACGCTCCTGTAAGTTGTCTTATCGTGTAAATGCCGCAGGTACGCCGCCGTCGATGGTCAGCATGCAGCCTGTTGTTTTATCGGACTTGGAGGAAGCGAAGAACGCAATTCCTTCTGCGATGTCTCTTGGGAAAATGTTTACGAGCAAAGTCGTACGTTTACGGTAGTACTCTTCCAGTTGATCCGGCTCGATGCCGTATGCTGCTGCACGCTCGTTTCTCCAGGAGCCGTTCCAGATCGCGGAGCCTTGAAGAATCGCGTCAGGCAGAATCGTGTTGACACGGATGCCGAACTCGCCGCCTTCTGCTGCGATACAACGTGCAAGGTGAGCTTCGAGTGCTTTCGCCGCGCTGTACGCTGTCGCGTTTTTACCAGCGTAGACGGAGTTTTTGGAACCGATGAAGACCATGTTGCCGCCGATGCCTTGTGTTTTCATCAATTTGAACGCTTCGCGGGCAACGAGGAAGTACCCTGTGCCGAGCACGTTCATGTTCAAGTTCCATTCTTTCAAGGAAGTTTCGTCAAAAGGACTCGACGTCGCCAGACCCGCGTTGTTGACGATAATGTCCACGCCACCGTAAGCGAGCGCTGTTTCCGCATAAGCCGCAGCAACCAATTCTTCGCTGGTTACGTCAACTTTTACCGCGATCGCACGGTTTTCGCCGTATTTCGCGTTGATTTCAGCCGCTACCTTTTCCGCACCTTCAAGGTTCAAGTCAGCCAGCACGACGTGCGCGCCTTCGGAGACGAGTCTGCGTGCCGTTTCGCTGCCGATACCGCCGGCTCCGCCTGTGATGAACGCGACTTTGCGGGAGAATTCCGCTTCCGCCGGCGCAAGGCTCAATTTGTACAGCTCAAGCGGCCAGTACTCCACGTTGTAGGACTCGTTTTCGCTCAGGGAAACGAAGTTGCCCAGCGCTGTTGCGCCGCGCATAACGGCTACCGCACGGTGGTACAAAGCGCCACTAACTTGGGAGTTTGCCCAGTTCTTGCCTGTGTTGATCATCCCTACGCCCGGGATCAAGATGACGCGAGGCGCTGCTTCAAACATCACGTCGCCTTCGTTTTTGTTTCTTTCAAAGTAAGCTTGGTACTGCTCTTTGTATGCCGAGATGCCTTCTTTCAGCTTCGCTTTCAAACCTTCCACGTCATCTGCATTTGGCTCCCAGTTGATGTAGAGAGGAACGACTTTCGTGTGTACCAAGTGGTCCGGGCAAGCTGCGCCAACTTGAGACAGCGTTGCTGCGTCTTGCGAACTTGCAAAGCCCAGAACGTCCGCTTCGTCGTCGAACGTCAGGATCATTTTTTTCACGTCGCTGACAGCGCCGCGGATGGTTGGCATCACTTGCGCTGCTACTGCGCGTCTAACTTCAGGCGCAAGTGCTTCGTATTTTGCCCCGCCGAACAGTTTGTCTTCGTTCACGCGAGCTTCGATGTAAGCTTCGGCTTCGGAGATGATTTTGATGGTTTGGGCATAGCAGGCTTCGGACGTTTCGCCCCAAGTGACCAGGCCGTGTTTTTCCATGAGAACGAGTTCAGCGTTAGGGTTGGCCAGTACGCCTTCTGCGATCATTTTGGAGAGCGTGAAGCCAGGACGTACATAAGGTACCCAAACGAAGCGGTCGCCAAAAATTTCTTTTGCGATTTCTTTCCCGTTGTCTGCGCAGCAGAGCGAGATGATCGCGTCTGGATGCGTGTGGTCGACGTGCTTGAACGGCAGGAACGCGTGAAGCAAGGTTTCAATGGAGGCACGCGGGTGTTTCGCGTCGATCATGCAGTTTGCAAGGTAAGCAACCATTTCTGCGTCCGGCATTTCTTCTTTCTCGAAAAGAGGGCGAATATCCTCCATGCGCAGACCTGTAAAGTTGCCCGCTTTCATTGTAGCGAGGTCGGAGCCACTGCCTTTTACAAACATCACTTCGACGTCGCGGCCGCGGAAATCTTTTACGATCGTTTTGGAGGATGTGTTGCCGCCACCCCAGTTGCATACACGGCGATCAGTGCCGATGATATTCGAACGATAAACGAGTTGATCCAGACCGCTTTGCAGTTTGGACGCTTCTTGGTTGTCCCACAAACTTTGTACCATGAAAATAACCTCCGTTTATTTGCATTTATTTTTGTTTTCGCTTTTATGTTTTTATATTAGCACCGAAACACAGATTTGTATATATAAAAAAAGAAAAACAAACACATATACAGAAAATCGGGGGCAAGCTGCCTCAACTGCTCAACTGGAATTATACGGGAGGAATTCCAGTTCAGTTTGCTGTCTCCCTTGCTCAGCCTACTCCTACTTATAAATAGGACACACCGCCGAAGCAGCATGTCCTTTTCTTCTGATCTTCGTCCGCGTCGTTGCTGTTACCGTTCTGCAGGCTGCCTCCGTTGCCGAGGCCATTGCTGCCATTTACCGCGATAATACTTTCCCCCATTGAGCAAAAAGAAACCCAAAACCGCTTAAAAGAACGGTTTTGGGTTCACAATACGCATTATTGAATTTTATAAGGCAGCTTAAACGTCCACAACAGCGTCCCATTCTCGGGCGTCGTGCTGTCGATGCCGAAATCGTTGTCGTTCGTAATCACAAGTGTATCGCCATTCACCAGCGAAACGCCTTCGATTTTTTCATACGGGAACTTGAAGCCTACCGCGTCCAGCACCGTCCATTTTTTTACAGGCAAAATGCTGTTCGTTTTCAGATCCTGCACGCTCATTTGCTCCAACGTCTTGCCAGCCGCATCCGCGCTGTCGTACTTGCCAAGAACGTTCGTCGCTGTCGACAAATCCACTTGATAAATGCGTTTCAGCTGCGCCTTATCGCCGGTGAACTTGTCGCGCTCGTCGATGAGCAGCGTGTTCTCGTTCACGGCCACAAGGTCGGAAATCACGATGTCTCCTTGCGCTAAATCCTTAAACTGCTTGGCATCCTCCAGCAAGTAGGTAAACTCGGCCACCGGCTTCAGCGTCGCCAAATCGAACTTCAGGATGCGAACCTGACGGGAGTTGTCCATCGCTTTGTCCGGATTGCGAAGCGCGTTTTGCATCGCCATGAACATGTATTTGCCGTCCGGCGTAATGCCGACCGCTTCCGCTCCGCGGTTTTGGCGAAGCTTGTTATAGACGGCCGGCAGCGTTTCACGCGCAGGCACGAGCGGCGTCGCCGCTTGCGACGCCCACCCTTGCGGTACGATACGCTCGATGATCGTGCCGTCACGCTTCACGTGAACGATGGACGGGCCGTACTCGTCGGAGATCCAGAACGTATCGTCCGTCGGATTGTACGCAAGCCCTTCGATATCCAAACCATATGGATCGTAAGCCAGTTCTTTTTCACCTTTTGGATCGAACGGCGCTTCGTCACGACCTTTAATGTTCGGCAAGCCCGTAATCGCGCTTGTTCCCGAAACCGGATCATTGCCGGACAGCTTTAGCGGCCATTTGTCCAAAATTTTAATCTCGCCGCCGCTCGCTTCAATATTATAAATTGTCGGCGTGTAGTTCGGGAGCGGGAATGTGCGGAGCGTTTTGCCGTTGACGTCGATTTGTCCGTTCGGCCCGCGATCCGCCGTCGTATAGAACACATTGTCCGGATCCCCCGGAAGGTGCGTCAGCGAGGAGCCTACACCCATTTTAATACCATCGGCCAAATTAGGAGCTTTCAGTTCGTATTTCCCGGTCAGAGCAGGCTTGTCCGTCATCGCTACGCTGCTGCGGAACTCGTCCCAATCGACATATTTGCCGGTAGCTTCCGCCAGCGCGCGCACAGGCAAGTACAAGCTGCCCTCAATATTAACAGCAGGGGTGCTCGGAACAACCGTTTTCCCATTGTTAGCGTATGTAATTTGTTCGGAAGTTTCGCCGCTCTTCGTTGCCGCGACAGCCGTACCTGTCACAGCCACGCTAAGTGTAAGCAGCATTGACGTTTGTGCGATCCATTTTTTCATCTCTCTGCAAAGCTCCCTTCGATTAGCACGAATAATAAGTCACCCTTTACTTATAGCAAAGGAATGTTAATCGAAGCGCAGCCCAATGATAAGATTTTGTAAATATACAGTTGATTTCTCAAGCTCTGCGGTTGCGGGATCGTGATATAATGATGGAAACAATCGACATCCAAAGGAGCAGGCTTATGATTTGGAATCAAATGAGTTTTCATAACACAGCGGAATTAGAAGCAATTCCGGGACTTCCCGGCTGGCGGCTGCAGCGTTTTCCCCGAGCGGTGCGCGACAAGCTGGGACACGGCGCCCATGAGAAGGGCCGCTTCGTCTCGCAAGCCTCCACCGGCTGTGAAATCCGCTTCGTCACGGATGCACCGTTTATCCGCATCGCCTTATCCGCCACCGTGGAAGACGGCGATATCGTTGTTTACAACGGCGATTTCTTTCATTCCATGCACCGCCTAAAAACCGGAGAAATCTGCACCCTGCAGTTGAACAAGCCGGAGCGATTCGACGAGGTTGACGCTTCCGCGTTACGGCAAGGCCGGTTCTCTCCGCAAGTGTGGCGTATTGCCATTAGCCGAAACTACTATCCGGGAAGGGCTTTTCAAGTCGCCTTCCATCATCTGGATACGTTCGGACACGACGTTCGGCCTCCGATGCCCGAAGAGCTTCCGGTGCTGACGATGCTTGCCTACGGCTCCTCGATCACACACGGCTCCGGCGCAACCGTTCAGCATCTGGCTTACATCCAGCAGACAGCCAGTCGCTTGGGCGTGGATGTCTGGAACAAAGGCGTCGGCGGATCCTGCCTGATTGAGCCTGCCATGACGGATTACCTCATGCAGCTGGAGGATTGGGATCTGGCAGTGCTCGAGCTTGGCGTAAATATGCGCGGCATGTTCACTCCGGATGAGTTTGAAGCGCGGGCACGCTACCTGATCTCGGGACTGCTTGCGAACCAACCGGGCAAGCCTGTTGTGCTGATTTCTATTTTTCCGAACTCGGCAGATGTACGAAAGGATGCGAATAATCCGCTGACTGAGTCCAATCGTGAATTCATCCAGCGCCTGCAGCGCATTTACGATGACCTACAGCATCCTCATCTGCATTTTGTGGACGGTCATGACATATTGACTGACTTCAGCCGTTTGACCAACGATCTGATCCATCCTTCCGATGAGGGTCACATCCAGATGGGGCAGCATTTGGCGGATCGGCTGAGAGCTCTTGTGGACAAGCTTTGAGCCTATCAAAAGGCGCAAAAAGGCATGCCGCCAAAGCAGCATGCCTTTTTCTTAACCCATTCGAAATGTGCAGCGCTATATGCTCAGCAGCCGTTCAATCTCTTCCCGTGCCGGGATCGACTGCTGCGCCCCTTCCTGCGATACAGCCAGCGCTGCGGCCGCCGAAGCAAAACGCAAACCCGACGCCACGTCCTTGCCCTCTGTGCTTGCCGCCGACCAGGCGCCGATGAACGTGTCGCCAGCCGCCGTCGTGTCAACGACATCGACGCGGAACGCCGGCGACAGCACGGCTTCGCCATCGCGCGCGCGATAATAAGCGCCGGCTTCGCCCAGCGTCAGGATGACCGCCTCTACGCCTTGCGCAATCAGCTTGTCCGCCGCAGCCTCTGCGGCCTCCTCCCCGCTGACCTCGATGCCCGTCGCGCATTCCGCTTCCGTCTGGTTCAGCACCAGCACATTCAGGTAGGCGTACATCTCGTCCGGTACGACCATCGCCGGAGCCGGATTAAAGCAGACCGCCACGCCATGTACCCCAGCCCATTCCATCGCAAAGCGGTTGATCACCCACGGCACTTCATTTTGCAGCAAAATCATATCGATAGCTCCAAGCTGCTCCAAGCTTGTCCGCACCTCGTCAATCTCAACCTTATCGTTGGCGCCGCCGGTCAAGACGATCGTATTCTCGCCTTCGCCATTTACAGTAATGGTCGCCAAGCCGGAAGACCCCGGTTTAACCGCGATATGCTGCGTGTTTACGCCATAGGCGGCAAGTGAATCAATGAGAACACTGCCAAAAGCGTCATCGCCGACTGCGCCGATCATCGAAACCTGTGCCCCGGCTTTGGCCGCGGCCAGCGCTTGATTCGCCCCTTTGCCCCCGCATCCGTACGTCGTGCCGTGGCTTTTGATCGTTTCACCCGGCTTGGGGAATTGATCTACTTCAGATACAACATCCATGTTCAAACTGCCGATAACCGCAATATGCGCCATAACTGCCTCCGATTTCTCGATAGTGTGTGCAACTAACCAATCTACTTATAGTATAAGTTGTACCCATTTGTTTCAGCAATTGCTAATTTCGCCTGCACAGCTTGATGTGAAATCGGGAATGTTGAGGCGGTAGATCAGCCTTGCGGTGAGAAGCTGTATTTCCTACATCAAATTTAGAAAAACAGACCTTTTTAATGAAGCATCTTGTATTTCCTACAGGTAAATCGCCGCTTACATACTGTTTTTTGCGAAAAGGAAGGGCAATGGCGATATTTTCCTGTATGTTTTACATGATTTTGGCGCATATGGACCCATTTATGGATAATTACCTGCATGTTTTACAGGAAAGTGATGGAAGGTCGAGGAAGCGATCGGTTCCCGACTTCAATAAAGCCGAATTTGCCCGAGATTTTCAAGGAAAATGTACAGGGAGATGCACCCACGCGTACCAAAAAAAGCTTGGCGCTAACGCCAAGCTTTTTTGAATCCGCTTCTACACATACGTAGCGGGCTTATACAACCGCACATCGCTAGCCTGCAGCCTCGCGTGCACCTTCTCGATCGCGACGCTGCGCACGTCGCATGCGTCCTCAAGGGCGAGGGACGCCGCGATGCCGGCGGCCTGCCCAAGCGCATAGCACGTCGGCTGCACGCGCATCGACGACATCGCGACATGCGTCGCCGAAATGGAGCGGCCGGCGACGAGCAGGTTCGTCACCTCGGCCGGCACCATGCAGCGGTACGGAATGTCGTAGCCGCTGACGTGGCGTTCGTCCGTTGTTTTGCTGCCGTCTGGGCTGTGGATGTCGATTTCGTAGTTCGTCTGGGCGACGACATCCGAGAACCGACGGCCTCCGACGACATCCTGCTCCGTCAGCGTATACAAGCCGCGAATCTGGTTGGTCTCCCGGACGCCGACCTGATTCGCCACATGCGAGAGCGCATACGTCTCGAAGCCGTTGCGCTGCAAGTAGTGCACGATCGAGAACACTTGACGCAAGGCCTCGGTCTCAGCGTAGTTCGTATCTTTAATCGTGGCGCCGTTGCCCTTGACCCGCGTCATATTCACAAGCAGTTGTCCGTCTTCGCCCCGCTCCCAATACAGGTGACGTCCTTGCGGAAGGTCGGACACCTTCTCATAGTAGTAGCAGCCTTCCGGCAGGAACGGCTTGACCGGTTTGCCGGTGTTCTGCATCATGAACATGAGCGTCATCGGCTGTGTCAGCCCGTCTTGCTCCCGGCCCGACGTATGCGGCACGCCGCTGTCGATCGCCACGCGGGCATCCCCCGTACAGTCGATGAACTGCGCCGCTTCAAAAGCTCTCAGCCCTTCCCTCGTGGACGCGACCACGGCCTGAAGTTTATCGCCTTCCTTGACAGCCCCGATAAATTCAGTATGGTAGATGACCTCGACGCCTTCCTTTTTCATCTTCTCATTCAAATACTGCCGCAGCACGAACGGCGAATATTGCGGAGCGATCGATGTGTCATGATCGTCCGGCAAGTAGGAAGCAAGCACTTCGCTGATCAATTCCCGATAAATGCCCGTCACATTCCCAATTGGCATAAAAATGCTAACGTTCCCGAGCGTTCCCATGCCGCCGAGTTGACCGGATTTTTCAAGCAAAATCACCTTCCGCCCGCAGCGAGCCGCCGCAATGGCAGCCGCCGTACCCGCCGGGCCTCCCCCGATTACCACAACATCGGCCCGTTCGTACGTCTTAATTTGCCGTTGAAAATCATAGGTGCGTTGTTCCGTCATGCTCATTCTCCTCCTGTTTGGGCGCGGCCCCTATCAAAAAAGCCTCCGCTGCCTGAAGTCCATAGCGCTTTCATGGCTTCATTATAAGCGGAGACTAACGGCCTGGCTTTGTCAAAACGTCGGGAGGATTGATCAAAACGTCTTTTTAATTAGGAGCCCTGACTTTGCTCGGGGCATACCCAAAACGCTGTCTGTACATTTTGGAAAAGTGATGCACACTGGAGAATCCGCAGCTGTCCGCAATCGTCTGAAGCGGCAATACCGTGCTCCGCAGCAGTTCTGTCGCGTAATCAAGCCGCAGCTTCAGCAAATATTGATGCGGCGGCATGCCGAACTGCTGGCGGAAATGCTCCGAGAAATAGGAGCGCGACATCAGCGCCTTATGGGCCATTTCCTCCACAGACAGCGGCTCCGACAGCCGATATTGCAAATAGGCCGGCACCCAGTGGAGCGAGGTGGAGCGCTTGCTCTCCGATGTGCTGTGCGATGCATACGTCTTGAGCAGGTGCAGCACAATTTCCGTGGCGTGCAGCTGCGCCTGAAGCTGATCAACCGCATTTTTCTCCTGCCAGTGTGTGACGATCTTCCGCAGCGTGCCCGCCAGCCACTCCGAGCCTGCCGTCTCCAGGACGTAGGGAATCGCAATGTCAGTGAAACTGCGCAAACTCGGCTGCATGCCCGGCGCGTCAGCGTCTTCCCTGCTATCCAGCGGCACAATCATGTTCGCCTTTGGATCCGTGTCAGAAGGGAACCAGTCCATATGCAGCGCCAAAAACAAAATATGACCATCCGACGCGAGCTGGTGAGGAACGCCAGGCCCGACAAAACTGAACTGCCCGGCCCCAACCCGGTGCACACCGCCTTCCACCTGCAGCCTGAACTCACCCTCCAACACGTGCAGCAACATATAATCCGTCACCATTCTCGGTGGCGTTCGCCAGTTATGATAGTGCAGCAAATCCGCATACCGAATATACGGCTGCAGCGCTTGTTTCAGGATGGAATCGGCAGACATGCGCTAAACTCCTTCTATTTATAATGGCCCCTCGGCTTCTTGCCCGACCATCGTTCATCCACCGCTTCACTGGCGGACTGGTACCTGGCGTCTACGCTGAGGCGGTATTGATTCGTTGTATTTTCGAGGGAACAATGGAGCAAAAACATGCCGAAAATCAGCACATCACCCGCTTCGAACTCCGCTGTCGCCCATTTCCCGCCGAATTTCTCCGTAATGAGCAGCGGATCATTCGTATAATGTCCGATCCCGTCGCGATCCGAGTCCTTCGTTCCGTACGTCGCCTTCAACTGATCGAATCGATGTGAGCCCAGACAAATCGCGAGTCCGCCCATCTCATAGGGGATATCGCCAAGCGGACTCCAGACGGTGTAGACGTTCTGCGTGCCCCGTCCCATATAAATAATATCATAATGCGCCCCCGTAAAGTCACCTTTGCCGACGGCCCGCAGCCATTTATAATGATACGTTAAGGAACGCTCACCGAGCAATGTATCCCAAAAACGCATCACATGGTCACCGTTCAGCACATTCAGCAAGGCTGGCAAATCTTCATTCGTGCCGCCCATGAAAATCGTTTTGCTGCCGTCCGCCATGTAGCCCTCTTCCAGCTCCGTATCTCGATCCAGCTTGCCCATGCCCCGCATTTTCTCCAAAATGCTCGTTCTAGCTAGTGCAACCTCTCCCGGATCATGGAATCCGCGCAGCAGCAAATAGCCGTCCGCCTCCAGCCTCGCCCGTAGCGCCTCCACATCGTGCATAATGTCGTTTGAGCTTCGCAGCTCCGTTAAATGGGGACCATGCATCTCCAGCTCCCGACTGCCAACTTTAACCATCCTCTTAGGTCGCCTCCAAACGTTAGGAATACGATAAGTGTACGGAAGAATGCGGCGTAGCACCATGGAGTTCTATCTTTATCACATGTATAATCGTACGTAAATCAAGAAAAGTCAGGAGAACGTCCATGAGCTTCATGAACATCCCTTATCGAGTAGATGTACCGCAGGAGTCTGTCTGCCGATTCGTTTCTATCTGGCACGTCCATGCCGACCCGTCCTACACAGTCAACAAAAAGAACGGCTTCGATGACCCGGGCATCTTTATCACCATCTCGGGGACAGGAACATTCCTGCAAGGCGGCAATTTAAACACGCTTGAACCGGGTACGCTTTTCTTCGTCGAAGCCGGAAGCCCTGCCGTCTACGCCTGCCATGCGGCCGAATGGAAGTTTTACTATCTCGACTTCAGCTCGCTGGACATGGTTCGGCAGCTCGGGCTGCCCATCCATACCGTCGTCCCTATCGCCAAAATGCCAGAAACGGAATACCTTTGCCGCAAACTGACGGAAACGCTCATTGCCAGGCCACTCGGCCACATGTATGCCTCGAGCCTGATCCTGCAGGAACTGCTGCTCCTGTTCGCCAGAACTTACGCCCAGCCAGAAGCTTCGTCCGGGCATCAGGAGCTGACCGATGTGCTCATGTATATTCATTCGCATTTTCATACCAGCCTCACGGTCGATGAGCTGGTTCGGCTCAGTCAGCTGTCGCGCACTGTTTTTTTCAAGCGATTCCGGGCGGTTACAGGCCAGGCGCCAAGCGACTACATCCTGACGCTCAAGCTGAATTCCGCGCAGCTGTCGCTGGAAACAACTCGGCACCCGATTAAGGAGATCGCGGCTAATCTTAGCTTTTATGATGAATTTCACTTTTCCAAGCTGTTCAAGAGAAAATTTGGACTTTCCCCCAAAGCCTACCGGGAGCTGAAAGAGCGCTAGTCTGCGGACATAGGAAAAGACCGCTCTAGTGAGCGATCTTGTTGTGATCTGTTCTATGTGGAATTGCATCGGGTGTATTCCTCCTCGTGTTGTGTAGGGGTGGGGCATGAAACGGCACCCCTCCCCCTTGCAATATATAAGTGGTGGTAAACAGAGTGAAAGCAGTAACGGATGCCACGGCGCTTATTGTCCCGAAAAGTGCGCCATATAGAATCTAACGGTCGCCACAGCGCTTATTTCGATGAAATTTAGTGAAATGGAGCCGATTTGGCTCGGTGGCAACCGTTACAGTTTGAAACGAACGATTTTGGGCCAAATAGCCGCTGTGGCGAGACTGTCGATTAATTGTTTATACTTTGGGAATCTGCGAGAGAACACAAAATGTATACGAAAAATCATATATAATGTGCTGCATTCACATAAAATCAATCAATTCTATTCGAAATATCATACACATTTCGTGATTTGAGGCCTGATTTTGAATATGTATTCGAANNATATGTATTCGAAAAATCATACACATTCTCTACGCGTATCCGTTCACGGATAAAACTGTTCACAGTTAATCGACAGCCTCGTGGCGAGCATTAGCACAGTAACGTACCGTTGTCGCCCCCCTGCGAAGCAAGAATAATCTTCAAAGGGGAATTTACGCCCCTCACAGCTCAAACCCATCCTGCGTCCGTTCCAGCCAGCCGCGCAATTCATCTTCCAGCTCCAGCATTAGCCCCTCCTGCGGGGCCTCCATAAGAATAACAGGATGCAGCTGATACGGATCTTCCTGATGGTCGTACAATATCCGCTCCACCGCTGCGCCTGGCATGTAGCCTTTATGCACGACATAGGTGTACCTCCCGGTGCGGATGCCCCGCCAACCGAATTGACGATTGTCGAGCCCCGCCGCGGCGTAGGCATCCATCGCCTCCTTGCGGCCGGGGAACGCGCAGAGAAACGCCGAAGAGATGTCCGTGCGGCTTTGTCCCAGCACATCGCCGGACAGGTCAAGCCCTTCCACCGTTGCAGGAACCTCAAGCCCTGCAAGTCCCAGCAGCGTAGGCATAATATCGACCGAGTTAAAAAGCAGATCCGTCCGCCCCGGTGCGATGCGGCCGGGCCAGTGCATCAAGCACGGGATGCCGATGGATTCCTCGTGCCACGAATGTTTCGCCATCAGGCCGTGCGACCCCATGAGCTCGCCGTGGTCGGAGGACAGCACGAGCAGCGTGTTCTCGGCCAGCCCAAGCTGCTGCAATTCCCGCCAGATGCGGCCGAACTGCTCATCAAGGCCAGACACTGCGGCGAAGTAATCGCGCGTATAGCGAAGCAGCGCCTCGTCCCCGCTTTCGAACGGCTCGCCTGTGTGCGCCGCGAGGTGATCTGCGCTGACATTCGGGCGCAGCGTCAGCTCCCGTTCGCGGTACAGCTCCTTGTACCGCTCAGGCACTAGCTCGAACGGACTGTGCGGCGGATTCCAGGAGAGGAACAGCGCAAACGGCTTCTGCCCCTCGCTCTGTTCGTCTTTGCGGTCGCCTTCGCCCTCTCCTTTGCCCTTGCAGTTGCCTTCGCCCCCGCCGCCGCGCGACCGGATAAAGTCCAGCGCCACGTCCGTTTCATGTTCGAGTGACCATTGGTCAATTTTGATCATTTCCGGCGTATCCCGCCAGTAATGGGGCTGCAAATGCTGATCGTACGCGCCGTACGAATACCAGAAATCGAACCCGTGCCGTTTCGGCCCCGGCGGGGTGTAGGCGTCCCACGCACGAGCACCGGACTCCGGCGCTGGGCTAAGATTCATCTCCGGCAAATCGAGATGCCACTTGCCGATATAGCCGGTCTGGTACCCGGCGGCCTTGAGCACATCGCCGATGCCCACCTCGTCGGGGCTGAGCATAAGGTCGGCCCCGATTTTGCAATTCGTATAGACGCCAGTCGATTGCGGATACTTGCCGGTCATCAGCGCCGCCCGGTGCGGTGAGCACAATGGCGTGCAAGAAAGCGCATGGTTGAACACCAAGCTTTCCTCGGCAAACCGGTCGATGTTCGGCGTGATTACCTCATCTTCACCCATAAACCCGGCCGCCTGCTTGCGCCATTGGTCCGCGAAAATATAAATGATATTTGGCTTCATTGGTTACCGCTCCCTTACCCTTTGACGGCGCCGGCAGAAATGCCTTCGACAAAATGATCCTGCGCCATAAAGTAGATGATAATGGTCGGAATAATGGCACAGACAGCTGCAGCCATCAGCGGCCCGTACTCTGTCGCGTGCTCCGACTGGAAGTGCTGCATGCCAAGCTGGAGTGTGAACAGCGCATCCGAGTTCAGATAGATGAGCGGCCCAAGGAAATCGTTCCAGGCGTGCATGAACGTGAAGATCGTCAAAGAGGCAATCGCCGGACGGATCAACGGCAGTATGATGCGGGAGTAAATACCGAACTCGCTCAAGCCGTCGATTCTCGCCGCCTCAGACAACTCCTCCGGGATCGACATGAAAAACTGACGGAATAAAAACACGCCGAACGGACTAAAGGCCCCGAGTAAAATGAGCGCCCAATGCGAATCAATCAAGCCGATTTTCTTCATTAACATAAACTGCGGAATCATCATCACCTGATACGGCACCATCATCGTCGCCACATACAGGAAGAACAAGCGGTCCCGCTCTGGAAATTTCACCTTGGCGAACGCATAGGCCGCCGTCGAGCACGTAATAATTTGCAGCAGCGTGGTGAGCACCGCGATTTTAATCGTATTCAAGTAGTAGGTGAAGAAAGGAAGCTCTGTCCACACCTTGCTATAATTCGACCAGTAAAAATGGCTCGGGATCCACTGAATCGGGAATCCGAATATTTCCGCTTCCGATTTGACCGATGCCGAAAGCATCCACAGAAACGGCACGACCATCGACAGAGCGACGACCGTCACGACGATGTACAGCACGGCTTTTCGGATCAAAGCCCCGACCTGCGGACGTCTCTGTACCGTGATGGCAGCCCGATTGGGCGCTGCTTGTGTATTCATACCCGCTTCTCCCTTCTCTCGTATCCCCTGCTGCCGCTAGGAGTAGTTCACCCAACGCTTCTGTCCTCTGAACTGAATGAGGGTAATGATCAATATAATCGCGAACAGCACATAAGCCATTGCCGACGCGTAGCCGTATTCAAAACGCTGGAACGCCGTATAATAAATATCGTACACAAGCATATGCGTGGAGCGCCCTGGCCCGCCCTTGGTCAGCACGAAGACCAGATCGAATACTTTGAAGGAATTGATAATGCCCATAATGACGGTGAAAAAAATGACCGGAGACAGCATCGGCACTGTAATATTTCGAAACTGCGATACTTTGCCTGCGCCGTCAATTTCGGCCGCTTCGTAAAGATCTTTCGGAATGCCCTGCAAGCCTGCGAGATACAGCACCATGTAATAGCCAATTGAATGCCAAATGCTGACGATAATGACCGAAAGCAAGGCCCATTTCGTTGAGGCTAGCCAGGTCGGCGGATTGTCGATCCCGAGACTGTGGAGGAAGCCGTTGATCGGTCCCATCGTCGGATTGTAGAGCAGCTGCCACACGACGGCTACGGCAATCGTGGCGGTAATGTGCGGCAGAAAAATGGCCGTGCGGAATATTTTAACGCCTCTCAACCCTTTGTTGAGCGCGACTGCTGCCAAAATCGCAAGAATCAAGGTCACCGGCACGGAAACGGCCGTCATCACTAAGCTGTTGAGCAAGGAAATGCGGAATGTTTCGTCGCTCCACAAGCGTGTGTAGTTGGATAGACCAGCAAACGTAATGTCGCCGAATCCGTTCCACTCCGTGAAGCTCATCAAGAATGAAGCGCCAACGGGAATACAGATAAATAACAGAAATCCGATGATATTGGGAAGCAAAAATGCGTACCCGGTCAAACGATTGCGCCGAAGCGCTTTACTTGCAGCCTTCATGTGCCTCACCCCTATGGAAGCGGCCGGGCTTCGCCTGTTAAAGCGAAGCCCGCCTGCCGCTTTGTCTGCCCGAACTATTTGCCTGCCTTGTAATCCTTGGCGTATTTATCTGCCCACTCGCTTTGCACGCGCTGACCGATCTTCTGAATCGCTTGATCAACTGTTTGCGCACCAGTGAGCGCCATTTCGCCCTCTTGCTTGTACACGTTGCCCACCAGGATATTCTTCACGCCCGGCAGCAGCGGGTATTCCGGATATTCTTTTTGTTCTACGAAGTAGTGGATGTTTTTCGGTTTCTGACTGCCATCGCCGATATACGTCTTGCGGATGTCGTCATTAATGTAGCCGGTGAGGAACCCTTTGGCCGCAAACTGCTTCGCGCCTTTGGCCCCGCTCATGAACTCCACGACCTTGAACGCTTCTTCTTTATGCTTCGAGCTTTTGTTCACCATCAGCGACACCGGCGTCGCCAGGCTCGTATTGGCGGCTACGCCGTCCGGATGCGGAACAGGCACCACGTCCCAGTCAAAGCTGATTTTCTTCTCCGCTTCCGCTTGGCGAAGCTGCGCCACATGCCAGTCGCCGATGAGGTTCATCGCGACGTTGCCTTTTTGGAACGCCGAGTTGTAATGTGCGGACGTCGTAATCTGCTCGGCCCAGCCCATGATCGAACCGTCTTTTTCCATATCCATCCGGAATTGCAGCCCTTTCTTGAACGGGGACAAGTCCTTGTCGATGATCGACGCGCCCGTCTGTACGCCTTGCATATACCACGTCTGCGCCCAAGGATGCAGGAATGCGCCGTAAATTTTGTTCGCACCCTCGCCTTTCGTCATCTTTTTCGCCAAATCGCGGAATTCGTTCCAGGTCATATCCGCCTTCGGATAGGCAACGCCGGCCTGATCGAATAGCGTTTTGTTATAAAACAGCATCCAGTTGGATTTCCGGTAAGGAAGCCCGTAAATTTTGCCGTTTACTTTCAAGGAGTCGAACAGCGGTCCATAACCGGACACGTCGACATTCGCCTTTTTCACATAATCGTCGAGCGGCTCGAGAATGCCGGTATCGAGGAACACGTCCATGTTGCCGCCGAAAATGTCGATATTTTCTCCCGAGGAGAGCTGCATGCGAAGCTTCTCGTAATATTGTGCCTGCGGGATTGTCTCGAACTGCACATCGATATTCGGATTCTCTTTGCTGAAATCGGCATAAGCCGCTTTAAACGTTTCCAAATCGTCGGTCAGCACGGTTGCTTTCAAGCTTACTTTCTCTGTTTTCGCCCCCGGCGAAGCCGAGCTTGAGTTACCTGTGGACGAACCCGCAGCGCCGCATCCGGCCAGCAATCCAATCAGAACAGAGCCTGTTACCGCAAGTGTTAAGCTTTTTTTCATTTGACACTCACCCTTTTTTTGATATGATTTGTTTGCGCTTTCTTAATTTGAATTATACGTAGAGATCTGCTCGGCAGACAGATGAATGTTTTATTCCCCCCTCAGATGCCTGGCAAAAAGGAAGTGATGTTATGCTGTTTGTGACGCTTGTACTGCTGATTTTCACCATATTGTTCACCTACAAAAAGCTCAATCACACGTCCACCCGCTTCATGTACGGCATCATTGTCGGCTGGGTGCTGTCGTTCGTGTCGTTCACCTTGTACTTGAGCAAGTTTAATTATTATTTCAATGTCATTCACAGCTTTTTCGATTTCAGCCCTGGCACTTGGAATTATCTCGTGCTGACCAAGTTTAACCCAAACTGGCTGATCCGTCTGCTGAACATTGGCGTTGGGCTGTTCTACTGCTCACTGCTTGGCTTCGCCGTCGCCTTTACCCGCAGTCTGCGCACTCGCAGCAATCGGGTGATTTACGGTGTAGTCGGTCTCTTTTTTGTCATCCAAACCGCCTACTATGACCCGGCTGTCCACATTGCGCTCACGAGGGAAATCGCCAGTGCAACCTTCTTCAGTGGAGTGGAAATCGGCTTTAAGAGCGTTCGGTATGTGATACTTTTTGTTGCTTTTGGCCTGTTGTTCAACTATTATTTGAATTATCCGAAAATTAGGTTTATCAAAAATTTGACCTTGTACCACGTTCTGCTCTTTATTCCGCTGGTCGTGATTCACCTGTTCATTTTCTCATGGGCCCCGAAAGTGCTGGTCAAGGAGACGTATCTGGACGGCTACTACAACTATTTGCAGCCTCCGCTCAGCTATCAATCGATTCTTCTTCCTGTCTTTCCATTCGCCATCTATTTAACCTTGTTTCTGCTGATTTATCTCGTGTATAAATTCAATTCCATCGAGATTTACCGCAAGAACCGGGACATTCAGATTAATAAAAGCATCGACACGGCCACGCTCGGCACGCGCGCGTTTACCCATGCGCTCAAGAATCATTTGATCGGCATCCAGTCTGAAGCGGCTTATCTCAAGGAGCGTCATCAGGATGATGCAGAGTCTGCGTACAGCCTCGATTTGATTCTGAAATCTTCGGAGGCAGCCCTTGGCTCCATTAGCGAAGCGGCCGACAAGCTAAAAAATATAAGCCTCAATCTCCAGCCGATGTCCGTGGAGCTGCCGATTCGGCAGGCGATCGACCGGCTGAATGAAACAAGCCTGCGCTGCGACATCTTGTATACGGCAGCGGTGCCGCCTGTGAACTGCTATCTCGACCTCAGCCATATGACCGAGGTGATTTATAATCTGCTGCTCAACGCCAGCGAGTCCTTGCAATTTCGGGATGACGGCCGGATCGTCGTCGAGCGAAGCCAGCAGAACGGCTGGGCGCTGATCCGCATTGCCGACAACGGCCCCGGCGTCGCCGAGGAGCATCTGGAGGCGATTTTCGATCCTTTTTTCACCACGAAAGCCTCCGTCAACAATTGGGGCATCGGCCTGTCCTACTGCCACAAAATCATTGTCGGACACGATGGCAAAATCGTGGTCGAGAGCGAACCAGGCGCCGGGACTACCTTCACCGTATTTTTGCCTATTATCTAACAACATGAATGCCTGACGAAAGGGGAATCTGCATGACGACACAACCACCGATCCGTATTCTGATCGCCGATGATATGGAGCCGCACCTGCGCAGATTGGAACGTACGTTCGCTGGACATCCCGATTGTGTTTGCATCGCTCGCGCTTCATCCGGCCACGAGGCCGTTCAACAAGCCGCTCTGCATAGGCCGGATGTCATTCTCATGGACATTGAGATGGAGTCGCAATATGCGGGCATCGGGGCAGCAAAGGAAATCCACGAGACGTATCCCGGCATGAAAATTATCGTGCTCACCGTGCACAAGGATGAGAATTTTATTTTCGCCGCTTTTCAGACGGGCATTACCGATTACTTGCTGAAAAACGCCTCAGACAGCGAGGTCCTTGAAGCCGTAAGAGCGGCCCATGCGAACGCATCCCCGATCCGCCCAATGATCGCCGAGAAAATCCGCGAGGAGTTTGCGCGTGTCAAGCGGGCGGAGAACAGCCTGCTGAATATTATTCAGATTATTTCGGAGCTGACGCCCAGCGAATTGCAGGTGCTTCGTCTGCTGTGCGAAGGCAAGAAGCGCAAGCAGATTGCCGAGGAGCGCTGCGTGGAATATGACACGATTAAGAAACAAATTAACTCGATTCTGAAAAAGTTTCAGATGCCCGACGCAGCCACGGTCGTACAGACGATCAATGACCTGCGGATTTTTGAGGTGATGAAGAAGTTGTGATCCCAAGAAGGGAAATCCTTGGCGAGCACCTCAGGACTGCTTCTAGGGAGCTGTCGACAGAGCTTGGGTCGTCCACGAACTGGAAAACCTCCCGTTCATTTCTTCACAAATCCGTCGTCCATACTGCTCAACTGGAAAACCTCCAGTTTATTTCAGGAGTTTCCGGAGATAGCCACAAAAAGTGGCAAGTATACAGGATAAATTCCAGTTCAGCACCACACTTGCCCTCATCCAGCGGAATTAAGCTGGAGAAATTCCAGCTCAGTCTTGAAATGGTGGATTCAGCCTGAATAGAACCCAAAGAACCAAGCGTGTGTGCTCGCTTAGCTCTTTGGGTTTTATGTCTTCTGGCCCCGGCGAGTTCGCTCGGATGCTGCGACAGCTAGCCTTCCAAGGCTCCGCCACTCGCCATCGCTTGCATAATCGCAGCATTGATGCGTTCCCGGCAGGCGAGCAGCCAAGCCTCGTCCCTCGGATAAGCCGCAAACGTAATCGGCTCGGAGGTGCCTTCCTCCATCAGCGCGATCGTCTGCTCACGCCCGATGAGAGAGCCGAGCAGCTCCAAGGCCCGCAAATCCTGCAGCGCTTCGCGGAACACTTCCAGCCGCAAGGAGACGAGCGGCGTCCCGTCTTGTCCCGGGTACACGACGAACGGATCGCCGGCAGGGAACGCATAATGCGCATCCGTATTCCGATACGGATCGATAGGGAATTTGGCATATTGTGAGAACCAGAAATTGTAGCCCCAATGGAGGAAGCCCGCAATGTTATATTTATACAGCTGCAAGCCAAGGATGCGGTTCCGTGCGGAAGCCATGCACAGAAAACGGTTGGCAACCGCTTGATACTGGGAGCAGCAATAGTAGGCCCACAATTGCGGAACTTCTCGTTCCAGATAAGGCTCGATATGGTTGCTCGCGACAACCGGCGTTTGCACTAGCCCCTGCTCGTAAAACGAAATTTCTGAAAGCGCATCCAGAGAAGGGATGTCCCCCATGAATTGCCGTACCCACCGACTAGCGCTGCTGTAGGGCACCAAATGCTCGTGCGTTGGTTCATCGGAAATATGATAATACGTGCGCTGCAGCAAGTCATTTTCCTTGAGGAAACCCACCAGTTCAGGCAAAAACTGCGCCAGAAAGCCCAAATATTCCTCGCCTGCCGCATCCGTCTCCCAACCGAAAATGCGCTGCAGACTGCTATCCACATACGCCATAATTTTGGGCGCATGCTTCGCCCCCCATTGCGTGAATAGATGTGAGAGCTCGAACACTTTCACGCCGTTGCGGTTACCCATCTCGACCCAGCGCTTCAGTCTTTCAAAGCCAAATGTATACGAATCGCCATCCTTCCAGACGTCCACCAATTGAACTGTAGGGCGTTCTCCACCAACCTGCGTATCAAGCGGCGGCGTAAAAATCGGCGTCAGCAGCATATTGCAGCCATACGCGACCGCCGTTTGCACATAAGACTCCACAATCGTCCAATACCGCTCGCTGAACACCTCCGTACCGTAATAGACAGCCAAGCTGTCCGTATGAAACCATTCCGTATGGAGCAATTTTTGTTCCGGCAGTACGGCTGCAAGTACGGTGAGCGTGAACGTTTCACTGGCAAGCGTTTCCCCTGCCGTACCCGTGAACGTGATCGTCACGTCGTGCGAGCCTGTCGGTGCGCCGCTACTCAAATCCACGGTGACCCAAATCGAGCGCCACTGATTCGGCACCGCTGCAAGCGTTCCGAAATCCGGTACAGGTTCGAGCAAGTCGGGGTATAAGCCTGGCGTATCGCGCAGCACGTCACCGTCATGGTTCGGGTAGTTGGGAAATTCAGCCGGCACAAGCTGCACGCTGCGCAGGCTGACGCCGTCTTGCAAAGTCGACGTTATCGCCAAAGAGAAAGAACTCCGAGCTTTAGCCCGATAAGCGATTTGAAAAGTGTAGATTTCCCCTTGCAGGGCAGATGCGGTATGGAACGCTGCTGCCTGAAGCTCTTCGTCTGCGAAAACTTTAACCAAAGAGGAGAGACACCGCGTCTCGAATTGCGGATTTAACGTTGGCATGACAGGTCTCCTTCACTTATACTGTGGATAACGCTTGCATGACTAATATAACTTCAGGGCAGCCCATTGGCCGCTTGAAGTTTATGTCATGCAGCTCCAGTTTACCGGGTCATCCTGCAGAAGGGAATGAAATCGATGACACGCTTCTTGGACTCTATGATCAGTCCGCAGCCTATTCGCATCGTGGATCTCAAAATCGATCCTTCCAAGCTCAGCATCCGCTCCCTCACGGTGACCGGAATGGGACATTTGCCGGGCCGGACCTTGCAGCGCAGCCAGGCCATCTTCGACAGTTGGGCCCTTCTGTATATCGCGGGTGGCAGTGGCTTTTACCGTGTGAATCACGGCCCTTTGCAGCGTGTGGAGAAAGGCTGCTTCTTCTTTGTATTTCCCGGAAGCGCGATCGATTTCGGTCCGGACGAGGGCGGACATTGGGATGAATATTACATCCGTTTCGAAGGCAGTCGCGTTGAGGAATGGCTGGGAAGCTGGCTCCTCCAGACAGACACCGTAAAGCGCGCAGGGTTTGAGCACATGTATATCGCGCAGCTCGATGCCATGTTCCTTCTCCTGGAAAGCGGGTCTCCCCTGCAGATCGATCAAGCAGCCCTTCAGCTTGAAGCGCTGCTGTTTAATTGGATGGCCAAGTCCATACTGCCGCAGAGCCAAGCGGCCACTTCCAAGGTTATCGATGTGCTGCAGGATATTGCGACGAGCCTGTACACCCCGCTTGATGCCGAGCAGCTCGCCAAACGTCATCATATGGCCGTCTCCACACTGCGCCGACTGGTTAGCCAGCATACCGGCTACCCCCTGCATGACTACATTCACCGCCTGAAAATGGAGGAGACGAAAAGGCTGCTGAGCACCGAACTGCCCATCAAGGAAATCGCCGATGTGCTAGGCTATCCCGATGAAAGCTATTTCTCCCGGCTGTTCAAAAAATATACGGGACTGGCGCCGAAGCATTATCGCGCGCGGAACTAAAAACAACGACGCCATTCACGAGGAATAGCGTCGTTGTTTGCTTATGGCTTTATATCGGCATTAGACGTAAACCTGCGGATTTTGACGGCGGCATTCTTCCATGACCCAAAGCTGCTGACGCACCTGTTGCGGCGTGATCTCGAGCGGCTTGCCTTCCACCAGCGTCGCATACAGCATGAGATACAGCTTCTCTGTCATGTGCTCGAAGGCGGTTTTGCCGTTCGGCAGCGCCAGCTCCCAAGCGCCGGTCTGCCACGGCAGCACTTCCGAGCAGTAGGCCGGTGTGCCGTCGCTTTTGAACAGCGGCTCCCGAATCAGCTTCTGCTCAGGCGCTTCGGACTCGACGAAGTATTTCCATTCGAGCTTCTCGGACGAGCCGTGCAGTCCTCCGCGCGTGCCTTGAATGTTGAACTGCTCATGCGGGAAAGCGCATGTCGATGAAATCTCAAGATCGATGGTCGGCTTGCCGGGCCCGCGCATAATAAGTTTCACGTAATCTTCGGCATCGCCAAACGTATTAGCCCGATCCAAGATGCACAGCACCTGCGGGTCGGCGCCTTCGCCGAACAGTTGAAGCGCCTGATCGACCGGATGCGGGCCGGTATTCATCAGACTGCCGCCGTTGTTGCTTTGCAGCGTCTGCCAATCCCAGCGGCGCGCAAAGTTGTTCAAGGAGAAGTCGATCTGCACAATGCGGCCCAGCACGCCTGAATCGATGACTTCGTGCAACTTTTCGAACGCCGGCTGGTAGCGCGATTGCTGGAACACCGCCAGGACGCGGTTGTTCCGCTCCGCCGCTGCGATCAGTTGGTCAACTTCCTCCGGCGTTTTGGCCAGCGGCTTTTCACACAGCACATGCAGCCCTCGGTTCAGTAAATCGAGCGAAATCGGAAAATGCTGATGGCTAGGCGAAGCGTTCACGATCAGATCCAGCTGCTCGCTTTCCACCATTTCCTCCCACGTTTCATACGCCTTACAGCCGTATTCTTGCTTGGCCCGTTCTTGGCGCTTCGGAATCGCGTCCGCTACGGCTGCAATGCGGTAATGCTCCGGCAGCTGCACAAGCAGATTGCCGTGAATGTCTCGGCCGCTTCGGCCTTGTCCGATGATGCCCACGTTAATTACTTTTGCTGTCATAAAATAATCTCTCCTCGTACTAGAAATTAGGTAGGATTGCCAAACGCTTTTTTATATTCCGTCGGGGTAATCCCCGTTCGTTTCTTGAAGGTGCGGATAAAATGGCTCAAATGATGGAAGCCGACCTGAAAGCCGATCTGCGTAATCGTATGCGTGTCGCGGCGGATCAGCTCCATCGCCCGTTCGATGCGAACCTCGTTCAGGTAGTCGACGAAATTTTGCCCCGTTTCCTTTTTGAAGACCGTGGAGAAGTAGGCCGGCGCCATATTGGCGAGAAAAGCCCCCTGCTCCAGCGGGATGTCCTGGCTGTAATTGTCGTGGATGTACCGCTTGACTTCCTCGATCGGCTGCAAGCCTGCGGACGACGACTTCGCGCTCTTCTTGCGGGTCGCCTTGCGGTATTCCCGATCAATCAGGATAAGCAGCTTGACGACGCTTGTCACTATGGCGTACTCGTAGCCAGCTTCCCGATGATCGAATTCGTCTTGAATGTCCTCCAGCAAATGCTCGACCAGCGGCTGCTTGGACTTGCCGATATGCAGCCAAGGCTGCGGCAGTTCCGCCAAGTTGTGCGGTTCCTCGAGACTGACCAGCAAGCGCTGCAGCGTATCCGCAAAGGGCCGAAGCTGCTCCCGCACCAGAAACGGCAAGAAGTCGATCAGGACGACTTCGAACTCCCGATCATCCATGGCGCTTAAGCTATGTTCCACGCCCGGCGCAATAATGAACAGGTCGCCCCGGCCGACCGTGAGCGTTTTGCCGCGAAGCTGATGATGACACATCCCGCTGCGGACGTAAGCAATTTGCGTATATTCGTGAATGTGCAGCGGCTGCTTCAGCGACTGGCTGGAATAGCGCAGCAGCTTGAGCGGGAATTCCTTTTGCAGCATCGTCTTGCTTTGAATATAGGGCATCTCGTTTTTTCTCATCCGTTTCTCACCTGCCAGCCGCTTTAATTCCTTCAAGCATATGCCAATCGCCGCAAGAGAACAAGCGCCATCTGAATGTGCGATCCGTAACAAACTGTCCGTTCGCCAGAAACGAATTCGTCGGGCTTATGCGCAGCACAAGTCCCAGTCTCAACGGCAAACGATGCCGTTATAGCGTCAACTCTCGCCCTTCGGCTGCGCTCAGGTAAATGTTTTCCACCAGCTGCACGGCGCGCAGACCGGATTCTCCCGTCACAAGCGGCGCATGCCCCGCTTCCAGCGACGTGATCACGTCGAGCAACTGGCTCTGGTGAAAATCCGCCACAATGCTGCGCGGGTCCGTCACCCCGCCGTATGTGCCGTCTTCCGACCGGCTCGGCTCACTGAAGCCCGGCACCGTCCAATGGACAATCGTCGAGCCTTCGAGCTTGATCGTGCCTTTGTCTCCATAGAGATGAATCGTCGCCGCAAAACCCGGCTGAATGCTGGTCGACGCCATAATCGTGCCGAATGCACCGCTTTCAAATTCCAGCATCGCAAGCCCCAAATCCTCGGCCTCCATCCGGTGCGTCTGGGTCGCGATTTTGCCGAACACCGTACGCACATCGCCGGCGAACCAGAGCAGCAGATCCAGGCAGTGGATGCCCTGGTTCATCAATGCCCCGCCGTCCTCGGCAATCGTACCGCGCCAATCCGCGCTGTCATAATACGCCTGCGTCCGGTAAAAAGGCAGAGACACCTCCGCCAGCAGCAGCCTGCCGAGCCCCCCTTCGTCGAGCACCCGCTTGATCGCCTGATTCTGGGCCTCAAACCGCCGCTGCGAGACGACGGACAGCGTCACACCTTGCTCCTCAGCCGCAGCAACCAGCTGTTTAGCTTCCCGCACATTCATCGCGATCGGCTTCTCCACGACGAGGTGCTTGCCGGCGTTGATGACGTCGAGGCCGATTTTGGCGTGACTGCCGCTGGACGTCGTAACACAGACGATGTCGATGTCAGGTCGAGCTAACAGTTCCTCGTAGCTCGCCGTCCACGCGCAGCCTTCACGCGCAGCGACCGCTTGCGCCTTGGCCTCGCTGCGGCTCGACACCGCAACCAATACCGCATCGTCAATCTGTCGGATCGCTTCGATATGGAAATCCGCCACGCTGCCGCAGCCGATAATACCAAACTTCCAAGTCGCCACCGCTACACCTCCTCGGTTGCATGGGCGCGCAGTTCGCCGTCTAGCGAACGACCAGCATTGAGCAGCGCCCGCAGCGCATCCAGCGACATACGAGTCCCCGTCATCGCGCTGCCGCCGCTCGGCACAAAATGGGTTTCAATCGTATACAACCCTGTATATCCGTCCGCTTCCAGCGCCTCAATCTGCGCTATCACCGGTACGAGCCCGGAACCTAGCGGCACGCAGCGGGGCGAGCCGTCCGCACGCAAATAAGCGTCCTTGAGATGCACATGCGCGAGCGCAGATTTCATAGCTGCATACCCGGATGGGTATGCCTCGCGGCCGCCGTATGTTTCATTGCCAGGGTCCCATAGACCGCGAACCGATGGCATCCCGGTCTCATGAATCAACTGCGCGACCTCCTCCGCATATCCGCCATTGCAGGAGGGCTCATTCTCAAGCAGCAGCTGAACGCCCGCCGAGTATGCGATCTCGCCTGCCCGCTGCAAATGGCGAACAATGTCCGGCACGTACAGCTGCGGCTCCGCTTCGCGCCAGAACGAGAAGATCCGAATGCGCGTCGTCCCGAGCAGCTTCGCAATCGCGATCACGCGATCCAGCTTGGCAAAATGCGCCTCGACGCCCTCCTCCCCTTGGCCGAACGTATCGCCGGACGCCACGGGTCTGCTTGGATCCAGCGCACATTTGAACAGTGGCGAGGCCACGGCCGATATGTACAGTCCTTTGTTTTCCACTTGACGCCGAACCGAGAGAACTTGTTCGTCCCCCAGATCTACAATATTTTTACCATTCACCATTCTGATTTCTACATGCTTCAAGCCCTGTGCAGCCGCCCATTCCAGCGCTTCCGCCAGATCGGGTGACACTTCGTCGGTAAGCACGCCCAGCCGGTCCCAAATCAATCTCATCCCTCGCAATCTCTCATCATCTCCTGATCTGATGTTAACTATAGCAAGATTGGATGCGGAAAAGTTGACGTTTCTTTCGAACGTTGTTGACATTTTTTGTGATGCTGCATACGCCGCCTGCCGTATTTCTCACGCTGCACTGCCACTCCGCTATACGCTTTCTTACAGCTCCACTCTACTCCCCGCCTGACCGAAGGGGATAGTGGTCAAAGCGAATCTGGCAGGCAAAGCAGCATCCTTAATACATTTGACCGAGGTGGATGGTGGAGCTTACATCAACATTTGCGGCAGGCAAAGCAGCATCCTCACTACCCTGACCGCAGGAGATGAGGTGTTGAGAAATAAGAGGGGTTCACCACTTCTATTTTCGATTTCTATGGCGATTTGAATAAAATAAGAGTGGTTGCATACGCTTACATCAACATTCGAGGCACGAAATTAGGGGGATGTTGAGAAATAAGAGGGGTTCATCACTTCTATTTTCGATTTCTATGGCGATTTGAATAAAATAAGAGTGGTTGCATACGCTTACATAAGCTTGTCCCCTTGGACGAAACGCCGAAAAAGCCGCCCCATCGCCTCACGCGATGGGGCAGCTTCTTCTCCTGCCGGCAGCCTCCTATCAGCCACCATAAAAATTCGCCCGCGGCCCCTGAACGGGCAGCTTAATTCGAAACAGCCCGCCAGCATGCGGCTGCTTCGCCCAGTCTTCCTCGCGCATGCCGACGCTCGCCGTCGTGATGTACAGCTCGTCGAGCTGCTCGCCGCCGAACGCGCACGAGCTCGTGCGCTCCACCGGCACCGGGATCGTCGCCAGCTTCTCGCCTGTCGCCGGGTTCCAGCAGCCGACCTGCCAGCCGCCCCACAGGGCGACCCACAGATTGCCGGCCGCATCGACGGCCATACCGTCGGGCGAGCCTTCGCCCGGCGGTATCGTCACGACCCTGCGGGGCTCCGAGATGGCGCCCGTGGCGGCATCGTACGAATACGCGACAACCTTCTTCGTCGGAGTGTCGATGTAATACATCGTCCGGTTGTCGGGACTCCAGCCGATGCCGTTCGAGATCGTGACCGCTCCACTCAGCACGGTTCTGAGCGTCCCGTCCGGCTCCAGGCAGTACAAGGAACCGGCTGCGCCCGTCTCGTTCATCTTCATCGTGCCGGCCCAGAAACGGCCGGCCGTGTCGCACTTCCCGTCATTAAACCGATTGCCGGGAAGATGCGCTTCCGGATCCGCGATGGCCGCTGCCTCGCCGGACACTCCACCGAGGAAATGAAAGCCATGTTCCATCGCAGCGACGAAACCGCCGGACGCCCTTGGCACGACGGCGCCGATTTTCTGATTCAACTGCAGCGTGTCCACCGCCCCCGCTGCCGGCTGATAGCGATGTACACGCATCCCGTCAATATCGACCCAGATCACCTCTTGCGAGCGGTGATCCCAGACCGGCCCCTCGCCCAGCATCGCCCGGCCGTCCCATACCAGTTCAAGCTCCGTATACTGCTGCATCCTAATCTCCTCCAATGAGAAAATGCTCCCAAGCTGGCAAGAACGCCGCCCGAGAGCATCCCATGTTTAATTCAAGCCCAGCGCCTGCAAGTTGCGCAGCGAAATGGCGATGCTGTCGAACGGATTGCGGTCATAGCAATCGTCCTGCTCTACAGCCGCCCATTCTACACCGATTTCCCAGCAAGCTTCAATAATACCGCGGAAATTCATGTTTCCTTCGCCAATCTCCGCAAACCGCTGCTTGCGGTCCGGCGTCACGATCATATCCTTGAAGTGCACCACTTTCATGCGCCCGTCCATCTTGCGGATCCACGCGATCGGATCGGCGCCTCCGGCTTGCACCCAGTACACGTCCAACTCAAAATCCACAGCTTCGGGATCTGTCTCTTCGAACAGAATGTCCATCCCGGTTTTTCCCTCATATTTGGCGAACTCAAAATCATGGTTGTGATAGATGAATTTCAGCCCCGCCGCTTGCAGCTGACGGCCGAATTCCGTCGCTTGCTTCGCAAACGCGGCATAGCCTTCGCGGCTGTCACGGAACTCTACCGGCAGTCCGCCGAGCCCGACATACTTGCAATCCCACGCTTTGTGCTGGGCAATAACGGCGTCCATGTTATTCAACAAGTCGTTATATCCGACATGCGTTGCGCAAATGTTCAGCCCTTCACGGTCTGCAAGCGCTCTAAATTCATGCACATCGATCGGTCCGACACCGGATGCTTGTACAGCGGTATAGCCCAGTTGCTTCACCTTTTTCAGGCTTTCGCTAATGTCTTGCGGGGTTTTCAAATCGTTACGCAGCGTATACAATTGCACGGCTAATTTCAATCTTCTCACTCCAATCGCGGATAGTCTGTCCTTTCATATATATCACGGAACAGGAGGAAGAGCCACTGCAAAATCGCGACATGAACATTATAGCGTCTAGGACAAAATCTTCGTTCCATATACTGATAGAAAGCTAGAGAAGGAGGATGCCTATGCGATTTACCGTACAGTATATTCAACTGGATAAAATCAAACCCGGAATCGCCTCTGTCATGACCTCGCACATCCGAAAGCTTCGCCACTTGATGTGGGATTGCATGCATTTGCTTGTCGTTCGCAAGAACCGTAAAGACGGTACGTATACTGTAGTTCTCGGACAAGAACGATACGATTATTTGCGCAAGCATACTAAAAAACGAACCGCGCCTTGCCTCGTGGATGAAAGCAAGTCCTCCGCGCAAGCGTCGCGCTGGCTCACCCGACTGCGAAGCCGCTCGGCGCGGCAGGCGTTTCCGGTCATCGATCGCAGCCGGCTCACCCCCGCTGCCTGGTCGATCATCCGCAGCTTCCTGCGGGAGGATAATGCCCGGCTGGCGCAGCTTAGCCGCAAGCAGCAGGCCCAAGTGTTCGCGCTGGCGTTCCGCTATCGCCGGACGGTCATCGCCGCGATGAAAGCGAAGGTCGACGAGATCGCCAAGAAAGACGACGAATAGATCTGTCAGCGCCTATCCCTCACCTCGGTTTATGACATTTGTCATCTCAAAATGATGATAGTCGTGAATTCCTGGATACACCGAATCACGATAAAATGAGAACAGACAAATCGATGTGAGGTGGACGCGTTGAAATCAATCATAACCCTGGATCGTGTAAGCAAAGCTTTTAAAGGAAAAATAGCGGTCGATGATCTGTCCTTATCGATCGGGGAAGGCAGCGTCGTTGCGCTGCTCGGCCCGAACGGCGCCGGCAAAACGACAACGGTCTCAATGATCCTAGGCCTTCAAGAACCGACCGAAGGGACAATCCGCCTGCTAGGCGGCAAACCGCGAGATACGGCTGTTCGCGACCGGATCGGCGCCATGCTGCAAGATGTGAATGTCATTGAAGGCTTGACAGTACTGGAGACGATCGACCTGTTCCGTCACTATTATTCCAAGCCGCTGCCCTTGCAGAAGCTTGTCGAGATTTCCGGTCTGGACGCGGAAAGGAACAAACGAGCCTCCGCCTTATCCGGCGGACAAAAGCGCAGGCTGGGATTCGCCCTGGCGTTAGCCGGCGATCCCTCCATTCTTTTTTTGGATGAGCCGACGGTCGGCATGGATATTACGGCGCGGCAGCATTTCTGGGAGACAGTGCGCGGCATGGCCGCACGAGGGCGCACCATCATTTTGACCACGCATTATCTGGAAGAAGCCGACAGCATCGCAGATCGCATCGTCGTCATCAATAAAGGCAAGCTGATCGCGGACGGATCGGCAGCAGAAATTAAAGCATCCACGAATCAGAAGACCATTTATTTCACAGCTGGGCCGGGACTGACCCCGGAGATGCTGGCTGGCATTGAGGCGATCACGGATGTCACGTGGAGCGGGCGCAGGGTCAAAATCATTAGCCCGGATACCGACCAGGTGATTTTCGCCATCGTACAGCGGCAGCTCGATATCAAAGATATTGAGATTCATACCGGCGGCTTGGAAGATGCTTTTCAATTTCTGGTGCAACAGTAAAGGAGATGTCCACGATGAGAGCCATGATTGCGCAGTGCAAAGCTGAATTGTTACGAACGTTTCGAAATAAGCGGTTTTTCGTCTTCTCGATGATTATGCCGGTGATCTTTTACTTTATTTTCACCTCAACGATTGGCGACAATACCGAGGTAGGCGGCGTCGCCTGGAAAGCGTATTACCTGATGTCGATGACGGTGTTCGGGGTCGTCGGCGCCTGTGTGAATACGCTGTCGATCAAATTTGCTCAGGAACGGACGCAAGGCTGGATCCGCATGATTGAAATTACGCCGCTTCCTTCCAGTGCGTATGTCATTTCCAAAATCGTGTCGCAAGCCATCGTCAATCTCGTCACCATCATTTTTATGTTCATTGTCGGGGGCGTTGTCAAGGGCGTTGATCTCTCCTTTGTCCAATGGCTGACGTGCGGCTTGTGGATTTGGCTCGGGGCCTTGCCTTTTATGGCGCTAGGCATTCTGATCGGCACGATGAAAAGCGTCGAGGTGACGCAAGTGGTTGCGCAAATTGTGTTTATGGCCACATCGATTGTCGGCGGTTTGTGGTTTCCGATTCAGTCCATGCCGAAAATGATGCAAGACATCGCATCCTATTCCCCTTCGTATCGCTTTGGCCAAGGCGCATGGAATTTGGTTGCCGGCGCTGGTCCAAGCCTGACAGGCACGCTGATTCTTGCAGGCTATCTGATCGTATTTGTGCTATTATCTTCTTATATCTTAAAAAAGCAGAAAGCGGTCTAACGCATGAACTCGCTGCACTCCATCAAAAAAAAGCCGTTTGAACACATGTGGTTCGCCTGGTTTTTCTATCTGATTTTCCCGATTGTGAATTTGATTTCAAAGCCGCCCGCACTTATGTGGTTCGGCTTTGCTTTGCTTGTCGTCCTCGCTGCGTTCATCCTGCTGGGCTTCAAAAACGAGAAGCAGAGGTGGTTCTATACTGTTGGGTTATTCCCGATCATCGCTTATTTGACGATCACCTGTAATCCATTTTTGATCTGCATGTTCTTTTATACCGTGCCGTTAATCTCCTTGCTGCCTTCAAAGCGGCAATTTTGGAGCGTGCTTTCAGGGCTGCTTTTGTCGGTGATCCTTGTTGTTTGGCTTGACTTTACACAATATTTTGACGAAGGGGCATGGTATATGTTCCCTTCCCTAGCCATTATGTTTGTCATTCCATTTGCCATGCGGGCGCGCCGCAGATCCAACGAACTGAAAGAAAAGCTGATTCTCGCCAATGATGAAATCACACGCCTTGCAACGATTGAGGAGCGGCAGCGCATTTCGCGCGACCTGCACGACACCCTGGGGCATACGTTATCGTTAATTACCTTGAAGAGCGAGCTGGCCGAAAAGCTGATTCTGAAGTCGCCTGAACGCGCGATTCAAGAGGTCAACGATATTCAATCAACGTCGCGGGCGGCGCTGCAGCAGGTCAGAGAGCTCATCTCCGGCATGAATGCGATTTCGCTCAGGGAAGAGATTGCTCGGTCCAGCGCGATTTTAAAATCGGCGGGCATTGCGTTTGAAACACACGGGAATGTTCATGAGTTTCAGGCGCCGCCGATGGTGCACAACATTTTTGGAATGTGTCTTAGAGAAGCGGTGACGAACGTTGTGAAACATAGCGGGGCCCGTTTGTGCACCGTCTCTCTGCAGGAGGAACCAGGTGACTGGACGCTGATCATTGCGGACAACGGCGTCCCGTGCAAAGAAGCGTCTCCGCACATTCCTTCCTCAGGGCGCGGCTTGCTCGGCATGAAAGAGCGGCTGGAACTCATCGACGGCACATTGGCCTTTCATACAGGTACAGGCGCAGGAACTCGGCTGATTATTCGGGTGCCGCGCATTATTCGGCATCCCCAAGTTTAATTCTAAGGAGAGAGACGAGCATGAGAGTGATTATAGCCGAGGATCAGGGTATGCTGCGGGGAGCTCTCAGCGCCCTGCTGGATCTGGAAGACGATATTGAGGTCGTTGGACAAGCGGACAATGGCGAGCAGGCTTTGGAGCTCATTCAAGATTTACTGCCGGATATTTGTCTATTGGACATTGAGATGCCGAAAATGACGGGGCTGGACGTTGCAGAGAAAGTGAAAACCGACGGCCTCGCCTGCAAAGTTGTCATTCTGACGACCTTTTCCCGTTCCGGCTACTTCCAACGGGCTATGCGGACCGGCGTCCACGGTTTTCTGTTGAAAGACTCGCCGATTGAAGAGCTGAGTGCGGCGCTGCGAACCGTTCAGCTAGGCGGCCGAGCCGTATCTCCCGCGCTGGCGCTGACCTTCTGGGATACGGAAAATCCGCTCACGAGCAAAGAGCAGGAAATTCTGAAGCTGATCGCGCAGGGGTTGTCCGCGAACGAAATGGCCAAGATATTGTTCTTGTCCAGCGGGACGATCCGCAACTATGTATCTGAAATTTTGCAAAAGCTGGACGCCAAAAACCGGATCGACGCCATCGCGATCGCCGAGAAGAACGGCTGGCTTTCATAACGATAAAGGCAGAGGAAGCCCGGCTTCTTCTTATTCTACCTGCCCCGCTCTCGCGATACGCGTATCGAAATGCACGTCATAGGAGGCGCTTGGGTACATCTCGTGCCACGATTCGCTTGTCAAATGAGAGCGATACACTTGACTGCGCATCAATTCACCGAAACCGATGGGGTCTGATGTCAAGGCAGTCAGCTTGTGCAGCAATTCCATCACGTCCGCTTCCGCTTTCTTACTGATCGCCTGTTCCAGCGCTGCAATCACCTCGGCATTACCAAGATCAAGCGGAGCTGAAACCTCCGTTAGCATGCCCTTCATGCGAATATCAACCTGAAATTTCAGGGGCTGTTGACTGACGAACTTCTTCTTGCTTTCGCTTTTAATATTCTCGATCACGATTCGCACCTTCTTTTCCTTGAGCTGCGAAGCAATCTTCCCCAAATCTTCCACATTGAGCGTTAATTCAATACTCCCCGCTTTATACCGATCCCTGATCATTTTCATATAAAAAGTTTCATCCGGATTCACCGTGCCAACCATGTGGTCTCCTCGAAAAACGGCCACATCCTTGAGCTCGATCGCATCTCCCTTGCGCTCCAGGAGCGGGATCATTGGATCTTCAAGTGAATAGAAATTCGAAAGAAATTCATGTAGGGTACTTGAAATAAACTGCTCGCGAATAATGTTCTGATGTATATTCTCCACGATATATGCCCCGACATCCGGTATCTCCGGATACTTATGCATCAGTACCTCTTCCACATCTCCCTTGCTGATGGCCATATAAAGCGTGCTGGAAATGGACGCGTCGCGAAACAATGTGTCAACGAGCGGCAGAATGCCCTTCTTGGCAAGCTTTTCGTTAAAAATTGCAACACGCAATTGGCCCGACACAATTTTCTTATGCGATTTCCGGTTCGCGGCAGTCCGCGCGCCCTTGCTTGTCATCGCTTCCGACGTTAGCCGCATGACCGGAGTTTTGGAGTTCGGATCAATCTGATGCAAAACGTACGTCGCTTTAATGCTCTCGCCATCCAGATTATCGTAACCGGCGGCAATGGTCATGCCCAAATCTTCAAGCACATTCTTCTTCAGATTCAAAGTCAACGGCAATGACATCACCAGGATTAAAAAGAAAATCATATTCATTTTTTTCATGTTCGCGCCTCACCCGCATTCAACGTCCTTTTCTGTTTCCTTACGTAAACGCAGGCAGCCGCATAGAGAACGAAGGGGTAGGCATAGACGAGGTAGATGCACCCCTTGGCAAACACGTCGTTAAGCATTACGATCTGAATTCGGGTACCGATCAACGAAGATGCCACGAACACAACGCCTATAACGGGATACAGCCAATATCGCTGCTGCCAGGCAAATATGCGTTTTAACCCTTTTGAAGCCGCCCAGCAAAAAAACAGCAAGTTCGGCAAAATCACCATCAGCCACAAACTGACGCCAATAAACTCGAACCGCTCTAGAAAAGGAAATTTAATCACTTTCAACATGGTGAACGTAGCCCAATTCGTTTTCAACAGCTCTCCTCCGCTAAAAAAAACGATGGACACCAGCATCACGGATGTATAAACCAACGTAACGCTCATTAGCCCTAATTGCGTATAAAGCTGAACTTTAGCTTTTTCCTTCGCATAGGCATAAATAAAATAGAGAATTTCAAAGCCAGTCATCGCGAGGCCCGTGGATTGCATCCCTTTGACAAATTGCTCCCCATTCACTTCCATCAGCGGCAGCAAACGGTTCCATTCCGAATATCGCAGTGGAAAATAGAGCAGCAGGATCAGCCAGGCTGTCATGCAGGTGAAAACAAAGCTCGCGCCTATGATAGTCCGCAGACCTCCTCTTACCCCGTAAAATACCGCACAGCTTATTAATAGCGATAGCACCCATTGCGGTGCCGTCGGAAACAACCATACCTGAACCATTTCCACATAATTTCGCAGTTCTACCAGCATGGCAAACACAAAATACCCGATATACACAAAGTTCATCGCGTATCCCAGCACTCTTCCATAAACCATAACATGAATGTCATATAAGTCTTTATCCTTAAATTTCATGAGCGTTCGAATCATCAGCCACACAACGATCTGATTGACGATGCCCACTGCCAGTACGGAAAGCCAAGCGTCATGTCCGGCATCCTTAAACACGAATCTTTGAAAACCTGGAAGACCAACGCCCACTTGAGCATCATGGATGAGAAAGATGAGCAGAAAGCTGCTATACAGAAAGGGAGTTCGTGATTTATTCATCAATATCCGGACTCCCCTTCTTTTGGTTCTCTGCCATATTGGCAAATACCGGCCGCTTTGGAGCCATTGGAAACGGAATGCGCAGAATGCCATCCCGCTTATTCTTCGCTTTTATTGCGTACGGCGGATAAAAATAAGGGTGCCCGGCGCTCGATAACTGCAACAGATGGATAACGAGCAGTGTTGTACTGAATACCATGCCAAACAATCCTAAAATTCCGGCGGAAATAATGATCGGAAAGCGGATAATGCGCACAGTAAAAGCCATTGACAAAACCGGTGTCGTAAATGACGACAACGCGCTCAAAGCTACGAGAATAATCAGAATATTGCTCGTAAACCCAGCTTGCACCGCGGCTTGCCCGATTACGATAGCGCCTACAATGCCCATCGTTTGCCCCACCTTGGTTGGAAGCCTCGCCCCAGCTTCGCTGAGCAGTTGAATGATCGTTTCCAGCATAAGTGCCTCGACAAGCGGAGGAAACGGCACTCTGGCGCGCGATTGGGCGAGAGGGACGAGCACCGCCTGCGGAATGATTTCATAATGATACGTAAGCGCCGCCACATAAATGGCGGTTGCATAGAACGAAATGCCGATCGCAATAATTCGCAGCCCTCGAAGAAACAGGCCGATGATCCATCTGGCGTAATAATCTTCGATTGACTTAAAAAAATCCAAGAAAGTCGAAGGCGCAACCATCACATGAGGGCTGCCGTCGACCGCGACGACGATTTTACCTTCAAGCAGCGGAAATATGGCCCGATCCACGCGCTCCGTTGTCACGACTTGCGGAAACATGGAGCCTGGGCTGTCCTCCATCCACTGTACGAGTATCGTCGTATCGATCAACGCTTCCAGCGCCAACGCCTGCAATTTATCATGCACATGCTTAACGATAGCGGCGTCTGCACGGCTGCTGATATAGATCAGACGGATATCCGTCTGGGTGATGTTCCCCAGTGTCATGCTGATTTCACAAAGATCGGGATGTCGCAAATACTGATGGATGAGCGCAACATTCGTTTGCAAGTTTTCCGAGAACCCCAGCTGAGGCCCTAAAATCTGGCTTTCATTCTCCGGTTTCATCAGCGACCGCTCGCGAACTTTCGCCGTGTCGGCCAAGATGCCGACAGGGTAGCCATCAAGGTGAACATATGTCCAACCGCGCAATATATACTTCTGCATCGTTTCCCAATCTGGTTCTGGCAACTGCTCGCAGATCGGCAGCAAGGCTGCCAACTGCTCAGGCGTCATCGAACCGACCGCCTGCAGCAGAGGATGAAACAGTTCTTGCAGCAATAAGTCGCCGTTGACCAAATTACTTAAATAATACACGCCAATAGTGGGCTCTGTCGGCAGCTCCCGAGAGACGAAATCCGGGAACATCTGAAAGGCTGTTTGCAATTGCTGCTGCATCTGCTTAAGCTCGGGAACGAGCGAATAGGAAGCAGATTGACCTGCGACCGCGCGGCTCACTTTCGGCCTCGATTTGAAAAAAAATTGAAAGAAAGAAAACATAAGGTTCACCCAGTTAGCCAATAAATTTGTTAGAGATATATTTTCCTGGAAACAAGCGGAATATGTAAAATATACGGCGGCGCTCAGGTAGTCAAAAAAATTTTCCGTAACTTCGTACCAGCCTTGCATAAATTTAAAAATGCTGCGCATGATACTAAAACACCACAGAAAAGGAGTGTTTCATTCCATGGCAAACAACAATAACACATTGGTAGTTCAACAAGCAAAAGCAGCTCTTGATCAAATGAAGTTTGAAGTCGCACAAGAACTTGGTATTCAGCTTAACCCTGACTACAACGGTAACCTTGCGACGCGCGAAGCCGGTTACATCGGCGGCAACATCACAAAACGTCTGGTTCAAATCGCTGAACAACAGCTGTCCGGTTCCGCAGGCGCTCGCCGCTTCTAATTACCGGATCAAGAAAAACCTATTCAAAACCCAAAAGACTGCAGACGCTTCGTTAAGAAGCCCTGCAGTCTTTTTATTTGCTCGCAAGCACACAACGTCATCTCTCCTCATAAAAATAGGCAAAGATAACCGCATGCAAAGCCTGCACAAATGGGGAGACGCACATGATTGTCGTTGGAGGTACGAACAACATCGCTTTCGGGACCGGGATCTTAACGGAGAGAACCCACGCCATTTTTCACACGAAGCAGAATAGCCCGCTGCGCTATCACTACGATTCAGCGGAAACTTTATTATTCGAGCTGACCTTGCGGTCGAACATCGTCGAGGCGGCGCGGGCCCTTAGCCGAAGCGGCGCTTATTTTGCCGATTTTCAGCATTCCTTCTGCAATCCGGTCTACTGGGAGCGGACGAAAGAAGGGAAGTTCAGGCTGCGAAGCGGTGCATCGTCGCATGACGCCATTCAAGATATTTTTGCCAATGGGACGGCCTATGCGTTCGAATGCTCTATGGCAGTAATCGTCGTGCTGCATAAAGGGATTCTGGACACAATCGAAGAGCGTCACTATGAGGCGCTGTTCGCTGATCTATTCTTGTTCGACGAAAATGCCAATCGCCGCCTCCAACTGATCGACCGCCGCCCTATCCAAGAAGCCGTCGCCGGCGATATCCTCTACGTCCAGAACCCAGACTATGATCCGACCATTCCTTGGGCAAAAGGCGAGAACGTTGTGATGCTCGACAATGGTCGTTTTTTCGGGCATGGCTATGGGATGGGCGTCGCTTCAGCAGAGGATGTGATGACAATTCTCAATAAGCAGCGCCTCCCGGAAAGCACGATATCCGCTTCGTTCACGGATCGGTTCGTTCATCCCGATTTCGCCTACTTTGCACAATGGGCTAGACGCGGGTACAACCAGCCGCTCATCGCCACAATCGGGGATTGGATGCATGTGGAAAAAATTTAGTTCCGCATGTGCCCGCTTTTTTACTCGGTGCATAAGATGGCTTATGCTTGCAACGAAAGGGGAACCAACATGACTGACTATCCGACATTCACCGAAGATAATCTTCCGCTGTACGCTTCCAACACCCGCAATGAGGCTCACAAAACGACCTCGCCGGCACCTGTCTGGACAGGTGCGCAGCTTCCGGCGCAGCAAGCGCCGACCGTCGTAACCCCCATGCCGCTTCCGGCTGCACAACCGCCAATCGTAACCGGCGATAACATGCCGATCTTCGCGCAGCCGGGCATGGCCGCAGCTGCAGGAACGGGCACACTTCCTTCGGCGTACACACAACCCGCCGCTGATCCGGGCACTGCCGCTCACGCCGTCTACCCTGCGCATCCCTATGCGTATCATCCGCATGTTCAGCATGGTTACCACCCTATGCATCATGCCGTTCATCATCCGATGCATCATCTCGTTTACATTCCTGCCCATCACCTGCCCTACTATCCGCATCTGTACCATCACGCCGTTCACCCGCATCATTATCCGCACCACGTCCACCATGGCCATCATGGCCATCACATCCAGCACCATGGGTACCAGCATGCGCAGCCGCATGGACAGCAAGGCACTCATCATCACGGTCAGCAGCATCATTAAACATAACAACCAAAAGAACCCTCGGCCCAATCATGGGTCGAGGGTTCTTTTGGTTATTATGATTCGAGAACCCACTATTGACACCTCACCTGACTCAGGCTACCGTTAGCTTTATAGGAAAAAATTCCTGCTGAGGAGGTTACCGCCATCACACAACCATCGCATTCAATCCAAGCTTCACAGCTTGATCGAAACATGAAAATTGAAGATGTACAGGACGAGGGCCTGGCCTGGCATTCGCCGCTCGAAGCACCGTTTCGGATTGACGGCTTCGCCTGGCTCGCAGATGAAGGCAAGTACCGCCGGCTGCCGATTGCTCCCGCACATCCACTGCCTTCTGCCGTCGATAGCTTGGCCAACTGTACGGCCGGCGGAAAAATCCGCTTCCGCACCAACTCCGCGAAGCTGTCCATCCGCGTCAAATTGACCGGCCCCGGCAATATGTATCACATGCCCGCAACCGGACAGTGCGGCTTCGATTGCTATCTCGGAGAACCGGGCGAGGAGCAGTTCTGGACGACAGCACGGTTCGACCATACGAAAGATGCGTACGAAGCTTCCTTCTATAGCTGGGACGAAAAGCGCGAGTTTTGCGTGAACCTGTATTTCCCGCTGTATCAGGGCGTCGAGGAGGTCTGGATCGGCCTCGAGCCGGATGCCGCGCTGAGCGCAGCGCCGGCGCTCGCGAGCGACAAGCCCGTCGTGCTGTATGGCACGTCGATTCTGCAAGGTGGCTGCGCCTCCCGTCCGGGCATGGCGTACCCGAACATTTTGAGCCGGATGCTGCCGATGACTTTTGTGAACCTCGGCTTCTCCGGCAACGGCAAGGGCGAGCCTGAGGTTGCTCGAACGATCGCGGACATTGCTGATCCCGCCATGTTCGTACTGGATTATGAAGCGAACGTCACCCCCGAAGGGATGGCTGACACGCTGCCGGGCTTCATCGGCATTTTGCGCGAGCGCCACCCGGAAACGCCGATTCTGGTTATCTCCAAAATCCGCTACGCGAAGGAGCGGTTTGATCCGCAGGTGCTGCGCCTGCACGAGGTACGGAGAGACATTCAGCGAGACACCGCTCAACGTCTCCAATCGGCGGGCGACCGTCACCTGCACTTCTTCGACGGCTCGCTGCTGCTCGGCGAAGACTTCAGCGACTGCACGGTCGACGGCGTGCATCCGACAGATCTGGGCTTTCAGCGAATGGCCCAGTCGCTGGAGCCGACGTTCCGCGCGCTGCTGCAGGCGTATTTGGCCTAGCTTTTAGATACCGGCGAATATTCGCGAAACACTTGCGTTGAAGCAGCTGCAAGGCTGATGAACCTGCATTTTGTACATGAATATCGGCAGTTTTCCCGTAACACAGGTGCACTTCCTGCATTTCCTACATGTAATTTTGGTGATTTTCTCCAAATGAGGCTAAAATGCGGCCTGGTTCGTATTTTTGATGTATGTTTTACATGATTTCGCCTGTAAACAGGAAAATCGGGGGAATTTGATGTAGTTTTTACAGGATCCCTGCTGGGGGGCAGGTTCGGGGACGGGTTCGGGAGCAAGTTCGCGGTTCGCGGTTCGGGCTCCGAGTTCCGGGTTCGGAGTCCATGCTCCACGAAAACCAGCACATCCCATCGCACCGCAGCAAGGCCCCCCCTCGCTGCAACACAAAGAGACGCCCCGTCCAACCAGACGGCGCGTCTCTTCCTCTTATCCCCTGCGTCGCCATCCGAATACGCGCACATGCACGATGCCTTTGGTCACCCAGTGGGTAATGACATACAACAGGATAAACAGCAAAATTAACGGCTTAAACAAGATCCATGCGGCAATCCAGGCGACCCAAATTTGCCATGACTTCATTTTGCGGATGAGCCGGGAAGGCGCCAGGAAGATGCGATACACCCGGTTGCTGATCTGCAGCGCCTCGAGATATTCATCCTGAAACTGCTTGGATTCGGGGTTCAAGCGTACAGCTGTGCGCATATACGTCTCTTGCTTATCGTAATCTCCTCGACGGGACGCCGCCCACGCCAAATAAAGCAGCACGAGCGGAGCTTCCGCATCGTATTGAATGGCTTGGCGCTCCAATCGCTTAGAAGCGCCGTCGTCACCCAGGAGCGCTTCCAGATAGCTGAGCATAGCCAAGTATAACGGAGATTCCGGCTCTAGCTCTACAGCTTGGAGCAATTGAACTCTGGCCTCCTGGAACTTGCCTTTTTTCGTCAAGCGATTCGCTTTCAGAAAAAAATAGTGCGCCTCATAAGGATCGACGCGCTGCGCTTCCGGGAGAGCACGCTCGAATTCGCGCTCATTGTCCGTTTCGTAATAGACCCCGACGAGAACGAACCAGGCATGGGGATGCTCCGGATTGCGCTTGAGCGCTTCCTTCGCTTGATAAAGCGCTTTGTCGTAATCGCTAAGCTTAAGAAACACGCGGGCCTTCAGCGCATACACGTCAGGATCCTCAGGATCCTGCTGCAACAATTTGTCCAATTCCGCGAGCGCTTCCTTATACCGCTTCCAATTGATGAGCTGCAAAGCTGAGGCATACGCCGCTTGTGTCGACGGATCGGCTATCATCGTTTTCACCTCCGCCGGCTATTTAATGCCGTGCTGCTTGATGTAATCGAGCACGATTTTGTAGTCGTGATTGACATCGCTGAAGGTCGCGTAATTATTCGCCGTCGCGAACCATTCCAGCGTCGTCGATTTGCGCGCTTTGGCCGCCGCCAGCAGATCCTCTTGCCTGATCGGCTGAATCTCACCCGTTTCAAATGTCCGCTCCATCGCACAATCGACGGCATCCTTGACGACTTGCTCCAGGTCCGCGCCAGAGAACAGCTTTGTCTGCGCGGCAATCTTGGCCAGCTTTAAGCTGCCCATCGGCTTGCCGGCAAGCTTCAGCTCGAGAATGGCCTCACGTTCCGCTTCCGCCGGCGGCGGTACGAACACGAGATGATTAAACCGGCCCGGCCGACGCAGGGCGGAGTCGAGATACCACGGCGTGTTCGTTGCGCCAATGACGAACACCTGATCATTATTCGCCTGCAGCCCGTCGAGCTCAAGGAGCAGTTGATTGACTAGCATCCGGTCGTGATGCTGTCTCATCTGATGGCGGCTTCCGCCCATTGCATCCAATTCATCGATGAAAATAACGCAAGGCTTATTCTCTCTGGCTTTTTCGAAAATATCGTGCAGATTGTGTTCGCTCTGCCCAGCATACATCGAGAGAATCGCTTGCAATTCAATATGTAAAAAATTTGCATCAATCTCGCCGGCAACCGCCCGGGCAATGAACGTCTTCCCGCAGCCCGGAGGGCCGTAGAGCAGCAAGCTTCCTCCCGCTTCTTTGCCGTAGGCCGCAAACACTTCGGGCTGCTTGAGCGGAAGAATAAAATTCATGCGAATTTTTTTCTTCACCTCTTCCAGTCCCCCTACGTCTGCAAAGGTCTCTTTCGGCTTCTCCGATTCTACCAGCATTTGATCATCCTTGCTGAATTGAATGAGTTTGAGTTTGTTTTTTCGACGCTGCGCAAGCTCGTCTTGATCGGACATCTGCCTCACCCCTTGTCAGAATTACATCTAGTTTACCATAACTGCTTGCCAGGCTCATCCTGCTAGAGTGATAGAGTCATAAAGAAAAAGAGCGACGCAACATCCGTATTCACGGCATCGGTCACTCTTCTATTCTTAATACACGTCGCGCTGGTAGCGCCCTTGCTCTTGAATCTCGGTTAAGTACGCTTCCGCCGCTTCACGGCTCAGCCCGCCTTCTTTTTCAATCACTTGCAGCAGTGCTTCATGAACGTCTTTGGCCATGTTCGTCTTGTCACCGCAGACGTAGAAGTAGGCGCCTTTATCCAGCCATGCGAACAATTCCTGGCTGTGCTCCAGCATTTTGTGCTGCACATACACCTTCTGGTCCGAATCACGCGAGAAGGCTGCATCGATACGGCTCAATACGCCGTCTTGCTGATATTTTTCGAGTTCTTCCTGGTAAAGGAAATCTGTCGCGGAATGCTGGTCGCCGAAGAACAGCCACGCTTTGCCTGTCGCCTTGGTCACCGCACGCTCCTCGATGAACGAACGGAACGGCGCAATGCCTGTGCCAGGGCCGACCATGATAATGTCTTTCTCCAGCTCTTCCGGCAGATGGAAATGCTTGTTGAGCTGCACGAACACCGGCAGCGTGTCGCCTTCTTGAACGCGTTCAGCGACCTGCACGGAACACACGCCTTTGCGCTCACGGCCGTGAGCGTTGTAGCGCACAGCGCCGATCGTGAGGTGCACTTCCTCCGGGTGCGCAGCGATGGAGCTCGCGATGGAGTACAGGCGCGGCGTCATTTTTCTCAACAGCGATACGAGATCCTGTGCCGACAGCTTCCAAGGCCCGAAGTCCTGCACCATGTCCAGCAAATCGCGCCCGTTGGTGTACTCTTTCAACTGGTTGGCATTCTCGGTCGACAACAGCGATTTGAGCGCTTCGTTCTCGGTGAATGCCGCAGCTTGCTGCAAAATTTTCTTCGATAACAGTGTAATTTCAAAGTAATTCGTTAACGCATCTTTCAAGGACAGCGTGTCGCCTTCCTTATTGATGCTAACGGACGCCGCACCGTCTAACTGTGCAGCTGCCAGCAGTGAAGCGACGAGTTCCGGATCATTTTGAGGGACAATTCCCAGCGCATAGCCTGGAAGATAGGTCAGATTGGAACCTGCGAGCGATAGTTCAAGATGCCGTGTTTCTTTATGAGAACCGGCTCCGTTCAGATTAACATTCTTGAGAACTTTCGCCGGGAAAGGGTTTGTTCTTGAAAATGCGGATTGTTGGACATCAGTTACTTGCATTCATCTTCACCTCAAAAATTATAATAATTTAGAATATCACAAAAATTAAAAATAAGAAATGTTTTCTTTATTTATGTTACTCATAATGCCCGGGGAAGTGAATGGAGAATATCCGGATTAGCAGGATACTTTCCCACGACCCAAATTGTCGAAAAGTTCAGTTAGCTCTGCCCGCCTTGCTCTGCTGCATCTACCGTATGCTTCAGCAGCATCGCGATAGTGACAGGCCCTACGCCCGCCGGAACCGGGGTTATCGCAGAAGCTTCCGGCAGACAGGCCTCGTAGTCCACATCGCCGATATTCCCTGGATTATATCCCGCATCCAGCACGACCGCCCCCGGCTTAATCCAATCGCCCTGTACAAAATTTGGCTTGCCAACCGCGGCCACGACAATGTCCGCCAAACGCACGAACGCCGGGAGTCCCTCGGTCTTGGAGTGACAAGTCGTTACCGTCGCATCCTGGTTCAGCAGCATCGCTGATACCGGCTTGCCCAGAATCGGGCTGCGGCCGATGACCACGGCATGCTTGCCCGCAACCGGCAGCTTGTAATACGCCAGAATCGCCATAATGGCGGCCGGCGTGCAGGAAGGAAACGCTGCGAAGCCAAAGGCGGTCTGCGCGAAGCCCTGCGTCGTCACCCCGTCGACGTCTTTCTCCATCGCGATGGCGTCAAATGCCGCCCGCTCATCAATTTGCTTCGGCACGGGGTGCTGAAGCAGAATCCCGTGCACCGCCGGATCGCTATTCAGCTCCCGGATGGCGGCGATCAGTTCCTCCGTCGTGGTCGCGGACGGCAGATCAACCCGGATCGAGCGAAGCCCGAGGCGCTTGCACGCGTTCCCCTTCATGCGGACGTACGTCGCCGACGCCGGATCGTCTCCGACAAGAATCGTTGCCAGGCACGGCACGATGCCCTTTGCCGCAAGCTTGGCGATGCGTGGAGCTAACCCTTCTTTAATTTCCGCAGCGACGCGATTTCCGTCTAATACGATTGGACTATTTTTCATGATTCTCATCCTCCCACCATGATAAAAACAGAAAGAGGCAAGGAGAATGGTTCCCCTTACCTCTGCCCAGGCGATCGGCCATATGACGTATGTGCTCCCTCGTGGTACTCCACGTTTCGCCAGTTACACATACCGAAAAGTTACTTGTATTTTGCCAGAAATTCATGAAAAAAACAAGACATAATTAGATACACGTCAAGCCTCCTGCCGCGATCCCTTCTTCACTAAAAGGAAATACGACAGCATCGCTGCGGTGCTCGTCGCCAAAATGAGTACGCCTAGCGGAACGGCCGTGTCTTCCCCGGCAATCCCGACGAGCGGCGAAACGACAGCTCCGAGCAAAAACGGAATGACGCCCATCAGCGCAGCCGCACTGCCCGCCATGTGCCCCTGACTTTCCATCGCCAGCGGGAACGCCGCTGTGGACGTAATCCCGATGGAGGCGACGAAGAACACCAGTGGAATGACCAACGCGTACAACGGGCCGTGGAAGTAGGCCACTACCAACACTGCGATGCTGGCAGCACCGGCCAGCCATAGGCCGAACACCAGGAACGCTTTCTCCGACACGCGGTGCGACATGCGTCCAACCAGTTGGGAACCGATGATCAAGGTAATCCCGTTAGAACCGAACAAAAGGGCGAAGACGGTAGGCGAAACGCCGTAAATATTTTGATAGATGAAAGGCGTACCTGATACATACGCGAAAACACCCGCGATCATAATCCCCTGCGCCAGCATGTAGCCGGCAAACGTGCGGTCGCGCAAAAGCGAGCCATAGTTCCTCAACTGCTGCATGAAATTACTGGGGCTTCGGCGTTCTACAGGCAGCGTCTCCTTCAGTCCCCATTTGGTCGAGGCCAACAGGAAAATACCCAGCAGCGACAGCGAAATAAAGACGCCGACCCAGCTTGTGAGCGAGAGCACGCCGCTGCCCGTCACCGGAGCCACGAGCGGACCCAAATTCCCGACAAGCAGGAGCAGCGAGAAAAATTTGGTAAGCTCATGTCCACTGAACATATCGCGTGCGATGGCACGGGAGATGACAATGCCTGCCGAAGCGACAAAGCCCTGCACGAGCCGGAAGGCGATTAACGTCCAAATGTTGGGCGAGAATGCGCAAGCTAATGAGGCGACGACATAAATAGCCATGGAAATGAGCAGCGGATTGCGCCTGCCGTGGACATCGCTAAGCGAGCCCATCACAAGCTGACCAACGCCGAGCCCAAGCAAACAGGCGGTCAAACTGAGTTGTACAAGTGAAGCCGTCGTACCGAATTGCTCCACAATTTGCGGGAAAGCTGGCAAATACATGTCGATGGTAAATGGCCCAAGCGTTGAAAATAGGCCTAGCAGCAGCGCTAGCCTAACGGCATGCTGATTGTTCGTTGTTGTCATTGCAAAGTTTCTCCTCTTCTCCATTCCATATCCGGAATCCTTATCTCTATGATTCCACCTTATCATAACTGTACAGTTTTTGACAACAGTTATCTTCGACCAAAAAGAAACCGTTTTCACTTTTTGTTTACAAATCTTCTAGATTACTGGTGTTTACAGGAATGTTCTGGTAATTTATAATACTTATAATTTATCAGGTAAAAAAAACTGCAAATGGCAAACTTATCGAAAGGTAAGGGCGCAAAGTTATGGGCCTAAAGCTTCAAAGCTATGGCTGCCAAACCGCCAGTTTGTGATAGCGAGCCTATCCCGAGCTCACGGGTCAGGCTTTTTTTTATGCCACTGCCTGAAAAAATTGTTGAAGATTGGAGGAATTCCCCGAATTTCCAGTTCGCAAGTCACCTCAAATACCGTTTAAGGAGTGCAGTAAAGTTGAAAACCAAGAACTATTTCGGCAAAAATCTACTATTTTCCATGCTGAATTTACTTGTCATCGGCGTGGTGCTGATTTCCGTCAGCGCTTATTTTCAAAGTAATCTATTAACCAAAACGCTCAGAGAGCAGACCCATACGATGACGTCCGTGTGGGCCCAAGGCATTACCTACAAAGATGTTCAAGGCGCGTTAAGCGATAAAAGCTATGAGGCCAGCGAGCAGCAAAGATTAACCAAGCTGTTTGACAGCTACACCGCCTTCAATGCCAATGTCGCGCAGGCTTACATCTTCGGTGTCGAGCTGCAGGATGGCAATAAAACATCGTTGATTGCGTTCCCTAGTCACGTTGTAAAAGCTTTTCAAGAAGCAGGCCTGAAAATCGGGGATATGTACGAGCAGCCGAAAGAAATCGCCAACGGTTTAAGAAGCATGTTGAAAACAAAAACCGAGACCTTCACTTCTTTTTACAGCGATGATTACGGTACTTGGGTCAGTGTTCTTTACCCGATTATGGACGATAGCGGCAAAGTGGCGGCCTACTTCGCTGTGGATATGAATGCCAAGATGATCCCCGAAGCCCAAAAATCGTTCCTGCTGCGCTCAATCATCTTGCTCTTAATCGCCTTGGTCATTTGCGGTGGCGCCCAATATGTTGTCGCACAGCGCACCCTCATGCCAATCAATCAATTGATGCGTGGCATCGAGCAAGCTTCGAAGGGGAAGTTTAATTTTACGCTTGAGGAAAAAGGCGGATTCGGCGAATTGAATCAAAAATTCAATACGATGCTTGCCAATATTCGTGAAATTTTAACGAGTATTAAGATGACCGCTACCCATGTAGCCGAAACATCCAACCAGCTCTCCGGCATTACGGAAGATAACCGACGCAGCATCGAAGTCATCACAGCGGAAATTCGGGACATGAATACGCATGTGGACCAGCAAAAAACGTCTACAGAAGAATGCGGACGTTCCTTCGTGGAAATTGCCGCCTCGCTGCAAGTCATTGCGCAAAACGCGAGTCAAGTGGCCCATGCTTCGCAAGATATGAAGAACCTGTCCGAGGAAGGCAATGCAGCAGCTCAAAGCATTTCGGAGCAAATGGGACTTATTAATTCCAATTCAATCTCTACGGCAGACACCATCAAGCTGCTGGAAGCGAAATCAGGCGAGATCGGCGAGATTCTTCGTCTAATCAAAGACATTACGACGCAAACCAACCTGCTTGCTCTAAACGCGAGCATTGAAGCCGCCCGGGCCGGCGAGCATGGCAGAGGCTTTGCGATTGTTGCCGACGAAGTCCGCAAGCTGGCCGAGCAATCGAAAAATTCGACAAGTCAGATTGAAACGCTCGTTGACGACATCCAATCCGAAACCCACAACGCAGTGACCTACGTAACGAAAGGCACAGGCGAAACCGAAAAAGGGCTGGACATCGCCAAAAGCACCGGCGAATCGTTCAGCAACATTTGGGAAGCCTCACAGGTCGTTTCCCATCAAGTGCTGGATATTTCATCCGCTACCCAGGAGATGTCCGCAAGCACTGAGCAAGTCACAGCCATGATGGGTGAATTGGAAGGCATTTCAAGAAAAACGGCAAGCAGCACAAGCAAAATTATGGATTCGGTGCTGACGCAGGAATCGTCCCTGCAGAGCATTTCCACTTTTGCCGGCAAGCTCTCCACCGTTGCGGAACAATTAAGCCATATGGTTGGCAAATTTGAAATCGAGATGAAAAAAAAATAGAGATATAAAGAGGAGAGAGAGACCATGCTTAATCTCGTCAAGAACACCCCGTCCATCTACAGCCGAATCAATCAAACCGATGAAGCGTATCCGGCAACCGAAACGATCTCCTCTATCTTCCGCCGTACAGCAGAGAGGTATGCGACGAAAGTCGCTATCTCTTACGGCGACAAGGAGCTTCTCTATGAGGAGTTATTCGGGAAAAGCGCCCAGGTGGCCAACGCATTGACGGACGCCGGCTGCCGAAAAGGCGATTTTGTCGGCATCTATATGGAGCGAAGTCCTGAAACTGTGATCTCCATTCTCGGCGTTATGCGCATGGGCGGCACCTATGTCCCGATCGACCCGGAGCATCCCGTTGAACGCAACCGGTATATCGTACAGGATGCCAGCTGCAAGCAGTTGATTATTAAAGAGAGACATCTTGAACGTGCAGCCGAACTATGCCTTGCGCTCGATATTGAGAAGCCGGTTTCGCTGGAAAGCTGCTTTTCCGAGTGTGCCACCCGCTTCGCGGATGCGGATATCGCGCCGGACGATTTGGCCTATGTGATTTATACGTCCGGCTCCACCGGGAATCCGAAAGGCACGCTGATTGCGCATCGAGGGGTTGTGAATCTGGCGAATACTTTCGCTAAGCAATTGGACATTACGAGCAACGACGTGCTAACGCAATTTTCCACCTTCAGCTTCGACGCTTCGATTCTCGATACGTTCAACTGCTTGCTGAACGGGGCGACGCTTGCGATTTTGACAAAGGAAGAGCAGTTGACGCCGGAGCTTTTTTTGTCGCTTCTTGAAAGGAAAAAAGTCACTATCATAGGATGTATTCCCACATCTGTCTTCAATCGGCTATCGGAGGCAAACATGCCTAACCCCGAATCTGCCTTCCGGGCGGTCAAAAATATTACGGTCGGCGGAGAGGCCCTCCTCTCCGATCATGTTCGGAAATTCCAGGATAAGTTCGGCCTGGGCACCGTCATTGTCAACGCGTATGGTCCGACGGAATGCACGGTCGTGACCACGACGTTTAAAATCACCGACTACTGGAACAGTACGTCGATCACTGTCCCAATTGGCTATCCAATCGGCAATTACAAGGTCTATGTGGTGAAGGAAGACGGGACGCTCGCGGAAGTCGGCGAAGAAGGCGAGCTCTACATCGAAACGTTTGCGATCGCACAAGGCTATTTGAATCTTCCGGATAAAACGAACGAAGTGTTCGTACCCAGCCCCTTCGGCATCGATCCGAAAGCCAAGGTGTACAAATCGGGCGACATCGTCAAGCTGCTGCCGGACGGCAGTCTCGAGTTTCAGTACCGCAAGGATGGGCAGCTGAAGCTGCGTGGTTTTCGCATCGAGATCGGCGAGATTGAGAACGCACTGTCCAAGCATCCCGCCATTCTCGATGCCGCCGTCGTCGCGATTCAGGAGAACAATACCGTCAAGCATCTATCCTGCTTTTATTCTGAGAAGTCCCACGTATCCAGCAAGGACCTGCGCGAGCATTTGAAAGCATTCGTTCCTTCTTATATGATTCCCGGCTTTTTCTATCGTCTTCCGGAGATTCCGCTCTCGCCAACAGGCAAAGTAGACAGAAAAAAACTGCTTGCGATGGACAACAGCGCCCTTGCGGAGACGGCGTTCCCTTATGAAGCCCCTATCGGGGACGTTGAACGCGCCATCGCAGCCGTATGGTCGGATATTTTAGGGATTGCCCGGGTCTCCCGCAACGAAAGCTTTTTCGAGATTGGCGGAGACTCGCTTGGGGTGATGAAGGTGTTGTCCCGGTTAAAACAGATGTGCTTCAACTTGCGGATGCATCATTTGTATGAACATCCAACGGTTAAAGCGTTGGCCGCCTGCATGTCAACCCTGGCCGATGAAGGCGACGAAGCTGAAGTTGCGCCGATCACCGAGTATAGGACGCTTGGAGAACTTCCTTCCCTTCCGAAGGTAGACATTCAAGGGCAGGATGGGTTAGGTTCGGACATCCTCCTCACCGGAGCAACCGGGTATTTGGGCTCGCACCTCCTGTACGAACTGCTGACGACCACCAAGGCCAATCTCCATCTGCTCGTTCGCCGCAAATTTGGTCAGAACGGCATTGCCCGGGTCTGGGAAACCTTAGACGCTTACTTCGGTCAGTCACTCTTTGCCGACTATTCGCATCGGATATTTGTCCTCGAAGGCGATTTAGTACAGGAGGAATTAGGTTTGCGTGAGGAAGAATACAAGATCGTTTCGACCCGCATCACCTCCATCCTTCATGCCGGTGCGGATGTGAGACACTTTGGCAATGCGGACGATTTCTATGCGACCAATGTGATCGGCACGCAGAATCTGCTGAAATTAGCTTCCAGTCGGGGGAACGTCCCTTTTCATTTTATTTCAACGCTCGGCATTCCCGAAGATTTGGCAGCGGCAGGCCATTGGGAAGCGGCAGCGCAGAACAGCCGGGATTTTTACGCTGTAGAGCTGGAAAATGTATATACGAACAGTAAACTTTTAGCCGAAAAAGCAGTGGCTGAAGCAATAACGGCGGGTGTTCCATGTTCAATCTATCGCGCTGGCAACTTATCGTGCCATAGCAGAACAGGACGCTTCCAGCAAAACATCCACGAGAATTTCTTCTATCGGATGATCAAGGCGTTCCTCCTGTTAGGAAAAGCGCCTGCGGTCGACGCCTATGTGGATGTGGCTCCCATCGACTTTGTCAGCAGCTTTATGGCGGGCTTGATGAAACGGCGGTCGTTCGGTGAAGTGTACCACATTTGCAACCCGGTTCAAGCACGGTTCCCCGCTATCATTGAAGCGCTAAGGGAACTGGGCCATCGCATTGACCTTTTACCGCAGAAGGCGTTTGACAAGTGGGTCTTGAACGAAGGCGGCAGCATTAGTCAGGAGGCTGTGCAGTTGGCTATTCCTTTATTGGAAGGCGACGGAGTTCGTCACTCCCCTTACCTGTATGGCTGCGACGACTCCATTCGGAAAGCCGGCCCGCTGCCTGCCTTGCCTGACTTGAATGCGTTAGTGACCAGACTCGTGGAACATGCTGTGGAACGCGGTTATTTTCCTCCCCCTCGCCCGCGCTGAAATAATACAAATTGTAGCATCAGGAAAAAAGCAGCTAATCCAGAAGTGCCTGGATCAGCTGCTTTTTTGCAGCCTGAATATGCGGATGGAGCTGAAGCGATCGTCACCTTACGCCTCGCTCGATATCAGAAACGGGCGGCCATCATTCCAGCCGACCTCCACCTTGGACAAATACCACGTCTTGCCATGGTCGTTGTTCCCTTGGTAGAACAAGTACGTGCGGCCATCGTCGTCTGCGAAAAGGAACGGATGCCCCGACTCGCTGGCATTCCAGCTTCCCGGCTCGCCGCACGGGAGCAGCGGCTCCTGGAACAGCCGTTCGAAGCGGATGCCGTCCAGGCTGACCGCGCAGCCGATCTGCTGCGGCTCGTTGTTGTAGGCGCCGGCGTAGAACATATACAGCTGGCCGTCCCGCTTATGCATGGCTGCCGCCTCGATGCATTTGCCTTCCCACGGCAGCTCAGGCTGCAAGATCGATTCGCTGCACGCTTGCGTCCAATCAGCCCGCCCGTAGTCCGAATGCAGGGGTGCGGTAGCGACGCCCTGCATCTGGATTTCGCCCTGCGGATCGCGGGTAGCGAAGTACAACAGCAAGCGATCCTCATGCACGATCACGTCGGCGTCAATCGCCCGGCCGTTGTTCCAGTCGCCGGTCGGCGCGAACACCGGATTGGTCGCATTTTTCACAAAGGTTACGCCGTCCTCGGAAACCGCATGGCAGATCGCATCCTTCGGAAAGTTGCCATACGTCTGATAGAACAAGTGAATACGATCCTGGAGCACAATCGCCCCAGGCGCGCAAATCCCCTTCGCCTCGCAGTCCTGTTCAATCGGAACTTCGCCGATTTTCGTCCACTGCTCCAAATCGTAACTCTCGGCGATGCCGATCCCCCAGCGGCCGTCCGTGAACGGCCCTCTGGAGTAGTACATCCAATACTTTCCTTTATACCGGACTACGGCGGGATCTTTCGCGTATGGCCTGCCCGCGGTCGTATCTGCAAATCTCATGGTGGCCCTCCTTAATTTTGAATAAATTTCCACATGTCTTTGGCTAGGAAAGCCGTATCTTTGTTCTCCGCGTACCATTTCAGATAGAACTCTTCCAGCTTCGCGCCGCCGGACTTCTGCCACATGTCCTTCGCGTCCGCAAACGCCTGATCCACACTGTACGAGGAGCCGGACACGATCGCTTTGTTATAGAAATCCGTAATTTTCGCGACGTTCGTATTTACAATTTTAAGGTCTTCCGGAAGCGCAGGCATATGCTCGCCGTACGTAATCGGAGCGTACTTCACATCGGAGCTGAGGTTCGCCTCATTGTTTTGCTTGATCAGATCGATAAAATCTTTCTGCAGCGGCTGGCTGGCATCAAGTTGGCTCGCCACGCTTGCGCAAGGTTCAAGCTCGATCTGCTGCAGCAACAGCTGGAAGTCGCTGTTCCACGCCACTTCTTTGCTGAACTGCTGAATATCCTTCGGTGCATAGCAGCCATTCGCGTTTTTGGCGGAGTCGACCTCCGGCGTACCATAGCGCAGCATCTCCCCTGTTGATTTCGATGACATAAAATCGATATATTTCATCGCCGCTTCCGGATCTTTCGTCTTCGCATTGATGACGGTCGTCATCTGCACTGGATTGTTCACGCCAACCGCAAAGCGACCGTAGGAAGACGCCGGCAACTTGATCGCTTTTACCTCAGCGCTCGGCACGTTTTTCTTCAGCGGCTCGTAGTACGTAGAGAAATTCACAGGGTCAATCGTACGGCCGACGAAAATGCCCGTCTTGCCGTTAATCCAATCCTGCAGCGCTTTTTGACCGTTTTTATCCGATAAAAAATCTTTATCAGCCAGTCCCGCATCATACAGCTTCTTCTTGAACGTGACCGCCGCTTTGGCCCTATCCCAATCGTGAACCAGCTTGCCGTCTTCCACCACCCACGTCACGTCCTGAAACATCGTGGAAATCGTGCCGCCGGTTTCACCGCTTAGCGCAATGCCGTACGTATCCTTCTGGCCGTTGCCATCCGGGTCTTTCTCGGCAAACGCTTTGGCGACCTCAAACAGTTCATCCACCGTCTGCGGCTCCTTGAGACCAAGCTTCTTGAGCCAATCCTCGCGGATAAACAGCGCCTGGAAGCCTGTCAGCTTTTGCACCCGTCCGAATTCGTATTGCTTGCCATCCGACTTCGTACTGGCTTTTTTGAGTTCCGGATATTTCGTCATCAATTCCTTATACGTCGTGCTGTACTTCTGAATCAGATCGTCGACCGGCATAATCTGTTTCTGCTGGTAGAGCTGATCCCTGAAGTTCGTGTCGAACTCTTCGATGACGTCAGGCGCGCTGCCGGAAGAAAATAAAATGTTCAACTTCTGCACCGATTCTCCGCGCGGGATCGGCACGTACTTGGCGTTAGCGGGGCCGTTCTCGTTCAGCCACTTCGTCCAGCGGTTGTTATCGATCGTGCCCACCCCTTGCGGAATGTTGCCGCGATCATAGATCGTCACTGAAATATTGCCTTTCGCCTTGGCCGTCGCTGCTGCCGAGGCCGTCGCTTCGCCCTCCTTCTTTCCGCTTCCGCTATCCGAACAAGCAACAAGCAGACATCCGCAAGCAAGCGGCAGCGCAACAGCCGCGACGGTATTTCTTTTCCAAGTTTTCATAGACCCTATCCCCTTTGTCGACATAGTCATTATCCTTTAACGGCGCCAATCATAACGCCTTTCACAAAATGCTTTTGCAAAAACGGATACACGATCATCACAGGCAGCACCATGACCATAATCGCAGCCGAGTTGATTTCTTCCGGCGTGAGCAGAATCTGATCCGCTCGATCCGAACTGTTCATCTGCGCCAGCATCGTCTGGCTTTGAATCATTTGCTGCACAAGTACGGAAAGGTTATACTTCGTCGTTTCATTCATATACATCAGCACGTTGAAAAAAGAATTCCAGTACCCGACGCCGTAGAACAGCGCGAGTGTCGTGAGCACAGGCATCGAAAGCGGAAGCACGATTTTCCTTAGGTACAACCAGTCCCCACACCCGTCCATCCGGGCCGCATCGTCCAATTCCGAAGGAATATTCTCGATGAAAGACCGGAGCACGAGCAGGTTGAACGTGCTGACCAAGCCCGGCAGCCATAAGGCCCAGTACGTATTCATCAGGCCGTAGCTTTTGATCGTTAAGTATGTCGGAATCAGTCCGCCGCTGAACAGCAGGGTGAATATGATTGCAAACGTATACAACTTTCTTCCATAAAAGTAGGTGCGCGTCAGCGGATATGCCGCCAGAATCGTAAAAGCCATGCTTAGGATAACCCCAACGCCGGTAATTTGCACCGAGTTCCAAAATGCCCGCACGATTGGGGTTCCCGTCATCAGTTGCTTATACGATTCGAACGAAAAGCCGATCGGATAGACCGTCACCCAGCCCGACGCTACGGCGTGCGTATCGCTGATCGACAACGAGACAATATGGATCAGCGGAAACAGGCAGAGGAGCCCCGCGATCACGAGCACCGCATAGCAGACGGACATCATCATTTTTTCACTTCGCGATAATTGCATGTTCGCCCTCCTTCACCACAATCCGTTACCGAATCTGCGCGCAATCCGATTGGTGATGACAACTAGGATTAAACTGACGAGGGATTCAAAAAAGCCGATCGCAGCCGTCAAGCTAAACTGAGAGCCCATTAATCCGATTTTGTAAATATACGTGGAGATGACTTCCGAAATATTGGAGACCGTCGAGTTCTGAAGCATGAACACTTGATCGAAACCGACCTCCATCACGCGTCCCATGGCTAAAATAAACATGAGCACGACGGTCGAGCTGATACCGGGCAGCGTCACATGCCAAATCTGCTGCCGCTTGCTCGCGCCGTCCAAACTGGCAGCTTCATACAGACTCGCATCAATGCTGCTTAGCGCCGCCAGGTAAACGATCGCACTGAAACCCGCTTCTTTCCAAATGCCGGAGGAGACGAAAATCGCGAGCCAGGAACCTTCATGATACAGGAAGGCGTACGACTGTCCGAACAGCACTTGCCACAGCGCATTCACCGTGCCCGCTTGCTGCGAGAATACGGTAACGATAATGCCGGCGACGATGATCCACGAGAAGAAGTGAGGTAAAAAGACGAGCGTCTGCACGATCTTTTTGAACCACATCGTCTTGACTTCATTGAGCATAATCGCGAGCAGAATCGGAAAAGGGAACCCGACGAAAATCGATAGCAGGCTGAGCACCAGCGTGTTGCGAATAATTTGTAGAGTGACGGGTGTGCTGAACAGCACGCGGAAGTTGTCCATGCCAACCCACGGACTGTGCCAGATGCCGTCGCCGAAATTATAATGTTTGAACGCCATAATGCTGCCCGCCATTGGGACATATTTGAAAGCAATAAAGAACACAATGATTGGCGCAAACATCACATATAACGAAATGTTGCGTTTCCATATGGCTTTACCGATCAGACTCACCTCCTATCGTGATGCGTCAGCGTCTCCTGCAGGAATGACCCGAACACACTTTTACTATACGAGAAGGAGAGCCGGGGCTTCAATTTCCATTTTTCCACGATAAACAAAAGTGTCGCGGAACGCAAAACCGCCTTAATTCCGAAATTAAGGCGGCTTCTAGCGGTTGGGATAAACAATTTTCCCCGATTAACATTTAGGTTAGGACGTCTGATTCAGCTTGCGATACTCGCCCGGCGTCATGTCTTCACTCTTTTTGAACGTGCGGATAAAAGAAATGACCTGCAAATACCCTACGCGCTCGGCGATGGATTGCACGGAATCGGAGGACTCGACGAGCAGCCGCTTCGCTTCCTCCACGCGAATGCGGATCAAATAGTCGACGAACCGTTCGCCCGTCTCCGCCTTGAACAGCTTGCTGAGCATGCGGGAGGACAGCTCGAACTTTTCGCTGAGATAATGGAGCGACAGATCCGGATTGCTGAAGTTCGCCAGCAGGAACGTCTTCACCTCGCCGATGAGGCGATGGTAATCCTGCCCATGCTGCCATGTCTCCAGCGTGTCGACCAGGTCACTGAGATAGGCGGTTAAGCCGCTCTGAATCTCGCCGATCAGATCGAGTTTCGTCAAGTCCGCCATCGCTTCCGCAGACGACGAGCGGGCAGGGAGCTGACCTTCGGGCAGCTCGGGCAGATCCTGCAACATTTTATCCAGCTCATAAAATAAATACTGCACCGCGTCCAGCACTTTCTCTCGGGGCAGCTGCTCGCTGCGCATCTCGGCGAACATCGCCTCCAGCTCGTCCTGCCATGTCGGCTCCGCAGCACGAACCGCTTTCGCGAGTGTCTTGGCCGCCTGCAAGGGACGATACAGATCGCCGCCGGTGTGCGGCTGGGTCTCGCGCGCAAAATAAACATGATTGTACCCGTGCAGCGTCCGGTACTCGCCTGCCCGCAGCGCATCCTGGTAGGAGTGGCCGATGTCTTCCGCATCGTGCGCTTCCGTCCCGACATAGATGGACGTCGTGAACTGCAGGTTGGACGCCACCCATGCTTTCACGGATTCCGCAATGTTGTCCACAGCGGTGTGTGCCTTCTCCGCATCGACATAGAGAATTGCGACCAGTTGATCGGCTTCCTTCCATTCGAGCCAGATCGGGACTTGCTCGCCTTGGGCGATTTCCTGCATGACGCCGTGGATGACAAATTTGAATAATTGCTGGTCGCGCACGGAATATGTACGGCGGAAATCCTGATAATTGTCAATTTCCACAATTATGACCATCGCGGATGCAAATGTCTCTGGCAGCTTGAGCTGATCGGCTTCCAGCCGCCATTCCTCCGGCGTTAAGGAGAAGTGGCCTTCCAGCAGCTCGTAGAACCAATACTTTTTGCGAATCGATAAATCTTCCAGATAGCGCTTCTCATATTGATGCGAATTCTCGACCAGATTATCCAGCGCGGAGGAGATGAACTGGAATTCGTCGTGCGCCGTTTTTTTGCCCATGGAGAGGCTTCGTTTGAGCGCGTAGCGGTCGATTCGGATCATGATTTCCTCAATCGGCTTATAGTTTCGGTGCGTCATGTACGTAAGGAAAAGCAGTCCGAGCAGCATGAGCCCGAGCACTGGTAGCATCCATGCCTCGAGAAAGAAGGCCATGACACTCGCCCGCTCAAGCGGCGGCACTTTCACTTCCAGCTTCCATCCTGTATAGGCGGAGCGCACACTGCTGCTTCCCCATTCGCCCGTTTTCACGTCGGCAGTTGCGGCTTCGAAGAAGGGATGCCCGTCGGCACCGATCAGATTGATCGAATCGGCGGCGCTCGCTTTGATCGATTGCAGCATGCTGCGCAGGGAGCCTGCTTGAATGTTGACGACCACGACACCGCTCGGGATCGCGGACGTAATCGGCACCGGTTTGGCGAGCGACATCGCTTTATCCGGCCGCACTTCCCCGATGAATTGGTTGTAGCTGCGCGGCGATGTCCATTTGCCGTTCATGGCGCCTTGGAACGCCGCTTCCACAAAGGCGCGGTCTGCAAACTGGTCCAGCTGAAACATGGCGTTGTCCGTGATCACTTCATTGTTTGATTTTTTGTACAAGTACACGTCGCCCGCAAAAGGGAACAGCGTCTTGATCTCATTTAGCCGCTGTGTAATCTGATACGCGACAAACGGGGCCGTCGGCCCTTCCGCGTTGTAGTAATTTTTGATCGTCTCGTCGGTGAGCATCTGCTGCACGATATAATTCTCGATGGTCAGGAACGAAGAATCCATCACATTCATGACGTGTGCGGCAAACACATCGTTCGTGTTCTGAATCCGCTCCTTCGTCTCCTCACTCCAGCGATAATAGAACGTCATGCACAGCAGCAGCACAACAAACACGAAAAACGGCATATACGACAGCAAGAGACGGTAGAACCACTTTCTTTGCATCGTCTTCCCCCTAAAAGAACACTTAGCGTAACCTATAAATAACATAGATTCTTTGTGAGTTATCTAATTTCCTGCCTGGCTAGCTTGGCTTCCTCCCAAAGCTGCAAAAGAGCAGGCATTTTCACTATCCCCCACTCGATTCTATCAAATTCCTGCAATTCAGCAGGCATTTCGGACCAGAGTCCGACTTTTGGGAGATTTCGGTCCGAAAAACTGCTTTATCGCAGGCATTCTGCTAAAAGCGCCTTTGTTGCCGGGGATTCCTGCCTCTTCGCAGGAATTTCATCGGCCAGGAAGCCGGGCCGGAGCTGCGGCAGACGGCTATCGAGGGAAACAGCTGCCGTGGGGAACGCTGCCATGGGGAACGCACGCACAAAAAAGCCTAACTCCCCCGAGGGAAATTAGACTTCCTGCCTTATGCATCGTACCGGGCTCCTTCTCCCGCTACTTCCCCGCCTCCACCAACCGTTTCCTGTATTCCGAAGGCGTATACTGCTTAATCCGCTTGAACGTATTGCTAAAATACGCAACGTCCGTGTATCCGAGCCGGTCGGCAATTTCGGAGATGCGCAGCGACGTCAGCTTCAGCAGCCGCTCTGCTTCGCCCATGCGGGCGTGCAGCACGTAATCGACGAACGTCTGGTTCATGCGCTGCTTGAACAGCTGGCTGAAGTAGCTCGGGTTGAGATGCACGGCCGACGCCGCGTCGGTCAGCGTAATCTCGCCGGGCAGCCGCTCGTGAATGAGCTGCACGACCCGTTCGACCGGCGTCAGTTCGGCCGCGTCTTTCGCCTCGGGCTTGGCCTCGAGGCGCTGACTGCCGACGCTGTCCATCCATTTGCGCAGACAAGCGTGCATCTCCTCTGTCTCGACGGGCTTCAGCATATAGTCGAAAACGCCGAGCCGCAGCCCTTGCTGGACGTATTTGAAATCGTCATGCCCGCTGACGAGCACGATCGAAGTCGTCGTGTCCCGCTCGCGCAGCTGGGACAGGAACGTCAAGCCGTCCATGACCGGCATGCGAATGTCCGCCAGCACGAGATCCGCGCGCTGATGCTGCAGCCAGTCGAGCGCTTCCAGTCCGTTCTGGCACTCCTTCACGACCTGGAAGGGAAGCGCCGTTCGCTCGATCGTTCGTCGGACAGCGGTGCGCACCCATCGTTCATCCTCCACGAGCAGCACGTTATACATCCTGACTCCCCCTTTCTTCCGCCGCCACTGTGAGCGGCAGGCGAATTTGGACAACCGAGCCCCGCTCCAATTGGCTGTCGATGGTCAGACCGTAGTCCTCTCCGAACAAATATTGAATTCTTCGGTGCACATTCACAATGCCGATACTCGGCCCGCCGTGCATAATATCCTTGTCGACCAAACTCTGCCGAATCTCCCGCAGCTTCTCTTCCGGGATACCCATACCAGTATCTTTAACCATGACAACCAACGTATTCGCCCCCTCGGCATAAGCCTTAATGCGAATGCGTGTGATGCCGAGCGCAGGCTCAATGCCGTGCACGATGCAGTTCTCCACGAGCGGCTGCAAGGAAAACCGGACGATGGGCTGCTTCTGTGCCCATTCCGGCACCTCAATCTCCACCTGCAGCTTATCCTCGAAGCGAAAGCTCTGGATGCGCAAATACACCTCGGCGTAATACAGCTCTTCCTTCAACGAAACCGTCTGCGACGTCATTTTCAAATTGTAGCGGAGCAGCCGGGCCATCGAGCCGGCAATCTCGGAAATCGAATCTGCCGACTGCTCCAGCGCCATCCCCCGAATCGTTTCCAGGGAGTTGTATAAAAAATGCGGATTCATCTGCGATTGCAGCGCTTTGAGCTCAATCTCCCGCTGTCTGAGCGCAAGCTCCGTCTCCCGCAGCTTGGAGAAATACACTTCGTCAAGCAGATCCTTGAGCCGACCCACCATGCGGTTGAAGCTGTGCGTCAGCATGCCGATCTCGTCCTTCGATTCCAGCTCCACGGAGCCGCTGAAATCGCCCGCTTCCACGCGTCTCGTATAGCGCGCGAGCTTCTTCACCGGGCGAATGATGCTGCTGCCGAGCCCGATGCCCAGGATCGCCGCCACCAGCAATGTAATACAGACGGTGAGGAAAATCGTATGGCGAATGTACGCCGTGCCCTGCAGCAGCTCCGCATACGGAATGGACGTGACGAGCGTCCAGCCGAGAAAAGACGAATGCGCATACGTCATCAGGCGCTTAGGGCCGCTCGCCGTGACGAACGAGCCGCTTTCGTTCGTGAGAATGTTCGGCAAGTTTTCGAACTCCGCCGGCAGCCCTAACGATCCGAGGTTCGGGTGGTAAACATACCGCCCCTCCGAATCGAGAATGTACATGTACCCCGTACGGCCGATCGTTACCTTTTCCGCAATTTCCTGGAAGCGCTTAAAATTCACATCCACGACGATCATCCCGATCGGCTGCAGCGTTTGCGGGCTGATGAGCCGTCTGGCAATCGAAATCACCTGCTCCCTGCGGTCGTCGATCATAATGACCCGGGTAAAAATTTTAAATTCATAGCCCCGGGACACGGTCCCGTACCAGTATTCATGCTGGATGTCTTTTTCGGCCAGCATGTTCGGGGCCGTCCACACGTCGAAAGTACGGATGTTGTCCAGCACCACAGTAATATTGGAAACGTCTGATCGCGAATACGCCGCCTGCCGCAGCACTTGCTTCACGCTGTCAGCCATGCCGCTTGCATTCAGCTCCTCTCGGCTGCCGATCTTTGTCAGCGCATTGATGACCGGATCGTTGATCGTCTTGAGGATGCTAATTTCAAAATCGTTCACGTAATACCCAACGTGCGTGTTTACTTGTTCGATAATTTGCCAGCTGTATTGCTTGGCTTCGTCCTCCAGTACCTCCGAGGAGCGAAGATAGGAGACGTAACCGATGCAGCACATCGGCACGACAACGAGCAGACCGGCATACACGAGCAGCTTGCTCGTGAGCGGAAGGTCGCGCAGCAGGAGCACTCGCACGATGCGCCGACAGACCGATTTCCATTTGCCCAGCACTCGCCTCGCCTCCCCGCCGCCTGATTGAAAAAGGGAGCCAAGTCAATCCGCGGCCCCCTCGCTCTATTTTATGATTATCTTCTAGCCTTGTCGATAGCTTCCAATTCACTCTTATATTCGGCGCGATATTTCTCAATCGTCGGTTTGACTGCGTCCTGCCAAGGCTTCACATCTTTGACCTCGGTGATCGTCACGCCCGCAGCGCGAATCTTCTCTTCCGATTTCTTCTCGAATTTCTTCCATTCGTCGCGTTGATACTGCACGGATTCCTGCGCTGCCGCCTTCATGATCTTCTTATCTTCGTCAGACAGCTTGTCGAACGCCACCTTGCTCATCATCAGCACTTCCGGCACCCGTTGGTGGCCGTCGAGAATGAGATTTTTGGCAACCGTGTAGTGGTTCGACGTATCGTAGCTCGGCCAGTTGTTCTCCGCCGCATCAATAACGCCCGTTTGCAGTGAGCTGAATACGTCGCCGTAAGCCATCGGAGTCGCGCTGGCGCCAAGCGCCGAGATCAGGTCGATGTTGATCTTGTTTTGGATAACGCGAATCTTTTGACCTTTGATATCGTTAATGCTCGTGATCGGCTTGCGGCTGTAGAAGTTGCGTGCGCCGGAATCGTAGTAAGCGAGACCGATAAACCGGGAAGCCGACAGACTGTCAAGCAGCTTGTTGCCGTCCGCGCTGTTCAGGAACTTCCACTCATGCTCTTCATTGTCAAAAATATACGGAAGGCTGAACACGCCCATCGCCTTGCTGAAGTCGGCCACGACGCCGGTGCTGACCCGGGTAAACTCGATCGCGCCGAGCTGCACTTGCTCGACAACCGCTTTCTCTTCCCCGAGCTGCGACGACGGGAAGACGTCGATTTTAATGCGTCCGTTCGATTTCTGGCTCACGAGCTCAGCGAACTTCTTATCCCCGAGCACCGTCGGATAATCCGGCGGGTGCGTATCGGCGAGCCGCAGTGTCAGCGTCGGCTTCTTATCATCCGTTTTCGCCGCTCCTGTCGCTTGCGTACCGCTTGTCGTTGAACTGCTGCTGCATCCTGCAAGCACAATTCCCGCCAACAGCAAGGATGCAACTGATCCTGTCATCACCTTTTTGTTCATATCCTTCTCCCCTTTTAACAAATAGTTAACCGCAATCGTCTCACTCGCTGTCGTAATTCAGTATAATTGCAAGCGCATTCATTTCATACGGGACTGTTTTTATATGTTTTTGTAATTATTTTAGCCCTGGGATCAACCGCCATTAATCAAATGCGGAAGCCACAGCGAAATGCTTGGAATGTACGTGATCAGCATCAGCACCACGCACATGGCGATAAAGAACGGCCACGACGCTTTCGTCGCCTGGTCAACGGATACCCGGCCGATTGCACAGCCGACGAACAGCACCGTGCCGACGGGCGGCGTAATTAAGCCGATACCGCAGTTTAGGATGAGAATGATACCAAAATGCACAGGATCGACGCCCAGCGACGTGACGACCGGCAGCAGGATCGGCGTCATAATGAGAATCATCGGCGCCATATCCATCGGGAAGCCGAGCAGCAGCAGCAGCACGTTAATCAGCAGCAGAATGACGATCGGATTGCTGGAGATATGCAGAAACAGATCGGTGACAAGGGAAGGAATTTTGAGATAAGCCAGAATCCAGCCGAAGGCATCCGATGCGGCAATTAAGAACAGCACCATCGCGACCGTGCGAAACGTTCTTTTGAGAATGAGGTAGAAATCTTTGAGCGGAACGTCCCTGTAGACGAAAAAGGTCAAGATGAACGCATACGCGCACGCCATCGCGCCAGATTCGGTAGCGGTAAACCAGCCGCTTAAGATGCCTCCTAAAATAATAACGCCTGTCAGCAAAGAAAGAAATCCGTCGCGCACGATTTTCGGCACATCCGCCCATTTGACAGGCTCGCCTTTGGCGTAGCCCCGCTTGACCGCGATGACATACGAAACGGCCATGAGTGTAAACATCAGGCACAAGCCCGGCACGATGCCGCCGAGAAACAGGCCGGAGATCGAAACGCCGCCAGCTGCGATGGAATACAGCACGAGGTTATGGCTTGGCGGCACGACCACACCTTGAATGGAAGCCGACGTCGTCACGGCAACGGCGTAGTCGGCGTCGTAGCCTTTTTTCTTCATCGCCGGGATAAGCACGGAGCCGATCGACGATACGTCCGCCACCGCCGAGCCGGAAATGTTGCCGAAGAACATACAGGCGACGCAGTTCACCATGGCGAGTCCGCCTCGGACAGCGCCGACAAATAGCTGCGCCAAATTGACGAGGCGAAGTGCCATGCCGCCCGCGCTCATAATCTGTCCAGCGAGGATGAAGAACGGAATCGTCAGCAGCGGGAACGAATTGATGCCCTGAATCATCCGCTGCCCGACCACGACCCACGGAACGTGGAGATACATCATCGTAACCAACGTCGAACCCGCCAGTGTAATCGAAATTGGAAAGCGCAGCACGATCAGCACCACGAAAGAGATTAACAGGATTGCGATTGCCGGTGCATTGCTCATTCGTCTCCCTCCCCAATCCCATGATGGCGCTTCGTATCCACGCCGATGAACTGCAGGAAGGCATAGACACAGATCATGGCGCCGGTCAGCGGCATCACGGCATACTGCACGCTGTTCGGAAGCTGTGTGGCGGGCATGATCGATTCATTCATCAGCACCGTAAAATCCCATCCGTTCACGAGCAAATACAGCCCGAACAGGAAGATGCAAGTATCAATGACCTTATCCAGCACCCAGTTCACACGGGCCGGAAAATGCTTGGTCACACTGTCCATGGCCATGTGCAGCTTCTCCCGAAAGCCAATGGCGATGCCCATGAACGAAAACCACACCATCAGCAGCAGCGTCACTTCTTCTGACCAGAAAAATACGAAGTTGAACAGCTTGCGGGTAATGACCTGAATCGTAACAATGATGGTCATCGAAGTTAAGGCAAGCAAGGCAAAATTTTCGAACACACTGTCGATTCCTAGTAGGATTCGCTTTAGCGTCTTCATGCGGTTTGCGTCCCCCTCTCTTGGCTTGAAAAGCCTATTGATTTTTCTTTCTCATTGTAAGGGCTTACAGGCGATAATTTAACGGCTGTCGTTTTAGAATCTTTTGTAATTTTTTTAGGTATTCGCTATAGTAAAGTTACATCATCATCCTTTTTCATCAGGAGTGAATTCATGTGACAGGTAGAGGCGTTGCCGAGTTAAACGAAGGGCCGCTTTATTTTGCTTATCGACGTTTGAGTGTCAATCATCAGCACAAAGAAACGTTCCATTCGCATCGCGGCACGGAATTATTGTTCATTCATCAAGGCAAGGGAACGATGATCGTTAATAACATCAGCTATGAAATTAAGCCGGGCATGCTTTGCATTTTCCAGCCGTATCAGCTTCACCACCTGCAAATCGATTATACGGATCAGATGACGTTTGAACGGTCAGTCGCCATCTTTGAACCGACCTTGTTTGAGGCTTATTTTGAGCAATGGCCTGTGCTCCACGCGTTCTATAAACATATTTGTACAAATGCGCTCCCCGCCCCCTGCCTATACGGTCTTGACGATCAGCATGAAATTGTGACGTTGTTTCGTTCCATGCAAATGAAGCTATCTGCTCCATCCGAAGCGGAACAGTTCGAAGAGATCTCGCTATTTCTCGTCCTTTTATTTCGTTCGATCAAGCCGCTGTGGCAGAACCAGCAAGAGGCGGACCAGCCTTACCGCACCCGTCAGAACCATCATGTCGAACAAATTCTGAATTGGATTGAACAGCATTACATGCTGCCCTTTCATTTGGAAGACATGGCGAAAGATTTGCACCTGTCGAGCTTTCACTTATCGCATCTATTTACGGAGGCGGTTGGCATCAGCATCACGGAGTACATCGCCACCCGGCGAATCCATCAAGCCGTGCTGCTGCTCACCACGACGGACAAGCCGATTGCACGAATCGCCGAAGACATCGGGATTACGAATTGCTCGTATTTCTGCAAATTTTTCAAATCCCGAAAAGGCGCGACGCCGCACCAATACCGCAAAAGATGGTCGAAATGAAAAGAAACCGCCTCCCCGTGCAGCGGTCAGCGATGACCTTCTTGCACGTCAGAAGCGGTTTCTTTGTCTACTCTACCTGCACGGCTTGGCGCTGTGCCATTACGCTTAACTCGGCTGCCTTGAAGGCATGTTCCTGCGTCATCGCGTTTTCCGTTCGGTTCATACAGTCGAGGATCAGCTGTCCAAAGTACGGATAACCGACTTGCCCCGATACATTCAAATAATGTTCGCCTTCCGCATTGACGAGGTACACATGGTTCCCCTGCGAGTGTCTGCCAATATCCACATATTTGCGCAGTTCAATGTACCCGTCCGTGCCGAGAATGACCGTACGCCCGTCTCCCCATGTGGATAGTCCCTCCGGCGTAAACCAGTCCACTCGAAAATAACCTGTCGCCCCATTGTCGCCAATTAACGTCGCATCGCCGAAATCTTCAAACTGCTTATACTGCTTGTAATGGTAATTGGCCGTTTTGCTTTGTGCCACTTGCGCGTTCCGCGCACCGGTATAGAACAGAAACTGCTCGATCTGGTGGCTGCCAATATCACAAAGAATACCGCCAAACCGTTTCTTGTCAAAAAACCATTCAGGCCGGCTCTCGAGATTAATCCGGTGCGGTCCCAAACCGATCACTTGCACAACACGACCGATCGCTCCGTGCGCAATCAACTGGCCCGCATACACGGCACTTTCCACATGCAGCCGTTCGCTGTAGTAAACCGCATATTTTTGCTTCGTTTCCGCAACCTTCTTCTTCGCCAGGTCCAGTTGTTCCAACGTCGTAAGCGGAGCCTTATCCGTAAAATAGTCTTTGCCATGCGACATAACACGGAGCCCCAGGTCACAGCGCTCCGAAGGGATCGCGGCCCCCGCCACAAGGCGGATGGAGCTGTCCTGCAAGATCTCCTGTTCGGAACGGGCCACTTTTACACCTGGATACTTCGCCTGAAACGCCGATACTTTCGCCGGGTCCGGGTCATACACCCACGCTAATTCCCCACCGGCCTCGATAAGCCCATTGCTCATGCCATAGATATGTCCATGGTCCAGGCTAACGGCCGCGAATTTGAATTCTCCCGGTGAGATCACCCGATTCGGTTTGCCCTGCGGGGCATAGAACATGCCATTCTTGTTATCCATCTTAGCTCTTCCCTCCCGCAAACCTGCCGGTTGTAATGGCGGCATCCGCAAAGTTCTCCACGTGGCTGCTCTTCTCATAGAAATGCGTGGCATGCTCCAGCACGCCTTCGCGCGTATAGAACGGATCGTCCGGCTCCAGCGGCAGCTTGACACATTCTCCCGTGCTCGCCGATTTGTAGATGCTCGTAATGAGTTCCAGCGTATCTCGACCACTTTGCCCGTCAATCAGTACGGGTGCTCCTGTTTCGATGGCGGTCAGCACATTATCAATTTGCGCTGCATGCCCTTCATAAGGAAGATTGGGAAGATTGTCATAATACTGTTGGATTGTAGCTTCCAACTCCGCATTTGGCCCAGGGAAACCGTTAGCCTTGGAAAGCGAAGCCTTAAGCTTCCAGGGAGCGGAAATTCGAGCGTCCAAGCCTTGGAAAATAATCTGCTGCTCCTCGCCGTGGTGGACAACCGAGCTTGTCACCTGGCCCAGCGTACCGTCGGAATACCGCAGCATAGCCACCGATAAATCCTCAATCTCGGCGTTATCATGGGCAACATTGCTCATGAAAGCTTGAACTTCAGTCGGACGTCCCCGCATCCACAGCAGCGCATCGATATGATGAACCGCATGATTCAGCGTTGGCCCCCCGCCTTCCTTCTCCCACGTTCCGCGCCACCACAAATCATAGTAGCAATGGCCGCGCCACCAGTGAGAATCCACTTGTGCATGAACAATTTTGCCGGCAAGCCCGCTGTCCAGCACGGCTTTCAATTTCATCATCGGGTTTCTAAACCGATTCTGTGCGATGACCGATACGATCTTGCCGTTCTTACGGGCGGCTTCATTAATCTCGTCGCATTCCTTCAGCGATGCCGCCATCGGCTTTTCAATGATGACATGGCTGCCTGCATTCAGAAAATCGATCGCGATCTCAGCATGCACATAAGGCGGCGTACACACGGATACAAGATCGATGTCCGCTTGCAGCAGTTCCTTGTAATCGCTGACGATCTTCGCATCGAGGTCGTATTTTGTTACGATCGCCTCCGCTTTGTCTGTGTAAAAATCACTGATAGCAACAATAGTACAGCGATCCTTGAATTGCAGATACCCTTCAATATGAGCAGTTGAAATCGCCCCGGCACCGATAATTGCTACTTTCAACATGAGCAGCCCTCCGCTTGATTCAGATGGAATCTTTTTGTCTCCCTAATCATAAACGATTGCGGGATCGGGATGTCCTGTTCGAATGCGGTAAAAATAACGCTGTCTTGCGATTCAAGCTAGCATTCTGTTGTAATCCTTTGAGGATGAGTGTACACATTGAAGGATTCATTTCGGATGAAGCCCACCGTTGTAATCCCCAAGTCTTCAGCCAATTGCAGGGCAAGCTCCGTCGGAGCGGATTTGGACAAGACCATCTCACACCCGATTTTGGATACCTTTAATAAAATCTCGGAAGAAATACGGCCGCTAAACACGATAATTTTCCCTTCGAGGCTGATTTTATTTTTTAAGCAATGGCCATATATTTTATCCAATGCATTATGTCTGCCGATGTCCATTCGCGACAAAATGATCGTGTCCTTCTCACAGAGCGCGGCATTGTGGACCCCTCCTGTGTCTTGAAACGTCTGGGAGGAGCTTTGCATCTCACGCATTAACCGAAGGATATCCTCATAGGTTACTTTGACCTGTTCCCTGCTCATCGTCTTGGCCATTTTCGCATCATTGACAAAATAAAAGCCTTGCCTGCTCTTCCCACAGCAAGAGGTAATATAGCGTTTGGAATGGAAATTTTGATAAAATTCATTGATCCAACGCGTTTTGATATGAACCAGGCCTTCTCTTTCCTGATACCAGATCTCCTCAATATCGTCATAGGTGCGGATGACCCCTTCGGAAGCCAAAAAGCCAATAATCATATCTTCAACGTGCTCTGGCGTACACACCATGGTGGCAAATTCCTGTGTATTGATTTTGATAGTGACGGGGTGTTCAGTAACAATTCGATCTTCGATGGGCTGAACTTTGCCCTGCTCGTAACGCAGGATCGGACGTGACACCTCAACGGCTTTGCTCATTTGCGCAGCTCCTTCCTTTTCGTATATATGTCTCTAAAGATTCGATTTGTCAATAGTTGAAGTTTTCTTGGAATCAAGCTATAGTAACAATATTAGATGAATTGACTCGCAAGTGAAATGTTTTTCATTTGCAGTTAATGAATATCCGTATGGCGGCTTGGCCCCCAAGTAAATGAACTTGGCAACTAATCCACCATGAACACGAGTGTTTGTTTAAACAAACGTTCATGTTTATGGTGGATTTTTTCATTCTCATCTGAAAGGAGTTCATATCGTGAACAATCACACAGTCAGCATCAGAATCAATGGCACCGAATATCGGGTAAAAGAACGTTCGACGATTCTGGAGGCTATTAATCACAACAAACTTCCGCATCCGCAAATCTGTTATGTGCCTGAGGTTGACCCGATTCAAACCTGCGATACCTGTATTGTAGAGGCCGATGGAAAACTGATACGCTCCTGTTCCACCCTCGTATCCGACGGCATGAACATCGAGTTATCGTCCCCCCGCGCCAAAGAGGCGCAAACCGAAGCGATGGATCGCTTGCTCGAGAATCACCTGCTGTATTGCACCGTTTGCGACAACAACAACGGCAACTGTACCCTGCACAATACCGCAGAGTTAATGGAAATTGAACATCAAAAATATCCGTACAAACCGAAAGTCGATCCGTCCGAAGTGGATATGTCGCATCCCTTTTATCGGTATGACCCCAATCAATGCGTCGCTTGCGGCCAATGTGTGGAGGTCTGCCAGAACCTGCAGGTGAACGAGACGCTTTCCATCGATTGGGAAGCGGAGCGTCCACGGGTCATTTGGGACGATGGGACGCTGATCAACGAGTCCTCGTGCGTTAGCTGCGGCCAGTGTGTATCGGTGTGCCCTTGTAACGCCTTAATGGAAAAATCGATGCTGGGCGAAGCCGGTTTTATGAGCGGAATCAAGAAAGATTTGCTGGACCCAATGATCAGCTTGATTAAAGAAGTTGAACCTGGCTACAGCGGGATCTTCGCCGTTTCCGAAGTTGAAGCTTCCATGCGGGAAACCCGAACGAAAAAAACCAAAACCGTCTGTACGTTCTGCGGCGTTGGCTGCAGCTTTGAAGTGTGGACCAAAGGTCGGAAAATTTTGAAGGTCCAGCCTTCCCAAGGTCCGGTTAATGGCATTTCTACCTGTGTGAAAGGGAAATTCGGATGGGATTTCGTCAACAGCGAGCAACGTTTAACGAAACCGCTGATTCGCCAAGGCGACCATTTTGTCGAAACCACTTGGGAAGAGGCGCTGGACCTGATGGCCAGCAAAATGGGCGCCATTAAACACACGTACGGCGGCAATGCGCTCGGATTCATCTCGTCATCCAAATATACAAATGAAGAAAATTACTTAATGCAGAAACTGGCGCGACAAGTCTTCCAGACCAACAACGTGGATAACTGCTCCCGGTATTGCCAGTCGCCAGCTTCCTGGGGATTGCAGCAAACGACTGGCATTGGCGGTGACAGCGGCACCATTCAAGACCTTGCCCACGCAGGATTAGTCATCCTGGTCGGGTGTGCGCCTGCGGAAGGGCATCCGGTGCTGGCTACACGCATTAAACGCGCGCATAAACTGCATGGGCAAAAATTGATTTCGGTCGATCTGCGCAAACATGAAATGGCGGAAAGAGCGGATCTGTTCATTCGTCCTAAGCAAGGCACCGACTACGTCTGGCTGACTGCCGTCGCGAAATATATGATTGATAACAACTTGCATAATCCGGCCTTCATTCATGAGCATGTGAACTTCTATTCGGAGTATTTGCAAAAAATCGAACCGTATACGCTGGAGTTTGCCGAAAAAGAAACCGGCATTGCGAAGGAAACGTTGATTCAAGTAGCACAAATGATTCACGAGGCTGATGGCACGGCGATTTGTTGGGGCATGGGCGTTACGCAGAACATTGCCGGCTCTTACACCTCCTCCGCCATTGCGAACTTGCTGCTGATTACAGGCAACATGATGAGACCAGGCGCAGGCGCTTACCCGCTTCGCGGGCATAACAACGTTCAAGGCGCATCCGATATGGGAACGATGCCGGACATTTTCCCTGGCTATCAGAAGGTGACCGACGATGCTGTCCGAGCGAAATTCGAGAAAGCCTACGGCGTAGAAATCTCCGGTGTGCGCGGCCTCGATAACATTGAAATGTTAGCGGCGATCGGCAGAGGCGAACTAAAGGGCATGTACATCTCCGGGGAAGAGATGGCCTGGGTAGATGCGGATTCCAACCATACGCAAGATATGCTCGCAAACGTTGAATTTCTGGTCGTTCAGGATGTATTCTTAAGCAAAACAGCCCAATTCGCAGATATCATTTTGCCGGCCGTTCCTTCTTTGGAAAAAGAAGGGACGTTCACGAATACGGAGCGACGCGTTCAACGGCTGTATCAGGCGCTGGAACCGCTTGGTGAGAGCAAGCCGGACTGGTGGATCTTCAGTCAAGTCGCCAAAAGGATGGGATTTGATTGGAATTATAGCCATCCCAGTGAGATTTTCGCAGAAATGGCTTCGCTTACTCCTTTCTTCTCGCAATGCAATTACGACCTGTTGGAAGGCTGGAACAGTTTCCATTGGGGATCTCTCGATGGCAGCAATACGCCATTGCTGCATTCGAATGGCTTCAACTTTCCGGATAAAAAGGCGCGCCTTGCGCGATTCGACTACGTTCAGCCCATCGTATTCCCGGCTGAGTTCGATCTGACGCTGAATAATGGACGATTGCTGGAGCATTTCCATGAAGGGAATATGACCACCAAGTCGGCCGGCATTCAGCTTAAGCTTCCACAAGTTTTCGTAGAAGTCTCGCATGATCTGGCCAAAGCGCGGGGCATTCAAGATGGAAGCTTGGTCCGTTTGGAATCGCCATATGGCGCCATCAAGTTAAGAGTCGTTGTCACCGACCGGGTGAATGGCAAAGATATTTACGTGCCTATGCACTCCAGCAGTCACGATACCGCGATTAATCTGCTAACCGGCGGAGCTGTCGATGTGATTACACATACGCCGGCCTATAAGCAGGTCAAGGTTCGGATGCAAGTTCTAGAGGTAGATGGCGACAATCCGCTGCCTTCGATTAATCCTAGAAATAAAAAGCGACATCCTCAAAACGGTGTAGAGGCAGCGCGAAAATGGAACAGACCTGGCTATGTCAGCTTAGTAGATCAAAATTAAGGAGGCCGGATAATGGCTAAGCCTACTTCTACCATTCACAAACACGTTCAAACCGATGAAGAGCTCCAAAAACAATCGCTTGATCAGCTTTCCGCAGAACTGGCCGATAATCGTGAAGCGCTCAAAAAAACATTGGACATCATCAAAGAACTCCACGAGAGCGGCCTTCTGGAAGCGGCCGAGTCTTTGCTGAAAGCGAAAGGCAGTATCTCCAGAGTCCTGATCGGTCAAGCTACGCGCAAGCCCGTGACAAACACCATCAACAATCTGATGGGCGCAGCAGGAGTCTTAGCCGAGCTGGATCCTGCCGTAACCAAGAAACTGCTGAACAGTGTCACCTCAGGACTGGCCGCTGCCGAAGAACGCTTGGAATCCGACAAAAAAGTTAGCATCCTGGAGCTTGTCAAAGTTATGAACGATCCCGACGTCAACCGCGCGCTGGGATTCGGCATTTCCTTTCTGAAGGGGCTTGGACAGGGATTGAATTCGGAATAGCCTGGGGAAAATTGTGAAGAAGTCAGCTTTGCATGCAAAAAGCCGAGGAGCTAAGCGAGAGTAGGCCGCGTAGATCCTCGTTTTTTTAATTATTTGTTTCCACAAAAAAGCTTGCGACTTGTTTATGCTTTTGTATGGCCTTTACCTTTTTCCTCTTTACCCTTGCCTTCCTTGTCGCCTTTACCTTTCTCCTCTTTACCCTTGCCTTCCTTGCCTTCCTTGTCTTTTCCCTTTTCCTCTTTATCTTTGCCTTCCTTGTCGCCTTTACCTTTTTCCTCTTTACCCTTGCCTTCCTTGCCTTCCTTGTCGCCTTTACCCTTTTCCTCTTTCCCCTTGCCTTCCTTGCCTTCCTTGCCGCCTTTACCCTTTTCCTCTTTATGCTCATGTCCTTTTACGGTATCTTTACCTTTTTCTTCGTTCTGTTCTGATCCTGTTGCTTCTTTCACTTCCTGTTCTTGATTACCGTTCTCATTCTTGTGTTCACCATGTTTATGTCCGTGTTTACCAGGACCTTTTCCACCAGGCATTTGCATTACCTCCCAATTATATTGTTACATGGATGGCGAATGAACACTTTTAATATGTTGAATATTCGTATAAAAGGTCATGCCTTCCGCTGTAATCATGTGAACAATATTATTATCAATTTCTTTTAATAAACCTATCTTACTGGGGCTCCTCCCCAAGTCAAAAACAACGATTTTACCTTCCAGCTTTTTCATTTGCTCCTCAAAAGTTCGAGATAAGGGCAAATCGGATGGATTTACAGGGAAAAATTTTTTATCCAGAAGGTACGGTGTATGATAATCGTTATAGGGAATTAGCCATTTCAAATGAATTAACGGTATAAACATTGTTTTGTAAACGGGAGAATAAAACTCGAAGTAATTTGTCATGATGTGGGTAATGTAGCCATGTATAGGCTGAAACCCGGATACAAATATTTCTGAGAATACCCCTTTAGCATTCATTAATATTTTCCTATACGAAATTTTATCACTATTGATTGGCTTTTCAGTAAGAGCAGAGAAGTCCGTTGAACTTTTTTTGGTATTCAAACTGACATTCAGAATATGAAAATAAGGAATATATATATACCTCTCCCCGTTATAGATAACCAGGATATCTTGCCCCGCGTCTACCAAAATGCCCGTGTGCCATTTATCACCGAGCAGTTCAACATCAATAACCGCTCCTAGCTTCTTCTGAAAAAGGTCCATCAATGTCACCTCCTCTCACTTGAATAACCAGCCCGTCCATACATATAAACAAAGGAGACTTATAAAAAGACCTATCGGAACAATCATGATCGTCACTTTAATATATTGACCCCAGGTAAATCTGATATGATGCTTTCTCAGTATGTGCATCCATATCAATGAGGCAAGTGTCCCCATCGGCAACAATAAGGAACCGATATCTGCACCAATGACTGTTGCCAAATAAGCCGTATGCATCGTAAAAGCGTCTAATCCCATATTTTGCAAAGATAAGGTACCAATCATAATGGAGGGTAAGTTATTAAACAAATTGGACATTACCGTAAGCAGCATCCCCATTAGAAAGATGGCATTAAAGTGATTCTCGGCGACTGCTCCACCAAGCCATTGAACGAGAAAGTCAGTCAGACCTGAATTATGAAGACCGTAAATAATGACATAGATACTAAATGCGAATATCAGAATATGCCACGGTGTTTTTACTAAAATATCCTTAGGTCCAATCCCTTTCCGTATCCACCTAATGATAATAAGAATCAAAGCTCCGATGATTGCAGGCCATTCCGTAGCTACCCCAAGAGGGGTCAGCAAGAAAAAGCTGCATCGAATCAAAATGACGATCAGGATGCAAATCCGAAACAATCCCCAATCAACTTCACCCTTGTCTTTAGGATCTACCTTGAGGGGATGAAAAGTGGATGAATTATCGTGTAGGATAGCGTTGATTGAAGAGGAATGTAAGGACATAATTTTCCCGGGAATCTCACGCTTAAAATAGACATAAAGCAAAATGGTAATTGCAATAATCCCCGTCATGGCAGGTACAAACATCATGGATGTATATGTGTTTAGGTCTAAACCAACTGTTTTTAACGCAATCAGATTGGCCAGGTTACTGACGCCTATAGGTGCGCTTGCTCCGGTTGCAACAAGAGCACCTGAGATGAGGTAAGGAATTTTTTGCCTCATTTTTAAATTAAGAATAGATAGGGTTTGGATGATAATGGGGGTTGTGATTAGAATGCTTCCGTCATTATTAAAAAACATCGTCATTAAAAAGCACAACATATTAATGTACCAAAAGAGTGCGAGACCGGACCCCTTCGCGCGAACCGCCAAATTAATAGCCGCCCACCTGAAAACCCCTATACTCTCTAATACAATAGACATTACAATTGTTGATATAATGGTTATGCTTGCCCCACTAACAATGGAGGCTATATGGTAAACACCTGTAAGGGGCACAATTCCTAAAGCCAAGAAAATCAAAGCACCTAGGGTCGTTGGGATAGATTCATTAATACCGAATGGCCTCCAAATTATCAACAACGTAACGGTAACAAATACAATGGATATTACCGCAGTTGTTATATCAAACATGATCGTGCACCTCACAAAGGTTGGCAGATGATGGTCCTGGGTTCCGTACAATGACAGGGAGGGTGAGAATTTCAAATAATGTCGATCCCGTTAGGCGTACAATGATCAGCATATTTCCCCCTCCTCCCACCAACAATTAAGATTCAGAGGTGAGTTATTTTTTTTCGTTATTATCCTGATTTTGTTCCTGATTTTTGTCTTTCTTCTCCTCTTGGTTCTCCTTTTTAACACCATAGGACATGCTTTTAATATGAAAATTAAAAATTGTGACTAATTCATGGTTAACAACCATCGTAATAGAATCATCATTGACATCGGATAATACACCTTGAATGCTCTCATGACCCCCACGGTTAACTTGACACCAAAGATTTTTCATACCATTCAAGAGACCAAGAAAATTCTCAGCTTCCAAAAGACGTAATGGTGTTGCATTCGTCTGTGAAGTCAGAGAATACTCCACAGCATCTTTCGAATTTACTGTGATACTTTTTAAGTGAGTTGTATTGTAGTAAATAAGCCCATCCTTCTCATTGTAGATACCTACGTAATCAGTCCCCACTGCAACAATCTCACCTTGCCGAGATTCAGGACCTCCGCGATCCAATCTTACTTGCTTACCCATTAACGAAGAATAATCAAATGCCATGATAATCATAGCTCCCTTCAAGTTGTGGTTTGTTGTTATTGCATAATGTATATATACTCACCCGGCAAAAGATTGTACTAAACGAATGCCCCGTCTCTTATAATCTCCACATCTATCACTAGTGGGTATTTGTACGTGGATATAGATACAGATCCCTTCCAATCCATAGGTTGTAAGGGATCTGCATGATGTCATATATTACGTTTTCTTGATATTTGATATTTCAGAAATACAACTTAACGAAACTGCGTACACGATGTCTCGCGTGGACAATACGACAATCTCTTCGTTGAGTCCGATAACTGCCGCATTTGATACATCAGTCAACTGTTCAGCGAGCGTACTAAAGTCAACTTTGGCTTTACCGGCTAATGAAGTGAACAAGCTTATCATACCTGAGCTCTCGCTGTTATCGGAGTCATTGCTTTCATTATCCAGCAACTTGCTATTATAATCTCCCGACCAGACTTCTACACCTGCAATAAGATGAATTGGTACGAAGTGCTCAACACCATTGCTTACAAAGTTTACGAGACCATTTTCGGCGGAAATGATGCCCACATTCGAATATTTGCTCGCGGAGTAGTTTAATGAGTGCAACTCTTTCAGTTTAATATTCTTGAGCTGATTTAGCAGATTGTGCATGCAGTCATGCTTCTTATGACAGCATTTACAGCTCTCTTTGCAAGATCTATCTTCCTGTTTAGGCGGCCCAGGCGGTTTTGGTGGTCCCGGTGGCTTCGGTGGTCCTGGCGGTTTTGGCGTCCCTGGAGGTCCTGGTGGCCCTTCCGCCCCTGGAGGTCCTGCTGGCCCTTCCGACCCTGGAGGTCCTGCTGGTCCTTCCGGTCCTTCCGGCCCTTTCTTCCCCTTCGGTCCTTCCGGACCTTTCGGGCCTCTCGGACCTTCTGGTCCCATGGGTCCTGGCGGCCCTGCTGGCCCCATGAGTCCTGGCGGCCCTGCTGGCCCCACGGGTCCTGGTGGCCCTGCTGGTCCTGCTGGCCCTGCTGGCCCTGCTGGTCCTGCTGGTCCTGGCGGCCCTGCTGGCCCCCTCCGGCATATACAGTGATGTTTTCTGCATCTATTTCTTTTTTTAATTTTTTTGCAGATCAATTTTTTCTTCTTTTTCTTGTGCTTGGGACATTTGCATGGCTCTTTCCTTTTACAGACGATACAAATAGCTTCTAGATCACCTTTGGATTTGGAGATGAACTGTTTTTCCTTTACTTTGTACGAATTAAACTTGGCAAAAACTTTGACTATGCGATATTTTTTCATACCTACAGCACGAGGATTAAAGAATACCTTCGTTCGTTTCACAATAACTTTACCCTCCTCTCAGAAATCTAGACATTGGTAGTAGGGAACATTTATCTAGTTGGGTGTTTGCAATATCAGTGTATGAACCTAAGAAATAGCCTGATCTAGTGAAAAAGCACATTTTGAGAATTTGAATTGCTAAAGTTGAAGAAATAGACTAGAGCCTTGACCCATTCCCATTAACGAGACATATACATGCAGTATAAATAACGGTTCGTGTCATTTATCAGGCCATACAAGAGTTTTCGTTGCACATTACCGAACAGGAGGTAATCTTATGTTTGTCGTATGCCTGCTTATTTTTTCTGGAATTGGATTGTATGCAACCTTAAAACCTCCGACGGAACTGCATGACCAACTTTCAAAAAGGGATATGTTTCCAGAAATTAAAATGGAAAGAGTTCAGCAAGTTTTTGTAAGTGCATCTTTCAAGAAAGAAGACTGACGATTCACACCTCCTTTAAAATGAAAGTAAAACAAGGGTTACCCTTTGCGCAGCTTGTTTCAGCTAACGTCAGGGTAACCCTTGATTGTGAGTGTCAATTGGTCCGTCACTGTTCTGGTAGTGGAGACTCTCGATCCTTAGTCGGTGAGTTTCCAATCGAACAATCGAGTAGGCCCATGCGCAATTTTGCATAGGCCTCTCACCTATTCTTCGAAAATTTTGCTCAGAAGTTCGCCAAGCACCTGGACTGCTTGCTCTTCTTGCTCGCCATCCGCTTCCAGCGTTACTTCTTCATTCTGCTGAATGCCCAGCGTCAGCATGCTCAGGGAGCTTTTAGCGTTCACCTTTTTGCCGCCTTTGCTGACGTTGATTTTGCAGGGAAATGCACTCGCCGCCTGCACGAACGCTTTGGTCGGACGGGCATGGAATCCGGATGGATTCAGGATTGTAAAAGTTTGAGAAATCATTGTCGGTCACTCCTTGATCTTATGGTTAACAAACGCTTGGATGCTGGCTTGACTGCCCATGGCCAGGGCTTGCTCTGCATAACCGGCCCATTCCCGCCGGGATAGCTCTTTAATCAACGCACGCGCCGGCAAAATCGAGCTGGCGCTCATACTGAACTCGTGGAGCCCGAGGCCGAGCAACAGCGGAATCGCCGCATGGTCGCCGGCCATTTCGCCGCACATGCCCACCCATTTGCCTTCCTTCTCCGCCGCCTGGATGACCATGCGAATCAAACGCAGGATGGAAGGATGACAAGGCTGGTACAGATAGGAGACGTTCTCGTTCATGCGGTCCGCCGCCATCGTATATTGAATCAGATCGTTCGTGCCGATACTGAAAAAGTCAACCTCTTGCGCCAACGAATCGGCGGCAAGCGCGGCAGCGGGCACCTCGATCATGATGCCAACTTCGGTATCCTCAGCAACCGGGATGCCTTCCTGCACGAGCTTCGCCTTCTCTTCCTGAAGCAGGCGCTTCGCCGCTTGCAGTTCTTCCACCACCGCGATCATCGGGAACATGATCTTCAATTGACCGTAGCTGCTTGCTCGCAGTAATGCCCGCAGCTGCGTCCGGAACAAGTCCTGGCGATCCAGGCACAAGCGAACCGCTCGCAGCCCAAGAAACGGATTGCTTTCGGCCGGAAGCTTCATGTACGGAAGCTCTTTATCGCCGCCAATATCCAGCGTGCGAATGACAACGGGCTTGTTCGCCATCCGCTCCAAGACGTGTTTATAGATCTGGAACTGCTCTTCTTCGCTTGGAAGCGCGCTGCGTCCCATGTAGAGAAATTCGGTGCGGAACAGACCGATGCCTTCGGCTCCGTTGTCCAGCACCTTCTGCAAATCTTCCACGCTGCCGATGTTCGCGGCAAGCTCGACCCGATGACCATCTTTCGCATACGTAGGGAGGTCCTTCAGCTTACGCAGCTCCTGGCGCCGCTCATCGTACGCGACTTTGCGAGCCTGGTAGGCGTCGAGCTCCGCTTCGGAAGGATCGATGAGGACCGTGCCTTCAACGGCATCCATAACGATCATGGTCCCCATCTCAATGTCTGCGGCGCCTTCACCAACGCCGACAATGGCCGGCACCTCAAGGGAACGGGCCATGATCGCCGAGTGGGACGTCCGGCTGCCGATGACCGTGACGAACCCGAGCACATCGTCGAGGTTGAGCTGAGCCGTATCCGAAGGCGTCAAGTCATCGGCGATGAGAATGCACGGCTCCTGAATCGCCGAAACCGCCGCATACGTCTCGCCTCGCAACCGGCTCATGATTCTTCCCGACACATCGCGCACGTCTGCGGCACGTTCCCGCAGCAGCTCGTTGTCCATGGCGCTGAGCATGTCGATGAAGCCGTTCGCTACCTCATGAAGCGCGTACTCCGCATTCATGCTTTCGTTCTCGATGTTCTCGATGATCGCATCGATCAAATCGGGATCCTCCAGCAGCATCAGATGCGCTTCGAAGATCTCCGCCTTCGCCGCCCCCATCCGCTCCTCGGTCAAGGCTCGGATTCCTTCCAGTTCTTCGCCCGCTTCCTTCACCGCTAGACGAAAGCGGGCCGTTTCCGCTTGAGCGTCCGCTACTTTGGCTGCGGCGGGCACGTAATGCGTTTGCTGCAATCGGAATGCTTTGGCAATGGCAATACCGGGGGAAGCGGCAATGCCGGACAGCCGTTTGGTTGTCATTTTCGCCATCGTAGAACTCCCCTTCCTTAAGGTTGTATAGTTAACCGTTCATAGTGATTCTTAATCTCGGCATGTAACGGATGATTGGCATCAATCGATGTATATTTGGTAATCGTGCGGTCAATACCGAGCTCATGCACGTCCTCTTGGATTTGCACGGCTTCCTCGTCAGCCTCGTCATCAAAATGAAAGGCCGCCGCCATCGCCATCGGCAAATAAACGACGGGAATTCCCCGTTCATACGCCTGCAGCGCCGGACGAACGAGACGATCATTGCTCGACAGCTTGCGGATCGGCGATCTGCCTACACGCGCAACTTCGTCAATCAAGTACGGATTCATGAAACGTTGAATGATTTTCTGAATATAAGTCCCGTGCTCGGCAGCATCAAATCCATACTTTTGGACCAGAAGCGCCCCTGTCTCTTCCATCACATGCTTCACTTGCTCGGCGACAGCCCCATCAGCCATCGCTTGCTGAATCGTAGCAAATCCCCGAACATGACCGAGATAAGCTGCCGCGCAGTGCCCTGTATTAACGGTAAACAATTTGCGTTCAATATACGGCTCGAGCGCCTCGACATAATGAATGCCCCCGATCCGGTGGAACCCTTCGAACATCTGCGATTCATCCACAACCCATTCGTAAAAGGGCTCTACCCGCACTTCCAATGGGTCTTCGTTATGCTGAATCGGCACGATGCGGTCGACGGCCGCGTCAGGAAACGCGACGCATGCGCTCACTTTCTCCTGCAGGTCTGCGCTCAGATGGCTGTATACGTGCGCCTTAAGCTGCGTGCTGCCGCCGATCGCATTCTCGCAGGCGATCACGTGCAGCTGCGCGGCGCCGCGCGCCACGCGCTTTTCAAGACCCTTCGCAATGCCGACGGCGATATGCTGCAAAATATTGACGCCCACGGCCGTCGTCACCAGATCAGCACCAGCTACGGCTTCAGCGACATCGTCCAGATTTTTGCCGTTAATAGCCGTGACGTTCGTCACATGAAAAGCTTCCTGGGCCTCATTCGCCAAACGAACTGTATACGCCTTCTTTTGCTGAAGCCGTTCAACAAGCCCATCATTCACATCCGAAAAGCAAACCTCATAGCCCGCACGCGATAAAATCAGCCCGATAAAGCCCCTGCCGATATTCCCTGCGCCAAAATGGACCGCCCTCATGACTCCATCCCGCTTTCAAAAATGTGCAGGATTTCCTCCGGCGTGGACGCCTTCATAATGCGCTCCACATTCTCTTCCTCGGAACAAATCATCGCCACATTGGTAAGAATATCCAAATGATCGTCGCCTACCGCGGCGATGCCGATCACCAGGGTCGCTTTTTCGCCGTCACCGAAGTCTACGCCTTCCGGAATTTGTACGATGGACAGCCCGGTCGATGAAATCAGCGATTTCGAATCCTGCGTCCCATGCGGAATCGCCAGTCCGTTGCCCATGTAAGTGGACAGCGTTTCTTCGCGCTCCAGCATTTTATCGATATAAGCAGCCGACGCATGACCGGCCTCGATAAGCAATTGCCCCGCCATAATGATCGCTTCATTTTTATTGAAAGGCTGTGCGTTCAGTTTGATTTTGTTGATGGATAAAATACTCATCGTAGGTTCTCCCCAATCCTGTTGTTATTTACTCTCCAAAGATAAACGGATTCTCCGTCCTTTCATGGACGGGAGCGTTTACTGATGGCATAGAGCCACTTCGAGGAAATTACTTACTGATATGCTAAAAAAGCGGCAAGTTCCTGGGATAAAAAATGCTTGATCTCTTGTTCGCTGCCAGTCTTGAGCAGTTCGATCATGACCGGTACCAGCAGGTAGGAGCTGATTTCGCTGAGCACTTCCAGACTTTCCTTGGAAAGCTCTCTGGGGCCGAGCATCAGCAGCACTTGCCTCACGCCCGAAGGTTCCAAACGGTCCAGCAGCAGATCCTCCTCCAACCGGAAAAGGGTAAGCGACGGCACCTTGACCTGCTCGCTCCGGATATGAAACAGCGCCAGACTTGTATCCGGAATGACCTGGCTGCTCTGCCGTTCTCTCGCCAACAATAGCTGAACAATCGGCTCGACTTCCTCGATATAGTCAGATTCGCGCGCGTGTTCGCAGATGACGCGGAGCGTCTCTTGCAAACTGTCGAAAGGTCCGAGGAGCGGATGCACGGCAAAATGATCGATAATCCGCACAATTTCATTGACGTAATGCTGGATACGGCGGAGCCGGTCCGCTTTGGCTTCATCCTCTTGCGCTTCTTCCAGTCGCTGTTTGGGCTCGCGGTCTTTCAGCAGCGTCACATTCTGGATAAAGCTGCGCAGCCGCTCCGCTTCTTCCTTCGTCAGCAGCGGGCTCAGCTTTATGTATCGATCTTCACTCACAGGCAGATCGATGGTGGAAATGATCAAATCATACTCGGTTTCCGGAATCCTGGCCGCCTCGAACCAGGAGGCATTGCCGAGAATTTCAATCTGAGGCAGCTCCTTCGTTAGCCGGACGGCAAGCATTTTGGAAGTCCCGATCCCGCTCGTGCACACAAGTATCGCCCTCACATTGCGATGGAACTGTTTCTTTCGCTCGATCGAAGCGCCAAAATGCATGACCAGGAAGCCGATTTCTTCATCAGGTACAGCAATGTCCGTGATCGTCGCATGAACGGATTGACGTATCGCTTCGAATAACGGTTCATAGTCCCTTTTAATTTGCGCAAGCAGCGGATTGCGAATGGGGACTCCGCCCCTGATGCGGGTAAGCGCGGGCTCCAAATGATCGAGCAGCCCGTCTCTCAGGGAGCGGTCCGTGCTGAGCCTGATGCCGGTCTTGTCTTCCATGCAATGAATCAGCTTCTGGATGATTTCCATATAATTTAGCTCTTCGCGCGGCAGCAGCTGGTTCGGGTGTGCCGTGTCCTTCGGCGCAAGAAGTCCGGCGATATAAGACATTTCAGCGTCAGGAAAGACGGTCGCGGTCTGCTTAGATAAATGGCTGAGCGTCTGCGCGGGCAGTTCGCTCTGCTGGCTGGCAGGATGCTCCGCAGGGGCATCCATGGTTTTGCCTTTCTTGATTCGCGCGATAGCGATCGAGATATCGATCAGCAGGTTCGTATACGCATTTTCGGAAAGCTCGTTCAGCCCTTCATCCGCCACTTGCCAGAGCGCAGCCTCCACCTGTGTGAAATGATCTCTGCCAATCAGCTCCAGCAGCTTGGCGATAACCGGCACGGGCGCGGGGTCCGCTTTCCCGAACAAATCGGATTCGTCCAAGTAAATTCTCGCCATATGCGAGATCATCGTGCGCTTATTTTCCTCCGATCCGCTCAAGCCAACGCCGTAACCTCTCCTGCGGACGAGAACAAGACCGGCCCTTGTTACCCAAGGCTCCAGCTCATCCAAATCATGCGTAATCGTCGGGATCGTTACACCAAGCTCATGTGACAGGGTGAACAGCTTTACCGGTTCCTCTTCCTCCAGCAGTGTGCAGAGAATGAACAGCTTGCGTTCCTGTGCCGAGAACTCGATGGCTGTCTGGCTCTGCAGCTTCATCTTGAACGATGCCAGTTTGGCTGGATCGTCCGCTTGAAGCTGGATACCTTTTCCCGATTTTTTGTGCAGCGTCAATCCCGATGCCGCCACGATCGCCTCAAGCTCCGACAGCTCCCGATGCACGGTTCGCGAGCTTATGCCGATCTCCGTCGCGATGTCTCCGGCTGTAATTTCATCTTTGCGACTCAGCAGCAACTCCAAAATTTGACGGTGCCTGTGTGACAGGCTCATAGGTATGCTCCTCGTATCAAAATGGAGATAACGCCGGCATAGCCAGCGTTAGTTAGGTAGATTAACTTTTTAACCGATTAACCAGCGTCTCATATTCCGGACTTTTCATGAAATTCTCAATCGAAATATGTTCAGCCTTCGGTGCCTGATTGCGCGCCCGGTCTGTCAACGATTTGTGGGTAACGACGATATCGGCGTCGTCCGGAATTTCACTGATCGCGGTATTGATGACGGTGACGTCGACGGCGGCTTCCTTCATTTTCTTTCTTAGAATGGAAGCGCCCATCGCGCTCGATCCCATACCTGCGTCACAGGAGAACACGATTTTGCGCACGTCAGCTGCCGCTTTCAGCGGAGTTTCAACCGCGACAGCTGTAGCGGAGGCTGCGGCTGTGCTCGGCTTCTGTTTCATTTCCTTCATTTTCGCTTGAGCTTGCTCCAAGCTATCTTCGTCATCCGCTTGTTTGCCTGTTTTCAGTAAGAGGGCTGCAACAACGAAAGAAACGATTGTCGCGGTAATGACACCGGTGAAGATAGAGAGAAGACCGCCTTTTGGCGCCATTGCGATATAAGCGAAAATACTTCCCGGCGATGGCGGAGCCACCAGACCTGCACCGAACAAGCTGAACGTGAACGTGCCTGTCACGCCGCCGGCAATAACCGCCAAGATTAAACGCGGGTTCATGAGAATATACGGGAAGTAAATTTCATGAATACCGCCGAAGAAGTGAATGATCGCCGCGCCAGGAGCCGACAATTTCGCGGCACCTCGGCCGACGAGCCAGTAGGCCAGCAGAACGCCTAGCCCTGGACCCGGGTTGGACTCCAACATGAACAGAATCGATTTGCCTGTCTTGGACGCTTGCTCGAGCGCAATCGGACTCAGCACGCCATGGTTGATGGCATTGTTGAGGAACAGCACCTTGCCCGGTTCGATCAACACATTCGCAAGAGGAAGCAGCCCTGCATCTACAAGCACTTGAACGCCGGAAGCCAGCAGCTTGCTGACGACTTGCACCGCCGGGCCGACGACGGCGTAGGCGAGAACCGCCAAGATCCCGCCGATAATGCCTGAGGAGAAATTGTTAACGAGCATTTCGAAACCGGATTTGATTTTGCCTTCAATCGATCTATCGAACTGCTTCAGTACCCACGCTGCGAACGGTCCGACGATCATCGCTCCGAGGAACATGGGAATGTCCGTACCGATGACAACGCCCATGGTCGTCACCGCGCCGATGACGCCGCCCCGCGTCCCGTGTACCATCGTTCCGCCTGTGTATCCGATCAGGAGAGGCAGCAGGTAAGTGATCATGGGTCCGACAAGCTTCGCTAAATATTCGCTTGGAATCCAGCCAGTCGGAATAAATAAAGCTGTAATGAGCCCCCATGCAATAAACGCTCCGATATTCGGCATGACCATTCCGCTCAAAAAGCGACCGAAACGTTGCACCTTCACACGGACTCCATCCGTCGAAGCTTGTTGCTTTGCAGCTAGTGTGTCCATATAGGATAACCTCCTTGTATCTCTTTCATGTTCCTATCGTAATGCAAAAGCGCTTTCATGATCAATCAAATCAAAATCCCTTTTCGTCATGAATGATGTTGACAACATTTTGGTTGGGTGTCGTTCTTAGTGTCAGCTTGGCCGCGCCATGTCAATGAGATTTAGTATTTTCCGTAATGCCGGAAATCATAAAAAAAATCGTCAAGGCATCGATTACCCTGACGATTTCTTTTTTTCTTAAAATGGAATTAAACTCGGAATTACGATTTGCTGGTCCCTGGCTTCGCCAACGCCGCCGTTTAACCGCTGAATCAATAACTCGCCGATTGCCTCGCCCAATGCCTGCGGCTGCTGCTTGATGGCTGAAAGCCTGTGTGTGAATAAGGAAGAGAATTCAAGATCCCCGAACGACACAACCTCGAGGGCGTCCAGAGGAACACCAAGCTCCTGCAAGCCCAGATAAATCCCGAAGGTCATCTCGTTATTGGCGGAGAATACAGCGGTCGGCGGCTTCTCCAATTGGTAAAAATGCCGGATCGCCGCGATTCCCGATTCACGCGTGTAGTCGCCTTCGTAGAGCAAATCCGGCGCGATGGCGATTCCCGCCTCCTCGAGCCCGATCAGTGCTCCCTCTCTTCGTTCATGCGCCGTACTGATCGTTTGTGGTCCGTTCACAAGCCCAATCCGCTCATGATGCTTGTCCACTAAATAGGCGATTGCACACTTGGCTGCAGATCGATTGTCCTCTGATACGGTATCGAGCGCGAGGTCCGGAAACCGCCGGTCGAGCAGAATGACATGGGTGCCTGAATCGCTGATGGACTGAATTTGCTCAAGATTCCCCCCTGTGCTGGCGAGAATGAGCGCCTCAATTCTTTTTTCAAGCAGAAACTGGAGCGCTTCGCTCTCTTTCTCCGGATTCTCCTCCGTATCCATGAACAGTAAATGATACCCCTCTTGGAAGCAGCGATGTTGGATCGTACGGGAGATCCTCATAAAATACGGGTTGGCCATATCCGGCAGCACAATGCCGACGCTTCGCGACTTCTCCTGCTTCAAGCTTCTGGCAATCGCATTCGGCTGATAGTTAAATTTACGGATGACTTCTTGAACGTGGTGTTTGACCTCAGGGCTCACATAGCCGGAACTGTTCAATACACGTGAAATCGTCGCCGTAGATACGCCGGCTTCCCGCGCGATATCTTTAATTGTCATTTTGCTCAAACGGGTCCCATCCTTTTGAGCGGAACCGTTAGCCGATCCGCTATGTTAACGTTACCACAATTGTAGACCGCGGCCTTCCGGCTCGTCAACCTGTGAGCAAACTGAAAAGCCGCGGCTCTCTCGATGTAGATGGCCGCAGCTTTTTGGATTAGTAATCGAAGCACGTTTTTAAGTCATTTGGGTTGAAGCCCAGAATATCAGGCAGCGGCAGCCGCTGGGAGACCGGAAGGATGATCGGGTGGTCCTTGTGCGGCTCCGTCTGATACCAATAGGCCGTGCTGGCATAGTCGTCGCTGCGGTTATTGTTATGACCGTGCTCAATGGTGACACGAATGGACTTGTCAAACATGACCGGGTCTTCGATATGGAAGCGGTACGCCGAAATTTTGCCGGACCAGTTCGGTCCTCCGCCCAGAATAATGCCGTGATATGGTGTACACTGCTCCTGCTGCGGACACCAGGCCGTATTGAAGTAGTCCTCCATCCCCGTTCCGTGAAGCGAAGGTGGCCATGGCTCGCCGTCAATGAAAATCATGTCATCCCCTTCTCCGTACCAGTTCCACTCCCGCGTCATCCGCAGGTTGTGAATGTTCAGGTTGCAGCCGACATAATGGCCCTTGCCGACTGCATCCAGCAGCACATAGTTGCCGTCGCCGGTCGTATTTTTACCGCCGAATTCATATAGCGCATTCGACACGTTGTCATCGATGCCGTCGGTCAGCTCTCGGCGCCAAATGGCGTGAAAGCGGAGCTCGCTGTCGATCGGGAAATCATACTGCTCGTAATCGACGTAGTAGTAAAACTTGATCGGCTGATCCGCTTCGGACGTGATCTCGATACGGGCATGGCTGCCAAACGGCATTGGGAAGAAGCAGTTAAGCGCTCTTCCGTCTTCAGGGCTCATCGCCAGCGGAGCGGAACTGTAATTTTTCGTAATACCGTGTCCCATCCCGAAAAAGTCGCCAATCGGCGCCTGAACGCTTGGATTTTCTTCCCCATCCCAATACATGTTCAGTACGACTTTGCGGTGCAGATACGTTTCAACGGCCGCATCGTCCAGCGGCGCCATCGTCATCCAAATATGCGTAATACAGCCGGAGCCAGCTACGTCGAAGATGTTAATGGTGTCCCCCGGATACAACTTTGCGTAATCGCGGTTGCCCCCCGTCGTGTCGTAGCTCGACGCCCGTTTGCGCTTTCCTTGACGTGTGCGGTATAAATCTCTTAACGATGAACCTAACATAACGAATCAGCTCCTAGATGTATTGGATTGAACCAGCAAACGGAAACCTTATTTGATCCCGGTCATTTTAATGCCTTCCACCAAATATTTCTGCATGATAAAAAAGAGCAGGAACGTTGGCAATGCCGCGATGACCGCAGCGGCAAGCACAATATTCCACGGCGTCACATAGCCGCCGCCAACCAGATTCGCCAGTTGGACCTGAATGACCCACATCGTTTCCTTCTGTGTAATAATGAGCGGCCAGATATACGAATTCCAGTTAGCCAGAAAGAAGCCGATCGTCAGCGGCGCAATAATCGGCATCGACAGCGGCAGCGCGATACGGAAAAACGTCCCTGCTTGAGAAAGCCCTTCTATATAGGCTGCCTCTTCCAGTTCCTTTGGAAATTCCCGATAAAACTGGCGGAACAGGAATATGCCATAAGCGTTAAAAATGGCAGGAATAATCAACCCGGCAAAAGAATTGGTCATGCCCAAATTTTTGGTAATGAGATAAAGCGGCAGCATGATGACGGCAAACGGAATCATTAAGGTGCTGAGCATCCAGGCGAAAATCAGTTTTTTACCGGGAAATTGAAAGCGGGCAAGCGCATACCCGGACATCGCATGGAACAGCATCGCCACAACGGTGACTGTCGTCGACACGATGAACGAATTTAGAATGGACCTAAGCAAATGCGAGGACTTTACGGCTTCTACAAAGTTGCCGACGGCGAATTCCGTCGGAAGCAGCGAAATCGTAAACACCGTCGTTTCCGAGCGGAACGAACTGATGATCAGCATGTAGATGGGAAAAATCATGGCAGCTCCGATAAGGATCGAAACCGAAGGCAACATATACCGGTTCATTATTCTCATAGCAGCACCGCCTAATCTTTTGAAGAGAAGAATTTTAACTGAATCATGGAAAACACGAACACGATAAGAAACAGGACGAAGGCAAGCGCTGAAGAGTACCCCATATTGAGCATTTGGAACGCTTCCTTGTAGATGTAGAGCACGCTGACCTCGGTTGAATCCATCGGTCCGCCTTTGGTCATCACGATGATATGATCGAAGATTTGAAAAGAAGCGATCGTCGTGACGATGAGAATAAACGTATTCGTCTCGCGCAGCAGCGGAAAGGTCAGATAGCGAAAGCTTTGAAAGCGTGTTGCGCCGTCCATATGCGCAGCTTCGAAATAGTCCGCCGGTATTTCTTTCATTGCGGATAAGAAAATCGTCATGTTATAGCCGACATTGATCCATAGCAGCGTCAGGATGACACAATAAATCGCCTGCGTCGGAGAACCTAGAAATTGCTGAGTCCCGATTCCGACTGCCGCAAGCAATTGATTCGCCAGCCCGTTGCGCGGATCAAGCAGAAACATCGCAATGATGGCCGAGATGACCGAGGTCACGGCAAACGGCAGGAGAAACATAGTGCGCACGACACCAACCTCTTTGCCTCGCAGCCTGTTCACGAGCAGTGCGGAGAGCATCGAAAGGCAAAATAACAACGGAACGTACACGACACTAAAAAGCAGCGTGCGTGTAACTGAGTGCCACCACCCGTCATCCGATAGCAGTGTCACATAGTTCTGAAAGCCGACGTACACCTTCGGCGATAACGCGTTCCAATCATGCAAGCTGACATAGAACGCATATAAAATCGGTACAAAAACGAAGATCATCAGCCCCGCGATATTGGGCAGCAGAAAGCTGTAAGCCGTCGCCCATTCTCGGAGCATGCGGGCATTGCTGCGTCTTGGCGTCACTCCTTACCCCTCCTCGGATACAAGGGGAGCCGCCCAGCCATTTTCGGAGCAAGCGGCCCCACCCAGATTCCTGTTACTTCTGTTTGCTTAGAATATCCGTAATTTTGGCATCTACCGTTTTGGCTGCTTCTGCGCCGGACATTTTGCCGTACATGACGTACTGCATCGCGTCGCCTACAGCATCCACCACTTCAGACGGATAACGAGGCTCCGGAATCGCGGAGTTGTAGATTTCTTCCGTGAACACTTTACGCAAGCCCTTGCTGTAAATGTCTTTCCCTTTGTCCACAACGGATTTGCGCGGGGAGTAAGCAAATTTCACTTCCGTGCCCCATTTCAGCGCGTGCGTCAGATCGGAGGAGCCGAACGCCCACATCACGAATTTGGCCGCTTCGGCAGCATGCTTGCTTTGGCCGTTAACGGCCATTTTCCAGCCGCCCGCATCCGTCGCCGCTTTGCCGCCGGCCGGTGTCGGAATCGGCGCCAGGCCGATCGGCACATCTTTATATTTTTCCTCAATGCGGTTGATTGCCCACGTGCCGACAATTTGCATCGCTGCGGTTTTATTCCCTAAGTTGTCGATCTCCCAAGGACCGAGCTGAAGCTTCTTCGGCGATAAGCCGTCTTTAAAGAAACTTCCCCAGAAATCAAGGGCTTTTGCCGTCTCTGGCGTATTGAAGGTGGATTTGGTTCCGTCTGCGTTCAGCACGTTGCCCCCTTGCTGCCACAGGAACGGGTACCAGATGAAGTTGAAGTAAGGTCCTTTATCGGGAGGAATGATGAGGCCTGCTACCTTGTCGGTCGTCAGCTTTTTGGCTGCTGCATAAAGCTCATCCCATGTTTTCGGCACGGCGACGCCAGCTTTATCCAGCATTTCTTTATTGTAATAAAGGCCAAGTGTTTCAAGCTCGAACGGCAGCGCCATAATTTTGCCGTTATAGGTAACGGCATCGAGTGAGGCAGGGAGGAAATCTTCTTTCACACCAGCCGGGAAATCGCCAGTCAAATCCTTCATGAGGCCGGACTTGGCAAATTTCATGAAGTCGCCGGGGCTGATCATGTAAATGTCCGGACCGTCTCCGCTCGCGAAGCCGGTCGGCAGTTTCGTTGTTGTGTAAGAAGCTTGGTCATACGTGGAGTACTCGATTTGAACTTGATCCTGCGATTTGTTATATTCATCCACCAAATCTTTGAAAAATTTGCTCTCCGCTTCCGTGTGCATATCCCAGAATGCCAGCTTTACTTTGTCCTTCTTCGCTGCGCTGGTGTCCTTCGGCGCCGCTGTGCTTGCCGGCGCTGTGCTGCCGGCAGGCTGTGTGCTCGCTGTCGAGCTCGTGGTCGAGGAGCTGCAGCCCAATTGAAGCGCGAGCATGGAGCTGATCGTTGCAGCTCCGACTACTTTCCAAGTTCGTTTCATTCGTTGTATCCCCTTTCATTTCGTCTACACCTTGAGTATAAACGGGGGGACCAACACCACATAACGAGAAATAATTTAGCTGGGGGGACTATTTTTGGATGACAGAGACGAACTGGTCGATTCGATCCTGCATCGTTTGAACCACCTCTTTGCCGCTCTGTCCGCTATAGAGTAAGCTCTGCAACGATTGTGTGAAAATCCGGTTAATCTCCTCGGGATACTGCGGCTCCATGCGCTCCGTGCCGAAAATGTCATTCGTGAACACCGCACGCAGGCCCTTGCGGTAATAGTCTTTGCCCGCTTCCATCACGGATTTACGCGGAGAATACGCGAACTTCACGTCGCTGCACCATTTGAGCGGAATACTCGTATCGCCGGAGAACGCCCACATGACGAACTTCGCCGCCTCGCTGGCATATTCGCTGTTCGGATTGACCGCGATTTTCCAGCCTCCTGCGATGGTCAGGCGCTTATCGCCGTCTGGCGTCGGCAGCGGAACGACGCCGATCGGTTGATCCGCGTACTGTGTCTCCAGCATGCGCAGATTCCACGTTCCGCTGATCTGCATGGCGGTCTCGCCGTTCGTCAAGATGCCGATATCCGTCGCCGGGCGTGAAGGCTGCATATTGATTAACCCCATCTCGACCATGCTGCGGAAAAAGTTGTACATGTCGGTGCCCTTCAGCCCTGTCTCGTCCTTTAATCCGGCATGCTTGCCGTCCGGCGTAAGCAAATCCGCCCCGGTCTGCCATAGAAAAGGAAGCCACGAAAAATTCTGATAGACACCGCCGAACGTTTCGATCGTCAGTCCGCTGACCCGCGATGTTTTCAGCTTTCTCGCTGCTTCCAGCATCTCATTCCACGTGCGAGGAGGAGCAAGATGCTGCTTGTCGAACAGCGCTTTGTTATAAAATAACCCCATTAGCTCCGTCTCAATCGGGACGGCATAAATGTTGTTGTACATCGAAACCGAATCCAGCGCCGGCTGGTAGAAGTCTTCCTTGATTTCCGGCGTAAAATAGCTGTTGAGCGGCATGAGCATGTTAATATCCGCAAGCCGCTTAATCATCGGGGACGAGACGAAGAAAATATCCGGACCTGTCCCCGAAGCAAACGAAGCGAGGAGCCGCTCCCCGGTAAAATAATCATCGCTGGACACGTACTCCACTTTAATTTCGGTATCCGGATGCAGCTGTTGATACTGCTTGGCCAGCTCCTGCCAAAACTCAAATTCCTTGGACGTATGAAACGACCACAGCCGCAGCACCTTCTTCGGCGCATTGAGCTCACTTCCTGCCTGGGCAGGCATGCGAAACAGCTTGTCCAGCTCCGGCGCACTCGCTTCCTTGCCAGGGTCGCAGGCTGCCAGCATACTGATTAGCAGCAGGCAGCCCGTCAGCTTTGCGGCGAATGCGGACCGCTGTAGAAATCCCATTTTCATCCTAGTCCTCCTTCCGGAAAAAGAACTGCCGGTATTCCGCGGGGGTCACACCCATTCTTTTCTTGAAAAGTCTAGAGAAATACTTAACTTCCTGGTAACCCACCAGTTGAGCAATCTCATAGAGTCGCAGCTGCGCATCCATCATCAATGTCTTCGCCTTCTCCATCCGCACGGACGTGACATATTCGACAAAAGAGCAGCCTGTTTCCATTTTAAAATACGAACAAAAATAGCTGGCATTCATATGCACATGCCGTGCCGTATCTTCCAGTGAAATGTCTTTCGCATAGTTGCCCTGAATAAAGTCAACTGCTCTCTCAATCGTCTGATTGTGCTTCTGAGTTCGCTTCCACTCCATGGACACGATGCAGGCTTCCATCAGGCTATGCATGAAATCCACATACTCTTCCAGCGTGAAAGAGCGATCAAACAAGTCAATGGGGCGCGTTAAATGGGTAAGCACAAGCTCATAGATTTTGAGTTCATAGGCCAGACGAATCACGGAAGAAACGAGCTGTAAGCAAAATCGCCGGAATAAGCGGAAGGAGACATTTCTTTGCTTGGCTGTTTCTATAAACGTCTGAAGAATACAAGCAGCACGCTCTAACTGTCCCCCGCGAATTTCCTTCATTAGCTCCGTTTCCAGCTCAATCGGATAGCCGACTTCGATGATGTCTTCCAATTTCAATTCATCATACTCCCCGACCGTCCCGCAGCCGTAAAAGCATTTGTTTTGCAGTGCAACGCCCGCATGCTGCACGAGATAGGGCAGCGCAGCATAATGGTCGGATGCCTCGCTGATGCCGATGGACGTCGAAATGCGCAGCCACATCTTCACTTCCTCGATACATCGCTTGGCCAGCTGTCGGCTTTCCGTCTCATTCATCGTGAGAAGATACAGCTGCGCGCCATTTGCAAATAGAAAATGAGCGTCCGCCTTCATTTTATCGGTGACATCCTGGACAATATTGCGAACCGCAAACAGCACCAATTGGCGATCGCCCCATTGATCCTCGTTGATCAGCTCATCGATCTCATCCACTTCGATCACAAAGATCCGGAACTGCGCCGCTCCGGTTGCAAACATCGCGCTCAACTGCGCCGGCAGCTCCTTCTCCTCCTGCAGTCCCAGCAGCCAATCCTTCCACAGCTTGGAATAGTTCGGCATGCCTGAACTGCTGCGCGAATCGATAGGCTTGAGCTGCCTTTCTTTCTTCACGCGTCCAAGCACACTCTCAATATCCTCCGGCTTTAGCGGCTTCAGCAAATAATCAAAAGCACCGTATTTAACCGCCGTTTGCGCATATTCAAAATAGCCATAACCTGATAAAATCACAACATGCACGGGATATTCCTTGAGATGGCTTAGCAAATCAAGTCCGTTCATCTGCGGCATGCGAATATCGGTAATGACGAGATCCGGCAGCTCTTTTTTGACAGCTTCAAGCGCTTCATACCCGTTTCTGGCCTCGCCAACCACAGACCATTCGGCATCCAGCTTTGGAATTAAGCTTGTGAGCCCTCGTCGAACACGAGGTTCGTCATCGACCACGATTACCTTGTACATATGGTTCTCCCCCATGATTTTTTAACAAATATAAGGCAGGACGACGGTAACCGTAGTACCTTCGCCGTAAACCGAATAGATCGTCGTTCCATAGCTCGGTCCATATTCCATTTTAAGCCGCTCATCGAGATTATAGATCCCAATCCCATGGCTGCGCCGCTCTTTGATTTGCTTCAGCTTATCCGCTTGAATGCCACCGCCGTTGTCTTCGATGGTAACCATCAGCTTCCGATCTTCCTCGTCCCCGGTCAGCTGAACCGTAATTCGAATGACACCGCCCTTCTGGGTATCTTCCATCCCGTGAATGATCGAGTTCTCCAAATACGGCTGAAACAGCAATCTCGGCACTTTCAACTGCACATTCTCAATCTGAACCTCAAAAATCACTTCAAATTTATCTTCGAATCTCATTTCCTGCAAATACGCATAGTTTCTTGCCCATTTCAACTCTTCCTCCATCGTGACCAGATGCTCGCCGGGCTTGATGGCATATCGCATAATGTCGCTTAACGAGGTGATCATCCTGCTGATCCGATCCTGCTCGTTCTCAATCGCAATCCAGTTGATGGCGTCGAGCGAGTTGTACACGAAATGCGGGTTGATCTGCGCTTGAAGCGCTCTGACCTCCGCTTCTTTTTCTTTATGCGAAATCATTCTGACTTCCTTAATCAGCTCATTAATTCTACCGCGCATACTGAAAAATGCGGCCTGCAGCATGCTCATCTCATCCGAGGATTGCGCCCCTGGCATCGGCTCGAAATTGTCTCGATCGATTTGCTTCATCGCCAGCGCCATCTGCCGAATCGGCCTCGTAATATAATTCGATGTAAGCGCCGCCAAAAGGATGAACAACGCTGCGAAGGCGACAACTGTCGCGCCGAGAAAGCCTTTGAGGTCCTTCGTCTGCGCATTCAAATCGGCTTGCGGAACAAAAGAGAAATAATACCAGCCGTTATAGGCCGACCGAAGAAAGGTGCCCCGGTAGGTCGTACCGTTAATGGTTTCGATAAACCGCCCTTCATTTTGCTGATCCAATTGCTGAAAGAACGGATAATTGGCCAATTGAATGCCGTAAGCTTCTGAATTCCGGTTCCAGATCAAGTTGCCTTGATGGTCGGTAATAAAGAGGACGCTGTTCGGGCTTACTTGTACAGAGCTGATGATTTTGTCCAAAGCTTCGATTTTGATATTCGCAATCAGGGTGCCCAGCGGCTGCAAAGCATCATACACGTCCTTGACCTGCATGCCAAGCGCAAAATAATGGGACGTCTTGGAATTGTATTGGTTAGGCGGAAGCTCATACGTCGGCAGCCAAACCGGACGCCCTGTGCCCAGCGAAATCATCTGCTCCCACATGGGGTGATTTTTATAAATGTCCGAAAAAAAATTAGGCCCTTTAAAGTCCCCGAAATACGTCGTTTTCAGCGTAAACAAATAAACGGAATCCAGCTCATCTTTCCCTCTTAAAAAGTCGCGCAGAAAGCGATTGACGGCATCGTCGCTCGGAGGGATCGGCCCGCTGGATTGTAACAGGGACGACTCTCTAATCTGTTTGATGACCGCTTCCTGCTCATAAATATCGTTTAATTGGGATTCGTAGCTCTTCAGCAGCTGACTGACGTTCTGATTGACGAGCGTGAGCACCTGCAGCCCCTCTTTGTCCGTCCGCTGCGATACGAGGTCCGTCGAGCTCTGGTAGAACAGGAGGCCAAACAGCATAAGCGGCGACAAAATAAACACCACGAGCGTAATCATGAGCTGTGTCCGAAGCTTCCACGTTTTAAGGAACGATGCGCGCATGGCTTTGACTCCAATCCAGTTGAACGAAAAAGTGCTTATACCTGATCGGTAAAAGCACTAGCCCGCTGCCTATTTATTTCTGATTCGTCTCAATTGTTTCATGACAGAATTAGCGCCTTTGCCGAACAGATCATGCAAGCTTCGATATTGTTCATATAAGTCCTCGTAAACGTCAACGTTCTCCGGAATCGGCCGCACCGTCTCCTCTTTTACTCTGGCCATATGCACAGCCGCCTCTTGAATGGAGCTATACCCGCCTGTTTCGCGACCGGCAACGACAGCGGCAAACATGGCGGCGCCAATCGCAGGGCTCAGTTCCGTATCCGACAGGGTAATCTCCATGTTGTTCACGTCCGCGTAGATTTGCATGAGCAGCTTGTTGCGATTCGGCAAACCACCGCAAGCGTACAGTTCATTCACTTCCAACCCCCCATTGCGGAAGGCCTCGACAATCGTACGCGTGCCGAACGCCGTCGCTTCGAGCAGCGCGCGATACATCTCTTCCGGTTTCGTGGCGAGCGTCATGCCCAGCATCAATCCCGACAGATCTGCATCCATCAATGGGGAGCGGTTGCCGTTGAGCCAGTCCAGCGCCATCAGCCCGCTTTCCCCTGGCTTCAGCTGTGATGCCTTCTGCTCCAGAAGCTCATGGACGGTGACGCCTTTCTCTTGCGCTTCTGTCAACACATATGCAGGGACGGATTCGTCCACAAACCAGGCGAAAATATCGCCCACCGCCGATTGCCCCGCTTCGTAGCCGAATAAGCCCGGAATGATGCCGTCCTCCACAACGCCGCAGATGCCCTGGGCGGCGCGCTCCTCTTCGGCAAGCAGCAAATGGCAGGTCGATGTGCCCATCACCATCACCATCTTGCCCGGTGACACAACGCCGACCGCAGGCACAGCGGCGTGCGCGTCAATATTGCCGACGGCGACGGCTATGCCAGGGCGGAGATTCATCTGCTCCGCCATAGCCGGTAGCAGTCCGCCGGCTCTGCTTCCAAGCGGAGAAACCTCGCCCCGCAGCTTGGATTCGTACAAATCTTCAAAGGCCGGATCCAACTGCCGCAGAAAATCGCGGGACGGGTAACCGTCCGCTTTGTGCCAATTGGATTTATACCCTGCGGTACAGCTGTTGCGCTTCAGCTCGCCGGTCATCTGCGCGACGATCCAGTCCGCCGCCTCCACGAATAGATCTGCCTCGCGATATACCTCTGGATCCTCCTTCAAGATTTGCAGGCTTTTGGCCAGCATCCACTCGGAGGACAGCTTGCCGCCGTAACGCGACAGCCACTTCTCTCCGCGCGACTGCGCGAGTTCGTTAATCGCCGTCGCTTCTTTCTGAGCTGCATGATGCTTCCACAGCTTGAGCCAGGCGTGCGGACGGTCCTTCCAGTCGTCCTTGAAGCAAAGCGGCTCAAACTGCTGATCAACAGGCAGCATGGTGCAAGCTGTGAAATCGATGCCGATGCCGATGATGTGAGACGGATCGACCCCGGACGTCCGGATCACCGCCGGAACGGCCGTGCGCAGCACCTCCAAATAATCCGCCGGATGCTGCAAAGCCCATTCCGGCTTCAGCTTCATGCCGCTGGAGGGAAGAAACTCATCGATGACGCCGTGGCGATAAGGCATCACATGAACGGCTTCTTCATGTCCGTTACGGATATTAACGAGTACGGCGCGCCCTGATTGCGTACCGTAGTCGACCCCGATTGTATATAAGCTATTCGCTGCTGTCATAGATGACGCTCCCTTCAATTATCGATACAACGGTCCAAAATTTGCGCAAGCGCGGAAATCGGCGCCTGCAGTCTCCATCACGCCGAACGCTGTCCATGTGCTCGGACGGAAGATACGTTCCTCTGCAACGTTATGCATGCAGACCGGGATGCGAAGCATGGAGGCTAGCGTAATGAGATCGCTTCCAATATGTCCATAGCTGAGCGCGCCATGATTGGAGCCCCAATGATTCATCACGGCATACACGTCCTTGAATGCACCTTCACCGGTCAGGTTCGGCACGAACCAGGTCGTCGGCCATGTCGGGTTGGAGCGTGCATCCAGGATGTCATGCACATCGTCGGGCAGCTCCACCGTATAGCCTTCAGCCAATTGCAGCACCGGCCCCAGCCCTTTAATCAAGTTGATCCGGGCCATGGTAACCGGCATGCCTTCACATGTCGTGAAGTCCGTCGAGTAGCCGCCTCCGCGGAAGAAATCGACGGCTGGGCACCACTTCGTCGCTTCCAGGCATTGCTGGACTTCGTCCTCGGTAATTTCCCAGAATGGTTTCATTGCCGGCTGGCCATTCTTCTTCTGTCTGCCCGTACCGTCGAGCGCTGCAGGGCCCGAATTAATCAAGTGAATGATACCGCTTTCCGCTCTACCCGTCAACTCATATCCGGTCACTCGTTTCACCGCATCCGGACTCCAGTACGTACGCACATCGGCAAAAATTTGAGCGGCGTCGGTAAGCAGATGGCCGAACAGCATCGTAATGCCGTTGAGCGTGTCATTTTCTGTCGCGAGCATGAACGGCTCGCGAATGCCGTTCCAATCGAAAGAGCTGGTCAGGATCGCTTCCATAAAGTCGCCGTTTGGAAAATGGTCCGTCCACGCGCGCTGCCCCTGGAAGCCTGCCGCCAGCGCGTTGCGGCCGAGCGCTTCCTCGCCGAAGCCCAGCTCCGCAAGCTTCGGATTACCGATCATCATATCGCGAGCGATGAGCGTCATTTTGACGACGGTTTCCCAGTCGCCTTGCTTCTGGGCTTCTGTTCTCGTCAGATGCGGCGGATTGACATCCGCGCCGATCCGGCAGTTTTCCTTCGTCCACGCCAAGGCTTTCTCGTACTCCGCAGCATCGTAGATCCCGCGTTCCATCCGGCGAATGAACTCGCTCATGTCCACATATTCGTTGCGCATCCCCAAATACTGCTGGAAAAAGCTCTCGTCCACGATGCAGCCTGCGATCCCCATCGAAACCGAGCCCATGGACAAATACGATTTCCCCCGCATCGTTGCAACCGCCAGGCCGGCTTTGGCGAATTGCAGCAATTTCACCTGCACATCCTCCGGAATGGACGTGTCGCCCATATCCTGTACGTCTTTGCCGTAGATGCTGAAGGCGGGCAGCCCCTTTTGGTTATGCGCGCTTAATGCGGCTGCAAGATACACCGCTCCAGGACGTTCGGTTCCGTTGAAGCCCCAGATCGCTTTGGGCAGGTGAGGATCCGTATCCATCGTTTCCGTCGGGTAGCACCAGGATGGCGTTACCGTGATCGTCACCCCGACACCGCTGCGCGCGAATTTCTCTGCAGCCTGCGCCGCCTCCGCCACACCTCCGATACAGGTGTCGGCAATGACGCATTCGACCGGCAAGCCGTTGGCATGCTTCAGATGCTCACTGAGGAAGCTTGCGACGGTGACAGCCATCTCCATCGTGACATCTTCCAAAGACTCACGGATGCCTCCTCGCCGCCCATCGATCACAGGACGAATTCCGATTTTCGGCATTGAACCTTGCAGACGATTGATCATTTTACCATTTTCCATATGGGATCACTCCTGATTCATTCGAATGTGTAAACGATTACGTAATCGTTTACACACAGTTTACGTGCCGCCCCCAATTCCTGTCAACCCCTATTTTTCGCGTTTTTACACTGTGCAAAATTAATCTCCCCTGCCAAAAAATTTCTCCTTAAATCAAAAAGAGCATTCGTTTAAGGTAAGAGTAGAAAGAAAGAGAGAAGCCTTCTTCGCTGTAGATCCTGCGGAGGGAGGGAAGCTGATTGTTGAAAGAAGTTCACAAACTTAACTGGATTGGTTGATGCTCAATTACGTTGAAAGGAGGCGCCATTTTATGAAGAAACTGCCCATATGGCTTGCAAGCTTTGCTTTATCCTTGGGATGTATCCTGCTTACAACGAATCATCAAGCGCATGCGGTCGTTCCTGAAGAAAGCACATTCTTCTCAACGGCCTTTGTCGAGGAAGGCAGCATTTATAACACGAACAGCGATGGCGATCTATGGCCGTCGGCCTGGTCGAATGACGATTATCTGTACTTGGCGAACGGCGATGGCTGGGGATGGACGAACCAGGGCTGGTCGGACATTGTATTCAGCCGGATCACAAGCGGGCACCCGGACAACAGGAACTTGATCGGCAATCGGATTAATGCCGGCATAGGCAAAGTGTGGAACACCGCGAAGTGCTCCGACGGGAGTGCCGCCTATAACCGCAAGCCGACGGGTCTGACCTCGCGCGGAGGCATCCTGTGGCTGGCTGTGCAAGATCTTAATCGGTGCCCCGGCACCCGGTTTTTCGGCCCTACCTTTAATGATGCTCCGAATGCCACCATCCTGAAATCAATGGATAAAGGCGTAACCTGGACGTATAACACGACGACACCTATGTTTTCGAATAATGCCTTTACGACGGTTATCTTTCTGGACTGGGGCAAAGATGGCGTAGACAATGATCCGAACTCCACGAGAGACGATTATATTTATGCGTACGGCTTGGACTACAACTGGCGCGATTCGTTCAGCAACTCCGTCCCCGATCCGACCAAGCTGTATTTAGCTAGAATTTTGGCGACGGACAACGTGCAGGATCTTTCCAAATGGCAGTTCTGGACCGGCGGCTTGAACGACGGCGCGGAGTCATGGTCCTCTTTCGGCAGCATCGCCTCGAAAAAGCCCGTCCTCCAGGACGATTCAAGGGTTTACTCGACTACGACTTCCGGGTTTCCCTCCGCTGATATTAAAGATATGACGAAGCTTTCGCAGGGCAGCGTGACCTACAATCGCGCTTTGAACCGGTTTATTTACCTATCCTGGACCGAATATACGTATGAATTTTACGAAGCGCCAGCACCTTGGGGACCTTGGAAGAAGTTTCTTTCCAAAGACTTCGGCCCTTACAATTCACCATGGACGACGGGCAAAAACGGAGGCTATACGACCGTCATGCCGTCCAAATACATCAGCGCGGATGGCAAACGCATGTGGTTTAACGCGAACACGTTCGAAGGTCCGGTCAATAACTATAATTTTTCGCTGCGGCAATTGTATGTCACGCCTTATAACGCCAGCTTGACACCTGTCAATACGAAGAGCAGCACGAACAATTTAGCTGTCAGCGGCGAGAGCAAAACACCGTTTACGAAAGCGAGCTTTCATCAAGGCAACCCTTGGGCGCTGAACGACGGCGTCAAAAATGTCAATGCGGACGATTGGAACGGGGAAGCCAAGACGGAAAGCTACTGGGGCTATACCTGGGGACGTCCGTACAATCTCAATAAAGTCGTCTACACGACAGGAAATTCGTTTCCGGACGGCGGTTGGTTCAGCAACGGGGTGAAGGTGCAAGTACGTCAAAACTTCAATTGGGTGGATGTGACCGGCCTATCCGCATCGCCGGATTACCCGAGCGACGGCACAGCGGCTCCGTATAAGACGTATACGCTGAATTTTGACGATACATGGGGGGACGGTGTTCGCATCATCGGGACGCCTGGCGGCACAGCCAAATTCACCACGATCAGCGAGCTTGAAGTCTACTATGCGGATCGATTCGCCTCAACAGTCACGGACACGTTTGACGGTCCTTTATCCAGCAGCTGGACATGGAGCGCTCCGTTAGCAGGCCCGACGAACGCTTTGGTGAACGGGAATTTCAGAATGAGCTTGCCGAGCACGAACACCTACGACAATTGGACGACGATTGACAATGCTCCAAAGTTGACAAGGACGGATATGGGGGCCGGCGACTGGACGATCGAGACGAAGCTGAATCTGTCAGCCTACACCGCGAATTCGAACTTCCACACCGGGCTGACGGTCAAATTCGGGCCGAACAACTATTATGTTTGGGGGAATTTGCAAGGCTCTGGCTTGGAGCTGAGCAGGTCCGGTTATCCGGCACTCACCGTTGTCCCAAGTTATTCAAACCCCTCCGTCTACCTCCGCATGAGGAAAGTGGGCCAGCGCTATTACGCCGATTATAAAACAAATGCCAACGATCCTTGGACGAACGTTTCGAATGACTACTATCCGTATGCGTCTCCTGTTGCTGTCGGTCTCTTGTCCAAAACATGGTCCAACCTTAACCTAACTGCGGATTTCGATTACTTTACACTTTCCAAATAAATAGCTGCGCCCTGCCCCCCATCATTGTTAAGATCAATGATAGGAGGGCAGGGCGTTTGTTTTCGGCCGACGACCGTGTATAAGACCCTTAAAGACCTAAGGAACTTCCCTTTTCCAAACGGAGAATATGCTTCTCCCCTTCATCCGACAAGGCGCGAAATTGATTGATCGTTTCCCGCATTTTCGGAAGCGCAGCCTGCTTGTAGGAACTGATGGAATCAAAGGCAGACAGCACATCAGCGAAGGCTTGCTTAAGTGTGTCTACGGAAACGCTGCTTTCCATCGCTTGCTGCTGAATGGCTGCTCCCTGATTTTTGAGCATCTTGGACGTCCCTGCAATCAGGTTGTTAGTCGTTTGATTCAACAGCTCAATCTTTTTGAGGACAATGCCCTGATTGTAGAGCGCGCTCGCAACGGTAACCGCAATTTTAAGCGCCGAAATCGTGACTGTTTTGGCCCGGTCAACGCCGCGGATCAGCTCGCGGTTATTTCGAATCACCACTTCATAGGCCATAATGCCCTGCTGATTGACGACCAGCATCTGCTGCAGATCCATCACCCGCTGACGCATCGGGAACAGCACTTCTTCCGTGATGAAACGAATCTTGTCGGGATCCTCGCCGCGCTGCTTCGCCGCTTCGATTTGTACTTCAATCGAGGCATCCATCATTGTGCCGAGCTGAATTTCTTTCTGCAGCTTTTTCGTGAGTTCCCGAATCGCTTGCTGTTCGAGCTCCAGCGTCGTGTTGTCGTTCTTTAAGATCGTTCTCCCTTTATCGAGCGAAACCACGATGTCAGCAATGACATGATCCGCCTTTTCATACTTGAGGAAATAGGCGCGCAGCGGATTGAACAGATTGCCGAGAAAGCCTTTCTTGGCAAAATCTACAAGGCTGGGATCCAAATCCTTCAACTGGATATGCAGTTCCGAGAGCCCTTTGGCAACGGGCCCGCCTTCATCCCCGCTTTTGGCGAGATTGCCGACCGATACTTGAAGCAATGTATTTTTTTGCGAAGAAACTTTCATGGTATCAAGACCGAAGCTCTCGATCGACTGGAGGATGTCTTTCCGCTGCTCCAGCGCGTTCTCATCCAGATTCAGGATCGAGGCCACATTGGCATCCGCGATCTCTTTCAGCTTAGCGGTCTCTTCCGGAACGGGTTGCACCGTTTCTTCAATTACAGCTTTAATTTGCTCAACATTGGCAACATCCATCGTAAACGACATACACATTCCTCCTTGGATTGGAATTACATTTGAACGTTAAACAGGTTGCCGATTTTGTACACGACGTCATCGGTATCTGCATTGATGCTGGCTGCTTCATTAATGCCCGAGATGCTTTCAAGCGCCTTGATGTTCGCATTGTAACCGACGGTATAAATTGGAATTTTGTACGTCTCGATGAGTCCCTTAATATCGTTGAGCGAATAGCCTTTATTCGTTTCACCGTCGCTAAGAACGAAAATAATCGGTTTGATATTTGGGTTCGCGGCAAGCTGATCCTGAAGCATCTTCAGTGCGACGATAATGCCATCAAAGGTGGCCGTATTGCCGCTGGCTTGCAGGCTGTTCACGGCGCCTACGAAGAGCGACTGCTGATTCAGATCGTATTTGGCAATCGGGAGCTTGATCGTCACGTTGTCCGAATAGGAAATCAATCCGATGCTGTTGTCTCTGCCAAGATACTTCTGCCCTTTGATCAGTGATTCCTTCAAACGGTTCAACGGCGCTCCGCTCATGCTGCCGGAGGTGTCGGTGACGAATACCGCTGTGATCGGCTTACTGGAGTTCTTCTTTTCCTTCCACACTTTTTGTGCAGAGATAAGTACTTTTCCTTCAATGGGAGCCATTTCGGATGTATAATCGTCAAGCCCGTTAAATCCTTTATCCTTGGCTGTCTTTGCATATTTGTCCTGGGTGACGAAGGCAGCAAACTGCTTCAGGATGTCGAGCTTGTTTTGGGAAATATCGCCGAGCGCATAGAGCGGGCTATCATGCCGTACGCCAAACGGGGTGAACACATATCCATTTTTTAATTCAGGCGCGTTCACGTAGGTTTGGTATTCCAGCACGAAGCCGTCGAGCGCACCGGAAGTAGCGGCGTCGCGCATTTGGATGGTCGTCGAAGCGATGAACGGAACGTTGGCTTGGAATTTCTCAAATCCTTGCACGGCCTTGTCGCTTAAAACATTGGCGCTATCATAAGCATTAAGGGCAGTAATCAGAAAATTAAGGCCGGTCGAGCTTGCAAACGGGTCGGTATAGCCCATGGACAACTGATTGTTCGCGATGGCATCCGTGATCGTTTGAACGTTGATGGAGCCGTACTTGGCAACCAGCGCATCGTATTTGGCCTTCGCGATGACAATCCCCGGGACGTTGCCGACAAGGCGCTTGGATACGAGCTGCGTCTTCACCCCGCTAGCCTTCACCATTTCTCCCCATAGCTCGTTGGAAGGTGTAAACGCATCGGGTACAACCTTGCCGGATCGAATGAAATCCGCCGCCGTTCCTGAGGCGATATTCCGGATTTTCACAGATGCCGGTTTGCCGCCCACCATCACATTCGCTTTGTTGAACTCTGTCGCCGTTTCCGTCAACCAGCCGTCAACCCCTGTTCCCGATTTCTCGGTGGAAGAGAAGATTTCAACGAAGTTGTCGCTCGTGTTGTTCACCGTCACAGGGAATTTATTAATGTCCGGCAGGGTAGAGGCGACATCAACGGGATCAAGATCGACTTGGCCTTTGGCCACTGTCTCGGTCTTAGGCGCAATGTTCTTGTAGTATTTGTCAAGCTGCTTACCTGCGTCCTCCACCGTCACCTGAGCAGCCGATTTGCCCAAGTTGGCGGTAAATTTGATCCCTCCGTACACGAGGAAAAAGACCAGCGCAAGGAAGATCACCGAGAGGAAGAAAAACGTTTTTTTACTCTTCATTCACAACACCTCTAGTTCTTATAATATTTGGTTTGCTTGATGAGCGTATCGATTTCCTGCATGCAAGGCATCTTCTCAATGTCACCGATTTCAAGACTGTCGAGCCTGGATATTTCCAGCAGGAGCTTGTCGAGCTTCAGCAAGATTTCCTCATTCGTTCCTAAAGAGCTGCTTGTAAATGAAAGGTACTCGTTATAGACGGCTTTTCTTTCTTGAAGCAGGGCCGGTGGAAGCTTGGAAGAACCCGCCCCGGTCACGCTTTTGAATTCCGTTTCATCGAAAGCGCCCAACCTATTCAAGATACTCTTCAAATTGCGATAAAACAGATTCTCGATCTCCTGAATTACCGAAACGAATCTTGCATAGCTGAGCTCACTTGCTTCAAATCGCTGATTGAGCGTTTCGAGCAAAGTCGCCTTCTTCTTCTGAATCCGCTCCAGCTGGCTCAAAGCCAAACGCATAGGCTCTTCCAGCACCTTAACTCGTCTGTAGTGCGACAACGCCTCCGCGTAATCTTCCTGGGTTTGGATTTGCTTTATCGGTACAGCGGCGGGCAATTTGAAGATCAGGCTGTACGTTCCATAAAGCAAAGCCAACGCGCTTGCCAGGATCAACGTCGCGCCAAAAGCCGATGACAGCGCCGACGCGCCGAACTTGGCGCCAATAAATCCGGGTGAGAACACCGCAATGTTCACCGCGACAATACCGAAGATAAGACCGAAAAGCTTTATGTATCTGGTACCCATTCAAACGCATACCCCCTCTGCCTTGAAACATGTTCAGTTTCCAAAATGATACCATATTTTTCCGGCGCCGTCCCTCAAATACGTTAAAAAACCGCCATAATGGCGGTTTTTCGTCAGTTATACATCTATTCTCATCATGTCATAAGCCAGAGTAACCTTGGCCTCTGTTGCCGCGCCGCACGCCGCTAACACTTCAGCATACGGCTCACCGTCAGTCAAGTGAACCGCATACACCCGCTCGATCTGATCGATCGGATAATAGTCAAGCAGTTCCTCCAAACTGGTATGGCCGTTTGCAGAGCCCTTCGCTTTCGTTGCCTCATGGATAAGGACGTCGATTTTCCCTTGTCGGCCAATGCTCTCATTCGGCATCGTATCGGCCGAGTAGATCAATACGGAGCCCACCGACTCTACTTTGACCCCGACTGTCGCACCTACATGCAGACTGGGAAACGTCGAAACCGTTAGCCCCTCCTCGGAAATAACCACAGCAGGCTCCGTCCAGTCAAAATCGTGAATGTGAATGGTGAATAGTATCGGCCATTCCGCCACCCGATAGCTTGCCAGGATGGCCGTCAGCTGATCTTTGTGCTCGCTTGCACAATAAATGGTAAGGGGATCACGCCTGCGAGCGATCCACATCCCCCAAAGCAAGGAAGGTAAGCCGTAAATATGATCAACATGAAAATGCGTCAACAGCACGCCTTGGATCCGGTCAAGCGAGATTCCCGCTTGCTTCAGCTTGCCGAGCGGATTGCCGCCGACGTCGATCATCCAGCACCGTTCTCCGCTTTCAAGAAGCAAGTACGTATTCTCCCGCTCCACGCTTCCGGAAGCGCTGGCGGTACCCATAAATAGAACATTCAACATAGCAGCGTTTCATCCTCCGATCCTCGTTCAGCCAAGCTCCAAAATATACCGCTTAATCACCTTCGAGACCCCGTCTTCCTCATTGGAATCCGTAACGACATCCGCCCCAAGCTTGACTTCTTCCTGCGCATTCCCCATCGCTACGCCCAGTCCTGCTTCAGCGATCATGGCCAAATCGTTGGCGCTGTCTCCAACCGCCACAACCTCCTGCATACCGATGTTCAGCAATTTGCAAACCTCGCGCAGCCCGCTCGCCTTCGTAATCCCAGCCGGATTGACTTCAATATTGGTGGGATGGGAATTCGTGAGCTCAAAATCCCCGATCTGCGAAATTCTCTCATGAAGGATGGCCAGTTTAGCCGGATCTTCCGTACGATAGCCGAATTTGATCCACGCCATTTGACTGCCGCAGCTTTCGTCCCATCGATCCCGGGTCGGTTTGCCTTCTGTATGGTACGCCCAGTACCACACGTTCAACTCGAGCGCAATCCGGCGCAGCTCCTCGATCTGGCCAAAAGGGATCACATGCCGCAGATGCAGTTGATCCCGCCTTTTCCACACCTCTCCGCCATTTACGGCGACGATCGGCGAGTCCAGCTTAAGCTGGTCGAAATAGGGAAGGATGTGTTGAATCCCTCGACCTGTCGACAAAACGACGGTGACGCCTTGTTCCCGGCATTTTGCGATCCATTCCGCATTGGGCTGGGAGATTTCTTTTCGATCATTAAGTAAGGTACCATCCATATCCAGGGCAAGCAATTTGTATGTTGTCATGCGTCTCCTTGATTACTTCACACCTGAATGCATGAAGCTGTTGATAAACTTTTTTTGGAATAGAAAAAATCCTAGCAGCAGCGGCAAAGCGATAATTAACGTGGCTGCCGTTACTTCCGCAAATTGAGCCCCGGTCTCCGACGCATGCGCAAATATGGCAAGCCCCACGGTTAAGGGCCGATTTTCCGGTGAATTCGTTACGATCAGCGGCCACAGGAACGCGTTCCAGTGGTGGCTGATGGAGACAATGCCGAACGAGATGATGGAAGGAACAGCCAACGGCACGTACACCCGCATAATAATTTGCAGCAAATTGCAGCCGTCAAGCCTAGCCGCTTCTTCCAGTTCGTACGGCACGGACTTGAATGTTTGTCTTAATAGGAAAGTTCCGAATGCGGAAGCAAAATAAGGAATCATAATGCCGAGCTTTGTATCCAGCAGATGCAAACCTTTCAACACCTGATAATTTTGGACAATCAGAATATCGGGAGGAACCATAATCTGCATCATGACGAGCATCAGAATGACATCTTTTCCCCAGAAGTTCATCCGGGCAAACGCGTAAGCCGCCAATGTGACGGTAACCAGCTGAACGGCAAGAATGCCGATCGCGATCTCAATCGTGTTTACATAATACTGCCCGAATGGCGCCGCATTCCAGGCTGTTTGATAGTTAGCGAAGGTAAACTGCAGCGACCATCCTGCCGAAACGATAAGATCGCGAGGCCGGAACGATGTCCATACTGTCCATAGGATAGGGATGATCCAAATGGCAGCCAGCAAGTACATCACGCCATATTTTAAATACCGCATTTCGATCATCCTAACTATAATGAATTTTCTTGTCCAGGCCGAAGAACTGAATGCACGACACGATCAGGAGCAGCACAATTAAGACCACGGTCAATGTCGCCGCCATCCCCTCATCCCAGAACTTGAACGCCGTCTCATAAATCAGATACAGCAGCAGGTTGCTGGCATTGTCAGGTCCCCCGCCGGTCATGACCGGCAAGTGGTCGATCAATTTGAATGTACCGGTGGTCGCGATGATGAAAATAAACAACGTACTCGGCATCAACAAGGGGAACGTAATTTTTCTGAAAACAAACCACGGTCTCCCCCCGTCGATGTCTGCGGCTTCGTAAAGATCCTTTGGAATATTTTGCAGCCCGGACAAGTAGAACACCATCAGAAACCCTGCTTCCTTCCAAATCGCCATCGCGATCGTTGCGCCAAGAACCGTACCGACATCGCCCAGCCAATTGATCGAAGGGATGTGGAACCAACTGAGGATGCTGTTTAAAATGCCGTATTTCGGCGTGTAAATGAACAGCCAAATGTTGGCGATAGCGACAGCCGGAATGACCGTCGGGTAGAAGAAGAACGTTCTCATAAATCCGTTGCCCCTGACCGCCCGATTCACAAATAAAGCCATCGCGAGGGCAACGGCCATGGCAATCGGCACCGTCCCCAGCACAAAGATGATCGTATTGCCCAGCACCTTCCAGAACTTCGCATCTTCCCATAAACTCCTGTAGTTGTCCCCTCCAACAAATTGCGGTACGCGAACCGCCAATTTCTTCAAATAAAAACTGGCCGCTACCGTTTTATACAAAGGGTAGAACGTAAACATGGCGAGAAAAACGAAGGTAGGAAGGAGAAGCAGCCAGGCTTGCATATTTTCACGCAATTTTCTGGCGAATAACCGCTTCTCCATGGATCACTCCTCCAATCTTGATGCACTCGATTATTTATTAAATGGAGCGAGAAGCTTCTCCGCCGCTTCCTGCGCGTTCTTCAGCGCTTCCGCAGGCGGCACGGTGCCTACAATGGCGGACTGGAGCCGGTCATTCAACACTTTGCCGACTTCCCCGGAGTTATGCGTAGAGAACGACGCCGAAGCATACTTCAGTTGGTCGCGTGCCGTAACAGCCTGCGGGAAAGACGCGATGTACTTTTTCATAATCTCAGTCTCATTCGAACTTCTCGTTGGCGCGACGTAGCCCGTGTCGATACTGAATTGCGCTAGGCGTTCCGGCTGCGTCAACCATCGGATATATGTCCACGCCGCTTCTTGCCGTTCTTTCGCAATGCCTTTGAAAATGTACAGATTCGCTCCGCCTACAGGCGTACCAAAATTTTTGCCGGCAGGAAGGAACGCTGTTCCAAATTCAAATTTCGCGCCATTTTTGACGGCTCCCAGATTGCCTGTCGTGTGATACATCATCGCCGTTTTCCCACTGGTGAAATCGGATGGAATCGTCGCCCAGTTGGTCGCACCCTCCGGCATCACCTTTTCTTTCTTGATCAGATCGATCCAAAATTGGAGCGCTTCTACATTTTCCGGCGTATTGATAAATACTTTTTTGCCGTCCTGGTCCATCAGGTTTTTGCCGTTCTGCAAGGCCAGCGCCTGGAACATCCAGCCGACGTAATCGGTCGAGGAGATCTCAATTCCCCACCGGCCGGGCTTTGTCAGCTTTTTCGCATACTCCGTCAATTCCTGGTAATTTTGCGGCGGCTTGTTCGGATCAAGACCCGCTTCTTTAAACGCTTCCTTGTTGTAGTACAGAATGATCGTGCTGCGCTGGAACGGAATACTGTACGTCTTGCCGCCCGTTTGCGCATTCGCCATGAATCCTTCATAAAAATCCTTGAGATAGGCGTCCCCGCCGTCTTTGGCGGCCAGATCGTTGAGCGGGATAATCGCGTCCATATCGAGCAGTGTGAACAAATCTGTGGAAGACGACAGCATGAGATCGGGTGGCGTGCCGCCCATCACGGCGGTTTGCGCTTTCATTAGCGTGTCCTGGTTGCTGCCGGTATAGATCGGCTTCACGGTAATGCCCTCTTTGTTTTCCTTGTTAAACTGATCTGCCAAGCTATCGAATATTTTGGTCAACGGTCCTCCGACAGCTACCGGAAAATAAAAGGAAAGCTCGATCGGCTTGGCATCCTTTTTCGCCGGCTCGCTTGACTTCGCGTCGGTTACGCCCAGTGAGGCACCTCCTGTTGATGCGGGACTAGCCCCGCCGCAAGCCGTAAGTGCCAATGCACATGCGGTGAGAGCGGTTACAACTTGGATTCTGGTTTTGGAAAAAAGCACGCGTTTCAACTCCCTTTGTCGAAATCGTTATGGTAATTCCTCCAGCTTTTGGTACGGACTGCTCGGATGATCCCCCCTTTCCAGACGCTAAAAAACCCAATTGCAACCATTCTCTTTTCCCCAAGGAAAAAAGTAATGAGTAGCAATTGGGTTTCTCCAATACTCAGCCCGCAGCCAACACTTCAATTGTATGAATTTTTTGGATTCTCAGACAAATATACGCTAATCATGATGAGACTGCAACACATTTTTTATTCTGCCTATGGCGGCAATGTTGTTCATACAACCTAGCGCAGCTTGAATACCTGCGCTTCATAAGGCCGCAGCGCCAGACGCTTCAAATCCGTATGCATGGCAAGCAAAAAAAGGTTGAAAAGGAGATTCCCTAGTTCAACCTCTTTATTTCACCGCTTCGCCTTAAGTCAAGCTCTTCATGCCTCGCAACCACTCATAAAAATCATCATCAAAAAAAAGATCTGGGATATACGTCTGAACATAATTGCAATTAGGGCAAAGAAGAACTAATCCTTGTTCAAGAACCTTAGGATATAATTTCTCGTGCTTACTGTTGTTTCCGCAAGTAAGAGGCCGCACTCCCTCTGTCTGCTGGTAATCTTTAATACGCTGCTTGACGACATCCTCTTGGTTCATGTTTATCCCCTTCATTTGTTAAACTCCGCATGCTTTGCCCAACTTTACGAATTTAATTATACACGATGTACGAATTAACAACACCCAAAAATCTATGATTGAACGATTTGTACGCTTGCCCTTGTTTGTTTCAGCGAGCCCTAGGCCCTACATCCTCGACAGTGAGCGGCCGTACAAAACCATCTAGGAAAGTCCCCTCAGCTTTCGGCAGCTCGCTTGTTTCCAATCGCATCGTTCCTGAATGACTCAAGATCAGGTTATCATAAACATTCGTGCCCACAGGCTGGTAAGCTTTACCGCCAGTCGAGATACAATCGGTATCATTTATGTTCACCAACGTATTGTTGTAAATCTGCACATGGTACGGCCGCCAGTGCCCGCGAAGAAGCTCGGTCCGCTGCTCGGCGGGCAGATCCCCCAGCGTCGCAGACATTTCTTTGCCCTCCTTCATCCACTTGACGGTGGGGTTCGTTCCGCCTTCAGGGCCGGCATCATGGGACCCGCCATCAAGCCTTATAACGCGGTCCGTCAGGCCTTCCATATAATTATTATAAATTTTATGGTCGTTCCCATAAATACGGAAGCCGCTCATCCCCGGCTTCTTCCCGTCGCCGAAGAAGAAGTTACCGTAAAAGTTGTTGCGATGGCCGTGCCTGGCGACGAATCCCCCATATGATTGGCGAACTGTATTATAGCGGATGGTATTGTCGCTGCTTTTCACCGAGATAATCTCATCTTCGCCATCGAAGCCGTCGAACAAATTATACTGGATCGTGGCATACGCAGGTGCCAAGGAAACGCTGGATAAACCAAGCCGGATCGCCTCTAATCCGTTCGTCACCCGCGGGCCGATATCGTGAAAATAGTTATATTCAATGACGTCATGCTGCGAAATCGTCTGTCCGGTATGTCCTTCCCCGTCATAAATGAGGACGGCGCCGAACGCTCGCTTGGGCCCAATGTCGTTGTAGGCAATCCGGTTATGGCTGCTCACGCCCTCCACCCGAATGAAATGGCGGTGCGTGCCATTGTCGGTAATCAGATTGGCGTCGTCATAAGGCGTCGGGCCGCTGTATACGTCCCCGTTCGGGTCGTAACGGCTGCCATACCGGCAACTGCCCGCGATGCCGTAGAGCCCCCACACAGGAACCTTATCCACAAGGAACCGGAACGGCTGACCAATTTCATTCAGGGCAAACGTGTTGCGCAAAATGGAAACATGGCTGGCGCTTTGCAATTGAATGCCCGGATGGACACCCGTCAGACTGCGGTGGGACAAGCCTCTGTCGATCAGCGACTGCTCGCTGGAGGCTGCACCTATGCCGCTATGAAAGGTAAGTCCGACAACTTCAATATAGCTGGAATTTTCAATATGGAGATAGCAGTCCCCTGTGATGATGGCTTTTCCCAAGTGAACCGCTTCAATCCGTATAGGCTGAAGCACTGACCCATGCTTATCCTTTATAACGAAAGGGCCGCTTTGTTCATACGACCCATTTTTCAATTCAATGACCGTTCCTGCCGTCGCTTCATCCAAGGCTTGCTGCAATTCCGCGGCCATGCCGACCTGGATATGCTCCAACTTTATCGCCTGCATATCTTTCATTCTCCTACACCTTCCTCATCTTGCTGTCTTAGAATACACGATGCTGCCAGCCCTGCAGCTTGGCAAGCGCCTCCACATAGTAATAGTCGCCGTAGATCAACGAGACATCGACATTGGCCTCTGCCGGCTTATGCCCCGTTCCTCCGTGCAGAATGCCCTCATGCTGCGGCTCATCGAAAGCGGCATAGTTCTCGGACAGGGAACGCAAAATCCGTTCAGCAGCTGAACGGTACTTGTGCCCGTCTTCCGCTCGAACGACGTAGGCAAGCTCAAGCAGCCCAGATGCCGCAATGCTCGCAGCGGACGTATCCCGTGGCGCCTCGGCCGCATCCGGCACCCGAAAATCCCAAGGCGGCACCATCTCGGCCGGCAACGAGCTGATGAAGTGATGGGCGACTTGCTGCGCAGCATGCAGGTACTTGATCTGCTTGGTGAAGCGGTACGTATTCGTCATGCCGTACAGGGCCCAAGCATTCCCCCGGGACCAGCAGGAGTCCGGCGCATAGCCTTGCCAGCCTTTGTATTCCAGCAATTCCCCTGTCAGCGGATCAAAGACAGCGACGTGACAAGTCGATCCATCCCCGCGGATCATATGCCTCAGCACCGTGTCCGCATGCGCGCAGGCGATTTGCGCAAAACGCGGATCTTCCAGCTCGTTCGAAGCCCAGAACAAGAGCGACAAGTTCATCATGCAGTCGATGATGGCCCATCCGGTCAAATCACGATTCCAAGCCCGCAGGAACTGCCCGGCCAGATTGAAGCGGCCGGCCAGAAAGTTGGCTGCCGCGAGCCCGCGTCGTCTGCCGTCCGGATCGCCGGTCAGTTTGTATTTGAGGACGGATGTCGGCAAATGCTGGAACCCGACATCATGATGGAAATGGTTGTCCTCGAGCAGATGACGTTCCATGCGGACATCCCAATCCCAGGCGGCAGCCTTATAGCGCTCTTCACCTGTCAGATCATAAAGAATCCACAACATTCCCGGCCAGAAACCGGAGATCCACTGATCCAGCTTCAAGCCGTCGTAAGCTCCCGATTTGGCGACATGCGGTGCAAGCTCTATACCTCGGCTTAGCATCCCATCCGCCTTGCGCTGTACGCCTTTCCACCAAGCTTCCAGAGCGGCGGATTCAATCCCCGTATGCTTTTCCATGTCCATGTTTCTCCTTTAATTATCCTTTAATCGCGCCAATTAAAGCGCCTTTGACGAAATATTTTTGCAAGAAGGGGTAGACGATCAGAACCGGTACGGTCGCGATAATAATGGTCGCATGCTTCAACGTTTCACCGATGATGGAGACCTCGCCCGAGCTTGCGCCGCTCGCCATGGAACTCGCCTCGTTCTGCAGCAGCAGCTCTCTGAGCACAAGCTGAAGCGGATAGAGCGAGCGATCTTGCAGGAAGATCAGCGCGTTAAACCAGGCGTTCCAGTGACTCACGCCGTAGTACAGCAACATGACGGCCACGACAGGCATACAGAGCGGAAGCATGATCCGAAATAGCACAACAAATTCATTCGCCCCATCCATCTTCGCGGATTCTTCCAGGCTGTCCGGGATCGCTTCGAAAGCGGTTTTCATCAAAATCAGATTGAAAGCGGAAATCGCCTGCGGAATGATGAGCGCCCATAACGTATTCGCCAAGCCGAGTCCTTTCACCGTAAAATAAAACGGGATCATACCGCCACTGAAAAACATCGTAAACACGACATACAGCATAAGGGGTCTCCGATACCCCAGACATTTGCGGGACAGTGCATAGGCGCCCAGCGAAGTCAGCAGAATGTTCAACGACAAGCCCACGACGACAATGATCATCGTATTGACATAGCCGTGCATAATGGTCCCGTTCTCGAACACCAATTTGTAGGCTTTGAGATTAAAATCAAGCGGCTTCCAAAGAATTCCGCTGTGCTGCATATACAGCGTAGGATCGCTTAAAGATGCGAACAGGACATACACGATCGGGTATATGGTAACCAGCGCGAGCACGGATAGCACCATATAGTTGCCGAGATCAAACGTCCATTCCCCCCATGATTTGCGATGCATCGTCATCCCCCTTACCACAGACTGGTATCGTTCAGCTTGCGGCTTAACCAGTTGGACCCGATTACAAGGGCAAAGTTAATGGCCGAATTGAATAGTCCCACAGCCGAGCTGAAGCTGTAATTGAATTCCTGCAGGCCCATGCGATACACATAAGAGCTGATCACATCAGCGGTGTCGTAAACGGTAGGATTATAGAGCAAAATAATTTTCTCCGACCCTACGTTCATCATGCGCCCCATCTCCAAAATCAATAAAATCACGATCGTGGGCATGATGCCCGGCAGCGTGATATGGAGCGTTTGCCTCCAGCGCCCTGCGCCGTCGATTTTCGCAGCCTCATACTGCTCCGTATCAATGCCGGCTAGTGCGGCCAGATAGATGATCGTGCCCCAACCAATATGCTGCCAAACACCGGAGGACACGTAAATCGCGCGGAAAAATTGGGATTCAAGCAGCAGCGAGAGCCGTTCGCCGCCCAGAAAAGCGATCACATCATTGACGAGCCCATTGCTTGCGGTGAATTCCTTGATCATGCCGCATACGACGACGAGCGAAACGAAATGCGGCATGTAGGTAATGGTTTGAATCGACCGTTTGAACATGGTCTTTTTAATTTCATTGAGCAGCAGCGCCAGGATGATGGGAGCCGGGAAGCCAAAAATCAGATCATACACGCTGATGAAGATCGTATTTTTTAGCGTCCGCCAGAAATAAATGCCTTCGAAAAAGGTTTTAAAATGTTCGAGCCCGGCCCACGGACTTCCGAGAATGCCAAGCCTTGGGGAGAAGTCCTTAAAGGCGATAATCGCCCCATACATAGGGACATAATGAAACGTCCCGAAAAACAAAAGAACAGGAAGCAGCATGAGATAGAGCAGTTTATTTTTCCGAATATCTTTCAGAATTGACATATCCCCTCCACTCCCTTCCGTATCCAAACCTTGGCGGCTTCTATCGCTTGTTATAGCGATCCAGCGAGTTCTGATAAATCTCTACCGCGCGATCAATGCCCAGCTTTTTAATTTGCTCGACGTATTTGTCGTAGTTTTCAAGCGCCTCTTTACCCATAATGAACTTCGAAAACATCTCTTCCTTATAGTTGCTTACATCGTTAACAATTTTGCCGAGCTCTTTGCTTTCATCGGCGGTAGGCGTAAGAAAGGCCGGTATCGTATGTTTAGCCGCGTCGGTATTCATCCATAATTTGACGGCTGCATCCTGCTGCGGGTATGTATTCCAGTTGCGTCGTTCATCCGCTTCATAAGGACCGTTCGGCTTCGTATACTGGGAGACCATCTGCTGCAAGCTGTATTTATCGTTTTTGACAATCTGATCGGTGTACTCAGGCTTCCCGTCTTTCATGACATAGCTTTCACCCTCGACGCCAAAGTTGAACAAGAGGCCGCCTTGCGTGCTGTAAGCGTAATCCAACCAGCGAACTGCGAGTTCCGGATTTTTCGTCGTGGCCGAAACCGCTTTGCTTGGACCTGGGTTGTATTTGAAATCCATCTGCCCGGTAAATGGCTTTTCGCCTTTTTTGAGGGTTGGATACGGCGAGCCCACCAGATTAAATTTCGGATCCTTCGTTTTCATGGCATCAAGCCATTTCCCCAGGCCTCCGCTCAGCAAGCCAACGGTTGCCCCGGTTTGACCGCCAAGTATTTTCGTATCCAGCGCTTTCCCGTCCGTCAAGGCAAAATCTTTATCAAACAATCCTTCGGCATACCATTTACGGAACAGGGCTAAGAAATCTTTATATTGCGGGTCGACAGGGCCATACTTGACTTTACCTGCGTCATCGAGATAGAACGTGTTCGACGTATGATAAGCGCCGATAAAGGCGTCGCGAATCTCGAAATTCCCGTTGACATATGTGACACTGAATGGCGCCGTTGCTCCCTTTTTGTCACGGAATGCCTTTAACGTCGTCTCCCATTCATCAATGGTCTCTGGCATCGGCAATTGCAGCTCATCCAACCAGTCTTTGCGAATGATCGGGCCCCGGAAAACAAGGCCGGAAGGGTTGCGAATCATCGGAAATACGTAATATTTGCCGCTGTCCGTCTTGATCATTTTGTCGAGCTCTTTATCCTCAGCCAGCTTTTTCTTCAAGTTCGGCGCATACTTATCGATGAGATCATTGAGCTCCAGAATGACTTTATCGTTAATCGCCTTCTCAGGGCCACCCGGGTAAGATCCCGCGCTTCTCCCCGTCCAATCATATTCAATAACATCCGGCAGCTTGTCAGCCACAATCATCAGATTAAATTGCTCCTTCATCTGCTGGTCGTTCGGGTGAATATATTTCACCTCAACGCCCGTTTCTTTGGCCAGCTGTTTGCCGAATGGCGTTTCAGCCAGGTTCTGATAAAACGTGATTGCATTATTGTTTAAACTTTCCCAGGATGTCAGCGTTTCTTTCGCATTCAGCGGGTAGACGGCCTTGGCTGCATCTGCCCCTGACGGACTCGCACTTTCCTTACTTGTGCTGACGGTCTCCGAGCAAGCGGAGAGCACCATGCTTGTGAACAGGAGGGCACTGAGTCCCGCAGCGCTGTAGGTACGATACTTGCTTTTCAATGGATTGCTTTCCATGTTATCCCCCATTTCCGTAGTTAAACCGTTGAATTCAACTGAAAACGCTTGCATGCTTCATTTTGCCGAATTTCCAGGAAAAAGACTATCTTCAATATCGAAACAGGTATGCAAAAACCGAAAGTTCCAGTTTTTGCATACCTGTTTCGTTTTTAAGTTACGGGCTGTCAGGTCCTACATCCGAAGCGCTAAGCGGCGCGCGGACGATGGCCGTCGAGGAGCTGAAATATTCATCTGCGCCGACATCGTTCGTTGAACGCGTTTGACCATCCATATCCTCAGTTACGTAAGAGTAACTGCCTACAGCGGCATTAACGGCTGCGCTGCTGGAAGTTAACTTCTGCAAGCCGTTAACCGTGGTGAACGATGGGGTGATGTTGCGAATTTCCGATGACGTTCTCGCACGATTATTTAACGTGCTGCCGTAGCCGATGTTTCCTTCAAATACGGCGTTCGACGTTTTCACTTCTTCGTATAGGGTGCCTGTGCTGTTGCGAACGATGTTATTAGCTACTCGGCTGTCTACCGGCGCTGACGTATAGCTTCTGCCGATGATAATGCCGAATGTGCTGTCAACGATGGTGTTATTCGTCACTTGCGCCCGGTACACGCGCCAGTGCTTGCTTAAATCCCCACTGCTGTAGTTGGTGGAATCCGATCCGCCATCCCAATCTCCGCCATCGAGATTAATCGGATCGAGCGTAAGCCCTTCGAAATAGTTGTTATAAATGCGATGATCCGTGCCATAGATGCGGAATCCACCTACACCGGATTTGCTCCCATTGCCCAAGAAGAAATTCCCGTAAAATTTATTGTTGTTGCCGTGCCTTGCCGTTACCTGCCCTTGCGAGTTTCGAATCGTATTGTAGCGAATCGTATTGCCGCTGCTTTTCACCGAAATGATTTCCGGGTCTCCATCGCTGTTCTCAAACAGATTGTTCTCTACCGTCGCGTTCCCGTTTAATAAGGATACGCCGGATAAGCCGAGGCGAATGCTCTCTTTGCCGTTGGTAATCCTTGGCGTGCTGTCATAGAAGTAGTTGCGATCGATAATCGTGTAGCGCGACATATACGTACTTCCATCGCCATCTACCGCGATAATCGGTCCTGGATCCGCTTTGGATACGAATTTATTCCGATCGATCCGATTGTTGTCGCTGTTGATGCCTCTGATTTTGACCCAATTGTTCGTAGCTCCGGTTTCATTCAGATTGAATTCATTGCGTGTCACGCGAATGTGGCTGGATTCATCCATTTTCACAGCATTGTTGCTTGCGCTGGTCGTTGTTGTAAATTTCAACCCCGAAATCGTCACATATGACGACTGATACAGACTGAAATAAGCCCCTCCGGATATAATCGCTTGCCCGCGGTTCACGGCCTTAATGACGATTTCTTGACCGTCCTCACCATGAATGTCGTTGACTGTAATAGGGCCGGATTGTGAATAAGTGCCATTCTCCAAATAAATGATCCTGCCGGGTACAGCCTGATTGATCGCGCTCTGCAGCTGAGCCGGAGTCGAAACCGTCACAGAATCCTCAGCAGGGGTGCCTCCCCCACTTCCATAAACCTCGACCTCCAAATAGCTGTTCCAAGCGTTCAATGAATTCCCATGACCAACGATTCGCACATATCTGGCGGACGCCACATCCGGGAAATCGAAGGTTTGGAGACCATCGACCAAGCTGCTGGTGACATTCGCTTGCCGGGTTGTGAACGTGGCATTGTCCGCCGAAGTCTGAATATCAAACGTGGAGGTGCGCGTAGATCCATTTAAAAAGGCAATTTTGACAAAAGCTACAGTTACACTGCCGCCAAGATCGAATTTGATCCATTGGCCGTCTCCGCTTGCTGACCAGCGGGTTCCCATATCGCCGTCAACCGTATTCGAAGGCACATTTCCATCGTCGGTACTTGCCGTCACGTTGGAACCCGAGATGGTGAATTTCGTGTCTGCTGCTGCAGCGAAGCCTGGAATCAAGCTCACCAACAAAAGAACACACAAAAGCATGGCTCCAGCATGTCTAAGCGACATCTTCATGTAACAAACACCGTCCTTTTCACTGAATATGATAAAACTTTCGAAGCGAAAGCGCTTACCAAAATACTTAAAGCGTTCCTCCCTCCCTTCCCTTCAAATTGTGTGTGTGAATCTCCGATGTCATGCTTATTGAACCTCATTTGGTTGCATTTGTGGATTAGCAAAACCGGGGATAACAAGCAGAAAATAAACTCCCGCCATAGCAATTTATCAAACGAACTGTCAAAAAAGAAAAACGCCCCGTTTCAGGGCGTTCCGTAAACTTGTCAACACTAAATCTTCTGATATTTTCCGGGTGTCATGCCTTCGAATTTTTTGAAAATGCGCAAGAACGTGCTCACATCGGCATAACCGACACGCCCGGCGACTTCGTTAATCGTCAGATTTTGCTCGGATAGCAGCGTCTTGGCCGCAGTCAATCGCGTTTGATTGATGAGATCCAGCAGTGTTTCTCCTGTGTGCTCTTTGAATATTTTGGACACGTAGGACGGCGTCAGCGAAAAGGATTCTCCGATCATGGAGATACTCAGGTTGACATCTCGAAAATGCGTCTGAATATAGCCGCGTATATCATCGATCAGATAGCTATGGTGATTTTTCTTGTCGGTTTGAATCCATTCGCAGACCTGCTCGAGTACCCGGTTCATATGCGTCATCATGTCCTGAACCGTGTCACAGTTGAGCAGCCGTTCCACATCCTCGGCATGAGCCTCGAAGCTTCGCTTGCTGATCGAGCTTACCTCATCGAGCGTTTTCAGCATCGTGCTTGCCAAATTAAACAGAAGACATCTCGCAAGTGGTACCGAAACAGGGTGAACCTCGAAATTCGCCTCGTAAATTTCGCCTAACAACGCCTGCGATTTGGACAAATTCCCCGTCTTTACATAGTACACGAGCTGTTGCTCAACGCTCAAAGGATAATAATAATTTCGGCTGGACCGCGCAGCCCGCATGCAGATCTCCTTATATTGAATCAACTGTCCGTTACCGCGTACGATGCGATGTTCCAGCGCTTCCATTGCTTCTTGATACGATTGCGAAATCCCGTAAACATCGTTGTGAACGCCGCTCAGGGCGATCGTCATTTCCGCATGAATATATTCCTTCATGAACGCTTGCGTTTGGCTGGCCATTCGAATTAAGGCCTTGTCCTCCTCCTCTTCCGAAGGAAAGGCTTTCAAATTAATGATGCAAGCGGTCAGCTCATTCACTTCCGTCGCATACACCGTTGCGTCCTCGCCCGCGAGCTCCTCAATCACATTACTCAGGATAAAATGAAACATCTGCGTCTTCTGCCCGCCGGAATCCTCCACATCCTGGGATTGCAACTTGCCGTAAGCATCAACATTGAAAAGCAGCACCGCAAACCGGTCCGAATGGAACTGAACGTTATGGGCGACGAACGACTCCTGAAGCGGAAGCTTCCTCTCCAATTGCCCCTTCAATAAACGCGTCAAAAAATGCGCTCTAATCGTATTATAATGCAACTTTAATAGCTTGCTGATTTCATCTTTCTCAATAAAAGTATGATGAAGCGCATACTGCAGAAACGAGTACTCATTCGACTTCCCATCAAAACGAAATCCCGACCGTTGCATCATGTTCTGCAGCAGCACTTGAATTGGCATATAATTTTTTTTCAAAAAAATAATCGTAACAAGGATGCCCATCATCAGTCCTAGTGCAATGCTCATCCAGGTAATGCCTTTTAAATATTCCATCTTTTCATTGAAGATATCCGCCGGGAGCACGGATACATACTTCCACCCCGTCAACTCTGATGTGATGTAAGATAGGGCAGCTGTATTTTGATTCATATCCGCATAAACGAGCCCTTTTTTCCCGAGCAAACGCGCTGAGGGCAAGTGATCTTGAAGCTCCTGTTTATCTTTGGACGCTGCAATAAAGCGATTATCTTTATCCAGAATCAGCACCGATGAATCATTGTATCGCGGAATGCTTTCCAGCAGCTTATTCTCATTGATCAAGAAGATCAGTATGGGGTACGGCTGAAGCGGATTATTCAGAACGAGCGAGCGGGCAAACATCACCCCGGACATCGGCATTCCATCGTTCCAATACGTCATTGGCGCATACTTGTATACATATTTTTGGTCAAAAAGTCGTCTCCACTCTTCAAAAGAAGTCCCCTGGCTCGGCCTCATGAGGGCATACAGCCCGCGGGAATCGGTGTGGTTGAACGTAGATACCACCGTATCGCTGTTCGCGTACATCACGTAAATTTGCTCAATATAGTCGTTTGCTCTTTGATACGTTCTTAGACTTTCGGCGATATTAAACAATTGATAATAATGATCGTCGGATAATGGCTTTTGTACATTCGTAAAAGAAGAGACATTTTTATTTAAGGCTACTTCCAAGCTTAATTGTTCCAACCCTTTTAACTTACTATCAATGGACATTTCGATCTGCGTGAGAAGCAGCTCGTTCGCCCGATTGATTTCCTTCTCCACCAAACTGTGAGTTGCAGAATACAGAATCAAACTAATGACAATAGGAACCAACAAGACCGACAAATACGATAACAGCCATGTGGCCTTGACGCTCCTATTATATTTCCGAAACTTCTGCAGCATGCGAATGACCTCCTGGCAATATTCCTTATAGAAGAACGATGACAAGTGAACATTCATTGGGCATGAGGGCATCCTTCATTATTCTTGATATGGGGATCATTGTAAATATTCAAAATGTAAAGTCGTCTGCATTTTGTGGAACGAGCAGTATGAAATAAGGTCAACCCCGCGTTCGGGGTTGACCTTGGTCTTATAGATCTTATTTATGCATTCAAATAACCTCTTTCCGTCTATACAAATACACATATAAAATGAAACTGGTTATCGAACATAATGCTGCACACAGTCCGATGAAGCCATAGCCGGCTTGAAGTCCACGAAGCAGGCTTGTAGACGAATCTTCCCCTGCAAGGTGTTTGACCAGTTCGATGACGCCCCCAATCAGATAATTTCCGATGACACTGCCTAGTCCCATCAAAGTTACCGTAAAGGTAATGGCTGTATCGCTGCCCTTTGGAAATCTGGTCGCAATAAAAGCCATCACGGTCGGATAAATTATGGCAATACCGATACCGGATGCAGCAAACAGGAAGGCAACACGTTCACCACCTACGACTGCAATACATGTACATAGTGCCGAAAACCCTGAAAAGATCATAAGTGATAGGACAAACCCGATTCGATCGGTTATCGGCCCCAGCAATAGCCTGGCTAGAGCGAAGCATAAGAAAAAGATAGACAGCATACCGGATGCTTGAACCGTATCCCAGTTATAGGCTTTCTCCAGGAAGTTAACGAGCCAGCCGCCAACGGCCATTTCTGAAACAACACCAAACGTAAGCACTAGCACCACTAGCCATAATACGCGATCTTTCAGTAGGTCCTTTAATGAAATACGGTCCTCATGTAAGATGTCATCTCCCGGAAACGTGCTAAACCAAGCAATCACAATGGGGATGATCGACAGTAGCAGCATAATCAGGTACATCCCACGCCAATCCAGAGTGTGACCGACAATCGTCACCTTCATCAGACCCGTGGCGATAAGTGGAGCAACCGTTGAACTTAAGCCGTAAAAACCATGCGTCATGTTCATCATCATTCCGGTATTTTTCAAGAAAATCTTGGCACTCAGAATAGCTAGACCAATCTCTAACATACCGTTGCCGATATACATGAAAAAATAGGATGCTGCGAACAACGGGTAATAATGGGAATAAAAAATGAGGATTCCGGATGCAGCCATGGACGCGAAAGCAGCGATGGTTACCCATTTGATCCCCCACATCTTGGTCAAATACGCAGTGAAGGAACAAGCTATCAAATACCCCAAGGCGTTCAGAGATAACAAAGTACCCAATTGGGCTTCACTTAACCTAAAATCAAACTGAATTCGCGGTATGGCCGGTCCTTTAATGTTTTCAGAGAATCCGAAGATGACGAACCCAATAAATATGGTCGCCATTTGCATCGCGTAAATCCGGTTGAATTTCCATGTCGTTTTTTTCACTTTTTTAACTCCTATGTTGTAATTGAACCTCAAGTAGCGCTCGGCGCAACTATTGCATTCGTAACTTCGGGCGAAGATTTCCTCCCCCCATGAGACAATTGAATAAAAGCAAAGGTGTGCGATTGGAAAATATCCAGTTAACAGCTCTTCTCTAAGCATCTCTAGTCATCGTGATCTTGCCGCTTCCATCCACGCCGCACATGGCGATCAATTTCCTAGCATACTGATGTGGTTCCTCGTCATATCTCCATTTTGCACGATTCGAGCACTTTCAATTGACAATTCACATGTACAATAGATATACTACTTTTTACTTGATTGCACAAGGATGATTGCTCTTGAAACCGAACTACAATTCGCAAAAATCTCTGTTTACCATCGGAAATATAAGCTTTATTACCGTACAACGCCCCCAAGGACATAAAATATCGTATTCCGAGGGCAGAAGCCAGCATTCGTTCATCTATACGTTCAGCGGCACCATGTGCTATAGCTTTGAAGACCCTGCCATTAGCGATATCGTGGCCCCTGCAAGACAATTAGTATTTCTTCCTTCGGGGACCCGTCACGCGAGTACTTATCTGGATACCGAGAATGGGGTCGGAATTGTACAATTTGATCTAATCGAAGGAAAGCTTCCTTATTACCTTGCCGCACCGACGCTGATTATATTTGATCATGCGGAAGAGATCTTCTCTTCTTTTCGTAAGAACTTGAAAGCCGGGACCGACGATAATGCGATATATTATTTTTATCGAATGTATGAATTGCTATGGCATCTCTCCAGGGAAATTCAGAACATTCCTTACAAGTTCAAGAAGCTGCAACCTGCCCTAAATGAAATGAATCTGAATTATGCCAACCATCGTAAGATCAGCTATTATGCGGATATGGCCGGAATGAGCGAGCCGGGATTTCGACGGCTTTTCATCCAATATACCGGATTATCTCCGATTGATTACCGCAATCAAATTCGACTCCAAGAAGCAAAAAAACTGCTTCGCAGCGGGGAATACCGCATTGACGAAGCAGCAGAAGCCGTAGGATTTAGCAATCTGTCTTTTTTTTGCCGATCTTACAAAAGGCTCTTCGGGCATAGCCCGGGAAAAGAGAAATAGTTGTTTGAAAAAATCGGCCCTTACTTCATACTTATTAAAGTTCTGTCCGCAACGAGTATGGGAGAATCGTATACTGGGATATTCTTAAATGTATAGATGTTGCCTTCTCTTCTCCATTGTGCTGCCGGTATTTCATAAACGCCACCCGTTATCATATCCACATAAACAGGATCATCAAAGTTTCCATTTTCAACACTAAATTCCAAACACTTCAATTCATTCTCTTCTCTTGGTATCGCATCATCCGCCCACATGGCATATAACTGCTTTTGTGTATCCTTATTTCGGTAGCCATATACGGAAATACTTCGGTCCGTATTGAGTGAATAGGCAGGGCGTGACCCTCTTGCAGCAATGTGATGGGTATGCTTTAACGTTGTCAATCTTTCCAAGGTATGGTCAAAGATCGAGGTTACATGTTGGATGGCATAATAAGCGATCTTTGGCCTTACGGCTCCATTATCGGAAGCAGATTCAACAATGCCTTTCGTATTTTTTCTTCTTATCGGGCCATTGCCGGAATAATTCATGTCAATAATGCCAAAAATGCTGCACTCGATATCGTTTCCAAGGTTCTCAAGCATTCTTCTTATATCCCACTTGGCTTGTGTTAATTCAGACCAGTTATAATCGGAGAGCGCGCCTCCTGTACCGCCTACGGAAGGCGCACCATTTTCACCTTGTCTCATGATCATTCCCGGAGCATATCGTTTTACGATTTGTCTCATCTTGTATACAGCAAGTTTATTGGCATCCGGATTATAAACATAGTCATGATAGGTTACATTGTGGAATAATCCAATCGCATTCTTCTCGTTCAAATAGGCAAAAAATCTTTCTACATAGTCAAGATCGATATGTCCTAAAGCAAGGGCTGAAATTCTTGCATGGGATTGAATGCGTTTAATAATGGCTGCTGTGCGAATATTAAAGTCAGCCGTAATTTCAGGCGTATTGACCAAGTTATCACTAAAGTTGGGTTCATTCCATACTTCCCAATCTTTCACCTTATCTTTATATCTTGTCACCATGGCCCCTACCCAATTCTCATAGGCTGCAAGTGCTTCTTGAGATAACGGCATGCCTGCTCCCAGATTTTCACCGCCGCCGCCGGGATAAATCGGATTGCCATATCCAGTACATAATACGTTCTGTCCGATTTTACTGTAGTCATGTATATTCTCTCCCTAACCCGTCAGTACCATCTCCACATGCAAGACAGCTTTACATCAAGCATACAGAGATATCCGTGGGCAGGTCAATGACAGATCCAATCTGTTTTTGCACGATTCGAGCATTGTGAATGATCTGTTCTAAACATCGAACCGAAATAAAAACTTTGGCAGATACAGCGCGCCGCGAACGTCGCGAGCTTGGTCCCTTTGTTCGGGGAGAACGATTCAATTGCTTTGATCACCCCGATTTGTACCTAGCTTGGCATTATTCTATATGCGATTGACATTTTTGTTTATTCGAATCCAAACAGGTGCGCTTTATAATAGAACGTAAAGAGACCAGCAATAGGTTGACGGAGACGGAAGTCATGACATGGAGGTATTTGCATGAACGAAATACTGAAAATTACAACAACTCGCTATCCGGAGTTAGAAGCATGTATTCCAGAAATTGAGGCAGCATTTGAGCTTATGCGCGTCTCTTTTAGCCAAGGCGGTAAGCTGCTATTATGCGGGAATGGCGGCAGTGCTGCAGATTGCGAACATGTTGTGGGAGAATTAATGAAGGGGTTTATGTCTAAACGGCTGCTTCCCGTATCAACCATTGAACGTTTTGAAACTGAATTTCCGGGAGAAGGCGCTTCGATTGCCACAAAGCTCCAAGGTGCCTTGCCAGCGATTTCCCTAGTCAGCCATTCCGCTTTTTTAACCGCATATGCCAATGATGTAGCTCCGGAAATGATTTATGCTCAGCAGGTGTATGGATATGGCCGCCCGGGAGATGTATTGATCGCTTTTAGTACTTCAGGGAATTCCGTAAATGTGCTTCGGGCTTTACAGGTCGCTAAACTGCTGGGGATGAAAACGATCGGCTTCGCGGGAATGAGCGGCGGCAAAATGAAAGCGCTGTGCGATGCTTCGATCTGCGTGCCATCGGAACATACCCCTAGTATTCAAGAAAGACATTTGCCCATCTACCATGCTTTATGCATGATGCTGGAGGAGGTGTTCTTTCCCTCATGACAGTCTTAGCTGCAATCGATATTGGCGGTACAAAATGCGCAGTAAGTTTAGGTGTTGTGGAGCAGAATAACATGGACATCATAGAAAAAATCCGTTTTCTCACACCTATAACTCCAGAAATTGCAATCCAAAAGATCATTTCCTCCTTAGAAATTTTGTTTGCCAAGTATCCCCAAAAAAGGGCTGCTGCAATTGGCATTAGCTGCGGTGGTCCACTGGACAGTCGGAAGGGCCTTATTCTCTCGCCGCCGAATTTGCCGGGCTGGGATCACGTTGATATCATTACTCCTTTTCAAGAACGCTTCGGCATTCCGGTCAGTTTGCAAAACGATGCGAATGCATGTGCATTAGCTGAATGGCACTGGGGTGCTGGCAAAGGCTGCAGGAACATGATTTTCCTTACTTTTGGTACAGGAATGGGAGCAGGATTGATTCTGAACGGACAGCTTTATAGCGGAACGAATGATATGGCTGGAGAGGTAGGGCATATCCGTTTAGAAGCGGATGGTCCACTCGGATATGGCAAAGCGGGCTCATTCGAAGGCTTTTGCAGCGGTGGTGGCATTGCGCAAATTGCGAGAAACATGGCATTAACCGCAATACAACAAGGGCAAGGCCCCTCCTATTGCAGGACATGGAAGGATCTAGAAGAGGTTACTGCACAAAAGGCAGGAGAAGCTGCACAAGCAGGAGACCTCACCGCTCTGCGTGTTTTTGATCTGGTAGGTCAACAATTAGGTCGAGGTTTGGCAATGTTAATTGACCTGCTCAACCCGGAACGAATTGTGATTGGCAGCATCTACGGCCGCCAAAGGGGAATCCTCGAGCCTATCGTAATGAACGTGCTGCGGCAAGAGGCATTGTCCATTTCCTTCAACGTGTGTGAGGTAGTTCCAGCTGGATTAGGTGAACAAGTTGGCGATTATGCCGGTTTGTCTGTCGCCATGGAACAAAAAAAAAGAGAAATGGGGAATTCGATTGATCATCGACCGATTGGATTATTGTCATTTGTACAGAGACCTGCACCCTAAATTCAACAGAGCCTTCACCTATTTAAAGGAAGCCCCGCTCATTACCATGCAGCCTGGCAAGTATGAGATTGAAGGTGATGATATTTTTCTACTGCTGCAGGAGTATCAAACAAAAAGCGAGGAAACTCAATTCTGGGAAGCCCACCATCGCTACATCGATATCCAATATATGGTTCAGGGCTCAGAACGGATGAGATATGCTTGTGTAGAGGAGCTGCAGCAAACGGAAGATTTCTTGGCAGAAAAAGACTACATCGTTTTAAAAGGAAACGGTCATGATTTTGTCGTGCAGGAGGGTGCCTTCGCCTTATTTCTTCCTCAAGATGCACATATGCCTTGCTTATATGACAAGCAGCCGGCACTCATAAAAAAGGCAGTTATTAAAGTAAAAAGGTAAGAAAGAAAGGAGAATCCCCATGCATAATAAAGAATTGCTGAATTGCCTCCGTAATGGACAACGCGTTTATGGGACACTGATCGTTTCGACTTCCCCCCGCTGGCCTACCGAAGTAAAAAAATTAAATCTCGACTTCGTTTTTATCGATACGGAGCACATGTCCATCGACCGGGACATGCTCTCCTGGATGTGCCGGACCTACTCTGCCCTCGGACTTGCGCCAATCGTGCGCATTCCGTCGCCGGACCCCTACGAAGCAAGTAAAGCTATGGATGCAGGAGCCGCCGGTATTGTAGCCCCCTATATCGAAACACCGGAGCAGGTGAAGGCGCTTCGCGGAGCCGTTAAGCTTCGGCCAATTAAGGGGAAGAAATTAAGCAATATGCTAAATGGAACCGACCTACCGGAGGAACCTCTGAAATCCTATCTGGAAGAGTTTAATGCTGGCAATATTCTGATTGTTAATATCGAAAGCGGGCCCGCTCTCGAGGCGCTAGATGAAATCCTGCAGATTCCTCAATTGGACGGTGTGTTAATCGGCCCCCACGATTTATCCTGCAGCCTGAATGTACCTGAGCAATACGACCATCCCGTATTTAAGGAAGCTGTCAGCACGATCATCCGTAAGGCAATAGCTGCTCATGTAGCTGCCGGTATCCATTATTTTTGGGGAGTTGAGCAGGAAATCGCTTGGGGGCAGGAAGGGTTAAACCTTTTCGTCCACGCCTCCGACATGACGGCTTTCACAGCCCAAATGTCTCGTGACATCAACGAAATGAAACAAAGACTGGGCGATCGATTAAACGAGAACGCAGATAACCGTATCCATATTTGATTTCAATCGAAAGGAGCGCAGGCTTTGCCTGTGCTCCTTAATTATATCACTGTGCTTTATTATTCCTGCTGGAATTACGAAATAGATGAGGGGTTGTGCCTTCATACTTTTTGAACAACCGAATAAATGTCGTTCTGCTGTAAATACCTACTCGATCCACGATTTCATTTATCGTCAGATCTGTTTCTACGAGCATCTCCTTCGCTTTGGAGATTCGGTACCAGCTTATATAACCGACAAGATTAATGCCCGTCTTTTCTTTGAAAATCCGTGAGATATACTTGGCGGAAACCCCCATCCCCTCAGCAATTTTCTCAAGACCCAGATCACTGTGATAATTCTCCTCAATATACTTGATAATGACCGAGCTGATCTCATTGGATGTGTCATGATTTCGTGTCGTCGTCTGTTCAATGATTGTGTCGAAAAACAGGAGTAGATGTTCCTTCTTCTCTTCGTAGTCGTCGCCTTTGAATAGCGTTTCATTGCCGGATATATGATGTGGCATTAAACCACGCTCAATTAAAAATCTGCAGCCCGTATTATACATCTCTCTAAGCAAACTTATAATAAGATGACGCGGCAAATGCTTCTCTTTGTTTTTCTTCACAATCTCGTCGACTTTTATTTGTAAATTTTCCTTATCCCCCGCTTTTAAACAGTTAATGATGCTGTTTTCATCCATAAAGGAATAGGAAACGTGTGTGATCTCATCCGAAAGCGTTTCTGCCTCAATGATTTGAAAATCCGCTTTCCCATCACTGGAATCCAAGGCGTTCATTGTGTCTGAATAAGATTGGGCGATTCCTAACACATCCCGGTACTCCTTGCCGATCCCGATCCGTATAAGGCAATACCTCGAATCATGCTGGAAGGTATCGATGATTTTCTGCAAGGCCTTTTTCAATTGCAGGGTTTCCTCGTGGTCCTTTAAATTAAATATGCCGATGTACAAGTTTTCTTTTTCCTCAAGCAAATAAACATCCACATAAGAACGCAGCAATCCCCCAAGCAGGTTCCCCATCTTGTTTAAAATTTTCATTCGATCCACATCTTGAATCTCGTTATAAAATGACGCTTTGAATTCGAAACGAATAGCGAAGCACTGATACATGGGTTTCAAAAACTTCATGTCATTTCTTAGCATTCTTTCAATTTCCTCTTGCCCTTTCTTCGATTTCATGCCTCGGAATAAACTGATCAAACACTCCTTGAGATATTCCGCAGATTGCGTTTCCAGCTTGCTTTGGATGTTATGATTCCGTTCGATCAAGCTATTAATCCTCTTGCCGATATAATCAAACTCATTGTATTTGCCCGTTTCATGATTGATTTCGTCCGAGATATCATTTGCATCGCTGAGGATATCTCGAAACCTTTTTATAGGGCTGTACAGGTTATAGGCAAAGATAAATGAAAATATAATGCCGATTAGAATAAGGGTAAAACAAATAACCATGATTGAAGCAACAAAATAACTGGTATCCTTGTTGAATTCACTTACCGGTGTCACGGTGTAATAATTCCACCCATAATTTTCTGAATTGACGCGGGTTACGACAACTTTATTATTTCCAAGCTTTACTTTACTGTTAGATATTTCAGGTGAATTAAAAATTTTGTTCAGTTTCTCAACTACTGAAGGGGCACTCAAATTCGGATCACTGCTCACAATGACCCGATTGCGGTTGTCCGTGACAAGCATTTGAGTCGCATCCATCACGGCATGGTCTTGAATCGTCTTCAGAATCATATCCGTTGGCACTGTCGTCACGAGAACAACCTTATTTCCGCTGCTCGTGTTGGTGAAAACGAAAGGTATCACATTTCTCGCATGCGAAGTACTCTGACTGACTCGGGATGTAACATCCAGAATCTCAAGGAATTCCCCACCCTTAAGCTTATTATCCCAAAATACTTTATTGTATGCTTTCATTTGGTAGTTTTGATCGAAAAAAAAGTCAGAATCGTTAAGCCCATCAGAAAGATAGACCTTTTCTGTATCTGCGTAAGCGAAGATGTGATCAATCAGCACACCAAGGTTCGTAGAAATGCGCGCTAACGTTGCAGGAATTTCTGGGATACGTACTCTGTCCGCAAGACTGTATTCGTCATAAGGACGTAGCAGATCTTTATTTTCGGAGAAAAAATTCGCGCTTGAATCTTGAATCGTACGCAAATAAATCTCGATTGTATCAACAGAGGAACGTAAATTCATTTCTACTTTTTGCGTATAGTTTTCTTGTATTCGGTTAGTTGAGTTGAAATAAAAAACTGTCCCTATAATTAATATAGGGACTAAAAGGGATAAGAAATATCCTAGAATTCGAAAAAAAAGCCGGTTCAACGGAATGAACAATTTAAATCTATTTTTGATCATCATTGAACCTCCTCCTTCTCCAGGGGTTATGGTGTATTTGCGCGAGTATAAGCATCGTTGTAAATTTTCTCGATTTCCGAAACACCGTTATCTGCCAAGCTCTTCATAAACTTATCATAGTCAGACAATGGACGAACACCGATAATAAATTTATCCATTTCCTGATCTACTAAAGTATCTACCTTAGTTACTAATTTTTTTAATTTCTCGCTTTCTTCCTTTGTAAAAGGAGGTATACTGCGTACTTGGAAATAGCCATTCGCTTCTGTCATTTGAGAAGCCCAACGGGTTAATTCCGGATCCGATACTTGAGCCATCGGGTGTTCATCTACATTCGGATCGAAAGCCTCAAATCCAACAGCGATGTCCTTCTGCATGAAACGATAAGGATCTTTCGTATCTGCATACTTCTTGACGATATCTTCCTTCATCATGGGCTGGCCATTTACTACTGTATAGTGCTCGCCCTCAATACCATAGTTCATTAAACGTGTGCCTTCAGGGCTATACATCCAATCCATGAATTTAACAACTTTCTCTGGATCCTTCACTTTAGCACTGATGACATAGTGATGCAGCCAATCCTTCACATACATAGCCGCTCTAGGCTTTGCCTGCCCGTACTGCAGTGGAGGCAGTAGATCGAATTTCGCTTTTGGGTCAATTGGTTTCAACGCTTGATTAAAGTTGACACCAAAGGAGTTATTGTCCCAATAGAATAATGCTTTACCCGAAGCCAGTTTTTCTTTCATTTGGTCACCGGTATTCACTGCATAATCAGGATCTAACAGCTTTTCACTATAAAGTTTGTTGAGGAACTCCAACACCGGTTTAAATTCAGGGTGTGCCTGCCCATAAGACCAACTGCCGCCATTTATGGCCGGGTCGTAGTACATCCGGTTTCCTGAACCCATCGCAAAGGATATTTCATTTAGCAGCTTCTTGGCGTTTTCTCTGCCTGTATAAGGAATCGAATCCGGATAGGCTTCTTTAAATTTTTTCAAAACATGATATAAATCGTCGAAAGTCTTTGGTATTTGCAAGCCTAGCTTTTCAATTAAATCTACTCGGATCATAGGCGCGCCGGCAAGCTGTAATCTCCAATTTCCCAATTGCGGAAAGGAGTAAAATTTACCGTCCACTTTGTTGTTGTTAATAGCCGGGTTTTCTTTTATTAATCTAGCAAGGTTAGGCGCATATTGCATATAGTCGCTAATATTAAGCAGAAGCCCGTCTTTGGCTGCACTGGCAAAAAGTTGATTGCCATTCGCCACCTTCATGATATCTGGCAAAGTATTCGTAGCGAAGATGGTTTGCAACCGTTGATCTAAGTTAGCGGGTGCAAGCTCAAAATCCAGTTTGACATTTGTCTTCTCAAATACAGCATCAAAAACAGGCGATTTGGTGTTAATTTCACCATAGAGTACTTTAAGAGTCATGGGAGCGTCCAACAGTTTACCACTGGATTGAGCAGTGTCTGGTACAGTTGCTTTCGGTGCATCCGTGCTATTGCTTGCCGTATTGCTCGAACATGCCGAAATGATCAAAACAAGAACCAATACCATGGATAAGATGATCGCTGATTTGCTTTTTTGATTAGCCAATGGATACCCTCCTAGAATACTATTTTCTTTCCTTATTTTCAATTTTCCAAAAATGCCATCATGGATAATGAAAGCGCCATCACTCCTTTCAAAATTAAAGAGTCATCCTTTTAGCGATCCCACCATCACACCTTTGACAAAATATTTTTGAATAAACGGATATACAGCAAGAATGGGTAGAAGGGTAATAAAAATAAAGGCATATTTCATGCTGGTCACAATCGTTTTCGAATCACTCTCCGCATTGCTTCCGCTACTGACCAGCCCGTCAATCACATAATTGCGCACAATAACCTGGATGGGGTACAATTTGGAGTCACTTAGGTAAAGCGTTGCCGGAAAGAAGCTGTTCCAATGCGCGACCGCATAAAACATACACATGGTTGCGATGACCGGCATGGAAAGCGGAAGCACGATTCGCAGGAAAATCTTCATATCGTGCGCACCGTCGATATGAGCAGACTCGTAAATCTCGTTCGGGATGTTCTGAAAGAACGTTCTCATAATGATCATGTTCCAAACATTAATTGCCGTAGGTATGACGATTGCCCAGATGGAATTCAACATATGCAACCGAAAAACAACGAGATAGTTGGGAATCAGCCCCCCGTGAAATAACATGGTAATAATAATGAAAAAGGTAAAAACATTTCTTCCATAAAACCGGTTTCGGGATAACGGATATGCGCATAGTGCAGTCATCATGACATTGATGAACGTTCCGACGACCGTATATAAGATCGTATTTCCATACGCACGAAGGACCAAAGGATTATCCAGTACGGCACGGTACGCTTCAAAATTCATTCCAATGGGGAGCCATCTGACCTCTCCCCTCATGACGCTAATCCCATCACTGACAGATACAATAACAACATAATATAAGGGGTACAAAAAGGTGAACAGCATCATGATGATCAGCAAATAAATAATGGTATTATAGAAGACAGAACCGAGTCCTATTTTTCGAGTTACCATAAACTGGTTTCACCGACTTTTCGGGAAATTTTATTCGCAGAAGTAATAAATACTAAAGCGATTACCGATTGGAAAAGCTCAACCGCTGTACCATAACTGAAATCGCTGGAAAGCAACCCGCGTCTATAGACATAAGTCGAAATCACGTCTGCTGTTTCATACGTAGGTCCGGTGTATAAAAGTAGGATTTTCTCAAAACCAATTGTCATGATGTTACCTAAGCTAAGTAGAAACATAATCGTCACGACAGGAATGATCCCGGGGATCGTTATGTTCCAAATTTGCTGCCACCGATTGGCTCCATCCATCTTTGCAGCCTCATATTGCTGCGGGTCGACCGAAGTAAGGGCTGCTAAATAAATAATGGACCCCCAGCCTACCCCCTGCCAGATTTCCGAGCTTACATAAATACTGCGAAACCATCCTGCATCCATCAAAAAAGGGATAGGTTCCTTTCCAAAGCTTCCCAACAACTGGTTGATTAATCCGCCATTTGACATTAGATTAACAACCATACCGCATACAATGACAGTTGATAGAAAATGCGGAAGATAACTGATGGTTTGTACGAGCTTCTTAAACCGCAGAAATTTGATTTCGTTGATAACCAAAGCAAGAATAATTGGAGCAGGAAAAGCAAAAATGAGCATATAAATATTGATCACAACTGTATTCCGCACAAGTTTCCAGAAATAAGGGTCTGTTAAAAACTCGCGAAAATGTGCGAATCCAACCCACTCGCTATGAAAAATTCCCCTCACAAAGTTATAATCTTGGAATGCTATCACAATGCCAAGCATCGGAACGTACTTGAACAGGATAAAATAAACAATCGGCAAAAACATCATCATGTATAAGTACTTGTTTTCCACGATCCTTTTCCTCATTGTTTTGATGACGATTGAGTTAAGAAAAGTCAATCCAGTTCCCCTCCTTAATGCTAACCAGTTACCTCTTCCAAAATATATCACTTCCTACGCGCTAAATTAACACCCACTTTCGCACTTCCCGTTTCATTTTCCCCCTGGTTTGTTCATGTTTCATTTTTCCACCTTGTATCATTTCGGAGTTAGCCAAATCTCTCCAATATTCATCCGTTTAGTTCCTTTCGTACGGAGAAAGCTGAGCTTCAGTTTCCCCTCGCTAATAATCTCGCGAGGGATGTTGGATTCATGCATCGTAACTGTTGAACCATTTACAGGCAGATTCTCATAAACGATGAAGGAATCATTCGCTGTCAATTTCACTTGAACAGCTTTATGTGCTTCCACCCCAATTTCCCCCACAAAGGCCACTTTCAATTGGTAATCCGCCGATGGGTCAAGGTTCTCATAACGAATGATGATCGGGGTGTCGAGCATCACATTCACATGATTAATCCAAGCTAAGGGGATGCCGCCAAGCTCCTTTTCTTTTTCTTCTGCGCGACCGGGTGTTAATAAATAAACGGCATGAGCGGTTCTTGGCGAAACCAAATAACCTGGATCGCTTGCCCAACCCTGACCCGGATCGATACGGCGGTTGCTGCGATACGATCCGATATTATCATAAAAGCCGCCAGGTCCAGGATTCGTCCGATTTCGTATCCCATCAATAATCGCCAGTCGTTCTGCCTCATCCTTCGCCTTATGAATCATGGCACATCGGATGCGAAGCCAACGGGAATTGTTCAAGGGGTAGTTAATCGCATCCATGAATGCACCGCGATCCTGAGCAATCGCGAAATGTCGTGTCACAGTTAGCTGGTAACCTATATTCTCAAATAAACGGTCTGCCAAATCATCGCACCGTCTGCGATAATCCTGAGCAACGGGTTCAGTTACAGCTCGAGCAAGGATTTGCTCAACCCGTTCCGCTGCAACCAATGCTCCCGTAAGCTCCACTTCCCTTAGCGCATCCATGGCTCTATATTCCAGCTCTGTTTCATAGACAAGTCTACGCTTCGTGTACGCATCAAAGTAAGCTCGAAGCAATCCCATCTGAAAACGGTAATTGTTCAGAACGCTCTGGGGGGCTTCCCTCTCCATTTGCTGCCACTGCAGCAAGGTCACTTCCACGCCTTCGTTCGCTAATAGCGGACCCACCCAGTTATCCTCCAGTGCCAGCAGTCCTTGAGCTATGCCATCTGCTTGCTCATAGCCGATAAACCACCTGCCGTAGTCGCGTAACGTTTCTGCCACCGGTATCTGAGGATTCCAATCTTGATCGCTCCAAACGAATTTGTTTACATCGTCATTAATACCTTCTGAGTAAGAGATATTGCCGACGGCATAAGAGGCAAATACATTATGAATTTGCTTTTGTGCTATAGGACGCGGATTGGTGCTTTCTCTGCCTAGGGTCAGCGCAAATGACAGATCCCAATCCGCTACTGGATACTGGCAATGGAAATTATGTGTGATGTCTTCATAACGGCGAATTGGATATTTCTGAGGAACGATCTTTCTTAGCTCGGGCAGCGTTTCATCCACATGAGGGCCAAACACGATGCCGCCCAGCCAATCCGGCTCCTTGCTCAACTGCTCATAAAACCCTTTCTTCCATGCGGACGGATCTGCATTCATGACCTGCGATGACAGCCAAATCTGAGCATCCGGGTGGTAGGTGTGCAGAATCTTCGCAACTTTCTCGCACCAAACGAACAGTGGTTCTGGATCCAAATCGCCAGGATCACTGCCTGGGATAAAGACGTGCTCTATATAGGGCACCATGCTGAATATTTGTTCGCGTTCGGCCAATTCGGCTTCGACGATTTTCGGATCAGAGAAATCTTTACCGAGGTTAGGGTACCAGACCCATGTGTCGAGACCATAAGAATGTATGACTTCGGACAGCCGAATCATCATTTCCATGGGTTCGACCTTCATTACCGGCCCTGTGGCATCATCATCGGTTCTAGGCGGCATGATTTCAATGCTGTTGGCGCCGAAAATGGCTAAGTCTCTGATATACTGGTCAAACTGCTCCACACTCCACGCATCATAGGCATTGTTCTTAGGTCTGTACCCAAGCTGATGTCCTCGGATTGGAAACCTGGGAGCTTCTGTTAGATTGAGCTCATTATCCAGCTGTATGACATTGTCTCCCCAGTGCAATGAACGCAAAAGCTTTCCTGTACCGTAGAGAACACCACGGGCATCTGCACCGACAACGAAAACAGCTTGGCGTAAAGCTTGAGACACTGTTCTCAGCGCAAACCCTTCCGGTGATAGCGCAGGAATATCCTCATGCAGCTGGATTGGGCCGATTCGTTCAAACGAATCAGGTGTTCCGATTGCAATAAATGGAACGTTTCCATCCGGATAACTATGCGAGCGAAGCAGTATAATCCCCGTCCGTTTAGCCAATTCTTCGATCAGGACATCGACCGCCTTGGCTTCCGCCCCTTCAGCATCCTTGGCATATACGACTGTGGCTTGTTTCAAGTTCAAATATGTCATCTGGGGACAACTCCGTTCATGTGTGTTGTAACAACTCGTAATTCTCCATTCACAAAACTACAATTTGTACTGTTCGGCGTATTCTTTGGACACGGCATACAACTGCTCGACCATTTGCTTTCCGGTCTCGTTGAGGTCCTCCAACTTCCGAGAGCGCGAGTGGAGTCCAATCCCCACACCATCCAGGCTAATGAAGTATTTGGCGTTAATGGGATAAGGCTGTCCTTCATGCGCAGAGGCCATTCCGATAAAGTTCATCAACCTCAGTGCTTCTTCAGGCTGGGTATGCCAATTACGGCATAGCCAGACGTAAAGTTCTGGATGAAAGTTAGCCATGATCCCGCTGAAGCCTGCAGCTCCAGCCTTTAACGAATCAAGCAGCGTTGTTGCATTCGCATTAAATATTTTTAGAACACTTCCTTCTACGGCTTTCAACTTGGCCTTAATTAGCGGAAGCGAACAGCTGGTGTCTTTCAGAAACAGAAAACGTTCGGTCGCTGCGCACCATTCCAGCAACGCTGGCGAAAGCTCCCTTTTATATGGATAAGGGCATTCATAGAAACCGAGCGATAGGTCTGCAGGCAGCTTCTCGAGCAAGCGTTCCAGATTCGCTCTCCAAACATGATCAGACTCATCTTCCCGGGCTAACCGATTCGTAACCAGGACGACGGCATCCGCTCCAGCTGCAGCGATTGCAAGTATATCCTCTACCTGCTCTTCAATTGAATCCGAAACGTGCCCCGATGCAATAACTGGAACCCGGCCTGACGCTTTACCTACAATAAATTGGGTCAATTCACTTCTTTCCTGCCGCGACAGATTGAACATTTCACTTGATAAACAAACGGCAAAAAGCCCCTCTACACCATGAGCGATATACCAGTCCACCAATTCCCCTAATGCAGGATAATCAATTTCATTCTTTTCGTTGAAAGGCGTAATCATCGTGCTCCAGACACCATTCCTAATCGTTTTCCCCATCGCTTTTACCTCCAGTTTCCTTCTATTGAGATAACATTTTCAAAATATATCACTTCCATAGCGCAAAAATAACACCCACTTTCACGTTTTCCGTTTCATTTTTGCTCATGTCATACGATTGTTTCATTTTTCTACCTTGTATCATTTTGAACTCGTTCCATTACAAAAGAAAGCGATTACATTCCGCCTCTAATGGGCGTGTAATCGCTCTTTTACATTGTCATGCATTAAGTTCAATGATTGACTACATGAATAGGACTTCCCTTTAAATAAGCTCTTAGGTTGTCCGCGGCTGTAGCCATAAGCCGGCTGCGGGCTTCTTTCGTTGCCCATGCTATGTGCGGCGTAATGATACAATTCCGTGCACGGAGCAGCGGACAATCTGCCCTTGGCGGTTCTATGCTGAGCACATCAAGCCCTGCGCCGCCAATGGTGTTGGCATTTAAGGCATCAGCCAAATCCTGCTCCACGACTAACGCGCCTCGGGAAGTATTAAGCAGTAGCGCTGTCGGTTTCATTAGGGATAGCCTTGCTCGATTCATTAACCCCTGCGTATCCGGAAGCAGCGGGCAGTGCAAGGATACGACATCGGAATTGGCAAGCAGCTCATCCAACGGAACGAACCGGGTGTCCGCCCCATCAGGGTGGGGATTGCGGCCGCTTGTACTGGCCAGCACTTCCATGCCAAGAGCCCTGCATACTTTTGCCACCTCTTGGCCAATTCTGCCATAGCCGATGATGCCGATCTTCTTGCCATGGAGCTCTATTAACGGCTTCAGGCTAAAGCAGAAATCGCCGCTGCGGCTCCATTCACCACTGTGCACTGCCTCATTATGCAGTCCGATATGATGGCATAATTCCAAGAGCAGCGCAAGTACAAATTGAGCGACCGAGGATGTTCCGTAAGTCGGAACATTTGTCACAGGAATGTTCCTGAAGGATGCGGCCTGAATATCGACGACATTGTACCCTGTTGCCAGTACACCGATATAACGAAGATCAGAAAGCTTACCAATCGTATCTGCTGAAAGCGGCGTTTTATTCGTGAACAGGACGTCTGCACCTTTTGACCGTTCCACGATTAATTCTGGGGGCGTTCGTTCATACACCGTAACCTCCCCCATAGCCTGTAGCTCCTCCCAGCTTAAGTCTCCTGGATTCAAGGTATGTCCATCTAATATGACAATTTTCACTTTCCCCACCCTTTCAAGCTGTCTTTTTTAGAAACGTCATGACAAAGTCTATTTCTTGCCCAAAGCTTTGTCAATAGCCATGTGTGCGCTTACAATACACTCAAAATACAGAGAATAGATAGGATTAGAGCAGGGATATTACCGATATTTAACCAGTTGGCGGGTTGCTGGAGAATCCACACAAAAATAGTTGGCCTAATATTATAAACGGAAGTCATTATTTCACATTCTTATCTATCTCAAAATCCGTTACATTGAAAATGAAAAAGGTGCGCTACAAATTGAAGAGAGTAGGGAAAATAAATGGAAAAGAAAACGCAATTACACCTTATCGGAAATGCTCATTTGGACCCTGTGTGGCTATGGCAATGGCAGGAAGGTTATGCTGAAATTAAGGCAACCTTCCGGTCTGCCCTTGATCGAATCAAGGAATTTCCAGATTTTATCTTCACCTGTGCTTGCGCAGCCTATTATCAGTGGATTGAGGAAAATACGCCAGAAATGTTTGCAGAAATCCAGCAGCGCGTTGCTGAAGGAAGATGGGTCATTGTCGGGGGCTGGTGGATTCAACCGGATTGCAATCTGCCTTCTGGAGAATCGTTTGCCAGACAAGGCCTGTATAGTCAAAGATACTTTCTTAAAAAATTCGGCGTCATGGCCAATGTTGGCTATAATGTCGATTCTTTCGGCCATCATGGCATGCTGCCGCAAATTTTGAAAAAAAGCGGGCTTGATTACTATGTGTTTCAACGTCCGAATATCAAAGAGAAAGATCTCGAGAATAGTCTCTTCTGGTGGGAAAGCGAGGATGGCACTCGCGTGATGACGTTCCGTTTGCCAACCGGCTACACAGACCAAGGACCTGCGCGAATGGAAGAACGTATCCTCAAACATATGGCATTAGCCGAGAATGAAGGGAATCCCGTGATGTCTTTCTATGGCGTTGGCAACCATGGAGGCGGACCAACCATTGCGGCACTTCATAAATTGGGAGAGCTCCAGGAGAAGTATGGCGAGGACAGCCTCGTCTTCAGTTCGCCGAACGCATTCTTTACTGATGTAGAACAGCAGAATTTGGATATCCCTACGCTAAAAGAGGATCTGCAGCTGCACGCCATTGGCTGTTATTCCGCCCATTCGGAAACGAAAGCTTATAACCGCAAGGCAGAGCATCGTTTGTTAACAGCTGAAAAATTCTCAGCGTTAACCCACCATCTCCTTGCACTTCCGTACCCGCAGGAAAAGCTTCAACACGCCTGGCAGCTCGTCATGTTCAACCAGTTCCATGATATCATGGGCGGCTGCAGCATTAAAGAAGCTTACGAGGACTCCCGTGAGTCCTATGGCGAAGCACTGAATATCTCAGCTGTCGCGCTTAATGCTGCGCTGCAGAAAATCTCGTGGTCCATTGATACGATGCTGCCCGAAGTCAAGTCATTAAGCAAGGAAAACGATTGGATGTTATGGGAGCAGGCGGATCTAGGCATCCCGCTAGTTGTCTTTAATCCCTTGTCATGGGAAGTAAATGCTCCGATTTATCTTACGACAGAGCTCACAAGCATAACGGATGAAACTCAGCAGCCTATCGTAAGTCAAACGATCCGCGCTTCGCGTACAAACGGAAGAAATGACAAGTGGGGGAGCATGTTCATCGGCCGAATCCCGGCAATGGGTTATCGCGTTTACTGGATTTCGAAAAAGAAAACCCAAGAAAAAGCGCTGCCGACTGCTGCACTTGCCGTCAGCTCTACTCTTTTGGAAAACGACTTTATCCGTGTTGAATTTGATCCCCATAACGGCAGTATCGTCAAACTTTGGGACAAACGTCTTGAACGCGATATCTTCAACGGCAAAGGGGCTGTCGCTCAAATTATCGACGAGTACGATTCAGATACCTGGAGCCATGAACTCCGAGCGTTTCCAAACCTGATCGGTCAGTTCACCGACGCGAAGTTTCGAATTCTGGAGCAGGGCCCGCTGCGGACCGGAATACGGATCACCAGCCGATATAATCAGTCCGTGCTGCAGCAAGACTTCTTCCTGTATCACGACCGTGCTGATCTTGAAGTCAAGGTGCAGCTTGACTGGCGGGAAAAGCATAAAATGCTTAAACTCGCATTTCCAATCAACACGGAGCAGCCTGAGGCAACGTATGAAATCCCATATGGATACATGGTCAGACCCGGAGATGGAGAGGAAAAGCCTGGTCAGCAGTGGGTAGATATCAGCGAAGCGAATGTTGATGGGGATAAACCGAAATACGGATTTGCACTGCTCAACGACAGTAAATATGCCTATGATGTCAACGGACATATCCTTCGTATGACCGTCGCACGCGGGGCCATTTTTGCCGACCACTTTGGCTACCACCATGGTTCGCGAGATGATTTATGTGAATATATGGATCAAGGGATTCAGGAGTTCAAGTACACGATGGTGCCTCATGAAGGCACATGGCAAGAAGCACAAATCGTGAAGAAGGCCTATGAGCTCAATGTACCGCCAATCACCATCATCGAAACGTACCATCAGGGTGCTCTGCCGCAAAAAATGGAAGGGATTCACATTGCCAACGATGGCATTATTGCTACCGTATTCAAAAAAGCGGAGGATGGAAATGGCTATGTGCTGCGCTGCTATGAGTCCTCAGGCTTCAAGACGAATACAACAATTGAAATCCCTTTCCTCAACCGCAGATGGACAGCCACCTTTGGGAAATGCGAGATTGTCACCTTCCTGATCACTGATGATGTGACTCAACCGGTTAGGGAACTAAATTTATTAGAAATGTAGTCAACAGGTATTCTTCCTTTGTCGGAGTGCGGTACAATAGAAAGATAAACCAGATCCCGCAAGGAGTCCCCTTTCCCTATGACTATTCACATTGAAAGCTACACAGATCAGCTGCATGCTCTGCAAAAATGCATCATGCAGCCTATTGTCTTTAACGATATATCCTTTGTGCTTCTAGATGCACTACCCGCCTATCATGAACCGGATTGGACTTGTGAAGAACATCGGCACCCTTGGTTTGAGTTTAATTACGTCATGAAGGGCAGCACGATAACAACATTAAGCGGTGTCCCCTTTCGTATTACAGCAGGTCAATCCTACTTAATTCCCCCTGGCCAAATACATGGTCATTATCATGAGACAAAGGAAGTAGAGGATGGCTTCTGCTTACGCTGGCAGCTTCAACTGCTTGAAGTTAATTCCAGCACTGCAGCCACCTGCTTCGGTAAAGAATGGATTCGATGCTTTTCACAGCCTAGACCCATTGCTGTTGAGGCAGAGATCAACTTTCCGCTGCTGAAGCTACATCAAAAAATGAGTGTGTCAACCATTCAAGCAACCCTGCTCCACTGGCTTAGCAATATCTACGAATCCTGGCGTCCTGAGCAACACCAAACAGTCGAATTGAAACATAATGTGAATTCCCTTCTTATTCAACAAGCAGACCTTTACTTGGAAAAATATTTTGCCACAGAATTTAAGGTACATGATGTTGCCAATGCTTTACATGTGAGTTATCGCAACCTATCGAGAATGTATAAACGGGAAACAGGACTTACATTAATTGAGAAGTTAAACGATATCCGAATCAGACAAGCAAAAAGATTTATTAAGGAGACCCATTTATCCCTTAGAGAAATCGCGATGGCCGTTGGCTTCAAAAATGAATTTTACCTTTCCAAAATGTTCCGGCGCTATGCCTTAATGTCTCCAACACAATTTAAGCTGCAGATCGACCCGTCGGTCACCTCATCACTTGATTTTGAGCGGCATAAATAAGGAACCAAGGACACTTGATTGTGTTTAAAATGAAAGAAGGTCCGCCTAAACAGGAAATAACCTGCTTTGCTGACCTTCTGTTTTTTTCCTTTGATTTTTCTTTGATTCATCAGCGCCCGCTTCTCGATCCGCGACATATAGCTGCGGCGCGTCTCCTCCAGAGAACGCAGATGCATCAAGATCTCGTTCTCGATACAGCGCGCCGCGAACGTCGCGAGCTTGGTCCCTTTGTTCGGGGAGAACGATTCAATCGCTTTGATCAGACCGATGGTCCCGATCGAGATTAAATCCTCGAGTTCTTCTCCGGTATTGTCGAATTTTTTGACGTTGTGAACACGAAGCAAGGTAAATTAACCGCCAAATCCACAAGCCTTCTGCAAAAAGGCTAACAGCCATCAAATAAAACTAAAGCCTCTGGTGAAGACTGGTTTTTTAGTAACTTTCGTGGTCCCGAGTGCGCAGTAAACTTTCCAAACGCCCAGCCGTATCCGCTGAAGCAGTAAAAATGATGACCTTCAGCTCCGGATCAGTCGGCGGCTGCAAGGTCACTTGTTCGAACTCCATCTCTCCAATACGAGGGTCGTACCACTGTTTGTGGCAATCTGTAACGACCTGAACGTCATGTCTCGGCCATATCTCGCGGAACAGCTCGCTATTCTGCATAAATTCTTCAATAAGCTTCTTATACCTATCATCATTAGGGAAGTGTGCGTAATCAGCACGAAAGCGCGCAATCATTACCTGCGCTTTGGATTCCCAATCGTTGTTGTGGGATTTAAGTGACGAGTCCATCAAAAACCGTCTCAACCAATTGGGCCTTTGCTGCATATTATTTGAGAATACCGGCAATCGAAACACTATCTCGGCTGCCTGGTTCCATAATAACAAGTCCCAACTCCTTCCAATTATGAATGCAGGATTCGGTTCAAGAGCCCTTACCGTTCGCTCCAAGCCAACATTCAGTTCTTGTTCTTCTACTTTTGCCTGAATTATCGGCCTTGCCAGAAGATGAAGATGTTGACGTTCATCCTCAGTCAATCGCAGCGCTTTTGCTATGTTATTTAGTACATCCTCTGAAGGATTGATACTTCTGCCTTGTTCCAAAGAGGTATACCAGGACGTTCCAATATGGGCAAGCTGAGCCACTTCTTCCCTTCGAAGCCCTGGAGTCCGACGTCGTCCGTAAGATGGTAGCCCCACTTCTTCCGGATTTAGACGCTCTCGACGCGAACGCAAAAATTCGCTTAACGAGATTCCAGTAGCGATCACTTCCATTGACCACTCCTCCTTATCCTAACACTACCAATCATACGATAAACACAGGAAGGAAGCTACCCGCACATTATGTCATACTGCCAATATAGCATTTGAAAAACTCAGGAGGTTTTGAAAAATGAATGTTTTCCTAACAGGAGCAACAGGTAAAATAGGAAGCCGCGTTGTTCCGCGATTGCTGCAGCGTGGTCATCACGTCAAACTTTTAGTTCGGGATGCTGCAAAGGCGGATTGGTTTCGCCGGCAAGGAGCTGAAGTTTATGAAGGCGATCTTTTGCATACGGATAATTGGACTGACGCTCTCTGGGGCACAGATGTTGTGATACACTTGGCTGCGCAGTTCCGCGGTGTAGACGAGAACACTGCTAGGATGTCAAACGTCGATGCCAGTATAACTTTAGCTCGCGCAGCCTTGAAGGCGGATGTGCCAAGGTTTGTATTTTCCAGCACCAGTATGGTTTACGGTTCCCCGAATCATTCAAGACCTAGCCGTGAAGATGACGAATTGAAGCCGATCTCCCCTTACCCTCAAACCAAAGTTGCTGCTGAAGACGCGCTGTTGCGGCTTCATCGAGAACAGGGATTAGGACTGCGCATTTTGCGGCTCGCTTTTGTCTATGGTGAGCAAGATCCCCATGTCAGGGAATTTCTACCGTTCATGCAAAAATGGAATCCTGCCAAACAACTCCATATGGTACACCATGCGGATGTAAATCAGGCCCTAATGCTCGCTGCTTCCACACTAGGTATAGATGGCCGAATCTACAATGTTGCCGACGATGCTCCGATCTCCGCAGCAGAGTTGTTTCAGCTTCATGACCACCAGATTCCGTCAGAAACACAGCAACAGGAATTTAATCCATGGGAAATGATTCTTGAGACAGCGCGCATAAAAGACGAATTACATTATCGTCCAATTTTCCCGTCGTTCTATTCAGCAAGAGATGCAGGAGCGTCATAATACAACATTATGTACTGTGAAGTAACATAAAAAAGATCGCAAGCATCCGGAAATACTGCCCGGACTTAGCGACTTATATTTAAATCTACCTAAAAATACCTTCATCTATATCACATTCATTACAACCGTTCCTCATCGCTTCGCCTTATAAAACTCATGATACAGCTTCATGAGCGCCCGTTTCAAGGTAAAATAAATAACCCGATAGCTCAGAGGCCTACCGGGGGCTGATCGTTTTCATTTGAATGTGATAATTTTAATTTTCGAGCAAATCACGGTGAATCTTAACAACGATCTTGACCAGATGAACACTCTCTGCCAAATGGCAATTTGGGCGGTGAATTTCACCAGGCCAATAGACGGTGAAATCGCCCGGCAGAAGCCGAATACGTCCTTCGTTCTCAACATGTTGGAACAGGATGTAATCCCTTTGTTCCAGTTGGTCTTCAACCGCCTGGTTCTTATTTGAATGAGAGGCGAAGCCTTGCCACTCTTCCCCTGCTAACACGAGATGGATGTCGGCATAACAGGCATGAGCTTCGGCCAGTTGTTCCTCGAACAGCTTAGTCGTCGGTTTCTGCTTCATCAAGTACATGTTCTTTCCTTCTAATTCAACTGTAGACTGTATATCGTTCGGATTCAAATTAATGACATATTCGAGCGCACGACATACAGCCTCACCATATTGGTATTGATGATCCCGGCGATAACGGATCGTATCTATAATCATGGCAAGCTCCTCCTAATGTCCGGTACATATACCATTCCGGTGACGACACAGCACGTCACTTCCTACGTAGAATGCCTTGATTTGTTCGCGTTCTTTCTCCGTAAACTGTTTAAGCGGCTGGCGGACAGCCCAAGATGAGATCACGCCCTGCAAATAAAGCATATATTTCTCATACGGGATGACATCGAATTGGATCATATGCGCAATCACCTCGTTGGCCTCGGCTTGCATCTTCTGCAATGTCGGCATGTGAGGACGCTCTTCCGCCGCAATCAGCTTATACATTTGCGCGAATAAGCCTGGCATCATGTTGAACGTGCTGCCAATGGCACCATCCGCTCCGGCATAAGCGCCTCCTGAATAAATTTCGTCATGTCCATTGAAAATCAGGAACTCGCTGCCGCATCTCGCCCGAATCTGCTGCATTTCGAACAAATTCAGCGACGTGAATTTCACTCCAATACATTGCGGATTGCGGCTCATCTGCTCGTAGAAGTCCATAGACAGACTGACCCCCGTCGCTCCTGGGAAATGGTAGATGATCATCGGCAGCGGGACCGCAGCCATAATAGCCTCGTAATGCTCCCGTATTTCTTTCATCGTCACTTTGTAGTAGAACGGAACGACGGCCGAAATCGCGTTGACGCCTTGCTTTTCTGCATGTTTGGCAAGTCTGATCGATTCCAGCGTGCTGATGCAGCCGACATGCGCAATAATCATAACCCGTCCCGCAGCGGTTCGGACCACCGTCTCCAAGACTTGTTCCCGCTCATCGCTTGTCAAAATAAATCCTTCGCCAGTGCTTCCTCCCACATAAAACCCATGGATGCCTTGGTCAATTTGATGCTCTACCAGATTTGCCAAAGAGTCGAAATCGATCGCTCCATCCTTATGCATCGGTGTAAGCAGCGCCGTAAAAATACCATGGAACGAAGTTCGTTCTTCCTTGTTTTCAGTAGTTTTATTGTTTGTCGTCATACCCTATCTCTCCTTTGGCGCCATAGCGCATGATGTGAATTATGATGATTGTATTGTAGCCCCTGGTATAGCGAATTTCCCCCCACTTTTTTATTAAATCTCTCATTTCTTTATGAAACCGCCTCATTTAACAGACTTCCCTTGAAAAATCATTTTATTACTTCCACCGACCGGATGTACTCGACACTTCCATCGTAATCATTGCCGATCCGAAAATCGCTGGCATTATTCTGCAAATTTCTAAAATTCGCGTCTGTTATCGTAAAGGCAGCTTCCTTCCAAGTATTCGTTCCTGTTTTCACAATATGCAATGGTTTGTATATAGCGTTAAGCGCATTGTATTGGATCAATATGGTGTCGGTTCCGGAATCATAATACGAAATTTTAATCGTCAACAGCGCATCTCCTGTTCGTGCGAATCCATCGGATACCTGAAAATAGAAATATTTATTGTCACCTGATATTTTGCGTGCCTCCACACTGCTTATTGTCTCCACCGTCGTATACGGTTCTTTTGTTGGATCACTCGATTGAACTTGCTCTATCAATGTGTAGTTGTTGACATTTTTCAATATGACTTTCGCGTGGTTGCTTTGTTTTCGCACCGTTACCTTGCTGAAGGATTTCAAGCCGTTGTTATCTGAATAAATACGAAAATCGGAATAACTATTTTGCCTGTTGGCGAATTTAATATCGTTTAAGGTATACGTTTGGGTTTTCCACCCACCTGTATTGCCAATATACACTTTAGCCATTGTTGTATAGGCTCCTCCCTGCCCATCGTATTGAAGCTGCCATGAGCCGGACCCGCTGTCTAGATATGTCACTTCTATCGTAACCGTTGTATCAAGCCCGTCGTTCGTGTCATAAAGCCATTGGTCGTTCAATCGAAAATATGCGTATTTATTGGGGGAAACCTGGATATAAGATCCATAGCTCGTTACTCCGCTGTCTGCCGGAGACGTGTTCATAAATAACGTGAGCGAATTTTCCACTTGCGCGCCGAAGAAGCTTTCGGCACCGTTCAACGCTTGAAAATGGTACAAAGCCTTTAACGGTGATAAATTTTTAGCGACAAGACCAAAATTGTCCTCCTTAACATTGTTCGTGTCCGTGTCTCTATAATTGTACCAAAATGTTTTGGCGACATTTGGCCACCGTTTGTTCATCGCATACACTTGATCCGCGTAGTCAGCTTTTTGGTATTCATTCGTTCCCATCGAAGAAGAGCCGGTTTCCGTTATCCAGATCGACTTGCTTCCCAAGGTCGCACTGTACTTATTTACGATGTCCATCATCCCGTTATATTTACTGACCAGAAGCGGTGATGCCCCGTATGCATGGTAATTAATGATGTCAAAATAGTTCCCTGCTCCCTTGCTCATCAATGTATCGAACCATGTGCCGAGACCATAACTTGTTAAAGCCAATCCCCCCAATAATACGGTATTGGAAGAGTCGGTCGCTTTGACAGCAGTATAGGCTTTCTGCAGGAGGGTATTGTAATCGTCGATACTGCTCTTCCAGAATCCCAACGAATCCTGCTCGTTCCAAACCTCCCAATAATTGATTTTCCCTTGATACCTTGTGGTTATAAAATTGACATAGCTTTCCCAGTCCGCCCAATTGGCCGGTTTATACCTGGCTATATCCGGTGAAGGAACCCCCGGCATGGAGGAAGCCCAAGGTGCGGTATAACATAAAATCCAAACAATATGGATGCCCTTTGCAGTCAATTGATTGACCATATTATCCAATTGATTCAAGTAGGCCGTGTCATACACACCTTTAGCTGTTTCAATCCTGCCCCATTCGGGGGAAATGCGGATCCATTGAATTTGGGAATCGGCGATTTGATTGATTTCCGTCGTGTAATCCGTCGTGTAGCGTTGCAAAGGGTCATTCACCCCAAAGTAGTCGGAATCGATGGCGTTGGCTTGGTTAAGCGGTAAACCGATGATGCCTGCAAGACAAATCATCAAGAAAATCCCCATCTTCCTCAGAAACATATCAAGTCCCTCCATTCAATTTGAACATGCATGTTGGATCGCCATGTATGAAGGAAAGCCCCGGTCAGATTTGCTTCTAACCGGGGCAGGCCATCATTCTAGCGCGTGGGCAAGTTCAATCAAGATGTCTGCCAACTCGTTCGGAATCCGTTTTCCTTTTTGCGCTGATATCTCGTTCACATAAGCGCCATACTGCGAATGTTCCAGCTTTTTGACAAGCGAGTTGACCACTCCTTTCGATCCTTCTCCGGTTACGAGACGCCCCGTTAATGCTGCTAAGCTATCCCCTGTCACTTGAATTGTGTAACTTGATGTTTCGAATGTCATGTGGCCTGCTGCATCCTCAGCTTTTGCCAATACCTGGTGTGTGCCTAATCCGAGCATATAGGCAGGACTATCAACCAGTAGCCCGTTGCAATTGCTGTACACGATGCCCGATATGCTATCCGCTGCCGAACATGCGATCTTCACATGCTGATCGACTGTAAACGTGCCAACGCCAGAAATCTGCACAATCGGAGGAGTCTGATCAATCATGAATGTAACCGATTTGGCTTGCTCTACATTTCCTACAGCATCGGTTGAGCGGTATAACAACGTGTGAGGTCCATCTTCAACAAACCAAAGTTCCTGTGTGTATGGCTGCCATGTGGCGCCGCCATTCAAACTATACACCGTCTCTGTCACGCCGGGCCGATCATCCGTGGCGCTAAGATTGACTTTGACATCAGACACATACCATTCGTTATGTTTCGTACCTTCAAGTGCAGTTGCTGTTGTAGGTGGGGTATCGTCCGTTACGATCCACTGCATAGCACGGAATTTATTGGATAATTTACCGTCACCTATACCGGCCCCCCACTCAATCCAACCCTTTCTGCCACTCCCATCATTGTCATTTACCAATAAAGAGAAGCTGATGACTTCGTTTCTTTCCGCCATGATTGGCGTTATTTCCGACCAAGGAAGCGCCAACTCGTAAATTGTATCGTGCTGAATGTCATCTCTCGTTACGACAAGCTTGCCATTTGTCACCAATCCTTTGCTTACTCCCGGAGGTGTAATCCAGCGATAAATTTGTGGACCGTTTGGTGTTTGGGAAATCCCATATTCATACCAACTGAGACTCTCTCCCGGGAGTCCGTTCGAAATTGCGAATTGAAAGCTGTCATTTTTATAAATGTCCGCTCCGGAAAAAGGTGCCGACATGGTGTCATCTTTGATTCTTGCTGTGATATACAGACGATTTGAATCGAAGTTAAGCCAAAATTTCCCGCTCAAATCATTTGATCCTTGATAACCTGTCATTTTGACCGTCCCCTTGGACAGGTCGATTGTGGAGAAAGCGGCTGCCGTTTCTGGATCGATCGCTCCATCAACGCTAATCGTCCCTTGCATAATGGGGTTGAATTCAGCCGTTCCTTCATAAGTGAACGGATCGTAGTCATCAAAGTAAACCGTGACTTTAAGCGCATTCGTTACCCCTAGACCATAACCCGTAAGCGGAATATCAAATACATCTGCAGAACTGGACTGAACCTCAGCTTGCAATTCCTTCGTTCCCGAATGCGTACCGAACTTCCATTCGACTTTTCTAACTTGCAATCCTTTGGTGGCAGAAAGATTGTTGATCTGAATTTGAAGCGTTGTGCTCATCGTAGCTACGTCGGCAATAAGGGGACGAACCTTGACTTCATAGGACTGGAGCGCTGTAACCGCGCTTCTTATTACGCCGATCTTGTCATTTCCTTTCATCAAGAAACCCTTAACCAAGCGGGTCCCCGGTTCATTCAAATTGGGAACGGTCAGCATTTGGGTAGCCTTATGACCACCCTCGGCAAATACCGGATGCGACTCGCCTTCCACCTTTAAGACGAAAGAGAAAGATGTTGAGGTTTTATTATCGGTTTCCAATGTTAAGTTGATCGGATCACCGACTCGTGCGGGATCCCCATGCAGGGAGAATGTGGAATCCTCCTCGACTCCGGAAATAGTCCCTTTTATAAAATACGGCTCATCGTTTAAGGTCACATAAACGTTCCCATTATGAGGAACATACGTATCTGTATTTCCCATCATATCCGTGATTTGGATCGAAGTTGCGGTATGAATAACAGCCGGGACCGACGAACCTGCTGCCCACACAGCTCTTATTTGTTCACCCCCCTTTTGGAAAACGTAACTTTGGATGTCCGTATCCATCGAATCCTTACTTACAAAATGTGCGCCACCAAGTGCTCTTGTCATGGTCGCATAAGCCGCATATGCAGGCTTAGGTGTGTAAGCGCCCAGTTTATCATTGGTATTACGGATGATTCCGAAATTATCTTCGTTATAATTGAGCTGAACGCCATCGTTCATAAAATCGTACCACATGATTTTGTCGATACCGTTCGCGATTGCAACGACATAACTACGAATTAGATAGTCCGCCTGCTTCTGTTCATCCACTCCGCGACTGTCCAGTTGCGTGGGCCAGCCTGTTTCAGAGATCCAGATCGGTTTCAGCTGCCCGTTATTATATTGCCGGATCAAATCCTGCAATCCTTTAATTTGACTCTCCAACCGCTCCGGCTCACCTGGATATACATAAGGATGAACGGAAATAACATCCAAATACTGCAGGCCCCCAAGCTGGAATACTTTTTCCATCCAATTCAAGTCGATCGCCATGACCATGCCCACGACAGGCGTGTCGGGATGCGCAGCCTTGACTGTTTCATACGTTTTTTTCAGCAATGGAAAATAATTTTCCGGTTTCGAATCGGCCGGTCCGTTTCCTCTGTCCCCAAAGCTTCCGTTAAACTCGTTGAAAACTTCGATGGCATCCAACTGGCCTTCGTATTGATCCGCATACGCTTTCACATAATTGGCGAACCCTGCACGACCCTCATCGGTATAGGGAGTGCTATTGTTATCATAAAAAGGGTTGTTGAACCCGGAAACAAATGTGAAATCAAAATGATCATCATTCAACTTCGCCATGTAATCATCGGGAGAAGGAGAAAAGGTGTATGAACCCTTTTGCTTTTCAATACTGTTCCATTCTCTACCGTCCCGAACCATACCGATACCGGCATATTTCATCATGTCGATCAAATTAGCAGCATCCGCTGGCGGGATACGGTGCAGGTGGGTAGCCATCCCGAACGGAGAATTCACTTGCACCGAATGCTCTAGGGGAGAAAGCACGGCGAACGGAGTTTTAATTGAAATGGGATCACTAACGTTAGAATTGACCTTGATTTGTAAGGTAAAATAACCGAACGTTGTAAAAGGAACCGTCACTATAGCCTCGCCCTGAGCAACCGGGCTGATCCCCTCAGAAACCGCAGCTCCTTGATAATCATAGACTGCCCACGCTACGCTTGGTCTTGTGGTTATTACCTTAAATTGAATAGCTTCATTATTGATAAATACATTGCCTGGACGAAGCTGAACCAGTTTGGTGGATGGCAACATCGTTGTAATGAAGGGGCCATCTGTGCTCCATTGATTCAAGCCGTTCACAGCCTCGACCTTAAACGTGTATTTTTGATCGCTTTGCAGTCCCGTAACCGTATAAGAGCTTGCAGTATCGGCAACCGTTCCCAAGACGATTCCGTTTTGATAAATTCTATAACCAGTCACGCCAATAGGGTCATCTGCAGCTGACCAGTTTAATTGCAAGCCCGTTTCGTTGAAGTCTGAGACGTTGAGGCTTCCTCCGGACGGCCAATTGGGAGCGCTCGCATTTACGCGATCGGTGGAAAGCTCCAGATACGGGCGGTTCACCGTGTTCTCCATGCTGTTAATTTGCACAGCATGACCTTGTTCGGCTTGCTCCAAGAACGCAAAACTGACCGTCTGATCCAATGCCTTTTGCCGTTTCACAAAAGCAGTCACATCGATTTCATACCACCCCGCTGTTTTACCTACATTGAGGTTGGCAATATAAGTATCAGGAGTTGGCTTGGTATTCCAGGTCACAGTGTTTGCCTGCCAGGAATCGTCCTCCATGCCAAATACTTGGACACCAATCGTCGAATTCTCGGTATCGACGGCATATATTTTTAATTTGGCCGATCCGATCTCTCCACCAAAATAATTCAAATCATATTTCATATATGCTTGCCGGTTTAAATTGGCATCAGCATTAAAATTCTTCACGCCTAACAATGCTGATGTTCCATAATTATCATTTGCGTTCCCCCCACCCCGGACATAGGTATCCTCGAGCGGCAATACAACAGTCTGTTTCGGGTCGGGCAACGTCACAGTCACATAGGGCCCATCGTGACTCCATTGATTCAGGGCATTACCGGCTTCAACCTTGAACGTAACCTTCTGTCCGACCTGCAGCCCTGTCACTGAATACGAGGTCGCTGATCCACTAACCGTTCCTATGACATTTCCGTTTTGATAAATGGTATAGCTGGCCACACCTGCAGGGTCTACAGCCGATGACCAGTTTAGTTGCAGGCCTGTTGCACTTACATTCGAAATGTTGACATATCCGCCAGATGGCCAATTGGGAGCGCTTGCATTTACGCGATCAGTCGAAATCTCCAAATATGGACGGTTCTCCGCATTCTCCACGCTGTTGATATTCACAGCATGACCTTGCGCCGCCTGCTCCAGGAATGCGAAACTTGCCGTCTGATCCAACGCCTTTTGCCGTTTCACAAAAGCAGTCACATCGATTTCATACCAGCCTGCTGTTTTGCCTACTTGAATATTGGTTATATAATGTTCAGGAATGGGCTTGGTATTCCAGGTTACCGCGTTTCCTTTCCATGCATCGTCTTCCATACCAAACAATTGAACGCCGATCGTTGAATTCTCCGTATCAATGGCATATATCTTTAATTTGGCAGATCCGATCTCATTTGCAACAGAACTTAAATCATATTTCATGAAGGCCTGCCGCTTAATATTGACATCCGCATCAAAATTTTTTACACCTAATGTTGTAGAGGACCCAAAGTTCGTATTCGCGCTCCCTCCGCCTCTGACATAGGTATCTTCACTCGGATATAACTGTGAGCTAACCGGATCGGCTGACGCTGCAAAAGCCGACATCTCGTCATTTGCATAGGGAACAAGCGGAGCAACAAATCCTTGGAACAAAGCCGCTGTCATTGAAAAAGTTAAAACAAGGCTTGTTACTTTCAATTGCATTTTTTTAAACACGTGCACGTACTCACCTCTTATCGTTATTTTTAACTTATAAGCCAAGCACTTCTCCCGGACATCTCGGACATCCGGAAAAAGAGCTTGCCAATTTCGTTTATCGATTGTTATTTAAAATTGTTCTTGTTCTTCTGGTACCACTCCTGAACCTGCTTATCTACGTTATCTCCGCCTAGGCGCTTCCATTCTTTGCGAAGTTCATTTAGTCCATCCTGGGCCGTTATCGACTTCCCACCGGTAACCACTTTCGTTTCAATCTGAACGGCGATCGGTGAGAACGTAGCGATCAACTGTGTTAATTCAGGAATATCCGGGCTATACGGAATATCTCTCCGGTATACATTCTTCATTGCCAGTTCAAGCGACTTCGCCTTCAACTTGGCATAATTCTGGGATAGCTCATCCTTCGCCGCCGTGTCTATGATCAATTTAGGCGTCATAATCGAATCGATCATGAGCGCGTACTCGCCGGCATAACTGACTTCCTTGACAAATTTGTCCTGATCGATGGTCTGCCTAGCGCCATCAACTGTTTTATAATGTACATTTTCCTCCCCATACTTGAGGGGTACCCATCCATCCTTCAGCATCCAGTCTAAAAATTGGATGGCCGATTTGATTTGCTCTTCCTTCATCTTGCTGTTAAATACAGTAAATACGCTCGGAGGGGCCTCTTGATATAAGCCGTTCTTACCATACTTGGTGCCGATCGATTCAAGCGGAACCAACTTCGCATCCGGCACATTTTTCAATAAATCGCGATAGGCGTTATCAATATTTACCGTACCCCATTGTCCCAAATATATGCCTGCTTTACCGGTCGTCAACAATTGACTTGAACGCTGAAAGTTGGTGTCTGTAATATATTCCTTGTCGATCAATCCCTCGTCAAAAAGCTGCTTCTGGAACGCAAGCGAATCCGCAGAACGGTCAAGAAGCCTACCGTATTCCAGCTTGCCGCCTTCCACATACCACTGATTTTCCTGGGTGAAAAATAAAGCTCGCAAAATTCCGGTGCCGCTACCGCTTAATGAGATCGGTACGGTGTCCGCTTTGCCGTTGCCATCCGGATCACCATCTCTGAATTTGCGAGCGACTTCGATAAATTCTTCAGCAGTAGTCGGAGCTTTCAGTCCTAGCTTATCCAACCAATCTTGACGAATCCACATGCCGTGATTGGCGACTGTTTCTCGCGCGAACGAAACCGCATACGTTTGACCGTTGACGTTCAGATAAGGCTTGAGCTCTGGGTGTTTCTCCAGATATGCTTTGTACGTTGTGCTGTACTTGTTGATATAATCGCCGATCGGCTGAATAACGCCTTGGTTGGCCAATTGGCTAATATAATTTCGGTCGTATTCCCAGATTAAATCAGGAGCTTCACCGGAAGCGATGAGAGCATTCAATTTGGGCTGCGCTTGACTCCTGGTAACGGGAACCCATTTGACATTCACAGGCGACTTCTCATTGATCCACTTTGTCCACCGGTTGTTTTCATAAGTGCCTTCCTCCGTCGGTACCGTACCGCGATCGAACATCGATACGCTGATTTCCTTCTTAGGTCCCGAACTGGGTGCTGGGGAGGAAGCCGGCGAACTGCTTGTTTGTACCGAAGAAGTCTGGTTGGAGCTGCATGCGACAAGTAATGACAAAGCCATGGTTACCGCGAGAACGGCATTTCCTGCGTATTTGAACTTACTCATTCTTTTTATCCCCTTTATCTATATGAAATGAAAATCTAACGTCAGTTCGCTCTGGAGATCAACCTTTGACCGAACCGATTAAAACGCCTTTGACAAAATATTTCTGAAGGAATGGATATACGCAAAGAATCGGCATCACAGCGATGACAACGGCTGCTGCTTTAATCGCTTCCGGAGTAAGCAGAATTCGTTCCGCCGCATCATTTCCTCCAATATTGTTTAATAAGTTCTCATCCACCTTGTTGACCATCTGATAAACCTTTACCATAACGGTTAGTTTGGCCGACTTTGTGATGTAGAGCATCACGTTAAAGTAGCTGTTCCACCAACTAACAGCATAGAACAAGGACAATGCTGCCAAAATCGGCTTGCAGAGCGGGATAAAGATCTGCATTAATATTCGCCAATCGCCGGCACCATCCATCGATGCAGACTCCTCAATTTCCTCAGGCAGCCCTTCCATGAATGTTTTCATCACAAACATGTTGTATGTGCTGATTAATCCAGGCAGCCAAACAGCCCAATACGAGTTCATTAAACCTAACGTTTTGATGAGGATAAAGTTAGGAATGATGCCAGCAACAAACAACATCGTAACCGTGATCATCATGAGCAGCGCGTTTCGACCGAGAAGTCTTCTTCTTGAGAGCGGATAGGCTGCCAGAATGGTCATGACCATATTAAGCGCCGTTCCGACAACCGTGACAACAACTGTGTTGCGCATGGCTACGAATAACTGGCCATCGTCAAACAAACGTTCATAGGCAACGACATTGAACTCGACTGGCCATAAGAAAACTTCACCGGAATTAATCGCTCTGCTGCTGCTGAAAGATGCCGCAATTTCATACCAGAACGGGAATAGGGTCAATAATGAGAAACAGCCAAGGAGTATGTAAACACTTATTCTTGCAAATCCATTTAGCATCTTTTTGTTTGTCCTATACATGGCTTACCATAGCCCCCGTTCTCCGGACATTCGAATCATCCGGTTAACGCCAACGATCAGGATCAGGCCGACAGCCGATTGGAACAAACCTATCGCCGTTGTATAGCTGTAACTCATATTCTGCAAACCTACCCTATACACATAGGTGCTAATTACATCTGCAACATCAAGTACCGAGTTATTTTGCAGAACAAGCGTTTGTTCCAACCCCACATCCATCATTTGCCCCATTCTAAGAATAAGCAGTATGGCAATCGTACTGCGAATGCCTGGTAATGTAATGTGCCATATCTGTCGTAGCTTGTTGGCACCGTCCATCTTCGCTGCATCATAGAGCTGCGGATCAATCGAGACGATTGCCGCCATATACAGAATCGTCCCCCACCCAGCTTCCCTCCAGGTACTCGATAACGTATAGACAATCGGCCACCAGAACGAGTCGGCCATGAAGTAAACGGATTCCCATGCAGTTAATTTCTTGATGACCATATTCACAACTCCCGTGCTTGGTGATAACACGGCAACCACAATTCCGCCGAGCACTGCCCATGACATGAAGTGAGGAACGTACAGCATATTTTGCACAATGCTCCTATACCATTTCTGCCTTGTTTCATTTAGCAGAAGTGCAAGGACAATCGGGACAGGGAATCCGAGAACGAGACTGTACAGGTTAAGTACCAGTGTGTTTCTCAATATCCGCCAAAAGTCCGGGCTTGTGAAAATCATTTGAAAATGCTTGAATCCAACCCATTGGCTTCCGAAAATGCCGTCCACAAACCGATAATTCTTAAACGCGATGATCTCACCGAGCATCGGAGCGTACTTGAACAGGATGTAAAAGCTGATTACAGGCAGGAGCATCAAATATAAATGTCTATCCTGCATCATCCTTCTCCATACCGTTTGCCTGAACTTTCCGATACCAACCGTTTGTGTCCCGGTCCGTAATTCTGTTGCCGGGAGCCTACCCTTCATACCGTTTCACCCTCTCGTTATGTCATTTGTCAAACCTTCGTTCGCTTACGGTTTGATTGTAGGTTAGGCGATAAGAGAAGGAAATAGACTTGTTATGTGCTTCGTATCTTTTTCTTGTTTTTGAACTGGTACATTTCTTTAGGATGGTACCTTAATCTTGGGTTTTGCTCATTGAAGCTTACTCCGACGCTAATTTTTCTTCAGACATGAGCACCCACTCCCGATATTCGGTTGGTGTCATGCCCGTATATTTTTTAAAAGCCCGAAGATAGCTGCGTGTATTCGTGTATCCAACCCATTCCGCTATATCGTTAATCTTGCGGTTCTTAACAGCAAGAAGCTCCTTGGAAGCATTAATCCGAATCTCAATCAAATAATCAATGAAGTTTTTCTCCGTATATTCTTTGAACAGCTTGCTAACGTATGTCGGATTTAACTGAAACTTTTCGGACAACAACTCGAGAGAAAATTCGCTGTCACGATAATGATCTTGAATGTAAGGCAATAACCTATCTATGGTTTTATTGCTTCCCCGTTGACTTCGTTTTTCTTCAATTTTCCCCGCAAGTCCTTCAAGTACGGTTTGGACAATCCGTTGTGCATCCTGCCAATTGTCGCATTGATGAATCCGTTGGTGGAGATTCCCCATCTCTTCAAGCGTTTCCTCTGTATTTATGCCGACCGAAGCAACGACCTGCAATGATTTCATGATCATTTCGTAGGAGAGCTGCCTTATCAAATCGGGAGATAAGCTGCCGTTGACTGCTTCTATAAACAATTCGGATATATATCCCTCTAATTTTCCACTCTCTGTCTGCTTTAATGCTTCCACAATTCGATCCGTCATCGTTATCAAGCGGTAATAGCCCTGATTATCATGCCCCAACACATCTTCGATAGAAATAACGGAATGACTGCCGATAACCATTTTGTATTGCAGCGCCTTTTGCGACTCGTCGTACGATACGGGGATATCCTTCATTTCCTGATAACATCTGCCTACACCAATGGTCACTAGAAGCCCGAATTGCCTCTTCATGACATCCAAGACCAAATCGAGGACGGCCAATGCACGAAGATGGTTTTGTTCCATATCTCCTTCTGCAAAACTAAAAATGATAGCAGCGAATCCCGCTCCTAAATCGACTGCGGCCCCTGAGTTCTCCATATTCATCAACTCTTCCGCAACGTTGCATAACGCATACGTATACAAGGTTACATCCTTTGGGCTAACGCTGCCTTCCTTAGCGATCTCGGCCGTGCACACGACAAACCTATGAGCATACAAGCGGATTCCGGTGAATTCCAGGTGATGGCGCACAGATGCGTACTCCGTTCTATACCCGGACAGGATATCTAAGATGATTCTCCATTTCAATACGGGTTTGGAATCCCGGACCTGCTTCTCTAGGTGTTCACGGTCTACAGACATTTGGTCGAATACCGTTTCTAAGTAACCCAGTCCAACGGAGGAGCCTCTCACTGATTCATGCTCCGGATGGACTGGCTTGAACGCTCCTGACATTTTTCCAACTAATCGGTCCAAGGGCTTAAAGGTCAGACGATTTACGTAAAAAAGAACAGTAAGAGCTAGAAGAACCATGCCGACGGCAAACGCAATCATCAAACTCCGTGTAGATTCCAGAGGCTGATACATGTTAGATTTGGGAATAACGCTGACAATTCGCCACCCCGTATAATTTGAGGCCGTATAAAATATCGATTGCTCAATCCCCTCTATTTTCACTGTGAAATGTCCGCTTCCGCTATGGCTTAGAATCTGCCCAATATAAGGAGTATTCGCCAAGTTTTTATACAACTGCGTTGAGTCATCATGCGTCACTATATTGGCCTGATCATCAATGATGAAGGTATGTCCATCTTGGTCTTCTTCATACACATTCTTGATCATTCGATAAAGAACATCTTCATTGATATTGATGGCAACAAGTCCTTTTCGAAATTCAGGGCTGCTGATGGAAGGATAGGAACGGATCAGCGTGATGACATCCTGTTCTTTTTCGCCGTCCCATACTTTATGGGTAGACAGCCATTTTGAATGTCCTTTCATCCTTATGTAGTTAGCCAACCAGGTATCTTGTGAGACATCCCCCTTCATATAGATTTTATCGGTTAGCATATCACCACTTACCTCTGAATAAAGGAATATAGATGAAAAAAGTTCATTCGTATGTACAAGCGTTTTCAGTTTGTTTGACAATCCAAAAAAATTCGCATATTTCTGAGCCGCATCATCATAACTGTCATACATGAAATAAACATACTCTAACTCCTGCGACATATTCAGCAAATCTTTCTCCGTTTGGCGGAAAACGATTTCGATCTTATCATCAATCTGCTTTAACAAGGCAAGATGGGTAGTCTTCAGATCCTGTTCCAATCGTCCAACGGTTCCTGCATAAGATAGCCAAAAGGTTAAAAAAATGATCGCAATAAAGACCAAGCTGTAAATAAACATGACCTTGCCGGAAATACTCAACTTCATAGACATCTCTCCCTACTACATTCGCTCACTTGTAATCACTGGTCTTATTGACGGAATTCAGTAGGGGTCATCCCGATTCTCTTTTTGAACAGTCTACTGAAATATTTCTCGTCTTGGTACCCCACGCGATTAGCGATTTCATACGTTTTGAGATTAGAGCCCAGCAGCAGTTGCTTGGCCTTATCCATCCGGACCTGGGTTATATAATCAGTTAAATTTATGCCCTCGACCTGCTTAAACAAAAAGCTCAGGTAGACAGGCGATACAAATACCTCTTTAGCGATAATATCCAGCGAAAGGTTGCTGGCAAATTGGATCTCTAGCATAGCCTTAACGGATTCCACAACGTTATTCTTGCCGGATTTTCGCAAATCAACGGTCAGGTGGAGCAAATAGCGAAGGAACGACTTGCAGATTTGACTCAGCTCCTGCAAGGTAGCGGCGGCTACAACGTATTGAATCTGTTCAGCGGTCAACAACTGATCCAATTGCATCTTGGGATGAAGTTCGGAAATCACGCTAGCACCATAGATCATGGCTTGCAGACTTTCCGTTTTCGTCAATGGAATCGCGATCTCTTTCTCTTGCAGTTCGGTGAAAAAGGATTGCATCCAATCCTCCAATTCCTGAAGATTGCCAATCTTGAGGGCCATTCGCAGCCGTTCATAAGCCGATGATAGTTCTTCCGCGGCAGGCGCTTCCACTATCAGTGAACCCTGTCCATCGCTCTTTTTCCTGCTTTTGGACATTTCCCAATCTACATCGTCAATAAAGATGACTTCATTTGGGCCGGTATAATATTTATATTCCAAGGCCATTTTGGCCTGCGCATAGGCCATCTTTCCTTCGAGAAGCAATTGTCCGTTATGGGCAGAAACGCCTACGGTAACAAAGTATTTTAAAGTTTGCTTGATATTCATCACCAATTGCCGCAGGTCACGGCGAAGTTCCTCCAGGGAGGATGCCATATGCATAATCAGTACAAACTGACCCGATGTCTCCAGAAAAATGCATTTCTGTTCCCATTGCTGCAACGTTTCCTCCGCAATGTTCTGGATAGCAAAATTCATCAGCTGTTGATCTTCATAATTAAAATCTCTGAGCATTTCAGGATCCTGTTCGATTTGCAGCAAGACGATTCGGAAAGGCTCCAAGGTTAATGGAACGTTCAGATAGGCCGTTTTCTCCATAAACAACTTCTCAGGAAGCCTGGCTCCTTCCAGTAAGCTTCTTAAAAACCTGTCACGGATTAGCGGCATATTTTCCTGCAGCTGGCGGTATCGTTGATTTTCTTCTTCCCATTCTTTCTTGATCTTAATGAGCACTTCTAACAGCATATCTGTGTCCGGCGGCTTAAGCAGATAATCAGAGGCGCCAAGCTGAAGCGCTTGTCTGACATAATCGAATTCATCATGACCACTGAGAATGACGGATTTCATTGCCCATTCCCGATTTCGAATTTCGGTAAGCAGCTCCACACCCCCCATGATGGGCATCTGGCAATCTACGATAATCAAATTGGGCAAAGTGCAGGCCATTTGCTCCAAAGCCTTCCTTCCGTTTTCCGCTGGCGGCAGCCACTCGAAGCCGTATTCCTCCCATGGAATGATCATCCTTAATCCTTGTATAACGATCGCTTCATCATCAATGACCATGACTTTCATATAGTTTCCCCCATTGTGCTTCATTTTCGATCATTGGAATTCGTACAATTACCGTGGTGCCGATATCGGGCGCGCTGTTGATTTGCAGCGCATAGGCAGGACCAAACATCATCTGCAGCCTTTCATTCACATTGCGCAAGCCATACCCACCTTTACTTCGTACTGGAATGTACAACAGTTGTTTTACCTGGTCCGGATCCATGCCCTTGCCATTGTCCTGAACGATGCAAACAATATCGTTTCCTTGAACATAGGAACGAATCAACAGAACGCCTTGGCGCTCCGTCGCCGGTTCGAAGGCATGCAGGATGGCATTTTCCACAATAGGTTGGAGCAGAAGCTTCATCGTAATACAATGGCCAATTGTAGCATCGATATCCCAAATGGGCGTGAATCGACTAGGGAAACGTGCATGCTGAATACTGATGTAGGCTTTGATTTGATTGATTTCATTTTCTAATTTATAGTAATCCTCCCCCTTATTCAGTGAGAGCCGAAATAATTCGCTTAACGATTGAACCACTTTCGCCGTTTGATGATCACCGTTAATTTTGGAGCTGAAGAAAATGTAATCCAACGTATTGTAAAGGAAATGCGGCTCAATTTGGGCTTGCAACGTTTTTAATTCAATCATTTTCTGATTCGTTTGACTGATATACACTTTCTGAATTAACTCATTCAATTGGGCGACCATTTCATTGTACTTTTGCGTGAGCAGCCCGATTTCATCCTTCGACTCCACAGGAACCTTTTGATTAAAGTCCCCTCGTTTAAAATTATTCATAGACCGAAGCAGCTTCTTAATCGGCAAGGTTATGCCTTTGGAAAGCAAGATTGACATCACAATCGCAACGAGCAGGAGCGAGAATGACAGGATGATCGTGCTGCTGAGTACAATACCATATTGCTTTTGGATGTCTTCCATTGGCGTCAGGCTCACAATATGCCATCCATATAGCTCAATTGACGTATTCGCGGCTAAATACTTTTTATTGCCGATTTCATACATCCACGTTTGGTTGGGCTGCAGCAGGTTTTTAATTCCGTTTATATTGTCTTTAAAATGACTGCTCATTTCTTTATCATCCAGTTTGCTGGCAACGAGGTGATAATTATCATCGAACAGAAGCAGATTGGTCGTCCGGCTGATCTGCACGTCCTGGATGGCCTCCTTGATAGCATCCCGATTCATGCCCAGAAAAAACATGCCCAGCTTTTTGTCGGCATCATACAAGCTGATAATCCGTCTACCCAGCACGATATCATTGTAATTATGTGCGTATATAAATAGCGAGGAGCCTGAATAATCCAAGTGAGGCTGGCCGTCAAGCGCAGCCGTCGCCATATACAAGGGGGAATCTTTAAATTCCTCATAGGGTACCACTTGCCTATAAAATCCTGAGAAATCCTTAAAGATAAAATCATTTTCCCCGTACAAGATAATAAATGAGATATACTTTTTCGCTACTTTTAAATTCGATAAATAATTGAAAATCGTCTTTTGCGGATCGCCTGCAGACGGAGGGCTGGCCTCGCTTAGCAGCGATTGAATGGTTTCGTTTCCCACAATAAAGGAGGAGAGGTCCGTTGCATCATCCAGCATATGTTTCACATTGTCAGCAATCAACCGGATGATTTGCACTTGATTCTGCATCGTCTGTTTCTCCAAAGAGCGGGTTGCTATGCTATACGAGAAGCTGCCAAGGCCAATGACGGGAATCAGCACAAGCAAAATGAAGGAAACCAGCATTTTGGTTTGTAAGGTTTGGAACTGAAACATCCTGTTTTCTCCTCACTTCTGGTAATTAATTGCATTATAAAGCTTTATAACCGTCTACGGTATAGTCATCCCGCACTTGCATGAATAAGTCCACCAATCCTTAAAATCGTCACATTGTAATACAATTCGAGAACATTTACGATAAATTTGTAAGCAAATCATCAAGGAGGGGTAAACATGAAACAAGTAAAAAAGCCTGCAGCGGTCCTCATCAGCCTACTGTTACTGGCTGGAGCAACGCTGACTGGTTGCAGTTCGAAACAAGCCGACAATAGTGGACAAGCGTCAACACCTGCGGCAGCCTCGAGAGAAATCGATTGGAAAACCGTGAAAGCGGATATCCGGTTCATCTATCCGGGGACGTCTGAGGCAGAGAAAGAATTAGCCGATCAATTTAAAACAAAAATGAAAGAAAAGTATCCGAATGTCAACATTGAGTATATGTTCTTGTCCTGGCAGGATATGGATAAGAAGCTGCCTATCATGCTTTCTTCTGCTGACTATCCGGATATCACGATGACCCAAGACGTCACCAACCTAGTCCAACTGAATGGATTGGAGGATCTTTCTCCCTATTTCAATAAACAGGGAACCGCATTGAAAAAAGAAGATTTTCTCCCAGGCACACTGGAGTATGCCTCCCAAGGAGATAAAATCTATTCCGTTCCGAACCTTGCCAACTCTTTCACCCTCATGGTCAATGAACAAATGTTGAACGAAGTCGGCATGAAAATCGAAGATTTAAAAACTTGGGACAGCGTGGAGAAAGCCGCACAGCTCATGACCAAAGGCGATAAGTACGGCTTCGGTTACCCGCTGGGCGTAGCTCGGTTCGCTTTCAGAGTTCCCTTTACGGCCGCTTACAGCAATGGTCTTGTGCTGGACGATACGTCGGAAGCATCCAAGAAGAAATATATCGAAACGCTGGAGCATTTCAAAAAGCTCGAAGCTTACGAGCCGAAAGCCCATTTCACTTGGGGTTATCCGGAAATGTGGCGGTCGTTCAGCAACGGAGAAGTGGGCATGGTTGCGGCAGGAACTTACTTTTCCGCGAATGTATACAGCATCAATCCAGACATCATTAAGGTCACGAGAGCGATTCCTTATCCGAAAGGCCCTTCCGGGACAAAGGCACAAGCTCCTGTCTCAAGCGTTGGCGTAGGCATGTTCAAAGGAAGCAAAAATAAAGATGTCGCCTGGAAGCTGATCGAAGAGTGGTCGTCTTCCGAGTTTAATACGACAGAAGCAGCCGTCGTCAACGTCACCGCTGTCAAAAATGCCAATTTGGATGAAATCGTCAAGAAGGCTGAAAAGGTTTATCCAAAAGCCATCGATGGCCACAAGCGGATTTTGCAAGACTTTAACCAAATTCTTGTCAACAACGGCGTACCTATGGCAACCATCCTAGGACAACCGGAGATCGAGACCCTTGTGCAAGATAATATGACGAAGCTTCTTATGGGTAAACTGAGTACGGAAGAATCGTACTCAGCGATCAAAGACGGGATCAATAAAATTAAAGATAAGTTTAAATAACAACGTCATTATTCATCGGGGAACCGACAAGGATTGTAAAGTCGACGTTCCCCTTTTTTATTTTTGAATCAAGGAGGAAGTTCATCTATGAACACCCCAATCAAACGGTATGCTTTCGGCTATATGCTGCTTGCGCCAGTCGTATTATACGTTGCAATCTTTCAGTTCTATCCTTTGTTCGATACGATTCGTCTTAGCTTCTTCAAATACTCGCTTCTTCATGGCGGTGGCATGCAGTTTGCGGGCTTGAACAACTATAAAGAGTTGACTATGCATGATGAACATTTCTGGGCCATTCTTAGAAATAGTCTTGTTTGGGTCCTTGGTTCCACGCTGCTTCAATTTCTCATTGCCGTTCCTGCTGCACTCATCCTGAATCAGAAGCTTCGACTTCGAGGCCTTTGGCGCGGGCTAGTGATGGTTCCCTGGGTTTCTCCCGTTGTTGTCATCGGCATCATTTGGAAATGGATTTACGACGGACAATATGGGTTGCTCAATTACTATTTAAAGCTGCTGCATCTGCTTCAAGACAACATTGTCTGGCTTGGACACGAATATTGGGTGTGGCCATCCTTGCTGCTTACTTCCACATGGAAAGGATTTCCCTATGTCACGTTAATGCTGCTTTCCGCACTACAGGGCATTTCCAATGAGATGAAGGAAGCGGCGGAAATAGACGGAGCGAACCCTTGGCAAAGATTCCTTTATGTTACCCTACCTTCGCTAAAACCTATCATGTACGTCACCGGTATGGTTTCGATTATCGCTTCTTGGACGAAGTTCGAAATGATCTGGGCATTGACCAATGGTGGACCGGGTTATACCACCAGTATTTTGCCGACTTATTTATACACGCACGCGTTCGTTTATTTGGACTTGGGTAAAGGTGCTGCGATTGGAACTTTATCGATGCTGATTGTGTTGATGATGGTATTTGTTTACGCACGATTGTTTGGTAAAGAGAATAGTTAAGGGGCGAGAACATGAGAGAAACTTACTTGATGAGATGTTGGAAATATATGATTCTGTTCCTATTATTAGTTTTTACCTTAGTCCCTTTTCTCTGGCTATTGGATACTTCATTCAAGAGCGACGAAGCCATATTTGCCTCTAAGCCGACTTGGTTGGTGTCGCCTTTTACCTTAGATAGTTATTCATGGGCGCTCGGAAAAAAAGGGATACAGCTCGGCAAACTGTTGTCCAACTCCCTGATCACATGCGCGATTACTGCGTTGATAACCGGATTGATCGCCTGTATCAGCGGTTATGGTCTAGCCAGATATCAAGTTCCAGGGATCAAGCTGATCTTCGTACTGCTCGTATTGGCCCAAATGATTCAAGGCCCCATGATTATGATTCCATGGTATAAGTTTGCATCCATGGTATCGCTTTTGAATACCAAAACCATCCTCGTAATGATTTACGGTACAATGACAATTCCTGTTGGCGTCTGGATCATGAGCGGGTTTTTCAAAACAATCCCGATCGATCTGGAAGAAGCAGCCTACATGGATGGAGCTACGAAATTCAAGACATTATTTACTGTCGTGATTCCCCTTGCTCTGCCAGGCCTAGTTGCGATTAGCCTCTATTCCTTTATTCTCGGTTGGAACGATTATCAGTACTCGCTAATTCTAACGAACTCTCTATCTGCAAAGACCGTTCAAGTTGGCATCGCCGAAGTGATGGAAAGCATGGGCTCTACCAATTGGGGAGGCATCCTGGCAAGTGGTGTAATTATCATCCTTCCTATTATTGTGATCTTTGCTATCATTCAGAAATTTCTCATTGAAGGTTTAACCGCCGGCAGTGTTAAAGGATAATTTCAACACAGTAACGAGTGTTAAGAAGGTTCGCCTCCTCTAACACTCGTTTGTACATTTCTATATCAACCACTTTCGCAGCATGCTTGATTTCACACGCCCAGCTTTTTCGTTTCTCCTGGTTTTATTTCAACCGCTTGTCCTTCCACGCTCAACCATACGGATAGGGCGCTTGCATTGTGCACCCATTCGCCTGAAACAGCAAACCGCAATTGACGCAGTGCTGTCATGTACATCACGATTTCAATATTCGTCGCATACCACACATCAGGTCGGCGACCGATCAATTCGCCAAACTGCTCAAGCTGATCCCAGTTGTGATTGTTATTGAACTCATAGCTGTGACCCCATACATAGAGCAGGGACAGGCGCGGATGACGCGGTTGATCATCGATAAACTTCTGACCGAAAGCCAGCATATCGCGATGATGGCAAGTCGGCGACCATAATAAAAAATCGTCCGGTATCTCAAAGCTGCCATGATGATTCGTGGTTCGAGCATATTCCACGCCCAGGGCAGGAAGCAGCGCCACAACCTCCTTGTTCCAAGCGCCGTGTGGGTACGACAACCCCTTTACGGGATATTCTGCAAGCTGCTCCAACGCGCTGCGATCCTGTAAAATCTCATCAGCGATCCTTTCCTTTGGCGACATATTCAAAAACGGATGGCTGACCGTATGCCCGGATATCTCATGCCCGCTGAATAAATCTTTCACTTCCGAACGTTCCAAATACCCTGGCTTGCCCAAGAAGCCAGAGTTCAAGTGAAACGTCGCCCGGATGCCGTAACGATTTAATATTCGAACCATTTCCCGGTCGAATTCCCGTCCGTCATCGTAACTTAGCGTCAGAGCTTTACGCTTCCCACCGGGAAATAAATCAAAACGAATACGCATAGGTTCCCTCCAATTTCAACCTTTTACGGAGCCAATCATAGCTCCCTTTATGAAATATTTTTGCATCCATGGATAGATGAATATGATCGGTCCTATAGAAAGCAGCGCAATCCCAGAGCGGACATTGCTCATCGCAAGCTGCGCTTGCTGCGCATTATTGCTAAGCATCACCTCATTGCTTTGCTCGCTGACCGATGCCAGCATTTCGCGCATAATCACTTGAATAACCGTCAAACTGCGGTCGCGAATATAGATCATGGCATCAAACCATGCATTCCAATGCTCAACAGCAGCCCAAAGTGCGATCGTAGCCAGTACCGGGGTCGACACCGGCAAAATGATTTTAAACAGAAGTGTCAAATAACCCGCTCCGTCGATCACGGCGGATTCCTCCATCGCTGTATCCAGTGACATAAAATAGTTCCGCATGATGATAATACTGAAGATGGCAACAGCCCCTGGAATAATGAGAACTAGAAAGTTGTCGAGCAGTCCCAAACTGCGAATGATCAGATACGTAGGAATTAGCCCCCCGCTGAAAAACATCGGGATGATGAAGTATGTGGTCAGCCCTCCGCGAAAAGGCAGTTCTTTCTTGGCAAGCGGGTAAGCGGCCAGAATGGTAAATAAAACCTCAAGTAGAGTCCCTAGAACTGTACGTACAATGGAGTTGATGTAGGGGCGAACGATCTCCCCGGAAGAAAGCAAATACCGATAAGCTTCAAAGGACCAGGTTTTCGGCCAAAAATGAAAACCGAGCGTAGTCGCTTCTCTTCCATCGGAAAAAGAGAGCACGACCACCTGCCAGAACGGATAGAGGATGACCAAGGAAAAAAGGATCATAAACATGCTGTTTAAACCAACAAACCACCAACCGGGTTGGAGCCTGATGCCGATTCTGCCTGCTCTTTGCTGCACTTGCCTCATTTTCACCACACCCCATAGTCGTTGAATTTGCGCACGATCTGATTCACTGTGACGAGGAGAACAACCCCCACCAGGTTTTTAAACAATCCGACTGCAGCGGAATAATCTAATCGAAATTCGACGAGACCCGCGCGATACACATAGGTATCCACGATATCTCCAACTTCATAGACCAACGGACTATACAAATTAAGGATTTGATCAAATCCGCCGGATAAGATGTGACCCAAACGAAGTAGAAATAAAATCGTGATCACAGGAATAAGCGAAGGCAGTGTAATATAAATCATTTTGTGAAAACGGTTAGCCCCGTCTGATTCTGCCGCTTCATAAATCTCCGGTGAAATTGAAGATATCGAAGCCAAATATAGAATCGACGCCCAGCCCACCTCTTTCCAGGCATCGGAAATCAAGAGAAGCGGAACAAAAAATGTTTTACTGGATAAAAAATTGATCGGGGTGCCGCCGAATAACGTAATGAGGTAATTGACAATTCCTCGCTGTGGCGAGAAGACCTCAACGACCATGCTGGCAATAATAACCCACGACATGAAATGGGGTAAATAGGAGATACTTTGCACGGTCCTCTTGAATTTATTGTGCATGATTTCATTGATCAGCAGCGCGAAAATAATCGGGAACGTAAAGCCTACGACAAGCCGCAGCACGCTGATGATGATCGTATTTCGGAGTGCCCGTATAAATACGAAATCATGAAACATATTTTTAAAATGCTCGAAATTGTTCCATGGACTATCCCATATACCTAGCCCTGCCTTAAAATCCTTAAAAGCAATGATTACGCCATACATGGGCGCATAATGAAAAATAGCGAGATGAATCACAGGAAGAAGTAAAAGCACATACAGCATTTTCATTTTTTTGGCTTTTTTCCACTTCAGAGCCCGGTCTGATTTCGCTTTAAGGATGGTCGTTTCAACTGAGATCGCCATCTTGCTACCGCCTTTCCAGCAAGCGGGTAGATTTGCCTCTGACAAATCTACCCTGCTTTCGCGCATATTCACTTTTCACATTACGTTACTTCTTGCGGAGATCGGTGACTTTCGGCGCTTTTTCCAGTTCGGCAAGAAGTTCATCACCGCCGCTGCTGCGCCAATTTTTCACGTAAGCATCCCAAGCGGAATCGACATTAAGTTCACCTGTAATGGCCTTAAACAAGAATTCATCCGTGATCGTTTTTAATTTCGCAGCGTATTTGGTATTCAACTCATTGTATTTGGTTTGATTGAAATAATCCCACTTAAACGGCCGATAGGCAATTTTCCTTCCTGCTTCGGCACCAAAATACAGATCCGTTAAATTAGAAACAGCCGCATTGCTATAATACGCATTCACATTTCCTAATTGGATCGGCAAATTGTAGTAACCTATCCCGTCTTTTTCGCGATCGGCTTCCGCTGTCTGTTTCGGAATGACAGCCGACTTATAAGGCTCAGCTTCCCACGAATAATCTTTGCCTTCTTCACCGAACGCGGAGAGCATGAGCCCGTCTTTGTCCAAGTTCAAATAATCGAAGATCTGAAGAATACGCGCTAATTTTTCATCCGAGACATCCTTCTTAATGACCATCGCATAGCCAAGCCCATCTACAGGCGTATAGGCAGCCGAACCCTGCTGGCCTTTAGGACCGATCGGCGGCGGGGTGAACAGGAATTTCGCATTCGGATCCTTCAGAACAAGATTGCCGGGCGGACGATTGAACGTAAAAGGCACCATGCCCGCAGCTTGCACCTGCACCTGTGCTGCGCCATATTTCCCGGCAGCGAACTTCTCCCAGCTTTTAGCGCGGTTTAATGTCGTAAATTCCGGATCGATATACCCTTTTTTATTCAGAGAGGCCATATAGGTTAGAAACTCTTTATAGTTCTGGGAGATCGCATAGCCGACTACTTTTCCGTTTTCCTCCAGATTATAATCCCAACCAAAGCCAAACGCCCCCGCTTCCGTATTTAAAGCCCAGGATGCATCGCTATTGTTCAGAAGCAAACCGTACGTATCCTTTTTACCGTTACCGTCGGGATCATTATTGGCAAACGCCTCGAACATTTTCTGCTCTTCCTCTAGCGTAAACGCTTGCTTGGAGAAGAAAATTCGTTCGGCACCACCGGAAGTACCCACAGGAATGATGTCATCTTTAGGTTTAAATCCGAGTTTCTCCATCCAATCCAGACGGTACACCTGCCCCCAAGTGAGATTGTCCCAATCTTGTTTATAGCCGGTAAGGGCATAGTATTCACCCTGCTTACCTGGGACTTGATTCACTTTCCATCCCGTTGGCAGGTCATTTAATACTTTGGCGTAATTGGGCGCATACTTCGTGATCATTTCCTTGGATATGCTGCGGGTCACAGCATCCGAATACAGCTTATCCGGTGAATCCATGAAGGCAATATCCGGCAATTCTCCTGAAGCCACCATCAGATTTTTTTGTTCCTTGTTGTTGACATCCAGCTTTCTATTCTTCAATTTCACATTGAATTTCTTTTCAATCATCTGTTGAACTTTGTTGTTGTCTTCAATCTTGCCCCTTGCTCCTTGGCCAACCCAACTGATTTCCATCGTTTTCGAGCTATCCGCTGGCTTGTCTGCTGCTGTACCTTTCGGTTCACTCGCTGTCTTCTCCCCCGAGCATCCTGAAGCCGTCAAGATCACGGCCAAACCAAGTGCGGCAACGCTTACTTGTTTACTTTTCATATCCTTCCCCCTACGCTTATCGTGTGCCTTACCTCTTCATTATAAATAAAAGGCCCCTGCGATCCGTAACACAATCGTCAGGGGTTTATAATACGAATCTCACACATGTGAGGACGCTTCCATAGGATTATCCGACTCATACGGAAGCCGGATTGTCACCGTCGTTCCAACACCGGCACTATGGATCGATAAGCCATAGGCATCGCCGAAATAGAGCTTGATTCGACTATTCACATTATATAGCCCTACATTTCCGCGATCTCTATTGTCCAAGCGAAGCCGGATTTCATCCAACTTTTGGGGCTCAATGCCTGGACCGTTATCCTTTACGATGACCTCAAGCTGATGCCCGGTTTTCCTGCAATTGACCCAAATCTTAATTTCGTTGTTGTTTGTCTTAAGGGTATGCCTGATGGCATTCTCAATAATGGGCTGGAGGATCATCTTATTCACGATACACTCGTTCAGCGTTTCTTCCATTTGCCACTCGAAATGAATTCTGTCCTTATACCGGTAACTCATGATCTTCGAATAGGACTGACAGTAGACAATCTCATCTCTAAGCGTCGTCAGCGGGCTGTCTTTCCCCATGGCGTATCGAAACAAACGACTGAGTAAGCCAATCATATCTACGGCCAAATGACGCTCTCCCTTTTCGATCATATAGATGATATTTTCCAATGTATTGTACAGGAAATGGGGATTAATTTGTGCCTGCAGCGCCTCTATGTGCAGCTCCTTTTTCTCAAATTCAAGGGTCAGCCTTTCTTCATTTGCCTGGAGTGTATCCTGTACGAGCCCGTTAATTCTCTCCAGCATATGGTTGAAAGAGACTCGCAACTGTTCAACTTCATCGATTGCAAAGCCTCTGTGGAGCGTCAATTGATCAACATGCTCGAGATCAATGTTCAGATAACGGTTTTGAATGGAAGCTAGCGGTTGCACTAAGTACTGTGACATCAGATAGGAAAACAGGAGAATCAGCAATAAAAGAATGACCAACAAATAAATATCATCGAAAAATAAACGTATCACTTGATCCCTGATCGCCGAAGCATCGTACTTTGCAATCACATACCAAGGTAAAGCCGCAATTTTCTTGGAAAAATAAATGGCGCTATCGGTGCGGAATCGAGTCCCCTCCGATTGAAACAATGAGGATGGAATGTCGGCTTTCTGCGCGATTTTTCCCATATCCGGATGGGAGATTATACGGCCATTCTCATCCACGATAAACGCTTCACTGCCATTTCCGTTCAGATCGGCATACAGATTCGTAAAGAAAACACCGTTGATATCTGTTTTCATATAAGCAATCGGACTGGAATAACGATTGATATCGACGATACCTATGCCCAAACTTACCGTAGATGATGCTGTATCTGTCGATGGAAGCCAATAAAAAATAGGTTTACGGCTAGCACGCATGTGCTCGAAGAAAGTCGGGTCGATCTGGTTGGCATGCTTATATCGATTGCTGTAGATCAATTGATTATTGATATTGTAGATACCGATAGCATCCTCACTGAGAACGGGCAAAAAACTGTCAAAAATGAGTTGATCCATATGCTGTTGAAGATGATCGGTCGGTTGATCCACGTAGGATGCAACGAAAGCATCATAAGCCAAACGGGTCATGGCAGACTCTTTTTGATCGGCAAATAACTCTACCCGATGAGCTGTCTTGTCAAACAACGTATAGAAAGTTTGTTCCAATTCCTGTGTAATGATTTTCGATGATTGCACATAAAACCCCGTAACAAAAAGGCAGATAGGCAGCAAGATCGTAATTAAGAAATAAACGAATAAACGGTCCCTCATCGTGAATCTTTTGTATCTCTGCCGCACAACATCTAGAGGTTCCCATCTTTCCTCCAAGCTGCGCTGCCTGCCGATCCAACTGATCAAACTGTGCAAGGGGAACAAAATTTTACGGCCGATCACATACGATAGAAAAAAAGTAAGCAGCGCGCTGCCGCCTAAAATAATGAGCGCGTATCCGCCAAGCGCCAGAAATTGCCTTTTATGAAACCCCGATTCGGTTTCAGCCAACGCAATACGGATGTCATGAAATCCGATATCCCGAAAGAAATAACGTTTGCCCGAGAATGAAATGCCTTCCATTTGCTGCATATTTCCCGCACTTTTCAATAGTTCATTAATTGCTGGCGTTACTTCGCTTCCCTTAAACAGCACCTGATCCTTCGCATCCACAACCGCCAGCGATTCGCCATATGGAAGAATATGGTTAAACGAGCCGACGTTTAAATTGATCGTTAGGATTCCGAGTGTTCCCCCCGGACCTTTGATCGGACACATAAAATAACTCGATTTGTTCCATGCATCCAGTAGATTTCGCAGTGCATCCTCTTGAATCTCCAAGGGTGTCAAACCGAATACTTGATACGTCTGGTTTAAGGAGACAAACGTGATCTGATTCTCCAGGCTGGCCAGCGTCAATTGATTGCCTTCAAAATAATAAGAGGAATATTTGGCATTTGAACTGTACTGGCCTCCCTTTGTCCAAATCGTAATGCCACTGATCAGCTCATTTCCTTTATTCAAATTAAAGAGGGAGGACTCTATATTTTGAGATAGGTTCACCTTTTCATACGATTTTGCGTTTGGCCGCTCGAGTTCGTAGAGCGATTGAATTAACACGGTGTTATTCCGTAAACTATCTATGGTTTGGTAAATATCTTCGAATTGCTTGCGCACATCCGCGGCTGTTTGATTTAATTTCATCGCTTGCATCATATCGGTCTTCTCGTCAATATAATGCACCGTTTTCACGTAGAGCACATTGCCGACAATGATGAGCATTAGCGAAACGATCGTAAGGGAGAACAGCAGCAAAAAACGATTCAATCTGATCTCTTTTCGCTTCATTATGCATCTTCCTTGAACCGATAGGCCAAGCCGCCCGATTCTCTATAAGCTTGCGGCGTTACACCGCTTAATCGTTTGAACATTTTATTGAAATACGAAAAGTTGCCATAACCGACACTCATGGAAATTTCAAAAACTTTGTAATCCGTGTGCAGCAGCAGCTTCATCGACTCCTTGATTCTAACTTCATTCAGGTAATCGATAAAATTCTTTCCCGTTTCCCGCTTGAATAACGTGCTGAAGTAGTTCGAATTGACGTGCAGCCGTTCCGCGACGTCTTCAAGCTTGATTCGCTCTGTGTAGTTCTCTGCAATAAATTGCTTCGCAACAGCAACATAAGCATTGCGATCTCCATTCGCCTTTACAGCCAAAGGATGAACGGAAGAAGTCGACTTCCCAGCCTCTTGCTTCAAATCATTGGCAACACCTTGGAACAGCTCGATGAATTCATCGCGAATGATCGGCTTGAGCAGGTAGCCTTTCACCCCAAAACGGATCGCTTCCTTCGCATATTGAAAATCATCATAGGCACTCATCAGCGCGACCTTGATATGCGGAAATTCACTTTTCAAACACTGTGCAAGCTCAAGTCCGGTCATATTCGGCATTAAGATATCCGTCAAAATGACATCCGGATGACTTTCCCGCGCCATTTGTAAAGCTAATTCGCCATCTGAAGCGCACCCCGCCACTTCAAATCCAATTTCTCCCCATGGCATGTTATTGACGACTCTTTCACGAATAAACGCCTCATCGTCAGCGATTAACACCTTGAACATCGGAATCCTTCCCCCCTGCTATAAGCGCTTACAAATAGAGAAGACTGTATCTCCTTACCTAGATGTTACCTTGCTAAGTATGAAAAAACAACTACCGTCTTTCGACGATAGTTGCCTTACTTACACCATGCTATCGGTGTCTAACACAGCCGCCATTAAATCGATCCCCGTTCGTTTGAAGGGCGGATCCATTTCTAGCTCCTGAAAGGCCGGATCCTCAACCTGCATATACGTAATAATCGCTTTGCCCGATTTCGTGAACATACAATTCAGATTCGTATATTCATTCGGCCCCTCCGCAATATTCCCCAGCCTTCTCCATGATTCCCCGCCATCCTTAGAAATCGCTGCACTTAAAGGTGTGCGTCGGCCGAAATGATGCTTACCGGGTTCGTACTGGCTATCGTTCCATAACAGTAGAAGGGCATCGGTACCGGGAATCCGCCGCAAGCAAGTGCAGGATTCCGGCGATTTCAAACCGCTTGTTTGCGGTAAGCTCCACGTGTTGCCCCCATCTGTTGAATGGCACATAAACACGGAGCCCAATTGAGATCTGATCGACATCAGAAGATGTCCGTCGCTCATTTCAGCAACGGAGGATTCCATCGCGCCACGCATAGGCAGATCTACTGTGCCTGTGGCACACGTCCATGTACATCCGTCATCATCGCTATAGTAGCATCCGATCTCATTATGCTGACCGCCTTGATGGCCCGTGCCGAAGTGGAAGGGAAGCAGCAATCGGCCGCTGGACAACAGATTGATGTGATTCGCGCCGCCTTGCAGCCATTGGCCCCCCGAACGTTCCCAAATGTGTGTCAACAGTTCCCACGTTTCGCCTCCATCCTTCGAGGCATGGACTTCCATCGTGGAGCTGGCTCCCCCCTGATGGCCCCTTAAGCAATGGAGAATTAACGTTCCATTCGGAAGCAGACACAGACCCGGAGCCTGGACATTGTGATCTCCCGGATGGACATCGATCAGCATCCGCTCGCGTCCCCAGGTTATCCCACCATCCATGGAAGTTTTAGCATAAATGCGGCATAGATCGAAATCGCTTCCAAATGTACCATCATACTTGTGCCAAACCGCTAACAATGTGCCATCTTTCAGCTCAGCAATGGAGGCCGTATCGTTCCTTGGGTTATGGGCAGAGGATTTTGCAATTGTCGCATATTGGATAGTATTTAACATGTCACTTCACCTCGTATAGGGCCATGGCTAACTTTCCCTTTTATAATTGACTTGATTGAGAAATGGTTTTCCGTCACGGTAATTCATCAGATTGTTCAAGAGCAGCTGACAGAAACGATCGAATTCTTTCACCGAGCGTCCCCCAGCATGTGGTGAAATAATCACATTATCCAATTCCCATAACGGACTTCCCTCCGGAAGCGGCTCTATCTCAAAGACATCAAGCCCCGCTCCCTTCAGCCTACCGCTAGTCAATGCCGCATAAAGAACATTCTCGTCGACGATACTTCCGCGGGCCAGATTATAGAAATAGGCTCCATTCTTCATAGAAGCGAACATGTTATAGTTAAACAATTTCTCAGTCGATGCGTTGCCTGGTAAAATCAGGATCACATGATCAGCTTGGGATAAAGCTTCATTCATTCGAGAGCTCGGGTACATTTCATCCATGTAAGGATGCAACTCCCCGATTTCACGTCGCACGCCAATGGTGCGAACGCCCAGAGCGCGCAGACGTCGTGCGATTTCTGTCCCTATGTCGCCAACACCAACAATGCAAGCCGTGCTGCCAAACACTTCTTCATATTCGAATTGACGAATCCATTTATGCTCATGCATATCGCGTATATGCTGTGAAATACGGCGTGTCAGTGCGAACATCATAGCAATTAAATGCTCAGCTACTGCAACCGACATGACACCGCTAGCGTTACACAGTGTAAAAGAGGCATGATCTTGCGTCGTGCTGCCCAAGAAAGCGTCATAACCAACGCTTCCTAATTGGACAAGCCGAACTGGGCTTCCTGCAAGCCATTCCGCTTTGGGCCAACCGACTACAATTTGCGATCTACCTATCTTTTCACGGAAAACTGCCTCAGGAGCCTCTTCATTCATTTGCTCCAAAGTTGCCCAACCAGAAACGACTTGCTGGATACGCTCCATGTGTTTTTCCGTAAATCCATTGACTGCCACCAGGACGTGAGGTTTCATCGCTTTTTCGTTCACCTCCCTATTAAGAAACCGTCAGCGGAACTCGATATACGGAACCTGGAAGGTATGGATATTTCTCCTCCAGTCCATCTGGCAAGTATACGCCCAACCCAGGAGTCGACGGAACCTGTATGTTACCGTTCACCATTTTCAAAGGCTCAACCATCATTTCCTCACGCAGGGGATTCGGCACATTGGAAAGCTCCAGAATCGTACAGTTCCTAGAAGCGAACGCCGCGTGGAAATTCCCCATGATGCCTACACCTCCACACCATGCATGAACGGCAATTGGAATGGACTTGCGTTCACACATTTGCGCCACACGGCGGAACACGCTCAATCCCCCGATAACGGCCGCATCCGGCTGGAACAGGTCAAGCGAATTGGCTTTCAAATAGGATTCGGCTTCTACCAAGCTCGTTACCGTCTCCCCTCCTGCAACCGGAATGCTGACGTTGCGCCGAATTTCCGCAAATCCTTCATAGTTCGTTACCTCTGCCGGCTCTTCAATCCACAGTAGGTTGTATTTCTCAATACGTTTTGCAATTTCAATGGCCTTTTTGACAGACCATGGATATTTCGCTAAGCCTTGCGCGGCATCAACAGACAATCCGATATGGGGCCCAAGTGCTTCACGGCATATGGCTACCTTCTCTTCAATCGCATCGATATCCGGCAGCAGGTTGATGCGAATTTTCACCGCCTGGAATCCTTGTTTCACATAGTCATTCATTTCTTGTTTAAGCTCGTCAATTGGTTTATTATTGCCACCGCTTGCATAAGCCATCATTTCATTATGCACCTTACCGCCAAGCAATTCGTACACAGGAATGCCAAGCGCCTTGCCTTTTAGATCCCAAAGCGCCATTTCGATACCGCCGATCACGCATTGCGTTAATCCCATTCGTCCCAGGTAATAATTAGCAACTCGCATTCGATCGGACAACTCCATGACGGACATTGGGTTTTGTCCAATCAGATCGTGTTCCATCTGTTCTGCTATTCCCCTGACGGCTTCAGGCGCATAAGTGCCCGCGTAGGTTTCGCCCAAACCATAAATGCCTGCATCGGTTTCCACTTTCAAAAAGGCTGTGGGACGATATCCCGTTTTCAGGCAAATTTCCCGCTCTGCATCCCCTTTATTTGCGTACGGAGCGCTGACAAGGATACATTTAACTGCTGTAATTTTCATTACGCTTTCCCCCTCGATGCTCAATTTCACCAAACACGGTGGCTCCGCTATTCATTATATAAAAGAAGCATCTGAGGTCCGTAACACAATTATTAGAGGTATCTAATACAATTTTCACAAATTGGAGACGTTCTTGTGCTATTGATAACAGGGTGCAAATTCAGCATTACAATCCTTAAATTAGTCCACTAAATCTAAATTTCATCCGTTATCGCACAGCATTCATAGTGATACTATGAGATCAAGCTTCTAAATCCAATAGGGAGGACAATCGTGGGGATCAATTTTTGAATGCGCTTACCGAATACTGGGATTCATGGCAGTTGATATGTTGGGAGGAGACCTATAATGAAAGAAAAGCAAAGAATACTTCTGTATAGCCTCAGTTTTACTTTTATATTTACCTTGATGCTTGGGTGTTTCATAGTCGTAAATTCATCTGTTGCTTATGCGTCACCGCCACCTTCTTATACACTTGATGAAAAGGTAGCTTATCAAAATGACGGTTCTAATAATTTTTGGTGGACTCACTTACGCTGCGCAACCCTACCTAACGGTGCTAGTCCACAAATCATGTGCACTGTATCCAAAGATAAAAATGAAAGCCCTACCAATTTGTCTGACGTTTTCTATGATATCGCCTACACGTTAAGTACAGATCTTGGGGAGACGTGGTCCTCACTTACAACCATCCCACAATATCAATGGAAGACACTACCGGATGGCTACCAGGGCATGTTAATTGATCCCGTACCCGTATATCACGAAAAAACAGGAAAGATCATCCTTTACGGCATGGCCCAATCGTACGACCTTAATTTCAACAAGAAACATAATTACCCCGCTTATGCGGTATATGATCCTGCCAGTTCAACTTGGAGCAGCGACTGGTATTTATTCGACTGGCCTAACGTTTACGGCCATACCGGCAGCGTTTATCCTTATGAAGTAGGCGATGGTTCAGGTGACATTCTTTGGCCAATCAATCTATTGGACGGAACAGGCAGTGTAAAGGTTGTTAAAGCATCCTTTAACGGGACTGCGCTTTCCTACATCAGTCAAGGTACATCGGTCCCCAATACAGGGGGCAACGGGAACCGTTCCGGTATTGAAACATCCCTTACTAAGTACAATAACGAATACTTTATGACCCTTCGCGATGATATTCAGAACAGGTTGGCCAAAAGCAGTGACGGCTTGACCTGGCAGTCTGCTGTACCCTTACAATGGGAGGATGGAACCACTGTAGCTGGAAGTATGAATACGCAGATGCATTGGGTGACACAACCGTATGCACTCTATCTGATCTATACCCGTCAAGATGCTTCCAACACCGATATCCTTAGGTATCGGGCTCCTTTATGGATGGCTGAAGTCGATCCCGTTACGCTTCGGCTCAAAAAAAACACGGAACAAATCGTGATGTCGATTACGGATAACCGGGCACAATTAGGCAATTTTGGAACCACTGCAGTTACACCAGAATTGAGCATCGTGACAAGCAACGAATGGAGATCCCTCGTTCCGAATCGGGCCATCGTCTCGAGAATTTGGTGGAATAAGGCGATGGTCGGCAACTGGCATTTAGATGAAACCTCAGGAACTACTGTTGTGGATTCCGCTACCGGCCTTTATCCCGGAACCATTGTAAACGCGACACGAAACTCGAACGGCAAATTCGGCAGCGCTTTAAACTTTAACGGCAGTGGCGACTATGTGAACTTAGGCAATCCCTCCAGCAGTGCGTTTAATTTCGGAACCTCACAAAGCTTCTCGGTATCCGCTTGGGTGAAAACCAGTGTAACGGGCACAACAAAGTACATTCTGAATAAAGGAGACACGAACGCTTCATACTGGTTACGTTTTGAGGCCAACAATACGATTAAATTTCTTCTCGACTACGGCAGCACCTTCGATTCCGCTCAATCGACAGCTACCTTCACAGATGGACAATGGCATCATGTTGTTGGTGTAGCCGATAAAGCAACAGGTCTTAAACTTTACGTGGACGGAGTATTAGTAGGTCAAGATACCAGCCCTACAAGCGGGTCCATCTCCAACTCCCTGCCATTGACGCTTGGCAACAGCTCTGCAAACACAATGAATGGTTTCATTGATGAAGTACGACTATACAACTACGCTTTAAATGCTACGGAAGTAGGACATTTATACGGGTTGAGCGGATATTGGAAGTTCGATGAAACCACAGGAAGTACCGTGCTCGATTCTACCTTAAACGGTTACCATGGAACCATTACGAATGCCATCCGGAGTACAAACGGTAGGTTTGGCAGTGCTTTAAGCTTTGACGGAAATGGCGACTATGCCACATTGGGAGATCCCTTCAGCAATGATTTTGATTTCGGAACCACAGGAAATTTCTCCATTTCCGCCTGGGTGAAGACGAGTATACCGGGAACTGTTAAATACATTGTGAATAAAGGTGATACCAACGCGGCGTATTGGTTACGATTTGAAGCAAACAATACGATTCGATTTTTGTTGGATTATGGGAGCACCAGTGATGCGGTTCAATCCACAGCGACCTTTGCAGACGGGCAGTGGCATCATGTCGTGGCTGTTGCTGATCGAGCTTCGGGTCTTAAGCTATACATCGATTCCGTTTTGGACGGCCAAAACACTTCTCTTACGGGAGGCAATATCTCTAATGCGTTTCCGTTGACTGTAGGTGTCAATTCCGCTAGCACGATGAACGGCCTGATCGACCAAGTCGAGATATTCACTTATCCTTTAAGTGCTGCTGATGTGCAAAGCTTGCAATAGAATTAAAACAATTACATTCCAAAAAGGTAGGTACTGCGTTCTAGCAGCACCTACCTTTTTAACATCTCCAATGATAAACCAATCCAAGCCCATTCGCGCGATTTGTATGAAGCACATGCCCCCATCTTCTCCGTGACTTAGCAATCATGGCAACTCTCCGCTCTTATCGCTTCGCCTTATAAAACTCATGATACAGCTTCATGAGCGCCCTTTTCTCAATCCGCGACACATACGAGCGCGAGATCCCCAGCTCCTTCGCAATCTCCCGCTGCGTCCGCTCCTCGCCGCCAAGCTCAAGCCCGAACCGGCCGACGACGACTTCCTTCTCGCGGTCATCCAATATATCCAAATTCTTATAGATCTTACTCTTCTCAATCTTCAGCTGCACGGCATCCACGACATCGTCCGCTTCGCTGCCGAGGATGTCGATGAGCGTAATCTCATTCCCCTCTTTGTCCGTTCCGATCGGGTCATGCAAGGACACGTCTTTGCGCGTTTTCTTCAAAGAACGCAGATGCATCAAGATCTCGTTCTCAATACAGCGCGCCGCGAATGTGGCGAGTTTGGTCCCTTTGTTCGGCGAGAACGATTCAATCGCTTTGATCAGACCGATGGTCCCGATCGAGATCAAATCCTCGAGATCTTCTCCGGTATTATCGAATTTTTTGACGATATGGGCAACCAACCTCAAATTATGTTCAATGAGCTTATTTCTAGAATTCTCATTCCCTTCGGCCATCAGTCTAAGATGTGTTTCTTCTTCTTGTTCGGTTAAAGGCTGTGGAAACGCATTATTTTTCACATAAGACACAAGCAATGTGAGTTGCTTGATCACTACAGCAATTGCGCTAAAAAATCCAGGCATTCCAGCACCCCCTTGAGTGTTTGCGGATCTTAGCTGACTCGGAAGCCTCCGCTTTGAGATTACTATTAGTGTATGTAGGTGGGTGCCTAGAAGTGCCTGTACGGCTGAACTTACCTTTAATAAGCTAGGAGCGGAAGAAATTAGAGGAGATGCGCCTTTCGGACAGCTTGCATCCACACTTCAGCGATCAATTCATGCCCGGCTGCCGTTGCATGAACGCCGTCATGCAGCCAATAGCCAGCTTCTTTTTTGGACAGGGCTTGATTGAAAGGTTCCTGTAGTTCCACGAAAACGGCGTCGAATTCTTCAGCAAGTGTACGAACAATTTGTCCGTAATGGGGAATCATCCCCTGCCATTGTTCCCAGTTGTCCACGACAGTGCCTGCCGGGAGAACAAAAGGCTCACACAGAACTAGCTTGGTTTGCGGCATGACTTCCGCGGTCTCTTCCAATAGATGACGGTACACGCGCTCGAAGCGATCACTTGCGCCTTGAGGCAATTTATTAATCATACGCCAAGCATCATTGACCCCGATTAAAATACTGAGAATATCCGGTTGTATGCTTATCGCATCTTCATTCCAACGGGCATACAGATCAGAAACGCGATTGCCGCTTATTCCTCGATTGTAAACTTGGTGTTCTGCATCCGTGTATTGTGCGCCTAATTTACCTGCGATCATCGTAACGTAACCGCTGCCCAAGTGCCTATTGGGCTCTTGTACTTCTTTATTCCGCCCAACATCGGTAATGGAATCACCCTGAAATAGTATTTTTTTACTTGGAATGGTCATGGCCTTTGCTCCTACCGAAATCAAATTTTTTATGTGTGCATACATGGGTTAAGATTTGTAAAAGACCCTCTAAACAGCGGGTCTTCCATCCTGATCGGCGATCAGGGTCCGACTTTGATATAATCCACCCATTCACGGAATCCGCCCGCACTTGCATTTTGCCCTGTGGTGGTGAACCTGAACAAGTAACTGCCTGGGGCACTAAACGTGTAGTTGCCAAAGGTAATATCCCGATAGGCTTCCGACGTAGTCCAGTACATGTCTACAGGAGTTCCCACATTGGTTCCATCGATGGAAAGCTGTTGAATGCCGCTAATCCATGTTTTGAAAATACGAGCCGTCACAGGATAAGTGCCAGCCTGTGGAACATCCACACTAAATTCCGTGTAATCGCCGACGACCGTGTGGTTAAGGCTAAGTTTCTTGCCACCGCTCGCATTGGCATCATTGATCACCGATACGGATTTCGACGTGAGGTTAACCGGCAATGTTTCTGCTTCGTATTTATCAGGAAGAGGAATCGGGGAAGGGTTCGCTGCTTGCATTCCTGTCAGGCTGAACTTTACTTTGAACGATTTCCCTGCCGATTTGTTCACGTTGACCTTGAATTTGATCGTTGGGCTATACTGAAGAATCGTAACTTCAGGATCTTGGGAGATGACATTCTTGGCGTTCTTATTTACTTCCAAATAAATGGTTCCCACATTGGCTTGCGTTGGATCAGAGACGGAAACCTCAACATCGTTGGTTGTCTCTCTCATCATCACCGAGGCTTTGCGGTTAGACGTAACCAGCCCCACCGTTTTGGGAGCATCATTCCAGAAATTGATGCCCGTGATATTAAGTCCCGTCTCCTTAACCGCTTGGGCGGAAGTCGAATTTTCAAGGATCGTCACATTCGGTGAAGCGGCATAAGCGCTAACTTGCGTGGCTGTCTTGTTCGGAAGCACCACGTAGGAAAAGCTTTGATTGGTCGGATTCGAGCCATGGTCGAACCATAACGTCAAATAATTGCGCGTATAGTTCGTACTCGACCACCCTACAGCAGAGTTGATTTGCTTCCAGTTGCCAGTGCGAGCTTCGCGCAGCCCATTCACTGTTGCGCCGCCCGGGAAGTAGTACCCGATATCGGAACCCGTCACATTGCCGGCAAGATGAATATAGTTGGTTCCGGTCATCGACTCCGTCCAGCCCAAAGCCATAGATTTCGCGGTTCCATTGACGGTTAAGGCATTGTTGCCGGATGTATTGATTTTCCGGTTCTCAACAATCGATTCGGTCACGACGCCGTCCGTGCTATTAATACTTGCTCCGAGGGCCACCACTTCATCGTCAAACATGAACCACGATTTCTTGGCCTCAAGCGTTTTGGAAACCGCATGGAAGTCCATACCGGTAACGCCATAAAGCCCAAGCATATCCGTTCCGCCTACCCAATTACGATCACCTTTCACGTTGGCGGTTTGTGCCGTATCCTTCAGGACCGTGGTGCCCGGTAATCTGTAGCTATTTACGGTTGGCCAGAAGTTGTCATTAAACTGGCTCAAGTCATTGTTATACAGATACGTCATGCCGTCCCCCGTGTGCCACCCTTTGGAATTCTCGGCATTCGCAGATTCATAATCGCCAATGCGGCTGGAGAACATGCTGATGCCATAGCCGAAGCCAGGGCGCAATTGCAGGGCTCGATCCATACTTGCAAATTGTTTATACCCGAGCAATTCGCCTCGTGACGTAATTCCTGAATCGGCGACAATCGCTTTGGCTTTAACAATCATGTCGATGGACGCATGAGAAAGAAAATTGTTCTGCGTATCGAGTTGCAACCAATATTTCATCATTTGCTTAAATGAAGTCGCGTCTGTGGTTGGGGCTATTTGCGACAACTGAAGGATGGCGGTAAAAACTTCAATTAACGCCTCCCCATTATCTTGGCTCTGCCAACGCGAGATTTCGCGCCCCCTCACCATATCCATCAGGTTGCCATTATAGATGAGCGGCTCATAAGAATCGTGAATCCACTTATACACATTACTTATATTGGCATCCGTAACGTCCCACGTAGATCCCGCCAGGTCATAGAGAACCTGGGCCAGACCTCCAAGGAGATGAGCGCCGTAGGAAAGGGTATAGGCATAACTCGTATGCTGGATAAATGAACCGTCCTTATAAAAACCATCTCCGCTGAGTACATAAGGCAGCAAAGCACTCAAACCATCCCGGCCAGCGGCTATTTTGGCGGAATCCTTGGCATTAATGCCTTCAATCGCGATGACTTGACTCTCCCACAAGCGATTGGCGCCGGTCATTTGCACACTTGGCTGTGCATAGTTGATCGCAGCCATATAGTTGCCGATTTGCGTTGAAGTCAAATCATTGTACATGAGCGCGACGATATCATTCAAAGCAAGCGGCCCGCCGATTTGCCAGTGCCACCAGTTTTGATACATGTTGCACCCATCATAAAAACCGTTTGGCGAGGAATTCATCCAATCCAGACCATCAATAATGGCCGCTTTCAAGGATGCGTTTCCATTGAGCGTCGATCCATACGTATTGTAAGCAATGGCCATGGACCGCAAATGATTATACGTCGTTGTAATTCCTGTAGAATCGCTGCCCAACGCAGCATCATTCCAAAGTTTAGTACGAGTCGCTGCTGTCAGCATGGACGTCCAATAACCCTGTGCTTCATTCGTAATGGCCGTGACGCGAGCGGCAATATCGGGATCTGACAAGTTGTAAGAAGCCCCCCCGGTTAGCGTCGCTTTATGCCTTTCCCTCAACGTATCAAATTCGTCTGTGGCAGAAACCTTGGCCGTCGGCCCAAACGGCAGCAACACCATCACAAACAGCAATACGGATAACGACAAACCTGCCCATTTCCTGATTAACCTTTTGTCCACAAGCGCACTCTCCTTATTGATAAGAAAAGATGAATTGCCTTCCTTGCTTCCTGGAAATGACCGATCTCACCCCCTTTCCGGTTACCCTTTTACAGCCCCCATAGACAGTCCTTTTACCAGATACTTCTGGACAAACAGCGTGAAAATCAATGGCGGAATCACGGATAAAACGATAGAAGCCGCCACATCCCCCCAACGGATGCCATAGGCTTGGATAAATAACGTCGATCCGACCGTTACGGTCGTTGCTTTCATATCACTGAGGATGCGAACGAACAAGAAGTCATTCCAACTGAAGATAAACGTAAGGATCGCCGCTGCCGCCGCTCCCGGAGCGATCAGCGGGAGGATAACCCTTGCAAGCATGCTGTACACCGAACAACCATCCATCATGGCAGCTTCTTCAATTTCTTTGGGTAGTTCCTGAACAAATCCGACCAACAACATTAAGGTGAGCGGGATGTTCATCAAAGCGGCCACCCAGATGAGCCCGATTTTTGTATCTAACAAATGGAGATACTGAAACATCATGTAATAGGGAATGGCGAACACAATGGGAGGCAGTAATCGTAAAGAAATAACGAATGGGAAAAAGCGTTTAATCCCCACTCTCATCCGAACCATGACGTAGGCGGCCGGAATACATACCCCAATCGTCACAATGCTAGCAAAGAAGGATATGACAAAGCTGTTTAGGAAAAAGGTACCGAACGGGTAGCCCGATTTATAGAATACGTTATTGAAATGTTCAAACGTTGGTAGGAATACCCACTTTGGAGGAAATGAAGCAATATCCTGCTCCGCCTTCAAGGATGTTATGATGGCAAGCAGTAACGGGGAAATCAAGATGACGATACTACCGATGAGTACCAGGGCAAATGCTATTCTTTTTAGACTGTTCATCTTACTGCCCTTCCTTTTTCAAAACATATTTCATGGCCAGCGAGAGCGGGAACGCGAGAATGAGAGACAGAAGAAGACTTGCCGCCGCCGCTCCCCCTAAGTCCCCATCCAAGAAGGCCTTCTTGTAGATAAACATACTCACACTCGTGGTTGATTCACCTGGACCGCCATTTGTCAGCACATAAATCATGTCATAAATTTTAAAAGCATCGATCCCTCGCAAAAATGCGGCTGTGGCAATGCTCGGAACTAGCATGGGTAACGTAATCGTGAAAAACGCCTGAACTGGAGAAGCCCCGTCTATATGGGAGGCTTCATAGATGTCCTCGGGGATTGTCGTTAACCCCGCATAAATGATAATGAATACAAATGGAATCCACTGCAAAGCGTCGATGGCAATGAGCGTTGTATTCACCCATTCCGGGTCAAACGGATTTTGGTCAATGCCGATCATTTTCAAGTAGTACGGGATAATCCCTACAAATTCATTCAGACCTAACCGAAAAATTAGGGCAAATAACGAAGGCGCTACCATCATCGGCAGCAGAATCAAGCTCGTTGAAATCCCCTTTCCCTTGAAACTCCGGTTCATTAGTACAGCAAGACCAATGCCCAGTATGATTTCAACGAGAGTGGCAAGCACAGAAAATTTCAAGCTGTAAAAAACGGAATGATAGAAACTCGGGTTCGTCAACATGTTGATGTAATTATCCATACCTACGAACGGTCTCCGAGTGTCGGATAGATGAACGCCAAACAAGCTGGCGTAGTAAGAATACAAGGTGGGGAAGGCCACAAGGGCCAACACCACAAGAGCTAATGGAGTGATTAATATGTAGCTGTCTCTTCGACGCATGCCTACCATAGCTTATTTTCCTACTTTCTGGTTAACTTCCGTATTCGCCTGTTTCAGCGCATTATCTACACTAACCTGGCCTGCCCAAGCAGCAGAAAAATTCTTAGCGAGAATTTCAAGAACAGGGTTTACATTCGCGCTCGTATCTTCGACGAATCCATACTTATCGACATGCTCAGCAATGACAGGGAACTCAGGACGTTCAGCTTTCATCCCCTTAAGAATACTTTTCACCGATGGAATGCCACCATTTTGGGCGTAGATTTTTTGCGCAGCTTCTGTGGAAAGGTATTTCAACCATTTCACCGCAGCGTCTTGGTGCTTGGACGATTTGTTCAGACCGACAGCGAGTACGTGAACATGGGTTTTATGCTGGTCGCCCGGGATCGGTGCTAGACCTACTTTATCGAAAATCGTTGGATTCTTGGACTTATCTGACAATTCATGATAGGCAGCGCTCCATTGCAAGATCAATGCTGCCTTGCCGGTTTGGAAAGCTTGGTTCGTTTCGGGGTATTCAAAGGTGGAAGAAGAAGCAGGCGTCAAATCATTCTTAAAAATATCGGAATAGACCGAAAGCGCTTTCTTGGCAGCATCATTTCCAAAATTCGCTTTACCATCATCGGTATACCAGCTGCCGCCGAAAGAGTACAGGACATCATCCCAGATCATAATGTTATAAATCAGATTCTTTGCTGGCAGCGCTGTGCCATATTCGGTTGGAGAATCGGCGTTGTACTTTTTCGTAAAGAACGCTGCGGTAGCTTTGAAATCATCCCAATTCCAATCGTCCGGTTTTTTCGGCGACAATTCCTTGCCTACGATTTGCTGACTGATTTGTTTATACTTCGCTTGCCATGCAGCATCGCTAAGCAGTTTGTCGACCAAATCCTTCCGGTAGTACATGAATTGGTTAGACACATCCATTGGTACGCCGTACACATGCCCATCGCTTTTCAAAGAATCTACGGTCGTGCCTATAAAGACTTTCAATCCGTCGCCTAATTTATCTTCAAGCGGCACTAAGCTCTGGTTCTGTTCCCCCACTTTGTAAGTGGCTGTCATATAAACGTCAATATCACTGTTGCTAGCTGACATCATCGTGGCTTCCTTTTCCCAGAAGCCCTCTCTCGGGGCGGGAGCCATTTTGACTTCTACGCCATCTTTTTTCCCTTGATCGCTATTGTAAGCTGCAATCACCTTCGTTATCGCATCGCTTTCCGGTCCTGGCCAATACAGCATATTGACGACTTCCGACTGAGCCGGGCCTTTCCCCGTAGATTGGGCATCGCCTTTCTGAGCAGCATTGTTCGAGCTGCATGCCGTCAATCCCATCGCAACCGCACCTGTTACAAGAATAGTTACTGATTTTTTCAATTTGTTTGACATTTTAGAATCCCCCTTTAGTTAGTAAACTTCCAGCTCCCATAATCATGGCGTGTCCACCCAAGCTTGAAAATGCAATCTCCAGCGCCTCATATGCCGCTGATTGTAAATATCTCTTTAGAAGAGTGTCCAGAACGTTCGCATATGCCACCAATTCTTTAGCCAATCCTCCCCCTAGAATAATTCGCTGAGGATTCATGATGTTAGCGATCGATGAAATTCCATAGACCAAGTCCTCTAAATATTGTGCAAGCAATAAAGAGGCTGGCTGCCCCAAATTTTTCAAATCGTTAAAAAAGTCGTAGGCTGTGACGGTATGCCCGACCAACTCTTCATAACGCTTACCAAGCGCTTCACCGGACACGTAGGCTTCCAAGCACCCCTGATTTCCGCATGGGCAGTGGCGCCCGCCCGCCTTCAGAATCATATGTCCGACTTCTCCTGCACAGCCGCTGGCTCCACGATACAGTTGTCCATCTGTAACCATGGCTCCGCCTACCCCAGTGCCCAAAGCCACACATACAAAATTCGCAATCCCTTTGCCGAAACCATAATGCAGTTCGCCTATCGCCATGGCTTGCACATCATTGACGACGCGAACAGGAAGGCCAGTCGCTTTGTGCAGGGCTTGCTCCAGGTCTGTTCCGGCCCACCCAGGGAATGTCTCGGTTGAGGATAGAATTTCCCCGCCCAATCCGACTTGACCAGCAGCCCCAATGCCTATCCCCATCACTTCTTTGGTATTGAACTGGTGTATTAACGTAATAATCTGAGACACCACATGAGAGCCGCCTCGAGCTGCCTCCGTCGGAAACTCTTTGACATTTGAAACGCTTCCATCTTGATCAACCAAGCCACCTCTTATCTTGGTTCCCCCAACGTCGATCCCTAAGGCTGAGCTCATGTGCGACTCTCCCATTTAATAAATTTTGTTTAATACAGATTTTGTCGTCTTCTCCCTGTTCTTTTCAAAGCTTTCCTTCATGTTAAGAGAAAGTGCACTGCATAGAATATCAATAGCATGGAGCTGGGCGATCTTTGAAGACAACGCCCCTGTCTTCTGAGGATCTTCCTTGGCTGAGATCAACAACACGTTATCGGATATCTTCGTGATGGGAGAACGAGCAAAGTGCGTAATGCTAACGATCGTCGCTCCCGCTTCTTTAGCTAACACGAGACAATCGATCGTATCCTTCGTGCTGCCGGAGACGGATAGGCCGATAGCCACATCCCCGGGACCGAGCGTTGACGCCGACATGGCTTGCAAATGAGAGTCCATAATCGCCTCGACAAACACCCCGAAGTGAAGAAACTTGTATTTTGCATCCAGACTGGTCACGCCCGATGAACCGACACCAAAGAAATGGATTTTGCGGGCACTTGTTAACACATCTACAACTTTGCGAAGCTGATCGATATCCAGGATGGCCGTTGTATCTTGGATGGCCTGTAGGCTAGTCAGAGCTAATTTCTGTTTAATGGCTGAAAGCGGATCCAACACTTCATTCTCAATATTCGCTAATTCCATATTCGTAAGGGACGTATGAGCTGATTCTTTTGCTAGCGAGAATTTAAACTCCTGAAAGCTCTTGAAGCCAATACTCCGGCAAAATCGAAGAACGGTCGTTTCCCCGACATTTGCTTTTTCCGCCAGATCGGTAACAGAACCAAAAATTAATTGATCATTTTCCTTCAGAACAATCTCTGCTACTTTTCGCTCCGCTTTTGTCAACGCTTTCAAATAACTCTGAATATGAATGATCATATTGCTCATGGTGTAGGTCGTCCTTTCAATTTCTGTACAAACCACGCGGTAATCAACTGCGGTCGGGTAATGGCAGACCCCACGACGACGGACCATACGCCTTTGTCATAGCAAGCAATCATCTCATCCGGATTTCGGATATTCCCTTCCGCGATGACGGGAACACTTATGCGCCCCACTAATTGTTCCATGAGCACATAATCAGGCGCTTCTATAGGCTTCGTATAGGACGTATACCCTGACAACGTTGTTCCCACGGCGTCCGCCCCATAATCCGTCGCGGCAATCCCTTCCTCTAAGGTGGCGATATCCGCCATGAGTCGTGTTTTGGGGAAAAGTTTCTTGATTTCCTCCAAAAGCATACGCGTCGTCTTACCATCCGGACGGATGCGATAGGTTGCGTCTACGGCAACAATCTCTGCGCCGGCTTCCACGACTTCTTCCACCTCTTTCAGCGTGGGCGTAATAAACACATCCTGATTGGGATATGTGCGCTTTACAAGTCCGATAATAGGAAGGTCAACAGCCTTTTTGATTCCTCTAATATCCGAGCCGCTGTTCGCGCGAATCCCCACAGCTCCGCCTTGTTTAGCTGCAATAGCCATCTTGATCATGGTATCCGGTCCATACAGCGGCTCATTTTCCAACGCCTGACAAGAAACAATCAATCCGCCTCGTATTTTCTCGAAAACAGCATGATTCATGCTACACCTCCTCCATAATTGGTATGATGGCGCGATCTTTGCGACTTCATAAAAAAGGAGATATTTCCCTATAACTTTAAAAAAAGAGGATATATTCTCCATTTTCACCGAAAAAAAATAAAGGGAAAATTAGCTTCATGACGGATACATCGGATTGAATACCTCTCAGCGGAGTATCCTACGTTTTCTGATCTATCTCCGCTTTTCAGACCAAAGCGAATAGCCTAACCAGACCAACCCTAGGCCCATCGGAACGGCTGCCACCCGCCCGATCTCGTGCGGGAGCACCGCAGCGGCCAGGGAGGCCACGGCCCCAAAGGCTAGTAAGCCAGCTGCCCACCGTGATAAAATGCCAGCGCGATACGTTGCGATGCCAAACAGCAGACCTCCGAGTAAATACGCTATCGCCGATATGGGTCCCACGGCAACTAGTGCGCCGAGGTCAGACTTGCTGCCTGCTCCGCTTGAAAGTCCCAAGAATCCTTCCACAAACATCGGTGCATCCGTCGTCAGCAATGGCAAGATCAAAGCTTCGATGAAGGTAAGGGCCGTTAGCAGGACAAACTCGAGGCTGAACAAAAGATAACCGACTACACCAAGCCACCCGGTATGTTCCATCTGTCTGACAAAAATCCCCGTAATGCCGACCAGAGCGAGTATCCCCATGGCGATGCTTAAATAATGGGCAAGTGTCCAGGCGCTGGTATTCACCGATGAAAGAATGTCAGCCGGATGGATCATCTGGATCACGATGAATAAGATCCCTGCCAACATCGCTGCTACACCTGACCAACGAATGAGGTTAGGGGCTGTAAGATTGTTTTTGCCTACTGAATAGCGATTCGTATTCATCGATTTGTCTCCTCTTTCTTATGAAGCATGCCATCATCATACTTTGCTTCTCTGTCCTCTCATCCCTTACGATACAAGTTGGTGCAGAGAGCCGCATCACCACAAGTGGTGATTTCGTGTGGTGATTTATTTGCATAAAAAAAATCCCCACCACTGGTCGTTATACTGACCAGTGATGAGGATGCGGGCTCGCTAGAACAATGCCAACTCTTCCGCCCGACGGACTGCAGCCCTGCGGCTATTCACCTCAAGCTTGCTGTAAATATTCTTAGTGTGAGTGCGCAAGGTGTTCAGAGAAACATGGAGTTCACCGGCAATTTCCGGGCCGCTTAATTCCGTTCGGAATAAGAGGAGAACCTCCAGCTCTCGAACGCTCAGCGGCTCGTTAAGCAGCTGCCTAGTCGTCTCTTTACTTACGGGGAGGACACTGGCGCTTAAAAGCCGAGGGATATACGTCGTAAGCGCTCCCTGCTCCAAGACAGCTTTCAACAGGGGGACCAGAGGCTCCCCCTCGTCCACAAAAATACGTACGTAACCCGCTGATTCGGCAAGGGTCAAGGCGCGTTCCAGCGCCACAACTGCAGCAGGAATATCGCCTTGCATATCGCACACCAGCGCCTGCAAAATCAGGACTTCGATGACGCTCCCCGTCCTCCCTCCTTTTTCCGCTGCATGGAGCAGGCGCCGAAGAAATTGTTCAATCTCGGTGATCGAGCGGCTCCTGCGGTCGCGCTTGTATTGGGCGAGCAGCACCCTCGTCAACGTGATGTGCTCGAATTCGCGAAGATAGGAAAGATTATCCTTGGCGGATAGGGTCTGTTCCTGTGCCCAGTCGAGGGCATCATCCACCTTCCCCTGTTTGATCCACACCCGTGCCTTCAAAGCCGAGGCCGGACGCACATTGGGGAAAAAGTCACTTTTAAACAGCCGCTCCGCCTTTTGGAGAAGGGGGAGCGCAGCATTCAGATCGCCTTTTGCCTCCAATAATTGAGCCATCGCGACGTGCCAGCGATAACTGTTGTCCAGCTTGCCGGTACGCTCTCTCAGTTCCTTGCTCACCTCCAGGTGATGCGCAGCGGCTTGAAGATCATTGTACTCGCAATAGAGCCCGCTCATTCCAATATGAATATCGACGGTTCCCCGCAGCAAAGTCTCGCCATGCTCCTCAGCAAGGAGTAATCCCCGCTCATAGACACGCATCGCCTGACGCAGCTTGCCTTGTGAAATCCGGATATCCGCCAAAGCGATGGTGCCCCCGATAGCGTCCGAAAGGTTGCCGGCAAGCTGGACGCCAGCCATCCCCTCGGCAAACATGCGATACGCGGTTTCGAGATCACCGCTCGTCCATGCCGCCAGTCCCAGAAGCGCTAGGGCTGCACCGCGCCGAAGATGATCTCCTTCCGGCACAAGCTCGATCACCCGCTGGGCGTAGTGAATAGCTCCCGGGATATCCCCCATCACCTGGGAACGGGCGGCACGATATCCGGCAATGGTACCCGGGAGATGATGAAATTCTTCCCCATCCACAATAACCATTTCAGTTATGTTCGCTTGAATGTCTGGGGTAGATGTCAGCCAGCGTTCGGCATCTAGGAGCCGCCGCTCCACGGCCATGAACTCCCCGCCGACCATTAACGCCCACGCATATGCTACACTTAAGACAGGCCTGCAGCGTATTAACGCATCGGGCAGGCGCTTCAGCCACCCCAATGTAACAAGCCCTTGTTGAAGCCTCCTCATCTCGGGCCAAGCAAGCTCGATCAGATCCGCCGCTCGTGCGAAATCATTGGCGGCTAATGCGTGGCGAATCGCATCAGTCGTCGAGCCATGCTGCTCGAACCACAAGCTGGCACGCCTATGCAGCTCGGCTGCCGCATCCGCATGATTCGCTTTTAAATGTGTATAAAGCACCTGGGCAAAGAGATGATGAAAGCGATACCAATGACGTTTGTCATCCAGCCGAATAACAAAGAAGTTGCCCTTTTCCAGCGCCTCCAACTGCACGCTGCCATCCCCCTGACCGGTAACGGCATCGCACAGGGGACCCGACAATCGGTCAAGTATGGAGGTTTGAAGCAGGAAGTTCCGGATCGATTCCGGCTGCCGACGTAGGACTTCTTCGACCAGGTAGTCGACGATGTACCGGTTGTCTCCAGCGAATGCATGGATGAATCGGGGAATGTTCTCGAGTCCCCGCATCGAGAGCGCCGCCAGCTGAAGCCCGGCGATCCAGCCTTCGGTACGGCTCTCCAACGCAGCTATGTCATCTGCCGAGAGAGCCAAGCTCATCACCTGGCTGAAGAATTCGGCTGCCTCGCTGGTAGAAAAGCGCAGGTCTGCGGCACGCAATTCAGTCAAGTCGCCGTGTGCGCGTAACCGGCTCAGCGATAGCTGCGGATCTTCACGGGTCGCGATGACCAGATGCATCTGCCGCGGCAGATTATCCAGCAGAAAGGCAAGCGCATCGTTGACGGGTTTGCTGCTTATGACATGAAAATCGTCTAGAACCAGAATGAATGTGTACGTGAGAGCTGAGATTTTATTGAGGAGAATCGTTAACGTCGATTCGGCTGACAGAGGCTGTTGGGATTCGCTTGCATCCAACACGCCTTCTCCGATCTCCTCGGCAATCGTTCTCAGCGCAGCGATAACATACGTCAGAAAACTGGATACTTCGTTATCCCCTTCATCCAAGGACAGCCAGGCGACAGCACGATCACATCCGGCAATCCATTCACTTACCAGCGTAGTCTTACCATAACCGGCGGAGGCAGAAATGAGGGTTACCTTGCGATCCAACCCCCTATTCAGCCGTTCAATCAGCCGCGGTCGAAGAACCGCTAAAGACCGGAGGAGGGGGATGTACAGCTTCGTCATTAATATCGGCCTATTCATACTTTGAACTCATTCCCCATTCTCTATCGGCTCATATTCATTAGAATAACTTGAATGACTGTTTTTCACCACTACAAGTTACGGATGGATCGGCCTGAATACCAGAAAAAAAATTAGCTTCCTGAAAGGAAGCTAATTTTACCGTACAGCTTTCAAAACAGATGATTTCTTGTATGCTGATTGGCTCCTGGCAGCTGCTCAACTTAAGCCAAATGACGCTCCAATTGCAGCACCTCAATACCTGCCAGCAAAACAATCCCGATACCATGCGTATCGTTCAACAGCCAGGACAGATCATCCTTATAGTAGCCGACGCTATAGGAGTAGCCCGAACCACGACATACTCCGTACACATTGCCGAATTTATCGATGGAGATGCGGGCCATGCCGCTCCACCCCTTATGAATGGCCGCAATGTATTTCGCTGTATCTGTGATCCAGCCGTACCTGACACCGCGGGCAAAAGCATACACAAACATTGAGGTGCACGAGGTTTCCTCATAAGAAGCCGGCTCGGTCAGCACTTGGTGCCACAGGCCGTTCTCCCCTTGCAAGCGCAAGTAGCCTTCGCACAGCTCATTGAAGAAGGCCAGCAGCTCCAGGCGATGCGGATGCCCTTCCGGTAATACAGCCAACAACTCCGATAAGGAAAAAATAACCCAGCCGTTGCCGCGGCCCCAAGCGATTTTCGTCGGTTTGTCGATGCCGAAATCATAAACATGAGACATGATTTGCAGCTCAGGCATGTATAATTTTTTCTTGAATTGGATGAACTGATTCGCCGCATCCTCCAGATATCCAATTTCGCCGGTCCGCTGGAAGCAGCGGCACAAGTACGGCACGCTCATGTACAAGTCATCGCACCACAGCGTAGCGTTCGGGAAATCGACGTGCTTCGGCTTCCGATACAACGAGCCGTCAGGCAGCCGATCTTGTCGGTTGCTGATGTAGTCGGCGATCACGTCTGCAATTCGCTCGGCGCCTCGCAGCGGCTGATTTTGCAGTGCAAGCAGCATCGTTGCGCCGAACGAGCCGCAGTCATCCAGACTGTCCAGCGTAGCCAGGGTGTTCAGCACCCCGGAGGCGCCATACTTGGCTTTATCCCAATTGGCGTAGGTATAAAGCCGCGTGCATGTCTCCACATGCTTGTACACATACTGAAGCAAATCGTCGCGTCCGAGCAGCTTTCCCGTCTGAAGCATCCCGTACAGCGTCACGCCGAGCGGGTAGTTCCACTTGCCGAACAACGCATTTTCCGTGAACGGACGAACCCACGTGTTCGGCTGATCCAGCCGCCAGAACGTGCCGCCCGCCTGCGTCTCCACCAAGCCAGACAGCGAATCTTCCACATCCGGCATCGCTTCCTCAGCTGCAAAAGGCCCTACATACAGCCACGCATCCTTCGCCCCATGGACAGGATAAGGCTCGGCAAGCTGTATCCCTGCCGGCAGCGGTTCCAGGCGAAAGCCTGCGCTCCCGTGCTCGCCATAGCTTTGAATGACAAGATTGTGCGTGCCGTACCCAAGCTGCAGCTCCACACGGAAGGCGCCGGCCTTGTCAACGTTTGCCCGCAATTCCCCATTCACGTGGATGGCGAGCTTGCCTTCGGCTATCCCTGCCAATTCCACGCTGCGCAGCTCCTGCGAGAACGAGCGCAGCTTCGTCCATGCAAGGGCGTACTCGCCGTTCAGCTCACCAAAAATGCGAGCCACCGGATTCTTGGTTATCGCCTCCTCCCCCCATGCCAGCTTCGGGTACCAGACGATGCCGCGATCCGATTCCGTGCTTTCCTCACCCGGGAGCTCGCTCCAATCATGATCCTGCGGCGCAGTGTAGATCCAGCCTTCGTGTCCGAACCGCTCGGGGGAAGGCGCCAGAAAATGAACCGGGTTGCTCTTATATGAACCTGGTCCCAGAGAGCCGCCACAGCCCGCTTCCGTTTTGGTAAACTGGAACACCAAGTGGTTCCAGCCTTTCCGCATTCCGATCGTAACAACCGTTCTTCGTTTCGGATTCAATTCATCCGCGATATTCGCTTTATAAATAAGCTCACCGTTCGCATACAGCAGCAGCGGCCCGTAGCAATGTAAAATAAAGGAGAGTGGCGTTTCTACGTCACTCCAATATTTCGACCAAGCGTAGACAAGCTGGCCGTTCTGAATCTCCGGAAACCGCCGAACAAAATCAAAATCATAACTGTAATCGTGCTTCTTCAGAATGCCATCGGCACTAAAGACCCGATACGCCATCGGGTGAGGCGGGTTGTTCCCTACATAGCGGTCGGCGATCGTTGCCAAAATCTCGCTTACACGGTCTCCGCATTTCGTATATATACTTTCATTCCTATCCATATAACGCTCAGTCATGCGTGCTCTCTCTCCCCTTCAATGAAGAAAGAGGCGGAGTCCCCCCGCCCCTTGCCATCCTGTTTATTTCGCTGCCCCGCCGCTGCGTTTTTGATACGCATCTGTCATTTCTTGGCTCATGGTTGCCAAGTCAGGGTCATTTTTCTCTTTCGCCACGAAGTCATCCCACGCGGAAATCGGCTCACGCCCCAAAATAATTTTGGTTTTCAAATCCTGCACTTTTTTCTCGAATTCCGGCAGCAGCTTCTGCGCCGTCGGCGAGTACAGCCCGATGCTGATATCCGCGACAGACGTTTTGGCACGCTCATCCTGAATTTTCATAAACAAATCGTTAGCTTCTTTCGGGAAGTACACTTTCGTCGAGCTGGCGTAAGGGTCCGCGACATAAACGATTTGGTTAAAATCAGGACCGTTATCTTTGGCCAATTGTTCGGTATTGATCACTTTTTGACCGTCTTTAACGGTATAGTCGACGCCTTCAATGCCGTATTGCTGAATGGCGAACACGTCATCGGTCATCCAAGTATCGACCATTTTCAGGATACGCTTCATTTTCGCTTCAGGCACAGACTTGGGAATGGCCAGCATGCCGGAGAAGCCAGGGCCTTTCGGGTTGTAGCCGTTCATGTTGGTCAGCGGGTAGAAATCGGTCGGCTTCATATTCGGGTCAATTTTCTTAAGTTGTTCATAGTGATCGTTCATCGTGCCGGCTTTATCCATGATAATGCCCGCTTTCCCACCGTTGAACAGATCGGAAGCCTGAGATAGCTTGAGCGATGCGAAATCTTCCGGAAGCAGCTTGTCTTTGTACATTTTCGCCAAGTATTCGATGGATTGACGTGTTTCCGGCAGCATCGCAGTATTGATGATTTTACCGTCAACCAGCTTCCATTTGTCATTCTTCACGTTCGCGCCGGTAAAGCTGTTCTCGATCATGGCCAGTGTGCCCATATCGGCCGGAGGCGTCATGTAAGCGGCAACCGGTGTCGTGTCGTTCTTGCCGTTCTTATCCGGATCTTTCTCCGCAAAGGCTTTCATAACGTCGTACAGTTCGTCGGTTGTCGTCGGTACTTTGAGGCCCAGATTGTCGAGCCAGTCCTTGCGGATGATAAAGAAAGAATCGGCTTCCGCCGGACGCGGGCGCGGAATGCCGTAGTTTTTGCCGTCCTGCATTTTCGTCAGGTCCCAAGCGGTTTGGGAAATCTTAGAATTCAAGTTTGGGTAGTCTTTAATATAAGGCGTTAAATCCCAGAAAGCGCCTTGCGTAACTGCGTTCCGGAATACGGAAGTAAACGGATCGTTAATCGTGATCAAATCCGGAATGTCGCCGGAAGCGAGCGTCACGTTCAGTTTATCCGTATAGTTGTTGCCGGACACCCATTGAATTTTCATTTTAGAATTCGTTGCCTTTTCAATAGCCTGCTTAATCTTGTTATCATCCGCCGCAGGCGATGGTGTGAGCAAAATCGTCATAATGCTGACATCAAGCGGCCCTTCATTGCCGCCTGCCGCGCTGTTTCCCGCAGTGCTCTTGTTTCCGCACGCCGCCATGACACTGGAAAGCGCCAGCATAAGCACCATGGAACCTAGGATTGCTTTTTTGCTTTTTCTTACTTGCATGTGAGATCCTCCCTTGTTATGAACTTCTGCGTATCCAACGCTCCACTGGAGCACAAGGTAGACATTAGTACATCCCGCTTTGATCGACAATCGGACTTTTTTGTACCGCCATTTCGGCACCTTTAGGACTATCTTGCAGCTTGCACTTCGATGCAAACTGCCGAAAAACCCTTATTCCGCGCGGTTTAGCTCGCGAAATTGACTTGGCGTAATGCCTTCGTACTTTTTGAACAGCCGATTGAAGTAACTATGCTGATAACCGACGGATTCGGCCACTTCATTGATCTTCATATCCGTTTCAACAAGCAGCGCCTTCGCGTTGCCAATGCGAATATTCGTTAAGAAATCGATGAAATTGATGCCGGTAATCTGCTTGAATGCCCGGCTTAACGTGTACGGACTGGTACCGAATAAATCTGCGCACGATTCCAGCGACAGCGGTGTCATGTATTGCTCACGCAAATGGACGATGACCTGCTCGATGATCTGCTTGAAGTGATAATCCTGCCGCGAAATCATCTCCTGAACAAAGACGCCAATCACCTTGTGCTGGAACCATTTGAGCATCTGCTCCGGTTCTTTAATCTGCGCAAGCTGCTCGAATAAGTTCACACTGCCAAACAACTGTACCGGATTCATCCCGGATTGCAAAGAAGCATACCGGATGCTGCCCAGCAGTTGAAGCATGCCTTGCTGAAGCATAAATTCCGTGGATCCGTTGGCAGCCAACTCCTGCATGAACTGACCGATAAGCAAGGTGGCTTCAGACTCCTGACCGTTGCGGATGGCATGAATGATTTCCTTATCCAAGGTGAACGGATAACCCGTTTCCTTATAGACATCCAGCTTCGAAAGCTGATCTGTCTTAATAATCTGATTCTCGTCGAGCAGATCCCGGTAGACCAACGCTTGCTTCACTTCCTCAAACAGATGTGGAATTTGTTTCACGTTGTGAACCCATTTACTGACTGATATCGTAACTTGCATTTTTAAAATCCGATTGATCGCACGAATAATCTCTTGACACACCTGTTCCAAATCCTCATCCAGCCAGGTCGATGGATGGGAGGAAGGGAACGACAGCAGAATCCCGATGGAAAAGTTGTGGAAATTGATAATTTCCGCCTGCTCATACTGGCTCTTGATCAACTCGTCGATAATGTTGGACGCCGCGAACGTCACAAGGCTTTCATCCCCCGGAGAAAATCTCCCTTCGAGATTGGCAAAACCCGTCAATTGAAACATCAGCGCGACCAATTGGCGATTTTCCGTTTCCCAACCATATCGCTTCATTCGCTCCTTTAAATCGTTCTCTTGCAAGGAGATGAGATACCCCTGTGCCAACTGCAGAAAGAAACCTTCCCGCAGAAGCGGCATTTGCTCCTCAAGCTTGTGACGCATCGTTTCGGTTTGCTGGGACATCATCTGCCACTGCTTCTCGATCATCGCAAACTCGTCTTTGATCTCTTCGTTCTTCTCACCGGAAAACAGCGTTAACAGCCGCTGAACTGGATGATAGATACGGCGAGACACGAACCACGATAGGAGCAGCGCAATTAGCAGCCCTGTGACGCTAATAATCAGAATCCATTTGGAAATAGAAACGACCGGCGCGGTAATGGACGATAGCGGCGCAGCGGAAATATACACCCACTTTTGACCCAATCGGTTAAAATGGCCGTACGAGACGGAATACGAAACTTTGTTATACATGAATAGAAAAGACTCCGGCTTGGCGTCTTTCACAGCTGCTTCCCCGAGCTCGGCTTGATGCTCTGCGTAAGCCTTCTTCAGCGCAAGATCGAGCTCGGATCCGCCAGGGCCGCTGCTCGACAAATTCCATGCATCTTTATCATTGAACAGCATCGTGACTCCCTCATCATAGGGAGTCAGCGTTTTCAGCACCTTCAACAGGTTATCTTCATTCAATGTGGCAACAAGAGCACCGAAGGGCTCGGTGCTGTCGCCAGGGATTTTATTTACAATGGCAAGTCCCTGCTTGCCGGAGCCTTTGGGCGTCGTAAGCGTCCAGAACATGGATTTCTCATGCCCAAGCAACGTCTCGTAGCTTTCGATATCAGCCTGAGCACTGAGAAATTTGTACCGTTCTGTTGTAAACACAAGCGGTCGAGGCTTGTCCAGAAACAGCTCTACCTTCTGCAGAAAAGGATGTGCGCTCTCCAGCGTCAACAGCGTTCGGTACATATCCTGAACGGTATCGTAGTTATAAGCGAAATTAATCGTTTTCAGTTTCTCGTCGAATTTGGAATCGAACGCCCAGTGAGACACCGTCATTTCCAAAAAAGCCAGCTGATCGTCAATGTTGCCGGCCCGGTTTGAAATTTGATTCTGGTGCAGCCCCTGCAGTTCTTTTTCCACATTATGGGTTGCGATCCAATAGATGCTCAGACCGATAATCAGCCCGGGGATGCTCGCCATAAGAAGAACCATGACAAGGCTTTTCCGGAAAAAACGCTTATTATATTTATATTTCTGAATATAGCCAAGTGCATGCTGATAGATGCCAGTCAAGATGCTCACCTTCCAATCACTCATTTTCTACACGATTCGACATCTTGAACTGGAATCCCTCCCCATAGGCAGTTATCCCTTGACCGAGCCCACCATGGCGCCTTTGGCAAAGTGCTTTTGCAAGAACGGATACACCAGCAAAATCGGAACTGTCGCGACGATGACCGCGGCCATCTTCAGTGTCTCAGACGGAGGCGGGACGGAGGATACGTCCATGCGCAGGTCCGCATTATTCGCATTCAAGAGAATATTTTGCAGCATCACCTGCAGCGGCCATTTGCTTGCGTCGTTAATGTAGATAAGCGCATTAAAGAACTGATTCCAATACGCGACTGCATAGAACAAACCGAAAGCGGCAAGCGAAGGCAGTGACAGGGGCAAAATGATGCGGAAAAACGTCGATAAATCGTTGCATCCGTCCATGGAAGCGGACTCTTCCAGTTCGGCAGGAATGCTGTCAAAAAAACCTTTCATCAAAATCACATTCCAGCCGCTGGCGAGCGCCGGCAAAATAAGCGACCAGAGGCTGTCAATCAGGTGCAGCTGGCGAACAAGCATGTAGTTCGGGATCATGCCGGGATTGAACAGAATTGTAATCAGAACTGCGATTAAAGCGATGCGTCTGCCGCGGAGCCTTTTTCTGGATAAGGCATAAGCAAATGATGCGGTAAAGACCAGAGAAAGCACCGTGCCGACGAGCGTCACATAGACGCTGACACCGATGGATCTCGGGAATGCCCCTGTCGCCATCAAAAATTTATATGAATCCAGCGACCATGTCTTGGGGAAGAGCACGAAGCTTTTTTTCAAATATTCTGTCGGATCGGTGAAAGAAACAACAAACACATAATATAACGGGAAAAAGGTGATGATGCCGACCAGCCCCAGCACAGCGATATTCGTTAGGTTAAACAAACGATTACTTAGCCCTTTTCTCATATAATTCCCTCCTTGGGTCATTGCTATAGCCACTTTTTTATTGGCGGGCGATTAATATACGCCTTCCTCGCCCATTTTTTTCGATATCCAGTTCGCCAATACCACCAGCACCAGGCCTACAACCGATTTAAATAAACCGGCAGCGGTACTATAGCTGAATTCGCCTTGCTGAATACCCACCCGGTATACATAGGTATCAAACACTTCGGCCACGTGGGAAACGGCACCGTTGTACATCAGGAATACCTGCTCAAAGCCGACGTCCAGCATATGGCCCAAGCGTAAGATCAGGAGCGTAAAAATGACGGTGCGGATAGCCGGGAGCGTAATGTGCCACATTTGCCGTAACCGTCCGGCTCCATCGATCTTGGCCGCTTCATACACCCCGGGATCGATGCTGGCCATCGCAGCCAGGAACAAAATCGTTCCCCAACCGCATTCTTTCCAGATGGATTGAACCGTCAGCATGAGCCAGAATGAGTTGGGATTCGTCAAAAAGTCAATTTTCGCAAGGCCTAACCCGTCCAGCATCTTGTTGACCAAGCCTTCCCCTTTGGCGAACATCAGGAACGTCAACCCGGAGATGATCACCCACGATAAAAAATGCGGCATGTACACGATCGATTGAATGACCCGTTGATAGACTACGCTTCGCAGCTCATTTAAAAGCAGAGAAAGTACGATCGGCAGCGGGAAGAAGAGCACAAGATTCAGGAGATTGATTGCCATCGTATTGCGAAAGAGCAGCATAAAGTCCGGATTGGTGAAAAACCGCTGGAAATGCTCAAAGCCTACCCATTCGCTGCCGGTAATCCCGGCAAACGGCGAAAAGTTCTGAAATGAAATCACGACGCCCCACATCGGGACAAATTTGAAAATTAGAAAAAACAACACGCCCGGCAGCGCCAACAGGTACAAGTACTTATCGCGTCTTATATCCCGCAGCAAGCCTCTCTTACGTACGGATCGGGATTTGGCAGATTTGACGGAAGCGGCTGATTCTGGTTGCACGATTGCCATCCTTTCATTCCCCTTTCTAAGCTTGTTCTCGAATGTTACCAACTTAGATGAAATTCACCTTCTTGACAATCAGACAATATTGTAAGGAGGAAGGGCAAATTTGTCTCAGCCGACACCGGCATTGCGACTATTTTGCCGATTGAAACAATCTTGTTCCGAAGCTGCAAAGTCGCGTCACATCAGGGAAAATGCAGTTCAGGCTTCCGCGCGGCAGAGAGAAAGCCTGACGCCGCATGCAAAACGAAAAAGCCGCCCCACGCGTCGTGTAACGACGCGTGGGACAGCCCTTTCTTTCCTCCTTGCGGGTCGAGGAAACCCGATTACATCATCGCCGCGAGTCCGTGCCTGTCATAAAAGACCGGGCCGCGGGTCCAGACGCAGGCCAGATGCATAAGCAGTTCACCGGTCATCCGTTCACGGATCGCAGCGAAGTTCGCATCACCGTACAGGTTGTGCCATTCGTTCGGATCTGCTGCCAAATCGTACAGCTCGCCCTGGAACTCGCCGATTTGACCAATCGCTTCTCCAAGCATGCCTGGCATATACAGGATCAGCTTGTAGTCCATCTTGCGCCACATTAAGGCCGGTGCTGAATGATGCGGCTCCGCCCCTTTACCGTGAAACTCGCAGAACGTCCCTAGACGCTGTGTCTCGCCAAGCAGGTCGAGTCCGGGAAGCTGCGGATTACGCGGCAGCCCCGCTACCCTCGACAAAGTAGGCACGAGATCCACCAGCTCCGCTGGGCGATCGTCCGTCGAACCATGCACCGCTTGCGGCAAATAGCTGCCGGCCAGAATCATCGGTACGCGCACACTGCTCTCATACAGGCAGTATTTGCTGAAGCGGTGCTGCCTTTCGCCAAGCATCTCGCCATGGTCAGAAACGAAAACGATCAAGGCATTGTCCAGCCGCCTTTGCCGCTCCAGCTTCTCCAGCGCTTGCCCCAAGTAATGGTCAAGCCAAGAGCAATTCGCCCAATATCGAAGCGTCGTCCGCCTTCTCTCCTCCGGCGTCATCGCCTCCCAGACATGCCGCTTCTCCCAATAGCTGCTCTCACTGCTTGCATTGACCGCGTCCGTCGCGGCCAGATGCGTATGCGGCTCCAGCTCCCACGGCGGCTGCGCGATATCCGGAATCTCGTTAAGATCGTAGAGATCCTCGAATTCCTTCGGTACATTAAAGCCGGCATGCGGCTTTAAAAAAGACAGATACAGAAAGAGCGGACGCGCGTCATCCAGACCTTCGTCGATGAAGTTTAAGCATTGCTCGGCTACCCAGCCATCCCGGTGCCAATGCATCGGGATCTGGCTTGTGCGGCCGATGTACCCGTTCGAGTTCTCCTCGCCGCCTCCGTAATCTCTCGTTTCTTCATAATAGGCGGCAAGTGCTTCCGGGTCGGTGTCCCCCATCATAACGGCGCCTTCCTCATAGTGCCCGCTGTCGCGAGACAGCCCGACGGCCCGTACCTCAAAGCCGCGCGTGGACGGAACAGGATTTTTCACGCCGTGGTTCCAGTGGGTTTTTCCGAAACCGGCCGTCTGATACCCCGCCTTACGCATCAACTCGGGAAGCGGATCGCTCGGCAGCTTATCTTCCTCGTACAAACCGCCGTGATTGGTGCGCACCCCAAGCTGCGACGGATAATAGCCAAACATCATCGAGGTGCGGCTCGGCACACACATCGGCGCCTGGCATACCGCTTGGCTGTAAGTGATGCCTTGCGCTGTCAGCTTGTCAATGTTCGGGGTATGGATATGCGTGTTATATTTGCCGATACAATCCCAACGTTGCTGATCCGTCATAAAAAAAATGATGTTCGGTTGCTTGGACATCGATGTCCTACTCCCCTTCCCGGCTTAAAAAAGCTTGTACGCGCGCTGCCGTGTGCAGCAGCTTCAATTCATGCTTCGCGTAATTGAAATACTTGCCTTCCAGCATCCCGATTAACGTATTCGTCACGCGAACCTCGATACGATTGGCACCTTCCTTCAGCAGGGCGCTCTGTCCGCGGAAGCGATACGGCAGCCAGGTGCGGGCACCAAGGGAAGCCCCGTTCACCAGAACTTCGGCCACATCGTGAAACTCCTGATCCAGCCCATCGAACGTAATTTCGAAGGTTTCCTCCGTTGGCAAACGGTCGATGTGAATTTCGCGGCTGAAGGTCATCGTTCCGGCAAAATACGGATAACCCGCGTAGGGACTTGCCGCAAGCGGCTGTAGCTGAACGGCCGGAGGCAGCAAGACTGGCCGCTGCTCGGCGTCAAAGCCGGTCTGGAACGTCCCGGTCACATACAGCGCATCGATCAGACCATGCCAATCCTGTTCAATCGCCACCTCAACCGCGATTTCATTGACTCCCGGCTGCACATAAGCCGTAATGTCACACCCGATGTTCATATGGTCGTACACAAAGTGCCGCGTAAAATGCGATGGTTGCAGTCGATGCCCGTTAACCCGAATCGCCCCTTCACCGGACAGCGCACCTTGATCCATCACCAGATGCACCCGGTCGAGCGGCTGCTCAGCAGTAAAAGTAGCCGTATAGCGCGCTTGCAGCGGATACGCAAGCCCCATGCGCATGGGCGTCCCGAACAATTGGCGCATCTGTACCGGCAGCTTCGTCGAACTCGACAAATCTGCACATTGATCGATGAACGTCTTGACCTGTACAAGCGGAGCTGCCTCCTGCTCCCCTGTTTCAGAGCCGTTCACGCCTTCAATAGACAGATGGAACGATTCGAACCGCACCACATTGTCCGCATCCGTCTGCATCGTCCACAACGTCGACTCCGAAGCATCGATGTTCAGCGCCCACGGTTGGTTCTCCACAGCTGCAGCAGAACGGCCGCGCGTGATGCGAAACAATCTCGATTCGTAGGCGCTGAGATGAATCGGCAACGTCCAGCCACTGCCGGAGAACGCAGCCTTGACGGGTGCTTCATCGCCGCGATCCAGAGACAGCTCGCTAAACAGCGCATCCTTCACATCGTCATCCGCCCAAAGAGCGGTTGAGATCTGCATAGCCAATCCGCGTTCTTCTTCCTCCTGGTTGCTGACAAAGACCAGGAAGCTGTCCGCGTCGATACGACGGGTCTGCATCAGGATGCTGCGCCCGCCGCAAGCCGGACTCAGCTTCACCGCAATCGGCTGCAATTGTTCCAGCAGCGAAGACAAGCTGCCCAGCACCGCGGCTTCGTCAGCCGACGCCGCAAATGGCAAATGAAACGCATTCGCAGTGCCTTTGGACCACACCTGAGACAGCTCTGCATCTTCGTTCCAGAAGTGTCCCGCAATCGGCTGAGCTTGACCGAACGTGCTCGCTAAGGAAACCGTGTCCCATCCGCTCGCTTCGATGGCTTGATACGGAAGCTGCCCCATGCTGACAACCGTTCCGCCCTGCGCGAGAAAGACTTTCAGCTTCGCCAGCGCACCAAGCTCCAGATTCGTCATCGGCGGCACAACGACCACAGAATAACTGGCATGACCAAGCAGAATCCGGCCGTTCTCGACGACAGCTTCCGCCAGCAGACCTGAATCCAAGTGGTCAAAGTCCCTGCCGCTGTACGTTAATTCGTTGCAAATACGCGTCCACCACTTTTTGAGATCGGCGAGCTTGCGCTGCTCATCCCCATTGGTACCGCCGTAATCAAAATGATGAAACGGATTGCCCAGGTGCGTCCAAAGGGAGGTCGTCGGTTGAAGAACCGCCGTCTGAATCTCGGCATGTCCACAGCTCATTACATAGCTGATCCGTCCGACGTAATCGCCAAGCTGTCTGAAATGCTTCCAGTACGGATTCTGAAGGAACTGCGACGGCGGTGCGTCATGCTTCATCAACGCATCAAGAGTATAGAAAAAAGCATGAAAATTAAAAAAGTTCGTGCCCTGCGCAGCCATGCGATCGATCATCCATTTGGCGTCCTGCAGCGTCATCGACCAGCCCACACTGTGGAAACACTCGATCAAGTTTCGTTCGCGGCCGAACTGGCGGGCGATGGAGCTGACCATTTTGGCGCTCGTCCGGAAGCTTTCCGCATGGTTATTCAGTATCCAATCCAGCGAACGACCAAGCTTCTCATGGGCGGTATCGCCTCCGGGCACATGGCTGTACCGCTGCGTCGTATGTCGGACGGACGGCACTTCCGTCACATACTGAAGCCCGTATCGCTCGCACCAGTCATGCACCTGCTTGTGATACGCGCTTAGCAAGAGTTCATGAATCGCTTGATAGTAATCATACCGAATACGCGCAGCCTGATCCCCTTCATCGTACAACAAAGCGTGAAGGTGCTCCCTGAGATCATAACCATGCTGCTCCAGGAAATAAGCCGGCAGCTGCGGCGACCACGGCATGCTGCCCAGGAGCCCAATTTCGTCCGTAAACATCCCTTTGATCGTACCGCCAAAATATTCGCCTAGATGCTGCGCATACTTATCGTGCGTCAGCCGAAGAAAGGTCGCCATCGCTTTTTGATTGCACGGATCAACGAACGTCCCGTAATATTTGAAATCCTCAATTTCCTTCTCTTGCACGATCAGCACTTCCCAGTCGCCCGGCGGCGCCGTCCATACCATCTTCTGAATCGTGCGGTAGGTAAAGAACCGCTTCTGATTATAAGCCGTAAGCCCAGCTTTCTGAAAAATCGGCTCCGCTTGAAAATTCCCAATCGACGAGCGGACATCGACCGCATCGTTCCACAGCTTCTCGCCTGCCGGACCCACGGGAACGGCTTTGGCATACAAAATTCGCGCCCATGGCAGCTCAAGCGACACCTGTTCGCCGCCTTGCACACGCTGGGCTCGATGCTCCATCGTATAGTGCTTCGCTTCCGGATGCTCCAGCGTCACCTCACCGCCGGCAATCCCACTCGGATACGGATATTCATCATAAAGCCATACATGCAAGTTGCGGCGCTCGGCTGCTTTAACCGCGACGCGCACTTTTTGAAACCAGGCATCGGATAAATAAGGAACTTGCAGCCCCTGTCTCGCGCAAACAAAAAAACCACCTAAGCCTTTATCCGCCATCTCATCGATCTGATAACGAATCTGCTCATCGTCCATTTCCCCATTCCAGAACCAGAACGGATGAATCCGATACTCCGCTTCCGGTTGGACAAAAGACTGCATCGTAAACTTGGCCATGACAGCTCATCTCCTCATCATAGAAAAATTTGAAAAATTGCTTTCTTCTAATAAGCAACTATAAAGGAAGTGACTTTGGCTTAACAATCGCATTATTTTGACAGGGGGGGTGGATCGTTGCGACTATCTTGTTCGGTTTGCACATCCTTGCGAACCCGATAGCCAGATGCCTGAAATGTACACCTGAGCACAAAAACAGCTGCCCCAACCCGAAGGCCGGTAGCAGCTGCGCAAAAGCTAACTAATTATTGATATAACGCTCAAAAATGAATCCAAAATCCTTGATTTTCAGCTCCGTATGCTTCGTCTTGAGCCAGTTGTAGACGGACGTGTTAATCGCGTCGAACTCGCTGCTGACCGCAGCCGTTTCCGTCGAAATGCGGCCTGTCGCTTCCTTGGCCACTTGCACGCTTTGCTTAGCATAGTCGTACAAATGGTCGTTGTGCTCGACCGTCTCGGCGATTTTGATGAGCGCTTTGTACAGGTCTTTGATCTGTTCAATCTGTTTTTTGTCTACATCAATCGAAAAAGCGACGGAACCGATCGTAAATTTGATCTCAACGTCCAAATCAATCGTCCCCGCCGTCTCCAAATACACATCCGAAATGGCGTGGGAATGGTACGTGTACCGTTTCAGCATCCGTTTGCTGCTGATCGCGCTGTCACCGTCAAGATGAATGAGCGCAAGATTCGTAAAGCAGTACTCATCTTTCTTCGACTTAATAATGAAGAAAACTTTCTCGCCGTCCTCATGCATGACGTAATCGTCAGAATCGACCTTATCGAAATCGGCCGGGCTAATGACTTTTCCAATATCGCTGAGTCCGAGCGCATCTGCCGCTAGCTTTTTGAACATGGCAATCATCCTCTTTTCTGATAGATTTCACCATTTCAGTATAACTGATTTCCACCGCTGACAAAAGCACTAACGAAGCTGCCGAACCGTGGACCCCCGAACGATCAACTCGCCTTCCAGCACCTTCGTGTCCCCTGCCACGCCATCGATCATCGCCAAAAGAAGCCCCACCGCCTCTGTCGCCATCGGCTGACGGGGATAATGCAGCGTCGTGAGCGGAGGATCCGTTTGCGCCGACATCAAAATATTTTCACACCCCGCTATGGCAAGCCCCTCGGGAACCTGAACTCCAGCCCCGTGGCAAGCGGACAGGCAGCCGGCCGCCATCAGATCGTTCGCGCCTACGAGCGCCGTAAAGGGAGCCTTCCCTGCCGCGAGCCTCGCGCTCAGTACCCGTTCCGCCTCCTCAAAACGCCCGCCGCCATCCAGTCGATCCTCCGGATACCATATTAACCCCGCCGCAGCCAAGGCGCGCAGGAATCCCTCGAACCGCACTTCGTAATGGCTCGCGCTTGCGATACCTCCACCCATAAAACCGATGCGCGTATGCCCCTGCTCCTGCAAATGCCCGATGAGCTTGAGCAGCTCCGCCTCCCAGTCCAGATCCCGGTAAGCGATTCCGCTCCCCACTTGCCATGGCTGCATCACAGATACCGCCGGCACCCCGCGCGATTCAAAATCGGCCACCGTCGATGCTTGCAAGGATTGTCCCAGCAGCAGTAGGCCATCGACTCTGCCCATGAAAACACTCTTGAGCTGATCTTCCTCTTCCTTCCGATACGTATGAAAAAAAACGAAGTACCCCTGCGCTCTCAATTCATGCTCCAGATGCAGCAAAATACCGGCCTCAAACGGATTGCCGAGATAATTGACAAGCACGGCGATTTGCTTCGTTTTTTTCGTTTTCAAGCTGCGTGCGAGCAGATTCGGCTGATAGCCCAGCTCCTCTATCGCTTGCAGCACTTTTCTTCGCGTTTCTTCTTTGACGATTTTCCGGTCGTTCAACACATACGAGACCACGGCTGAAGATACGCCCGCTCGGTCCGCGACCTCTTTTCTGCTTACCATCTCGTTCACCCATTCAGGTTATTCTAAGGTTTAGGCATAGATGCTCTTGCCAGCATCCTGCAACCATAACTCCTTTAACGGTACCATAGATTTATAAGAAACAAAATAGCCTCGGTAATTTCACGAACATTATCCGATTGACATCACTTATCGTTCGTATTATGATAGTCAAGGCAGAATGATACAGCCACATACGTTAGAATCGTTCGTATATCCCCGAGAATTGGCTTGGGGGTCTCTAGAGGAAGCCTTAACTTCCTAGCTACGACGGGTGCTTGCTTTCGCATACCCGGGTGGCTAGGTTTTTTTGCGTCCAAATTTGAGGTGCTGAAGGAGATTGCTGCTATGAAGGCTTATGATTTTATCGTTGTCGGTGCAGGACCTGCCGGTATTTTCGCCTGCTATGAGATGACGCTGCTGCATCCGAACGCTCGTATTGCACTTGTCGATAAAGGCCACGACATCTACAGACGCAGTTGTCCGATCCTGGAAAACAAAATCAAGCTCTGTCCCCCGCCTGCCGGAAAAAAAGATTACGCCGGCTGCCTGCCTGCTTGCTCCATTACATCCGGTTTTGGCGGCGCCGGCGCATACAGCGATGGCAAGTTCAACATCACGACGGAATTCGGCGGCTGGATGACGGACTATCTTGCGCCAAGCAAGGTCATGGAGCTGATTCAATATGTAGACAGCATCAACCTGCAGCACGGAGCGACCGAATCCATTACGGATCCGACGACTGAGGCCGTCAAGCAAATCGAACAGCGCTCTTATGCGGCAGGCTTGAAGCTGCTTCGCGCCCAGGTGCGCCATCTCGGCACCGAGCAAAACCTGATGATTTTAAAATCGATCTACGAGTACTTGACGACCCGCATCGACATGATGTTCAAGACCGAAGTCGAAGATATTCTGACGGTCAAAGATAACGATAAACACGTCATCCAAGGCATCCTCCTGAAAGATGGCACCGAGCTTCGCAGCGCTAACGTCATGCTCGCCCCAGGCCGCGACGGCTCGGCTTGGCTGACGCAGGTGCTTAAGAAGCGCCGCCTTCGGATGTCCAACAACCAGGTTGATGTAGGCGTGCGCGTCGAAACGTCCGACGTCGTCATGCGCGAAATCAACGAACATCTATACGAAGGTAAATTCGTCTACAACACGTCCGTCGGGACGCGCGTACGTACGTTTTGCAGTAATCCGTCCGGCCACGTTGTCGTGGAAAATCACAGCGGCATCATGGCGGCGAACGGCCACTCTTATAAGGATCCGGCGCTCGGCTCCGCCAATACGAACTTTGCCCTGCTCGTCTCGCACAAATTCACCGAACCGTTCGATAAGCCGAACGAATATGCGCGGGAAATCTGCAAACGCGCCAACGATCTATCGAGCGGCGGCGTCATCGTGCAAAAATTCGGCGACATCATGCGCGGCCGCCGCTCAACCGCCGACCGGATTCGCGAAGGCTTCCTTGAGCCGACGCTGGCCGAAGCCGTTCCTGGCGATCTGGGACTCGTGCTTCCTTACAACACGATGAAGAGCTTGATTGAAATGATTCACGCCCTTGAAAAAGTGACGCCAGGGATCGCCTCCGAACATACGCTCTTCTATGGCGTGGAAGCGAAGTTCTACTCCGCTCGTCCGAAACTGAGCGAAACTTTTGAAACTGAGATCAAAGGTCTCTACTGCGGCGGCGACGGCGCAGGCATCACACGCGGTCTTGCCCAAGCCGGCGCCGCAGGCGTCTGGGTTGCGCGCAACGTGCAGCTGTAACGATTTCCGGGGAAATAGGACACGTTTCGTCATCTGTTTTCTCGATCTTCTCAATAGACCAATGTTCAATTCAAATCGAGCTGAACATTGGCTTTTTTGCGTCCAAAAAGGCTTTTCAATCCCTTTTAAATGTGGTAACATAAAACCGTCACAACAAATGAAAGCGTTATCATTTTGAGAAGGGGGATTTTACAATGAATGTAGCGCTCGATGTTATGAACACGTATGAGGACTTCAACTTGGAGAAAGATATTATGTATTTCCGGGTTGGCGAGCAGGGTTTGGTCTCGTTCCACGGTAAAAACTATCATGTGAAGAAACGCCTCAGCTCCGATCAGATACAAGCGATGACAAGCGATGCGACCTTCTTTAAAGTGAACACAGACTGTTATGTCAACACACGCAAAATTCAACATATTCAGGACGGCAAAGTATATTTTGACACGAAAGGAAGCGAAGCCAAATATACACCGATCACTAAGCTTCGCCAGCATCGGTTGAAAGAAATCGTCCAGCTGCAGAGAACGGTGTAGCCCCTTGCGAGCGAGCCGCCGAAACCTCGGGCACAAAAACAAAGGAGCGACGAATCAGGGATTCGAGGCTCCTTTTGCTTTTTTATGAAATTTTAGAAAGCGATTCATTCTGATGCTCTCGGATTAAAAACCGGATGTACTCGACCGTCGTTTCTTTCACCTTTCTCGCTTCTTCCAAAGTCGCGAAGGCGTATTCAGCATGATCGGTGCTTCCATACTTCTTCAGTTCTTCATAGTTCATCCCAAGCGCGGAATAGTTGTTCACAAGCTCATAAGGGGTTTTCGCATCCACTTGTTTGACGAATATGTCTTTGGTGAAAAACGAGCCCTGCTTCTCTACTTTAAAAATGACCCGGAACGGCCGATCCTTATCGGAGACAAAGCATTTAATGACAACGTCAATTTCCATCGTTTTGTAATCCAACGTGTTAGCAGGTTCCTGCTTCGGCTTCTTATGCATCCACTGTTTCAACTTCTTCAGCAACAACAAGCTTCTCTCCCCCATCACGCGAACTTATCCATATTTTAATAGATTCGTTCTGGCTTGGCAACCCGAATGTAAATTCTTTGTGAAAACTTTAGAATACTGTTCCGTTATACAGCTTCCTGCATAGAGGGAGAAGACGTTCCTTTTGCTCCTCGATATTTTAAAATGATGATCAGGCACAGCAGTCCTGTTAGCCCGCCGCATACAATAAACGCTCCGTTCGCCCCGAACCGGTCCGCAATCCAGCCAGAAAGCAGACTGCCGATCGGCGTCGAGCCCGCAAAAACAAGCGAATACACACTCATCACCCGTGCGCGGTATTCCTCTTTGGCGCTCATTTGCAGCAGCGAGTTACTGTTCGTCGAGAACATGATGTTAAAAAATCCAGTCAACGCCAGCAGCAGGCCGCACGTCCAGACCGAGCCTGTCAAGCCGTTGCCGATCAGGCAGAGCGCCACAAGGATACTCGCCGCCATGCTGACTTTCACTCGTGGGCCCATTTTGCTGCGGAACGACATCATCAGCGCCCCGGTCAAAGAGCCGACACCCAGGCACGACATGAGCGTACCGTACGTCGTCTCGCTCATGTGCAGCACATTTTTCGTAAATACAGGAATGAGAATGTTAAAATTAAACGCCAGCGTCCCGATCACCGAAACCAGCATCACGGTCGGCGCAAGTACCGGGTCTTTGGCGATGTAGACGATGCCGTCCTTGATTTCCTTCAAGACGCCTTCCTTCGCCCTCATCTTGCGCACATACGGAGCCGCCTCAATATGAATAATGCCGTACAGCACCGCGATAAAGCTGACCCCGTTCAGCAAAAAGCACCAGCCAGCCCCAAGCCAAGCCATCATCACCGCGCCGATGGATGGTCCGACAATGCGCGCCAAATTAAACGTCATCGAATTCAAGGCGATCGCGTTCATCAAGTCCTCTTTGCCGACGATTTCAATATTAAACGATTGCCTTGTCGGCATATCCAGCGTGTTGTTCAGCCCGAGCAGCAGAGCGAGCACCAGAATATATTCATATCTCACCGAGTCCGTCAGCACCAGCGCAGCGAGCGTAAACGCCAGAATCATCGAGACCGACTGGGTCACGATCAGAATGTTTTTCTTCGGAAATTTATCGACAATAATGCCGGCAAATAAGGAAAACAGCAGAATCGGCAGGAACTGGCATGCCGCAACCAATCCGAGCTTCAGCGGCGAGCCTGTGAGCGTCAGCACCAGCCAGGATTGCCCGATATTTTGCATCCAGGTGCCGATGAGCGATACGCATTGACCGAACCACATGTAGCGGTAATTTTTATGCGTAAGCGCGTGAAAATGCCGATCGATAAAAACTGAGCCCGCAAGCTTCATATTCATACATCTAGTCGCTCCCCTGTGTAATGTTCAGCTGCATTGTGTCCCATTTTCTCCAGAATGTTCAGCGCCATTTCGCGCTCTTCATCCGTGAGCCCCTTCGTAAGCAGCACCCGCCAACTGGAAAGCACACCGCGAACATCCTCCTTGATCGCAAGCGCCTTCTCCGTCAAAAACACCTCGTTACACCGCTTATCCTTCTCGCTCACCTGGCGGGTGACATAGCCTTGCTCCTCAAGTTTCTTAAGCGCTTTGGCCGTCGTCCCCTTATCAATCTTCAAATAGTCCGCGATCTCCTCCTGCGTCAGCCCGTCTTCCCGATAGAGCGCGTTCAGGAAAATATGCTGCCCTTTACCGATGCCATATACCTTGAGTCGATCCCCTATGTACGACTGCCCAATCCGATAAATCAACGACATCCACCGCGGAATCGAAGTCTTCGTTTCAATCATCACCGTCTCCTCCTTCCTCTTAAAATAAAACCGATCTGCATAAAAGCAACCTTCCTGCCGATTCGTTGCAATTGCCACTAATTTAGTGTATGAAAAAATCGTTGCGTTTGCAACGATTTTTTTGATGAATTCGCAGCGGGCTTGGCGCTGGGAAGGTCGGCAACATCGCGCTGCGCCGTATCGTTTATAGCGGCGTCCTAAGCGATTCTCCCTGTTGGCCTGCTGGGGTGAATAGCCAATGATTTCATGGCTTAAATGGACTCCATCGCACCCATTCTTTTAAATAGGCCATGTTACCACTGCCTAAGTCGGGAAAACATTGCGATGACAGCGAGGATCTACTGAAATTGCCAATGGATTTTTTGGCTATTCTGAGTGAACCCGCTGCCAAGCTGGAATTAGCCAATGGTTCTATTGGCTAATCCTCCCCTTCGGCTAGGCCAGAGAGGTTACACCAGGCTCTCCCCCTGTCTCAGTTCGAAACCGAAAGCCTGGCCGATCCTGTTTACCTATGGCAGCAAGCTAGTTGTCTAGCTACTTACTCTCCCTTCCACCCTATCCCATTCCGCCGCCCCTTCGCTCACCCTGCAAACTTCCCGCCTCTCTCCAACACGCCAAATACAAATAAGCGCGGAGAACCGCGCTTATTTCGTCTCTTTTCCACTATCGCCTGCAAATAGAAGTGGCAAACCTCTCTTATTTAACCCTCATTGCCCCTCCAAAGGTGGATAGCGGCTTGATAACAGCGGTTTACCACGCTTATTTGGAAATCAGCTGGCGGAATCGCCTCAATAAGGGCGGTTCACCGCTCTTATTGGGTTCACGCCGCCCAAGCGCTCCAGGCCCGCCGAGAGCTCTGACGTGTAACTCGCGTCAAGGATGCGGGAGCAGCTAACCTGGGCGCAGGCCAACCGCAAGGCACACTAGCACCGCGTGCCTACACGAACTTCACGCACACCGGCCGCGAGATCGCCGCCGTGAAGCCCGTCTCCTCCAGGAGCCCTGTCTCTGCGCTGCGGCGCAGGACGACGAGAGAGGAGGAGTCCTGGTTCGCCGCCAGCAGGAAGCCGCCGTCCGGCGACAGGGCGAAGTTCCGCGGCGTCCGCCCCTGCGTGGACGCCCAGCCCGCCACCGTCAGCGTCCCGTGCTGACGGTCCACCGCGTAAACCGCGATGCTGTCATCGCCGCGGTTCGACGCGTACAAGAAGCGGCCATCCTCCGACAGATGGATGTCCGCGCAAGTGCTCTCGCCGCTGAAGCCTGCCGGCAGCGTCGGCAAGCTCTGCACCACGGCCATGCAGCCCGTGGCGGCGTCATAAGACAGCACCGTCACCGTGCTGTCCAGCTCATTCACCGCGTACGCGTACCGCAGGTCCGCGCTGAACACCAGATGCCGCGGGCCGGCGCCCGCTGCAAGCGCCGCCTCGCTGTGCGGCGCCAGGTCGCCGCTCTCCGCGGCAATCGCATACACCAGCAGCCGATCCAGGCCGAGATCGGCTGCAATCGCAAACCGATTGTCCGGCGTCGGGACAATCGAATGCGCGTGCGGCGCTTCCTGCCGGTCCGCACGCGGGCCGACCGCTCCAGCATGCTGCAGCAGCTGGACAGGTGCCCCCAAGCTTCCGTCCACTTGGATCGGAAGCACCGTGACATTGCCGCCCATATAGTTCGCGACGTATAGTCGGCGTCCTTCACGATCCAAGCTGACGTAGCACGGCGACGAACCGTTCGTCGGCTGTTGGTTCAGCTTCGTCAGCTTGCCCGTTTCAGGCGCAATGGCGTACGCTGCGACGGAGCCGCCATACCGGCCTTCATACGTATCCGTTTCACTGACGGCATACAAAACCGTCCGCGCTTCATTCAGCGCCAGGAACGACGCATTGGGCAAATCCCGGTACGTGTCCACAATCGCGATCTCGCCCGTTTCCGTATTCAGTCGGCAATAAGAAATACCCGTCGGCTCCGAATCACTCGTATAGGCGCCAACATAAAAATAAGCCTCATTCAACAACCCCATGCTCCTAACCTCCGCATCATGAGAAATCCTTTTTCATTTTTTTCCATTATGAGCCTTTAGTCGGCCTCTTGTCTACGCTTCTTTGCCGCATTCGGGAGAAGAGAGCCCTTAGGACGACCGCCAGCAAAGCGCCGTACAGCGCCAACTCCATATCATGCTGCGCGTCCCACTCATCCCCTTGACTGCCTAAGAACTTCGTACCAAGCTCCGGCGCAACGAGAAACGCCACCCACATCTCAATCAGCTCGTAAAAGGCGCCCAGCGCCAAAATCACTACACAGGCAGTCGCAGACTGTCCCCCCGCCTTCATTCCCGTCCAGCGGCCCAGCGCTTCTCGGACCGGCAGCACACAGAGCAGCCCAAAGCTGAAATGCACGACCCGATCGTAGGAATTTCGCGATAGATCAGTGAATCCAGCCTGTTTCAACCATTCCGTCACAAGGGGTACATCATAAGAATAATTCGCGCCGACGGCATGCAGCAGGAGAAACAAGCCGAGCATCCCGTAAGCGCCAAGCGATAGCCTGCAGCGCCAATAGGTGAAGATAAGCCCGGCGATAGTGAGCCAGATCAGCAAATTTTCCAGCACCCAGTCCCCTCGGTCTATCGGTTTAATCGCCAACAGTCCCCACGCCGCAGCCCATATCGCCGCACCACTAACCACACGTCTCTCAATTCGCCCCGACCGTTTCCGCAATAGCAACAGCCCCTTTGTTTTTAACCAAAGCGTACTGTACTTCCAGCGGCCTCCATAGTGCTAACTTTTTGTAGTACCTTAACCCCTTGGCCGGTTACACGGCGAAAATGGAAATCGTCGCTTCCTGCCCTTGGAGCGCCTGCTCAACACACCTGCGATGCGCCCCCATCTCCGACAACTCCGCAATCACAATGGCGATGCGCCCATCCCGATCCGTCCGCTCAGCGAGCTGCGCCAACGTCGTATACTTGAAATCTCCCCAAGGCTCAGCCGCTTCCTCGCGCTGCGGATCGACCCACAACGGCGTGGAAAAGCCATGAAACCACAGCGTCTTCATCGCCTCTTCGGCAAATCCGCCTGCGCCGTAAAGCGCGACAGCCTCACATCCAGCCGCTTTGACGCGCTCGATGACCTCGAACAACATGACTTTCCGGCCGAACCGATCCGCGTACCGCAAATAAAATCCGTATAAATAAGAAGGAAACCTCCGCGTCGCCAAGCCTTGCGGCCAGTAGGCATTGAGTACGGATTGACCGTAATTGCAGCTAAGCAAAAAGGCTTCCGCCCCATCCGCGTACCATCGCTCATCCAGCTCTTCGCAAATCGGAACCGCATGTTCGGTGACAAAATTGTCCTGATGAATCAGGTCGCCAAGCAGCTGCGCTTCTCGCAGCATCGGCATGTCCAGCACGCGGTGGAGCGGCTTGCTCCACATGACGGCCTCCCGGGAGGCACGTGGCAGCCCCGCCCCCTTATGCGTCAACAAATACGCATAGTACCTCTGAAACGCGAAAGCGCCCTCCTGGCAAAGCTCTTTCAAGGCCAGCTCTTCCTCCGATCTTTTCAAAACCGCCGTGACCGGCGTTACAAGACCGCCTTCTTCCTCCCTGTACCGAAGCGTCGAACCGAAATTCCCCATCAGCAGCTCCTCCAGATAAGCCGGCGTCCGAGCGATGCAATTCCCCTCTTCACAGCCTCCGCTCCCGGCACGCAGCATACTGCGTACATCCATCCCGGACATGCGCAGCGCATCCAGCCGATCTGCGCCGACAGCGAGCAAATGCCGCATCCGGGGCTGACCGCCGGCAAGCGCAACGATCCGTTCAAGCGCCTGCTGCATCGTGCCATTAAAGCCGATGTCCAAGGTCACAAGCGATCCGGGATCGCCAAATTGCTGCTCCAGATAAGTCATGAACCGGCTGCGATGCGCCTGGATCGTCTGCGCCATGCGGTGCTCAACGCTTTCGCTGCTCAGCTGTTGCACAATAAGATCGTAGACCGTCTCTCCGCTCTCCAGACGAACCGTGCGGCAGTCCGCTACCTTCAGCTCCTGCCATGGCGCAAAATCCGTCGCTTCCTCCGACAGCTCCAGCACCTCCCACAGTTCGCCTACTTTTACACCGTGAATGCCGAGCAGTTGATCGCGCTCCCGTTCCCCAAAGCTTGTCATGCCGGCCAGCAGCACGGCTTGCCGCGACACGTACACCGGCTTCACCTCGAACGTCATCCCCCGCTGCGACGCCGTCCGCTCCAGCATCGGCCCCAGCAAATACGCCTCCCGCATCAGCGGATGCACAGTCCGAATCTCCTCGACTTCGCACAGATCCAGCACCCATTCGCACAAAGCATGCAAGAACGGTCCTAGCACCTGCGCCCCGAATGAATAGAAGAACTGCCCTGGGCTGCCCGGCTGAACACCCAGCCTGCCTGAAGCGGCCCCTGCCAGCTTGCGCAAAGATTTCCAGGCAGGCAGCACCTGACCGTGGCGCACCTGCTCCCAGTGGTGCAAACTCGCAAACGACTCGGGAATGACACCATAATAAACAGAAAGAATTCCCGCTTTAGCCGCGCCGTCGACGTCAGCGGGCCTGTTATCGCCGATATGCAGCATACGGCCGGAGGCGATCTGCGCATAGTGCCCTTTGACCTTTTCAAATAAATGGCCCGACGACTTGCCGTCTCCCTCCTCCGAAGAGACCCAAAGCGAATCGATTAACGTCAAATCGAGACCGTTCAATGCAAGCAAGCTGCGCAGTTGGTCCCCGAGCAAGTACATATCGGACACAAGCGCAACCGGGATGTCCCGCTCCCTGCACGCTTTCATCAGCGAAACGATATGCGGGTTCAAGTACCCGTATTCCGCTTCCGTTTCAAGCTCGATATCGATCAGCGCCTCTCGATCGCAGACGGTTTCCGGCATTTCCGCATAAATAAGCGCAAGCGTCACCTCACCAAAGCCGGTACGAGCCCGCTCGCGCGCCCTTGCCCGCCGCTCCGCCTCGATCCGCATCGCCTGAAAGGCCGGCGGGGCAATCGACGCCGCTAATGCCCCACGGGCATGCGCTTTTCCGGCAGCTATGCCGAATATATCCGCCGGCTGGCTGCACATCCGAAAATGCAGCGTATCGAAAATATCGAGACAAAGCAGATCGATCTCATCTAATTGAATGGCCGTCAAATACATATCCGTTTTCCAAAGTTCCGTATCGCCCTGCACAGGTATGCCCCCTTCTTATTCAACCGATTTGAGCGTTTTAGGAAATTGCGGTAAGCTATATGACATACTCTATCTGAAAAACGAGGTGCGCCATGATGTCCGAACAACCGTTGGTTTCCGTCATTATTCCTACCTACAACCGCCGTATTGAGCTCGCCGAGCTTGCAGAATCATTATACCGCCAAACGTACAAGCATTTGCAAATCATTCTCGTGAACGATTGCGGACCTTCCATCGACTTCATCCGCGACCTTTACCCGGAGCTGAACATTGAGATCGTGAACATGCCGACCAATCAAAAGCACGTTGCAGCTCGCAATCGCGGCCTGCAAGAGGTGCGAGGCGATTACATCATGCTTTGCGATGACGACGATTTGCTGCTGCCGATGCACATCGAGCGGATGCTTACAGAAATCCAGGACAGCGATCTCGTCTATCCCGATGTGGAAATTTTCAATTACGCCTTCGAAAATAATGCCCGCATCATCACGAACCGCTTTCTATTCGCCTATGAATTCGACATTCCGGCGATGCGCCGGTTCTCTACCTTCTTTTCCTCCGGCTGCCTTTTCCGCCCGGCCTTGATTAAAGCGCTCGGCGGCTTTGATGAGGAAATGTTCCACTATTGGGACTGGGATTTCTTCCTCCGGGCCGTTCAGGATTTTAGGGTGAAAAGAGCCCCTATCGCCAGCGTTCTCTACGCCTTCGCGCAGGATGGGCAGAGCAATATGTCCGGGCAGCATGACAACATGCGCCCCTTTCTGGACCTGCTCTCCGCCAAGCACGGGCTTGGTGAGCTGCCGACCAAAAATTTTTTCCTGCTGCTCGAAGAACCCGAAGTCAAAGCACGGCAAGCAAAGACCGAAATCGTCTGGGACGGACAGCCGATCCGCTCGCGCCTAACTGTATAGCCCTTTCGCGTACAAGGTCCGAAACTCGCTCGGCGTCATCCCTTCATACTCGTGAAAACGCTGGTTAAAATAGCTCGGGCTCGTATAGCCCGCTTCCTTGGCGATGTCTTTGATCGGCCAATTTTCTTTCTCGATCAGGCGCTGCTTCGCATACTGCATGCGGCACAGCGTGATGAACGACAGGGGCGTCATCGACGTCGCCTTGCGAAACAGCTTGCAAAAATAGTACGTGCTCACGCCTGCGAGCTCCGCCCATTCCTCGAGAATAAAGGGATCGCAGGCTTTTTGCTGCATCGCCGGCAGAAGCGCCACAATGCGTTCCACCGATTCCATTCCCCGGTTCACCGCCAGCGGCGCCGCATAGCTCATGAATTCGCTCAAAATGCGGTAATTCAACGTACTGAGCTGCGTCGGCCGCAAGATTTGATGAAGCTCCGCCTCCTCCAACAGTTCGAGCAGCGATTGCTCCAGCTCGGCGCTCCGCTTGAGCGACCACAAATTGCGCAGAAATCCTTTCGCCACGAGAAACTCCTTCAAGTGATCGCCATAGAAATGCACCCAGCGCACATCCCAAGGCTCGTCTTTCGAGCTGTAATAGAACTGCTTCTGATACGGGAAAAAGAGAAAGGCATCGCCTTTTTGCAGCGTATGTACCTCGCCTTCCAGCTCCACATAACCTTTGCCCGCCATGATCACGTGCAGGCTGTACGTCGTCCACAATCCCTCGGGGCGGTCGACTTCATGGTTCGGCGAATCCTTGTACCAGCCTACGGACTCAGGAAAAACAAAAAAATCCGACTGCTGCAGCGTCGGCAGCATCACGTGTCTCCTCATCGCATTCGCCCTCACTCTAATGACAATATTCCGATAGTCCATTCAATATATTATTATATTCATTTTAAATAACACAAACTATAATAGCAATATAACATCACTACATTTCATCCAAAAAGGAGATACACACGCCATGACCAAACTTCGCTGGGGCATTCTCGGTTGTGCCAAAATTGCTATTCGCGCTTGCATTCCAGGTATTGAGCAATCGGAAACGGGGGTCGTCACCGCCATCGCTTCCCGCGACCTTCAGAAATCTCAGGAGACTGCCGCAAGTCTGAACATTCCGAAAGCCTACGGCTCGTATGAAGAATTGCTGGCTGACCCCGACATCGATGCGGTCTACATCCCTCTCCCGAATCACCTCCATAAGCCATGGACGATTCGTGCTGCCCAAGCCGGCAAGCATGTGCTTTGCGAAAAGCCAGCTGCCTTAACCGCTGCGGAAACCGAGGAGATGGTAAGCGCTTGCGAGGAAAATGGCGTCCTGTTCGCCGAAGCGTTTATGTACCGCCACCACCCGCGCTATGAGCGCGTAAAACAGATCATCGACGCCGGTGAAATCGGCGACATTCGCGGCATCCATGGCGCCTTCACGTTCAGCAACCCGGACGATCACGCCAATGTGCGCTACAAGCGCGAATGGGGCGGCGGTTCGCTGTACGACGTCGGCTGCTACCCGATCAGCGCTGCGCGCCTCCTGCTCGGCCGCGAACCGGAAGCGGTAACGACGCACGCTTTCTTCTCGCCGGAGCATGACAATGTCGACATGATGATGTCCGGCCTTGTAGAATTCAGCGGCAATGTCGCGCTGACATTCGACTGCGGCATGTGGGCGGCGTTCCGCAACCGTCTGGAAATTCTCGGCTCGAAGGGCCGCATCGTGCTGCCGTCCGCTTTTGTCGCGCCGTCGCAAGAAACGAGCGATTTCCAAGTGATCATTGGCGCCGAAGAGCGCACGGAGTCTGTCCCGCTGCTCAACCAATATGCGCTGCAGGCCGATGATCTGGCTTATGCCGCATGGGGCCGCAAATCAATGCGTTTTGCCCCGCAGGATGCCATTGCCAATATGAAAGTGCTGGACGCCTGCCTCAAGTCGGCAGAAGAGCGCGCTCGCATCGTGTTATCACACTAATATAGATGAAGGAGGCTTCTCTCATGGAACACATTCAAATTAAAGGCCTGAACAAACCGGTATCGAAGCTGATCATGGGCTCTGACTTTTTCAACTTGTCGAACGGTCCTGTTGTCAGCGAAATTCTAGGGCATTACCTGGCGATCGGGGGCAATTGCATCGATTCCGCCCATAACTATTGCGGCGGCGAAAGCGAGCAAGCAATCGGCCGCTGGCTCGATGAGACAGGCAAGCGTGAGTCCATGGTGATCTTCACCAAAGGCGCCCACCCGAAAAACGACGGCCCGCGCGTGAACAGCGAAGCGATCCGCAGCGATCTGTTTACGAGTCTGGAGCGCATGCGCACCGACTACATCGATCTGTACGGTTTGCACCGCGACGATCCGAACGTGCCGGTCGGCCACATTTTGGAAGCGCTGAACGAGCACGTCGAAGCCGGCCGCATCCGCGCCTTCGGCGGCTCGAACTGGACGCACGAGCGCCTGCAGGAGGCGGCTGACTATGCGGCGAAGCACAGCCTGATCGGGTTCAGCTTCAGCTCTCCGAACCTGAGCCTCGCCAAGCCGAACGAGCCGTTCTGGGCGGGCTGCGTGTCGGTCGACAGCGAAGCGCTGCGCTGGTATGAAGCCAACCAGTTCCCACTGCTGTCCTGGTCCTCGCAAGCGCGCGGCTTCTTTACCGGCAAGTTCTCGCCTGATGTGCGCGACAATGCCGATATGGTTCGCGTGTTCTACAACGACGAGAACTGGATTCGCCTGGAGCGCGCCAAGCAGCTTGCTGCCGAGAAAGGCGTGAGCATGATCCAGATCGCGCTCGCGTACGTGCTCAGCCAGCCGCTGCCGGCCTGCGCGCTGATCGGTCCGCGCACCGAGGCGGAGATGATCTCCTGCCGCGACGGCGCGGACATCAAGCTCACGCGCGAGGAGTTGGCGTGGCTCGATTTAACCGGCGCTGCGGTCTAAGCGACAGCCCGCGCATTATGGGAGCTTTCCGAAATTACGCCACATTTTTTCGGAAAGTCTCCACTGGTCATTTTCGAGACACCCGCCAGCCCGTCCCATAGACTCCGCTACCGTGCCATGTTAAGATAATGAAAAGCATGTTCTACGGAAAACTTTAGGAGGTCCTATGGGAAAGACTGACATTCGCCGAGACGCCATTATGCAGGCGCTGAAAGACAAAGGTTCGATTGCCCTCACAGACATTGTGAAGCAATTTGGCGTATCCGAAGCGACGGCACGGCGGGATCTCGAAATTCTGGAAAGTGAAAAACGGTGCATCCGCACATTCGGCGGCGCCGTTCTCGAAAGCTTGAAGGTTGAAGTCCCGTTTTTCAACAAAATGGATCTTTTGACTGAAGAGAAGAAAGAAATCGCCGACAAGGCGCTGCGCTTCGTTGAAGACGGCGACATTATCGGGCTGACGGGCGGCACGACGACGACGTTCATCGCGAAGAAGCTCAATCAGTTCAAGAACCTGACGGTCATCACCAATGCGGTCAACATCGCTTATGAATTGATCGGAACGCCCGGTCTGCAGCTCATCCTCACCGGCGGCGTGATCCGCACCCAGACCTTCGAGCTGTCGGGCCCGCTCGCGAACGCGACGCTCGACAACCTCAGCATCCGCAAGACGTTCATGGGCTGCGACGGCGTTTCGCTCTCACGGGGCATGATGATCTACAACGAGCTGGAGGCGGAGACGAATCGCCGCATGATGAGGCAGTCCATGGAGACATATCTCGTAGCGGATCATTCCAAATTCACGCGCAGCTCTCTCTTTGTCATCGGCGAAGTCCAGGAAGCTGTTGGCATCATCAGCGACTCGGCGATTACGCCGGAAATGAAGCATGCGTTCAAAGAAGCGGGGACACCGTTCTTGTAATAAGCACAAACCGCCACCCGGCAGCGAAGACATCGCGTGCCGAGTGGCGGTTTTATTTTTAGCGAATCACTTTCCCGAAAGCCTCGACGATGTCGGCGCGAAACGATGTGCCGCTGTGCTTCTGAATCTCCAGGAACGCTTCCTGCTTAGAGTTCTCCACGCGATACGAACGCGGCGTCGTCATCGCCAAGTACATCTCCACAATGCCCAGCATTTGAGATAAAACCGGCACTTGCGCCCCCACCAGTCGATACGGGTAGCCGGTTCCATCTATTTTCTCATGATGATACAGAAACGTCCGCTCCACTTCTTGAAAATCCGGGATGCCCTCGCACAATTCCCGCGCCATATAGCAGTGCTCGTGAACGACTTCATATTCGAACTCGGACAATTTGCCTTCTTTCTCAAACAGATAGTCCGGCAGCTTCACCCGGCTCACAAAATGCATGAGCGACAGCAAATCAATCTCCCACTCCTGCACAGAAACTCCGCCGTAGACGTGAACCAGCTTCTTGAGCAGCGCGCTCATTTCGCCGATTTCCTTCCGTGATGTTTGCGTTTTGCGCTCGCCGACCGGAATGAACGACTGCAGCATATTGATGACCTGCTGCTTTTGTTTCTGAAGAGAGGCGGTCTCGGCGTCGCGCTTGCTCTTGCGAACCGTCAATTGAATGAGCGCTCCAAGCAGTACGCTTCCGATGGCATACGCGTTTTTCGCAATGGTGTCAAGAATAGGAAACGCATTCCCGCTCCCCCTAAAGTCCGTGCTAAGCCAGTGAAAAGCGGCGAAATACAGCAGAAACAGCAGGGAGCCATAGGCATAAGCCCTGCGTTCCACCATCAGACTCAGCATGATCGGAAAGAAGACGATCGCCACCCACAACAGCTCCAAGCCAATTGGGTCGTAAAGAGAAATGAGCGCCATCACTGCAAAAATGACAGTCGGCGCCAGCCTTTGCGCATACATGCGATGCAGAGGCAGCTTCCATTGAAGGCCATACATTCCCCAACCAAAAAGCGCCACGGTCGCAGAGGCTATCATGTACAGCTGGGATTCGACATTCCGGGTGATTAGCCAGTAAACCGCCCCGCTTGCCGCGCATAGGGTCGACAATCCCCCGATGATGAACATAAAAAGCAAATGAATCGGATAACTCCCTAATCGCTGTAAAAACTTCATTGTTCAATCTCCCTTAGGTCTGCGAACTCAAGGCCGTTCCCTCGCAAGAAACATGGAAGCTCCGTTCATGACGGCATGAATTGCGGAAAGAATCGTCTCCGGGCTCGTATCTTTCATCAAATATCCGTCCACACCCGCGTTTAAAGCGCGGTATATATCTTCACTTTCATCGAATGCGGTTATGATCATAATTTTCAATTGTGGAAAAAGCGCTTTCAAGACGCGCGCCCCTTCAATAATCGGGATGCCCGGCATTTTCAGATCGGTCAGCAGCAGGTCAGGCGCAAGCTTCACAACCTGCGAGAGGGCTTCTTCACCATTCGCCGCTTCCCCTGCCACCTCGTAGGACCCGCAGCTTTCCAGCAGCATGCGCAGGCCGGCCCTTACAATTTCTCTATCATCCACAACAACTACCCTATACAAAGCCCACACTCCTTTCTCGCGGAATACAAGCCGTAACCGTCGTACCTGCATCCGGTTCAGATTGAACAACAAGCGTTCCGTTCAATGCTTTAATCCGGTTCTCCATGCCTTCGAGACCGAAACGCCGCTGTGTAAGGTCCTCCCGGAGTGCCATCCCTTTGCCATCGTCTTTGACGGTTACTTCCCACTGCACGCTGGTCACCTCAATGTTGACGTACAAATGACTGGCCTGCGCGTGCTTGATGACGTTATTGGCCGCTTCCTCAATCAGGTGATAAATGGCTTCTTCCACCTCCAATTGCTCATGCGGCGTCCACCCATTTTTTACAAAAACCGGCCTTACTTTCGTATGCTCCGTTACCCGATGCAGCAGCTTCTCAATCGCATGATGGAGATTGATCTTTCTTTTCTCATCTTTCAGCTCGGTAATGAACTGTCGAATGTCCCGGTGGCTTTCCTTCACCTTCCTCTCGACTTCAAGGACGTGCGGAAGCATCTGCTCGCGAGCGTCTTGCGGAAGCGCTTGCTTAAGTTGAAACAGCTGAATCGAAATGAAAAACAATTCCTGGGCAATGCCGTCATGGATGTTCTGAGCAATCGTCTCCCGCTCCAGAGAGACCGCCGCCTCCGCTGTCTGAGCCAGCTCTCCTCGAACAAAATGGTCGGCTTCCAGGCGAATCAGCATAAACTGCATATAAATTTTATGTATCGTCGTTAATTCATGCTTGTTTGCCCTCACCAGCAGCCAACCGTAATGGCTTCCCTGACGATCCGTCAACGCTTTGATATAATACGGCACCCTTTCCCCCGTTGGGGAAGGAAGATTCGCATACTGTTTAGGCGAAGATGGCGGATTTTGCTGCATATAGTTCGCATAATAGGTGTGCTTCCAGCTCTGAACTTTCCCCGTCTCCAGCCATGCAGGCAAAATCAGCAGCACATCGCGGCCATCCAATGCCTTTCTGAGCAGCTCCTCCGTATAGGGAATCCGTTCAATGAAAGACGATGAAGCGGCATAAGTGCGCGCCCTGTAGATCATCGCAAGCTTCCGGTACGTATGATAGATCGCTAGTCTGCCATAATGATACAAGCCGATCAAGACGCAAAAGATGAAAACAAGAAAACCGTACCCCCAATACCGATTGGCATCGAGTTCTGCCGCCGGGCCGGGCAGCCAACGCAAGAGCAGCGGCAGCAGTGCCGCGTAAGCAAGAACAATGGCATAGTACAGCCGCCAGTCCATCAGCCTTTTCCAAGGCAGGATGCTTGCAAAGCTATAGACTAACAGTGTGCTGGAAAGACCGCCTGTATGGCTCAGCAGGTAAAGCGTGCACATCAGATCCACGGCCGCTGTCGCCAACCAACCCCATTTGTTCTGAACTTGAAGGTAAGCCAGGGTAGATACCGTTTGTGCCAAAATTACCAGCAGCAGCAGCTCGGGCTGCAGGCTGTAATTTTCAACATACAACAATAACCCGGCAAGCAGCAGCACCCATTTGCAGCCAACGAAGACATAGAGATTCGTTTGGCTCTGTCCCTGTAGAATCATGTCGAATTGCTCCTAAAAACTTAATGTAATCTTGATGGTTATTTCAATTTCAGTAAGCTACAATGAAAAGAGACATTGTAGTCTCAAAGTCATAGGCATTAGGAACTATATCCACTATATCATATCATGGTTAATTATTGGAGGTTATCCCTTTGCTTCGCATGATCATTCTTGATGACCATCCCCTTGTCCGGCAAGGTATTCGCATGATTGTATCCGCCAGCCCGCTCGTTCAAGTCGTCGGAGAAGCTGGCTCGACCCTCGAGGCGCTGGCGCTTCTCCAGCAATTGGAACCCGATCTGGCGCTCATCGATGTCAATCTCGGCAGCGAGAACGGTTTACAGTTGATTCGAAAAGCTCGTCAAACCGGGGCTGCGTGCAAGTTCATGCTGCTGACCTCTTCCATTACACGCAGTGAGTTGCAAGAAGCCAAGGCGCTGCAGGTCGAGGGCATCTGCTTGAAAGAAGCTTTCCCCGAGGATTTGATCTACGCGGTCGAAGTCGTGGCGCGAGGCCGCAAATATTACGATGCCAACCTTATGAACACATTCATGGAAGAGCCGGCAAGCTCGACTAAAGCCCCCCTTGACGATCTCACGCCCAAAGAGCTTGAAGTGCTTTGCGCGCTTGGCAAAGGGCGTTCCAACAAAGAAATTGCCGGGGATTTGTATATTACGGAATTCACGGTCAAAAAGCACGTCAGCCAAATCCTCGCCAAGCTGGAGTTCGCCGATCGAACGCAAGCAGCCCTCTACGCGCTCTCCAAAGGGCTAGTCGAATTCGAGCTGCAGCGTTAATATGCCAAAGATCCGCCGGTAGCGACCTGCGGATCTTTTTTTGTTATTTCAGTTCAAGCGGCTTGGGGATTGCGTGAAAAGGGAATAAGGAAAAGGCAGCGTATCCCTTAAGCGCCTGAATGGAAACCTGCCCCAAGGCGGGGTCCCGGCTGTCCTTGCTCTCGCCCAGCGTCCGATTGTCTCCAACAACAAACAAATGACCGTTTGCTACAATCTGTTCGGCCATGTCCTCGGATTTGCCGACGGTATACAGCTCGGCCAACGGACTGCCATTTACATAAATGACGCCGCCCGTAATCAACACATGGTCGCCCGGTACGCCGATAACCCGTTTAATGATGCTATAATCCAAACGTTCATCTTTTAGAACAACCACATCCCCGTATTTCGGCGAGGAGAAGAAGAGCGAAAGCTTATTCAAGAGCAGCACGTTGCCGTTATGCAGCGATGGATTCATGGAATTGCCGGACACCTTGGTCAGGCCGATCATGTTATTAATCAGAATAAAGGCCAACGCCAACAATAAAAGAAACCGAATCCATCCCCATACTTCGCTCTTTCTTTTTCCTGGTGCCGGGATGTCCGGCGTCAATTCATCCATGCGTGATTCCCCTTACGATTCATTGTAGGTTGCCGTCACGACGGTGGCCGGCGTTTCTTGCGGTCCGTAGACATCCGTTGTCACTGTCGGCGGTTGGGCTGGCTGCGGCTCAGCCGGCTGCGGTTGCGCAGGCTGTGGTTGCGCCGGTTGCGGCTGCGGTTGCCCCCCTCCGGGCGCACCTGCCGTTGGAGAAGGAACATACACCAACGCCGGCGGTGTGTAGCTCTCGGCAAGCGCATTCATCCCTGCCTCTGCACTCGCCACAATCGCTTGCAGCTTATTCAGAATTTGCTCCCGGTCCTGCGCCGTGCGAAGATCCATTTTATCCAACAAACTCTGGGCATACTGATCGAGAATGTCCATTTGTGCCCGCTTCTGCTCTTCGGTATAAGCATCCAAACTGCGGGATGCCGCTTCCAGTCGAAGCTGCAATTCTTTCTTCAACGCTTCCTTCTGCGCTTCCGTTTCCGACTTCATCGATCGATCCAGGCTTTGCATCGCTTGTTCCGATTTCTTGGAAAACCAGGAAGCCATCGAACCTGCAATGTCCAGATCTGCATAGGAAATCCCGGCCGAGGCCGTAAGGATAGCCGTTAAAGAAACAACTCCAACTGCGATTTTCTGCTTCTTGGTGAATGGACTGTTCTTCTGTCTGCTTTTCATGCTGCCACCTCCTCAGAGTGATTAGAAAGAGCCGGGACCCGCGAAGACGGGGCTCCGGCTTTTGAAATTGCCTTATGGATTTGTGATTGCGCCTACGATGCTGTCGAGTTGAGCCAAGGAATCGGTGGTCAGGTCATCGGCTTTGGAAGCGATTCTGCCTTGCGCCTCTTGCTGCAGTTGTGTTGTCAACTGTTCCAGTTGGCTCTGAAGCGCACTGATTTGGGAATCCAAGTTCGATTTTACTTCCGCAGTTGCCGTTGATTGTTCAGTAGCGATTAAACCTTCCAGGGCAGATTTTGTCGCCACAATTTGCGCGGACAGTTCGCTAGTCGCCGTAGCCGTTGTATTTGCAACACCATCGTTCAAACGAGTCGTGTACACGCCTTCGTGGTTTTTAACTGCATTTTGGATGCTTTTCGTATCTTGCACGCCGATTGCTGCTACGTTAGCATTGGTAGAACTGTTAACACCGCTTACGTACGAATCGTATTCAGCGCCGATGCTGTTTGTAATGCCGTTGCCTGTTGAAGTGATTTGTGAAGCGTAAGTATCTTTTTGACTATTAATAGCAGCGTTCGCCTCAGCCAGTTCTGCTCTGCCTGTTGTTGCGATGTTCACGCGCGCTGCACCAATGCCGGATTGAACTGTATCGTTCAGATCATTTGTTTTGGAGGAGTAATAGTTTCCAAATTCCCCTGTAATCGCCGCTTTTGCTGCAGAAGTCGCTGTGTTATACCAGCTTTGCAGTTGTACACCCGCGTCCGTCGCCGCAAAAGCTGTCCCCATGCCTGCTACCAATCCTGTTGCAATTACGCCTACTGCCAATTTGCTTTTCAATGCTTTCATCGTTCATCGATCTCCCTTGGAATTAGTTTATTGGTTCAAAGCCTTGAATCGTTTGAGTTACCGTGCGTTCAAGCTCCGTTTGCATACGGCCGGTTGCCGAGGCAACATACGCGTCAAACGCCTCTCGACTTGTCTTGCTGAGTTCTGTCGCAGCGCGATCAATTTGCTCGGCGTAATCCTTTTGCGATTGTTGAATGCGCCGGGAAGCCTGATTGGCCGCAGCGGCCGACTGCTTGTCGAGCTGCTCGTCTACGCTTGCGAGTGACGCCTTTTCCGTATCGCTTAGCGCAATTCTTGCTGTATTCATCTCTTCCCGCAGTTGATCTTCACTCGCCTGCTGCTGGAGCTGCACTTGCGATTTCATCCATTGCTGCAGCGTTTCGCCTGCCCCGGTATACGCATAAGCCGTACCCGAAGCCACGAGAGTCGATAAGCTCAATGAAACCAGTATCGTTTTACGCTTCAACCGTGTCATTGTGCTTCCCGTCCTCCTTTGGCTTGCTGCATCTGATTACATCCTTATTGTAGTCTCATATCCATTTTGTGCCCTCACCCTTTGGAATAGTTTTCAATTTCTACTTTCGGGGAAGCCCATGGTATACTTTCGTACCAGATGAGGCGCGCCTTCGGCACCACAACGACAAAAAAGCGGCAGACCGGACTCTGAAACTGTCCTAGCCTACCGCAGCTATAGGTTTAACTTCCGATTCATAAGATGTGACGACCCAGCTTAAGTAGAATCTATTTATACCCAGACTTTACCAAGAAGTAAAGCAGCCGCCATGCGATAATGTCCATAGGAACGCATTTCAAACAGATGGAGGCCAAAGAAACGTGACAAACTTTGTTATTCGAAGAATGGAGCCGCCTTACGATTTTACCGAAATTGCCCCGCTTCTGAATATGATTTGGTCGGAACCGACAACCGCCGAACAATTAAAAACAGACGAAGAGAGCATACCGCCCGGCAAGCTGCACTACAATGCAGACGGTGAGCTTGAAGGCTGGGATCGTCCCAAATGGGTTGCCGAGGACGCACATGGACATGTCCTTGCGTATGCCATCGCTTGGCGGGCGCCTTGGACGGAACCCGGAGCGCTGATTTGCAACCTGATTGTCGATCCGAAACATCGCGGCAAAGGAGTCGGCAATGCCATTCACGCTGCGCTTCTTGCCTGGGCCACCGAGGTGAAGGCCTCGCGGCTGATCAGCTTCTTGCGGGAGACGGATGAGATGTCATTAGATTTTGCTGCGCGGCGCGGCTGTGTGAAAGAACGACATACGTTCGAATCTGTATTGGAACTGGATACGTTTGACGGCGGCCAGCTCTTTGACACGATTGCACAAGTGGAACGTAACGGGATCCATTTTGTAACATTGGCCGAAGAGCCTGGCGAAGAAAGCGAACGCCAATTGCATGAATTGTATCGCGTTACGCATCAAGATATTCCAGGCTTTTCAGAGGGCTATCCCTGGTTTGAAGAATGGAAGAAATGGAATATCGATCGTCCCGGCGCACGCCCGGCATGGATTCACATTGCCAAGGACGGCGACCGCTACGTGGGCGTAGTTACTTTACAGCAAAATGAACAAACCCAAGCGATGTATCACGACTACACAGGCGTGCTGCCCGAATATCGCGGCCGCCGCATTGCGCTGGCTTTGAAGCTGCTCGGCATCCAAACAGCTAAGCGGCACGGCGTTCCTTATTTGAGAACGCATAACGACTCCTTGAATGGGCCGATGCTGCACATTAATCGCCAATTGCTTGGTTTCCGAGCGGAGCCGGGCCAATACAAGATGGTGCTCGAGCTGCCCAAATACGCAGCCTTCTCCTAGATTCAGCGCAGCAAGGTGTGCAATCAACCCGGATGGATTCCTAGCGCTTGCGGCTTCTTATCTACGTTGGCCGGAGATTAGCAGCAGAATGCGGCTTCTCCAAGCTCCATCATCACCCGCTAGAATCGTCTGCCATCCGAGTGCACGAGCTGCTTGCAAATTTTTTTCCTGGTCATCCACATACCAGATCGTTGACGAGCCCGCCACTTTCGCATGGACATGCGCATAAATGTCGGGATTCGGCTTGCAACAGCCGACACTGCTAGAAATCGTCACACTGCTGACATACCTTTGGATGGGAGCTAAAATAGGCTCAACCCATTCTGCGCGATGATTGCTTAGTAGGTGAATGTCCGCATACTCATGCCATACCGAAATATCCTCGAGCGCAGGCAAAGGCTGAATGTTCGACAAGAGCAGTCGCTTGGCCTGCTCTTTCTGAATGACAGGAAATCTTGTACAGAGCCGCGTCCAAAACGCTTCTTCTGAGATCGCGCCCTTCCATAGTTCGCTGCGGATCTCTTTTTTAAACAACATCAGCCCTTCGTAAGCCGTTCCCGTTTCCTCCTCCAACCTCCTCCAAAAGCGCGGTGAAAAATTGGTCGCCAATACGCCGGCAACATCCAGAATCAAGCTGTTTCGCTGCGACATCCATACGCCTCCACTCCGTAACTGGTCTAGTACATCTATTCTAGCACAATCGTTTTACGCAAATCCCCCTTTCCTGCACACGGCAAAACTGTGGGGAAAAAGCTGTAACGGATGCCAGCGCGCTTATTGTCCTGAAAATGGGCATTTTGAAACTTAACGGATGCCATTGCACTTATTTCGATGAAATCTAGTGAAATCGGGCCGATTTCAAGGTAATAGGCGCTGTCACATCCGCTACAGCTTGAAATGGTCGATTTTGGGGCAGATAGGCGCTGTGGCGCCCGTTAGCGGCAGCCACGCGTCCGACGACGTTTCGTACCCCGAAGCGAACTACATTCTGACCAAAATAACCACAAGCCCGCCTCATCTCAGGCGATCTTGTGGTTACCAATCATGTGTCATGCATACGTGCTTCACGTGTCGTACAGCCCATACACGAGCTATAAACGTGCATCGTTCCGCTCCCGCCTAATCCTCCTGCCGCCAGCCGATCGGATACGCTTCCGACAGCGTGACCGGCAGCCGACCGGCAGCTTTTTCGTTGCCGAGCAGCACATGCGCGAGCGAGTGCATCGCCAACGGGCGATTCTCGTAGCAAGCGTAGTACGTCTGAACCTCCGGGAACTCGAGCAGATCGTACGGGTTCCGCCCGGCCGCCACGATGAGGCGAAGCCGTTCTTTCGCTGCCAGCGCCTTCACCAGCTTCGTCTGGCCCGGCGAGAACGTCGCATTATACGTGACGACAACGACTCGCTCCAGCTCATCGCACAGCCCCACCAACTGAGCTACCTCGTCATCGCTCGGATACAGCCCGACGTATACTTCCCGAACCTCCTGGCCGGTAAGCTCCGCCAAGGCACAACCGAGTGTCCCCGTCCGCTCGACGACTTCGTCGATCTCCGTGCCGGTCTGCACTTCCGTCCAGATCACGAGCAGCTTGTCGTCCACAAGCAGTTCTTCCCGGACCGTATCCTTCACCTTCGTGACGCTTTTGCGGCTCAGCTCCCGCGCGAGCGCCTGATGCTCCGGCGTCGAGATCGGCCCCTCCGGCAGCGGGGCCATCGCCTCGAACAAGATGCCGCGCTTGTACTTGTGCGTCATCACGCGCAGCACGGACTCGTCGATGCGCGACTCCAGAATGCGGCCGCTCTCGACGGCCGCAATCACCGCCTCGATCGCCGCAAGCTGGCGCTCCAGCTGATGGCTGACCAGCACGAGGTCAGCCCCTGCCTCAATGGCGCGGACCGCGCCCTCCGCCACGCCGATCCCCTCGGAGATCGCCTTCATTTCCAAGCAGTCGGTCACGACAAGCCCCTTGAACCGCAGCTCCTGGCGAAGCAGCTCGGTCAAAATCCGATAAGACAGCGTCGATGGCGTCGCAGTCGCGCTGTCCCCCAGCGCATCGAAAACAACATGCGCTGTCATAATCGCATCCACGCCGTCCTCGATGGCCCGGACGAACGGCGCCAGCTCCAGCTCGCGCAGCCGCTCCATGCTGTGCGGCACAACCGGCAGGTCATGGTGCGAGTCCGCCGCCGTATCCCCGTGCCCGGGGAAATGCTTGACGGTCGCGATGACGCCCATGTCCTGCAAGCCTTTGACCGCGTGCGTGCCCATATCGCCGACCAGCGCAGCCGTCTCGCCGTAGGAACGCACGCCAATAACCGGATTCAGCCGGTTATTGTTGATATCCAGGCAAGGGGCAAAATTCATATTCACGCCCATCTGCCGCAGCTCTTTCCCCATCGCCTTCGAGCAGGCGTACACGCCGGCCGGAGAAAACGCTGCCCCCAACGCCATATTGCCCGGCAGCAGGGTGGCCCCTTTTTCGATCCGCGAGACCATCCCGCCCTCCTGATCGACCGCGATAAATAGCGGCTGATTGCCGCTGCGCTGCGAGATCGCCTGAAGCTCGGCTGAAAGCTGCGCAAGCTGGATCGCATCCTTCACATTGCGCCGGAAATAAATGACGCCGCCAAGCCCGTACGTTTCAATGAGCTGGGTGATCGCTCCGTTCGGCGTCGTCCCATCCCAACCGCAGATGAAGAGCTGGCCGACTTTTTGACGCAAAGAAAGGGGGGAATGCTTGGTTGCTGGGGATGCCATGAAAACACGCTCCTTGAATGGATGTTAAGCTTTGATATGAACCATGATGCGTCTATGCATCAGAAAATACATCGCAACGACGGGCAGCATGCTGAGCACAATGGCTGCGCTGAGCGAGCCGTAATTCATGTTGAGTTGGTCATAGAACGCAACCATACTGACCGGCAACGTGCGCAGCGCCTCCTTCGTCAGAAACACATTCGCCATCATGAACTCGTTCCAGCCCGTTAAGAAATTCAGCATAAAAACGGTAAACAGCGAAGGTATCGAAATCGGCACAAGAATGCGCCACAGCAACCCGTGCACGCTCAATCCGTCCATAATGCCCGCCTCCTCCAGCTCGCTCGGAATCGACGCCATGAATGCGCTTACCATGTAGATCGTCCATGGGAGCTCCAATACCAGATAGGGCAAAATTAACGCGAGCGGTGTGTTCACCAAGTGCAGGTCCCGAAGCAACAGATAAAGCGGCACGATCAATGCGCCCGAGGGTACGAGCAAAGCGAGGAGAAACACGCGTCGCAGCAGCCTGCTGATGCGCGGGAATTTCATGCGGGTCAGGGCAAAAGCCGTCGCCGTCCCGAGCCCCAGCGCCCCCAGCGCGGAGACCGCCGAATTGACCACACTATTCAGCAAATACCGGCCCACATGCGCACCGCTCCAGGCGTTCCAGTAGTTGGCAAGGGAAAGCTTTGCCGGAAATGCCCACGGGGCGGCGATAATTTCCTTATTCGTTTTGAAAGAGGAGAGCAGCACCCAGCCGAGCGGGCATAAGATCACAGCCACGTAAACAAGCAAGATAGCGTGCGGAAAAAAGCCCCGAAATCCTCTCACCACTCCACCTCCTCCCGCCTCCTCGCGAGCCACCCAAACGCGGCGGTCAACACTTCGGTAAACAGCAGAATCAGGATCGCTATGGAGCTTGCGTACCCGTACTCGCCGAGGCGATACGCTTTTTTGAGCATATAGGAGCCCATCACTTCGGTAATGCCGTACGGATTGCCGCCCGTCATCACAACGACAATGTCCAGCGCCTTCATCCCGCCGGTGATCGAGAGCAGCACCATCACAACCAACACGGGCCGCAGCAGGGGCAAAATCATATGCCACGCCTGCCGCCAACTGCCGGCGCCGTCCAGTTCCGCCGCTTCCAGGACAGGGCGAGGAATCGCCCGGATCGAAGCGGTGACTAGGATGACATAGAAGCCGATCCACTGCCACGCATTGGCGATCAAAACGGCAGGCATCGCCGTCGCCTCATTCCCCAGCCACACTCGCTTCCAACCGGCCAGACCGACGGCCTCCAATACATGATTCAGCAGCCCCGCCTGTGGATGATAGACGAACCCCCACAGGACGCCGATGACTGCCGTGGACAGGATGGTCGGCATAAAGATGAGTGTCTGGTACAGACTCGTCCATCGTCTTACCCGGCTGACAAACAGGCCGAGAAGCATAATCAGCGGAATTTGGAACCCTACGGCAAACAGAATGAAGAACAGATTATTTCTTACAGCGATCCAAAAATAAGGATCCCCAAACGCCGTGCGGAAATTGGCCAGCCCGTTATAGATCGGCGCCGACACGCCGTCCCAGGATGTGAAGCCATAACGGAGCGCCATCCCCATCGGCATTAGAAAAAACAACGCAAACACCAGCAACGTCGGTGCTGTAAACCAGGCGTAAGCCCAAGCATTTTTGCCCAATTGATTCATAGATCATCCTGCTACGATTTGGTATGGGATTCCTCCGCATTCGCGGCCTCCTGTTTCCTCTGAAGGTCGGCCGTCAACGCCGCCGGATTCGTCCTACCGCCGATCAACTCCTGCATGCTGCGCTCCAGACTCTCGCGAACCTTCGTCTGAATGACGGAATCGAACGCAGGGAACGTCCCTTTGCTCGTTTCAAACACTTGCAAAATCTGAGAAATGAGCGGATTGATCTGCCCCGTATCCGACAGCTTCATCGCCGGCGGCATGCCTTCTTCGAGCAGCTGCCTGCGCTGCATCGGTTCGTTGTACATTTGCCGTATAAACTCTTTGATCGCCATGAGCTGATCCGGCGTCACCTTTTTGCTGAAACCGTAGGCGTTGGACCAGCCGCCATTGATGTAGCCGTCTCCCGGACCGCCCATGGACGGCAGGCTCATGAAGCCGACATCGTTCACAATGGACGATTTCTCCGGATCAAGCAGCGGCGTATTCGCCCAACTGCCATCGAACATAAAAGCCGCGCCGCCCGAGATAAACGCATTCTGCTGCTCGGCGTACGCCAGCGCGAGGCTGCCGTCCTGAAAATAACCTTTTTGAATCAACGTTTGATACTGCTCGAACGCCTGCAGCATGTCGGGATCAGTCCACTTCTTGCTGCCATCCAATAGCCCGCCGATCGCGCCCTGCCCTGCCGTGCGCACCCACATCGTGTTAATCATCATGTTGATCACCCATGAATCTTTGGCAGCGAGTGCAAACGGCGTAATTTTGAGCGACTTCAGCTTCGCAGCGGCAGCCATGAGCTCATCCCACGTCTGCGGCGGTTGAATCTCATGATTGGCTAGCATCTTTTTATTGTAATATAAACCTTCCACATAGCCGGCCATCGGAATCCCGTAGATTTTGCCGCCTACCGTAAATTCCTCGAAGCTGTAAAACTTGTCCGTTAATCCAAGCTCTTGAAGAATCGGTGTCAGATCGAGCAGGCGATTCGCTTTCACGTAATCCCGCGTATCCGTGCCTCCGAACAGATCGAAAATTTCCGGCGGGTTGCCCGCCGCCACGACATCCTGCAGCATCGCAAGCCGCTTCTTCTGCGTATCCTTGACCTGTGTATGCCGGATCGTCAACTGAATCGGCGCAGACTTGCCGTCCTGTCCGCTTGCCGCTCCGCCGCGACTTCCATCGCTTGATCGATTACCGCCGATCAAGCTGCAGGAACTCAGCAGCAGCGTACCGCTCAGGGCAACCATGCCCCACATGAACGCCCTTTTCCTCATCATCTGCCTGACTCTCCTTTTAGCCCATGTTTCAAGTATAAGGGAACCCCTCCGGGTGCTAAAGACCAACAAATTCCTAATGGAGGGACAAAATTCTCTAGTCGCGCGATCCGTTCCCCGTGCGCTTCTCCCGGTACTCCGACGGGATTTCCCCCGTAAATTTCTGAAAAACTTTCGTAAAATAGCGCCGCTCCGCATAACCGACGGCTCGCCCGATGTCCGTGATGCTCTTGTCGCTGTGCAGCAGATGAGACTTCGCAATCTCCATGCGATGCTTGGTCAGGTATTCCACGAACGTTTCCCCGAAATGCTGCTTGAACAGCAGGCTGAAATATGAGGCGGAAATGCCCAGACTGCCGGCAATATCCTCGATCCCAAAATCGTTCGAATACTGCGTCCGAATATATTCTTTCGCGGCAGCCATCAAGAGCTCGCTGTTTTTCTTCTTGTTCGTTCCTTCGAGCCCGATCGTCACAAGCTGCGCCATCACCCGCACCAGATGCGGGATGCTTTCGCTCTTGTCGAGCTGACGCCAAATCTGCTCTTCCTCCGTAGGCGTGACGGCGTTTATTTCGCGCAATTCGCGCAGCACATGCAAAATGAGATAATGCAGCATCTGATACGCCCGCGTCGTCGACGTGCCGGGCAGCCCCTCGAGCATCGCTTGCAGCCGCTGCAGCGCATCTTCCGTGCTCGGGCGGCTCACCTGCTTGAGCCCGGCGACGATCTCCGCGACGAGTTCCCACAGCGTGCCGGAGGCATCGGCCGTCTCCCGCGTCTCGCGGCAGGGCAGCAGCGCTGCCGGGGTGAGCTGCAGGTCCCGCTGCAGCCTGCGGTACGTCGCCGCCAGCTCGCCGAGCGGCACCGGCGACTCGTAATAGCCGACGCGGATACCGACGTCGACGGCCCGGTTCACTGCTTGCTGCAGCTTCGCGGCAAGCGCCTCCAGCTTCGCCGGCGCGTCCTCCGCCGCGCCCGGCCATGGCAGCAGAAGCGCCCACTCGCCCTCGCGCATCTGCAGAATCGTCGCCGTCTCCCGCTCCTCGGCGAGCACATGATGGAGCACCTTGCGCGCCGCGAGGTTCCAGGCTTTTCGCTCCGCTTCGCTCCATGTCAGTGTATGCTCTGAGTACTTATCCACATCGAGTATCGCCAGCAGATAGGCGACGGTCTGAAAATCCGCGCGATCGATTGGCAAATAGCCGTCCGCCGCCAAATCCAGGTCGTTCAGGATGACGTCTTGCAGCACTTTTTCATAGACCAGGCTTTGCAGTTCCCCCAGCTTCCGCTGCTCTTCCTCCGCCTGGCGCTTGCGCTCGCGAATTTCGTCCGCCAGCTTGCGAATCGAGTTCTCCAGCTCCTCGTAGTCGATCGGTTTAAGAATATAATCGCTCACGCCAATCCGCAGCAGCGAGCGCACATACTCAAAATCCTGATAGCCCGTCACCATCAGCACTTTGCAATCCTCGTTGATCTCCCGCAGCTTATGAATAAACGCAATCCCGTCCATATGCGGCATCCGAATGTCGCTCATGACGAGATCGGGCACAAATCGCTCGCAGAGCTCGTAAGCTTCCAATCCGTTTCGCCCCGTGCCGACAATGTCGATCCCCAGCTCGTCCCAGGGAATGACCCCCTGCAAATTGCGCAAAATATTCGGTTCATCATCCGCCAAAATCGCCGTCAGCCTCATCCTACGATCTCCTTTGCTTCGGAATAACAACCTTAATCGTCGTACCCGCGCCTTCCTGCGAGCAAATAAACATGCCGTACCGTTCGCCGTACTGAATGCGAATCCGATCCGCGACATTGCTGAGACCGAGTCCGCGGCGCTCCTCGCCGTCCATAATTTCATGCAGCGGCGTTTCCAGCTCTGTTTTATAATGAAATTTCGCCAATTTCTCATTGCTGATGCCGACGCCATTGTCAGAGATGTAAATCCCGATGCTCTCGCCTTCATCCTGGGCGTTAACCGCAATCTGCCCCATCGCCTCCATCGGCTCGATGCCATGCTGCAAGCTGTTCTCCACAAGCGGCTGCAAAGTCAGCTTCAAAATATCATAGTGAAGCAGCTCCTCCGGCGCCTCAATCGTATAGTGAAACCGGTCCTCGAAACGGTATTCCTGAATTTGCAAATAATTTCGCAGATGATCAAGCTCCTGCTTGAGCGAAATTTCCTCGCGATTTTCCATCCCGATGCGCAGCAAATTGCCGAGCCGGATGACCATTTGGCTCACTTTTTTTCCTTGATTTTGAATCGCAAGCACGTTGATGGACTCCAAGGTATTAAAAAGAAAATGCGGCTTAATCTGCGCCTGTAGCAGCATCAGCTCCGCTTTGTTTTTCCGGTCCTGCTGCCGCTTCACTTCATCGAGCAAATCCTCCACCCGCGCCACCAGCGAGTTGAAGCCCCGGGCCAAGGCCGACGTCTCGTCCTTCCCGCTCTCTTCCATCCGCGTCGTCAGATCGCCGCGCTCCACCTTTTTCATCGAGGACAGCATGCGCAGGATGAGCTGAATGATGCGCCGGACGAAGACAAGGTTGTACATCAGGGCAAAAAACAAGGAAACAAACGTAATCCCCGCCACCAGCTTCATAATCGTCTCCAGCTCGCCCGCTACGTACTTCCAGGACGTGATCGAGACGACACTCCAGTCCTGAACCCCCATTTGGCTCAAATTCAGATGGTAGAGCGACACGAGGCTTTTCTCATCCTGAAAATTCGATTGAAAGCTGTAGTTGTTCTTTTGAAGCTCCAACTTGCCTTGCAGCAACTGCAGGATGTTCGCGCCCTCCAGATTTTGCTTGTTATCGTAAAAAATAAGCCCGTTCTTATTCACGAGCAGGTAGCGGCTCGAATTCTCCGTATTGAACGATTTGAAAATCTGATCGAGCTCACTGAATTTATATTTGGTCAGCATGTAGCCAAGGTTGTCCATCGTCCAGAAATCTTTGACTATCCGGGCCTGATAGAACTCGCCGCGCGCCGTGCCGAACTCTGTATACTCCGAAGGGCCAATCCAGAGCGGACTCCCGTTGAGAGCTTCAATTTGCTGAAAAGCCGTGCTCTTGCTAAGCGTCGCCCAGGGCAGCGCCCCAGCACTCGTGCGGCCGGCGCTGAACAGCTTGCCGACGTTATTGTAGATCATGACAGATTGAATAGGGGTATAGGTCAAAATAGAGCCGCGCAGAAACGTATCGAACGCATTCTGATCATAGGAAGACAGCGTTTCGTTCGCCTTCACCTGATCCATTGTGCGGTAGATTTCCTGCACACTGTCTTTCACCATCCAGAAGTCCGAAAAATAGTTCGCTTCCTTGAACATGTAATAAATGTTCCGGGAAATCGCCTGCAGCGTCACTTCGGTCAGGTCACCGTACTTCTTCTCAATGAGCTGCTGTGACACCGAATACACGGCCGTCCCCAGCACAAAAAGCGGAATAATAATGAAAAATAAAAAGCCGAGGAATACTTTTTTATTCAAATTCATGAAAGCTGCGGACTCCCTCCACCATAATCTGACACCTTCATTGTAAAGGAAGTGTGAAAGATTAACCAGCGGTTAAAGCGAGGGCCGTATAAAGTGAAAAAATCGTTCCCGCACCTCTACAGCGCGACAACGATTCATAGATTGATCGTTATGAAATTGTGTGCCGGATGTAAGTACAAAACAATGGAAGCCCTACCTCTCTCCCATCCTTGCGGCTCCGATGACCGCGCCAGTGAGAATTGTGAAACCAAACACTTGCTGCCGAAACACTTTCGCTGCCTCGGTTTACCTAGTACAAATAAGGTGATGGATGCCTTTTCGAAAAGAACTGACAAGAAGAGGGGGTTACGTTCATCTTGCGAAATCGTTCATGTGGGGTAAAGGGAGGCTCAATATGAAGTGTTTATTCGTTCCATTTCAATCAATAGTTACTATTATACGCGTAAATTGTACAAATGTCAAGATTGTGACAAAAACGAAAAGCCCGCAGGCGATTAAGCCCACGGGTCTCCCTTATACTTTAAATTTCTGCAGCGAAATTTGCAGCTCTTCGGCGAGTCCTGCCAAGGACTTCGCCGAGTTCTCGATTTCCTCCGTCGTCTCCATCTGCTGCTGGCTCGCCGCCGACGTTTCCTGCGAAACGGAGATGCCCGCCTCGGATACCTCACTGACTGTGCGCATGACCTGCTCAATTTGCAAGTTCGCGGCCACGAGCTGGTGAATGTTCTGGTTCACCACGTCTACTTTCGCGTTAACTTCCCCGACGGAAGCGGCAATGTGAACAAAAGATTCCTGCACCTGCTCAGAGATCGTGAGCCCGGTCTCCACTTTGCCCGCGCCGGTCTGCATCGCTTGCACGGCGTGATGAATCTGCGTCTGGATCGTGGACACCAATCCGGTAATATTGCGCGCGGAAGCGGCGGTCTGCTCCGCCAGCTTTCGCACCTCGCCGGCAACGACAGCGAAGCCGCGGCCCGCTTCTCCCGCTCGAGCCGCCTCGATCGCGGCGTTCAGGGAAAGCAAGTTCGTCTGCGTCGAGATTTCGTTGATCGCATGAATGATGTGTCCGATTTTATCAGCGTTGCGACCGAGCTCGTCAATGACCCCTCCGACTTCGCGCACAGAATCGGAAATATCGTTCATTTGAACCGCTATCGAAGCGACGGATTGCTGGCCTTCCTTCGAGGCGTTGGTGGCTCGTCCGACCAGCTGTGCAACCTCTTGCGCGGATACGTCGATCCGTTTCGTATTATTTACCATTTGGCCAACCGCTTCATTTGCCTGAAGAACACTCGAAAATTGGCGCTCGAAGTCACCGGACAGCTTCTGTGAGGAACCTGCCACTTGGCGGGCAGCCATCGAGCTTTGCTCGGAGCTGGCCAGCAGCTCTTGGGAGCTCGCGGACAACGTCAGCGCGTTTTCGGCGATTTGCGCGACAAGGCCGCGGATACTCTTCGTCATCTCGTTGAAAGAGGCGGTCAGCCTGCCAACCTCGTCTTGATACGGATAGTCGCCCTGTAACGACAGGTCGCCTTCGGCAGCTTTCACCATGCGCCCTTGCAATTGATGGATCGGCTTGGTCACGATCATGTTCAGCACCAGCGCCATGCCTGTCATCAAGATGATTGCCGCCACGATCGTGAGGATAATCACCACATGGGAAACTGCGGAATCGTGGCTGCTGTCTTTTTGCGAATTGTCGGCTGCCGTCTCTTTCAATTGAACGAGCGTATCCAACGCCGCAATCGTTTTCGTTCGCTGCGGAGCGACTTCATTGTTGAACACCTGATAGGCGACCTGATTGTTTTGCGTTGCCGCCGAGATCGTTTTGCCCACAAGCTCCAGGTACTTGGCGTTTAGCTCATTGAAGCTTTGATACGCCTTCAGCTCTTCGCTGCCGCGCATCTGCCCTTTTATTTTACCATCGAGGTCCTGGATCGTCGCCAGACTTTTATCGAGGTTCTCTTTCAACTTCCCCTTATACTTGACGTCCGTAGACAGCATCATTTCCAGCAAATTCGAACTGGATTCGTTGTAGCTTGCTTCCAGCTGATTAATCCATTTGACAGATAATAAACTTTCCTCGTACATTTTAGTAGTATTGCTAGACATCTTATCCATGTTGTAATATCCGGTGAAGCCGATAATCAGCATGAACAAAATGGCAATGGCATTCATGAGCAGCAGTTTGAAACGCAGCTTGAGATGGCGGAGAATGGACAGGTTGAATCGATGACGATTGAGACTCCCGGTCGACTTGGTCTTTGCGCTCAGGTTGATGTTCAAATTCCTGTTCTCTCCTTTTTATTTCCGACGGCCTGTCCGGCTAGATGTCAAGAAATCTCACGTAATAGTAAATTAATTAACCCATGGTTTATTTTACAAAACACCCCTCTCGATGTAAAGAGAAACTTGTTTGCACCCGGCATATTTACGGCCTTCTCACGGTTAACGCTTCCACATTATGTATAGAAGACAAAGGGGTGTCTACCATGAAACGAATCGCCATTATTGTGAATCCACTTTCTGGGAATGGCAGGGGATCTGACATATGGAGGGAGATCGAAACCGAGCTTGTTCGGTGCGCGGCTTCTTATGAGCTCGCGATGACCACAAAGCCCGGCGATGCCAGCCAGCAAGCGATGGCTTATGCGAATGAGCAGGCGTTCGACCTGCTGCTCGTCATCGGCGGCGACGGCACCGTGCACGAGGCGGCGAACGGGCTTATGCAGTCCGGAGCTGCGAGGCAACAGCTCAGGCTGGGGGTCATTCCCGCGGGGACAGGGAATGATTTTGCCAAAGCGTACGGCGTGCCGCGGCAGCCGTTGGAAGCGCTTCACCTCGCCCTGCATGGCGGTGGCGAGGCGGTGATCGACGCGCTGGCGCTGGACGGCGGCACGCGGGTAGCGGTCAACAGCTTCGGGGCCGGCTTCGACGGCATGGTCGCCAAAGTCACCAATGAAGCTGGCTACAAAAAGCTGCTGGGCCGCTTCGGCCTCGGCCGGCTGTCGTACCTGCTCTCCATCCTGCGGGTGTTTGCGACGTATCAGCCGCAGGCCGCCCGGCTCGTGGTGGACGGCCGCGTGCACGAGCTGCCGCATATGTGGCTGTGCACCATCGCGAACATCCCTTACTACGGCGTGGCGATTCAGATTAGCCCCGGCGCTTCCCCGACCGACGGCCTTGCTGACGTCGTCGTGATCCAGAGCCGCAGCCGCCTCCGCCTCCTGCCCGTGCTCTTGACCGTCTACCAAGGGAAGCATACCACGCACCCGGCTGTGACGTTTTATCAGGGCATCGCGATCAAACTGAGCGCGACCGAGCCGCTGCTGCTGCAGGCCGACGGCGAGATCGCCGGCACGACGCCGCTGGACGTGCGCGTCGTGCCGGCCGCGCTTCGGGTCGTCTGCGCGGAGGGTGCTGACAAGCGAGGTAGCCTGTAGCCTGTAGCCTGTAGCCTGTAGCCTGCGGGCGTCCCGGCTGAGCGAAAGCCATAGCAGGGGCTAGGCCCAATGTTGTCAAGTTAAGCGGTTGGAGGAGAAATGCTAATACGCCAAGGGGACCTAATGTAGACGCACTTAAGAAGGTCTTTTGAGATAGTTAAGAGTGGCCAGACCCTCTTAGCTGAGCGAAAATAGGTAATTTTCACAAATTAGCAGGGGCTAGGCCCACTTAGATCTAGTTATTTTTAGGAAATTGGCCCGGATTGCGGCCATTAAGAGTGGCTAGCCCCTCTTAGCTGAGCAATAATAGCCAATTTCCACAAATTAGCAGGGGCTAGACCCTCTTAGATGTAGTCATTTTAGGGAAGCCGACCAAAGCTGCGGCCGTTATGAGCTTTCCTAGCCTAACCTGACAACAATAGGGTTAGGCCCTGCTAATTTGCCTCGCGCGGCGTTTTTTCGCGATTTAAGAGGGGGCAGGCCCTCTTAACCAATGACTTGCTCGCGGCTCTTAGTAGCATACAACTAAAACCAGCAGCTACTTTACCGTTCGCAATCGTTCCGCCTCCCTCAGCCTTCCACCCAACTCTACAACGCCCCGCCTCCCTCCAAAACACGATAAACACAAATAAGCGCGGTCAACCGCGCTTATTCCTCTCGTTCCCCGCCAGACACAGGAAATAGAAGCGGTCAACCGCTTCTATTTCGCAGAAACTCACTCGAAAACGCCTCATCTCCGAGCAATAGCAGCAGTTTACCACGCTTATTCCCTCCGCCAATGACAAATTCGGTCCAATAGAAGTGCTCTACCACCCTTATTGCCCTAAGCTCCCTTCGCGACATCCGCGTCCAATCCCGGAGCCCATAGCTACCCGAGCTCCCCCAGTTGCCAGCGGGCAAGCCAGTTCACGCCCCCTGCGCCCACCGCCGCAGCGTCACATAGTCGACTTTGCCGTTCCCAAGCAAGGGCAGCTTCTCCACATACCGCAGCTCCGACGGCACGTAGATGCCCAGCAGCTGCTTCTGCGCCAGCGCCTCGCGCACACTTGCCAACGTCAGTCCGGCGTCGGTATGATACACCACGATGCGCTCGCCCTTGCGCCGGTCGGGCGCAGCGACCGCCGCGCATACGGACGCCGCCGGCAAGCACGCGGCGACATAGCCTTCCACCATCGGCAGCGACACCTTCTCGCCGCCGATTTTGGCGAAGGATTGCAACCGCGCGGCAATCCGAATAAAACCCTGCTCGTCGATCGTGACCACATCGCCCGTGCGGTACCATTCAGGGCATGCCACGAAGCCTTGCCCGTGAATCAGGTAGCCCTGCATGACGTTCGGCCCCCGAACGAGCAGTTCGCCGCCTTCGGCAATGCCATCCACCGGCTCCACCCGCGCTTCCATGCCGGGCAGCAGCCTGCCCACGCTTCCCCTGCTCGCATGCATCGGCGTGTTCATCGAAATCACGGGCGACGTCTCTGTCGTTCCGTAGCCTTCCAAGATGCGGATGCCAAATTTGTCCATCCATAGCGCACGCACTTCGTCCTTGAGCTTTTCCGCGCCGGCGACGACATATCTCAGCGAATGCGCCAAATCATACGGCTCCGCCATCCGCCCATACGCGGCTAGAAACGTGGACGTGCCGAACAAAATCGTAATATTTTTATCATACACAAGCTCGGGAATGACCTTATAATGCAGCGGATTCGGGTACAGCACCAGCTTCATGCCCGTCAGCAGCGGCAGCAGCGTGCCAGCCGTCAGCCCAAACGAGTGGAACATCGGCATCGTGCCAAGCACAATATCCCCCCTATTAAACCCGATCACCAGCCTCGCCTGCTGCATATTTGCAAACAGATTGCGGTGTGTGAGCACCACGCCTTTCGGCTTGCTTTCACTGCCGGAGGTGAAGAGCACAACTTCATTCGCACCAGCCCCCGCCACAGGCCCCTTCATCTGCAGCTTTGCCTGCATCCAGCCCAGTATCCGATCCCTCCCCGTCACAGACGCCTTGATCGTTTCGAGGAACAGCATCTCATACCGTGCACTCGCCAACGCGACAAACTCCTGCAGACCGGCCTTCTCCACAAAAGCTCTGGACGTCACAATCGTCCGCACGTTCCCCGTCTCGCAAGCATCCAGCATCGCCCCCGCACCTGCCGAATAATTCAGAATCACCACGGGCTTCCCTAACCGAAACAGCGAAAATAACACAAGCACATGGGCCGATGCATTCGGCAGCACAATCGCCGTACGCGCTCCCTTGGGCAGCAGCCCGAGCAGCCCTTTCAGCTTAAGCGCAAGCACATAGCTGTGCAGCACCAACTGACGATACGTAAGCGTCGTCCCCGTCACAACGTCTTCCACAATCTCACGGTCTGCCCCATGCCGCCCCTTCGCCACCAGCAGTTCATGGAACAAATTCAGCTGCGGTTTTAACCGGCTATCGAGCAGATGATCCAGCATCCGATCGCGAATACAAGTGGTAGCCCGTGCTTTTTGCGCCTTTCGCGTTAAACCCTCCAACATACTCGACGGCACCTGAAACGGTTCCCCAAAGCTAAAATGCACCCGTGGAAACCATCTCTGCTTCACCTTCCCGGGCAAATAAGAAAATTTGGCGTACTCGAGCCCGTTGATCGCAATCGGCACCAACGTCACATTCGCCCGCAGCGCCAAATAGCCGATCCCGCTGTACACTTTCATCATCGCCCCCGTGGTCGTAATGCGCCCCTCCGGAAAAATGACAAGCGGCTTGCCGCTGCGAATCGTTTTGAGCATGCTCCTCACAGCATACGGATTGGCCGGATCGACTGCAATCGTTTCCCGAATCGGGAACAGCCAATCGAACCGCTTCGCCATTCTCGTATTCACCACGAAAACCGCTTCCTTCGGCAGCACGAGTGATAGCAGTACCCCATCCAGTAAAGAAACGTGATTCGGAATCAGCACCATGTTCTCCGCTAAGCTGAACCGCTCACGCCCCTTCACGTTGACCCGGAAAGCAGCCAAGAGCAGCATGCGAAGCAGCGGGTACAGCACCTTGAGCAGTGTCGTAACGATCCCATTCATCCCATTCTCCCCTTTTGGTGTAAGCGTTCTCATTAAGTACATATCACCTACATCTTATGCGGGTTCTCACAGATTTGCGTATGCGTCCACAAAATAAAACAGTCCCGTAGAGCGGCCTAACGGCCAAACTCTCGGGACTTTTTATCTAAAGGTACTAATTACCGGGAACAACCAAAGAAATTACTTGCCGCCAAGCACGTGAATCGGGTGACCAAGCGCGCCTTCCGCTGCATCCATGATCATTTCCGTCAAAGTCGGATGCGCATGGATCGTCAGCGCGATGTCTTCCAGGTTCGCGCCCATTTCAACGCCAAGCGCGATTTCGCCGATCAGGTTGGACGCTTCCGGCCCAACGATTTGACCGCCGAGCAATGTGCCGGTTTCTTTGTCAGCAACGAGCTTCACAAAACCTTGACCTGCGTTCAAGGAATTCGCGCGGCCGTTCGCTGCATACGGGAATTTACCGACAGCAACGTTGATGCCTTTTTCCTTCGCTTCCGTTTCGCTAAGGCCTACACCTGCGATTTCCGGATCGGAGAATACGACCGCTGGAATCGCTTTGTAGTCCACTACGGAGTTGTGGCCAGCAATGACTTCCGCCGCGACTTTCGCTTCGTAAGAAGCTTTGTGCGCAAGCGCCATGCCAGGCACGATATCGCCGATTGCGAAAATGTGCGGAATGCTTGTACGACCTTGATTGTCGACTTCGATCAAGCCGCGATCCGTCATTTTCAGACCGATCAGATCCAGGCCAAGCTCTCCGTCCGTATTCGGACGACGGCCAACCGTAACGAGGACATAGTCCGCTGTTACTTGTTTTTCTTCGTCCTTCACCGTAAAGGTTACAGTTACATCGTTGTCCGTTTTCGTGCAGGATTGCGCCATTGCCTCGGTGTGCACTTCAACGCCGACTTTATCCAAGTTGCGCGCAACGAGCTTCGTGAATTCTTTTTCAAAGCCAGGCAGCACATGGTCGGAACCTTCCAAGACGGTTACTTTCGTACCGAATTTGGCATATGTTTGACCAAGCTCAACACCGATGTAACCGCCGCCGATGACGACCATGCTTTTCGGAATTTCAGGCAGGTTCAGCGCTTCGGTGGACGAAATGATTCTGCCGCCAAAAGGAAATGCTTTCAGCTCGATTGGCCGGGAGCCTGTTGCGATAATGCAATTTTTAAAACGGTACCGCGGCGCTTCCGCATCGTTGAACACACGTGCTTCGTGCTCATTGATAAACATCGCTTCACCTTGGAACATTTGAACCTTGTTGCCTTTAAGCAGCCCGCTGACGCCGCCTGTTTGCTTCGCTACGATGCTGTTTTTCCATGCCTGGACTTTCGCGAAGTCAACCTTCACGTTCTCAACCGAGATGCCCATGCTGTCTGCATGCTGAGCATGCTCATACGTATGCGCCGCGGAAATCAACGCTTTGGATGGGATACAACCGCGGTTCAAGCACACGCCGCCCCAAGCCTCTTTATCGACAATCAGAACGCTCTGGCCAAGCTGAGCCGCGCGAATCGCAGCGACGTAACCGCCTGGGCCCGCCCCGATGACGAGCAAATCAATATCAAGAGAAGCATCACCTACGACCATGCTGTTACACCTCCAAGACGAGAAGCTCTGGATCAGCCAGAAGCTGTTTAATGTAGTTCAAGAAGTTTTGCGCTGTCGCACCGTCAACAATGCGGTGGTCGAAGCTTAAGGAAAGCGCCATAACGGACGCAGGAACGATTTGACCATTTTTCACAACCGGTTTCTCTGTGATGCGGCCTGCACCCAGGATCGCAACTTCAGGGAAATTGATGACCGGTGTGAAGAACATACCGCCAACAGAACCGATGTTTGTGATGGAAATGGTGCCGCCTTTCATTTCGTTCGGCGACAATTTGCCATCGCGGCCGCGAACAGCCAGATCTTTAATGGACGCTGCGATGGACCATACATTTTTGCGGTCTGCATCATGGATGACAGGAACCAGCAAGCCGTTGTCTGTATCCGTAGCGATCCCGATATTGTAGTACTTTTTGTAGACGATTTCTTGCTTCTCTTCGTCGATCATAGCGTTCATGACCGGGAATTGACGGCAAGCTGCCACCAATGCTTTGACGATGAAAGGCAGATACGTCAGTTTCACGCCTTTTTTCTCTGCGAGCGGCTTCGTGCGCTCACGCAGCGCAACCAGCGCCGTCACGTCAATTTCGTCCATCAGCGTCACGTGCGGAGCTGTGTAGACGGATTTCACCATCGCATTCGCAATCACTTTGCGGATGCCTTTGAACGGCACGCGCTCTTCGACGCGATCGCCGACTGCAACCACCTGCGCTGCCGCAGCAGGTGCTGCCGCTGCCTCGCCTGCTGCTTCCGCGGCAGGCGCAGAAGATGCCGCCGGAGCCGCTGCGCCGGCTCCTGTAAAGCCAAGCACGTCCTCCCGCGTAATGCGGCCGTGCTTGCCTGTCGGCGTCACCTCTGCGAGGAGGACGCCTTTCTCTCTTGCGAGCTTGCGTACGCTAGGCGTCGCAAGCACTTCACGCGCTGCGCCGCTTGCGCTAGGCGCAGCCGGTGCTGCCGCAGCAGGCACTGGCGCTGCTGCTGGAGACGGTGCCGCCGCTGGTGCAGGTGCGGCAGCCGGAGGAGCAGCCACGGCTGTAGCCGCGTGGCTCGAACCGTGATGCATCGATTCCGCAGGCATCTCACCAGTGACGTCGATCGTCATCACGAGTTGACCGATCGTGCACACTTGGCCTTCTTTCGCTGTAACGGAAACAACTTTGCCTTCTACCGGGCAAGGCACTTCCACGACCGCTTTATCATTTTGAACTTCCATCAGGATCGACTCGTCCGTGACGGTGTCGCCCGCTTTTACTAACAATTTCACGATCTCGCCTTCATGTATGCCTTCACCAAGCTCTGGGAACTTGTATTCAAACAATGCCACGTGTACGACCTCCTGTACCCTTCGTCTGTGAATTAAAATTCAAGTACTTTTTTAATGCCGGCAATGACACTAGCTGGACTTGGCAACCAAGCGTCTTCGATTTGTGCAAACGGATAGATCGTATCCGGCGGAGCTACGCGAAGCACTGGCGCTTCCAGGTGAAGAATCGCTTTCTCGTTGATTTGGGCGATGACTTCTGCCGCAACACCAGACGTTTTTTGCGCTTCTTGCACGATGATCGCACGGTTCGTTTTCTTGATGGAAGCCACGATCGTCTCAATATCAAGCGGAATCAGCGTACGCAGGTCGATAACTTCGACTTTAACGCCTTCCGTTTTTTCGATTTCTTCTGCAGCTTTCACGGATGTATGCACCATCGCACCGTATGTGATGATCGTCACGTCGGAGCCTTCGCGAACAACGTTCGCTTTGCCCAGTTCAACGGTATATTCGCCCTCAGGCACTTCAGCGCGGAATGCGCGGTATAAGTTCAGATGCTCCATGAAGAAAACAGGGTCGTTGTCACGGATTGCGGAGATCAAGAGACCTTTCGCATCGTAAGGGTTGGAAGGAACGACAACTTTGATCCCTGGCGTTTGTACGAGCAGACCTTCCAGTGCGTCCGTGTGCAGCTCAGCCGCTTTCACGCCGCCGCCGTATGGCGTACGGAACGTAATCGGGGAGTTGTAACGACCGCCGGAACGGTAACGCATGCGCGCAGCTTGTACGCAGATTTGGTCAAGCGCTTCGTAGATGAAGCCGACGAATTGAATCTCGGCAATCGGACGGAAGCCTTGAACGCCCATACCGACGGCAAGACCGCCGATTGCGGACTCAGCCAGCGGCGTATCGAATACGCGGTCTTCGCCGAACTCTTTTTGCAAACCTTCTGTCGCCCGGAATACGCCGCCAACATGACCAACGTCTTCACCGAACAGCACTACGTTAGGATCTCTTTCCAATTCAACGCGCATCGCGTCTTTAATCGCTTGAATCATCGTCATTTGTGCCATGACTGTCTGTGCCTCCTAATTGTCTTCGTATATAAAAGGCTGTTCCGATTAGCCCAGGTAATCTTTCTTTTGCTCTTCCAGGTGAGGCGGCGTAACTTCAAACATTGAATCGATCAAGCCAGGAACCGTCATTTTCGCTGTTTCTTCCGCTTTCTTGATATGCTCAGCAACGGTTGCTTTCGCTTCTTCTTTCACTTTCGCTTCTTCTTCTTCGCTCCACAGGCCTTTCTTCGTCAAGAAAATGCGCATGCGCGTAAGCGGATCTTTCGGTTCCCACTCCGCCTCTTCGTCTTTCGTACGGTATTTCGTTGTATCATCCGCCATGGAGTGCGGACGGTAACGATACGTCAGCGCCTCGATCAGTGTCGCGCCTTCGCCTCTGCGGCCTCTTTCAGCAGCTTCTGTTACCGCTTGAACAACGGCAAGAACGTCCATCCCGTCAACTTGCACGCCTTTGATGCCAGCTGCAACGGATTTGTGCGCAACGGAAAGCGCGCCTGTTTGCTTCGCGTAAGGTGTTGTAATGGCATAGCCGTTGTTTTGTACAAAGTAAATCACAGGCAGTTTGAAAGAACCTGCGAAGTTCATGCCTTCGTAGAAATCGCCCTCGGAGCTTCCGCCGTCGCCTGTGTACGTGATCGCAACGCGTTTTTCGCCGCGTTTTTTGAACGCCATCGCAACGCCTGTCGCGTGAAGAATTTGTGCGCCGATAATGATTTGCGGCATCAGAACGTGCACGTCTTGCGGAATTTGTCCACCGTGTTGGTGACCGCGGGAGTACAGGAATGCTTGGTACATCGGAAGACCGTGCCATACGATTTGCGGCATATCGCGGTAGCCTGGACAAATAAAGTCGTCTTTATTTAAAGCGAATTCACTCCCGATCATGGAAGCTTCTTGACCGGATACTGGCGCGTAGAAGCCTAGGCGGCCTTGACGTCCAAGGTTAACCGCTCTTTCGTCCCACACGCGAGTGAAAACCATTCTTCTCATTAACTCTTTCAATTGGTCGTCGCTAAGCTTCGGCATTTTTTCCGGATTGACGATTGTGCCGTCCGGAGCAAGAACCTGCAATGGCTCAACCTTCTCTGTGTACACTTCATAATTTGTTTGGCTGACAAGTGGCTTACTCATACCATTTTCACCTCTTATATGATTTTCGTGCCTACAATCTAATCTTCTGTTATAGTATTATTATAATCCTGTTTCGGTGAATTGTACACCAGTTATGGTAAGGTATATGACCTTTTTTCTACACAATGTATAGTACAGTTCTCGAAAATATATAATACAGTTTACATAGAATTAACAACTGCTATAATACACCTACCCTTATCCAAAGGAGATTTTTTCCATGTCCGACGCCCGTTACTACCAACGCACGATTCTGAAAGAAGAGCTTCCCTCCGCTATTCTTGGAGAGACTCGCTCGCTGCGCATCTATTTACCCCCAGGCTACAATGAACTGCTCTCCTATCCGGTCATTTACTGCCAGGACGGAGAGCAGTTCTTTAACTTCGGGCGCATCGCGACAACAATGACCCGCTGCATTCTGGATGCGGATATGGAGCCCGCCATCATCGTCGGCGTCGATGTGAACGTCGCTACCCGCACCGCGGAGTATGCGCCGGAAGGGGAACGTCATGCGGCGTACTGCCGTTTTTTTGCAGAGGAGCTTCTAACTTATATCGAAAATCGCTACCCGATCCGCACGGAGCGCTCCGAACGCATCCTGGCCGGGGACTCCCTGGGCGGAACGGTGTCCCTGCATCTCGCCTTAGCTTATCCTAGCCTTTTTTGCCGAGTAATATCCTTGTCAGGCGCATTTTTCGCCTCTACCCGGGAGCAGATTCTAGCTGCGCAAGACTTGTCGTGGCTCGAAATGTACATGCTGATCGGACTCGATGAGGAAGAAGTCAAGACAGAGCGAGGCACCTTTGATTTTGTGCGGGAAAACCGCGAAACGCTGGCGGCGCTGAACAGCAAAAAAGCCGCGCTTCACTATCTCGAGAAGCCCGGCAAACATTTGTGGGGGTTCTGGCAGGGAGAACTCCCCGCCGCCCTGCATTATTTTCTTGGTTAGCGCTCTGCCATTACACGGTGGCGATGCCGTACCTCTGCTCCATGAGGCCCACCATCTCCAGGATGTCGGCCTCGGCCGGGTAGTCGGCGAAGTCTGCCGGACCTGCGGCGGCAATACCAGCCTCCGCGGCCACGTCCAGCAACTGCTGAACGAAGTGCTGCGACGTCAGCGGAATATGCAAGCATTCTGCCAGGGAGGACATGCTTTCCGGCGAAACGTGCGGATAGTCCGCCTCCGTCCCTGCCGGCACCGCCCGCTCGTAAAACCCTTGGGCCAGCGCCGCTTTGTCAACACCCCTGCCCTCCACGATCAGAAAAGCCTGCACAGCAATCGCCCGCTGCTGCCTGCGCTGCGCAATGCCGCAAAACTTGCGCCCTCCAATCGCAAGATCGAACTCGCCCGGACAGAACGATCCGGTCACCTCTCCCTGTTCTACCTGTCCCGTCAAAGAGGCCAGCACTTCACGAATCATGTTAACCATACGGTAAAAATCTTTGCGGTGATCCATATCCCCCGCTTCCTTCGGAAGCATCAGGGTGATATTCACCACACCGCTGTCCAGCGGCACCGCTGCGCCGCCGGAATTCCGTACGGCAGCCGCATAGCCATGGCTTTGCAGCCAGTCCTTCGCAGCCGCGGCCGCCGGCAGGCGGCTGTCGCGAAGCCCCATGATAAACGCGCGGGGATGCCGCCATATATGTAGAATCGGACGCGATCCTTCTTGCATCGAGCGGCAAATCAGTTCCTCTACAGCGAACGGATACAGCGCCGGATAAGAGGTCACATCCTCGGAACGATCCAAAATGAGAAGCGAGGAAGGAAACGATGTTGTCTTCATGTAAGTTCTCCTGAACGTGCATAATGTACTGCCGTCCAAATTGTAAGCCAATTTCGTTCAAAAAAACAATATTTTTTTCCTAATGGGCAAAGGATATTTACTTTTTTTGTCGAAATAATCGTTGAAGATGGAAATTTCTATGAAGTAGGCGAGAAGATTGAATGTCTTTGACGAAATTCTGCTCAATATCTTAGTCCTGTCCATACCGATCGTGTTATATCATCTCACTTGGCATGAGACGCCGGATCCCTTTCGCTTTAAAGGCTCCGCCCCGTATGCCATCGGCATCGTTTGCTCCGTGAGCGCATTATTTTGCATGTCCCATCCTTTATTCATCGCATCTGGAACTGCGTTCGATCTCCGCACTCTCCCCATCCTAGTCGCCTTCCTCTATAGCGGTGTACGTTCGGGTCTTGCCGTTTTTCTCGTTATTCTGGGTTATGCCTATGTCATGGACGGTTTGCATTTTCTCTGGTTCGCTTCTTTGGCCGCGCTGCTCGTTCCGTTCATCCTAGCGTTCATTTCCCTCAGCAATTGGAAGCAGGTCACGCCGAAAATTATGTTTCCCAGCCTCCTGGCTCTCGCCAGCGCATCCGCCAACAGCTGCATGCTCGTCCTGTACCGGATGAAAATGGATTTGCCCATCCCGCACACTTTCATTTACTACACCCTGTTGTACATTCTCGTTCAAACGGTATCTATGGGTATTCTCAGCTACTTCATCGTCCGCATCCAAGAAAATATCGCGCTGCGCCATGAAGTCCACAAGTCGGAGAAGCTAAACGTACTCAGCGAACTGGCCGCTTCCGTGGCTCACGAGATTCGCAATCCGATGACCGTTGCCCGCGGTTTCATGCAAATGCTCAGCCAGTCCCAAGTCTCCGAGGACAAAAAGCGCATCTACACGCACATGGTGATTGAAGAAATCGATCGGGCCCAAAGCATTATTTCCGATTATTTATCGTTCGCCAAGCCTGAGGCTGAGAAAATGGAGGAGCTCGATTTATCGCTACTTGCTCACAAAATCAGCAACCTGATCACACCGTACGCTGCAATGAGAGGCATCGAGATCGTGTTTGACATTCAGGCTGATCTGCGAATTAAAGCGAATGGCGATAAAATGACGCAGTGCCTCGTCAACTTGACCAAAAACGGCATCGAAGCGATGCCAGACGGGGGGCATCTGCATGTCGCCGGTTTTCGGAAAGATCACTCGATCGTCCTGCAGATCAAAGATACAGGTGTCGGCATGAGCGAAGAGCAGGTACAGCGGCTCGGCACTCCTTTCTACTCGACCAAAAATAAAGGCACTGGACTTGGCCTTATGGTCTCTTACCGCATTATCAAAAATTTCGGCGGTCAGATCGAAGTTCACAGCCAGGAAAACCACGGCACCTGTTTTATTATCTCATTGCCTGCTGTCTGAAGCGCCGGAAGCGGCCAAAATATCCATAATGCCCTTGAACAGCGGCATCGATTGGTTTTTATCCGCAGGTCCGGTATTCTTCACCACGACAGATACGGCATACTGTGGCGCCTCCACAGGCCCATAGCCGATGAACCATTGATTGATTTTTTCCTGCTTGCCGCTTTGCAGCTGCGCTGTCCCCGACTTCCCCGCCAGGTTCCAGGTCGCCCCTTCCAAACTCTGCCCCGTGCCGTCCGTCACCACTTCCCGCATCCAGGCGAGCAGCGTGCGGCTCGTTGCCGCGGTAATGGTGCCATCGGGCGACGTGAGCTTCTGAACTGGAAACTTTTCCATTTCGCGTCCGGTTTGATACTGAATCTCCCGCACGACGCGCGGCTCAAAGCCTTTCCCAGCATGAAGCAGCGTAACGACCAGGTTCGACGCCGCGAGCGGCGTCATGCGTACATCGCGCTGCCCAATCGCCGTCTGCATAAGCACGCCTTCGTCGTCATGGGGCGTTTGCGCAGCGAACAGCTGCCCCGGCTCTTCGCTGTCAAACTGCCGGAACGCCTCCATCGTGTCTGTTTTCCCCATCCAGCCCACATCGTTCAACACGCCAAGCTTATTGGCGTATCGCTCTAGTTGAGCAGCCGTTAACCGCTTCATCACATTTGCAAACACGATGTTGCAGGATTCAGCGAAGCCCTGTTCCAGCGTCAGCGGACCATGCCCGCCCTTCAGCCAGCAGGTAAACCCATACTTCCCTAACGCGCCTTCGCAATTGAACGTTTCCGTAGGCGAAACGACCTTCTCGTCCAGCGCGGCGGCCGCCACGATCGTTTTGAAGATCGAGCCGGGCGCCGTCGCCTTCACCGCGTAATTAATCCAGTTGTTGTTGGCCAGCCGAACATCGCTCTGATCAAAATTGGGGCGGCTCGCCATCGCGATGACATCCCCGTGCTCCGCTTCCTGCACGACAGCCGCGCCTTCCTTGATGCCCAGCTTATCCATCAAAGCCTCAATCTTCGCCTCAATGTCCACATCCAGCGTCGTCACCAGCTTAACAGGATAATACGCATTATTCGGCGCAATCAGGCGGGCGTCCAGCCCAGCCAGCGGCCTTTTTCCAGCGTCTGTAAAATACGAGATCGACGTCTCGCCAAGCCCGCGCAGCCAGGAATCGAACGACTTCTCGAGCCCGGAGCCGCCGATTTTCGTAGTAAGCGCCATTTTGCCCTTCGCCACATCGGTCCCGTAGAGCTCCTGCACCCGCTCCGGATTTTGCCCGATGAATCCGATCAGTTGACGCGCCGTCATCTCCGCCGGATAGCGGTCCTCCATATCGACGACCTTGATGTTGGGGAAGCCGAGCGATTCGATCTGCCCTGCTTGCACTTCAGACAACTGCGCGAATGAACCGCTATCCTCCGCCCCCCATACCTGAGGCTCCTTCAAATTACGCAAGAACGTCAGCCACCGCTCCGAGCTGGTCTGCAAAATCCGGGCTAGTCGGTCTGCATCCTGGCGCGACATTTGATAATCGCTGTGGATGGGAAAAGCGACCAACGCTTTCACCATTTTGCCAGTAATCGGCCTCAAGTTTCTATCCAGAATTTGCCCTCTGCCGCTTTCAAGTACAAGCGCACGCTGACGCTGAATGACCGAATTTTTCACAAGATTAATGTCTCTAGACGAATAACTTTCAGCCGTCGCAATTTGAATCCAGAACAGCTTTCCTGCAATCCCCGCAAACACAAGCATCACTAACAGCAGCGCGATAAAAATCCGCCTTTTTTGAGCGGGAGACATCCTGGCTACCCTCATGCACCTTGACCCCTTTGTATGTACGAACTTTCCCCCGTTACATTCAGTATCGGCATTCCGTCTTCGAACCAAACCAAGCGTCAGTATCGGTAAAATAAAAAAAAACACCCACTCTCCGGCTGGAAAGTGGATGTTCGGGCTTATACCTCGAATTTGGATAATGTATCGTTGAGCGATTTGGACAGCTGATCCAGCTTGTCCGACAATTTGACCAAACCGTCGCTGATGCTGAGCTGCTCGGAGCTGAGGGATGCCACCTCTTCGGATGTCGCAAGCGATTCTTCCGCAACCGCGCTGACATTCGTCATCGCGTCTGACAAGACAACTTGCGACTGCTCCAGCGTGGAGATCGAATCGCTGACCGTGCTCAATCTTTCGATAAAGCCGCCCATGTGGTTTGTCACTTGCTTGAAGATCGTATCGGCTTCTTTCACCGCCGTGATCTGCTCTTGGAAGATCGGCGTTGCTGTAGACAGCACCTTCACGGTCTCATCAATCTCGCCTTGGATCGTTTCGGTAATTTGTCCGACGACCTCGATGGACTGCTTGGACTGATCGGCCAGTTTGCGGATCTCATCCGCAACGACCATGAAGCCTTTGCCGGCTGCGCCTGCGCGAGCCGCTTCGATTGTCGCATTCAAGGACAAAATGTTCGTCTGTTTGGTCATATTGTTAAGCAGATCCAAAATTTTACGAATCGAGCGTGTGCTTTCTTTCAGCTTATCGACTTTATCGACCATGGAACGAATCATTTCTTCCGTTAGATTCGTTTTGGCAATAAGCTCATTCATATACTTCGTTCCGAGAGAGCTCGATGATTGCACATCGGCGGCAGCTGTACCCATTTCCAGGTTCGCTTCAATAACTTCCTTCATCTGAATCCCGATATGATGCGTCAGCTCGTTGCCGCGTTCCGACTCTGTCGCCAGACCGCCGGCACCGTTAGAAATTTCATCGGTAGCTACCGCAATTTCTCTTGCTGCAGTTGCCGTCACTTGGGAGGAATTCGTCAGTTCCTGCGCGGTCTCGAATACCGCTTGCGCGGATGCGCTCGTCTGCTGCACCAGGTTTGTGATCTGCTGCATCATGATGTCGAAGCTGGCGCCAAGCTGCCCGATCTCATCCTGCGATTTGTAATTCGCGCGAACCGTCAGTTTCCCTTTCGCACCTTGCTGCATCAAATTGCGAAGGTGCACCAGCGGACTGCCGATCATTCTCGCTACGAAAATACCGATTAATACCGCAGCAAGAGCAGCAATCAACGCAATAATCAGCGTGTAATTGAAAATTTTCTTCGCATCTTTCACAAGCGCACTAACGGGAATGTCGCCGACAAGGTTCCAGCCGGATACTTCTGATGAATAGAATGCAACCAAGTGATCGTCATTTGTCGTGAAAGAGCCATTGCCTCCCTCGATCTGCTCCTTCGTCAACTGTACTTCCGAGTCTTTTTCAATCGTCTCCAAGTTGGCCGAGGCAACGTTTTTGTTGGCCGAGCTCGTAATTACAACTTTGCTGTCTTCGCCGAGCGAGATGCCGGCCAGCTCTTTATTCAAAATGTCTGTGCTATATTCAATAACAAGTACGCCTGTCGTTGAATTGGATACGGTGTTTTTCAACAACCGCGAAATTGCAAACGTATTGCTGGAGGAGGAGGAATACCCTTTTTGTTTGCTTGCAAGCCATGCTACTTTGCCGGCATTTTCAACCGTCAGTTTAAACCAATCTTCATTGCTGACGTTCTCCGACAACGCACCGCCGCCATTGCCAGTCAGCACGATTAGCTTGCCGTCGGGACGATAGAGATGCAGCGATTTGATCGATTTATTGGAGAAAGTAACTACGTTCAACTTATCCGTAATTTGGCGAATCGTATCCAACGCTTCATATGTAGAGGCTTCCGTCTTCTGATACTTATCGAGCAGCGTTTGGAGATCAGTGTTCAGCATGAGTTGCAGCGACGTATCGTCAAACGTTTGATACAGAAAATCAAGCTTCTTACCTGCCTGCGTAACGGTCTGTAAGCTGGAGTCCGCTACCTTGTTCTTAATGACGCTTTTGGAAACTTGATAGGAAATAATCCCAACAGCAAGCACGAATACCAGAATGCTGGCAAAAAACATTAAAAACAACTTCATTCCAACAGATTTGATTGGATTCTCCAATTTCAACCCGCCACTGCCAAATCCACCTTGGCCGCCTCCTGCTTGTCCAGTTGCTGCATAGGATTTCCCTTTGCGCAGACCTCCTGTTGCTTGAACGATTTTGTCTACAAATGTTCGGAATCCTTGCTGTTCTTTTTTCATCTCGTTCACCCACCATTAGTTTCTCATTCTACTTACTCGTTGCCTTAACTTTACAACGTTCGAGCTCACGACGCCGTTGAAAAGGTTTACATAATCTCTATTTCGACAACGCTTTTCAATTTCCTTTAAATTTCGTTACAATTTTAACAAAAAAAAAGAAACTTTCTCCACTATACATGAGTCTGGAGAAAGCTTCCATGGTACTATTTGCCTGTTTTTTTACGCATCATATCCCATTTTTTTACAGGTTGCACAGTCTGAATTTTAATTTGCTGAAGCGGATGGCGCGCTGCAGTAAGCGTTTCGCCCGATTCATCCACAATCGTGCCAACTGTCTGTTTAAAATGCGTCCCCTCCGGCCCGAAGAACTCAATCTCCTGGCCCGGCTTGAAATGATTGCGCTGCTGAATCAGCGCCGTGCCTGTCGCATCGTCGTAGTCCATGACGAGCCCGACAAAGTCAAAGCCGACGACCTTATCCTCCGGCTCATAAATATGATCCTCATGCCCTGGCGCCTCATAGAAGAACCCTGTGTTGAGCGGACGGTTCGCCGCTTTATAAATCTCTTCCTGCCACAGCGGATTCAGCTTGAAATTGTCCGGGTCTTCAAAATAAGCATCGATCGCCTGACGATACGCATTCACCACCGTCGCGACGTAATGAATGCTCTTCATGCGGCCTTCGATTTTAAAGCTGTCCACGCCCGATTCGATCATCTCTGCAATATGCTCGATCATGCTGAGATCCTTGGACCCCATCGTAAACGCATCGTCGTCCTCGGTAAACATCGGCACGTCCGTCGCAAGCGGCTCCGACAACGGCTGATCCTTCGCGAACAGGTCGTACTTCCAGCGACACGACTGCGAGCAGCCCCCGCGGTTCGAATCCCGATCCGTAAAATGGTTGGACAGCACGCAGCGCCCGGAATACGAGCTGCACATCGCGCCGTGGATGAAAGCCTCGATTTCTACATCGACATGCGCCTTGATCTCGTCGATCTCCTGCATGCTCGCTTCCCGCGCCAATACGACGCGCTCAATGCCCTGATCTTTCCAGAACTTGACCGTCTGCCAGTTCATGACCGACTGCTGCGTGCTGACGTGCACCTCCAGCATTGGCGCCACACGGCGGCACGTTTCCATAATGAGCGGATCCGCCGCGATAATGGCCGAGATGCCTGCTTCCTGCAGCCCTCTCAAATAATCCTCAAGCCCTTCAATATCCTCGTTATGGGCGTAAATATTCGTCGCCACAAACACCTTCGCGCCGTAGCGATTAGCGAACTCCACGCCCTCCTTCATTTCTTCCAGCGAGAAATTGTCCGCATTGGAGCGAAGACCATACTTCTGTCCGCCGATATACACCGCATCCGCCCCGTAATGAATGGCGAACTTCAATTTCTCCAAATTGCCAGCCGGCGCCAGCAGTTCCGGTTTGTCCAAACGAACCCGCTTTCCCCGCGCACGCCGTTCAATTGCTGTTATCATGTGGGATCGCACCTTCTTTCATCAATCAATAAACCTGCTCTTTATAGAAAAATCCGTAAGACAGCTCGCGTTCAGGGTCCTGCAGCTCCGAAATCGCATCCAGCCACGCCTCGTTGAAAACGTAGTTCTCCGGATCTGACGCATACGCATCAATGGCCGCGCGATAGCTTCGAACAACGGCTTCATTGTAGGCCGTCGATTTCAGCAGCCCCTCGATTTTAAAGCTGTCGATATGCCCGTCCATCAGTTCCGGTAAATTTTCCAGCATGCACAAATCTTCCGCGCTTAGAATGTGCGTGCCGTTCGCATCTTCATAGACCGGATACCGCAGCTCGCGGCGTTCGTGTTCAATGAGGAACAACCCTCGATCGATCGAGCGGTCCTGCCCCCCCGCATCATTGCCCTGATGCTCCATATAATTTCGAAGCAGCTCCCGCTTGGAGTGATAAATGTTGGTGATGCCATGCACCTGAACTTCAACGGCCAAATCGCATTTCGCCTTGAATTCCAGCACCTGCTCCATGTTCAGCTCTCTCGCCAGCACGACGCGGGTTGCACCTTGGCGCCCCCAGTAATTGGCGGTCGCATAATTCGTCGACGTCATCTCCGCATTCCAATGCAACGGGATCGGCTTCGGCAGCTGACGAACGTTCATCAGGATGCTCGGATCCCCGAAAATAACGCCGTCCACCGCCATCTCCTGCAGCGCAGTCAAATAAGGAAGCAGCTCAGGAAGCACGCTGTTCACCATAATATTGTTCATGCTGACGTATACCTTGACGCCGCGCTCATGCGCAAACTGGACGGCCGCCGCTACATCCGGCAGCTTCATGTCGCCTGGCAGGCGCATGCCGAAGCACGATTCTCCGATGATGACGGCATCTGCGCCGGCTTCAATCATTGTTTTCACATCATGCAGCGATCCGCAGCTGATGACTAGCTCTGGTTTTTTCACTTGCAAACCCTACCTTCTGTCTACTTCGACGCTTTCTTGCTCTCTTCGATGTTCTTCTTATGCTCTTCGTACGTTTCTGCGAACAAATGCCCCTTCGTCCCGTCTTTCTTCGTCACATAAAATAAATACTTCGTCTCTTCCGGATAAATCGCCGCTTTCATCGACGCCAGGCTCGGGCTCGCAATCGGCCCCGGCGGCAAGCCAGCATTCAGATACGTGTTGTACGGACTCTGAATCTGCAAGTCCTTTTCCAGCAACCGATCTTTCGGCTTGTCGAACAAATACTGAACCGTCGCGTCGATCTGCAGCGGCATATTCTTCTTCAGCCGGTTCTGAATAACGCCGGACACCTTGGCACGCTCCTCGTCCACGACGACTTCACGCTCGATCAAGGACGCGATCGTCAGCATCTGATGCACGTTGAGCCCGCGCTCTTTCAGCTTGCTTTGCCAATCCGCCGGCAGTGTAGCCAACTTCTTGTCCAGCTCCTGCAGCGTGCGTTCGACGAATTCCTGTTCCGTCGTGTCTTTCTTGAACTCATACGTTTCCGGGAAAATATACCCTTCCAAGCGGTGTCTTAAGTTTTTCGAATCCGGAATGGAAGCCGTTGTCTCGTCTTTGAACCCGCCCGGGCTGTCAACGAGTTGGAGAAAGGTATCCTTCTTCCAAGACGTCTGCTCGGCAAGCTTCGCGGCAATCTGCTCAATCGTAAAACCTTCCGGAATCGTGAACTTTATCGTTTCTTCCTTGACAACATCGCCGCTGTTCAGCTTCGCAATCATCTCGTCGAACGTCATGCCCGGCTTCATGTCATATTCGCCCGCTTGAAACCGCGAACCTTGCTTCTTGAATTTTAAATAATACATAAAGGCCGTTGCGTTCTTAATAAGTCCCTTGCTTTCAAGGGCATTTGAAATTTGTACAGTTCCCATTCCTGGGGCGATCAACAGCCTGATCGGTTGATCCGATGCCGCTACGGGCTGGAGCGCGTTCCTGACATACAGCCCGGCGCCTCCCGCCAAGCCTAGCAGCAGGACAACTACGATGCCCAGGATGAGCAGTACCCGTTTCAGCTTGCTTGTTCCCGGCTTGCGCCATTCCTCTTGCTCATGCTCTCTAATCACTTAATCTGCGATCCTCCTCCCGCTTACATGATGCGCATGGGCAGCCATGCACAACAAAACCGAGCGGATGCGCTCCGCTCGGTTGTAAACGTCCTACAAGTCGTCCTGATCCGGGAAGACCATCTCGTCATAAAGCTCCGATACCGTTTCCCATTCGTCGTCATCTTCAATCGTTACTAACTCGTATTCCCCGTCTGCACTCTCCACGACCCGAAAAACGTCGAATTCATCGTCCTTCTTCAGTTCGTCGGATTGAAGCACAGCATAGGTACGATTCTCATACACAAATTCTTTCAGGAGACGATATTCCGTTGACTCGTTCTGCTCATCAAACAAAATGATAGCATCCCCGTAAGTTTTACGCAATACATCGGTTGGTTGCGTGCTCATCCTTCTTCTTCCTCATCGAACTCTGCCATGAGCGTATTGAACGTCTCCTCGACAATGTTCCATTCCTCTTCATCTTCAATGGTGAACAATTTCAGGTCTTCGCCGTCTTCGTCTTCCTCATAACGGAAAGCGTACACTTCGTCGGAGTCTTCGTCTCCGCCTTCTGTCGGCACGACCATCATGTATTTCTTGTCTGAACCGTCCACTTCAAATTTCATGATAACCTCGAACTCTTCTTCGTTGCCTTCATCGTCCGGAATGTAAATGATTTCTGGTTCTTCTTCACGCAATTCTTCTTTGGACATGTTCATTCACCTCTTCATATTAGCATCCATATACCCTTGCAGGATGAGCTGTGCAGCCATCTTGTCGATGACTTGCTTCCTTTTCTTGCGGCTTACATCCGCTTCAAGCAGCGTCCGCGTCGCCGCAACCGTCGTCAGCCGCTCATCCCACAAGCGTACCGGTATACTTAGTCGCTCTTCCAGTTGTTTCGCAAACGCGATCGCCAGCTCACCGCGCGGACCGATCGTGTTATTCATATTTTTGGGCAAGCCCACGACAATCTCGATCACGCCGTACGTTTGCACGAGCGAGACCAGACGCTCGATATCTTCCCCGGGCTTTCCGCGATGAATCACTTCCAGCCCCTGAGCCGTCCATCCGAGCTCATCGCTAAGGGCGACCCCGATCGTTTTATCCCCATAATCCAAACCCATGACTCTCATGCTAGACAGATCTCATTTCTTCATAGAGGTTGTTCGCGAACTATTTGTGTTGATTCAGGTAGGCACGAACCAGTTCTTCGATCAGTTCATCGCGCTCCCGCTTGCGAATCAGGCTGCGTGCGTTGTTGTGACGCGGAATATATGCCGGATCTCCGGAGAGCAAGTACCCGACAATTTGATTGATCGGATTATACCCTTTTTCCTGAAGAGCGTCATACACCGCCAGCAGCACGTCCTTCGGCGATGTTTCGATTTCCTCCGCCTTCACATTAAACTTCATCGTTTTGTCCATGGAACTCATTCAGGAGCACCCCATTTCCTCTTGCCATTTGTAAAATTATTGAAAATTGAACACTGTATACTGGATATATTCTCTACGGTTTCAAAAATTCCTGTCCCCGCAAAAAATAATTATGCGAATTGGGATACGAGCCCTTCCACGCTCGCAAGCGCCGCTTGCAGCTTGGAAGCGTCTTTGCCGCCGGCTTGCGCCATATCCGGACGTCCGCCGCCGCTGCCGCCAACCGCTCCGGCGACTTCTTTGATGATTTTGCCGGCGTGGTAGCCTTTCGCAACAAGATCAGGCGTAACGGCCGCGACCAGATTCACTTTGTCCTCCGCTGCCGCGCCGAGTACGATAACCGCCGAGCCCAGCTTGGTCTTCATCTCATCCACAATGTTGCGCAGGGAATCCATATCGGCCGCGTTCACTTGCACAGCCAGTACAGCGACGTCGCCAACCTTTTTCACCTGATCTGTCAGGGAGCCCGCTTCAATGCGGCTCAGCTTGCCGCGCAACGATTCGTTCTCGCGTGACAGCTCTTTCACTTGCTGCAGCGTCAGGTCCACGCGTTTCGGCACATCCGTGATGTTCGATTTGAGCAGGCCCGCCGCTTCTTTCAAGAGCGCAAGCTGTCCGTCCAGATACTCGTAAGCGCTGCGGCCCGTGACGGCTTCAATCCGGCGCACACCGGAGCCGATGCCGGATTCGCTGACGATTTTGAATAGGCCGATTTGACTTGTGTTCTGTACATGACAGCCGCCGCAAAGCTCCAAGGAATAGTCGCCGACTTGCACAACACGCACGATGTCGCCATACTTCTCGCCGAAGAGCGCCATCGCGCCCATCGCTTTCGCTTCATTGATCGGTTTCAAGGAAATGTCAACCGGAATGCTGTTCCAGATTTGACGATTAACGCGCTGTTCAACGTCCTGCAGTTCTTCGGCGGTAATGCTGCCGAAATGCGAGAAGTCGAAACGCAGACGATCCGCTTCTACCAAAGAACCAGCCTGGTTAACATGCGTGCCCAGCACTTCTTTGAGCGCTTTGTGCAGCAAATGCGTCGCCGTGTGGTTCTTGATCAGATCCGCACGCTCGGCTGCCGCAACAACGGCTTCCACCGTATCGCCTTGGCGCAACACGCCGGATTCTACGATCACTTTGTGCACGTGCTGACCGTGCGGCGCCTTGTTCACATCGAGCACCTTGAGCGTCACTTGCTCGCCGCGAATGATCCCGTGGTCGCCCACTTGACCGCCGCTTTCCGCATAGAACGGGGTACGGTCCAGAATGACCTGGCACGTCTCGCCGACGCCAACAAGCTCCACGAGTTCGTTCTCGTGCACGATCGCTTCGATTTTAGCAGTAACTACCAATTCATTATAACCAACAAATTCGCTTTTAGTCGTAAATTCGGACAGCGGCCCGCCTTGAACCTTCATGCCGCCTTCCTTCTGGCTGGCTGCTCTGGCACGGTCGCGCTGCTCCTGCATCGCGGCATCAAAGCCGTCACGGTCGACAGTCAGCCCCTTCTCAGCGGCAAAGTCCTCTGTCAAATCAAACGGGAAGCCGTACGTATCGTACAGTTTGAACGCGTCCGGACCACTGATTTGCTTCGAGCCGGCTACTTCCGTCTTTTCAACCATCTCAGCCAAAATGAGCAGACCGTCGTTCAACGTCTCGTGGAACCGCTCTTCTTCCGTGCGGATCACTTTCTCGATAAATTCGGCTTTGTCCACGACTTCAGTGTAGTACACGCCCATGATCTCGCCAACCGTCGGCACCAGCTTGTACAGGAACGGCTTGTCCGTGCCCAGGACTTTACCGTAACGCACCGCACGGCGGAGCAAACGGCGAATAACATAACCGCGTCCTTCATTGGAAGGAAGCACGCCGTCGCCAACGGAGAACGCTACCGTACGAATGTGGTCGGCAATGACCTTGAGCGCAACATCGTGCTCATCATTGACATGATATTGCACGCCTGTCAACTCGCAAGTGCGGTTGATGATGGGGATAAACAAATCCGTATCGAAGTTGGAGTCCACATCCTGCAAAATGGAGGCGAAACGCTCCAGCCCGGCGCCGGTATCGATGTTTTTGTTCGGAAGCGGCGTGTAGCTGCCGTCGGAATTATGGTTGAACTGCGTGAACACAAGGTTCCACACTTCGAGGAAACGCTCATTCTCGCCGCCAGGCCAGCATTCTGGATCATTCAGATCGCCGTATTTGTCTCCGCGGTCATAGAAAATTTCCGTACAAGGTCCGCACGGGCCTTCGCCGATGTCCCAGAAATTCGATTCCTTCAGTTTATAGATACGCTCAGCCGGAATACCGATCTGCTTGTTCCAGATCTCATATGCTTCCTCATCCTCTTCATGGACGGTGACGGAGATACGGTTCGGATCAAAGCCGATCCACTGCGGATCGGTCAGAAATTCCCAAGCCCATGGAATCACTTCTTTTTTAAAATAGTCGCCGATGGAGAAGTTCCCCAGCATCTCGAAAAACGTATGATGGCGGCGCGTCTTCCCGACGTTCTCAATGTCGTTGGTACGGATACATTTCTGTGCGTTCGTAATCCGCGGGTTTTCCGGAATTTCACGGCCGTCCAGATAAGGCTTCAGCGGCGCGATCCCCGCATTGATCCAGAGCAGCGATGGGTCATTGTGCGGAACGAGCGATGCGCTCGGCTCGACCTTGTGCCCTTTGCTCGCGAAAAATTGCAACCACTTGGAACGAATTTCACTTGCTTTCATGTGTGTGCGCCTCCATATTTTTGTAAAATGTGCAAAAACAACAAAAAACGCCCCTGCAGCTAAACAGGGACGAATCATCGCGGTACCACCCTGGTTATTGGCGAAGCGCCAATCTCCTTGTGCGGATCTGTAACGGGTCCAACCGGTGGAGTTCGTCCACGCTCCGAAACGAGCTTTGGGCCATTCTTGCACCGAAAGGCTCTCACAGCCGACATAGACCGGATTCCCGGTTATGCGGAGCCTTCTCTCTGGCGATGGGCTATGGCTTACTAAAGTTTCATCAACGCTTTCATGTAAGGCAAATTATAACTTTCCGCCTGACACCTGTCAACATGGGTATGACCTGGCAAGCGCTCGGACTGCGTCATCCCGCCTTCAATATAATGAAACCTTGCAAGCTTGGACATCAGTGTCGAAAAATGATTTTGACCGTTGACAATGATTCTCAATTGGGCTATACTGATTTCAGTGATAATGATTTTCATTATCGAATAGATGATCAACATCATGTTTCTCACATTCATACCGTAGTCCATATGGATAATCTCGCATGGGCCACACACCTTCCTATCCTCAACCCTCGTACAGAACCCCTTTGTACCATGATCCCGCAAGTCATGGCACAGAGGGGTTTTGTGCGTCTGCCTTGGCTAGGTCGACGGCTTATGAACATAATGCAGAAAGACATGCTGCAGAATGACCTTCATGACCGCGAAGAACGGCACCGCCAGAATCAGACCTACCACTCCCGCCACCTCCCCGCCAACGAGCAGCGCGAAAATAATAAAAAGCGGATGCATATGCAGCGTTCGGCCAACAACCTGCGGCGAAATGACATTGCCTTCCAGGATCTGCACCGCGAGATTCACGACGGCGACCAGCAGCACCATTTTAAGCGAAACGGTAGCCGCCATGAGCAGTGCCGGTGCAGCGCCAAAGAACGGACCTAAGTACGGGATGATGTTGAAAACGGCCACCACACTGGCCAGCAGCAACGGATACGGCATACCGATCAACCAATAGCCGACATAAGCCAAGGCTCCGATAATGAGGCAGACGAGCAGTTGGCCGCGAATATAATTGCCAAGCGCCGTGTCAATGTCCATGAGCAACGATACTGTCTTCTTCCGATACTCGCGGGGAACGAAGGTTAAAGCCGTTTTCTCGAGGAGCTGGAAATCCTTGAGCATATAGAACGCCACGAACGGCACGATGAACGCGATGAAAAGCATATTGATCGTTGCGCCGATGCCGTTTACATAGTTCGCGATGGCCATCGAGATTTTATTTTCAAATTTGGTTAAGGAATTATTAAAACCGCTTCTCACGCTGTCGGGCAGCAGTTGATTCTGATTAAACCCGTCCACAAGCGATTGCGCCTTCATCGCCATCTGGGGCATATGTTCGTTAAGCTCAGCCGCCTGTTGAATAAACACCGGCGTCATATTCATCACGACCACTGTCAGTCCTGAAAGAAACACGCCGTAAATAATTAACACCGCCATCGTTCGCGGCACTTTGCGCTTATTCAGCAATGTGACGACGGGATTCAATATGTAGGAAAGAATCATCGCGATGAAAAAAGGCATCGCAATTGCTTTGATAAAGCCAAACAGGCCGTACAAAATCGGTTTGATCAGGAGCAGCATGTACAAGACCGCCAACGCCAGCAGCGTGTAGACCAGTCCGACAAACCATTTGTTGCGCCAAATACGCTCCATGCTGGGGTTCACCTCTATCTTCGAATTCAGCTCGCCCATACAGTATATGTAAAAGTTGTGGGGATTAACCTCAACTGGAAAGATCAAAAAAGCGCCGCCCGCCAACGATTTCTCGCGGCAAACAACGCTTTCACATAACGGATCCAACCGGTTAATTCGCATGCTCCTGTAGCTGAGTCATATCTTCCTCAAAAAACAAATCGTCCAGAGAACTTAACGTTCCGTCCTCTTCAACTTGATAGACGGACATTTTCTCTCCGTTGACGCTTAGCTCAATGAAGCAACCCCAGCAATAAAACTGATGGGAACCGATCTTTCCAATATCTTTGGAATTACAGTTTGGACAACGCATCCTGCTCACCCTATTCTTCTTTGGATACGAAGAGTTCTTCAACTTCCTGAGCGCAATGTACGGGCACAATAATCGCATCTTCCCCAATAGTTGCCGTTTCCGGCAGCGGGAGCCGCTTACGCCCTTCTTTTAAATCAGAAATAAACCCTTCGGACAATTCGTAACCTACTATTTGTTTTCCCCAATTCCCGTTTAAATAAACATCTTCTACCATACCCAATTCTTCGCCGCCGACTGTCATGACAGGCAGTCCTTTAATCCTGCTGCGTCCTTCCAAAAAAGGGTGGCACTCATTCATGTGCGCGAGTTCGCAAATTACATCCTCGTTCGATATGGTAATGGCATCCTCCCCGGCGGAGACGATTCCTTCCCAGGACACGTATCGTAAGGCAGAGAACCACATCTTCGCTTCGAGTATGATGCCGCTTATGTTCCACGTTGGGTCAATCAGTAAATCTTGTACCTCACCGATTTGCTTGCCGGTGTCTACCGTAAAAACCGGAAGTCCGATGAGATCGTGCGCTTTGCGCAAGTGGCACTCCTCCTAGAACCGCCCGGTACTAGGTATTACGCAATCTTGCAACAATGGTTGCAAGTTCGCGGTACCTACTTATTACGCAATCTTGCAACAATGGTTGCAATTTTCTGGGCGGCCGTTTCGATTTGTTCTTTAGAATTCCCCATTCCAAAGCTAAACCGAACAGCGGAGAGTGTGACATTTTCTGGGAGCTTCATCGCCTTCAGCACGTGCGAGATTTCGAGCGATCCGGATGTGCACGCCGATCCGCTAGCTGCGGCTACGCCCTCCAAGTCTAAATTCATAAGCAATGTTTCTGTGGAAACGCCGGGAAAGCTGATGTTCACGATATGCGGGACGCCCATTTGCAGATCGCCGTTGACGACGAATCCGTCTGTCCCCAGCTGCTGCTCCAAACGCTGAAGCAAAAGCTCACGAAGCTCTACCGCATGGGCGCTCACTTGCGCTTGCTGCGGCAGCAGCAGCTCCACCGCTTTGGCAAATCCGGCGATGGCGCCGACGTTCTCGGTGCCTGCACGGCGTTTGCGCTCCTGCGAGCCGCCAAGCAAATACGGCAGCAGCTTCGTAGCGCGAGACACATACAGCGCTCCAATGCCTTTGGGGCCGTAAATCTTGTGCCCCGAGAAGCTCATGAGATCGACCGGCAGTTCGCCGAGCTGAATCGGCAGCTTGCCCAGCGCTTGAACCGCGTCGACATGAAACGGAATGCCGCGCTCACTGGCTAGCTGGCCGATCGCCTCAATCGGCTGAACCGTGCCGACTTCATTATTGACATACATGATCGAGATGAGTGCGGTGTCGGGACGAATGGCCGCCTCTACCTCGCGGGCAGCAACGCGTCCGGAAGCGTCGATCGGCACGTACGTAACTTCGTAGCCAAGCCGTTCCAAACGTTCGCAGGGATGCAAAACAGCATGATGCTCAATCGCCGACGTGATGATATGTTTCTTGCCGGACGTCGATGCTTCCGCTGCCTGCATAATCCCGAAAATCGCCATGTTGTTGCTTTCTGTCCCGCCGCTTGTATAAATCAGCTCCGCAGGCAGGCAGCCCAAGGACTTTGCCATTGCGTCACGGAACCGGTTAAGCGCTGTTCTGGATGCTCTGCCAAAGCTGTGGGTGCTTGAAGGATTTCCATAATTTTCTGTATAGAAAGGCAACATGGCCTCCCATACATCACGATGTACGGGCGTTGTTGCTGCGTGATCGAGATAAATCGGATTCATAACTCACCTTAGATATAAAACATATAATTATCGTGCTTGCCTTTGTCCTCGAAAGCAATCAAACTTGCCAATGTCGTGGAGTCCAATACTTCCGCGATGCTGTCCCGGATGCGGATCCAGAGATCGCGCTTAGCCGGATCGTCTTCTTCTTCAAAATCAACCGGGGAAATCGGGCCCTCCAGTACGCGAATCACTTCGCCTGCAGTCACCTGCTCGGCAGCTTTGGATAAAATATAACCGCCATAAGCACCGCGAATGCTTTTGACCAAACCGGCATTGCGAAGCGGTGCGACCAGTTGTTCCAGATAGTGCTCGGAAAGCTGGTGCTTCTCTGCAATGCTTTTCAAAGAAGTCGGGCCTTCACCTAATCGATTGGCCAACTCCATCATGATCGTTAAACCGTAGCGGCCTTTAGTGGAAATTTTCAAAATGTACACCTCATTCAAGATTATATGGCATCAAGGAGTCTGTTCCGTATCGCTAAAAAAACTTGCTATATTTACCGTGCCTCATGCCGCCGAAACAAACACGATGGCCGTCCCTATCTTGGTAAACAGCGTTTCCATTTTTCGCAAAAACATTCCAAAGTAACCGTATATCATATCTATGTTATCATAAATCCTTTGACATGTGGTAAAAAACGATGACATTCTCTTGAAATATTTTAAATTTTGTTCAGAGACATGTATAATAGGATGATATTTAGATATAAACATCGCTTGTGATGAAAGAAATGAGGGTTTCTACGATGACCAGGAAAACGCGCGTCATTCTCGGCATGTCCGGGGGCGTCGATTCATCGGTTGCTGCGCTGCTGCTGAAGGAGCAAGGCTACGAAGTGATTGGCATTTTCATGAAAAATTGGGACGATACCGACGAGTTCGGGCACTGCACCGCTGAGGAGGATGCAGAAGATGTGCGCCGCGTCTGCGACCAGATCGGCATCCCTTTTTATACAGTCAATTTTGAAAAGCAGTATTACGATAAAGTGTTCGCCTATTTTCTGGACGAGTACAAGAAAGGCCGCACCCCCAATCCCGACGTCATGTGCAACCGGGAGATCAAATTCGGCGAGCTGCTGCAAAAGGTGGTCGAGCTTGGCGGCGATTATTTGGCTACCGGCCACTACGCGCAAGTTAAGGAAGAGAATGGCGAGTACGTGCTGCTGCGCGGCAACGATGCGAACAAGGATCAGACCTACTTCCTGAACGCGCTGAACCAGCAGCAGTTGGCGAAGGCGATGTTCCCAATCGGCCATCTGCCGAAGCCGCAAGTAAGGGAAATTGCGGAACGCGCCGGACTGGCGACGGCGAAGAAGAAAGACAGCACCGGCATCTGCTTTATCGGCGAGCGAGATTTCAAAACTTTCCTAAGTCAGTACCTCCCTGCCCGTCCCGGCAATATGGTCGATATCCGCAACGGCGAAGTGAAAGGCAGGCATGACGGCTTGATGTACTACACGCTGGGTCAGCGTCAGGGCCTCGGCATCGGCGGTTCCGGCACCGGCGAGCCTTGGTTCGTTGTCGATAAGAATCTGGAGCGCAACGAATTGTTGGTTGTGCAAGGCGAGAACTACCCAGGGATCTATTCCAAAGGGTTGACAGCGACGGATGTGAATTGGATTTCTTCTGAGAAACCTGTGGGCGCATATGCTTGCACCGCCAAATTCCGCTACCGCCAGCCGGATCAAGGCGTGGTCGTAACGTTCCAGGCGGATGGCACATGTGAGGTCGTCTTTGACAAGCCGCAAAAAGCGGTAACGCCTGGGCAATCCGTCGTCTTTTATCAAGGGGATGTGTGCCTCGGCGGCGGCATCATTAATGAAGTCCACAAGGACTAATTCGGAGAGGATGATACGGTTATGGCAGCACCGAACGAAACTTCGCTGAAAGCAGACACCTATGAGGACGTTATTCGCATTGTGGAAGAGGTTCAGCTTCTCCCCCTCTCTTCCTTTATTCCGGAGCATCTCTCGCTGGAATCCGTGACGGTGCATGAACAATGGCACACCGGCCTTGTCACTGATCCGTGGCTATGGCGCGACCGGCTGCCGGGTGACGGGATTGCGGCTTACGGCCGCTTTTTCGCCAAAAAGCCGATGCTGATCCACAAGTCGCTGTTCCCTCTTGTAAAAAATGTGTTGGAAGAGCCCTATTCCGTCGACGAACGCTACGCGGACGGCGAGCTGTCCAAGGCTGCGGTCGATGTGTACCATGCGATTGAAGCGCATGAAGGCATCGATGTGAAACAGCTGCGAGCGGTAACAGGCTTGAGCGGCAAGGAGTCGAAAAACGAATTCGATCGAGCGCTCGTTGATCTGCAAAGCACGACCGACATTGTGATCTCGGGCATCAGCGAGCGGCTGAACGCCAGCGGCACCAAGAACGGCTGGAACAGCACGTGCTATATGACAGCTTCCCACTGGATGGAGCTGCATGGGATTGCGCCGAATACACTGCCGACGCCGGAGGCGAAGGCGCAGCTCAAGGCGCTGCTGGAAGCGCAGTTTAGCGAGGCGGCGAATGTGTATTTGCGTAAGATTTTTAAACTAAAATAAAAGCTGCCTAACCAGATAGCCCCCGATCGTCCTCGCAGTCGCTGCGAACGGTCGGGGGCTTGTTCGATTTTACCGAAATTGCGCGGATTTACCTGGACGCTCGTTCGTATGCTTGGCCTCCCTGCCGCAAAGGCTAAGAGGCAATACAACTAGCTGTAGTTTCTGCAAGAAAGGGAACACCCCTGCCTACTTCAACCGTATTGGCTGGGGGGAAATTTCATTTCGAAAGGCGGGAACCCGTTCATGCACACCTGGATGTTGATGATGGTCATGCTAAATCTTCCTGCACCAGGCCAGCTGGGGATGGCGGAAACGAGCCCGACAGTTGCTGTTCAAGCGGCAGGCCCCGGCTATACCAGGCAAGCGCCGACTCCAGCGCCAAATTTGGATCCCGGGTATGCCAAGTGGAGCCGGATTGCCTTTCAGGAAGCTGGCAAAGTGTACACACTGCTTGATTACAAATATCTCGGCAAATCGGACGTGGCCCCAGGGGTCGCGCAGCAGCAGTTTCGCTTCTGGGCACGCCATCAAGGCAAAGAGTTTCCGCTCATAGTTACGATCCGCTATGATCCGGTTTCGGAGCGCATTTTCGCTATTCTGATGGAACAGGAAAATTTAAGAGGGAGCCTGCGGATGTTATGAATCCGCCTGCATCCCTCTTCTTTTGTGTTGATTTTGTTGGATTTTGCCTTCGGTGCCTTGCTCGGAAGCCTCGAAGATGATTTCATGCCTGATTTCATCCGGTAAGTATTGCTGCTGCACGTAATGCCCCGGATAGTTGTGCGGGTACATGTAGCCTTTGTGTCCGAGCTTCTCCGCGCCTTTGTAGTGTGTATCGCGCAGGTGTAAGGGGACGTTGGCGGATTTGACCCGCTCCATGAGCTGCTCCGCCTTCATAATCGCAAGCGGAATGGAATTGGACTTCGGGCTCTCCACGGCAAATAAAATTGCCTGGGAAATGATGTACTTCGATTCCGGCCACCCGATCTTGTGATACGCGTCCATCGCGGTGACCGATTGCACCATCGCCTGAGGGTTCGCCAGGCCGATATCCTCACTGCAAGCGACGATCAGCCGCCGCAAGAACGTCATGGGATCCATGCCGAGCTTCTCGACGGCATAGAGGAACCAGAACAGCGCGGCGTCGCTGGAGCCGCGCACGCTTTTGTGAAAAGCGGACAGAACGTCATACTGCGTCGACTCGTCCGCTTTCACGATCGGGCGGCGGATGGACTCCTCCGCCACCTCCAGGGTGATCCGAACCGTGCCGTCCGGTTCGGGCGAAGTCGTCAGCGCTGCTAGCTCCAGCGCGTTGAGGGAGCGGCGGATGTCGCCAACGGCCATCCGCGCGATGTGCTCCAGCGCCTCCTCGTCCACGTGGAGGCGCATGAAGCCGAGCCCCTTGACGGGATCGGCGATCGCTCTGCGCATGGCGATAAGCGCATGCTCCGCCGTGAGGGGCTCAAGCTGAAACAGCGTCGAGCGCGACAGCAGAGCCCCGTTCACATGGTGGAACGGGTTCTCGGTCGTCGCCCCGATGAAGATGAGGATGCCCTGCTCCACGGCCGGCAGCAGCGCATCCTGCCGCGAGGTGTTGAAGCGGTGCACCTCGTCCAGGAACAGCGTCGTTTTGCGGCCGTACAACGCTTTATTCGATTTGGCGACTTCGATAATCTCGCGCACGTCTTTCACCGAAGCGTCGACGGCGTTGAGTTTCATGAACTCGCCCTGCGTGCGGTTGGCGATGATGTTCGCCAGCGTTGTTTTGCCCGTGCCCGGCGGGCCATAGAGCAGGATCGAAGTTACCTGGTCGGCTTCGATCGCGCGCCGCAGCAGCTTGCCTCGGCCGACGATATGCTCCTGGCCGATATATTCATCCAGCGTAGTCGGCCGCATGCGGTCGGCCAGCAACTTGCTTGTCGGATCCTGGGAAGAAGCTAATGTGAATAAATCCATGTGTCGTTTCCTTTGCGATATAATGGAGTCGCTTCCCACGCCCAGCCATGCTGTTCGCGGCGACATAATTGATCTGGCAGGGAGTACCTATCTCTCCATTATACTCCGCTTGGCTAAGCCTGTCATGTTTCCGCCCTGAATGAAAAAGAGAGGCTCCCCAAGGTCGCCACTTGCCCCCTCAGGAAAACCCCTTTGTTAGCTCACAACTTCTTCGCTTTCGCGGGCTCTGAATTTCACGTTCATTTCCGCGCAGCCATAGTAATCAACCGAGTAATTGAACTGCCAAATTAACGAACTGGAATTCCTCCAGCTTAATCACATCTTTCCCGCTGATAGAGGGGCCTGAACTGGAATTTCTCCATCTCTTTTCCGCATATCCGACAATTCCGCCGATAAGCATGAAATGAACTGGAGGTTTTCCAGTTAAACACCCCTATTGGAGCTAACTGCACCACCTGAACTGGAGAAATTCCAGTTAATGACGAACCGCAGCTGAATTGTCACCTGCACATGCTTTGCACACGATACCCCACACGCTTATACCGACGGCGTCGCCGCCTGCTCCGGCATCGCTTCCTGCGGCTTCACCGGCATCGCAAACTTCAGGGGCCCGGCGATAACAGCCGCCAACAGGCCGAGCGCGCCAAAGGCGATGCACAGCACAAAGCCGTGATTGATCGCCGTGCCCAGCGAGTCGCGCAGGAAGCTCGCTACCTCTTGCGGCAGGGAGCTGCCGGCGCGGATCAATTGCTCCGGGTTGCCCATCGATGCGATTTTATCCGCCGGAATCCCGTGTGATGCTGCCCCGTCTTGGATCAAAGACGTGTAATTGTTGTTCACAATCGTCGCCATAATCGATGCGCCCAGCACACCGCCGATATTTCGCCAGAAGCCGACAATCGAGGAAGAGACGCCGATGTATTTGCGGTCTACGCTTTGCGCCACGGCGTTTTGCGCCACGCTCATCAGCGGGCCGATGGCGCCAAGGCCAAGCACCACCATCAGGAAAATCATGTACAGTTTGCTGGCATCGTGACCGACGATGCTAAGCAGATAGCTCACAATGATGCCCATCGCCATGCTGAACGCGAAGACGGTGCGGAAGCTGAAGAACCGCTGCAGGAAACCGAACCCGACGGCGCCGACCATCAGCGAGAACATCATCGGCGTCAGCAGGCCGTTGGAATTCGCTTGCCCGAGCACCGCGGTCGAGAAAATCGGCAAGTACGCAATCGCCGCAAACATGATGGCGCCTTGGCAGAGGCAAGCGAGCACGGTGCCGAGCACCATCCGATTTTTAAACAAAGGCAAGGGAAGAATCGGTTCAGACGCTCTCCGCTCCACTTGAATGAACAGGAAGCCGACAACGATGGCTACCCCGATCAAGCTGACGATTTGCCAAGAGCCCCAGGCGTAATCTTTCCCGCCGAATTCGAGCGCCAGCATGAGCGAAACGGTCGAAATAATAAGGAACAACGTGCCGACATAGTCAATTTTGGGCTTGCGGTCGGAACGGGATTCTTTCAGCGCAAAGAACAGCACGAGGAAGGATAAGACGCCCAGCGGCAAGTTCACATAGAAGCACCAGCGCCAGCCCCATGTATCGGCGAGCAGCGTCCCGATTTGCGGGCCAGCTACCGAAGATAAACCGAAAATGCCTGCGAATACGCCAGAAAGCTTTGCCGCCTGCTTCGGATCCGCAAAAATCGTATAAATAATCGTAAACGAAATCGGGAAAATCGCGCCTGACCCAATCCCTTGAATCGCTCTGTAAATGATCAGCTGCGTCATATCCTGCGCCGTTCCGCACAATGCCGACCCGATCAGGAAGATCGAGATCCCGATTAAATAGAACAGCTTGCGTCCGAACATATCGGACATTTTGCCGAAGACGAGCATCGTACTGGTGGACGCCAGCATATAGGCAGTGAATACCCAACTGATTTTATCAAAACCGTTAATATCGCTAATAATATGGGAGATGGCCGCCGACGTCACAGTGTTATCCAAGGCCGACATCAAGAGCCCCAGTGCCATCGCTAAAATAATAAAACCTGCTTTCTTATTCCCCATTGGTGCTTTTCCCTCACTTCTCGTTCGTTTTTTTCAATCGCTCAATGCCTTGCGTTAAAGTACGAATCAAGCTTTCCTTGTCGCTGATGCCAATCTGAATGCAAATTTCCTGCGTCGGCGACATCTCGGGCTTATAAACTTTATACATCTCTGTTAATCGGTTCAATTTGTCATGCGCATCCTGCAATTGGTTCTCCAGCATACCGATCATAACGTCTTTCTCGAGAAACTCGCCGAAAAACATGCGTGTCATCACGTCGGACTTGAATTCGTTCCGCTCGATGGGACCGTGCAAATATGCTTGAAACAACTTCTTTCCTTCCTCGGTAATGGTGTAAACGTTCTTGTTCGGTCTCCCCTCCTGGATGACGCTCATCTTTGAAATGTAGCCCTCCTTCTCCAACTTGCTCAAGGTCGGATAAATGGTACCGAAGCTTGCGTTGTAGAAAAAGGAAAAAATCGACTCCAGCCGATGCTTAATGTCATACCCCGACATTTCTCCCCTCATCAACAAGCCTAAGATTACGTCCTGACTGTTCATATGCGTTATCCTCCAAGTTCAATTCCAATTCTGTCTGAAAATAAAATATCACATTGATATATATCGAGTCAATATATATTAATTCGATATATGAACTAAATTACAAAAAAAGATGCCCTCCCGAAACGAATTTCGGAAAAGCATCTCTTTTTTACTTCTTCACCAGCCCTGTTTCAAGCAGATCCTTCACGGCGACACTCACCATGATCAGGCCTGCCACAGGCGGCACATACGCATTGCTCGCAGGCGGCTGCTTCGCTTTGCGGATCTCCGGCGCGTTGGCCGGTACGATTTGCTCCGTCACGTCTTGCCGCGGCTTCATCGGCTCTTCGGTCGAGAAGACGACCTTCACGCCTTTTTTAATGCCCTCTTTGCGCAGCCCCTGACGAACGACACGGGCAATCGGGTCCATACTCGTCTTGGAAATGTCCGCGACCTGGAACTTCGACGGGTCCATTTTATTCGCGGCACCCATGGAGGAGACGATTGGGATTTTACGCTCCAGACATTGCTTAATCAAATGGATTTTGTACTCGATCGTATCGCTCGCATCCAGCACATAGTCAATCGGATACGAGAACACCTGCTCATACGTCTCTTCCGTGTAAAACATCCGCAGCGAAATGACATCGCACTCCGGGTTGATCAGCTTGATGCGGTCGCGCATCAGATCCGCCTTCGGCTGGCCGACGGTCGTCGTCAGCGCGTGAATCTGGCGGTTGATGTTCGTGATGTCCACCACATCCTTGTCGATCAGGATGAGGCCGCCGACACCGGTGCGCGCCAAGGCTTCTGCAGCGATGGCGCCCACACCGCCGATGCCGAGCACGGCCACCGTACTGTTTTTCATGACCTCCAGCCCTTCCGGGCCGATAGCCAGTTCAGTTCGTGAAAATTGATGAAGCATCGGAACACGTCCTCTTCAAAAATTCTTAGGCTTTCGCAGGCTGCTTCAGCGCTACGCGAATCGACAATTGGTCAAGCTGCTTGTCGTCTACCTCTCCCGGAGCGTCCATCAGCAAATCGGTTGCGCTTGCCGTTTTCGGGAAAGCAATCGTTTCTCTGAGATTCGTTCTGCCTGTAATCAGCATAACCAAACGGTCGAAACCGAATGCAAAACCGCCGTGCGGAGGCGTACCATATTCGAACGCTTCCAGCAGGAAGCCGAATTTGTCATACGCTTCTTCTTTGGAGAAGCCGAGTGCGGCGAACATTTTTTCCTGCACATCGCGTTGATAGATCCGCTGCGACCCGCCGCCGACTTCATAGCCGTTCAAGACAAGGTCATACGCTTGCGCACGGATTTGGCCCGGATCCGTATCGAAGAAGTGCAGATCTTCCTCGTTAGGACGCGTGAACGGATGGTGCTCCGCCACATAGCGCTTCGCTTCTTCGTCCCAACCGAGCAGCGGGAAGTCGACAACCCAAGCGTATTTGAAAACAGAGTCGTCGATCAGACCGAGCTGACGGCCGATTTTCAGACGCAGGTTGCCGAGTACGTCAGCAACGACTTTCTTCTTGTCGGCGGAGAAGAGCAACAGGTCGCCTTCTTCCGCGCCCAGACGCTCGGTCAGCGACGCGATTTCCGCTTCGGTAAAGAATTTGACGATCGGCCCTTTGAATTCGCCGTCTTTCACTTGAATCCACGCAAGACCCTTCGCGCCATAACGTGCGGCAAACGGCAGCAGATCATCGATCTCTTTACGGCTCCAAGTGCCGCAGCCTTTGGCATTGAGTGCTTTAACTTGGCCGCCGCCCTTCACAACGTTTGCAAACACTTGCACGCCGGATCCGGACACGATGTCGGACACGTCTTGCAGCTCCAGGCCGAAACGAAGGTCCGGCTTGTCAGAGCCGTATTTGCCCATCGCATCCGCGTATGTGATGCGTTGGAACGGGCGAGGAATGTCTACGTTCGCCGTTTCTTTCATCAATTTCACAACAAGCTCTTCAAGCAGATCAAGCAGTTGATCCTGGGACAGGAACGACGTCTCAATGTCGACTTGCGTGAATTCCGGTTGACGGTCTGCGCGCAGATCCTCGTCGCGGAAGCAGCGAGCGATTTGGTAGTAGCGCTCAAGACCACTAACCATCAGCAATTGCTTGTAAATTTGCGGTGATTGCGGGAGTGCAAAGAACTCGCCCGGGTGCACACGGCTTGGCACCAGGTAATCACGTGCGCCTTCCGGAGAGCTTTTCGTTAAAATCGGCGTTTCTACGTCGATGAATCCTTGGGAGTCCAGGAAATTGCGGAAGACGTTCGACGCTTTGGAACGCAGCATCAGCGTGCGCTGCATTTCCGGACGGCGAAGGTCCAGATAACGGTATTTCAAACGAACGGTTTCGTCCACGTCTACGCCGTCTTCAATGAAGAATGGAGGCGTTTTGGCCGCGTTCATAATTTCAATTTCCGTTACGCGCACTTCGATTTCGCCTGTCGCGATGTTTTTGTTCACCGTTTCGGCATCGCGCTCGACGACGTTCCCTTTTACCGCCAGCACGTATTCGTTGCGCGCACGGTCAGCGATCGCCAAAGCGTCGCCGGAGAAATCAGGGTTAAATACGATTTGAACGAGACCGCTGCGGTCGCGCAAATCGATGAACAAGACGCCGCCTAAGTCGCGTCGGCGCTGAACCCAACCGTTAAGTGTTACTGTTTGACCAACCTGAGCTTTCGTAAGCTCGCCGCAATGATGTGTTTTGAGCATCATGATAAGAACTGCCTCCTCGAATGGGTTAATAATGCGCTGCGTGTTTTATGCGAATAGGGTCTTTGCCGCATTCGCAGCAAGATCCGCTAGACTAACTGTAACTTGTGTACCGGTATCCATTTTCTTCAGCGTAATTTCGCCGCGCTCCAGCTCGTCGTCGCCGAGAATCGCAACATAGGTTGCATTGAAGCGGTCCGCCGACTTCATTTGCGCTTTCATTTTGCGGCCCTGATAGTCCTTCTCCGCTTTCAGACCTTGCACGCGCAGCTGCTGCAGCAGCTGGGTGATCTGCTTCTCTGCGGCTTGGCCCAGCCCGATCAGATACACATCGAGCGGCTCCGGCTTCGGAATTTCGACGCCCTGCGCTTGCAGGACGAGCAGAATGCGCTCGAGGCCAAGCCCGAGGCCAACGCCCGGCTGGTCTGTGCCGTGGCCGCCAATTTCACCGACGAGGCCGTTATAACGTCCTCCGCCGCCGATCGTATCGATGGCGCCGATCCCTGCCGCTTTATACTCGAACGCGGTGTGCGTGTAGTAGTCGAGGCCGCGCACGAGGCGAGGGTTAATGCGGAACGGAATGTCCATCGCCGTTAAGTGCTCTTTCACCTGACTGAAGTGCGTCGTGCACTCTTCATCCAGGAATTCGAGGATATCCGGCGCGCCTTCCCCGTATTTCGCATCGATTTTGCAATCGAGAATGCGCATCGGGTTACGGTCGTAACGGGACTGGCAGTCTTTGCACAGCTTCTCCTTCACCGGCGCAAAGAATGCTTGGAGCTGCTCGCGATAAGCCGTACGAACCGACGGCGTACCGACCGAGTTGATCTCGACGGTCACTTCTTTAAGCCCGATTTCTTTGTAGAAGGTGTAGCCTAATGCGATCACCTCGGCATCAATGCTCGGATCGACCGAACCGAACGCTTCGATGCCGAATTGGTGGAACTGGCGGTAACGCCCCGCCTGCGGCTGCTCATACCGGAACATCGGCCCGATATAGTACAGCTTCGTCAGGTCAGGAACCCCGTACAGCTTATTTTCGACAAACGCTCTGACGACACCGGCCGTGCCTTCCGGACGCAAGGAAATGCTGCGATCTCCTTTATCCATGAACGTGTACATTTCTTTCTCAACAATATCCGTCGTTTCCCCGACGCCCCGTGAAAACAACTCCGTGCTTTCAAAAATCGGCGAACGAATTTCTTTATAATTGAAACGCTGGCATAGTTCTCTCGCCTTGCTCTCCAGGTACTGCCATTTCTCGACTTCGCCCGGGAGAAGGTCCTGTGTGCCTTTCGGCTTCTGAATACTCATCTCATATCAACCTCCCTTATCTCTTCTGGAAAATAAAAAAATCCCTCATCCCCGACTTTCGTCAGGGACGAGAGATTTGATTTTCACAAATTCACCCGCGGTGCCACCCAGCATTCAGACGATTGGTGTTCATGTTCGAACACGCAGCAAAACGTCAGCTCTTAAGCGGTTAACGCCCGCAATTCGCACAGCTGCTACTCAGCATGTCTGAAACATGCCGTTCCCAACCGGTCCTCTGGGAAGTCTGTTCATTCGCTCATCAACGGAAGCTTGCAGCCTGGACTTCCTCTCTGAAGATGTGGGGGCGAACTACTTGGTCCCTTCAATGGATCTTCATTCATTTACATTACTGTATATTGTAATCATTGGCAGAAACAAAGTCAAGCGTCAGGCGCTAAACCGGGCTTTAACGTCAGATTAGCAACACAGGCAGGAATTGCCATGTGCTCTATGGAACTGTCAGAGAACTCTGAAAAGTGAGGTGACTAAGCGCCATGACATTCGCTCGAACCCAGCCTCGGCCCAGGCGCGGCACGATCCCGTTCACCAAAAAGCCTTATTCGCTGCGTTCGCGCCTGATCCTGATCTTATTCTTAAGCTCGCTTGCTCCGCTAATTATTCTGGGGAGCATTTCGTATTTTTCGATGTATGCGATTTTGAAAAATAAAGCCGAAGCCGGCGTCAAAAGCAATCTGCATCAAGTACTCATCTCGCTGGAAGATACGCTCAGCCAGCTTAATCATACGTCGCAGCAGCTCGCTTTTGACGGAAGAGTCGGCAAAAGCTTGGAAAGCTACCTCGCCGGCGACGGCTACATGAAGAAGCAGCTAAGCGATGAAATTCGCAGCGAGCTGGGCTTGATTCATTTTACGAATCCGACGCTGGGTCTCATGTTCTATTACCTCGGCAAAGAGCGGACGACTCTGTTCGAAACTTACAGTTTGAACGGCGCTGTCGATTTACGCAGTCTTCCCGTTTTGTTCCAATTCAACAACATTCGCTATTTCGGGCCGCACATGTCGCTTAATCCGATCGATGGGCATATCGTGCTGTCGATCCTCCGCCAGGTGGAACTCCCCGACCGCGACGATGTGTATGTGTATATCGAGACGAATTTTCGCCTCGCCGAAAGCATTATTAAGAACGACCAATATGGCGGCAATCTGATTCATGTGATCGTGGACGACAACAACACCGTCGTGTACAGCGAAAATACGTCCGCGTTCCCGATCGGAACGGATGCAGCGAAATATACGGCGGCCAAGATGCGCAGCTCCTACTATACATACGAGGAAAGCAGCAACCAGTCTTGGAAAGTGATAGCAGCTATTCCCAAGTCCGTCTACCGCGCAGAAATTAACCGTTGGATAATGGAGTTCTCGCTGTTTGCCGTTGCGACATTGGCCGCGAGCTGCCTGATAGCTTGGTATATTTGGCGCACGATGTACCGCCCTCTGTCGCAGCTGAACAACGACATCCGCAACGTGCGGAGCGGCAATGGCACTTTCCAGGTGCGCTCTTCGCCGATTTTTGAATTTGCCGTCATTCACAAGGAATTCGCCGACATGCGCACCCGCATCGGTGAACTGATCTCGGAAGTGGCGCTCAAGGAGCAAGGCAAGGCACAGTTGGAAGTGGAAAAATTGATGGCCCAGATCAATCCGCATTTTATTTACAATACGCTCGACACGGTTCGTTGGCTGGCGCGGGGCAACGGGCAGAAAGACATCGACAAGCTCGTCTCCACCTTGAACAAGGTGCTGCATTACAACCTCGGCAAAGGCGGCCCGGCCAAAATCAGGGACGAACTCGAGGCGCTTAAGCAGTATGTAGAGCTGCAGGGCATCCGTTACAACTTCCAATTCGTCGTGAACATTCGCGCCGACGAAGGGGCGCTTGAGCTGCCGGTACCGCGCTTTATTTTGCAACCGCTAGTGGAGAACGCACTATATCACGGTTTGGACGAGAACGGTGTCATTGAAGTCGACGTCGCCGAGGATAACGGCACTCATATCGTGATCAGTGTGTCCGATAACGGCGAAGGCATGTCCGAGACCGACATCCAGCGGCTGCTCAAGGGTGATACTGCCGACCGCAAGCGGGTCGGACTCGGTATCGGCCTGAACTACGTATATCGCATGGTCAAATTTCAATTCGGAGCGGACGCTTCGTTCCATATCGAGAGTCGGGAAGGCTTAGGAACGACGGTGCGGCTGCGGCTGCCGATCCACTATGAGGAGGCGTGAGTCATGATAAAAGTGTTGGTCGTGGATGACGACCATCTGGTGCGCAGAGGGTTTATTTCGATGATGCCCTGGGGCAAGTACGGGCTCGAAGTCGTCGGGGAAGCCGGCAACGGAAGAAAAGCGCTCGAGTTTCTCGCGGAGCAAGACGTTGACTTGCTCATTACCGATCTGGCGATGCCGGTGATGTCGGGCATTGAACTGATGAAGCAGGTAAAGCAGACAAAACGGGACCTACATATGGTGGTGCTTACGTTTCACCAGGATTTCGAACTTATTCAAGAGGCTCTGCGGCTCGGCGCACTCGATTACATCACGAAAGTCGAGCTCGAGCATGAGCAAATGGACGAGGTGCTGCAGCGCATCGTGCAGCGCATGCAGGAACAGACGGCGTCCGCTGCGATGACAACGAAGCCGGAACTTGCCGCAGAGGAAGCCATGGAAGACGACGGACAACGATATTCGGCGGAAGTGCGCGCCAGCATCAAGAGAGCCGTCGAACTCATTCGGGACGGGCTGCAGGAAGAGCTGCACCTGCCGGAAGTGGCGCTCCGCGTCAATATGAGCCGGAGCTACTTCAGCCGCTGCTTTCACGATCTCGTCGGCAAGACATTTAACGACTATGTGCGAGAGCTGCGTGTCGAGCGCGCCAAATCGCTGCTTAAGACGACGTCGCGCAACATCGGCTGGGTAGCCGCGCAATCCGGGTATCCGAATGAGAAATATTTCGGCAAAGTATTTCGCGAGCTGACCGGCGTGCTGCCGAGTGAGTTCCGTAAAATGGAGAAAAGTCACAAAACATCCTCCAATTAGTGCACTTTCGTCTACAAACGCTTACAAGCGAGAAAAACCCGAGACGGTTTGCTCCTGATTCTAGGACGCAAGCTGACGCCGGAGGCTGCGTTGTTCTTTATGATGGGGATGTAGCGACGATATAAGGAGGGGATAGCATGAAAACAATGAAAGCGCTTATCGCACTGACGGTGGTGTCGGCACTCGTAACAGCTTGTTCGGATAAGCCTGCGCAGCAAGGGGCGCAAGAGACCGCCCAGGATACGTCCAAGGGGCAGAACGCTTCAACCCCATCGGCTGCGCCGGCAGCGAAGGTAGATCCGTTCAAGATGCCGAACCCGGTCGAGATCACGACGTTCAAAGGTGTGACGCCGGGAGCCAAGCTGCCGAGCGGAGATACGGTCGAGGAGAACCAGTACACCCGGTATATTAAAGACAAGACAAACATCAGCTTCAAGTTGTTATGGTATGCGAGCGGGCAGGATTATACGCAGAAGCTGAAGCTGGCGGTGGCCAGCAACGATTTGCCGGACATGATGCTGGTCGACGAGCAGACGTTCCTGTCGCTGGCGGAAGCCGGCCAACTCGAAGATTTGACGAAAGTGTATGATGCCTACGCAGCTCCGCTTACGAAAGAATTGTACGCCTCCACGCAGAACAAGGCGCTCGACAAGGCGAAGTACGGCGGCAAGCTGCTGGCGATCCCGAACATCAGCGTGCAAGCCGACTCCGTCAGCATGGTGTGGGTACGCAAAGATTGGCTCGACAAGCTCGGCCTGCAGCCGCCGAAGACGATGGATGATCTTGTGAACGTGGCGAAGGCGTTCGTTGAGAAAGATCCGGACGGCAACGGCAAAGCGGATACGATCGGCTTGACCGGCTCGGATACGGCGCTGTCAATGCCTGGAAAAGCCAGCTTCCACAACTTCAAGCCCATCTTTGAAGCTTACGACGCTTTCCCGAGCAACTGGATCAAGGACAAATCCGGCAGCGTCGTCTACGGCTCGATTCTGCCGGAGACGAAACAGGCGCTCGGCAAGCTGCGCGACATGTACGCAGCTGGGCTGATCGATAAGGAATTCGCGCTGCGCAAAGATGTGAACGCGCCTGTCGTCAGCGGCCAGGCCGGCATCTTCCTCGGTCCTTGGTGGGCTGGCGGCATGCTGATGGATACATACACCAACAATCCGAAAGCCAACTTCATCCCGCTGCTCCTCCCTGACGCGAAAGGGCAAGTGAACAATCTGATGGTGCCTGTCAGCAATACGTTCCTCGTTATGAAGAAAGGCGTGAAAAATCCGGAAGCTGCGGTGGTCTATGCCAACACGTTCATCGCCGCACAACGCAAAACCGATCCCGACGCTTTGAAGCTGGATTTCACGATTGATGCCTCCTATTGGCCGATTGGCAACGCAACGTTCGATTACGCCGACGCCGTCGAGCGCAAAGCCGACATGCTGAAAAAGGCGTTAAGCGGAGCAACGAAGCCCGAGTCGCTGACGCCGGAAGTGAAAGTGCTGTATGATTACGCGAAGCAGGATCAAGCCAACCCACGCGGCGACCTGAAAGTCTGGAAATCGTATTACGGCTACACCGAACCGGCCGAAGTGCTCAAGCAGCCGCGCAGCAACATCTACAGCGAGTTCACGGCGACGACTAAGACAATGGATCGCAAATGGGCCAACCTGCAAAAGCTGGAAAGCGAAACGTTTTTCAAAATCGTCATGGGCCAGCAGCCGCTTGATTCGTTCGATAAATTCGTCACCGACTGGAAGTCGCAAGGCGGCGACGACATCACGAAAGAAGTCAGAGACGAAATCAGCAAAAAATAACCGGCGGCGAGGCACCTCCTTTCACAAAGCGGGCGGTGCCTCTTCGTTAATTGAAACGGAGGTGCGACGCGGCTATGAACTTCAAATCGTATTACAAGCACTATCATCTTATGCTGTGGCCGGGCGTCATCCTGCTGCTCATCTTCCATATCGTCCCTATGTTCGGCATCGCCATTGCCTTTCAGGACTTCAAGCTGGGACTCGGCATCTGGAAATCGCCCTGGATCGGCTTCGAAAATTTTACTTATTTGCTGCAGCTGCATGATAGCAGCGTTATTTTCTATAACACCGTGTTTATTTCGCTGTGCAAAATCATCGCCCATCTCATTATCCCACTCTTCTTCGCCATCCTGCTGAACGAAGTAAGGATTATGGCCGTGAAACGGTGGGTGCAGACGATCGTCTATTTACCCCACTTTTTATCCTGGGTCATCTTGGCGGGCGTTGTGATCGACCTGCTGTCGCTGCAAGGGGTTGTGAACCATACGCTGGCATCGTTCGGCTTCGAGCCGATTATGTTCCTGGCCAGCAACAGCTGGTTTCCGGCGATCATTATCGGCAGCGACATCTGGAAGGAATTCGGCTTTGCTGCGATTATTTATTTGGCCGCCTTGGCAGGCATTAACCCGAATTTGTTCGAGGCCGCGGAGATGGACGGCGCGAATCGGTTCCAGCAGCTGCTGTACATTACGCTGCCGAGCCTGCTTCCGACCGTCATCCTTCTCGCTACGCTCAGTATCGGCAACATTTTGAACGCCGGCTTCGATCAGATTTTCAACCTGTACAACCCGCTAGTCTACGATTCCGGCGACATCATCGACACGTACGTTTATCGGGTAGGTCTCGTACAAGCCCAGTACGGCTTCGCGACCGCTGTCGGGCTGATGAAATCGGTCATCGGCTTCCTCTTGATCGTGATCTCCTACCGCATCGCCTATCGGTATGCCAATTACCGCATCTTCTAGTGAAAGCTGGTGAGCCCTATGGTACGCAACAAAACATTCTCGGCAAGGCTGGCGGATGCGGCCATTCTGCTGTCCATGCTGGCGATTTCGTTCCTCTCCCTCGCTCCGGTGCTGCATACGATCGCCGTTTCGTTCAGCGACAACGCCAAGGCGGCCGGAGGTCTGGTGAAATTATGGCCAGTCGGCTTCAATTTCGCTTCCTATCAGAAAATCATCGTCGAGCCCCATTTTATTCACTCGTTCTTCGTCTCGGTCAAGCGGGTGCTGCTCGGCGGGTCGATCAACTTCGTGCTGACCGTCTTGATGGCGTATCCGCTGTCGAAGAGCGAAAAAGAGTTTCCGTATCGCGGTGTCTACACGTGGTTCTTGCTGTTCACGATGCTGTTCAGCGGCGGCATTATTCCGCTTTATTTGACAGTCAAGACGCTTGGCATGTTTAACACGCTGTGGGCTTTAGTGCTGCCGGGCGCGGTGCCGGTGTTCAACGTCGTGCTGCTCATGAACTTTTTCCGCAATATGCCAAAGGAGCTTAGCGAGGCGGGTTATATGGACGGGGCCGGGCCGTGGTTCATGCTGCTGAAAGTATTTTTGCCGCTGTCCCTTCCGTCGCTAGCCACTGTCACGTTGTTCAGCATCGTCGGCCATTGGAACTCGTTTTTCGACGGCATGATTTTCATGCGGAGCGTAGAGTACTATCCCTTGCAAACGTACATTCAACAGCTTGTCGTTCAGCTGAATACAATCGATCTCGATTCGACGCAGGCGGCGCTGCTCGAGAAAGTGTCCGACAAGACGCTCAATGCCGCCAAAATCGTCGTCTCGATGACACCGATTCTCATTATTTATCCATTTCTGCAAAAATATTTCATTCACGGCATTATGCTCGGGTCCGTCAAAGAATAGAAACTGTGCGATGGGAGTGGCACGTCTGTGGAATTCACTGTAATGACGTTTAATTTGCGCTACAACGAAAAGAAAGACGGAAACAACGCCTGGCCGCACCGGGTCGATCAGGCGGCTGATCTGATTCGCCGCTATCGTCCCTCTGCGATCGGGACGCAGGAAGGGCTGCTGCCGATGCTGGACGATTTGCAGGAGCGGCTTCCCGGCTACACTTGGGTCGGTGCAGGGCGCGGCGGCGGTAATGAGGATGAACATAATGCGATTTTTTACGATACAAGCTTGCTGCGCGTGCAGGAATGGGGCCAGTACTGGCTTTCAGAGACGCCGGAGCGGCCGAACAGCGTCAGCTGGGACAGCAGCCTGCCGCGCATCTGCACGTGGGCCCGGCTGCAGTCGATTGCGGAGCCGAAGCTCGAATGGATGCTGTACAACACGCACCTGGACCATATCGGGCAGGAAGCCCGCGTGAATGGCGCTTCTTTGATTCGCAACCGGATGGGTCGCTATGCCGGGGCGGCTTCGGCTGCAAGTGCGTTGGGTTCGCCGCTGCCGGCCGTGCTCACCGGCGATTTCAACGCCTGGCCGAGCAACCCGGCGATCGTGCGGCTGCGCAGCGAGCTGTTCGACGCTTACCGGATGCATGACGGCGACGTCGGCCTAACCGCGCACAGCTTCCATGGCGGTTCGGGCGGGCAGCCGATCGATTACATTTTCGCTTCGGAAGGCGTGCACGTACTGGAAGCGCAAGTGATCCGCGACAACGTGGGCGGCCGCTATCCGTCGGACCATTATCCGGTGCTGGCGCGGATGCGCATCGAACCCCGCGGAAGGGAGTGACAAGCAAATGCCAAAGCAGATGAATCAAGTCGTTGTGGAGCGAAAACTTACGCGTCGCATCGACAAAAGCGAGGAAAGCCGCTATGTGGAGCTGCCATTTGAGTTGCCGGAACGGGCCTGCACGCTGCACGTTTCGTACAGTGTTGAATCGCATGACGCCGGTGCTAATGCAATCATTGACCTTGGCGTGCGCGACGACCGGCGCCTGCGCGGCTGGAGCGGAGGCGCGCGCAGCGAATTCCGCATCGAGCCAGAGCAGGCGACCCCCGGCTACATCGCCGGCGAACTGACGCCCGGCGATTGGGCCGTCGTGCTGGGCGCCTATCGCGTGCCGGAGAATGGCTGCACGGTATATGCGACCGTGCGCTTCGAGCTGTGCACGCCGCGTTGGCTGCGCGGGGACTTGCACACGCACAGCGTCCACAGCGACGGCTCTTTCACGCTGGAGGAGAATGCGGCCGCGATCAAGGCGCTCGGCTGCGATTTTATTGCGATGACCGATCACAACGCGATTAGTCAAAACAGCACCTATCCTCGGAACAGCGGCGTCGTTATGATTCCCGGCATGGAATTCACGACGAACTTCGGACACAGCAATTTTCTCGGCATAGACGATCCGCTGGATGATTTCCGCGTCGTCACCCAAGCCGATGTCGACCTCCGCATCGCGACGGCGAGAGCCCGCGGCGCGAGGATCGTACTGAACCACCCCCACTGTGAGTATTGCCCGTGGCTGTGGGACTTCGCTGCCGACTATGATTGGGTGGAAATATGGAACGGGCCATGGACGGAGCGCAACGCCCGGGCTTTAAGCTGGTGGCAGGAGCAGTTGGCCGCCGGCCGTCGGCTCGTCGCCGTGGGAGGCAGCGACACGCATCGGCCTCATCCGTACGTAAAGCACGCCTACCCATGCACATGGGTGCTCGCAGACTCGCGAACGTCGGCGGGCGTATTGAACGGCATTGGCCGCGGCCATACGTTTACAACCTTCTCCCCCGATGGGCCGTTCGTCGAGCTGCTCTGCGGCGATGCCATGATGGGCGATACAGTGCCTGTTGGAGATGCAGCTCCCGAGCTTGTGACAGTGCGTGCCGAGCATCTGCTTCCCAGCGATGAGCTGCGTGCCATTAGCGAGCACGGGTTGGAGCGGAGTTGGATCGCCGATGGAGATACGATGGATGTAAGCGTGGAGCGAGACGGGCTGTATTTTGTCCGCGTCGAAGTGTGGCGCTGGTTTGAGCAGGTGCAAAGTAAGCTGCTGGCGGCCGTGACGAATCCGATCTATTTTGATCGGCCGTGACACCCCTGAAAGCGAAAAAGCACATAAAGCCTTCAACCGAGTTGGAGGTCCTTTATGTGCTTTTTTTGTTTACATTTTGGTGCTAAACAAGCCACAGGCTGCTATATATTTAATGATGGTCGGCCCATTTCTGCAATTCGTCCATCACCGGCTTGAGTCCTTTGCCCTTCTCCGTCAGTTCGTACTCGATCCGAACCGGTGTTTCGGGATACACATGACGCACAATAATATCCGCGGCTTCCAGTTCCTTGAATCGTTCGGAAAGCATACGGTCGCTCATGCTGGGAATCAATACGGATATATCTTTAAACCGCTTGGGTCCAGTTAAAAGCACATGGATGATTAACCCTGTCCAACGTTTTCCCAGAAGCTCAAATGCGTTCTCGAATTTCGGGCACAGTTGATAGTCTTCCATAAAAATCATCTCCTTCGAGTTTTACAAAACGGTGCAACGGTTCCTATAAAACAATTTTAACATAGTCACTTGACAAAAGTAAGTGCTTCGTAATAATATACTAACATAAAGTAAGTTATTAAACAAAATTTATTTAAAGAGGAGTTGTTAGTCATGGCAACTGGACTATTAATTATTCGTTTGATCATCGGTTTATCGATGGCGGCGCACGGCACACAAAAGGTGTTTGGCTGGTTTGGCGGCTACGGCCCGAAAGGTACAGGCGGATTCTTTGAATCTATCGGCATTAAGCCAGGCGTTCTGATGGCGGTTCTTGTCGGACTCGCTGAGCTTGGCGGTGGCTTGCTCTTCGCCGCGGGACTTTGGACCGCTGTCGGTGCAGCACTTATCATTCTCGTTATGCTAGGCGCTATATTCACCGTGCATTTGAAAAGCGGCTTCTGGGTCACTTCCGGCGGCATTGAATACCCGCTGATCCTCATTGCGATAGCCCTTGGCGTCGCCTTGATCGGTGGCGGCGACTATGCCATCGACGCCCTGCTATAATGATATGTACCCGCCTGGCCTTGCGGCCCGGCGGTTTTTTATTGAAGATAAGCCTGCGGCGTATAGGCCACAGGTTTCTTCGCATTTTCAAAGCAATTTCATTTTTTCCCCTACGTATATTCATGCTAATTTGTCATATACATGTACCAACAAGGCAAGAAGCCTTGAATAATCCATCTGGAGGCTGTAAATATGACACTACAAAACGAGTTTCAAGAAGATCGTCAAGATCTCGTGGTGCTTTTCTCTGAGGAATCCGAATCGGAAGCCGAAGTTGAAGAAGAAATAGCTGAAGAAGCAGCCGACGAGGAAAGCGAAGACTCCTCCAGCGAATCAGAAGAATCCGATGAAGCCGAGGAGGACGAAGAAGCGGAAGCGGAAGAAGAAGAAGCGGGCGACGCGGAAGAAGAAGCCGACGCGGAGTCTGGCGAGGATGATGAGGCGGAAGAAGACGAAGAAGCGGAAGCTGAGGATGAATCTGCAGAAGCCTCCGACGAGGACTAGGTTTTGTAACCGCCATCATTATCATCATCCAAAACACTTTCTAAAAACATAAGAGCCCTACTGCCACATCCGCTGCGGCAATAAGGCTCTTTTTGTTTTATGGCTTGCCCGTCAGGCCAACCTTCAAATCTTTGATCAGCACGTAGGTGTCGCCGTTCGTCAGCTTTTGCTTGTCGGCAATCAGCGACAAGGAAGCTTCGTTCAGCAATTTGCTCGCAACCAGCTTCGCCTGCGCATCCGCTGGCGTGCTCGCTATACCTAGAGCTTGTGTCATGGTATAGGTCGCTTGTTCAAGTGTCAGCGGGATTTTATCCGCATTGTCCAGCTTCGCGATCGCTGCACTGGCGTCTCCCTTCCAAGCGTCCGGTTTCATTTTGCGCGCACCGAGCACAAGGTTCACCATTCTTTTCGGATTGGCGGCATCGTCCAGATGGAAGTTGTTGTCGTAAGCGCCTGCCGCAAGACCTAGAGTCAGCGCCGTCTTAAGTGCATCAAACTGCTTATGCTCCATAAATGGCTGAGCCTTGATCGCGATTGGCTGCACGACCATGCCCTGCTTGTTCAACTGCGCTTGCAGCTTGGCAATGCTCTCCTTGGACGCGGACAGCTCGCGGAACGTCTTGTTCTCCAGCTTCGCCTGCGCCGCCGCTGCACCCGCGGCCTCTCCTTCCGCCATACCGGTCGGAATGACGCGCGCGCTGCCGTGCGGCAGCGTATCATAGCTCGCCGCGCGACCGACAACGAGCAGCCCGTCCACCTTCAGCGGCACGAGGCTGCGGAACGGAATCGCATACTGCTTCGGTTTGCACACGACGGTGCCGGAATCTGTCGGTGAAATGCGCTGAATGTCAACCGGATAGGACCCGAAGCCGATGCGGTCCCACTGATCCGTATTCGTGCAGACGTCGACAATGCTAAGTCGGTATTCCCCTTGCATATGCCGGGTTTCCCGAACATACAGCTCAGGCGCAGTCGCATCCAGCTCCAGCGTTGAAAACTCAGGGAACGTTTTCTTCATGTAGTCAACAACGTTTGGCAGCTCTTGCTTGCCGATATCGAACGCTTCTTTCACGGATTGCGGATTGAACGTGTCGACGCCGAAAATTTGCAGCGAGTTGATCAGCACGGTGTTGTCGTTCTGACGGCCCATGTTAAGCCCGCGCATCTTGGCTCTTGTCTTATTAATTGCCGGATAATTGCTCATTTCTTTGTAGCCATAGACGCTCACTTCATTAACGCCCGAATTGACGTCATCATCGCCATTGAGGCGCTTCGCCATCAGGTCCCATACCTCCGGTGTCACACCACGAAGCCGGAACGCCAACGTGACTGCCATTTTCGAGTTGGGATCGCCAATATCCTCATGGCCGATCGTAAAGCCGACACCCGCCGCGGCGGCAACATCCCCGTCTTGCGTCGCGTCGATGACCGACTGCGCTTTCACGGTTTGCGTCGTGCCGTTGGCAAGGGTAATCGTCGCGCCTTGCACAAGCGATTTCCCCTCCGCCATCAGCGGCGCGATTTTGGACGTGCCCATGAGCACGTCGATGTTCTTTTCATTTTTGACCAAATCATAGAATGCATTGGCCGCTGTATTCACATCGAAGGAATCGCCTTCAATTTTGGCGTACCACTCGGAGAAAAAGCCTTTGTTCCACACATCGTCCTTGCCGAGCAGCGTCTTCCCTGTCGAATAGTTCATATCGATGGAATTGATCCAGCCGAGCGTCATCAGACCGCCCAAAATCTCGCGATTGCGCCCGTCAACGAGCAGCGTGCTCAGACCATTCCTCGCCGCGGAAACGGCCGCAGCCACGCCCTCAGGGTCCGTACCGACGACGATGACATCATAGCTGTCCTTCGCCTTCTTCACGGATTTGACTTCTTCCAACGCCTGCTTGGCATGCTTATTCGAGCTGTCCACGTGCAGATTATATTGATACACCAGCGATGCAGCCGCCGCCAACACCGTCAAAACAATCAAGATCGTCATCCACCAAACCCACGCCCGGGAAGTCGATCGGTTTCCATTCCTGTTAGCCATTACGATAAAAGCACCCACCTTATCTCTCGCATTTGGAACTATTATGCCATTTGTTAGTTTACCACAATTTGCTGTCAGTTGAGAAATTTGTCGCAATTGTAACTTGTGTGGGGCCTGCTCTGTCCTTGTACGGCTGCCGACAGCCCGCATAAAATAAAAACCGCAAGCACTGTCGACCAGTACGCGCGGCTTCGGCTTTTACCGATATGATTTTTTCGGAATGCTCTTCATCTGTTCCTGGGCGGATGTAAACTCTCTGCTGATCTCTACATCGGCAAACGCCGCGGCTTGGCTCATCCGTTCCGCAAAGCTCGCATGCTGCCACTGCTGCTCCGCTGAGGTCATCATTTTCTCTTTGATTGATTGGCGCATGAGTCGGCTCCTTCCGGCTTGGGCGTGTCTGAAAACCCGCTCAGGGGCATCATTCACCACCTTTTCGCCCCCTGCTGCGTCACTTTCGCTTGACGTACCCCCGGTACGCCTTCACAAAAGTTCCTTGCATGGAACGAAAATTCGGCAAAATCGCGGCCCTCGGAGCATTCAGACTTGCCCTGGGTTCTACTTGCTAGTATACCCAAGCCTTCTCTTGCCCATCCCGCTTCTACTTGCTCTCTATAATGAGCGTAACCGGCCCCCAGTTCGTCAACGACACGTCCATCATCGCCCCGAACACGCCCGTCTCCACCTGCAAGCCCTGCGCGCGAAGCTCCCGATTAAAATAATCATAGAGCGGCTCCGCCTGCTCCGGTCTTGCCGCCGCCATAAAGTTCGGCCGCTTCCCTTTTCGGCAGTCACCGTACAGGGTGAACTGCGATACCGATAAGACGCCTCCCTCAACCTCTTGCACGGACAAGTTCATCTTCCCGGTTTCATCTTCAAAAATGCGCAACCCGGCGATTTTCTCCGCTGCATATTTCGCATCCTGCTCCGTATCCTCGTGCGTAATGCCGACCAGCAGCATCAGCCCCCGTCCGATCTCGCCAACCGTTTGTCCATCGACGGACACGGCTGCCTGCTTGCATCGCTGTACCACTACTCTCATCGCAATCTCCTTGCCTTACGTCTGCATGATCCGCGAGACCGAATACACATCTTTCACGCGTTTGATTTTCTCCACAACGGACTGCAAATGATCCAAGTTTTTAATCAAAATCGTCATATGAATCGTCGCCATTTTATTTTTATCCGAACGGCCCGAAACGGCCGAAATCATCGTCTTGCTTTCCGAGACGGCCTGCAGCACTTCGTTCAGGAAGCCGCGGCGGTCATGGCCGGTAATTTCAATCTCAACGTTGAAGTTCGATTCGACCATATCGGCCCAATCGACCTCGATGACGCGCTCCTCTTCGCCCATCGCCGTCGGAATGTTCGTACAATCCGAACGGTGAACAGACACTCCGCGTCCGCGCGTAATATAGCCAATAATCTCGTCGCCGGGCACCGGATTGCAGCAGCGGGCAAAGCGCACCAGCAGATTATCCACGCCCTTGACGCGCACGCCGTTCGTCGGACGAGGCTTCTTATCGGTCGCAGCCGGCGCCTTGACCTCTTTGAGCTCGCTGCTCAGCTTGATCATCTGCGCTTCTTCCTGCTCCTTGCGCATCTTCTCCGTCAGCTTCGTGCAGATTTGTGCCGCCGTAATGCCGCCGAATCCGACAGCGGACAGCATATCTTCAATATCGGCAAAATTGTACTTCTTCGCCGCTTCCAGCATCTTCTCGTCGCTCATCAGCGTGGACGGCTCGATGGCCAAGCGCTTCAGCTCTCGTTCAATCAAATCGCGGCCCTTCTCCACGTTCTCCTCGCGCTTCTCTTTCTTGAACCACTGCTTGATTTTGCTGCGCGCGTGCGAGGATTGCGCAATTTTAACCCAGTCCTGGCTCGGCCCGTAAGAGTGCTTGGACGTCAAAATTTCAATAATATCGCCGGTTTTGAGCTTATGGTCAAGCGGTACAATCCGCGAATTGACCTTCGCGCCAATCGTCCGATTTCCAACTTCCGTATGAATCCGGTACGCAAAATCAAGCGGCACCGATCCCGCCGGCAGCTCAATGACCTCGCCTTTCGGCGTAAATACAAAAACAAGATCCGAGAAGAAGTCCATCTTCATCGATTCCATAAATTCCGAAGCGTCCTGCGTCTCCTGCTGCAGCTCCAGAATTTCACGGAACCAGCTCATTTTATCCTCAAAAGTGCCCGACGGCACGACCGATCCGCCTTCTTTGTACGCCCAGTGCGCGGCGATCCCGAATTCCGAGGTGCGGTGCATCTCCCACGTGCGGATCTGCACTTCCAGCGGCTCGCCTTTCGGGCCGATGACCGTCGTATGCAGCGACTGGTACATGTTCGGCTTCGGCATGGCGATATAGTCCTTGAACCGGCCCGGCATCGGCTTCCACAGCGTATGAATAATACCCAAAGAAGCGTAGCAGTCTTTGATGTTGTCCACGATGACGCGCAAAGCCATCAAATCGTAGATTTCGTTGAACTGCTTGCCGCGTGAACTCATTTTTTTATAAATACTGTACAAATGCTTCGGTCTTCCGGAAATATCCCCTTGAATCCCCATTTCGTCCAGCTTCTCTTTGATGCTGTGAATAACGTCCTCGATGTACTGCTCGCGCTCAGTCCGCTTCTTCTGCATCAGATTGACGATCCGGTAATACTGCTGCGGATTCAAATAACGGAGGGCAATGTCCTCCATTTCCCATTTGATCGTCGAAATCCCGAGCCTATGCGCAATCGGACAAAAGATTTCCAACGTTTCTTCCGCGATCCGGCGCTGGCTCTCCTCCGACTGATATTTCAGCGTACGCATATTGTGCAGACGGTCCGCCAGCTTGATCAGGATGACACGAATATCCTGTGCCATTGCCACGAACATTTTGCGGTAATTCTCGTTCTGCTGCTCTTCCTTCGATTTGAACTTAATCCGCTCGAGCTTCGTCAAACCATCGACGAGCATCGCGCACGTCTTGCCGAATTTATCAAGAACCGTTTCCAGTGAAACGGTCGTATCTTCCACGACATCATGCAAAAGCGCCGCAATCACCGAGGTGACGTCCATCTGCATGTTCACCAATATCTCTGCAACGGCGAGTGGATGCAGAATATAGGGCTCACCCGATTTGCGCACTTGGCCATGATGGGCTTCATCCGCGAATTCATAGGCCTCCCGAATCCTCTGCAAATCATTCTCCTTCAGATAGGCGGCGGCCTTCTCCAGCAGTTGCTCTATACCCATGCATCTACCCATTCCTTAAAGTGATTTTTATTCATTATGCCTGCAAGTCAGGCTCCTCGTCAAGGATTGACTGACAAGCGTTCGACAAAAAGCATCAATTCTCTATTTCCCGCTATGCTAAAAAGAGAACCGAATACTGGCGTATTCGATCCTCAGTTCATGATTAGTATTGGACCAACGATACCACGTCGATGCCTTCAAATTTGTTACGGCCGTCCAGGTACGTAAGCTCGATCAAGAAAGCTGCACCGATGACTTCGCCGCCGAGCTGCTTCACAAGATCCACAGAAGTCTTAATCGTTCCGCCGGTTGCAAGCAGATCGTCGGCGATCAGCACCTTCTGGCCTGGCTTGATCGCATCGCGGTGCATCGCCAGCTTATCCTTGCCGTACTCCAACGCATAGTCCGCTTCAATCGTTTCGCCCGGCAGCTTGCCGCTCTTGCGAATCGGCACAAAGCCGACGCCGAGCGTGATAGCCAACGGAGCACCGATCACAAAACCTCGCGCCTCAGGGCCTGCGATAACGTCGATCTCTTTATCCTTCACCAGCGCTTTCAGCTGCTCGATCGCTTCTTTGTACACATCGCCGTTCTGCAGAAGCGTTGTAATATCCTTAAAACGGATACCAGGCTGCGGGAAATCGGGGATAACGCGGATGTAATCTTTGAAATTCATATTCAATTGCCTCCAACATTCATAATGTGATCAGTTCATATATCGGGCCATCCATTGTTCCAATTCTTTCGCTGAGGAATACATCACGATGGATTCCACTTCCTGCCGTCCGGCGCGCTGTTGATACAAGCGAGACGTAGCCAGGTCCTTTTTGGCCGGCGCAGGGTTGATCGTTACTATCTTATCTTTCTTCTGGACAAACGACAACTCTTCAAATACGGATAAAATAAAATGAATCATTTCCGGCGACATGCCCGAGCGTTTGCTGAGGGATGTCATCACTCTCGTATCTTCAACCTGCAAGGAGGTTTCTCTTTGCAATAAAGCATACAGCATTTTAAACATATCGCGCGACGGCATCGTGCTTCCGCTGCCCCCGCCAAGCTCGGCAAAAACGGCGTAGCAGCGCATCATGCCTGCCGCTTGCTGAATCACATTCCTCAAGTCTGCAATTGAGCCTGGCATCGTATAAAAAACGACGTCCTGCGCTTCATCGAAGTGCAGTGATTCCGCGAGCGAATTGCCAGGGCTCAGCGTCTGGTCGTCCTGGAGAACCCAATACGGGACTTCCTCGCCCAGATAGACGCCCGCAGCCCGGTAAAGCGGCTCATCCGACGGTTGAAACAGCACAAGCCCCGGCATGATCTGATAGGGACTGCCTGCGAGGGCCTCCGCCAGCCCATTCAGCCTTGCGCGCAGTTGACCGGCGCCCCGCCAATCAAACACCTGCTTATGTTCGATGCGAATGTCCTGCAGCACAATCTGCGGCTTGCGCACGCCGTTCCATTCATTAATCGACAATTCGCCGACCACATCAATGCTTGCCGACGGCGTAATCAACCCGGCAATATGCCCTTTGCCGAACGCGACAGCCTCCACCGTACAAGCGACCTCATCCTTCGCTTGGGATATGCCCAGCTTCAGATGCTGCTTCTCCTTACCCATCGTACGAATGTCGCTGAGCGAAGCGCCGGAGAACAGAAATCTCGGCGACGGATTGCCCATGCCGAACGGCGCCAACAGCTCAAGCTGTTCGATGCAAGCGATCGGCACATCCGCCAAATGGCACTGGCTATCCGCTTTAATCAGCGGGATGTAGTCCTGCTCCGTTAACAGGGAGGCGGCGATTTCATTCAGTCTATGTGTCAATTCATCCAAATGACTCCGTTTCAGGGTCATACCTGCGGCCGCCTGATGTCCGCCGTAATGGTCGAACAGCTCCTTGCACGCCGTGAGCGCCTGATACAAATCAAAGCCTGCGATGGAGCGCGCCGAGCCTTTCGCTTTCCCGGTTGCCGGGTCAATGCTTAAGACCAGGGTCGGCCGATAATAGCGCTCCACAATCTTGGACGCCACAATGCCGACAACACCGACGTTCCAGCCTTCGGCAGCGACGACAATGACTTTGTCCATCCCTTTATCGCGCTGCGCTTCCGCCATGACGAAGGCTTCGCTCACCATGTCTTCCACAATTTGCTGACGCTCTTTATTCAGCATATCCAATTCGGCGGCAATTTGCTCAGCTTCCTGCAGATTTCGCGTAGTCAACAGCTTGACCGCAATATCGGCCGCTTCAAGCCGCCCGCTGGCATTGATTTTGGGAGCTAAGGAAAAGCCGATATGTCCTGCGGTCACTTCCTTGCGCTCGATCCCTGACACCGCAATTAACGCACGGAAACCGGCGTAGGCGGAATCCTGCATCCGCTCGAGCCCATGCTTCACAATGAGCCTGTTCTCTCCGGTCAGCGGCATCAGATCCGCTACCGTGCCGAGCGCTGCGAATTCCAGCAGCTCGTCTGGAAAACGGCCAAGCAGCGCATGTGCCAGCTTGAAGGCGACGCCCACACCTGCCAAATACTTGTAGGGGTATGGACATCCCGGCTTCTTCGGATTAATAACCGCGAGCGCCTCGGGAAGCCTCTCCGGGGGCTCGTGGTGGTCGGTGACGATCACATCAAGCCCGAGCTCCCGGCAGTAGGCGATCTCTTCGGCTGCGGAGATGCCGGTGTCAACCGTGATCAGGAGCTGCACGCCCTGCTCTTTGGCCAGCGTGACCGCCCCGAGGTTGAGCCCATACCCTTCGCGAATGCGATGCGGAATGTACGTATCGAACCTCGCTCCCAGCCCTTCCAGAAGGTGAGCCATGAGCGATGTGCTGCTGACGCCGTCCGCATCGTAATCCCCGTAAATCCGGATGAATTCTCCGTTATCCAGCGCCTTCCGAATGCGGTCAACCGCCTCACGCATACCGTCCAGTCCGAGCGGATCGTGATAATCGTCCGCGCTTCCGTGTAGAAATTGATTCGCAGCAGGCACGGTGCGAATATCTCGAAGCACCAGGATTCTCGCGACGAGCGGATCAATCTGCAGCTCCTGAACGAAGGTGCGAACGAGTTCTTCATCTGCGTGGCCTATGCTCCATCTTGCCTTGGGTGCTAACAACTGCGTATCCTCCTGCGTTCTTCTTAATGTATAACCGTCGGCAACTCGCCGACGTCCGTCTCATTGCCTGGCTTGTAAGGATAGCCCGCATCGTAAGGAATCACATGAATGCTAACGTCGGTCACATGGTGATACTGTTTCATGAGCTGATGTTTGATTCGTTTTGAAATCTCATGACCTTCCCAGACCGAAAGCCGAGGATTGACGCTGACGCGCATATCCACGACCACATAATGCCCCTGCTCACGCGCTTTCAGCTCGTCGACCGTGATCACGCCGTGCATGCGCTGCACGGCTTCAAGCATATCGGCAGCCTCATCATGCTGGCGCTCACTTCTTGGCCCCGCTTGGGGCGATCTCCCAATAGACCGAAATCCCAAACGGATCGCCAGCAAAGCGACGAGCAGTCCCGCGATGGCGCCAGTCTTGGACAACCAAGTGATGTCCGTCTGTTTCTCGAGAACGATGCTGACGGCCTGAACTCCCGCCGCAAGGCCGAGAACGATCATAATGCCTCCCCAAAGGCGATTCGCTATCTTGTGCAAACGCTCGTCACTCACCAGGTCATTCCCCCTAAAAGGATACAAAGGCCGCGTAATATTCACGCGGCCGTCTACTATAGGTTATTACGCTGCAACTTTCTTTTTAGAACTGCGCAGCGATTTACGTTTAAGCAAGTACCAAAGCGAACATGCGATAAAGATCGAGGAGTACGCCCCGCTCGTCAGACCGACCAGCTTCGCAAGCGCGAACAGCTTGATCGATTCGCTGCCGAAGATGTACAAGCAGCCTGCGGCGACGAGGACGACGAGAACGGTATTGATGTTCCGCGCCATCGTTTGCCAAATACTATCGTTCACCAGCGCAACCAGATCTTCGTCGGTTTTCAGCTTCGCAAAGCGCAAGTTCTCACGGATCCGGTCAAAGATAACGATTTTATCGTTAATCGAGTAACCGATCGTCGTCAGTACCGCGGCCAGGAACGGCAGGTTCACTTCCAGACGGAAAATCGTGAATACCGCGATAACGATGAACGCGTCGTGCAAAATCGCGATAATCGCCGCGATCGCAAAGCGCCATTCAAAGCGAATGCTCACATAGACGCAGATCAGCACACTGGCAATCGCCACGGCATACACCGCTTTAAGCAGCAATTCTTTGGCCAGTTGCGGGTCGACCGTATTGATTTCTTTGCTTACAGTCGCGCTGTATGCCGTCTCAAACGCTTTCTGAATCTTCGTGACCGTCGCATCGTCCAGCACGTCGTCGAAACGAATGGACACGCGGTCGCTATTGCTACCGCCAATTGTCGGGTCGGCGTATTTGGATTTCAAATCGCCGCTGGACGTCAAGCCTTTGAGAATCTCGTCAACCTTCGCTGTATCGAGCTGTTTGCCAACCACGAGGTCAATATTAGTGCCTGCCTTGAAGTCAACGCCAAAGTTCATACTGGATACGAAAATCATAATTAAGCCAACCAGTAGAATCGCCGCAGAAATCAGGAAAAATTTGTTGCGGCTTCTTACAAAATCAAAACGCTTCTTAGAGTCCACGGATGTCTGCCTCCTTCACACCGAAATAACTTGGCTTTTTGAGCAAATTACCCCGGATAATCAGGTGCAGCAGCCATCTCGAAAACACAACGTTGGTGATGATGGAAATGATGATACTCAGCATCGTAATAACGGCAAATCCGCGAATCGCACCGTTACCGACATAGTACAGCACGATGCCTGCAATCAAGTTGGTCACGTTCGCATCCATGATCGTACGGAAAGAATGCTTCGTGCCGGCTTTCAAGGAAGACAGAATGCTCTTGCCTGCGCGAATCTCTTCGCGAATACGCTCGTAAGTAATGATGTTCGCATCGACGGCCATCCCGGCGCCGAGCACAAGCGCGGCAATACCAGGCAGCGTGAGCGTCGCATTCATAAAGTCGAAAATCGCTAGCAGCACCCAAATGTAAGTAATCAGGGTGAACGCCGCTACCAAACCTGGCACACGGTAGTACAGCACCATGAACAGGAAGATCAGGATCGAAGCGATCAAGCCTGCTCGCGCCGTCTCATGCAGCGAAGCTTTCCCCAGCGTTGCGTCAACGCGCTGTATGTATTTTTCCGTCAGTTTGAGCGGCATCGCGCCAAGGTTAATCATTTTGGCTACTTTCGTCGCTTCCGTTACGCTTGTTTGCGTAATTATCGCGGAATCGCTGTCAATCGGATAGTTGACAGACGCCGTCGATTGCAGCTGATCGTCCAAATAAATGGAGAGGGAGCTGCCTACCAGCTTCGTCGTCACCTCTTTGAACTTCTCGCGGCTTTTCATTTTGATCTCAACGATCGGTTGTTTCGTGTTCGGATCGTAGCTGAGCTTCGCCGCATTCTCAACGAAATCCGTTCCGTTCATGTACACGGTGCCGTCCGGTCCTCTGAATGTCAGGACAGCCGGTTTGGACATCATCGTCCGCACTTCTTCTTCGTTCTCCACGCCCGCCAGACGGACACGGATACGGTCCGAACCTTCCGGATACACTTCCGGCTCTGCCACGCCGAGGGAATCGGCACGTTTGGCAAGGCTTTCCGCTGCTTCCGTAAGCGTTTCCTTGGTGAGCGGCTGACCAGCCGTCAGCGGCTCAGCGGTGTACAAAATTTCAAAACCGCCCTTCAAATCCAAACCAAGCTTGATTCGATCAACTAGTCTAGGGCTCGTTGCTCCGATTGCGCCGAGAACAATGACAACCGTTAGAAAGAAGAACGAAATTCTTTTCCAATCCAGCATCTCATGCTTGTCTCCCTTCGATACTCAATATGCCTATTATACTCAGGTCTGAAAAACGAGTCAATTTAAGTCGATTTCTCTGACTCAGCTGCAAAAAAAAGCCCCAATCGTTAGAATTGGGTCCCTCTATACATGCTAATTGTCATCCAGTTCATGAACTGTGTAGTCTTCAGCGATAAGATGTCATTGACAATTTGATGGAGCGAAGGTATCCCTGTCTTCTTGTATTTCTCGTTGACGCAATCCCAAATATCTTTGCCGGTCACCTGATCATAGCCCAGCAGGACAAACTCCTCCGCCTTGCTGGCGCAGAGCCCCTCAATAATCTCGTTCAACTCGTGATCCGTCATGCCGGCGCCGTCTTCTTCCTCGCTGACGTTCCGTTCTTCTTCGCTCATGGGGAGGTCCTCCTAAAGGTATGATTTACCTGAATCTTTGAATTATTCGAGGTCGTAACGTTATTCTCCTTCTGCGCCCCGTCCTTGTCCGCAAAATGTTAGCATGAGCTTGGCCAGCCCCCGCATATTCATAGGTATGACTGAACCGAAAAGAGGGTTGGGAGTGACCAAGCAATCGTTTATTAGAGGCACGCTAATTTTGCTTGCCGCCGGAATCGTGAACCGCATCCTCGGCTTTATACCGAGAATGACGCTGCCGCGTGTTATCGGCGCGGAAGGCATCGGCATATATCAAATGGGATGGCCGTTTCTGTCGGTCATCTTAACGATCATTACCGGCGGGATCCCGGTGGCGATCGCCAAGCTGATTGCGGAAGCCGAGGCAGAGCATAATGAGAGCCGTATCCGCTCCATTTTGCGAATCTCGCTCGCCATCACCGCGACGCTCAGCGTTTTTTTCACACTCCTCTGTCTATTCGGGGCCTCCTGGATCACCTCGCACTTGTTAACCGATGACCGCGTTTACTATACGTTTCTGTCCATGAGCCCGCTCATCCCGATTATCGGCATTTCGGCCGTCTATCGCGGCTATTTCCAGGGCAAGCAAAATATGATTCCGACCGCCACGAGCCAAACGACGGAGACGTTAATCCGCATCGTCATGGTGCTGGTGTGTGCCTACATGATGGTGCCTTACGGGGTCGAGTACGCGGCGGCGGGCGCGATGATCGGCGTGCTTGCGGGCGAAATTGCCGGCTTCGTCGTCCTTTATATTCATTTTAAATGGGACAAGAAAAAAACGCCCGAGGCGCCCGTTGCCAGCATCGGCACGAAGAAATTGACCGGAAGATTTACGAATTTCCGCAAAATCATGCGCATCTCTATTCCGATTACCGGCAGTAAATTGATCGGTGCAAGCTCCTACCTGCTCGAATCGATCCTGATCGCCCAAAGCCTGGCCATTGCAGGCATCACGACCAAGCTCGCAACCGCCCAATACGGCGCGCTGCAAGGGATGATTATCCCGATCATTTTGCTCCCGAGTGCCCTCACTATGTCTTTATCGGTTTCTTTGATTCCCTCTTTAAGTGAAGCCGCGGCGCGCAAGGATATGAAAACGATCCATATGCGCCTGCATCAGTCCCTTAAACTCGCGCTGATCACCGGAGCGCCTTTCGCCGTGCTGATGTTCGTTCTGGCCGAGCCCATTTGCACCTATATGTATAATCAGCCGGATGTCAGCACAATGCTTAAAATGATGGCACCTGTCGCGATTTTCATTTATTTTCAGTCGCCGCTGCAGGCTGCGCTGCAAGCGCTCAACAAGCCCGGCGCCGCGCTCGTCAACACGCTCATCGGTTCAATCATCAAGCTGCTGCTCATCTACTTCCTTGCCAGCCGACCTGAGCTCGGCATTCAAGGCGCTGTATTCGCCATCAACATCAACATCGTACTCGTTACGCTGCTGCACTGGAACAGTGTGGTCCGGCTGCTGAAATTCAAGATGGACGGCAGCTCGTTCGGCAAAATCGGCGTCGCGATGCTTGTCTCCGGCGGTGTCAGCTATCTCTTCATGTATACCAACTGGATCGACGTCACTTGGATGCGCTTCGTTTCTTCGATGATCAGCGGCATGATCGCCTACCTGTTCGTCATTATGCTGTTTAAGCTTATTCGTCTGCAGGATCTTCAGCGGCTTATGCATATGGGCAAAAAAATAATCCGCTGATCCCCGCCCATGTTAAAGCTCAGCGTTTCCGGTCCAAAAACATCCGCCCGCGGTGATCGATCGAGCAATAGAACACTTCTTTGAAATCGCGGGCTCCCTTGGATTGCAGCTGATTTTTGAGCCAGAAGCGATTTTGGCCGATTTTCTCCAAATTCTCGTCCTGCACCTTGCCATCCATTATGAGCGGCAGCGGCAGCCCTTCGTAACGGATGGCTGCTTTCATCTTGTCATCATCCGCGGCTTTTCCTTTCACTTCTTTTTCCACCACGCTAAGCTTCCCTGAAGGCTCCAAAATGGCAAACTCCACGTCCGCCACGTTCATAATTTTATTTTGCCGCAGCTGCAGCATGAGATCGTCCAAGTTATAACGGTGCTTTCTCATTTCCTCGCGGTTGAGATTGCCCTTATGAATAAGCACACTGGGTTTGCCGTCGAACAGCACGCGCAGCGTACGGCTTTTCAGTGTAATGTAGGCGATGAGGACTTGAATGAGCACCAAAGTCGCCATCGGGACAAGTCCACTGAGGAGCGGCTTGTGCGCGTCTTCCAGAACAAAAACCGCGATCTCGGCCACCATGATGGAAATCACGAGATCAAATAGCGACAGCTTGCCGATTTCCCGCTTCCCCATGATTCTCAGCATGAGAAACACGACAAAATAGATGAGCACCGTGCGCAAAAAAATGGTCAGAATATCCATTGTTAGCCTCCTTGGTTCTCAAGCTCTTGCTCGTTCTCGGAGTTCACTGGTATTCTGACCGCTCACGTTACTCATCATGCAGTATTTACGTATTCAATTGTTGGCAGCTTACACGAGGAATAATCTGAAATACAGCGTTGCAATTCCGATTAAAATAAGGCAAACCGGCAGCGCTACCGCCACATAGCCGCGCTGGGTAAGCCCTCCTCCCTCCTGCTCCGAGAGCGAAGCCGCATACATGTTCGACACCGAACTGATCAGCGTTGCGCTGCCGCCGATAGCGCTGCCGATGATCAGCGCCAGCCAGATCGGCTGGACGGACGCTTGCAGCGTCTCGCGGATACTGTCGACAATCGGCATCATCGCCGTGATATACGGCACTTCATCCATCATGGCCGAGCCAAAGCCAGTCAGCCACAGCAAGAGCGTAGACAGGAAAGAAACGCTGCCTTGACTCATTTCGAGGCCGCGGTAAGCGAAAAAGCCTGCAATGCCGGAGTAGGTCAGCCCCCCTGCCATGATGAACAAGCCCAGGAAGTAGAGCACTTGCATGTCTCGAAACGTGTGCCACAGGGCGCGATAATCTTTCTTCACAGCCGTCTGAACGACGGCTTTATAGTTGGCCGCGAGCGAGAGCACAGCGCCAATCGCCGCGATATAGGCCGGCTGCATGCCCAGCAGGCGGTGCAGCATCAGCGCAATGATCGTCAGCGCGATCACGGTTGTACCGATCACGACGAAGTTGCGGTCGGCGTTCAGGTGGGAGCTGGGCGTGAGGCGCAGCAGCTCCCGCTTGTACGTTTCCGCAACGATCAGCTTATTGCGGTACAGCACCCACATGATGAGGTACAGCACAGCAAGCAAAAGAAGTACGAGCGGCGCCAGCTGGTACACCAGCTGGCCTGGCGTCATGCGCCCGCCCCCGGCGATCAGCCGGTTCGTCAAGTTGCCCATGATCGTTGCGGCCCCGCCGATATGGACAGAAATCAGCACCGAAATTAAAAACGGGACGGGCGTTATTTTCATCATTTTCGATGTTTTCAGCAGAAAAGGAACGATAAGTGCTACGGCGATTAGGCTGTCAAAGCAAGCAGCTACGAGCGCGGCGAGCAGAGATAAACTGATCAGCACCGCAATCGGTCTTAGTCTGAATTTGCGAAGCATGCCGCTTGCCGCGTAAGCGAGCACGCCCGTTTGCCCAATCAGCGCCGATAGGATGAACAAGCTGGCGATATAAAGCACGAGCGGCCAATTGGCATAGCCGGTAAGCGCCTTCTGGATTGGCACGATGCCAAGCGCGATCATCAGGACAGCACCGCCGAGCGCGGTGTAGGTACGGTCCCATTTTTCTATGAGAATGGCCAAATAGGCAGCGGCGAAAATAACGAGCGCGGCGACAGTCTGCCACAGCACCGGACCTTGCGAAAATTCCGTCAACAATATTCTTCACACCTCTCTGGTAGAGTCTGTACTAATTCTATGTGCTTGGCCATACAATGATGTTAATGAGATATTTCAGAAGGGAATGATGCCTATGAACCCTATGAAGTCCGTCAGCCAGGTACGAATCACCTCACCTCTGTTCTCCGGACTCATGTACGCTTTTTGCATGATGACGATTGGCACGCTGCTGACTTCGCTGTTCTTGCTGCTCACGTCCACCCAAGAAAGCTCCTTACATACGTTAACTACGATTATTCATGCGGTTTCTTTGTTTATCGGCGGATGGGTCTCTGGCAAAAGAGGCGCAAGCCGCGGCTGGTACCACGGGGGAATGGTAGGCATCGTTTATTTTATTCTCATTTTTCTAGTAGGCTTTCTTGCTTTTGACGCCGGGCTGAACCTGCAATCGCTGCAGCTGCTTGGCATCCTGTTCGCTTCAGGCGCGCTTGGCGGCATGCTTGGCGTAAATACCCAGCGATAAAATAAGTCGTTTCCGTGAAGAATGCACTACCTCCCCCTGAGTTGTGGTATAATATCATAGTTATATCGCAAAAAACTTCCAAAAATTAGGGGGAACCATCTTCATGAGCCCTTTTGCTTCCATGTCGCATGCGACAATTTATATTGTACTAACGGTCGCGCTTTTTGCAATCATTGGAACGAGAAAAAATCCATTATCGATTGCCGGGAGCTTCGTTCAGGAGATTTTCACTTCGCGCAAATATCTGTTTCACTTCGTTGCACTATTAACAATTCTCTTTTTTAACAAGCTTGAAATGACTTTTGAGAAAAGAATGCACTACCGTGCCGATTTCACCAAATCCATCTATAGCATCGAGGGTAACTTCGTCGCGAACATCCAGCACTTTTTTCATAACGATATTCTCACGTATGTTAGCAGTTATTTTTACGTCGTTGTGTTCCCGTCCGTCATGATTGGCTCTATTGCCATTTATACGTACAAAAAGAATTACAAGCTGTTCTACGCTGTCTGTTACGCACTTATGTTCAATTATATGATTGCGATTCCGTTCTACCTGTTCTTTCCGGTCAATGAAGTATGGTCGTTTCATCCGAACGTCAATCTGCTTATTCTGGATGCGTTCCCGACCTTCGAGCAGGATTACAGACCTTTATCCGGCCTGGACAATTGCTTCCCGAGTCTGCATACGTCCATCTCCGTTTCGATGGCGGTCATCGCCGTGAGGAGCAAGAACACCTTTTGGAAAATTTTCGTTCCGGCTACCGCGGCGTTTATTATTTTCACCATCTTCTACCTGGGGATCCACTGGCTGTCCGATATGTGCGCCGGCGTCATTCTAGGTGTAGTCGCTTCCCGCATGGGTCTTCGCTTGGCGGAAGGCCGCCTCATCCTTGGCGAGAAGGCGCTGCTCAAGCGTATGAACAATAACGAGCTATGAAACAAAAAAGCGAGAGCCTGTGAGAGGTTCTCGCTTTTATTTTATTCTTTCGCTGTCGTTTGCGAAACCGCATTGATCGCTGAGCGATCGAACGTCATCTTCGTCGCATCATTGACGCGAAGCACGCAAATGTCGTCCGTAATCTCCATGATCGTGCCGTGCAAGCCGCCAATCGTGACGACCTTATCCCCTTTTTTCAAAGACCCTAGCATTTGATTGCGTGTTTTTTGCCGCCTCTGCTGTGGACGAATGAGCAGGAAATATAAAACAACAAACATGAGCACAAGCGGCCCGTATGTATACAAATATCCAATCGCACCCGCATCCGCGGTTCCATCCGCTAATAGAAACATCGGTATCCTCCTCTCTTAGAATCCTCTTTCATTATCGTTCAGCCCGTAAGAAGCAAAGAAGCTGTCTCGGAAATCGAGCAGGCGATCTTCCATAATCGCTTCTCGCACATCGCGCATGAGCTGTAAGAGAAAGTGCAGGTTATGAACTGTCGTCAATCTGATGCCGAACGTCTCGTCGGCTTTGATCAGATGCCGGATGTAAGCTCTGCTGTAATTCTGGCAGGTGTAGCAGGAGCATTTGGGGTCAAGCGGACCGAAATCCGTCATATACTTCGCATTGCGAATCACCAAACGGCCTTCGCTCGTCATGCATGTCCCGTTTCTCGCAATACGCGTCGGGAGCACGCAATCGAACATGTCGATGCCGCGGATCGAGCCTTCGATCAAAGCGTCAGGGGAGCCCACGCCCATCAAATAGCGCGGCTTGTTCGCCGGCATAAGCGGGGTAGTCTGCTCCAGCATCTCATACATCATGTGCTTCGGTTCGCCTACGCTCAGTCCTCCAATAGCATACCCCGGGAAATCCATGGAAGTCAACTGCTCCGCACTCAGCTTGCGAAGGTCGGCATACATCCCCCCTTGGATGATGGCGAACAAAGCTTGATCCTGCGGCCGGCCGTGGCTTTGCAGGCAGCGCTCCGCCCAGCGCGTCGTGCGCTCCAGCGATTTTTTCACATACTCATAATCGGCTGGATACGGCGGACACTCGTCGAACGCCATCATGATGTCAGAACCCAGCGCATTCTGAATTTCCATCGCGACTTCCGGGGAGATGAACAGCTTATCGCCGTTCAGGTGGGATTTGAAGGTGACGCCTTCTTCCGTAATCTTACGCATGTTGCTTAAGCTGAACACCTGAAAACCGCCGCTGTCGGTCAGAATCGGGCGATCCCAGTTCATGAACTTATGGAGGCCCCCTGCCTGCTTCACGATGTCATGCCCCGGACGGATAAAGAGATGGTACGTGTTGCTGAGAATAATCTGCGCATCCATCGTTTTCAATTCTTCCGGGCTCATCGTTTTCACGGTTGCTTGCGTCCCGACCGGCATGAAGGTCGGCGTCTCAATCACGCCATGCGGCGTATGAACACGACCCAGGCGCGCGCCGGATTGCTTGCAGGTTTTGATAGGTTCGTAGGTTACTGCTGCTGTCATTACGTACACTTCCTATTCTTAATAAATCAACATGGCGTCGCCAAAGCTGAAAAAGCGGTACTGCTCGCGCACGGCTTCTTCATAAGCACGCATAATGTAATCTTGCCCCGCCAGGGCGCTGATCAACATTAACAGCGTGGACTTCGGCAGGTGAAAATTGGTCAAAAGCGCATCCACAATCCCGAACTCGTACCCCGGATAAATAAAAATCGACGTCCAGCCCTGCGAAGGTTGAATCGCAAGCGGCTCGCCGTTCTTGCCCCCGCCCTGCTCGCGGCTAATCCCTGCCGCCGTTTCCAACGTCCTGCACGACGTCGTCCCCACTGCAATAATACGTTTGCCGCTCCGTTTCGTTTCATTAATCAGGTCGGCCGTTTCTTGCGACAGGATATAATACTCGGCATGCATCTGATGATCCTCGATCTTATCGACGGAGACGGGACGGAAAGTCCCTAAGCCCACATGCAAGGTGACAAAAGCGAGGCGGACGCCTTTGGATTTGATTCGGTCCAGGTATTCTTGTGTAAAATGCAGCCCCGCGGTCGGCGCCGCCGCCGAGCCCTCGTGTTTGGCGTAGACGGTCTGGTACCGCTCTTTCTCCGGCAGCTGCTCCTTAATGTAAGGAGGCAAAGGCATTTCGCCGAGCCGGTCCAGGATTTCGTTGAAAATGCCCGTGTAGCTGAATTGCAGCACCCGAGCGCCCATGTCGCCGACCTCGACGACTTCAGCGGTGAGCAACGGCTCTCCGGCGTCATTGTTGCCGAACTCGGCGACGGCGCCGAGCTGCATGCGTTTGCCGGGCTTTACAAGCGCCTCCCAACGGTCTTCGCCGAGCTGCTTGAGCAGCAGAAGCTCGACCTTGGCGCCGGTCTCTTTTTTCGTGCCAAAAAGCCGTGCTGGAATAACCCGTGTGTCGTTCATCACGAGCAAGTCCCCGGCTTCGAGGTAATCGATCAGATTTTCAAAAGAGCGGTGGACCGTTTCGCCTGTGGCTTTATTTAGCGTAAGCAGGCGGGACGCCGTCCGGTTCTGGAGCGGCGTCTGCGCAATCAAATTTTCTGGCAGTTCAAAATCAAATGCTTGTACATCCATAAGTATGAGTTCATTCCTTCGTTATGTTGACGCCGATGTAATACGTCTGAAGTATTTTTTTGTAATCGTAGCCTTGCTCGGCAAAGCCTTTCGCTCCCCACTGCGACATCCCGAGACCGTGGCCAAAGCCGTTTCCACGGAACGTAAAGGTGAGACCTGCTGCCCCTGTGGAAGCTGGCGGCGCGATCGTACTGCCGGTTGAGGACAGTTGTGAAGCCCCCGCTGCGGTTAAAGCGGTAAGACTCGTCATCTTCTGTGCCGTTGGCGCTTGCTGCCCGGCGGACAAAACGTAAAGATCCGTTGATGCCGCTGTGCTGGTCACGTGACCAGCGGACGTTGCGAGCGTGACCGCACTCGAAGTTGTGGTACCGGTACCACCAGTATAACTGCCCGGTTGCTCGATTTCAAACAGCGTGCTAGGCAAACCGCCGAGCAGCGAGCGAAATGCATCCGGATACGCCACTTTCACGGGAGTTCCGTTCACCGCCAGCTCGGTCGCGCGCCCGGACGGGCCGCGCTTCGTCACTTGCAGCGAGGTCACCGTACCGCTTACGGTAACACCGCCGGCGGTAAGCATGTTTTTGATGTCCTGAGGCGTAAACGGCCCGCGGATCCAGGAGTAGGCGTTTGACTCTTTCGTCTGGCCGAGGACGGCGACTTTTTCTTTCAACGCAAGCTGCGCAATCGCCGGGTTCGCTGCATTATCCACATATGGCGCCGATCTCACATTCACGTCTTGATCTGTCGACGTATAGATCGGCGCGCCCTTGCTGTCTTTCGTCCCGCTGTCTTTCAAATACATGCTATGTACGTAACCTTCAGCTCCGCTTGTAAGCCGGACCCGGTACCAGACCGCCTTGCCTTTCTCGGCACCCTCATCGGGGCTTGCTACACTTTGCAAATAGGCGGCAGGATTGCCCCACACTTCGGAAGGGTCCGCCGTCTTGCCCCCGGCATTCGAGGAGAACACGGGTGAAATCAGGCCGCTCTTATCCTTCAATACCTCATGGGTCGTCGCATCGACTGCCTGACGCCCGGCGGCGAACTCTTTGGCCGTGCCGTAGTACGCCTGATCTAGCGTCGTATCCGACACCTGTGCAATCTCATATTTATTCCCCTGCTTCAGGGCAAACGTGCGTGCGGCGACTGCCTGCGCCTTCAGCGCTTCAACCGGCCATTCCGAGTTCAACTCTGAACCGACCACACTGTACAAATACTGATCCATCGGCAGCTCGTTCACGAGGGCTAACCGCCCTTGGTACGAGGAAATTTCCATACCGCCGCGATAGCTGCGGTTCTCCCGTTCTTTCACGGTGATGGTCTGCGTGCCGGCAGAGATTAGCGTCTTCTGCGCGCCTGCCGACGCGACGTAGTGCGGCACTGCCGCTGAGGCGCTGCTTGCGCCTGAGACGTCCGAGCGCTCGATGAGGTAGGCGGCTGCAGCGGCGCCCACCGGCTGCAGTGGAATGTTTGGCGCGGCCTTCAAGGCGGCCTGCTTCACGGTTTCCAGGGCGGCGGCTGTCGCTTCGCCGCCCACCCACACCTGAAACGCGGCTTTGCCTGCCACGTCCTGCACGAGCACGGCGTCCGCATTGACGCCGGCTTGGGCGTAGACGGCCGCTTGCGCTTGCGCAGCGGCCTCTGACGCATACGGGCCGCCGGCTGCGAGATGCAGCGGCCCGGTGAATTGCGGCTGCGCCGATTTAAGGAGCGCGGCGACGCCCGCGTCCTTCAGTGCCGCAGCAGCCGCGGCTTCAGCGGCAGCTTGCGTCGCTACGCTGCCGTAGAACACTTGGAAGCTCGGCTTCCCGAGCTTCGTTCTCGCCAGCACGAAGCTGTCTTCCGGCATCGCCGCCAGCTTCGTGTACAGCGCCTTCGCCGCCGCGAAATCGGCGGTCTCCAGCATCAAGGCGCTGTAGCCGTCAAGCGATACGCGGAGCGTGCCGACGGCTTCGCTTTTCCACGGCAGCGGCGCTTTGTCGCCGCTGCCGACGCTGATCTGAAACCCTCCCGGGGAGGTGAGGGTGACGACCGGCTCTATCTTTTTATATTTGCTAGAGTTGATCACAAGTGCAACACGAACATCGTCCGCCGTGGCTGCCCCTGCGGACGGGCTGAACACGCCGCTGAACCCGAGCGCCAACGCAGCGGCAGTAAGCATTGGGACGCTCTTGGCTCCCCCTGCAAGCTTAATTACATTCCATTTCATGCAAGTAACGTTCCTTTCTGTCGTTAAGGTCTGTAGTAACTTAGACTCTAGCAGCAGTCAGAAGTTTTGGTTTCATAGAAATTTACAGAAAAAATGCAGGCACCGCCGCTCGATTCGCGCTAGCTGTGCTCTGTATGGCGGCCCGAGGAGCGCGGTGAGCGGCGAACGTGCCCGCAGAAGAAATAAGCGTGGTAAACCGCATCTATTAGCGCGATTCGGCCTCATCCGCCGAAAATAAGCATGGTAAACCACTGCTATTTCTAGGAATAGCCACACTTTACTCTTATGCGACGGCCGTTAGCAGCGGTTTACCACTGCTATTTGCCTCGGCTCCCACGCTTGAGCCAGTATAAGGGTGGTTTACCACTCCTATTTACTCCCCTGCAGTTGTTGGATGACCAGCGACATATTGCGTTCGGCCGGGCTCCACCCCGCAATAAAAAAGCTTTCACCCCGCCTAAGGAGAGGCAAAAGCTTTTGCGTGTCCATTCCCATCACACGCAGCACTCGCGCTGCAGCCACTTGCACTTCGCTGCTCGCCGCTCATCCTGCATCGCTTTCTCGTCTGTCGCAGCACTTGGCCATCTCTCAAAGCAGGCGCTGCCCCTACTTCGGCTCCGGCAGCGGCAGCCCCAGATGGTGATACGCCTGGGGCGTCACCATACGGCCTCTCGGTGTGCGCTGCATGAAGCCGATCTGCAGCAAATACGGCTCGTACACGTCTTCGATCGTCTGGCTCTCCTCGCCGATCGTCGCCGCAATCGTCTCCAGGCCGACCGGGCCGCCCTGGAAGCTCAAAATAATCGCGCGCAGCATTTTATGATCGATCTCGTCGAGACCCAGATCGTCCACCTGCAGCAGGCGCAGGGATTCCCGCGCGAGCTCCATCGTGATGATGCCGTCGCCTTTCACCTGTGCAAAATCGCGCACCCGCTTCAACAAGCGATTCGCGATACGCGGGGTTCCCCGCGAACGCATCCCGATCTCGCGCGCCGCTTCGCCGACGATGCCCACCTGCAAAATATCCGCCGTCCGGCTGACGATATAGGAAAGCTCATCGACGGTGTAAAACTCAAGCCGGCTGACAACGCCGAACCGGTCGCGCAGCGGGGCTGAGAGCAGCCCTACGCGCGTCGTGGCGCCGATCAGCGTAAACGCCGGCAAATCGAGCCGCACCGAGCGTGCGCTTGGCCCTTTGCCGATAATAATATCGAGCGCATAGTCCTCCATCGCCGGATACAGCACTTCTTCCACTGTGCGGTGGAGGCGGTGGATCTCATCGATGAACAGCACGTCGCCTTCCTGCAGATTCGTCAGAATCGCTGCCAGATCGCCTGGGCGCTCAATCGCAGGGCCGGACGTCGTGCGAATGTTAACGCCAAGCTCATTGGCGATAATGTTGGATAAGGTCGTTTTGCCGAGCCCCGGAGGGCCGTACAGCAGCACGTGATCCAACGCTTCCTTCCGCTGCTTGGCGGCTTCGATATAAATCTTGAGGTTCTCCTTCGCCTGCTTCTGCCCGATATATTCAGCTAAATAGCGAGGGCGGAGACTGTACTCGACCGCGCTGTCCTCCATCATGAGATTAGCCGAGATAATCCGGTCATTATCCATGGTGCTCCTCCTCAAAGTCGTCTTCTGATCACGAAGCAAGTCAAAGAAGCGAATTTGGCCTCGAATCTTGCCTTCAGCTTCGAATATAGGTAGCCATGTAGGTTTGCCTACACTCCGCTCCTCCTTCTTCAGCTTCTCGCAACCTTCTCGGTGCTCCAACCCGACAACCCGCTCACTCTCTTCTTTTCACCCTACATCGTATATAAAACCTTCAGCGCGTGCTTCATCAACACATCCACGGAATCGTATGTATTCGCCTTCTCCTTCACCTGCAGCCAGGCGCGGTCGACCTCCGCCTCGGTATAACCGAGCGTCATGAGCGCTTCCTTCGCCTCGCTCCAACTTTCGCCACCCTCGGTGAGCTGTGCCGAGCCGACGACGCTTAGCGCGACAGCGGCTTCCGGACTCGAGAAGGTGACGGATCCAAGCTTGTCCTTAAGATCCAGAATAATGCGCTGCGCCGTTTTCTTACCGATCCCGGGCAGCTTCGTCAGAAACGATAGATTCTCCTGCGAGATTGCTAGAATAACAGCGTCAGGACGCCCGCCCGCAGCCAAAATGCCGAGCGCTACCTTCGGCCCGATGCCGCTCACATCGAGCAGCAGGCGAAACAGCGCCTGCTCATCCCGGGATGTAAAGCCGAACAACAAATGCGCATCTTCGCGCACATGATAATGTGTAAATAACGTAACTGGCTCGTTGTCTCTCAGCCCCAGCGCATACGGATTCGGGCAAAAGACGCGATACCCCACGCCGTTCACATCCAGCACCACATACTCGCTCTCGCGCAGCGCAACCGAGCCTCTTACAAAATCGATCATCGTTTCCATCCCCCGTTCAATCTGTCTTGCAAGGACGAGGAATGCGCATGGCAAATCGCAATTGCCAGCGCATCCGCCACGTCGTCAGGCTTCGGCACCTGCGAAAGTTTGAGCAATATTTTGACCATTTCCTGCACTTGCGCTTTCTCCGCTTTGCCATAGCCAACCACAGATTGCTTCACCTGCAGCGGGGTATATTCCGCAATCGGCAGCCCGGCCTGCACGCCGGCAAGCACCATCACGCCTCGCGCCTGCCCGACCGTGAACGCCGTCGTCACGTTGCGGTTAAAGAACAGCTTCTCGATCGCCAGCGCATCCGGCTTATACTTCTCTATTAATTGCGTCGTCGCGTCATAGACATCCTTAAGGCGTATGCCTGGGTCCGTATGCGCCTCCGTCTGAATCGAGCCGTATTGCACAGGAACCAGCTTGGAGCCGATTTTATCAATAAAACCGAAGCCCACTATCGCGATCCCCGGATCAATCCCTAGAATACGCACCTATAAACTCTCCCATCTTCTCTCAAAAAAGCGAACATATGTAGTCATTTCCCATTATAGCAGAAACGCAAAAAAAGAGATAGACTCGGGATGAACCGAACCTATCTCTTCCAGCTAGCCAGGCTTATGGCGTTGTCATTGCACGTTCTGTTATTTCTATGGCATAATCACTGAATGTCGATAATACGCTATTATACTCCTCCAAATCGGAGACTCGAATTCCTTTGCGAAGCTGTTCGACCGTCCCTGGCGGGAGACTGCTTTCAAGCTGCTGAATGTTGAGCTGGAAAAACGTGCGAATGACATTGTCAGCTCCCGGCGTTCCATTAAATAGCGACAAGTTGGAGGAACCGTCAATGCCGAACATCGCTTTTTCTTTGCAGGCAGGCGACAAATCCTCGATATGCTCTGTAAACGTCACATCACCGTTTGAGCCGATCGCGAGCTCCCAATCCGGATGCTTCTTTTGAAGCTCGATCAGCGGCTGCGAGGCCAGAAGGCCTAGCGGACTGCGTTCCTCTCCGCAGACGTAGGATTTGAGCAAATAGCTTTCTCTTTGGTCTTGAATGGCCCGAAGCGTTTCAATCGCTTTCTCCAGCCGTACATCCTCAGCGGGCGAGATACGAGCAAGTGCAGACACTGCTTTTTTCGCATGATCCAGCGGATTGAACGGGGCTGCACCTCGCGACTCATATCCGATCCAGAATGCCGTACCGAGCAGAACGAACATGCCTAAGGCTAACCAGCTGCGTTTCCAGCGCAGTCTTCTCTTTAGATGCTTCAAGAACCTTTGTACAATCACAGTAATCCCTTCTCACTTGGTTTTTTTCGATATTGTTTCCAATTGCGGAAAACCCTATACATGATTTACCATAGAGATGAGATAGTTAGACAACCTACCTGAATCGGCGGTGGAACAGCATGAACAGAAATAAACGGATCAAACGCACCACGCTTCTGATTATCGGTGTGATTTTATTATGGAGTAGTGTCGCCATTTGGAATGAGGTTCATAAACTGCAAATAAATCATTCGATTGGCCAAACTTCTTTCCGTACTAATCCGTCTTCTACTTAGACAGCGTCACGAAATATCCATCTTTTCGGTAACAATTGGTTAAAAATAAACACTCCTTTACATTTGAATTTGACTGTAGCCGCAGAAATGATATAGTCAAAGATAGACAAACTAAATCTTGCCGACGAAGATGTTTGACATGCGCCTACAAGCATTTGTTTACGAGTGATAAACGACGACTCTAAGGAGGGAAACAGCATGAATGTAGCAGAGCTTCAATTAATTCAATTATCCAGACGGGGTGACCGGAACGCTTTCGTAGAGTTGGTCGAGTTATACCGCAGTAAAATTCAAAAGCTTGCTTTCCGCATGCTCCACAATCGGCCTGATTCCGAAGATATTGTCCAGGAAACGTTCATTCGCGTGTATTTGAATCTGAACCATTTTGACGAGACGCAAAATTTCTCGACGTGGATCTACCGCATCGGCAAAAACGTCGCGATCGACCTGCTTCGCAAGAAGAAGCCTGTCCAATCCCTCGACGCTGAGCTGAACGACATGGACGATGACTACAGCTACTACAGCAAGCTTGCCAGTCCCGACCAGTCGCCGGAGAACGCGGTGCTGCAAACCGAGGTTCAAGAGCATATGCAGACAGCCATAAATAAATTAGGCGATAAATATAAATCGATCATCACGCTTTACTACATGGAAGAGCTGTCTTTGCAAGAAATCAGCGAGAAGCTGAATCTTCCGATCACGACAGTCAAAACAAGGCTGCACCGGGGCCGCGAACTTCTCCGTAAAAAATGGGGCATGCATTTCCTGATCGGCCTCATGACGTTCTTTACGCTTGGCATGATTGCCTAGCTAGCTGCTTATACCAAAGAGGCTTACCCTGAGTCATCGCAAATGACCTCAAGGTAAGCCTCTTTATTTATACGTTGATCCAGGGCAGGGCCTGCTTTGTTTGCGCCGGTTTTTCGGGGATGCGCTGCTGGCGCCGGAGAAAAGCTTCAAGCGGCGATTCGCTGGCGGATCTTGCTTTCTTCGCAGAGCGAGCGTTAGCCGATGACTTTCTCCCTTTGCGAATGTCGATTTCCAGCTCTTCTTCCGTATCCGTCGACTCCGTCAGTTCGTGCGTGTGCACCTGCGGGTAAATCGCGGACTCATAAGGCGCCTGATAATTAGCTCCGGCATATGGAATACCGTAAGGATCGTTCTGATAGGCAAAAGGGAACGGTGCCTGCGGCCGATCGTATGGCATCACAGGCGGATAAAAGCCCGGCAGCCCCGGCATCGACGCCATGTCCTGTCCGTCCGCCATCATCGGCGCCGCGCCTTGCCATGGCTGGTTCAGCGGGCCGCTCGGATAGCCGGTCGGCACGTTCATCCAAGGCATCTCGTGCGTGGATGGGCCGCCGCAGCCGCAGTCATTCTTAATGGCCATTGGGGCCGTCATTGCCGGCATTGCTGGCATTGCTGGCATTGCTGACATGGCTGGCATGGCTGGCATCGCCATCTGCGGCATCGGCTCGCATGGCGCCTCCTGATAAGGTGAATACGCCGGATAGGCCACCGGTTCCGGCTGTTCCGCACTTGGATAAGCGAATACCTCCGTCGCTTGAATATGGAACTGCGCAAACGGATGCTGGGCTTGCGGATACGGTTCATTCAGCGTGGCGTCGCTTGAAGGCGCCATCCCCATGTTTGGCGCTGGCATGGCCGGCATTGAAGGCGTTGTCGGCATGGGCATTATCGGCTGCGCTGGCACGATTGGTATCGGCATCGCCGGCTGCGTGCTCATTTCGCCAAGCGATGGCGCAGGTGCTGCAGGCTCCTGCACCGCAGGCGTCGGCTCGACAGGCTGCATGGGTTCGGGCTGTTGCTGAACCGGCGCCTGCGGGAACGGCTCTGTCGAAGGCTTGTGATATCCGGGGCCAGGCACTTGGCTGTGATGCCCCTGTCCCTGTCCCTGTCCCTGCCCGTGGCCGTGTCCATGGTGCGCCTTCGGCACATACACGATGTCCCCCGTCATCAGTACATTCGGGTTTTTGAGGTGGCCGTTAGCTTGGATCATCGCGGCAAGCGGCACATCCCAAGCTTTTCCGAGCTTCCACAGGGTATCTCCCTGCTGGACGACATGCTTGTAGACGTAATCCGACGCAGCCGGCTCCGGCTTTTTATGGCCCGAAGGAATTTTCACTTTCATCCCGACGTCAATGACATTCGGGTCGGCAATTTGCGGATTCAGCGCAATGATCTGTTCCAGCGTCGTTCCGTATTTGTTAGCGAGCTCATACAGGGTATCGCCTTTTTTGACAATATGAATTTTCAAAACCCTACCTCCTTTATCGCTTCTCTTTAACATCTGAAAGCGAAGTGGCCGCATAAGCATTCGCTTAAACACAATGATAGTACAGTCTATGCGGAAGGCTGGGCTTTTGCCCCTCTCGCACAAAAAAAATCCCTCACGCCTAAGCGCAAGGGATTCATGTTACTCACTGTGATAGCTATAGCTCGGATAGCAGCCCAATATGCGCACCTGGCAGCCGATTGCTTCAATTTCCTGGATAGCAGCCGGCAGCAGAACGGAATCGAGGGTTCCGACAATGTCGATGTAAAAATAATAATTGCCCAGCTTCTTCTTGGTCGGCTTCGACTCAATCTTGGACAAGTTGATCCGCCGCCAAGCGAAAGCTGACAACACTTGATGCAGCGCGCCCGGGTAGTCTTCCGGCAGCGTCACGAGAATCGTCGTTTTCATCTGCTCCGACGAAGCGAGCTCGGAAGCCTCTTTGCCGACCAGTAAGAATCGGGTCATGTTATCCTTATGATCCTGGATCTCCCGCTGCAGCATCGGGACGCCATAATTGGCGGACGCAATGGCCGTCCCAATGGCCGCAACCGAAGGATCCTTTAGCTGGGAGACAATACGCACGCCCTCCGCTGTCGAGCTGACCTGCTCGAACTCTGCACCCCGCAAATACTGCTTCATAAACCGGCTGCACTGCGCCGGTACAACGTGATGGGACAGCACCTTCCGAATATGCTTGTATGGGTTATCGGCATCAGTTTGACCTTCCGGATCGGCATACCCGATCAGATTCATATCAATCGGAAACACCCATTCCGCGCGAATCGGCAGATCCACTTCATGCACAAGCCAATCCACGTGCAAGTGCACAGAGCCTTCCAGCGTATTTTCGATCGGAATGACACCGAGATCGGTTTCTCCCGAAGCCGTTGCGTTGAACACTTCGGAGATCAATTTGTACGAAACGTACGTGAACTTGTCGTCGCCAAGAAAGTGGCGCGTCGCTTCTTCCGAGAACGTGCTGGGTCCGAGAATGGCAATTCGCTTCATGCGAGCACCTCTTTCTCCACCAAACTGCGGAGTCCTTCGTCCCCTTCGCTTAACAAGGTCGCCGTCACGCCGTCACACGGCTTCAGCCAAAGCAGCTTGGCGGAAATGCCTTCCTTCGCCAACGTGCCGCGCAGGAACGCTTCCAGCTCCGCCTTGCGGTCACTCTGCGCGTCCACCAGCGCGAGCATCGTCGGTCCGGCGCCGCTCAGCGCAACGCCGAGCGCGCCGTAGTTCTCGCTTTCATCCAGCAGCGTCTGCATGCCGGGGATGAGCGACGCCCGGTACGGCTGATGCAGGCGATCCTTCATCGCATGGCGAATCATGCCCAGATTGCCGGTTGCCAGCGCCGCCACGAACAGCGAGGAATGGCTGAGGTTGTATACTGCATCCTTCATCGCTACCTGCGTCGGCATCACACCGCGCGCCTTCTCTGTGGAAAGCTGGAAGTCAGGAATGGCGACCAGCACGTCCAGGCGGCTGTCCGGTTCAAGGCGGATCGACTCCGCCCGCTCATCGTCCCAAAACGCGACCACAATGCCGCCATAGAGGCTCGCTCCGACGTTATCGGGATGTTTCTCGAGGCGCGAGGCCATCTGAAACAGCTCGTACGTCGAGAAGCGGCTGCCGATCAGCGCATTGGCCGCAGCCAGCGCGCCCACGATGGCGGAGGCGCTGCTGCCAAGTCCGCGCGTCAGCGGAATTTCACTGTACATGGAGATCGACAGTTCGGGAATGGAGACGCCCGCTTCCGCAAACACCATTTGTGCAACTTTATAAATCAAATTGGATTTGTCCGTCGGAATGCCGTTCATTTGATCGCCGATCAGTTCAACTGTGGTGCGGTCGGCAACCGCCATATCGATCCATGCATATAAGTTCAAGGCCATCCCCAGCGAGTCAAATCCAGGACCCAAGTTTGCCGTGCTGGCCGGTACCTTTACCCTTACTTTCTGTATTGTCCTGTCGCTCATTTCGAAACTGCCCTCATTTCACTTAAAGTAAGTCAAAACCGCGAGAAGGGATTAACCTTCTACGCGGTATACGCTTTTAATCGCGTGAATAACATCCATCGATTCAAATTGGTTGAGTACCTTTTTCATGCTCGCTTGATTCGCATCGTGCGTAATGATAATGATCTCAGCCTTTGGATTATGCGCGTTCGGATGTTGGAACACTGATTCCAAGCTCACTTCGTGCTCGGCAAAAATTTGCGTAATTTGTGCCAGAACGCCCGCTTTGTCCTCCACATGCAGGAGGATGAAGTTTTTCGACGCGATTTGCTCGTCGGATTTGAGCTTCTTCTCTTTGTAAGGCGCTTGCACCGTGCGTCCGTTCACGCCCAGCTTCGAGTTGCGCACAACGGCAACGAGATCCGCAACGACCGACGTTGCTGTCGGCAGCTCGCCTGCGCCCGCGCCGTAGAACATCGTCTCGCCAACCGCTTCACCGGTCACGTACACGGCGTTGAACACCCCGTTGACGGATGCGAGCGGATGCGAGTTTTTCACCATCGTCGGCTGTACGCTGACAGAGATGTGCCCGTCGTGATTTTCAGCGATACCGAGCAGCTTCACTTCATAGCCTAGTTTTTTCCCGTATTGAATATCTTCTTTGGACACTTTGGAGATGCCCTTCACCTCGACATCGCTCAGCGCAACGTTGGCGTGGAAGCCGAGTGTGGACAAAATCGTCATTTTACGCGCTGCATCGAGACCTTCGACGTCGGACGTCGGGTCCGCTTCGGCATAGCCGAGCGTTTGCGCTTCCTTGAGGACGTCCGCATAAGCGGCGCCTTCCTGGCTCATTTTCGTCAAAATGTAGTTAGTCGTTCCATTAACGATCCCCATGATCTTGGTGATGCGATCCGAGGAAAAGCCTTCGACCAGTGTACGAATGATCGGAATGCCGCCCGCCACGCTCGCTTCGTAGAAGACGTCGCAGTTGTGTTCAGCTGCCTTGGCCAAAATCTCAGCGCCGTGCATCGCCATCAAATCTTTATTCGCGGTGACAACGTGCTTGCCGTTCTCCAGCGCCGTCAGGATATGTCCTTTGGTCGCTTCCACGCCGCCCATGACTTCAACGACAACGTCGATTTCTTTATCCCCGATCACGTCCCAGACGTTCTCCGTCAGCTTCTCCGGATCCACGGAGATGTTGCGCGGTTTGCTTTTATCCTGAACCACGATTTTGGCAATTTCAATGGCAGACCCTGTTTGACGCTGCAAGTCCTCCTGATGTCCTTCCACGATGCGGACGACGCCTGTTCCTACAGTGCCAAGTCCGAGTAAACCTACTTTAATTGGCTTCATTGTTCTTTTCCTCCCGAATGATCGTATTCGTTAACTGCCTTGGCCGATGACCATGGCACGCTTAACTCCGTCCTGCGACTGCAGCCGCTCTAAAAACTGGCGAATCTCTTCGCCCATGGATGAAATTTCAACGGAGATGACGACGTTCGCCATGCCTTGAAGGGGAATCGTCTGGTGAATCGTCAGCACATTGCCTTCGAGATTGGCAATCAGCGCCAGCACCCGGGACAGAATGCCCGCCCGATGCTCCAAATCCATCGAAATCGTAATAATTCGTTCTCGTTCCAATCTGCTTAGTGGATGGATGCCATCCTTATATTTGTAGAAGGCGCTCCGACTCAGCCCGACCTGCTCAACGGCTTCATGAATCGTCTTCACCTCGCCGCGGGCAAGCAGCTCTTTCGCCTGCACGGTTTTGAGTACCCCTTCCGGCAAAATATCCTCACGGACTAAGTAGTAACGCTCAGGACCGAAGTGCTTCATCGAATGGTCAAGTTCTTTGCTATCCGGCACTCCACGACCGTCCTCTCCAAAAAGACTGTTGTTTCACTATAGTGGACATTATATCGAAACATGCCTTGCGAAGCAATAGGCAAATTGCTTCAAGGTTGTCCGCCTTTGCCTGACTTTCGCGGGCTGTGATAAGCTGAGAGATGAGTGATTCCTATGAAAACGAATACATCCTGAAAGGAATGGACTATGATCACCCTGCGCATGATGTCCACGGCTTTGTTAATGAATGAGCGGGACGAGCTTCTGATGATGAAGCGGTCCTTACACCGCACCTTGTCTCCCGGTCTCTGGGCCGCTGTCGGCGGGCATTTGGAGCCGGATGAGATCAGCCACCCCCGCACGGCTTGCCTGCGGGAAATTTACGAGGAAACGGGCATTGAAGAGGATGAAATTGAGGGACTTCGCATGCAGTATGTGCTGCTGCGCCTCAACGGGCAAGAAATTCGCCAGCAATTTTTCTATATCGGGCGCACCAACGTCAATCCGCGTGTCGTCACCTCGGAGGGCGACCTTCACTGGATACCGCGCGAGCAGGTGTTGGAGCGTGAGATTCCTTTTATTTTTCGCAGCTTGCTGCAGCATTATTTTGCCGTCGGCGATACAGCGCATCCTTGGGTCGGCTCGGCGGGCCTGGACGAGGTGACGGGCGGACCGACGATCCATTGGCACCCTTTGCTGGATCCGCTGCGGGTGTAACATGTGTCACAGCATCGGCGCAAAAAAGAGCAGAATCCCATAGTCGGGTTCTGCTCTTTCGCTTGTCCGCGCTTAAATCGCGCTGCCGCCGAATAAGAAGCGGTACTCCCAGTGACGGCCTGCGATGGAATCGATGCGGACGCCGCCGCTTTCTTTGGAATAGGTCGATAAAATTTGACCGTTTCCGAGATAAATGGCGACATGCGTGATCGTCGCTGTGGATTTGTTGATGCCTGTGTAGTTCGACTTGGCCGTTCCTTTATAGGACATAAAGAACATGAGGTCGCCGACTTTCAGGTTGTGCCAGTCTGTCGTCACGTTGTGGCCGAGCGATTTCACATACGCGCCCTGCCCTCTCGAATCGCTTGGCAGCTTGAGCCCGATGCCGTCAAGGAACGCTTGTCTTACAAAATCGGAGCAGTCGAACGTTCTCGTATTATCACGGGACGATCCGTATTCGTACGGCGTGCCCAAATATTTTTTACCTGCTGCAATGACTTTCTGAATTTGTTCGGAAGCGGAAAGATTGCTGCCTGCATTGCTGCCTCCGGAACCGCCCGAGCTGCCGGAGCCGCCGGAAGAGGAGCTTCCCGAAGCTTTTATGTATTTTTCGCTTGTGCTGACATAGCCGACTTTCCCATCAGACGCCTGCACCTTATACCAGTAGCTGTTCACCTTTTCGAGAATTCTCACCGTTTCGCCGGCTTTCAAATATCGAATGCGGCTGGCGTCCGTATTCGCTCCCGTTCGGAAGGAGACGCTGGCGACGATCGTTCCCGTCCCTGATGATGGCGATGGGGCAGCCTGTCCGTCTAGCTTGGTGTACTTGTCACTCGTTGAGATATATCCGATTTGTCCATTGGTCACCTGGACTCGGTACCAGTAGCTGTTCACTTTATCCAAAAGAACGAACGGCTCGCCCTTACTCAAATAGCGAATGCGAGAGGCGTCGGTGCTCGGCGCCGTTCGGAAACTGACACTGCTTACAATTTTACCTGTCGTGGCCGCTGAAGCCGATTGAGGCAGAGATAGGGTAACAGCACCGAAAAGAAGCGAAGGGATGAGCGCAAAAGTTAGTAGTTGTTTCTTCATGTTGGCCTCCAATCCAATTTTTCGTCTATATCCATAACCATTAATCTAGTAAATGGTATCATATCCATTGGTTAAGTTTTAGCTGTAAGTTCTGCCAATTCGGCTTCAGCGCAGGTCAAACCGCGAAACAGGGCCCATCTTTCTATCAAAATCTTGCTTCTACTTCCCGCTCACCTGCAGCAAGTTATAGATAGCCTGAACGCTTTGAATGCGGTTCAGCGCCTCTTTCGGGGAGAAGGTACCGGCTGCCGTTCCGGAGAGCATGCCTAGCGCCGAAGCCCCGTCAATCGCTTCCTGCGCCCAGGCGGACATGTCCGCACTGTCCGTGTATCCGCTTCTCTCCGCCAGTCCCGCCGGAACGGCTCCGCCATGATAAGCGTACGCTCTGACGAGCAGCACCGCCATCTGTTCTCGCGTGATCAGCGCCTCAGGTGCAAAAGACTGCTCGGTCACGCCGGAAATAAGCCCGGCATGGGAAGCCGCCGCAACTGCCGAAGCGTACCAAGCCTCCGCCGATACATCGGCAAAGCCCGCTTCCGCCTGCGGCTCAGGCAAATGAAGGGCGCGAACGAGCATCGCCGTAAATTGTGCCCGCGTCGTTGTCCCGGACAGATCGAACGCCGTCTGCGATTCACCGTCTACAACGTGCTTGGCGGCCAGTACTTGTAAGGCTCGATGTGCCCAGTGATCGCTCGGCACATCGACAAACGACTTGTCATAGGCCATAACGGCATAAGTGCCTGGCCGATCTATCGTAAAGGCCGCTTGGCCATCCGCTATTTCTACCCCATCGCCGGCAAACACCCACAGCCCCACTGCCTCATCGTAACGATACACCCCAAGCAGTTCTCTATCCAGATTCGCTTCGTTGACGGGAATCGTCACGTTCGCAGCGGCAGGCCACGTAAGCCCTTCTACAGCTGTGCCATCTTCCGCACGCAGCTGAAGCCCCACCGTTACAGCCAGCCCGCTTGGCGTAAGCACTGCGGACGAATCCGCTGCGGGCGCATTCAGTATAGCGGCATCTGCTGCATGACGCACGTCGATAGCCAGTTTCAGCTTGGCGCTCTCTGCCGCTTTTGCTTGCTTGAACGCCTGAACCGTAGCCGCAGGCAGCGTCACCACGATGCCGTCCGCGCTCAATTCCAGCGGCACGGAAGGAAGCTCCGAAAGCGCGACAGACGCAGTGTTTTCGCCCTGTCCAAGGCGGATGGACGCTTTCCCGTCCTCCACCAGCAGAGGAGCGTTCGACGAACTTGCAGGCGTGCTTCCGCCCGCTCCCGAGTCTCCCTCAACATCCTCAGGCAACTCAGGAAGAACCGGCGTCGTTTGCAGCGTGAGCCGCAGCGATTTGCCCAGCGTATCCTTGACGTTCGCCCGAATGCGCACGGTCGGCGTCAGCTGTGTCACCTCAATCGCATCATCCTTCGCAATGACAGCCTCAGCGGATCTGTTCAGTTCAAGCTCAATCGTTCCGCTGTTTTCCAGGGTCGGATCGGCCACCGCCAACTCGTAGCGGCCGGCATAGGGATCTTCCTTCACCATCACGGAAGCTTGGCGATTAGAGGTAACGTCCCCCGCTGTCGTCAATTGATCTCTCCAAAAGTTATAGCCTGTAACCCCTAATTTGCGCTCCCTCACCGCCTGCGCATCCGGTGAATTCAACACAATATCATAGTCCGGTGAAGCGGAGTAAGCCTCCGTCTTGCCCTGGGTCGCATTCGGCAAAATCACATAAACATAGCTTTGATTCACCGGATCCGCGCCATGATTGATCCACATCGTCACAAAATAATTGCTCAGCAAATCGGTCTGCGGTGTCGAGGACGGCGGGTCGCTCAGCTGCACATCGGAGAGACGGCCTTCTTGCCGTTTGCGGGCAATCGTGACCGCTTGATGATCGGGGAACGTATAACCGATCCCCGCTCCCTGGGCGTTGCCTTCCAAATACATCCAGCTTGGGTGCGCTACCGCCTGTTCGGCAATTTCCCCGCTTTTCGCCTCACCGTCCACAATAAAAGCGTTCGAATTGTCCGCTTTCAGCTTCCGCTGCTCGACAACGCTGTCCACCGGAAGATGATCCGTGCTTGTAATGCCCGATCCCAGAGCTACAATCTCGTCGTCGAACATGAACCACGATTTATTTGCGCTCATCTGCGTGCCGATCTGTTTCAGATTCATGCCTGAAACGCCGTAGCTGCCTAGCGACGCGCCGCCGGCCCAGGCGTTCGAGGGCGCCATTTCGCCATCGCCGTACTGATATTGATCCGAGCTTCGCGGACGGTCGACAACCGTCGTGCCCGGCAGTTTGTACCAATCCACCGTTTGCCAATAATTATCCGTATATTGGCGCAAATCGTTGTTATACAGGTAAGTCATGCCATCTCCGGTATACCAGCCCTTCGGATTTTCGCCATTCGTCAGTTCGTAGGTAGCGACTCGCTTGGAGCTTTTGCTGACACCGAACAAATAGCCGTCGCCAACGTGAATACTGCGTGCCATCGCATTCATTTCAAAATGCTGCGGCAGCTGTTCCGCCGGCACAATCGAGGGGTCTGCCATCCAGCCTTTAATCATATCGGCCAAGTCCAGCGGAAACTGATAGTACGTAAATCCGCGTTCGAGCAAATAAGGCATATGAAATTTAATAAAACGCTTTAGCGCTTCCGCCTGCTCTGCAGGTGCCGTCTGGGCAACGCGCGCCATGCCGATCAAAATACTTTTAGCCGAAGCGTAGCCGTCCGATGCATTGCCGCGCACAATCGCTCGGCCGCGCGTCATATCCAGCGCCTGCCCTTTGTACAAGATCGGCGCAAAGCCTTCCTTGATCCAGCGATACACATTGTCAACGCCAGGTACAACCGGCTGCCATGTGCTGCCATTGAGCAGCAGAAGCAGGTTGCCCATGCCTTGCATCAGTACTTCGCCATAACTCCCGGAATAAGCGATATTGTTATGTTGAATGTAGGAGCCGTCTTCATAAAAACCGTCCCCGGAGGTGACGTAATCGAACAACGGCGTCAAACCGTCGCGCGATTTGATGAGGCGATCGTAATTTTTTTCGACAATGCCGAGCCTCGTCTCAATCATCATAATGTCAGAGCGGTTCGCCCCCACCTGGGTAAAAGAAGGCGCAGCCACATCCCCGATATAATGATCGATGCTAAGCGCGTTAGCGGCAATTTGCTGCGGCGTCAAATCGTCATACATGAAAATCAGGATATCCGCCAGCCGCGTCGGCGCGCCGATGTCCCAGTTCCACCAATTGCCGAATTCCGCGCCGGTCGGCGTATACAGATGCGCCAGCATCCAATCCATCGCTTGAATAATGTCAGCTTTGAGCGCAGCGTTGTGATAGAGGGCAGTGCCTCTAAGCGCATACGATTTGGCCATCGCTTTCAACCGCGTGTAATGATCGGTAATGAAGGTGGAATCCGTCGTTGAGGCCGGCAAATCCGCCCATAGCGTGCCACCCGTGCCGGCTAGCTGCATCGCATCCCAGTAGGACTGCGCCTGTGCGGCGCTGGCATCAATGATCGCTTTCACTTCCGCATTGCCCACATCCAGAGCGTCCATTCCGGTAAAAGTCTGCTCCCACCGGATTCTCAGCTTATCGTACTCCTGCGGATCCTGTGGCTGCGGTGTCGTCACCTGAATCGTAACGGTGTCCGATTTGCCATTAGCCGCGCGGGCTGTCACTGTCGCCGTTCCGACGCCTACGGCCGTCAACCGTCCGCTGTTGTCAACGGCAAGCACAGCAAGATGATCGGATTGCCACGTCAGCTCAGGAGCGGTTGCCTCAGAGGGCGACACCACGGCCGATAGCGCGAAGGTCTCGTATTTCATGAGCTGTGCCGGTGCGTTCTCGATCGTCACTTGCTCGACATCGATGTAAGGCGTAACGGTAACCTTCGTCACGCTAGTGATCGCTGGATTCGCTTCAGAGATGACCGTAATGTCGGTACTTCCTGCGGCAAGTCCGGTAATTACACCGTTTGCATCCACTGTCGCAATCGCTGGATTGGAAGACTGCCAGTGCACCTTCCGATTCGTCGCATTCACCGGCACGAATGCAGGCTGAAGCGTGCGCGTTGTCGTCGCCGGCAGCGAAACCTCGCCCGGAAGCGTAATGGCGCTCAGCGGGATCGGCGCCACGACAGTAAGCGGCACGCTCTGTGTATACCCGCCACCGTATGTGGAAACCGTTACGGTTGCAGTTCCGGCTTTCAGGGCATGAACGACGCCGTAGACAACGCTTGCGACCGTAGGATCGTCAATGCTCCATGTCAAGCGAGCCTCGGAAGCATTGTCCGGCAGCGGCGAAGCGGCAATCGTCGTCTGCTCGGTTTCCGCGAGCGCAAGCGTAGCCGGCGAAACTGCAAGCCCTGTGACGGGGACATAATCCATCAGCTTCAGATCGTCGACATACCACTCCCCTTGGACGCCTGATTTGTAATACTGGTATAAATAAATATGGCGAATATTCAGCCAGGCGGCAGGCAGCGCAGCCTCCCCCGCGTAAGCGTCATTGATAAAGTACGTGACGGTTCTGGCATCGTTATCCACGAACAATTTTAACCGGTACCAAGCATTCGCTTCATACGTCCCGATCGTCTGATTCCCCGCATCCTTGATCTTTCCCGTGTTGTCAAAAGAAATGACCGACACGTTGGTCGTCGCCGTAGCCGGAACCGGGGCATTCAGGCTCCGAAACTGAATATCCCTCCTATGCTCCGTACTGTTCATATACACCTTCGTCTCGAAAACCAGCTTACCGCCAACGCCGGTATTGCCCGCCGTGTTCCCGCCGAGGTTGTTGCGGCCCGTATTGATATTCGTCGTATTCGAGACGATTTTGAGGCTGTAATCGCTACGGCCCGGCGCATTTTCCATCATGACATAATCCGTATTTGCAGCAGACGAATAAATGCCCCATGCCCCGCCAATCGTCCCTGTGTAGGTCGTACCGTTGTACAGCTTGCTGTTCTTCGCAATAGCGCTTTCATCATAATTGATCTGAACATACACGTTCGAGGCCGCTTTAGCCGTCGGCAGGCTGCCTGTGCCAGGAAATAAACCTGTTACAGCCAGCACCACGCTCATCCAACAGGCTATCCATACTTTCCATGAAGCTTTCATAAAGGATCCTCCACTCTGTGTTCATGATTCTTGCTTTAGACAACGCTTTCAAAATGCTGCATCGCGATGACCGCCTCCCCTGCTCCAAGAGGCATTATGATCGTAAACTCCTCTCAAAGTGTAGGGGAGGGCAGAGCAGCGTGTCTATGTGCCGTTTCTTTCCGGCATATGCAAGATTTGAACCTGTGCGCAGAATGGCTCTATACCAAGCATTTGATAACAAAAAAGATCTTCCCCAGCCCGCTTTCGGCAGACGTTCAGGAAGATCTTTATCCGATTTTGGCCGGCGCATCCCCGCCATCCGGCGGCTGCTGCCGCGCGTAATGCTGGCTTCGTTCCACCCAGCGCTGCATCACTTTATTCGCTTCCTTCCGCTTCAACAGAGCTTCTGCAAGCTGAAACCCTTCTTCATAGCTGCCCACCTTCTCAAACCACATGAACCGGAGTCCGGCATTGAAAATGACATGATCCCGCTCGCGCTTCACCTCGCTGCTCTCATCGCCGGTGATGATGCGGCGGATTAGCTCCATCTGCTCATCCCGGCTCAGCACCGGCAGCGGCTCGCTGCGAAAGCCGAATTTCTGCGGATCCATCACACGCGTCTCGTCTCCCCATGGCGTCACGATCCGAATGAGGCTGCTTGCGTAAAGCGGCAAATCTTCCGAGCCCTCGATCCCGCTGACCAGATACGTTTGCTGGAAGCCCGAATGCATCGCGATCGGAATGAGCGGTTCCATCGCCTTCCGCTGATGAACGCCAAGAATGACGTTCGTCGAGCGGACCGGATTCAGCACTTTCTCCACCGTATCGATAACAGTCCGCAAGCCAAGCTGCTCGCGTACGCCTTTCAAACGGCCGATTGGCGGGCACAGCTGCTCTGTCGACAAAAAACCGATATGTACCTGCTGCAGCATCGCCTGCCATCCCTTAATGGGCACGTTGGTGGCAACGCCCAAGCCTTCGAGCAGTTCTTTCATCACGGTGCCTTGCCGGGTTGTAAACGAAGTGCCGCCGTGCATCACCTGCTTAAAACCGACAGAAGCTAACAATAAGCTAACAGGAAGTGTAACAGGGAAGGTTTGGCGTCCTTCGGCCGGCCCGGCACAGTTGAGCGAATCTTGTACTGCGCTGTACACGACAGCATGGCTGCGAAACACATCGATAAACGCCATCGTTTCCTCAAGGGCCTCCCCTTTCATGCACAATGCCATTAAAAACGCCGCACATTGCGCATCGGTCGACGCTCCGTTCGTCATATCAGCGGCGGCCTCCCTGGCTTCCTCGTAAGTTAAATTTCGCGTATGCGGCTGCTCGGCGCTCATCGCTTGAATCCATCTCTTCACCTGTCTCCCCCCTGCGCGATAATTTAATGTCATAATTATTGACATTAAATTATTTTGTGATTAGAATGGTAATCCTTTTCAAAGTTAATGTCAAGTATAGTGACATTAATGCGAGGGAGCAAAAATAAAAAGCACCTATCCCTCAAGGATAAGTGCTTTCGTCCTATGATTTTTCGTCGAATTCGAACTCGAAATCACCGATCTGTATCGTCTGTCCATGAACCGCGCCGCGCTTGCGCAATTCGTTGTCCACGCCCATATTGCGCAAAATCCGCGCAAACCGCGCTACGCTGTCCGGCGTGCTGAAATTCGTCCGCTTGATCAGCTTCTCGATCGACGGGCTGTCGATGACGAACATTTCATTCACGCGGCGAACCGTAAATTCATTGTCTTCTTCCTTCTCAAAGCGGTATACCTTCCGCTCCTCTTGCTCCGCAACGGCCTCGACTTCCGGCGCCGGTGGAATGCTCTCCACGATGTCGGAGATTTTGTACAGCAGCTCCTTGACGCCTTCATGCGTTAGCGCCGAAATCGGATAAATCGCGTAGTCCTTGCCTTCCGCAGCGAGCTGCTCTTTGAACAGTGCCAGGTTGTCCTCGGACTCCGGCATATCCATTTTGTTCGCCACAATAATCTGTGGGCGGTTCTCCAGCTTCGCGTTGTACAGCTTGATCTCCTCGTTGATCTTGAGGAAATCATCGTAAGGATCACGTCCATCCGCAGCGGACATGTCCACCACATGCACAAGCACGCGCGTCCGCTCGATGTGACGGAGGAACTCGTGACCAAGGCCGACGCCTTGATGCGCGCCCTCTATCAATCCCGGCAGATCCGCCATGACGAAGCTGCGGCCATCCCCCACATCGACGACACCCAAGTTCGGGGTTAGCGTCGTAAAATGGTACGCGGCAATCTTCGGCTTCGCCGCGGACACGACTGACAGCAGCGTCGATTTCCCGACGCTCGGGAAGCCCACGAGGCCCACGTCTGCGAGGACCTTCATCTCCAGGACAACCCAGCGTTCTTCGCCTTCCTCGCCGTTCTCGGCAATTTCCGGCGCCACCATCCGTTGGGTCACAAAGCGGGTGTTGCCCCGCCCGCCGCGGCCGCCTTTGGCCACAACGACTTCTTGCCCGTGCCGGGTCAAGTCGGCTACAACCATCTGCGTGTCGTCGTCGATGATCGTCGTTCCCGGCGGAATCCGCACGATCATGTCCCCGGCGTTCGCGCCGTGCTGCGACTTATTGCGGCCCTTCTCGCCGCGATCCGCTTTAAAATGCTTCTGGTAGCGGAAATCCACCAGTGTCCGCAAGCCCTCGTCGACGCGGAAAACGACGTCGCCGCCATTACCGCCGTCACCGCCGGCCGGGCCTCCGTCGGGCACATATTTCTCCCGGCGAAACGCTACCAACCCGTCGCCACCGTCGCCGCCTTTTACAAATACTTTCGCCTTATCTACAAACATCATTACACCTCAGCTTATATGCGATAAGGGATGCGAAGAATAATCTCCGCTTCCTCTTCTTCTGTTTTCAATTGTTCCAGCTGCACCTGGCCTGTCCCTGACGCAAACAACTGCCTGATTGTACGTGCCAACTGCTCCTGATCATAAGAACCTTCATATACACAATCAAGCAGCAAAGCCTCGTCCTGCCGATCAAATTCCAAGCTCAGCCGCCCGGCTTCGCCTTCCTCCGCCTGCGCGCACGCCTCCACGCAGCCGAACACGTCTCGGATCGCATTCTCAATCGCACCCCCCGCTAACGGCAGCTGTCCGAGATTGATTTCCTGCTCCAACTCGACATGAACCTCAATGCGCTTGGACTCCACGCGCAGCTGCAGGAAGTAAGCGACCAACGATGGAATGCCCAGCTTGGACAAATTGCTTTCCTGCGCCATCGTCGTTTTTATTTTTTCCATAAGCGGTTTCAAATTATCAAATTTCTTGAGCTGAATATAGCCAAATAAGATTTGCGCATCGTTCATCCAATCGTGCCGGAGCCGGTTCACAACCCCAATCAGCTTCACATGCGATTGCTGCTCCTGCGTCTTCAAGCGGGAGCGCCATACTTCTTCAGTCCTGCTTGCCTGCATACTGATGAATGCATATCCGCTTAGCAGCGTAAACAGCAGCGCGCCTGCCCGGATCACCCAATGCGGCGCCGCCATCATGCCGATAAGTCCAATTGCCACAAGCGCGCAAAAAAATACTTGTGTCTTGCTCATTTGTTTCATTGTTCGCCGCTCCGTCCTCCCTATTGGTAACCGTTCCTCCAGTATACCACGGCGACTGGAAAAGTTCACCAAACAAACGCGAAAACCTCCGCCCTTGACCAACCAACAGGGGTGTGATCGCAGTTAGAGGCTTATGCAATCTTTATAAAAAAAATCCCCGGTGAACGGCCGCTCACCAGGGATTTCCATTACGCTTCTACAGCTGCAGCTACCGGAGCAACGTCAACTGGATATACGCTCACTTTTTTGCGGTCGCGGCCAAGACGCTCGAATTTCACAACGCCTGGTACCAAAGCGAACAGGGTGTCGTCGGAACCGATACCCACGTTAGTTCCTGGGTGAATTTTCGTACCGCGTTGACGGTACAGAATGCTTCCCGCAGTAACGGTTTGACCGTCAGCACGTTTAGCGCCAAGGCGCTTGGAGTGGGAGTCACGTCCGTTCTTTGTGGAACCTACCCCTTTTTTGGAAGCGAAAAACTGGAGATCCAATTTCAACATGGTGTTATCCTCCTTTGTGATAGATTGTTGTAATCGTTATATAGTCACCGTAAGTTTCTGTAATGGTTTGCAGCATAACGACCATCGATTCCAGAATCACTTGGACTTTGTCCCAAATCTCTGGCGCAGATCGTGCGTTCTCTGGAATGGTAATATCCATAAAACCGCGGATCATCTCATGAATAGGGATTACGCCTGTCAGCGATTCTATCGAATTATAAGTACCAAACGTCACCGCAGATACAGCGGCACAGACGAGGTCTTTGCCTGGTACGTCATACTCGGCATGGCCTTCCACAACAAAAGACGTAATTTCCGGTAAATCCGGTGATTGGCGCTTTATGGTCACGTAGATCATAAGCTTCGCCTAATTACGCTTGGATTTTCTCGATAACGACTCTTGTGTACGGTTGACGATGACCTTGCTTTTTGTGGTAGTTCTTTTTAGGCTTGTATTTGTATACGATCACTTTCGCGCCTTTTCCATGTTTTTCCACTTTCGCGGAAACGGAAGCACCTGCTACCAATGGAGCACCTACAACCAGACCACTCTCTTGGGATACCAGGAATACACGATCGAAGGATACAACCTCACCTTCAGCAGCGTTCAATTTCTCGATGTAAAGAACATCGCCTTCTTGAACTTTGTACTGTTTACCACCTGTTTCAATAATTGCGTACATTTTCACGACCTCCTCATGTCTCAGACTCGCCTTGTCCAGGTGATGAGCAGGATAAGTCATCCTGTCATACTTAAACCCGTTTCGCGCGGTTACAGCATGCCCTTACAACACACTCCGAGTATTATAACACAGTTATAATTTCATATGCAATGCCTTATTTGCGCTTGCGCGTCATTTCCAGCAGACCAAGCTTCGTCCACCCGACGATCGTCGTTTTCGAACGGTCCTTGCGTACGGCCTGCGTCAAGGCAGCCATGACGGCGGCGCGGTTCTCTTCCGAGCTCATATCGATAAAATCCACAATGATAATGCCGCGCAGATTACGTAGCCGCAGCAGCCGCGGAATTTCCATTGCCGCTTCGCGGTTGATGTCCGTCACCGTCTGCTCCAAATCGATAGAGCCGGTGTATCTGCCGGTGTTCACGTCGATCACGGTGAGTGCTTCGGTCTGATCGACGATCAGATAGCCGCCGCTCGGCAGCCAGATTTTGCGCCGAAAGCTCTGATTGAGCTCCTCGGTAATGCCAAACTGATCGAACATCGGCGTCTTGCGGTCAAAATACGCGACCCGCCCGCGCCAGCCCGGCAACTGCTTGCGCAGCAGTCCCTTCATTTCCTCGTAGATGGCCTGCGAGCTGAGCCACACTTCCTGCACATCGTCGGTGATCACATCCCGCGCCAGCTTCGGAAGCAAGTCCAAATCCTGGTAGAGCTGTGCCGGCGCCGACGCTTCCTCGGCTTTGGTGAGAATCGCGCTCCACAGCTCGCGCAAATTGTTCAAATCGTCGCGAATCGCCTCTTCGCTCTGCCCGAGCGCGCCCGTTCGAAGGATGACACCTTCGCCCGGCACCAAATTGCTTTCCGCGAGCAGCTTGAGCCGCTGGCGTTCGGCCTCGAGATCGATTTTGCGTGAGACGGCGATATAATCGGCATCCGGCATATACACCACCCAACGCCCCGGAATCGAGACGTGCGTGGATACCCGCGCGCCTTTCGTACCTTGCGGATCTTTCGTTACCTGCACCATAATGTGCTGGCCGACCTGCGCAAGTTCTGTGATGGACGGCTTGATTTTCGGCTGCTTGTCCATATGTACGGGCAAGAGGTCGTCTATATAAAGAAAAGCGTTCTTGGTGAGCCCAATATCCACAAAAGCGGCCTGCATGCCGGGAAGCACGTTGACCACGCGCCCCATATAGATGCTGCCAGCGCGCTGCGTATCCAGTGGATACTGCACGTCGTACTCGACCAGCCTGCCGTCCTCCAGCAAAGCGGCTTGCGTCAGATCAGGTGCACAGTGAATGATCAATTGCTTCATACTCGCGTTCACCTCATCAGCTATTTTACATGAAAAGATCCGAAACTGCACTCCCCGGTTTCTTTCCATCTAAATATCCGCTGACGATTTGCTGTTCCGGCACGACCGCTTGTATGCGTCCCGCCTCGTTAATGATGTAAATGAGATGATATTTTTCCCGCATAAAAAGCTTCAGCGTCTCCGCCATCGTCCGCTGCTTCGTAATGACAATCGGCTGTGCCAAAGCGCCGCGGCTGAGAATGAGGCTGACTCTGGGTCCGCGGGCCATCAGGAAGCGCAAGAAGTGATACGGTACCTGACGGTAGGCGTACCAATTGGATATCAACAGGAAGCCCCCCACCACCAGGATGTTGATGGGCAGCCCGCCTTGAAGCAGTTGAACGCCGGCAAAGCCGATCATCAGAACGCTCAGCACCATCGAGATCACAGCCGAATACACAATCGTGTTATGATACGACAGCAGGTAACCGAGCAGACATTGCATCACTTTACCGCCGTCGAGCGGCATCACCGGCAGCAGATTGAACAGCGCGATCATCACGTTCGCCTCGATAAAAAAATCCCACCAGCTCCCGCTCCCCAGCTCCAACGACTTCATCAGCAGCGCCGCCCCGATCATCCAGACGTGCTGAAGCGGCCCGGAGATCGCCACAATCAGCTCCTCTCGCGTCGAAGCGGTCCCCAGTTCATCCACGACCAAAACGCCGCCAAAAGGAAGCAGCTGCACCTCCTGCACGCGCCAGCCAAACCCGTTCGCCGCGGTCAAATGCCCCAGCTCATGCACAAGCACAATGCCAAACAAGGTGATCGCTTCCATGAAATATCCGGTAAGAGCGGAACCAAGCATAATTAACGTAAACAAAGGATGAAATCGGTACCTAGTTCCAGCCCATTTAATCAAAGGAAATCACATCCGTCGGATTGATCGGCAAACCTTCTTTCGTCAGAGCAAAATACATCGTCCCCTTGGCCGCATTACGTTCCGACGCTTTGCCGATCGGCTCGCCGACTTTCATCCAGTCGCCTGCGGCAACGGACACCTCACTCAGCCCCCCATACGTCGATTGGAGCCCCCCGGGATGCCGAATGACGACCGTCATGCCGGTATCCGGCGTTTTTCCGGCGAATATGACTTGTCCCGTATCCAGCGCGTAGACCGGCGCAAATTCCTGTGTGCTCACATTGACGCCTTTATGCGAATTCCCATCATACGGAACGATAATTGTTCCCTTCGCCGGGACATATAACGTGCGCTTGGACGTTGATACTTTGATCGCTTCACTGCCTGTCCGGTTCCAGCTCGGAATAAACGACGGAGAACCTCCAAACGTATCTGCATACCAAGCGGAAATCGCCGTAAAATCATACGACTCCGTGAGCGCTGCGCTCACATACCGCTTCCCTTTCTCAGCCCACGGCTGCTGCAGTTGAAACATGCCGTATACGGTCCCGAACAGCGCCGCGCTGATTAGGAGCTTGATCGCGATTTTGCGGGGGGAAGGCGGCCGCAGCAAGCCCGTGTCGTCTTCATCTCCGCCGTTCCGGTATATCTGTCTGTCCATAAGCTGCTTCTGCTTCCAGGCAAACTCGGGATCCTCCATCTTACGGCGCCACTCCGCATCTGCATACAACGGCACATCAGGTTCCCGCGGCGGAGCCAAATATTCCGGCAACCGTACTGGGCCAAGGCCATAGCTTTGGCGATGGGCGGCCTCAGACGATTCCCGAATACTGCGAAGCCGCTCATTCCGCCGTTGTTTCACTTTATCGTTACTCCCCATGGAATCCCCTCCTCACAAACCTTCTCTACAGCGTATGAGCGCGTGGACAAGATTATGTGACGAATCCTCCGGCAACGCGAAAAGAAGGCGCCCCGACAGCACATGGCTGAGAGAGCACCTTCTACGGGATGTCATATTAAGTTAAAACAGTTCAGGCTCTTTCTCCTGATGAAGTTTCACGCTCATGACGAGTCCCAGCGACAGCATGTTGATCATCAACGACGTTCCGCCATAGCTGACAAAAGGCAGCGTAATCCCCGTGAGCGGCATGACGCCGATCATCATACCGACGTTCTCGAAGATTTGGAACACGAACATCGACACGACACCCACCACGATATAGGCACCGCCGACTTGCGCGCTTTGGATCGAAATGAGAATCATGCGGTAGATGAGCAAGAAGTAGATTAGCAGCAGGACAGCGGAGCCACGGAAGCCAAATTCTTCCCCGATGACGACAAAAATCGAATCGGAGTAGGCTAATGGAATAAAGTTGCTGTGCACCGATGTGCCCTGCAAGTACCCCTCACCCTTCAATCCGCCGGAACCGATAGCCCGTATGGCGTTCCTCACCTGATAGTTATCGTCGGATGAGACATCTTGCGGATATAAATACGTATCGATCCGATCCATCCAATGGCTAAAGCCAAAACCCCTCAGGAAATCGTACAGACTTTGATGAAACGTTTTGTATAACGTGAGCGCTAGAAAACCGACGCCCGCAATGACTACAAGGGAGATGAACACCTGCGAATATTTAATGTTGCCGATCCAAAGCATCCCGACGAGAATGACGATGAAAATAATGGCATTCCCCAAATCAGGCTGAATCAACACTAAAATAAATGGCAGTAAGACGGTGCCCACGACGGGAATAATATCGTTCTTCAGGAGAAGCAAATCACCGCCCCGCCGCACGAGCAAGGCCGCGATGCATATAATCAGAATCAATTTAACCAGCTCGGCCGGCTGGAAGGTCAGCCCTCCGGGCAGCTCGAACCAGCCGCGGGCACCATTGATTTTTTTGCCAAAGAAATATACCGCAATTAGCGAGACGATCCCAATGCCGTATAAATACGGCGCAATCCGAATCAACAAACGGTAGTCGAACAGACTGCAACCCACAAAGGCAACAAGACTGACACCGTACAGCAAAAGAATTTTGGTAATGGAAATACTGATTTTCGCATCGACGGAGGAACTGTACACCATCATCGTCGAGATAACCATGAAAGCCAGCAAAATGGCGATGATCGGGAGATCCATGTTTTTCAGCTTGGCTAACACCGGACGATCATCCTATTCCCATAAACTTTTTCATACGTTTGACCCAGCCGGTCTTGTCCTCAAGCTGCATCAGCGGCACCGTATCGCCGATCATCCGTCTCGCAATGTTCCGATAAGCGATCGCCGCACGCGCAGACGGATTCATCACCGTAGGCTCCCCCATGTTCGCCGCCTTGATGACATGCTCATCATCCGGCACGATGCCCAGCAGGTCAATCGCCAGGACGGTGCAGATTTCATCGATGTCCAGCATCTCGCCTTTCTTCACCATCATCGGGCGAATCCGGTTGATGACCAGTTTTGGCGCCGAAATACGCTCATTCTCGAGCAGGCCGATAATGCGATCCGCATCGCGTACGGCCGCGTTCTCAGGCGTTGTGACGACGATCGCTTTGTCCGCACCCGCAACCGCGTTTTTGAACCCTTGCTCGATGCCCGCAGGGCAGTCGATGATGACGAATTCGAAATCATTTTTAAGTTCCAGAATGATCGCCTTCACCTGCTCCGGCGACACGGCATGTTTGTCCTTCGTCTGCGCAGCAGGAAGCAAGTAAAGCTCGTCAAACCGCTTATCCTTGATCAGCGCCTGAGGCAAGCGGCAGCGCCCTTCCGCCACGTCAACAAGATCGTAAATAATCCGATTCTCGAGTCCCATCACGACGTCCAGGTTTCTAAGTCCAATATCCGTATCTACCATGCATACTTTTTTGCCCAGAAGTGCCAGTGCAGTACCCAGGTTCGCGGACGTCGTCGTTTTGCCAACGCCGCCTTTCCCTGAGGTGACAACGATTGCCTCTCCCATTTTTCTCACCCCATCCAAAATGTCTTGCTATGATCTATGAATGCCACAATAAGGAGACTTTGCCTGAAAATAGGACGTTAATTTCGGAAAGCTCCCTAAGTCCCGGCGAATTATCCTTGTATCGGTACCGCTGTTTTAATCGGGGAATCAGGCCGAATGCGGTGCAGTTGATGCAATTTATCGATTTCCATCTTGCCTTCCTTGATGTAGGCAAATTCCATAAAAGCTTCGTCAATCCCCCACTCGTCGGGGGGCCTGGAAATAATACCGGCGATCCGCAATTGCGTAGGCCGCATATGGGAAGCTGCAACGATCGCACCTTCGTCGCCTTCTGTTCCCGCGTGGGCCATGCCGCGCAGCGAGCCCATGATATAGATATTTCCCGTCGCCGTGATAATGCCTCCGGGGTTCACATCGCCCAAAAAAAGCAAATCACCTTCGTTATGAAGCGTCTGACCTGAACGAATCATCCCTCTGAGTGTCGTCATGGGAGCTGCGGAAAGTTCTGCGGCCGCCTCTTTCGCAGGTTCGCTTTCAATCGATTGAATGAGCAAATTCCCCTTTTGCTTAATGACAGCGCGGATTTCCTCTTTCTGCTCCTCGGTCGCCTCCCGGCTGCCCAACTTGATACTCACGTGAATGATCGGTCCAGTTAATATTTGTTGATGCGTTTTCTCCAGTTTGTGCTTTAATTCCTGCAGCACTTCCTGCCATTCGCACGTATCGTTCAGCAAAAAAACAAGGCCATCCTTGACCCCTTTAATCATTACATGGTGCTTGCTAGCAGACATAGTTTCATGACGACCTCCCAACCCATACATTTCGGCTCTAGTCGTGAATTCTCCTGCTTGCGGGATGGAAAATTATTCTTCGCCGGCGGCAGAGATCTTCCGCCTGCCTTCCAGCAGCTTGCGAATCGGCACATAGCAAATGAGCGCAATCAGCAAGTTGAAGAGCACAGTCGGCAGCATGTAATGGGTCAGCGCAAATTGGAAGTCGACCGTAATGAGCTTGAACAGCCGATTAATACCATAATTAATGCATTCGAACAGAAACAAACCGACGGCCGTAATGACCAGATTGTAAAAAATCAGATTCGGCTGCCTGCGCTGAACAAGCCCCGCCAAATACCCGGTTAATCCCATGCCGAAGGAATACACACCAAGCATAGCGCCGTAATACGTAAAATCGTGAAGCAGTCCAAAAACGAGTCCATAGATTAAAGCGGCATGACGATGATGAAAAAGACCGATAAAAAGAATAAAGACGAGCATCAGATGCGGCGTCACATACACGTTAGACTGCCAGGAAGACGGCAGAATCCAGACGAGGAGCGAGCCTTGAACGATCAAGAGACCAAGTAGAATGAGCCAGATTACGTGTCGATTCATTTCCGCTGACTCACCTCATTCCACCTTAGGAACTTCAACGACAAATACTTCGCGTATGTGGCTGAACGAAGCTTTCGGCTTCACCATTACTTTGTACGTAATGCCAAATTCACCAGGACCAATCGAGGTGATGGTGCCGACTTCAATCCCTTTCGGGAATACTTGGCCGAGCCCCGATGTGATGATCGTATCGCCGACCTTCATGTCGTCCGCATGCTCCACTTTGTTCATCACCAGCTCACCAGTTTTGGGATCGTACGATTCAATCATGCCGAACGGCTGATTATCATTCCCTTTGACCGTAACCGCAATGGCTTTGGAGCTGTTGTCCGTATCCGTCGTTTCGGTTAGCAACTGCACGTTAGAGTGGAAACCGAACACTTTGCTGACCCGGCCAACCAAACCGTCAACGGTCATGACCGCCATATTTTCCTCGATGCCGTCCTTATCCCCTAAGTTGATCGTCACGGTGCTGTTGTAAGGATCGGGATCGATGGTGACGACCTCGGCAATCCGATAGGTATAGTTGTTCTGCTGCCGCTGGCGCTCTGTGAAGCCCAACTCTTCCATTAGCCTTTTATTCTGAGATTCGAGCTCATTAAGCCGCTGCGTATCGCGCGCATATTGCGTCAATGTCAGCTTCAGTGTCTTGTTCTCCTCGTAGATGACGCGAAGATGACGGATGTCTTCAAAGAAACCCGCGATGGCGGCTGCGGGCTTGTAAAGCAGGCCTTGCGTCCATGAAATGGAGTCTTTGACGAATTTCTCCGGCCATGTCATCGGCCCCCGATTGCCGAGCGTCAGTCCCATTAGAATGAAGAAGCAGACGAGCCCGGACATCAGAAAAAACAGCCTTTTATTTCCCATGAATTTAAACAACGTTGGCACCTTCTAACGATCTTTTAGCCCTTATAGCGGGAGCCGGACCCTGATTTGCTTTTGAAAAGATGAATATTTTCCAGCGCGCGGCCCGTACCGATCGCGACGCAATCGAGCGGATTCTCCGCCACCATCACCGGCATGCCCGTCTCCCGCGCGAGCAGGCGATCCAGATTGCGCAGCAAGCCGCCGCCTCCGGTGAGCACGATGCCGCGATCCATAATATCCGCCGACAGCTCCGGCGGGCACTTCTCCAGCGTCACCTTGACCGCTTCGACAATCGCATTCACCGTATCTGCAAGCGACTCCGTGATTTCGTGGGAAGTGACGCTGAGCGTCTTCGGCAGCCCTGTCAGTAGGTCGCGGCCGCGAATTTCGAGCGATTCCTTCGCTTCCGATGGAAGCGCGGAGCCGATCTCGATTTTCAGCGTTTCCGCTGTGCGCTCGCCGATCATCAAGTTATACGTACGCTTGATATATTGAATAATCGCTTCATCCATCTCGTCGCCGGCAATTCGAATCGAGCGGGACGTCACGATCCCTCCGAGCGAGATCACAGCCACTTCCGTGGTGCCGCCGCCAATGTCGACGACCATGCTGCCTGTCGGCTCCCACACCGGCAAATCCGCGCCGATTGCCGCCGCGAACGGCTCTTCAATCGTATACGCTTCCCGAGCGCCCGCTTGCTTCGTCGCATCCTCAACCGCGCGTTTCTCGACCGCCGTGATCCCGGAAGGCACGCAGACCATCACGTTCGGATGGCGTTTGAACAACCAACGCTGCTTCTGAGCTTGTCTCAGGAAATAGCGGATCATCGTCGACGTGGTCTCAAAGTCAGCGATCACCCCGTCCTTCATCGGACGAATCGCCCGAATATTCCCCGGCGTGCGCCCAATCATCCGCTTGGCGGAGTCGCCAACCGCTTCAATCGTTTTTGTATCGGTACGCAGGGCAACCACCGACGGTTCCCTCACGATAATTCCTTTGCCTTTTACATAAACCAGCGTGTTCGCCGTTCCCAAATCAATGCCTAGATCTTTCGTTAATCCTCCGAACATAATAAAAGCTGCTCCTTTCCTATAGCGAGTACTATTATATTACATTAGTCCCTGTTCCTTCAAACTAATGTATCGCTGATCTCCAATGATAACATGATCCAACACGTCAATACCAATAATGCTGCCCGCCTCCACTAACCGCGCAGTCAGGTTAACGTCTTCCGGACTCGGTGTCGGATCTCCGCTCGGGTGATTATGTACGCATACAATCGACGCGGAGCTGCACTTGATAGCCGCCCTAAACACCTCCCGCGGATGCACGATAGAAGCGTTCAAGCTTCCCATGGACAGCGTCTCCTTCGCCAAAATCTGGTTTTTGGTATTCAAAAACAGACAAACAAAATGCTCCTTTTGCAGATACCGCATGTCCTCCCTCATGAACTCGGCTATGTCTTTCGGCGACCGGATCGTCGGCCGCACGTCAAACGTGCTCCTCGCCAAACGGCGACCAAGCTCGATGCCGGCTTGAATTTGCAGTGCCTTGGCATCCCCGATGCCGCGGATCTGCGTCAGCTGATCGCGGCTCATATCAACGAGCCCACGCAGGCCGCCGCATTCGCTCAGCACGCGATTCGCCAAATGAATCGCAGACTCCGATACCGTCCCCGTCCGCAGCAGAATCGCCAACAGTTCGGCGTGGCTGAGCGCCCCGGCGCCATAATTAAGCATTCGTTCCCTCGGCCGATCTTCAGCCGGTACCTCCCGAAGCATAGGTTGCAAAGCTTCCATGTTTCCCCTTCTTCCCTACGTAGATTGTGTTACTTTGCGGCATCCCATTCATATGTAAAAGTCCCTATAATTGCGCAAAAACCCCCGGACAATAAGATCCGAGGGCTTCTAGGACGACGTTTCCGTATGCAGTTGTTGCGATTCTTTCGAGCAATCCAAATGTTTTAGCTGATCCAGCATGCCGCCGATCGTCAAGCGATCGAAATACTGCTCCATCTGCTTCTCGGCATCGCAGAAAACTTTTCCCATCAATTTATCCATTTTGGACGAAACCACGCAAGGCTTGGAAGCGTCGCCGGAACACCAATTAGGCTTGAGTGTGCCTTGACAAGTGAGCCGGTAAATCTCGCCTAACGTTACGTCCTCCGGCTTGCAACTGAGAATAAAACCGCCGCCGATGCCTTCTTTCGTGGACACATAGCCGGCTTTCCTCAGAAATCCCATCACTTTGCGGATTCTCGCCGAGTGCGTGGAAACGTTCGCCGCAATTTCCTCGCTTGTTGCCATATGGTCAGGTAAATGGGCCAATAAAACAAGACTGTGAACCGCTATTGTAAATTCACTATTCAAGGGAATGCACCTCCCTGAGATGTGTTGTCATGTCGCTTACTGTCATTGTACCCGTTACAGATAGGACAGTCAATGCACCCTCAAAGGATTGGTGTCAAATCCGCACAATCGTCACAGAACGGCAATCTCGAACTCTAGCAGCATGTCGCTAAGAAGTGCTAACGGCAAGCCTACAACGGTAAAATAATCCCCTTCGATGCCGCTGACGATCGTCGCTCCGATCCCTTGAATCGCGTACGACCCCGCCTTGTCCCGCGGCTCGCCAGTCGCAATGTAACGATAGATCTGCTCGTCTGCCATCGGCTTCATCCGCACATGCGTCATAGAATGGGAAACGACGTGTCTCCCCGTTGCCGCGTCGACGCAAGCAACGCCGCTGTACACCTGATGCGTGTTCCCCTGCAGCGCCTTCAGCATACGGTGTGCATCTTGCTCATCAACCGGCTTCCCCAAAATTTCATCGTTAAGCACAACGATCGTGTCGGAGCCGATGATGACGCCGTTTTTTTCCTCAAGCGTCAGCATCTCTCGAACTGTGGCGGCTTTGCGCAGCGAAAGCGTCTCAACGAACTGCCCAGGCGACATTTTTTGCGCGACGGTCTCATCCGCGTCGCTGACACGAATGATATAAGGAAGGCCGAAAGATTGGATAAGCTCCTGTCTCCGCGGGGAAGAGGAGGCTAAGATAAGTTTGTTAGTCACCGTAAAACAACTCCTGATTTGCAAATTTTGTCTAAAAAATCCCGAGATAAATGTCGAAATATCATTATAGTTTTCGATAGAGGAAGAACCCGCCGACGAGCCCCAGGATGCTGCAAAGATTCAGTCGGATCATCAGATCAATATCATACTTGATGACTTGCAGATCGGCTTTGGGCTGCCAAGTAATTGGAACCGACTTCGTGAGAAACGACAGCGCAGGCACCGAGGCCAGCAATTGCCCGACAATGATGCCGGTAATTAATCCAACGATAAGAAAAATGATTAACGTAATCGTGCCTTTTTTCATTGCTGCCATCCTCTCTATTATGTACAAGCCTATTATACGGGCAGCCACCTCTTTTTTCCATGCCCAAAAACGCGCGCTGCCGTTTCTTACCTGCTTACAGCGCCGCCCGTTCCTAGTAAGATAAATACCGGAGGTATCTCATCATGAATTTTCGATCTACGATCCTGCTTTCTATGGTTCTGCTGACCGTCCTTTTTCCCCAATCTGCATTCGCTTACAAAGTCGTGCTGGATGCCGGCCACGGCGGCTACGATTCCGGAGCGGTCGGCGTCAATGGTCTGAAGGAGAAAGACGTCAACCTGGACATTACACTAAAATTAAAACAAGCTTTGCTCGACCGCGGCTATGAAGTTGATCTAACGCGAACCGACGATACCTTCTGGTCCCTCGCTGAGCGTGTGCAATACACTACCGAGCAAAAAGCGGATTTCTTCGTTTCCATTCATGCCAACGCCAATCCGGGCTCGAGCGCTAAGGGTTCGATGGTGCTTTACTATGATAATGCCTATCCACAAGAGGATTACCCCGCGAGCGCTGCGATGGAGAAGCTCACGCCTTACAGCAAAGATTTGGCGCAAAAAGTATTGGACAGCCTGGTGAACGCCGCAGGCACCAAGGATCTCGGGCTTGTGCCGAGCGCCGTTTACGTCGCGCGCATGGGTGAAATCCCGAGCATCCTCGTCGAAACGGCGTTTCTCTCAAATAAAAGCGACGCCGCGCTGCTCGCCGACGACGCTGTTCGCCAGCGGATGGCCTCGGGCATCGCGGACGGCATCAGCGCCTACGCGCCGCCGGTGTTCACCGACCTGCTCGACCACTGGTCCCGTGACGCCGTACTGCGCATGAAAGGCAAGGGCGTCATCGACGGCATCGGCGGCAACCGATACGAACCGGACCGCGCGCTGACGCGCGCCGAATTCCTCACGCTGATGGACCGCGTGTTCAAGCTCGACTCCCTTCCGGCCTCCTGTGCGAACAGCGGCAGCGTGACCGGAAGCGTCTACGGCGGCGCTTGCCAGCCCGCGCCCGCGCTAAGCTTTAAAGATTTGCCCGCGACGCACTGGGCGAGCGCGGTGTTCACCAAAGCCAGCAAGCTGAACTTGCTGCAAGGGTACCCGGACGGCACGATCCGTCCGAATCAGGCGATTACGCGCGGCGAGGTCGCGTATTTGTTCGAACGCCTGCTGACGGCATCGGCAGGCAAGAAGCCGGCGGTGGCGGCGCCGAAGAGCGCCGACTTTACGGACGTGCCCGCGACATTATGGAGCGCACCGGCGATCTATGTGTTGAAAAGCAAAGGCATTATCAACGGCTACTCCGATACGGAGTTTTATCCGGAGCAGACGATGACCCGTGCGGAGATCGCCGCTATGATTGATCGGTATATGACGAAGTAAGTGCGGTGGCGGTATTACGCTCTTGCAGGTGGATCGATAGCCCCAGAAAGCAAAAGCCTGCAATAACAAAAAGCAGCAAGCCCGGCACTATACGCGTGCCCCAGCTTGCTGCTTTTATTATGATCCGATCAAGCTCAGCAGTGCTTTTTCCGCGAGAATGTACTGCATAAGCGAGGACTGCGCTTGCCAGAGCATCGCTTGCGAAGGAGCTTTCTTGTACTCCTCCAGGGATTGTACGGCACTGTTCATGGCGGTCGTCATCTTTTGAATGGACGACTTGGCGTCCGGTTCATCCCCATCGCCGAGCGCAGCGGACATCGTGATGAGATTCTGATGCGACGTGCGGATCGTCTTCATTGAATCATCGCCGATGGCCGTCGGCGTCGTTTCGGCGAGGTGCACGACTGTCAGCCCCGAAATCGTATTCACCAGCTTATCGCCTTCCGCGATAAAGCTCGGCACGGATTCCGGCTTCGCGCCGGACCAACGAATGCTCGTCATCGCCGGAAAATCGACATTTTTCAAATAGACTTCAATCGACTTATCGGCAGCCTGAACTTGCTGCTTCAGAACGTTCGCGTCATCACGCGACTTGCCGAAGCCGACGAACACTGTCATTTTGTCCGAAGTATCAAGCGCCGTGGCCAGCCCTTTCTTGCTCATCGTGTCCTGCAGCGCCTTCGCGCCTTGAAGCGAACTGAATACGCCGTTTTGCAGGAAGGTATACGATTTAGCCGGTATTTGCACGGCCGTAGACGGCAGGGCCGATGTAGCGGTAGCCGCCGCTGCATCTCCCGTCGGCTTCGCACCTGCTTGTACGCTCGGCGCCGGCGAAGTGACGGTGTTCGTGATGGTAACGCCGCCCGGAACTTCCCGATCGGAGGAGAACATGGAAAGTACGAAAAAGCCAAAAGCAATGCCGGTTACAACTGCCCCCGCAACAGAAGTCGCAATTCGGAACCACGGTGTTCCGGACGATTTGGTATAACGAATGCCGGGACCAGGCTCGGAATACGGCTCACGCGCGCGCCAATCGTGCTCCATCGGCTCATAAGGGCTTGTTCGTTCCGGGTGATCCATTCTGGTCGGATGCGGCTGCCTTGGATAATCATGCGGCGGCGAGGACGGCGGCTGAGGATGATCGTACTGCGATACAGGTGACAGAGGCGAACGCGGCGCTTCCTTATATCCGCTTTCCCGCGCTTGCTGCGAATCGCGAATGATGCGCTCGACACGCTCGCCCTCCGTCTCGAACGGGCTGTTCCAGCTGCCGAAGTCGGTCGTAAACGTATTCAGCGCATGCGATTCAAACAAGCTTTCCACCTGCTCCCGCTCCGCCTGCTGGTAAGGCGTGACGCGCTGCTGCTCCTCTTCTCGCTGCGTTTCTATCACTTGAAACTCTTCTTGATAGAGAGGAATGACCGTTTCCTCCGCTTGCTGCACTCTGGTCGCTCTCCGCTCGGATTCCGCTCTTTCTTTCGGATCGAATCGATACGTAATTCTCGCTTTGCTCATGCTATCCACACACTCCTCACAGCCTGTATTGGGATCAGGGACGCGCTGCCCTTCATCTTGTCCAAATCTTCTGTTACTAGAGTATGAGAGTTGAGGCATGAATATGTTTCCTTCCATGAAAAAAAGACCGCCTCCAGCCTAATGGCTTTCCAGCAGTCTTCGTTTTATTGCTCCGCTTCGTATTTCTTGCGCAGTTCTTTGGCCAGGCCGTCGGCCGCCTTCCAAATATCGCCCGCACCCATTGTGAGCACGAGGTCGCCAGGCTGTACATGTGTGAACAAGTAGCTTTGAACCTCTTCCCGCGAAGGGATATGCTGCACGCGGCTGTTGCTGTTGCTGCGAATCAGCTCGACCAGCTTGGCGGAATCCACGCCTTCAATGCGCTTCTCGCCCGCCGGCGAGTAAATATCGGTTATGATCACTTCATCCGCTTCCGCAAAGGAACGGCTGAATTGATCGAACAAATAATAGGTCCGCGTATAGCGCTGCGGCTGGAATACCGCGATAATTCGCTTGCCTGTCGCTTTGGCCGCGGAAATCGTCGCTTGAATTTCCGTCGGGTGGTGGGCATAGTCATCGATCACCAGAATATCCTGCACTTCACCCAACACTTGAAATCTGCGCTTTGCGCCGCGGAATTCTTGAATCGCCTTCGCTACCGCCTCAAACGAAAGACCGGCTTGCAGACACGTGATCAGTGTCGCGAGCGCATTGTATACATTATGCTTACCGGGAACCGATAAGCTGATTTTTCCGAGATGCTCACCTTGATGCTGCACATCGAACGTCACTTTGCGATCACCCAGCGTAATGCCGGTGGCTACATAATCCGCGTCAGCTTCAATGCCGTACGTGATGACTTCGCTTTGAATCTGCGGAATCATTTCACGCAAGAACGCATCGTCGCCGCAGACAATCGCCTTGCCATCTGGCCGGACTTGGCTGAGAAACTGCCGGTAGGCTTTTTTCAAATTTTCAAAGTCGCCGTTATAGTTTTCCAGATGATCCGCTTCAATGTTGTTCACAAGCGCGAGCGTCGGGTGGTATTGCAGGAACGTACCGTCACTCTCGTCCGCCTCCGCGACAACGTAGTCCCCTTTGCCGGCTTTGGCATTGCTGCCGACGTTCATAATCTCGCCGCCGATAATATAAGTCGGGTCGAGTCCGCTCAGCTCCATCACCAGAGCAATCATGGAAGAGGTCGTCGTTTTGCCGTGCGCACCCGCAACCGCAATGCCTTTACGCTCGTTCATCAGCCTTGCAAGCATCTGCGAGCGGTGAATGATCGGGATATTAAGCTGCTCGGCTTGCTGAATCTCCACATTATCTTTGGCCAGCGCCGTCGAGTAAACGACCAGATCGGCACCTGAAACATTGTTTGCCTCATGACCGATAAATACTTGCGCGCCTTTGGCTTTCAGCTTTTCCGTCAGCTCCTGCTGAGCAAGATCCGAACCGGAAATGCGATAGCCCATTTCCAGCATGACTTTGGCAATGGCACTCATGCCGTATCCGCCGATTCCAATAAAATGTACGTGTTGTGCTTGATTCACGCCGTTCTCACCATCCTTTGTCAGAATCGGTTTGATAGGTTATCCAAGAACGAACATCAGAGATTAAATACAGCGTGCCGGATACGACCGCCAGATCATCCTGCTCAGTTCTGCTTGTCAATACGTGCAATGCTTGCTTCCAATCCCGCTCGATCACAATGTCCACATCACGGTCTATCTCTCGGAGAAGCTCCCGTGCGAGGTCTGCGAGCATGGCGGCATCGCCTTTTTTATGAAAATTCGCTTCTGTAAAAATAAGGGTATCCACCAATGGTAGTATATGCCTTAAGTAGCCTGTATGATTCTTGGTCGCCAGCATTCCGATCATCATGTGCAGCTTGCGATAGCTGTATACATTCTGCAAAGCTGCGGCCAGCGTCGCTGCGCCTTCGGGATTATGCGCCCCGTCGATGAGAATACGCGGCTCCTGCGATACCATTTCCAGACGGCCCGGCCAACGTGTGGCTTCGAATCCGCGGTACAAATCTTCATCATCCACGATGCAAGCGTAGTATTGACGCAGCACTTCCAGCGTCATTAACGCAACAGCAGCGTTCTTGAGCTGATGTTCGCCGTTCAACCCAATGGTCACATTCGGAATGTGGCGGAACGGGCCGCTAAACTGGAACGACTGCCGGTCCAACTGGCTTTCCACGCGTGATAAAGAAAATTGATCGCCAAGCGTGTACAGTGTCGCTTTCTTTTCCTTCGCTTTCGCTTCAATCACTTGCCAAATCTCTCGTGGTTCGACCGCCGTAATGACGGGAACGCCCGCTTTGATAATACCGGCTTTCTCCGCGGCTACCTGCTCAAGCGTATCTCCGAGAATATCCATGTGATCGTGGCCGACGTTCGTAATGATCGTGGCGATCGGATTCACAATGTTGGTGCTGTCGAGTCTTCCGCCGAGTCCCGTTTCCCACACGACATAATCAGGATAAGCCACTTTGCCGAAATACAAAATCGCCAGCGCCGTGGAGATTTCAAACATGGTCGGAGCGCCGAGTTCCGTCTCCGCCACTTCGTCTACGACCGGCTTAAGATCGTTCACTAACCGCAGCAGCACATCGTCTGGAATGTCCTCGCCGTTGACTTGCATCCGGTTCGTATAGCGCACCAAGTAAGGCGATGTGAACGTGCCGACATCGTAGCCGCACGCCTGCAGCACCGAAGCCAGATACGCGCACGTCGAGCCCTTGCCGTTGGTTCCCGCTACATGAATGAATTTGAGTCTGCGCTCAGGGTTGCCGAGCTTCTCCATAAGCAGTTCCATGCGCTGGAGGCCCGGCTTCATGCCGAGCTTCTCCATGCGTCCGACGATCCAATCGATCGCTTCCTGCGCCGTCTGGAACTCTCCTATAGGCTTGTTAGTCGTTGCTTCCATAGTCTCATCCTCATTTACTATATGAATTGTCTCGTAAGCGTACCTAGACAATCGTACATTTTGCTCGAATTATCCCCGTAACTCCGCTAATCGTGCAATCACTTTATCCCGCTTGTCGGCATAATCTGCCAGCTTCGCCTTCTCTTCGTCGATGACTTTGGCCGGCGCCTTCGCCACGAACCCTTGGTTCGACAGCTTCTTCTCAATACGCTCGACTTCGCCGTGCAGCGTCTGCAGCTCTTTCTCCAGACGTGCAAGCTCCTGCGCGATATCGATCAGACCTGCCAGCGGCAGGTACAGCTCCGTGCCGGTGATAATCGCCGTCATCGCTTTATCCGGCGCGGCAAGGGCAGCGTCAATTTGCAGCAGCGACGTGTTGCAGAAGCGTTTGAGGTATTCTTCGTTGCTGCGCAGAATGCTCTCGGTTTCAGCGCTTGCCGGCTTCAGTAGCAGCTCGATCTTCTTGCTCATCGGCACGTTCACTTCGGCGCGAATGTTCCGAACCGCACGGATCGCTTCCATCAGCAGCTCCATCTCGCGAACCGCGTCAGGCGCTTCGAACGCCGCGTTCTCTGTCGGCCATGCCGCCAGCGTAATCGTGTAGCCGACATGCGGCAGATGCTGCCAGATTTCTTCCGAAATAAACGGCATGAACGGGTGAATCAGGCGCTGCGTTTGATCCAGCACGTAAGCGAGCACGGATTGCGCTTGCTTTTTCGCTGCAGGATCTGCGCCATACAAGCTCAGCTTGCTGAACTCGATGTACCAGTCGCACAGATCATCCCAGATGAAGTTATACAGCAGACGGCCGGTTTCGCCGAACTCATAGCTGTCGATCAAGCGAGTCACATCGCGAACGGTTTCGTTTAGACGGTGCAGAATCCAGCGGTCAGCCGTTCCGAGCGGGCCGGACAGGTCGATGTCCGCAGCCGTTACGCCTTCCAGGTTCATCAGGGCGAAGCGCGAAGCGTTCCAGATCTTGTTGGCAAAATTCCGCGCCTGCTCAACCCGCTCCCAACGGAAGCGCAAGTCAAGCCCTGGCGTGCTGCTTGTGGAAATCATGTAGCGCATCGCATCCGCGCCGTACTTCTCGATCACTTCGAGCGGATCAACGCCGTTGCCGAGCGATTTGGACATTTTGCGGCCTTCGCTGTCCCGAACGAGACCGTGCATCAGCACGTCTTTGAACGGAATTTGCCCTGTAAACTCAAGTGCTTGGAAAATCATCCGCGCAACCCAGAAGTAAATAATGTCATACCCCGTGACAAGCACATTCGTCGGGTAAAAACGCTTCATATCCTCGGTCTCATTCGGCCAGCCTAATGTGGAGAACGGCCAGAGTGCCGAGCTGAACCACGTATCCAGCACGTCGTTGTCCTGGCTCAGGTTCGTGCTTTGGCAGGAAGAGCAAGCCGTCGCATCCTCGCGAGATACGGTAGTATGACCGCAATCCGCGCAATGCCAAGCCGGAATCCGGTGGCCCCACCAGAGCTGACGGGAAATACACCAGTCACGTACATTTTCGATCCAGTTCAAATACGTTCTCTCAAAACGGTCCGGTACGAAGTTGACGCCTTTGCCTTCTTTTTGCGTGCGAATCGCTTGGTCCGCAAGCGGCTGCATTTTGACGAACCACTGAGTAGACAGATACGGCTCAATAACCGCGCCGCTGCGCTCGCTGTGGCCCACTTGGTGCACATGCTCTTCGATTTTAAGCAGAACGCCTTGCTCTTTCAGATCGGCAACGATTTGCTTGCGGCATTCAAACCGGTCCTGGCCTTTGTAAGGACCCGCGTTCGCGTTCATGGTGCCGGTTTCGTCCATCACCAGAATTTGCGGCAGATCGTGGCGTTTGCCGACTTCAAAGTCGTTCGGATCGTGGGCAGGCGTAATTTTCACTGCGCCGCTTCCGAACTCTTTTTCTACATACTCATCCGCGATAACCGGGATTTCCCGATTGACAATCGGAAGCAGCAGCTTTTTGCCGATCAGGTGCTTGTAGCGCTCATCCTCCGGATGAACCGCAACCGCCGTATCGCCAAGCATCGTTTCCGGACGCGTCGTCGCTACGACGATGGAACCTGAGCCGTCCGTTGTCTCATATTTCAAGTGATACAGCGCACCCTGCACTTCTTTGTACTCAACTTCGATGTCCGAAAGCGCTGTGCGCGCCGCCGGATCCCAGTTAATAATATAGTTGCCGCGATAGATCAAACCTTTTTCATAGAGGGAAACGAACACTTCGCGCACCGCTTGGGACAACCCCTCGTCCAGCGTAAAACGCTCACGGGAGTAGTCCAAAGAGAAGCCCATTTTCGCCCATTGCTCACGGATCGTCTCGGCGTACATCTCTTTCCATTCCCATACTTTTTCCAGGAATTTCTCACGACCGAGGTCGTAGCGCGTTTGGCCGTGCTCACGCAGTTTTTGCTCGACACGAGTCTGCGTCGCGATGCCTGCATGGTCGGAGCCCGGCAGCCACAACGTGTCATAGCCTTGCATCCGTTTGGTACGGATGAGAATATCCTGCAGCGTAAAATCGAGCGCATGCCCGATATGGAGCATCCCCGTTACGTTCGGAGGCGGGATTACAATGGTGTACGTTTCCGCATCCGGGCGGTTGCCCGCTTTGAAAAACTCATTTTCGATCCAATAGGCATACCATTTGCGTTCCGCCTCTTTCGGATCATACGTTGTCGGCATTTCGGTTTGTAGCTTGGTCTCGGTCATTGTGAAAACCTCCATAGATCGATAGAAATTAGCTGAAAATTGCACAAAAAAACCTCTCGCCCGAAAAGGACGAAAGGTATAGCTTCCGTGGTACCACCTTCATTTCATGTCAGCGCACATGGTGCAACCTGAACATGACACTCAAACAGATAACGGCTGTAACCGGTCAATGCTACTGAGCGCCTTCCTAATTCGGGCCTCTCACTCACATTCACTGCTCCAGGGCGACTTCGAACGGATGAATCCTGTGGAACCTCTCAGCGTTGCAGCTCCACTCTCTGAAGGCTATTGCCGTCTACTACTCCCTATCCTTGCAATTCCATATGTTGGACTCAAAATGTATTACACTATATGATAACGAACATTTGTTACATAGTCAATATATGTACGCCCAGTTCCTGATGTTTACGTCCTAGTATTGGGGAAAAGTGCGGATTGTATACGTAAGCGGGCCTGTCCATGCAAAAATAAACCTTTCGTATCCCTGAACCGTCCAAAAATAAAAGGCTCTGCTGTCCGCTGACAACAAAGAACCCCCAGCCGCAAAACAGCCCGAGGTTCTATAGAGCTGCGAGGAAATTAACGATACGTTACTTCCTCGCAGTCTCTCAAGGTTATGTAAGCCAACTATTACTTCGGCAAATAAATGACTTGACCGGCGGTGATCTCGTTGTCGCCCAGACGATTCATGAGCTGAAGCTCGCGCGTCGTAATCTCATAGCGCTTCGCGATCGTTTCCAGCGTATCTTCTTTTTGCACAATGCACATTTTGACTTTGCGGAACTCTTCAGATTCGGCACGACGGTTAAGGAAAAGCCGTGTCCACTCTACAGCGTCAATCCGCGCTTCGTCCGCAAGAGCCGCTTTCGCTTCAGCTTCCGGATCCCGCTTATCGGAAAGATACGAGCCTGCCTTTGAGAGTAACGACTTGATGCCGTAGGGGTTAACATCCTTAGCTTCCGAGGCCTTTTTGCCAAAGGCAACTTTAAGCTCCTTTTTCTCCTCCGTAACAACCGTGCTGTCAGCATGTGGCGTCACCTTCAATTCGATTTGTTCCACGTCGACGCCGAAGGAGTCGCTCCCTTGAACTTCTGGCGCATACGTCGCGGCAGGTGCAGGAGATGCCGTGATCGGCGATGTGTAGACGGGCTCAGGGGCCGCAGGCTGTACCTGCGGAATGGGCTGCACCGGTTCTACCGGCTGCATTTGCGGCATCGGCGCTACTGGCGGTTCCTCGGCGATTGGCGCAGGTTCTAGAGCTGGCTCGGGAACCTGATCTGTTTCCGGCTCCACCGCCGGCGCTTGCCCGTAAGGCGCAACGGGCTCGGAACGCGGAGCGTCGATTTGGTGCACGAAGGTAACCTCTTCTTCCTCCCGCCAGCTTTCCTGCGGAGCCGAAATAATTTCGATCCCTTGCAGGGACAGTACGCCGGTCACATTCAAGCTTCGCGAAGACAACAGATCGATGTCAAAATTCTCGATATCCACTTGGATGTCTTCCACACGATGAACCCTGCTTAGCGGCAGCGAAATTTCAACGGGAATCAGATGCTCAAGCGTTCGCGTCGACTCGCCGTCTTCACTGGTATAGGAGCCGGTGAGCAGCAAGTTACCTTTCAGAATCGCTTGATCATCCAGCGTCAAGACCTGAATATGCGGCAGCAGCTCAACCTCGTTCAGCTCTTGTATGGCCGCTACGTTTTCCTGCAAATGAACGCGCTCGTAAATATCGAATCTGAGCCCTGGTTGCGGTTGTTCAAACACCGAATGAATCCTCCCTTCCGTCAATCCGGCCGAGAAAGCATGCCCCCGGATTATTGGGTGATAGACTTGTTTGTCTCTAGAGTATATGGGAGGGAGTGTTCAGGCATGACTACATTTTTTAGGAGTGCGAGAGTCCATCTAGCAATTGCTTGAAATCCTGCGGGCAGGGTGCACTGGCAACAATCGTGTCTTCGGTGAGCGGGTGTGGAAAAGAAAGCTGCTTCGCATGAAGCGCCTGCCTGTGAAAATCGCGCGAAGAGCCGCCATACAAGGTATCGCCGTACAACGGATGGCCCAAATGGCTGAGATGCACGCGGATCTGGTGCGTGCGCCCTGTTTCCAGCTCCAGCTCGACGAGCGCGGCTTTGGGAAATTGCTTCAGCACGCGGTAATGCGTAACCGCCTGCTCGCCTTTCGGCGACATGACGCGGCGTCCTGCCGTATGCCGATCTTTGCCGATCGGCGCATCGATGCGTCCCTGCGCGCTCTTGAAGCGGCCCGCTGCGATCGCTTCATACGTGCGATGAATGCGCCTCTCCCGGAGATGTTCATCTAATAGGACATGCGCCCATTCGTTTTTGGCATAAAGAATCGCTCCGGTCGTATCTTGATCTAGACGATGAATATGCCGGATCGCGCACGCCTGCCCCGTTTCCATATAATAATGGGCGACGGCAGCAGCCAGCGTCCCCTTCTGCCCCGCTTCCGCAGGATGAACCGACATACCAGCAGGCTTATTGATCACAAGGCAAAAATCGTCCTCGAAAACGATATCGAGCTTCGCCGGCTCAGGTGGGACGTTAGCCGATTCTCGGGGGAATGCCTGAATACGAATGTGGTCGCCCTCGGCGCGAACCAACCCCTTGGACGCCAATCTTAGAAAATATTTGCGCGGTACCGGAAGCATCGCGGCAAGCTCGTCTACAGCGCCAGGCTTCAGCGCTTTCCACCCGCTGCTGGGCAGCGGCAGCTCGAGCCATTCCCCGTTTCTCGTCCAGGCGATCATGGGCGCGTCCCTCGGCGGGATATGAAGTAGATTGCGGCTAGAAGCAGCAGAAAACCAAGCACGACCGCCATCAGGTCGACCGGAAAATCAAAAAAATAGTAGCGTTTCATAGAATGGCAGCTCCTTTTTCACAAATTCGTGGCGAATAAGCGTTGTTTACACGTTATTTTAACAATTACCATTATCATTTGCATGTAAAAATATGATATTATGAATCTTGTACTATTTTTTCGACAAATTCTACTATATTCGTAAACACAAGTTTAGGAGAGGAGTTATTGTGGTTACTTCAATTGCAAATCATTTCAGAGGCTATAGCTGGCTGAAACGAATTTTTCTCGTCATCGCCATTTGCATATTTTTAATTTCGAGTTTTTTATTTCTGACACCGCCAGGGACCTATATCCGCGAATATTTAGCGCAGACGGTTATCACAACTCAGCATCGGGATTGGGCCTGGATTTTTGTCGGGGCCAAACGCAGAGATGAAATGGTAGCGGAGGTTCAAAATTTGACCGAGGTCAACTCTGTTGAAAAGCAGGATCTGGGGGCCGTGCAATTTAATACGAACCGCTCGATCGAAAGCTTGGTGCGGGTCGAGGATATTTCCGGACAATTCTGGAAAGGTAAAAAAATGTACGTCTACGATCCGCGCACGATCCGTGTAGTCGTTCCCGCCAAGCAAGGGGAAGGCGAACGGATTACGTCCATGGTGCAGCGTACGGGAGCGGTCGCCGGCATTAACGGCGGGGGCTTTAACGATCCGGACGGATTGGGCAACGGTTTTGCCCCTATTGGGGTTATTATGTCCGGCGGCAACATTTTGTATACCGACCAAGAAGGCAGCATTCCGCAGCAAATCGTCGGTTTCACCAAGGAAGGCACGCTCATTATCGGAAAGTACTCCATCGATGAGCTGTTGAAACTCGGCGTGACGGAAGCCGTTTCCTTCTATCCTCGGGTTATCGCAAATGGTAAGGGATTGATTACCAGCGGCGACGGCGGTTGGGGCCGCGCACCGCGGACCGCGATCGGTCAAAAAGCGGACGGAACCGTCATTTTCATCGTTATCGACGGCCGTCAAACGTCCAGCGTCGGCGCGACGCTGAAAGAAGTGCAGGACATCTTCCTGGAGGACGGCGTTATCAACGCAGGCTTCCTGGACGGCGGCGCTTCGTCCGAGATGGTGTACAACGACGATTTGATCACGAGCCCTTCGAGCCGTTACGGCGAGCGCCGCTTACCGTCCGCGTTCCTCGTGTTCGATCACCCGGATCAAGTTGAAGTGAAGAACGTCTGGGAAGGCTTGACGCATATCGATCCAGGCGGTGCGTATGACCATCCAGATTATTTGCGTGAGCAAGCTGAGCTGAAAGCTAAGCAAGGCAAAGCGACGCCAACACCGAAGCCGACGGCAACACCCACGCCGAAGTCTACGGAGAAAGCCGACGACGAAAAGGAATCAACCGTGCCTTCCGGCTCTGTGAAGCCGGGCACGTCGACGAAGCCGGGAAGCTCCCCAACCGGCTCCGCGGGACCTGCGGGTTCGACAAGTCCGAACCCGACGACACAGCCGGGCGGCGGTGCAACAAGCAGCCCGCCTGCCGGAGGCGGCGTGACGGTGAAGCCTAGCGCCACGCCAACACCGACGCCTAGCGGCGGTGCCCCAGGCACCGGAGGCGCAGCAGGCGGCGCCACGGGCGGTACGGCGACGACGAAGCCGACGCCGACAAACAGCACGGGCAGCAGCACAGCTCCGACCACGCAAACATCAACGGCTCCGACGTCGACGACGAAGCCGAATTAATATGAGAGCCCTCATCTTCCTTTGTAGAAGATGAGGGCTCTTTTGGTGCTGCCCGAGCAAGGAACCGGGCTTGCTCGAGAAGATGGGGCGAGGACTGCCCGTTACCTCCCCGGAGGTTGGGCAAATTACTCGCTTAGTTGCTAGTCGATGAGGTTAGTCGGATTCCTGCAAATAAGCAGGCATTTCCCACCAACATGGCGCTTTTAGCAAAATGCCTGCGATAAGGCAATTTTTTAGGCCAAACTCGCTCCAAAAGAGGGGGGCTCGTCCCAAATGCCTGCGATTTTGCAGGCATTCATCGAATCAGCAAGGGAAAGAGAAAAATTCCTGCTTTATTGCAGGTTTGATGCCCAGTCCGAATACCTTCCCGTTCCCCGCAGCAAGCTACTCTACCCACGACTACCCTGCCACCGTTCCAACAAGTTGCCCCCACACTGCGTGCTAAGACAAAGCGTGAAAACAAAAAAATGAACTGGAAGCTCTCCAGTTCATTTCTCTTTGCGGGCCAAGTTCGCCAACTACAACCGCTTCAACGCCTCGCGGTGCGCGGCGATCGTTTGCGCAATGTCCTCATTCGAGTGCGCCGTGGAGACGAACATGCCTTCAAACTGCGAAGGCGCCACAGATACACCGAGGTTCAGCAAGTGGCCGAAATAGGCGTTGAAACGCGCCAAATCGGATGTTTTCGCGCTCTCGTAGTCCGTGACCGCCTGCTCCGTGAAGAACGGGCAGATCATCGAGCCGACGCGATTGATCGTGCACGCGATGCCAACTTCCCGCGCATTGGCGGTGAAGCCTTCTTCAATGCGCGCCGACTTGCGCTCCAGCTCCTCGTACACGTTCGGCTCGCCGAGCAGCTTCAGCGTCGCAATGCCCGCTGCCATCGCCAGCGGATTGCCGGAAAGCGTGCCTGCTTGATAAATCGGGCCGGCCGGCGCCATCTGCGACATGATCTCCAGCTTGCCGCCGTACGCGCCCACCGGGAGTCCGCCGCCAATGACTTTGCCGAGGCACGTCAAATCAGGTGTAATGCCGAAACGGCCTTGCGCACAGTTTTTGTGCACGCGGAAGCCGGTCATCACCTCGTCAAAGATGAGCAAAGCACCGTAACGCATCGTAACCTCGCGCAGCCCTTCCAGGAAGCCAGGCTTCGGCGGAACAACGCCCATATTGCCTGCTACCGGCTCTACAATAATCGCGGCGATCTCCTCGCCGAATTTTTCAAATACATACTGAACGGAAGCCAGGTCGTTATACGGCACCGTCAGCGTATTCGTCGCCACGCTGCTCGGCACGCCCGGGCTGTCCGGCAAACCAAGCGTCGCCACGCCGGATCCTGCTTTAATAAGCAGCGAATCCGCATGCCCGTGGTAGCTGCCTTCGAACTTCAGAATTTTATCGCGCTTCGTGTATCCGCGTGCCAAACGCAGCGCACTCATCGTCGCCTCGGTGCCGGAGTTTACCATCCGCACCATCTCGATCGACGGCACGCGCTCAATGACCAGCTGCGCCATTTCCGTTTCCAGAAGCGTCGGCGCTCCGAAGGAGGTCCCTTTTTCCGCAGTCGCTTTGATCGCTTCCAGCACGACCGGATGAGTATGACCGACGATTAACGGTCCCCAGGAGCCCACATAATCGATAAACGTATTGCCGTCGATGTCCGTCACGCGCGAGCCTTCGCCTTTCTCCATAAACATTGGCGTAAGCCCGACCGATTTGAAGGCGCGGACAGGACTGTTCACACCGCCTGGGATCAGCTTCTTGGCTTCTTGAAATGCCGCCGAAGAGCGCGTGTCGATTCTGCTCGAATTTTCCATGAAATAGCCCCCAAATTTGTGATCTTATGATAAAATGAGTTGAAATCATACCTGTAAAGGCGGTACATATCAGATGCTGGATCTTATTCGAAAAGTGCCTCTATTCGCCCAACTAAACGATGCGCAGTTGGACGCTGTGACGGCGATTTGCACCAGACGCAGCTTTAAAGCCGGCACCGTTCTTTTCTCCGAAAAAGAAATCGGCTCCGTCTTCTACATGGTGCTCAGCGGTTCCGTCAAAATTTATACAACCGGATCCTCCGGCGAAGAGAAAATTTTGTCAATCTGCAAAGCCGGCGAAAGCTTCGGCGAACTGTCGCTCATCGACGGGAAGCCGCGCTCCGCTTCCGCACAGACGCTGGAAGACTGCACGCTCCTCGCAATCACAGGACAAAGCTTTCTCGATCTGCTGCGCACGCATTTTGACATTTCACTAGGCATCATGCAAGAACTGAGCCATCGCCTGCGCGATACGAACCAGCAAGTCTACGATCTCACCTTTCTGGACGCCCGCACGCGCGTGATCAAAAGCCTGATCACCATGGCGAACAAACACGGTCTGCGCAATGGCAGCATCATCACCATTAAGCTCGTACTGAACTTTGATGAAATCTCCCAACTGGCATCTGTTCAGAAAACAACCTTGATGCAGGTCATCCGCGATCTGGAGGAGAAAAAAATTCTAACCCTCTCCCCTTCAGACTTCAAGCTCGACCTCGCCAAGCTTCGCTCATAGGCCGGCGCTGACCGTTTCCTTGGCCGAACCTACCTCGGCAGAGACGCCTATGCGGTCAACCAGCGCATTCGCCGCTTCCTTGCCCTGCCGGATGCAATCCGGCAGTCCGACGCCATGGAAGCCCGCTCCGGTCACCCAGACACGCGGCATCGCAGCCGCGAGCTTCGCGCGAAACTCCGCAAGCTTCTCCAGATGGCCGACTGGGTATTGCGGCATAGAGTGCATGAGCCGCGTCACTTCGCTGAACAGCGGCGAAGCCTCGATGCCCAGCAACTTGCGAATATCCCTGCGGGCGAGCGCCACAAGCTCGTCGTCGGACAACGCCGGCCAGTCCTGCTCGCCTGCGCGGCCGATGTAGCAGCGCAGCACCACTTTGCCGTCAGGCGCCGTATGCAGCCATTTGGCGGACGTCAGTGTGCAGGCCGTAATAGCAAAGCCTTCGCTGCGCGGCACCAAGAAGCCGGAAGCGTCCAGCTCGAATGGAATATCTTTCCGGTCGAACGCCATGATGACGTTGGCAACGGAAATATAATCGATGTTCCGCAGCACCTCCGCAATCGGCAGTTCCTCCAGCAACTTGGCCGCCTGATACGTCTGCGTCGTCACGATCAGACCATCCACGATTTCCTCGTGTCCGTCCTCAAATAGCACCTTCGCTGGCCCGCCAAAAGCGGCCGACCCATCCCCCGCAGCCGTCACTTTCGTCACGCCCACGCCTGTTCGAAGCTCCGCCCCGCCAGCGCGCAGCGCGGTCTCCAAACCTTCCACAATCGTTTTCAAGCCCCGTTTGAACGTCACAAAAACCGAGTGCCTCACCGCCTGCGGCAAATGCGCGCTTTCCTCCGGCACGTTTTTACGGCTTGCCATCATCCCGAGTATGACGCTCCGATGCTTTTGCTCCATCGCGCCAAACTGCGGAAACGTCGACTTCAAGCTCAGCTTGAACGTGTCTCCGGCATAAATGCCGGCGAGCAGTGGCTCCACGACGCGCTCCAACACTTCTGTCCCCAAGCGGCGCTCCAGAAAGTGCCCCAAAGACTCGTCGGTCTGCTCCTTGCGCTTTGGCAACACGAAATCCATCGCAGCGCGCAGCTTGCCAAGCGGTGAGATCAGCCCCGTCTTCATAAACGGCGTCCACTGCGTCGGAATGCCGAGCACGAGACCCGGCGGCATCGGATGCAGCTTCCCTTGGCGCACGATGAACGTTTTCTTCGCTTTCGGATTCGTCGCAGTCAATTCGCCTTCGAGACCCAGCTCATGCGCCAGATTAATAATCGGCTTCTTCCGGGCGAGAAACGAATCCGGCCCTTTTTCTATCACAAAGCCGTCTCGCTCCAGCGTATGAATTTTGCCGCCCAGCTTCTCCGACTTCTCTACAACGGAAATACGGAAGGGTGCACCTTCCGCCTCCAGTCGCTTTTGCAAATAAAATGCAGCGCTAAGTCCCGTAATTCCGCCGCCAATCACCATATAGTGAGGAATGTGTGGACTCATGACGGATTCGCCAATTTCGTCTCTTGCCACTTCTTATAGACCACGTCGCTCAGCGTTTCCATGTAAAGCGGGTCCGTATTCAGCGATTCCGTCCGTTCGAGCTGAATGCCTAGCTCCTTCGCGAGTGCCTGCGCTTCAATGTCGATGTCATACAGCACTTCCAGATGATCCGACACGAAACCGATCGGGCACAGCAAAATTTTACGCACAGCTTCTTCCCGGGATGCATGGGCGAGCAGTTCGCCGTTAGGCGAACGACCAGCCTTCACAACCGTCTGCATCACATCCAAGATGTCCGGTCCCAGCCACGGTGTGGCCGTCTGCCCGGCGCTTTGCCAGCCGAACTGCCAGTTCGTAATGCCGACGCGATCCGCAATCGCCTTCGAAGTTGCCTGCAGTTGATCGGGATACGGATCTTTCATCTCTAAAATTTTTGCAGGCAAGCTGTGCGCCGTGAACATGACCCGCACCTCGTCGCGATTGCCCTCGAACTTGCCGAGTGCGTTCTCTACGCGCGTTTGCAGCGCATCGATCAGCTTTTCGTGCAGGTGATAGTCCCGAACGAAGGAAATTTTAAGCCCCAACTCGTCCGCTTTATCCTGCGCTCTCTTCACGTAACCGCCAACGCTCATCACCGAATAATGAGGCGCCAACACGACACCGACGGCTTCCTGAATCCCGTCCTTCACCATCTGCTCCACGCCGTCTTCAATATAAGGGTGAGCATGCTTCAAGCCTTGATAGCAGACGAATTCAACCTCGGGATGCTCCTGGCGAAGCGTCGCCTCCAGGCCTTGCACTTGCTTATTCGTGTTCTCGCGCAGCGGGAAAAAGCCGCCCACAATCGCCTCATACCGGCTCGTCAGCTCATGCAGTTGCTCCGCTGTCGGCGGATGCCCCCGGCGGATGTGGGTATAGTACGCTTCAACTTGATCTAGGCTCTCCGGCGTTCCGTACGACATGACGAGTACGCCAATCCGTTGTTTGGACATGTTAAACACCACTCTTTTCTGCTTGCTGGGATAATATCGAATGGGAGTACGAATGGATGAACGCAGTCAATTCTTTTAACTTCTCCAGTGAAGCTTCCGGGAACAACCCATGGCCCAGGTTGAAAATATAGCCCGGACGCTGCATCCCTTCATCCATGATCGCTTTCGCCTGATTCTCAATGACCGACATCGGCGCCGTCAAAAGGTAAGGATCAAGGTTCCCCTGCACCGCATATCGGTGATCCAGACGTTCACGGCCTATGTTGATCGGCACGCGCCAATCCAGCCCGATCACGTCGGCCTGAATGCCTTTCAAGTACGGCAACAGCTCACCGGAGCTGACGCCTGGGAAATAAATTTTCGGCTCCTTCAAATCCGCCAAGCCTTCGAAAATCCGCATCATCGTTGGCCGCACATACACGTCAAAATCCGCCGGCGACAACGCGCCGACCCAACTGTCGAACACCTGCACCGCTTTCGCCCCTGCCGCAATATGCGAGCGGAGATAAGTAATGACCATATCGCCGAGTTTGTCCATGAGCGCAAACCAGACCGCAGGCTCCGAGTACATCATTTGCTTCGTACGGATGTAGCTCTTGGACGGCTTGCCCTCAATCAAATAGCTCGCAATCGTAAACGGCGCGCCCGCAAATGAAATAAGCGGCACCTCCAGCTCCCGATCAAGAATGCGAATCGTCTCAATAATGTGCGACAGATCCTGCTCTACATTGATAGGCCGCAGTTTGGCCACATCTTCCGCCGTCCGCACCGGCGTATGAATCACCGGACCAATATCTTTGACAATATCGAAATCAACGCCCAGCGAAGCAACCGGATTCATAATATCGGAATACAAAATCGCCGCATCGACACCGAGCTTCTTGACCGGCATCATCGTCACTTCCACAGCCAGCTCAGGCTGACGGCAAATTTCGAGCAGCGAGTATTTCTCTTTGATTTTGCGGTAATCCGGGTCATAACGTCCCGCTTGACGCATGTACCACACAGGCAGCGTATCGACCTGCTCCTTGCGGCACGCTTTGATAAAATTATCGTTGTAGCTCATCGGCTCAAACACCATCCTCTGATCGTCCGTTCCTATTCTCATCCATTATGCCCTAATTATTCGGCTCTCACAACCGAGGTAAGCTTCGCTAATGCGACAAATGTATGACAAAAGAACCACCCGGCTCTGCCAGCACGTTCGCTCTGCTCCACAAAGGAAGCAGCCCGACAGCAGACGCTCGAATGGTTCTCATGCCTATTATTTTTGCAGGTAACGGGCAATGTCTTTGGCGAAATATGTCAAAATAATGTCGGCCCCCGCACGCTTGAAGCCCGTCATCGTCTCCATGACGATGGCTTCTTCGTTCAGCCAGCCGTTCGCTGCCGCTGCTTTCACCATTGAATACTCCGCGCTGACGTTATACGCCACCAGTGGCAGATCGAAGTTGTCTTTCAGCATGCGAAGAATATCCATATACGCCAGCGCCGGTTTCACCATGAGGAAATCCGCGCCCTCGATCACATCGGTTTCCGCTTCGCGCAGTGCTTCCCGGGAGTTGGCCGGGTCCATTTGATACGTTTTGCGATCGCCGAATTGCGGCGTCGAGTGGGCTGCGTCACGGAATGGACCGTAGTAGGCGGACGCATACTTCACGGAGTACGCCATAATCGGCGTATTCTCGTAGCCGGCTTCGTCAAGTCCTGAACGGATCGCTTGCACATAGCCGTCCATCATGTTGGACGGTGCGATAATATCCGCGCCTGCCTTGGCCTGCGATACCGCTGTGCGAACCAACAACTCTAGCGAAGGATCGTTCGCCACATCGGCAGCGCCGGTAATCGGATGATGGTGAATCACGCCGCAATGGCCGGTATCTGTGAACTGGCACAGGCAGGTGTCGGCAATAATCTGCAGCTCCGGATACACCTCTTTGATGTAGCGGCAAGCCTGCTGAACGATACCTTCATCCATATAAGCGGATGTGCCTCTGGCATCTTTACTATCAGGAACACCAAACAGTAGAATCGCTTGGATGCCAAGACCTACGATTTCGTCCAATTCTTCCTTTACACGATCCAACGACCAGTGGTACACACCAGGCATCGATGCGATCTCCGATTTAACATTGGTACCGTGGGTGACAAAAATCGGCTGCACAACATCGTTCACGGTCACTTGATTCTCGCGAACGAGATTGCGAATAGCTGCATTGCCGCGCAGCCGGCGGTTACGTACGATTGGAAAACTCATGATGCTTTCCGCCTCCTTGAATCATGCTGTGCACGAGCGAAGCGACCGTCGCTTCCTCGGCCATATAAGTGATCGGCAGGCCAGCCTTGGCGGCTGTTTCCGCCGTTTTCGGACCAATACAAGCAATTTCAACACCTTGCAGCAGCGTGAGCGGCTCTTCCACCCCGAGCTGGCGCAGCGCTTCAAACAAATTCGTAACGGTTGAGGAACTGGTAAAAGTAATGATATGAATGCTTTGGGTTGTCAAAAGCTGCAATAGCTCGTCGCCATCATCGACAGTCAGAACATTCTCGTAGATGTCGACTTCCGTCACCGAAAGCCCCAACTCGCCTAGCCGCTTAGGCAAATAATCGCGGGCGAGGTCCGCCGTCGGCAGCAGCACCTTCTGTCCGGCCCGCAGCTCGGCTTCCAGCGCCTCGAGAATGCCTTCGCCTTGAAACTTCGCCGGAATCACGTCGGCGATAATGCCGCGCTCCGCGAGCGATTCGGCCGTTTTCGGGCCGACCGCCACGATGCGGGCGCCGCTCATTTTCCTGACATCGATGCCCCGCTCCCGCAGGCTGCGGAAGAAATACTCGACGCCGTTAACACTGGTCAAAATCACCCAGTCAAACTCCGGCAATTGCGCCAGCGCAGCGTCGAGCGCCGCAACCGCCTCCGGCTTGCTTGGCGGCTGCATGCGAATGACCGGGAACTCGACCGGCTCTCCGCCTAAGTCGTCGATCAAGTCCACGAGCTCGCTCGCCTGACTTCTGGCACGCGTAACCATAATCCGACGACCGAATAACGGCTTCTTCTCCACCCAAGCCAGCTTCTCACGCAGCTTGACGACTTCACCGACGATGATAACCGCCGGCGATTTAAAGTCCGCGGCGCGAACTTTTTCCACAATGTCCCCCAGCGTCCCGGTAATCGTCGCCTGGTCGGCCCACGTGCCCCAACGCACCAGCGCCACTGGCATGTCCGCCGGCTTGCCGCAGCGAATCAACTCCCGGCAAATTTGCTCCAGATTCGCTACGCCCATGAGGAACACCATCGTGCCGATCGCTTTGGCCAGATGGTCCCAATTCAGGCTAGTGTACGTCTTGTTCGGATATTCATGCCCTGTCACGATCGCCACGGACGATGTAAAATCGCGGTGCGTCACGGGAATTCCCGCATACGCCGGCACCGCAATGGAAGAGGTAATCCCTGGAATGATGTCAAACGTAACCCCATGCTCCGCAAGCAGCTCGGCCTCTTCGCCGACGCGGCCGAACACGCTTGGATCGCCGCCTTTGAGGCGTGTGACCACTTTTCCCTGCTGCGCAAGATCCAGCAGCAATTGGCTGATTTCTTCCTGCTTCAGAATATGCTTATCCGGCAGCTTGCCGACAAAAATCAGCTCGGCCTCCGGCCTGCGGTGCTTAAGCAGCCGCGGATTCGCCAAACGGTCGTACACGATCACGTCTGCCCGCTGAATTGCCTCCATCCCTCGAACGGAAATCAGCTTCGGATCTCCGGGCCCCGCACCGACCAGAAATACTCTCCCCTTGTTCACAGCCCTCACGTCCTCGCTTCGTTTAGGATACGTTCCGCTCCTTGCGCAATCAGCTTGTCAGCGACAAGCCGGCCTAATGCCTCCGGATCGCTCCCGGACGCCGTCTCCTTCAGCATGACGGCGCCGTCCGGCGAGCCGACCATGCCGGTCAGCGTCAGCACCGGCGCTTCGGCTTCTCCGCCTGCCTCGCCTACGCTCGCGTAGGCGCCGAGCGGCACCTGGCAGCCTCCGTTGAGTCTGCCGAGGAACGCCCGCTCTGCGCGCACCGCGAGCGCGGTCGGTTCATGCTGGAACTTGCCCAGCAAGTCCAGCACAAAGCTGTCGCTGCCGCGGCACTCGATGCAGAGCGCTCCCTGCCCAACGGCAGGGAGGCACTGCTCCGGCGGCAAATACGCCGTGATGCGATCTTTCCAGCCGATCCGGTGTAAACCGGCAGCGGCGAGCAGTATCGCATCGAAGTTCTCTTCATCGAGCTTGCGCAGCCTCGAATCGATGTTGCCGCGGAGCGACTCGATCCGCAGGTCGGGGCGCACATGCTGCAGCTGGGAGCTGCGGCGCAGCGAGCTTGTGCCGACGAGCGCGCCCTGCGGCAGGTCGTCCAGCCCTTTCGCGCCGCGCGTAATCAGCGCATCGCGCGGGTCCTCGCGCTCTGGAATCGCGCCGATAACGAGCCCTTCCGGCAGTTCGAATGGCATGTCCTTCATGCTGTGCACGGCGATGTCAATCTCGCCGTCCGTGAGCGCTTGTTCAATTTCCTTCACGAACAAGCCTTTACCACCAACCTTGGACAGAGTCACGTCCAAAATGCGGTCGCCTTTGGTGACAATTTTCTTAATCTCAAATTGGCAGGCAATCCCCTGCTTCTCTGCAAGCTGCTTAAGCAGCTCAACGGCTTGTCCAGTCTGCGTTAACGCCAGTGCACTTTGTCTTGTACCTACAATAATGGTTCTCATGATTTCCTTGCCTCCTAAGCATGCCATCCGATTGCAGCGAGAAACGCCCACGAAGGCGCCACGTCTGCATCCCCCTGTCCACTCATCCAGGGCTGCCCTTCTAACGCTTGGAAAAAAGCCTCCGACCAGCCATCAAAATAACCTTGCCTGATCATTCCGAGCAAGTCCCAATCCAGCATGTCCTTGAACAGCTTTTGCCTCGCTTCTTTAATCGTAACCCGCTCCTGAATCAGCAAGCGAACCCGACTTAGAAAATCCAAATAAATCTCATATTCCTCACCGTAAGCGGCGTCGATCTCTTTGACGATTTTACGTGCCGCTGAAGGGCTCGCGCCTGCCGTTGAAACGGCGATGACCAGCTTGCCCCGGCGAACGACCGAGGGCACAATGAAAGTGCTCAGCTCCGGCTGGTCGACCACATTGATGAGCATGCTGCGCTCCGCTGCATATCGCGCGATGCGGGCATTCACTTCCCTGTCGCTCGTCGCCGCCACCAGCAGTAAATACGAGCCGATCTCATCCAGCGTCTGCGCATTGAAAGTCTCTCTAAGCAGTACGACGTCAGGCCGGGCCATCAGCCCTGCAAGTCCTTCCGAAAATTCTGCCGCAATTACCGTTACGTGAGCGCCGGCATTCAGCAGCGAACGCACCTTCCGCTCGGCCACCTGGCCGCCGCCAATGACCAGACATCGGCTCCCCGTTAAACTCGCCATAATCGGGTACGGATGCTGCCAGCGCCGCTGTTCGGTCAATTCCATATCCATCCGTGAAAGCCGGATACGAGATTCGACACGACAAAGTTCAAAACGACGATGCAGAACGCAGCCAAATTCCAAACGGCGAGTTTATTGCCGGAGATCCGCATCGACACTCTTTGAAACAGATAGAAGGCGTAAGCCGCCAGCACGAAAAATGAATTGATTACCTTCGCATCATACAGCAAATCCGGATTCCCTTCCAGCAGCACCCAAACGATGCCAAGAGTCAGCGCCAGCAGCAACAGCGGAGCGCCAATGATGACCGACAAATACGTGTAGGACTCGATCTTTTCCAGCGAAGGAAGCCGCATCACGGTTTGCGAGAATTTTTTCGCCTTCAGGCTATTATGTAAAAAAACGTACATCCCGGAGAAAATCGCGGCAAACGAAAAGGCGGCATAACTGCCAATCGCGAGTGAAATATGAATGAATAAGAGCTCGTCGTTAATGTCCCAACCCGAATTAATCGGCTTGACATTGGGGTTGCCGAATATATTTAACGCCAGAATCGCAAAGCCTAGCACATTGACAAAAAACACGAACAACTCAATCCGGAAAAACCGGTTCACAATCAGCGACACGGTCACAATGACCCAAGAAAACATAAACAGCACGTCCGACCTCATAAAGGCCCATTCCGTCAAGTGATTGTAAAGTGAGGCCGCAAGATAAGCCGTCTGCAAAACCCATACAAACAAAAGCAGCCCCGTCCCCATCCGTTTTGCCTTCCGGTTCGCGCTTGCGAAATCCGAAAAGTAAAACAACAGGCTCAGGGCATACATATAAATCATCGCGTCAAACAACCAGCTTCGTGTTACCATGGCACCTCTCCCAGGCGATTAGCGCCTCTTATCAAGATGGGGTTACTAGATCCGCATTTTGCAAACCGCGAACGGACAGCTTGTCCTCGAGCGACAGCTTATTCTCGGTTATTTTTTGAACGGATTCCAGCGCTTGAGCTATTTGATCTGCTTCTTCTTGTTGTCTGAGTGTTTCTTCCAAGGCAAAAATTTGCGTAAACATCTCCAATGCTTCGTCGCCGCGGCGCTCGCCGGCCATTTCTTTGACCCGCAGAATCGGGTCGCGAAGCATTTGATTTACGATACTTTTCGTAAATTTACGAATAATCTTGATTTCACGCTCGTCCAAATCAGGCAGCTTCTTCAGCATGTTATCCATCGTTTCCTGATGAATGCTATTTGCTTTCGTCTGCAGCGCGCTGATAACGGGGCTGACGCCCAGCATCTTCGTCCACTGCTCGAAGACCGCCATTTCCGAGGCGATCATCACTTCGATCTTCGCCGCTTCCTTCTTGCGTTCTTGCAAATGCTTGTCGACGATGTTCTCCAGATCATCAATATCGTAAAGGAACACGTTCGGTAACGAGGAAATTTGCGGATCCAAGTCGCGCGGCACCGCAATGTCCATCATGAACAGCGGACGGGATTTTCTTTTTTGCACATAGGCTTGAATATCGCGCTTGGACAGCACATAGCCCGGCGCACCGGTCGACGAAATGATAATATCTACAGATGGCAGAAACTTCGGCATATCGTCGAGGGTACAAGGCACACCCTGGAATTTATGCGCCAGATCCTGGGCACGTTCAAATGTACGGTTCACAACAATGACCTTGTCCGCACCATTCGCATACAGATGCTTCACGGTCAACTCGCTCATCTTGCCGGCCCCGATAATCATGACCGTTTTGTTCAAATAGGACCCAAAGATCCGCTTGCCCAGCTCAACGGCCGCATAGCTGACCGATACCGGATTGTTGCTGATGTCCGTTTCGGAATGCGCCTTTTTCGCGAGCGTAATTGCCTGTTTAAACAGTGTATTGAAATAAGTTCCCGTTGCTTTCAATTGTTGGGACGCGAAAAAAGCATCGCGCACCTGACCGAGAATCTGGGTTTCTCCGATCACCATGGAGTCCAGACCGCTTGTCACGCGGAACAAATGCTCAACGGCTTTCTCATTTTCGTAATGATAGAGATGCTTCTGAAATTGATCCTTCGGCACTCCGAACCAGCGTTCAATAAAATGCATCAAATAGTGACTGCACAGCTGAGCGCGGTCAACCACCGCGTAAATCTCGGTACGATTACAGGTGGCGACAATGACACACTCGAGTATGCTCTTCGTTACTTTCAGTTCGGCGATTGCTTTCGGAAGATCAGAGTCTGCGAATGCAAACTTTTCACGAATCTCAACCGGTGCCGTCCGATAATTAAGGCCTACTGCAATAATGTGCAACGTTCCCACCTGCCCTTCCTTTTAGCTACGACTTATTATAGCACAGTGAAATCGGGAAACCGACAAATTTTTTGACTAATTTATGAAAGCATGCGTTCTGATGGTTAGTTTTGACGACTGCCGCCTCGCCTATACCTGCATTTCCTTCTTATTGAAGCCCCTTTTTTCTTAAAAAGGCAGCTAAATCGCCGTCCAGCTCGGCCAATTTGGCGTTTTGCGAGGAAACGATGTCACCGTTCGATGCCATCAGTTTCTCATAAATATCGTACATTTTGTCATACTGATCCCGCGTTTCCTTCAGCGTCTGAATTTCATCGGGCTTCAGCGCCCTTGTCCCGCCAAGCTGCATCCGCTGCACAAACTGCGAAAGATGATCCATAAAGCTGAGCCCAGTCAGCTCTTCGCTTCCCCCTGCGGCTAGCACAAGCCGCTCATGCGTGTAGGAAGCCGAATACAGCGCCTGCTTTACGGCGTCCAGATCGTGCGTGCTTTTGCTTTGCGGTGCCTCATCCAAATAGTTTTTGAGTACTTCCATCTGAAACACCGAAACTTGAAAAAGCAAATGATTGGCGTCATGCGACTCGCCGCGATGTGTCAGCATCTGTTTCAAGGAATACAGCGGCCATAGAATTAGAAGCAGTACGATTCCATATAGTATCGCCTTTCGCATCAATTTTTGTTTCCACACCGTTACCACCCACCCGCCTTATATGGACTTCGTAACATTGTATGGGTAACGGGACAAACAAATAACCACGGATTTCTCCGTGGTTATAAATGAAGCAACTTATTTATTTAACAAGCTCCGCTTGTTTGACGACTGGAGTTTCCACTTGCAATTCGCCAATACCGCGAACCAATTTCTTCGCATAGTATTTCTCTGGCTTCAATACGGATACCATGAAATCAATCGCTAATTGAGGGTCTACAGTCTCACCGCAAGTATAGCAGTCTAGTGCAGCAAATCCTCTCTCAGGATACGTGTGAATGGAGAGATGACTCTCGGACAATAAAACAAGTACGGTTGCGCCTTGTGGTTCAAATTGCTTGGATTGTACAGATAATACGGTTGCTCCGCATACCTCGGCAGCTTCTACCATCTGAGCTTGCAGCCATTCTGCATTGTTCAGAAGTTCGAAATCTACCCCCCAAGTATCAATAGCAACGTGTCTTCCGAAAGTTGAGTATTCAGTTTCCATCTTTCGGTTCCCCCTTCCTAGGAATAAAATGTCTTACAAATTTCATCCGCTAGGACCTACGTCATTCACTTCCCGAGGGTATAATCTCTCGCAACATTCAATGTCCTGAGTGAATCCTGGTTCCTATATTGTTTTCAACGAGATTAAAAATAACATCTATCGACGATAAATGCAATACTTTTTTTTGCTACCGCTAAACTGTCACGTTCGCGCCATATCTAACTTATGTGAAAATGAATGTTTGGTGCATCCACAACAAAAAAGACCCGAAAAATGGGTCTTTCAATCGCATGCATATTTATGAATAATTAGGCCTCCAAGACGAATAACCGGTGGGTTAATTCCTTGAGACGAACGTCGACTTGTTCATGTTCTTGCGGCTCTTGCAGCATGTTTCTCACGTCGAGCAGATGATTGATCTGGTCATGGATCATCTCAATTTCTTGTTCAATTTCTTGACGTTTGAACAGTTGCTGCAGCAGGCCTATCGTATCTTTGTGCTCATAAATAACCGTGACGCGCTGACCTTTTATCTCTTCAATTTTCACAACAGTGCCGTGCGCATACGTATACACCATGGTATACGCCGAATAGATGCGGTTCACAATTGCGCTTCCTTTGAAATCCGAGACAGCCTTACGCATTAAATTCGCTAGTTTCGTGTTGCTTAATCTGCAGGATCCTGTGCACTCGTAAAGGCCCGATTTTTTCTCAAATGAGAGGACGATCTCTTGACCGCCGGCGCCATCTTGAAAAACAACCTCTTGGTTCCCGTTTTCCAAAACTTTGACTTGCAGCGCCAACTGATGATCGACAAACATTTGAAAAAACTTCAACATCTCGGCTTCTGTTAACTGGAGGCAGGTTTTGACATATTCAGTCGCTAACCTTTGTGCCATAAAAATCCCTCGATTCTTTGTTTTCAAGCCATAAACTCTTACCTTGTTTATATTATACTACACAGCTGACGAATATTCCTGCCTCCCATTCATGATAATCCGCCAAATATTCTGAAAAAACCGGAGAACCTCGAATGCCGCTTTACTTTCCCTTAAAAACCTCGCTTTCCTGTAGGGTTCTTTGTGAAATGCTCCCTCATTCGGAGTTAGGCTCCTTGAGACGCAAAAACCGCCCTGCGCTTGGCAAGACGGCTTGTTTCCTTCTTAGTCTGCGGAAGAATCCGCTTCGGTTATCGAACCTTCAGTCTCGACCGCTGTTTCCGCGGATTCCTCGCTTGCGCCGTAACCGATCGCTTGCTCGAGAATGCTCCATAATTCGTCCTTTCCGAGCTTCAGTTCGGACGAAAAGAGAAGCGGCTGTACGCCTTTCGGCATGTCGAGCGTTTCCCGAACAACTTTCAAATGCTTCTGCCATTTGCTTTTGGGGATTTTGTCCGCCTTGGTCGCAACCACTTGAACAGGCACCCTCATATGGCGCAGCCAATCGTACATGGCAACATCGTCCTTCGTAGGCGGGTGGCGCAAGTCGACGAGCTGCATGACCAAACAGAGCGGTTCCCGATGCAGCAGGTACCCTTCAATAAATTTCCCCCACTCTTCGCGCTTGGTTTTGGATACCTTGGCATAACCATAGCCTGGAAGATCGACGAAATATAAGTCCTCATTCACTTTATAATAATTGAGCGTTTGCGTTTTGCCCGGTTGGGAGCTTGTTCTGGCCAAGTTTTTCCGCGAGATCAAGCAGTTGATCAACGAAGATTTCCCGACATTCGAACGCCCTGCCAGAGCAATTTCCGGCAAGGCGTCCTCAGGATATTGGCTAGGTCCAACCGCGCTGATGATGAATTCAGCTTGATTGACTTTCATGATTTCAACTCTTTCTAAAAGCGATTTATGCGGTGCCGACAGGCGTCGTCGGCTGCTTGCGGACTAAGGCATGTTCCAGCACTTGATCCATGTGAGAGACCGGGATGAACGTCATCGCTTCGCGTACGCTCTCCGGAATATCCACAAGATCTTTTTCGTTATCTTGCGGCAGCAATACCGTCTTGATGCCTGCGCGGTGTGCAGCCAGTGATTTCTCTTTCAGACCGCCGATTGGCAGCACGCGACCGCGGAGCGTGATCTCGCCAGTCATCGCGACATGGCGGGAAACCGGGATGTCGGTCAACGCCGAAATCAGCGCCGTTGCCATTGTAATGCCGGCCGACGGACCGTCCTTCGGAATTGCGCCTTCCGGGATATGAATGTGAATGTCGTTCTTCTCATGGAAGTCCGCCGGAATGCCAAGCACTTCAGCCCGCGAGCGCGTATAGCTGAATGCCGCCTGTGCCGATTCCTTCATCACATCGCCAAGCTTGCCGGTTAGTGTCAGCTTGCCCGTACCCTGCATGACCGTGACTTCGATCACGAGCGTATCGCCGCCGACTTCCGTCCAGGCAAGGCCTGTCACGGCACCGACCTGATCCTTGTCTTCGGCCACGTTATATTTAAACTTCACGGGACCGAGGAAATCTTTCAGATTGTCTTCGGTGACGTGTACAGGTGCGGAAGGATCGGATACGATTTTCTTTGCAGCTTTACGGTTAATACCGGCTACCTGCTGCTCCAAATTCCGCACGCCGGCTTCCCGCGTGTACTCGCGCACGATTTTCATCAAGGCGCCCTCATCGACGACAAGCTGGTCATCCTGGAGGCCGTGATCGCGTTTTTGCTTCGGCAGCAAATATTTTTTCGCGATCTGGAGCTTCTCGATTTCGGTGTAACCCGGAATGTAGAGAACCTCCATGCGATCCAGCAAGGGACGCGGAATGTTGTGTACAGCATTCGCTGTGGTAACGAACATGACCTTCGACAAATCATACGGTACTTCTATAAAATGATCGCTAAAAGTGCTATTTTGCTCCGGATCGAGAACCTCGAGCAGCGCGGCCGCCGGGTCTCCCCGGAAATCCATCGCCATTTTGTCGATTTCATCCAGAAGAAATACGGGATTGCTGGCGCCGGCATTTTTCATCCCCTGAATGATCCGCCCAGGCATCGCACCGACATAGGTGCGGCGATGACCGCGAATTTCAGCTTCATCCCGAACACCGCCGAGAGAAATTCGCACGAATTGTCTGTTCAAGGAACGTGCAATGGAACGCGCAATCGACGTTTTCCCGACCCCTGGCGGGCCAACAAGGCAAAGAATCGGACCTTTGAGCTTCTGAACGAGCTTCTGCACGGCCAAGTATTCCAGCACGCGCTCTTTCGGTTTCTCTAGTCCGAAATGGTCTTCGTTTAGAATTTCTTCCGCCTTATCGAGATCCAGATCGTCGGCAGTTTCCTTGTTCCACGGCAGTCCGAGCAGCCAATCGATGTAGTTGCGAATGATGCCGCCCTCTGCGGAGGTTGCCGGCATTTTCTCCAGACGGTCGATTTCTTTCTCGACCTTCTCCTTTACCTTCTCAGGCAGCTCCGCTTCAGCCAATTGGCTGCGAAGCTCATCGACTTCGCCTGCGCGGCCTTCTTTATCGCCAAGCTCCTTCTGAATCGCCTTCATCTGCTCGCGCAGGTAATATTCCTTCTGCGTCTTTTCCATTTGCTTTTTGACGCGTTGGGAAATTTTACGCTCCAGCTCGAGCACTTCCCGCTCATTATTCAGGATGTTCAGCATTTTCTCCAAGCGCTCACGCACATCGACCGTTTCGAGAATTTCCTGTTTATCCTTGATTTTCAGCGACAAATGACTGCAAATGACGTCCGCCAGGCGGCCCGGCTCATCGATGTCCGAAACCGCGGCAAGCGTCTCCGGCGTTACTTTTTTAGATAAATTGATGTAATGCTCGAACTGATTAAGCACCGTACGCATAAGCGCATCGATTTCAGGATCGGTCGTATCCTGCTCTGGAAGCTCCTTCGCCGTCACCTCGTAATATTCGTCGTTAGACAAATAATCCACGATTTCCGCGCGCAGCACGCCTTCAACCAGCACGCGGATCGTACCGTTCGGAAGCTTGAGCATTTGTCTCACTTTGGCAATTGTGCCGATCCGGTAAATATCCTCTGTGGTTGGTTCTTCTATGTTGATCTCCGATTGAGAGCAGAGGAGAATCATGCTGTCATCTACCATTGCCCGTTCGAGTGCTTTAACCGACTTTTCCCTTCCTACATCAAGATGTAGGACCATGCTTGGATAGACAAGTAGTCCCCTAAGAGGCAATAGCGGCAATCTGCGCACCTTGATTTTTCCAGGTCCCATCCTCTGCACCTCCATTTTTCCTCTTGTTGCCTTTTACATTTTAACAAAACTAACCGCAAAACACCAATTTGCACCTTACATTAGGTGTTAACTTCTTACATCCCTTTATTGGCATCGATGCTTTGCGGGTTGGCATGCAAAATCGGCAGAGCAGATGAAGCCAGACCTCTCTCCGGCGCAAGCGGAATCGGAATCACGTTCTCTTGCAATTCAAGGCCCAGGGCTACACTTAACACTTCTTCAATTGTTTCGGCCGCGTACACTTGAACGCCAGGCAGATCTTCAAAAAGCGCCTGCCAGTTCTCCTTCGGAATAATGACGCGGGTTGCGCCGGCTTGGAAAGCCGCCTCCACTTTCGCCACAACGCCGCCAACTGGCTTCACTTTGCCGTGAATGCTCATTTCACCGGTCATCGCGAGCTTATTATCCACAGGGATACGTTGAATCGCCGAAGCGATTGCTGTCGCCATGGAAATACCCGCGGAAGGCCCGTCAATCGGCACGCCACCCGGGAAATTGATGTGGAGATCGTAGTCCGCTGTATGGAAGCCCAATTTGCGCAGCACGGTCAATACGTTTTCCACAGAGCCCCGCGCCATGCTTTTTCTGCGAATCGTGCGGGAGCCCCCGCCCATTTCTTCCTCATCCACAACGCCCGTGATGTTGAAAATGCCGGCACCCGGCACAGCAGCGGGAATCGCGCTGACTTCGATTTCGAGCAGCGTCCCGAGGTTAGGGCCGTACACGGCAAGACCATTGACGAAACCGATTTGCGGCTGTGCCGGCACTTTGCGGTCTGGGCGCGGCGGAATTTGCGACGAGTTAACAACCCATTCTACATCAGCTGCCGTAATTTCGTTGCGTTTATCCGTCAGCGCAAGGCCTGCTGCCAGTTGGATCACATTAACGGCTTCACGTCCGTTTGTCGCATATTTGGTGACCACCTGTACGGCGTCCTCACATTTTTTAAACCCGATCTTGTCGAGCGCCTTTCTTGCAATTTCGCCAACCTCGCCAGGCAGCAGCGGACGGAAAAAGATTTCCATGCACCGCGAGCGGATCGCAGGCGGAATTTCGCTCGGCGTGCGCGTCGTGGCGCCTACCAAACGGAAATCGGCCGGCAGGCCGTTTTGAAAAATATCATGAATATACCCCGGAATGTTGGCATCCTCCGAGCTGTAATAGGCGCTCTCCAGGAATACCTTGCGGTCTTCCAGCACCTTTAATAATTTGTTCATTTGCGTAGGGTGCAATTCACCGATTTCGTCGATAAACAGAATGCCCCCGTGCGCCTTCGTCACAGCGCCTGGTTTCGGCTGCGGAATGCCGGCAACGCCCATCGCACCGGCGCCTTGATAAATCGGATCGTGCACCGAACCGATCAGCGGATCGGCGATACCCCGCTCGTCAAATCGGGCGGTCGTCGCATCGATTTCTGTAAACTTGGAATCTGGACGAAACGGCGATTCGTCGTTCTTCTTTGCTTCTTCCAGCACAACCCGTGCCGCTGCCGTCTTACCGACGCCCGGAGGTCCATAAATAATGACGTGCTGGGGGTTCGGACCGCACAGCGCAGCTTTCAGGGCCTTCAATCCTTCCACTTGCCCTACAATATCTTGCATGGAGGAAGGTCTTGTTTTCTCCGACAGTGGCTTGGTGAGCGAAATGGAACGCAGCTTTCTCAGCTTCTCCAATTCTTTCCTGGATTCTCTATCGACAGCAGACCGATTGGATTGTTGATTGCGCAGCAAATTCCAGAAATACAACCCGATCACAACCGCGAAAAACACCTGAATAACCATCAATATAATACTCAAACTCATCGTGCTAACCTCCTTGAAACTTTCGTCGTCAGAAAAGCTTATAACTTCCAGTATTCCCGCGGAAATGCAGGTTAATCCAATACAAGCAAACTTTTGCCGGGCGTATGGAAGGCCCCGAATCGAAGAAGGATAAGAGTAGATTTTCATGCTAAAAGGATGTGGGCCGGCTTGAAACGATTTGCATTACTCGCGGTTCTTCTCACGATGATTGTCGGTGCTTCTACGTCGCAAGCGATGGCGAAATCAGATCATTTACTGCCGAGCGCCGACGTCCTGCTTGATGTGGGGCACGGAGGCATCGACAGCGGAACGATGTTCGGGAAATACGAAGAGAAAGCTATGAATCTAGCGATTGCCAAAAAAACATATAAAGCCCTTCGGAAAAGGGGCTTCCGTGTCATAATCAACCGTACCGAGGATTACGCCTTAAGCGACGATAATACGTGGTCTTACGGCGGTCGGCACCGCAAAGATCTCGCCCAGAGAGCGGGGCTCGCGAATACGCTGCAGCCCCGTATGATGCTCAGCCTGCACATCAACTGGTCCAGAAAACCTTACGTCCGCGGCCCGCTCGTGATTTATCAGAACCAGTCGGAAAGCATTTTGTTGGCGACGCTGCTGCAGGACGCGTTGAATAAGGTGTATGAAACGGAAGAGCTTCCTGTACTCGGCAAAAAATATTACGTGCTGCGGAATACGAAATGCCCTTCCGTTATCGTTGAACTCGGCTTTCTGTCCAATGGTAAAGATCGCAAGCTGTTAAACGATAGCCACTTTCAAACCAAGCTGGCCAAAGCGATTACCCATGCCGTGGAACAATACATGTCGATGACGCATCCGAAATAACCTATTTCACCATTTGAGAAATGGAAACAAACGTTGCTTCCTTTTGAATCGCAGGAATCGCTTCTTTAATGACCTGCGCGGTTTTCTTGCCCGGCGGGCCGACATGTCCGATTGCAATGACGCTGTCGTTATCGTGAACGAGCTTCTTGAGCTTCGTCATCTGCTTGCTGATGTGGCTGTACGTATAGAGGTCGTCGAAAAATAACTGATTCCCTGCGTGAGGAACACCTTTGGCTTCGGCCAGCTTGCCGATTACGCTTTTGGGTGTGGTTCGGCTGTCGAGCAAAAAAAGTCCGCGCTCCTTGCAAATGTCCACGAGAATGCGCATCACGCGTTCGTCTGCTGTCGCTTTGGAGCCCATATGATTGTTGATGCCGATGGCATACGGCACATCTTCAATGGCCGCGACGATCCGTTTATGAATTTCGGCGTCGGACAAATCCGTTGTGATGGCCCCGGGGCCCAGCCAACTCTTCTTCCCTCGCACCGGCTCCATCGGCAGGTGGAGAATCACGTCCAGCCCGCGGTCATGCGCCAGCTGGGCATCCTGCTTCGTCGATGGCAAGAACGGCATCACCGCTACGGTAAAAGGAATCGGCAGCTGCAGCATTTCGGCCGTGCCGTCCATGTTGTTGCCAAAGTCGTCGATGACGATGGCTATCTTTTTGCCCGCTGCGCCTTGCATGTCTGCGCCTGTTCCGCCCGGTGCAGGAAACTCCGGCCCCTTTGCCTTCATATTGATCGGCGTAGCCAGCAGCATAACGCCTGCAATTGCCGTAAAAGCCATCGTACGAACTAACGTGTTGATTCGTGTTGTCTTCATGTGAGACGCCTCCTGATCGCGTAAGAGCGCTGTGAAATGGCCGCTTGGCTTCCATTTTTTTCAGCTAGATTCATTATGCGTCGGATGCGCCTTAAATATGTAAAAAAACCGTTACCTCCCGGGATCCGGTGGTAACGGTTTTTAGTTTAATGTTTGCGGCCGGGAATGGCGCCCGTTTGCTCGTAAGCCGTGACGATGCTGTCGATTTCTTTTTTCAGCTCGCTCAGCAGTTCGGCTTCCGGCACTTTGCGGATCATTTCCCCGTAGCGGAAAAGCATGCCTTCGCCCCGGGCGCCAGCGATGCCGATGTCAGCCTCACGCGCCTCGCCAGGGCCGTTAACGGCACAGCCGAGGACGGAAACTTTGATTGGCACTTTGATTTTCGAGATATATTCCTCGACTTCATTTGCAATCGAGAACAAGTCGATGTCCAGACGACCGCAAGTTGGGCAGGAGACGAGTGTTGCCGCGTTCGTGATCAAGCCAAACGTTTTGAGCAGCTCTCTAGCGACTTTGATTTCCTCAACAGGATCCGCACTAAGGGAAATCCGAAGCGTGTTGCCGATGCCCATATTCAGCAGCGTACCGATGCCCGCCGCGCTTTTCACCGCACCGGTGAACAGCGTGCCTGCCTCGGTAATGCCCAAGTGTAACGGGTAATTGAACGCTTTGGCTGCTTGGGAGTAGGCCGCAATCGCCATCGGTACATCCGACGCTTTGAGCGAAACGATGATGTCGTGGAAATCCAGCTCTTCCAAAATGTTAATGTGGAACAGAGCGCTTTCCACCATCGCTTCAGCCGTCGGATAGCCGTATTTCTCCAGCAAATGATTTTCCAGCGAGCCTGCGTTGACGCCGATCCGAATCGGAATGCCGCGCTCTTTGCACGCCTTAACAACGGCCTCTACCTTATCGCGGCGGCCGATATTGCCCGGGTTGATCCGAACCTTATCAATGCCGTTCTCAATCGCGGCAAGTGCCAGTCGATAGTCGAAATGGATGTCCGAAACGAGCGGAATATGAATCTGCTTCTTGATTTCTTTGATCGCTTCGGCGGCTTCCTTATTGTTCACCGTGACGCGCACGATTTGGCAGCCCGCCTCCTCCAAGCGAAGGATTTCGGCAACTGTCGCTTTGACGTCCGCCGTCTTCGTCGTACACATGCTTTGCATGATGACTTCGTTGCTGCCGCCAATCGTCAGATCGCCGACACGGACGGGTCTTGTGTCTCTTCTATGGAACATTTTGGTTTCTCTCCCCATGACACCAAACATCCTCCGCTCCAGTTCCCTGTAGAAGAGAACCGGATTGGAGGCTGTATGATGGTTGATGAAATTGAAAGGTTACGCGCTTTCTTCCTTCTTCTTGGAGGAAGCCTGCGCACCGTCCTTGGCTGTCAAGACAGGTGAAATTTTGTTCTGAACGGTTTCCTTGGACACTACACACGTGGAAACGTCCGTTCTTGAAGGCACCTCGAACATCACATCCAGCATGATGCTTTCGATGATTGCACGCAGACCGCGGGCGCCGGTATTGCGTTTGATCGCTTCTTTGGCAATCGCGTCAAGCGCTTCCGGCTCGAACTGCAGCGTTACGTTATCCATTTCCAGCAGCTTCTGGTACTGTTTCACGAGCGCGTTCTTCGGCTCGGAAAGAATACGCACAAGCGCTGCTTCATCCAGCGGCTCGAGGGTGGAGATGACCGGCAAACGGCCGACGAATTCTGGAATCAAGCCGAATTTCAGGAGATCTTCCGGCAGAGACATAGACAGGTATTCGCCTGGTTTCAGATCCATTTTCGTGCCATCCGTAGAGAAGCCAATCACTTTTTTACCGATTCTACGCTTAATAATTTGCTCAAGGCCGTCAAAAGCACCGCCGCAAATAAACAAAATGTTCGTCGTATCGATTTGGATAAACTCCTGATGCGGGTGCTTGCGTCCGCCTTGCGGTGGAACGGAAGCGACCGTGCCTTCCAGGATTTTGAGCAATGCTTGCTGCACGCCTTCACCGGATACGTCGCGAGTAATCGACGGGTTCTCCGACTTGCGGGCTACCTTATCAATCTCGTCGATATAAATGATGCCGCGTTCCGCTTTTTCCACATCGTAATCAGCAGCCTGAATAAGCTTGAGCAAGATATTTTCCACGTCTTCCCCAACATAACCGGCTTCAGTTAGTGATGTAGCATCGGCAATCGCGAACGGTACATTCAAAATTTTGGCCAGCGTTTGCGCAAGGAGCGTTTTACCGCTGCCTGTTGGCCCTACGAGCACAATGTTACTCTTTTGCAATTCAACGTCTTCCAGTTTGTTCTGGGAGTTGATGCGTTTGTAGTGGTTGTATACCGCAACGGCAAGGGATTTCTTCGCTTGATCTTGACCAATGACGTATTGATCCAAAATGTTGCGAATCTCTTGCGGCTTCGGCACATCCTTCAGATCCAGCTCTTCTTCATGACCCAGTTCTTCTTCCACAATTTCTGTGCAAAGCTCTATACATTCATCACAAATGTAAACTCCCGGCCCGGCAACCAGCTTACGAACTTGGTCCTGGGATTTGCCGCAGAAGGAACATTTGAGTTGGCCTTTTTCATCGTTAAATTTAAACATGGGATCACTCCTTTATTTCAAGTCGTTTCGAGTGATAACCTCGTCGATTAACCCATATGCCTTCGCTTCTTCAGCGCTCATAAAGTTATCTCGGTCGGTGTCTCTTTCAATTTTGTCCAGCGGTTGGCCTGTGCGGTCCACATAGATCTGATTGAGCTTGTTCTTCGTCTTGATAATCCAATCCGCATGGATCTTAATGTCGGTCGCTTGACCTCTCACACCGCCGAGCGGTTGGTGAATCATCACTTCTGCATTCGGCAGCGCATAGCGCTTGCCTTTGGCCCCGGCTGTAAGCAGCAGAGAACCCATGCTTGCCGCCATGCCTACGCAGATCGTAGAAACATCCGGCTTAATAAACTGCATGGTATCGTAAATCCCCATACCTGCAGTAACCGACCCACCTGGTGAGTTAATGTATAGGTGAATGTCCTTTTCCGGGTCCTGGGCGGACAGAAATAGCAGCTGGGCAATGACCAAATTAGCCACATCGTCATCAATCGCCGTTCCGATGAAGATGATGCGGTCCTTTAGTAAACGCGAGTAAATGTCGTAAGAACGTTCCCCACGAGCCTCTTGTTCAACAACCATAGGAATAAGACTCATTGTACCAACTCCTTTTGCGGCAATAGCCAAGTTCTCTCATTTTATGAGATTTCTCATACAGTTTATCACGTTTGCGCGGCAAAGTCATTTTTTCGAAAATCAGCTATGTATGGCGGGTCTTGCTTATGTTTTGGAAGCGCTACGTTCGTAAATTAGGGTAAAAGAAAGGCACGTTGCTTACGTACGTGCCTTTACTTACCTTATTTACACAGCTGCGGAAACATGCTTGCTATTTTGAACCAGAAGGTCTACGGTTTTTCTGATCACAAGATCATTGCTCAGACCTTCCAGGCTTCCATTGGAAGCGAACAATTCGCGAAGCTCAGCTGTCGTTTTTTGATAGGATGGCGCATACTTCTCAAGTTCCGCATCAACTTCTTCGTCGGATACTGTGATGTTTTCTGCAGCCGCGATAGCTTCAAGAACAAGGTTGTTGCGAACACGCTTAGCCGCGTCTTCTCTCATTTGATCTTTCAGCACGCTTTCGTTTTGTCCGGAGAATTGGTAGTAGATCTCCAGCGTCATGCCTTGGGAGCGAAGACGTCTTTCGAACTCTTTCACCATGATGTCTAGCTCGGACTCAACCATAGCTTGAGGAATTTCTACATCCGCGTTAGCTGCCGCTTTTTCCACAACTGCCGCTTCCAGCGCCGCTTCAGCGTCTTGCTTCTTACGGTCGGCAAGGCGTGTTTTCAGTTCAGCTTTATACTCGTCCAGCGTGTCGAACTCGCTGACGTCTTTCGCGAACTCGTCGTCCAGTACAGGCAAGTTTTTGCGTTTGATGTCGTGAATTTTCACTTTAAACACAGCCGCTTTGCCTTTCAGATCGTCGGAGTGGTAGTTCTCAGGGAAAGTAACGTTAACGTCTTTCTCTTCGCCTTTGCCAAGACCTACGAGCTGCTCTTCGAAGCCAGGGATGAAGGAATTGGAACCGAGCTCAAGGGAGTACTTCTCCGCTTTGCCGCCTTCGAAAGGAACTTCATCAACGAAGCCTTCAAAGTCAAGGACAACAACGTCACCGTTCTCAGCTTGTCCTTCTTCCAGAACAACCAGTTCAGCATGGCGCTGTTGCAGACGCTCAAGCTCTTGGTTGACTTCTTCGTCTGTTACTTCTGCACTTTGCGCTTCAACTTCAACACCTTTGTAGTCGCCAAGCGTTACTTCCGGCTTCACAGTCACTTTCGCTTTGAACTTCAGGACTTGTCCTTTACCGAACTGCTCAACGTCAACCTCTGGGCGGTCAACCGGCTCAATCTTGGCGTCTTCCACCGCTTGTACATAAACTTCCGGCAAAATGATGTCCAGCGCATCTTGATACAAGCTTTCTACGCCGAATTTAGCTTCAAAGATGGAACGAGGCACTTTCCCTTTACGGAAACCTGGCACGTTTACACGCGCTACGATTTTCTTGAACGCTCTGTCGAGTGCATCTGCAACTCGCTCAGCGCCAACTTCCACTTCAAGAACGCCAACGTTCTTCTCTATTTTTTCCCAACTTGCTTTCATTTTATGCCTTCCCCTCCAAAAATGTACCATGACATATATTTTCACGTTATGCTCATTATAACCACTCTATTATAACATATAACTTTTTCATTTCAAGACAGTAGCCTGGCAGGATATTCTGGGTCATCCCGGGTCAGGGCTGAACTGCTTTACAAACGCTTGCAGCGTATTGTACGCCCGTTTCCAAGGCAAAGTCATCTCGTCCACGATCCCGTAATTGTCAAGGAGCTCCTCCCGTACCGCCATCCCGAAAAGCTTCTCCTGCAAAATAATATGAAGCGCCGACGCCCACACGTCCACCGCGCTCTCTTCGGCCTGCGCCAGTTCGGCATACAGCGGCGTGCCGTAGGCGTAAGCCAGAAACTCCTGCCACGTCTGGCTGGCAAAGTACACAAAATCAGGCTGGCTTATTTCACTAATGTCTCCGATCCTGCGAATCATATCACGAATCCGGGATGGAAAATCCTCCGGCGAAATCGGCGTATCCTCGATATCAAGCAGCACCTGCTGCCCGTTCTTCGGCAGTGCGATCGTCCCTTGCTCCCCGTTTCGCCGAAGCGTCTGCAGCGCTTTGAACTGAATATGCGGATGCCGCGGCCGTTCCGTCAGCCACTCCGTCACAAAAGGGCCAAGCTCGGGTTGATCGAGAAAAGCCATCTGCTCCAGCGCATTCACCTGCTGCTCGAGCGTTCCTTGCACCAGCATCTGCTGCAGCTTGGCAGTAAATTCGCTTTGGTCGACGGCCGATTTCTCGCGGATTGCCTGTCGGACGAAATCCGACTCGATTTCCCCAGCCTCTTCCTCCTGCGCCTCACTTAGCGGAAACGCCACTTCTGGAAACATGGTCAGAAGCCACTGCTGAAGCGCTCCCCACTGCTCTTGCTTCACGGGATCCACCCCCGGGAATTGCAGCAAGTAGGCGAGCAGCTGCATCGCGTCGCTGTATTGTTCGTGCCGCAGCAGCCTCGCAAGCTCTTCCTCGTAATACTGCGCAGTCTTTGGAAATAAAATCACGTTGTTTTTCGATGATTCCGTTATGCTCTTCACCTCGTTCCGTGAAACCTGCTCTTGTCAGTTTACTTGATCCCCTAAGTGATTGCAAAATTTTAAAAGAGGGAGTTGACTTCATTTTCCTCCTTGTGATATATTAACTCTTGCTTCGCCAAGCAGCCTCGGTGCTGGGAGGTAAGAAGTGATAGATGTCTCAGTAGCTCAGCTGGATAGAGCACACGCCTTCTAAGCGTGCGGTCGGGGGTTCGAATCCCTCCTGGGACGTAACGAAGTGCAAAAAAACCGCGCGGATGCGCGGTTTTTTTGTTGTTCATTTTTCGCAACATGTCGCTTGATAAAGGGCATTGCCTTTTTCACGCGGCTTTGGGAATAGAACGAGAGCGGCCGGTGACAATGCCTGCAAAAAGGCAGGAATTGTCCTTCTCCGCCTTGCGATTCGATGAAATGCCTGCGATTACGCAGGCATTTTGGGAGAAATCCCTCTTTTGGTGCAAATCCCGCCCAGAAAACTGCCCTTTCGCAGGTATTTTACTGTGCACGCCGTTTTTCCGGGAAATTCCTGCTAAATCGCAGGCATTGGCCAGTTTAGCGCGACAGACGCTTCTTTAAGAAAGCACGAGCTTAAACAAATACATCTGTATTAAGGCATGACTAAAGGGCACGAACCCGGTATAACACCGTGTTCACACCCTAAAGCCAAACTGAACTATATAGCACCTAAATTCCCGAGAGCTCTTCTCGTTTGTCGACTAAAGGTAACAATACATATGACCCATCAGTCGATCCGTAACCACCTATAAATGATGCAATTAACGCTGCAGAGCCCGCAGAACAATGGCGGCCGCCTCCGCGCGAGTCGTATTAACCTGCGGTTTGACTGTCCCGTCTTCATAGCCGCCGATCAAACCTGCGGCCACAGCCGTAGCCATTGCCGCACGCGCCCAATCGGATATAGCTCCGCTATCCGGGAAGCTGACGCTGCCGGAAACCGCCTGCAATTTGGCGGCACGAACCACGATGACCGCCATCTGCTCACGGGTTATTTTGGCGTCGGGCCCGAAAGTATCGTTGTCATAGCCTGTCACAACGCCAAGCGCTGCGGCTGTCGCAATCACCTCTTTCGCCCAATGGTCTTTCGTATCGGCGAAACTTGTGCCGGCTTTTGCCTCAAGATGAAAAGCTTTGACGATCACGGACACAAATTCAGCTCTCGTAATCGCGTTGTCCGGCTTAAACGTGTTGTCCGGGTAGCCGTTGATCGCGCCTCGTTTCACCAATTCCCGCACGCTGGCTTCAGCCCAGTGTCCTTTAAGGTCGGTCAAATCGGCCGCGCCCGGCTGCTCGCTTTTCACTTTGTCTGAAGCCAACACAGCGAATTTGCCAAAATGATTCAGTGCCCCGGAAACAGTCCCTTTCTCCGCATCCACTTTCACGTCGCTGAGCTGTACCCATTGCTTCGTTGATCCGTCCAGCCAGTAAAGACTGACCGTCGATTTCTCGAAGTTCACCTTAGACTTGTCAAAAGGCAATGTAATGACGGCAGGCTTGTTAAAATCCCCATCCTTGCTCTTCGTAATCTCGTAAACGTCGCTTGCCGGTTGCCGTGCATGGTCAGCAGGCAGGATCGAGGTGTCGCTCAGTTTGTTGACGGTTACCTGAATGATGCCATCCCCCGCTCCCGCAGGCAAATCAATTTTGACGCCGTTCAGGGTAATCGTTCCACCGCTAGCCGCCGAAATCGATCCCGAGTTAACCGGAGCGCTGCCACCGCCGCTGGAATCTTGCGCAGGCGCAACCGGCGTATAGCTGGCAAACAAGGTAAAATGTTTCGTCCAGATCACAAGATCTGCCCCGACCTTGATCGCAGCTTCTCCGTCAGCAGCAATCTCGCTGTCTGCCGCAGCTTGCGTATCCGCCGAGATCGTGCCAGTAATTGGGGTAAACACGCCATTTCGCACATATCCGGCCGATTTGCCCCCTTGATTCGGGATGAGCAAACGCACCGCTTTGTCAAAAGTTAATGTGACATCCGGCGAACCGACTTCAATCACCGCGCCCATAGTCGCATTGCTGATGGAGACGCTGCTATTGTTTCGTACTTCCGGCAACTTGATCGTCCCATCCCAAGTGGATGGAGCCGTAACTTTCGTTCCGCTAGGAATCGCCAAGCTCACATTGCCCAGGGCGGTCGCTGCCGCCACTTCGACCTGAGGCAGCGTTGCAACTAAATTCGAACCTTCCGATGCTGTAGCAACTTGCGCGCTGGCATTCGTTACTCCCAACGGTACCGTGATATGGACAGGCGCGTCTGTGATGCTGATTGGTTCACCGGAGACTGCTATCAGATCACTTGGCACCGGCGCCGATACGACCAACGTTCTCGCGTCCTGGAACAAGCCGTAGGTCGCCGTAATGACGGTCGAGCCGACGCCTGCCGCACGAATGATGCCTGAGCTGTCAACCGAAGCAACGCCCGGATTGCTGCTCGTAAAACCAACGCCCTGAGCCAGCGGTGCCTGCGATCCGTCGTCATAGACGGCGCTCAGCACGCTTGCGGCAGATTGCCCTACGCTCAGGTTATCCGGCACGTTCAGCTGCACCGAAGCGACTGGAGACTGTCCGGCAATTACAATTTCAACGATATTGTTCCAAGCATCCTTCGAGTTGCCATGCCCGTTGAACTTGATGTAGCGCGCCTCGGTCAGCGGGAGCTCGAACATTTCCAGATTCGACGTGGCGCGAGTGCTGTAACCCGAATAAACCGAGTTCCATACAGTGTTATCGACGGATGTTTCAAGATCGAACCGATATTGATCGAGGTCTCCATTATAAAAAGAAATGAGTACATACTTCACCGGCTTCGCCTGACCGAGGTCGAACGTCGCCCACTGCTCGCCATTGGCGGCAAAACGGGTCGACATATTGTTGTCGAAAGCGTTCGTGTGCGAATAAGGCGCTTTGAAATCGCTGGCCGCTGACCCGACAATCGGGTAAGGCAGCAGGCGTTCTGGAATCACGCCGTAGGTCGGCAGCCCCGCCAGCGTCACCGTGTAATCGGTGGCCTGGTAAGGATCGTACAGGTCAGTCACATGAACAACTGCTGTGCCGAACGGCGTCGGCGACTGCGTCACCACCACTGCACCCTCGCTCGTCGCCGTCACGATCGGCACGCGCTGCGTGCCTACAGGCAGCTGCACGGTATAGCTGTATTTGTCCGGAGCAAAATCAGGCAGCGCTATGCCGTTTACTTGAATACCCGATGCTTTCGGCAGCGACGCATCAATCGGCGGCTTGCTGCTCTTGGACAACGTCAGCTTATCAAGCTGAATGCCGCCCTGCTGCGGCTTCAATACCAGATCGTGCATCCCCGCGCTCAGGGCGAAGGAAGCGGACGTGGAGCCCCAACCCGCTATTCCGGCTGCCAGGCTCACTGCCATATCCGGGCCGCCGTCCACAGACACGAGCACCGTGGACGGACTGGCAGCGCCGCTGCCAAGCAAGTGAACGTAATAGCTGCCTTCGCCTGCTAAATCAAACCGATACATCAGGCTCGCAGACGTCGTCGCTGCCGAAGCGCCCGATTTCATGAGCCGCCCGCCGGAACAAGTCGAGCAAAAGTCCACAGCTAGGTCGCCTAGCAGGGATGAATAATTTTCCGCTTCCACCTGTAGGGTGATCGTGTTCGCATTCAGCCAGATCGGATAACCGACGTAAGCAGCCGGCTGTCTTGCTGCCGCCGCTGTCGAATACTCGTCGGCGCCTATATCCGCTGCTGTGCTGCGTGGCTGCCCGTCCATGTCATCTTGCACGTACGGATATGTGCGGATCGCCGCATCAATGGCCGCGCTGCCAGCCTGAAGCCGGTACAAACCGTCAGCTTGCAAAGCCAGTTTCGGATCGACATTCCGAACTTCCGTGATCGTCCGGGCCGGCGTGCTAGGCACCGTCGTGAATCCGATGTTATCCTGGTACACCGTATTGCTGTCTACCGTCTCGAGATAAGCCTCGTTGGTCGTATTTTGCACCAGATTGTTGGCAATGATCGTGTCAATCGGTTTATAGAAATATTTCGTATTGGTCGTGTACGGCGGATGTCCGACGATAATGCCGTAGGCGCTGTTCACAATCGTGTTATTCACGACTTGCGTCCGGTACACCGGCCAGTGCTGGTTGAAATCGCTGGCGTAATTTTTGTAATTCACAATCGCCGGACCGTGGTCAACATCGCCGCTGTCAACCAGGATCGCTTCCGTCGTTAATCCCGCAAAGTAATTGTTATAAATCTTATGATCGACGCCATACACACGGATGCCGCCAACCCCTTCTTTCACGCCATCACCGATAAAATAATTCCCATACACGTCCGACCCGTTGCCATGACGCAACGTCAGCTGCGATTGGGAGTTACGGAATGTATTGTAGCGAATTGTATTGTCGCTGCTCTTGACCGAGATGCTCTCGGGATCGCCGTCCGTATTATCGAATTCGTTGTATTGCACGACCGCATATCCGCTCAGCATGGACACACCGGACAGACCGAGCCGGATCGCCTCCATACCGTTCGCGATGCGCGGGCCGAAGTTGCGGAACAAATTGTATTCGATCGTAAGATACTGGGACATCGCCGAACCGCCGTTGCCGTCAACACTCATGCCTTGACCCATCTGCGTCTTGTTCGCGAATACGTTGTGATCGACTTGAATATAATCGCTGTTCGCACCGCGAATCTGTAGATACGCAATGTTGGTGGTAGCGCTGTTCGGATTCTCGATTTGTTCGAAGGAACACTCCGTTACGCGGATGCTGTTCGAGCTATCTAGGAGCAAGGAAGCGTTATCCGTATTGGTAAAACGCAGCCCCTGCACGTTGACATAGGCAGACGCAGTCGACACCTTCAAATAGGCGGCGCCGGTAATGATCGCGCGGCCGGTATGCGCCGCCTTGATCGTAATCGGCGACGTCAAAGTGCCGACCTTGCCTTTCAATTCGAACGGACCGTTCTTCGTATAGCTTCCGTCCGCTAGCACAATCGTCGTCCCTGCCTGAGCGCTTGCCAGCGCGGCATCCAGCTGCTCCGCCGTCGAAACATTCACGGTCGTGCCACTGCTGATCGTGTATACCGGCGCTGCGCTCGCCTGCTGCGAGTTCGCGCTGGAGCCGCCATTATTCGTCGCTTGGACGACGTAATAATAGGTCGTGCCGCTCGCGATGTGCTTATCCGCAAAGCTCGTTGCACCGCCGCCGGTCGTCGTGCCGACCGTCGTGTATTCGCTACCGTCCTTCGTGCTGCGCAGTACCTTGTAGCCCGTTGCGCCGCTCACGGCGTTCCATTGCAGCGCCACTTGCGTGCCGGCGCTGGCATTCGCCGTAAAACCGGTCGGTGCGTCCGGCGCCGTCAGCGTCGCGCTTACTTCCGCAGAGCTAGTGCCCGTTCCTGCCGGATTCAAAGCTTGCACCGTGTAATACCAGGTGCCATTCTCCACGCCATTGTCCGTATAACCCGTCGCGCCGCCATCCGCAACCGTGCCGATTGGCATATGGCCGCTGCCGCTCCGCATGCTGCGTGAGACCACGTAGCCGGTCGCGCCGCTTACAGGCTGCCAGGACAACGCAATCGTCGCGTCGCCCGCTGCGGTCGCCGTCACGCCGGTCGGCGCGCCAAGCGTTGCCGCGTTCAGCGTCGCGCTCGCTTCCGCAGAGTTGACGCTGGAGCCGCCCGTGTTCACCGCCTGCACCACGTAGTAGTACGTGCCGTTGGCGATGCCAATGTCCGAATAGCTCGTCGTTACGCCATCTGCCGTCGTGCCGATCTGTGTGTAGCCGCTGCCGCTTGTCGCGCTGCGCCAAATGCTGTAGTTGTTCACACCGCTGACCGGAGACCAGTTAAGGATAATCCCTGTGCCGTCCGCAGCTGCGGTCAGTCCGGTCGGAGGGTTCGGCGCCGCCACACCGGCCGTCGTCGTCAAAGGCGCGGCATTGCCAACCGTCAGGCTCGGCGTTTTGCTAGCGCTTGCGGTTATGGCCTGCACCCTATAATAGTAGGTTGTGCCGTTCACAGCCGACGTATCGCTGTAGGTCGTCGTCCCGCTGTCGACCGTGCCGATCTGTGTGTAGCCGCTGTCGCTTGTCGTACTGCGCCAGATCGTGAAGCTCGCCGCCGATGCGAAGGCGCTCCAGCTCAGATCGATCTTGTTGTTGCCGGATGCCCCTGTCAAGGTCATCTCACCGATGGAGACCAAGGATGGAACCCCTTCCACCGACGAGCCTTCCGGCGTCGCCATAGACGGGCTCACCATATAATAGGATGTCAGCGGAGCCGCAACCCCGGTGTCCGTAAAAGCCGGGGTATTGGATGTACCGGCAAACAGATAAGGACCGGCAACGTCTGTCGCGCGCCGAATGACGTAACTGTCAGCGCCGGCAACAGCCGACCAGGTAAGATTGATTGTCGTGCCGGAGTAAGTGCCGATCAGATCGCTTGGCTCGCCAAGTGGCGTATCGGTGGCGAAGGGGTTGTCGAAGCTGGCAGCGCCTTTCTGCGTCACGAACCCAACGTAAGGAACAGATGACATCGCCAAGCTGTCGTTGACCTTGGCGACAAGCGCCGGTCCGTTCTTGACTGAGCCGTACATCGCGCCTCCGCGCACTACAAGGCTCAACGTGCAATAGGTTGCCGAGGCGCCGTTCTCACAAGCGTTCCCTACCGAGACGGCAGCCGGAAACGTTGAGCCGCTCAATGTTGTATTGTTCGCTTTGCCACGCCATTCCAGACTACCTCCGCTCAAGCCAAGCGCATAAAAGTTTTTGCTATCCGTGTATCGAAGCAGTCCGGGATGCTCGCCGGCCCCCGTCGCAGCGCTGTCCTTTATTTGCCCGGAGAATGCACTGTCAGCCGGAAAAGACTTCGTTGCATTGGAAAGATAGAGACTGCTTGTCGTATTGCTCTGAATGACATTCCCGTTGTCTCCGTCTTGAAGGATTGTCCATTCATTCCCCGTCCCCGACGCATTGCCCTTCCAGCCTCCTATTGCGTTGGTGCTCGTAATCTGATCGCCGACTGAAAAATCGGGTGACTCGAACCCCGTCGACAGCGTCACAGGCGGATTGGAAGCGGATACAATTTGTGGAAAGGAACAGGCCGTCAGAGCTGCGGCAAGCAGCATACTGACATAAGATTTTGGCCGTTTACTACGCATAAAATCACCTCGGTATCATTAGAGTAAACTTCGTTCTATCGAAGTTTTCGAAGAGTCTCGCTTACGGATATGGCGTGCTGACCGCGCTTGTCCCACCGATCTGAAAGTCTGGCTCTATTACATAGCCTATAGCTGATACGGGTTACATGAACATCAGCAAAAACGCAAATGCATCATTAAAATTGCAAATAGCCCCCTCCATTTTCCGCAAAACGCCCGCAAAAATGCAAAAACAGCCGACTCTGCGGCTGTTCGCGACTAGCTCATCTCGTTAATTTGTCTGGCTCTCTTGTCGCCTAAACCGAAGGACGATTCGGCTGATGGTGCCCAGGCTCCGTAGAATCCAGATTCGACTGCACTCTGGAGGATTGCTTCGAATGGTCGACTGTGCTTTGATTTTGTTGACCCATACTTTTCTTTTTACCCATCGTGACAGCACTCCTTCTATAATATAGCGTTGAACTGCCTGATTAGTATGGAAGGTTGAGCGTCCGAATATGCTGGATATCGTTTCCGGCCCTATGCAAAAAGCCTGCAAAGAGCATTATGCTCCCTGCAGACTTTTGTCGTGCCACGAAGAACAATAGGCGACTTTCCAAAATAAAGTAAATTTCGGAAAGCGCCATTAGTGCATCTTGTGAGGCAAGTTTTTGCCTGTCTGACCGTCACCTTGTGTCCTGCGATTCTTCTCGGCTTTCCTCTGCTTGTCGTGCAGCTTGCTAATGAAATGACTATCCATGAGCATTCGCCTCCTGAAGAAAGAATGGCACTACCCTTTTAGAATGTCACGCAAGCTCCAAATTTAAACGCATCGCCAAATTAAGGATAGCGCCGCGGGCTTCGACATCGGTTTTGACTCTTTCATATAACGCTTCGAATGTGGAACGATTTTGAATAAATTCCGGTTCGGATTTGATGGCGGTTTGCGTCCAGTTAATCAGCACGTTCTCCGCATGCGTCAACTCGTTGAACGCACGATGAAGCCCTACGCGCTCAATGATCTCCTCCATCTCCGCTTGTCCGACTTCTTTGCCTTCTTCACGGAGCGCATTCACGCGCTTATCCGCTTGCGCGCTAATTTGCAAAAAGTGTTCTTTGGCCGCCAAATAGTCGATCTGTGCTTTCGAGTGCTTCTTTTTCATCCTTCATCACCTTCGTCAATAGAATTGCCGTAATAGATTGATTGTAACAGCCCTAGGGCCAAAACACAAAAATGTCCCGCCCGCCTGACATGACAAGGACAGACATTATCCGCGCAGCGCACGCATACCCTTTATTATTATGCTCTTCGAGAAGAAAGGAAGGAACGTCTATGTGCGGAATAACGGGTTGGATCGATTGGCGGAAAGACTTGACCGGGTACCCGTCGATTCTAGAAAATATGACGGAAACGCTCCACCTGCGCGGACCGGATGCCTCCGGCACTTGGATCTCGCAGCATTGTGCCCTTGGACATCGGCGCCTCAGCGTCATGGACCCTGAGAACGGCGCTCAGCCCATGATTCGCAAACAAGGCGACTATACGTATACCATTGTCTATAACGGCGAGCTCTATAACGCCCCTGAGCTGAAAAGAGAGCTGGAACAGCGCGGACATCACTTCCGCACGACGTGCGATACCGAGGTGCTGCTTGTTGCTTTTATCGAATGGGGAAAAGCTTGTATTGACCGATTGAACGGCATTTTTGCCTTCGCGGCCTGGAATGATCAGGAGCAGTCCCTTCTATTAGTAAGAGACCGACTCGGCGTAAAGCCGCTTTTTTATTCTCATCAGGAAAGCGTCCTTCTATTCGGCTCCGAGCCGAAAGCGATTCTCGCCCATCCCGATTTCAAAGCGGAAGTCGGCGCAGAAGGCTTTGCCGAAATCTTTGCGGTAGGACCGGCCCGGACGCCGGGGCACGGCATTTACCGGAACATGGCCGAGCTGAAGCCGGGGCAGTATGCGATTTTCGACCGCAACGGCCTCTCCGTCCGTACGTACTGGAAGCTGGAGAGCAAGCCGCATGCGGACGATGTTGACGCAACCGCTAAGCAGATCCAGCACCTGCTGAACGACACCGCGCAGCGTCAACTCGTATCCGACGTGCCGATCTGTACGCTGCTGTCCGGCGGACTCGATTCCAGCGCGCTGACGGCGCTCGCCGCCGACCATTATAAAACGAGTGGCAAGGGCGCGCTGCACACGTTCTCCGTCGATTACAAAGACAACGACAAGCATTTTAAAGCGAATCTGTTCCAGCCGAACGCCGATGCGCCGTGGATTAAGCGAATGACGGAGCACCTGGGAACGGAGCATCATTATATCGAATTCGATACGCCCGAGCTGGTTGAATCGCTGAAAGCGGGCGTGCTTGCCCGCGATACGCCGGGGATGGCCGATGTCGACGGTTCGTTGTATCTGTTCTGCCGCGAAATCAAAAAGGAAGCGACCGTCGCGATCTCCGGCGAAGCGGCCGATGAAATTTTCGGCGGATATCCCTGGTTTCATAATGCGGAGGCGCTTGAAGCCAATACGTTCCCTTGGTCGCTCAAGCTGGCGAACCGGGTCGATCTGCTGGCTTCCGACTTCGTCGATTGGATTAAGCCCGTCGAGTATGTCGCGAACCGCTATCAGCAGGCGCTCAGCGAAGTGCCGCGGCTGGCCGGCGAGACGACGCAGCAGAACCGGATGAGAGAAATGTCTTATCTCAACATTACCCGCTTCATGCCGACGCTGCTGGACCGCAAGGACCGGATGAGCATGGGAGTCGGGCTTGAGGTCCGCGTACCTTTCTGCGATCACAGGCTTGTCGAATATGTGTGGAACATTCCTTGGGAAATTAAGACGTCGGGCGACCGGGAAAAAGGCATCTTGCGCAAAGCGCTCAAAGGCGTGCTGCCGGACGACGTGCTGACACGGAAAAAAAGCCCGTATCCGAAAACGCACAACCCGAATTATTTGGCCGCCGTACGCAAATGGGTGCTGGAGATTCTCGACGACTCCTCGTCTCCCCTGCTGCCGTTCATCGACGTGAACAAAATTCGCGCGCTCGCCAGCTCGGATTCGAACGACTTCAACCTCCCGTGGTTCGGACAATTGATGACGGGACCGCAGATGTTTGCCTATTTGGCCCAAGTGGACTATTGGCTCAGAACGTATAAAATTTCAATTCGATAAATGGTAAAAAGCCCTCCGCCGGATCTGACTCCGGTTGCGGGCTTTTCGCATGCTGCGTTGTGCAGCGCTTATATCGGCTTTCTCATATCCGGGAGCTGATTCAGGAACGAGCGCAGCGCTTTGGCGCGGTGGCTGAGCTCATTTTTTTCCTCAATCGAGAGCTCCGCCATCGTACGTCCCAATTCTGGGATGTAAAAGATCGGGTCGTAGCCAAAACCGCTCTCGCCGCGGTGCTCGCCAATGATATAGCCTTGGAACTCGTCCTCGGTTTCGATCACTTCGTTCGCAACCGGATCGACCAGCGACAAGGCGCAGACGAAAGCAGCAGGACTCAGCAGCTCGGGATGCTCCCCTTCCGCCGGCACAAGATGCAGCTCGCGGTTCGCCAATTCCTTCAGCGCCCGGAGCAGTTGCTCATTATTCTGGGCATCTGTCGCCTGATCTCCAGCGAAACGCGCGGAATACACGCCAGGTTTGCCGTCCAGCGCTCTGACGCACAGCCCCGAATCGTCGGCCAGCACCGGCACATGGAGATGGGCCGAAATCGTCTGCGCCTTAATCCGCGCGTTCTCTGCAAACGTCGCGCCGCTCTCGACGATCTCCGGCAGATCTGTGTAATCGGCCAAGCTGCGGACCTTATACCCTTTATCCCCAAAAAGCTTGGCAAATTCCTTCACTTTTCCCTCATTACGCGTGGCGATGACCACAATGTTACTTTGCAGCTGCATGCTGAGCACCTCTTATACGTTCTGCGATAGGACCTAACGCTTCCGTCTGGACGGCGATCATCTCCGTAATACCGGACTCCGCCAAGGCGAGCAGATCATCCAACTCCTTGCGCGAGAACGGCGCATCCTCGCCCGTCCCTTGAATTTCAACAAACTGGCCTTGACCGGTCATGACCACGTTCATATCGACCTTCGCCTGCGAATCTTCTTCGTAGTTCAAATCGAGCCGCGGCGCGTCCCCAATCACGCCGACACTGACCGCCGCCAGAAAATCCGTAATTGGAAATTTCGCCAAATGTTTGTCCGTCGCTACTTTCTGAATCGCATAGGCCATCGCCACAAACGCGCCGGTAATCGAAGCCGTTCGAGTGCCGCCATCCGCTTGAATCACATCGCAATCCAGCGTGATGGAGCGCTCGCCAAGCGCCTCCAGATTGACCACAGCACGCAGCGCTCGTCCGATCAAACGCTGAATCTCCATCGTCCGCCCGCCCAGCTTGCCTTTCGCCGCTTCCCGCTGGTTGCGCACTTGCGTCGCTCTAGGCAGCATCGAGTATTCAGCTGTCACCCAGCCTTTTCCCTGGCCTTTCAAAAAGGGGGGAACCCGCTCCTCGATCGTTGCCGTACAAATCACCTTCGTATCGCCGACTTCGATGAGCACGGAGCCTTCCGCATGCTTTATATAATTAGGCGTAATGCGCATAGGTCTTAGCTGCTGATCCGTTCTTCCGCCGATTCTCATGTCTTGCCATCTCCTCCTGTTGCTTCCTGCCGAAGCAGACGCTATGCCCCCATTGTAGCAAACTAGAAAAAGAAAAGCATCCCGGCAGCCAGAAACTCCTCAATTCAGAATTGGCTGAAAACAACAAACCGCCAGCCGCTCGCCCGTCGTTGGACGGATGTGCAGTTGGCGGTCGGTTGCGGTACCCTGACGGGTTTAGAGCTTGGATGGGTTAATATGAGCAGGTCTTAGAACCGGCTTATTATAGTTCTGACCGTCGGAGGACGTGATTTTGAGTGCGCCGTCGACTTTGATCTGCACTTGCTTGTAGCCTGTGTTCTCAGTCAGGGATAAGATCACGGATTGCAGCGCGTCGGCGGAAGCCTTCTGGTCGGAGCCGAGCAGCTTATTCGAGAAATCAACAGTGACCAGGCCGTCAGCCGCCGGTTTCACGCTTTTAACTTCTGTCGCCCCATTCAAAACGGCGGCCAGCCCTTTCTTCGCATCCGGCCCTTTGATCAATTGATCGACGACCGCCTGCGCGACGTTGTCCGTCCGTTTCACAAGCCGGGTGACCGGCACGTAATATTTATAGTCTTGATCGTTTTGATTCAGGAAGTAGAGCGTAACCGGTGTCGATTGGCCGAACTCCGCATCCTCCGCCTTTTCCAGGTTGATGCCCATCGTGCGGGCCAGCGGGGTGTCGAGCGGCGTATGGTTTTTCGGCATTTCGGTCAGATCCTTCCCGTTCACGCGCAGTTGGACTTTGTCGACGGTCGGGAAGTTCGTCAAGTTCCAGGTGATGGCTTCGAGGAGCTTGCGCTCGTTCTTCTCATCGTAGTTCAGAAACTCTTTGGAAAAGTCGACGACGGCGGTTTTATCCGCTTTGACGTTCAAAGAGATGACTTTCGTGCCCTCCGGCAGCAGTGCTTGGAAGCCGTTTGGCAGCAAGCTTTGCACCGGACCGCCGGCGATCATGTATTCCAACGTCGTTTTGGCGACAGACACGGTTTTCGGCAAGCCGAGACTTAATGGTGTCACGAAGCCTTTGGCATCCTGAACATACACCGTCATTTGTGACGTATTTTCGTCTGCCATATCAATTGTTACGGCAGCGGACGTCGTTTTGACGTCTGCCTCTGTGCCGGTTTTCGGCGGCGCGTCGATATCGCTTTTTTTACCCGTCCCGAGAACCGAACATCCCGTGGTCAGCAGGACAATCACCCCCGCTATTGCGGCTGAACGAATCCAATGTTGATGTTTCATTCCTTATTCCTCCCTCGCATTTGGCTGGCATCACGGCCTGTACGATGCTCTTCGTACTACTATGTATATAGGGCTTTGTCCGTTTTAGACCGGCTTTGTCCGACTTTTTCATAAAAATGGGACATTCTTCATCAAGGCCTGGTTTTTCAACAATCCGCCTTCATATGCTATACTGAAGATCATTGCTATCAACACAACCGGGAGGCGCCTGCAATGCGAACATTCCTGAAGGATAAAACAATCATTTTCAATGAATTCCGCGAAGAAGTTTTCAGCCATTATCCGCAAACTGTTATTGAAGAAGCCGTCGCCAGACTGCTTGTTGAAATAAAAGGGATTCGCAAGATTCCGTCGGAGCTGATTACGACCACCCTACTGGGGGTTCTGAGCAAAACCGAAACCTACAACGTCATGTCCACCCTCATGGAGCTGCAAAAGAAAGTCAAGCACGATCCCGAGCTGCTCGCCTCCATGAAGGATCCGGCCTACAACGTGCATCGGACGATCGCGATGTCCATTTGCGGGCTGTACGGCAGCGGTGCGATTTCGCTGTTCGGCTTTATGGACTGCAAGTTCCGCTTCTTTTTCCCGACAAAAAGGCCAAAATCGTTCATCTCCAAAGGAATCTGTGCCATTGTCGCTTCGACCGCATCCGTCATTATTTCGGACAACGTCAAGGTCGACTATACGCAGAAAAATTTGGAGCTGCTCGAAGCGCGCGGCGTCAAGCTGGACGACATGGTCGACATTCTCGACCAGCTGCAGCGGCCGTATAACCCGGATATGGAGCGCAGTTTGTGCGAGCGCCATATTCTCGCGGTGCTGCGCAAGCAGCAGACGTACCACGCTCTGCAGCTCGCGATCAAGATCGACACCGCCGTCGAGGTCGGTGAGTTTAATCCGCAGTACAATCACATTGTGGGACAGGATGAGGGGCTTTTCGGCGTAGACGAGAGCATCGCCACCGCTGTGCCGCTCATGTACGGCACCATCGCGCTGACGAATTTCGGCTACCTCGACAAGGAGAAAATCGGCATCATCCGCGAGCTCGACAGCGACCACGACGGCGGCAAGTGCAACACCTTTATCGACGATATGGTGTGCGGCATCGTGGCGGCGGCGTGCGGCCGCCTGGCGCATAACAACTTACCGACGTATAGTAAGCCGGTGAAGTGAGGCGGGTTAGCGGCGGGGCGGGCTTGCTGTGAGCCTCCGGCGGCTAGGGGGCGTGCAAGCTTGCTGCGCTACGCTAAGCAACGAAATTCCTGCAAATCTGCAGGAATTTTTTTCATTTTCGGCCGAAATTGAGCAATACCTGTGATAAGGCAGTTTTTTCGCCGCGATTTCCTGAAAACAGCCCATTTCAGGAAAAATGCCTGCGCTTTTGCAGGCATTCTCGAAATCGCCCAATTTGAAGTAAAAAGCCTGCTTTGGCGCAGGCTTTTTATTTCAGTTGCTCGATCCGGCGGTGCTGTCGATAGAAATGCTGTTATAGTCGATGTGGCGGTGGTTGCAAATCATGCTTTGGGCAAACGTTGCTAACGGAACAATTGGATCTGCGCCACGACCTCATTCACAATATCCTGGACAGGCAAGCAGCCATCAATAATGAAATCCGAACTGGGCTTAACGGTTACTAGCATCTCCTCATACGCTCGCCTGCCGCGAGTAAGATAATGGCTGGCATCAGTTATTGCACGGTCGATTGAGCTATTTTTATACTCTCTCAGAATTCGCCGCGCCATCGCAACATCCAAGGGCGTATCGATAAAAACAGCCAAATCAATACAACCGCTCATGTCATCGTGCAAATAAGCAAAAGGGTAATCAAGAAACACATAGTCAACCGCTCGCCCCTTCCCGGATAATACATTTTGAAGGTCTTCCACCAGCGGCGTAAGTCCCCATTCCTTCATATTCGCCCCTCGCTCCACCCATGCGCAGATATCCTCAGGGCTATCAAACTCATAATTATCAAAATACAGCGCTTGTGAACAAGCTAATTTCTTCTGTAATGCCCTTACAACCGTTGTTTTGCCACCACCCGATACGGCCGCTACCGCTGCAACAAATGGTTTGCTAGGATTGCGCATCCGCTTCTCCCTCGGAACTTTTCCACTGCTGTAACGGCAGCATATACACTTCCTTCTGTGAAATCCATTCAAATCCCATGTCGGCATACAGTGTACGAGCTGAAAGGTTAGCTGTATCCGTTTCTAATTGCAAGCGATGAGCACCGGATTTGACAGCGATTTGAATGGTGTAGCTTAAAAGCGTTCTAGCAACGCCATGATTGCGGTACTCGGGAAGCGTAAACACATCTTGGATCCTGAGTATCGGCAGCCCCTTCGTTGTTGAGAAGCCCCAATGATACGTGACAAAACCCAAGTACCTATCTTCATGCTGCGCAAGTAAAAAGATAACATGTCCGAACGCCAATAAATTGAACAATGCTGCAGCGCATTCTTCCCGTTGCCGCCCGTCCCATCCACCTTCACATCTGTAAGCAGCTACCAATTCGCTCGCTTCTTGCACTAAGCCATCGTTCAATTCAACAACTTCAATATCCATAACCTCACCCTCTCGTCTAGGATACCGAAATTTTCACACATTTTCCAGAAAAAGTATAGACTTATCCTTTACAGTCCATTATGATGTTGAATTAGGTTTGGGTAAAAATTCGGACCTATTTGTCTAATTCAATGAAAGCAAGCAAAACACTACTGGAATAATTCCCTTGACATTGGAAAATATAATTTCGATGAAAGGGGGGGCATTCATGGTTGAGTACACTAACATTCAAGACAATTCCGAAGAAATAACGAAGTGCATAGTTAACTGCGACACTGAGAAAGATCATAAAAGAAATGATGAAAACCTTTTGAACAGCATTCCGAACGAAGAAGAATATATTGATGAACCGTAATTCACTATCGTTCGAAAATTGTGTCGAAAGACAACAATACCCATATAGACTCAATAATCAAGCAAAATGTTTCCTCAATATAACTATGCTGCCCGATGCCAACGTTGTTGTTTACAGCAAAAAACGAACCCACCTTCCTTCAAGGTGAGTTCGTTTTTTATTGTCACTTATCCCGCTGCCCCAGCGGGATGACCATATTCCACGTGTTCGCCGCCTGTGTGAACTCGCCCGGCCCGTCGGCCGTCGCAAAAAACAGATGCGTCGGCGCCCCGTCCTCGAACAGCACGAACGGCCGCTCCAGACTGCCCATGACCTGCTCCGTGCCGTCATCCCATAAGACCGTGCGAGAGTACGCCTTGCGCCCTTCCTCCGCTTCCCATATGACGCCGTCCGCTGATCGCGCCAGCATGCCCCCGTGATACTCGCCGCAGATGTTGCCGATCATATCTTTGGCGATCATCTCGTAGCCGCCGTCCACCTGATAAATAAACGGATCCTCCAGGCAAAATTTCTCCTGCGGAAAAATCGTCTCATCCGCCACAGCCGTATACGGCCCGCGATAATGTGGCGCTCGCGCGACGCCGAATGACATTGTGTCCCCGTGCAAAAACTCAGCGTACGGTCTCGACTTATACGAACGCGTCTTGTAGACCAGCAGCACGGAACCGTCCTCATGCACACACGGAGCCAGGTTGGACGTAAAGAAGTTGTCGAACTTGTCCGGTCTCGGCTGCAAAATCGGCGCATCCATGCGCTCCCACGGCCCGAAGACACTACTTGCGACGGCAAGGCCGATCCGCTTGTTGGCTCGCGCCACGATACATCTCGGATCATGCAAATCATACGTTTCATCGGGAGAAACGTCCCTGAACGGGTGCGTCGAGCCCATGTAGTACAAAAGGTACGTATCCCCGTGCTTCACAATATGCGGGTTGTGCGTGCTTCGGCCGTCCCAATATTCGGCGCCCCGAGCCGGCAAGACAACCTCCTCAAACCGATACGGCCCCTCCGGCGTCTCGGACACCGCACGCACGATCTCCGAAGCGACGAGCCAGCCCGGATGCATCGGCAGCGTTTTGGGCCAGCGGGAAGCGAACATGTGATATCGCCCATCCTCGCCTTTCACCACGGAGCCGCACCATACCCAGTAGCCCGCCATGCGAAAGCCGCCGCCCCGCGGCGCAGGCCTTCTCCCCCTATCCATCACATCGCGTCCCTCACTTCCCTAAAAACCTAGCGGTTCCAAATATCATTCGTCTTCGCGAGCTCCCGATCCAACCGCACCCTAAGCTCCCGGACCACATCAGGCTGCTCGCCCGCAACATCCTTCATTTGATACGGATCCGCCACATCGTCAAACAGCAGAACGGTCTCCTTCTCCGCATAATCCTTGTGCACGAGGAACGTGTATTGTTCTGTCTTAAGCCCCCTCATATTCGTAAAAGGGTTCAGATACAGCCCAGCCGTCCCTTCGGCCTGCTCCCCGCGGAAGAAAGCGGCTTTATCCTCGCCCTCGACGTCGTCCGGCACGGCAGCCTCCAGCCCCATCAAGCCAAGCAGCGTCGGCAGCAAATCCGGCACATTCAGAATAAAATCGGCCCGTCCCGGCCGAATCTTGCCCGGATAGCGGATCGCGAACGGCACCTTAAAGCTTTCGGCGTACCAATGCGGCTTGCCCGACAAATTGTGGCTGCCCATCATATCCCCATGATCGGATGTGAACACGACGATCGTGTCTTCCTTGATGCCTTTGGCGTCAATCGTGTCCAGAATACGCTGAAAATGCTCATCCACGCCCGTGATCGCGGCGAAATACCGCTTCACGTGATTCTCGCCGTACGCTTTGCCCCGCTGTGGAGCCGCTTGCAGACGCGTGAACGCCTCCGGCGTCGTATCCGTCACGTTTGGCCGCACCAGCAGGTCGCCCGTCTCCATCCCTTCATACATCGCCAAGTACCGCTCCGGCACTTGCTCAAACGGTGGATGCGGCGGGTTGTACGACAGCATCAGCATAAAAGGCTTGCTCTCGTCGCGGTACGCGCCCCCCTCGTTCGCAATATACCCCACGGCGACATCCGTCTCATGCTCGACCGACCAGACGCCGGGACGCGTCCGCTCGGATAGCCCAGCCTCATTCTCCCAGTAATGCGGGTCGAGATGATTGTCGCAGGCGCCGTAGGCGTGCCAGAAGCTGAAGCTGTGCCTGCGCTCCGGCAGCGTATACGAGTCCCACAGGATGCCATCCTCGCGGAAGCCTTCCGTGTGCGGCGCCTGCGAAGGCTCGACCGGATCGAGATGCCACTTGCCGATATAGCCGGTCTCGTAGCCGATATCCACCAACACATCCGATAAACAGCGCTCGTCCTTTTTCAAATAGACGCCGTACACGTTGCGATTAGAGTTGCAATTGGCGATAACCCCCGTCGAATACGGATATTTCCCCGTCATCAGCATGCCCCGGTACGGACTGCAGATCGGAAAATTGCTCACCGCGTTGTTCAACACAAGGCATTCCTCGCTAAAACGGTCCAGGTTCGGCGTCAACACCGGGTCACCGTGCATAAAGCCGACGGACTGCTGCCTGAGTTGATCCGGAAAAACAAATACTACATTCGGTCTCTTCATATCCTCTCACTCCTTGCCCGGCAGAGGCTCAAACGCTGCCCCTTCCGTAATTCCCGGCCTCATCGGCATCCGCTGGCCGTACCCCGTGACCGGCGCCACGCGCCCGTCCAGCTCCGGCACGACATAGCTGGCGAACCATTCGCCGAGTCTGCGCCGCAGCGCATCCACAATCTCCGCGCAGGTCGGATCCCCCGCCTTATTATCTTCCTCGCCTGGATCGCGGCGAAGATCATACAATTCATGCGGCCCGTATGGGTAACGGTGCACATACTTCCACTCCTCCGTGCGGATCATCCGCACAGGACCATACTCATCAAAAATCACAACATCCTCTCGCCCGCTCCCCGCTTCCCCGCGTAGCAGCTTCAGGAAGCTCTGACCCGGCAAACGCGAAGCCTCTGGATTCGGCAGCCCGCACATCTCCAGCAGCGTCGGAAAAATATCGTACTGACTCACCAGCTCGCTGCATACGCTTCCCGCAGGAATGACGCCGGGATAAGCGAAGATCGTAGGCACCAGCACCGACGTATCGTACATATTAAGCGGAAACGTCGCGTTGCCCTTGCCCCATACGCCGTGATGCCCCATATTCATGCCGTTATCGCCCATGAAAACAACCACCGTCTGCTCCTTGAGCCCTTGCGCTTCCAGCCGATCCAGCAGCCGGCCGATTCCTTCGTCCATCGCAGTCACCGACGCATAGTATCCTTGGAGCAGCTCCTTACGGCGCTCGCCTTCCCCGCGCGGCGCAGATGGAATCTGATTCGGATGCATCGGCAGATCGGGCACCGATTCAAATGGGCAATCGTCATACAATCGCACATACGACTCCGGGTGCTCGGAACGATCCCAAGGCGAGTGCGGCGCCGTATAGTGCACGCCAAGGTAAAACGGCACCTCCTGCCCGGCAAGCTCGTCCATAAACGTTAGCGCATGGTCGGTGATCATATCCGTGATGTATCCGTCCGCGATCCGAACCTCGCCGTCCTCCACGATGTCAGGCCTCATATAAGAGCAGCCGCCGCGCGCGATGGTGAACCAGCGCTCGAAGCCTTTTTGCGCCGCGACACTGTTGCCAAGGTGCCATTTGCCGCTTAGAGCGCAGGCGTAGCCCGCTTCGGCGAGCAGCTCCGTGTAGGCCGGGATGTCGGCCAAATACTCGGTCGCCGTTCGTTCGCCCGCTAGCGCCGGGTGGCGGCGCAGCTCTTCAGACAAAGCGTCCCGATCCACGTTGCCGGACGAAATCCAGTCATGGACGCCGTGCTGCGATGGCATACGGCCCGTTAAAATAGAAGCACGCGCCGGCGAACAGACCGGCGACGTGCAGAAAAAGTGATCGAAGCGCATCCCCTCGGCGGCTAGCCGATCAAGATTCGGCGTACGGATTTCGGGGTTGCCGGCGCAGCCAAGCGCCCAGCTCCCCATATCGTCCGCCAAAATAAAGAGGATGTTCATGTTTTGTTTTTGCATAGCCATTTCCTACTTGCTAGCTTTATAGCGGTCATAGACCTGCTGATAAATTTTCATCATGTTGTCGAGGCCCATATCCTTGAGCTTTTTGACGTAATCGTCCCATTCTTTGTCAATGCCGCCGGACAGCATCCATTTCGCGTACATTTTGCTGACGTATGCATCGATGTCGGTCAAGTAGCGGGAAATCTGATCGCTTTCTTCCGCTGTAAAGTACGTTTTCGGGAACGCGTTATCTACCAAATATTTACCATATACGTTGTCGATATCAATCTTGGAGCGATTGCCCGAAGCCGCAGGCGGCACGATCATGTCGGTCACAGCTTTCGTCAAACCCCACACCGAGTACGCGGTTGGCGGCACTTGCATGAAATCGTCTGCGCTTGCCCCGGATGGTGTCGCGATCGCATCGTATTTACCGTCGGAGCGTTCTTTGAGCGAATTGCCGCCGATAACGCCACGACTGAATTGCATGGAGACTTTTGGATCGTACATGTTGTCAATCCAGCGCATCGTTGCTTCCGGATGTTTGTTGACGTTCGTTATGGCGAACGAGCCTCTGAGCAAAATGCCGTTGGCATAAGCAGCCCATACCGGGTCTTTGCCGTTTGGTCCTTTCAGCGGTGGCAGCGATACATAGTCCTGGTTAGCCGGATTCCAGTCGAACACGACGCCGATGATGCCTTTGCTTTCTTTGGCCGTCAGCACTTTGGAGTCCTGCGTGAAACTTTCCGGATCGGCCAGTCCTTCGGCGAACAATTTGTTGAAGTACTGGATCGCATCCTTATACTCCGGTTGCGCTGCCGTGTACACGACTTTATCGTTCTCCACGGACAAGTGGTTGTTGCCTACTTTATGCACGTCGCGGTCAATACGGCCGAAAGCGCCGAATAAGGAGTTGATGTCGCTGTTCCAGTTTTGCAGGAAGGACATCGGGATTTGATCCTTTTTATTGTTGCCGCCCAAATCGTTATCTTTAAAAGCTTTCAGCGTCGAATACAGCTCATCCGTTGTCGTCGGCATCGGCAGCTTCAGCTGATCCAGCCACTTTTTGTTAATGAACATCGTGGACTTCGTCTGTGAGTAACCCTCGTCAATCGTCGGCAGCGAGTAAATATGACCGTCCGGCGCTGTCAGCTGCTTTTTATAAGTCGGATTGTCCTGGAACATCTTCTTGACGTTCGGCGCGTATTTCTCGATCAACCCTTCCAGCGGAATGAGAATGCCTTGCGAACCGTATTTGACAATGTCGGTATCCTCACTCAAAATACCATGCGCATAAAACGCATCCGGCAGTTCGCCGCCGGCAAAGAGCAGGTTTTTCTTCTCGTTCCATGAGCTGCCCGGCGTCAAATTCCAATTAATATGAACGTTTGTGGACGCTTCAATATCTTTAAAAATTTTATAATCATTCAAATCCTTGCCTGACGGCGGCTTGAACGCCGCAATGTTCAGCGTCAGCTTCTCTTTGGCAATCGGCAGTCCGCTCTCATTCATATCAGAGGGCACCGCCGCAGCCGTTGTCGGCTTCGCGCTTTCTTCCGCAGCTCCTTTATCGGAGGAGCATCCCGCCAGGACGAGGGACGTGCTTAATAGCAACCCTAGTGCAGCTTTTGGCCATGTGTTGTTCATCTTTCTTTTTCCCCTTTCTGATGATACATGTTCTAGTGTATATAGTAAGCGGCGGTTGCCGCAATTACCCTTTGACTGAGCCGACGAGGGCACCTTTGACGAAATAGCGCTGCAAGAACGGGTACAGCACCAACACAGGCAAGGAGGAAACGATAATGATGCCGTATTTCATCAGCTCCATCCGCTTCTGCTGTTCCTGCGAGCCGTCGAGCATATCCTGCATGTCGGAGCCTTCGTTCATAATGAGAATGTTGCGCAAAATAATTTGCAGCGGCTGCTTGGCATTGCTTTTTAGATAAATCAGCGCCTGGAAGTAGGAGTTCCAATGCCCGACGGCATAGAACAACACCATGACCGCCACAATCGGCAGCGCCAGTGGAATCGCGATTTTCAGAAAAAATTTGATGTTCGAGCACCCGTCGATTTGCGCCGATTCCAGTACCTCGCCGGGCACGTTCGACTGGAAAAAGGTCCGCACGATAATGACGTTGAAGACGGACACCGCATTCGGAATGATCATCGCCCACGTGGAGTCCAGCATGCTCAGATCCCGGACGAGCAAGTAAGTGGGAATCAGGCCGCCACCGAAAAACATCGTAAACACAAGCAGGAACATAAAGACGTTGCGGCCGACGAGATCGGTGCGCGACAGCACGTAGCCCGCTGTAATGGTGAGCACAAGGTTAATCGAGGTGCCTGCCACGGTGTACCACAGCGAGTTGCGGAAGCCGACCCAGATCGACGTCTCGCTCAGCAGCCGTTTATAGCCGTCCCAAGTCACATGCTCGGGGAAGAAGAGCAGCTTGCCGGAATACACCAAATCGGGATCCGTAATGGAAGCGGTGACCACAAAGTACAGCGGATACAGCACCAGCAGCACCAGAATGGAAATGAGCGTGTAGTTGGTGATATCAAACAGGAGATCCGCTCTTGATTTTGCCAGTTTCATGTTCGTCTCTCCCTTACCATAAGCTGGATTGTTTCATAGATTTCGATAGTTGGTTGACGGCAATCAGCAAAATAAAGTTGATGACCGTGTTGAACAGGCCGATCGCCGATGCGTAGCTGTACTGGGCTTGCACAAGCCCCGCTTTGTACACATAGGTTTGAATCGTTTCCGAGGAATCAATGTTGAGCTGGTTCTGCATCAAATACACCTTTTCGAAGCCGACACTCATAATATGGCCCATGTTCATAATGAGCATAATGATGACCGTAGGCATAATCGACGGAATGTCGACATGCAGGACGCGCTGCAGCTTGGTCGCACCGTCGACGGTCGCCGCTTCGTGCAGATCGGGATTGACCGCTGTAAGCGCCGCCAAATAAATGATTGTTCCCCACCCGACACTCTGCCAGACGCCCGAGAAGACGAAGACGGTCTTAAACCAGTCCGGACTTCCCATGAAAAAAATCGGTTCGATGCCGAACAGGCCGAGAAAGCTGTTGACGGCGCCTGTTTTGGGCGAGAGCAGCAGGTAGACGATCCCGACGACGACCACCGTAGAAATAAAGTGCGGCGCGTACGTAATCGTTTGCACAAAACGCTTGAAGCGCTCGCTTGTGAGCTGATTAATCATCAGCGCCAGGATGATCGGCGCCGGGAACGCGACAAGCAGCTCGTAAATCGAAATGCCGAGTGTGTTGCGAATGATGGTCGTGAGCTGATACGATTCGAAAAATCGCTCAAAGTTATCGAAACCGACCCAAGGGCTGCCGGCGATGCCTTTGACGGGGTTGAAGTTTTTGAACGCAATTTGCAGCCCGTACATCGGTACGTAATGGAAAATAATAAAGTAGGCAAGCGTCGGCAAGAACAATAAGTACAGATCGTAATTGCGGATAATACGCTTGAAGGTTTGGGACTGAAGCACCGTTGTTCACCTCCGCTGTTAGTTCGCGATGTCGCTTAATTAAATCGCTTTCATGCCTCAGTTGTACCATCCGCAGGGCACAGCCGTATATAAGCGAGATCGCCACAGGGCATATGCGAAACTTGATCTGGGCTTGCGTGGCGCGGGATCTGCGGTTTTTGACGGGGCGAGTATGCGAATTCGGCATGTTGAAAAAGCGGCGTGGGTGGGCGGCGGACGCGAGGGCAGTAACGGCTCTGTGTGGCGTTAGCATCGGCGCTTCTAAGCCAACTCAGCTTGCTGGGCAGAGGTGGGCGGCGCCAATGTTGTCAGCAGGTTAAGGTGGCAGGCTGTGAGCGAGGCATTTGTTGTTATCAGGGAGGAATCAAGCTATCTCCTGGACATAAGATATTTGAAATTACCTATTCGCATCGCTTGTGTTCTAATTTCCAGAATAAGATAACGGAGTTATCCTATTCGTCGGTTTTTGCCGTGTTGTAAGCACATGTGCTGCAAATAGGTTCGTTTCGCTAACTTATTATCTTAAAAATCGACCCCGTTGCTGAAATAGTGAGCTTAACCTGACAACATTGTGGGCAGTTCACCCTACTTTCAGGGACGGAAACGTGGACTACTGGCGTAGTAGAATAGCCAATGGACTGACTGGCTATTTGGGGTGAATCCCCTGGATGTCTAGCATTAGCCAATGGTTTCATTGGCTAACGGGGCAACCGGCTGGATGCTCTAGCGTTTGCCAGAGGTTCCTTGGCTAAACTGCAAGAAAAAAAATACGCCCCTCTTGAACGAAGGAGCGCATAGATGCAAGCAGCTAACGATGCTGCTTGCGGTATTCGCCGGGCGTAACTCCGACCATTTGTTTGAACTTGCGGATGAAGCTAGATACGTCGTAATACCCGACTTGCTGCACGATATCTTTCACGGAGCGGTCATCGGTACGCAAGAGCCGTTTGGCTTGATCGATGCGCACCTCGTTCATGTATTCCATGACCGTCTGGCCGGTCTGCTCCTTGAAGTAGCGGCTTAAATACGAGAGCGACAACGAAAAATGCTCCGCAATCCGCTGCACCGAGAAATCGTACTCCGCGCAGTGCCGGGAAATGTACGTCGTGATCTGCTCGATCATCGCGTTCGGCGCCGACGGCTTCTTCGCCTCCAGCACCTCGCGCAGCGTCGCCGACGCGGCCAAGAGCAGCTTGACGATATCGTCAAGCGTCGTGTAGTCCGTCAGCGTCAGCACGTCGGGAAAGCTGGCGCCCGTGCTGCCAGGACGCTGCTTCTCCGCGTAAGCAATAAACTTGCGGATCATATCGTAGATCATCTCACGGGCAATAAACAGCGTGAGACCGCTCGCCTTCATGCGCTGCGCGATCTGCTCGACGGCTTCGGAGATCCGCTCAGGGCCGCCAAGATGCAGCACCATATCCAGCTCCTCGAGCACGCGCCGGGGATTGAACAAATCGGCATGATCGTGCGCTTGCAGCTCATCGAAGAAAATGACCCGTTGATTGCCCTTGATCAGCTTGTAGTCGATCGCGGTCGACGCCTCGAGAAACGAGCGGCCTGCTTGCGCCAGCTCACCGTATCGGTTGCCGACACCCATCGTAATCGGCGCCTGGAAGACGGCGAGCACATGCTCATGCAGCCGTTCCAACCAGGCGCGCCAAGCCTCCTCCGAAGCACCGGTCGACACGATGAACAGAATGCGGCGCTCTTCCAGGCTTTCTTTACGATAGCCAATCATCTCGCTGCCGAACTTGCCCTCGACTTCGTCCAGCAGCCGTTCCTTCATCGCCGCCATGGAGGCGGGATACTCCAGCATAAGCACGGCCGTGTCCGGGTAAGGCAGCACAACGCCGAGCTCCTGCCCCTGCTCATTGAAGGCTGCTGCTGAATCCCACTCGCCTTTTAGCAAAGAGGCAAGCAAATGCTCCCGAATCGCGGAACGATTCGCTTCCAGCTTCAGCCCGAGGCTGCGATTGGAATGCGCCATATCGTGGATGACGCTGCCGATCGTTTCCAGCTCGTTCGCCTTGCGAAGCGATTGGCCGCGAACGGATTCGACGAGCGTTGCGAGCTTTTTAACCGGATTGTAGTTGAACAGCATCAGCACATACACCAAGGCACAGCCGGCGAGAAAAATAATGCCCATCCAGCTCACCCACTGCCAGATCGCCCGAGTGATCGGCGCGACAAGCGTAGTTTTCGGGATTAACGTCACATAGGTAAAGCCGCTTTTGTCCGACTTTTGGTAAGAAACCGCGTAGGTCACATGCTGGATCGAAATATTCTGGTAGGAGGCATCTCCGTGCACAACCGTCTTGAAAAAATCCGCATCCTGCAAATAGTCACTCTGCTTCTGTGCGGCCACGACGTGTCCCTGACGATCGAAGACGATGGCGTTGCCTTCGGGTAGTGATAAGCTTTTGAGCAGCTCGCTTTCCCGCAGCATGAACAGCACCGAGCCGTAGGGATGCAAGCTGTTGATCGGAATCGGCACAAGGTACGTGACCATTCGCAGGTCAGGCGTACCGGAGACGCCGGAGACCGCAACATCTTCCGCAGGACGAAGCTGCGGCACCGTCGCGTGCTCCAGATCGTCTTTGAACTGATCGGGAGACCAATTTTTATACACATAAAAATCTTGTATGAACTGATTCACCTTATAAATGCTGATCGGTGAAATCATGAAATCGGTGCCCCGAATATGCAGCGCGATCTCGCGGATGCTGTCGTCGACTACCTTGCCTTCCAGCACCTTTTTTCCTTGGTAGACGCTGTAATCGTCGTGCGTCAGCACGTAGGGAGACAACTCGGACATGCTCTCCAGCTGCCCCGCGATCCGGTTCATCAGAATCAGCTTCTGATCCATCTGCTCCTGCAGCTCATTCAGCAGCGCCTGATTATTGCGCTCGACATCCCCGCCGACGATATGAACCAGTTGATAATACCCCGTCAAGCCCAGAAAGAGCAGCGGCAGTAAAAACAACGCCATATAGGAGAAAAGATAACGGTAAAAGACCGGTAGCTGATTAATCGCCGATTTCATTGTCTCGCCTCCGCTTGGATAGTACTGGCTTTATGAAAATCTTATGAAAGCGCTTGTAACGTGAATTCTCGCGGCATCGCGTCCTTACACGTCACCTCGATGACCGTAAAACCATTGTCCGTTCGTTGCACACGGATGTCTGTCAATGCTTCCTGTTCGGCCCACAGGCCTTGTAAAGTAAGCCGCAGCGTATGGGGGATGCTTTCCGCATGCACCCAATCGCGCGAATAGACACTGACTTCCTTTTGAATGCCGTTCTCGTCATATTGATCCGCTTCTACACCTTCATAAAGCCGAAGATCCGGATCGACGACGCTTATCGTCAAACCGCCAGCTTCCTCCCGCATCATCACCATGCACGGCGTATCGACAGCCGAGACGCGGCCGGTATTGACGCTATCGTCTGTTTCAAATAATGCGTACGCGGTAATGCCGCTTGCTGTGTCCGTAACAACATGGGCGCTGCGGTCTTGCCGAAGCACCGTGTAGGCTGCCGTCCCGGGGGACTGCATGCGAGCGCAGAAGGCTTCGGTTTCCCCTGCCGTCGTATTGACGAGAATCGCGTACTCGTAACGCCCGCCTTGAGGCGAAGTTCCGTGCTCCAGCCAAGCTGCCGCAAAATCGCCCTGCGTATCCGCGTCCGTCGCTTGATGCTTCGAATGCTGCATCGATTTCGACAGCCCGAGCGCCTGGCCCCCCGGCACATAGTAGCCGTTTCCTTTATTGTCCACGATCCATATGGCTTTGTCTAATTGCTTTTTTTGGAAGTACGGGAACGTTTGTACCGGTTCGGTGTCATTCAGCCAAACAGCATCATGCGGGTGCGGCAAATGCTGCTGAAATAGCGTCGTCTCCGTCGGCTGTTCTTCGTTGTCGTTCTCGATGTCTGTGCCCAGACACACAATGAGATGGTCGAAGAAAAAGGCCGATTTCCGCGCGCGATGGCTGCCCTCGTATTTCGGATGCTCGTGGAGCTTCATCGCGAACATGCCGTTTTCTTGTTTGAAGTGAAGTCCTCCCGCATACGTCTCGTCGGACAGCAGCATTTCCTCAAAGCCGCTGAGCGTATCCACATTGCGAACATCGGAACGCAGCTCCGCGATCGGCTTGTGAATCGTCGTCGTGCCAGGCCAACGGTTCCAGTCCCAGCCATCATGATGGTAACCGCTGGCCTCGTTGGCGATCGGCTCGCCTTTGCTCATGATCTGCAGATGCCCGTGCGAGATGTAACGGCCGTACAAATTCGCGCTCACATATGTCTCGTTTGCCCAGAGATAACGGCTGTGTCCGCGCATCCCTGCCAACCATTCGCCGCGCCGATGGATCGCCAGCGCCGCATAGTTCATTGTCCAGTGGCCGGTTGGCGCGGGTTCGGGCGTGAGCTGGTTCGCTTGGAAAAGGCGGACTGCCTCGGTGGATTCCGTTGGCTCCAGCAAACGTAAATATGCCGCAGCGACTTCAACGTCAAGTTCGTTATTGCCGTCCGGCGTGCCGCAGCGGGCCAGCCAGGCAAACGGCTCGGGATCGAGCGCCCATCGGCCTGTCGGGTGGCGCGCCGATAGCGACAACAACCACTCGCGCTTGTTGCTGTACAGCCGCATCGCCAGCAGCGCCTTGCGAATCGTGGCGTGCGCCTGCTCGTGGATGCGATACGGCGTGCCGCTCAGCACGTACATCATTGGCGTCACACCTTGAAAGCCCCCGACCGCATAGGCGGGATAGTGGTTGACGTGATGATAGGCGGAGCCGTCGATTTTGTAGGCGGCTCGAAGTCCTTTGGCCGGCAGCATCGATTGGCTCAGCCAATCGCGGAAAGCCACAAGCTCCCACGCCTTCTCCGCAGCATCTTCGCCGATGAGGATCGACGCCAGCATGCCGTGCAGGGTCGTGTTGTAGATGTCGATGTTGCCCTCCACTTCGGCAAGTGGCGTATGGATACGGCCCGCTCCGCTGAACCAGCGCATCGTGCGCTGCGTGCGCGCCAATCGGCCTGATTGTTGAAGAACGTCGCGGATAAGGAATACCGCTGGGTAATAATCGCGGAAATTATAGCCAAAATGATGCACCGTCCCCTGCGAGCTGCCGTATGTCCAGCCTTGATCCTCCAAATGATCGAGCACGAGGATCAACATAGCTTCGAGCTCGGCTTTTTGAGTTGCGTCTTTGCTGGATCGGAAGCACGTCGCTGCCGCTAGGAGGAATTTCGTAATCTCGCTGAGCTGAATCGCGTAGGCGAGCTGCTTCAGCTCTTCTTTCCGCTCCAGCGGGAAGTGATCGCGGAACGGGAGCTCTACTGGTCGGCCTGTGATTCCGACTTGGGATTGCGTGATGCCGAAGCTGGAGAATTGCCGCTTCAGCTGGTCGACCTCCTCTTGCGAGCAGGTTCGCGGCGTGTAGAAAAGCGCTTCATAGCGCGCATTCATGATGCTATGTGCATGCTCTTGCTCGGGCGTGATTGCCGTTGGCGAGGCGAAAGCCGTTATGGTTTGGTTGGGCTGTGCGCCTTTCTGAGGCGCGGAAGAAGAGTGATGCTGTTCTCGCGTTGAACTAGTCGGAAGTACGATTGATGACTGATGCTGTTCAGGCTGTGCGCCTGCCAATTGGATGGAGGACGATCGCAGTTGCTCGAACGCATACAGCGCCAACCAGTGCGCATTCGCCGAAGCATCAGCGGCGAGATTGACGAATGGCACCTGCGCGTCCCGCGTATGAAACCGCGGATCGATCTTGGTGTTCACCATCAATTGGTCGATGAAGATCGTACCCGCCTTCACGCCTTCTGGCATCCGCAGCGTGATCGTATCCATGTCGGGATGCGGCACGCCTGTCATGTCGCGTTCATACGCGACCCATGCCGTACGCCAGCCTTGGAACTGTAGGCCGAAATTGAACGAACAGTCAGTCTCCTGACCGCCTCGGCTAAATTCGAAAGTAAGCTGCCCCTCGATCGGGGCCAGATTATAAATCCAAACGGCAAACGAATCGCGCGCCTGACTGCTCGCCCCTTCCTGAAACGGGCGATAGCCAATATCGCCTGAAATGGTCAACCGGCCTGCCCCGGCATAATCCCACTGCAGACTGTGCTTCCCATCTTTATAGTGGCGGTCGCTGATCGTCAGACGCGAGCTTGCGTCGCACGAGATGCTCTCCGGGATACCGCTTTCAAAACTGTAAATCGTCATGATGTCCTCCCCTGCCTTCAGGAATAATCTCAGTTCTAGTTCTTTCCCAAAGTGTAGTGGACAGCGGTTCCAAGTGTCTATGTGCGGTTTCTTTCCGGCATATGCGAGATCTGAACTGAGGGGCTGTGGGGTGGCGATCCGGCGTGGGTTAAACGGGGCAAAATGATAGGCGGATATCGAGAGAGAGAGGTAATTGCTTACAGGCGAAATAGTTGCCGGCTTCATGGTTGAGTGAGAATTGAGTGGCGTGTGGGCTCTTTAAGTAACGCGTACGTTATATCCGACGTTGGACAAAACCGCGGGACGTATCAGTTCAGGCAGTAAGCCTGCAAATAAGCAGGAATTTTCTATTTTCCTCACCTGATTTTATGAAATTCCTGCGATTCAGCAGGCATTTTTGAGCAGAATCCTTTTTTCCTCCACAGCCCGGCCAAAAAACTGCTTTATCGCAGGCATTTTGCTGAAAAAGCCACTTTTGCGAAAAATTCCTGCTTATTCGCAGGAACTCGGCTGACTGTTCACCTCGATAGAATCATAAGATGTCTACCACGCTAAAAGATACCCGCGCGGCGATCCCACGCCGGCGGTGTGCGAAAAAGCCCCGCTGCTACGCCCAGCGGGGCTTACCTAACGCGCTATGTCTACACGCGCGTGTAACGGATCAGGCCCGCGGCCGGCTCCACCTGCCGGATGCGGCCCTGCGCCTCGAGCAAGATGAGATGCGCAATTGTCTCCGACAATGCGAATCTCATCTGGTGCATGCTCAGCCGGTCGCCGAACGTCGCCCGGCACACCTCATAAGCGCTCAGCGGCGCGCTTAACTGCCCTTCCATGAGCGCGAGCCGCTCATGGTGGTGGCGCACGAGCTCCGCTGCGCGTGCGCTAAAACCAGCCCATGGCTCCCGATGCCCCGGGTACGCCATGGCGACGTCCAGCTTGCCGATCTCGGCCAAGCTGTCCAAATACGCGCCGAGCGGGTTTTCCTCCACCTGCGGGAGGAAAGACACGTTCGGCGAGATCTGCGGCAGCACATGGTCGCCGCAGAACACGACCCGCGCCTCGGCGTCGTAGAAGACGAGATGCCCCGCGGCATGGCCGGGGGTCTCAATGGCTTCGTAGACGCGGTCCCCGAGGCGGACCGGCCCTTCCCGCAGCAGCGTGACCTGCGGCTGCGGGGACACCAGCGCGACGAAGTCACTCATGTGACTCGTCATCGCCGCCATCCCGTCCGCCGGGTACCCGTGGCGGGCGAACAAATCCAGCAGCAGCGCCGACATCGGCTGCTGCTCGCCCCACAGGAGACCGACCTGCGCGTAGCCGGTCTCCGATAACAGCACAGGCGCGCCGGTGCGCGCCTGGAACCAGCCCGCCATCCCGTAGTGATCGGGATGGTGATGGGTCAGCACAATTTGCTCAATGTGCGTCCAGTCAATGCCCAGCTCCTGGAGCGTCTGCTCCCAGAGCGCTTCCGCCTCCGGGGTGTGCAGCCCCGGATCGATCACGGTGTACCCTTTGCTGCCGCGAATCACATATGCGTTCACCCAACGCAGCGGAAAAGGCAGCGGCACCTTCACCTGCGTAATTTCATCCGTATGTATCGTAATTGCATTCATTTTCCTGCTGTCATCCTTCCCTATGCCCCACAAAAATCATCCGCCTGGAAACCTCCGGCTCGTACGCCCGGCCCTCGCAGTCGCCGTAGACATGATCAACCCGCAAGCCCGATTGAGCAAACATCCGCTCAAACTGCGGCTTCTCGTACAGCTTGACCTGCTCCATATGCAGGCGTTCCGACGCGTCCGAGCACGCAACCGTAATCCGTTTGCGAACGAACCCATCCTCAATCGTGCGCGCTTCGCGGATGGTAATGCCGTCCTCCTCACGTTCACTAAAAGGGACGAGGCATCTTTCCACATAAACCGGGTTCAGAAAATCCAGAATAAACCGACCGCCTGGCCGCAGCAGCCGATGCATTTCGGTCATCACCTTTTCATTTTCGCGATCCTCATCAAAATATCCAAAAGACGTAAACAAATTCACCACCGCATCCTGCGGCTCGTTTAGCGGAACAGCCCTCATGTCGCCGCGCACCCACGTCACTTGACCGCCTAAATCCATACGCATCGCCTCTCGCAGCAGCACCTCCGACAGATCCACGCCCGTCACCTGATACCCAAAATCAGCCAACGCCAGCGAATGCCTCCCCATCCCGCAGCACAAATCGAGCACCTTCGCGCCTTGTGGTAGATCCAGCCAGTCGATCATTTGCTTGACTTCATGGTACGCCCCTTGCATATCGCGATGCTTATAAACGAGTAAGTAATCATTGCCAAAGCTTTCCTGATACCAAGCCATCATCCTACACCCTTCAACTTCCCTAAAATAATGGACTCTCCCCGCTAGCCTTGCAGCTTGCTTTCCATCAGCTTTAACCCTTCAAGCGCTTCCTCCCGGCTAAAATTGCCCGCCGTCAGCCGCTCCTCGTCAATATCCAGCAGCTTTTCGTAAAATTGCGCTCCGCGCTCCGGCATCGTGCGATCCTCCGGATGATCTTCTATATAATGAAATAATGCATCTTCGGCCTTGGCGTAGCTGCCCATCTTGTCATAATATGGAAGCAGCAGCCTCTGCGTTTCAGCCGGTAGCCGCCAGCCTTGCAGGCGTTCATGAAGTCCTTCGAGCCTCGGCTTGATTTCGAGCATGACCTCGTCGTCCGGCTCAACCTCATCGGTCAGCCCGAGCAGCAAAAGCAGCTCCAGCGCTTTGACGTACGCCCAGTAGGCCTCTTCTTTTTCCACATTGTCCTTGAGAAAATCCCCCTGGCCCACGAACAAGTCATGAATAACGAGAGCCTTCGCCGTATCAATCTGCCCCTGATAAGTTAGCAGCTCCAAAATATCCTTCGACGACAGCGATCGTAAGGACCGCAGATTAAGTCCGAGCACGTGCCGGCTCGCCTCGTCCAATTGTCTTTGCGCGTCTTCGATGTCGACAAACTTCTTTTGAAACAAAATCCGGTGGAGCACCACCGTCAACTGCTCAATCTGCTTGAGCAAATAGTCGCGTTTGAACATGGAAGCGGATTCCCCCTTTTGCCCCTTCACATCCAGCTACCTGTAAGCTTACCATGCCTAGGCTGGAAACTCAAAAAGTCATTCCGCCTATTTTTGACAGCATACCGCACCATTGACACTCGCCCTTCATAAACTAATTTTGACTGTATCCCTTAACCTTGTAATTCCCAATACCCGAGCAAGGAGGGGTGACACACATCCATGGGCAGCGACCACAAAAACAAATTTTTACTTACAAACCGCGAACGCGAAGTATTTGAACTTTTGGTGCAAGACAAAACGACAAAAGATATCGCGCAGCAGCTGTTTATCAGCGAAAAAACTGTGCGAAATCATATATCGAATGTCATGCAAAAACTCAATGTCAAGGGTCGTTCACAAGCGGTTGTAGAACTGATTAAGCTTGGGGAATTAAAAATCTGATCTCGTCACCAGCCAAGGGATCCATGCAAGCCTTCCGACCCTCTTAGGAGGAACGGAGGGTTTTTATGTGTTTGTTGGGGATTTAATTCACCATCGTCAGGGTAAACTACAATATCAGCCTAATTACCAAATCAGGAGGTTTTATCCATGACGATTCAACCACATCAAGAAGCTTCCTCAACGAGTCCCAAAGTCGCCGTCGTCACCGGAGCAGCATCCGGAATCGGACGGGCATCCGCAATTCAATTGGCCAAGCATGGATACCGCGTCGGCTTGCTCGACCGTCCTGGGGACGAGTTGAACGATGCGTATGCGGAGATTACAGGCTCTGGAGGCGAAGCCATCGCGCTTGAGGCCGACATTGCTTATGAAGATCAGGTCCAGCAAGCGATGCAAAAAACGGTGAGCACCTGGGGCCGAATCGATGTGCTCTTTGCCAATGCAGGCATTAACGGGGTTCTCACGTCGATTGAGGAAATGGCTTCCTCTGATTGGAACCAGACGCTGCAGATTAATCTGACAGGCACGTTCCTTTGTGTCAAATACGCGATCGAACCGCTCCGCCAACAGGGCGGCAGCATCATCATCACGAGTTCCATCAACGGCAATCGCGTTTTTTCTAACTTCGGCATGTGCGCTTACAGTACGTCCAAGGCTGGACAAGTCGCTTTTATGAAAATGGCTGCGCTCGAGCTTGCCCGTTACCGCATTCGGGTGAACGCGGTGTGCCCCGGTGCGATCAAAACGCACATCGGCGAGAACACCGATAGCCGGCCTGAGGTGAAAGAAATCACGATACCTGTCAAGTATCCCGAAGGGAGTCAGCCGTTGGAGCACAAACCGGGCAGCGCCGAACAAGTCGCCGATCTTGTGTTATTTCTCGCGTCCGACCAGTCCAGTCATATCACCGGCACGGAAATCTTCATCGACGGAGCGGAATCATTGCTCCAGGGCTAATCTCCCCAAGTACTTGTATCGTTCACTTCAGAAATTCGCACACCCGTTACTTGAGAGCCACAAGGGGCCCGCGTCCTCGACGCGGGCTCTTTGCATTCGTTGGCGACCGCTCTGCTTGGCACAGCAAAAATTATGGCGCACAAACACCAGATATGATACACTGCACCCATCGCCGCTCCGTTATTGACTGTTGATTCCGATTCATGGGAGGTATTTACCATGCTGCTACGACGCAAAAGCATCTTTTTGACGTTATGGCTTTCCTATATCCTCATCTTGCTCATTCCCGTAACTGTAACCTTCGTGCTTTACATCAATATGGAAAAAACGATGGTCGACAATGCCAACCGCTCTAATCTCGCGATGCTGGAGCAAGCCCGTCAGATCGTGGATACCAATCTGCAGGAAATGGAACAGCTTGGCGTCCAAATCGCCACACAGCCCAAGCTCCAGACGTTATGGACGATGAAAGGCAGCGACAAATCTATTCAATACGAGGAAACCATACGCGCACTTCGAAATATTCGAAACGGATCACGCTTTATTGACCAGTTCTATATTTATCTGCGGGATGACGATACCGTCATTTCCTCCACGCTGAAAACGGACGCGGCCACTTTCTTCACCGAATTGTATCCGCTTCCAGGCAGAAGCCTCGATCAAGTACGCTCCGAGATTTTATCCGGCTACCATTACCTGGACTACTTTTCAGCTCCACAAGGAAATCAAGATCACACGGCAAATGTGATTGCCAGCGCCTTTACATTGCCTCTCGGGGAGGGCAGCAATGGGAAAGGCACCCTGATCATGCTCATTAACGAACAACAAATTTTCGACTTGATCAAGCAAATTCAGTGGGTGAACAGCGGGACGATGCTTATCCTCGATTCGAAAGGACAAGTCATGGTTTCGACTACGGGTCGGAACGAGCTCCCCGCCGGTTTGCTCGCGGAGATTTCCGATTCGAACGGTTACAAGACGTATTCGACGGAAGGCCAAGATCAGATGCTCTCGTACACAACCGGTCAAAGCGGCTGGAAGTATATTTCCTTAGTGCCCAAACACGTTGTGCTGGAAAGGGTCAACGAAATTAAGTTTTGGGCGTTGATCCTGCTGGCCTTCGTTATCGCTGCCGGCAGTGCGGCGGCTTATTGGATGGCCTACCGCAGCTACAGCCCGATCCGCGATTTGGTTTACACAATTAGTAAAAGTAAGAGTGTGCAGCGCAGCGGGTCAGCCAACGAATATGAATTCATCCGGACATCGATCGCAGAATCGCTCGCCGAAGGAAAGGAACTTAAGACCAAGCTTGCCGGTCATCTGCCGGTCGTTCGCGCACATTTTTTGAACAGGCTGCTGAAGGGGCAAGTGGATCAGGCTGAACTCATTCCCGACTCCCTCGCTTTCATGGGTGTGCAATTTCCGCATTCCCATGTAGGGGTGGTGCTTATTGAGGTCGATGAGAGCAATGAATTCCGTATCGAAGAAAGCGAGCGTGATTATGCACTGGTTCGCTTTATCATGTTTAATTTGAGCAGCGAGCTATTGGGGGATGACGGTTATGCAACGGAAACGGACAGCAATAGGTTGGCGCTCGTACTGAACGCTCCTGACTCTTCGGAGCAGACACTACATAACCGTGATCGGCTGATTGCCGAGCTCAAAGGGATTATCGAGGAACGGTTCCGAATGAAAATTACGGTTGCGACCAGCTCCATCCACCACGGGCTGACGGAAGCTTCCCGCTGCTACAACGAAGCTCTTAACGCACTGGATTACCGCATCATTCATGGCATTAGCTCCATCATCCATTACGATCAAATCCGGGAGATGGCGCGAACCGATTACTACTATCCGACGGAAGTCGAAGCGCAATTCATGAATGTGCTCAAAAGCGGGGAGCTTGACGCCGCCGAGCGGATTCTTGGCGATCTATATGAGCGCAATATCGGTTCCCGCGATGCTACGCCTGAGCTCGGCAAGCTGCTGTTTCTAAACATACTGGGCACCTTACTGAAAGTTACGGATGCGTTGAAGATCGATGACAAAATGTCGTCTGGAACGGGCTCCGATCCTGTGAAGCTGATCCTGAACAGCACTTCGGCGGACGATATGTTAAAAAAAGTGAGAGAACTGATTGTATTTATTTGCAATAGTGTGCGCGAAGCGCGCTCCGAGCAGCATGAACGATGGCACGAGAGGATGAAGCAGTATATCGATCACCATTACGAGGATCATTCGCTCAGCTTGACCTCCATCGCCGATCACTTCGGGATGACTCCGCAGTACATGTCCGGACTGTTTAAGAAGCAGTACGGCATGAATCTGACCGATTATATGATCGAGGTCAGGATCTCCGAAGCCAAACGTCTGCTCGCCGACCCGGGCCTCACGATCCTGCAAGTAGCTCAGCGGGTCGGGTATACCACGGACATCGGCTTCATTCGCGTATTCAAAAAAATCGAAGGCATCACCCCCGGCAAATACCGGGAAATGCTGCAGTTATCCGACAATCGGAAAGACAGTTAGGCTCTGTGAAAATCGGTTTATCCTTAATCTGAAGCGGTGTTTGTCTTTCGTTAAAACGTATTGTAGGCAGTTTGGCCCGCCTCAGCTACATTGAAATTGCGGACGGCGAAACCGCACAACAATCATATGGGAGGGTCACCGAAGAATGAACAAAAAGAAGAAAACGCTTCAACTCACTGTGCTCTCGGCTACTGCGCTTGCCCTATTGGCAGCAGGCTGCAGCACCACCGATTCAACGAAATTAACCGCAACTCCGGCATCATCAGGGGCAGCACCCGCCACATCAGCAACAACTGAAGTCAAGTATCCCACTTCCCTTACGTACTGGGTACAGCTGAACGCCAATGCAGGCGCCATCATGAAGACGTACAATGAGATGGCTGCCTATAAGGAAATTGAGAAGAAAACCGGTACCAAGGTGGAATTCCAGCATCCTCCGACAGGGCAAGAGAAAGACCAATTCAATATTATGTTGGCTTCAGGAAGCTTGCCTGATGTGGTGGAATACAATTTTGCCTCAGGTGTAGGGGCATCCGCTACACAAAGTCCCGATGCGCTGATAAAAGGCAAACAGATTCTGCGCTTGAACGAGCTCATCGAAAAGTATGCGCCTAACTTGACCAAAGTATTGAAGGATCACCCTGAGTTCCGCAAAATGATCACAACCGATGAAGGCAACATTTATGTCATGCCGAACCTTCTGGGCGACGAACAGCTAAGCGTCGTGAACGGACCGATTTTCCGCAAAGATTGGCTTGATAAGTTGAACTTAAAAGTGCCAAACACCATTCCCGAATGGGAAACGGTTTTGAAAGCATTCCGCGACAAGGATCCCAACGGCAACGGCAAACAGGATGAAATCCCCTTCTTTATGAATCTGACCGGCGATTATGATTTGAACCATCTGTTTGTTGGCGCCTGGGGTATTGCAACGGACTTCTATAACGATAACGGCAAGGTGAAATACGGCCCTATTCAGCCTGAATACAAGGAGTTCCTGACTATTTTGGCTCGCTGGTACAAAGAAGGCTTGATCGATAAGGACTATGCCAGCATCAAGGATTCCAAGCTTAAGGATAACAAAATTATCAGTAATCAGGTCGGGGCTTACTCCGGTTTTGCCGGATCCGGTCTTGGCCGTTACTTAGACTTGGTTAAAGAGAAGGACCCGAGCTTCTCCCTCGTAGGAGCTCCCTATCCGAAGCTCAAAGAGGACGGACCCAAGCCGCTTGGACAGTATACGATGCCTTTCGTTGGATATGGAGCAGCCGTATCGGCCAAGGCCAAGAACCCGGAACAGATTATTGCGTGGCTCGATTACAAGTACGGCCAGGAAGGCCACATGCTCATCAACTTCGGCATCGAAGGCGAAAGCTACAAAATGGAGAACGGCTATCCCAAGTACACTGACATCATTATGAAAAACCCCGATAAGCTGCCAATGACACAAGCGATGGCAAAGTATTTCCAATCCAGCTGGAACGGACCTTTCGTTCAAGATAAGCGGGTTATCGAACAATACTACACCATCCCTGCGCAGCGTGACGCACAAAAAGTGTGGGCCCAGGCGGATCATTCCAAGCAAATGCCGAGCATTAGTCTGACTGCCGATGAAAGCTCGAAAACCGCATCCGTCATGAACGACGTCAAAACGTATCGCGATGAAATGTTCAATAAATTCGTCATGAATGCAGAGCCGATCGAGAACTTCGATAAGTATGTGCAAACGATGAAAAGCATGGGGATCGAAGAAGCGATCAAGGTCCGTCAGGCTGCCCTGGATCGTTACCTCAGCAGAAAATAAGAGAAGCTTCAGATGTAAACATACGGCTCGGGAGACAATCTTCCCGCCGTATGGCGTCTTTTTGCGTCCATTTTGACAGACTCATCAGCTCAAGGAGGAACTCGCGATGTCCACAGCGCTCCATCAACAATCCGACTCCGTGAAGCCCGCGGTCGACAAGAACGGGTTCAAGTACCGATTTATACGCGACTTCAGGCTCAATAAATATATCTATCTCATGCTGCTTCCTGTCGTAATCTATTATGTTGTCTTCTATTATGTGCCCATGTATGGACTGCAGATCGCATTTAAGGATTATTCGCCTGGCGCCGGCTTTTTGCATAGCGACTGGGTCGGTCTCAAACATTTCCGTGACTTCTTCGGAAGCCATTTCTTTATACGTATTTTGCGCAATACACTGCTGATCAGCTTGTATGAGCTGCTGTTCACGTTTCCAGCCTCCATCGTGCTCGCCCTCCTGCTAAATGAGCTGCGCAGCGCGGTGTTGAAGCGTACCGTCCAAACGATTACCTATATGCCTCACTTTATATCGATCGTGGTGATTTCGGGTATGCTGATCGATTTCCTGGCCCGCGACGGATTAATCAACAACCTGCTCAGCTCCTGGTTCGGATTGGAGCCCATCGCTTTCTTGCAGGAGAGCAGTTGGTTTCGTTCTGTCTATATTTCTTCGAATATATGGCAAAATATCGGCTGGGGGTCCATCATCTATCTGTCGGCCATGTCCGGTATTGATCCGTCGCTCTATGAGGCGTCCCGGGTAGACGGCGCCAATCGTTGGCGGCAGACGCTTCATATTACATTGCCAGGCATTATGCCTACAGTGGTCATCCTGCTTATTTTGCAAATCGGACACTTCATGTCCATCGGGGCGGACAAAATTCTACTGCTCTATAACCCGACTACGTACGAAACTGCCGATGTCATCGGAACCTTCGTCTACCGGAAAGGGATTCTCGAATCCAACTTCAGCTACAGCGCTGCCGTCGGTCTCTTCAACTCCCTCATTAATTTTACGCTGCTCGTAACGGCCAATGCGCTCAGCCGTCGCACCAGCGATAACAAACTTTGGTAATAAGGAGGCTCGTCCAACATGCACAGAAGCTGGGGGGAACGTCTATTCGATGTATCGAATTCCTTGCTCTTGATCCTGTTATCTTTACTCACCTTGTATCCGTTCGTCTACGTGCTGTTTGCCTCCATAAGCGATCCAACATGGATCGCTCAAGTGCGCGGCTTGATCTGGTATCCAAAGGGCGTAACTTTGGAAGCCTATAGACTTGTTTTCTTGAATCCTTCGATTATTACCGGTTATTTGAACACACTGGTGTACGTCGTTCTGGGCACCGCGCTGAACATTCTCATGACCTCGCTGGGCGCGTACGCTTTATCCAGGAAACATGTGATGTGGAAAAACCCGGTCATGTTTATGATCGTGTTCACGATGTTTTTTAACGGCGGCCTCATTCCTACTTACTTGCTGATCAACGACCTGGGCATGGTGGACAGCCGTCTGGCGCTGATCATTCCCGCTGCCATGAGCGCTTATAACCTGATCATTATGCGCACCTCGTTCCAGGGCGTTCCGGCCAGCTTGGAGGAATCGGCCAAGCTTGACGGCGCCAACGACTTTACTATCTTATTTCACGTCATTCTTCCGCTGTCGATGCCTGTGGTGGCCGTCATGATTCTCTTCTATGGCGTGGCTCACTGGAACTCCTGGTTCAGCGCGCTGATCTATTTGCGCACGCGCGACCTTTATCCGCTCCAGCTTATTCTGCGCGAGATCCTGATCACGAACAGTACCGATACGATGATGACCGGCGTTGGCGGTTCCGATAAAATACCAATCGGAGAAACGATCAAATACGCGACGATCATCGTGGCTACAGTCCCGATCCTGGTGTTGTACCCTTTTCTACAGAAGTACTTCGTCAAAGGTGTTATGATCGGGGCAATTAAGGGGTGATGGTGAAGTCCCCTTTCCTTACCGGATTCAGCAAAACAGCCGTTAGCTTTGAACCTCCAAGGTTCTTAGCATAACGGCTTATTTACTTGCGCTTACGAGGAAAATAATCTTAGGAGGGTGCCCCTCAGCCAGCTGTCATTGCTTGAAGGGCACCCTCTTCTATTTAAGTCAATTGACCACCTGAACGGTTATCGTCTCGCTCGACGTCTGACCGGCTTCACTCGCCAGCTACGCTCTGTACGTATAGGCTGACGGGATTATTCAGGACTGCCGTAAACCATGACTTCGTTAATACTGGTTGCTGTCGTGATGTTGTTGCCAGTTACAGCTATTCGTAGATATCTTGCCGTCGTATCAGGGATATCATAAATTTCATAATCGCCGTTCACTTTCCCCGAGCTTGGCCCTTCGAAAATCTTCGTCCACGTCTGTCCATCTGTTGAAGTCAGAAGATCAAAGAAAAATTGGCGCTCATTTCCACGTAACCAGGAGATGCCGACATAGGTGGCCAGCGTCTCGGAGCCGAGATCGAAATCAATGGTGTTCGGCCCGAGAACAGCCCAGTACGTTAACGGATCGTGGTCCGCGGCTTGCGGTCCGGGCCACGTATTGTCAACCGGTCCGCTGTCAGCCAAATACGTGACAGGCAGTGCCGGCACATCCGTCAGCACACCTGAGAATACACCCTTGAACACATCGATCAAATATTTGCCCGGCCTGCGGACGCCTTGGTCATCCGTTACTTCCACCAACACTGTACCTGGAATGGCGGATGCCGGCGTAATGGAAATCGTGTCGGATGGATCTTCTGCGACAGCCGTGATCGCGGGCACAGTTTGAGTCAAGAACGGAACTTCCAACGAATATTTCATTTTCAACGGTCTGAAGCTGTTAAGCGGCACGCCGTCGATTTTGATTTCCGATAACAAAGCTGTAGGTGTCGAATCCAGGCTCCATTGCTGCAGCGGTGTGACGGCCGGCAAATCAGTAGGCGGCGCTTCAATCGCTGACAGCGGGGTAAACCTAACGGCAATCGTCAGTTGATCCTTGGCGTCCGGGATATGAATCGTCAGCTTCCTCAACTTGGCATTGAGCGTTTGGCCGGTATAACTATCCGTTGTTGGGAGCGGAGTCGCCGTTCGGACCTCAAAGCTCGCTGCGCTTGGGGATAGGAGCTGAGCATAAAGCCGTTTCCCATTCTGCTTAAGGATCGCCGATTTGCCATCCGGTGCAACGGTGATTTCCGGTGCCTCCGTATGCATGAACCAATACAAGTCCGAAGGAGCCTTCAGTTGAAGCTCATCCTGAAGGAGGAAGCTGCTGCGGTATTGCCCCATCATCATGCCCCGCTTCGCGTATACCACGTCATCCTTGTAGGCCGACGTCATATCGACAACCGCATAGCCGCCTTCGGGCTTGGAATCGTAAGCGACGATCGGCGCGTTTGCGTCGAGCGCTTGATCCGGTCCGTCGTCCGGGTTGATCACAAGCGTGTTGGAGCCTTCGGCCCTCGTGCGGTAAAAATCCCAACGGTTCGGATCCGCCTTGGGGTCGGTTATGAAATAGCCTAGAACGTTATAGTCCTTGTCGTCCTTTCCGAGATCGACGGCCCACCGGACACCAAGCGCATCGAGAACAAATGTGCCTACGTCGAGATTGTTATGCAGGGAGTTCGTTATCGCATAATCGTTGACCCCACCCTTAATCGCGACGTAGTTAGCGCCGGGATCGTTCCAGGAATCGCGAAAGACCGCGACATTGTTCTTGAGCGGATGATCGTACAACGCGTCAAGCTCCAGAGGATCGCTGCTGCCGTACAGTCCCTGACGGTACCAAATCAGATCCATCGGTTCCGCTTTTTTATTCTTGTTATACGTGAATTGTCTGTACCAGGAAATATCCGGGTCTCCGAGCAAATCCGCGAACAGCAGAAGCTGTGGCGTATCGAGAAACGTGAGATGCGCATCCGAATAATTGAACGGACCGTTCGGACCGTGCAGGTTCGCCATATACTTCGAGGTCTCGGAGACTCCGGTCTGCTCCATTAAACCGTAGTCGGTGCCTAAAGTAGTGTGGAGCGCCCCAATCATATAGGCAAAATATTCTGTTGCATAATCCCAATAACCGGTTCCCTCCGGCCAATCACCTTCCGTGGCAAATACACCGATACCGTATTGAACGGAGGAAAGCGCTGCTTGTAAGACCGACTCGGCAATCGGTACCTGGAAGCGCGGATCGGAAGCTTCCGTATGGATGCGATTGGCATCCGCTTCGTCTCCGATCGTCAAGGCGGTTACAGCGATGCCGCCATTGGCAACCAAATTCCAGTTACTTGGTGAAACCGTCCACCACGCATTGTTTTTGGCCCCGCCCTCCAAATATTCATACTTCGCGTTGATTAACACTTCCTGAATCATTTTGGCGCGGAGATGATCCCGCTCCTGCTGCGTCATCGCATCGTACAGCCAGTCATATCCGATGGAAGCCACATTCCCCATTTCCGAAATGCTGAGGAAATTTTTGACGCCGCCATGCCAGTCCGGATAATCGGCCATCACATTCAACTGCTCAATTGCACGAGATGAATATTGGGTGTCTCCTGTTAGTTGATACATAAGGGCAAGCGATTGAATCCGCGGCATCAGCTGATCTGCCAGATTGACGATATTAATGTTCGAACCTGAGCTGGACGTGTAATATCCGATCGCCGGCTCACCAGCGGCTTTGTCCGCAGCAGCCTTCACTTTGGCGTACCACTCCTGCAAGATCGGATCGGTCTGAACAAGCCCGCGTATTCTCGTGAAATCATCGCTTGTTGCATACAACCGGGGATGAGCCGTCCCTGGCGCCGAATGTCTCGAGACGAGCGAAGCAATCATTTCCGCTCCCGGCAGGCCAACATAAACGACGATCGTGGTGCTTGAAGTCCCGCCCTGTCCGTCTGAAACCTCAATTTGAAAAGTGTCGTAGCCCGAGTAGCCTGCTGCAGGCGTATATGTCCAGGCTCCACCCGGCTGAACGACTGCGCTTCCGTGCTGAGGCTGAGACGCTTGCCCCGCTTTGAGGCTGAACGTAACCGGGTCTTGATCCCGGTCTTTGGCCGTAACGACGCCCGAAACAGCTTGATCCCGAACCGTCCCTACATTGACCTGCAGCTTATCCATGGATGGAGCATCCTGCTGCGACAGCACATTGACCTGGATGATCGAAAAAGCAAAATGATTATGGCCGTCGGCGATCAGCAGCGTAAACGTATCCGGTCCGTTATATTCGGCATTCGGATAATACATCCATGTCCCGTTCTCGCTCGCAGAGACCGTACCGTGAGACGGAGCCAGGAGCACCGAAGCGGTAAGCGGGTCTTCCGCTGCATCGGTTGCCAGAATCGGGCGAGTGATCGACTGATCCTCCAAGACCTCGACGGCTTCATCGGAAGCGGTAATGTCCGAATCCGTCCCGACAATGACGGTATACGTTGCAGTATACTGTGGGTTTTCTCCTATCGCGCGGATCGTAGCGATTCCGGGAGCAACCCCTCTGACGGTAGCCTGGGAGGAGTTCGATCCGCTTGCCTCCACGACAGCTGCGGATTCATTGTCCGATGTCCAGGACACCGCCGGATTGGTGGCGTTGACCGGCAACACAGTTGCCGTTAAGGCGACGCTCGCGCCGACTCCGATCAGATCTTTGGTTTTATCCAATTGGAGGCCGGACACCGGAACCCAAGGGATCACTTGTATATCGTCCGCCCACAGCGTACCAGTACCGAGCTCGAAACCAACCTCAACCCGAGCCTGAGTGGCACCCGCTGGGACCGTGACGATATTTTCGTAATATTTCCAGCCGTCTGCGTCTATGGTTCCTGTGAAAGGAAGTGTGTCGAAGACCTTGCCATTCTTCGAAACGACATTCCCAGCTTCATCCTGGTAGAGCAGTCGCAGGCTGACATTCGTTCCGCCGTTCTCCTGCTTGAGCCAGCCGCCGACCCGATAGCTCTTACCGGCAGCGGCCCCTATGATTTTATTATAAAGAACAACCTTTCCTTTAGATGAAGCCTCAATTTTAACCGACTTTGCGCCTTCCTTCTTTACAGTCGAATCCATCGATAATTCGGGCTTCGCGAGGGTCGTATCCGTACTAAAATAATAAATCCACGTGCCCGGTTTGGTCGCATTGAGCCAGTCTTTCGTTGAGTTAACTACGGTCTCGAACCCGCCGTTGGGAAAGGTGGTCGAAACGATAACGGTGTACGATTTCGACCACCCTCCCTCTGCGGCCGTTGCGGTAATGACGGCAGTCCCCGCCGCAATGGCGCTTACCTTGCCGGATGTGTTGACAGCGGCAACCTCAGGCTGGGAAGATGTCCAGTACACCCGTTTGTCCGTCGCGTTCGATGGGGCGGCATAAACCGTATAAGTTACGCTTTCACCGGGACTCAAGGCACGGAACGAAGGTACCTCCCCGGTAAGCCCGGTAACGGGTACCCATGGCGTTAGCTGCACGTCATCAAACCAGGCTTTTCCCTTTCCATTCGCGAAGTACGCATATAGACTCGCTGAGGTCGTTCCCGCGGGAGCTTGGAACAAATCCTCGTAGTTCTGCCAAGCCTGTGTCCCTTTCAAGCCGGTCTCCGGCAGATAAACCGTTCCGAGCGCAGCCCCTCCAGAACCAGTCCAGACTATGCGGAGGGATGCCGCATTGCCGGTTAGTGATTCGGTTGCGATCTTACCGCTTAAGCGATACCATTGTCCGCCGGCCACCGGAATCTGCCGCTGCACGGCGGAAGCACTGCTGTTTACCGCTGCACTGATGCTGAGCGAGCGGCTGCCAGCCCCGTATACGGCTTCGTCGACTGTTATAACCGGGCTGCCATAAGGGGCTAACGCCGACCAGTCGGTAGCCGTCGTATCCGTAAAGCCGTTCTCAGAACCGCTCACCACCGTTTCAAAGCCGCCGTTCTTCACAAGCCCGGCAGGGGTTACCGTAATGAGGTAGGACGCCGTGTAGCTGCCTTCGGATGAAGTGGCTGTAATCGTGGCAAGGCCCGGCGCAACCCCGGCGATCACCCCCTGCCCGTCTACAGCCGCCACACCCGGGTTGGACGAAGACCAGCTCAAGCTCGGATTGGATGGATTCATGGGAGTGAACTGAACAGGCACCTGCTTCGAGCCCCCCACAGGGATCATGCCCCCCGGCTCTTGGAAGGAAATCCTCTTCAGCGATGTCCATGGTTTGAATTGGATATCGTCAAACCAGGCATTTCCCGTTACCTGGTTATAATCCAGATCGATTCTCGCTGTAACGGCCCCTGCGGGAGCAATCGTTGAGGTCGCATAGTTGCCCCATTGCGTAACGTTGCCTCGGACCGGTTTATTGGTAGGAAGCAAATAATCCATCCGCAGCAACTGCCCTGCCGAGCCGAGGTAAGCAACGCGGATATTGACACCGAATGCAGTAGTATCCCCTACAATCTGCTGGGTTTTGAACGAACCGGACAACCGGTACTCCTGACCGGGGACTACCGGTAGATTCCCTTGATACACCGTCAACCTGCTTTTGTTCGGTGCCGGCGAGCTGATCTTCACAGAACGGCTGCCCGCGCTCGCGTGGTACAATTCCACGGTAACTACCGGCGGGACAGGTGTGGACACGGTGTCCACCCATATGCCCCAGTTGGTTGCCCTTCTGGTTGTCCAGCCGGACTGGGAGTCCGTGGTGAACGTCTCGAACGAACTGTTCTGAACCAGATTCTCTTCCTCCGCCTGCGCGACAGGGAGACCCGCCGGACTCCAGCTTGGAGGAAGCATCATGCCTATCGCCAGGACGATAAGCAAGACCATGCTTAATTTTCTTAGCATGAATAAACCACCTTTCTTCATAGATTCAGCGCTTTGTAAGCGCATACAAATAGTTTAGGCGATTTGTTTATTCATGCCTATAAGTAAGTCTAAACAACAACAAACCCGGTTTCATCTGGCCTACAAACTGATTTTCACAGCGGCTATCCTGGTTTAAGATTGGACAGAATCGTGATGGATAGCTTGATGCGGGGGCAGTAATTCGTGCATTAAAAAAGCTGCCGAAGGAATACTTCGACAGCCTGGTTGTGCTTCTTATCCAAATTATTATTTCAGAACTATTCTCCTATCGCCGAAAGCGAATGTTCGCTGCCTCAACATCTTCCAAATATAGCGGAACATCATACACACGAACATGTTCAATTGCACCCTGAAAAGGCGCATTCCCCTCACTATCTCCAAATGCATCCGTGCCAAATCTTCCCCCATATCCACCTTGACTCACATGAGAACGAACGAGACGGAAAGCCGCCGAACCCTCGGCTGCCAAGTGATTATTGAGGAAGAGCTTTAAGTTGCCGTCTGCATAGCTAAGCGCCACACTTTGCCAATCTGCTGCTGCGTTTTCACTTAGCTGGGCAGATATGATTAGCTGTTGTCCTCCTGAGCAAACGGCTCCTTCAATGCATCCATTCTGAATGCGTATTGCAAAACCATTTTCCGAATCACCTTCGTCGTAAAGCACTTGCTTTCCTAAAACTGTTGTAGGCCGAAAATTCAATAACACAGTACGCAGGCTGAAAGCATCATGGAGATGACCAGATTCTTCTTCTGTGGCGATTCTGACTGGGGAGTAAGTCTTCGTCCTGTAATGAGCTTGTAGTGCATACGTATCAAGAAGTCTTGCAAGCTCGGCATCTGTGACAGGGAACATCGTGCCGTGCCTTGCTCCGTGTGGGAACCTGCTTAAGCTGCCATCCAGCTCAGAGGACCAATTATGCATATCTGTAGATGACATAATGCCGTATTTGCCATAAGCCCAATAATCGTAATAGAGAAGCCATCTCTTCTCACTTTCGATCCAGAGGAATTCGGGTCCTTCCGTATAATCTGGCGTCTGGATGCCTGGCAGAGTCTCATACGGTCCTTCTAATCGATCGGAAACTGCTAAATAATTCATCGGAGGATGAGGAAAGCGATCAGGTTCGTATACATGGCTTTCATCCTTAACAGCCATGTAATATTTCCCATCATGCTCAGCAAGTGAAGCGTCAATCGTCTGAAATCCGGGCGCATAGAATAGATCTGTGTTCGAAAATTTCTCCCAATCCTTCGTCTTCACACAGTAATGCTTGCTGTTGCTTAAATCCTTCCCTGTACTGGACGCCCAATAGATCAAATAGCTTTCGTCCTCTGTATCATAGGAGAATTCAGGCGCCCAGCTGTTCACAGTATCTGGTATATCTGTCATGACTCGAAGCGGTTTTTCATTCGTCCAATGAATCAAATCCTTCGAACACGCATAACCAATGGATGGCCCCATCGGGCGTGTTGTATATACCAGATGCCATTGCTGATCGACACCTTTTGCAATAAAGGGATCCCTGAGAATGCCTTCGCCAATTGAAGATTTCCATACAGGCTTGTTGCCATTCAGCTCATACCAATGTAAGCCATCTCTACTGAATGCATAGTGAAGCTGCTCTGTTTTATGCGATTGGCCTGGCCCTGAACGGAAATACCCCATAATATAAGCATTCTGTTTTTGGTTTTTACTTGTCATAAACATGCTTGCTGCCCCTTTCTTCTTGATGACATGACTTCACTTCATCGCTTGCATCGTTCGTTTAAGCTTCTCAATATCCACGACTTGCTCCGACCTCACTTCTCTGAGGTCATGTTTCATGTATTCAGGCCGACTAAGTACCTGTGCGCGAGCTGTCCATGCTCCATATGCCTCCTGTAACTGCTCGACAAGCTCCGGATGCTGATTCGCAAGATCTTCCGTTTCCGTACCGTCTATTGTCATATCGTAAAGCTCCCACGGCTGATCGTAGAATCGAACCAGCTTCCACTGATGATGCCGAACACCACAATTGCCCTCATGTTCCCAGAACATATAGGCTTTCACTGGCGTATCATTTTCTAAGATAGGCATCATACTTACGCCTTCCATCGGTTGAATCGTATGACCATTATAAGTATCGGGATAAGATGACCCTGTAATATCAACAATAGTTGCCATAACATCGGTTAATTGCGCAGGTGATCTGCGAATGCCGCCCTTTTCTTTCACCCCGTTTGGCCAATGAATGATACACGGAGAAGCAATACCGCCTTCGTGAATATAATGCTTGAACATGCGGAAAGGCGTATTCGACAGGTTTGCCCAGCCATAACCATAATGACCGTTTTCTGTTGGATACGTAGGGCCGCCTGGCAGGATGGATGTATCTTTAATCGTCGGAAATTCCCCATTTCCTCCATTATCTGACAGGAACATAATGAACGTGTTATCCAACTCGTCAAGCTCCTCCAGTTTCGCTACAATTCGCCCAATATTTTGATCCATACAATCGACCATTGCAGCATAAACTTCCATTGCTTGTATCCGCCATGCTTGATGAGGCTCATCTACCCAGGATTCGACAGCCGAGGTTTCCTTCAATGAGCATTTCCAAGAAGGATCTACAATGCCCATCTGTTTCATCCGTTCAAATTTTGCCTCTCGCAGAATATCCCAGCCTTGGTCAAAACGCCCCTTGTATTTGAGAATATCTTCTTCTTTGGCTTGGAGTGGAAAATGGGGCGCGGTATACGCCATATATAAGAAAAATGGATCGTCAGGTGTATGAGCTGTATGTGATTCCAAATAACCAATCGCTTGATCTGTCATATGATCTGTTGAAAAGAACGGCGATGCCAACCGGTCAGCTTCCATTGGAATTCCGTTTATTGTGTGGCCTACCTTTGAGAAATAACCTGGAGGCTTGTACATGGTTGCATTCTCAAAACCGCGTTCATGCGGCGGTGTGCTGCCCACATGCCATTTGCCAGACATATACGTTCTATACCCGTTAGATTTGACAACCTCCGCCAGTGTAACGGAGTGCTCGCTTAATTTCTTCGTGTAGGGCCCATATCTGCCCTGCAAGTGCGCCATACCCGCCTGATGCGGGTGCAGACCCGTTAATAATGAGGCTCTTGAGGGCGAGCATCGTGCTGTATTGTGAAATTCAGTCAGCCGCACACCTTGGGAGGCAAGTTTATCCAAATTTGGCGTATCGATATCCCCACCATAACAGCCTACATCTGAGTACCCTAAATCATCGGCCAGCATAATAATGATATTTGGTTTTTTCTTCTTCATTGTAAATAATCTCCTTTCGATGACTATCCTTTAATAGAGCCGATCATGACACCTTTGACAAAATGCTTTTGAACAAATGGATACATGACTAACACCGGCAAGCTTGCAATAATGATCAACGCATATTTCATGCCTTCCGCCAGCATTAAAGATTCTGTAATGTCGGTGGAACCTTCCATGATCGCGCTTTGATTACTAATAAGAATTCCACGAAGCACCAGCTGCAGCGGATATAAGTTGTGATCTCGCAAATAAATCAGGGCATTAAAGTAAGCATTCCAGTGACTAACCGCATAGAAGAGCACCATGACGGCCATAATTGGCTTGGAAAGGGGCAGAATGATTCGCCATAAAATCCCCCTATTCGAGCAACCGTCAATCATGGCTGCTTCTTGCATCTCCCAAGGGATATTGGTTTGGAAATAAGTGCGCATGACGATAAGATTATAGGTTGCAATCGCGTTCGGAATCAGCAGCGCCCATACGGTATCCACCATACCAAAATCTTTAATAATTAAAAAAGTAGGAATAATTCCACCTTGGAACAGCATTGTAAACGTGACGCCAAACATAAAGAAGCTGCGCCAAGGCATATCTTTCCTAGAGAGCGGATAGGCCGCCAGTGTTGTCAGGATCAAATTGAACAAGGTTCCAGCCGTCGTGTACAACAATGTATTTCGATAACCGACCCACACTTCTTTATTTCGAAATACCTCTTCATACGCCGCGAAGGTAAAACCTTTGGGCCACAGCACCAAGTGACCGGCCATTACCTCCATGGGATCACTGAACGAGGCGCTGACAACAAAAACGATCGGATAAAGCACGACGACAAAAATCACAGCAGCAATCGCATAGACGACTAGATTAAAGAACCGGCCGTCTTCAATACGGTTGCTTTGTATTCGACTCGACATGTTGGAACCCCCTACCATAAGCTAGCTTCTGCTTTTTTACGAGCATACCGATTAATCGTCAGCAGAAGAACTAGGTTAATCATGTTGTTAAAAAGACCGATGGCTGTTGTAAAGCTGTATTCACCACTTTGAATACCCGTTCGATAAATAAAGGTAGCAATCACGTCGCTTGATGCCATATTCAAATTATTTTGCATTAACAAAATTTTCTCAAACCCGACGTTCATGAAATGACCGACATCCAGAATTAATAGAATGAGTATCATGGGCATGATTCCGGGTATGGAGACATGCAGAAGGCGCTTGAACCGAGAAGCACCATCGATCTTGGCCGCTTCATACTGTTGAGGATCTATGCCTGCCAGTGCTGCAATATAGATAATGGACTGCCAGCCCATGTTTTGCCATATGCCAGAGGAGATGAATATTGCTTTGAACCATTCGCTCTCCTCAAGAAAAGCGATGGAATGTCCGCCAAAGGCTTGAACGATGACATTGACAATGCCTGTCTCAGGCTTGAGCATGAGCTGCAGCATCCCAACAACGACAACTAACGAAATAAAATGCGGCACATAGGAAACATTCTGTAAAAGCTTTTTGAATTTTTTACCCGGCAGCTCATGAATGAGCAGCGCGAGCATAATGGGAATCGGAAAGGCAAATAAGAGGGAGAATAGACTAATGGAAAACGTATTCCATAATAATCTGCCAAAATAGTAAGATTCAAAAAAACGTTCAAAATGATCAAAGCCGACCCAAGGACTTCCCAGAATGCCTTTTACCGGATTAAACTCTTTGAATGCGATTTGCAAGCCGTACATGGGGCCGTATTGAAAAATAATGTAATAGGCTGCGGGCAGCAGCAGCATAAGAAACAAATCATATTTATCACGGAATTGTCGAAACCGACTTCTTCGTGTAGTCTTTCTTTGGAGTTTTGCTTCCTTGCTGTTTGTTGTCCTAGCCTGCATGATTGACAAGGGAATCCCACCTATCCGAAATCGTTTGATCGGGGACGGTGCTTCCGTCCCCGCATCTGCTATTTTTTACTTTGCAAATTGTCATACACGCTTTGATACATGCCTTCCAATTCATCAATTTTCATTTTCTTTAGTGTCGTAACATAATTATCCCACTTGCTGAAATCCAGATCTCCGATAATAAACTTAGCGCTCTGCTCCCTGACATAGGTATCAATGTCATTACGCAGTATCTCTACGTTTTTCGAAGTGGCTTCATCAAACAGCGGAGCACCATACTTCACTTTAGTTAAATAGGGATCCAACACCTTTTGCGCATCCACAACAGCTTGGTTGTTTACCAAAGAATCGTTTTTCTCATTCAGCCAGTGAGGGAATGCACCTCCACAATACGGTGATACCTTTGCACAAGCCGCTGCGTCTGGTTTTGGATCTTTGGCAATGGCATCTACGTATACCGCTTCACCGGTTGCATCATAGTTAAACGTCTGCCCCTCTACCCCGTAACGAATGAAGGTGGAGCCTTCCTGACCATAAAAATAATCGACCCAACGCATCGTTGCTTCCGGTTGTTTATTGACACTCGTAATGGCAAATGTTCCGAACGTCTTCGTGATCGCATCAGAGACCGAGAACTTCTGATCGCCGAAAGGCCCTTTCACAGGTACACCTTGTACATATTGATCTGCAATCGCCGCGAACGGATTGTTGTTCCCCCAGCTAAATTCACCCAAATTGCCTGAGGTCATTTTGGCAAGATATTGTGCATTTGTTTGTGTGAAATATTCGCGATCAATTAGTTTTTCTTTCCAAAGCGTATTCAGGAACTGCAGAAGCGCTTTGTAGCGATCATCCGTCGACCACAGCTTCACCTTGCCATTCTCAATATTGGCACGATAATCGAATTGCAAATCCAACCCAAAGCTCCCAGCAAAAAAATTCACGAGTGAGAAGTTATCTTTGGTTTTATTCTCGGATGGCTGTGTGGATAACGGAATTTCGTCCGCTTTCCCGTTCCCATTCGGATCGCCGTCGCGAAACGCTTTCAAAACAGTAATTAACTCATCTGTCGTTTGCGGTTGTTTAAGCCCGAGTTTATCCAACCATTTCTGATTTAACCAAAGCTTTGGCACCAGTGAGGCCTTCGTTGTTACAATCATCGGCAACGAATAAATATGACCATTCGGATATGTAATACCTGCTTTAATCTCAGGATATTGGTCCATTAACGCCTTGAAGTTCGGCGCATATTGGTCAATTAGCTTTTCTAGCGGAATGAGCTGTCCTGATGTTCCGTACTTCAATGATTCAATCGGTGACAAAGCAGCCCGAAAGAAAAAGTCCGGCAGTTCGTTGGAAGCAAACACAAGATTTTTCCGCTCTGAGAACCCTTCCGTCGGTACATCTTCAACATTCACTTTAATACCTGTCTTTTTTTCATATTCATTCCATACTAGCAAATCTTTGCTTGGGCCCGCATTCGGTGCGATCCGTTGCATCATTTTAAGGGTAATCGGTGTTGTCACAATCGGAAAGCCAGTTGTACTCGAAGGCGATGGCGCTGTACTTGATGCACTTGCCGTACTTGATGCATCCGTTGTGTCAGTCGATTTACTGCAAGCGCTTAAAATTCCTGTCATAGCGATCGTAAGCGATGTAGCTACAAGCAAAGATTTGGATCCCTTATTTTTCACTGAATGTGAACCCCCTGTATGATGTGATGGTGTGTTGCTTGTACTCATTGTAGTTCATCGCCTATAGTAAAAAACCCTAAAAAGCTGAACAAAAGCTACAAAAATACAAACGTTTTCATAAACAGCAAAAGGCCTCCACAACTTGCCCCAACTTACCATTCTGTCCGTAACGGAAGCACGGTTGGTGTTGCATGCTTGTGAATGCCGTTAGCTTACACCTACTTATCGCTGCAGCTTGCATTTTACAAAAGTTTGTGGCGTAACACCTTCAATGTCCTTAAAAACTTTAAAAAAATAGTTATAGCTGCTAAAGCCTACGGATTCGTAGATATGCTTGATCGACATGCCTTGTTCAAACAACTGCTTGCTCATGCTGACTCTGTAGTGATTTACAAATTCCGTAAAGCTTTGTGCAACCTCATCTTTAAACAACCTGCCTAAATAGGACGGGGTAATGCCGATACTTTTAGCTGCAAGCTCCAGGGAGATATTCTCGGCGTAATGATTACGGATATATGTAATCGCTTGGATGACATATGGCGTGTTCGCCATCGTATCCTGGCGCATCATTTCATCTAGCACGACATCATAGTAATCTGTCACCCACGTTCGCATACCGACTACCGTCATGCATCTCTCAGCCTGCTCCTTCCACAACTCGGAAGTAAAGTTCTTGCCAGGCTTCATACCCCCAAGTCCTCTATCCCGCCATACTTTATGCGCGATCGTAAGCAGCTCTTTAAGCATATTCTGTATCGTTGCGGCATGTTGTATTCGCGATTCCTTCAACGATGAAAATATTTGCTGAACAACCGCATGCACCTGTGTTCGATTCTGAAGATTTAGCGCTGTAAGCAAATCACGTTCCTGATCCAGCTGAAGAAAAGATGCCGGGTTTGCATTTGCTTCTTCCTGCCCATCTCCTGTTGTTTTTACGCCGGTAAATTGCTGGAGCAAACGATCTTCCAGCAAGCGGGATGCGGCTAGGAATTGATTTCTGGCCTGCAGTAGCTGATTGGCGGCTGCACTAGCGCCAAACACAATCCGAACATTTAGAAAATGATGCATCGCTTTTTCCAATCTCCGCAGCTCGCTATCCAACTTTTGTGCAATTGCACCTTCGCTTCGGTGCTCGGGATAGCTTAAAAGCGCAGCAAAGCGGCCTTCCTCCAAATAGAAGAATAATTTGTTCCCCTCTACATGACATTGCCAATACAGGTCTTTAATAGATCGAATGTAAATTTGCTTCTCATTCTCTGATAAAGACTCCGTAAGCATACTGAAATGCACAACCTGTAGAGTAACAATGATCACATTTTTTAATTCCATACCCAGATTGCGGTTAAGATGCTCTTCAACAAGCTGAACGTCGGCACTTCTACCTAATAGAAGCTCGCGAATAAGTTCAATGGCTGTACGGTGATTAGTCATTTCCCAATTTCGTTCCAACTCTTCGTTCCGTTTCATAGCCGATGACCGATTGTCGAGTGTTGCTTTCGCTTTATTCAGAACCTCCAGCAAATTTTCGGCATGAAGCTCGTGCTTCAGTAAATAATCTATAGCCCCCGATTTCAAGGATTCCCTTACAAAATCAAACGTATCGTAGCTGCTGAGCACAATAAATAAGATTGTCGGGTCCTTCTCTTGTATCCATTTGCACAGCTCAACTCCACTCATGCCCGGCATATTCATATCCAGTATGACAATATCTGGCTTGCTAGCCTCTATGAACATCATGGCTTCTGGCCCATTCGTTGCTTGTCCGGCAATCCGGAAGTCAAAGGTCTGCCAAGGAATGAGCGTTACCAAATAATTGCGAGCCAAGATGTCATCATCCACAATGAGTACTTTATACATAATAGGTATCTCCTTCGTTCAGAATTGGGATGGTTATGGTGACTGTCGTATATAGTCCTACCTCACTCAGAATGTGAATACCATAGTGTTTACCAAACATCATACGGATTCGTTCGTGAACATTGGCTATGCCAATTCCGCTAAACGTATATCCATTTTGACGCATTTCTCCGCTTAAGATACGAAGGATTTGTTCATCTGACATCCCAGGACCGTTATCCGTTACTTCAATGACAATATCGTTCATCCCCTGCTTCTGAAGGCTGATTGTGAGCAGCCGTTCAGATTCCCCCGGTTTATATCCATGAATAATCGCATTCTCGACGATTGGCTGCAAGAGCAGCTTCACCGTTTTACACCTCAGCAGCTCAGGGTCCACATGCCAGTCGACATCCATGTGATACATGTCTTTATATTGCTGGATTGTAATATAGCCGCGGATATAAGCGAGTTCTTCCTCGATCGTAACGTATTGGCGAGTATTGCCTACAACCCCGCGCAGTAATTGAATTAAGGATGTTGTCACCTCCTCAATATTCACCGCATTGCGTAATCGTGCTAAATATTTAATCGTGTTCAGTGTGTTATAGAGAAAATGGGGACTGATTTGAGCCTGCAGTGCGGTAAGCTCAGCTTCGCGCTTCTGCTCCTCTCGCAACTGAATCTGCTTCATCATTTCCTTCAGACGGGTAACCATGTGAATAAAGGTTTTATTCAGCTCACCGACTTCATCCTGCGAGGTAATATGAGACAGCGTAATCATATCGCCTTCTTCAACGCGTTTCATCGTCTTTTGTAAATTTCGGATATTTTTCGTAATCTGCCCGGCAATATTAACCGAGAGCAAGAGCACAAGGAAAAATACAAAAATCACCACCTCGATAATCTGATTGCGCAGCCGAATCGAGTCTTTCACAAGCGTACTCTCCGGTACAATGCCAATCGTAGACCAACCGGTGTAGGCTGACTTATAGTTGGCGACAATATACTTTTTTCCCTCTAATTCCATGACGGTACCTTGATCATTCCGTTCATTTTGATAACCGATGGCCATCGCCGCCTCCCTTACAGGGTCGGGTTGCTTCTCATCAACCGTACTAAACACGATGCCTCCCGACTTATCTGTTACGACAATTTCCATGCCGTCCAACGGTTGGATCTGATATGTTTTCATAAATAATTCAAAATCAATATCAATCATCACGACTCCGATAGCTTCTTTACCTGACTTAATCAGCCTGCCGATGGTAACGGTTTCATTCCACAAAAACCCGTCGCCTTTCTGCTTGAGCCATATCTTCGAGCCATCCGCAGCTATAATTTGCTCAATCGCTTGATCTTGCAACACGGATTTGCTCAGAATGGGATTGCCCTCATAAATAATTTTTCCGTTCAAACCCACAATTGAAATTCTGGAGATATAAGATTTGTAGGCCTTCAAAGACGAGAGAAATTGTTTGACAAGCTTTTGTTCGAGAAAAGCTTCATAGGAAAGCTCTTCAGAAGGACTCTTGATATACGGAACAACGATTTCCTGATTCGTAGCTGCAACGGAGCTCATCTGATCCATATCCTTGAATATCGTCTGGAGATGATCATCCGCTTGCTGCATAGAACTAAGCACAAATTGAGTCGCATTTTGCTTGATCGTATTCGTCAGACTGTGATAAATGATCGCACTGACCAGACTTAACGAGAGTAATATAACAGTGGCAAAACTTAAGAATACCTTAGCTTGGATGCTCTTTTTGTAAAAAAACAGCTTATAAAATCGTGTATGCATACGTTGTCTCCCAAGCCCCAGAATGTACAGCTGATTTTCATTTTGTCATATGACCGCAGGATTAGACAAGCATTAGTTCATGGAAAAAAGACACCAGCAGGTGGAATATGGCATAGTGCCACCTTCCCGCAGTGTCTTAACCTTTAAAATCAGTTCAAATAGTTTCTTGGATGCCGCTTTATCGGATAATACTGCGAGTCTGGCAGCGTCGCCGTCTGCGTTCGGATTAACCACATCGACAATGTACCCAACATTTCACACTTTATATCCCTATGCTTTGAGGAGTCATACAGATTATTTAGTTCTAGTGGATCGTGGCTTATATCGTACAGCTCACCTCTGCCATGCATGTCCATGTTCAGCTTCCATGCGTCTTTCCTGACCGTCCTAAGCCAGCCGGATTGGGTATAGCGATTCAGCTCATTAAACTCGGCTATCCCATTTTTAACTGAGCCGACTGTATCCATATCTTCTGATGCTGCTCCCTGATGATATAGTCCGCCATAACCATGCTCTATCATCACGCTGGCGAATTCGTTCTTCGGATACTCCTCCCCATTCAACAGACCCCATAAGCTTCTGCCCTGTACTCCCATTGGAATCTCAGACTCCATAACCTCGCAGAGCGTCGGCATCACATCTGCAAGAGACACATGTGCGTCGTGAGCTTCTTCTCTTGCAGGGATCCCTGCGCCATAGAATTGCATCGGTATGCGGCTTAATACTTCAGGAGCCTCTGGACCTTTCTTCATCAAGCCGTATTCTCCAACAAAATCGCCATGATCGGATAAGAACACGATAAGAGTATTATCGAGCATGTGGTTTTCCTCCAAATGCAGTACGAAACGGCGAATTTGATCGTCGATAAGCCTCAGCATGCCCAAATAATTGGAGCGCGCTCTCGCGACTCGGTCCTCATGATCAGGAAGGAAATGCTCCATTTGCTCACCGTAGAAGACCCACTTCTCTCCCTTCCGGAGGCGATCTTCCTTGCCAGCACCAAGCGGAGGGAGCTTCTCGGGAGGAAACATGGAATAATAAGGCTCTGGTGCTTGATAAGGATTATGCGGTTCAGGGAAGCTCAGCCACAGGAGAAACGGTTGCTCAACCAGCGAATCGATCCACCTCTTCGCAGCGGAAACTGCGCGATAAGGCAGTTGACAATCAAGAGGAAAAGGAGTAGCCGTCATACTAACTTGAGACAGGGATTTCAGCCACTCATCGTAGCTCGCCTCCATGTCTGTCTTCTCTTCTTGGAAACCGCCCCAATGCCCTTGTAGATAATGATAATCGACAGCTTGATCGGGGATAAGCGGACTATGATTCTTGCCGATCAAAGCAGTAGCATAATGATTGTCTTTGGCGACAGCGAACAAATCCTTCTCATATTCAGCCAGCTTCAAGCCGTCGTTCCTGTTCACTCGATGCGAGCTTGGCCAGCGTCCGGTAATTAAGCTTGTGCGGGCAGGACCGCATACTGGCATCGTTGTATAAGTGTGGTTAAACCAGCAGCCTTTTTTCGCCAACTCGTCTAGGTAAGGGGTCGTATTCAATGAATACCCCTCAAGCGCTCTCAAATCAGCACGCTGCTGATCTGTCATGATAACCACAATATTCTTCTTATTCACCAAAGTGCCTCCCTTTGTTCAACTTTATGCTTGCTAGAAATTCGTTGTTCGTAAAGGAAGAGGGTCCACGGTTTCTGCCATACGGTCGCACAGCCGCTGGTACAGTTCCAGTTTGACGGAAGCATAGGCAGCTTCGTTCCAAAGATTGACCGTCTCGCCCGGATCCTTGCTTAGATCATACAACTCTCCCAATTTGTGACCGTGACAGGCAACCAGCTTGAACTCATGCGTGCGGATCATCGTTGCATAAGCAGGATCTTTCCTCCTCTGAGCATTGTAAAATTCGCAATATACATCATCCCTGTGTTTATCTTGTGTTAAACTTCCTGTCAATAATGGCCACAAGGAACGGCCCTGCATCCCCTCGTAGATGGGCAACCCAGCAGCGTCCAGCAAGGTGGGAGCGAGATCTACCAACTCTACCATCGCCTTTATCCTTCTGGCTTCAACGACTTTCCCAGGCCAGGATATAAGAAGAGGAACTCTAACTGATGGATCATAGAAATGAGGGCCTTTCAGATAGATGCCATGATCGCCAAGCAGCTCGCCATGATCAGACATGAAGATAATTATGGTATTGTCCAGCTGACCGCTGCGCTCCAGCGCTTCTATCATTCTTCCGACCTGCTCGTCAATAAGATCAACCATCGCCCAATACGCCGCGCGCAAATACAGATGATCCTTCTCCGTCATGTCTACAAATGGATAAAAATTCTTCATCCCGTAAGCCGCTAACGAATCTCTCTTCTGAAACTCAGGCTTATTGTCCAGCTCACCTTCTGTATAAGAAGGAAACGGCAGGGACTCCAACTGCTCGACGTATCTCGCCAAACGGTTTTTATCTGGCGTGAAGGCATGATGCGGATCATACATATTGACAGAATACAGCCATGGACGGTTGAAAGCAGCGCTTGTTTCGATAAAATTAATTGCCTTCTCGGCACACCAAGTTGTCTGCTGATCCTCAGCATCCGGTCCAATTTGAACATATTTGCAATCATCGATCGGCGAGACGCCATAACGCTTCCCTTTGCTCTGCAGCCACTGGGTGTATTCATTTGTCTGCCAGTCCGGCATCGGATGATGGGACCATCGGAATTCGGAATAACCGTCGTTGATACGGGCTTCCATGGAAGGAGCAATTGATGGATGGCAAGCGGAAATATGCAGCTTGCCTGCTAAACCGCAGGTATAACCGTTTTCGGCAAGCAATCGCGTCACCAATACTTCATCCGCAGAAATCGATTGACCGTTCTGCCTAACTTTTGTCGTTCTTGGATAACGGCCTGTCAAGAAGCTTGCACGGCTCGGCGAGCAAACAGGACTCTGACAATAGCTTTGCTCGAACAAGGCCCCTTTCTCAGCCAACCGATCAATATTCGGCGTTTGGACAAACGCATTTCCATAGCATCCTAATGTGTCGTAACGCTGCTGATCCGTGCAAATCCACAATATATTTGGTTTCTTCATGTCTATCACTCCTCGTATTACTTTTAAGGAAGAAGGCAAAAGCCATTCCCTTAAGGGGGAATGGCCACTGCCATTACAGATACAATAGCTCTAACATTCTGCAAACCATGACAGCTGCTTCTTCTCTTGTTACTTCATCTTCATGCCGTAAAGTATGATCTTCATAGCCTATCATGATGCTAGCGGATACAACCCGCTTCATCCCCTCTAACGCCCAGTCCGGAATCTGAGCAGCATCTTGGAATGAGGTCAAATCGGTGCTTTCTTCCAATTTTATAGCATTAAATCTCTCTAGCACTCTTCCGATCATGACCGCCATCTCAGCGCGCGTAATCGGACGCTCGCCCTCGAAACGGGTATTGCCGTTGCTGCCCACACCACTGATAATGCCTTCTTCTGCCGCAGTTTGCACAAAGGACTTCGCCCATTCAGGGATGTCCTGGTTATCAGCAAAACCCGTCTTGGTTCCTGAAAGCTCCATACCGAGCGCAGACACGAGAATTTTGGCAAACTGAGCACGCGTTAAGCTGTCCCCTCCGTGAAAGCTGCCGTCAGGAAAGCCGGAAATGGCATTCATCCCTTTCAGACGATTGATGCTTTCCGACGCCCAAGGCTGGCTTGCATCCTTCAGCTTCACGTCACTATAGGCAAACACTGCAAATTTCGTAAAGTGATTGATATTGACACTGATTGTTCCATCTGGATTCATACTGCCTCCAATATAAATCCATTTTTTCTGCGTTTCATTGTAATAATAGACGGCAGGCTGCTGTCCTTCTGTCAATTGCTTGTTATCGAATGTAAGTGTTAGCTGCAACTTTTTACTGAAATGATTGCCGCTCGTGTTGTTCAGCACATAAGTTTGGCTGAGCCGCTGCTGAACTTCATTCGGAGGGCTTTCATTTTCACCTGCGATTGCAACGGTTATGGTGCTTTTCGAACCAACCGCTCCAGCAGGAACAACCAGTTTCAACTGCCCCTTAAGTTCCAGGTGTCCTTCTTCTAATGGATTTAGGTCCACTCGATTCGTATCATTCTTGATGCCAGTCTCTCCATTCACATTGCCCTGTGAAAGTTCATTCCCTGACTCCGATTCATTCTGACTGCTTCCGTCGGAAGGATCACCATTCCCATCTTCACCCGAACCGTCTTCGCCTGGTTGCTGCGTTTCCATTTCCATTAGCTGACCCGAAACATCAAATCCGGTAAAGGAGTTATAAGTCGCCTGAACTGCGTCCGTATACAGTCCCATTTGCGCAGGTTGGCCAGCAAACGGATCTGCTTCATTGAAGATCAGCTCATTGTTGACCCATACATAAAGGCGTCCTTTAGAACGAACTGTCTTATAAAAGTTCTGCGCGCTTATCTCTTCACGAACAACAAAAGAGAAGGGTCTGTTATTGTCAGACGGGACTCTTAGCCGCAGTTTATCCGTTTTGACACTATCCGAGAAATCCGCAATGCTGTAATCTCCCTTCCCCTTATCTTCGTAAGAGAATGGCACATTCCTCCAGCCATCAGACCAGCTATCGAATCCGAAATTGGACGAGCTTGCATCCGGCAGCTCAAAGTTCTGGCTAATATAATCGAACGGTCCAGAGAACCATAGCATTTTAGCCTTCGAGATTTCTGCTTCTCCTCGTAATTTGTATTCATATTCGCTCTGGGCCGTACCTTCGTAATTCGAATGCCCATATATCGTTTCTCTCGCCGTAGGTGCTGTTGCAATTATTGTACTCACACCGTTAACGACGCTCGAAAGCTCATAATTATGCGATTCATAATTGGTAGATGCCGTCACATAGTTTTGCGCATCTTTGTACGCAAGCACCACGCCTGATTTGCCCGAAACCGGCAAGGAATCCGAATGAATGTTAACGGACATCTCATTCTCAAGCAGCGCATCCCCTTTTACGGTGATAGCTTCTCCATCAACCGGGGACTGCAAGCCATTCTCAGAAGTCGTCCAATCTGCGTCCCATCCATTGAAATAAGAGCCATATTCGTTCCATCCTTCAGTGACGGTCACATTGTCTATGCTTACGTTAGATCCATCGCTAACCAGTCCGATTTCTCCAGCAGAAGCGATAGCATCAAGCTCCAGAACCGGCTTGTCATCATTCAAGGTATAATGATCTAACTGAGCGAATACCTTCGATCCATTCTTGTATATTTTCAGCGTATGGAACTGTTCGCCGTAATCTGCCGCTCTTGCATCCTCATGATGGAACTGGAACGTAGCAGGCAGCTCGTAGCTTAACGTATTGAGCACTCCGTTTATGCGATATGGAATAAGGAGTTTATGCTCATTCCGATCAATCATAACTTTCACATCGTTATTTTCGTCCTTATGCCAAACCGTAATCCCAGCTTGCGCCTTAGTACCGAAATCATCATCGTCAAAGCGGATATTCGATTCGAAGAAGAAATTTTGTATGCCAACATCTTTAATCAAAAGCTCCCTTGTCTCGCTCGGGGCTTGAATGTGAATCGATGTTCCGTCGAAAGTCACATCAGACTGCAAGCCGCTATAATGATTCAAACTGTCCGCTGTGTCAAAACGATCTTGGAAGGTTGGCGCCCAAGCGTCGGGATGCAAACCTGGCGCAGCCTCTGATGTCGGACCATCGGCAACCATTTCTTGATCCCAGAAGTAAAGTCGATCTTTGCCTTGGCCATTGTCATTGTTCCAGAAGGCTTTATACGTAATCCAGGTTTCAAATCCATTCGGCCCTTTGATGACATTGGGCTGAGACGGTCCTACAATATCCGGCTCAATCGCGCTCCCCTTCGTATCATAGAGCCCGAAGTCCAAATGATACGCCGTCAGCTCCGGTCCGCCGTCACGGCTGATTTCTACGGAGATGACATTCGTACCAACATGAAGCATTTCGCTTGGAACCTCGGTCATGATGTAAGCACGTTGCTGACCACCGAAGGATACCAGCTCTTGACCATTCACGTAGACTTTCCCGTAGCCTTCCAAGCGGTAACGCAGTACCGTTGTTTCGGGTACTTGATTAAGTTCCAATGTTCTTCTTGCCCACATCGTAGAAGGACCCGTTGGATTGCCCCAAATTTTACTCTTATCCGTCTCGTTGTCGTTGTATATGCTTGGTATTTTTGTTTTGTTCACTTCTGGCCATCCGAATCCGCCTTCGCCGGTTTTCCAGGCTGAAGCGTCGTAATCTGAAGCTGTCCAGCCTGAATCCGGTTGCGAGAAGGTATAAGCGTATGGCTGCCACCCATGCTCTGCTGTTGGAAGCAGCACGTTATATTTCAAAATAAGCTGTTCTATATTGCGTGCGAGCAACTTGCCTGGATATTTGTCTGCATTCGTAATTTCATCATAATTGGCTGCTTGAGCAACGCCTGTTTCATATAGACCAGTCTCCGGATAGAATTGATTCCCTACATATAGCATGTAATATTCGCCGTTGTGGTAATACAGCTCTGGTCCTTCGAAATTATAGAAATTCGTATTCGCCCAATGGCCAGGCTGCGTATGAACCGTCTCGATCGCAGGACTTCTTCCCGCATTGCCCATCTCGTTGAAGAAGGACTGTACTTTCCATACCCAGGCGCCTGCTCTCTTCGGCTTTGCATCGCCAGTATTCGGATCAGGTTCATCCGGGTTGACTTTACGCAGATAGACGAGATCTCCGTTGGCAGCAACGAACATTTGCGGATCGATACCCAGATCGAATCGGGTGTCCCAGAAGCTGTGCTGAAAGTCTGGCGTATCGTTCATCGTGCTTGGATCGCCGTTGATTAGCGCCGTCCCATTAAAGGCATAAAACATAACGCCATTATGGAACAACAAATCCGAAGCTCCGTATCGACTGTATAACGGGTCCGCATTTGCCGCTGGCGGCAGGGTGGACGGATCGTCCGAGATCAACTCATACGGACTTTCCCAATGAACCATATCCTTCGATCGGTACACATCGCCGCTCGTTCCAGTGCCCATCAAATAGTAGTAGCCATTATACTGTTCGATGGTCCCATCATACACGGTTATTTTCTGCCCCTGATTAGGTCCCGAATCTACGGTCATTAAATTTTCTACTTCCTTGATAGCAAACAGATTGACCGTTACTTCACAAGTTGCCATATAACCGCCATCCTCGGTCATGGCACTAATGATTGACGTGCCAGGCGAAACCGCAGTCACCCTGCCTTGCTCATCCACCGTCGCTATCGCTTGATTACTCGAGGACCAGATTACCTTCTGATTCGTGGCCTCGGCCGGTTCGACAGCTGTTATGAGCAGCTTCTTCATCCCGGGAGATAAGGTTAAGCTTGAATGATTCATGTTAATACCTGTAACATGGACAGGCTCTACAGTTACTATGCTGGATGCCGTAAAACCTCCGTCTTCCGTCGTAACGGTAATAACCGCAACTCCTGCCTGCAGAGCGGTAATATGTCCCGTTCCATCCACCGTCACAACCCCGGGATTGTCGGTTGTCCAGACGACATTTTGATTAGATGCATAAGAAGGCGTGATGACTCCTGTTAAAGTATGTGTCTCATTCACCTTCATGCTGAGATTGGATTCATCCAATGAGATCCCCTCCACTGCCGATTGCTCGACGGTAATGACACAGGAAGCTATGTAGTCGCCGTCCTCTGTCCGAGCGGTGATGGTTGCAGTCCCTTCGCCGATTGCCTCTACGGCAGCATGCGAGTAGACACTCGATGTCACAGTCGCTACAGCCTCGTCACTCGAGGACCATAGAATGGTCTTATTCGTAGCATAGCTTGGCGCAACGATGGCCTGAAGCTCAAGTACACCTCCAACCGCCAGCGTTTCGTTCCCCGTATTCAGGCTGACTCCACTAACAGCTACTGGACCAACGATTGGCGATACCGCTGCCGAATAGAGCTTCACTTCATCGATCATCCCATTGAACCATGCGCCCCCTCCACTGCCGCCGAACGCATCGACAGCAAGTCGAGCGCCGATTGCCGCTTGATTAGGTGAAGCTGCGACGGTTGCGTAAGTCGCTGTATCAGACTGAACAAGCGTTCCATCCAGATACAGTTTAAACAAACCTTTGTCGAAGGATACGGTGACATGATGCCAAGCAGCTGTATCCGTAAAATTAGTTGAAAGCGTATGTCTTTCAGACCCATTGACCACAGCCGCTTCGAGCTTATTTGCATTTAATTGAATGGCAAGTCCCGCCGTATTGCCGCCACGCTCGAATAATACCTGCCTGGAAGCCGTATTGTTCGCTTTGAACCAAAGTCCCGCAGTAAATTCCGAAAATTGCGATGAATCACCTATCATGAAATTAGAGCCCAGCTTATTGAGCTGAATGATGTTGGTTGTTCCATTAAATGAGAACGCTCCATTCTCCAAACCATTCCCGACATAAGTTCCATTAGCGTTTACAGAATGATTGCCGTTCCCGCTGGAATCCTCGGCAAGCTGCACACCGTTATTCTCATATACACTGTCCAGCTTATACCAGGCTACCAGCCCTTCATCACCAAGGGCTACAATGGACGGTATCACGGTTATGTCACAAGTTGCCGTGAAATTACCATCCTCTGAAGTTACAGTAATGGTTGCGTTCCCAGATGAAATCGCTTCTATTACTGCTCTATCCCCATTAACAGATGAAATACTCACCACTTCGTTATCGCTGGAGGTCCACATCAGATTTCTGTTTGTTGCTAACAATGGTTCCAGTGCAGCCTGCAGCTCATAGGTAGAATGGACACCAAGCGTTAATTTGCTCTTATTCAAACTTACTCCTGTTGCAGCAATCTCTGGAGTCATTGCCACACTATAGAGACGAACATCGTCAATCATTCCATTGAACCATGCCCCCCCTTTGGTGCCGCCGAAAGCATCAACTGCATTTCTCGCGCCAATTGCCCCTGCATTAAGTGCGCTAGCCACTTGCGAAAAGGGCGCAGTCAAAGAATCGATAAGCACACCGTCCAGATATAGCTTGAACTGCCCATTATCAAAGGAAGCAACCACCTGATGCCAAGCAGTCGTGTCGGTAAAATCTGTCGAAAGTTTTTGCATGATATCTGCATTTACAACAGCCGCTTCCAACTTGTTGTCAGCTATTTGGATGGCAAATCCTGCTGTATTCCCACCGCGCTCGTACAGAACTTGCCTTGATACGGTATCATTCGCCTTGAACCAGAGTGAGGCTGAATGCTCGGTGAACGAATCCTTGAGGAAAGTCGTACCCGATCCTGATGTATTCAATTGCACGATATCGCTTACTCCGTTAAAGGAGAGTGCGCCTCCATAAACGCCGGAATCCGCACGCCATGTGCCACTCGTACCCACAGCATGTTGACCATTGCCCGAAGAGTCCTCCGCTACGTTAATGCCATCTATCGAAATCGGCGCATCGAGCTTGTACCAAGCTAGCAAGCTGGGTACAACCGACTCGGAGGCTGATGCGCGCATCCCTCCAAATGGCGTAATTATGAAGGTTATCATGATGAAGAGCAACAACATTCTTTTAACCATATATCACCATCTCATTCTCCCCCTCAGGATGTTTTCAAACGCTACCCATCCATTGTAATGTAAACGGTTTCTCTAAAAACTCTAAATTTCATTGAAAAAACTACAAAAATACAGACTGGCTATGATAACCACCCTACGTACCGTACCTTTCGGTATATGCGGCTCTGACTTGAGTATAATCATCCGCGAAGAATAGAAATCCGAGTTGCTTGAGGTTGTTGTTTCCGAGGGATTTAGTGAGGATTGGGGCTATTGGAAGTTCTCCAGTAGCCTTTTCTTATGTTCGCGCATTCCCACTTTATACGATGTTTTAGAACTACATGTGTGTTACTTGAGTTTTTGCAATGATATCTCCAATTCTTCTTCCCATTAAAATAAGCAATAAAAGTTCTACTGGCCACAAAAATACAGTAACATTCCTTATTATTAATCGTATTGACCCAGGTTTTTTACTTGTATCTTCAATGTCTCTTACGGCAATTCTTAGTACTCTCTTACCTACACTCCTTCCTTGATATACATCCTTAAGAAAGTAATAAATCATTCCTAATAACAGTATTGTGTTAAAAGTTTCAAATGGCCTCATAAAATTAGAATCTGTCGGATACATGATTGACTCCCAATTAAATGCCATGAAAATGAACAAGACTATTATTGTTCCGACTAGATGATCTATTAAAATGGCTAATATTCTCTGTTTCAATAATTTACTCCCTTTCTATTATTGTTATTGTTTGCTTGAAATCATTTCCCCCGAAATTTTTCTAATTCCCAAAATAATCCTTAAACTGTTCTCTATTTGTTTTTGATAATGCTTTCCTCAATAATTCATCATCATAACCATATGTAATTAATGCATTCAATATGGCATCTTTCCGATCTGGTCTATTTCTTCTAATGTTAGATTCCAATTGAATCTCTAAAGGTACGACTGGCACTTCATGGTTCTCGAATTCAACAAGCTTCTTTAACTCCCAAATATATTTACCGCCTTCCCATATTCCCTCCCCTTCATCCGAATCGGGGATACCAGCAGAATTTGATATTTGAACCACTTCCACAGTAAAATCGTGGATTTTCCATTTCCCTTTCGTCCAAGTGAATCCAGAAGAAAATGATTGAGTAAAGTATGGTTATTCATTAGAGGATAGCCAGTCTCCATCAGAATAAGAAAGATCAGATTTAGATTTTAAGTTAAATTTTCCCAGTAACTCAGCTATATCTTGAACATCTTCTATGTTCTGAACATATATATCTAAATCATTTGGTTCCATTTTTGCATTTTGTAATACAGATCCAACGGATCCGACGATAATCCATTTATTTGTTAGTTTGGATTCCGAGTAAAGATCACAAAAAGTCTTTAGCGCTTGTTTCCAACTCATGAAAAAAAGCTCCCTTCTTTATCGCTCTTCAAGAAAATTCTGCCTGATCCCACTTCCCCGAAATGCCACTGGCAGTCCAAGGGCCGCAAGGCCCGCCGCGCGAATAGTGTTATCAGATGCCCATATAAACAAACTCGCAATCGAATCTTAAACCACATCCAAATTCTTGCACAAGATCCCAAACATCCAGAATTATACATTAAAAAAATGCAGGGAACCAACAATCAATTCCGACTTCGAATTGGGTCTTATCGAGTTGTTTATTCTATCTTTAATGATATTCTAGTTATCGTGGTTATTAAAGTTGGATCACGCGGCGATGTATATAAAGCGTAAGGCACTGGAGTTATTCAATGCTTTACGCGCCCGAGAGAATAAAGCTAGCACAGCTGGCGGGTCGAAGACTTATCCTCGCAGGGTTGTCACTTGAATCCACTTCCCCGAGATCCCTCATGGCGACCAAAGGCAGCGTGAATACGATGTTAGATGAAGTCAAAGACATCTTCGAAATACTACCACTTCGTTATGTATCCAGCTTTTCTAAGGGAATACTCTGTAAATGGGTTAACATTATCAATTGGTACTTCTAATGAAAAGTATTTAAGTTCATAACTTTCATTATCGTTTACTTTCGGGTCCCCTTGTATTTCTTGCGCTTCATATATAGCCATTACATTATAGATTTCATCACCATGTGGGTACTTATAGTACATGTCCTTACCAGAAAATATCGTTATGAATTTGAATGATTTCGCAGTAAGTCCTGCTTCTTCATAAAGTTCTCGAGCTGCCGCCTCTTCTAATGATTCTCCTAGCTCTAATGAACCTCCAATGGTTCCCCAATCATTACTATCAGTCCTTCTCTGAAGTAATAGTCCACCGTCGTGATTGAATATTAAAACACATGCACCAACCATTATTAATGGTCTAGTGCCAACAATATTCCTTAAGTCCATGATGTATCCCATCAAATTAGCTCCTATGTAGTTATTATTGATATGATTCATCTGTGATTTCATCTAACGTTGTTGTATTCACGAACCCGAGAGGCTTAAGGCGCGGCAGCCCCGGGTCCGACGGGCTTAGCCAGTGTAGTGTTGTCTGCTGTGTCCGCTTCCTCGAAAATACTCCTGACAGACCAAGGGCCGTCAGGTCCGCAGCGTGAATAAGGTGTTAGGTGAATTCATTGCCTTCCTGAACAATCCCACTAATCAATTCTCTAAGAAATTCTTGTAATCCTCGATCCACATTCTTTCAATAAATGCACCTGTCGACTTTTTCTCGATTAAATCCTGACACCTCTGAGGCGTAAGTAAATTAATAATCTTACCCTCATAATTAATTATATTATTTGTCAATCTATTTAGTTTTTCTACGATTTTATCAGTATCTTCAATTGGAATATCCCCATAATAAATACCTTCATATCCAATCTCTGATGGCCTAAGATAATTAATTGGTTCATAAGTAATACCGAATAAGTCCTCTTCCTTAAAATTAACCATTGCTATTCTAAATGGATAATCTATGGCATCTTTCAAGTAAATATTTTTTGTTTGTAGGTCCTTTAGGTCTCTCACAAACCGATGTCGTATACAAAAAATGAAGTTAGTTCCTTGATCCCCTCTATATGTCCTTCTTAATAATGCAGCAACTGTTTCACCTTTAGTTTTATATAGGCATTGTCCTTTGCTAAGGTAACCATACTCTTGTAACTTTTTGGTGACCACTTCATTAAATATTGGATTGAAAATACTTGCCTCCATGATAATGCCCTCCAATTAATATGTTGCAATGATTTCACCTAACGTTGTTGTATTCACGAACCCTCACTGGCTTAAGGGAGCATAGCGACCGGGTCCGACGGACTTAGCCAGTGCAGGTTTGTCGACTGACTCGCTCCCTCGAAATCCCTCTTGGCGACCAAGGGTCGGCTCAGCCGGCCCGCAGCATAAAACTTGATTGTACTAATCTCTTGGTTCACATAAGCATGCGAAAAGCCTCTGTCCAGCAGTTGCAGCGAGTAGTTTTGAATGACGTTATCCTTCCAATCCCACGCCTTCCCCACCCAATAGGCGAAGAAACGCTCAACTTGACCCAAATACGCCTTGATTGTTGTTGCACTGTAACCTCGAAGCAAGAGATGGTCTTTAAAGCATCGACACGAATAGGATAGCCGTGAAAAGTTAAGAGCACTTGCCCAATTACAGTCAATGAATAGGCCAATGCGCATGGCAACTCTTTGTAAATCCACTAGCGGAACACCTTCTCGATATTCCCCTTCAATTTTCAAGCCTAAGCTCGTATCGCTTCGTTTAAACAGCATAATATCCAATACAATTGACCCTCCAATTCTATCACCTTTTGAAAATACTGGAAACACAAAAGAAGAAGCTCCCAAAGTCTGCCGTAGACCTGGAAGCCTTCATGCTTGTAAAACAAAAAAAGCCGTCCTCACAAGGACAGCTCCTAATCCTAATTTAGTTCAACTCCATCACCACATACGTTTCCCTGCGACCCGCACTTTTTGCTCCCAACTATATTCCTACTCCACCCGCTCAATCCGCACCGCACAAATCTTAAACTCCGGCATCCGGCTCGTCGGGTCGAGCGCGTCGCTCGTCAACTGGTTGATCGCCAGGTCGTCGCCCCAGTGGAAAGGGACGAAGACGGTGCGAGGCTGGATGCCCTCGGTCACTTTTACTTGAAAAACGAGCGAGCCTCGCCGGCTGGTGATACGGATGCACTGATCCAGGCTCAGCCCGATGCGCTTGGCGAGCGAGGGATGAATCTCGGCGACCGGCACGGGCGCCTTTTTCAACAAAGCGTCAGTTCGGCGCGTCTGCACGCCGCTTAGGTAGTGATTGCCGAGCCGCCCGGTGGTCAGGATGTACGGGTACTCCCCGTCGATCGGCTCGCCTGGCATTTTCGGCTCGATGCCGAAGAGGCGCGCTTTGCCGTCGGGGTGGTGGAACCGCTCCTGGAACAGGTGCGGCGTTCCCGGATGATCAGGCGACGGGCACGGCCAGAACAGGCCCTTCGCCTCCTGCAGCCGCCGGTAGGTGATGCCACTGTAGTCGGCCTTGCCGCCAGCCGAAGCAGCCGCAAGCTCCTCGAACACATTTTCAATACCCGCATATTGAAAATAGGTCCCTCGCCCCAACGCCTCCGCCAGCTCGCACAGGATGCGATAATCGAGCTTGGCCCGGCCCGGCAGCTCGGTCGCTTGCCGCCGATGGAACACGCGTCCTTCCAAGTTCGTCAGCGTACCCTCCGCTTCGCTAAAGGACGAGCCGGGCAGCAAGTAATGCGCATAGCGCGCGGTCTCGGTCTCGAACATGTCGATGACGACGAGCAGCTCCAGCTTCTGCAAAGCCCGCTCCACCATCCGGTTATTCGGGCTGGACACAAGCGGATTGGAGCCCAGCACGATCAAGCCCTTTACTTCGCCCTCGTCGACTTTTTTCAGCAGCTCGTAGGCGGAAACGCCTTTTCCCGGCAGCTCGGCCGGGTCGATGCCCCACACGCCCGCCACATGCTCGCGGGCCGCCGGATCTTCGATCAGCCGGTAACCCGGCAGTTGATCGGCCTTTTGCCCGTGCTCGCGCCCGCCTTGACCGTTGGCTTGCCCGGTCACAGCGCCGTAGCCGCAGCCGGACCGACCGATTTTGCCCGTCAGCAGGCATAAATTAATGTAGTTCAGCGTATTCTCCACGCCGTTTTTCTGCTGCTCCAAACCGCGCGCCGTCAAGACGATGCCGCTCTCCGCTTTCGCAAAGCCCCGGGCCACCGTACGCAACACCGCTTCGAGAATGCCTGTCATCGCCTCGACCCGCTCAGGCGTAAAGCTTTTCACCGCGTCCTGCACGTGCTCAAAGCCGACGGTCCGTTCCCGAACAAAGCGCTCATCCACCAGCTTCTCCGTAATCATTACGTTCAGCAGTCCGTTGACAAAGACGGAATCGAATCCAGGCTGCAGCCGCACATGCACATCGGCAACCTTAGAGGTCATCGTGTTGCGCGGATCGATGGTCACGATGATGGCGCCTTTCTTCTTCGCTTCCAGCAAGTAAGGCATCATCGTCGGCTGGCATTCCGCAATATTGGTGCCAGCCAAAATGATGTACTTCGCATTCGGAATCTCGCTCAAAGGCATCGTCATCCCGCGATCGATACCGAATGCTTGATTGCTCGCCGCAGCCGCCGAGGACATGCAGTAGCGGCCGTTATAATCAATGTACCGCGAGCGAAGCGCCACACGGGTAAATTTGCCGAGCAGGTAGCACACCTCGTTCGTCAAAGAGCCTCCGCCATACACACCGACGGCATCGCGACCATGCAATTCCTGCAACGCCATGACCTTTTCGGCAATGCCGCTGTAAGCCTCCGCCCACGACAACGGCCGCCAAGGGAGCACCCCCTTCTGCTTCTGAAGCGGCTCCAGAATCCGCTCGGAATGCCCCACATGCTCCAGCGCATTCAATCCTTTTTGACACAATCGACCAGTCGCTACGGGAAACACGCTGCTTGGCTTAATGGTCAGCCCGCCTAGTCTCTCGCCCGGAATGAATTCCAACCCGCACTGCATACTGCAAAAGCAGCAATGAGAGGAGGGCTGTTCCACAAGCGCTCTATACTCCGTTTTCATCGCCCTCGCCTCCTCCTTCACCACCTCACCTGAATCAATCAGCTCGCGATATCCCGCGCCGCCGGAAAGGCAATATATACGTAGCCGTCCTGGATCTTCGTTTCATATGTTTGCACGCAGCCGGTATCGGGCTTTTGAACCTCGCCGGAAGGCAAATGAATTTTGCGATCGTGCATCGGGCAGAAGACGTGCTCATCGCAGACAATGCCCTCAGCCAGCACCCCTTCCTTGTGCGGGCAGCGATTTTGAATCGCATGCAGCTTGCCGCTTTGCAGTTTGAACAGCGCAACCTCGACATCCTGATAGCGGATCGTTTTCCCTGTGTTCAACGCCAATTCCTCATAAGAAACAGCTTGCACCCATACGCTTTGTTCCGTTTGTGTATTCATCCGTATGCTCCTCCCCGTTACTTCAACTCAACAACCTCATAGAGATCGCGTCTAATTTTGTTGCTCTCAATCGCTTGCTTCCAAGGATCGGTCAGGACGGATAACGCCGTCTCCATACGAGCGCAGAGCGCTTGACGCTTCTCATCATCCTTCACAACTTCGCGGATATGCTCGATGCCGAGACGGTGCACCCACTCGCTAGTGCGTTCGCCGTACTTACCGGTTTCACGGTAGTATTGCAGGTACGCTTCCGAGTACTCGATAATATCCGCTTCGGTTTTCACGGTGACCAGCAGGTCGCCGACGCGCACTTTCACGCCGCCGTTGCCGCCTGCGTACAGCTCCCAGCCGCCGTCGACGGAGACGACGCCAAGGTCTTTAATGCCGGATTCTGCGCAGTTACGCGGGCAGCCGGATACGGCCAGCTTCACCTTCGCCGGCGTATTCAGGCGCTCGAACCGCTTCTCCAGCTCGATGCCGACGCCCATCGCGTCGCCGGTGCCGAAGCGGCAGAACGTGTCGCCGACGCACGTTTTCACCGTGCGGAGCGCTTTGCCGTAGGCGTAGCCGGACGGCATGTCGAGCGCTTCCCACATCGCGGTGAGGTCTTCTTTTTTCACACCGAGCAAGTCGAGTCGTTGTCCACCGGTAAATTTCACGGTTGGTACGTTGAACTTCTCCGCCACTTCGGCAATTCGCTTGAGCTCCGAAGGATTCGTCACGCCGCCATAAATCCGCGGAACGACGGAGTAGGTGCCGTCTTTTTGAATGTTCGCATGCATCCGCTCGTTCACGAAACGGGACGTGCTATCGTCTTTATACGTTTCCGGGGCAATCATGCCCAGGTAATAGTTCAGCGCAGGGCGGCATTTGGAGCAGCCCTCTTCATTGGTCCAGCCGAGCACATGCATCACTTCGCGGACGTGAGTCAAGCCTTTTTCACGAATCCCATCTACGACTTCATCCCGAGACAGTGTCGTGCAGCCGCAAATGGATTCTTTGGCTGCGTTTTTATCGTAAGAGGCGCCAAGTGTAAAAGCGAGCAAATCGCTCACCAACGGCTTACAGCCGCCGCAGGAACGGGACGCTGTTGTGCAGTTTTTCACCTCATCGACTGTCGTCAGCCCTTGCTCCTTGATCGCCGAGCAGATCGTGCCTTTCGTGACCCCGTTGCAGCCGCAAATAATCGCATCGTCCTTCATGTCGGCCACACCGGATGCCGCGCCGCCGCTGCTGTTATCCGTAAGGATGGACGTCTTGGCCATGCCGCTGATGTCCGTTTCTTCCCGGATCATTTGCATGAGACGCGTGCCATCTGCTGTATCGCCGAAGAGCACGGCACCGATAATTTTGTTGTCTTGGATGACGACTTTCTTGTAAACGCCGGTGAATTCGTCGTGAATGCGAATCGCTTTGGTCCCTTCAGCATCCATAAATTTGCCACCGGAGAAGACGTCCACACCGGATACTTTCAACTTGGTATAGACAATTGAACCTTCATACGGTCCAGTTTCCACGCCAGCCAGGTGCTTCGCCAACACTGCCCCTTGCTCGTACAGCGGCGCCACCAAACCGTAAGCGACACCGCGATGCATCGCGCACTCGCCAACGGCGTACACGTTAGGTACGTTCGTTTGCAGGTAGTCGTTGACGAGAATCCCCGGATTGCATTCGATGCCGGACGATTTCGCCAGCTGAACATTCGGACGTATGCCGACCGCCATGACGATGAGGTCCGCTTCCGCAACCGTGCCGTCCTTGAATTTCAGCCCTTTGACGCGCTTGTCGCCGATGATTTCCTCCGATTGTTTGGCCAAAAGGAAGTTGATGCCTTGCTCTTCCAGCGCTGCTTGCAGCATTTTGGAAGCGGTGCGGTCAAGCTGCCGCTCCATGATTGTATCGACGATATGAACAACGTCTACCTTCATCCCGAGATTCAGGAAGCCGCGCGCAGCCTCCAGGCCGAGCAAACCGCCGCCGATGACGATCGCTTTTTTATACTTTTTCGCCGACTCCATCATGATCTCGCAATCGCGGATCGTCCGGTACGCCATGACGCCCTCTTTGTCCGCACCCGGCATCGGAATGATGAAAGGATTCGAGCCTGTCGCCAAAATCAGTTTGTCGTACGGAACGGTCACGCCCATGTCGCTTGTGACGGTTTGGGCTTCGGTATCGATGTTCGTGACCGTTTGACTCGTATACAGCGTAATGTTGTTCGATTTGTACCATTCATAAGGATGGATCACGATGTCTTCGACTTTGGAATCGCCGGAAAGAACGTAAGACAACAAAATCCGGTTATAGTTCGGATGCGGCTCCGTGCCGAAAATGGTAATGTCATATTTATCCGGAGCAAGTTTGAGCAGATGCTCGACAGCGTTAACCCCTGCCATGCCGTTGCCAACCAGTACCAGCTTCTCTTTGTTCACTGTCATTGTCATCATCCTTCCATTCTTTAACGATCGCTTGTTGGAATGTGGAAAAAAGGGTCATTTGGGAAGCAGCTAACGCCGCCCAAATGACAAATGCGGGATATGGAGCTATAAAAGAGTTCCATTACAAAAGTCAAAGACGCTGGTCGTAACGTCTTTGCCCATGCAGCCTGAGGCACACGCAGCAAGCTGCATGAGCAAAATCTTTACGGAACACCGGATGCCGCGCTGCCGGATCGAATTGATCCTCCCCGGCAGCGCACTTCTACGTGACAGTTAGGCTTGTAGTGTAGTATCTATGGAAGCCGCTGAACTGGCAGACACCTTGCCGCCTTCGCCGATCCATGTACGCTTCCATTGACCTTGAACAACGGCGATAATCACGATGCACAATACCGCAATGACGCTGAGCGTCAGGAACCCCGGTGTGAAAGAACCGGTGGACAGCTTCAGATTGCCGAGAATTTTCGGCAGGAAGTAGCCGCCGAGTCCCCCGGCTGCGCCGACGATCCCGGTCATGACGCCAATCTCCGCCCGGAAGCGCTGCGGCACAAGCTGGAATACCGACCCGTTCCCCATTCCAAGTGCCATCATGGCGACGAACAACAACACGGTTGTCACTGACAACGCAGGCAGGGTCGAAATGCCCGCCATCATCAGCCCGACAATACCGTACAGCACCATCAGCATTCGAATGCCGCCGATCCGATCCGCAAGCCAGCCACCCACAGGCCGGAAGAAGCTGCCGCCGATGACGCACAAAGTGGTGAAGTCCGCTGCGCGAATGGGAGACAAGCCGTACTGCGTGTTGAAGAAAATCGTGAGATAGGTCGACATCCCGACAAAACCGCCGAACGTCACGCTGTAAAAAATACAGAACAGCCAGGCATCGCGCTGCTTGAGCACGCGGCCATATTCCGCCAGCTTCTTCGGCGCCGGTTTGTTCGGGCTGTCCTTCGCCAAGATACTGAACAGGATCAGTGTGATGACGATCGGGATCAAAGCAATGCCGAAGACGACATGCCAGGTGCCAAAATGCTGCGCAATCCGGTTCGCGAACAGCGTCGCAAAGATCGTGCCGCTGTTGCCAGCGCCGGCGATCCCCATCGCAAGCCCTTGATACTGCGGTGGATACCACGAGGATGCCAGTGGCAGCGCAGCTGCGAAGCTTGCTCCAGCGATGCCGAGCATCAACGCGACGAAGTACATGTCGCCCATCGTGTTCGCAAACTGCCAACCCCAGAACAGCGGAATCAACGTTAAAGTGAGCCCGATCTGGCCGGTTCGCTTGGGGCCGATTTTATCGGTCAGCACGCCAAGCACGAGGCGGAGTACGGCGCCCCCCAGCGTCGGCAGGGCAACGAGGTTCGCTTTTTCCGCGGCATTTAGATGGAAGTCATTCGCGAGAATAACTGCCAGCGGACCGAGAATCACCCACACCATGAAGCTCATGTCAAAATACAGGAAAGCGCTGAACAATGACCCTTTGTGCCCAACTTGCAAAAAACTTTTCCGATCCACCATGCATACCCTCTCCTTTGCGAGGCTTTTCGCCTTCTCTTCATGTGTTCCTACCCGATAAATGATGCCGATGCGATTCTAGACAGAAAAGGCCGACAAACAGCCCCGTATCATCGGGAAAGTTCGTCGGCCTCATTGCCACTGCTGCCACGTCCTCGTGAACAGCATGTTAGGTTTAATTTTCATTTGTCATCTTCAACGCCACGTCATTGTGCCGTTTGTTACCCTGATTATACGATGTGATTTTTCATGTGTCAATAAACTTGACATAAATTTTCTGAAAAATCCTGAAAACTTCATATCGACAACTTTTAGACGGCTATGCTATATTATTTTCATACATTCACATCCATTTTTAAGTAAATACCTGACATTAACTTAACATCATTTGGCCTACTAATTACAGGAGGGAGTCTTTCATGTTACAATCTTTTATCGTTGTCGATGAGTTAAAAGAGAAACGCTCAGCTACCTCCTCTGAGCTAACGTCTATCGGGGAGCGGCAAATTGCGGAGGGCCCTCCGTTCTTACCAGAAGAAACCTTAAAGGATTTGGGCTTCCGCGTCTACGCCGGGACGTCCATGAGAGAAATTTCATTTAACATGCCCAAGATTGATGCTGTATTATTAGTGGTAAGTCCTGATCAGGTTGCGCCTTGGCGCACCCGTCTGCACACGCTGCGCAGTCTGCCGCTGTTCTGGTGGTGCGACCCGCATACGTTTCCTTCTAATGAATGTAAAATCGATAACGGCATCGACGGCTTGCTCGGCCCCTCCATGAGCGCGTTGGAAATTCACTGCGCGTTGCTGCTGGGCGTCAATCATTTTTTTCAGAGAACCGAATGGCAGCAGGAACGCGAGCAGTTACTTTCCAAGCTCGAGGAGCGCAAATGGGTCGATCAGGCGAAGCGGATTTTATGCGAAATCAAAAAAATATCCGAAGCGGAAGCTTACGATTTCCTGCGCAAGCAAGCCATGAATGAACGCAAACGACTGGTAGACGTCGCAACCTCCATTGTGAAGGTGTATCAACTGCTGCAAGATCAAAATCAAGGGGGACGCAAACGATGATTTCCTTATTAAAAGAAGTGGGCCGCGGCAAACGCGGAGCTCGAGACCTTACTTATGATGAAGCTGCGCAAGCGGCTGAGCTGATCCTGACCGGCGGCGCTACGCAAGCACAGATGGGTGCTTTCCTCGTCGCGGAGCGGATCAAAATGGAATCGCCGGATGAGCTCAAAGCGTTCATACACGCCCTGCGGAAGCGCATCACGTCGCATCCGATCGCCGGCAGCCTCGACTGCGCCGGGCCGTACGACGGCCGCGCGCGCACGTTTATCGCGACGCTGCCGACCGCGTTCGTGCTGGCCGCCTGCGGTGTGCCGACGACGCTGCACGGCAGCGCATCGATGCCCCCGAAATGGGGCATCACGCTGCCTGACGTGCTGGAGGCGCTCGGCGTCCAGGCGCTGCAGGCGTCGCGCGAGGCGCTGACGTCGGCGGCTGCGCGGACGGGTTTCCTCTTCACACCGACAGAAAGCTGGTGCGCGCCGCTTGGCGAGCTGCGTCAGCTGCGCCAGGAGCTCGGGCTGCGCACCGTATTCAACACGGCGGAGAAGCTGCTTCGTTTTACCGAAGCACCCTATATGGCGGTAGGCGTGTTCCACGGGACCGTGTTCGAGAAGATCACGAACCTGCTCATCGACCTCGGCGTGACGAACGGCATCGTCGTGCAGGGGATGGAAGGCTCCGAGGATCTCGGCGTCGACAAGCGTACCCGCACGTTTCTGATCAAGGACGGCGTCAGCGAGCTGTTCATTATCGATCCTGAAATTTATGAGCTTCAGGTCGAAGTGCCTGAGGTCGAGTGGACAGCACAGTTGCAAGCCGAAACGGCGCTTGCGGTGCTGCGCGGCGAAGCCGAGCTTCCGTTCCTGAACATGGTGTTGCTGAACAGCGGCGTGCGCCTCTGGGTGGCGGGAGCCGCCGGATCCATTGAGGAAGGCATCTACATGGCGCGCCACGCCATTGAGCAAGGCACGGCACTGCAGAAGTTCACGCAGTGGTCGGAAGCGATCAAGCCGGTGTCGGCGACGTAAGGCATTGTGTTAAATGAAACAACCTCCATCCCGCCTGACCCGGCGAGTTGGAGGTTGTTTGCTTGTTCTGCATTTACTTGCCAATAAACTGCTGCGTAAACATCTTGCCGCACGGGCCGCCATTCACAATGCCGATGCCGATGTGCGTATAGTCCTTGCTTAGAATGTTCGCCCTATGCCCCGGCGAGTTCATCAGCGCCTCATGCGCCGCTTGAACGGATTGATTACAGGCGATATTTTCGCCGGCCGCATTGTACGTGATGCCGAATTTCTCCATCATATCGAACGGAGAACCGTACGTTGGCGAGTCATGGGAGAAATAATTGTTGTCGACCATGTCCTGGCTCTTGATTCTAGCTGTTTTCGTCAAAGCCATGTCGGCGACCAATGCCGGCAAGCCCGCTTTCGCCCGCTCCTGATTGACCAGATCGAGCATCTGCTGCTCTTCTACAGTAAGCCCTGACGTCGAAGGTGCCTGCGGCGATGGTGTCGGCGTCGGACTCGGCTCGGATGGCGCAGGGCTTGGCGTCGGTGTCGGCGCAGGCTTTTTCGGTATTTTCAAATTACCGTATGCCCAGAGAATCGATTGCAGCGTCTGATCGTCGACATTGCCTGTGATCGGAAGCCCGTAGCGGCTTTGGAAAGCTTTCACCCCCGCGGCTGTTTGATTGCCGTAATAACCGGTGATCGGGCCGGAGTAGTAGCCCAAAGATTTCAGCATCCCTTGCACTGCGAACACATCCGGGCCTTTGGCTCCCTTGCCGTACGCAAATGCGGTCGAAGCGGCGCTGCTAAACAAAATCACACAAAAAAGTGCGATCCAGATCATCCTTTTTCTGCCGAATTGCATGTGTGTCATGTCACTTCCCGTCATCAGCATCTTCGTCCCGGAAGGACGATAGGCTTAGATTTTCCTGATTTCTAACTTTTATCCAAGGGATGAAAAATCAGCCTAAGCTAGGGTCACCAAGCCGCTGCCCGCTTATTCTAAGTCGGGAAGTACATGTCTTTCGTCAGAAAAAATAGCGGTACAGCGCAAACGTATGCGGCGCCGTCAGTTTCACGCGCAATTCTCCGGAAGACAGCTCAGCCTCCGGCACTTCGGCAAGCTTCGATGACGCTGCTATAAGCTCCAAACGATTCGGCAGTTGCACGCCGTCGTTCCCCCAAAGCGCAAATCGCGCCTCCTCCCGATCATTCCACTCGCGCAGCACGATTACATACCCTATTCCATTCCCCGAGATCGATTGGAATCCCGTCCATGACGTACCGTCCGGCTCCTCGCCTATCGGGAGTACATGTCCGCCTTGAATGGCCTGCTGATGCGGCTTGTACGCATGAATGAGCCCTTTCAGCTTCTCGCCATCCGCCTGTGCCAGCCCGGTTACTTCCATCCATGCCAGTGGGCTTGCAAACATCGTCAGCGCAAAAGCAAACTCAATGCCCACGGCAGACGGTGCCAAAGGATCCTGCGCATAATTCATCGGATTTCGGGCGACATTCAGGAATTCAATCTGAAGCTTTGCCGCGGATACATAGGGTGAGAGCTGCCATAGATTACGCAGCGTATAATGAGGATAATAATTGCTCCAATCTGTATACCGATTTTCGAGAAATAAGTTGCCGTACTGCGTCTTCCCGAAATACCCGAGCCTCACCTGAGCCGTCGTATCCTGGTTAAACACGACTTGCCCCTGCGTGGCCCTAATCACCTTCTCCATCATCCGGCACAGCCTCACTTCCCCTAACTTGGAAGCAAGGCGAATGCCGTCAAGTTTGAAATGGCGGATCCCCTCCCGCTGATAAAAACCGATTAGCGTATCCGCATCCTTTTCCCAATATCTAAAATCGTGACTGGAATCCGGTGAAAACCAGAGCCCCAATTCCATGCCCAGCTCCTTCGCTTTCGTCATAACGGGCTTCAGCCCGCGCGGAAACCGCTCCGGGTGCACCTCCCAGAATTGGTCGGATTGACTGTAATAATCGCCCCAGGTGCCCCCCTGCACGATCGAATTCGCCGTCGTCCCTTGCTGCCATCCGTCATCAATCTGATATACGGTCACGCCCAGTTCAGCGGCTGCCGGCAGCTCCTCCAAGATAAAAGCTTCATTCACCCGGCCGTCACGGGAACGATCCCCCCACGTATTGCTCATGACATAAGCATCACGCTGTGCCACATAGGTGCGAATGCTCCGATGATACGCATGCAGCAGCGTCCGCAAGCCGAGCTCCGTTCCATCATAGACGCCGACCGTCACGCCGTAGGCCGGAAGCTCATCGCCATCCTCGCCATCCGCAGCATCTAAGCCTGAACCGTCCACAAACAAGCGATTGCCTTCAAAACGAAAATCCCCGCCTGACCGATGGAGATGACCGAATGCGGTCGGCCCTTCTTTCAGCACCAGCAGCCCTCTTGACGTAAGTTGTTGACTGAACGCCAAGATACTGCCGGTCAGCGCAATTCGCTCGTTCTTATACAACAAGCCCGTGTCGCGGCTGACCAGATTATTGTGACTGTCCGTCACATCTTTCAACTGGATGCACTGCCACCGGCAGTGCACAGGTCTCAACGCCAGCGCGTCGATGTAATCGTGCCCAGCTTCCACCTGTTCCTCCGTATAATCCTCCAATTGCAGATTAGAGCTGTCGGCGGCGAATACAGACGCCTCTGACCCAACGCTGCTTGCGGCTATGCGCTTCACCCACATTTCTTGCCGGAGGAAAGATGCGCTCGGGTACAGCCGTACTTCAAACCGTATGGCATGGGTATTCGTTCTTAGCTCCACCGAGACCTTCCAATGCTTGGCCCCGACGCCGAGGTCATCGTCCTCCACCGCTTGAAGCGACACATGAACAGCCTCTTCATACGACAGAAGCGGGAGTCGATAGGCCGTCAAATCAGCCCCCTGCGCAATCCATTCTTCCCCTGTCGCTTTGTCCTTGAGCGACTTCGTTACCAGCGTACTGCTATGAATCTCCCATACACGCTCAATTCTTTCATTCCCCGCCACGAGCCGATCTTGCTCAAATGCCGCGTAACAATCCTTGTACCGAAGCATATTCTCACTCCCCAATCGCATTTTAATGTGCTACTATTTCCTCATAGGGTAATGATATATTGCTTCCAGCAAAGGCGAAATCGTATTTTATCGCGAAAGGATAGTAAAATATTGTGATGATTGAGGGCTCGTTTGGCTTCCTGTATACCGATGACACCCCTGCTCCGTTATATCGCATTGAATCAACCGGCTTCCATCGTATCGCAGGCACCGATTATGAGTGGGACGGCACCAATCGCCCGGGCGTCGGCTTTATCTTTCAATACACACTGGCAGGCGAGGGGCAGCTTACCGTGGGAGGGACAAGGTACACCGTGCCGATGCACCATGGCTTTTTTGTGCAGATTCCGTCTGATCACCGCTACTGGTATGAGCCTGACCAAGACAAGCCCTGGGAGCATATCTGGCTTCGCTTAAGCGGGCATGATGCCGAGCAGATATGGTCGCGCTATCTCCGACACTACGGTCCCGTGGGGGCGATCCATCCAGACTCGGAGCCGATTCGGCTGCTGCACAAGCTTTATGAAGATGCGGCTTCCAACCGGCTTCGCGATCGCTATGAGGTATCCGTGCGCCTGTATGAATGGATGCTGGCCATGCTGAGAGAAACGGAAGGCAAGGGGGCGGAGCAGCGCGAAATCCCGGAGAAGCTTCGACATGCCAAAGCATGGCTGGAGCAGCACTATCGCATGCCGCTTGGATTAGATCAAGCCGCACTGGCTGCGGGGATGTCGAAGCATCATTTTTGTAAAATGTTCCATAAATCCATCGGCATTACGCCTATGCAGTATGTGCGCCAGCTGCGCATTGAGGAGGCGGCCCGGCTGCTGCGGCACACCTCGCTCCCGGTTACCGTGATCGCGGAGCAAACCGGTTTCGACAACAGCAGCTACTTCGGCAAGGTGTTCCGCCAGATGGCCGGCATGTCTCCGAGTGATTTTCGCGAGGGCGTCACTGAAATACCGTATGGCGCGTTGAGATTTGTGACGTGAGAAGAGAGGGTTATCCTTATTTATGAGAGGTACTTGCTGTGCAAGCAGCCGGCAATGAACGCAGCCTGCTGCCTTCGAATCTGCTCGACGTAATGGACATGATCGCAGAACAACGTCTTGCCGTCCCCTAGCCTTTGCGTAAAACCATACAAATCGATGGACATAACACCAGCCGCGCCCATGATCCGATCGGCAGCTTCGTTATAGTTCATGACGTCCTGATTGAACCGTACAAATTTCTTTATCTGTTCCTCATGAATAGCATCATCGACAGGCGTGGTCCTCACCCAAACGATTCTGACTTCCAACGGTTGAATTAGTCGTAGAACCGCCTGTAAATTGGCTAAATATTGCTCCAACGGCACCTGCAGCTCGCCCGTCAACGCATTCCGTTTGATATCGTGCAGCCCGCAATTGAGCAGCAAGATGTCATGATCGAACAGGTGGTTAGACACGAGATAGGATAAATATTGAAGAACCATGCCGCTATCCCCGCCGTTCGCCCCTCTCATCGCGTCCGGGAGATCCTGGTTTTCGTTAATTGCATACCGATCTTTCTTACGATCGTACATCATGCTGCCTTCCAGCATTTGCTCCAAATAAACCCCGTAATCCATGGATATGCTGTCCCCTAACACGAACAATTTATCCAAATGCTGCTCCTCCTCCTGCGGCAAATTTAATCCTTCGTCTGATCTCGATATTTGCCAGGCGTGATGTTCTCCGAACTTTTGAATGATCGAATAAAGTTGCCGGAATTGCTGTAATGCAGTTTCTGTGCGATCTCGTTGATCGTCATATCCGTTTCCCGCAGCCATCGTTTGGCGATGCCGAGTCGGACCTTAGCCAGATACTCGCCGAAATTAATGCCCATTTCCTGTCGAAACACACGGCTGACATAGACGGGATGATAGTTTAACCGTTCTGCGCACACTTCCAAGGTAAGATTGGTTTCAGCCTCGTTGTTGATCATCGCACAGACTTCCTTAGATATGCGGTGATACGCCTTGTCTTTTTGCTCGCTAATCAACTTGACGACCGGCCCAATTAGCATCTGCATAAACCAACTCTCGATTTCTGGCATCGTTTTAATTTCGAACAGCCTTTCAAATAACGATACGGTTCCGTCATAGGGCATGACGCCGCCGATTTCCTGATGAAGACGCAGCAGGTCGGTCAGAAGCCTCGCCACAAAGATCTGGTAATCCCGATGGTCGGCCGCATTCTTGTAAATTTCCTGAAGAAATCCACTAAGCTTCTGCCTGATCTCATCCTCATTGACCAGCTTAATGGAATCGATCAGCTCATTCTCCAACTGCATGGGAAAGATCGGGGGCAGTTCGCGATTCGGCTGAACTTCGTCGAAGAAAAGAAGCGATTCCTGCTCATAGCGAATTCTGTATTTTAGAGCTTCCAGCCCTTCCAAATAAGCCTGGGGTATTTCCTTCAAGTCTGCATGCACCTTGCTAACCCCAATGCTGAGCGGCAGCCGCAAAAACTGCCTTACCTTTTTCTGGATGTCCATCGCCCGTTCAAAAGCGAGCAGCCGGGCCTCCTGAGCATCATTGCCCTCGCTGCCCATGATCAACACTTGCGAATGGTTAATCACCACTGACTCGAAGCGCTCCTGGGGCGGAACAATTTCACCTGCGATATTGCTGACCGCAAACATCAGCAGATAGCGATCATGCTCCGTGTAGCCGGTACCTTCCAGCGTATCAAATTCGGATACAAGCACCACGTATTGCTTCAGGTTCGTCGGGTAATTGTAGCTCCTCATCATCTCTTCGATTTCATTGCGGCGCCACTCGCCTAATAGCAGCTTGGTGGCGAAAAACTGCTTCAATTGATCGCTCATTTGCTGCCGCAAGTGAAGCAGAGACTTCAATTTCCCGCTGATAATGTCGATTTCACTGCCTTTATCCGAGCCGGATACTAAATCGCGGAGCGCGAAGTACCATCTTTTTATCGGCGAGTAAATCACCCTTGAGCTGTAGAGCGACACCAGGATGGTGAGAATCAGAATTCCCGTGCAAATATAAATCGTGTACCGGCCAATTTCCCTGGAGTCCATCGAAATGTCGTCCAATGAAATGACCGATAAATACAACCAATTGTTGTAGCTCGAGCGGTAAGGAATAATAACCGACGGTTTGCCGTTCAGGTCAATGGTAAGCGCCTTATCATTTTCCAGATTGGCTGATTGCGCCACAACGGATTCAATTGCCGTATGCAAATGCTCATCCGAGCTCGTTCCGGCTACAAATTTCCGACCTTCGTCCATAATGAACATTTCGCCGAACTCTTTATTTTTGGCAAGGATGGCGTCGAGATCGTCAAGCGAAATGTCGACGAGCAGCAAGGCAATCGGATTGGCGGAATGCAGGGGCAGCCTTTCGACTACCGTAATCGATTGATCGGATAAGTAATACCGATTAAATTGCTGGTCTGTGTCCGTGTAGCGGGAGAAAAGCGTTGGATCCGAATAGTACGTAAAGCTGTTAAAATGGCCGCCACTGCTGATCAGCCAATTTTTTTGAAGATTGACAAGCACCACATCTGTGATGCCAAGCTCATAAGACTGCATAAAAGAAATTTCCTGCTGAATTTGCCCCACAGCCTGAAAGTCGTATTGGGTCACGGCTTTGTTGAGCGTCTGGGCAACCAGCGTGGAGTACATTAATTGATTCATCATTTTATCGACCAGACTCAATTCTTTCTCCGTTCGCAGATGAATCTGAGCCAAAATCAAATCGTTGCCACGGATCACTTTCTCTTTAATCGAATTGGAGGAGATGACATAGGAAAGCAACCCCAGCGTAATAACCGGAATCGCACCCAGCAATATACTGATCGCCAGCAGCTTGGTAAAGTATCGAGACACCCCAATGTTCATACGCATTCTTCCCCCGACTCGTATAAAGACATCATCGTCATTCCTCCGTGAAAACGACCGGGGCTTTCTTCAGCTATATGAATCCAAAGAAAGCCCACGCATTGTTCGCTTGTTGAACGATTTCTACTTTTTGGCCGCCTGATAAGCGGCGTTTATTTCATCGATATATTTGGCGCCACCGGTGCTCTTCCACTGCTCGACCGCTTTTTTCCAGCCTGCTGTGTCAAGCTCGCCGAGAATAAATTTGCTTTGAGCATCGTTGACGAGTTGATCCAACGTTTTGCCGAGCGTGGTATACGTTGCCGATTTATAAGGCGCCGCAGGATTGAAAACAGCAAACTTCTCATTATCCTTGCGGACTTCGATCATTCTGGCATATTGCGGATCGTCCGATTTAAGCTGCGGCAGCATATCAGTCAATATATTCAAGTTATAGATGCCTGGCCCCCCGCCTGTCGCCTTGGTGTAGCCGTCTTGATCCTTCCACACGACCTGCCCGCCGTCCAACGTATAGTGGACCCCTTCTATACCGTAGTTAAGCAGGAGCTGAGCTTCCTTGCTGCCCAATTTATCAATAAAGCCTAATATCTGGCGCAGCTGCTCCTCTGTCTTCACGTTTCTCTTTGGAATCATCATCATCAAGTTAAAACCGTTTTCACCCCGTGCCTTGATGCCTGCCGGGCCGTTAAATTCGTTAATCATGGCCACTTGTGCCTTCGGATCATTTTTCTGAACGGACTTCTCCCGCGTGGCATCCGAAACCTGATAATAAATGCCGGCTTTGCCGCCATAGAAAATTTCGTTCTTCTTATTGGAATCGACCAACAGGAAATCCTGGTTGACGCCATGTTGATCATATAATTTCTTAAACGCATTAAGCGCTTCCGTATACTGCGGCGTTAGCACAGCCGGAACCAGCTTGCCGCCGTCTTCCGCCCATTCGTTCGGTCCGCCGAGCCAGGTCAGCACCGCTTTGAAATCCGAACCGCCATTATCCATCACCCATCCGGTTGTATCGTTCTTCCCGTTCTTGTCTGGATCGCCGGTCCCGAAAGCAATCGCTGTATCTAGCAGCTCCTGCGGCGTTGACGGCGCTTTAAGCCCCATATTGTCCAACCAGTCCTTACGAATAAAGATGGTGCTTCTTGCTTTATCTCGGGCGCGGTAGATGCCGTAAGTTTTTCCTTTGTAGGAAGCATTGTTGAGGACCCCTGCGTCCAAACGACTCAAATTCGGGTAATCTTTCAGATAAGGCGTTAAATCCCAGAAGACACCGGCATCGACAGCGTTGGCAACGGCCGGCAGATTGATATCGGCAACAACGATCGTCGGCAAATCCCCTGCCGCAAGGGAAGCGGTCAGCTTGTCATTGTAGGCTGCGTTCGGCACCCAGTTGATGTTCAGCTTCGAGTTCGTCACTTCCATCAGCTTCTTCATGACGTCGCTGTCGGCCGCTGGGGCATTTGGCGAGGTATACATCGCCATGATGGAGATATCTAACGGTGCAGCTGGTTTCGTGTTAGGCGCTCCCGACGCTGCGGTTGTGGATGAAGCCGGAGTGGCTGTCGACGTTTCTCCGCTTTTTGTTCCGTCGCTGCATGCCGCTAGTAGCGCAGTGCTTAGCAAGAGCACGAGCATGACCCTTCTTTTTTGACCCGTAACCGTTTTCATTTGTGCGGATACCCTCTTTCTTATCAAAATTATATATTAAATGATGACGAACTGCACGACCGAAGGCATGGCCATCGTCATCCTTTAACCGAACCGAGTAGAACACCCTTCGTGAAATATTTCTGCAGAAACGGATATAAGAGCAAAATCGGAAGCGTCGCTACCACGATGACGGCCGAACGAACGATGTTCGAAGGCGGAATGTAGGTGAACTCGTCGTCGCCGACCCCGGCCGTGCTAACCGTCACGATCTGCCGGAGCAGCACCTGAATCGGCCATTTGGATTGATCGTTTATATACAGAATCGCCGATAGGAACGTGTTCCAATGACTCACGGCATAGAAAAGCGAGATCGTGGCGATGGCCGGCAGCGACAAGGGCAGAATGATGCGAAACAGAATCGTGGGGTCGCTCGCGCCATCGATCTTCGCCGATTCCTCCAATTCATCCGGGAGGGCCTGGAAGAAATTTTTAAGTATGATCAGAATGAACGGGCTAACCAGCCCCGTCAGCCATAAGGACCAGTAGGAATTCAGCAGTCCAAACGCTTTTACCAGCAAGAAATTAGGAATGAGCCCTCCCGTGAACAGCATGGTGAACACGATCATCAGCATCACGGTATTTCGGCCTTTCAAATATTTTCTCGACAGCGGATAAGCGATCAGTGACGTCACTATAACATTGAGCGCAGTCCCTACCACCGTAATGAAAATCGTGGTCAGAAGGCTTCTCGGCAGCGTGTTGGAGGAGAAAATAAACCGGAATCCGTCCAGACTGAACTGTGTCGGGATAAGCAGAAACGGATGCGCCGCCAGCTGTGAGGAAGCCGCGATGGATGTCGCAAAGACGTGTAAAATCGGTATAAAACAAATCGCTGCATAGAGAAATAACAGCACGTAGTTGATCCAGTCGAATAGCAAGTTCCCCGAACGCTTATGGGCCCGGGCGAGTGGCAAAGATACGTTTCCTGTCGTTGGTTTCGTCTGTTCCATTACCATATACCCTCTTCTCCAAACTTTTTGGCCAAGCGGTTTGCGAGAAACACCATAACCAGACCTGCTACCGATTTGAATAGACCAACTGTTGTGCTGTAGCTAAACTGGCCGCCCAGAACCCCGATATTGTAGACGTACGTATCGAATACATCCGCCACGCCGCGATTCATTGGATTCGACATCAAGAACACATGATCGAAGCTGAGTTCCATAATATCCCCGACTTTCAGAATCATCAGAATGACAACGACACTGCGTATACTAGGTAATGTAATGTGCCAAATTTGGCGCAGCCTGCTGGCCCCATCGATCTCTGCCGCCTCGTACAAGCTGGTGTCCACACCGGCTATCGCGGCTAGATAAATAATCGTCCCCCAGCCCGCATCATGCCAAATGGACTGAATCGTATATAAGGGGCGAAACCATCCGGCGTCGAGCATAAAGTTAATTTTGCTTCCGCCGAGCGATACCAGCAGATTGTTAATGATCCCGCCCTCCGTCGTCAGCATGAGGTAGGACAGGGAAATCACAACGACCCAAGAAAGAAAATGCGGCAAATAAATAACCGTCTGGATGAATCGCTTGAAAAACTGCTTCCGAATTTCATTCAACATAAGTGCGAGAAGGATGGGAATCGGAAAAGCAAAGACAAAGCCATACAAAAACAACATCAATGTATTTCGGAGAAGAACAAGAAACGTATCCTCCGTAAACAACCTGTGGAAATGCTTGAAACCAACCCATGGGCTGCCCGAAAACCCGAGAAACGGCTGATAATCTTGAAAAGCGATCACGTTGCCGAGCATAGGTAAATAACGAAAAAGAATAAAATATAAAATACCGGGAATCATCATCAGATACAGCCATCGATGTTTACCTAATGCCATATGCACTGCTGTAACACCACCTTGTCACATGATAAAACGATTGCAAGCTCACTATAACCGGATGAGAGATTATCGGTATATCCTCTTTGCTGAACCACATGCCAGAAAACGCCGCTTCTCATTCGATTATCATTAGTTAGCCTAATTATCATTCGTTAGGATTGAAGCGCAGGGCCTCCCTTACCTGCCTGATTACAGGCGAAGACCTCGCAAATCCATCTGATAAACGTGCCGCTGTCCTTCATGCGTTGAATCGAAGGAGATCAACGAGCCCTCTCGATTCCAGCGCGGGTGCAGATCGCAACGATTATCACCATCCAGTTCAGGCAGCGAATAATACGAGGCGAGCTTCATCCCCTTGCGGGTTTGAAAATTGTACATATACAAGTTTCGATAAGAATCCGCGTCGGGATAACTGTCATACAGCATGAATCGCCGATCCGGGGAGTAACTGCAATGTCCATCCTTGAGGAAGAAAGACTTGTCGATCGTCATGACCTCGCGCGTCTTGTCTTTCCATACATAAAGCTGCTCCCCCTCCGGATGCGTTGCTAGTTCACCGGCATGAATCGCCAAGTGCTCACGATCCCGCCAATGATAATGCGACGCATACCCGTAGTCGGCAAGCAGGAATAAATCGGTGCCATCGATATTCATCGTCACGACCGCCGTTTTCCACAGTTTCCCTTCCTCCGGGAAGCAGCGCACCAGAGCGACAAGGCGGGAGCCGTCGGCATTAAAGGTGATGTGGTTGATCAATATTTTTCTGTCCTCACCTTGAAAATACGCTTTCGTAAACGCCCATATCTGCTGCAAAGAAATCGTTAGCCGACTGGTTCCTGACAACAGGTCGATCAGATATATCCCATCATCGGACGGATGGTGAACACTCGCGAACGGGTCCGCTTCGCCAGCATAACCATATCCCGGACGGAAATCGTACATGCGGGGGAAATTAATGCTTACCCCATACCGGCCTGTCGGATCGACATTGGCTACAGGCTTTTCCAATGAATGGGACTTGCCTGTTGTCAGATTCAGCACGACGCCTTCATAGGCGCTGCCGTTCCTCGCATTATAAATAACCGTATTCTCCGGGTACGCAGGGTGCCATTGCAGCATACTGCCCTGCTGAAAGTTCCATGCTGTCGTTTCTCCAATGACCGTGAAGCGGTTGTTCTGTACATCGATACAACCAAGCTCGGCGCGATCTTCCGCGCGCGGCAGCCGATCGCAAAACGCGACTCTATGGCAGAGATGATACCGATCGTTCCCGCTCCATGCCGGTGTATCATAATAGCCGAAAAAATAATGGCCGTCTGCCTCTGTTAGACGCTCTGCCTTCAGCACTTCGTCCTTTATCCGATCCATTGCTCATGACCTCCCGCCTCAATTGAGGTGTAATTGTGGATAACATTCTCCGAATAAGCGAGGCATATATCATGGCGGTTATGTCTGGCCGCCTCCTCGCATTCAAAAACTTGGATATGATCAAGTCGTACATTCTTGCCATACGCGATCGTCAAATAGGCGGGCTTAATCATAAATTCAGTATCACGCTGTTCTTTCAGCGTCCGTTTGCCCGTTATTGGTTTGCTGCGATGACCGAAAGGCATATAACCTGTAATGCGCATCGTGACATGCTGCAGCGAAATATTGTCAAGCAGGCTGTCCGGTGCTCCTTGCATGACAACTGTGCTTCGTGTGCTGATAAAAAGATCACGGAAGACGACATCTCGCACGCTGCCCAGCTTGGAGTCGGCATGCCGCTTCTCGACATCGATGAACAGCGGCAGCACCGGCTTGATATCATACAGGTCTGCGGACTCGATCGTGATTTCGCTCATTCGCACCCTCTCCACTGTGCCTCCGTCTTTAACGAAGATGCCGATCCCGACCGCGGCATTCACGGTGCAGCGATTGAAATAAATGTCGCTGATATTCCCGTACGTCTCCGTTCCCAGCTTAATGGCTGTATTCGGCGTCTCCAGAATGCAGTTCGTCACGAAGATAGGCCCGCACGCCTGCTGCTCCGTGCTCTTGATCGGGATGCAATCGTCCCCAGTCGAAAGATGGCAGTCCGTAATAAATACATGGCGGCAGCTGTCGGGTACAATACCGTCCGTATTTAAGTGATAGCGATAATTGTGGATCGAAACGCGGTTGATATAAACCGTATCGCACTGCTTCAAATGGATGGTCCAGAACGAGCTGTCCCGAATACAAATATCCTCCAGCGTGACCGAGCGGCAATTGTCGAAGAAGCAGGTGCAGACCCGCAGTTCAGGCGGCTTCGGAACCCCCCACCAGGAGCCGAACTTCTCCGTGCCGAACCCCCGAATCGTTCCTTTGCCCGTAATGCCGAACGAATCGGCATTCGTCGCTTTAAACAAAATCCTGTTCTCATATGCGCCTGACCAGTCTTCCCGATAATCGGCACGATTCGTCGAAGCCCACAGCACAGCGCCTAATTCCAGATGCAGCATGACCCTGCTCTTCAGTTCGATACTTCCAATCGAATAATCGCCGGCGGGAACGGTAACCGTCCCTCCGCCCAAGCGGTGACATTCGTCTACGGCTGCTTGAAACGCGGTGCTGTCCAGGGCGGACCGATCTCCAACAGCTCCGAAAGCTTTCACATTCAACATGCTCGACCACGATCCTTTCCATCATTAAGTTCAGTAGAGGAGTCCCTTCGTCAGCCATCATCCAACGGAGGTTCTTGAACACGAAAGTATCGTAGCGTATTTGCGAATTATCCGTATATATTCATTACCTAACTATCCTTCAAAATGAGAAAAACTGCAGACATCGCCACCCTTCCGGCAATATCTGCAGTGCTTCTCCTGATCAATACCCTCCTGCATACCGACTGGCAGGCTCCTGCGATTCATCCTGAAATTGACGCATAAACTCGGCTCGTTTCATATTGGTGGCGTCAGCCGCAGCTGTTGCCTTCACATTATCACCTTTGTAAAGTTCATCGATAATCCAGCGCTGCCCAAAGCCTGCATGGACAACCTCATCCGCCCAATCGAAATCCTGAAAAGTCGTCATGTGTGGATCCTTGATGACATCCCGGCAAAACTCCCATTCTTCTCGCTTGCCTGGCGGATATTTCATGGCTGCTTTCTCAATGGCAATGGTAAGATGGGTATACGCCTCATCCGAGTCGAACAAATTGGCTGTCATATCATACCAACCCGTCCAGTTGGGCACATCTGAAATATTGTAACCCTTTAGCCGGAGAGCCGCTTCTCCGAACCACGCATGGCGCACTTCGTCCCAAAGATGGCGAGCTGTATCCAGATAGAAGACCCATGGCTTATCTAACGTGGAAAAGTGCACATGAGCGATGCCTTCGGCAGGAGACATCTCGAAAAACCTCGTATACATCATCATCTCGAAGCGGCTATGATCGTCATCAGAAAACGGTATATCGCGAAACTTTTTAACACTTGTGCGGAATCTCGCATCGCGAGTGCTATGTTGGGGCAGCTCAAACGGAGGGGCACTCCGAACAACACCAGGATCCACGGGAATGCGACTCGAAGTGCCATCAATCTCTCCAGCCGCCGCCAGCAGCACAGACAGATAGCTGGACCAGAGATCTGCCTCGACGACTTCTTCAGGACTCACTTCTTCCGCCAAAGCCTCGATAGCCAACCGCCCCCAGGCCAGCTGCTCCTCCCGACAATGCAATTGGCCGCGCAGCATTTGGATCGTCGGCTCATCCACGAGCGGCTGTGCCGCTTCCAAATAACGATGAATCGATTTCACTTGCGCGGGTTTTATGACCTCGAACAACGCTTTCAGTAAAGCGAGCGTCCCGGGACTGCGAAGTGCTGCCTCCATAAGCGCTTCTAGCTCTGCCTCGGGACATTTATCGTAGGCTTTCGTGCTCATCCGAAGTTGTCTGCATCGATTACGCAGCTGATCGCTATGATTCGCATCTTGCCAGCATAATCGGGCAAGCGCCCCCTTCACTTCATACTCAGGGCGAGCAGCCACATGCCCCGCCTCTAAGCGCATCAACATACGATCAACGTAGCCAATTCGATGTAATCTGCGAGCGGATTCCTGCACAGACAACCCAATGCGATCCCAATCTTCAATTCCCATAAAAGGATCCAGCTTCACTTTCCTTCCCCCATTTCGTTTACATTATATTGCTTCTGACATACTATAATTTTATGAGGAATCCTTTTATTTGGAAATGAAGTACATGACCAAAAGTTTATACTTTAATACAATCTGATCCGGATCGGAGATGTAAAATGTCGCTTCTGAATTTGCCCGCACAACTTCAATTACAATCAGCTTTCGGGAAAGTGACTTGTGAGAAATCGTGGAAGTGGGATACCACAACACACCCCCTGCCGGACTATGATATCTGGTATGTTTGGGGCGGCGAAGGACAAATGACAGTGAATGAGGTGTATTATCCATTGTCCGGAGGCACTTGCTTTCTATTTCGCCCAGGGGATCGTACACGAGCATTCCATAATTCTGCTAAACCGCTGACCGTAACTTTTATTCACTTCGACCTTCCAAACGAATCCAGGCCAAACTTTCCCGAAAGACATCGACATGTTCGAGATACCCTCCTGTTCGAAGCCTACTTAAATCGGTATGTATTATCTGCGCTTGAAGCAGGACCTCATAACGCGGAAGAGCGAGCCATGTTACTCAGCTTGCTGCTTCATCAACTTGAACGTGAAGATGCACTTGCGAGTGAACGAAATAGACAAAGCCCGCTGCATTCCAGGGAATCAGCCGCCATTCTGGAACTCATTCATTATCTTCGGCAGCACCCTTCAGAGCCCCATCCGATCCATGAACTTGCGGAGAGCGTTCGCCTTTCTCCCCGTTATTTTTCACAGAAATTCAAACAATTGGCGGGAGAAACCGTCGAGCATTTTCTCATTCGCATTAAAATCGAAAGAGCCGAGCATCTTCTCCGCTACAATGGCATGAATGTTTCTGAAGTTGCAGAAGCGCTCGGCTACCGGAATATTTATTTTTTCAGCAAGCAATTCAAGCAGTATCGAGGCTTTCCCCCATCAAAGGTGCGTTCTGTGGCTGCGAAACCACATTGACATCGGGTCGGCAATCCGTTACATTAAATTTAGTACCTAGTACTAATACTTGATGCTAAAAGGAGTGCGAACCATGTCCACTTTGGCTCCCCTGAACGCGCGAATTACCGGAATCGGCACCTACGTCCCGTCCCGCATTTTAACGAACGAACAGCTCCCTCAGCTTGTGGAAACCAATGATGAATGGATTGTGCAGCGCACAGGCATTCATGAACGCCGCATCGCCGCAGAGCACGAATATACGAGCGATCTGTGCATCGCCGCCGTCGACAACCTGCTGGCACGCTACCCCGGCGCTCTCGACGGTGTCGAACTCGTCATCGCTGCCACGCATACGCCGGACCTTTCGTCGACGCCGATCGCCTGCCTCGTTCAGGCGCACTTCGGCCTGACGGCCGCCGGCGCCTACGACGTCAACGCCACCTGCGCAGGTTTCACCTATGCGCTGCATCAAGCAAGTGCGCTCGCCGCCGCCGGCGCGCACCGCAAAATCCTCGTGGTCAGCGGCGACACGCTGTCCAAAATCACCGACTACACGGATCGCTCGACGTGTATTCTGTTCGGGGACGGCGCCGGGGCCGTGATCGTGGAGCGCGATGACGCGCAGCCCGCGTTCCTCGCCCACCACATCGGCGCCGACGGCCGAGGCGCAGCCCACGTGTACCGCACGGGGCTGGCGCAGCAACTGCACGGCTTGCCGCTCGACGGCGACGGCAAGCTTGTCCAGAACGGCCGCGAAGTGTATCGCTTCGCGGTGTCCACGGTGCCGCAGGGCGTGGAGCGGCTGCTGGCAAAGAGCGAGTTGACCATCGGCGACGTGGATTGGTTTATTCCGCACAGCGCGAATCTGCGGATGATCGATTCCATCTGCGAAAAGCTCGGCCTGCCGCTGAGCAAAGCGCTCACCTCCATGGAATACTACGGCAACACGTCCGCCGCTTCCATCCCGCTGGCGCTGGATCTCGGCGTTCAGGGCGGCCGCGTGAAGCCGGGCGACCTGCTGCTCTTGTACGGCTTCGGCGGCGGGCTGACGCACGCCGGGCTGCTGGTGCGCTGGGGCTGAGGGCGAGGCAGACGACGACAAGCAAAGTCAAACAAGCTAAGCTGCTTTGCTTGTCCATGAACTGGAGAACCTCCAGTTCATTTTGCCTTGATACGCCCCCGTGACAGCTGAACTGGAAAACCTCCAGTTCATTTCAGCAGTTTTCGGAGAAAGGCTGCCAAACGAGCAAATGTACGGGAGAAGTTCCAGTTCAACTCTGCAATTTGGGCAAAAATGCGAAAATATACAGCAGAAATTCCAGTTCATTGGAAGAGCGGAAGCGAGTGGCGGGTGATGAAGCGCATTAGCATCGGAGGAACTGGCTGGCGGATGATGGAGAGCATTAGCGTCGGAGGAACTGGCTGGCGGGTGATGGAGAGCATTAGCGTCGGAGGAACTGGCTGGCGGGTGATGGAGAGCATTAGCGTCGGAGGAACTGGCTGCGGATGATGGAGAGCATTAGCATCGGCTGACCGGTGGACGCGGCGAACACCGCCTCCAACCACTAACGGAAGCAAATGTCCATTAGCAGCTCATCTTCCGAATAATGAGTGGATTGACAGTCAAAAAAGTCCGTTAGACTTGAAAACTTCGCCAAAATAGCCGTTTTCAAGTTTTAACGGTCATCGCTGACCTTTACAAGTGAAAGTTCCCCAATCTAACGGCTCTAACGGCCAAAAACGTCCCATCCCCACCTCTACTAGCCAGTGTTAACATCTGTGTCAGTACCGGCGCAATTACAGTGCGGAGTGCCAGTGTCAGGCTAGCGGCGTCGCTCCATCTACTCTTGCCTACCGCTATCGCCGCCCACGCGCCGCCCCCTCCCGCTTTGCCTCCGCCCGCTTCACTGGCTTCGCTTGCTGCACAGGCTGCGGCCGCGCACGAGGCGAAGCGGGAAGCTGAAGCTGCGCGTTCACCCACGGCTTGCCCGGCGCGCTCTGCGACCGCGTGCGAACCGGCAAGCCGGTCACGCGCTGCAGCAGAACCCGCTGGTGCGCCGCGATGACGCCAAGATTTTCGCCGATATGCTTCGCCAACTCCCCGGAGGCTTCCACCTGATCGGCTACCGCCTCGAGCATGCGGCTCAGCGCCCGCTGGCTGCGGGCCAGCGAGATCAGCAGGTGCAGCTCGATCTGCGCTCGCCGCCGCTTGCTCATGATTTATCATCCTCGCCTAGGGAGAGGAAGCCATCCCCCAGCAGACCGCCGTCCAGACCGTCGTCCAGACCTCCACCCAAGCCGCCGCTAAAACCGAAGCCCGAGCCGCCCTCATTTTTCCCGAGCAGCGCCGTCAGTTGGTGATTCAGCGCCGCCTCCATTTTCGTCAAGCTGTCGATCAGATCAATGATCCCGCTGTGGATGTCGGCGGTCTGTTTCATTTTATGCTCATGCCCTTCCAAATTTTCAGTTGTCAGATGGAGCAGCACCCAGTTCTGCGCTTTTCTCGCCTCGACCACACGAGCTTCCAGCATCAGCGCGATTTCTTCCTGCACGCGGGCTGTGGCTTCCAGCATTTGCATAAACAGCTCTTCCCTGCTCACGGCTGCTCCTCCTTATTCCTCATGGCTTTCCTGCATTTCCTTCATAATAATCTCCGTCCGCTTCGCCACTTCTTCCGCAAGCTCCGCCAAGCTGCTCACATAGGAGGTCACGTTTTTCGTAAGCTGCAGTGACCGCTTGTGCAGCACACCAAGGCCTTGAAACTCCGGATGCGAATCCGGCAAATCGCCGACTAGCGCCGCCATCCGCGACGAAATATGCCGGTGCGACGCCAGTAAAGCGGCCAGTTCCCGATGCGAAGCCGCAATGTGCGCTATAACCGTCGTAATTTGCTGCTCCATGCTGCTCCCGCCTCCTTTTTTCACTTTACGTTATGCGCGTCACCGCGAAACGATACCTGCTTACATAAACTTCCGCGGGTCCACGCCCCATTTGCGGATAAATTTTTGCCGGTTGCGCCAAATCGTTTCGCGGACGAGAGGGCGCGGCTTTTTCCGAAAGCTGACCGACCCTTTATGATAAATGAAGCAATCGCCCGCGATCAGCAGCCGGTAACCATGCAGCCTGGCCCGATAGCAGTAATCGTCATCTTCAAAATGTCCCGGCGAAAAGCGCTCATCCAAATAGCCGATCTTCTCCAGCATTTCGCGTTTAAAGAGGAGGCACATCCCGATCAGACGCTTCGTCTCCACCCAACGCTGCGGATTCGCTTCATTATATTTATCCGTCATTCGGACGATTGTCGTAAAACGCTCCCGTATCCGTTGCCGGCCGCTGGCATAGTTCGTCACCGGTCCGACCATGCCGACATTCGGCTGCTCATGCAGGCAGCGCTGCAGGTTCGTCAGCCAGTTTCGAGTAACGATCGTATCGTTATTTAGCAGCATCAACTCCGAGCCTTCCGCGAGCCGCAGACCCAAATTGCACGCTGCCGGAAAGCCCAAATTCACCGGTGCCGCGATCAGCTTGATTTTCTCCTGCATGCAAAAAGCGGCTGTGCCGTCACTCGACCCGTTATCGACAACAATCAGCTCGTAAGGCACGTCGGTATGACGTCGAATGGAAGCCACACACACCTTGAGCAGCGGCAGCCCGTTATACGTAGGAATAATGATGCTCGTCAGCTGCGTTCGAGGCGGAACCATCACATCTTGCGACGCCGAATGGTGCGTGTCCCGACGGGAAATCACCTGTGGTATATCCGGCGCTCCAGCTTCCATCTCCTGGATGAAAGGAACCAGCCTCTCCGCAGACACTGACTCATCGTTCCCGCTCGCAAAAAGCAGTATATCCGACTGCGTTATTCTAGCTCCGATGTTTCGGCCTTCTTCCTCCCCGACGGGATCAGGGGAATAGATGACGAGCGCGTTCGTCGTCTTGCGCGCTTTCTCGAGCGCACGGTCCAGGGTACCGTGTGCGATGACAATCAGCTCGCTGAGCGGAAGCCGGTTGAGCTGCTCCAGCGTTTTCACGCTGAGGCATTTGCCACTGGGTACGGTCACGATAGCGGCTGTCGACAGCTTCGGCGGCGGCAGCACCCAATCGGGCCTGCGGGCGCGCATCGCCTTACTAAATCCGCTGACATATCCCTTGGCGGCCTCCCCGCACTTTGCCGCCTGCATAAGTGGGGGTTGGTCTTTGGCCCATTTCGCCCACAGCTCGCTTAGCGCTCGCTTGTAGTCTTTGCGATAGGTGCGCACCGAGCGTGCATCCCGGAAGCCCGCGCGATACCCGAAGCGACGCCAATAGCGCTGAAAGCTCGAGAGCGCAGGCATCCGCCGCATGGCGCTGGTGCGCTTCCGTAAAACCGGCTTTCTCACGCGAAGCTGACGCCCCCGACGCCCCTGCGTATCGATTCGCGGGATTCGCTTCTTCCCTTGTTTTTTCACCGGATCCACCCCCTCCCCCATGATGTGCCGCCGCTATCAACAGTGTATGAGCTTCGCCCTGCGTGGCAAGGGCAACTGCCGCCCGCGAGGAAAAACAGGCAGCCCCCGTTAACAAAAAAACGGCCTCTTCCTCCCATGCTGACGGCGCAGCAACGAGGCAAAAGACCGCAGCAGCTCAGAGTCACTGTGAAATGGCGGGCTGCTGATTCTGGAACGTATATCCTTGCGCAAAGCCGATATGGTAGCCTTGATTAAAAGCGGCATCGTACGCCGCTTTGTACGCGAGCGCGCTCCTGCTAAGAGCCGGGCGGCGCTTGCGGCGCAGGGCCGGACGCATTCGCACCCCCGGCGCCCGGCGATTTCTCCGAACGAGCAGGCCTCGTTTCGGACGTTTGTATTTGGAACGCGCGAGCTTCGCCCCTGCCCGTTTGATCGGTTTGCGGCGAACCGCTGGCTTGCGCAGCTTTTTTTTCACAGTCATGCTGATCTCACCTCACCTTGAAATAACTTGCGGCTATCTCGGCCCGAATATAATGGAAAGGATTGAAACTAATCGGTTCGCATACGTATGATCGCGCATCGTCCGATACAGGCCGCGGAGCGCAATCTGGTTCCGCTCCTCCTCATGCTGCAGATAATGATTGAGCTTATGCATCAGCTCTTCCGGCGAAGCATACGTCTCAATGTCATAGCCCGGTGTGTAAAAGCTCGCCAAATCCGAGCGCACATCGGTCAACTGCAGCACGCCGCAGCCGGAAATTTCAAACGTTCGCGGATTCGGAGAAGCGCCCGCAATGCGTCTGCTATTGTTGTTATAGGACTCGTCGTCCGAAGCGCGGTGCATGTTGATGACGATTTTGGCTCCGTTATAGAAGTTGGCCGTCTGATCCGGAGGCATCCACGTGCCTAGCTGAATTTGGGGAGCGAGCAGCCGATACTGCCGCAATCGGTCCCACCAGATGCCCGAGATGAGCACCCGCTTGTTCGCGAGAAACGGCGCCAGCTTGTCGAACCAGACAACCCGGTTCCAGTAGGCCGAACCGATAAAGCAAATGTCACGCATCACGCCGGCCGGCACCGGTTTCGGGCGGAACATCTCCGGTTGGAACGCCAGCGGCACATAATGAACCTGCGGGCAGCCCATATCTCTATAAAACTGTACGCAGTTGATCTCCATCGTAAAAATAAAGTCGTAATTTTGCCCGAAAGCAGCCGTAATGTCGGTGTAATAAGGATCGTCAGTCAGCCATACGGCCATTCGAATCCCCGACTGCCGAAGCCGCTGCACGACGTCAAGTCCCAGATTGACGCCGTCGAGCACCAGTATGACATCGGGACGATGCTTTGCGGCCAGCGCTTCAATACTCGCTCCGGGATGCCCGACTCGAATTCGATCGCTCGCGTTGTTGCCGATGATCAGCTCTTGCACGAGCGGGCGCAGGCTGTTAATGATTGCAATGTCAATGGGCTCGTAAGGGTAGCTTTTGCCCGATGTGACATACAGGACGCGAACGTTCCAGAACGGGTTCGGCGCCCGGTCGCGTGCCGCCTGCTGCAGCACCGCCTCGCAGCGCCCCATGCGAATCCCGTTCATCAGACCGGCATGGTAGCCGTCGCGTTGCCCCTGCCGCCTTGCCGAAAGCGTGCCGGCCCTGTGATGACTTTTCTGAACTCTCAACCTGTTCCTCTCCTCCCGGTAATCCTTCTAGGCTCAGCTAAAAACCACATTCAATAGACGCGTCAGCCGCTCCGCATACGCATGGTGAAGCAGCGTTCGGCGCAGCCCGTTCATCGCAATGCGCTGCCGTTCCTCACTGTGCTGCAGGTAGTGCGCCATCTTCTGCACAAGCTCCTGCGGATGCTGGAACGTCTCGATCTCTTGACCCGGCGTATAAAACTGCGCGAGCTCGTGGCGGGAGTCGGTTATCTGAAAAGCGCCGCATCCCGCAATCTCATACGTCCGCGGATTAATGGAATAGCCCGGCAGCTCGCGGGAATTTTTATTGTAGGTATCGTTCTGCGTATGTCGGTGAATGTTGAGCACGATTGATGCGCCGTTGTAATACTTGACCGTCTCTTCGATCGGCACCCAGTGCAGCTTGATGCCCTGCCGCAGCAGCGCATAGTGGCTCAGGCGGTCCCAGAGGCCGCCGGCGAGCACTATCCTTTTGCCGATCAAAAAAGGCGTCATGGCATTGATCATCGCCAGCCGGTTCGGGAACCCCGTGCCGATGAAGCAGATGTCACTCATGTACGCAGGGCTGACCGGCACGGGTTTAAACACGGCGGGGTTGGACGCCAGCGGCAATTGGTACACCCGGCTGCAGCCCGCACCCTGGTAAAGCGGCACGCACGACGTTTCATGCGTAAATACGTAGTCGTAATGCGGCGCAAGCGCCACCGACTGATCGCTGAAATACGGATCATCCGCAAACCAGATGGCGGTGCGGATGCCAAGCTGCCTCACGGCTGCGATGTGCGCCGGATGCTCAGCGGGAAATACGTGCAGCCCGTTCATCACGAGCACGAGGTTCGGGCGCAGCTCCTGCGCGAGACGCAGCATGTCGGCCGCCGTCGTCGTGTAGACGACGCGCGCCGTCTGACGCAGGCCGTCGATGATCCCCTGATCAATGCCGTCGAAGCCCTGCACGACGAACAGCACGCTGACTTCGCGCATCGGCCATGGCGCCGGCTGGCTCGTATTAAGCACGTGCTGGCACCGGCCCATGCGGTAGCCTTGCGCCAATCCGTCATGGAACCCGTGATGCTGACCGGCGGCCGCCGACGCTGCGGTTGCGGTGAAACGGTTTGGCTTTTTCATCTCACACCTCTTTCTTGCGAAGAGCGGAATCGTCATAGTCATACCGGATAAAGAAAGCAAGCGCCGCCTCCCAATCGCGCATCGGCGAGAGCCCGTGCCGTTCAATCGCTCCATGCCGAAAAGCGCTGTACATCGGCCGCTTGGCCGGTACTGCCGGCAACTGCTCCGTTGGCAAGGGATGCAGAAGGACGCCCTGGAGTCCTGCTTCGTGCAGGATGCGCCGGGCAAACTCAAAGCGCGAGCATACGCCGCTGTTTGAGGCGTGATAGAGACCGTAATGCTCCGTTTTGAGCAGTTCCCGGATCAGCAGTGCAAGATCGAGACAATACGTCGGCGAACCGAATTGGTCGTCAACAATGGTGAGCTCGCCTGTGGTGCGGGCCTTCTCTAACACCTTCGTCACAAAATTCGCGCCTTTCGCACCGTACAGCCAGGATGTACGCACGATGAACGCTTGGCTGCACGTCAGCTGGACAAATTTTTCGCCTAGCAGCTTGGACTGCCCGTAAATATTGATCGGATTCGGCATATCCTGCTCCGAGTAGGCGTCCTGCTTGGCGCCGTCGAACACATAGTCCGTGCTGACATGCACCAGCTTGGCATTCAGCATATGGCAAGCCGCCGCCACATGGAGCGCACCGAGCGCATTCACTTGGTAGGCGGCTTCCGACTCGCCCTCCGCACGGTCGACATTCGTGTAGGCTGCCGCATGCACGACCGCATCCGGCCGAAGCTGCTGCAGCGTCTTTGTCACAGCGTCCTCATCCGTGACATCTAGCTGCTTGCGGTTCAGCGCAATGACCTTGTGCACAGGGCCGAGTACGCGCTTCAAATCATAACCGAGCTGTCCATCCCCACCGGTGATCACGATCTTCATCGGGCATCCCCTTCCCGGCCGCTGCGGTATGCGCCGGATACGATGCGGTCGTACCAGTCGGTCGCCAGCTTATACCAACCGAGCGTCTGACTCAGCCCCGTATCCCACGTGTAGGCGGGCTGCCAACCGAGTTCTCGCTGGATTTTCGAACTGTCGATCGCGTAACGACGATCGTGCCCCAAGCGATCGGAAACGTGCTGGATCAGCGACTCCGGTTTATTCAATAGAAGGAGAATGCGTTTAATGACGTCCACATTCGTCTGCTCGTTATTGCCGCCGATATTGTACACTTCGCCGGGCACGCCGGCTTCGATCACCCGCTCGATCGCCGAGCAGTGATCTTCGACAAACAGCCAGTCGCGCACATTGAGGCCGTCGCCGTAGAGCGAAATCGGCTGGTCGCGCAGCGCTTTTGTAATGACGAGGGGGATAAGTTTTTCAGGAAATTGGCGGGGACCGTAGTTGTTGGAGCAGCGGGTAATAACGACCGGTAAGCCGTAGGTTTCATAGTAGGCGCGTGCCAGCAGATCGGAGCCGGCTTTGCTGGCGGAATAGGGGGAATTCGGTGCAAGCGGCGTTGCTTCCGAAAAGGCGCCTGTCGCGCCAAGCGTACCGTACACTTCATCGGTAGAGACGTGAATAAATTTGCTCACCTGCCGCTGTCTCGCCGCTTCCAGCAGGCTCTGCGTGCCCAGCACGTTCGTCGTCACAAAACCGCGCGGGCTGTGAATGCTGCGATCCACATGGGATTCGGCGGCAAAATGAACCACGATATCGACATCCGCCATCGTCTTCAGCATCAGCACTTCATCGCCGATATCGCCATGTACAAACGTATAGCCGGGCTGTCCCTCCAACGTCTCGACATTGTCCGGGTTGCCCGCATACGTCAGGACATCCACGTTCACAATGCGATCCTCAGGGTGCCGGCTTCGCCAATAATGAATAAAATTGCTGCCAATAAACCCCATGCCGCCGGTGACTAGCAAGGTTTGCATGGCGAATCCTCCCTTCTGACGAGCAGATTAGCCTGGAAGAGCGACTCATGCGTCCCTGCATCAATCCACCAATTGGTGAAAAAGCGGTGCGACAGCTTACCGGATGAGGCATACACATTGTTCACATCCGTAATTTCCATTTCGCCTCTTGCAGAGGGCGATTGGGTTTTGATAATGTCGAACACCGAGGCATCATACAAATAAATCCCCGTCACCGCATACCGGGTCTGAGGCTGTGCAGGCTTCTCCTCAATCCGCTCGATGCGGCCGTCTTTCATCGTCGCAACGCCGTATCGCGAAGGATCCGGCACTTCTTTCAATATCACCATCGCGCCTTCCTCTTGTTGATGGAATGCGTCTATCATCTGTACCAAGGAATCTTTAAATAGATTATCTCCCAGAATCACGACAAACTTCTCGCCTGGACGAATAAAATCTTCAGCGAGCGCAAGCGCCTCGGAAATGCCGCCCGCCTTTTCCTGAATTTTATAAGTCAGCTTGATGCCAAGCGCATCACCGCCGCCCAAATAATCGAGATACAGGCCTGCGGATTGCTTGCCGGTGATGACGAGCACATCCTCAATCCCCGCCTCAGCCAGCTTCTCCAGCGCGTGCTGAATCATGGGCATATCGCCAACGGGCAATAAATGCTTATTGATAATATGCGTCAACGGACGCAAACGGCTGCCTGTTCCTCCCGCAAGTACCACGCCTTTCACGCCAATCCCCCTTCCAAAATCTGGTGAATGCTACGAAGCTACATTCATTTCTACTAGCATATGCGCCTCTGGTAGACTTCAATTGGACGAACAGCCCTGAAATGAAAATTGGTTATGTATCTATTTTCAGAAGTTAGGGGGGATGCCGCTTCCCCTCTATTACCTGCCAAGGGAAACTCTTTCGCTGCTATCCTGCAATTTGTACAGGTAAATACCGGAAAGGAGTGGGAAGTGGGACATGCTCCTGTAAAATGTACAGCTAATCTCTGCTGCTTTTCTCAAAAAGGGGGATTTTGTTGATTTGGTGGCGTTTTTGATGTAGGTTTTACATGATTTCAGTTAAAACGGTTCTTTTTTCGCGGATTAGTTGTATGTTTTGCAGCTTGTGGGGGGTGCGGCGAGGAATTGCGGTGGGCATTGCGGTCGGGAGTGCCGTGGAGAGTGCCGTGGAGAGTGCCGTGGAGAGTGCGGCGGGGAGTGCGGTGCCGGTTGCGGTGGATATTGCCGGGTTAAGCTGCGCTAAGCTGAATAAGCACTCGAGGAGTGCGTATTCAGCCGCTGAGCGCCGGATTTCGGCTAATAAGCACTCGCGGAGTGCCTATTCCTTCCAAATCAGCCCGTTACACCGAGTATTGCGTTCAATAAGCACTCGCGGGATGCTTATTCAGTTACTGAGCGCCGGATTTCGTTCAATAAGCATTCGAGGAGTGCTTATTGAACGAAATATAAGGTAGCATATTAAGAGCGAGGTGCCGATTTCCTCATTTAAGCTGGCGTCCTCTCTAAATAGGTTACTTCCAATAACTTATTCTCACGGACTGCCCTTGAATTCTATAAATAAGATAACGACTTATCTTATTTACGGATTTTCATCGTGTTCCGGGCACCTTTGCAACAATTAAGTTTGCTCACCTAACTTATTTACTTACCTATTACTTCAACTTAAAAATAAGATATCTCAGTTCGGGATTGCGGCAGCAGCACTAGCGACCAGAGGCAACGTAAGTAAACGCATTCGCAGGTTGGAATCTAAAGTCCGCAATAGCATGCAACGGCACGGTATAGATAGCTCATCTCCCAGCAAGGAGCCTCTGGTTAGCAGCAGGCAGGCGAACCACATGCGAACGAAAAAAAGTGACCCGCACCGTCCGTGCGAATCACTTTTTACCGCCTACGCGTAGCCCTGCCCGATCGCGATCCAGTTCACGATGCCCTGCTGCTCTGTCGTCGGCTTGATGCGGCTGACGGCCAGCACCACGCGGTTCGCCAGCTTCCGGCTGATCGTGACGTGATACGCAGGCAGCGTCGTGGTGGCCGTCAGGACGTAGTCCGTGTTCGTGAACTTCTCGTCGAAGCTCACGACCAGTTCCAACACTTCGTCCTCGACCTGCATCTCGAACGGGACGAGCCCGAACTGCTGCACCGCGCTGCGCTGCTTGCGGGAGGTGCGCAGCACGTTATCGACCAGCTTCGATAACGTGAGCGACCGCTCCTGCACGTGCTCGTCGCGGATCGTACCGGCGGCGAGCTTGCCGCCGTCGATGCTGCCCGGCGCCAGGTGCTGCTCCGCCACCGCGCCGGGCGCCAGGTGCTGGCCGTGCACGCTGCCGGCGGCCAGCTTGGCGCTGTCGACGGCGCCATCGGCGAGCTTCTCGCCATCCACGGAGGCCGCCTGCAAGTGGCGGCCGGCGACGGCGGCTTCCGCCAGCTTCGCGCCGTCAATGGCCCCGTCCGTCAAGTGCTCCGCACCGACGGACCCAAGCGCCAGATGCGAGCCGTCCACGCTGCTCGCTGCCAGCTTCGTACCATCGACCGCGCCTTCGGCGAGCGCTTCGTTCGTGACGGCGCCCTGCGCCAGCTGGCCGCTGCCAACGGCGCCGGCTGTGAGGTGCTGCGCCTGCACACTGCCCGGCGCCAGCTTCTCCGACGTGACCGCCCTGCTCGCGAGCTCCGCTTTGCCAACGGAGCGTTCAACCAGCTTGCGGCCATCGAAGCTGCGGTCCTTGAACAGCTCGGGTGTGATGGCATCCGGCGCCAAATGCGTTGACGTCACGACGCCGGGCTGAAGATGGCTCCCGTCGATAAGCCCCGCCTGGAGGTGGGAACTCCCTACCGCGAATGGCGCCAGCTTGACGCTCGTAACCGCTTCCGCTGCCAGCTTCCGAGCAGTCACGGCGTCATCTTGCAGGTGCCACCCCGAGACCGCTTCCGGTGCGATGTGGCTGCGCTGAATCGCCTGCACCTCCAGCTCTTTGGCGCCGATGGAGCCTTTGGCCAAATGCTTGTTGGAAATGATCCCCTCTTTCAAATGACTGGCGCTGATTGCGCGCTTCGCAATTTTCTCCGCGGTGATGCAGTCATCCCGCAGCTTATACGCATCGACGCTGCCTTCGGCAAGCTTATCGCCCGTCACCGCGCCGCTGGCAAGCTTGTCGGCTGTAATCGTACCGTCTTCCAGGTGATCGGCCTGAATCATCTCGTTCGCTATGTGCCAAGATTGCACGGCGCCGAAGGCGAGCTTCTCCGACGTAACCGCTTCATCCTGCAAGCAGTCCGTCGTCACAGCGCCCTCCGCCACATGCACCGTTTCAATGGAGCCCGGTGCCACATGCTGCCCCGTCACCGCGTCGCTGTCGAGATGCATCCCTACGATGGATGCCGGCGCGATGTGCTTGCCTTCCACGACGCGGCTGCCAAGCTTGGCGCTGTCCACGGCTTGGTCCGCCAGAATAGCGTTCGTCACAGCCTGCGCGCTGAGATGTTCCGTCGACACGCTTTGCAATTGCAGATGCTCGGACGCGACGCTGCCGATTCCCAGCTTTTCCTGCGTCACCGCCTGCGTTCTGATTTTATCCGATGTGACCGCGCCGTCCATCAGTTTCGCGGTATCAATGATGTAGTTGGCGAGATGGCGGGACAGCACACTGCCGCTGCGAATCTTTTCCGACGTCACGGCCTGATTGTCAATCAACTCCTGGGTGACGACCAGTTCCGTCAAGTGGTGCGGTAAAATGGAGCGGTCCGCCAGCTTGATGCCCTCGATCGATTGATCGGTCAGCTTGGCGCCCGGAATCGTCGCATCCATAATTTTGTCGCCGACCAGCGAATGGTCCTGCAGCTTGTTGGCGCTGATGCTGTTAAGTGCAATGTGCTCGTCGCAGATCGCATGAAACGCGATTTTTTCCCGTGTCACGCTGTTCGGGGCAAGCTTGGTTTGCTCAATCGCAAAGTCCTTGATGGCTCGCGTTCCAATACTGCTCGGTTTGATCTTGCTGTCGTCAATGGAACGGCCGGCGATTTTCTCCCACGTGACGGATTCATCCACCAAATCGTCCGTATACACCACGGGATCCGTAACCCTTCCGGTTTTCCGTTCATTGAACAGAAGCAGCGGCGGTGCCGGTGTTGATACTTGGGACACCTGCAGCGGTCTCGTCAACACTTTGTCGGCCTGAACCGTGGGCTGTGTAAGCGGTGGCTGCACCACAGGCTTGGGAGACGGTGCGGGTCGTTCGGCTTTGGCAGGCGGCACCGGTTCATCCAGCCATCGCAATTCGTTCGTGTGCGAATTTACTTTTTGCACGCCGGACCTCATGCCGGCGCTTTTTCGCTTAGCCATCGTTTCCTCTCCATTCAGCAAAAAAGAATCTGTGGTAACATATTCACCCCTATCCGGTTGCGTACATTCGCCTGTAAAAATGTGCGCTTACCCAGATCAGCCGCCGCTTCGGGCGTTTTCCAGCCATCGCGCGTACAGCTCGAGCCTCTTCTCCGCCGATCGCTGCCATGTGAATTTCTCTTGCACACGGGCGATGCCCTGCTCCCCGAGCTTGCGCTGCAGGTCGTCATCCTGCAGTACGCGCAGCAGCGCTGCAGCCAGCTCGCGCTGAATCTCCGGAATCGAGACGAGCACACCGGTCTGCCCGTCTTCGACGACCTCCTGAATCCCACCGGCGTGAGTGGCCACGACCGGAACACCAGACGCCATCGCCTCGACATTGACCAATCCGAAAGCTTCCTTTCCTATAGAAGGTACTACCGCCACCTCGGCGAGGCGCATCCAGGCGGGGATATCCTGGTGTTTGATATACGGAACGAAGACCACGTGACCGGCGAGCGGCCGGGCCTTTTTCTTGAGCCGGGCCACGTACGGCGTCACCCTGCGCGAGCCATAGAACGCGCTTCCTACAATGACCAGCAGCGCCCTTGGCTCCTGCCCGATAATCGCGGGCATCGCCTCCAGCAAGTGATGCACCCCTTTTTGCGGGATGAGACGTCCGGCGTACAGGATGATTTTGCGGCCCTCATAGCCCCGCTCCCTCAGCGTCTTCTGTCGAGCGGCATCGCCCTCCGGGGACCACTTGGATATAAAGCTGCCTGTGTCAACACCCAAATAATTGACTACAATTTTATGGGCCGCCGCAGGCACTTTTTTTTGCAAATACGTCTTAAGAAACTCGCTGTTGACGATAATAATCGTCGCGGCCCGCAGACACGCTCTTAGCCGTGGAAGCGCAATATGAGGCTCGCTGATAAAATACGTCGAATGCAGCACTAGCGAAATCGCCGCCTGGGGAAACTTCCGGCGCAGCCGCCACACATATCGTGGACGGTTGTCGACCTGGATGACGGCTGGCTTGAGCCGGGCGATCTGCCGCATCACCCCCGCGATATACGTGCCCCGTCCCCTGAACGGTACACGCACATACGTGACACCGCCACGAACCTCTTTTGCCCGTTGGAATGACGTCTTTCTGCCAATGACCGTCACGGGAATGTGCTGAGTGAGCTGCTCCGCCGTCTTTTGAATCACCTGTTCGACCGAGCTGCTTTTCTCTGACGGAATGGCAAAAGCGCCCGGCGACACGATTACCACCTGTCTGGATGAACGCCACTTTTTGACGCCCCGCGGTTGACCTTTTGTCACGATTGTCCTCCCCTTTAACAACGTTCCTGCTGTACGCATGCGGATATTTCTTGAACTTTCAGAGCCTGTATCAGCTTTCGTACAAACCGGTGCACCCCCGCCTCCATACTATGAGAGGAATCCTTTCTGCGAGCCGCCTCCAAATGACAGAAGGAGAAGGAGTGAACCTTATGTCGCGTCGTCCCTATGTAGGCATTTTGGTCAACGACACCTTGTTCGCCGGCATCCCGCATGGGCATACCCTTTATGAAGAAATTTCCTTCTACCGGGATGCTTGCAAGCAATATAAGCTGACGCCTTGCTATTTCCGCATGCAAGATGTCCATATGCCGTCGATGAAGGTTCATGCCTATGTACAGCAAGAAACCTGCACCGAGCGCATGTGGATCGATCTGCCCAAAGTCATCCACAACCGCGCGATCTACCTGGATGCCGCTTCCAATCACATCTTGGAGCAATGGACCCAAAAGGGCATCCTCCTGTTCAATCGTTGGAACCGTTACAGCAAAATGCGCATCCACAACCTTTTACTTAAAAACGAGCATATTCGTCCCCACCTGCCAAGCACATATCCCGCTACCCTTGCTAATGTAAAAATGATGATGGCTTCCTACACCTCGCTGATTTTAAAACCGACCAACTCCAGCATCGGCCGGGGGATCATGAAGCTGCAAAAGCTGCCCAGCGGCCGTTGGAAGCTGATTTATCCGGCCAGCATGAAGCTGACGAACCGCGTATGGCGAACGATCCTCTTCCGGAAAGGACTGCCGCTCACGCTGCGCCGCAAAATCGCTTCAACCTCCTACCTCATCCAGCAATGCCTTCCGCTCGCTACCGTGAACGGGCGTCCGTTCGATCTTCGCGTCTCCGTGCAGCGCGGCGCAAGCGGCGAATGGGGCATCACCGGCATCGTAGCGAAGGTGGCTTCACGGAAGCATTTTCTGACCAATGTGGCGCAGGGAGGCAAAGTTGCGACGCTGCCCGACCTGCTGTCCGCCGCCTACCCGCACCTCGATCCCGAAGACGTCTGCTGCAAGGTTGCTGACTTCTCCCTGCTGGTTGCGCGCCATTTGAGCAGCGAGCTGCCCGCTTTGGCGGATCTCGGCCTCGATGTCGGGATTACGACGGAGGGCTTTCCTTTATTTATAGAATGCAACGGGAAGGACCAACGTTACAGCTTCAAAGAAGCCGGCATGCAGGACAATTGGAAATCCACCTATTACAATCCGATGGCGTACGCCAAATATTTAATGTCGGGCGAAAAATGAAAAAACAAAAACACCGGACCTGCCCCCAAACGCCTGAGCGGCGCTTGAAGCAAGTCCGGTGTTTATTTGTTATGGACGGCGCTCGCAATTCGCTGCGCTTCCTTGTTGAAAGCCGTTAGATCCGGCACGGGCACCTCGTTATTTTGCAGGGCATATTTGCGCTTCAGCTGCACGATTTGGCTCAGCCGTTCATTCAAGACATCGACCGGCAGCGTACCTTTATCGACCGCGGCATGCAGCGCCTGGAACACGCGGATGACGTTCTCCGCACCGTGCCCCGCCATCACCTGATTTGCGCCGGCCAGCACGGACTGAACCGCCGCATCACCAATGTCTTGATGCTCCGTAATCGCCCCCATCGTCAAATCGTCGGTCATAATGACACCCTGAAACTTCATCTCCTTGCGCAGCAAGTCCGTCATGATGATACTGGACATCGAAGCGGGGCTGTTCGGATCGATCTTCGGCAGCAAAATATGCGCCACCATCACGCTGTCCGCCCCCTCCGCAATCGCTTTGGCAAACGGGACAAGCTCAAACTGGCGCAGGCGAGTCAAGTCGTTCTGGACGACCGGCAAGCCGACATGCGAATCGACCGACGTATCGCCGTGCCCCGGAAAGTGCTTTACAACCGGCACGACGTGCGTCCCTTGAATTCCTTTCATCATCCCCACGCCAAAGTCACTGACTAGCGCAGGCTTCGCGCCGAACGATCGGTCGCCGATGACCGGATTCTTCGGGTTGCTGTTCACATCAAGCACCGGAGCAAAATCCATATTGAAGCCGTACGCCGCCATCTCCTTGCCCAGCAGAGCACCGGTGTCGCGCGCCAGCTGCAGCTTCCCGGATTGGCCGATCGCCTGACTGGTCGGCGTTTTCACCAGTTCGTCCGGCAGACGGGTGACACGGCCTCCCTCTTCGTCGGCGCCCAGCCAGAGCGGCTGTTTGTTCACGCGATTGGTCATTTTTATCTCATTCGTCAGCGCCACAAGCTGCTTGGTCGACGTAACATTCGGCTTATACAGCAAAATACCGCCAAGGTGATACTTCGTAATCAGCTCCCGCGTCTGGTCGGTAACGGTCGTACCGTCAATGCCGGCGATGATCAGCTGGCCGATCTTATCGTCGAGCGTCCAGCCGGCCCAAGGGTCTGGTGTCGGCGTCGGCTTAGCGCTCGGTGAAGGTGTTACGCTTGGCGAAGGGCTCGTGGACGGCAGCGGCGTGGCTGTCGCAATCGCAGAGGGCTGAGGCGATGCGCTCGCCGCCGGTTTCTGGCTGGCCGAGCAGCCGGTGAGCACGCTCAGCAAGCTCAGCGCCGTCAACCAGCCTGCGGAGCGGGTGATCTTTGATGCTTTTTTTTCCATGGGAATCCTCCCTTTCTCTGTATACTCAGCATTGACGCTTTTCCATCACGAAATACTGCATGCTTGCCTCCGCTTCTGCCCTACTCTGCGGAAATCGCAATTGATTCTTTCCCCTTTCTGTGGCAAGATTAGCGAAGAACCGCAAACAGGCGGGACGGCAATCGACCCTCCCCCCATAACCACGAATGAACAGGAGTTTTTCCCAATGTCGAAGCCGTTTTTCCGATTACTGACAGAATTGTCTTCCCGCAAATGGGTATCCCAGCTGACTGGCGCTTTCGCGCGCTCTAAGTTGAGCCGGTATTTTATTCCCCGTTTTGCTCAAACGTACGGCATTCGCATAGAGGATGCGGAGAAGGCGATCAAAGAATATAAATCGCTCAACGATTTCTTCACACGCCGTTTGAAGCCGGGTCTGCGTCCGATCCATGAAGATGTCTCGCGGGTCGTGTCTCCGGTCGATGCCATGATTACGGGCATTGGCGACATCAAGGACGGGACCATTCTCAATGTCAAGGGGCAGGACTACACCATTGACGAACTGCTGAACCGCTCGCCGCGAACCGTCAACTACAAGAACGGATTTTACTTCGTTCTGTACTTAAGCCCGACGGACTATCACCGCATTCATTCGCCGGTCTCCGGCGATATTCTGGAGAAAGAGCATGTGCTCGGCAAAGTGTACCCGGTGAACGATTTCGGTCTGCGCTATATGAAGCGCGTGCTGAGCCGCAATGAACGGCTGATTACATTCATCCAGCATGAGACGGGCGAAGTCGCCGTTGTGAAAGTCGGGGCTTTGAACGTCAGCTCCATTCAGTACGTAACGCCGCTGCCCAAAACGCTGGAGCGCGGCCAAGAGCTCGCGTATTTTGAATTCGGCTCTACCGTCGTACTCCTGTTCGAGGACGGCATGTTCGAGCCTCGTCCCGATCTGATGCTGGGCTCCAAAGTCAAAATGGGAGAAGACCTCGGGCGCTTTTTGGATACATAGGGCGCTTCCGAGGAGAGGAGATCATACATCATGGCAACCCTGTCATCATCGTCATCCGATCGAAATGCAGCCAAGCTACAAACTGCCAGCGACGTGAAGCCTACCGTTTACAAAATTCTTTTTGCGATCGGCCTGGTTCACCTGCTGAACGATTCAATTCAATCCGTGATTCCCGCCATCTTTCCGATTCTGAAAGATGAGATGGGACTGAACTACACGCAAATCGGCTGGGTTCAATTCGCCATCAATCTGACGGCCTCCATTATGCAGCCTGTCGTCGGCCTGTACTCCGACCGCAAGCCTTCGCCGTACATGCTGCCAATCGGCATGTTCTCCACGCTCATCGGCATGCTGCTGCTGGCTTACGCCCATACGTACTGGGTCGTCCTGCTGTCGGTATGCTTCGTCGGACTCGGCTCCGCCGCTTTCCACCCGGAAGGCTCGCGAGTGTCCCACATGGCCGCAGGCGGCCGCAAAGGGCTCGCCCAATCGATCTTCCAGGTCGGCGGCAATGCCGGGCAATCGCTTGCTCCGGTCATGACCAAATGGATTTTCATTCCACTCGGCCTATTTGGGGCGATCTGGTTCACCGGCGTCGCCGGCATCGCCATTCTGGTGCTGCTTTTTATCGCCAAGTGGTATAAAGTTACACTTCCTACAGTGGCCGCGAGAACAAAATCCGCGGTGCGCAAAGCCATGAATCCTCAGCGCCGCAAGCAAGTCACATTTGCACTATGCGTGCTGGTGTTCCTGGTCTTCATTCGCTCCTGGTACGGTGCGGCGATGTCCGGTTACTTCGCATTCTTCATGCAGGACCGTTATGGCATCACCATTGACCGCGCACAGGATTTCATCTTCCTGTACCTCGCGGCAGGCGCCGTCGGCACCTTCTTCGGCGGTCCGCTCTCCGACCGCTTCGGGCGTCGGAATCTGATTTTCTTCTCCATGCTGGGCTCGGCGCCGTTTGCGCTGCTGCTGCCGCATGTGTCCCTTGGATGGGCTTATGTTTTGCTGGCACTGATCGGATTTATTAATTTATCCAGCTTCTCCGTTACTGTCGTGTACGCGCAAATGCTGTTCCCGGGCAAGCTCGGCACGATCTCCGGCCTGATCACCGGACTCGCGTTCGGCCTCGGCGGCATCGGCAGCGTCGTGCTCGGCAACTTATGCGACGTTATCGGCACAACCCGTGTAATGGAAATGTGCGCCTACCTGCCGCTCGTCGGCATCTTCACCTTCCTGCTGCCGACAGACCGCAAGCTGGAAAGCTGGTCCGAAGAAGCTGCCTAAGGATTAGACGCAGGCACCGCGTGAATAGTTACATCTCCCCCTTCATTCGCGAGAGTGGAGGGGGTTTTTGTTTGGATGAAACTCCACCAGGCAACACGTAACGCACCTAAGTCCATCAGGCAACACTGTAACAACCTAAGTCCATAAGGTACTTTAACTACCTGGGTCCATAAAACACTTTAGCGGTCCTAAGTCCCATCAGGCAACACTTTAGCGGTCCTAAGTCCCATCAGGCATCGCCGTAGCGACCCAACCCCATACAAAGTACTCGACAAGCGCATCTCCCCATCACGCGGCAGGCTCACATCACCAAGAAGATGTAAAACCTACATGTAATTTCAGGAAAAAGGAGATTTCCATGCAATATCTTGTAAAATGTACAGTAAAAATACCGCCAGCCCCCTCGAATTTCGTTTTTTCGAGCAAATTGGGACGAATTAGATGTAAGTTTTGCAGGTTCTCCCTTCACTTTAGTTCATTCGCAAGAAATTACATGTAGAAAATACAGGATAAACATCCGAAAAACATCAGAAAAATAGCTAGCCTCCCCCCATCTTCAAAGAAGCTTGACAACAATTTGCTCCCCTCCTTTACCGGGCGCTGTTATACATGATCTATGAAGGGACGAATAACGATGCCTCCAAGCTGAAAAAGGTGCCCCCGGTCATCCACAGACCTTGGGGCACCTTTCTTTAAATAGACATGTTGAGCTTGTGCGGGAAGCGTTCAATCACATAGCGGTAAAAGGCACTTTGCCCTCCGTCCTCGTTCGGCCAAACGATAGCGGTCCGCTCAATCGTGTGATTCATGCATTTCACGCTGTGTACGACGGCGCGCAACACCGGAGTCATACGCGGCTTCCATGACGGCTTCGCGCACTTTTTCGACGACCGCGTGGTTGAACACGCTCGGGATAATGTAGTACTCGTTGAGCTCGTCCTCACCAACGACAGAAGCAATCGCCTTAGCCGCCGCAAGCTTCATTTCCTGGGTAATACGCGACGCTCGGCAATCGAGCACTCCGCGGAAAATTCCCGGGAAGCACAGCACGTTGTTGATCTGGTTCGGATAATCCGAACGCCCTGTCGCCATGACACGAACGTAAGGCTCGGCCTCTTCCGGCGTAATCTCCGGCGTCGGGTTCGCCATCGCAAAAACAATCGGATCGGCCGCCATGCGCTTGACGTCGTCAGCTTTTAGCACACCGGGACCGGAAAGACCGATGAAAATATCCGCGCCAGCGATGACATCGGACAGATTGCCTTTTTCACGATTCGGGTTCGTATTCTCCGCATACCAGGTCCATGCCGAATTGGCATAAGTTTCTCCGGCGACGATTGCACCGTGGCGATCCACCCCGATGACATTGGTGATGCCTGCGGCGAGCAGCATTTTGGTGCAGGCGATGCCCGCCGCGCCGATGCCCGTCACGACAACTTTGCAATCTTCCATACGCTTGCCCACAAGCTTGACCGCATTGAGAAGACCCGCAAGAATAACGACAGCCGTCCCGTGCTGGTCATCGTGGAACACTGGAATGTCCAGTTCTTCGATCAGCCGCTCCTCAATTTCAAAGCAGCGCGGCGACGAAATATCTTCGAGGTTAATCCCGCCAAACGTTGGCGCAATCGCCTTCACTGTGCGAATGATTTCCTCTGTATCCTGTGTGTCGAGACAGATCGGGAACGCATCGACGCCTGCCATTTGCTTGAACAGCATCGCTTTCCCTTCCATCACCGGCATCGCCGCTTTTGGACCAATGTTGCCGAGTCCGAGTACGGCTGTTCCGTCGGATACAACGGCTACTGTGTTTCTTTTTATTGTTAACGAATGCGCTTTGGCCGGATCTTCGTGAATCGCCATACACACGCGGGCCACCCCAGGGGTATAGACGCGGGAGAGGTCGTCCCGGTTTTTGATCGGCACCTTCGGCGTCACTTCCACTTTCCCGCCCAAATGCAGGAGGAAGGTCTGATCGGATACGTTGATGATGCGAACGCCAGGCAACTGCTCCAGCGCTTTGGTAATCGTCTCGGTGTGCTCCGGATCGGCAACTTTGACGGTAATATCGCGCGTTTGTGTTGTTTTGCCCGCCCGCGTAACGTCGATTGCCACAATGTCGCCGCCGGCATCGCCGATCGCCGTAGCAATTCGGCCGAATGACACCTGTTCTTTATGTATTTCCAAACGTACAATCACACTCGTACCGCCGCCATGTAAACCTGCCATACCAAGGATCACTCCTACAAAATGATTTAATTGACCATCTGTTCGAATAATAGCATACTATTTATTTTCCTGCCAAAAAAGGTTCTTTATACCCCTGAAAACATAAACTTGCTAATTCGTTCTAAAATAAGGACACCTTGCCTGATTTCTTCCTCGCTGAGATGGGCATAACCAAAGCAGGCTCCCTCCCGTCCAGCCGGGAGGTTGTACGTGGCGGCGTCGGTCCACTGGACGCCGGCTTCCCGGCAAGCGGCTGCATAAGCGGCATAGGTGCGGGGATCTCCCCGCCACCAGCCGAACAGATGCAGCCCGCTGTCGCTGTCCACCCACGCGAAGCGGGTGGACAGGTGCTCCTGCAGCAGCGCCTGCAGGAGCAGGAACTTGCTCGCGTACACCCGCCGCATGCGGCGCAGGTGTCGCTCGTACGCGCCGCTCGCCATGAAACTGGCGAGCGCGCGCTGTTCGAGCAGCCCCGTCGGGTGCGGCTCGAACAGCCGCTTCGCGGCCGCGAAGGCGCTGTGCAGCGCCTCCGGCAGCACCACATACCCGATGCGCAGGTCCTGCAGCATCGGTTTCGAGAACGAGCCGATGTAGACCACTCGGCTCTCCTGATCGAGCACCTTGAGCGGCTCAATGGGCCGCCCGCGGTGCCGGAACTCGCTGTCATAGTCGTCTTCGACGATGACAGCGCCCTGCTCCGCCGCCCAGCGCAGGAGCTGCAGGCGGCGTTCCAGCGACAGCACAGCCCCCGTCGGGAACTGGCGGCTGGGGGTCACGAACAGCAGCCGGGCGTCCCACGGCTGCGGGATAAGCCCTTGCCCGTCCACGTCCGCATGGACGGGCACACCGCCGACCGCGCGTGCAGCGCGCGCGATGCCGTAGTAACCCGGGCGCTCCAGTACGACGGGATCGCCCGGGTTCACCAGCAGCTGGGTCAGCAGGGCTATCGCCTGCATCGACCCGTTGACGATCACGATGCGCTCCGGCGGCGCATCGATGCCCCGCATCCGCCGCAGATGCAGCGCGATCGCTTCGCGCAGCGCGTAATGCCCTTCGGCGATGTAGGCGTCCTCCTGAGGCGACTCCGTCATCCGCCGCACCTGCTCGTACAGGCTCCGGTTCCACACCTCCCGCGGGAACTGCTCCAAATTCGGCCGAGCCACCTCAAACGAGACCTCAAGCTGCCCTTGTCCCTGCTCTTTCTTTTGCCCGCGCTCTTCTCCTTGCCAACGCTCCTGCTCCTGCCCTTGCCCTTGTCCTTTCTCCTGCTCTTGCGTCTGCTCCTGCTTCTGCTCCTGCCTTCGCCCGCTCACCAAATCCCGCACCCGCTCGCCCCAGGCCGACAACACAAGCTTCTTCCCCGCCTGCACTTTCCGCTGCGTCTGCCCTTCCGCGTACACCACATACGTGCCGCGCCCCACCTCCGCTTGCAAATAACCTTCCGCAATCAGCATGTCATAGACCTGCCCCACAGTCCCGCGTGAAATCCCCAACGTAGTGGCCAATTCACGCGAAGCCGGCAGCTTCGTCTGCGGTTTCAGTTCTCCCGCGAGCAGCGCATCGTGCAGCGCATGATATAAAGCAGCATATTTACTCGGATAGCGCTCCAGATACGTTTCAAACGAGAAATAAACTTCCATGTGAGCATCCATCCCCAAATCTGTTGTCAAGTTAAGGAAATAAGCACTTAGGAGTGTCTTATTTCCCCATAACCAACCATTTTACGAAAAATAAGACATTTTTAAGTGCTTAAAGTGTGGAAAAACCCTCTGATGAGGCTAATCCCAAGGAAATAAGCACTTAGAAGTGTCCTATTCCCCCGAAATCGCCTTCTTTACATAAAATAAGACACTTTCGAGTGCTTATATGACTTCCATGTGCTTAATAAGGGCATGTGCTAATCCGACAACATGCCTATCTCCACAATGGTCTATACAAAACCACACTTATTGGCTCTTTTTCATAAACCAATTATACCGTATAGTAACGACAATCACATCTTTTACATACAAAGGAGCTTGATCCCTATGAACATCCAACCACCGATTCTCGACGGTACGCGCGTCGCGCTGCTGCCCATGCAGGAATCCCACATTCAAGGCCTTGCGGAAGCGGCGGCCGATCCGGCTATATTTGCGTATATGACACCGCTCCTTCAGCTAACGGATGTGCAGCAATTCGTTCATCAAGCGCTCGAAGAGCAGCAGGCGGGACTGGGGATCCCGTTCAGCGTGTACGATAAACAGCTTGAGCGCTTTGTCGGCAGCACCCGCTTGTTCGACCTGTCGGCTCAGCACCGGCATGGCGAAATCGGCCATACGTGGTATAACCCGGGGGTATGGCGCACACGAGTCAATACGGAGTGCAAATACCTGCTGCTCCGCTACAGCTTTGAGACCATGGATCTGATCCGGTTGCAGATCAAGACCGATCTTCGCAACGAGCGCTCAAAAGCGGCCATCGCCCGTCTCGGAGCGCAAAAGGAAGGCGTTCTCCGCAATCATCGCATCCTGCATGACGGCTACATTCGCGACACGGTCATGTTCTCCATCGTGGACCGGGAATGGCCGGAGGTGAAGGCACGGCTGGAAGGCTTTTTAACAGCCTCATATCCTGCCGCCGCTCCCTCCTTTTCCAAATAGAATCCGCCTTGCGCACTTCATAAGCGTATGCCTGATTTCGGTATCGATGATGCCGAGTTTACGAGCAAACGCTTCTTTTCACTATTTTTCCAGCATCCGCCCTATTCCTTTCAAACAAATGTCAGAAAATTATGCTTCACGAAGTGACGTTCACCGGGGAAAGTGATATAATAACTGGGAAAAAATGAATCGAAAAAATGAATTGCACATTGGAAGGAATGACCCGCGATTATGAATCCTCTGGCCAGTCAGTTAAACGAGACCCTGCAACGCGAAAACAATCACGTGTACGACATGCTTTCTGCACTAGGCAAATCGATTTACTTTCCGAAAGAAGGCATTCTCAGCCAATCGGCTGAAGCGAAAGCGAAAGCGAAGAAGTTCAATGCTACGATCGGTATTGCTATCGAGAACGGGCAGCCTATGCATCTGAAGGTCATTCAAGATACACTTTCTACTTATAATCCAAAAGACATTTATGAATATGCGCCACCTGCGGGCAAGCCTGAGCTTCGTACCGCTTGGCGCAAAAAAATGCTGGAAGAAAATCCGGCAATCGGCAGCAAATTGATCGGTAATCCGATCGTGACGAACGCCTTGACACATGGCCTGAGCATAGCGGCAGACTTGTTTGCTGACGCAGGCGATGCGGTGATCATTCCGGACAAAAACTGGGAAAATTACGAGCTCACGTTTGAAATTCGCCGTGGCGCCCAGATCGTGAACTATCCGCTCTACACGGATGCGATGAAGTTCAACTCAGCCGGCCTTCGCGACGCGCTGCTGGCGCAGAAATCCAAGGGCAAAGCGATCGTGGTTCTGAACTTCCCGAACAACCCGACGGGCTATACGCCGAACGCACAGGAAGGCCGCGAGATTACGGCAGCGATCAAGGAAGCGGCGGAAGCCGGCATCAACGTGGTCGTACTGACGGACGATGCTTACTTCGGCTTGTTCTTTGAGGATTCCATGCACGAGTCAATTTTCGGGCAGTTGGCTGATCTGCACCCGCGCGTGCTTGCCGTGAAAATCGACGGCGCGACCAAAGAAGAGTACGTCTGGGGCTTCCGCGTCGGCTTCATCACGTATGCCGGCCAAAGCGAAGCACTGCTTGCCGCACTGGAGCAGAAAACGATGGGCATTATCCGCGCTACGATTTCCAGCGGCCCACACCCTTCCCAAACGTTCGTGCTTCATGCCCTGAACTCACCGGAGTTCAACCAGCAGAAGCTGGAGAAATACGACATCATGAAGGGCCGTGCGAACCGCACCAAAGCGATCCTCGACAGCGGCAAGTTTGACGATGCGTGGGACTACTATCCGTTCAACTCCGGCTACTTCATGTGCCTCAAGCTGAAAACCGTCGATGCCGAATCCGTACGCGTCCAACTGCTGAACCAGCATGGCGTCGGCACGATTGCACTCGGTGAAACGGACCTGCGCGTAGCGTTCTCCTGCATCGAGGAAGGCAACCTCGAAGAGTTGTTCAACCTGATCTACCAAAGCGTGAAAGAGCTCGAGACCGTCTCTGCACAATAAACAGAAGGGTGCTCCCGATTACCGTGAACGAATGCGGTAATCAGGAGCACCCTTTTTGCAGAGCAGCACAGTTACTCCGGCCGCTTCGTATTGACATGCTTAAGCCACTGCTTCGGCGTATAGCCGTAAGTCCTTTTAAACATCCGGATAAAATAGCTCGGCTCCATCCCCATCTGCTGCGCAACTTTGTCGATCGTCATCCCTGGCTGCTCTTCAAAAAGCTGCACAGACCTGCGCATACGCAGCTGCTGGATATACTGCTGCGGCGACACCCCGTAGCTGGCGGCAAACAACCGATTGAAATGCTGAACGGAATAGCCCACGGCTCTAGCCAGATTGGACACCTGAATGCCTTCGTTATAATGGTCGTGGATCCGCTTGACCGCCTCCTGCAAAGCACCGTTCGCCTGTCCCGGTGGATGCACCCGCGCCTTTACCTCCCGACCGTTCCGGCTTTCCATTACCGCAATCAACATATCGTACATGCGCCGCGACGCTTCCCCGTAATCGTTCTCGCCATTCAGATGAATGCACTGCCAAAGACCCTCCAGTTTGTTCCACAGCTTCTGAAAATCCTCGCCCGCGCACATCATCGGCGTCCCGCAGCTAACGTGGGCCAGCATCGCTTCGGCCGCAGTACCGTGAAAGGCGGCAAAACCAAGCTCCCAATCCTCCCGGCGCTGCTCGGGATAATATTCGTGATGCACCCCGGCGGGCAGCACCAGTATTGAACCCGGTGACATGATCAACTCCGGCCCTTCGGCAATGCGAAAGACGCCTCTGCCGCTGCGGCTTAAGAAAAGCTGATGCGCCGGAAACCCGTCCGGCCTGTATAGATGCTTTTGCTCATGGCTGCCCACACAGTACACATTGAGCGGCAGGGTGAATTCCGGCGGCTGCAGCTCCGCCAGCAAAAACGGCATCATGCGAGCGTCCCTCCATGTTCATTTTATACGATTTTCTCCATCTTCTGTTCTATTAGTATAGCTCCGGCCTGCCCTATAATCAAAAGGAAACCGATATTGCGACGATAATTATTCACCCAAGGAGCGATTAATGATGATTCGAAAATTTCCGCCGATTAGTTCCAAATTGCCTGTCCTGATGCATGGGGCTGACTATAATCCCGATCAATGGCTGCACGACCCGCAAGTGCTCGCAGAAGACATTCGACTCATGAAGCTGGCCGGCTGCAATGTGATGGCGATCGGGATTTTTGCCTGGGCGGCTCTGGAGCCGGAAGAAGGCGTGTTCGCGTTTGAATGGCTTGATCGTGTACTCGATTCGTTCGCGGCGAACGGCATCTACGCCTGGTTGGCAACCCCAAGCGGCGCACGTCCGACCTGGATGTCGGAGAAATACCCGGAAGTGCTGCGCGTCGCGGCCAATCGCGTGCGAAACCTGCACGGTCAGCGGCATAATCACTGCTATACCAGCCCGGTTTACCGCGACCGAACGGCACGGATCAACGGCGCATTGGCTGAGCGTTACGGTCACCACCCCGCAGTCATCGGCTGGCATATCTCCAACGAGTTCGGCGGCGACTGCCATTGCGACTATTGTCAGGACGCGTTCCGCGCCTGGCTGCAGCAGAAATACGGCTCGCTGGAAGCGCTGAATGCCGCTTGGTGGACTTCCTTCTGGGCGCATACATACACGTCCTGGAGCCAAGTCGAATCTCCGGCGCCGCATGGCGAGAACGCGGTCCACGGGCACAATCTCGACTGGAACCGGTTCGTTACCGACCAGACCGTCGCCTTTTGCGAGCATGAGATCGCTTCGGTTCGCAGCGCCAATCCCGCGCTTCCGGTGACAACCAACATGCATTTAATCGAGATGCTCGATTACCGGAAATTTGCCGATTGTCTGGACGTCATTTCCTGGGACTCCTATCCTATGTGGCATGAGGGGCAGGATGACAGCGGGCTTGCGGCGTCCACCGCTTTTTATCATGATTTGTTTCGCTCGTTTAAGCAAAAGCCGTTCCTGCTCATGGAAAGCACACCGAGCCAAACGAACTGGCAAAAGGTCAGCAAGCTCAAGCAGCCCGGCATGCACCGCTTGTCTTCCCTCCAGGCGATCGCGCACGGGGCGGATTCTGTGCAATATTTTCAATGGCGCAAAAGCCGGGGCTCCAGCGAAAAATTCCACGGCGCCGTCGTCGATCACGCCGGACATGAGCATACGCGCGTCTTTCGCGATGTCGCTGCGCTCGGCAAGACGTTAGGGGATATCTCCGATATCGTCGGTACCACGACGCCGGCCGAAGCGGCCATCCTCTTCGACTGGGACAACCGCTGGGCGGTCAAGGACGCGCAAGGCCCCCGTAATTCAGGCATCCACTACGAGCGGACGGTGCACCAGCACCATCGTGCTTTGTGGGAACTCGGAGTACCTGTCGACGTCATCGGCTCCCAGGACATTTTCGCCGGTTATAAGCTGATCGTGGCCCCTATGCTCTACTTATGCACGGAAGAAACCGGCCGGCGGCTCGAAGCGTTTGTCGAGGGTGGCGGCACACTCGTCACTACGTACTGGTCCGGCATCGTAAATGAGCACGACCTGTGCCATCTTGGCGGGTTCCCGGGACCACTCCGCCGAATGCTCGGCATTTGGGCCGAGGAAATTGAAGGGCTTTATGACCACGACCGCAATGGCCTGCGTCTGCTGCCTGACAATCCACTGGGCCTCTCGGGCACGTTCGAAGCGCATGAAATTTGCGAGATCGTTCACACCGAAGGCGCTGAAGTGCTTGGCGTGTACACGGACAGCTTCTATGCCGGACAGCCGGCGCTGACCCGAAACGTCTTCGGCACAGGGCAGGCCTACCATATGGCGACGCGACTCAAACCGGACTTCCTGTCGGCGTTCTACAAGTCCGTTGTTGAACAAATCGGCACAGCCCGCGCACTGGATACGGAGCTGCCGCAAGGCGTGACGGCCCAGATTCGGACGGACGGCGAGACGACGTATGTCTTTGTCATGAATTTCAGCGGCGAGGTGCAGCGTGTTCAGCTTGATGGGCGCAGCTATACAGAGTTGGAAACGAACGCGCCTGTGCAAGGCATCAGCCTCGAGCTTGCCGTCAACGGTGTTGTCCTTTTGAAACGTCCCACGAAGCCATAAGCAAACGCTTGTACGAGGGGGCATAGCTTGAGAAGCCTTGCGAAGCGATCCCGTTATTTGCACATTTTTCAGCATATAGGATAATCTATCGCTCGGGCACCTCCCTTTCTGCATTTACTAGGATCAGATAGAAAAAAGGGAGGTGATTTCGATGGCTAAAGCATTACGTCCCGCTAAACTCGACAACGGTCAAGGCAAAGTACTCCGCCGCATGCCGGGAACACTCAAACCTACGCAGCGCCTCTCCCGTTTCACGGTGTTATGGGTCAGCACAAGCGGCGTTCCTTTCCAAACCGCAGGCTTTACTTGCACAGCAAGCACAGTTGGCGGCACGCGTCTCGCGACCGTTCGTTTTGACAACTACGGTACAGCCGTCTTCCGTTCCATTGGCACACCTACAACGCGTACGCTCATCATTCGTACGTTCGATCAGGACGGTGTCCTCTTCCGTACCCGCACCGTTCCTTCAGGCGTCGCAGCATTCGCGATCATCGGCTAATCGTCTCTCTTTCATGTCAAAAAGCTAGCTCGGGATGAGCTAGCTTTTTATTGTCATAACCCTTTCGACGCCGCTTGATAGGCCTCGTACCAGTGCGCCCACTCCTCTTGCGGAAACGCTCTGGGCTCACCGGCTAACTGATCTGCAAGCAAGTCCAGACATACATGCCAGCCGGCCAAATCTTTCGGCGTATGCGCTGTCCACTCGCCGACATACTCCATCAGCTCCAGCCGCGTCCCTTCGGCAACAGGCTGCACGTGAAAGCGCACTCGACCCGCTCCCCACGCAAACTCCAGCACTTCCTCCTGTACAAAATCCGTGATCGGCATTTCAATGAGCGGAGACGTACCATCTTTCATGTCAAAAAGCATTCTCCCGCCGCTGCCCAGCTCGCCTGTCTTCAAATTCGGCATCCACACCGCAAGCGCTGCGTCTTCCGTCAACGCCTCCCATACCTGAGCTGCCGTCTGCGGCAGCAGGCGCTCGAATCGCGCCGCGTAGCCTTGATCCGTTTGAATAATAACTGCTAAAGGTGCCATCGTCTGCATTCGCTCCTTTTCTGAACAGCCTATATGACTACTATAGCGTTTTTCCCGCCAGGCTATCAAATGTGAAGAAAAGCAGTGGCTTTTCGAAAATAGACATGCCATACTAAATTTAGCAAAATGTTAGGTGAAGGAGCACCGATCATGAAAGAAACCTTGCATGAATTCGTCGATTTGCATCATTTCATGCCAACGCGCTTCGACCGGTCAGGCGGCTTCTGGCTCATACGGGCCGGACGCAACGTCGCCAAGCCCAGCTACTGGATAGGACGCAAGCAGATTGATTGCTTCGGGCTGCATATTCTCCGCAGCGGAAGCCTGCTGCTGCGATTCGGCGACCAGCAGGTGATGCTGCAAGCTGGGGACCTCTTTTGTCTTTTTCCACATGTCACCTATGAATACCAGATCGCCGGCGAAAATGAGCTCCAGATGCTGTGGCTGTCCCTGCAAGGACCTCAACTGCCTGAGCTGCTGCAAACGATCGGCGTCACGCCTGCCGAGCCTTACCGTCGTCAAGCGATCCGAGGGGAATCACTGGACGGCTTGCAAGACATTGAACGTCTGGTTTGGGAGCAGCCGCCCGCGCGAAAGCTGGCCATGTTCAGTGCGCTGTGCCGTTTTTTTGAAAGCCTGGAGCTGGATAGCCCCTTCCCGCATGAACAAAATCAGTCTGCAAACGATAACTGGATTCAGGAAGCAGAGCGTTTCTTCCAGCTGCATTATACCGAAGAGCTGCGGATTCATGGCGTTGCCGACGCATTTGGCTTGCATCGCTCGTATTTTTCCCACGCCTTTACGCAAAAGCTCGGTATATCGCCGCAGCAATACATCCAGCGTCTGCGCCTGCAGCGCGCCCAGCAGCTTTTGCTGCAGAATCGTACCCTAACTGTAGGCGAAATCGCGCTCTCCGTGGGGTACCCGGATCTGTATACCTTCTCGCGCGCGTTCAAACGGCACGTCGGCTGCTCCCCGAGCGATTATCGGTCGCGCACCTAGAAAGCAGAAACCAATACCTCGTTCCCAGCGTATAACTATTTTAATTACGGAAACTTACATACATTTATTGGAGGTACAAGAACGATGAACGCACATGAAATTGATTATCGTATTCTAGGAAGTGAAATGCAGTACGTGGAAATTGAGCTCGATCCGGGAGAAAGTGTGGTCGCCGAAGCCGGAAGCATGATGATGATGGATCAGAACATCCATATGGAGACGGTCTTTGGCGATGGCAGCAGCGATAACAAAGGGTTCATGGGCAAGCTGCTTGGTGCGGGCAAACGATTGTTAACGGGTGAAAGCTTGTTCATGACGGTATTTACGAATCATAGCTCGTATGGGAAAGAAACGGTGAATTTTGCCGCTCCTTATCCGGGAAAAATCATTCCGATGGATTTGCAGGATCTCGGCGGCAAATTGATTTGTCAAAAAGATTCCTTCCTCTGCGCAGCGAAAGGCGTATCCGTTGGGATCGCGTTCCAGCGCAAGCTGGGGGCCGGCTTCTTTGGCGGTGAAGGCTTTATCATGCAAAAGCTTGAAGGCGATGGCCTCGCTTTTGTTCATGCGGGCGGCTCCATCTGTGAGCGGGTGCTTCGTCCAGGGGAAGTCCTTCGCGTCGATACGGGGTGCCTTGTGGCGATGACGCAAGATGTAGACTATGACATCGAAATGGTTAAAGGTGTGAAAACGGCGCTGTTCGGCGGCGAAGGTCTGTTCTTTGCGACGCTGCGCGGACCTGGGCGTGTATGGATTCAATCCTTGCCTTTCAGCAGGCTGGCGGACCGGATGGCTTCGGCTTCCAGAGCAGGCGGACGGAAAGAAGAAGGAAGCATCCTCGGCGGCTTAGGCAATTTGCTCGATGGAGACGGGAGATAAACGGTTAGCCGATAAACATATAAGCCCGGTGGCGAGCTTCATGCTCGCACCGGGCTTTGTGCTTATCGGTCATCGTCCCATCTTGGGCTATCTCGTCACCATGACCGGGCAATGCGCGTGTTTGATGACATTGTGGCTGACGCTGCCCAGCAAAATCTCGGAAATCAAGCCGGCACCGCGGCTGCCCATCAGAATGAGATCAACCTGATTGTCGTCGGCAAACTGGGTGATGATCATAGAAGGGTCGCCCGTTTTCAACTGTACGTCGTAAGGAACTCCGGCCGCTGTAAGCTTGTCCTCCGCAGGCTTCAGAATTTGCTGTCCTTCCGCCTCAGCATTCTCCTCAATGGAAATAATAGGCGGCTCATTGAGTACCAGGATTGGACTCACATGAAGAATGGTTATTTTCACTTCGTGGGATAAGCTTGTTGCCAGAGCAATCGCTTGTTCAAGCGCGTGATCGCTATGCTGGGAACCATCAACCGGAACGAGAATTGTACGAAACATAGAAATTCCTCCCATCTTGATGCGCTGGCGCATCTTTTTCAGACAGCTAGTGATGTTCCATGTCTCTATCATACTCCCACGTAACGTTAACGTCAACGTAAATAAATCTTTGAGACTTACTGGGGAATGATGATGATTTCCGAGGCCTCCGTTTCCGCTCCGACAAAATGAAGCAAGCGCTCCCCTTCTTCAAGCAAGGCGTCTTTCTCCGAGGGATCGAGCTTCTCGAACATTTCCGCGACGATTGCCGTTTTCCCTCGCTCTCTGTGCAGCTTCCAGGTTCCAGCTACGTACCCGTCGATGAGAATTGTCGGCCGAACGATGCCATTTGAAGTAAATACTCGGTTACGGTACCGGTCCTCCAAAATACGGCTGCGATCCGCATGTGCGAGCAGGATGTTATCAAACTCGCCGAGAAAGCGCGGCACCGCAGGCGTATCCGCCTCTGGCCGCGGGGCATCCGGCAGATCGAACAGAACAGCTCCTTGATCCGTCTGGAACGTTACAAGCTCGCCTTTGAGCTGCTCCAGCACTTTACCTAGCCCCGAAAGTCCCGACCACACCTGCATATCTTTCACCGTCGCCGGGCCAAAAGCCGCCAAATATCGGCGAATCCACCGTTTCGCGTCGGGTTCGGCGCCCATCGCTTGCCCGAGCCACAGTTCCATCGACGTATGCACCGCCTGTCCGCTCTCTCCCCATATGCCGCGAGGCGGTGTCTGTACGAGCGGCACCAGATTTCGTACTGCCGCCGACAACGCGTCTGGCCGCTGCGCAGGCCACTCCTGCTGCAAATGCTCTCCCAGCTCGCTAAGCGTCATCGGCTTCTCTTCAACCAGACTTCGGCCGCTCGCTGCCAGCTGGCTCCTGTCCACGCCTTGAAGCTCTTTGCCGAAAGCGCCGTTCAAGCTGCGTTCCATCACTGGCTGCAGCCACGGGCGGAGCGCCAGCGCATCAGCGGCAGAGGCCAGGTGCAGCGTCGCTCGCATCAACGCCATGCGAACCGCTTTGCGACCCAGGATGAGCTCGGAAAGCTGCTCCTGGCGAAAATCTTCGACCCTGGACCAGAGCGCGAAGTAAGGGGCGTTCGGGGCTTGCGCCTGCAAGCCCGCCAGCTTTTCAATAGCGTCCAGCACAGGAAGCTGTACCCGGCTGAGCAGCATCTGTCTGGCCAGCAAAGCCCGATTCAGTGCGCGTGAATCCATGATTGGCGTACTCGTCATGGCAGTGCCTCCTTCTCGTTTTGAGGCCGGCATAACCGGCATCGTCAGATGAACCTATCCGCACCCGAAGCCACCAGTCTCATTAACGCATGCCGCGGAAAAAATTGCGCATGTCGCCGATCATCAAATCCGGCGCATCGATCACCGCAAAATGAGTGCCCCGATCGAACTCGCTCCAATGCACGATTCGGTTGCCTTGCTCCGCATAATGGCGGATGGCCACATCGGACAACTGGAACACCGCGACGCCAATCGGCGTTTCCGAAGGCGCTTTCGGCGCCCAAGCCGCCGGATCATGTGCGGCTTCATAGTACATTCTTGCCGACGAGCCCGCCGTACCATTCAACCAGTATAGCATCAGATTCGTTAAAAACCGTTCTGGATCCACGGCCCCTACCGCATCTCCGAAGCCGTAGAATAACTCCGCCGTCCAGGCAAGCAGACCGACAGGCGAGTCATTGAGTCCATAGGCAAGCGTCTGCGGCCGCGTCGATTGGATCATGTTGAAGCCGAAGCGCTCCTTCATAAATTGACCGAGCCGGCCAAGGCGGACTTTTTCGGCGTCCGAAAGCGTCGCCAGCACGTCATCTTCCACCGGTCCCATTGGAATAAAGCCCATGGTGGCCGCATTCACATGCACACCGGCGACCCGGCCCGCTGCGATACGCCCCATCTCCGGCGCGATAATCGCGCCCATATCGCCGCCTTGCACGCCATACTGAGTGTAGCCAAGGCGCTCCATCAGCTCGGCGAACGCTTGCGCCGCGCGCCCGGGCGTCCATCCCGCCTCTTCCGTCGGCCCCGACAAGCCAAAGCCCGGTATGGATGGGATGATGAGATGGAACGCGTCAGCCGGATCGCCGCCGTAGGAACTCGGGTCGGTCAATGGGCCAATCAGATCCAGAAACTCGACGGGTGAACTCGGCCAGCCGTGAATGAGCAAGAGCGGCATAGCCGACGCCTCTGGGGAAGGGATATGGAAGAAATGAAGATTCGCGCCATCGATCGTCGTCACATACTGCGGAATTTCGTTCAACCGCTGCTCCTGTTTGCGCCAATCGAAAGCCGTGCACCAGTAGTCGGCCATTTCTTTGATGAAGGGCAGCGGGACGCCGTACTGCCAGCCTGCACCAGGCAGCTCATCTGGCCAGCGGGTATGTGTCAAGCGATACGTAAGATCGTCCAGCGCCGCTTGCGGCGTCTCAAGTCGATAGGGGCGGATAGCCTTTGCATTTTTTTCTGCTGCGGAAATCGGTGTGTTCATGGGTAACTCCTCCTCAAGGGGATTGGGTTTATATTTGCATTGTAATCTCCCCTTGTTGACAACTGTCTGTCAGGAACATTCTGCGGTGAGAAAAAGATCGACTTCCCGCCGCAGGAACGGTAAAGTCAGATATAGAGGAAGGAGCTGGAATTTCATTGAAAATCGAACGCTTACTCGGCATTACCATGATCTTATTAAGTCAGCGGCGGGTGAACGCCCAATCGCTTGCAGATAAATTCGAGGTCTCGCTCCGGACGATCTATCGGGATTTGGAGACGATCAATATGGCCGGCATTCCGATCGTTTCCTATACGGGCTCCGACGGGGGCTATGAAATTATGGAGCAGTTCCGGCTCGACCGGCAAATCGTCACCTTCGACGACCTGCAATCGATTCTGGTTGCGCTCAAAGGTGTTCAAGCTTCACTCGACGATGTAGAAATGGATGGCCTTCTGACCAAAATCAAGGCGCTGGTCGCCAAATCCGAACAGCATCAGCTGGAAGAACTCGGTGAAACGTTGATGTTCGATACGAATCTATGGCACGGCGGCGGCATCAAGGACCGCTCCATGCTGGCAGTGCTGCGGCAAGCAGCCAAGCAGCGGTCGGTCGTCTCGTTCCTCTATACGAACACGGAAGGCGTAGGCGAGCAGCGTGAAGTTGAGCCCTTGGGGCTAGCTTGGAAAGGCTATGCGTGGTACTTATATGCCTACTGCCGGCTGCGCAGCGACTACCGAACGTTCCGCGTGTCGCGCATAAGCGGGCTGCGCCTGCAACTGGAAACGTTCGCGAACCGCGGCGTTCGCATGGAAGAGCTGGATGCGCGCTGGGGCAATCAGGAGACAGGGCCGCTCGTGCCGCTGCTGCTGCGCTTTCCGCCTCGCCTGCGGGTGCGGGTCGAGGAGGCCTTTGGCTTGGACAAAGTCGACAAGCAGGAAGACGGCACGCTGCTCGTTCGCGTCAGCTATCCCGACAACCACTGGATGTACGGGATGCTGCTCAGCTACGGGCCAGACGTGGAGGTGCTCGAGCCGCTTGCCGTGGCGGATAAAATCCAGCACATGGCGAAGCAAATCTACCAGAAATATCTGGAGGGGTCGTCTCCATGAGTATGCTTCATCTCTTCGAAGCAAGCTTTTAACGTATTATCAAGCCCATGCCCGAGCCCAACCACCGCCCGCCTCAGCTTGCCTGTTACATTCGCCCCTCACTTGCATTTCCTGCATCAAATTGATCGACCACTAGCTAAAAACAGCATGCGTCCTGTATCTTCTACAACTGCTGTACCCATTCGTTCCCCGCAAGAAACGGCTTGATCGGGTTGATCGGGTTGATCGGCTTGCCAAAACTGCAAAAAAGCAGGAATTTCCCGCAATCCTTATCTGATTTGAGCAAATTCCTGTGAATCGGCAGGCATTTTTAACAAGTATCCTCTTTTTGAGTGGATTCCGCGGAAAAAACTGCCTTTTTGCAGGAATTAGAGAGGAAGCGCCTTTTTCTTGAAAGATTCCTGCCCTTGTGCAGGAATTCACGTGCCCACTGCTCTCCACTCCGATAGTTACCCGAGCATTACTTTGGGCAACCGTTCGCAGACTCTCCCCGAGATTCAGCCGCTTAACGGCGATTTACCTGTATGCTCTGCGGGATGCTGATGCTCTCCACGGCTGCCGGCTCAACGAACCTGCTGCCATGCCATGCCCGGCCTCCGGCCTCTGGCCCCCCTCCCCCCCCCTGTCCCTGCCATGCCTTGCCCGCCCCACCGGCGCCCGCGAAAACCCAAAAAGCCGTCCCCGACCAGGGACGGCTCTTACACGCTTACGCTCTCTGCAGCATCACCTTGCGCTGCTCCTTCGCGCTTTGGATCGCACCGAACACCATCGCGGTGCTGTAAATATTGTCGGCGTAGCTCGTCTCCGCCGGGCGCCCTTCCGCCAGCGCTTGGAACATTTCGTCCAAGCAGCCGTAATGCCCTTCGCGTCCGTTCCAAGTGAACGGCGCTTCCACGTGCTCGTACTCGTAAAGGAACTTCGCCTCTTGCCCTGGCGCAACGACTTCGGCATACGGCGCCGCATCCTTCCAGCTGGCCGCCCCCTTGCTGCCGGCGATGCGCCACTCCGCCTCCCACGTCGTGCGCAGCCCTTCAGAGCACCATGAGCCGTTGTACGTGAACACGGCACCGTTATCAAACTCAAAAATGCACGTCGCAGCCGCATTGCCTTCATACCACGAGCCTTCCGGATTGAACTCGTGGCAGTAGACCGACACCGGATTCGCCCCGATGATGAATCGCGCCTGATCAAACGTATGGATCGCCATATCCATAATCAACGGACTGTCCATCGCATCGCGGAAGCCGCCGAAATGCGCACCGACAAAAAAGTCTGCCGTCACAAACCCCGGCTTGCCAATCGTCCCCGCGCGAATCAAGTCGCGGAGCGCGCGGATATTTTTCAAATAGCGGCGGTTCTGCATGATGCTGTACTGCAAATGAGGCTTCGACACCGCAAGCTGAACGAGCTCCTCAGCCTCTTCCATCGAGGCAGCCATCGGCTTCTCGCTCATGAGATGGCAGCCGCCTTCCAGCGCGGCCGTCGCTACAGCCCGGTGCGCCGAGGGCACCGTCACATCAAAAACCAGATTCGCCCCAGTCTCTCGAATCGCCTCTTCCACGCTCGCGAACCACGGGACTGACAGCCCGTAGGTCTCGTTCATTTTGACCGCTGCCGCCTCGTATAAATCCACCCAAGCCACAATCTCGGCATCCTCGCGCTCGAGCGCATATTTCACCCAAGTCTTCGCCATACTGCCGCAGCCGGCCTGTACAATCCGATATGTCGTCATCTCGCAAGCCCTCCTCTTAGTCGACTTTCCGAAATACAGTTAATTTCGGAAAGCGCCGTTAATCAACCACCGGATTAGGAACGAACGTCCCGCCCCGGCATGTTTTCAAATAGTTCAACGCATGCACCTGGCCTGTCATTTCCAACGCATCCCGGTAGACCGGATCGTGCCAGCCCTCAATATCAATCGTGCTCTTATACCCATGCTGGCGCAGAATGGAGATGATGTCCGTCCAATTCGTATCGCCAAATCCAGGCGTCCGGTGCCAGACATACGGTTTCGGTCCGCCGATGCCCTGCTCCTTGATCACATCCCACGCAATCGTGGCGTCCTTGCCGTGGACGTGAATAATTTTGTTCACCCATTTGCGAAGCTGTGGGATCGGATCGATCAGTTGCGTCATCTGATGCGTAGGCTCCCACTCCAAACCGATATGCTCATCGGGCAGCGCATCGAACATCAACTCCCAAGCCGCCGGATTATGCGCGATATTCCAGTCCCCTTTGTGCCAATTCCCGTTCATCGGACAATTCTCAAAAGCTAGCTTCACACCGTTCGCCTCCGCACGCCGAGCAAGCTCACCAAACACCGCTTTGAAGCGCGGAATCGAGTCCGGAATCGGCTGATCCACCAGACGCCCCGTGAAACCGGTTACCATCTCCGCGCCAAAATCCCGCGCATGATCAATTAACCGCTCCCAGCTCGCCAGCGTATCTGCATTCCCTTCATGCCCCGTGAGTGGATTGCCAAAAATCGATAAGCTGGACACCACCGTCCCATGCTGCTGCATCATGTCACGAATTTGTGCTGCTGTTTCCTTCAAATTCGTCGTGCCGGTCGTTTGCCAGAACGATAATTGAAAGCTTTCGAAGCCGTGCTTCACAATTTGCGGAATCACTTTGACTGCCGTTGGCCCCTGCACGAGTGTACCAATTCGAATATTTTCCATCGTCTATGCGCTCCTTGATCCTATTTGCATCTTTCGCCGATAGTCTGGCTCGCCCGATGCAGCTGGTATATACTTAGCATAGTCCAGTTTTCAACGAAGCCGCTACCTAGGATCGTGGGAAAAACTTGCACGATTTTGTGCTCTAAGGAGGAAGACCGCCATGACCGCCTTAAAAGAGTTAAAAGAAAATACGCGCATGCCCGGCAAGCACTTCCTGTTTAACGTCTTTCACAATCTCAGCTCCGGCGAGCGCTTCTTGCATTTGCACTGGCATGAGCATATGGAAATTATTTATTTTGTAAAAGGAAGCGGCGTCTTCGACATCGGCGGCACCTCCGTCGACGCAGCGCCCGGCGACCTGCTCTTCGTCCATAGCGGCGAGCTGCATGCCGGCTATGCCGTGGCCAACACGGACGTCGATTACTATGCCATCGTGTTCAACAAATCTTTGCTCGGCGCTGACTCGGGAGATCCCTTGTACGGTCCGATCGTCCTGCCCTTCATGGAAGGTCGCAAGCGCTTCCCATTGCAGCTTCGCCCCGGGGATGCCCCCTACGCGGCCTATCTGCCGCTCATTCATCGGCTCATCGATGAATTTGAGCATAAGCTGCCGGGCTATGAGCTCGCGGTCCGCTCGCACCTGCAGCTGCTGATCGCCGCCGCGCTGCGCTGGCTCGAGCAAAATCCACCCGCTCGCCGCGAGGCGCGGGCGCCTCTCTCTCAGCTCCATGCGAAGCAGTTTGAGGAGCTGTTCGCCTTCATCCGGGCGGAATACCGGCGCCCGATCTCCCTTGAGGAAGCGGCGCAGCTGACGAACATGAGCGTCCACCATTTTTGCAAAACGTTCAAAAAGCTCACGGGCCGCACCTTCGTCGAGTACGTCAATCTGTTCCGCATTAACGAGGCGGAGAAGCTGCTGCGCACCGAAGGTCTGTCCGTCACCGAAGCCGCCGAGCAGGTGGGCTTTAACAGCATCAACTATTTTACGCGCACGTTCAAGCAGTTTAAGTACTATAGCCCTTCCCAATGCAAAAAAGAATGAAAATGACTTCCACCGACCTGCAATCAGGCGAGTGGAAGTCATCTATGCTGCAGCGGCTCAGTCGCTTGGGTGTTCCTCCCTCAGTTTCTCCAAAAGTGCCTGCACTTCGATATTCGGTTGCGGATACGAGAGCTCCAGCTTCTCCATCACCCGCAGAACAATGCGAAGCACCAGGTAATCCCGGAACCAGCGCTCATTCGCCGGGACGATGTACCAAGGAGCCTGCTTGGTCTGTGCTAGAAAACATCCTCATACGCCGCCTGATTCTACCCAATATACATTGAATTCATGAATAGACCAGTACGATCCTACACTGCCTGTTTGCACAACTCGAATAAATCTGGCCGTCTGTTCAGGGAAGTTAACCGTTGTCACCGTGCTGCCCGAGCCCGAAGCTACTGCGGTCCCCCATATAATTCCATCCTGTGAAACATAAATCTCATATTTTCTCGGATAATCCCAAGTACTTCCAGCTGCATTTAGAACAATCCGGTTAAAAGTCATTGTGGACTGCATATCGACTTGAAAATATTGGCCATATACCTGCGCAGTTGCGGTATCCCAGCGGGTGGAGACAACGCCGTCCAGCGCATTACCTACTCTTGAGCTCTGCAGGGAAGCTGTCGCCGTCCAACCGCTGCGCGACAGCGGAGCTGCGTTCGTTTTCACCGTCACCGGAAAGCTTGCTGCGGAAACGTTGCCCGACGCATCCTTCGCTTTGACGGTTAACACGTATTCCGTTTGCTGAGTCAAGCCGGTTACCGTATAGCTGGTATCCGTTACCAAAGCGCCATTCACCTGTTGCGTGCCGTTATATACATCATATCCGACAACGCCATAGTTGTCGGTGGAAGCATTCCAACTCAAGCTTACCGTGGCATCCGTTTTGTTCGTAATCGTTAACCCCGCTGGCACTGTTGGTGCTTCTTTATCAACATGATACACGTTGAACTCGTGAATGGACCAATACGACCCTACACTGCCTGTTTGCACAACTCGAATAAATCTGGCCGTCTGTTCAGGAAAGTTAACCGTTGTCACCGTGCTGCCCGAGCCCGAAGCTACTGCGGTCCCCCATATAATTCCATCCTGTGAAACATAAATCTCATATTTTCTAGGATAATCCCAGGTACTTCCAGATGCATCTAGAACAATCCGATTAAATGTCATTGTGGACTGCATATCGACTTGAAAATATTGGCCGTATACCTGCGCAGTTGCGGTATCCCAACGGGTGGAGACAACGCCGTCCAGCGCATTACCTGCTCTTGAGCTCTGCAGAGAAGCTGTCGCCGTCCAACCGCTGCGCGACAGCGGAGCTTGCGGGTCAACCGGTTCCTGAGGCGGTTGGGCTCCTGATGTAACGACATAGACCGTTTCTCCCGGCTTCGATTCCCCACTGCTATTCATCGCTATGATTCTGTAGCTGTAGAAGGAACCTGCGTTAAGACCATTATCCTCATAGGAAGTCATGCTCCCCGCTATCGTTGCAACCGTTTGCCAGTCGGCATCGCCGTTCGTTCTTCGCTCAATCTTATAGCTGCCCGGCGCGATATCGCCCGAGAACCAGGACAGGGCAACGGACGTATCGGTCACACGGGTCGTCGTCACATATTGCGGCGCGTCCGGCTTCGATGCCTCCAATCCAAGCAAAGCGTCAACCGCCGCAGTCATGCCCGCCGTATCGTTGGCGACAATATTTAAGACATTGTACTCCCCAATAAACGCCGAGTTCACTAAACCAATCGAAGCTTCTCCGGGGGCCAGTTTCGCCCCTTGCTCCGGCAATAAGTACGCTCTTGCCTGATCAAGCAGCAGGACGTTCGTCGACGTGCTGCCGAACAGCACCAGGTCGGCGTCAACCGTTTTCCACTTCGGATATTTCAGCTGCGACTCATATTCCTGCAAGCTTTTCACAACGCCGCCCGGCTCCGCTAATCCAAGCTGCGCGCTGCGACCTTGCTGAGTATAGTGCTGCACCAACCGCTCGGCCTGCGCGACAATGGTGGGATCGGCATTTTGGGCCGCTGTTAAGGCGACAATCAACGGAACGTCTTCGCGAGCGCCGAATTTGCGGATATCCACTTCACGGTGGATCGTCACATCGGGCTGCGCCTCGGTTTGCTGCGATTGAACGATAATTAATGTCTCTGTCTCCAGCCCGCTAAGGAGTTCTTTCACTTTAACCGAATAAGTCCCCGGAGCGTCGCTTGCATGCAACGGCAGCTTGGCGGTTAAGCCCGTTGCTGAGTACACAGTAGCGATATCCCCGCTAACCGTATGGCTGACCGTAATTTCCACCGGAATGCCGGACATCGGACTCGGATTGCGGATCGTCGTATAGGCTTCATAGAAGCCGGAATCTGATAGATCGACGGTAAATTCCGGTGTCGTCACTTCGGCGGGCGGCAGTGCATACCACTGGAAGCCATTCGTCTGCAGATCGACTTGCTCAGCTTCGGCCTGCGTTATTTTGCGCCCCTGCCTGATGTCGTAAATCGGACGGCCAGTATGCCATTCCAACTCCGCCGTCTGTCCGATCAGATGCTGGGTCTCGCCTGCAGCCGTATTATGCTTCTGATTCAGCACCGTCACATACTGTGTGTCGCCAGAACGCGTCGGCACCGCCCACACATCGCTTTTCGCTGAAGCAGCAGCTGGCTTGGCGACCCCCACCATGGCTGTCTGCAGCTTGGCAATATTGTCGGCATTGCGGGTTAAGAGCAAATTCGTCTGGTCCGTATCGCTTTGCACCACATAGGATCTGACCTGCATGTTCGTTGCGACGGAAGTGACGGGCGATACCGATTCGTCGTCTCTTAAGATGCGGCCGCCACCATCAACAAAACTTTGCAGCTCGGATTCAAGGCCGTCGCTCCAACTCCAGCTGTTGTCAAATTGGTTCAGTCCGACAAGGAGAATGGCCTTCATCGAATCCGGCAAGCCACGCTTCAATTCCTCTGGCGTAATCACCTTTGCAGGCCAACCAGCCGCATGGGCAAGGAACAGCGCTTCCGACACTTTCCCCTCATGGGACCCGGCCAACAGCTGCGCATCGGTCGGATTGTCTCCGCCGACGTTCCCCCTCAGTAAAGCTTGATCGTTCACATACATAATGCCGATGGTTGGAGTCGGATTCGCCATGGCATACGCACCGCCGTATCGGTGAATCCAGTCATAAAGCTCTTTCTGCTCCGCAATGGTTTGCGGTTTGGCTACATTCCCTTTGTTATTCGGCAATACATTCGTTCCGATCGCCTGAATGCCCCGGGTTAACGCCATCGCATAAGCGCTTTCGCGATCCTCTTTCCCAAAGAACAGGGAGAAATCGTCAGGCAGCGCCCATGTCGTCTTATTCGGATCGTAACTGCGCAAGCGATCGATCAGCGCGACGTTGTGCAGTGGCTTGGAGGAGCTTTTTTCATTCCAATCGTACGCACTCTGAACCGGCAACTGCTCGTGCATCTCCTTGCCGGGAATCGTCGCCCATACCCAGCCTCCGCGAGCGCCTACCCCTGGCGAGCTTCCGAACGATCCGGTCGTCGTCGAATAGTTATCGTTGACTTCGGATACCGCTTTGGAGAAGTAGCCGAAAGCTTTGAACGTTTCATTATAACGCGCAATGTAATCCAGAAACGGCTTGGTACTTGTTGCAAAATATTCATGCGTCTTCGGCGTATACGTCCCTTGCAGACTTGGGGCCAGCGGCGTCGTGAGCGGAAGTCCCGCTGCCGTCTGAAACGCCGTGAACGCTCTGCCCCAAGGACGGTTCGGATGCGGCGGTGCCCAGTCCCAGTAGGAGGCATAACCCGCGTTATCCGCGCCCAGGCTGACCCCCGCTATATTCGGGTATGCGCCGAGCCGTTGCAGGCCAAGCTGAATGTCACGATAAAGCGGTGCATGGAAATCCGCGATATAGGAACTGTAGAACGGCAGGTTCTGGCTGCTCGAGGTGATAACGTCCCAGTCCGTACGTGGAATAAACCCCAGCTGGACCCCTCTCTCGCTCAGCGCCTGCGCCATATTCGCCTGGCTTTTGGCATTCGCCGGCTCCTCGAAGGAGCTGAACTCGTATACCCGGTCGTAACCGGTATCGGTTACATAATCTGCATAATCCTCCACTGTCCCGATATTCGCATATTGAGCCGCGATTTCGGGATGCTCGGAGTGATAATATCCACCCGAGCTCATACCGTGCGGCAAATAAATGAAGTTGATCGTTTCGGCCGACCGCGGAACATCGACGCCCACATGACGTTCGATCGAAGCCGAAGCTACCTCGTATTCCTGCGTATCGGGCTTTGCTCCCGCCAATGCCTGCACATCCGCGTCCCAGGCCGATGAATTCGGGAACGTTTCCGGTTGATTAAGGCTCCGGACGGTAATGACCGGACCCGCGCCCGGAACGGTTGCATTCACTTCGTAGGGAATATCCTTCGGATCGCCCGCTACAACAGCCTGCAAGCCTGCATCGAAGCTGACAGGTCCTCGTCCGTTCACCCATAATTCATACGGTTTTCCGCTCTCGTTCTGCGGCAGCAGCAGCGTCAAGGAATCGAAGGTGCGGGTTCCGCTGTTGTATATTTCCTGGCCATCATTCTTCAGTACGACATGGGTAACCGCTCCTGGCGTAGCACTCGCGATACGTACAGGAAACGTCCACAACTCGTAATCCCAGGTCCAACTGCGGGCTGTACGGTCGGCCGTGTACAAATTCGTCTGTCCCCAACGCCAGGCGACGCCGCGCACCCAGTGATTCCCCGGCTGAAGCACGTTATCAGACGACTGCTGTAAGATCGGCATGTTTTGCGGAGTCTGTTGAAGAAGGATTTCCGCCTTGTATTCAGGGCCGCCCGCAAAAGGCTGAACCGTCCTGACCGAATTGTCGGCAAGCGGAATACGGAGCTGGATAGCCGGCCAATCGACGGCATTCGGACCGTCCACCCGGTTGGCATTTTGATGGATTTTGGCGCTGCCCTTCGTAAACAAGCCCGTGGGTGTATCGAATCGGACCAGCCGGAAGGTCGCATATTTGGTCGGCGCCGTAAAGTCGCTGTTGTCCGACACTCGGGTGACGATGGTTCCGTTCATATCGGCTTTGACCTGATCGAACGTAAGCGACGATGCGTACATATGCAGGGAATCGATAGCGCCCCGGAAACCATACTTCACCATCGCTCTTAAAACACTATCGTAGTGCCATTCCGTTCCGAACAGCATCGTTACGTCATTCGGCAATAGATCGGTGAACACCGCACTGCCGTCGACAGTCCCGATTAGCTTGCCGTTCACGTAAAAGTTGGCTCCCTTGTACTTCTCGAAGGTTACCGCTACATGAGACCACTGTCCGGCCGCCAGCTCGGAGGCTGTGAACTTCCAGTTATACCACTTCTCTCCGTAATCCGATCCAAAATATAAGGCATTCCCCTGCAAGCCGAGATAAAATGTCGTTCCTTTCCAGTTGGCGTCCCGCTTGGTTACGATTGGCTGATACCCGTTCAGATCATCAGGCCGGACCCACACCGAAATCGTAAAGGCAGACGATACCTTGTTCAACTGATTCAGAGTGGCGGCTCTCGCTTGATCCGCCCCCGTTAGCTGCAGCGCTTTGCCACCGCCCGTACGCCCTTCGACATAAGCTGCCGGGGAGCTGTATGTGCCATTCTGGCCGAAGCCGCTCGTATCCACTATCGCGGATGCATCCCCTAGGACCGGCTCCATTTCGTATCTGGCGATCAGCGGGACTTTAATGACATCCTGCGTCGTAAAAGGAACCGCAATGCTGGCCGGCGATTCATTGCCGTACAAATCCTTCGCCTTTATGACAAGGCTGTAAGAAGTGTTCGCCGTTAACCCCGTAATCCGGTATTTTCTTTGATTCGTATACCCGGCATGCTGCCCGTTGATATACAGATTGTAGCCGACAACGGCAATGTCATCGGTCGAGGCGTCCCAAGTCGCATCGATTTGCGTATCCAGTACGCCGGTCACACTCACATTTCCCGGTGCGGTAGGAGGATTCAAATCCGGGGCAATCGTTCCATAGGCGTTCAGCTCGTGAATCGACCAGAAGCTGCCGACGCCTTTCGTTAAAGTCAACCGGATGAACTTGGCGGTCTGCTCCGGAAAGACGGCCGTTACGATAGCCGAAGTCCCCGTCACTCTGGCAATCGGGGCGCTCCAGCTCACTCCGTCCGCCGATACGGTAATATCGAACTCACGGGCATAATCCCCAGCGGAACCCGCAGCATTCAGTACAAGTTTATTGTAGGTTTTGTCGCCGGGACCCATATCAATCTGAAACCAGGCTCCCGCCGTTTGGGCGGTACCGCTACTCCAACGGGTAGCGGCATTGCCGTCGATCGCGGCCCCCGCTCCGCCACTATTGCCTGAGGCGCTGGCGATCCAAAGCGTCCGGTCGATCACGTCCGTCGTCAGCACCGTTACCGGATCGCTCCACGCCGACGCGTTGCCGGCCAAATCGATGGCGCGGACTTTGAACGAATACGAGGTTTTCGGAGAAAGGCCCGTAACCTTATAGCTCGTCGTACGAGAAAATCCTGCATATTGGTTACCGGCTTGAATTTCATATCCGAGAACCTTCACATTGTCGGCGCATTCATTCCATTGCAGCGTGACGTCAGAATCCGTGACCTGTGCAGCCGTCTCGCCTTCCGGAGCCTGCGGTGCGGCTGAATCCGCATCCGTGCCGCCGAACAGCTTCAAATCATGAACCGACCACCAGCTGCCATTGCTCTTGGTCAACGTGATGCGGATATACCGGGCCGTCTGAGCCGCAAATGAGACATCGATCACTGCGCTGCCGTTGCCTTGCGCAATCGCACTGCTCCAGGTTTGCCCGTCTTCGGAAACTTTGATCTCGTATCCGCGGGCGTAATCCCCTGCCGAGTTCGCAGTATCGATGACAAGCCTGTTGTAGGACTTGGCTGCCGGACCTGTATCCATCTGCAGCCACATACCGACAGCCTGAGCGGCGCTGCTCGTCCAGCGGGTGGACACCGCGTTGTCGGCTGCAAGCGCCAGCGTGGATGCCGTATTGTTGTGCGATGAGGATAATGTCCATGCATAACGGTCCATCTCCTCCAGCTTCACGGTAGCAACGGCACTTGCCGCCGAAATGTTGCCTGCGGCGTCTTTGGCGCGAACAGTGAAAGAATACGTCGTTCCCGCAGAGAGACCTGTGGCAGAATAGACAGGCGCACCGGTAATGCTTGCAAGTATGACGCCGTCCTTGTAAATGTCATACCCGGTTACGCCCGTATCGTCTGCAGGCACGGCCCATGTCAGATGAACCGAGTCCGTCGTGCGCCAAGTTGACGTTAAATTGGTCGGTGCTGCCGGAGCTTGCGTATCCGCCGCCATCGCAGGCGAAGGGGGAAACGGCAGCAGTCCGATCAGTAGCAGCAGGATCATAAATCGAGCTAGAAACGGGCTCATACGCTTACATTGCTTCATCACTAGGAACATCTCCTTTCGATTTAAAAAAGCAAAACAAGTCCGAATCGCTTCATTCACAATCTATATATGTAAGCGATTACATTCACCTCCTCTCATATCCCGCAAGGGCACTCCCTTCTCCAAATTGAAAGAAAGAAATCCCGAGCGGGAAAATGAAAATCGTTCTGTACAATTACCCTTTAATTGCGCCGATCATAACTCCTTTGACAAAATACTTTTGCAGGAACGGGTAAACCAGCAAGAGCGGCACCAACATGACGACTACACCTGCCGAGCGGATCGACTCCGGCGTAAGCAGTTCCGCTGCCTCTTGCGGCTGCAGGTTGTTCAAGCTTTGCAGCAAGGATTGGTTCGCGATCATATTTTGTACCAGAACAGCCAAATTGTATTTATCCGAATCGTTGATGTTGATCAGCACGCTTTGGAACACATTCCAATACCCCACCCCATAAAACAGCATCAACGTCGCCAGTACGGGCATCGACAGCGGGAGCACAATTTGCCATAGCTGCCGCCAATCGCTGCACCCGTCGATCTGCGAGGCTTCTCCCATTTCCTCCGGAATTTGCTCAAAAAACGATTTCAACACAAGCATGTTGTACGCGCTGATCAGCCCAGGCAGCCAAAGCGCCCAATACGTATCGACGATACCTAGCGAGCGGTTGAGCAGAAAAGCAGGGATCGTCGGTATGCCGAACAGCATGGTAAATACGATGGCCAGCGTAAAGCCTTTCCGCCAATAAAACTTGCTCTTGGATAAAGGGTAAGCGGCAAGCACTGTGAAGATCATACTGAACACAACGCCGAAGACCGTGATTACTACGCTGTTCTTCAAACATTGAACAATCGGCGTGCCTTCGATCAGCGAACGGTAGGCATCCAGATTAAAACCGACCGGCCAAATCCCGACGAAGCCGGAAGCGATGGCCGCATAATCGCTGAACGAGACGGAAACGATGTTCAATAGCGGAACGAGACAGCTCATTCCAGCCAGCAGCAGCAGCAAATAGTTGGTGGCGTAAAATAGTTTTTCACCGAAGGACAGACGCATAAGCCACCTCTTTTACCATAAAGATTGATTGAATTTTTTGGCGACCCGGTTGGCGCCTAGCACGAGAATGAGCCCGATTACCGCTTCGAACAGCCCCATCGCGGTCGTGATGCTGTACATACCGCCTTGAATACCGGTCGTATAAATATAAGTGCTGATCACATTGGATGCGCTCGATACGACGGCATTTTGCAAATTGTAGACGTGATCGAAGCCGACCTCCATCACCTTGCCCATCGAAAGGATCAGCATCAGAATCATGACCGGCATAATGCCAGGCAGTGTCACATGACGGATTTGCTTGATTTTGCTCGCGCCATCGATGCTGGCCGCTTCATACAGGTGCGGATCGATGGACCCTATTGCGGCCAAATAAATAATCGCACCGAAGCCAGCTTCCTTCCAAACAGCTGAACCGAAGAAGATCCCCAGCCATGTGCTCACCTGATACAGGAATGATACAGGGGTACCGCCGAAGTATTCAATCACCCTGTTTACAACCCCCGCCTGTGAACCAAAGAGTGTGACGGTGATGCCGCCGATAATGACCCAAGAGAAGAAATGCGGCAAGTAGACGAGCGTTTGAATCGATTTTTTGAACCATAATCTGCGCACTTCATTCAGCATCACTGCAACCAACACAGGAAACGGAAAGCCGATCACAATGTTGAAAAAACTGAGAAATAACGTATTTCGGATAATTTGCAGCGTTTGCGGATTATCCAACATCATCCGGAAATTATCGAAGCCCGCCCAAGGGCTTCCCCAGACGCCCTGCATGAGATTGTACTGCTTAAACGCGATCACATTGCCAAGCATCGGAACATACTTAAACACGATGAAGAAGGCGACGACCGGTATAAACATCAACACGAGCTGCCAGTTCGACTTCCATCTTGCCAAATGGCGGGATGACGCCGCTTTCGGCCTAACCGCAGATTGGCGCAGCGCCGGCGCGGGAGTTGCAGTTTTATTCATTTCCATGCTTCGCCTCCGAATTGTAAATCAGCCTTAAAGTCTGCCCTCCGTGGCGCAGATCCAATATGCCCGTATTCAACTCCGAACATAGATACGGACTCCCAATCAACGGCCAATCGTCATAACGAACGGGGGCTCCGTTAATCGTCCTTGCTCCGTCGTATTCGATGCCCAGCTCATCTCCGGACAACGTCTGGAACGTAGCAGAAGGGTTTCCCTCCTCCGGTAGAGATACGTCGTAAGAGACGGCGGCAAGCACCGCTTCCCGGAAAAGAGCCAGCTCGGTTTCCATCCTGCTCTGCGGATCGCCGCCCACCTCACCCGTCGGGCTGTAATCGCCAGGCGCCGCCGTTTGCACAAGCACCGCATTGCTTAGCCCATCGCTCCGCATTCTGCGGTGTACCTCTTCTCCGGCAACCCAGCGGTAAGGCCTCATCACTCGAACCGCCGCCAGAACCGAACCGCCATGGCAAAAGATCCAACCGCTCGCATCCTCCTCCAGCTTTAAAATCGCTGTGCTAGAGAAAAAACCGTCGATGTATGGATCCCGATCCGAGGGGAAAGGCTTCCGTGGGCCGTATTTGTACCATTCGCCTGCCGGAATGTGATATAAAGCAATCAATGCCCCTTTATATTGAACGACTTGCTCGTATGGAGAAGAGCCTTGCCACTTGTTCGCATACGGTTCCTCGGGATTTCCGAAATCGGGAAAAGGATGATTGAAAAATAATACGCCCGCAGGCTGCTCCGAACGCCAGTCGAGCGACCACCGTCTCAACTGCCCCGACCAGACGATATCGCCCTGTCTTCCGTCCGCCATACTCCCAAGCGCATACCCCGGGGTCATATACGTATACTTGCGTACTCCTGACCGGCTAATATAGCCGAGTCCCTTAAAGCCTTCATTTTTTCCTGTTAACGGCCGGGTTTCGTGACCGTCATGCGCAGGTTCCGTCATGAATGTGAGGTCGTGAGTTTCAAAGTGCTCGAACGCCGTGCCCCGATCCTGTGCGATGCGTACAACAATATCCGGCGCCCTGTACGCGGACAACGCATTGATGATGCTGTAGTGCGGCTCCCCGGTTCTAAGGTTCGGTCGTCTGCCTCCGAAATAAAGCCAGGCAGCAACGGTTCCGGCCGGTGCTGCATCAAACGTATGTGTCGGGTGATAGTCCCGCGAATGGGCTCCTGCGTACAAGCCGTCGAGCCACTCCCCTGCTGTGTTCGCCAAATACCAGTCCATCATTTGAGCCGCTCTTGTCTTCCATGACGAATCCTGTGCAAAATCATACATCGTAGCCAGCGTATTTAGATAGAATACGCTATATGTCGGAGAATCGAACTCACCTTGACCGAACCGGCAAACTCTGGACAGGTAATTGTCAAGGTACCAGGAGCAGCGCTCCTTCACCTCAGCCGCATGCTCCCAATCGGGCCAACTCTGGGCGGTTAAATAACCGGCAACGGCGTTCATGATCTTGTGGTTTTCCGTACCACTCTCCATCCGGTACAGCTTTTCATTCTGCATGCTTGCTTTCACCTTAAGCCGCAAACTTTCGTCATACTTCCGCCCGAAGCGGAGCCATGCATCGATATTGGCATGCCGGAAAAACATCGCGTCATGTCCAGGATGATCATTGACGGCCGCTAGGTGCGACAATGCAAGTTCCGTCTCGATTTGCCGCGCCAGCCTAGTTATTGCGTAGTACATTCTTCTCCGAGACTCGTCGTGCTCCGGAATCGGATTGTGCAAGATCCCCTCTTGCAGCAGCCGGCAGCGCTCCCGGAAGGCCCGCTCCAATAATGGATCCTGCGTTAAACTTGCACGATCATGCGGGTTCATTTCTATCACTCCTTTCCGGCATTATTTGGTCGGGATGCCAGGGGAAAGGGCCGGAGATGCTGCAGAACTCCCCTTTATCCCCTTCACCACCGCTTGCCTTCCCCTGCTTTGCGATTCCCTTACTTATTCGAATACAGCTTCACAGCGTCTTCGCCGAATTTGTACAAGTCTTCCAGCAGAAAGGCATTCGCTTTGTTCGTTGCATACCATTTGGCGTAGAACTCATCAACTTTGGCTCCGCCTGCCTTCTCCCAAGTCTCCTTGGCATCTTTCAGCGCCTGGTCAGCCGTATAAGCTTTGCCGCTGACGATCGATTTTGCCCACAGGTCCTTGATCTGTTGATCCACGTTTTTGACGATTAAGGACAAATCCTGAGGCAGCACCGGCAAATATTCCGGCTTTAAGGTAGGTATCGGGCGTTCCTTCGTTACATAAGCCGCTTCCGACTGAAGCGCCAGATCGCGCAGCGTCTTCAATGTTTCCGTATTTTGCGGTTTCTGGGCGCTGAACGAACACTTACCGTACAGCAAAGTCGAAGCCATCATATTCAGATCGCCGGTATAGGAAATTTCTTTTTTATTTTTCTCGGCGTCGATCGGGTTCGGACATCCTGCCGCGTCCTTATTCCAGTTCACGCCCTCCAATCCGTTTTGCAGCGTTTTTGCGTTTTCCGGCTTGATCATGAAATCGATGTACTTCATCACCGCTTGAGGATCCTTCGCCGAAGCGTTAATCGCTCCCACCATCTGGATCGGGCTGGAGATGACCGGGCTGAACTGGCCGAAAGGCGATTTGGGCAGCTGCAGGACGGAGAGCTTACCGTTCGGGCTGTTTTTGACAAAAGCGTCATAATCGTTCACGGCTATATCCTGAGCCAAATACATCCCGAGCTTGCCAGCAAGAAAATCTTGCTTCGCTTTTTCCCCGTTCTTATCCGCCAAATAATCCTTATCGGCCACGCCGGCATCAAACAGCTGCTTCTGGAAATCAACCGCCGCCTTCAAACGGTCCCACTCATGAATGAATTTATCACCTTCAAAACGCCAAGCAACTTCCCCATAACCGAACATATGTGTGATGATCGAATTGGCATTTCCACTCAGGTTCAGGCCGAACGTGTCCGCTTTACCGTTGCCGTCTGGGTCTTGTGTGGCGAACGCTTTGGCAACGTTAAGGAATTCCTCCGTCGTTGTCGGCTTCTGAAGATTCAGCTTCTGCAGCCAATCTTCACGGATATAAATGCGGTGGCCGGAGGTAAGCGGATTCACCTTGCCGATTTCATAAATTTTGCCGTCATCCTTCGTACCGAGCTTCTTTAACTGCGGGAATTGCGTCATCAACTCTTTGTAAGTCGTGCTGTACTTGGCGATGACATCGTCAAGCGGCATCAGCAGCTTTTGACTGTACCATTGATTCCGGTAGCCCGTATCGTATTCGAGGATCAGATCCGGCGCGCTGCTTGTTGCGAACAAGGCATTGAACTTCGGCAGCGATTCCCAGCGCGGCACCGTCACGTATTTCACATCGGCTGGACCGTTTTTATTGATCCATTCCACCCAGCGGTTTTTCTCCCAGTTGCCTTCTTCCGGCGGGATATTGTTGCGTTCGTACACGGATACGGTAATTTTTCCTCTTGCTTCCGCGGTCGCGGTAGGCTGCGCCTTGCTGCTTTCTTTGGCTGGCACCGTCGTCTCATTCGATCCGCAGCCGGATACGACTACGCTCGTCAGCAGCATCGCTACCGTACCCGCAGCGAGCTTGCGATTCCTCCATAATGGCTTCTTCATTGTTGTAGATCCCCCTCTTCGTTCACCTTCGTTATTTGTTGAACCGGTGTGCCGGCTCCTATTTGCACTATACCTTCCACCCGGTTGCTAAGCAATTTACATGTTTCCTTCGGTTAACCAAAAGGAAAAAACCGTCCAGCTAACCGATTATCCGCAATGAACCGAAAAGAAAAAAGCCCTGTCACGACGGGCTTTTGCCTTGCTGCTTCCGGTATTCCCCCGGAGTTGTGCCTACGACTTTCTTGAATGCGCGGATGAACGAAATGTCGTGAATATACCCGACACCATTGGCGATCTCCTGTAAAGAAAGCGCCGTTTCGAGCAGCAGACGCTGACTGTTTTCTATGCGGACCCTGACCAAATAGTCTACCAGCTTTTCACCGTAAGCCTCTTTGAACAAACGGCTTACATATTTGCCATTCAGCCCAAACACATCACAAAGATGATTCAGCGACATATCCGAATTGGCGTATTCCTTGTCCATATACTCCCTGACTTCACGGACTAAGGCATAATGGCTGCGGCTTTCCTGCAGCTCCCGGACTTTAACCTCGAATTCCCCCAAAACCCGTTCGTACTGCGCCTCCAAATCCTCCGCCACATCGAACGTATCGCGAATTTGATTTAACCTGGGCAGCGCCTCCGATTTCCACAGCTCCTGAATATCGGCGGGGAACTCCATCATTTCCCGAGACAGGTGGTGATTTAGCGTATGCAGGAACTGCACATGCTCTTCCCGCGATAACCGGCCGGCCCGTGCTTCCTGGAACAATTGGCTGAGAATCGGACGCCAAGGCTCTTCACCCGTACGGAGCACACGCGCGAAGAGGCGAATCGTCTGCAAATGCCGGTACGTCCCGTCCTCCTGCCGCTCGGTTTCATGATGTGCGATCACCCTGTTTAATCCAAGGCTCGGTTTCAAGGACAACGCCTCCTTCGCGCCTGCGTATGATTTTGGGATGTCCTCAATCCGCTCCACCACAGGTCCGATTCCGGCCGTCATCGTAAAGTCAAGATTAGCCTCCACCCATTCGCGGGCGTTTCCGGTCAGCGTCTCCAGCTTCAGCTCCCCATCCGCAGCTTGTTCCTCCAGTTGGTAAAGAGCAGTCAACTGATGCTGTGACGTCCATTCGGCCCATACGGTCAAGGGCTGCGACTCCGTCATTTCCTTCATGACGCTGTTCACGACGAATTTCAACAGAAACAGGTCGCGGTGCGTATATTTTTCCGTTAACCTGGCATATTTATCGATTTCCAACACAACGATGCCTAGCGAACGGAATTGAACCGGTAAATTCAACCGCTCCAGCTCGGAATCCCACTCCGTCGGCTCAATGGGCCGGTTGCCCTCCAGCAGCTCAACAAAAAAGTGACGCCTGCGGAACAACGAGTCTTCCTCATGCATTTTTTGATAAGTATGGGACTCCTCGATGAAATGATCCAGCGCCTGCTCGATGAATTTGAACTCATCCTGCACCTGTTTGGAGGGCTTCCCGCTTTTTTGGGCGGAATAACGATGGATTTGATTCATGATCTCCTCGATCGGCTTATAATTGCGTCTCGTTACAAAGGTCATCCAAGCTGTGCCTGCGAGGACGACAAGAAGTCCTGCGGCAACCCATATGTAAGAAAACACAGAAGCATACTGGAACAGATGCTCGTCATGAACGCCCCCCGTGTAGGTCCAACCGGTATAATCGGACGTCACTTCGGAAAGAACCGTGCCCTGGGTTTTAGCGTCTTTCTCCCCCATAATGACATTGCCCGCGTAGTCCCTGATCCCGACAAAATTAACGTTCGTGCCGGTCAACTCTCTGATCATCTGCTCCACTTTCGTTAAGGAGATGTTGACCACGATCAGCCCTTGCCCGCCGACGAGCAGCGGGTATTTGCGGACGATCGAAACAACAGAGGACGGGAACCGCTCCGAATCCTGAAATTCGAAGTACTCACGTTTACCGGACAGCTCGTAGAAGGTCCCCATCTGCAGCCGTTGCGTAACGAACTCGCGGTCCCCGAACTTCTCCAACGCAATGAATGAGTTTTTGCTCATAACCATCTGATCAGCATAGCGGTACAAATAGACGGAATCAATAAAACCGTTCAAGGCGATCATATCGCTGACTTTTCTCGATATTTCATAATTATTGAAGTAGGACAGCGACGGGTCGCTTTGGAAAAAAGCTGCCAGCTTCGCATCGGATTCAATATCCTTGATGAGCGCATTATCGATTTCCCTCAAGGAATGATCGATTAACTGAACGGCATGCAGCGTAAACTGCTGGTTCGCGTTGACTGTTTCCCGCCTCGTCAGCCCGCTCAGAAGCATAAAAGTAAGCAGAATGAGGATCGAGGTTAAACTAAAAAAAATCGGAAAATATGAAAATAGCAAACGGTAAAACCATTTTTTCGGCATCATGATCTCCCCCTGGTTATGGAAAAACAATAACACCTGTTATTATTGAAGTAAAGTGAAAGAATGCTATCAGGTACTGTACTGACTCGGTCAAAAGAAGTGTGGGGCAGGGAGCCATTGAATAGAAAAATGATTGAGGGCTAAAAGGCGTTCACCCGGTAGGGTGAACGCCTTTTTACATTAACACTTATATTTCGCTTCCTTACACTCTGTCATTGCTCTCTACATCAAATCAGCAATTTTCACAGGCTCGCCTGTACGGATTGCTTGATTCGCAGCAATGCCAGTCATAATAGACAGGGCACCATCGATATGGTTGGCCGCGCGATTGTGGATGTCCTCGACCGGTGTTCCGAACAACTCGTTCAGCAGCACGGGGTCTCCTCCGCCATGTCCGCCTGCTTTTTCTTCGACCTCCACCTCGTAAGGCGCGCCGAACATCGGATATACAACAATGTGCTTGCCCTTTAGCGCCCCCTCCAGCGCCTTGCTGCCGCCCGAATTCACGTAGGACTGCTCGACGATGCTCATCTCGATGCGTCCTTTGGTTCCGTTAATCGCAATCCGGTAGCCCTCCCAAGGCATATAAGCATTAAGCGAGTAAGTCAGAATCGCCTTGTTTTTATACCGGACGATCACGCCCATCGTGTCTTCGATATCGATGCCTTCTCCGAATACACTCTGATCTCGTTGGTAGCCGTCTTCATGCTCCGCATCCAGATACATCGCTTTCAAATTCGGGATCTGATCCATATGAAGTGCAAACGGATCTTCCTTGGCGTTGGGATTGCCTGTAGACCGCTGATAAAATTTGGTCACTCCCCGCTGCTCCGCGTTCTCCTTGCCATAGAAAAGCAAATCTCCAAATGCGAATACGGACTCCGGCTCGGAACCGATCCAGAAATTGACCAGATCGAAATGGTGGGTGGATTTATGCACCAACAGTCCTCCACTGTTCCGCTTATCCCGGTGCCAACGGCGGAAATAATCGGCGCCATGCTGCGTGTTGAGCAGCCATTCAAAATGAATCGACGTCACCTTGCCGATGGTTCCGTCTGCAATCAGTTCCCGTGCTTTCGTATGATGAGGTGCATAGCGATAGTTGAACGTCACGCGTACCTCTCTGCCCGTACGCTGGACTGCCTCAAAAATTTGTTTGCATTTTTCCGGATCGACGGTCATCGGCTTTTCCGTGATCACATCGCAGCCAAGCTCCAACGCCCGTACGATATACGTATGATGAGTCCGATCCACGCTGGTCACGATGACGGTATCAGGCTTCTCCCGTTCGATCATTTGATCGAACGCTTCCGCTTTGTAGGTGCGTACAGCTGGATGTCCGTACTTTTCCGTCAGGAGCTTATTGGCATAGTCCATTCTCGTCTGATTCACGTCGCAGAAAGCAGCCAACTCCGCTGTATCCCGGTAATGCTCCGCTATGGCGCAATAAAAAAATTGTGCCCGTCCTCCGACGCCAACCAAAACATATTTTTTATTTCCCATGATGATCGTCTCTCCTTTTCCCTTCCGGGATTCTCTTTATTTGAATACATCGACTCGGCTTACATACTCGACACTTCCATCGTAGCCGTTGCCGATGCGGAAATCGCTTTTGTAGCTTTTTGAACTAGTAAAATTGGCATCAGAGATCGGTATCTGGACATATCGCCAGGTATTTGTGTTCGTTTTGACGATATCGACCGCTTTGTAGGCATTGCCCGCAGTCGTGTATTGAAGCTTGATTTTGTCCGTACCGGAATCCCAGAACATGATCCCCACTGTCACATTCGTATCTCCGGCGCGAATAAAGCCATCTGACACATTAAAGTAGAAATACTTGTTGTCCGCTTCGATTTTCCGGCTTTCCACGCCGCCCATAAGGGCTACGGGATTATAAGCCTCATGAGTTGGATCCGTGTCAACAATATGCTCTACCAGCTTCCACTTATCGCTTGTTTGAAGCAAAACTCTTCCTGTGTTCGATTCTTTGCGTACAATGACCTTGTTCACCACCAAATCGCTCGAACCCGCTGCCAGCCGGAAATCAGCGCTGTTGTTTTGTCGATTGGCAAACTTGATGTCAGAAAGCGAATACGTTTTCGTCACCCATTGGTTGCTGTTCGTCATATTCACGGTTCCTGCATTCTTGGATGCAATGGAAGTTGAATCGTATTGCAATTGCCACGACCCGCTCGTATCCAAATAAGTGACATCAACATAGACATTGGGGTCCAAGCCCTCATTCGCATTGTAGAGCCAATTGTCGTTGATTCTGAAATACATGTAGGTCCCTGCGGGTATCCGTTTATTCGGACCGTCATCAACAACATGGCTGCCATCACCGCTTGCTGCCGGCACATCATACAGGGTCAGCGCGTTCGGCGCCTGGCTTGGATAACTGTTTTGGATACGAAAATCACTTTCTGCGCCGCCTAACGATTGATAGTGACTGTACGCCTTCAAAGGGATGAGGCTGTTATCGACCAAGCCAAAATTGTCCTCTGTCGGATTTACCGGACTCGAAGCCGTATTCCGATAGTTGTACCAGAACATTTTTTCGATTTTCGGCCATCTTTTATTCATCACATACAGTTGATCCGCATAATCGGCTTTGTTCCATTCTTTGCCGCTGCCGCCAAGTGTAGAGTAACCCGTCTCGGTAATCCAGATCGGTTTGTTTCCGATTTCCGAGGCATACTTGTTGATAACGTCGATCATGCCATTATACTGGTCAACCAGTTCGGCGGAGGTGCCATAAGCATGATAATTAATAACGTCGAAATAATTCCCAACCTGCCCCAAGCCCATCAACGAATCAAACCAGCCCCCAAGCCCGCCATTATTCGAGATGATCGCCAGTCCGCCCATGAGGACTTTGTTTTTGGGATTAACCACTTTCAGTTTGTTGTATGCTTTCTGAAGGAGGGTCTTGTAGTCAGTTGTTGAGCTTTTCCAGAAACCGGTGTGATCCGGTTCGTTCCACACTTCCCAGGTCATAATCTGATTGTGGTACCGGTCCGCAATGAATCCGACAAAATCCTCCCAATCCGCCCAGTTAGCCGGCTTATAGCTTGATGCGGCGGGATCGCCCGGCATGGACGAGGCCCATGGAGCGGTATAACCAAGAATCCAGTCGATCATAACGCCCCCTTCGGTCAACCGGTTCACGATATCGTCCAGCTTGGTAAGAAGAGCGTTATTATAAACACCTTTCGATGTTTCGATCGATCCCCATGTCGGAGATAACCGGATCCATTTGGTCCCAGAGGCGATGATCTGATCGATTAAATCCGTATAGTCACTATACCGCTGCGGATGTTCATTGTATCCGATATAGGGAGCAAGCACTTCAATTTGATCAAACCAGGCTGCCGGAGCAGATACACCGACGGTATAATCCATCGTAAAGCCGATAGCTTCCAAATAACCATGCCAAACACCGTCATTTGCTCCGCCCCAATGATTCGAACTTCCGAAGCTGGTCAGGTCAATTAACTGCCAATTTGTTGTGGTCTGCAGAATTAGCTGTTGCTGATGCCACTGGCCTGTAAAGTCCTTCAGACGTACACTTACCCTTTGACTCGAGTTCGTCACCTTCACCCAGAAGCGCAGCTCCTGGATATCATACAAATCCGAAAAGCTTCTGTATGCCCCTACATATTGTCCGGAGCCGGCGAGGTTGCCCGACAACTTTCCGGAAGAGGAGCCGTCTTGGGAGGTTGTTCCATCTTGTGCGAAGATTCCAGTCCCCCCGTTTCCAGTAAAAAAGTTCCACTGTAGCGGACTGGATTCAAAATCGTCCTTTACCGCAGTCAATCCCGGCTCAGCATGAACAACAGAATCAGATATAAATCTGGACGGCGTAAACACATAGAACATAGATACTGCCATCACTGCCACGATAAAAGAAGCCAACAACCTCACCAAACGCTCCATTTAACAGCCTCCCGCTCAGCGTATTTATCCTGTTATCCAAGAATATCAGACAACTGTTTATCCAGCTTCAGCATTCTCATAATCATGACAACGGATTCCGCTCTGGTGGCGCTGTCTTCAGGCTTGAAGCGGAATTCGTCTTTCCCCTGTATAAAACCGGCTTCATAGAAGGATTGAACTTCGTTCGCATTCCAAGTGTTCTCAATGTCTTCAAGCGGCTTCTTGTTGGTATGCGGAATACTGCCGAGATCAACCAATTTGGATAATATCGAAACCATTTCAGCACGGGTAATCCGGTTGTCGGGCAAGAACGAACCATCCGGGTAACCGGAAATGATGCCTTTCGCATATAACAGACCGATCACTTTTTCCGCCCAATGGCCTTCGATATCTTGCGGCCGATTTCCCGTATCCGGCACATCACCTTGAATTTGGAACGCCCTTGTGATCATGGTGACAAACTCGGCCCTGGTCGTGATGCCGTCCGGCTGAAAGCTTCCGTCCTGATAACCGTTAATAAACCCTAATTTCACACTTGTTGCGATATCCGCAGCTGCCCAATGATGGCTCACATCTTGAAAAATAGGATTATTTGCAGCGGGAGCGGCCAGTTTTTCTTTGATGGTGTCGATCAAATGTTTGGCATCCACTGCCGATGATTGAAATATCGTGTTTTCGAGCTCATCCTTCTCGGGGTGCTCCTCCACTTCAGGCAACGGTGTCGTCGGTATTGTCGGTGTCGTCGGCACCGTTGGCGTCGTTGGTGTTTCCGGCGGCTGTGTAGAACCATCCTCTTGAACGTCATCTCCACCAGTCGCACCTGCGAAAATCAAAGGTTTAAATAAAGCCGGATTTTTCGTTTGCGCGATTCCGGAACCCCATTCCAAAATTTTCAATCTGCCTGCTCCATCGTCATCATTGACAACCAAGGAAAAAGCTACATCGCTGCGCTGATCTTGAGCAGGAAGCAATTGAGCCCAAGGAATCGCCAGTTCATACACGGTTGTGCCGCTTGCCTCATCTCTTTTGATGGAAATCCGGTCTGGGCCTGCCGGCTCAAAGACTACGCTGGAAGGACCGGACCAACGATAGAGCTGGGCTCCCTCTTTCGTTAGTGCCATTCCAAACTCATACCATTGATTTTCGGCTACGAGCTCCGGCACAGCAAACGCAAATTGAATGGAATCCCCGTTCCAGATATTGCTCTGAGTATTGTTCTGGGTATGAACATCGTCCTTAATCGAGGCGGAAAGATAAACGTTATCATGATCCCAATTCAAATAAACATTTCCGCTTAAGTCGCTTTCCCCTCCATTCGTCGCATTCGCTTTCAGCAATACAACCTTTCCTTGTTCCCCAAGCTTCACGAACGGATAACCCGTTTGCTCCTGTAGATTCCCATCCACCTGATTCGTTTGATAATATACCGGATTCGTAGAAATTGTGCCTTCATACGTAAGCGGGGCGCCTCCGGCGACGGTTACTTGTATCGTCAACGGATAGCTGGAATAGAATTGTATGTCTTCGGCTTGGATCGACAATACTGTACTGCTCAGCGGAGCCAATTCCGAATTTAATTCCAAAGTTCCCTGCTGCCCTCCTATGCTCCAATCCGCGTTTTGCAGCAAGTATGTTTTTTGACTGGAATTATTGGTGACCTGAAAGCGGACAAGCCCTTCATTGCCTTCCGAACCAACATCTGTTTGAGGCAGGATTTTAATAGCGAGCGCTTCTGGCCTGATTTGGGATTCAACCATTAATCTGCCCGACAGGGTTCCATTAATCGTCAAATCCGAATAACTTCTCTGCTTCCCGCTGATGTCCAAAGCAGGCAGTACAACATCCTTCTTAACTTTATTGCCTGCGCTTGCTTGAAGAGAAAAGTTTTGGTCATCGATCGAAAACACAATATCTGCATTTTGTTGGCTTAGGGTATAATCCGCGACCAGCGTAACTGGCAATTGTTCCCCTGAGACACCGACAGCGCTGCCGGACATATAGATTGGACTTCCGTTCTTAACTTCATCCACCTTTCCGACCACATAGATCGGGTCAGGCGAGATCGATACATATATTTTTCCATCCGATGGAAATAACGTTTTCTCGTTCCCCATCATATCGGCAACTCGCAAAGGATTAGAAGTTTCCAGCGTGACATTCTTCGCATTCGGCGACCAGAGGACGCTTACGTCCGTACCCGATTGATCGAAATGATAACTGAAGCCTCCGTCTTCAATAGAATCAACCGCAACAAAAGAAGTATTGCTCAAATAGCGAGTCATCGCTGCATATGCGACATAAGACGGCTTTGGCGTATAGGATCCCATCGCATCGTCCTTGTGTCGGATGAGTCCGAAATTGTCTTCCATCGCGGTAGACGAAGTTCCGCCGAGAACGCCGTCATTCATAAAATCGTACCAAGTGATTTTATCCAGCCCGGCCGAAAGCCCTACAAGGTAGCTTCGCACCAGATTGAAGGCTTGCGTTTGCTCATCGACATATTTACTTCCCGTATAAGGCAAAGTAGAATAGCCGGTCTCGGAAAGCCAAATCGGTTTGGTTTGGCCCTGGTTATAGATTTTCATTGTATTGAACATATCCTGAATTTCTGTTTCAATCCCTTCCGGTCCGATCGGATACCGGTGGACTGAAAGCTCATCCATATAGTTCAAGCCATCATGTTCGAATACGTCAACTAACCACTCTTTGGCTGCGGAAATCCCCGAAGTAGCTCCGCCCACCACGGTAATATCGGGACGAATCTCCTTAAGCGCTTCATAAGTCTCTTTCAAGATCATCGTATAATAGACCGGATCCCGCGCCGCAATGCCTAATTCTTTCGTTCTAATATTATATTCATTCCATACTTCTACTTCTTTAATATCGTCTCCATAAAACTTAACGACTTCTTGCGCAAACTTCGCAAACCCTAATCTGCCCTCGTCCGTATATGGAACTTGATTCCCATCATAATTGGGGTTCGTATAAGCCAAAACCATGAAAGGATTCAGATTCAAATCTCTAATCTTATCGCGTATTGCTGTATACTGCTGCGAGAAGGTGTAGACCCCTTTTTGCGGTTCCATATCTGACCAGGATATACCGTCACGCACATTCTTGATTCCCGCTCTCTTGATCAGTTCAAGCAAATCTTCCGACCATCCTTGATCAACTCTTTTCAGATGGGTTGAAGTGCTAAAGGGAGAATCTTCAGCATTTGCTCCGGGGTTGTTGTCCGAGAGTATGGCGAAAGAAGTCGTTGTGCCAGCAACAGCAATTCCCGCTTGTTTGGCAATCAGACTTAATTCGAAATACCCTTTCTTCGCCAATGGAATCGTAAGCCGCTTCAGATCGTGGGTAGGCGTCAACTCTTCCCCGTTCATCAGGACGGTTCCCCAATTGTCTTTAACACTCCAGATCAGGCTGTCGCCTTGCGGAACAATATCGAAAGATTTGGGTTCACTCTCGAAGAAAATGTTGCCTAGTTGAACCTGGCCGATTGTCAAAGCTTTCAAGGTGTAATAACTGTAAACGGTTATAGGCGCTTCTCCCATTTGATCGCTGACTGCATACGTTTTTATCGTAACCTTACCGTGAATTGGAATAGGTTGAACATACACTTGGCGTGTTAGCGAGGTTTTGGGATCGCTATCGTCCGTCGTATAGTAGATCGTGGCCGGATTGGTGTAGGTTGACAAGGAAACCGTTGTGCCGTCGGTAACAAATCCTGACGGGAGATCTGCCTTAACCGCAGATGTCTCAAGGCCAAATTTGACAGCATCCGCTATGACATAGCCGTCTTCTGTCCCCGTTGTCAGATAGGTTACCTTTCCGGAAGTTCCTGCAAGAAATTTATACGTTCCGAGCAGATTCCATTGTCCTCCATTCAAGCTTTGATTCATGTAAACGGTTTCACTTACGGTTTGATTTTGATCGTCAACGTACGTAATAACGAGTGGCGCTTTCGTTGCGCGAGGCGTCGTTGAATTCCAATAAGCGTATACGTTATAATAGCCGTCAAATGGCAAGTTCGGCGTATAGACCGCGCTTTTTTGTCCTTTTCCCGTATTTCCATCATGCTTGTAATCGGTGCCGTACTTGTCAGGTGAAGTTGCACTTGCACTCCAGGATCCGTTAAATTGAGCTCCCGAATCCTTATTATCGACGATAATATTCATAGGAAGATTGTACGCCTCATAACTGTAATCGGTTACAGGTCCATCTCCCAATTGAACGCTATAGGCATACGTTTTTAGCGTAAGCGTGCCATGGATAGGAATGGGTAGATCATAAGTTTGCCGTGTCGGTGAAGTTTTGGGATCGCTATTGTCCGTCGTATAGTAGATCGTTGCTGGACTGGTATCGGTGGTTAACGAAACCGTTGTGCCATCGGCAGCGTTCCCGGAAGGGATGCTGGCTTTGACAGATGAAGTCTCCAGCGTTTTGAATTTAACGGCATCCGCAATGACAGTGCCGTCTTCTGTCCCCGTTGTCAGGTAGGTTACCTTTCCGGAAGTTCCAGCAAGAAATTTGTACGTACCGAGCAGGTTCCATTGTCCGCCGTTGAGGTTTTGATTTACGTAAACGGTTTCACTAACGGTTTGGTTTTGATCGTCGACATACGTTACAACGATTGGGACGTTAGATGCGCGGGGAGGCTGTGAATTCCAAAAAGCATAGACTTGATAATAGCCGTCACTCGGCAAGTTCGGCGTAAAGATCGCGCTTTTCTGTCCTTTTCCCGTATTTCCATCATGTTGGTAGTTGGTGCCGATCCTGGTAGGCAAAGTGGCGCTTTTCGGCCAGCTTCCGATAAATTGGGCTCCCGGATCCGTATTGTCGACAATGATCTCCGTCGCGCCGATAGCCACAATTGGAAATAGACTTGTGAACAGGGATAGGATAAAAATGGAAACAAGGAGCTGACTCAAACTCTTCTTCATCAATCCAACTCCAATCATCGTAAATTTGGATAGAGAGGGGATCGGTTGATCCCTCTCCATTCCATATATGTGTTACTGGGTAAAAGAGACGCCAGCCTTCTTCAAATCCTCCAGCATCGCTTCTTTGGCCGCTTTGCCGTTGTATTGCTCGTCATGGGCTTTGACATAGGCATTCCAACCCGCATCGTCCAAAGCAGCGGCGCCATACATGAACTTGCTGAACATTTCCTCGCGGTATCGCTTCAAATCAGTTACCATTTCCGACCGTTCCTTGGCAAGTCCAAGCCCGTAAACCGAGCCCACGTCACCTTTGTTCGCAATCATCTGTTGAACAACGGCATTTTCAGCAGGATCCGGGAATCGGACGGTAAGCGCTTGCGGATCGCCAAGACGCGTTACGAACGGCCCGCTCAGATTATACAAATCCAGATACGTATTCGGATTGGGTTGCCCCGCTTTGGGCGTAGTAAAGCTCTTCACCTTGCCGTTTTCCTTGATATGGTTGACGCCTTCCTCTCCGTACAGTGCCAGCTGTTCACCTTCTCCTCCGTTCATCCAGTTGGTAATCTCGACGATTCGCTTGAGTTTCTCCGGGTCTTTCCCAGCCTTTGCAGTAACGCCGTAAATGCGGGTTACTCCGGATTTTGGAGAAGTGAAGCCTTTGCCTGCGGGTCCTGTGACCGGCGGCAAGTACACGAACTCAGCTTTGGGATTCAATTGCTTCGCCTTGTTGATGATATCCGTCGGATAACCGTTCTGGTATTGAAAGATACCTACCTGACCCTGCACGATTTTCTGCTCCTTGCGCGTAGCGTCGTTTACCGCAAGATCTGGATCAAGACCTCCATTCTTCATCAACTGATTCATATAGGTCAAATAATCCCGCACAGCCGGTGCTGTAAAACCGCCTTGGAGTTTACCGTTCTTGATATACTCTTCAGGATAAATGAAGCCAAGGAATGAAGTCATCAATCCCCAATAATCCGCTCCAAATACACTTCCGTACGCGGTGTAGCCGTACGTATCCTTCTTCCCGTTGCCGTCCGGGTCGTTATTGGCAAAGGCGGTCGTGACCTTCGCAAAATCCTCAACGGTCTTCGGCATCTCCAGCTTCAGCGTATCTAGCCAATCCTTGCGAACAAACCACCCCGTCAATGATACTGCCGGACGAACAGGAATGCCGTAATAATCTCCCTTGTCATCCGAAATCCCTTTCAACATCTCATCGGTTATATATTTCAGGTTACCAGGCAAATTATTCATCCCGTAAACGTCATTCATCCGCTGCAGATAGCCTTGTTTAACCGCGTTCCGATAATCGTTCATGTCGCCGAAATAGATCAAATCCGGCAAGTCCCCCGCTGCGACCCGCGTACCGAGCTTGGCTCTCCAATCGGCCGCATTGCCGATCGTGACCGTATATTTCAGATCGGTATTGAATTGTTCCTTCACCTTCTTGAGGATCACGTCTTTGTCCGGAGCAGGCAGCTCCACCGGCGTCGCGCTTCGGGTATCCACTTCAATCGAGATCGGCTTCAGCTCCTGCTTTCCAGCAGGTGATGACCCGTGTGTGGCAACATTCGCTGTATTATCGTTGGCGTTATTCGAGCATGCGGCAAGCAGCCCGACCGATAGAACAACCGTCATACATTGCATAAGCTTTTTCTTCATGTTTGTCCCCCTAAAAGTTTTGTGATGACTTCGCCGGATTACGGCGAATGAGCACAACTTGCATCGTAAGCATAAGCTTTTATCCATTTGCAAGATTCCCTTTTACTTCGTTACCGCTTTTCATTTTTTCCATTATACACCGCCAAGAATGCTTCTCACCCCCTCTCATGAACTCCTTCCTTATCCTTTAACCGATCCCAGCAGAATGCCCTTCGTGAAATGCTTCTGCAGGAATGGATAGATAAGCAGTACGGGAATGACTGTAATAACAACTGCCGCCATCTTCATTGTTTCGGACGGCACATACTGACTGAGGTTGATTGTATCTGCCTGATCCGGCGTCGCAAGCATTTGCTGCAAAATTGGCTGCAGCGGAAGCTTTGACGCATCACGGACATATAGAATAGCTTCAAAATACATGTTCCAGTAATTGACGGCATAGAACAGTCCGATGGTCGCAATGACCGGCTTGGAAAGCGGCAAAATGATGCGAACCAGCATGCCGGGCTCCGAAGCCCCATCCATCGTGGCCGCTTCCTCCAACTCTGCCGGCAGGCCTTCCATAAACCCTTTGACAATGAGCAGATTGAAGACGGAGACCATTCCGACTAAAATCAGGATCGCATAGCTGTCCAGCAAGCCGAGCGACTTCACGACCAGATATGTCGGAATCATGCCGCCGCTAAAAAACATGGTAAACACAAAATAAAGCAAGATCGTCGATCGGCCGTAAAGACTCTTCTTGGAGAGCCCGAAAGCCGCCATAATGGTGATCAGCAAGCCGAAAAAGGTTGCAACAACCGTAATGAACACACTGTTGACAAAAGCGTGCGGAAGCTGTGTCTCCGTTAGCAATTGCCGGTACGCCTCGAAGGAAACTTGCCTTGGTATGATAATAAAGCCGCCGTTGCGTATCACTTCCACATACGGTGTAACCGAGATCGACACGATGTACAAGAATGGAAACAGTGCTATAATTCCGCAAAGCGTTAATATGGCATAATTGGCCGCGTAAAATATTTTCTCGCCTTTACTCGCTCTCATCAAAACCCCTCCTACCAGATCTGGGAATCAAACCGTTTGGCGAGCCGGTTCGTACCCAGAACTAGAACGACTCCGATGACGGACTTGAAGAGACCAACAGCTGTTGCGAGCGAAAACCGATTCTCCAGAATCCCGACTCGATAGACCCAAGTATCAATAATATCTACCGTTGCATAGACCAGCGGGTTATACATGACAATAATCTGGGTGAATCCGGCGTCAAGCAGATGACCAACTCGCAGCATGAGCATTAGAATAATGACGGAACGTATACCGGGCAGCGTGACGTGCCAGGTTTGGCGCCACTTGCTCGCCCCGTCGATGACGGCCGCCTCATATAGCTGTGAATCAATCGATGTCAGCGCCGCCAAATAAATGATTGCTCCCCAGCCTAAATCCTTCCACACATCGGACAAGACAATGATCCAGCGAAACCAGTCGTTTGAGGTCAAGAACGGGATCGCATCCTGCCCCCACGATTTCAGGGTAAAGTTGACCAGCCCGTTGGTTGTGCTGAAGAAAGCAATCACAATGCCGTAGATAATGACCCACGACAGAAAATGAGGCATATACGTAAGCGTCTGGATGATGCGCTTGAATCCTGTTCGCCTCACTTCATTCAACAAGATGGCAAGAAGAATGTCGGGCGTCATGCCAGCCACGATTTTCAGTAAACTGATTGTCAGCGTATTGCGCATCAGCCTCCAGAAATCCGGTCCATTAAAGAAGTACTCGAACCATTTGAATCCGACCCATGGACTTCCGCTCAATCCCTTGAAAGCGTTATAATCCATGAAGGAGATCGTGATGCCGTAGATGGGAAAATATTTGAACACCAGAATGTAAAGAAATGCCGGCAAAATAAACAGGTAGCGATACTTGTATTTGGCTATGCGGTTCAGCATGATTCTCATTCCCATCCCTCTTTCTATTGATAGCTTAAGTATACTGATGACGAGAAGAGGGTGCTTTTCAGAAATTTGGAGGAACCTTTCCGATCTTTTGACGATTCAATCGCAATAATCGGTAGAGACACAGACATAGCTCTCCCCGTGTAACGATCGGAGTCTCGATTGTGATGGCAGCCTCCTGCGGCAAACCGAGTGCGGCGATCGCCCGGTCCATCCAGCGCCGGAGCATGGAAGCCTGCAGCAGCGGCTGCCGCTCCCAATAAGCAACCGGCAGTTCCTCCGAACAAGGCAACCTCGGACCCATGTCAATGCCGACGGCGAGGATCTGATCCGAGGCGGGAAGCGCCGGAAGCGCGCTGCCTCCAGGCAGCAAACGGGACAGGGCGATCAGCGCCGCCGCTTCCCGCACAGAGGCCGGCTTATCGGCGCCCGCTTCATAGCTTTCAAAGAACCCCTTCGTGCCGAAGTACTGACAAGCTCTCCCGATCTCGCTCGCTAAAGGTGTATCTTGGTAGTAGGTGATCAATTGCGCTTCGGACAGAAGTCTATCCTGCAGGAGATCGATGTTCAGCAAACGTACGGGGATATCTGCCGAGACGCTCATATCCGCCGCAATGCCCGCGGCAAATCCGAGCTGCATCCAGCAAGGCTCCATCCGAATAGTGCCTAGCCCCATATGTGTTGCAGAAACTGCAACCGGCACAAGCAAGCCGTCAACCTCCTTGGGGACAATGACACCATAAGGAATTTGATAAATTTCAGTCAGCCAGCCGATCCCGAGAAAGCCCTCAAGCGCCACATTGTTGCCTGCCGGTTCGCGTTTTCTCGTCGCGTGGGAATCAATCGGATAAGCACCGACCGCGATGCTGTCAGCTTGAATCGGAGCCCGCCGAAACCCTGGCGCAATACGTGCGTCGTTCTCTGTGAAGGTGTATTCTCCTTCGATGCGTCTGGCTTCCCGAACGTAAAGCTGCGGCGGGAAGTGGCCGTTATCGATAAATTCGTCGGCGGCATACCCCCAGCGGAGCGCACCTGCACGAAACGATTCAGGAAGCGCTTCGTCATGCTGCAGAAACCAGAGCAGACCTTGCACATAGCTTCGGTGGCGATGCTCGATGGACCGTCTCGTTTCCCGGGTGCCTGTTGGATAATCGTCATTCTCTTCAGGCAGATCGGAGGAACACATGCAAAAGTGATGATTGTTCGAATCCGTCTTGCCTCCCGGAATCGGAAGCATGTTGAGCACATCGCCGATGGACCGCACTCTTCCCGCGCTTACATCCTCAAGGAGACTTACATAGTCGCCTCGGATATAGGGGTCAGGCTTGGTCACCGGTACGCGGTTGTCATCCCGATCGGTCAGACACAACCGATAATTATAGGCTTGAATCCGATGATCGCCTTCCCCTGTGCTCCCTGGGAAAACTTCCTTGTTATCGTCGAAATTCATATACAGCTTCCCGGCGTATTCCTCGTTCCATTCATCCCTGGACTCTCTTCCGATCCGATACGGAACGCCCGATGCAGCGGCTAGATCGCCTTCATAAGTTCCGTCGATGAATACGGCTGCTCGGATGCTGAATTTCTTGCCATCCGCATCCGACCTGACCACGATTTGTTCAAGCTGGTTGCCGCGAACAATGACAGAATCGAGCTCCTGTCTGCACACTATCGCCAGTTTTACCTCCTGGTCAAGTATCTCCCGCAGCACACGCATCGCAACCGAAGGTTCAAAGAACAAACCGCCATTGCAGGCTTGCACTTCACTGGATCCTTCACCGAAACGCTCCACATAGTAGCGCAGAACCTTATCTGCGAATTCACGGAACAACGCACCCGAAGCATCCAACGAGATAATGTCAGTTCGTCCGAGACCGCTGGTCATCAGCCCTCCTATATGATCACCCGGCTCAATCAGCAGGGTTGAACGCCCTTGCCGGGCAGCGGCGATCGCAGCGCCGATTCCGCCAGGCGTCGCTCCATACACAACAACTTCATATGATTCATTCATTGCCAAGACCTCTCTTTCCTAATGTACGCTATCTATCATAACTCCCCAGTGTTTCGAATGATTTCGCATGGTTTGGATAAAGCTACGGATTCTTTGGGCGTGTGCGAATTCAATCCAACCAATGATTGAACCAATGCGTCACATACGCGAACTTTCTCTCAGTCTGTACACTGCCGCCGCCCTCGTGTCCGTTAAACGGATAAATATCGATGTCTTTCTCGCCAGCAATTCGGTTATAAGTAGCGAAATACATCTGCGGTGGGCAAGTCTCGTCCTTAAGCGCAACCGAGGCCAGCACCCGGCATGTAATCCGATCCGCCATGTTCATCGTATCGAAATAACTTAAATTATCGATAACGAGTTCGAGCTCATGCGGATGCTTCTTCACATATTCGGACACGCTGGCGAACGCCCCGTGCATGCCTTCAACACGGCGTGTCAGATTGCTGTTGCTGGGCACATCCACCAGCGCCAGTGCAGGTCGATCGTCGAGCGCTGCAACCGCCATCGCCAAGCCCCCTCCCTGACTGCCGCCTTCGACTATGATGCGGGTGCCGTCAATTTCGGGTTGCTCGCAAGCCCAATCGATTGCTTTCAGGCAATCCATGTAGACGTAGCGATAATAGTACTCAAACTTGTTGTGTACGCCTTTGCTGGCCACGTTCAGAGAGAATCCGCTGGAATAGGCGGCCCCATTTCCCGTACGTCCTCCTTGGTCACGACAATCGACCGTCACCACAACGAAGCCCATCATAACCCAGTTCAAATAGTCCCCCGGCTCACCACGGCTCCCATTGAATCCATGGTAATGAATCAGGCACGGATACTTGTCTTTGCGCATAAAGACAGGTACGATCATCCAACCATAAATCGGCGTGTCGTCCATACCGTTATATTGGATTTCATATACGGCTGCATGACGAATTGGATAATCGCTCAGCAGCGTTCTCTTTGCATGTAATGGCACGCGATAAGCTTCATGCATCGTGTTTTGCCAGAATAACTCGAAATCGTCCTTTTTCGTCAGCTCCGGATAATAGTCAAATAAATCTTTTGTTGCTTGGGATAAATAGTCCACAGTGAAGCCCCACATCCTTTCTCTATTTGCTTATGCTACCTATCATAGGCTTCGCCGCATTTCGGATGATTCCACGTTGTTTTGAGAAAGTTACTTATTCTTTGGACATTGCCAAAAAAACAGCATATAGCTGCTTGAAGGAGGATGCTATAATAGGAACGCAGAGGGGGAAAGAGCTTAATGAGGAATAAAATCCGATTAAAACTTGGAAGCAAAATTTTCATACTCAGCTTTATCTCGATTTCCAGTGTCGTTTTATTGCTCGGCTATATTTCCCAGAACTTTGTCAAAGGCTATTTGCTGCAGCAGCAGGCCTCTTATATTCAACGTCTGATCGAGCAGCGGGACTTGTACCTTAATCAATATATGACTAATCTTCGGGGAGATCTACTTGCGCTTTCCCGCGATGAACGGCTGTACGATTCAAAAACGTATGCTTCGGCCTATTTGGCCAATTTCCGTTCGTTCTGGAACGCGGACGTCAAAAATTTGGAAATTGTATATCCGGACGGTAGCATCGGCGGAACGTCCGATTTCCTCGCGGAGCTCTACCAGATTCACCACATCCGCTCTATTCTGGAGAAAGATGCTCTTGATTTATCATTCCCGTTCTATTGGACGGAGCCGTACGTATCGCCGATATCCGGCTACACCGTTTCCGTCATTACGCATTATCGCAGTCCGGACGGTACCTATCGCGGCAGTCTCATGGCCGATCTGGATCTTAACGCGATCTTCGCCAAGTATGGGGATTGGAACTTTCTATCGGAGAAAGACTTACTGATCCTGAGTGCACAGAATCGGCCGATCAGCACGTCACACCCGTATGTCAATTACGATGTTTTCAACAAAAACTATGTCGTGAGTGGTTTGTCCACGGAGAAGTTAGACGCAATCCGTTCGAAGTCGGTTACCATGACCGACGAAAGCGGCAAGCAGCTCATTGTAAATAAATCGGAGTCGAACAGCTGGGGTTGGAAAGTTGTGGTCGTACTGGATCGTGATAAGGTGGAGGAAGCGATCGGCATTATCCGGACGTATTCAACGATCGTCTTTATACTTGGGGTCATCATATCGCTGGTACTCTCGTTCTACTTGTCCCGGTATATTGTCAAACCGATCAATCTCTTAATCGAACAAATGTACAAAGTAAGCCGAGGGGATTTTCAGACACAAATCGCATTGTCCTATCGAAATGAAATCGGCTACCTCGTCAGACACTTTAACCGGATGGTTCGCCGCATCAAAGGGTTGATGGATAATATCCGGCAAATTGAACACACCAAGAAGCAATACGAGCTCAAGGTGCTTCAATCGCAAATTCATCCGCATTTTTTGTACAACACCTTGAACGCAGTGCGCTACATGGCCAAGAACGACAAGCCGGAAATGGTCGACGTCATGGTAACCTCCCTCATCGAGCTGTTGAAATTCCACCTGGACCAGGTAGCCGAAATGGTACCGCTAGTCCGGGAGCTGGACGGGATTCGGCATTATGCTGTCATTATGTCCGAACGCTATCCGGACACGTTCGAACTGGAAATTGAAGCTGCGGACGAAACGCTTGCTGTTCCCGTACCAAAGTTAACGCTGCAGCCGCTCGTGGAGAACAGCATTTTTCACGGTATTATTCCTAAAGGCTGCGGAACGGTTGTCGTATCTGCCTTTGTGGAGGAGGAGCAATTGGTTCTTCGTGTCTCCGATGACGGTGTCGGCATGTCGCAGGCGACGTTATCAAGCCTGTTCGAGCGTTCCGATACGAAAGCCAGCGTCAACAATTATTACAGCCTTGGTGTCGGGAGCATCCGGGAACGACTCCAATTGTACTACGGCGATCACGCCTTTGTAAGAATCAACAGCAGTCCCGACTGGGGGACTGAAATCGAGATCAGGCTTCCGATAGGGGGAATACCGAGTGATGACAAATGAGGCCAAGCAGCCGCCAATTAAGGTACTTCTCGTAGATGATGAATACAGTGTTCTTGAAACGCTGCGAAACGAAATCAATTGGTCCGGTCTTGAATTGGACGTCGTAGCGATAGCGGAAAACGGGGAGAAAGCTTTGCAGAAATGTGCGCTGTATTCGCCCGATATTGTCATTACCGACATTACCATGCCTGTCATGGACGGCTTGCAGTTCATGGAAGCTGCCAAACGCGATTTCGAGTCGATCAAATTCGTCATCCTTACGGCTCACCGCGATTTCGAATATGCTCAACAAGCGATCTCCATGGGGGCGCTTGCCTACTTGATCAAAGCGCCTCTGGAAAATCAAGTGGTGGAACAGAAGCTGGCGCACTGTCGTGACGAAATACGTAAGGAACGCGAATTGAAAGAACGCCTTCAACATTCAGCCCGAATGTTCTCCAATTATTCCAGGGATATTAACCGTCAGATTCTAGAAAAAGCACGACGCGGACTTGACCTGCAAAGCGCGGACCTCCAACATTTACAGGAAGCAACGCACCTTGAGAAGCCATCCAGCTTAATTGCCGTTTATTTTACTTTCCTGCAGAGAAGCCGCTTCATCAATCAGTACCCGCCGGGCGATCACCATCTGATTGAATATGCCATCAATCAAACCGCCGCTGAGCTGCTCGAAGGGGTCGCCAAGGGGACTATTTTGCCGATATCTCCAGGGTCATTTCTGCTTCTACTGTCGTTTCCCGAGGCGGATTACAAATCGATAAGCGAGCATGCTTTATCGATGTATTATGAGCAGGCTTCCCGCTGGTTTTCGCGGTACTTCGGCGTGCAGCTGCTGTTCGGCGCCAGCGAACGAACAACGAATATCGGCATGCTCGGTTCGTTGGTTCGCAGTGCCGAAATGGCGATCGAGATGGCCTTCTATGAATCTCAGCCTGCCATCCTTTATGCATACGAGCATAAACACAAAGTGTGGGATCGTGCCTCACATTCCGACTGGATGCATCTGGAAGCGAAATTAATGGATAAATGGACGTCACGTCAGCTCCAGGACGGACTTGATGGCGTCCAGTTGCTGCGAGCCTTTGTCGAAACGAATCGCCCTTCGCCGATCGAGTTGAAATCCCGTATCCTTCAACTATTCGAACGCCTCATCTTACCATTAAATAAACAGGAATGGGAAAGCATTACCGACAATGACTACATGGACGCTTGGTTCGCTCAGCTGGAACGCGTAATCGTTCGATCCATCCGACCGATTCCCGAGACCGGGAACCGATTTCATCCGGAGATCAAGAAAGCGATCCAATATATTGTCGAGCATCTCGACCACAGTTTAACGCTACAAATGGTAGCCGACCATATTCATTTGAACCCTAGCTATCTGAGCCATTTGTTCAAACTTGAAACAGGAAGCAATTTTCTTGATTATGTAACGGAGCAGCGCATCGCGAAAGCGAAAGAGCTCATGGCTGCATCCGCGCTGAAAAATTACGAAATCGCCGAGCAGTTAGGCTTTCAGAGCTACCCTCACTTCTGCACGGTGTTCAAGAAGACGACCGGTTTGACTCCAAAAGAGTATCGATCGTGTATTGCAGCGTCAAATAAGAACGAATGAATACATTCATTCCTGACTAATCTTTGTTGTTTCTCACGGCAAATCGTTCACGAAAACGAAAATAGTCCGCATTCTCTCCGGCAACCATCAATCCCATACCCCAATCAAAATGAGTTTCCATCAGGGGTTCATCCTGCGGATCACGGTACTGAAACAAGACGTTTCGCCTTGGACGAGCGCTTCGATTTACATTGGAACCGTGGATTGTCAAGTAGTTAAAGAATAAAACATCGCCAGCCTTGGCGACACATGGCGTTCCCAAGCTGATCGGATATGTGCGATGATCGAGATAATGTTTGCCAACATGCGGCAAAGCCCCCTCCTTATGACTGCCCGGAATGACGTGGAGGCAGCCATTTTCTTCATCCGCATCATCGAGATGCACACTGGCGGCAAGCATAGTATGGCGCGTATGCGGGAAGTACGGGTAATCCTGGTGCATGGGGAATGCCGCGCCCTTCTCCGGCGGCTTCACTAGCATCTTCGAATGGTGTAACTGCACATTCGGACCGATGAGCTGCTGCAGCACGGCGACCATGTTCGGGTGCACAGCCGCTCGATTGAAGGAGGCATGATGGTAGTGTACCTCGTGAAATCCCTTAAGCACGAGCTTACGTACATCCTCGTCCCCCAAATAGTCACCTTCCCACGTATGGTTTTTGTCAAATTTGGACTGAGCTGCGCGCGAAATAATTAAATCAACCGCATTACGCATCTCTTTGATTTCATCAGGATTGAATACATCCCGAACGAGTAAATAGCCGTTTTCCTGATAGAAGTTAGCCTCTTCGCGTGATATCATAAGGTATACGCCTCCTAAGCTTGCCGTGTTTTACGGCTGATTGCACTTTTAATTATAAAAAGAAGGAGGATCCTATTCTTTGGCGAAGACAGACCTATCTTTGTCTAATTCGGACAACATGTTTAGCATTCCTCGGGTTCCCTCCCCTCAGTGGAAAGATTGCCAAACGGTCCTTAACAATCATGTAAAAGTGCTGCGTGGGCATGAGGTAACTTTCTTGATTCACTATTGGGGAGCCGCTTCCAAACTGCTGTCGAACCATCACCACAAGCATTCGTTTTTTGAATTATGCTACTGTGTGGATGGGAAGGGCATTTATTTGGAGGGGGGACTATCGACTGAGATCTTGCCTGGGGTGCTATTCTGCTCAAAGCCTGGGGTCTATCATCAAATTTTAAGCGAATCGCAATCGGACTTGCATCTGCTGTTCATTGCGTTCGAGATCGTGGAAGATGTTGGAACTGGCAGCCGATTAGCTTCACTGTACAAACAGATGTCCTACGAAGAGAAGATGCTGCTCGTTCAAGCTGAACATAGTGCGTCCTCTTCTCTATGGCTGACTCTGTTGGACCAAGTTGCCCCTGGGAAGCCGATCTTTCCCGATCTGCTAAAAAGCATCGCATACAGTCTGCTAGTTTCCATTCCTCCACATTATTTGGATGCAACACAGGTGATGCCAACAGAACTGTCTACACGAACCCCTTCCTCCATGCTCGTCAAGCAAGCAACATTGTTTGTCCGCGATAACCTCGGTGAGAAGCTGCTTGCAAGGCATGTCGCCAACTATTTGCACATTTCCGAGCGTCATCTTGCTCGCATATTCCAAGGGGAGTTTGGTGAAACCTTCGGCAGCTATCTACGCAAGGAGCGAGTCAACCTGGCCGCTGAGCTGCTTAACTCACACCAATTTTCCATTAAGGAGATTGCTGAACGAACCGGATTTGGGACGGTGCATTATTTTACCCGGGTTTTTAGTGAGGAAATAGGCATGACACCGGCGCGATATCGGCGCAATGCGGCACGGGAGCAGTAACCGGGGGTGAGGTCTGAAAAGAAGCGATTGAATACAGCGTCTCATCTTGCTTCAACGCGCTGATCGGAACTGGCTGAGCCACCTCAGCGACCTCTCCCACATTTCATCGTGAAAAGCGTGCCCGATGCCGCTTTGCTCGTAGATCTCGATGCGTTCCGGCTGCTCGCGATAGTGTTTCTTTGCGAGCAGCGCCTGAAACCGACGGGCCGCTTCCGGCGGGACGAGCGTGTCATCCGCTGCATTATCAAAGCGGAGCCAGGGCCTGTGCGCAAATCGATCCAGATGATCGATCGGATTCAGCGCCCGGAATAAGCGCAGGGATTGTTCATCCGCTGCGCCCTGATCTTCGGCGGAGCCGTGGCGCGACCAGTCCGGCGTCGCGATGCAAGCGTTCACCGCCGTGATCCGGCGGTCCAGCGAGGCGGCGGTCACCGCGATGTCGCCGCCTGCCGAAACGCCGCCGCAGACGATGCGGCCGGTCACGCCAAAGCAGGCGACCGCCCAGTCGATCGCCCGCGAGACATCCTCGGCGGTGTGCCCGATGATCGGCCAGAAGTACCGCTGCCGATTGTTGCGGACCCTGGCCGCCATCGCGGGCATCGCCTCGCCGGCAAGATGACGTTCGCCGTGCTCCCGTAAATCGAAGCTGACGGCGAAGAAGCCCGCTTCCGCCAGCGCTTCAAGATGCAGGAGGACGCGTTCCTTGGTCCAGGTGAACGCCGGCAGCCATACAGCCAAGTCTCGCACCCTCCCGGGCATCACTTGCGGCTCTCGCCATACCAGTGGAAATGGCATCTCCGCTTCCATAACACTCATCTCCTTTCGCTCCTCACACGCGAGGGTACACCGTCAACACGACCCGGCCGTAGCCGGTCAGAGGCGGTTCCCCGTCATTCGTCACGGCGATCACGACATGAATCGTTTGCGGCGCAGCGACCTCCGGCGCCGTGAAGCTTAGCTGCGGTGTCTCCTCTCCTTGCAGCTCCAGCTCGCCATCGTAAGTACCTGCTTCGTGATAGACGAACCACCGAAATATCAGCTGTCTCCCCTGGCGGTCGGAAGACGCCGACGCATCCAGAGCGATCGTCGCTCCGGAAATGACTTCCTGCTCCCGCTCGCTGCTTATCACTACAATCGGCTCATAATTCGCCTGCTCCGGCGGCAGCACGCACCAGTCCATGCGCGCCTGGAAGGAGCGCTGATACGCCTCGCGCCAACGATAGACGGAGGACCAGTAGGCCGCATGTTCATGCTCATGCGCCGGAGCAGATTCTTCCGCATCGAAATAATGGCGCGACGGCATACCTTCTGCCTGCACAAAGCGTCCGCCCCAGCCCCCCCAGTCCGGCCGCTCAGGTACCCCGAGCCCATTCGGGATGAGGTACAGGAAGGAAGGCGAGTCTCCTTCCTTGATCCCTTTCACGGAGCGGCTGTAAATGTCGCCGCCGTCGTATTTCGGATAAGCGGCGCCGAGCGGGCCATGCCCCTCCGTTACATGCGTTTCCAGCCAAACATCGCTCACCAGCGATAGATCCCCCCCCTTATACATCCCCCGCACAGCAAGAGAGCTCAGCACATAGAACAAGTTCGGATAATGGTCACGGATCCAGGATCCCATCGCATATTGATCGACGACAGAGTAGACACGCAGCCCTGCAAGCATCTGTTCAAACGCCGACTGACCTATCAGAAGCTCTGCCTTCCACAGCGCTTGAGCAAGGTCCGTCGTCCCTCCCCAGACGATGACCCACAGCGGGCGATTATCCTCCTTCATCATCGCCGCCACGAGATGCTCCGAGCCCTCCGTGTCATGGCCTTCCCCGACATAAGCTGGTCCGTCGAGCGGATTGCCGGCTTTAATCAGTCTTAGCAGCTCCGCTTCCGAAGGGTAGCGCGAATCATGCGCCTGAAGCTGCGCGCAAACTTGACCATACTGACGAACAATCGTTTCAATGTAATCCGGCTTCACTTCGCCTTGCCAGTGCTTGGAGTACGTGGCGACTAGCCCCTCCAGCTCCAAATCGTTGGCATACAGCAACAGCCTTACGAGCGATTGCGTGTCGTCTGGCTCTTTATAACCAGTCCGCAGGCTGCTAATATCGGTTAATACAAAAACTCTGCTTCTTTGCTGCATGATCTCACCCTTCCTTTCAATTCTTCAGTCTTGCCCAATCCTCCGGCGTATTTGCGTTATTCAAACCAATCTTTGAACCAGCGGTTCACGTAAGCCAACTTGCGTTCCAATTGCTTAGCCCCGCCGCCTTCATGCCCGTTGAACGGATAAATGACCACATCCTTCTCGCCCGGAATCCGATTGTATGTGGCAAAATACATTTTCGGCGGGCAGACTTCATCCTTCATGGCAACGGAAGCAAAAACTCGGCACGTAATGCGATCCGCCATATTCATCGTATCAAAATAGGTCAAGTTATCGATAACGAGTTCCAATTCATCGGGATGCTTCTTGATATACTCGGCTGCGCTGGCGAACGCGCCGTGCATGCCTTCGACGCGCTGCGTCAAATTGCTGTTGCTGGGCACATCGACCATCGCCAACACCGGTCTGTTATCCAATGCAGCAACCGCCATCGCCAGGCCTCCCCCCTGACTGCCGCCTTCCACCACAATGCGCGAGCTGTCTACCTCTGCCTGCGCGCAAGCGAAATCAATTGCTTTTAGACAATCCATATATGCATATCGGTAAAAGTACTCATCTCGGTTATGAATGCCTTTACTCGCTACATTTAAAGAGAAGCCGCTGGAATAAGACGCGTGGTTGCCCGTGCGTCCCCCCTGATCGCGGCAATCGACGGTTAGTACAACGAAACCCATCATTGCCCAGTTCATATAAGCGCCGGGTTCGCCCCGGTTCATATTGAAACCGTGGTAGTGGATCAGGCAAGGGTATTTATTTTTGCGCATAAACGTGGGTACGATCATCCAACCGTATATGGGCGTATCGTCCATGCCATAATATTGAATCTCATAGACCTCGACGCTTCGAATCGGATACTCGATCCGCTTCCGGCTCGGGGCTAACGGCACGCGCTTAGCTTCGAGAATCGTTTCTTCCCAGAACGCGTCAAAATCGTCTTTTTTCGTGAGCTCAGGTACATAGTGATACAGCTCTTTCGTTACATGTTCCAAATACCCCATCGGGTACTCCCTCCTGGTCTCATTTATCGAACTCAAGTTCAGTTCCTTCTTTCACTGCGCCAAATATACAGCCACATGCTTCTCCGCACTTTCGTATACGCTGAATAGCAGCCGAAGCGTCTCCATATTATCGGCGCCACTGGTATCGAAGTCCACACCGGCATTCAGGCACTCGATAAAATGCGTTTGAAGACGCACATGGCTTTCCTCGTGGTCAAGCGTTGTCCCATGTTTGATCCAGCGCTCTTCACTGCCATGTTGATTAATAAGCGAAATATCCCCGTTGGTGTAAAGTTTGAGGGTTCCCTCACGGCCGTCAATCACTAAGCGTTCCAAATGAACCGGTGCCACACTATCGCTGAGCGGGCGATCCAACTGCTGCCGGGTGGCCCAGCTCATATCCATATACCCGTGAAAGCCTTCATGCCCAAGCACGACGATGCCATTGTCCTCACCCGCAATATAAGGGCTGACTTGGCTTAGCTCCGCGTATACCCGCTTCGGCATCCCGAACAAAAACCGCCACACATCGAACCAATGGGCTCCCATCTCATAAAACAGCAATCGAGGCATCTCGCGGAACACCGGCTGCGGCAGCTTCACCGTAGGCTCCATTCGCGGGGTATAAAAGTCCGTATGTACGTAACGCACCGTATGAATCGCCCCGATCACCCCGCTATTTAGCATTTCTTTGATACACCGAAAAGGCTCCAGCCACCGCCAATTCTCTGTTACCATTAGTCGAACGCCAGCTTGCTTGGCAAATGCGACCATGCGCGCTCCTTCCTCGAGCGTTCGGGCAAAAGGCTTCTGGCACAGGACATGCTTCCCGGCCTTGGCAGCCAACTCGACAAGCGCCACATGCGATTCCGGCCCCGTGACAACATCGACAATATCAATCTCCGCCTCCTTAACCATTTCCTCGGCGGACAGATATAAGCTTTCCTCCGGAATATTGTACAGATGTGCCTTTTCGCTTAATTTGGCAAGATCAGGATCGCATAAGGCAGTCACCATCACATTCGGAATCATTTGCCAAGCCTGCAGATGGCGAGAGGACCAATAACCTGCCCCGATCAAACCGATTTTCCACATTGTCATCCTCTGCACTCCTGTTCTTGCTCCAGATGCAGCATGCGCTTCAACACCTCTTGCAGCGATTCCTTTGTAAATACTTTTTTCCAGTCCGGTTGAAAAATGGTTTCATAGCCGTAATCAATCGCGATGCGTGCAGCATCCGAGAACGGATTCACTTGATTAAAGGCAATCGCGAGCGGAATCTGGATATGCCCTAGCATAAAAGAACGGGCCGCAGCCTCCGGCACCCCCATGCGCACAACCTCATCCATCGCCTCTTTCATGATGCAGGCAGCCGCAGCCGCCACAACCTCTGCCGCTGCGGGCTCCAGCAGAGCCATCTGCTCGACGGTAATCCGGTGACACGTCACGACCGGAGCAAACATCCGGATGCAGATACCCTCTGCAATTGCCAATTGTTCCTCATTCCCTTGATGGAGGGCAATAACAATATCCTGTTTGGCCGCAATGCCGCCGAACATATCCTGCCTTGCTTCCAGGGTCTCCTGCTCATCGAATAATGCCGGATGACAAGGATGTGTGACCACGACGCCAATATCGTCCCGCTCGGCAACTTGGTTGGCATACGCAGCTGCCGGGTCCAGAAGAATTAGGATCGCACCGCTCTTCATTTGCGGAACCACCTGCTTGGAAATGCTGCCGATCAACGCATCGGGAACCGCAAGGATGACCACATCCGATTCTGGAAGTGCCCGTTCGACAGGCGTCACGCTTCTCCCTCTTTCAGCAATACGGCCGATTCCAACATCGGAAGTCTCGCAAAACAGCAAGCGATCCTTTCCCCGAAGTAAGTTATCCATCAATCGGCAGCCCATCTTGCCGCCAGCGCCTATTAAAGTGATTGTCTTGCTGAGCGTATTCGCATCCACTGTCTCTACTCCCTTTCACTAACAAATAACATAGTGTAACCATAACACGAGTCCATATTGTATACAATACATATTTATTCGTATATTCATTGTATTTTTATTATTGACGCCTTTTGCGGATATGGTAAAATAAATAAAAAGCTGAACTCATTTGGAGGCTGATTATGAAGCTTGGAATAAGCAGTTACACCTTAACCTGGAGCGTGGGCGTTCCCGGTTACCCCCCCCCTTTACAGCCGATAGATGCATGCGGTCTCCTGACCATTGCAAGGGAAGAGCAAGTTGCGCTTGTTCAAATCGCCGATAACTTACCACTCCAAGCTAAGAGCGACAATGAGCTCCTTCAATTGAGACGTCGGGCTGAAGAAATCAATATTGAGCTAGAAATTGGCACAAGAGGCACGGATCCGGACCATTTAAGACGTTATCTGCAAATCGCTCGTTTACTCAACTCCAAGCTGGTTCGAACGCTGATCACAACATCCGATCTGTCTGTCGCTGCTAGGGACCTTGCCGAAATCGAGCCTGAGTTTGCCCATGAGGGCGTCCTGTTAGCTATTGAAAATCACGGTTTACATACAACAAACCAGCTGATCGGGTTGTTTCAACAATTAAACAGTGCGCATATTGGCTGCTGCTTGGATACTGTCAATTCATTCGGAGCTTTGGAGGATCCACAGCGAGTAATCGATGCACTGACTCCCTATCTTGTAAACCTGCACATTAAAGACTTTGACATCCAGCGGATCGATCATCAGATGGGTTTCAGCTTACTGGGAACGCCGGCAGGAGCCGGTCGATTGGATCTTAATTATCTATTCGGTCGTATCGCAGAGTACGGTAAAACACCTACAGCCATACTAGAACTGTGGACCCCCTACTGCGGGACGACGGAGAACACCATTCGGAAAGAACATGCATGGATGAAAGAAAGTTTAAGCAATCTTAGGAAATATCCACTCCACTACAAATGAGGATGATTGATTTGCCTGCTGTAACACTCAAACAAAAAGCTTACGATCGTTTAAAACAGCTTCTGCTTAACGGAGAGATCAATTCCAACGAACAGCTGACTGAAAAATATTTGACCGAGAAGCTTGGCATGAGCCGTACTCCGATTCGAGCGGCACTTGAAAGGCTTACCGTTGAACGGCTGCTAAACTACTCCTCAAACAAAGGAATAAGCCTGGTCGAGTTATCTTTAATGGAAGTACTGGACTTTTATGATTTTCGCAAATCGATAGAAGGTTACATTGTCAAAAAGATTTCTCTGATTGAATGGGAGGAAAGCGACCTTCTCTGGTTCCGCGATAACCTCGCCAAACAAGAAGAGTATATGCGGTCCCGTGATTACGCCGCCTTTACACTCCTTGATTCCGCCTTTCACCGAAAGCTTGCCGAAGTGTATGGGAACCAAGAAATGATTCAGGCCATGGATCAACTGCAGGATAAATTATATCAAGTGGCACTTAAAGTTCTTCGCAAAGACAAAACACGAATTCAAATCTCCTATGAAGACCACGTAGCCCTCTTTGATGCTATTGTGGACGGTAAAACCGCCGAAGCTGAACAGCTCATCTACGATCATCTCGAGATCGGTGCGCGCATATTGATGAATTAGAATCTCATACTGCTTGAATAAAGAGAGTGATAGCCTAGCTTCTGCGCTATCACTCTCTTGGTATTCAATTACATTCCCGCTGTAATCTCCGCTGCCGACTTCGCTGTGTTGTAGATCCGCACCTCATCGATCTTCCCGTCAAAGTACAATTCTCCGTTCGGGCGACGACCCATATTGACGTTTAAGCTGTTATTATATTGCGATGCAGCAATCGATGTCGTATTGGCGTTGCTTAACGAACCGTTGACATAAAGCCGCAATGCACTTCCAGGTTCGTAAACACCCGCTAGATACACCCATTGACCAGTCGGGATCGCGGCTGCACTATTCACAATCTGAAGTGTCGTACTATTGGTAGCGATTTGAAAGGATGCCCTTCCATCTGTTTCCATATTGAGACTCCAGCCCCTGTTGTTAGCTGGTCCCTGCTTGCTAAGAATGCGTCCTGCTGTCGTATGCGAATCCACATAAACCCAGGTCGACAACGTCATCGCGCCAGTTAATCGCAAAGCAGTCGGATTGCCCAGGTTGACATAATCGCTGCTTCCGTCAAAATCGAGTCCGTTATTCGTATGTCCGGTCGTCCAAGCAGGAGCTCCGACCAAGGTGCCGTTTAACCCATTGCCGGATAAATCCGCGGCGGTCGTGCCGCTAGTCTCATCCAAATTCCAATAGCCTACCAAACTGGCATCCGTTGCAGCCGCAAGATCCGCCACCTCGGGCGTCGTGAGCGACTTATTGTACAATCGCACTTCGTCGATTTTACCCTCAAAATACAATTCACTGCTCGGGCGTCGGCCGATATTTACATTCAGATTACTATTGTATTGGGACGCGGCAATGGAGGTCGTATTGGCATTGCTTAGAACACCATTCACATAAATCCGCAGCGCAGTGCCAGGCTCATAGACACCTACAAGATGAACCCACTGATTGGCTGGAATGGCAGTAGCGGTGTTGACAATTTGGAGTGCCGTGCCGCTGCTGGCGATTTGAAAAGAAGCTTTGCCATCCGTCTCCAAATTTAAGCTCCAGCCTCTGCTGCCAGATGGCCCCTGCTTACTGATGATGCGCCCTGCACTTGTAAAGGAATCCAAATAAACCCAAGCAGACAGCGACATGGCTCCGGTAAGCCGCAATTTGGATGGATTTCCGAGATCCACATAATCGTCACTGCCATCGAAGGAAAGTGCATTATTTGTGTGGCCGGCCGTCCAAACCGGGCCACCGGTTAACGTTCCGTTAAGCCCATTACCCGTGGAGTCTGCTGCCGCCACTCCGGAGGTTTCATCGAAATTCCAATAACCGACTAGACCTGGAAGGGGAGCCGGTGGGAAAGACGTTCTTAATAACGTCGGATATACCCAAGCATGATTATGGTAATACCCGCTCGCACTGTTGATTCTCCCTTTTAATGGACGTGAGTCTCTGACGTAATCTTCATAATCGCTGTCTTGGTAGATTTCCGCCATCGCTTCATAGAGATTTCTTGCGTTGGAGAACGATTGATTGCCGCCCCCATAGGCCGAAGGCCATTGCGAAACGTTCCCATTGACGTAATAGAACATTTTATCAAGTGCCAGCTTAATAGTTTTGCCGCTTGGGGATACCCAATTGAACAAGTCCTCGCCCGTGGCATGCTTCACAATATCCGCAGCGGCCGTCATCGACGTCAGCGCAAAATAGTGATACCAAAGCGAGTTTTGGCCACGCGTCGTTTCATCCGGGAGAAAGCCGTCCGAGGCAATGGACACATCGATTTGCGTCTTAAGCTGGTTCACCTCTGACGCCATGGCGGCAGCATCGTCCAAGAACTGATACGAGGCAATCTGAGCGTATAAGCTCCAGTCCCGCCAATTGCTCGTGAATGTAATCGAGTCCCATACTGGAATCGTGACATTCGTCAGCCAAAGGCCAAACTGCGATTTATCCGCAGCGCTCCAGCCGGTATATCCTTTCAAGAGGTCTGCGGCATTAATCAATCCGACACCGACATACGCGGATACAAGTCTACCGTCCGTGCCACTGATCGAGGTATTCGTGTACGCCCAACCGTTCAGAAGCTCTTTCGCTTTTTCCGCATAAACGGTATTACCAGTTAGCTGGTAGGCCACTGCCGCCGCATAGGCAGCCTGGGCATCAATCTCCAACCTAAGCTTTGCCGCATCATGTGCAGCAGGGTTTGCGTAATAACCCGGTATGTTTAAAGCCGCGATCGCGTGACTGGTGACGCTCAACGCTTGATTGGCATCGATCATCATTTGGTCATACGCTTCCATCCATGGACTGGTATTGGCATCCACTTTCGTTTTAATCGTGCTCAACTCGCTTGACGTTACAACGCCTCCAGGATGTGAATACGCCGATACATCGACCGCTACCGATAACATCAACAACAGTGCAATAAAAGCAACAAACGATTTACGCATTTTCTTCATTGATCTTTTCCTCCTTATTGGATGGACGATTACTTCGCATTTGCTTTTGCATAAGCGGCTTCATAATCGGCGATGACATTGTCCCCCCCGTTTTTCTTCCAAGTAGCGATGATCTGATTCCAGCCTGCGTCATCAATAGCACCCATGATATATTTAATTTTTCCATCGTTAATCAATTGGTTCAATTCGGAACCATTTTTATTCATCGTCTCCGAAATAAAAGGTTCAGCTGGATTTGGAATCGCGATGGCTTCATTGTCCATCATCATCTTTTTGTATTTCTTCACGACTGGAGCGTCATTTCCGGGTGTTGCAGCAGTCGTGCCATACGGCAGCAATTGCAGCAAAGGGTTCACTTGGGTGTCATAAGACGCTTGGTCAGTAATCACAGGTACGCCGTTCTCCTTTTTATACGTCACGCCTTCAAGTCCCCACGCAAATAAATCAAGCATTGTCGGATCACCCAGTTTATCAATGATGCCGAGTAAATCTAGAAGCTGCTGTTCGGTTTTTACACTCGACTTGGGAAACATAATTTCTCCGTTGTGACCAGTAGTCGCTGCCATATGATAATTGCCGTCCGGTCCCTTAAATCGGCTGATCACGTCAATAACGGCTTTCGGGTTCGCCTTTTGCAGAACCGTAAATCGACCGCCGGCATCGTCCAATACGTTAATCGCCATGCCGCCTTTCTCGCTGTTCATATAATCAAACATTTGCGTACCCGTGATCGCAGCAAAGTCACTGTTCATTAATTTCTCATCATAGAGCTTCTTATAAAACTTCAGCGTGTCCATAAATGCAGGCGTCATGAATTCAGGTGTGAACTTGCCATCCTTCACCTGCCAACCTTTGGGGCCGCCAAAATAAGTAAGGACTTGCGGAAAGCCTGTTAGGCTCTTACTCTCCAGCATGCCAACAGTATCGTCTTTACCATCCTTATCTGGATCGTTCTTGGTAAAAGCTTTAATCACCTCGTAAAGGCTTTCCATCGAATCCGGCTGCTTCAGTCCCAGATTGTCAAGCCAATCCTGGCGAATCATCATGCCGCCACGAGCGAGCGGTCGCGACCGATAAATCCCATAAACCTTTCCGTCAATGGAGATGTTATTTAAAACCTGCGGGGACAGCTTAGCTAAGTTTGGAAACTTCTTCAAATAAGGTCCAATTTCCCAGAACATCCCTGACCTGGCCGCGTTTACAATGCTCTGCGACTTGGTTTCCAGCACGACAATGGCATCTGGCAGCGCCCCGGATGCTATGGAAGTATTCACCTTGTCGTTATAAGCCGAATCCGGGACCCAAGTGAGTTCAATTTTGGAATTCGTATAAGCCTGAATTTCCTTTAGTGCCGGATTATCATTGGATGGTGCATTCGCCGAGAACAGCGGGAGCATCATTTTCATGCTTTTCGGAGCAGCGGAAGCGCTTGCACTTCCTTTCGGGGAAACAGAGGCTGAGGCCTCTGAATTTTCCTTTTTGTCCGAACAGCCGGCAAGTAACGCACTAGCGGTCATACAACTAAGCAATAAAATCGTTGCTGTTTTTCTGTTTCTCATGGTAAGAAACCTCCCTATTTTTTGAAAATCTTATATCCCTTTTCGTTATCCTTTTACCGAGCCAAGGAGAATTCCTTGAGCAAAATGTTTCTGAAGAAATGGATATACACATAGGATGGGCAGCGTGGAGATGACAATAACCGCCATTTTGATCGTCTGCGAAGGAGGAACGACAAAATCTTGTCCCAGGTTGCCGGTATCCAGCCCTCCCTGCGATAAAAGAATAATTTGACGAAGCCACACTTGAATGGGCCATTGGTGTGCGTCATTTAAATAAAGCAGGGCCGAGAAGAACGTATTCCAATGTTCCACGGCGTAGAACAAGCCGAATGTAGCAAGGGCTGGCAGCGATAGCGGAAGAACGATGCGAAACATGATACTCAGATCGTTATAGCCGTCTATTTTCGCCGACTCCTCTAAGCTTTCCGGCAGCTGCATGAAAAAATTGCGAAGTACGATAAGATTAAACGCGCTGATGGCATTCGGTATCATTTGCGACCACAACGAGTCAATGAGCCCCAACGATTTTACAACTAAAAAGGAAGGAATAATACCTCCACTAAATAACATGGTGAACAGAATGAAAAATAAAATAACTCGGCGCTCCCTCAAATCTTTGCGAGCCAGCGGATAGGCCAGTAACGAAGTGAACAGCAGATTGATCACCGTACCAACGATTGTAATATAAATCGTCACCAACAGGCTTCTTGGAATATCAGGCGTTTTCAAAATAAAGGTATAGCCATCCAAGGAAAAATGAGTAGGGATGAGAACCAATTTGTTTTTCACGAGTTCCGTCCCGTCCGTAAACGAGCCAGCGATAATATAAAGCAAGGGGACTACCGTCATGACGGCAAAACCGATCAGCACGCCATAGATTATAATGTCCAACAACATGCTGCCTAGCGAGCGACGTGTATGCATGGATTTCACCTTCCTTAATAAATGCCCTCTTCACCAAACAGGCGGGCTAGATAGTTCGCCATTGCGACCAGGGCAAGACCGACCAGCGATTTGAATAAGCCGACCGCCGTGCTGTAGCTAAACTGCCCCTGCGTAATACCGGCGCGATACACATATGTATCGTAAACATCGCCAACATGCTGTGTTAAGGCATTTAGCATAAGGAAAATTTGCTCAAACCCGGTATCCAGGAAGTGGCCGAGTCGGAGGATAAACAAAATAACAATCGTGCTCCGGATTGCAGGCAGCGTGATATGAATCAATTGACGCCATCGATTGGCACCGTCAATTCGTGCGGCCTCATACAATTCGGCATTCACGCCCGCCAATGCAGCCAAGAAGATAATCGTTCCCCAGCCCGTCTCTTTCCAAATCACCTCTAAAGTAATCATCGGACGAAACATCGACGGATTCGTAAAGACATCGATTGTGTTCCCACCTAAGGATGCAATCACCTGATTGACGATGCCGTACTGTGAAGAGAAAAACATGTACACAATACCGATAATAACAACCCACGAGAAAAAGTGGGGAATATAGATGATGGTTTGAATGAATCGTTTGACCACCCCGATCCGGACCTCATTTAGCATGAGCGCGATAATAATAGGGGCCGGGAAAAAGAACACGAGATTGAGCATCGCAAGAATAAGGGTGTTTCGTGTCAACAACCAAAAATCGGGGCTGCTAAAAAACCGTTCGAAATGCGCAAAGCCCACCCACTCACTGCCAGAGAATCCTAAAAAGGGCTGATAATTCTGAAAGGCAATCAGCACCCCCCACATCGGTAAATATTTGAAAATCAGAAAAAATACGATCCCTGGCAGCATCATGACATATAGCCATCTGTTTCGAATGATATAACGAAGCATCCGGGCGCTAGAGCTTTTGGAGGGCAGGCGTTGGACAGCTAATTGATTATCCGTCAAGGACACTTGTACTTGCCTCCTTCCTAATGAGTATTGGTATTCCACATGTGTTGACCTCAGATTAGGCTACGAGCCGGCGTGCCGTCTATACTCAACAGAGCTTCAAACGCTATTCATGATCATTAGAGCGTATCAGACTTTATTGATTATGGTTATGATTATCTGATTATCCCTCCCCCTAAGAAGGAAAACGGCATAACCCCTCTTGTTGCGAGAGGCTATGCCGCATGTAAAGCGCTCTTAGTCCGATTCAGGATAGGAGCCGTTTTCATTACGAAATTGACCTGGTGTGATACCGAACTGCTTCTTAAACGAACGAATAAAGTTTTGGGAATTATTGTACTGCAGCCTCACTGCAATTTCCGCGATCTTCATATCCGTCTCGATTAACCATTTCTTGGCTATATTCAAACGATACGTTAATAAATATTCGCTAAAGGTTACACCGACTTCTTTACGAAATACATGTTTAATATAGCTTGGATGGTAATGAAGCTGCTCCGCACAAGTCGTGAGAGACAAATCCGTTTCGTATTTCTCATGAATCATATGAATAATTTCATCCGATATGTTGCGAGATCGTCTGCGATTGACTTTCTCCCACGCTTCCGTTAACGGTCCAATAATTCGGTCCCCAAACCAATCCTCAATCTCGGTCATCGTTTTCAAATTATACAATTGCTCCAAATGCGAGTTCGGAACATCCGTCTGAAGCTCTGCCCCGCTCTCGGTACTTGGCAGTTCGCGAACCAACGAAATAAACAAATGAACCAGCGGCAAATGGTAATCGTATTGATAATAGTTATCCACTAAAATCGATTTTAAAATTTGCTTTAACAGCTGTCCACTCGTGGTCGGATCCCCCAACTTAATTGCGTCAATCAGTTCATTCACGCTTTGATCAGGGAACTTATATTTGAGATGTGTCTTCGTAGAGGCATAGATGTCATCGATATAAATGATGGCTTCTTTATCTAAACGAATTTTGTGCTTTAGCGCTTCTGCCGCTTCATTGTAGGCAACGGATATATCGTGAACAGCCGGATAAGGCTTACTAATGCCAATACTAACATTTAATTGAAGGACATCTTTGATCGTCCGCTGGGCTTCTTCAGCCATTTCAATCCAAAGTTTCAAGTAAGCTTCCGGTTTATCCTCCGTTTCCGTACACCGAAAAATCGTGACTTGTGAGCGATCGATAATGACAGGCGCCAATCGGTGTTCTTCACTGATCATTTCGTTGACAATATTGTTGATCGCAAACAGGAGTAAATCCGTATCTTTCTCCCGATAATTCGTTTCCGCTAGCGAATCAATCTGCATAATCATGACCCCATACCGCTCATTCTCTAATGAAGGACGATAGAAATCATTCCAGTGATCTGCAATCTCCAAGGGAGGCAGCTCTCCTCGGCACAATCGAATGATGAATAACTCCTTCAGATGATCCATTTGTTTTTTCATTCTGCCATCCATCAGCGTTTGTTTTTCCAAGAGAGCCTGCACACTGTCATGGATAAATTTTAATTCATCTGGTCGCTTTTTCGAATTAGCTTGTTCCGTGCCAGAAAAAATGGCGTAAAGTTTACCTACTGGACGATACAAACGGTTCGAAGCAAATAATGTAATCAGCAACGTAATAAAATAAATAAACAGGCAAATATAGAGGGTTAACCAACCAATTTTTGCGCTGTCTCTATTAATCTCTTTTAAAGGGACGATGGATAGGTACGTCCAGCCTGAATAGTTCGATTTACGATAAATGATTTGGTTCTGGCCTGATTGGGATTGCAAATTATCGCTCAGCAAGGAGGACGCTGCTAGTTGAGCAGCATCAACTTCACGGGTAAAATAAGATTTATCACTTGCCGTTTCGTCAGTAGCAATGACTTGTTGATTGGAATTGAGGATAAACATATTCCCAAATTCCTTATTCTGCATAAGCAGCGACTGCAACTCTGTCAATGGCACCTCCGCAATCAGCAAACCTTCGGGGTCGTTAGAATTAATCGGCAATTTCTTGATCAAATAAGCGTTATGCTCATCCGAAGTCCAGCCTGAATTTTGCGGACGCTTCAGATAAGACATGAGTTGGTCTTGGTTGCTATATTGATCAAAACGAAATAATCCCTCATTTTGCAGAACCCACTGTTTATTGTGATTGAAAAAAATGATGTTTTTAATTCCGAAATCATACACTTGGAGATTATGAAGGTTTTGTTCGATCGAATTAATCAGTTCAAACTGATTCGGATTCAATTCCTGCTGCAAAAGCTTATTCGACTCGGAGGAGTTTATAAAAACGGTCAGCATGTTATCCACCGTTTCAAGCATTTTTTCAATCCGCATCTGAGTCTGTAGTAAAACCTGCTCATTACTTTCAATGACTTTGCTTTGAACGGTTGATGAAGCTTGATAATAAGAAAAAAATCCGATCGAAGCCACCGGAATCGTTTCGAGCAGCAAGCCAAACAATAAAATGCGGACCATATATTTGGAGAACTTCATCTGCCAACTCCTTTAATCAGACCTTCCGTCGTTCCTATATTATTACATAAGTTCTTCTAAGTATGTAGCTTCAATCTATCATAAATACAAAATGTATACAATATAGATTCAAAAACAAAAAGTCCGAAATTCCTAGTCTATCAAGGAATTTCGGACTTTTACCGATCGACAAGCCGTCCTAGAAGAGTCACTGACCGGCCACCTGCTTGCGGTATTCCTTTGGGGAAACACCCGCTATTTTGTTGAACAAATGCGTGAAATAATTGGAGTCATTAAAGCCGGTCGCCTCGGAAATTTCGAATATTTTCATATCCGTGCTTTTCAGCAGAAGCTTCGCCTTCTGTACACGCAGATTCTGGATATAGCCGGTTATACTTTCCCCGGTTTCCTTTTTAAACAGATTGCTGAAATAGCTGGGGTTGAGATGAACATGAGCCGCCACCTCGGCCAAGCCGCATACCCCCATGTAGGATTCTTCAATAAACCGAATGGCCTGCTTGACCGGATTATCATTCTTGCTGGCAAGCCAATTATTGTGAGATTGGAGGAATTCATTGATGTATCTCTGCAGCCATGCCGCAATATCCTCCGGTGTCGCACATTTGTAGACGGAATCCCACTCTATGGGGAGCACGGCCATTTGCCATTCGGGAAACTGAACCTGCACCAACCGATGAATGGCAGCAGCCAACAGCAGCGCTTCAATTTTGGCGGTTTGCGGGGGCAACTTACTGATCCGGATGGTTTGTTCCTTCAGCTCCCGGTACAGCCGACTGTTATCCTCCGACATCAGCCAGGTTACAATTTCCTTCTCCTTCTCGTAAAGCGCCGTCTGGTTAAGCAGCGATTCATTGGTAGAGCCGAGGTCCCTTTCCCCTTCCTGACAATACCTCTTGTAGCCTTCGCGCAATTCCTCCGTACTGGTGCAAAGCCCTTGTCCGCTGCATTCAAGCGCCAGTCTCAGATATTGATGGATCGAATCGGTAAGTATCTGCAGCCATGAGGGGGATGTTTCCATCCAGGAAGCACTCCTGTCCACCAATAAAGCCCACTCCGATGCATTTAAGGGAAACAGGCGATAGCCACCCGGAAACCATTTAGTCAAGTGCTCTCCGGCAATATTGGTGAAAGCAAACTGCAACAGCGGCACATCCTGGGCGGAATAATGCTTCTCCAGGGGGGAATAGGTAGGAATACGGAGGAAATGCAGTTCGCATTGCTTCATCCGCTTCAGCAGAGCCTCCACTTCTTCGCCGCTGCAGGGCATGCCCATAATAGCCGCGCGCAGCTCGCTGTCTTCATGCTGGCGCTTCCAGCCTTCCACCAAGAGCTGCGACTGACTTTCTTCAATCAACTGCACATAAATTCGATCGAGTACGCCTAATATATCCGATTCCACACAAGGCTTCGTGATAAAATCCAGCACCCCGAACTTGACCGCGGACTGGGCATACTCAAAATCCTTGAATCCTGTTACAATGACGATCTTCGTCAGCCAGCCGCGGCTTCTGATTTCTTCTGCCAACTGCAAACCATCGACATGGGGCATCCGAATATCGGTCAACAAGAAATCCGGGACACACTTCTCCATCATGAACAAAGCGTCCCGGCCATTGCCGGCTTCCCCCGTTACCTCCCACTCGGCGGACCGCTTCCCCACCAGTTTCAGCAGCCCCTTGCGGAAGTTGGGCTGATCCTCTGCAATAAACAGCTTGCCCTTCATCCGATTCCCTCCTCCTGACTACCCAGAGCTTCATATTTAATAGGAAGCGTCATGTGAACAACCGTTCCTTTCCCTTGACTGCTGGTAATTTCCACGCCATATGCGGGTCCGTATACCAGTTGAATGCGCCGCAGCACACTTTTGTAGCCGATTCCCGTCTTATTGCCGTCCGGCAGGTTAGTCTTCGCCTCTGTCAAGGATCTTAGCGTTTCTTGATCCATGCCGCATCCGTTGTCGGCCACCTCGATATGCAGCGCTTCATCGAACAGAAACGCTTTAATCCGCAGCACGCGGTCTTCCTCCATATCACGGAAAGCGTGTACAAAAACATTTTCCACCACCGGCAGCAAAAGTGAGCGCATCATCCGCAGCTGCAGCAGGGACTCCTCGGCCTGAATAATGGTTTCAATCTCGCCAGTGAACAGTTCTGTCTGGATCTTGAGGTAATTCCGGATCTGATGCAGCTCTTCGCCAAGCGTTGTATCCGTCTGAACAGATTTTAGGGAATATTTCAACATCTCCGAGATGGCGTTGATCAGAAGCGCCGTCTCCTCCTGGTCGTTGCTGTACAGCTTCCAATACAGCTCATTGAACAGGTTGTGCAGATAATGGGGGTTGAGCTGTGCCTGAATGGCCTTCAGCTCCGATTCTCTCTGGCTGATCTGGGCCAAATATACCTTATTAATCAGCTCACTCACCTGCTCGGCCATGCTGTTGAAGCTGTCTCCGATGTAGCCCAGCTCATCGCCGGAATCCACTCTGACACGGGCAGTAAAATCGCCGGAACGCAGTATGCGCAGTCCCTGCATCAGATGGGCCAGAGGCGTCAGGAGCGTCCGAGTGGAAAGCGTAATCAGCAGCGCGCTGAGCAGGATCACACCGATTCCAGCAAATGCCAATACCTGGATGATATCTTTATTTTTTCTCTGTATCTCCTGCAAGGATGCCCCTCCGTAAAGGGTAAAGCCTGCCGGAATCAGCTCGTGGCGGACAAACAAATAAGTGATGCCATTCATTTTGACATAACGGGGATAATTTGCCCCTGTCAGTTGCAGGAGCTGCTCCATCTCGTCTTGATCGGTATTGGAGTAGAGCATACCGCCCATAGGCTCCAACAGCAGCACCTTGCCGCTGCCGTTCTCTGTAAGATCCCTCAGCACTTTGGAAACCAGGCTTTCCTCCATCACCATCACCATCGTGCCGTATGGGATCAACTTCTCATTGAGCATCCGTCTGGCAGCAACCAGAACCGTCCTACGGCCGTCCGGATCAATGGTGCTGGCCGCCTCGGCCCGGCCCCAGACCAGATTCCCCCGATGGGGTTTAAGCTTCTCCATCATCCTGTTCAAGTCTTCCGTTCCCGGCTCGCCGGAAGCGCCATTTTTGGAGAGAACCGTCATTTCGCCATTCTCATTGTACAGGAACACGGAACGGATGGACGGCGCATCCACCAGCAGCATATTCAATTGCTCTTCCACATACTTGCGGTTCTTGAATTGTGTGTAGGAATCGCTTTGTGGAACAACGATCTCCTTGAGGAACAGTTCAATAGACGGATTCAGGATAATAGACTGGGATACCCGGTTGATTTCCTGGAAGGACATCTCCAGTCTGGCCAAAGATTGTTCGTTGGCGATGGAGAACTGCTTGCTGATTTCATCCTCCATTAACTGGATATTTGAGCGATAAACCATCCAACCTGCTAAAGCAAAAGCAAGTGTGACCATACACGAGAGCAGCACGATCAGCTTAATCTTGAAGCTGCCCTTTATTTTTCCGGCAATAGCCCCCGGCCAGTTTCTCAGATGCAATCGGCTCCCCCCTTGAGTTTCATATTGCAGTATAAAACGCTTCCTTCCAAGCAAACGAGGTTTTTATTTTACCTGTCTACATAGGAAGAAAGCGCGTCACGTTTCGGTCCAGTTTACCCGTATTATTGTAAAGCTTCGTACAAGGCAATAAGAGCAAGAGACTGTCCATATGCCATCGGCATAATGGTAATGTTCCTATAATGTTCTTTATCCATGCCCATCCCGGTTCCGGCCGATACATTCAGCACGGTTCCATCCTCGCTGATGTTGTGACAAACCGCCTCGACAGCCTTGTCTGCAACAGCTTGATAGGAAGAATCTAGTATACCAGATTTTATCCCTTTTAGGATACCTGCGGCAATTGCGGCTGATCCGGACACCTCTTCATAGCTGGTCGGATCTTGCAGGACGGTGTGCCAGAGACCGGAAGCGGCCTGAAGCGGAACCAGTGCATTGATCTGAGCCTTATACGTATCCACTAGAAATTGACGAACACCCAGGTGAATCGTATCTTGACAAGTTTCCAGGTAATCGACGAGACCGTAGGTGAACCAGGAATTACCACGGCACCAGAAGATGCTGCCGAAATTATCATTGCGCTCGAAACTCCAGCCGTGGAAAAACAGCCCGGTCTGCTTGTCATACAAGTACTTGATATGAATCAGAATCTGGTGTACGGCTTCTTGCTCCCAGTCAGGCCGTTCGAACTTGCGCCCGGCCTGATTCAGAAACAGAACGGCCATAAAGAGCGTATCGATCCATAACTGTCCATTGTGCAAATGGATGCCATCTCGGTTGCCTATGGCCGTGACGGTATGCTGGAAGCCGCCTTCTTTCGTTTTGGGCAGCTCATGAATGAGCCAGTCCGCATGCTCCCGACAGAGCTGTTCCAACTGGTTGGAAGGCTCAAGCTGATCCAGGAGCAGAACGAGAGCCAGATAAGGGGCGCTCGTATTAATATTTTTTGACGGCAAACCAACATCCAGATTGCGGGAATACCAGTTCTGGAAAAAATCCATATAGCGGCGATCGCTGTAATACTTTTGCAGCTTATACAGACCATAAAGGCCGACGCCTTGAGGCCAGTCCCACTCTTCAATGCCAAAATCCCGTTGGACAATCCCTTTTTTGGTATCGGCGTGGAGCACGGTTTTATCCTTTTCATAGTCGCTGCCGCCCAGATTCATAAGCTTGTCGACGATCAGTCCAATTTTGTGAAGCAGCCTTTCATTTGTCATGATCTATATACTCCTTTTTATATAAAATGTTCCGAAAACAAACTTGGCCCGGCCTTTGCCGAACCAAGTCCGCCTTTCACCTATGCCAGGTCTTTCAGCCCTTCTTGTGTTGAGAGCGAACCAGTTCTAGGATATCTTTGCCCAGGAAGGCTCTGTCCTTATTTTCTTTATACCAAGTATTCATAAACTCCTCAATCTGCTTGCCGCCGCCTCTCTCCCAGGCAGCTTTAGCATCTGCAACCGCCTGCTCCGGCGTATATTTGGCCCCGCCGATAATGCCTTTGGTATAGATGTCCTTCATTTCCTTGTCGACATTGGTATTGATCACCACCAAATCGCTCGGCAGGGTAGGCATATGCTCATAGTGACTCAGCGCGGGATACTGCGCCTCAGGATTAAGCAGAAATTCGTCGGCTTTCTTCAGCATCTCCAGACCGGCCTTCTGGTCAGGATCACTCACGTCGAACGCAGTCGTGGAAATCAGAAGCGGATTCTCAGGGATTGAGTAGAACATGGTATAGTCCATGGCCCAATCCAACTCCTTGGCATTCTTCGCGGGATCAATGACCTTAGGGAAGCCGTCCGTTCCTTTTTTCCAATGCTCCCCCTCAATTCCTTTTTTCAAAATCAGAGCGTTCTCCGGCTTGATGATGAAGTTAATATATTCCATAGCAGCCTTGGGATCTTTGGCTGCGGCATTGATCACCGTCGTCATTTGAACCGGATTGACGACATGATGAACGAATTGCCCCATGGGAGACTTAGGCTGCGCCATCGGCGCAATCTCCGCCTCCGGTACAACCTTGCGGAGCGTTTTGAGATCCGTTACGGTACTTTCAAACCAGTTACTGACAACAGGTGGAAGAAACACGCCTATTTTACCATTCAGATAGTCCTGTTTGGCTTTGGCTCCATTCTTGTCCGCCAGATAGTCCTTATCGATAAGTCCTTCCTCAAACAATCGCTTCTTGAATTTAAGAGATTCCAACGTGTTTTCCCAAGTCCTTACGATTTTGTCATCGCTGGAAATTTTCCAACCGTACGAGCCGAACATGGAATCCACCATGCCGTCGGAGGTGTAGCTCATATTGGTTCCATAGGTATCCTTCTTCCCGTTGCCATCAGGATCCTGCTCAACGAATGCCTTCAGAACGACAAGCAATTCTTCCGTGGTTTTCGGAACCTCCAGCTTCAGCTTTTTCAGCCAATCCATCCGGATAAAAGCTACACTCTGCAAATGGGGCTCATTAATTTTACCAATTTCGTAAAGTTTGCCGTCCGGCTTGGTGCCTATTTTGCGAAGCTGTGGGTACTTTTCCAGGAGCTTCTGGTATTCAGGCGCATATTGCAAGTAATCGTCGAGCGGCATCAACTGCTTCTGCTGGTACAGGGAATTGCGGAACCCCGTATCAAAATCATTGACGATATCCGGCGCACTGCCCGATGCGAACAATACATTCAGCTTTTTGACTGCCTCCGCCCGATCCACCGGCACATATTTGGCCGTAACCGGGGAATGCTCATTGATCCACTTGGTCCATCGGTTGTCCTCGACCGTTCCCTCTGCTGCGGGAATATTGCCCCTGTCGTAGTTGGAAACCGTAATGGTGGCTTTTCCTTCGGCCTGCCCCTTTGTCCCCTCTTCCTTTTGACTGCAACCGGCTGCCCCTGCTGCCATAACCGCCGACAGCCCCAATGCTAATGTAACCTTCATTCTCGGTGCGGATGTTTGTCCAAACATGTGGAATCCCCCTCAATCTATGATTAATTTCGTTGTTGCCGCTAACCCTGAAATAACACTGGTCCATGCCGCAGGCCGGATGGTGTTATGGAAGCCTCGAAACCGGCAAAGCCGGTTTGAGGGCCTTCTCCGAGATTTCATCGGTCTTCGATGCGGTGGGAACCGCAGCATGAATGGCTAACCTTTGATAGAGCCAAGCATAATGCCTTTGACAAAATACTTCTGCAGGAACGGGTATACCGCGAGCATGGGTATAACCATAACCATCACCCCAACCGCTTTCAACTTTTCGGATACCATTTCCTGCTGCTGCATCATATCCATGGCCGATACATTGAAGTTCCCCTGAATTTGCAGCATCCCCTGAACGATGACGGTGAGATTTTGCAAACTCGTCTTATTGATGTACAGAATAACACTCATAAACATGTTCCAGTAGCCTACGCCGTAGAATAGCGTCAATGTAGCGAGCAAAGGAAGAGACAAAGGCAGGATGACGCGCCTGAGCAGCTGAACCTCGCCGCAGCCGTCAATCTGGGCGGAATCCACCACTTCTCCCGGGATGCTCTCAAAATAACTTTTCATAATGAGCAGATTATAGGTGCTGATCAGCCCGCCAAGCCAGAGGGACCAGTACGTGTTCGTCAAATGCAGGTTATTCATAACCAGATAGGTAGGAATCATGCCTCCGCTGAAAAGCATAGTGAACAGGGCGGCCGTTGTGATCGGCTTCCGGGCATAAAGGTAACGGCGGGATAACGGATAAGCCGTCAACACGGTGGCGAGCATGCTCAAAGCCGTTCCACATAAGGTAATGATCACACTGTTGCTAAAAGCGCGCAGAGCTGGCGTATTTTCGAAAAAGTATCTGTAGACGGTGAAATCAAGCCCCACCGGCCAGAACCAGACCCGCCCCAGATCAACTGCATGCCCCGAGCTTACGGACAGCGCTATTAAATGCAGGAAAGGCAGGATGCAGGTGAGCGAAATGCCAATTAATACGACGTGAATAATGATTGAAAATATTTTTCCGCTTGTGGATTCCCTCACGAGAATTTCCCTCCTTTCATCAGAATAACCCCTGGTCGAATCTGCGGGCCAAGGCATTGGCCGACAGCACAAGCACCAGGCCGACGAAGGATTCAAACAATCCCATGGCTGTGGTCAAGCCAAACTGGGCCTGCTGCAGCCCCACTTTGTACACGTAGGTGCTGATAACCTCCGCTTTCTGCAGAACGGTAGGATTTTGCAAATTGTAAACTTGATCAAATCCAACCTCCATCAGGCGGCCCATGCCAAGAATCAGCAGCAGGATAATCGTAGGACGAATGCCTGGCAGGGTGATATGCCAAATCTGCCTCAGCTTGCCTGCGCCGTCCATCCCCGCAGATTCGTACAGGCTGGGGTCAATGCCAGAGAGCGCGGCGAGATAGATAATCGCGCTGAAGCCCATCTCCTTCCACATGCCGGAGCCAATAAAAATGGCGGTCCATGAGTTTGCACGATACAAGAAAGGCACCGGCTCCATCCCCCACTGCCCCAACAACTTGTTGATCGTACCGCCGTCGATGGCGAACAGGGTCAGGATAATGCCTGCAACGATAACCCAGGACAAAAAATGAGGCAAATAAATAATGGTTTGAATCCAGCGTTTCAGCCAACTCTTCCGGACCTCATTCAAGGCAATCGCGATAATAATCGGCGCAGGGAACCCGAAGATCAGGCTCAGTACGCTCAGGGTAAGCGTATTCCAGATAATTTCCAGCGTGACATGGGAATGGAATAAAACCCCGAAATATTTCCACCCCACCCACGGACTTGACCATATGCCATCATGAAAATTGTAGTTCTTAAAAGCGATCACAAGACCACCCATCGGCATGTAGCGGAATATCAGATAATAGAGCAATCCCGGAATAAGCATGATCAATAGTGGGATATTCTGCCGGAACCGTTTCGTCTGATAAAAAGCTTCTTTGGCTGCCGGTGGTCGATCCTTTCCTGCGGCGGCATGCGTTGTTTTCATGGTTCCCCTTCTTTCTTGCTGAATATTAGTGTCGGATGTGATGCTTATACTGTACCGCGTTTCGTCTACCTTGAGCCTTAAAAATCTTTAGGTCTTTCTGTACGATTTTTGTTTCTCCTTCAAACCAGCAGGAACCTCTCGGAAAAAAGGTCCCCCCTCATTCGGAATCCGGCTTTACGAACCGGCAAAAAACCTGCGGCAGAAGCCGCAGGCCTGAAAAGGGACGTCATCCGTTGTATCCAAATAACGGATCATCTGTCTGGCTGAGCCATGCTGTAAAGCGCGCGAGCATGGTGGCTGCTTCCGCCCGGGAGACAACACTGCCAGGCTCCAATAGGTCCCCTGGTTTGCCAATAAGAATACCTGCGGATACACCCCAAGCGATGGCCTCATTTGCCCAGAGGGACACTTCTCCGCTGTCCGCAAAGCTCTTGACATTGTTTCCTGCAGCAGGCTGATCTGCGTAACGGTGCAGGACAGTAATCAGTTGTTCCCGGGTAACGTCAGCTTCAGGGGCACTGCCATCGCTGATCCCGGAAGCGTTAGCCCAGTCTTTCGCCTTGCTGTACCAATATTCTCCGCCTTCCGTCTCAATGCCATGCACACGGGCCAGCACGGTAAATAGCATGGCACGACTCATGGATACGTCGGGAGCGTAGATCCCCTGTTCCGTTCCGAGCAGCCATTCGCGGCTAGCTATGAAGGCAATCGCCTCCGCAGCCCAATGTCCGCTCGGCACATCCTGGAAAACAACCTTATTGTCGATCAGTTTCACCGTCTTATTGCCTCTGGCTGTAAAGCTCAATCCGGCTTCGGTGACAACCGTGCCGATCACTTCCTTGGTTCCATTTTCCCGAATCGCAAAGGCCACCGTGGAAACAGAAGCATTCTTGAACGGAATTGTGACCCGCGCTTGCGCTACGCCTTCGGGCAGATGGACAGCGGCCGTCACTCCTCCCAGAGAAGTCGTGTCGGTCTCAACCTTGACTCCCTGCGTATCCGTGGTGATTGAGCGGCTGCTTCCATCCGGCTTGCTCACGGTCTCGCGTTTGCTTCCATTGTGCTTGGTGACAACCTCGGTAATGGTACCATTGCGTTCTTTCGTTATCACTTTACGGTCGCCATTCGGCCACACCGTAATCTCCATCACCGTACCGGTTGTCTGGTCGGTTGTGCTGGTGGTGGAGCTGCCATCCCCGTTTTTGACCCCAGTAGAAGGTGTAGCTGGGACGACGGGATGATTATCGTCATCACTTTGAGGCTGCTGCGTATAGGCCGCAATGGTCAACGCCACATGAGGACTGGCTTTATGGGTATCTGTTTCAGAGTAACGAACCCAGTAAGTCCCGGGTGAAAGATTTGCGAGGATATCCCCTTCGACTCGCAACCAGGTATTCCCATGATCGGAGGACCATTCCATGAAGGGAGTGACCCCAGTGATGCGTCCATTCTTCGCCCCAACCGCTGTTTCATTCGTGCTGTTGAGTCCGCTCGGCGCAGCCTTCGGTCCTCCAGTAACCATCACTTTGAAATCGTCAAAGTCGATGGAGGCGTTGGCATAACCGTCGATGCCGAACCGCTGGCCAGTCAGCTTGTCGCCGCCTGTGTGACGGAAGGTGTAGTCCGTGGCCACCTCAACATCGTCGATGTAGACGGTATACGTCTTGGCCTCCCAGTTTGCCACCATTTTAATGTTATACCATGTATTGTATTGATGGTCTTGAACTTTAACCTTTGTGGAAGGTCCATTCTGGACGACAATTTTACCCGTATCAAAAGCCGTGACCATGGAATAATTGCCTGTGCCGCTGTCATTTCGCACCATGGCGCCATTGGCGTATTGGAAGCTGGTGTTGAGTCTGGCGCGGTATTCGATGATGATGCGCTCATCCCCCTCAGCCTTTACCTCACCTGCGTAGGGCAGGAACAGGTTGGCTTTGCCCGAAGCAACAGTAGTGGTTAACCGGAGGAATTGATTCCCGGCCTCTTCCTGCACCGTGGCGGCAGCGCCATTGGTCAGATCTTCGGTGGTAATACCGTAAGGGTACTTGCCAACCGTATCGCCCGAGAAATCCCGATAAGCGTTATAGATGACCCCGTCCTGAACGCTGATCAGTGAACCTAATAAATCTGCTTCCGCTTTAGCAAGGTTATCCACTTCTACATCAAACTGTTCTCTGCTCAGATCGGCGTTTGCTGCCATCTCCTCCGCCTTATTCACTTCGGCCACGAAGACCTCATACTTCGCTTGGCTATAATTGCCCAGCCCGTCGCCTAAGGGGTAGGAGAAGTTAGCCAACTTATTACGGAGTTGGTTCACGATCTCATCTAGTCCCCATCCGGGAATAACATTTACCGTGATGACGGAGGGTAGATCACGGCCGTCCAACTTCAAAGTGACAGGTACCTGAACAGTGCCAAGGGAGCTAAAATCAATTCCCTCCGGCTCCCAGCTAATAACCTCTGCCTTCTGCGCCAGGCTGTTGTAGACAACATCAACAACACTGGGCAGCTTGGGGGCCACTCCAGATGGCGTCTTCACTACGGAAGCAACTTGAACCGCATCAGCAGCTGCAATCACGGTCAAGCTGAGCGATGCTTTCTTCCCGTTGAATTCGGCTGTAATCAGCGTATTTCCAGGTGTAACCGCATATACCGATTGGGCAACAGCATCCGAATCAACCCTAGCCACCCCTGGATCGCTGCTGGTGTACTGGGCCGCCGCTGTCACATTCTGAAATTCATTGGTATTATAGCGTGCCGTTACCTTCAAAGGCCCACTAGCCTGCCCGTCGGTCAGGATGCTGGGCAATCCGCCAATGGCAACGGACTGGACAGCTTTAGGCTCCATTGCAACGGTAACTGTGGCTGTGGCCGTTTTCCCGTTATATGTGGCTGTGATTGTGGCACTGCCCGCACTTACTGCCTTAATCCTAACCCCTCCATCAATAACGGCGATCTTCGGATCGGAAGAACTGAAGATTGCTCCCGTGTCAACAGCGGTATAGGTCGTGCCTGTTACGGTATACAGGGGCAAGCTGCGGGTTTCTCCTAACCCCAGCGTATACCCCGGGGCACCAAATAACATTTCTGATCCATCCAGCTTAAATAAATCCAGGCTGTCGATCTCGGCGAAGTTGTTCCCCTTCGTGAAGCGGAGGGTATTGTCGCCTTCCCTAAGGAAGATTTTCGCCGTAGACAGTCCCCAACGATTCGCGCCGGAATAGACGATGTTCAAGTTGGCGCCGGAGCTCTCGTTAACCGACAAGATATGAGAGGCATCGGCCGCATTGGGCGAACCGTTGGCATTGCGAACGGAGAGCATATAAAATCCCGCTTCCGGCACATTGACGGAAAACTGGGCATAATCTTTCGCGTTCTTGATGTTGGCGATCTTCATCCCGCCGGAAGCGGTGCTTTCCAGCCGGACAGCAGGAGAAGTTTCACCGCTCGGATCCTTCACCAGCAGCGCGTTTTCCGCTTCATAGCGCTTTCGCACCGGCTCGCCCGAAGGCGTGGCAATCGGTATGTTCGGATCGGCAGGCGCTCCTAGGTTCGGCGTATTGTCCGCATTCCAAGTGAATTTCTGTGTGTGAACTTTGCGGGTCCACCCTGATCCCGGCCAGCGGGCGGCATGGTAGATGATCCAGTCCTCTGTGCCGTCTGGGGACGTGACGATACTGTGATGACCCGGCCCGTAAACGCCATTGGCGCTGGAGAAAATCGGTGTGTCTTTTTTCACCCAGGAGTCGGGATTCATCAAATCATCGCCGATCTTGGCCGTGATCAGTCCTAGACAATAGCTATCTGTCCAGCTTCCATTTGCGGAATAGATCAAATTGATCGTGTCGCCCTTTATCGTGACTTCGGGGCCTTCATTGATCCTGCCTGGGGACGACTCCCACTCATGGTCAGGCGTCGAAAGCAATACCCGTTCCGAGCTGATCGTCCATGGATTGCTCATCTCGGCAATATATAAATTCTGGAAGCTTCCGTCTGTTTCTTCCCAGCCGGACCAGATGAAATAATGTTTCTCATTGACAGTCAGCACAGTGCCGTCAATCGCCCAGCGGTCAGTAGCATCGGTAATTTTCCCTTTGAATATCCAGGTGCCGGTCAACGGATTTTCACTGGCGTTCTCCAGCACGTACATGCGGTGGTTTGCGTTGGTTCCGTTATCAGCCGCAAAGTAGATATACCATTTGAATTGGCCGTCGGTATCCTTAAGATAGTGCATTTCCGGCGCCCAAACATTAGAGCTGTACATCGTGCCCTTTACCGGCGCCCAAGCCAGGCTCCTCTCCCCCGCCTCTATGCCCGTGATGGTTTTCGCTCTGCGGATCATGACGCCGCTGGCGTTTGCAAAGGCATTGTAATAATAGCCATCCGTGTGCTTATACACCCAGGGATCGGCTCCAGTTTGCATAATAACATTGTAGAAATCCGACACATTCTTCCCCTCCTGCACGGATGCCGAATCCGGCTTAGTTGGCATCGACTCTGTCGCCCCTGCCACTCCGCTCCATTGCGGCAGCATTAGCAGCACTGCGAGACAAAGCAGCAGATGTCTAAATTTTCTTTTGACCATGTGCAATCCTCCTTGGCATACGATAATCCTTCACTGCTATTGCCTGTTGCGCAGCATGTTCAGTAATACTCTAATCGCCTCGGCTCTCGTTGCTTGATCGCCGGGAGCGAATTGGTTTCCTTCTTTCCCTTCCATAATGCCGCGCATACGCAAGCTCGCCACAGCATCCTTCGCCCAGTCTGGAACAGCTGTATCATCCGCAAACCCTGAGGTAGGAGCCTTGTCATCTGAAAAGCCCAGCGCGCTTGCGATCATCTTGGCCATCTCGCTGCGGGTCATCTCGGCATCCGGGCGGAAGGAACCGTCCTCGTAACCGGAAATGATACCTGCTTGCACCGCTTGGGCCACGGCATTCAGCGCCCAATCCCCGATCTTCTCCTTATCGGTGAACGTTAGCGGCGCGTTGTATAGGTTAGTCTCTTGCGGCTTAAGCGCATGGATGAGCATGGCGGCGAATTCGGCGCGTGTTACGGCTCGATCCGGCTTGAACGTGCCGTCCGGATAACCCCTGACAATGCCTAATTCAATCGCTTGCTTGACATCGGACTCCGCCCAGTGTGCCGCCAGGTCACTCAAGTTGACCTCCGGTTTCGGAGCTGTTGGGCTAGCCGCCTGATCGACGCCGAATACGGCAAACTTGGCAACGCTGTTCACTTTCACGGTAATAGATGTGCCCTCATTCACTTGCCCGCCTAATTCTCTCCAGTTTTTTTGCGCTTCGACATAGGTGAATACCGCCGACTTCTGACCCTTCTTTATTTTGTCAGGATCGAAAGTAAGCGTCAGAATGATCTCCTTGTCAAATTCCCCTTGGAAATCCTTCAGAATCTCGAATACAGGACTGGCTAGAGCAGCTTTGCCCGTAAGTAGTTCTTTTGTGTCTGTTAATTTGCTGATGATAAGTTGGAATTCCTTTTGTGAGGCGCCGGCAGGAATCTGGATCTTAATCTCATTCTCGATGCCAAATTCGCCACTCCTATCTGCTGGAATCGTAAATTGATGGTTATTCTCCGGAATAACTCCATGGCTCGTTGGTGTTGACGGCGAACTTCCATCGGATGAATCCTCCTCATACGAACCTCCTCCGGAAGAACCACCGGAATTTGTAACCGTCCATCGGGCATAAAGGGTTAAATTCGCCCCGCCCATTGTGATGACCTGGCCTTCCGCGTAGCTGGTTCCGCTGCCATCGGCCCGTTCATTCCAGCCGGCAAAGCGATAGCCCGGCTTCTTGAGATTACCGGTATTTCCATAGACCGATACCGTGACGCCCTGCTCATAGCTGCTGTCATCTATCGGCGCGAAACCGCTTGCTGCACCGTTGCCGTTATAGGTCACGCTGTAGGACGGCGTTCCGAATATTGCCGTGATCGCCACCGCCTCATCTGGCATGGTAAAGGTATTCCCAGTCACACTCAGGTTGCTGGGACTATTCACCTTCCAGCCCTTGAAGATCTGACCCGGATCTGGCGTGGCGGATACGGTGACCACCGTATCCTTGACAGCCGACGTTACATTGGCGCTGGCAGTGCCATGTCCCTCGGTTGCCACCGTAATACGATGACTGGTTAAAGCAAAGCTGTCCACCACATTGACGCTGAGCACAGCCGAATTACCCTGATTAAACAGGATAGAGAAATCCGCTGTATCGCCGCTCTGTAGCCCCAGCGCAGCCATCGTCTCGCGCTTGATGGTCAACATATCTCCACTAACGGTATAACCCTCGGTTCCCAATGTGCCATTGTATACGGCACCTGATACTGTAGCTGCGTATACCACACCGGTCACGGACTTGGCTTCATTCCATATGATACTGGCGCTTACATCCCCAGGAACATAGAGATCATAGGTGGCCTTTTCAGGGCTAACATCCGCGTCTTTCTTGGAGACGTTAATGGTAAAGTCCTTGGCGTAGCTCACGCCGAGCTCGCTTCCTTCTTCAATCGTAGCGGTGACAATGACGGTTCCCGCTCTTGTGGCGGACAGCACATTCCCATCTAGGGCAGCTTTTGTTTGCCCGGCATCCTTGATGCTCCAGGTGATGCTTTTGCGCGTGGCCCAATCCGGTGAAACTGTGCCGAAGAGCGTCAGTTCCTGTCCTGCCTGCACTGCCGCTGGGACAGCTGTAACATCTGACACCGCATGGAACGTATTGTCATAAAGGTTGCGTGGCTCAATCTTAAACCGCTGGTTGTCTTTTCCTTCATCATCGGCTAACCGTATAACAGCGTTGTTACTTTTGGACGCCTCATTGACTGTAATCACTTTTCCATTGCTTTTGTTGATGATTTTATAATCGTCGCCCTCCTTCTCTAGTCGCCACTGTTCGGTATCGGAGGGAATGGGAGCATCTTCAATCGTCTGATTTAGAATAAGCTCCTGGATAGCTGAATCAGGCTTGATATCGAGGAAACGTGCACCACGCATAACTAGAATCCGGTAATAGCCTGTTCCCAGATCTATGAATCGCATCAATTGACTATTGGTTTCGCCATTGGAAAATTGGATAACGGCTGCTCCCTGATTGTACTTCTCACCAGCCACACTCAGCGCCTTACCGCTGTGCTTCGGTTGGATCTTCACCATCTTCTCGGGGGTCAGCACCTTGGCCGTCGTGCTCATGAATCCACCGCTGAATTTATCCAGGATCAGGCTGTCTATGTTGAGCTGTCCGGTATCCCCTTCCTCACGGCGGAATTCAATGCTATTCTTCCCAGCCTGCAGATTGACCGTTTCGGTCGCGTCCGTCCAGGTATCCCAATTCGCTGTCGGCGGCAAGGAAACTTGCTTGACCCGACTGCCGTTCACATATAAGGTCATCGTTCGATTCGTCGACTGCACACCGGAATAGCGCAAGGTTGACGTGTAAGCCGCCGTGTAGGGGACATTCACTTCAAAGCGGACAGCATCCCCTTTTTTCTGGAATAAGCCGACATAACCGTTGCCTTCAAACCATAGACGGTCTCTGCCGATCCCCGGTGTGCCTGAGAGGGTAGCCGCTTCCGCCTGATATTTCCAGGGGGTGCGTTTATTCAGATGAATTTGATCGATATGGATGACGCCTGAATCTCCAGCTGCACGCCTAAAAGTGATGCTGTTATTCCCTTTGTTCAGGGGAACGCTTACAATTTGTTCCTTCCACATCTTGGCGCCTCCGGAGAAGGGAAGCACGATATCCTGCACAGGCGCGCCGTTTACCTCCAGCGACAATGCTTTGCTGCCCTGCTCTGTGGCGTATCGTAGCTTGACATCATAGGTGGCCGCATGTTCGATATCCACAGAAAATTCCACGGACGAGTTCACTTGGGTCAGACCGCTCACATAACCGACTCCCGTATTTCCATCCTGGGCCTGAATAATCTCGGAATCCGCCCCACCTGTCGTTTTGGCTGATTCCGCTTCATACGTCCAGGTCGCCGCTTCGGTAACGGTGATATAATCCAGATTGACATTCGCCGTATCGCCGCTATCATACGTATAAGTGATGACATTGCTTCCCTCTTTCAGGAATACATTGTCATATCTGTCGGCCCACTTGTCCCCTTCCTTCAGACCAAAAAAATTCACTTGTTTGACCTTGGTGCCATTCACATTCATGGTCAAGGTTTGATCTTCCTCCGTTCCAGCGCCATAAGCCAGCTTGACCGAGTAGCTGCCTGCGTGAGGAGCGTTTACGGTAAAGCTGATCGCCGCGTTCGGTTCCGTGAATCCACTGACAAAGCCTGAACCGCTATATCCCGCATGATCTTGAGCAATTCCTGCGCCGCCGGACAGCTCCGCGCCCTCCGCTTCATACAGGACGCTTTTCTTGGCAATAACAGCGTCCAGCCCCAAAGCGCTTTTGCCGGAAAGACGTATGATGTTGCTACCGGCATTCAGCTGGATGTTATGCACGGTTCTTAAGTCGAAGTTCAGCTTGTTCTCCGGTCCGGCATTAGACGGGAATACAAGCATGGTCGGAGCCTCCTGGTTCACCCCCAGTGTCATGGTGACCTGATCTGTCGTATTGTTGTTGTAGCGGAAGTCCAGCGAGTACATCCCCCCTGCATTCGTGTTGACTGTAAACTCTACATAGTCGCTGTCATTGCCATTGCTATACCTGACATATTGGCCAGACGAGGCATAGATGCTGTTCATGGTTGCTCTTGCTGCCCCTGATAACTGTGCGTCTTCCGCCTCATAGACTTCGCTCTTCTCCTCTCCGGAGGGACGGCTAAGCACAGTTCCGGGGTTGGACGGGATGCCCAAATTGATGAAGTCATTGTCATCCCAATTGAACCGCTGGGCGCGAACCTCTCTGTTCTTGCCGCCTTGGCTATGAGTCGGTATGCCATGGTAGGTAATCCAGTCCTCTGTGCCGTCTTCAGATTTCAAGAATAAAGGCGATCCTGTCGAATAAGAGCCGTTTTCATCCGAACGTTTCATGATCGGCTCAGGATGTTTATGCCATGCCGCTTCATTCTCCACACTTTGGTCCAGATCGGCCCAGGACAGGCCGACAGCATAGTTATCATGTGTGTAGCTGCTGGCGGAATAGGCAAAATAAACTTTACCGTTACGCTCCACCACGGCTGCGCCTTCATTCACATTATCAACGTACTTCTCCCAGTCGTAGGTCGGCCTGGCTAACGTAATCTCATCGCCTTCCAGCGTCCAAGGGTTTTTCATCTTGACAATCGTGGGGCATTCGTCAAAGGTCTCTTTTCCCGTTACGGGATCAATGGAATAGAAATATTTGGTGTAGGTGAGGTATCTCTGCCCCTTGATGGTGACGAAGCCTGTAGGCAGTCCGTAGCTTTGCGTATTCAGCAATCCTTGTTGGGGGGTAAGTCCGTCCCCATTATCATAGGTTCCCTTCAGTTCCCAGGTCCCTTCGAATGGGTCGGGCGAGCTGTTCTCCAGAACATAGGAGCTGGGATGACCATAAGCGAAACGCCCCGCTTCATCGCTAACCTTCGGGCCGGAAGCGAAATAGATGTACCATTTGCCATCGATCCTGTGCGCATCGGGCCCCCATATAAATTCCAGGTTTTCGGGCAGCTTCCATACTTCTTTGCTCTTCGCGGTGGAAACGCCAAGAATGGTTTCATGCCGTTTCAGTACAACATTGCCATCGCCTGCCGCCGAATAATAGTATCCATCGTCTTGCCGTTCAATAGTCGGGTCGGCTCCTTTCATCAGCGGGTTAAGATAGTGGGATGATACATCCGCATAGGCGATATTGGTCAGCATCATTACGAACAGTACCGCCAGTGACACCGCAAACAAGCCAATTCTCCTCATTACAATAATTTCCTCCTTAGGGATTTGGTGTGGAGCTTTTTGGCAGGCAGGAAATGATCCCTCTCAATAAACCGCTTTCATTTCCACAATAAGTTTTGCTCCACGGATGCTTACACTTTACTGTGATCCCTCCATTCCAAGCCTTAAGAATCTTTAGGTCTTTCTGTACGATTTTTGTTATTTACCTAAATCCGCCTGAAACGGACCGTCAGACTGCGGGGTGATCAAGAGGCGACTCATAGTTGACAATCCAAATAAAAAAAGGACAGCCTAAGCCGTCCTCTCCAGTAGTTATCTCATTTGGTCTCGTTGCTCTTAACACGCATCTCAAACATACTATCTCACCAACGGCTTAAAGGCACTGCTTTCCGTTATCCCTGGTGCCAACGGACTCAACTGCCCGAACCCCGTAACCGGAGCATATATCCCTTCCTTCCCAGGAACGGCATATTGGCTAAACCAGGTTCCCAGACGTATTCGAAGTGCCTCTATCACCGATTGACACGCTATTTCTTCTGCACGGTTGACATGCTCGTCCGGGTCATTCAATAAGTCGTAGAGCTCATGCGGCCCGTATGGATAGTGATGTACGTATTTCCACTCTCGGGTGCGAATCATACGGACCGGTCCATACTCGTCATAAATGACGATATCCTCTCGACCTTTCCCCGTACTGCCTACCAGCAAATCGTAAAAGCTTCGACCTGGCAACCTCTCCTGCTCGGGGTTAGGCAAGCCAACGTAATCTAGCAAGGTAGGGAACACATCATATTGACTAATCAACTCACCCTGTAATTCTCCTGAAGGTATGACGCCGGTATGACTAAAAATAGCAGGTACCTTTACCGAGGTATCATACATATTAAAAGGGAATGTACCATTCCCTTTTCCCCATATTCCGTGATGCCCCATGTTCATTCCATTGTCACCCGTAAACACAATCATTGTATGTTCACGGAGCCCCCGCTCTTCCAACATGTCTATGATCTTGCCGATTCCTTCGTCCATGGCGGTGATGGATGCGTAATACCCGCGCAATAGCTCTTTACGGTATTCTCCTACTCCTGTCGGTGCGGTTCGTGTCTGGTTCGGATGCAATGGCAGCTCCGGCACTGAATTGAACGGGCAGTCCTCATACATGGCGACAAAAGACTCCGGATGCTCTGACCGGTCCCAAGGTGAATGCGGCGCCGTATAGTGAACTCCCAAATAAAATGGGGTGTTTTCACGCGACATTTCATCTAAAAACTGCATGGCTTTATCCGTAATCATATCAGTTACGTACCCGTCGGCGATTGTTACCTCTCCGTTCTCCACGATATCAGGTCTCATATAAGAGCAGCCGCCTCTGGCGATTGAGAACCAGCGATCAAATCCCTTCTTCGGGACCGTGCTGTTGCCCAAATGCCACTTGCCGCTTAATGCACAGGAATATCCGGCTTGAGCCAGCAGCTCTGTATACGTCGGTTGCCCAGCTAAATAATCGATCGCGGCGCGCTCATCAGCAAACCCCCGATCTGTTCGTAGCTGTTCATTGAATTCACTCGTGTTGACATTACCGGAGCGGATCCAGTCATGCACCCCATGTTGGGAAGGAATCCTTCCTGTCAGTAATGACGCACGTGCTGGCGAGCAAACCGGCGATGTACAAAAGAAGTTATCAAAACGCATTCCTTCCGCAGCGAGTCGGTCTAGATGGGGTGTACGTATTTCATGATTAACGGCACAGCCAAGCGCCCAGCTCCCCATATCATCTGCAAGAATGAACACGATGTTTGGTTTTGGATTGGCTTTTTCCACGACATCAACGCCTCCATAATGATGTGATGTTACATATAATTCCTCCTAATAACGTACTATTTACAACGCTTAGATTCCATGTCACAATCAACTGTAGATTTGACATTTCTTACGATGTCTGCGAGCGGGAGGTCATCTCATGTTTATTCTCTATCCGGATTCACAAAGGCTGGAATTTAGCTTTCAACCCGGTTGGATTCGACACATGCTAAAACCATATGATTTCACCTTCGGTCCTGTAAGAAATCCATTTCCAGTCTTTTGGCTCATCCTAGATGGAATTCGTACTATTCAAGTCGCGGAAAAGCACTATGTTGTTCGTAAAGGTGATCTCATCGTGTTTCCACCAGGTGTACCGTACCAGCTTCATGCGGAACAGTCCGGCGACCCTGTAAGTTACTTATCACTCAGTTGCACGATCAAACTTGGACCGTTCAAATTTCATGAGTCTTATCCATTCCCGATAATTACAACCTTAACTGACAGTGACGTCATGACTCAACTTTCTGATCTATGGATGACAGCAGTCGACGTATTTAAGCAATTTGCCACCACACTGCAACGACCCAATGACCCCAATGAAGATAAGCAAAAGCAGCTCGCCACATCACTTGGACTTCTGCGGGTTCAAGGCGCCCTCCATCAATGGTTTGCATGCCTAATCGAACTGCTTCTACCGCAAATGCCGAATCACATTCCTATTATCGATCCCCGGATTGTTAAAGTATGTGCTTATATACAGGAGCACGCTCATGAATCACTCACGCTTGAAAAATTAGCTGCTCATGTTTATTTAAGTTCGAGTCATTTCAGCTATTTATTCCGGAAAGAGATGGGGCAGCCACCTTCTCAGTATTTGCGAAACCATCGAATCCAGATGTCCGAGGAGCTGTTAGTCCAGACCGATTTGCCGATTAACGAAATCTCTCGACGCGTAGGTTACAACGAGCTTAGTGAATTCAGCCGCGCTTTTCGTCATGCTGCTGGGATTAGTCCGCAAGCATATCGCAAACAGATGCGCCTAATGAATTATTGAATACGCACCTCAATGAAACCCTGCTCCACGGCAGGCACTGTTATTCGTGTCGTTATTAAACACTGTCGTAACTCCCGTTGCAAACTCGCCTTATTGCTGCTTCACTGCTAGGTTACAGAATGTGACTCAGGCAAGTTTGCGGCTTTCGCCCAGCCACCAGACGATCACTGTCTACATAGCCTTCCTCCCGACCCTCCAGTTCCTTGATCATCCTTGCGCGCCAGGCATAGAGACGATCCTGCCAGGCCGGTTCATTGACAAGATTATTCAATTCACACGAGTCATTCCGCAGGTCAAACAGTTGCTCTTTACCGGTCTGCGAGAACCAAATATATTTGTCCTGACCATCCGTGCCGTAATGGTGCGACAGCTCCCCATAAGCATGCTCTCCATGTATATATGTGCGCCATTCTACTTCACGCCCTGCACCAAGCGGAATGACACTCTGTCCGTCCATGCTTGACGGCGCCTTCGCACCAGCGACGTCAAGCAAGGTCGGCATAATATCGCGAAGCTCAATAACTTCTGACACTTTGCTCCCTTCGCGAAGACCCAACCTTCCTGTCCCATCGAACAAAATGAATGGCACCTTGGCGCTGCCTTCATACGGCAAGGATTTGCGAAAGAAATGATGATCCCCCAGCAACTCACCATGATCTGACGTAAACAGTATAACGGTATCACGATGGACGCCATACTCCTGAAGAGAATTGATCAATCTCCCAATTTGATCGTCCAAATGCGTGATGAGTGCGTAATAGCCAGCACGCGCCCGATCCAATCTGCGCTTCGGCACCTTGCCGAAAACGGTAGTCGGATTATATCCCTCTAGCTCCGCATTTGCGGCAGCCATCAACTCCTCGACCCAATCACCGACAGGCGGATCCTGCAACGGAATGTCCTTGTACATATCAAAGTACACTGGCGGTGGATCCAAGGGCGAATGCGGGCGAACGAAAGACGTCCACAGAAAGAAGGGTTTCTGGGGATCGCGGCGTCGTAAAAAATCGATGGATTGCGTCACAGCCCAGTTCGTTGGATGGAGCTTCTCATCCAAATGCCAAGGCCTTGTGACTGTTGATGAATTGCAATCCAGCCCTAGATCTGTCAAATCAAGATCCGCCCCGCCTATCGATCTCAACCACGTCAAGTAATCATCGACTTGGTCAAAATGACTGTCTGCCGTATTGGCAGATTTGTTGCGGTTATGATGTAAATATCCATCATGAAGCACGATGTTATGGAAGCCGCATAAATTTCTTGCCGGGAAAACGTGCATTTTACCAACGCATTGCGTATGATAGCCAGCTTTGGACAGCTCACCGGCAATCGTAGACTCATAGTTCCAAGGCACTTTGTCCTGATACCCCACCCTGCCATGGGATCGCTGGCTCATGCCTGTCATAATGGCCGCTCGTGCCGGCACACAGGTAGGCGTCGCCGAGTATGCGTTCTCGTAAAGAACCCCCATTTGTGCCAATTGGTCAAGATTTGGTGTTTCCACAACAGGATGACCCATCAGGCTCAAGCAATCGAATCTCATTTGGTCTACCGTGATCATCAAAATATTCGGTTTCATGTCAGGCATTACTCCTTATATTCCCTCAATTACACAAGGGGTCGCTATTCGATGCCACAGATTCGCGCTAATCGCATGACTATTCTTTGCCTCTGTATTCATCACGTCAAATGGCAGGATGTCCTGTTCCAGTTCCTCCAGCCATTTAATTTCGCCAGATACATAATCACGGATTCTGCGAATGGCTGTCTCCACACGCTGCAGCAGACCGCCTGTGCGCAGATCGAACACATCTAGACCGTAAATTTTATTCTCGCTGCCCCATTGTTTCCGATATGCTTCCATGAATTGCCGGATTCTCTCCAGAAGCTCAGGCAGCACTTCTTGGGAATAGCGCATTAACGCCTCCCGATCCTGGGTACGATATGCATGTCGGATGTTGATGCCAGCGTCACATTTCAACGCTAATACTCGGCAAAGCGCCGTCTGAGCAGCGAAAATGGCTCCCCACGAAGGATTGCGTTCAGTTGCTTCCGCCAACATTTCTGCACTCCGGCGATAATGATGGGCATATGCCTCTGGAATAACATGGCAGTCGAACAAGCCGTACATGATGTCCTGATACAGCAAATATTTGGACGGATTCACCGAGCAGACACCTGGCGCTTGATTATCCGGCACAAGATTAGCCGCATCCAACCCCATAAAATCGGAATAAACACCTCCTGTGCACGTCGCAAAGCGTTCGCGAAGAGCTTCCTCAACGGCCCCCCCTGTATAGCACAGCTCCGCCCAAAATTGCAGCGACGGAAGAATCGAAAACTGGGAAGCTTCCGCACCGTTATCCCCCCAAGCGGTAATCAACACCTCTTTAATCTGATTGGCCTTGCAGCTCTCATGCGCCAACAGGCCGATATGATGGCTGAATTGGTTGTTTGGGGCAAACCCCATCCACTTCCAGGCCCCACCTGCAAACACAATATTTTCGCTGAGTTGTTTATGCTTTCTCATCATGCCGTCGTACTTTTCCCGAGTTTCTGAATAGTAGTCCCAATAGACCAGCTTGATGTCATCCGGCATCATGTCTATGACATCCTGCCTGATCGGGCTGTCCGCATTATAGTATTCGCCCCCGCTTGCCAGCCGGAAGAACATGTCGCTCCACATCATAGGCCGATATCCATACTTTCTGGCAATCTCCATCACCCTATTGAAATGCTTCAACATCAGTGTAGATCTATCTGTATAACCATGCTTATCCAAATATTTACCTAATCCCATCATATGGGCCTCGTCCATCCCAATGTTTATTTTCCGACTCGACAAGTTCCTGGCCATCGCTTCAAACATCCGATCGATAAGCTCGTAAGTGGCTGGATCATCGATAAGCAGAATATCCTGACAGTCTATAAGATGGGAATTTGCCTTCCATCTTAATGCAGCACTTAGATGGGCTAGTGTCTGAATGCAGGGAACAAGCTCGATTCCGAACAAAGCAGCATATCTGTCCATCTCTGACAGCTCTTCTCCGGTATATCGACCTCTCAAATACCCAAAATAAGGATGACCCGGGATCTCATAGGTATCCTCCGTGTATAACTGAACCGTAGAATAACCCATCAACGCGAGCATTTTGATTAGTTTTTGGTAGGCATCACCATGCAGCACGCCATTTCTGGAACAATCGACCATCACACCCAAACTGTCGTAATTTGGGGTCTCACACAATTGGAATTTACCTCCGCTTTTCAATTTTTCGATAAATAACCCAAAGGCCCGAATAAAATGATGAGGCTCTCCGTATGCAATGATGCCAAGCTGACCATCGAAGCTGATACTGATTCCTTCGCCGCTTCTACGAAAATGAACGGCTAAGCCCCCCTCATCCAATTGACATCCAAGCAAACCTGAAACCTGCACAACGGCCAATTGTTGGGCTTCGCTTAATCCTGTCGCATTAATGTTTATACTCATTTTAATTCCTCCATAAGAAAAATAGATAGCCAAACCGCCTCCAACTGAGAGGCCATTTGGCTGAAATCGACTCGTTTTGTATCCGCTTTCACGTTAGTTTCGCCAACAGCTTCCCGAATGATGTCAGGAAGCTGTTGCGATAACTGACTTACTTGATGCCTTGTTTCTGAGCCTCGGTATTTACTTCTTCAATGGCCTTATCAAGTCCCTTCGCTTTATAATTAGCAACAATGTCTCCCCATACCTTGTCAACCGGATCCCTGGACAGCATCACCTTTAACATGTCGTCGTGATCGAACACGGTTAATTTATCCTTGGCTGGTGTGGACATATAGGTCAGATTGATGTTGTAGTCCGGCACTTTGGAATTTTTAATTACCCAATCGATATAATCGACCGCCGCCTTACGAACTTCTATATTACCTAGCGTCGGATTCTCCATTGTGTATTTGTCCCCGTTATCATAGGAGACAAGCGTTTTCAAGAACTGCATAGTTCCCGGATATTTATCTGCCAATGACTCGGAAGGGTTAATCATGACTTTCTTTCCGTTCTCTACCTTGTAATCCACGTCTTTGACCCCGAAATTCATCAGGTCTTTCCCTTCCGGAGAAAGAATGTAGTCATAGAGGCGCATAATGCGATCCATCTTTTTATCATCGATCTTAGCGTTGAAATAGCTTTCCGACCAATACGTCTTAAAGACCGAGTGATAACTCTGACCATCCGGGCCTTTAAGTGGCTTCAGCACTTTGATACTCTTCATGATGTCGTCATTTGGGTTCGTGTTTTTCCAACGCTTGTTATACAGCTGACCGTCAATATTGACAAAACCGCCGGCCATCAACAGCGCTGCCGATTTGCCTGACATGAATTTATCATAAGCCAGATCCGGCTTCGTTTGCGCAATGTCAGGATCAATCAGCTTGTTGTCATACATGTTTCTCATATTCGTCAAGGCAGGAAGTGCCTTGTTGGAGAATACAGCAGGAACGAATTTATTACCTTCCTTGATCCACTTATAGTCGCTACCGCTGCCATCGCTGGTGGCTGCAGGGTTGCCGTACAACCAGAACAAGCCGCCAATCAATTTCGTTTGAGAAGCCGTAAGCCCCGTCGTATGCTTGCCTTCCGGATCTTTATCCACAATGGCCTTGAGCATAGCCTGGAATTCATCCCATGTCTCCGGTTCCTTGGTAATCCCAGCCTTTTGAGCTAAATCCCATCTATACACAACTACGCGATCCAATGCGCTCCAGTCTACGGAAGGATACAATTTCCGCGGAACATTATAATACTTTCCATCAAGACTCAGAGCCTTCATATCAGGCGCTTCAAAATATTTTGCCAGATTAGGGTATTGATCCAGCGCCGGCAATGCTTTGACAACTCCTTGTTGAATCCAGGATCGTTGATACTGAGTGCCTACAGCGTCAACGGCGAACACATCAGGCAGTTGACCCGAAGCTGCCCAAGTCTGCAGTTTCTGCTGATAGTCGTCCCAAGTGATGTTAATCGGTTTAATTGTAATGTTGAACTTCTTCATGAGATCCTGATAGATCGGATCGCTTTCAAACTTTGGAGCAAAATTGTCAATATCCCAAAAAGCTACCGAAATATCCATATGCTCCTTGAATGGATTCTCCTGAGCATTCGCTGCCTCTGCCGGTGTTTGCGAAACGCTCGAACTGCCCTTGTCATCTGCTTGTCCGCACCCTGCAAGCAAGCTTGCAGAAAGTGCTGTGCATGTAGCCAGCATTGCGATTTTCTTTCGTTTGGTCATTTGCTAATCCTCCCTTTTTATTCTGAAAAATTCACGGAATTCGTATACATCCCTAACACAACTGCTCCATGTAAGTTGAAAAGCATCCCTCCTTACCATAATCAATTTTGAACATGCCTTTAGCTCCAGATTCCTTATCCCTTAATAGAACCGACTAACAATCCTTTTGAAAAATGCTTCTGAAGGAACGGATAGATCATGACAATCGGAAGGCAGCTGACGATGACCGAAGCCATCTGCAAGCTAGGTGTATAAATTTTCGCTGTTTTTTGCTGCTCGGCCAAGGTCATGGCCATACTGTTCAGGGACGAGTTGGATGTAATCAAGGTCTCACGCAAATATATTTGCAGCGGCGCTTTGTCAGCATCGCTAATAAATAGCAGTGCATACCACCATTCGTTCCATCTTTCAACGGCGTAGAACAGTGCGAATGTCGCAATGAACGGCATCGAAATCGGCACGATGATTTTCAGCAAAATTCGCAAATCGTTCGCTCCGTCGATCTTTGCCGACTCTTCCAGGCTTTCCGGCAACGTGCCGAAATAGTTTTTCATGATGAGGAGATACATGGTATTCATACCAGCGGGAATAATCATAACCCAGACACTGTTTACGAGTCCCAGCGCTTTAACGATCAGATAGAACGGAATAAGGCCACCGTTGAAAAACATCGTGATCAGGATCGCAGTCAACATGACATTTCTGCCCGGCATTCCTTTCTTGGACAAGCCATAGGCCCCGGCAACCGAGATGAACATACTGAAGGCTACACCTGCGACCGTCACGATCACCGTGATCAGAATGGAATTCCAAAATTTCGTATCCGCCAATAGCAACTTGTAGGCCGATAAATCAAAAGATTTCGGTAAAATGTACAGCGTCGACTTGCTAATCACCTCAAACTTGGCGAATGAGATAATAAGCACATTATAGAAAGGAAAAAAGGTGATAACCGACAGAATTCCCAAGATGACAACCGCGATTTTATCGAAAAGACTCCACTTCCCCCGTCTTTTCACAAGTGTACTTGCCAAAGTTGCACTTCCTTTCAAATGCTGGAATTTAATACAAACCTTCTTCTCCGAGTCTCTTTACGAGCCAGTTTGCGGCGACCAGCAAAATCAGGTTAATGACCGATTTAACGAGCCCTACAGCCGTCATTAAGCCGAAATCTGCGCCAGTTGTAAAGGAAGCGCGATAGACATAGGTATCAATCGTATCTGATACAGAGTAAACCGGGGAACTATAGAGATTGAAAATCTGATCAAAACTTGAGCCCAGGGCCATGAGATGCCCGACACTTAGAACAAGCATAATGGCCACAGTCCCCTTGATGCCCGGCCAAGCGATATAAATAAGTCTTTGGAAACGGTTAGCCCCATCCATCTCCGCGGCTTCATATAACTCCGGATTAATGCCCGCAAGCGCCGCCAGATAAATGATGGAGTCCCAGCCGATTTCTTTCCAGACGTGCGTAATATACAGCATGGGCCGAAAAGCATTCTCATCCACAAGCGGAGACATCGGATCCACACCGAAAAGTGCGGTTATTTGATTGAAGATGCCGTCCTTGCTCAAAATATTCGAGATAATTCCGGCGAGGACAACCCAAGAGATAAAGTGCGGGAACGTAAAGATTGTTTGAAAAAATCGTCTAGCCACGGTTCGCGAAAATTCATTCATCAGAATCGCGAGAATAATCGGCAACGGGAACGTGATAAGAAGTTTCATCACACTAATAATGATCGTGTTCGTGAAGGCGTTGCGAAAATCCGGGTCGTGAAGCAGTTCTTTGAAATGAGCGAAACCGATCCAAGGACTTCCCAAGATTCCTTTATTAAAATGAAACGTCTTGAAGGCTAATGTTACCCCATACATGGGACCATAGCTAAAAAACAAATACCAGAGTAAAATTGGCAGCACCATCAAATAAAAGTATTTGTATTGAAGCGCCGTATTCCAAGCCTTTCTCATTGGTGTTCGGTTCTTTGTAACTGCAACAGACGCAGTACTATTCAACTCCATCGACCTCCTGTTGTATACGCTGTCATCAGCTTGTTCTTTGATGCCCAATCTTTGATGCCCTCTATACTCCCTATTATATAATCTGCAATTATGCACGAGTATCGACAATACTACCGCTAGGTATGGAATTGTTTATGGTCAGTTGTGACAAGTATCCACAATCTAAGTTTTAGCCATATCGATCTGAGAATTCTCTATACTTGAGGAGTAGGTTTATGGTATAAGCTACAATATATAACCTAAGGAGGGGGTACTTTGTTTCGTGTCATCCTGGTAGATGATGAAAAATGGATCGTCGAGGGTCTTAAAACAGGTGTGGATTGGAATAAATATAAGTTTCAGCTCGTGGGAGACGCAGCCAATGGAAAGGAAGCACTTGAGCTCGTCCGGGAACATCATCCGGACGTCGTCATAACTGACATCAGGATGCCGGAAATGAATGGATTAGAGCTGATCAAGCATGGAAAAATCATATCTCCCGGCACATTGTTCGTCGTTTTGAGCGGGCACGCTGACTTTGCTTATGCCCAGAAGGCGCTGAACTATGGAACCTTCGGCTATTGCCTGAAGCCGTTTGAAATTGAAGAAATCCACTTGATGCTCAAGCGATTAGCGGAAACCTTGTCCGTTAAACAGAGATCCTCGAAATTTCTGCACACCAATGATATTTATGAAGCCCTAAGCACAGGCAGTCAAGAGAAACTGCAGTCTCTCTTGACGACACAAGGGATCCGTATTAGCGCACATTCGCCTATCATCCCTATTGTCATACAAGGTCTTGAAAGCTTGCATGTGCGTCAAGAAATCCGCCATCTCCACTTTCAAATGAGTATGCGAAGATGCGGCGTGTTTGTCTATGCCTCCCAATTGAAAGATTTTATTACCGATTTGAACGATACTAATGGTTCGCTGCCCATCGGCATCAGCATCGGAATCGGCCCTGCCGCGACCTGCGTCAGTGAACTGGAAGCGTCCCTAGATGCGGCATCGCTGGCTTCCTTAGGCAGTTTTGCCACAGGAAAGCCTGGTGTCTATTCGCTTGCTGCTTCTGCCGATAATGGATTGAACCAGCTGCTGAACGCCATTACAGATGCGATAAAACGAAGAGACCGCATAGAGTTTGTTACCTGCATGGATAAAGCCCGGGATTATTTTCGTGAAAGTAAATTTCAAATAAAAGAGGCCTATGTACTCTTTACCTCTGTCATGTACCTTTCAAATCGGAATGACGTTCAGTCTTCCGGAAAATATTTCGAAGGATATGAGCAGTTGTGCAAACATTTTGGAACGGCCAACGTCATGATCGATTACCTTCTCGAACAGTCACAGGAATATTTCTCGACTTCCGGTACTGATTCTATATCTGGCATTTCCCATAAAAAAATAAAGGATATGCTTTCCTATATCCACCAAAATTTCACTGAAGAATTGACCATCCAGGGTATGTCGGAGCAATTTTCCCTGAGTTCCAATTATTTATGTCATCTCTTTAAAAAGGAAGTGGGCGAGAACTTCGTGGAGTATGTTTCCCGGCTGAGAATGCAATATGCTTGCAAGCTTCTTGCCGAGACCGATTCCCCCATTCATCTTATTAGCGAAAAATGCGGATTTCACGATTATTTTTACTTTACGAGGATTTTCAAAAGAATGAACGGCATGACGCCTACACAGTATAGAGAGAAAGCAACGACGCTATGAAAACCTTTAAAAAGCTCTCCATTCGCATACAGGCACTGCTCATCGGGGTCATTATCATCACCATGATCCCCGTTATCATCGGAATGGTGTATTGGCAATCAAGCGCTATGATTGTCGAACAGCATAACCAATATAATACGGAGCTCGTCTCCTTGATCAAGCAGCGCATCTCCAAAAACTATACAGATATATCCAGCTTGATGACGAATATCGGTTACGAGCAAACCGTACAAAGCTTTTTAACGGAAAGCGACAGCCTGAGCATCTATGAACTCTCCAAAAAGATCGAAAGCTTGATGGGCGTATTGAAAAATACCAACAGAGATATCCTCGATATCGTACTTATCAGCGAGGCAGGCAAATATACCTCTCTGGCCGGCAACATTCAATATGCCATCGAAACGAAGGAAGATATCGGGAGCGACGGCGAGGTCCATTACTCTGGTTTCCGCAAAGCAACTCCCGCCAATAATCGGGATATGGTTCTATTTGGCATGAACGTTTTCTATACAGGCAATAAACAGATCTACGGAACTAAGATCGGTTATATCATGGTCGCTTTAGATGCAAGTTCGATACAAACCGAATTGCAAAATTACCCTCAGCTGAAGGGAACTAGTATTTACATGCTGGATCCCGATGGCATCGTATATACCAATGCCGATCCTTATACTCAGTTGGATGATAGTCAGCTTGAAAGGTTACGCGGTATTGGTAACCACTCCTCAATTGAAACGTTAGCAGGTAAACGAAGCTCTATTCAGTCCTTCAACCTGCCAGAGATTGACGGTGCCATTATCATCGCCGTTCCGATCAGCAGCCTTACTCAAAAACTGGAACAGTTGAAGAAGGCAAGCTATATATTGCTCGTCGTCACATTCCTTGTGATTGCCATTCCGTATATTACGGTTATGATGAACATTTTAAAGCCTTTAGCCAAATTAATATCTTTCATGAAGAGGGTAAAGGGCGGCGATCTCAATGTCTTGCATGCCAAGGTTTCGCTGGAAGGGTATGCGGAAATTGAAGTCATCTCCCATGAATTCAATACGATGCTGGAACGCATCAACCATTTGACGGATAACCTTGTGCAGACGAAGACGCAACTTTATCAAGCAGAACTTGAGAAACAGCGCGCCGAATTTTCCTATTTGCAAAGTCAGATTAATCCACATTTCCTAAGCAATACACTGGACGCCATCAAGGGCATCTCCCTTGTTAGAGGCGTTAAAGAGATTTATGAAATGACAAATTCACTCAGCCGGATCATGCGATACAGCATGCAAGGCGCGATCGAAGTCCGCTTGGAAGAAGAATTGAATGTCGTCAAAGCGTTTGTCAACATTCATCAAGGCAGATTTCCAGGGAAAATCTCATTCGAGCAATATTGCCCGCCTGACATCCTTTCAGCGACGATTCCCAAGATGAGCATACAACCCCTCGTTGAAAATGCCCTGAGCCACGGCTTGGAGGCAAGTTCCAAGAAAGGGCGAATTATCTTAAATGCGTATGTCAACAGCGAAGAAAACCTGGAGATTGTCGTGACGGACAACGGGGTGGGCATCGAACCCGATCGGTTGTCACAATTGACCCAGATGTTAAATACGAACGAGGTTTCCCTCAACAAGCACATCGGCATTCGAAATGTCCATAATCGGCTCTGGCTGAAACATGGAAAGCCTTACGGCGTCAAAATCCACAGCGTTGCTGGGCTCGGTACGGAAGTTATTCTTACTTTACCGCTGCCGTCTTCCAGTAATCCTCGCCATAATGAATAAGAGCAGGACGCCGCGGCGTCCTGCTCTTATTCGTTTTCATTTATTTTGCCATTCCAAATATTCTCTTGCATGCAAGGGACCGCCTTCTTTCATGACCGTCCATAAAGGATCGTTATCATGCTCCATGGTCGACATCATTTCATCATGCCATTCATTAAGCAAGTAGACGGCTTGCATACAAATCTCGCGCTTTTCGTTCGCTAAATTCTTCTGTTCGTACGGATCGTTCTCCAGATCGAAGAGCATCTCCTTCGGAAATCCGTGATGCCCGTCATGATAGCTGCGAATATAAAGCCAATTCTCGAACCTTACGCTGCGCTGGCACACATGCGCGCATTGCGACAGGACAAGATAATCTCTGCCCGTCGAAGCGCCTTCTGTGATCGTTGCCGCATAACTTGTCCCATCCCAGTAATCCGATGCCGGAGCTCCAAGAAGCTGAGCCAGCGTTGGAGCGAGATCAATCTGATAGTGCAATCCATCGTCGGCGATTCCCTGAACGCCGCCGTTAGGCCAACGAATAATCATTGGTATGTGGCAAGTGCCTTGATCGGCCGTTCCATGCTCCGAATAAATGCCCAGTTCACCCATATTTTCCGCATGATCGGCGCTAATCAAAATTGCGGTGTCTTCCATAAGACCGAGTTCTTCCAGCTTCCCGATCACTTGTCCAATGTGCGCGTCCATATAACGAATCGCCGTATCGTAATTATCGAGGATGACCCGCAAATCGTTGTACTGTTCAATCTGCTTGCTGTGGCGCTGATGCTTGTAATAATGGGACAGAGCCAGCTTATTCATATCCTCGATGCTGTGTTGGCCCTGCTTCTGTTTATGCTGTGCAAATACTTCCTCGGTAATCCAAGCTGGCATCGGTTCATGTTCAAAAGGGTTGCCAAACTCATCCGGTGTCCGATAAGGCGTATGCGGATCCCAGAAATTCAAATGCAGAAACCAGTTCTCTTTTCCAGCATTGTCCTCCAGCCACTTCAGCGCGATCGGAAGCACGTCCTCAGCCGCTTCATGTCCCTTATGCCCGTTATTGAACACTTCGTTAAATCCCGCATTAAAAGTCCATAAAGAATGGCGCTCGGAGAACGTGCTGATTGACGCCGTTTTATATCCTAGCTTACGCAGCATGCCCGGCAGACTTTCCTTGCCCAAGCGGTCGCTGAAGCCTCGGCTGACGCCTTCGTGCCGCATATCCGCCGCCGTCCCCCCATGTCCAACGACGCCATTGTGAATGCCGAACCTTCCGGACATCAGCGCCGTCCGGGAGGGCGCACAGGGGGCGTCCGAACAATAATAATTGGTGAAGCGAACACCATCTTTCGCAATCGAGTCAATATGTGGAGAAGTGTTGCGATGGTAACCGTAACAGCCGAGATGATCGGGACGCAGCGAGTCCAAGTCTAGATATAGGATATTCATTCATCATCACTCCTGCTTCTTTTTGATACTTATCATAATTGAATCTTAAGTATCCTGCCATGTAAAGACGACGCTTGTTTTTGTATGAATGATACTTTTCCTATACTGATTCGGGGATACGTCAAAGACCTTGCGAAATGCTCGATTAAAATGCGCAGCATCGTAATAACCGCATTTTTGTGCGATATGCTCCATTGTATTTCCTGGATTTTCAAGCATTTTTTTGGCTTGCAGCAAGCGCAGCTTCTGATGCATCTGTATGGGGGTAATTCCGTAAATCTTTTGAAAAGCACGGCCAAAGTAAACGGGGTTCATGTGGTACAGATGAGCCAATTCCTCCCGGGTTATCGGGACATCCAATCGCTGCTCCATGTAATGAAGCGCTTTATTAAAACGGTCTATTTCGTAAGGATCCTGAGCAAGACGCCTTTCTCCGATCTTCGAACTCTCGATAATCTCATGTAGTAAAAAAAAGACCAGGAAGCTGGCTTGAATAACTCGCGCCTCACCGTCTTCCTGCAGCCAAATGCTTCTTAACTCATCGAACTTGCTCTCGTATAGCAAGGGGTCCCGCAGCTTAATCACTTTATCGAGCAGGCAAACCCGAAAAAAATCATCATCCTCAAGCACATGTAAGTCAATATTGAAGAAATAGTGGATCCCTTCCGTCCGTGCAATCACACTAAACGGAGCGTTAGGCCCGTGGATCATGACATCCCCCGATCGGGCCGCATACTCCTTGCCATCACGCGTTGTCATGATTTCCCCCTTTTTGATGAAGGATACGGTATAGCAGGATTGCATATAATCACAAATCACCCGGGATTGATACTGCACTCTTTTGACATCGAACACCTTCAAGCCAATTAGATTGTTTATCATTAGGCCAAGTCCTCTCCCGAACTATCGAGCTTTCGGTACGCCAGTCTTCCTGTACAGATCGGGCGTCATGCCTGTCGTCTTGCGAAACATCCGGATGAAATAGTTCGTTTCCATTCCAATACGTGCAGCAATATCCTTGACGGTAATGCCCTCATGCGAGCTCATCAGACCTATTGCTTTATCCAGCCGAATTTTTTGAACATATTGCAGCATGCTGATCCCGTAGGCTTTGTGAAAAAGGCGGTTCAAATATTGATGCGTGTATCCGAGCGAAGAGGCAACGTTGGAGAGCGTCACATTTTCATTATAGTGCTCATTCAAGTACAGCACCGCCTGGTTGACAACGTCAGCCCCCGCGGGAGACGTGTTCAGGGATGCATCCAGCGCATGTTCGGTTTTCCTTTCGACTGCCTGCATCCGATTCAGGTCTACGAACAAGCTGTATAATGACCGGGCCGCTTCCCACTCCGCGCCTGCTTCATTCACATCGCCGATCATCCAGATGCGATCCAAATGCTCCCAGACCAGGTCCGCCTCGGTCAGACTCTTTAGCTGGCAAGCTTCCATTTCAAAATGCTCCAGTAGCTGCCCCATTTTTTCGCCTGCGAACGAGACGTATCCAACCTCCCAAGGCTCTTCCGATATCGGATAGTATTCATGAGGCAGATTGGCAGGCATGAGCATGTATTGATACGGCCCGAAGAGGAAAATTTCCTTGCCAAAAAGATGAACCCGTCCCTGTCCACCTCGAACGAAGAGGAGCTGAACCGTTGAAAATCCGTCAGGCCTAATCATATGGCTTTGTTTATTATAGCCGACCGTATGCACATACAAGGGCATTCGGTCGGTTGGGGGCGGCAAGAAACGAATTGTTCGAACAGGCAAATCCCCATCCCTCCCTCGATTATATTCAATTTGTTATATATATTTTCAAAACATACGATTCCAAATAATCCTTTATTATTATAACATTTTACCAGAACCCAAACAACAGAAGGAAGGATACATTCAAAATGTTATATGGAACATGTTATTACCCTGAGCAACGTGAAGCCACCCGCTGGGCAGAAGATTTGCGCTTAATGGCGAAAGCTGGAATGAACGCAATGCGGGTAGGCGAATTTGCATGGAAGCGATTTGAGCCTGTCCCGGGCAGTTATGATTTCCGATGGTTGGACGCTTTTCTCGAATTGGCCAGCGTTTATTCAATTGGCCTCGTACTCTGCCCGCCTCTGCGTACGATACCGGCGTGGCTCGCGGAACAGGACCCTGCACTGATGATTGAGACGAAGGAGGGACATCGGCTGGCATATGCCAGCCGGTATACCTTTTGCATCAATCACCCGCTTCTCAGGGAGAAGTCCCATCAGCTCGCGTCCGCATTAGCTGCGCGTTACGGCAGTGATCCCCGCGTCATCGGCTGGCATCTCGATAACGAAATCGGTGATGAACCCGACTGTCACTGTGCCATTTGCACAAGCAAATGGCAGCAATGGCTGGAACATCGATATGGTGAAGTGGATCAGCTAAATCGCGCATGGGGGACCGTTTTCTGGGGGATGGAAGTTGACCATTTCGGTCAAATACCTACGCCCCGCATAACCAAAGCCGACTACAATCCGTCCTTTGTACAATCCTGGCGTCAATTTCGCAGTGATTGCAATGTGGACATTACCCGCTTGCTGTCCGAAGCCATCCGTCCCTTCCTAAGCAGCGGCAGCCAATATGTAACGACAAACAATCAGATGCTTTGGAACAACCGTACCGACTACTTTGAAATGGCGAGACATCTGGACATAACTGGAACGAACTATTACCCGCCTTACGGAGATAACTCCCGTGCGCTTGCGTTTGGTTTGGCAGTCAACCGCGGTTGCAAGAAGGCGCCGTTTCATGTCTACGAGCTGCGAAACGGAGGGCATGCGATCCCAGGGGCAAGCAACAATACACCTGCGCCCGGCGAACTGGAACGATTAACGATGCACACCATCGCGAATGGTGCAGACGGTGTTTTTTATTTCCCCTGGAAACAGTTCCCATTCGGTTGTGAGCAAAATCACGGCGCCTTAACCGACTATGACGGTAAGCCGACCCGACTGTACGATGAGTGCTCCAGCATCGGGGAACGTCTTCAACAACTATCGCCAGTCATAGGGGGTTCTCAGGTTGTCAGCGATATCGCCATCCTCTATGATTACCCGTGCCGCTGGCATGTGGAGGAGCCATCCGGTTGGATGGGCGATAACCAGTTATATGTGCAGACCTGCAACACCCTCTACCAAACGGTGCGCAAGCTAGGTTTCAACTGCGATGCCGTCGGACGAAGCGGCGATTTTTCGGCATACAAGCTGCTCCTTGTTCCGATGCTGGCCATTGTCGACGATGAACTCGTAGCGAAACTGCAGCAGTATGCCTCCGCCGGAGGCGTCATCGTGTTTCATCCGATGAGTGGCATCAAAAATGCCGATGCCGTGTATTACCCGGAACGCCTGCACCTCGGGATGATCCAATTGATTGGCTCCACAACAGCGGAGACCGCTACTTCAGGGTCAGAGAACAGCGTGAAATTTCGCTGGCGGGAGCGTACATATGCCTGCGGAATGTTTCACGAGTTAATTGTACCGACAAGCGCCCAAACGGCAGGCGAGTTCGTCGATCAATGGTTCGAAGGCTCGGCTGCTGTGACGAGCCATACTGTTGACGAAGGCCGCGTCTGGTTTATTGCCACATTTGCCGAGGAGAAATTTTACAAGGATTTGATCAGTTTCCTTTGTCAGGAGATCGGTATATCCCCTCTCCTTGGCGCAGTGCCTCCTGATGCCGTAGAAGTCTCGATGCGGCAAAGTGCTGACGGGACGAAATACATATTTATTCTGAATGGCTCCGGTGCAGAAACAGCGATCACACTCCCGCACGCAATGACAGATATTTGGAATAAGGAGCCGGTCGAAGGAACCCTTTGCCTGAAACCTTATCAAGTTCGAATCATAACTGACCTCAGAACCATCTAACGAAAAGGAGGCCGCCCGTTTCGTCATTTCCATGACGTACAGGCGGCCTCTACCTTTTTGAACCTACAATCGCTTTATGGATTCATCATAGCCAACACCCTGCTTACGATGACCGCAGCTTGCGCTCGAGTGCTGACGGCCGTTGGAGCAAACGTGCCTTCTTTTACACCGTTTAAGACGCCATTTTGCTGCAAAAGGGCCACGGCTTCGATGGCATAGTCAGCAATCTGCGCACGGTCCGCGAACAAAGCCGCATCCGTTGACGACTTGAGGGTAAGATTCAAGAATTTGGCCATTCTGTAGACGAGTACAGCCATATCCTGCCGGCTGATTGCTTCATTCACGCCAAAGCTGCCATCTGCTTTGCCTTGTACAATGCCGAGCTGTAATGCCCTTCCAATGGAAGCCGAGTACCACGAATCCGCCTGTACATCGTTGAAGGCAGCGTTCGTATTCGTATGCTCATTCGATAAACTGAAGCCATTCATCAGCATATGGATGAATTGCGCCCGTGTGACAATATCGTCCGGTCGGAATTCCCCTTCGGACACGCCGCTTATTACTTCCCTTGCTGCTAGTCCTTCTATGGCTGCTTTCGCCCAAGGTACACTGTCCAAATCATTGAAGGAAGCGGCAACTGGCATCACCACATATTTACTGAAATGGCTGGGACTAAAAGCAACCTGTCCGGTAGCAGCATGATATACCCCGTTCTTAACGACCTCAAGCTTTCCTTCGTCGTTCACATAGTACGCGACGATTCGTTCGGGAACTTCCCCCTTCGTCAACGTATACGGGACAGAGACCGCTACTGAGCGCGAGTCATTAAATGTGCTGATGCGCTTATCATCTAAGCTCAATTGAAAATCAAGTATCGTATTTCCTCCTATTTTCCGCTGCAAATCCTCCGACAGCACGCCAACATCGATCTTGGATACGACAAGCTGGATAGACGACGACATACTTCCCATATGCGTATTAAGCAACTCAGATGAAAGAGATACGGTAGCCAGACCTGTATGGATTCGGACGGTGCTGACGCCATGTTCGACAATAGCGCGAAGCTGCTGCGCCGGAAGGGCAACGAGCACCTCCTTAGCGATTCCCGTCGTCTTCACGACGATTTCGAGCGTTTGGTTATGCATATTCTGAAGTGCTTGCTGCAACACGTCTTCCCCAATTTTCACACTCGCCGTTCCGTTAGCATCGACAGGCACGTTATTCGCATCGACCGATACCTGAGCGGGTACAGTCGTCGGCGTTGACGGACTTGGCGGTGTTTCCGGTGTAGAAGTCTCTGCCGTATTCACCGCATGCTCCTGCAAATAGGCAGTTGCAAACAGATTTACTTCATTCACCAACTGACTGTTGACGGTTCCATCCTTCAATGCCGGCAGTAACCTTGGCTTAATCGCCGCCTGCCATACCCCTGATGCTGTTGCAGTATCCGCAACGCCTTCCTTCAGCCCGATTCGCTGCAGTGTATTCAGATCGGCTGTACGCTGATTTAAATACGTCTTTAGAAACCGGTTGTACGCTACGCCTGTAAACTCCGCATTCAGTTCATTCCATACATAAGCTGCATCTGAAGGGTCTTGCGCCGAAGCCAGCATAACCGGATACGAAGGCTGGTCGATGATCGATGTGTAACCCGTCGCTTTTGGCCCCATAGGAAACATTAAATCGACCCAACTTTCTTTGCTCATGGTGTAATCTCCTGCTGGAATCGCGATATCCCGCACATCCGTAATGACCGGCACTTTAGCAGGCTGTCCGAGGAACGTACCGTCCTGCATCGTCACCGTTGCTTCTTGCGTCTTGTCCGCTATCTGTAAACGCTCGACTGTCTGGTTATACGGCATGACCATAAATAACAGATTGCCTTTACGGAATTGCTCGAGATACCAATCGTCTGTCGCCCCTTCCGGCTTCTCGGCAATAAGCCCGTCTTGGTACAAATAATGATACAGCTCCACCGCATCCATAAAGTTGGCGTTGTTGATCTGCACGTCACCATTCACGGCCTTGTTCAGATTAACCAGATCAGCCTCGTTCGACGCTAACATTTGCCTAAACAATCCATCCGTATCCGCAAGCAAGTATTTTCCGCTCTGTCCTGCGTTTTTAAGTTTCTCGCCGATCTCTTTCAGCTTACTCCAGTTCCATCCGTTGTTTTGCTGAAGCGCTGCGAGATCATCGGCTGCGCCAACCGCCGCTAAGGCTGTTTTATTAGCAAACATCCCCGTGCTGGATAAGGTTGGCCCGGCATACATCCCGTAAATGTTATTACTTAGAGAGCTCATTGCCATATAAGCTTTGTTCCATTTTCTTTCGGTAAAGTCGAATTCCTCGAAGGAACTGGCGGGTACGATCATATTCGCCTTTACCAGCCCCGACCACGTCCATTCATCAGGCACGACTAGAATATCGGGCATATCAGCGACAGTTTCTCCTGACTTCACTTTCGCAATGTTCGTCATCAACTGCTCTTTTGTCCAGTTCAGATCAGGTACGAACTTTAACGTGACATGATTGTCCTTCTGTATTCTTGCCACACGCCGGTTCCATAACTCAAGCTCATAATCCCGGGAGAAATAAGCGCCGATATCTCCCGCTTTCATCGGATTCAAATTGCCCGAAGCATCCTTCGTGTAGGCAAAGCCGATATTGTTGTATGGCTGCGGAACCGGACTCGTCGTTCCTTGGATCCAGCCGATCGTAACCGTTTTTCCGTTCAAATCACGCGCTGGCTTCTTGGCATATTGGGGATCGCCTGTCAGTCTGACATCCTGCGCATCTTCAACACCCGCTTGATAACTGTTCGCTGCGTTCATCGTCCCCAATTCCCAGAAGTACAGATCCGCCATGCCGCCGCCAATCTCCAGCGTCATCTCATATTTGCCGTTTCCACGGTCTGTTAGGGGTACTTTAACAATCTCGCCGTTTAATCGACTCACCTTACGCAATTTGCCTGGATCGATGCCGCTGCTCAAATCGAAGGTTACCTTGATTTGCTGTCTCGTTTCATTACTGGAGCCCTTCTGTTCCTCTGCCGGGAGCCCTTCGCCGCTGGTCAAACCATTCAATATCATGAAATATTTAGGTGCCGTCGAAGTAAAAAATTGTGTGGTATCGATGCCCGGAAGCGGATCGAAATATCCGATAAACACATCGCCGTTCAGTCCGTTGTTCGCGACTCCGATGTTCTTAACATCGATGCTGTCGATAAAAGCTTGATCGCCCGCTTTGCTCCACGCGGGATTGCCGGCGGGACGAGCGTTCGACACTGCTGTACCATTGGACAAATGCTGTCCAGGCACGATTCTGACATCGGTACTATTAATTCGAATCAAATGCTCACCCAAGTTTTTACTTTGTCTCACCATTTCTTTATACAAATCAAACGTATAGTACTTATTGATGTTTCCGTTCTCATCCATCCGGTAATCATTGAAGATATAGGCCGGATTCTGGTCAAGCCAGGCAAACATGCTCAGCCATTTCGCACCGAACGTCCAGTTGGAGAATGCCTCCAGATTAATTTGGGATTCCGTCATTTCATACCAGCCGTCTCCCCGCTTCTCCGGCGTGGCCGCCCCCGGCCCCGTTCTCCATGCCTGCATATATTTACCGAACGGAATCGGAGATTTCCCAGAACCGTCATAGCCCTCCGCAGCGATCTTCCGATAACGATTCAAATCGTCATAGAAGGGGATAACGGTACCTCCAACCTCCTGCGATTGCCGTGATTCCCGCCAGTAATACATGTCATACGTAATGAAATCGGGCTTAGCCGTCCTTACGTATTTGCGCAGCATGTCTTCGTTAAACGTCGAAATCATGCTCATTTCGGGTGTTGGTGTATTGCCGACTTCGTTATGATGCACGAGCACATCGGGATACTGCTTTTTAGACACATCAAACCAATCCTTAATGATCTGCGTCAACGTATCTGAATAATTTTCCTCGTCGCCAAAGCCCACGTTAACTAAATTATCCTTATTCGCCAATTGTTCAGCGGTTAGAAAGCCATTGTCCTGCTCATCTTGCGTCGGGGACCCTACCTTGCCGGAATCGAACTTCTTGATCGCATCGCTTTCGAAATACGAGGACGATAAATGACTTGCATACGGCCCAAATGCAATTCCCCATTTCAAATCAGGCACTTCTTTGTGAATTTCAGAGTTGTATTCGGGAGCATCATGATACTGCACGGCTGTAAGCCCCAAATCCTTTATCGCCGCTCCGGACGGATACTTCTGCCACGACTTAAGTGCATACGCCTCATCTGTAGCGGTCCACGATTGAATTTGCAGCCCTTGTTTGATAAAAAGCTCGCTGCCCCTCGAAAGCTTTGAAGCCGTCAATGGCACGTCCCCGGTTCCTCTTATCTCCATGCTCACATCATCGATAAAAGCTGTGCTGCCTGCGGCCGTATTGAACTCGATATACGCCCGATCTATGCCTGCTCCCGTTTCAAAATCGTAATGAAACGTCGACCAGTCCGAATTCTGGATCTGCGTGTGCTCGATGTAGTTCATGATGTCTTGCCTATCGTTCGGATTATTATTGCGGTAACCAGAAATGCGAAAGCTTAATTTATTACTTGTATTCGCAACCTTAGCCGAAAACACAATACGGTATGCCGTGGAAGGCTGCAGCCCTGTCTTGACGTAACGGACCGTGGCGGGCAATGAACTGCTTTTCCCAAGCTTAAGTGAGTAAACACCTGATTTTTTATCCGCATTCGTTATTTCCGCGTTTCCATCGGTGCTAATGAAGCCATCTGTCTTCGCTGGATCCGTATATACGGCTTCAGTTACATTTTCAAAGTCGACGCTCATGACCGCATTAGGATTGGCCTCTTGGCCAGGAGTAGGCGTAGGAGTTGGCGCAGGTGGCTCTGTATCCAGCACTTTTTCCAGACGAATATGATCCACATAAACGAGTGGTTTTGTCGTACTTCCTGCATTCGCCCAAAAAGCGATTTTGACGTGCGGATCAATCGCTTGCGTCGGCGTAAATTCTAGTGAGATTTCTTTCCACTCGGCCGTAGACAAGCCCATATCGGCAGATTTTAGCATTTGACTGCTTCCTGTGGTATAGTTCAGGGCATCGAAACTCTTGACGCCGAACTGAAAAGCCCCTCCACCGCCTGATCGCATGACAGCGCTGAGTCGGTACGTAGCATTCTTGTCGAGTCCATCGACCTTATAGATGACGTTAATCGGACCTCCGCCAGTGGCATTTACTTTGCCGAACTGCAAGTAGCCGGTCCCATCATACGATTGACCCGACTCGTAGACTGCTTGCGCCACATCGATTACGCCGCTTGCATCGGAGATGCCGCCGGAAGTGACGATAAGCTTGTTGACCGGCGCAGATGTATCGTCCGCTCCAAAATTAAGCAGCGGATCGCTCTTTATATGTATATTATCATCGCTCGGTGATAACTCATTGAAATCCGCACCCGGCAGCGGAACGCTCTCCAAATATTTGCCTGTATTCGGGTCGTATCGATACGAAGCCGCCTGCGTATGCGGAATCTCTAGCAGCAAACTGCTCAGTAATTGTAAAAACATGACCATTACAACAACGATAGATAGCTTTTGCATGAATCTAGTCGTCATTCCCTTACCTCCCAAAATGAAAATCAATCTCACCTTACTAAGCGCCAATAAAGTAAGCGCTTTCTTTTCAATGAAAAACAGAATAGAAGCACGCTTGTGATGCAACTTCTATTCCGTTCTCAGTTATGCCAATCTATTTTGCAGCACCGATACTCCGATCATACGCCGTCTGCATGCTCTTCATAAAATCGTCAATCTTCAGCTGCTTCAGTTTCGCGATATAATCGTCCCAGCCTTCTTCCACACCACCATTCAATAACCAAGCGGTTTGCTTGTCTTTTACGAAATTTCCAATATCCATCCCGATGCTCGCATTGGTTTTGATTTCATCGGCTGTGAAGTTCATAAGCGGCAGTGTGTCATTCTGCTTGGCCTTGGCGTAATACTTGCTGATATTGTCTGATTTCTCTTGATCCGCAGGATTCACAGGGATCACCTTACCGAAAAATTCCTTCGGAATGAACTTAGGCGCATTATCCTGAGGACCGTATTTTTTCCACATATCAACATACTGCGTACCGTCAGGCGCTTCCGTAACATAATCGTAAGTATTGTTTCCTTTATCTTTCAAACCGACGCCGACCGGGCCGAATTGTGACTCCACACTGGTGAGCTGGTTATAGAATTCGTCAACCCATCTCATCGTAATTTCCGGATATTTGTTTTTGCTGCTGATTGCAAACCCGGAGCCCATCACGTTAATGTTATTGTTCCGCTTCTTCACAACCGCTTCTTTGCCATCAGGCCCTTTAAGCGGTGCAATCGCGATATAATCTTGTTGTGTCTTGGGTGAAGCTGCTGTGGACGACCAGGCATAAAACGAGCCTACAACGCCGGTCGGATCCTGCAATTTGGCCGTATACTGGTTCTGATCTTGTGTAAAGCCTTCTTTGTCAAACAAACCGTCCTTGAAAAATCTGGACAGATTTTTGAGGGCTTCCTTGTACTCCGGCTTATCCGCTGTCAATACAAGCTTATTGTTCTCAACCACGATATGATCATATGGCGTTACATCTGAACCGTTAAAGACGTCAACCCGCCCGAAAGCACCGAAGAAGGAACCGTATCCATTGATGTGATTCCACTTGGTGAACGTGAATGGAATTTCATCATTTTTTCCATTCCCATTCGGATCGCCTTCTTTGAACGCTTTCAAAACCGCATAATACTCATCAATCGTCGTTGGAACTTTCAACCCTAACTTATCCAACCATTTCTTGTTGATATACAAATTGTCCGGATAATTCCGCACTTCCTGCTCAATGACCGTGCCCATCGTATATTTCTTGCCGTCGAATGCAGTGCTCAAGCCTCCAAGAAGCGGCATTTTCTTCAAGGCCGCCTGGTAGTTAGGCGCATACTTGCTGATCAAATCATCCAATGGGATAACGGTTCCCTTGGAGCCATATTTATTGGCGTCGTCCATCGTGAAAGCGCTTGAGCCGAAGAACGCGTCAGGCACCTCGTTAGCTGCAAGCAGCAGATTTTTTTTATCGACATAGCTTTGAGCGGGATAGTTCTCCCATTCGATATGCACATTCGTTTTCTCTTCCAATTGCTTGAAGAAGGGCATGTCAGCAAACTCAGCAGAGCCAGCTGCTTGAATACCGATCATTTTCAACGTGACCTTATCCTTTACGATCGGCAGTCCAGTTGTATACATATTTCCAACCATTTCTTTGCCGTCGGCGGATTTCGTATCCTTGACGCTCCCTGTTTCTCCGTTATCCTTCGTCGCGGAGCAACCCGCAAGTAAAGAAGCCGTCATTGTCCCTACTACAGCTCCTCGAACCCATTTGTTTAATTTCATAGAAAGCACACCCCTCATCATTTATTTTGTATGTAGAATAGGTTTCCCTATTAACACCGAGCTAAGTCACCCTTTGACAGCGCCAATCATGACGCCCTTGACAAAATACCGCTGCAGAAACGGATAGAGAACCAGAAGTGGAAGCGCCGCGATAATGATGACGCCATACCGGATTAGGCCGGCAATTTCTTGCTGCTTGGCTGCTTGATCAACATCCCCCATCATATCCATCGATACTTGGTTGACAATCAGAATGTTTCGCAGAACCAATTGAAGCGGATACATATCTTTATCCTTGATATAGATCAGAGCGTTAAAGAAAGCATTCCAGTAACCGACCCCGTAGAACAGCACCATGATGGAAATTATCGCAGCAGACAGCGGCACAACCATTCGCACAAAGAAGGTAAGATTGCTGCAGCCATCGATTTCCGCCGCTTCCCGCAATTCATCCGGTATCGTATTCTGAAAGAAACTCCTAGCAATAATGAGGTTATAAGGACCTACTGCTCCCGGCAGCACGAGGGACCATATCGTATTGTACATGCCCAATTGCTTGATGAGCAGAAATGTCGGGACTAATCCGCCGCTGAAAAACATCGTAAAGGTAACCAGATACATGATGATATTCTTGCCATCAAGATCTTTCCTCGATAGCGCATAGGCGGCCGGAAGGGTGAAGAGCAGACTGATTGCGGTGCCCACTACCGTATATATAATTGAATTCCGGTAACCTGTCAGGATACTATGATCCTGAAAAATCCGGACATAGCCATTGAAATTCAAGCCTTTAGGCCACAGTGTCATTTGACCGGAATTGACATAGGTCGGATCGCTGATTGAAGCGATGATCACAAAGTAAAGCGGGTATATCACTACGACAAGCACAATCGCAAGAATACAGTAGATGCTAAAATCCAGCACGCGATCGGACTTGCTTCTAGACATTGCATTCATCCTTTAACCCCTACTCTCTGAATTACCATAATGATGTGTTGGAAACTTTCTTGGCAAATTGATTAACGCTCATTAAAATAATAAAACTTACCACAGCCTCGAACAATCCGACAGCGGTTGCATAACTGAAATCTGCCTGTGTAATGCCCACTTTATATACATAAGTAGAGATAACTTCCGACGCACCTCTGTTCAGATTGTTTTGCATTAAATACACTTTTTCGAAACCGAGACTCATCATTCTTCCCGATTCGAGAATTAACAAAATGATTGCCGTCGGCATAATGCCCGGGATATCAATATAACGGATTCGTTGAAACTTCGATGCGCCGTCTACCAGTGCAGACTCATGCAGCTCAGGGCTAGTCGATGCAAGGGCCGCGATGTAAACGATCGTCCCCCATCCAGCATTTTGCCAAATTTCCGAGAACACGTAGAGACCTTTAAACAGCTCCGGCATCGCCATGAAAAAGATCGGTTCGAATCCTAATGCTTTCACAACCGTGTTGACAACACCCGATCTCGGTGAAAGAAAGACTTGCAGCATGCCGACAATGACAACCGTCGAAATAAAGTGAGGCGCGTAAATCACCGTCTGCACAAATTTCTTGAATCGGACATTGATGAGCTGATTGAGCATTAGCGCAAGCATGATCGGCACTGGAAAACCGATAACCAGATTAAAGACGTTAATTAGAATCGTGTTTTTCAAAATAAGACCAATTTCCGAAGATCGGAAAAATCTTGTGAAATGTTCGAACCCGATCCACTCGCTGCCCCATATACCACTTATCGGATTGAAGTCTTTAAAGGCAATCTGCACACCGTACATCGGTATGTATTTGAAAATAATGAGGTAAACAAGCATCGGTAACACAAACAGGTATAACTGATAGTTCCGCTTCATTCTAGTGAAGCGCTTACCGAATACCTTTGTTTTTCCCTGCTTCATTTTGACTGCTTCGTATGGAATCTCCAATATGAACCAACTCCTCTCAGTTGTACAACAGCAAGTTGTCTTTACCTATCCAAATCTAACTCATGCTTGCCCGGCCAGTAAATGAGCATAATTTCTGTGCTTGTGCAGAATTTACGAAATACGATTCGGAGAGCCGTCTAGCCCTCGAAACACGCCGTTTCTGCTGATCCATTTGCAATATTTGAGCAGTGTGCAGATCTTGTTCTGGGCAAAAAAGCAGCTGGCTAACGGTTGCTGCATGTGAGTGAGCTGCTTTATGCCAGCTCTATGCGAAAAACATCCGCGTAAGGGGCCTTTCCAGTTGATCGCGGAGGAACATGCAAGATGATGGAGTCGCTCGCTCGTCGATCCACACGAATCGGATCATCGCTGCCTAGCAGATGTACCGCTTGCACATCACTGGCCAAGGGGATCTCCAGGTGGTTGAGTGGCTCCGCTTCGTCATTCGGATACAGATAAAAGACATAGATGTGATTGCCTTTTTTCGTGTAGGCCACACTGTCTGTCAAATAAGGCGAGCATGCGCGAGTTCCATAAACGGCTTCACCGTTTACCTCCAGGAAAGCACCGAGTTCTTTTAAAACCTGAATCCCCTTGGCAGGAAGTCTGCCGTCCGGCTGGGGTGCAATGTTGAGCGCCAAATTCCCGCCTTTGGCAATTACCTGGATCAGCAGGTGGACGATGTCTCTTGGCTTTTTGAACTCTTCTTCGTAAGAGAAGGAAAACCGAGATCCCAAGGTCACACAGCTTTCCCAAGGCACTGAGAGCGGTTCCTCCGGTATCGTTTGTTCCGGTGTAATGATATTTTCATAAGCACCGCCAACCGTTCGATCAACTGCGAGCAGATGCGGTTGTGTCGTTGAACGTATGCGTTCAACGATTTCACCAATCCGGATGTCTTGTCCCTTGTTATCCGGTCTAACCCAGCCCCCATCGAGCCATAAAGCATCGATTTTGCCATAGTCCGTCATTAATTCTGTGATTTGATCATGAGACGCCTTAACGAACTTCTCCCACAGCGCAGGATGCTCGGCAACATCGTAATTTACGTTCCGCTGTGTACGCCCATCCGCTTTGCTGAAATCCGGCGACCAATAATAGGGACTGGCCCAGTCCGGCTTGGAGAAGTAAGCGTGAATCGCAAGTCCTTTGCTTCTAAAAGCGTCGAACAACCCTCTGCAAATATCTGCATGAGCTTGTGAACGATAAGGGCAGCTTTCATTCGTTATTTTGTAGTCTGTTGTTTGCGTGTCCCACATGCAGAAGCCGTCGTGATGCTTGGTCGTAAACAATAGATACTTAAACCCGTTGCTGGCAGCCACATCAGCCCACACGTCCGGCTGGAACCGAATCGGATTAAATGATTTGTACATGTTTTTGTACTGCTCTCTGAACACGTTCATATCGTCGGTCCAATCGACGTCTTTTTTCGACCAGTGAGCGCTGTCATCACTCATGCACCACGATTCGTAGATGCCAAGCTGGCTGCCCGGAGCCCAATGAATCATAAGTCCGAGCTTATGGTCGCGAAACTTTTCCAACTGCTGCAGGATAACAGGGTCTGTTGGCTCTACATAGTGATCACTGGAGGTAAAGTGATGAACACCATTTTTTACAATATTGTCGTTGTTATCGTTTGCTTCAGTCATACCAAATTCTCTCCTCTGCTTGTATAGTAGATTTCCCGTTATAACCAGGGGAGGCCCGCAGTGGCATGTTCCCCGTAATCGTTCTTACCTTATTAAATACAGTCGGCTTTGTAAATTCACAACATTTGTGCCGATATGCACAATTTACGATCATCCGCTATACGAGCGCCGGAACGATACTTGGTTCAAATAATCCGATTTATCAACTTGCCCGGGAGAGTTATACTAAGAGATGAGAATTAAAACAATTTTAATGTAAACGCTTTCTTTTTTTGATGAACGCTGCTAGAAAGGACGGAATAACAAGATGTTTAAACCCAAGCTATTTACCAAATACATGATCTCTTACACAGCTCTGTTTTTTATTCCCGTGCTCATCCTGGCTTTTCTAGCCTTTAGCATGTTCAATAGCATACTGAATAAAGAAATTACCTCCAACACATCAGTGCTTCTGGAACAAGCCAAGAATTCGATCGACAATCGCGTGGAGGAACTCAACAAGTTATCTATCCAAATCTCGAACAATCCTTATTTATCGAGCTCATCTATTGCTAATAAGTTTACCGATGTCGTTTTTGCCATTAATCTGCTCAAAAATTTCAGCATACCAAACAATTTTTTTGATAACTTCTTCATTTATTACTTTGGCCATGAATTGCTATATTCACCTAAAGGGACTTTCAACCCGCAATACTTCTCAAGTGTCTTATACCCCTACGAAGACTGGAAACTGGAAGACTTGCAAAAACAGCTCAATGCGAGCTCCAACATTTATGTTAAACCTATCCGACAGATGAGCGGTGATCAAACCGTTCAAAAGAGCGTTTTGTACGCTGTCCCAATTCCATATATGAGTGAGAAGCCCTCAGGAGCTGTATTTTTCCTCATTCAAGAGAAAACCATTTATGATATTTTGAAAGAAACATTAAACGCGAACAAAAGCAGCGTGCTCATCCTGGACAGCGCATCCAAGCCGATTACGATGATGGGAGCGCTAACTTTGGACAGCATCGATCCAGATCAGTTTGAACATCGTAAATCGATGATTTCGGAAAAAATCGTTTTAGGCGGATCCTCCTATTTTGTATCCAGCACCACTTCTACACGAAGCGGTTGGACTTACATCAGCTTTCTTCCTACGGACACGGTCACCAACAAATTATCGGGCCTCAAAACGACTACGCTCATCTTATTCCTTACACTGTTTATCATCGGTGTCCTGCTCATTTATGCCTTTATGAAAATGAATTATAAACCGCTCGGGGAACTGTCCCGATTGGCGGCCAGCTTACTTGGGAAAGATCAATCGAATCCCGGGGGCATCGAATCGGTTAAAACCGCCGTCGATCAGATGAGTAAACAAATTACCGTGCTAGAGGGCAAATATCAGTCCACCTCGCCCATTATGCGCCAAAGACTGCTCCATCAGTTGTTGAAAGGCCATTTTACCGATACCGAGGAGTTTACAATTGCCGGAGCTGAATATGGACTTTCCATCTCTGGTCAATTCTTTTCCGTAGTCATCGTCATGTTGGACGCTCCTTCCACGTTGAGTCCCCAATTGGTTGGCTCTCGTGTGCAAAGTCTCTTCGCGGATTGGTATAGCGGCTTCGTGCTTGATGATGTGGTCGACGATCAGATAATTTTGGTTCTTTCCGACGAGAACAATCACGTCCGGCAATACGAAGACATCTGCGCTACTATGATCGACAAACTGCAATCGGAATTGCAGCTCTCTTGTACAGTAGGCGTTGGAAACTGGTTCCCGTCTTTATCGAGCCTTTCAGAATCGTATTTGCAAGCGTGCTCCGCGCTCGACTACAGGCTCATTAAAGGAAAAAACACCGTCATTTCGTACCGCGAAATCGAATCGAATCAAAAAAATGCAGGCTACTATCCAAAGCAGCAGCTCGAACTGCTGGAAACCTATTTTACCGATCACAATGCAGATCGATTCACTCAAGTTCTGGATGCCATTTTCAAAAATATGAAAGAAAAGCGAATCCCACTCATGTCAGCCAAGCTGTTATGCTATGATGTCATTCAGACGATTGAGCAAGCCATCTACAAAAACAATTACTACCTCAAAAACGACGAGGACAGCGCATTCGATATCATCTCGCTCTCCCGCTACGAGACCCTTGAGGATTTATCGGATCGTATCAAAGCGCTGTGTTCGGATATCTTTAACGCAGCGCGCGAAGAACAGCCGATGAACAAACAGATGGAAAAAATTAAAGAGTATACACTGCAAAATTACCACGAATGTCATTTCTCGCTTCAAGGCTTGTCCGATCATATGAATATGTCTGTCTCCTATCTAAGTCATTATTTCAAAGCGCAGGAAGGTCGTAATATTTCCGATTATGTCAATGATCTGCGTATGCATAAAGCAAAGACATTGCTTACGGATACTCCTATGAATTTGCAGCAGGTTGCCTATAACGTCGGCTATATGAACTTGTCCAGCTTCATTCGAAAATTCAAGCAGACGACTGGCGTAACGCCTGGGGTGTTTAGAGATACGATTAAAGAGAAAGATGGTTAACTAATTTGTCGCAAAATAAAGCGGCCATGGCAAATTTGCCGGCCGCCGCTTTACGGATTCAGAGAGACAGTTTTCTACTCTCCAGCAATTGCTTTAGCATCCCGAAGCAGGTACTCCGCAGCAGCAATTACTTGTTAATTTATTTAGAATTCCTATCTTTGTTTTTATAGTCAACCGGACTTATTCCATTATATTTCTTAAATACTTTAGAAAAATATGTACGATCGGAGTAGCCCAACTTGGCAGCGATCAATTCCACAGACATTTCTTTGTTTCGTAACATCTGAAGTGCCAAATTCATCTTAAACTGATTGACATAATCAGTGAAATTGACACCCGTCATTTTCTTGAAGAATCTGGAGAAATAACTGGGGTTCAAGTATATGTGGTTGGCGATCGAGACTAAGGAGATCGTTACTGACAAATGTTCCATGATGTAACGATCAATCAACTGAAGCTTTTGCTGATCCATTCCCGATGATCCTAAGTCACTGCCGTCCGAAATCATTCTTTGAATTCGCTCATTAATGCTCTGAAGCAGTTCTTGCAAACGTATTGTACTTTCTAATCCCTGATAAAACAAGGTACGGTCAATCTCATACCCGGCTTCATATTCAATCAGTCTAACCCACTGAGAAAGATGGATCATAATCGATGAAGGCGTTGGTTGATCGGCTAACAGCCGTTTTGCCAGGTGCTTCATTTCTGCGACAAAGCCTTCAAAATCATGATCGCGGAACTTCTGCAGCAGTGTTTCCTTAAAGATTTCCCCTTTCGGATTAAAGGTGTTCGTGAACGTTCTTACTTCTCGAGGTAACATGACCTGAAACGAAGATGAATCATAATACAATCCTCTGTTATATACTTTCAGTTCCTCAAATACTCGGGGGAAAACAGATAAACGATTAAATTCATAACTTAATACAAAATAACTGGAAAGCTTCAAGTAGTGCTCCACCTTGCTCTTCAAATCACTTGCAAACCTTCGGAAATCCTCTTGCGCATTGACCGCCAAATTTCGCTGATAGTTCATAACCACGTATAACTCCAACTCATCATTTGCAAATACCGATAAGCCATTGACATCAGAGGCTAACTCTCGGGTAATATTGTACACAGCATAATAAATAAGCTGCTTATCCTGCAAACCGTAACGGCGAATCAGTGAAGCAAAGTCAAGATGGAACATGCCCAGCAAAAAGTAGGGATCCTTCCAATCAATACCAAGTCTCCTGCCCGAATTCAAAACGATTTCCGAATGATCTCCGGAAAGAATTTGCTTCCAAAATGCCTTCTTTAAAATATCGCTGTTTCTGTCAAACTCCTCCCGATATACGGTATTTTCGCTATGCAACAATCCCATTAGCTTGACTGATTTCTCAATACTTTGCTTCAGCATGTCTGACGTCAGTTCATCTTTGATTAAGTAATCATCTGCACTCACTTGAACCGCTTTTTTAGCAAAATGAAAGTCTGCATGGCAGGTAAGAAAAATGATTCTCACATCAGATTTAATCTGCCTTAGCTGGTTTGCAAGCTCAATGCCATCCATTTTGGGCATCCCAATATCCGTAATTACCAGTTGAGGCATCAATTCTTTAAATAATTGCAAAGCCTTAATGCCAGATTGGGCTGTAGCAACGATCTGCAATCCCATTTCTTCCCAAGGGATTAAGGAGCGCAAAAACCGAAACATCGGAGCATCATCATCAACAAGCATCACTTTTATCATTCCGTCTCACCTCTCCTGCACATCTTGGGTGCTAAAGATGAAAATCACCGAAGTACCGCCAAATTCATTGGACTGGATATCCATACGAAGATCGTTTCCGAAGGTTAACCTTAGCCTCTTATACACGTTCGCCAAGCCAATCCGTTGATTGGGATCCTGAGAATCAAGCGTGGACAACAGAACTCTATCCAATAGCTCTTTCCTTTCCGTTTCAATCATGCCTTCACCATTGTCTTTCACTTCGATGAGACAACGACCTCCGTCGATTTGCGCTGTAATCCAGATGGCAGCTTCTTCAGCCTCGTTTGCAAATCCGTGTACGATGGCATTTTCAACTAACGGTTGCAGGCATAGTCGCGGCACCTCCATATCCGCGAGTTCCTCATCGAGCTGAATATGAAGAGTAACCTGCATGTCGTTTCGCATTTGCATAATTTCGGCATAATCGCCTAACAGTTTGCATTCCTGCTGCAGAGTGCATTTTTCATTGACATGCATGTAAGCTCGCAGCAGGCTCATTAATGCATCGATTTGCTTACTATTGACAGAATCCCCCTCTGTCACTAGATTGCATTTGATCGAGTTCAAGGTATTGAGTAAAAAATGCGGCCGAATTTGCGAAAAGAGCGCATCTAGTTCAATCATTCGCTTCTCTTCCTGCTCCTGCTCCACTTCCTCAATAAGCAGGTTAATCTGATCAAGCATATGATTAAAAGCATTCCCTAGCACGGCTACTTCATCTTTGCCGCTGACCTGAAATCGAATTTGCCGATTGCCGTTTCCGAATCGCTCAGCTGTTTTACGGAGCTTGTTAAGCGGAGTATGGAGTGTTTTGGCGATAAATATTGAAATAATTAAAAAGGAGAGAATACACAACGATAAAATTATCGTGTAAATGCCAAAAACTTTAGAAATCTCCGCTGTAATCTCTTCAGAGGAGATCTGATAGGTGAGTTTCCATCCAGCTCGTGGTATTGTGGTTTGTACCTCCAACTCATTGCGACGGTCAAATTGGATCTGTTCCTTAGGGTACCGTTCAATCAATTCCCCACCAGAAGTAAACAATTGAATTTGGCCTGAACCACTTCTCGCAAACAGTTTCTCAAAATATTCCGTTGGAATACCCACGAATAACGTTCCGATCTTTTCTCCATTATCAACATCACGGATGACTTTCACGGCAAAATAAAAGGATTCAAAAGACCTTGCATACATTTGCTTCAAATTTTCAGCCATTACCCAAAGAAGTGGATTTGAGTCAGAATTGTCTAATTCATCACTTTTAATTTGGGATAGCCACTGCCTTAAATTTTCGTAATCCAGGGAATTGTTTCCGGCGTAAGTAATAAAATTATTATTATTCACAAAAAACACTTGTGTGCTGAGTCCTGATGTTTTCGAGAACGCCATGTCCAGATATTCCGCTATCCGTTTTTGAGTAAAGTACTCGTTCGAAGAGTTCAATTTCTTTACATCCTTGAAGGTAAATAACTCGTTATAAAAGCTGCTTTCCTTGTTGCTAAACAAATACGAAGCATAAATAATATCCTCTATATTTTTGGATAGATCTGATGAAATGACGTTGACGACACTCTGATTAGACGTGCGAACTTTATCAATGACAACACTTTTCAGCAAACCATATGAGAAAATACTCACTAGCGCGAGTGGAACCAATATAAAAATCGCGAATGACAATTGGGTTTTCCTGTGAAATGAAAATCTCATCAGCCAGTTCATACTTCCGTTGACTCCCTACCTTCCTGTTTCATTTAATCCAATATACCATACCTTTTCGAAATGTTGAGAACAGAGAAAGGCAGCCTTCTGGCCGCCTATAAACGTTATTTCTTATTTTGTTGAATAATTTTGTTAGCTTCATCAATCATCTTCTTTTGCGCATCCTCAGGCGTCAAATTATCGAGCAAGAATGCACTCAGTCCGTTTTCTAATACCGGCTTCAATTGACTAGAGTAGGCTGTAGAGTAAGAGGGATCATAAATGGATTTTATTCGTTTGTCAAACAATGTTGCTGACAGGGAATCCACATCAATCAAATCTGTTCTATCGCCAACAATCGCTTTCATTACTTTATCCTTGTCCACATTTTTCAAGCCGGGGAGATCCCGAATAACATCCATTTGCTCTGTCAAATACTTTGCAAATTCATAGGATTCTTGCTTGTATTTCGAGCTTTTGCCTATACTGACAAAGCCTCCACCGAGATTAGATGTGCCGACCTCGACATTTTTGGAAGAAACCGGCATCGGCGCGAATACGGTCTTGAATGTGTGAGGGAATTTCGTCGTATCCTTAATCAAATTGACAACAAAGTTCGCTGTTGGAATCATAGCCGCCTTACCATTAAGGAATTCTGAATCATATCTCAGCTTGCCGCCAATAACGTCTGAGTACAGTTTAACGGACTGATCATCTTTTTCCATTGCACGGCGAAGGTTAAAGAAGTTTTTGAACGACTCGTCGCCGAAAACAGGCGTCTGATCCTTCTTCAAGTACGGATGCGGCAGTTCCATATAGGCAGACATATTCGCATACTCACCCCAAGTGAAGAAGAATGCGCCATATTGTTTGGCATCCCCGGTTCCTTTGGTCATCTTTTTTGCGTAATCACGGAAATCATCCCAGGTCCAGCCCCATGTTGGAACCGGCAGCTTCGCAGCGTCAAGTGCATCCTTATTAATCGCAACTAGCCATAGTTGACTGCTGCTCTCTAATCCATACACTTTGCCGTCTAATTTCGGTGTCATATAGTAAGTTTGGTCGACATTAATGCTGTCTTTCTTCAAATAATCATCAAGCGGTTCGAGCACCCCTCGGGCAGCTCTTTCAGTGACAAAGTCGACATTGGAAAAATCCGTCACGTCGATTGGCTCACCGGAAGCCGCCATAAGGTCAAGCTTCTTGTAAAACTCTACCGAGTTTCCGTTGTTCACCAATTGCACATTTTCAACGTGAATATTTGGATTTTTCTTCTCGAAGTTCGAGATAATTTGATTGATCTGGTCGATGGAAGGACCTGTAGCCCAGTTATAGTACTTGATTGTTACTGGACCATTGGAGGTTGCTGGTGCTTTCGTTGCAGCAGCATTAGTTGCTTCCGATGCAGTTTGAGAAGCTTCTTGCTTTCCGCAAGCAGCCAACATGGAAACTGCAAGACCGGATACTAATAACACTTTTAAAACTTTCATGCTTATTCCCCCTATTATTTAACGATGTATTGTGTTGCTATGGCTATTGTAACGGTTTAGTTCTCTTCATGTGTGCACTTTATCGATAAGCTTGTGCACTTTATTGTGCTATCCTTTTACACCACCACCGGCAATTCCGTTGATGACTTGTTTCTGCAAAACGATAAAAATAATGACCAGTGGGATAATAGCTGAGACCGAAGCCATCATCGTTATTGCGTAGCTGGTTGCGTATTCGTCCATAAACGCACCCATGCCAAGAGGGATTGTAAATAACTTAGGGTTCATCAGAAAGATAAGCGGATTCTGATAATCATTCCAAGTCCACAAAAATTTCAAAATACCTACGGTTGCAATAATAGGCTTGGCCATCGGAATGACAATCTGCCAGTATATGCGTAAGTAGCCGGCGCCATCAATCTGGGCAGCCTCCAGATATTCATGGTGAATGCTTAACATGAACTGTCTCATTAAGAAGGTTAACGCAATTGTAAAAGATCCCATTAGAATGAGCGCTGCGTGCGTATCATAGAGTCCCAGCCATCTAATCATGATAAAACGAGGAACGAGTGTCGACTCGGAAGGAATCAAATAGAAGGATAATAATAAAATAAAAATCTGGTTCTTAAAAGGAAAATTCAGCTTTGAAAAAGAAAAACCCGCCATGGAAGCAAAAAGCAAAGTGAACAGCGTCATAATGAGCGAAAGCTTCAACGAGTTGAAGTAATTAAGCCCAAATGGCACATGACCCAACCATACCGTTTTAAAATTAGCAATGAAATTCCATTGTTCCGGTATCCATTGAATCGGATAGGCCATGACATCCTTCTCCACCTTCGACGCTGCTGAAAGCATCCAAAGCAAGGGAGATAGGAATAAGAGAGATAGGAATCCCATGCATATCGTAATGATTATTTTTGAAAATGCTTTTGTCCTCACGGTACGTCCTCCGCTCTAAAATTGTTTTTTCTGAAGTCGCCAGGTTATGGAAGTCACGACAGCGATTATGAGGAACAATACCCATGACAGCGCAGAGGCGTATCCCATTCTGAAGTTTTTAAAACCTTCTTCATAAATATAATACACAAGAACATTTGTAGCGTTATTGGGACCGCCTTCTGTTAAAAATGCAATCAAATCAAATACCTTGAACGATGCAACGATTGAGGTGATACTTAAAAAGAACGTTGTTGGACCAAGCATGGGCAACGTAATTTTCAACAACCTCTGCATCCACGAAGCCCCGTCAATTTGTGCTGATTCGTACAGATCCTCTGGTATATTCGTTAATCCCGCCATATAGATGATAATGTTATACCCAATTTGCATCCAGATTGCTACGAGAATAATAGCCCAAAGCGCGTAATCTGTGCTTCCAAGCCATTTGGGCGGATTCGAGATACCAAACTCCATCAAAACATGGTTAATAGGCCCTTTCGAAGGATGGAACAGTGCAGTAAACACCGTTGCGACAGCAACGCCTGTCGCGATATAAGGTATGAAGAAAACGACTTTAAAGTACTCTTTCAGATAAACAACGGAATTGATGATCACAGCTAGAATAAATCCAAGCGCCATTCCGATCGGCACCGTAACAAGCGTATAGATCGCATTGTTTTTAAGAGAAAAGAACAACTTGTCATCATGCAGCAGCGCCTTATAATTGTCAAATCCGACAAAATGGATGGCGCTTAATCCACCCACCAAATTCCATTCCGTAAAACTCAGATAAAGCGAAAACAACAGTGGGAAAACTCCTAGCAAGAGTATGCCAAGGAATTCCGGCGCGACGAAAAACAACCCTACAGCTGCTTCTCTTCGTCGATTCGTCCAGAACGATTTTTCACTTATTGCCGGCTTTTCATTCGTTACCTTTACTTCACTCATTATATTTCCCATCGTCCCTCACCTCATCTTCCATCACTCTCTTGAATGTAATGTAATCATAATTCAAATCCCCTCCTGCAACGAGGGACTCACTTTACAAGAGCGTGCAGTTTCTTTACCTTTTACCAGAGACTCATCTTAGAGGTACTACCATGTTCCATGTGTTTTCAGCCTTGGTAAATTCACCGGGCCCATCGGCTGTCGCAAAAAACATATGCGTCGGCTTCTGATCCTGAAACAAGATGAATGGCCTTTCTAGACTCCCCATTCTTCGTTCCGTACCATCTTCCCATTTGATTACGCGGGTATAGGATTTCTGCCCTTGCAAGGTTTCCCATTTCACGCCATCCTTCGATCTCGCAATCATACCGCCATGGTATTCGCCGCTGATGTTGCCAGTCATGTCCTTGGCGATCATTTCATAGCCTCCAGGCACTTGATAAATAAAGGGATCCTCCAAATTGAAGGTGTCCGTCGGGAAAATCGATTCATCAGAAAGCGCCGTGTAGGATCCCAGATAATGATCAGCACGTGCCACCCCGAAAGACATTTCAAAGCTGTGTAAAAAAGCGGGATAAGGACGCGGCTTATACGTTCTCGATTTATATACAAGAAGAACGGAACCATCATCATGGATACATGGAGCTGGATTGGATGTGAAGAAGTTATCAAACTTACTTGGCCGCGGCTGTAAAATTGGATCATCCAAACGCTTCCAAGGCCCCTCCAACCTATCCGTGGTAGCGATGCCTATGCGCTTATTGGAACGCGCTACAATCGTTCTTGGATCGTTCAGGTCCAACTGTTCATCTGCCGTTACATCTTGAAAAGGATGAGTAGACCCCATGTAGTACAAAATATAAGTGTCCTGATGCCTGAGGATTTGCGGATTGTGCGTACTCCTTCCATCCCAGTATTCAGCCCCCCTGGCAGGTAAAACAACTTCTACAAACTGATAGGGACCCTCTGGTGTGTCGGAAACAGCTCGCACAATCTCAGATGCGACCAACCAGCCCGGGTGCATCGGCAGTTCTTTGGGCCATCTGGATGCAAACATATGAAAGCGATTATCTTCGCCTTTTATGACCGAACCGCACCATACCCAATACCCTTCCATGCGAAAGCCGCCGTTGCCAGGGGCAGGCAGCATTTTTTCAAATAGCATCATGAATATTCACACCTTCTATCCTTAATGTAATCATCAAGTTATTAGTATAAAGAGCCATTGACTCTTGATGGTGGATATATTCGACCTAGATGTGCACTTTCTTAACCATCTGCAGCTTCATAAAAAAACAGGCCGGAGCCTGTGATCCATTCTCACAAGCTCCAATGCCCGTTAATAAAATTTATTTATCGACTATTGTATCCTTTGAAAAATGAATCTGAAAACCACTGTTGCTGCTTGCGCGCGCGTTGTATAGGCAGTCGGCATGAATGTATTTTCACTAATGCCATCCATCAGCCCTGCCGCTTTCAATTCGTGGACGGATACCTTGGCATAAGCTGCAATGTCCGAATCGTCTACAAAGCTTTGATCTTGCTTTGCAGATGGGATCATCATATTCAGCTTAGTTGCAGCTCTATACAGGATGACCGCCATGTCTTGCCTGCTAATGGGCCGATCAGCACCGAAACTGCCATCTTCCATTCCTTCGATAATCCCTAGCTTCTGTGCCGACGCTATTGCCTTAAAGCTCCATGAATCTGCAGCAATATCCGAAAAGGCAGTTGTTGCGTTCGCATCTTCCATATCTAGTGCCCTCATAAGCATAGCCGTGAATTCAGCTCGTGTAACTTCACCATTAGGATGAAAGAGATGACTGCCGATCCCGTCAATCACATCCCTAACAGCCAACCCTTCTATGGCGTTTGTCGCCCAGGCTGCTTCAGCAAGATCTTTGAAGGAAATGTCTCGGTAGACAACAGCATACTTGCTAAAATGCTTGGGATAGAATGTAATCTTATTGGTTTCGGTATTATATTTGCCAGTTCTGATCATTTCCAGATTGCCCTCATCTGAGAGAAAATAAATGACAACTTTATTCGGGTTCTCGCCAGCTTTTAGATGATAGGGAACTTCCACTTGTACATCGCGTCCGTTAAACTGACTTACCGGTTTACCGTCCATGTAGAGTCGGAAATCATAAACAACATCTAATCCCAGTTGAGGTGCAGCTGTTTTCTCGATAATTAATTCAAGTTCATCTTGAGATAATTGATCATTTTTTATCAAATCCGATGCCAATGTAACCGTTCCTAGTCCCATTTCCAAGACAAGATGATGAATAGCATCTTCCTTCCCCTTAAATGGATCTAGTGGAATACGAATTTGAGCAGATTGCACGTCATCTGGACTGTCTAACTTAATGGTTACCGTGTGTTTATCTGCATGCTCAATAGCCGTCCGCAGATCATGAGCACTGAGCGTTCCGGTAACGCTCCCGTCTTGATGTATCTGGCCTGCAATAGTAACCCTGGAGCCTGAAACATCTGCGGCGGGAAGAGTAACAGATGAACCTGTCCCTGCGCCTGGTGTTTCTGTGCTTGGCGTTCCAGAGTCTGTTTCATCCAGCGGCTCGCTGTATGAAGCAAATTTAGGCAGAAGAGCTGACACATAAGCCTTTCCGGGGATCGAGAACTTCGGAAAAAACATGGTTTCCACACCTTGATCCGTTACGCGGAAGGGATTAAAATTCTCTACGCCGATCACGGTAGCGTCATTAAGTTCGGTGATATTTTTAACTTTAAGTCCATATCCCGAGCCATCTGCAAAGTTCGTTTGGATTCGCTGCCCGATCAGTGCATTTGGATATGGGAATTTTCCTTTCACGGTAATCGTGTTTGGTCTTACGGGAGGATCGAGGCTCGTGTTGAGAGAAGCTGTTGTCGCTCCGATGATCTCGAATTGTTGCGTATCATAACCGAGTAAAACATGATCTTGAACGGCTACTTTTCCAGCCCCATATACGTAACTGAATAGGAGCTTGCCAGTCGTAACATCGATTCTAGCCAAAGCGATGTTGCCGGCAAAAGTGATGCCATTAAAGCTTCGTTCTTTCATATCGCCGCTCGTATAGATGATATCCTTGTATTTCTCGCTTCTTACGACGGCAATATTAGTCATTGGATCCGCATCATCCGATTGAAACCACGCTACATCGGCTATCTCGCCAGTTTGACCCTGCCTGAATATTTCGTGTACAGCACCATATTGCGTAATTTGATTGCTGTCAGAAACAATGTGCCTTCTAGTAAGATGAGGTGTCACATCGTTGGATTCGTCTCCTTTCGTTGCAATTCTTCTAGCTGTCGGGATACTCGATAGAAACACGTTCGAGCCATCTACCGCATTCATGAAAGTTCGGATCGAAGCTCCTGTCTGTTGTCCTGTCCATGTGAAGGAAAAGTTGGTATCCCCGTTAGCTGCTTTCGGATTCATCAGCAAATTTCTATCCGTTGATAAACCTTCCGTGCTATTTATGCTTGTCAGATACTCCTGCAAATTGACCTTTCCTGTATCTGTGAGCTGAATGCCTTGGACCTGAACATCCATATTCTCCAACTCGGCGCCCCGCTGGTAAATTTCATGTGCCTGACCACCCTGCATCCGCGTCAAATCAAACGTATAGTTGCGATTCCCATCGAGATTCACCATCATGAGCAATCTGCGATTCATGGCAGCGCCTTTGCCTTCCGGCCCCGGGTCGGAACCTTCCACAAGCTGAACCCTCTTCCCGTTTGCCTCTCCGGAGTCATAGGCTAGCAGCGCAGGTTTTCCCCAAGCATCTGTTGACACCGTATTCGCTCCATCTTGCCTCCATACCCACGGCATATTTCTCCAAAGCGGCCGCATCGACGGGTATCGCAAGGTAGCACCACTTCCATCACCATAGGTGGTTCTATTCAGATAGCCTGTATATGGCAGTATTTCGACTCCTGCTCCCCACAGATCAAGCGATAAAAAGTTCGCATGGGTATGACCGCCTGAAAAACCAAGGTCCGTTGGCTGATACAAGAGCCCGGCTTGGGTAGCCTCATTTACATCGCCCTGAATCAAGCCATAGTAACCCAATCCTGGCAACTCAATGTTCTGCAAACTCTTCTTTATAATAGGCAAAGGTTGTGGATCTTCCGTTTTTCCATACGTATCATTGACCGGTATTGCTGTGCCATCCGGATAAATCATCTTCTCGGTGCCATAGCCTAGGGACATCTGCAGCAAAGGCCACCTTGAACTTAGATCCGTCTTGTTCAAATGCAGTCCAAATCTGTTATCCACATAACCCTCAGGATCCGTCCAGTCTTTTAATACGTCTACGGTCGTTTTCACATTGTTAGCAGCCTGGTCGCCATAGCTCGTCGTTTCTTCATACCACATGCCGTCAAATAAATAATTGTCTCCGTTCATTAACCGATCATAGATGTCAATAACTTCACGAATCATGTTAGGGTCATTTAACAGCATACCCGTTACCACAGAAGAGCGACCGCCATAAGGTGTAATATTGTTCAACCTCATGCTGTTTACAAGTCTGATATTCTCGTAAGCTCCCGGCTTAAGCCAGAGTTCCTCGATGGTCATCTTTACCTCTGAAGCTGTAACAGCAGGGTCAAGCTCTCCCCAAATATCCGTGTCAAGCAGCGTGCCGTAAGCGTATACCGCATCCTGTGGAAATTGATAATTTCCTCCCCAGAAATCTGTATAATTAGTATTCACAACAATTCGCGGATAATCAAGCGCCTGATAATAAAGGATAAGTGCTGCCTTTTTTGCGTATTTGGCGTCATTTGTCAGCTTGTACAGCTGAGCAAACAGCCTGGCATACTTCTCAAACTTGGTGTGGAGATCAGGAATTAAAATTTTGGCAGATTCGGATTGAACCTCTTGAATAAAATCGCTGTCATTCATATCCACATAAGTTTGAAGCTCCGATGTCATGATCTGTTCGAAACTATAATTAAGCTCAGGCCTGTAGGATGATGTTAGAACCGCTGCCAGGTTTCCAGGACTTACGGCGTGAGAGTTCCATACATGTGCCGGTTCTTGGACTGTCACTTGAAACGTTGTGTGTATCCCGGTCGACGATTCAGTCGCGGTAATCATGGCCGATCCTGTGCTCAGGGCTAATAGTCCGTTCCCAGATAATTTGGCAACACTAGGGTTCGAGGACGACCATGTGACCTTATCGACAAACGCCTTATCGGGCACAGTCTGATACTTTAAAATCGCTCCCTTCCCTTTGTCAACAGTCATATCAGGTATGACAAGTTCCTGCACCGGTGGAACAATATCGCCAACCTTCATGTAAGCAATAGAAGTCCGACTTGCTGTCTTGCTTGCATTTGTATTCTGAATCATTTTGTTTTGGAGGACGCCGACATAATTGCCCAGATCTAAGTTATTTACTTTTAAAATGCCGTCAATCCATACACTGTAGCGATGGTTCGGTGAATCCATATCGATCACGATGTCATACCATTGATTCGCAGCATAAGTGCCAAGCACATTTCCTGTGTAATCTTTGATATTGCCAGATTGATCGAATACGAGCAAAGTAGGCCATGCAGGCGTACCCGTCGGCGGATTCATGCTCTTCATCTCAAAGAGAGACCTGCTGGAATTCGTGTTGTTAAATTTAACTCGGGTTTGAATGCCAAATCTGCCCGTTTTATTCATTGCGGATTTATACGAGTTTAAACTGCTGCTAACTGCCTCCATAAATAATACATTATTATCACCGTCGCTTGTCAGCCCGGCACTGTTTGAACCCGCTGTAGTCGTAATGTAGCCGACAAAATTAGAATCCACCGTTACGACGTTGTTGCTTATCTGAAGACTAGCAGTGCTGTAATCGGCGTTCAAATGTGTTGGATTGATTAGGATCGGTGTCGGTATTGCTTTAACCGTTATATCCATCGAAGCCGTTATGGATGGATTCAAAATAGATGAGACTGTAATTTGCGCCGTTCCAGCGCTTATCCCCGTGATTATGCCTTGATTATCTACCTTAACAATTCCTTCGTTACTTGATTCCCAGCTATAGTTCAAATCATTCGTATTTGGCGGATTTTTGACCAGTGTTAATTGCGTGGATTGACTAACAAAAAAGTCTCCGCTTAATGATTGAATAGAAAGCCCGGTTAGTGGAACGGGGTCGCTAATTGTACCTGCTTTCACATAAGCAATTGAAGTCCGGCTAGGTACGTTGGATGCGTTTTTATTTTGAATAATTTTATTTTGGAGGACTCCGACATAATTGCCCAAATCAACGTTTTCGATAACCAAAACACCATTGATCCATGCACTGTATCGATGGTTAGGCGAATCCATGTCGATGATGATGTCTAACCACTGATCCGCAGCATACGTGGAAATAACATTGTTTTTCGAATCTTTGACTCTTCCGAGCTCATCGAACGTCAACAGTGTCGGCCACGCAGCCGTTCCCGTCGGTGGCGTCGTACTCTTCACCTCAAAGAAACTTCGGCTAGAAGTCGTATTGTTAAACTTCACTCGGCTTTGGATACCGAATCGATCTGTTTTATTAATAGCACTTTTAAAGGAGTTAATGGCTCCCGTATTCGCCTCCATAAAGAACACATTGGAACCATCGCTGTCATTGTTTCTTCCTGCTGAATTGCTTCCAGTTGATGTTGTAACCGTTCCCAAAAATTTGGTATCCAACGTATAAACACCATTTGTAACCGTCGGAGCCGTTGCATTAAAATCAATATTCGTAAAATCACCAACAACCGAAACAGCCTGTCTTTGAATTGTATCTGCCCTTACCCCAAAAGGGAAAGACGAAGTCATTAATATAAAAGAAAGTAGCAAACAGATTAACCTTACGCTTCTCAATGTAATCCCCCCATAGCTTAGAAGACTTTTTTAAGTAACTTGTGCATACAAATTATTAAATAGACTCCATTAACGCCAAAATTCCACCTCCACGCTAGATCTAAGCCTAGTATAAACAATTGCAGGCGCATCTACGGGGAAATTCTTTACCTTCTATGTGCAGTTTCAGTACTTTTTACTCTGGCTGACTCAGAAGTGTCTTTCAACTCTAGATAAACATCGCGTCAACTTATTAATTCACTTTTTTGAAATGCAAAAAACCTGAAATCCCTTATGTATCAAGGGATTTCAGGTTTTTCTTAGGATGCGGTCGGAGGGATTTGAACCCTCACGCCTTGTGAGCGCCACCCCCTCAAGATGGTGTGTCTGCCGTTCCACCACGACCGCAAGGAAGTAAATAAACTGGGGATCTAGGATTCGAACCTAGGCATGACGGAGTCAAAGTCCGTTGCCTTACCGCTTGGCTAATCCCCATCGTTAAATGGGACAAGGGCGACCGATGGGACTTGAACCCACGAATGCCGGATCCACAAACCGGTGCGTTAACCCCTTCGCCACGATCGCCTCAGCCGGGAAGTATTCCCTATAGTTTGTAAAACAGTACTGCTTCATTCAAGGCTTGCACCTTGAAAACTAGATACGAAACGGTAATTACTTTAGGTTTACGTTGTGTTATTGGGCCCCGAGAAAGTAATCGGCATCAGCTACAAAGCTTAGCTTCACTTTCTTGGGTACTTATGGGATAAGCCCTCGACCGAT
>NZ_JBCMUN010000005.1:0-792103 GCF_050467285.1 Paenibacillus oryzisoli | reverse complement strand
ATCCCCCGTCTTACTCTACTTAAAAACACAGAAATCGATGAAAGTGGTGGAATTTCAAACATCCAAATCATCAGAAAACGGTGGATTTTACCCGATTTTAAACTTTTGCGCTAAAGGGCTGCAGCGTATAGTGGGGAGGGTCAACAGTCAACTTACCTGAAGGAGGACGTTACCATGAGCAGTACTCTTGCCTCGGCGCGAACAGAAACGAAAACGGATTTAACGAAGAAAAAGCGCGGAGCCATCTCTACATTTTTCCGGGAATTAATCGTCAATAAATTTCTGTACATGCTGGCGCTTCCGGGCATTATCTGGTTTTTCATTTTCGCTTATCTGCCCATGGGGGGCATTGTGGTCGCATTTCAAGATTTTAAAGCGGTCAAAGGCATTACCGGCAGCAAGTTCGTCGGGCTCAAAAACTTCCAGTTCTTCTTCCATTCCAGCGATTGGGTGAAGGTCGTGACGAATACGGTTTTTCTCAACGTTCTCTTCATCTTCTTCGGTACGGTAGCGGCGGTCGCGATTGCGATTATGGTGACCGAGCTTGGCGGCAAGTGGTTTAAAAAGATTTCGCAGTCCGTCATGATCTTCCCGCACTTCCTGTCCTGGACGGTCGTCGCCATGTTCATGACCGCATTCGTCGCGACAGACGGAGGCTTTTTCAACAAAGCGCTCGGCGTATTCGGCATCGCACCTGTGCAATTTCTGTCGTCGCCGGGGTACTGGCCGGTCATTCTGGTGCTGCTCAAAATCTGGCATGGCGCCGGATTCGGCTCCATCGTCTATATGGCGACGATTTCCGGGATTAATCCGGAGATTTACGAATCCGCTGCCATGGATGGCGCCAGCCGCTGGCAAAAGATCCGCTTCATCACACTGCCGCTGCTGAAATCTACAATTATCCTGCTGACCATCCTTGCCGTCGGCGGCATATTTAACGGCGATTTCGGCCTCATCTATGCGATTATCGGCAGAAATCCGCTGCTGTATCCAACGACCGATGTCATCGACACGTTCGTCTTCCGGTCGCTGATGGATCTCGGCGATATGGGGATGTCGGCGGCTGTAGGATTCTTGCAGTCGGCGATCGGTTTTATCCTCGTCGTGACGGTCAATTACATCGCCAAGAAAACGGCGCCGGATTCGGCTATTTTCTAAGAAAGGAGGCTTTTCCGTGATCAAAGAAAGCTTCAGCGACAAGCTGCTCAAAACGGTTTTTTACATCTTCCTGACGTTGTTCTCCATCTACTGCTTGGTGCCGTTCGTCTCGGTGCTGGCGAGTTCCTTCGCGACGGAAAGCGAAATTTTGAGGAGCGGGTACACGCTCTTTCCGAAGACGTTCAGTTTGCAGGCGTACAAGTTGATTTTTGAAGACAACACGATTTATCGAGCTTATGGCGTGACGTTCTTTGTAACGACGTCCGGTACCGTGCTGAGCATGATTTTTACGAGTGCCTTGGCGTACGCCATTTCCGTCAAATCGGTGAAATATCGGAATGCGATTGCGTTCTACGTATACTTCACGATGCTGTTTCACGGCGGTCTCGTCGCTTCCTATTTGCTCATTTCCAAATATCTCGATATGAAGGATTCGATCTGGGTGCTGATCGTTCCGAGCATGATCAGCGCGTGGAACATGTTTCTGCTGCGCAACTTTTTTGCCACAATCGATGAATCCCTGGCGGAATCGGCGAAAATGGACGGGGCGAACGACGCTTACATTTTGTTCCGCATCATCCTGCCCGTCTCGTTGCCCGCGCTGGCGACGATTGGCCTGTTCTACGCCCTAGGCTATTGGAACAACTGGTTCAATGCGCTGCTGTATATCAACGACCCGCATAAGTTCCCGCTACAGTATCTGATCCAGCGCATTATGAACAATTTGGACTATATCAACCAGATTGCGGCGGATGTCAATATTCCGAACTTTATTCCGCCGGCTGTTACGGTGCGGCTCGCTACGACGATTGTGACAATCGGTCCGATCATTTTCCTGTATCCGTTTTTGCAGAAGTATTTTGTCAAAGGCTTGATGGTTGGCGCTGTCAAAGGCTAAGTCCGCTTGGGCGGTTTAGTATAAATCATGATCGATATTTAAGGGAGGAACACAGAGATGAAAACAAAACGCATGGGGACTACTTTATTGGCGTTAACCGTACTCGGGATGGCGGCAGCATGCAGCGACAGCAAGCCAACAGACACAGTATCCAGCCCTGTGGGCACAAGCGAAGCCGGCAAGCAAGCCCTACTTGCACCGCTGACACTCAAAGGCATGCTATTCGGCGATCAGCCGAAAGATATGCCGGCCATTCTCGACGAATTTGAGAAGCAGACGAAGGACAGCCTGAACACGAAGCTGAACATTCAATGGAATCCATTGAGCGACCATAAGCAAAAGGTGAAGCTCATGATGGCGGCCGGTGAAGATGTGGATTTCGTTTTCGATGCCGACTTTGCCAATTTGAAAGAGCTGGTTCCTCAGGGGGCCTACGCGCAGCTAGATAAATATTTCAACAACGACGCCTATCCTGGGCTAAAAAAGGCGTTTACGCCGGAATTCATCGAGGCGAACAAACGATTTGACGGGCATTTGTACACGATTCCGTTCACGCAATATTTCTACGATCTGCCGGTCGTGTATGTCCGCAAGGATCTCCGTGAGAAATATGGCTTCCAGCCGATCGCGAATTATGATGATCTGGAAAAATTCTACCAGAAAATACAGGAAAGCAATAAAGAGATGACGCCGCTGGCGGTCAAAGGCAATGGCGGATTCCAGGAAATCTGGAGCGGAGAAAGCAACGTCAACTTGCCGAATATTGGTCAAGTTGGTGTGGCAGGTATTCCATTCGTCGTTCAATTGTCCGATGACGGCAAGAAAGTGCAGAACATGGTAATGCTGGGCGATGCCGCTTCCGAGTGGGCGAAGCTTCCGGCGCCGTTCAATTCTGCGAAAACGGCGTTCCCGCAATACGACAAGTGGGCGGAGTGGAGCAAATATTTGGAGAAAGACGTGATCTCCCAGAAGGACCAGAAGGCTTACTTTATGTCCGGCAAAGCCGCTTCGTACTATGGCACGATTTCGTCTTTTGCCGCAGATCAGAAGAAGCTGAAGGATACGATTGCTGGGTCGGATCTGGAGTTTTTCGTGCTCAAGAAAGATATTCGCGACATGAAGCCGCATGCGATCTCGACCAACTATAAAGCGAACAATTCGGTCGCGATTCCGGCAACATCGAAAAATATCGACAGAACGATGAAGTTCTTTGACTGGCTGTTCAGCTCTCAGGCGAATCACGATCTCTTTGAATACGGCATTCCAGGCAAGCATTGGGAAGCTGTCGGCACGAACCAGATCAAGCTGCTCGACGAGTCCAAAAACTACACGTTCCCGGGCTATGAGTTCAGCTGGAACCCGTCGATGATTCGCTTGAGCCAGGACTTGACGGATCAAACCCGCAAATACTTTGAATACTCGGCGAAAGCGGATACGTATTATTCGGCACCGCTGGCGATGTTTACGTTCGACAGCTCGAATGTGAAAGCGGAGTTCGCGAATATGAGCTCGAAGACAGATCCGTTCATTCAGCTGCTCAAAGCGGGCCAGATCAAAGACTGGGAAGCGCAGACGGCGAAATTGGCAGGCGAATTGAAAGCGCTGGGGCTGGATAAAATTCGCGCAGAACTGCAAAAGCAGATTCAAGCGTATCTGGATAAAGGCGGTAAATAACTGTTGTCATGACGGTGCAAACGGAAAAGAGACTAACCGGAGGGCGAGATGGCAGCCTGGGGAGGGTCTCTTTTCCCTTGCGGCCGCTTAAAAAGGAGAGGGAAACGGAGATGCCTACAACAATTGATCTTTTGCAAGATTGGCGCATGGAGAACCGAGAGGATGGAGCCGCCGTATTTCATTATCCAGTCCCTGAGGGGGCTCAAGGCTGGTATCCCATCGGCTTTGAGCGCGCCCATGACGGTTCGCAGGATGCGATGGGCTGGTTTGGGCTGCACATCAGCCTGATTGCCGAGACGGAAGAAACGAGCTTTCGCATTCAGGCGAATTTTGTGGAGGAGCGAAGTGTAAGTGCGACGGTTACGCTGGCAGGATCAGGGCGTCACGACTGCATCGTCCGATTGGACGATTTTGACATAGAGCGGAGCAAGCGGAACCTGTGGCGGTTCGTGCAAAGCTTTGAGCTTCACAGCGCAGGACGCCTTGTCGGCGTTCGGCTTTTGCGAGGGGAGCGGCTCTATGTAGAGACCGGCGTGCTTGGCCGAGCCGGGGAGGCTGGCGAAGACGTCGCGTATACGATGACTGTGCACAACTGTACGGATCGGCGGCAGCATGTGGCGGTGAAGCAACTGTTCGAGGGCTGGGAATCGCTGCTGGCGGTTGTGACGCCCGAGAAGTTTGTTCTGGAGCCGTATGCGCAGCAGGAGGTGAAGGCGGTCGTGCGGGTTCACGACCTCATGGTGCCAGGTGGGCACGAGATGACAACGCTTCGTTTTACGGGCAATGGGGACAGCAGCAGCAGCGTGGAGATTGTGTTGAAGACTTTGCGGAAGTTGCCCCATCCGTACATCTATCATACGGAAGCCAAGTGGCAGGAAGTGAGGGAGCGCATTGACCGACATGCCAGCTTTCAGCCGGGGTATGCGCAAATTATTGCAGATGCGGACGCTTGGGAGGTCGTGCCTCCGGTGCCAGTCGACGAGCGCGACTATTGCTACAACACGAGCGAAGAGCACGGCATCATGTCGGCCGCTTATGCGTATGCGCTGACCAAGGAGCGGAAATACGCGGAGAAGGTTGCGGCGTTTTTACGGTATTTTATCGATGAAGAGAAGGGCTATCCCCGGAAAAAGAAAGGCTGCAGTGCGAGCTATGTGCAGGAGGGACACTTCTTTCAGCATTTGGCGATCCCGTACGACATCATCTATGATGCCGGGGTGTTGACGCAGGAAGAGCATCAGGGTGTAGAGCGAACATTCCGCATCTATATGGACATTCTGGATCACCACTTGCAGCGGGGGCACATTTCTAACTGGCTGCTCTCGGAAATTACGGGAGCGCTCTATTGCGCGCTGGCAATTCAAGACATTGAGCGGGCGCTGCGCTTCGCATTCGGTCCTGGCGGGTCGATTGAGCAGCTTCGCTATGGCTTGTTCAATGATGGTTGGTGGCACGAATGCTCGGTCGGCTATAACACGTGGGTCTCGTCCATGTATATCCACACAGCGCATGCCCTGCTGCCTTTCGGCTACAATCTGCTGCATACGCATTTCCGCATCCCGTTCAATGATGAAGTGAACAGCACGTATGGCGGGCAAGACGCGGAAGTGCGCTTCGGCATGGTGAATAAAAAATGGGGCGGCAACCGGAAAAACTACGTCTGCATCAAAGATTTATTCGATGCGGTGATTCCGTTTCTCGATGAACGGGGCGTGCTGTTCGGCATCAGCGACTCCGATGAGAAGAAGCTGGACGGGGTTCATTTTGGCTCCACGTTCGATCTGGCCTATCAGTATTACAAGGATCCGGAATATATTCCGGTCATCCGGCGCTTCCCGCAGCCTGATCCGATTTTCGGCCATGCGGAGCTGCCGGACTATGAGTCCCGGTATACGCGGAATAACGCGTATTCGGATAACGTCGGCATTGCGATGCTGCGAAGCCGGACGGCAGAACGCCCGCAAAGCGAGCAAATTCAGGCCGTGCTTCGCTACGGCTCGCATGGCTATGCGCACGGGCATTACGACCGGACGGAGCTGCTTTCTCTCATGCGCTATGGGCGCAGCTTTTTCAACCCGGAGCATGTGTGGTGGGGCTACCATCATTTCATGTACAAATTTTACGTGCAAAACTCCTTGACCAAAAACATGGTCGTCGTCGACGGCAAAATGCAGGTTCCTGCGGATTCGCGCAGGCTCATGTTCTACAGCGGCCAGGCGCTGCAAGCCGCAGCGGTTGAAACGGTCGCGCCGTGGGCGTATCCGCCGTACGGCGGGATGATCTACCCGAACACGGCGACGCTGGCGGAGCGGTGCGAGATGAACGCCAGCTGGCTGCCCGAGCTGGAGGAGGCGCCGCCGTATGGCGCGCTGTCCGGATACACGGAGCCGGTTGTGCAGCGCAGAGCGATGGCGGTCACCGACGACTATGTGGTGCTGTTCGATTATGTGAAGGGCGAGGCCGATCATCAGTTCGATTGCTTGTTCCAGATGAAGGGATGGAGGGGACTGGAAGCTGACAGCGTCGCCCATTTGAAGCATACGAGCCAATGGTCGGACGACCCTCTCTCGGACGGCCAATTCATTACCGATTGCCATTGGTATGACGTCTCCGGCGCAAGCGTCGCGCGCTTCGAAACGATTTTCGGCGAAGGCGAGGATCAGCGGGGCAATCGGACGGCGCATAACGTGCCGGGACCACTAAAGCTCGATGTGCATACGGCATGGCCGCCGCAAACGACGCACATTACGGGGCGAGCGGCGGAATACCACGGCATCACGATTCCGCTTGCTTACCGGGTCGAGGTCGAAGGTGAGGTCAAGGCGCAGGGCGAATTCGGCGCTTGGCTGCTGGGCGAAGGCTTGTGCGACATCGATGTACGAGGCGCGGCCTCGCTCAGCTTGCACGTGCAGAACGGCCCGAACTATACCGAGCAGAAGTATCCGGTGCGAACGCCGCAGGGGTTGTTCTGGGGAGAGGCTTATCTTGTTTTGACGGACGGTTCGACCGTTCCGCTTAGGGAACTGGTGCTGGACTGCCGCAATGTCGATGCGGGACACGGTTTTGGCAAAGATTACGAAGGCGGACGAGTGACGATTGTAGGCAATGAGTACAAGGACGCGATTCCTACTAGCCCGATCGACCATGATCGGGAAGCCGTGATCCGGCTGGATTTGACCGGCTTGGATGCGGTCAGGTTCGTGGGCCGCATTGGCGCGGACGCGTTCCCTGGCGACGAGTCGCAGCGGCGCATCACGTATGCCGTGCGGACGCAGGGGAAAGTCGGGAGGTTCATTACGATCGTGGAGCCGCATGAGGCGGAGTCGATGATTGCGACTGTGCAGGCCGCAGATGCCAATACCGTTGAGGTGCGCCTGAAGGACGGCAGAACGCAGATTGTGGAAGTGTCGTCAATGGAGCAGGAAGACATCAGCTTGAAGCTGACCGAGTATGCCCGCGGACAGTTGATTCGAGAGGAAACGGCGGCAGGCAAGTAAGCCGGATAGGGAGGCAAAGAGAATGGCTGGACATACACAAGCACAATCGAAAGATCAACCACATTTGGAAGGGAAGCGGGAGTTTGCCGAAGCGGGCACAGCTCACGTGTATTTACAATCCTTGGTGGAGCGCGCGGAGAGGCTGCTCGAGACCAATGGCGCTTACTACACGGACGGCGCGAAGCTGGCGATTGAGGATATGGTGCACGCTGCTGTAGCGGCGTTAGCAGGGAAAGCGCACGTACCATTCGTGCGCAATCGCCGATTCTATGCGCCGAGAGAAGAAGAGGCGGTGCTTTTTGCCGCGCGGCGGTACACGATGGCCCCTTCCTATAATGAGGAAGGCAAGGTGTACCACGAGTACGGGCTGGAGCCGGCGCTGGCGTGGTTCGAGCGGCAGGATGTACGCTGCGACGAGGTGGCGGCGTTGCCCGGCAAGGCGGAGGAGGCGCTCGCTCAGGCGGCGGCTCATCTGGCAGCGGCGCGAATCGGCAGCGCCGTGGGCGAGTATGACGCTGCGGCGGCTGCGGCGCTGCGAACCGGGATGGCCCAGCTGGAGGAAGCCAGGTTGGCGTTCCGCAGCGGCGACAGCGGTGAGGCGCTGGCGCAAGCGGTCGTAGCGTGCCTGAACCGGCTGCGCGCTTTTCGCTTTTCGCGCGTGCTGCGTACGGACGTGGACCCGGCGGCGACGTTGTATTTGACCGAAGCGGCGCTCCATGAATTGAAACAAAACGTAGCGCAGGATAAGCTGCTTCGCGAACAGTACGAGCGGATTGCAGACTTATCCGAAAGGTACAGCCTCGCCTATCTCGAGCAGGCGACAGCGCTGCTCATGCGCGAGGATGCGAATTACGACGAGATCAACAAGTCCTTTTACACGTGGAGCTCGACGGATAAAATCATCAATTTTACCGCACCCGAACGGGCTGTCAAGCTCGGCGTCTCCTTCATTTTGCCAAGTGTGGAAAATGAGGAGGACGGCCTCGGCCATGTGTGGATCGACAACCTGAGCATCCTCTCGGCCAACGGCGGCAGGCTTCCGATCGAGAACGGGGGCTTCGACGAAGGGGCGGACGGCCCTCGGTCATGGCGAGCGCACGTTGTAAAAGGCAAGCCCATCCTGAGATGGGAAGCGGATTATCCGTTTTGCGGCGGCGACCGCGACCGGGTGGAAACGGCGAACCCTTCTTCGCAAGTTTCTTTGGCCGCGGAGGCCGGGGAGAAGCCGCGTTCCATTTACCTCTGCAATCCGACAAGCGGCGATGAGGGAGCGTGGCGCTATGACGGGGACATTGCTGTTGAGGCTGGTGTCGGCTGCACGTTGACGTTTGCCGCCAAGATCGACGGCAAGTTCAAGGAGGGCGTCAAGGCGCAGATTACGTTTCTGGATGAGGTGGATCAGCTTGTTGACGTCTTTGAAATCAGCTTCAATCGCAGCTCCTCGCTGCCGAACAGCTGCTTTCAATTAACGATGCAGTGCGACGCGATTCAGTATGCGTTCACAGGGGACGCCACGTATGCGCAGAAAGCGAAGCTTGCGATCTTGTACACCTTGCATGATTTCTGCCAAGGAGCGGAGCATTGGCTGGCGACGAATACGCGGCCGCAGGGCAGCGACTCGTACGGCGCGGTGCAAGGCGGGAGGCTGCTGTGCAGCACGGCGGTTACGTATTCGCTGATTAAGCAGGCAGGCTTCTTTACGGAGGAGGAGAAAGGCCGGTTCTATGCGATGGCTGAGTATTTGCTGCGCTATATGCTGGATTTGCGCGACCGGACGGAGCTAACCGCCGAAGCGGCGCAGCGGGGCTGCAGCAACTGGCAGACAGATATGTGCGCAGGCGCCGCATATTTGATGCTCGTCCTGGATGATTTTCCGAACCGCAAGGCTTGGCTCTATAATGCGCACGCCGTGCTGCAAGCGCAGCTATCCTTAAATGTTAATCCAGACGGTTCATGGCCGGAGTCGATTCGGTATCATCATGCGGCGTTGGAGCGCTTTGCCGGGTATGCAAAAGTCGTCGCGCACATGATGGGGGACAACTGGTTTGCCACGACGCGTCTGCCCGATATGTTCGATTTCAGCGTGGGGGTGCAGACGCCGGGGTATTCGTTTTTTGACTGGCGTATCGGGACGCCGCCGTTTGGCGATCACGCGCTGAGCGGCGGCACAGAGTTCGGCAGCTACACAACATATCTGGCTGATGTCGCGAAGGTGAATAAGGCCGTCGCCGATCGCATGTACCTGACATGGGTGAAGGCCGGCAAGCCGTTCAAAAAGCTGTGGGGCGAAGGGATTACGCTGGACAATCTGCTCGCGCTAAGCGACCGTTATGCGTGCGGCGGCGAGCTGAACCTTCCATCTGCCGTGAGCTATCCGGATGCGGGTCTTTATATTTTCAGAGGGAATGGTCAGGGGAGCTACTTCGCTGTAATGTCCAGTCCTAAGCCGATCGGCCACGGGCATCTGGATCAAGGCTCTTTCATTCTATATAAAAATGCGGTGCCGCTCGTCATGGACTCCGGCATTGAAGGCTACTTTGACAGCAGCACGAGCTGGCATATTTCCTCGTATTCGCACGCGTGCGTGCAGTTTGCGACGCGCCGGAAGGCCGTCCAGAAATCCGGCAGCGGAGCAATCAATTTAACGGCGGGTACGTACAGTCTGGAACGCGGCTGGGTCGATGTACCCAGGACGAGTCGTGTTCTGGCTTATACGCCGGGCGAGGAGATAGATTTCATTTCCATCGAGATCCTTAATCCCGAAGGCGCAGGAAGACACAGAAGAGACATCCGGTATCTCAAACATCGCGATCTCTATGTCATTCACGATCGAATCGACGACTTCGAGGGCGAAGTGCTATTCAGCCTGCCTGTTGCGTCGGTAAGCACGGCGAAGGAGGGCGCTTCCTTTGTATCCGAAGGTTATTACGGCGTTGCGCTGGAAACTGTGTTCGCAAGCTGCGTCGAGCGATCGTGGATCGAGCAAGGGCGAGCGACGCAATTAACGCCCGGTAAGCCCGGAGACGGAACTACGCTGGATTACATTCGCGCTGTGGCGGATGCCGAGGAAGGTTTCCTGACGGTTTTGCATGCGAAAGCGCAAGGGGAGCGGCGTTTGGACGTCGTACACTATGCAGACGGGCATCTGGCTATCGTGCAAGGGAATGTACGCATTGAGCTTGAACTATAGGAGGGCGAGCCAATTGCTTGATATGTATAATGTAAAAGATTTCGGGGCTGTTGGCGATGGAACCACCGTAGATACGGCGGCCATTCAGCAGGCGATCGATCGCTGTGCGGAAGCGGGCGGCGGTACAGTCGTCCTGGCGGGCGGAACGTTCGTCAGCGGCACGATTTTTTTGAAATCCAACATCTATTTACAGGTGAATGCTTCGGCCGTTCTGCTTGCGAACCCGGACATTTGCGATTATGCGGAGGGGACGCATTATAACCGCTATGTGAACGAGAAGGATATGGACAAGTGCTTGATCTACGCGGAGGATGCGACGAATATCGGCGTTATTGGCCAAGGTGAGATTAATGGTAATGCGGAATGCTTTCCGAATGAGGGGACGATCGACCGTCCGATGATGATGCGTTTTTTGAGATGCGCGCACATTCATGTGAAAGGTCTTCGACTGCACAACTCGACGGCGTGGACGACCGCTTTTCTCGACAGTGAGAACATTTGGTGCGATGGGCTGGATATCCGCAATGATCGCAGGTATAACGGGGACGGTCTGGATTATGACGGCTGCAAAAACGTGTTCATCTCCAATTGCCGAATTCTCGGAACTGACGATAACCTCTGTTTGCAGGCCAGCAGTAAGGCGTATCCGATGAAAAATGTCCATATTGCTAACTGCCATTTTACGTCCATTTGCGCAGGTATTCGGATCGGGTTGAAATCGGTCGGCGATATTTCCAATGTGACCATTCATAACTGCACGTTCGAGAACGTGTGGCGTGAGGGGATCAAGATCGAGTGTACCGAAGGCGGCAGCATCACGGACATTGTGGCGCAGGGGCTCGTGATGCGCAATGTGACGCGGCCGATCTTTATCCTTTTGAATAACCGTCTGGACGTCATCGGTTCATCCATCGGTCTTGATGCGATGCCGGAGATCGGGACGATGGCACGCATTCTGCTGTCGGACATCATCGCAACGGATGACGAAGAGATGAACAAGACGCATTACCGTTTCACGGACGATGTGATGGGCTGCCCTTCTTTTAACGGGATCCGCGTCGATGCTTGCGAAAGCCATCCGATCCGCGATCTAACGCTCAAACATCTCACATACACGTTCATTGGCGGCGTCAACAACGAGGACATTCCGGCAGATTATCCAAAAGTCTGGGACATGCGATTCGAGCATCCCGACCTCGTCTCCGAGAACTACTATCCGACCTGGAGTCGGACGACGTTTATGGATGTCAGACATGTGGAGCGGCTTACACTGGAGGGGATCAAGTTCCACGCCTTGCAGGCGGATACGCGAGAGTCGTATCGGATTGAGCATTGCACGGTGTTGAAAGAGGATGTTATGGAGTTCTAGAGAGTAATGTAAAAAGCCACCTCGCTCGGCTAACTACCGGGTAAGGCGGCTTCTTTCGTGTTCAGCTATTCCTTTACTGCCCGCTAAACAACTTGATCGACTGAATCGTCGAGTCTTTGGGATCCAGATCCAATCTCAGCACGGTGCCCTGCGATTTATACGAGAGCATGTATGCGGTCTTCGCATCCGGCTTACCCAGAATCGAGAGGGCATCCTGCACCTGCTGCCCAATACGCAAGCCGTGCAGCCCCGGATCAATATCGCCGGAGTGGACGTCGACGAATTCAACGGTCCCCTTACTTGTAAAACCAAAGGAGAAGTCGCCGTAGTCATACACTTCGATCCCGTCTTCTTCCATGGCAAACTGCTTGCTCGCTTTACCGAAGAGTGCGACGACGTCGCCTTTGGCACTTCCTATTTTGACGCCCATGAGTGTAGGCTTTTCCTGTTGATAAGCATTCTCGGCTTTCACATTCGGCTTCGGTGTCGTTTTCGGATTCACAATCGACTGCGGCACATCGACTTCCTGCGTCGTTGCAGACGAGGCTCCGGCAACCTGTGCTTCATGCTGCTTGCTGTCTTCCTGACTCGGCGTTGCGGTAGGCATCGCGACAGCGATTGTCGGCGTAGGCTCGTCTTGCCATTCGTAAGAGGTCGAGGTAGAGACAGGCAAGGTTGATGCGAGTGGAGATGGGGCAGACGCATCCTGGCATCCCGTTACAAGAACGGATAGGACCGCTACCGGCACACATCCTTGTATAATAGGTTTTATGAGGCTGTTCAAGGCGATCTATCCTTTCCGCGAGACTAGGACCATGTCAACTAAAAATGACGACTGTCTTAATCATACCGTTTATCCCCTAATTTTCAATGCATCTAGATGCCCAAATGTGAGCAATTCTAGAACGAAATGAGAGCGTGTTTTTCTTCTGTATAAGTATAGACAGTTAAATGAAGGAAAAAGTTTCAATCTTCGCGACATTTTTATTTTTGACTTGAAACGAGTGTTGTCGATATGGTAATTTACTCATATTAGACAGGCAGAGGGGGTAATGTCCATGGAATTGTTAAAACGGCGGATTCAAGAAGTCGGCGTCGTGGTTTCGGATAAGGTATTAAAGCTCGATACGATATTGAATCATCAGATCGATCCTGCTCTGGTCCTGGAAATGGGGAGAGAGTTTGCCAGATTGTTCAGAGAAACCAAGCCGGACAAGGTGCTGACGGTGGAATCCTCCGGGATCCCAATTGCGTATACGACGGCGCTTACGCTTGAAATACCGATGATTTTTGCGAGAAGGAAAAAGACGCTGACAATGGACCAAGATACGTACAGCGAGCGTGTACCTTCTTTTACAAAAGGGATTGTGACGGACATTATGGTGTCCTCTCATTTGCTGCATCCAGGGGATCGCGTGTTGATCATCGATGATTTCATCGCCAATGGCGACGCGGCGCGCGGGTTGATTCGCATTGTGGAAAAGGCGGGCGCTGAGCTGGTCGGTGTAGGAATCGCGGTGGAAAAATCGTTCCAAGCCGGCGGCAATTCGATTCGCGAGAAGGGCATTCGCGTTGAATCTCTGGCACGCATTGCCTCGCTCGAAGGCGGGCGCGTGACATTTGACTGATTTTACATGGAGACTTCTACTTCCCTGAAAACGATTTATCCTTTATAATGGTTACAAGGTAAGAGAGGAGGCTGGCATCTATGGGTATCGAAAATGGTTCATTCGAATATTTTATGTCGAAGCTTGAGGAAGCGAAAACGCATTTTGAACGAGCATTAGATTGTAAACATACAGAGTTTGACGATCTGTATCCGTATATGATCGAACATCCTCAATTTTTTTGGTATAAGCGCTATGTGGCTTGGTCCGAACTGTTAACCATCGTGAAGCTTTGCACAGAGCTGGGTTACGAGTGGGAGCAGCAATTCTCGGCAAGTCAAGCGGAATATATCAAGAAACGTGTGATGTCAAGCAAAGTCCTTGATTTCTGGTTTGAGACGAATGATTCCAAGGAGCATGTCAGTTAATTGTTCATATACGAAGGTGGAAAGGCCAAGGGTTCCGATTGTGGAATCTTTGGCCTTTTGCCGTTATACCCCTTGATTGAGAACATTCATGCTTTCAATATGCCGTCTGGTGTGTTCATTGCCGAGGCGGTGAATGGCGCGGTACACTTCGGTCAAATAATAATCGTATTCCTGATCCTGCGGAACGGAATAGTAGACTTGCCAAGGGAACCAGGTGGCGCCGTAGCTGTTTTGCGAGGTGTTGTCGACTTCTTCAAGAAGCTCTTGCAGCTTGGCGATGTCTTCCTCGGTTGCCTGGATTTCAAATTGAACGTCAAGAGTGGTCGGATCTTCCAGCACTTCGCCGGTGCCGACGTTGATATAGTAGGTTCGTTTGACTTCGTTCATCGTCAGGTTGCCTCCCGTACAGGTCGTAGTTAGGTTGCGCTTTGCCTGCTGCTGTCATGGTTCTTCTCCGTTAAGTTAGCCTATTCCCAGCCTAATTATGTAACGTTTCGCGGATTCGGAAAATGGTGTATGCTAAACGGGAACAAAGTTTAACACAAGATGTGGGCTGGTCGTTCGCCCATGCATCCAGGAGGTGGTTTCGTTGATTACAGATGAACAGTTAGATACATACCGTGTGGAAGGCACGCTGCTGCGTGTGATTCGTGATGCCAGCCCGGCCAATGATGTGCGGGGCTCCGTCGTCGCTTGGGATGATGAAACCGTCATGATTCGAAAAAAGAACCGCCGCGTCGTCAAGCTGGGCCGCGGCTACGTGTACCAGCCGTACGAGGCGGAACGTCCGCCGGAATACATGCTCCCGCAGGATCCCGTCGAGCCGGACGACCTGTCGCACGATGAGGAATGAGCGGGAATCGAGCGCTGCGCCTGGGGGAGTTCACGCCGAGCTGGTACGCTCGCCGCATGGGGAGTACTTGCGGGTTGACGCTGACCATCCGCTGCGCACGCTGAACTCGTCGCCGTGGGGCGGTGGGTTCGGCTGGCATCGGCACTTGGTCAACCGGCAGGTGAGCAAGTTTTACAACGAGCCGAACCCGCTGCAAGAGATGGAGACCTTCCTGGAACGGGAAGGTCTGGAGCCTGGGGCGACGGCGGGCATGCTCACGGCCGCGTACGTCGCGGATGTCGGCCACCATGCTATAGTGTGGCCGGAGGAGAAGACGGCGGCGGGAGTGGCCGTCCTGCGCGTCGAGGCCTGGGTCACCGTCGGCCTCGGCAATAAGGCGCGCGCGGGGGCGTCGCAGGACGCGTCGCGGTTGTTTTTGGAGACGATCGGGACGATTAACACGATCGTCGTGGTGGAAGGCGCGTTGACCGATGCCGCGATGGTCAACGCTGTCATTACCGCGACCGAGGCGAAGGCCGCGGCGCTGCAAGCGCTTGGCATCACCATCGATGGCGAAGCCGCGACAGGGACAACGACCGACGCCGTGCTGATCGCGGCGACAGGGCAAGGCCCGACGTACCACTATGCAGGGACGGCGACGACGCTCGGGTATTTTATCGGGCGCACCGTGTATGAGGCGATCCTTGCGTCGGGCATGAAGTACAGCGAGGCCGTGCAGCGGCTGTAATGGGGAAGGGCACAGCGTCTGCGCTCTGCGCGACACTGTGCCCCCCTTAATGCGACTCCTTGCTATTGGCGCCGGAAAACTCCATAGGCGAGACCGACGGCCAGCGCATCGATCTCGGCCAGATCGTCTTCATCGCTGCCACTTCGGAAATTCGGCTCGTGCACGATTTCTTCGGCTTCGCCTTCGCTCAAGTGGCGTTCGTTGGCGGTGTATTTAGGCTCAAGCTCTTGGATTTCCTCTTCATTCATGGGACATCCCTCCTTTGGATGTAGGGTGAGGAGAGCGGGCGCAATTTATACAGAAATTCATGTGAAAGATTTGTTGACGAGCCATTGCTTGCGTGGTATATTGGTTAAGCAAGATTTTTTGAGACATGCGGTCATGGCGGAATTGGCAGACGCGCACGGTTCAGGTCCGTGTGGGCTAACCCCCCGTGGAGGTTCGAGTCCTCTTGACCGCATCCTAAAAAACAACCCCTCTTTGATGAATTCGAAGAGGGGTTGTTTTTATTTTAGCCTTTTGGCACATTTTTGTTCATCTTGTAGCGGCATCGAATAAGCTCACACCCTACTTGCGGTGTGGGTTTATTTTGCTGTGCGGTGTGTCTTTGTGCAAATTGACCAGAAACTATACGATCGTATAATTCCGAAGATGGAACCCTTCATGATAAATTCAATGGCAGGGAGGGCGAAAGCGTCATAGTGTCCGAACACATTATAAGGAGTGGTAAACGATGGAATGGCTTATATGGATTCATGTGCTTTCAGCGATTATCGGCATCGGACCAACGTATTTCGGTCATATTTTACTTAGGAAGAAGCAGCGCAGCCAACAGCTCCAACAGTCGCTGGCGTTGTTCGGTCTGCTTAACTATTTTCCGAAGATCGGCGGTTCGATTGCTGTTGTTTCGGGCGTGGCGCTTGTTGCTGCAACGGGCTGGAATTTCTCGGACCTATGGATTCTGGGTTCTCTCGTTCTTTATGTGATGATTCAAATCGTTGCCGTGGGGATGCTGGGGCCTGTTCTGAACCAATTGATGCAATTGCTCAATATCGGCGATGACGCAGAGAATGATCCGGGGGTAGCGACGAACAAAACGGCACTTCTTGCCAAAGCGAATCGGCTGTATAACACGGCTTCGATTCTCGGCATTGTCTTAATTCTGTTTATGATTGTCAAGCCGATGTAGGCAACGGAACGCGGACCGGGAAAGCATCTTATCTATGATGAGGAGGAAATCAGAATGATGAATTTACAGGGGAAAGTTGCTTTTATTTCAGGGGGAGCCCGGGGAATTGGGGCGGCTGCGGCGTTGATGCTGGCTCAGCAAGGCGCCAAGGTGGCGATCAATTATGTGCGGCAGACAGATGCTGCGCAAGCTATCGTGGACCGGATCCGCGAAGCAGGAGGGACGGCTGAATTGGCACAGGCGGATGTGAGGGAGCCTGAACAGGTGAGAGAGGCTGTGGCTCACATCAAAGAAACACTGGGCGGTATCGATATTTTGGTCAGCAATGCACATATGTCCTTTGTGATGAAGCCGTTGATCGAGCTGCAGTGGGAGGAGCTGGCACAGAAGCTGAACGATGAAATGAAAGCTGCGTTTACATTAACAGAGGCGGTTCTGTCCGGCATGGTTGAACGAAAATATGGAAGAATTATCTACATTTCCAGCGGAGCAGCGGATACTGCTTTGCCGTATATGTCCGCGCACGGCACCGCCAAAGGGGCGCTGAATGCCTATGCCAAATATGTAGCGTTGGAAGCCGGCCCGTACGGGATCACGGCCAACGTCATTTCCCCGGGACTAGTCCAGACGGAAGCGTCGAATGATACGCCGTTTTCGGTCAAGCAGCAAATTGCCGCTATGACGCCGCTGCAGCGTGTGGCTGTGCCGAATGATGTGTCAGGCGCGATTGCTTTTCTGGCGAGCGAAGAGAGTCGTTTCCTTACGGGCACGTGCACATATGTAAATGGCGGGATCCATATGGGGTAAGACCGTTTATGAAAAAAGGGATGCCCCCAGCCACATTCATGGCTGGGTGACATCCCTTTTCTGTTAACCGAATCTCGCAGTGGGATCGACACGACGACCGCTAGATTATTTCAACCCAGCCTTCGTCAACCCGAACGCCGCATCCGCCGAGCCCGGTACGGTTTTGAATGCGACGTTGATGCGGTTCCAAGCGTTAATCGCCATCACGGAGAAAGTGAGATCCGAAAGTTCCTTCTCGGAGAAATGGGTGCGAACACGATCGTATACCTCATCGGGTACGCCGTGCTCAGGCAGCTTGGTAAGAATCTCGGTCCATGCCAGCGCAGCGCGTTCGCGTGGGAGGAACAGATTCGACTCCCGCCAGATCGGGAGATGATAGAGCCGCAGCTCGCTTTCGCCATGGATTTTGGCCTGTTTGATGTGCATGTCGAGGCAAAAGCCGCAGCCATTGAGTTGGGAAGCGCGAATGTGCACAAGAAGAAGCGTTTTTTCTTCAATGGCGCTATCTTTTTCGGCATTGCTGAGCTCCATCATTTTTTTGAAAAATTCCGGAGATTGCTGCATGTAATTTACTCGTTGTGTCATGGGGACACACCTCTCTTTTTGTTTTTTTACAGTCTCGTACATATAACGAGGTGGTCGTCTGTTCTGTGACATGTGCGGGGAGTCGAGGCCGCCGCTCGTTCAGCCTGCCATCGCCGTGTCACAAATCGCTCCCCTTTGTCGTCTTATAGATAGGGACAACGATTGGCATGCGAAATAGACACTCATCAAGGATGGTATGGAGCTATGAATGAATTATATGCACAGTATAAAGGGTTGTTATTTAAACTTGCTTATCAATTAACCGGATCGGTTTCAGACAGCGAGGATGTCGTGCAGGATGTTTTTCTGAAAGCAATGGAAGTTCATCCAGAACAACTGGCTAATCCGAAAGCGTATCTATGCAAAATGGTCACGAATCGCTGCCGGGATTTATACAAGTCGGCCCGCAAGAAGCGGGAGGAATATTTCGGAGAGTGGTTGCCGGAGCCGTTTCTCACTTCCGAGGAAGATGCCATGGAATCGGTCGTCCGCGAGGATCTCTTGTCCTACGCCATGCTCGTGCTGCTGGAACGGTTATCCCTGGCGGAACGAAGTGTGTTTGTGCTGCGCGAGGCTCTTGGCTTCGACTATCAGGAGATCGCGGAGCTTCTTGATAAAAGCGAGACCAATTGCCGTAAGCTGTTCAGCCGTGCGAATGCGAAAATGGGGCTACGCCAAGAGGAGCTGGCGCCTCATGACGGAGCCGGTCAAGCGTGGGTTCAAACCTTTTTGGCGGCGCTCAAGCAAGGAAATATGAAGCAAATTCTCGCCATGCTTGATCAGGAGGTCGTCCTGGTTTCCGATGGAGGCGGCAAGGTGCAGGCTGCGCTTGAACCAATTACTACACGGGATAGAGTGGCGAGCTTCCTGCTCGGTCCGGTGCGTCAGAGTGCCATGGTTCATGGGGAAGTGTTGGCAGAAGTACGTCAAATCAACGGCAATTACGGCATTGTGCTTCGATCAAGCGGAGGCGTCCACACGGCAGGGTTGATTTATGTGGAGAATGGCGTTGTACGCAACCTGTTTTTCGTTAGAAATCCGGATAAGTTGAAATATGTGGGGGAATCGGATTGTAGCGGTAGCAACTCACATGAAACTCAGCTATAATACATACCATAGATTGTACAATTTTTCCTAAGGGAGTTGACGTTCTATGGAAAGAACGGTTACGGTTTCGCAGCAAGGCAGCTTCGCGCATGTGCTGCAGACATTTGCTTTGTCGCTGCTGGTGTCCTTCATCGGCATGTTGATTGGCGCGATGGTTATTCCGCCTTCGTTGGTCACACTCTTTATTATTGTTGAGGTCGGCATGCTGATCGCCGCGCTGATCATTCGGATTCGCGGCAAGAACATCGGCTACGGCTTTCTCTACACCTTCACGGCCATCTCCGGCGTGACGTTGTATCCCGTCATCATGGTATACGGCGGCCTGCTTGGCGCAAACGTCGTGTCCGGTGCGTTCTTTGCGACGGCGGCGATCTTTGGCGGACTTGCGTTCTACGCGCACCGTTCCCAACGGGATTTCAGCTTCCTGGGTGGGTTCTTGTTCGCAGGCACGATCGGGCTGGTGCTCATGAGCGTGATCGGCATGTTCGTGAATTTCGGTTCGATGACGAACCTCGTGTGGTCGATGGTCGGGATTTTGATTTTCAGCGGTTGGGTGCTGTATGATGTGGCGCAGTATCGCGACGGAGTTGCGGCGGAGGAAGTTCCGCTGGCCGCGCTGAATATTTATCTTGATTTTATCAACCTGTTCCTGTATATTCTGCGTTTCATTGCCTCGATTGCGGGATTCAACCGGAACTAGGCAACGTCACCAAAAACAAAAGCACGATAACCCCTCACAGCAGTTGTGAAGCGGTTATCGTGCTTTTTGGTGTTGTATGGTAGATCATACGTCGGACGCCTGCCCAGATTTCGGTTCAAAATAAGCGGTATCTCCGCGGAAAACGGAACTGACATCCAGCAGGGTATACAGCAGCTGGGTTAATTCAGCGTGCGATAGGTTTAGTGACCGCAGCGGCTCGTTGGTTTCTCCCGTAAATCCGATTTCCAAGGTATGCTTCAATTCATCCATTTGAATGTAAAACTGCTCGGTTCGCAGCATTTCTTTCGGCATCTGACTGGGCACCTCTCTCTTTGGTACGAATGACTTTTGCGTAAAGCAGGCACGAATCTGGGCCGCGGTTCATACAATTAAAAGGAATTGATATGAGAGGGAGTGAACCAACCTATGGCGGCTTGCAGCACATGGATGTACAGAGGGATTACGTCTTCGGTATTCAGAGCCCTGCAACAGGTCGGCAGAAGGCAAGGCTTTTCGATTCCAAATGCAGCCTCGGGCAAATTTATGATCACCGTCGTCGGGATGAATGTTGGCTTTCAGTACGCATGGGACACGAATGCGCAGACGCTGCTCCTGCAGTGTGACAATAAGCCGATGCTGCTCGGTTGCGGGACAATTAAATCGTTTGCGGATAAAATCGTTGCGGAAAGCGGCGGGCGTCCCGCTTAATTCAATCGCTTGGCTGGCTCCACCTGCCTGGCTTATTGCGGCGTTTAGTCCCTTGCGGTAATGGGCATACTAGGCGGTAAGGCAGGTGGATAGCATGGCGAAAAGCGATGAGCTTGTCAAATACATAACCCAGCGGGTTGTCACGTATATCGATACACCGAAAGAAGTTCGCCAGCAGGCGAAAGCGTCTTTGAAGCAGCAGCGTGAGCCTTGGCAGACGCGTTGGTTCGGTATGATCCCGTTTGCGACGCGAATGATGTTCGGCAGTGTAAAGCTGCCCAGCAAGCGAAAGAAGCCTAAGACCTAAATCAGGTTTTAGGCTTTTTTTGTGCTAGTTATAGAGGCTCCCTTGCGCCAATGCGGAAGGAAGCGGAATATACCGCGGGCCGTTATGATCGAGCACCAGGTACGTCGGACCGGCATCCCACTCCGTGTAGCCCATGACCGCCAGCGGCATCGTCACTTGCCCGCCGTACAGCTTCGTTACATACGTAAGCTGGGCTTCTTCGTCTTCTTGAAGCTCCTGCTGGAGCTCCCCGAGCGAAGCGACCGCCATCGGTGTGCCTTGGATCCAGGGCAGGCGGTCGTAGGGATCAAAGGCCGGCAGCACCACTTGATGGGCGATATGCGTCAGCGACGAGGGTTTCGGAGATTCGTCAGCTGCGGGTACCGGGTCTTTCGTCAGGGGCAAAATTTCCCCGGACTTGGCATCCGCATATACCGTCTGCTCCGGCAGGGACAGCTTCCAGACGGAGGTCAACGTTCCTGCATACAACCGGTCCTGAATCACAGCGGGATCTTGCACGAACGCTTCAAACGTAATGGAAGAAGAAATAAGTTCCTGTTGTATCAAAGACTGATACAACGTGCTTAAGCTAAATAACGGATGGTCGCCTGTGCCGTATTCCGTCAAGCGATAACCGCCATCTTCGGCGGCGTGAACGATCATATAGCCAACTTCCGCGCCTTGATCGGTAAGGATGACCACCCAGCCATGCGTTCCGGGCCCAAGCGGGTAGCTCTGCCAGGTAGCGGTTTTCCAACTGGCGTTGTCAAGCTCCTCGGCGATTGTCGACTGCCACTGGCGAATTGTATCGGAGAGCGGGGCTGCGCTTGTGCGTTCGGACGGATTGTCCGACGCGGCAGGCTGCTCCAGGGCTATTTCCGGCTGCTTGACGGAATCGCCTGCCGAAGAGTGCAGGGGCATGATACCCAGGCTGCAGATGAGGAGGCAGGCTGCTGCGAATGCCGTGGACAGCTTCATAAGAATTCCTCCTGACGGCGAATCTTGTATTCTATAACTCTATTGTAAAAGATAGGCGATAAAAAGATTGTTGCAACCTGACACGCCTTCCTTGCAATGTTTTAGCGACTCGCGTCATTTTCTGGGAAATCGGGAAGCAATTAAATGGAACAAACCGCCGTTAATGACGGAAACGACAATGCGCGGCTTGTACTGCCAGTCGATCTCCTGCAGCCGGTTGCGGCATTGCTGCTCGATATCATCCCGCTCTTTCGGTTCGGCACTGAGCAGCAGGCTGTTGTAATACGACTCGACACGGTCGATTTCGCTGCGATGCTGCCGATTGGCCTCGTCTGCCCAGCTGTGGTCGTAGGCGCTGATTTTGCGCTCGAGCATCATTTCCAGCAGATTGGTCGCTTTCGGCAGCGTGATCGTGCTGGGCAAAATATGACTGCCGATCGGCAGCTTCGGCGATAGACTCTTGGTCAGCATTTGCTTGTGAAAATGCTCCCGGATCTCGCCGCTGCTCAGCTGAATCCCCAGCGAGTGAATCTCCGTGCGCTTCGTGTCGCACGCCAGCTCCACCTTGTAGTTGACACAGAACCACGTGTCAAACACGAGAGGACCGTGCGTCGTCGCCCCCGTAGGGAACGGCTCCTCGAACAAATGAATGAATCGGCCCTTTTCCCGCACGATGCCGAACAACTGGTCGAGCCGGCGGCTGCCGAACGTCACGTCTTCCTGCGGTACCCGCGTCGCGATCTGCGTCGGCACGAAGCCGAAGTAGCGGCCGAGAATGCTGTCGCCGCTCTGGCCGCCTGCCTCAGGCTGCCCGGCGGGCGCACTAGCGCCAACGCTAGGGCCAGGACCAGGACTAAGGCTAGCACCAGGGCTGCTTCCCGGGGGCGCGGGCGCTTTCGCAGCAGCTACTTTCGGCTTCGCTTCCTGCTTCATCGCCTCCGCGTCGAAAACGAACTTATACGTCATCGTCTCCGGCGCCGCGCCGGTCCGCTCGACGAAGCTCCAATAATAAGGGCGGCCCGTCATCTCGCGGTCCGCTTCGGGCGACAGCTTCACCGTGACGGAAGCCGGCGATTTCTCCAGAATCGTACAGTTATACGCTTCCAGAAAGCGCATCACAAACGAATGCACGTTGCGCTTGTTCATCATGGCTGCACCTCCGCATGTCCAGCGCCGCTGACCCGGTCAAGGATGGCCTGATAGGCAGGGCGGGGCGCCGCGTTCTGTTGCACTTCCTCGCGGACTTCGGTGAACGAATGGCCAAGCTCATCGATTTTGCGGCGCAGCTCCTCACGCGAGCGCGCTTCCATTGCCATCCGGAAGAGAGAGGTCTCGATGGAGCCTTTTTTCTCGATTTTCTCCAAAATCGTGTCCAACTGCCCAATCACCAGCTCGAACATATTGATTTTTTCGTGCAGCAAGGAAAGGATGTGCTCCTCAATCGTGCCCGTCGTGGACAGATTGTAGATGTTCACGTCGTGCGTCTGACCTAGCCGGTGCACCCGGCCGATCCGCTGCTCCACGCGCATTGGGTTCCACGGCAGATCGAAGTTGATCATATTGTGGCAGAATTGCAGGTTAATGCCCTCGCCCCCCGCCTCTGTGGCAACCAGCACCTGTACCCGATTGCGGAAAAGGTCCATCATCCAGTCCTTCTTGCCGCGGTTCATGCCGCCGCGATACGGGACGGCCGTGATTTTGTGCTCTTTGAGATAGTTAAGAAGATACTCCTGCGAAGCCCGGTACTCCGTGAAAATAATGACCTTGTCATTGATTTCCTCAATGAGCTTCATCGCCGTTTCCGCCTTGGAGTTAGCCTTGATGCTGCGGATCAGCTCGACGAGTTCCCAGATTTTGGCGCGGACAGGGGAGTCCTCAGCCGTCTTTTTGAATAAATTGACCAGTGTAATAAAAACGGCGTCGCGCGAACTGCAGACTTCCCGCTGCAGTGTAATCAGCGAGAGCATGCTGGTCAAATCGCCGGCGCTTTCGGTATACCGGGTACGTACAAAATTCGTGACGCCATCGTACAGCGCTTGCTCGTCAGGCGAGAGCGTGATGGGGATGTTTTTCACCACACGCTTCGTATAATGCACGCCGCCGTCTCCGCGCCGGTTGCGGATCATAACCTTAGAGAGCTCCTGTTGGAGCTGGTGCTCGTTTTTCGGCGTTCTTTTGCCGACCACGAAATTGTTCTTGAAGTTGTGCTGCCCCCCGAGCTGTCCCGGCTTAAGCAAGGTGATGAGGTTGTACAGCTCTTTCATATCGTTCTGGACCGGCGTTGCGGTCAGGAGCAGGCAGTATTTTTTGCGCAGCTCGTTGACGAAGACGTAGTTGGAGGTCTTTTTGTTTTTGAGCTTATGGGCCTCGTCAATGATCAGCATGTCGTACTCCATGTTCATCACAATGTCCCGGTGCGGATCGCGCTTGGCGGTATCCATGGAGGCGACGACGATATCGTTCTGTTCCCACATATAGGCTTTCTTTTGCGCAACGGCGGGAATGCCGAATTTGGTGTTGAGCTCCCGAACCCACTGAAGGACCAGCGAGGCGGGCACGAGAATAAGCGTTTTGCGGACAAGACCGCGGATCATGTATTCTTTTAAAATCAAACCGGCTTCAATCGTTTTCCCAAGCCCGACTTCATCGGCCAGAATCGCCCGGCCCTTCATCTCACTGAGCACGCGTCTTGCGGTTTCGATCTGATGGGGCATTGGTTCGAGCTGTCCAATCTGCCCGAGGCACAGCATGTCGTCAAAAGATGAGATCAGGCCCGACTCTTCCGATTCGTAGGCAAGCTGATACAAAGTCCAATCGTCCCAGGGGCCTCCGCTCCGCTCGCGGTTATCCAGCTCCGTAAACCAGTCCCGGTCAATATGCATGTCCAACTGTTTATGAATGGGGCGTATGTTCTCTTGAGGTTGGATGTGACGCATGGGCGTGCCCTCCTAAACGATTTTTGTCGAATACGTGTTAGTATGTCCATTCGCCGGCCTTTCATAACTTTGCCATGTAAGAGTTTTCCGGTCCCGGGGCGTTGTGTGCTATGATAAGGGATGATGATCAGGATGGAATGGAAGGAAGATGAGGCTCGATGAACAAATGGAGATTCATTCACACGGGAGACCGTTCTCCTGCTGAAAATATGGCTTTAGACGAAGCAATGCTGACGGCGCATAGCGAGGGGCTCGCTCCGCCGACGGTGCGCTTCTATGGCTGGAATCCGCCGACATTGTCAATCGGCTATTTCCAAAAGGCTGCCGAAGTCGACCAAGAAGCGGTCGCCGGCGAAGGCATCGGCTTCGTTCGCCGTCCGACTGGCGGGCGTGCGGTGCTGCACGATAAGGAGCTCACATACAGCATCATCGTGGCGGAGGATTACCCAGGCATTCCGCGTCAGGTGACGGAGGCGTACCGGGTGCTCAGCGAAGGGCTGCTGCGGGGCTTCCGCGCACTGGGCCTGCAAGCGGAGATGGTTCAGCTGGCGAGCGAGGAGGAGAAGGAGAAATATGCGTCGGCCGGTTCGGCGGCCTGCTTCGATTCTCCTTCGTGGTACGAGCTCGTCGTCGAGGGGCGCAAAGTCGCCGGCTCCGCGCAGGTTCGGCAGAAAGGCGTCGTACTGCAGCACGGCTCGATTCTGCTGGACATGGACACTGACCAGCTGTTTCGTCTGCTCCGCTTCGCCAATGAGAAGGTGGCGGAGCGGATGAAAGCGAGCTTCGTGAAAAAAGCAGTCGCGATCAACGACCTGCTGCGCGCGCAGGCGAAGCCGGAAGTGACGCTGCGGGACGTCGAGGACGCGTTCCGCCGGGAAATCGCCGCCGGCCTCGGCGTCGAGCTGGAGGAAGCGCCGCTCACGCCGTACGAGGTGGAGCTGACGGAGCAGCTCGTCCGCGAGAAGTACGGGACGGCGGAGTGGAATTTGCGGCGGTAGGGAGTTCGGCTGCTGTGTAGGTGAAGCGGGCAGAAGAAGCCGCCATCAATACGAACCATAATCCAAGGATGGTCAGACTTATGACCATCCTTTTTTCGTTAGCAGCTTGTCTTGGCGCTATTGACATAAAGGAACGTCATGACACTATTTGCGTGAATTCGGCGTATTTTCACTGCAAAGGGAGCGAGAAGGCCTTATTTGCGTCATTTTGGGCGATATGACAGGCCAGAGGCCTGATTAAGGCTTCCTCGCTCCGCTGCTTATTGAAATCGGCGAAATTCAGGGGAATAGCGGCGCCTCGTTCCGCAAGATGAGCTGACGGGCTCCCGCAGGCCATATACCCGAATCATGTGTATTGCCGTCAGCCCGGCCTACCTTTTACAGTGGGGATATATCTACGAGTGGATGGAGGATTCCCATGAGAGCTTCACCTGGAGAGAAATTGTTTTACGTATTCAACTATGTGCTGTTAAGCATCGTCGGGATCAGCTGCCTGCTGCCGATGGTTCACCTCTTGGCGCTGTCGTTCAGCGATCAGCCGGCGGTGCTATCCGGCCACGTCTCGCTTTGGCCGATCGGCTGGAACATCGAGTCGTATAAGCTGCTGTTCAAAGGCACGCGCATACTGCCGGCGTTCGGCAATTCCCTGGTCATTACGATCATCGGGACCCTGCTGAGCATCGCCTTTACGGTGCTAGCAGCCTACCCGCTGTCGAAGCGTTATTTTGTCGGACGTAAAATGTACACCTTGCTGCTTATTTTCACGATGCTGTTCAGCGCGGGGCTGATCCCCAATTATTTGCTGGTCAAATCGTTAGGCATGGTAAACACCTACTGGTCATTGTGGCTGCCTGGCCTAATCTCCGTGTATAATACGCTTGTCCTGAAAGCGTTCTTCGAGAACATTCCCGCCGAGCTGGATGAAGCGGCCCGCATGGACGGGGCCAGCGAATGGCTGCTGATTGCGCGGATTTATTTGCCGCTGGCACTGCCGGCGCTAGCCACATTGATTTTGTTCTACGCCGTCGGCTATTGGAACATGTTCCAGAATGTCCTCATCTATATTAATTCGCCGGATAAGATGAACCTCACAGTCATCGTGCAGCAGATGATTATGAACAGCATGCTGCAGGTCGACCAGTTTCTTAGGCCGGAAGAGTCGATTCAAATTACGCCGGAATCGATCAAGTCGTCCGGGATCATTGTCATGATTTTGCCGATGCTGCTTGTCTATCCATTCGTGCAGAAGCACTTTGTGAAGGGGGTGATGATCGGCTCGGTCAAGGGATAGAGCGGAAAAGCGCATATCACCGAAAATCGTATATCCCCTTTGAAAGCGCTATACAGCGATTCTTGTATATTGTGAAGCCTGGGAGCATGGGGCTAGAGTAGGGGCAAGCGAACCGGTCGGCCCTGTGCTGACCATCAAGGTCGTCTATCCATAAGGAGGTCACATCGATGAAAAGAAAACTGATCACCCTTTCCGTACTGGCTGTTGTGCTTGCCGGTGTCAGCTTGCTTGCAGCTTGCGGCAAAGAAGAAGGGAGCGCCCCCCCTGCTGCTTCCGGAGACACGAAGGCTCAGGGCACGGCAGCGCCGGAGAAACGCGGTAAAATTTCAACGACCATTTATGATCGCGGCAACATGGTGCCGGAGGAAGGCACGCTCGACAAAAACCGTTGGACAGCGTACATCAATAAGAACGGCCCTGTCGACGTGACATTCGTTCCCATTCCGCGGACGAAGCCGGAAGATAAACTCAATGTGATGTTTGCGTCTGGCGAAGCGCCGGATCTTATTCAAGATTACGACGGCAAGAACAGGAGCACGTGGTATGAGTCCAAGCAGCTGCTGCCGCTGGATGACTTGATTGACAAATACAGTGTGGAGTACAAGGCGCTGCTGCAAAAATATCCGCTGCTGCGCAAATACGGCACGCGTGCGGACGGCAAGCTGTATGACATTGCAGTGCTGGCCAAGCTGGACGTGAACTGGGTGTACCTCGTGCGGGCAGACTGGCTGAAGAAGCTCGGACTGGAAGCGCCGAAAACGACCGATGAGCTGATGGCAGTGGCGAAGGCGTTCACCGAGAAAGATCCGGACGGCAACGGGAAGAACGATACATATGGCTTGTCGCTGGGCGGCGGCTACAACAACAAAGTGATTGATTTCATGTTCGGCGTGCCGGTGTTCTCGAACTATACACTGAAGGATGGCAATATTCAGTACGCTTGGGAGAATCAGCAGGCTGGTCTGGAGTTCAAGAAGAAAATGTTCCAGGAAGGCGTCATCGACAAAGACTTTGCGGCGGATACGAATGGGGATAAGGCGAAGCGCGATTTCTTGAACGGCAAGCTTGGCTTCTATGTCGGCCCACTTCCTTCAACCATTGAAATGGAAACGCTGATGAAGAACGACCCGAACGCACAGCTGTCACCGATTCTGCTGCCGAAGAGCCCTTTCGGCCAATTCAGCCCGCCGCTCAGCGCGCCGATTCAGAACGCGGCAGTTGTGAACGCGAAGGCGAAAGATCCGGTTTCCGTTATCAAATATATTGATTATTTGGAGAAAGAAAGCACGTACAAAGCATTGAAATGGGGCATTGAGGGCGAGCACTACAAGCTGGATGCTAACGGCTGCGCGCAGACAATTGACCCAGATAAAAATAAAAAAGAACGCAGCTATGCCGGCGATTACAGCATGATTTCATCCGCGCCTGCGAGCGTGCTGCAAAAATGCGATTCCCGCCTCGATACATTGAGCGACAGCAAGCCAGCCGAGAAGGAAATCAAACGCATCTTGATGGAAGCTCGCAAACTGTATATTGCGCCTGAGCGTCCGACATCCGGTTACTTCATTGATGTTCCGTCCACGCCGAAAGATCTGGATATGATCGTGCAAAGCGTGCCGAACATCCAAATCGCCGCTTCCAAGATCGGGACACCGGACGAATACGTGAAGGCGATTGTAACGCCGAATATGACGCCGGAGCAGGCGGTCAAGAACGCCAAAGACATCTGGACGAAAGCCGGCGGCTCCAAAGTCGACGAATGGTTCCAGAATTGGTACAAAACGAATAAAGATAAAGCCATCACGGTTAACGACATTTACGAGGTCAAATAGCTGAATGAAAGCCGGTCGGAGCGAGTGCTCTGCGCCGGTTTTTTTGCATGGGAACCGAAAAATGTATATGCCTGAAAAACGTGTATTTGCAGGGCTCGGGAATCCGGTTACAATGAAGGCAATTATTCCGTGAAGGAGAGAGCGGTGGACATGCTATCGAAGAAAAACTGGTTTAACCGATTGCTGATCTCCTACATCCCTGTTTTTGTGATCATCGTTTTCGTCTTATCCGGCCTCTTTTTTGTATTTGCCAACTACATTACACAGAGTCAATCGAAGAAAACGAATGTCATTTTTATGGAGCAAGCGATGGGCAATCTCGACCGCACGTTAAAACAGATCGATTTAACCGTGCTGCGGGAGCTGAACACGAACGAGGGCTTGAACAGCTTTTATTTTGCTCCGGAAGGGGATCGTTATAACGGTATCGCGCTGCCGGCAACCAAGCTGGAGCAGCTTGTGTCGGGCTCGCCGGAAATTGCGTCGGCGTATTTGTACCGCAATACGGATGGCAAGGTGCTGAGCAATAGCTTGATTGTGCCTTTGGAAGTATTTGGGGATGCGGAATTTCTAAAAAATATCATTCAGAACGGTCCGCCTGCGGCATGGACGCCGATTCGCGGCTATACGGAATATCTTGACGAGGAGCCCAAAAGCGTCGTCAGCTTGGTGCGCAGAGCCCCGCTTTTGACCGGTGATAGAGGGTTCATTGTCATCAATGTCAGTGTGGATTATATTTCCAAAATGATCGATCAGATGGGCTATTCGCATTACAGCTTTATCCGCGTGTTGGATGAAAGCGGCCACACCATCAACAGTCAAGGGGCGGCCGTCGAAAGCTCGCGCGCGCTGCAGTCAGGCTCGATGAAATCGGCCTATACCGGCTGGGAGATGCAGATTGGACTCAAGGAAGGCGGCTTCACATATTTGTTCTCGAGCCTTTATATCGGCTGGATTCTCATCACGATTGTGATGCTGATCATCGGGATCTGGTGGATCATCCACGCCTCCAGGACGCATTACCGTCCTGTGGAATCGATTCTGAATCAAGTCCGCGCCGGCGCACTGCATAAAGCTTCCGCAGGGAAGGACGAGTTTCATTTTATCCAGAATGCGATCACGGAGCTCATTGATCAGACGAATGAATTCCAGCAAAAGCACCGGCAGGACATGGTGTATCGCAAACAGGTGCTTTTCATGGAGCTGATTCAAGGCAACAAACCGCTCGCACCGGAGGCGTGGAAGGAGCAGCTTGACGCCTATCGGCTGCCGGCGGAGTCGGCGAACCTGCAGATGGCGGTCATTGAGCTGGATAAATTTCAACAGTTCTGCGAGCGGTACAACCAGCGGGATCAATCCTTGCTGAAATTTGCCCTGAAAAGCGTCATTACGGAAATGGCTGAGAAGCATGCGCTCGTCGCCTGGGCGGAATGGATCGACAGCGATCGGCTGGGGGTGCTCCTGTTTCATCACGTGGAGACGGATGGCCTGTCCACCAAGTCTCTATTGGAAGAGCTGCACGGCTGGGTGCAGGGCCATCTGCATTTTACCGTGACGACGGGGCTCAGTTCTTCCGTGAAGCAAAGCGAAGACATCCCCTTGGCTTACGAGGAGGCCGCAACCGCGCTGAAATATAAAACGGTGCTGGGCTTCAGCCGGGTGATTCATTTCCTGGAAGTCAAGCCCAAGCAGGATGGCGACGTCTACAATCGCCTGCAATCCGTTCGCGGCATGGTGATCATGTACAAGCAGGGCAACGATGAATGGCAGACGGCATTTACCAGCTTGATCCAGCACTTGCGCGACGATCATGCGGCCCAGGATGACATCATCATTACGATGGAGTACATGAACTATCAACTAAATCAAGCGATGAAAGAGCTGCATGCTGCGTACAAGGAGCGATGGGAGCAAGACACGTATCCGGCGCTGCTGGCGATTCTGGAGCATCATGAACTGCTGGATGAACTGGCAGAGCGGTATTTCGGGCTGCTCGCGGAGGAATACGCAAGGCTGAAAGAGCTGCATGAAAACAGCTCGAACCGCGTCCTGATCCGCCAAATGCAAAAGTTTATCGAGGATCATTTATATAATCCGGATTTATCGCTGAACATGATCGGCGAAGCATTTGATATGAACGATAAACAGGTCAGCCAGGTGATCAAGCAGGAGCTCGGGGAAAAATTCGTGGACTATCTGGCCCGGCTGCGCATTCAATATGCCAAGCGGCTGCTCGAAGAAACGGACGAGCCGATCCAAGCCGTATCGCTGAAAGTCGGGTACGTGCACGCACTTTCTTTTATCCGCATGTTCAAGAAGATGATGCAGATGACGCCGGGCGATTACCGGAAGCTGCACCGCAACTCGTAATTCATAAGCATTCGCCTTGGGGCGGGTGCTTTTTTGCTGCTTCGAGATTGGCATATACCGGATTCTTGTGTATTGCGGCGGCAGCGCGAGGCTCGTAAAGTAGGGGATGTCAAATGAAGTTTGCTCGCAACTGAAAGGAGTTTTCCCGCATGAAATCAACACCGCTGTATTCAAAAAAGAAGCTCTGGGCGCTCAACAGCCCGCTCTATCTCATGTTCGTACCTGTGCTGCTGTACTTCGTCATTTTCAAATATGTACCGATCGGCGGGCTGGTCATCGCTTTCAAGAACTATAATCTCGCCGACGGCATCTGGGGCAGTCCGTGGTCAGGGCTCGATAACTTCAAGCTGCTATACAACAACCCGAACATCGTTCAAATTATTCGCAATACGTTTATTATCTCTCTGCTCAGCACATTCGTCGGCTTTCCGTTTCCGATTTTGCTGGCGATCCTGCTGAATGAGGTACGGAAATCGTTTTTTAAAAAGACGGTCCAGACGCTTGTCTACTTCCCTCATTTTCTCAACTGGGTTATCATCGGTTCCTTTGTTGTGCTGATCTTTGCGCAGGAGCATGGCATCATGGCTTCGATTTCGAAAATGATTACAGGAGAGGGCTTTCCGTTTCTGTATGAGAAAGGCTCTTGGCTGGCGATTTTTCTGGGAGTGGGCATTTGGAAAGAGACGGGTTTCTCAGCCATCATTTATTTGGCGGCGCTTGGCTCTATCGATCCGAGCCTGTATGAGTCGGCCAGTATGGACGGCGCGAATAAGTGGAAGCAAATGTGGCATATTACCCTGCCGGGTATCGCCCCGGTCATTGCACTGATGCTGATTCTGTCGATGGACCGCGTCATGAATGTAGGATTTGATCAAATTTACGTATTGAGCAATCCGGTCGTTTCCGACTTATCCAATGTGATTTCGGTATGGAGCTATAATATCGGTCTTCGCAACGGGCAGTTCAGCTTATCGACGGCGCTCGGTTTGTTTGAATCGGCGGTAGGTCTGACGCTTGTCGTTATCGCGAACACCATTTCGCGCAGATTCGGTCAGAGCATGTGGTAAAAGCCGGAAAGGAGGTGAGCAGCGCTTTTCAGGTCGTGCAACTTGGGATCAGTCATCCATTCCATACATGAAAATGAGGTGAGCGATTACAATGAAAGCCAAGTTATTGATGAAAAGTGTGCTTCTTGCAGGGGCTCTGCTGGCGGCGATGCCGCTTTCGGTTTCTGCCTTTGATTACGGCGACTTGCCCACAAGCATTATGCCTGCTGCCGGTTTTCCGAATCCATCGTGGGTGGATCCGGGCGGTTGGACGACGCTCAATGTGACGTCGTACGGCTTGCCTGCCAACGATGCAAGTGTAGATGCGACGGCGGCGGTGCAAAGCTTGCTCGGCAGCACGTCAGGCAGACGGATTCTGTACTTCCCGGACGGCGCGTATTATTTCAAGACGCCGCTTTCAATCACAAGCGGGGATCTTATTCTTCGCGGCAACGGCCTGACGAAAACGACCTTTTTCATTGGAGACGGGGCGAATCTGAATACGGAGCTGCGCTTTGACGGAAGCCTAAGCGGTTCGCCCATTGCGGTGAGCGGTTCGCAGGCGGCAGGCAGCCAGACAATTACAGTGGCAGATGCGTCCACACTGAATGTTGGTGACTATGTGTCACTCTATTTATCCGGCGGAAGGGTGGCTTGGAGCTTTTATACCGAATCGCAGATCGTTAAAATCACAGGCAAAAGCGGCAATACGCTGACGCTCGACATGAAGATCGGGCTGGATTATCCGGCGGCGAAAACGCCGATGGTGCAGAAGCTGAACTTGCTGCAGAACGTCGGCGTGGAGAAGCTGAAGCTGGTGCGGACTGTGCAGCCGACGATCGAGAACACGAACAATCTCTCGCTGAGTCGGACGGCGAACGGCTATGTTAAAGACATTGAATCCGTCATCAGCGGCCGGGGCCACATCTCGATCGACAACTCGAAAGACATTGTGATTGAACGAAACTTTGTGCATGATGCTTTCATTAAAAATGTTGGCGGCTATGCGTATGGCATCGTCAATAATGGGTCGACCAACGTGCGTGTGACGGATAACAAAACATGGGATCTGCGCCACCACATCCTGCTTCAGCTTGGTGCGAACCACTCCGTCATCAGCTACAACTCGTTAGAGGCGCCATACACGGACTATAATGACATGGCTTTTCATGCGAATTATGCCTATATGAATTTGATTGAAGGCAACACGTTCAGGGAAGGCTTTGCGGATAATTCCAAGACCGGCGATCCGGCCATGACGGCGACAGGCCCCCGCAATACGTGGTTCCGCAACTATGCAACCGGCAAAATCGGCACGGACAATACCTCGACGGTGAATCAAAATATGATCGGCAACATATCGGGCAGCGTTTCGACAGCTGGTTCCGGCCATTATTTGGGCGCGAATAAGTTGACGAGCGGGACGATCAATTGGGGCTCGCTGAGCTCGTCATCGAACATTCCGGCGTCCTTGTATTTGCCGTCGGTGCCTTCCTTCCTGAGTTCGAAACCGTTTCCGCTGTACGGTCCCGGCGTCGGTACGGACTGGGGCGTGAGCAATACGAATCCGGCGAAGGACAGAGCGATTCCAGTAAGCGGATTCACCTTGGTAGACGATTTGAACGATTGGAGCAAAACGTACAGCCATACGGCGAATTTGAATTTTGATACGGCCAATACGGCCAAATTTGAAGGTGATACTTCGCGGGCGAAGCGCACGACGAAGACGAATGAAGAGGTCGTCTGGAAGCAGATCGGCATGAGCTCGTTCACGGCGGTCACTTATTTCTGGCCTTCCGAGGGCGTGTCGGCGTTCACGCTGTATACGTCTCCGGACGGTACGACCTGGACGGCGGCGTCGCCTTCGATCACAGGCGGCTCGGGCGACTGGAAGAAATACACGTATAGCCTCAGCGGCCTGCATGGCGTCAACTATGTCAAAATACGCTGGAACAACACTGGCGGCTCTGTGTGGAATCCGCAGATCAGCAAGGTCACGATGAAGACGTATTAAAAAGACAGCTCAGCATCTTTTACGATGCTGAGCTGTTTTGCTGTGCAGGCAGGCGTTATTTGGCGAATGTACGTTCGAATTCGGCTTGGAGCTGCCGGGCGACAGGGCCTGGGGTGCCGCTGGCTATCGGGCGGCCGTCGACTTGAACGACAGGAGTAATTTCCATTGTCGTTCCTGTAATAAAGGCTTCTTCCGCTTGGAGAAGATCGTCTGTCGTAAATGCTTCCTCACGAGCGGGGATACCTAGTGAACGCGCGATTCTGAGCACGACCATGCGTGTGATGCCGTGCAGAATCAGGTTGTTGGCTGGATGTGTGAGCAGTTCTCCGTTGGAGACGATCATCAGGTTCGACGCGCTGCACTCCGTTACGATGCCTTCGCGGTGGAGGATGACTTCCTGCACACCGAAATCTAATGCTGCCTGTTTGGCCAGTACGTTCGGCAGCAGGTTCAGCGTTTTTAGGTCGCAGCGCAGCCAGCGAATGTCGGGCTGGGTTATGGCGCGAATGCCTTGCTGGATCGTAGCAAGCGGGCGCGGGACCTCATTGCAGTAGGCGAGCATGACCGGCTCGGCGGTTTGCGGGAAAGGGTGGGCTCGCGGAGCTTCACCACGGGTGATTTGCAGATAGACGGTGCCTTCAAGGAGGCTGTTGCGGGAAATTAGCTCGCGCAGCATGCTGACGAACTGCTCGCGAGTGTAAGGGAGCGTTAGCTTGACCTCCGAAGCTGTCCGCTCCAGCCGATCCATGTGAGCGTCACACTCGTACAATTCCCCGTGGTAGACGCGAAACACCTCGTAAATGCCGTCGCCAAAGTAATAACCTCGGTCATTCGGAGAAATGTGCACGTCATGTGCAGGGATAAATTCGTTTTTGAAAAAATACATTGGGCTCACGTCCTTTATAAAAAATAAAATATCGAACATTTGTTCTAAAATTATTTGAATTGTGGTATTCTATTATTAAGGTATCAAAGCTCGCGGGCCGCGTCAAAACTAGCACGTTGCGACGGGAAAGGCAATAGGGACATATGCCTTTGTGAAGACTACATGTTGTGTAGTATAATGAATGGTGCATACCAGATATTGTGAAATGATGGCATTGACACAGGCAGCAAATATCTTGAATCGCAGCTGAAATCGCAGCTACTTGGGAGGGTATTTGAAAGATGGGGAACGGGTACACGAGCAAGGGATTAACGGGCTTAAGTGAGAAAATCTTTTTGGATCGCTATGCTTTGAAGGATGCGGACACGAGCAAGGCTAAAGTGGGAGATACGGTGCTCGTGCTGACGAAAGACGATCCGAAATTTCCGGCCAAAGAGGTCGGAGCGATTATTAGCCGTGATGGCAATACTGTCAAAGTGCTGACGCGCAGCGGGGAAACGGTGGAATCTGCCGTTGAGAAGCTGACGCTCAATAGAGAAAAATCACCGGAAGAAATGTGGGACCGTCTGGCCGGTGCGATGGCATCCGTCGAAAGCACGCCGGAGAAGCGCGCCGAATGGACGGAGAAGTTCAAATATGTGTTGAATGACTGGAAGCTGGTTCCCGGCGGGCGAATCGCAGCGGGGGCGGATGCGAGCGACGAGCTGACGCTGTTCAACTGCTACGTCATTCCTTCGCCGAAGGACAGCCGCGGCGGCATTATGAATACCTTGACGGAAATGACCGAGATTATGTCGCGCGGCGGCGGTGTCGGCATTAACCTGTCTTCTTTGCGTCCGCGGCGCGCGGTTGTGAAAGGTGTAAATGGCTCTTCCAGCGGGGCTGTGTCGTGGGGTGGGCTTTTCAGCTACACGACTGGCTTGATCGAGCAAGGCGGCAGCCGGCGCGGCGCGCTCATGCTGATGATCAACGACTGGCATCCGGATCTGGTTGATTTTATCACGGTCAAATCGACCATGGGGCAGATCACGAACGCGAATTTGTCTGTTTGCGTAAGCAATGGGTTTATGCAAGCGGTGAAAGAAGATAAAGAATGGGATTTGGTGTTCCCAGACACGACGGATCCGGAGTACGACGAGAAGTGGGACGGCAATCTGGATGCATGGAAAGCGATGGGCAAAGCGGTGAAGCCTTACCGTACCGTTCGCGCGCGCGATGTGTGGCATACGATTATCGAGTCTGCCTGGAAATCCGCTGAGCCGGGCGTTGTCTTCCTGGAGTACTATAACCAGATGTCGAACAGCTGGTATTTTAATCCGATTATTTGTACGAATCCGTGCGGCGAGCAAGGACTTCCGGCTTGGGGCGTGTGCAACCTATCTGCGGTCAACTTGTCCAAATTCTATGATGCAGCGAATCATGATGTCGATTGGGAAGACCTTGGGAAGGTCGTGCGCTATTCGACGCGTTTTCTGGATAATGTTATCGATAAGACGCCGTACCATTTTGAAGAAAACCGTGCGAATCAGCAAAATGAACGCCGCGTAGGCCTTGGTTCCATGGGGCTGGCTGAGCTGATGATCAAGTTGCAGATTCGTTACGGCAGTCCGGAATCGCTCGACTTCTTGGATAAGCTGTACGGCTTCATGGCTCGCGAAGCTTATCTGGCTTCCGCTGAAATTGCAGCTGAAAAAGGCTCGTTCCAAGCGTTTGATGCAGAAAAATTCCTGCAAAGCGGCTTTATGAACAACATGACTCGCGTGTATCCGGAAGTGGGCGCAGCTATTCTCCAGCACGGCATGCGCAACGTGACCGTCATTACGCAAGCACCGACAGGCAGCACGGGCACGATGGTCGGTACTTCGACAGGGATTGAGCCGTACTTTGCCTTTGAATATTTCCGTCAAAGCCGGCTTGGCTTCGATAAGCAATACGTGCCGATTGCGCAGGAATGGAAGGATGCAAACCCAGGCCAAGAGCTGCCGGATTACTTCGTGACTTCCATGACCTTGACAGCGGAAGATCATATTCGTGTGCAGGCGGCTATTCAGACATGGGTCGACAGCTCCATTTCCAAAACGGCGAACTGTCCGTCGGACTTCACGGTGGAAGAAACGAAGCGTTTGTATGAATTGGCATTCGACCTCGGCTGCAAAGGCGTGACGATCTATCGTGACGGCAGCCGTGATGTGCAGGTGCTGAGCACGGGCGCTGGTTCTGGAGCTGCGGACGAGAAGAAGGAAGAGAAGCAGCAGGAGGTTGCTCCGGTCGCTGTGGCGGCGGAAGCGGTCAAAGAGGAAGACAGCTTGACGCAGTTTTCCGGCAAGCTGGCCGTGAATGTGGATGTGAAGACGGAGCAGGTCTTCGATCGCCAGTACAAGCGCCGCCCGCAAATTTTGCGCGGGGCGACGTACAAAGTGAATACGCCGTTCGGCATGGCGTATATTACGATCAACGACATGAACGGCACGCCGAGCGAAATTTTCCTCAACGTAGGGAAAGCGGGCTCTGACGTGTTCGCGATGTCCGAAGCGCTGGGCCGCGTCTGCTCCTTGTTCCTGCGGTACGGGGACCACGGCGACAAAGTGAAGCTGCTCGTGAAGCACTTGAAAGGCATTGGCGGCTCCGGCGCCATTGGGTTCGGCACGAACCGCGTCGAGTCGATCGCCGACGCGGTGGCCAAAGCGCTCGAGCAGCACGAAGAAGTGATGAGCGAGCCCGACGACGCGCGGAACTACGTGACCGCGACGAGTGAAGTTGTGGAGGCGCCGCCGACACCGGCCACTGCGCCTAGCAGCAGCGCGCACGGGCACGAGAACGCTGGCGCGGCAGGAGTCGCGTCGAAGGACCTGTGCCCGTCGTGCGGTTCCGCTTCGCTGGTGAACAGCGAAGGGTGCAAGAACTGCGTCAACTGCGGGTACAGCAGGTGTTCGTAAGAGAGAAGCCAGGGGTGGGGTGCCCCTGTGTGTGTGAGCTGTAACTTAAAATGTCGGTGACTGGAAGATTAAATGTCGTTCGATTGTAACATATTTGGACGTTGGCCCGAGCCTTGATGCTACGGGCTTTTTATTTGTTTAGGATGAGATCTTTTAGTCGGTAATTACTTAGTTTTTTTCTATACTCTATTCATACGATCTGGTTCAAAATTGTAATTTTAAATGACGTTTTTTAAAAAGTATAATCATTCCTACGAGTATTTTTTGTTCTTATCTAATATTTATATTCAGGATCTCTGCGCGCCTCATGCATCCATTTATTCGTGAGTTGATCTCAACTTTCATTTGATTCAGGAGAATCAAGAGTTCCTCATATCCACCCAAGACCTATCAATAGTATCTTGCGTTAGCGTCCTAACGTATTTTCGTTCTTCCATACCCGTATATCATCAATACAAAAAGTTCTTTTGTTCTTCCTAATAGATGTTTCAACATCAGCATTATAACGGGTCTTGGTTGATATATACATTTGGTGCAAAAAAATACTCTGTCCTTAATTCTCTTTAAGGTCTCTTATTTTGCGATCCAATAATTTTAGGAGAGTTAACAGCTTTATTATGAGGTGGATTTTTTGTTGAGAATGAGTAATAAAGAAAAAAGAATTTAAAATTAAAGCACAAAAAAAGAGGCATCTAACAGATTGCCTCTTTTTTGAGCTAACTATTAATTTAAATAACACCGATTTTACCTAAACGAATAAATAAAGCTTGTTGACTTACTTTAAATTGTTCAGCTATTTCAGTGAATTGTTTTGATTCATTGTTAAGTAAATCGATTTCCCCATCTAACTTTTCTTGAATTGCTTCGATAAGAAATTGTTTTGGCATCAAAAGCGCAGCGGCAAAAGCATTCGCTTCGACCTCTTCATGGTTAATGGCTTTTGAGGAGTTTTCATCCCTAAAATTTAACTTAAAACCTCGATCGACATGCATTTCATTACCTTTATGTAAGAGAAAGTGACCAAGTTCATGTGCAATCGTAAAACGTTGTCTATTTAGAGAGTGAGAAGAGTTGACCCCAATAATAACTTCACTCTCGTCCTCATTTCGAAAGAGTAATCCAGATAATTCACCTTCAAAAGGTTGATATTGGACATGAATATCTAAGTTCTTTGCGATTTCCTCAACTGGAATTGGTAGTTCTTGAATATTTAATTTGTTCAGCAGTTGTTCAGCTCTTTTTTCTGCTTTACTAATATTCATGATTTATCCCCCAGTCTTTTTGAATTTAAATACATTTTCTTGAAAAATTCAATACCATCAGCATCTAGTTTTTCCACTTTTTCAGGTAACTCAACATTTGTAATAAGTTCAGCCGGTTGTGGGAGTAATTCTAAGGGGGTAATGCCCAGAGTCTCCGCAATTTCATACAAGGAATGGATTTGAAAGCGCTGCTTTCCTTGTTCAATATTAGTTATTGAAGTTCTTGAACGATGAACACGATCAGCAAGTTCTTCTTGTGTCCATTTTTTCTTCTCACGGAAAGTTTTTATTCTTGTCCCTATTTCTTTATAAAGTAATTCTTCAATCATCATATTAGCTCCAATTACAAAGTCGTTCTAAAACTAATATTACCTTCAAAAAAATTAAAGTCAATGAGAGGAAAGTCTCTAAAAAGAAATGTTTGTGTCGTTGACATGAAATGTCAACGACATTGACTTTATAAATAATCAATAGTTAATAATGTTGACATTATTGAGTTAAAAGTGATAATCTAGTTATGTGCTTAAGGGAAAAATATCCAAGAGGGGAGTGCCAACATGGCAACAAACGGCAAACCAGGTGCAGGAAGAGTTGGGGCGGTTCGAGATCGGAGTCAATTTCAAGCTCCAAACGGTAATTGGGTAAAACGGGACAGTAATACCGGAAGAACCATGGATCAGAAAACAAGAAGTCTAACTCCGTTTAAAGGGATCCATAAGGAAAAGTAGTATTGGACAAGCTTCAACTGATTGTTGTGAAAATGAAAAAAAGCTTAACCGAAGTTAAGCTTTCCATCGCAGGGATTTGGTAGTGCATGTATGTTTTTGTTAACCTTCGCCAAAAGTCATTAACAAAAACCTGACTAGTTAACACAAGTTATTCTACATCACTGACTAAATTCCTGCTACTTAAAAACTCTTTATGAAAGCAGGTTACTAATGCGTTCTTTTCTTGAAGCCATCGATGAAATGAAAAACCCATGGATTTGTGCCATCATATATGCGGCAGCAGCCGCGATATCTTACTACGCATACACATTGATTTCAGAGCTTCCTAAACCCGAAACGTTTTCTGAACTAGTGAAGTTTTATTTCGCTAGTCCATTACATTATTTAAAAATTACATGCATTTCATTTGGTGCATTTTTACTCTGCGGCTTTGCAGCAATTGTTTCCTTTCGTCTGTCGTATGTAGGTGACGAGTCTGCATTATGGGTACGGGTTTTACTATGCGTAGCAGGGGCATTGTTTGTTATTGCTAGCCTTTACTTCCTCGTATACTTCTCATGGCTGTTAATCGTGCTTTGTGTACTTGGTTTTATACTCGTGGCCATGGGGAACAGTGACTCTCGTCCAAGACGAAGAAGAGCATACTGAGCCTAGAATAGTTGGCGAAATAAACCAATCAATCCAATAAGGGAGCGGGAAAATTGATTACTCAAACACAATTCACTTCATTTTTAACTGATATTGAACCGAGCCAAACAACGAAAACAGATGCAAGCAATGGGCACACTAAGGTAAGAGACTTTCTTAGTGGACACGCTACTTATAAGAAGTATTATGTCAGTTCGTTTTTATCTGGGTCATATAAACGAGATACGGCAATCCGTCCTAAGATAAAAGAAGGCACTGTTGCGCGCCCCGATGTCGATATTATCGTCGTGACAAAATATACATTGTCGGACGATCCTCAAAGTGTGATTGATTCCTTGTACAGTACATTAAAATCCGAGTATGCAACCATTCGGAAACAAAATCGATCAGTCGGAATTCAGACTGATAAAGTTGACATCGATGTTGTACCGATTATTGCTCCAAACGGCATGGAAGGAACGCTTTATATTCCAGACCGTAAAAAGGAACAATGGATAATTACAAATCCTCCGAAACATACAGTCTGGACGACCGAAATCAATCAAGATAGCGGCGGACGTTTTAAGCGGCTTGTTAAGTTGATGAAATGGTGGAGAAGGGAGAACACAACTCTCGCTAAAAAGCCTAAGGGATTTGTTATTGAGTGTATCGTTGCTGAATGTATGGATCGGCAACAGACCAACTACGGTGAATTGTTTGTTGGGACCTTAGAAAAGATCGTCGAGAAATACAAGATTTATATTTCACTTGGTAGCGTTCCGCATATTGGTGATCCGGGTGTCAGTGGAAATACAGTGACCGCCGGCATGACTTTTGATGCTTTTGAAGGGTTTTATAATAAAGTCAAAGCCCATGCAAAAATTGGAAGAGAAGCTATCGATGAGAAAGACACAGACAAGTCAATCAATAAATGGCGTATTTTGTTTGGAGATAGGTTCCCAAAATCCAGTGCAGTTCAAAGCAATTCGCTTCTTGCTAGCGCAGTAGCACCAACGCTTGCATTTCCTAATCGTGCGGTAGAGCCGAAAAAACCCGGAGGGTTTGCATAAATGGGTATTTGGTATTTAACTGATCTCTCTCGATTGGCGCATGAGCGTAACGAACTGGATAGGTTACAAGCCAATGCAAGTTGGCTTGTAGGTATTAAGTGGAGTATCGAGCCGAGGCTTACAGTAAAAGCAGATATCAAAGCCCACGAACTTGTTTACCAAGTGAAGCTTACATATCCTGACTTTTTCCCTGCCACACCTCCTTATGTGGCACCAATCGATTCCGATGTACGATGGTCAGAACATCAATATTCCAACGGTACACTATGTCTGGAATGGGGACCGGATAATTGGCATCATGATATAACAGCTGCACAAATGCTGGAGAGCACTTACCGACTGCTCGAAGCCGAGAACCCACTAGGGCAATCGGAACAGCACGAAATCGTTCCATCTCGCCATTTTCTAACGCCTGGTCAATCACTTCGAAGTAAAATTTTCCGTATGCACATGACTGAATCTCTGTTTGATTATTTATCAGCGACCGAAGAAAAAAAAGTAGGGCATGCGACATTAAAATACGTTGTTGAAGTTGGAACCATCGTTTATCATGTACTTCAAATCAACGATTATGAAAACCCACATATTCCAGAACCTTTAAAAAAAAGTTATGGTAAGGAACAATGGCTTGTTTACCGCACTTCTGCTACAGCTGAGCAAGTGCGAGAAATAAAAACATTTGAAAATCTGCAGGAATTGGTTAAAACACATGACGAAGTAGTGCTTACATTAACTCAGCCAAACGGTGAAGATAGAATACAGGGCGTCATCCTGATCGATCAACAAGCAGGGATGCATTTGTATTATTCTTCGGACGATGAACTGCGCGACTTAGCGATCTTGATGGACGATAGTAAAAATAAACGGACACCAGAATTTTGCCAAAGGTTGAGCGAAAAACGAATTGCCATCGTTGGCTTAGGATCAGTAGGTAGTAAGGTGGCAGAATCCCTTTGTCGCATGGGAGCCGGTAAATTTTATTTGGTCGATGAAGATCTTTTCTTGGTTGGAAATCTTGAACGACATTCCCTCGATTGGCGCAATGTTGGTTTTCATAAGGTGGACGGCATTGCACAAAAACTACGCTACATTTCACCAACAGTTACAGTTGAAACGACGAGTATCAATTTAACTGGACAAGAATCGAATGCAGCAGTCAACGGTGCGCTTGTAAAAATAAGCACATGTGATGTTATCGTTGATGCAACGGCAAACGGGCAAGTATTCAATTTGTTAGCTTCTATTTCTACCGCGAGCAAAAAACCTCTGATCTGGACAGAAGTGTATGCCGGCGGGATTGGAGGGCTTGTAGCGCGCAGTCGCCCAGGACGTGATCCAAACCCACAAGCTATGAGGCAAGCTTACCATCAGTACACCTTCGACGCGCCAGATATTAATTCGAATATTCCAGCACCATACACAATTGAAAATAGCGATGGAGAAGTATATATTGCATCAGATGCAGATGTATCGGTTATAGCGAGTCATTTAACACGACTTGTTGTAGATACTGCAGAAGTACATTCGGATAAATCGATGTTTCCGTACTCCATGTATCTCATTGGTTTATCCGAAGGATGGATCTTTAGTCAACCATTTGACACGAGACCGATTCAAACTGACCATTTACTCCAAGATGAGGAACCTTCTTTGGTGGATGCCAAATTAAATTCCGAGAACGTTTCCTTTCTTATGAAATTATTGGAGGAAAAAGATGATTAAGATCCTTCTGCCATTTAAGATAAGAAAAAGAATGATCGGCTTACTTAAAAGTGCGGGGACTCGAGAAATTGGTGGCATCTTAATGGGGGAGCATGTATCTGAAAGTGTGTTTCGAATTTGCGATTTCACAGTTCAGCAACAAGGTGGCACGTGGATTACCTTCGTGCGAAAAATGGAGGATTCACTTAAACAATCCCTACGGACATTTTTTAAAAGTACCGATTTTCAATACACTCGATTTAACTATTTGGGAGAGTGGCACTCTCACCCCTCTTTTTCTTTAATACCGAGCAGCCTTGATCAAGAAAGTATGTGGGAGATAGTTCACGACCCATCCGTCAGTGCAAATTTTTCAATTCTTTTAATTGTAAAGTTGGCGGCGGGGGATATAGCAGGCAGTGTTAGTCTTTTTGCGCCTGGATTTGAAGTTATGACGGGCGAGCTAGTATTGGAGGGCGACGAAAGATGACAGAAAATAATAAGCCAACACCATCTCTACTTGAGCCTAAATCGCAAGGCGGGGATACTGCAGAAACGGGGTTCGACTTTCAAACATGTCTGATTCTTTGTAAAGTGCCCTTTTGGTTATCGTTTGAAGGATTCGATTCATTAATACGTGAAGGGGTAGCTGATTTTGAAGCAAAGTTCTTTTCCCCTGCTGAAGGTATCACTCGGGAGGCACTGGAAGCTAAAAATCATCATGTAACTCCAAAAGAATTTTGGGCAGAAGTTGAACGCTTTAAAGAGCTGGATGAAGGAAGTCCTGGATCATTTAGTAAATTCACGATATCTTGTGCCGGGATATCCGATGAACTTAAACCACTTATTAATGGTTTACGTCGGATACGCGACCCGCAACCATTTTACGATGCATCATCAGGTGTTACCGTGAATTCGTATGCTGATTATGTTGAACGTGTTGGTAAGCTCGAGAAAGACGTAGAGATGGCAGAATTCCTTTACAATAAAATTCAAATTGAACATAATTGGAACTTAATTTCTGAAGAGGAAACTGCAAATGGAATGTTTCAGAGCCAACTCCAACGTCATTTACCAGAGTATGAAGACCTTCCGGTTAAAGAAATTCCAAATATTTTTCGCAGTTTACTTGCTTTGGTTCGATCACATAAATCACGCCCCATCACAAGGCTTCAAATAGAGAAAACCATGCAATCTGCTATTAGTGGGAAGTATCGCTTAGAGCCAAAGCAAGTGGTTATATCGACAGAAATGGAGGAAGTAACCAAGAGCGAAAAGGCACTACAATTTGAATGGGTTTCTTTTTTCGGAGGAGCAGAAAGAGTATACCCTTCTGAAGAGGAGTGGAATTCTAAACTAGTACCGCAATTATACGAAACATCCAAATGGTTAAAAAGTCAAAGGAACACACCCAGGATAGAGTTAAATGGAAACCGACGAATCTCAGCCGCGATTGCCTTTGGAAAAGTTTTTTCGGCAGTAGCTGGATATACGTTGGATATGAACTATCGAGGTGAACGCTGGTCAACTGATGATCATGCAGATTCACAAACGCCTAACTATACGCTCACTCCTACATACGTTGAAGGTGCAGGTGACCGATTGCTTGTAACAATAGGCATTATGAAAGAAAATCTTGCTTCCGAAGTTCAAACTTTTACGCAAAACAATGATCTGTCTCATCTACCGAAACTTCATTTGTTTTCCTCAGATCCTATTGTTTCGGCAAAGCAAGCAAACGCGACAGTTGAAAAAATAAAAAGGGAAATAGCGATAGTTGCTGGAAAGATCGGGGCTAAACAAATAGATCTATTTTTTGCTGGTCCTACTCACTTAGCTCTTTTTTTAGGTTATCGATCGAATGCACTGCCACCGATTCAATGTTATGAATGGGTCAGTAATAATAAATACATCTCTACTTGTTTCTTGAAATAAGCTTTGCGGCATATACGGATATATATTATGTAAGGCTCGTAGGCGAGTGGTCATTATTTTGAATTTTAAATTAATTAATTTATTTGAATAAACGATTGAAATATAGGGAAATGAGGGGACATCATGACTTGTGATGGTTTTGCATTTATCTCAAAGGACAGGAGTATTCCTTTCCATTTTGAAAACGGTATTTTGAAACTATTCCTAGAGGGCTCCCATTTTACTTTTAAAAAAGATACAAGAACGGTTATCGGACAAAAACGGGGTGCGATGTTGGGGGGGCGAATTCTATTTCATCTCGTCCTACCTCTCGAAAATTATTGGGTGCAAAAAACAACGGACGAAGCAGGGACAACGATGGAAACCCCGATATCCATTGGGACGGTTCAACACGGAGTAGACTTTTACTTAGATGGGTATGTGGAGTATACACGTTTTACAAAGATGAAATTCTCCTTCCAAGAATTGAATTACTTTATCCCTTCAAACGTTATGTGCATTTATTACCCTGAGGAAAACCGTGTTGAGTTTTTTAGAAGCCCCAAGATCATTACGAGTTTTAAGTTCAAATTTATGGGAAGAAACATCACTTTCTCGCTCAAGCTAATCAACAGCTATGAATTCGGCATAGGGAGTCTTGCCAAAACAGAATCTCAATTAACACTCGAGTTTGATGAAACCGATGATCTAGAGTTCTTCCGGTCATTATATTATCTGATTCAACACTTCTTTAGCTTTATATGCAATCGGCAAAACATAGCTATTAACAGTGCCATTTTGGTGGGGGATTTCCAGCGAATAGGTTATAAAGATTCCGAGGGCAAGGAAATATTCGTTCACAAGGAAGTTCCTGTCTCTTCTGAACTTTTTGTCTTAAACAAATACAAAGAGGATCCTGAAGAGTCGAAAGTAATCGCGAAGACCATCCGGTTTATCGATCTGGAGCCTGCCTTCGAGAGTCTGTTATCTTTATTCCTTGATGATAAGGTTTCCGTTCATAGTATACATTCATCCTGTGCTGCCAGAAGGTTGCTTGATCTTAAGCAGTGTCTGCACATAACAGCCGCATTTGAATACTACCAGAGGACGTTTCTGCCCGAGATCTCATCTGAGGAAACAATACAAGTCTATGATGAGATAAGAGCATTAATCGAAAGTTACATTACTGAGCAAAAAGGAGAGAAGAAAAAGAAGGCTAAACGGCTGCGCGACTCGCTCAGACCGTCTGTATCACTACAGGATAAAATCTGCAATGTTTATAACGGTTATAATAACTGGTCTGGACTGAAGGTTATTTTGTCTGATTACTTCGGGGATGACGTCACACAGCTCGCAATTGTTGCCAACAAGTGGCGGAATGAACTCGCTCACGAGAAGCGAGAACATGAGCCGGACCATGACGTAATTTCCTCTATACGTTTGGTAGAGCACCTCAACTACTGTATTGTATTAAAGCTTGCCGGATATAACGACGACGAAATTAAGGTGATTGTAGACAAAGTTTTGACTCGGTGAATACTTCCTTGCTTCTTTTCTATTCTCAGTAGTTGTTCAGTGGCAATGTCATGCTCCTCAAATTTAAATCCTCGACTAATCAGGAATATCTGAGTAGTCGAGGATTTTTGTTTTTATTCGTTTAATAATATTCAAACAGGAAACACTGTTTTAATAAATGGAACGTAAAGTGTCACTTTCAGGAGGGTGGTAAATGGTAAACAACTGGAGCGCCAAGAAAGATTGGAACAAAGAGGATGATTTATACTCGAGAAAACGTAATGTATCTAACAAAGGCAGCCGCGAGTTCGAACATTTGATTGGCAGTATGTATAGCCACAAAATGAAGCGGGGAGTTCAGTATGAGTCATTCTGGGGAGAGTGTTTGTTCTACTACTTGTTAGAACTGGATTTCGCAACTATCCGGTATTATGAACAACCAGTGATTGTTCCAAAAAACAGATTAACTAAAGAGTACTTACTAAAAGAAGAGCAACATGTTCCAGATGTTCTTACTTTTAGAGAAGGCTCTCGGCCTAAATTATTTCAAATTAAAGGGGGCAATAAAAAAGTCGAACAAAATCCAGACTTATTTTTAGCTTGTGAGGATTATGCTAAACGACAAGGCTGGGAATACGAATTGGTGAATCCCAAGGTATCGATACCAGAAATCATTAAAGACAATATTTTGTGGCTAGTGAATTACTTGCGGCCAAGAGAATATTACTGCGACTTGATACCAGAAATTATTCGTCGGATAAACTACCTTCATAAAGTAGAGGTGATCCGCGTAGCTAAAAGTTTTGAACCAAAAGTGGATTATCGACACGTGTTGCCACTAATTTTTCATATGATCGCTACCGGAACTTTAGTGACGAACATAAATAAAAAGATCGATCACACAAGCGAAGTTTCATTTGGATCGTTATTTCATGATATTAATCTGTTGTTTGAAGGGAAGTAATTGATATGAAATTACATAATCCATTGGCTATTGACGATGAGTTTTATCTAAATGGAGTCAAATTTTTCGTTCATGATATTAAGCCACCAAGTATTTTTTATTATCGAGAAGATGGGGATAAGAAAATAAGAGAAATAAGTTACATTTCCTTAATTGAGGATCCTACATTTAAAATAGCTGATGGTGCCATGCAGAGATCTGCAAAAATCCAATCTAATGAAGAAAAAAAAGTGTCATTCATGCTGGATACATTAAGTCCGGAGAGGAAGAAAAAAACTTTTGAGAGACTCAATCTGGTTAAGCCTTTACTTCTCTTCGATAAAATTAAACAAGGCGATTTGTACGCTCTAAATTCTTTTAATGAACATTACAAATCGTTGTTACTAAAGGATAATGAAACCATAGCTGACATAACAAAAAAAGGGCTTCTAGAGAGGATATCGGGTAAGTCACAAGAACTAGGGGGAAAGAAAAGAGGTACAAGACAGTTAGAAAGGTACCTAAAGGACTATTATGATTCTGAAAATAACAGGGGGAATTTTGGAGTTGAAGGACTCATCTCAAAAAGGTACTATAATACACATTCAAGGGAGGATGAGAAGGCTATTCAAATTCGACATCCCAAAAAAGATGAAATTATTCTTGATACGATTTACTGTAGGATCGATAATGAAGCATACATTTCTGTAATTGAGCATGGTATTAAGCGTTTTTTAGCAAAGAAAAGAAGGAAAATTAGTCATCTTCACTCTGACTTGGAAATCCTTTGTTCTGCAAAGAGCTTAGAACCACTGCTTTATGACACAGTATACAAAATGGTACAAAGAATTAATTCACAAATATACGATAGGTTATCGAAAGGTAACATGGAAGCAGAATACCACGACCCTGTAACACAACGGGTCTCAGGATACTTCGCAAAAAGCCCTCTACATGTTATTGAGATTGATCATGCACAGCTCCCAATAAAATTAATTGACGAGACCACAGGCAGCGATCTTGGTGAACCTTGGTTAACCCTTGCAATTGATGTATATACAAGAATGATCTGGGGATTTGACCTTTCATTCCAAAGTCCATCTGGTCATAAAGTAATGTGTGCAGTTTACAACGGATTATGTTTAAAAAGAGCTAAACAAAATTACGGTACGATTAACGATTGGGAAATGCATGGAATTCCGACTGTATTCTACATGGATAATGGTACTGAATTCAACAATGCTTACGTGAAGAGCATGATTGAAGATGAACTGCACGCTGAAGTTAGATTTAGGCCAATAGCGACTCCAAGGTATGGAGGGATTATAGAACGATACTTTAGAACAATTAATGATGAGTTTCTAGAAGAATTATTAGGATATTACAATAAAGGAAGTAAAGCAGAGGATCGTCAAGCAGCGAGAAAAGAAGCGATTCTTACTCTTTCTGATTTAACAGAACTGCTTGTACGATATTTTGTTGATGTATATCATTTTGATACACATAAAGGCTTACCGCTTGATCAAGATACCCCTGCTGTAAGATTTTATGAAGCGGTTAATATTATGGGCTATCCACCGAGTATCCCGACTGATCAAGAGGAAAGCTACCTCATCAAATTGCTTCCGGTTGACATGAAGTCCTACGATAAAGATGGAATTCGGGAGGATAATGTAAGATATGCCTCGCCTGAAACTAGCCGGTTTATTAATACTCGTCTTAAAAAAAATGTAAAGATTAAGTATGATGTAAGAGATATATCCAAAATTTATATTCTAGATACAACCAATCAGACCTATATTGAGGTGCCATCTATCTCACCGCCTGCAGAGCAAGTACAAGGAATGAGTAGGGCGCTATATAGGGCAATCAGAAAGGTTTTAATTGATAAGGGGAAAATTAACAAAAGGCAAATTCCGGGCTCCGATCAAATTGTAGAAGGAAAAAAAATGATTAAAGAACGCTTTGAAACAATGGTAAATAAAAATGCTTCAATGCGGAAGCATATTTTGAATAAAGTAAGTAATTTATCAGTGACTCTTCCAGCGCCTGAGCCAACTGTAAGGTCTTCGACCTCACAAACACAAAGCTTGATAGAAAGATACAATAACCAACGTAATGGGACAGAGATCTAAAGAGAAAGAGGCCGTAGGGCCTCTTTTGTTACTTACATTTATAGAAAGGAAGCTGAACGGAGATTATATTTAACTTGGCTAGGAGATACTTGTAAAAAAGAATGAAAGGATTGAGAGCATCTATGATTAGTAAAGATCATAAAGAGTTTCAGGACAGAATTAATAATTTTTTTGTTGAACATGATGAGGTTACACGAATTTGGAAAAGACTGAATACAAATCGGAGGAATAAAAGAAATGGTGTAGACAGTGAGGAAGCTCCTATCCATATATTTGTTGAAGGAAAATCAGGAGCTGGTAAATCCATGACTTTGAAAAAATATGTTAAAAAGAATAAGGGTTGGACGGTTGTGGACGATAAGGAAACTGAAACTGATCTAAAACCTGTTATCTATATGACTCTTCCCATCCCGTTTACGTATAAAGCATTCTACAATAACATTCTTAAGGCAATGGAATTACCAGCTCGTAATGCAGATGTTGATATAATTAAAACTCAAGCTTTCGACATGATGAAGAAATTAAGGGTTGAAATGCTCATTATTGATGAGTTGGATTATTTATTAGCTTCAACATTTGTCACACGAAAAGCTGTAATGGAAAATATTAAGGATATAGCCAATTCAGCTGATGTTTGTTTAGTATGCGCGGGGACTATTGCCATAGAAGAACTCAGAACTTTAAATACTCAACACATTCGGCGGTATCCTAAAACAGTATTGAATCATTTTGATAAGTGTGACCACGCGTTTAGAGAGTTTATTAAGAATATAGAGGAGCAACTTTCTCCACCTCCAGAATTACTGGATTGGTCAAAGGATAATAGTGCTTTTCCTGATTTACTTCACAGTCTAACTGGAGGGTTAGTTGGATGGATTAAACCAATTCTAAGGGAATCCTTCGAAATCATAGGGGTTATGGAAGAAGATTTTAATGATTTCGATGTATTAAAAAAATTAGATGGCACAGTCCTTGCAAAAGCGCAAAAAAATATTATCGGTGAATTCGCTGAGAAGGATATGGCTAAAATCTTGGCCGCTGAATTAGAATCAAAAGAGGACTCCGCTTAAGGAGTCCTCTTTTTTTGAGTGAAAAAGTGGGGGAGAATTACCTCCACTCATATTTTATCTTCAAACATGCCGTATACGAAATCTTTAATCTTTCTAACGTCTTTGTTGGGGAGTTTAATTAGAACTTCAATTATTTTTTCAATATCTGAAGACTTTTTATCAACTGATGAACTTAATTTATTGTATGCAAATAAATCGTAAACTCCAACATCCAGAGCACAAGCAATTTTGATTAGGTTTGCCAAAGTGATATTCTTTTGAGCGCGTTCTAAACCGCCAATATACGTGTAATGAAATCCTGAAATTTCAGCTAAATATTCTTGAGAATATCCCTTTGCTTTTCTTAAATCTCGAATTCGCTTTCCAAGTAGAACCTGAACGTGATCGTGATCGGACATTGTCTACACCTCATAAAAAGTGTAGACAAGAATTGTTTATAAAAACATGATTGTAAAAGTAATATAATTATTATTTTGTTATCTATACGTATTATTTTTCGGTTAGATGGAGAATCTAGTATTAATAGATTCATAGGAGGGATTCATATGAAGCATATTAATGACGACCGGAGTATTTATGTTCCTGCGATGTCAGAGGTTACTGAGAAAGGCATTAAGTTCAAGGATAAGTATTATTCATCACATTGGGCAATTCGTAATCAATGGTTTCAGATATCACCAAGCCCTCGGATGCTAAAAGTGTTCGTTGATTCAGAAAATGATGACTATCTCTTAATTACTCTTGAAAATGGCTGTTTAGATATAGCACTCCAAATACAGCACTATGACACTACTAACAATAACTTAGACGGGTATTATAAGTTGTTACACGATTTAAAGCAACAGATTAAAGAACGCAAAAGGAAGAAAAATTAATGACTAGGGGTACTTATTTGCCAATACGTTTGAAGCATTTTTTTGATGAAAGTTTGTCTGGTTATTTGTTTCGATTATTTCAAGCAAATCATTTTTTGCCCAATACAGATTATTTTAAGGATAAGAATCTGACCTTAGCGCAACTTCAAAATAATGAAATCACTAACCAGGTTATGATGAGTATTTGTCCATGGATACCAGTCACAGACAGTAATTCAATAAATAACAATGATCGAATTCTTAGTTTCCTCAATGATTCTTGGAAAAACAAACTAATTCAAAATAATAATCTAAAATATTGCCCATCATGTATTCGAGAAAATTACTATCATCGTTTAGAGTGGTGTATTTTACCCATGAAAATGTGTCCTAAACATTTTATCTTACTACGGGAAAGATGCTCTTTTTGTAAAAGAACTTTGGATTTTTTTGATTTCATCCAGAAGCGTTGTAAGGTTTGTTTATTTCAACTTAAGGAAAGTAGCTTAACTCATATTCACCATGATCGCTTTGCAGATTCACAATCTAGACTCTTTGGGATATTGATGAATAATACAAAATCGAACATCTTTCAACTTGAAAAAGTTAATTACCTTGAATTAGTCTATACAAGCTTTGTGTTTATTAACGGCTGCATCGATTTTACGGGGTATAATCAGGAGCCTATAGACGTTTTTTATAATAGTAAAGATAAGATTAAAAGTAGTACGAATCTTGCTATAGCTTTTTCTAATGTGGATTGGATGTATTCTGAGTTTCCTAAAAATTTATTTCAAGTACTTGATCTGTTTCTATCAAAGTATAAAGGTATGCGTAGATATGATGCATTTCAAAAATTTGAATTACTACTTAGAAACGATTGTTACTCAGCGTTGAAAGAGGCCTTTCATTCTTACTGTATTCAGAAATTGGAAAGTGGGGTTATAAGACGTGATTTTGGGGTGTTTAAGGTGGTACCTGAATTACTTCAAAAAAGGAAATTAATTCGCCGCGAGGAGGTTAAGACTGAAAAGGGGGTTACATATGGAAAGTTATCTCGACTACAAGAGGACAATTTAGTTTTAATGAAACAGAGTTCGAAAAACGAATATTACGTTGATTCTATTAGTCTCAACACGTATCTCGAAGAAGAGAAACGATGGATTACTAAAAAAGAAGCATCTCTTATACTTGGCATACATGCATCATCCATTGAAAGCCTCATTGGATGTAATCTAATTCAAAGTAGTACGAACTTTTCAGGAAAATCGAAAAGAATTAGTCTTGATCATTTAAATTTACTCCTTAATAGATGCAGTGGAGATATGGTTGAATCTCTTCCAAATGATTATATCAGTTTCCATGATGCATTAATAAAGTTCAATATATTTAATTTATCGATCGAATTATTAATCCAATTTGCTTTGTCTGGTTTGTTAGTACCTGTTCGACAATGCTCTGTAGCAACACTCCGTGACTTGTATTTCAATAATGAAGAACTAAAAAAATGTTTGTTAGAAGTAAAAAAAAGGAATCAAAACGAAAAAGGATATTATTTTTCAGATTTGCTTCGAGAGTTCAAAGTTGGCGAAAAAAGACTCCGACGATTACTAGAAGATCATGATATTCAACCGGATCTTGTTAGTCATTATTCGGATGGAAGGGCCAGATATTTATACAAAGAGTCGACAAAGTTAAGAATTGTTGAGGCATTGTCAGCTGTAAATTCAATTTCCAAAAAGAAAAATGTTGGAGAGTGACGGATTTGACAGTTTCAGGAATTAAAGACTTCATTATTAATGGCGTATATAAAGAATTAAAACTACTTGAAGAGAAAACTAGAATTTTAAAACTCTTAATACGTGATGATCAAGCAGTCTTAGAAAGGAAACGGATGGTTTGGACTAGGCTTGGGGTGGTTGGACAATTTCAAAGTCATAAGCTGTTCGAGTATGATCACGAAGTATTAAATGATTACCTAAATAGTTTAGGCATCTTGCCTAAAATGGCTTCTATTGATAGCAACTTGTTAACAAATGAACAATTACTAGATCTCGAAGGCTATAGTACCCCAGGTATAGGATATGTACGTTATACTCCGAATTTTTGGGGGAAAATTGATTGTCGTGTTTCAAGCGATAAATATAACTATTATCTCACCCTACCACTGAGGAACAAAGTTAAAGTGTGGAGAGATCTATTTATAAAAAAAGAAGCACTATGTAAAATATGGGAGAAGGAAAGACTACAGGCTGTAACAGCTGAAGAGTTTCAACAAGCTAAGAAAATTTCATTATATAGTGGCTCTCTTTCGTTGCAAACAACTCCTATAAAATATCAAGCAGCACATGTACTAAGATTATTCGGTTCTAAAACTTTAATTCAATGTGCAAGAATAGAAGTTGAAAAATTTGATGAATACGCAGCAAGAGGATACTTGAAGCTTTCAGATCTAAGTTTATGTAGGAAAATAATAGATGTTCAAGAAAGGTATTATCTTATGACACTCCAAGCCGAAGAGGAAAAAAGGAAACATTGGGATTTAAGATTAAGTAGGCTATCTGAATTGAGTCAGTTGTCGTAATGCGGAAATTCAATTATTAGGTTTCTGCTTTATGAATGGTTCACAATGTCAAAAAATTCGATAATACAGGCGAAGATCTTGAGGATTTGATCTCGATCGGGACAATCGGACTGATTAAAGCGATTGAATCATTTTCCCCGAACAAAGGGACGAAGCTGGCGACGTTCGCGGCGCGCTGTATCGAGAATGAGATCCTGATGCATCTTCGTTCGCTCAAGAAAACACGCAAGGATGTTTCCCTGCATGACCCCATAGGAACGGACAAAGAGGGCAATGAGATTACGCTGATCGACATCCTTGGCAGCGAAGCGGACGAGTCGTGGATGCGGTGCAGCTCAAGATCGAAAAGAGCAAGATCTATAAGAATTTGGATATATTGGATGACCGCGAGAAAGAGGTCGTCGTCGGCCGGTTCGGGCTTGAGCTCGGCGGCGAGGAGCGAACGCAGCGGGAGATTGCGAAGGAGCTGGGGATTAGCCGCAGCTATGTATCGCGGATAGAGAAAAGGGCGCTCATGAAGCTGTATCATGAGTTTTATAAGGCGAAGCGATAGCTAAAAAAGCCGCCAACTTGGCGGTCTTTTGCCTAGAAGTATCTTTGAGTATAATTATTTTTGAGTTCTAAGTGGACTGTGAAATATAAGTAAATAACTTAGTTGTACAGTGGTAAAGTCAATTAATTAAGAAAGAAGCTCCATGCCCTCTAGCAAAAATGGCGAGTAGCTTCTTTTTTTTATTGAAAACCATATAGAAATCGTTGCGTAGCTAGATATCCAGTTTTTCACAATATACATACACTGAAATCATGAAATCGCTTCAATCTGGAGGGCGTGCGCGATGCTATGCTATGCTGTATCCGGGCTGGGCCTAACGGACACGATTCCTGGTGAATGCTTGAAAATGGCCATCACACTGAATAATCCCGGTTTGCGCACACTGAGTGTGGGGATATTTTCTTTTGTTGGCGAAAACTCCTCCGATTATACAGGAATGACGGCTGCGTCATGTATTTCGATTATTCCAATCATGCTTGTATTTATCTTCTTGCAAAAATATTTCGTGGACGGTATTGCAGGAGCTGTCAAAGGATAACTACGATTAAAAAACTGATATTAATGTGAAATAATCAACATAAATCCGGAATTGATCAAAAATCCTCATGTCTATTAAAAACTGAGGATTTTTTTTAATTAGTTTTCAAATTATGATAGAAGTTCATATAACTTAAGATTCTTCAATGGAGTGATTTTGATGCTGAAGCGTAATTTTTTAATAGTTTGTTTTGCTCTGTTATTGCTAACTGAGAGTTATTCTTTTCACGTTCCACCTTTAAAAGCTGATACATTGAACCAGACGGGAACCGTAGATATCCAGACTTTGATTAACACGGCTATCACTCAAGGCGATAGTTCAGTTGTAATACCTTCTGGTACGTATCGGTTAGGTAATACGATTTCAATTCAAAATGCTAACAATTTAACGATTTTTGCCAATGATGTGAACATTGTCATGACGAATCTAATCACGGCATTTCAAGTCACGAATAGTACCAATTTGACGGTTCAAGGATTATCCGTAAATTATGATCCTCTACCTTTCACGCAAGGGAAAGTTATTGCTACTGATCCAACTACGAAATCCATCGATGTTCAACTTGATGCAGGGTATCCGAGAGGAAAGTACAGCAGAATCGAGGTTTATGATCCTAAAACAAGATTTCAAAAATCCCGAGTTCCCCATTACTGGGATTCAACAGCAGTGATCACGGGGGACGTTTCCCATGTTACCAATGTCGGAAGCGATATTGCAATCGGTGACTTGGTTACGTTGTCTTCAGGCACTGTTCCTGGCATATCAGTAGGCGACAGCAGTGGTGTAACATGGAAGAATGTAACCTTATACACAGCTCCAGGGTCGGGTTATACAGATGGTGGTGGTCAAGGAGGGACACATCTGGACGGGTTCCGGATTGTCCGCGGACCCGTACCTCCAGGAGCAGAAGATCCCCCTTTATTAACAACAGTTTGGGACGGTATAGGAATTCAAAATTTTGCTGTTGGACCGATTATCGAGAATTCAACTATTGAGAATACAGGCGACGATTCCTTCAGTATTCAGTCTCCAGGACCTATTGCCGTATTGAAAACGGATGGGAATGTTATCTACATTGCGACGAACAAAGCGTTGAAAACGAATATGCTCCTACGCCAATTTAATGACGGCCCCGAAGCTACGGCACTTAGCAGTACATTGGTTAAATTTGACGATGTGGGAATCGACAATAGTCTGCAAGCAAAAATTACAGCGGCTGCAGGAACAAATGGGTTATGGGATATTGGACAATTGCCAGTTTATCGCGTACAGCTAGATCAAACTTCACCATTTCAGGCGGGGATTTTTCTATTCAGACCAGAGAGAATGGCGAACGGTTTCATTTTTCGCAACAATCAGATTACAAGCCCATATCGGGGAATGCTGCTGAAAGCAAATGGCGGAACGATTGAAAATAATATTTTTCGTGGCAGCAACAAAGCGATTGTGATTTCTCCAGAAGGGTTGAGTGATTCTGATGCTGGTGTTTCCAATGATGTAATCATTCAAAATAATCAGATCATTAACACAGGGGATCACTATTTCAACGCGGCAGACGAACAAGCAGGTGCTATTGTACTTACAGCTTCTAATGTTAAGTCAGACCTTGCTTTTAGTAACATCACAATCGAAAATAATACCTTTGATGGCGTATCAGGACTTAATTTGAATATTAGTGATGCGAGGAATGTCACAGTTCAAGATAATTCTTTTCTGAATACACATAATGCCGCGAATGGAACTAATGGTACTTATTTGGGTATTGATCCTTCAACAGTCATTTGGGTAAAACATGCGGATACTGTAACATTTTTAAATAATCGCATTGATAAAATGGGTCCCAATGCCACTATACCAATTAAAATAGCGTCCGGCACAAGCAATATAACCTTAAATCCAGGTGGCATACAGGTCGTCAAACCTAATGAAACAACCAGTTATTCCATCCAAAACGGCAGTAGTGGCAAAGTGTTAGGCACGCTAGATAACGCTACGGCCGATGGAACCAATATAGAACAGCGAACCAATACAACTGCACTTAGCCAATCCTGGCAATTCGTTAATGACGGCAATGGCTATTATAAGATTAAAAATGTGAATAGCGGGAAGTTCATGGGCATAAAAGGGGGGACGACAAATGACAACACAAACATTCTGTGGTCGGACAATTCAACTTCTAATCTTTTATGGCAATTGATTTACATCGGAGAAGGCTATTATAACATTCAGAATAAGCAGAGTGGGCAAATGCTTTGCATGGCCAATACTTCCACAGACGACGGTGCGCTCAGCACACAATGCCCAGCATCGAGTTCGATGAGCCAGAACTGGCGTCTATCGAGCTTGCCGCTGCCTCCAGTTGTTGATTCGGGAACGGCGTATTATAAGTTTGATGAAACAACGGGGGTGACGGTTCCTGATGTTTCGGAAAACAAACATGACGCTACTCTCCTATCTTCTTTGGGTGGAAGCACAAACTGGGGGACTGTTGGCACTCTCAGCTTTCTGCATATAACACCAACTGGGGCAAACACTTTTGGGAATTACTATGCCAGCATTCCAAATTTTTTCGATCCAGCGGCAACAGATTTCTCTTTTACCGCTTGGGTCAAACTTGAAAAATCCACTGACTCTGGTACCACTCAAACCATTCTCAGTCAGGATGGCGCTACAGGTCGAAATATCCTCTATCGAGATGCAAGCTCAGGTCACTTAAAAACATTTCTGGGCGGAGTAATGACAACAACGACAGACGTCGTTCCAATTGACACATGGACACATGTAGCTCTAGTCAAACATGGAAGTAATATAAAACTGTTTATTAATGGTGCTCTTGATTCAACGGCGTTGGTAACAGCGGAGTCATCAACAGGCGACTTCCGGTTGGGCGCACATAAATCACCTTCCATCGGCAATGCGAACTGGAATGGCTCGATTGATGAAGTGCAGATTACCGAATCAGCTTTGACAGATGATCAAATTCAGAATATATGTAATGGAACTGCCCCTATGGCCTATTACCGAATGAATGAGTCCTCCGGCTCTACAGTATCTGATCTCTCAGGTAACCATCATTCAGCTTCCCTCGTCACCTCTTCGGTCGGAACCTTAAACTGGGTAGGGGGAGCTCTTGATTTTGTCCCAACCGGAGCTTCTTTCGGTAATTATTATGCGAGTATTCCAAACTTATTTGATTCTGCAGCTACCGAGTTTACGATATCTGCGTGGGTTAAACTTGATCAAGCTTCGGCATCAGGTACAAACCAGATGATTATTACTCAAGAAGGCGATGGAGGGCGAAGTTTGCTGTATCGAGACGGAACGACGGGCACACTAAGATCGTTTTTTGGCGGAGTTACGACGAGCAGTACAAAAGTGATTCCGACGGGAGTTTGGACGCAGATTGCCTTGGTCAAAAAAGGGGGCACGATCCAATTGTATATCAATGGATTAGCAGATGGGACAGCATCAGTAACAGCCGAGTCCTCAACAGGAAATTTACGTTTAGGCGCAGCAAATGCACCAACCTATTACTTTCAAAATTGGAACGGTTCGATCGATGAGGTGCAAATTTTTAAAGCGGCATTAACATCAGATGAGGTGATTCATACTTACAATGGAGTGACTCCATAAAGGCTTTGGAGAAGAGAAACGGCTCCAAGAGTGGCTGGGGGTTTATTTTGAATTGAATAATTTTGTCTCCTAAGGAAATACTACACACATTGAAATCTATAGTATGGAGCCTATTCATGAGTTCTAAAAAAATTTCGCTTATTCAGGCATTTTTACTACTATTAATTACGACGGCCGTGACTAATCAAACGTTAGTTATCCCACTGGTGCTAGGAGTTGCGAAACGTGATGCCTGGATTAGCGTGCTGCTGTCTGCAACTCCCGGTTTTATTTTGATATTTGTAATGAAGGTCCTTATGAATTCGACTTCAAACGAATCAATTGTTTCATGGGTTCGAACTCATTTCGGTTCCTTCGCTGGATGGATCATTAAACTGGCATTTCTGGCGTATTTGTTCGGGACCAGCCTTGTGACGTTAAAAGACACAACCAATTGGGTGGATGCTACCTTCCTTCCCGAAACTCCGCGCGTTTTAATTGCCGCTACACTGACGTTGTTATGCTTCTTTGCCGCGAATGCAGGCTTCTGGTCGATTACCATATGTGCAGGTATTTTGCTGCCGTTTTTTATCATACTCGAGATTTTTTTGCTGGTTACCAACCTGCAATACAAAAATTATCTCTACGTTTTGCCTCTTATGGAAAAAGGACTTGGCCCAGTGATACATGGTGCCGTCTTTTCTACGCATGGGGTGTTAGAAATCATTATCCTGTTATTAATTCGGCAGCATTTGCAGCAGAAGGTCAAAACTTCTTTTTTACTAGTTTATGTAATCGTCTCAATTGGGCTGATCTTAGGGACGATGCTCGATATTATTACGAATTTTTCACCGAATGAAGTGGCGGTTCAGCGTTACCCGACATTTGAACAGTGGGGACTAGTATCGCTCGGAAAAAACATTTCCCATCTGGACTTCCTCTCGATCTACGAATGGCTAAGCGGCTCTTTCATCCGGATATCTCTCTGTATGTATCTAATACCGGAAGTTTTGCAATTGCGAAGTCGGAAGTCACATCGTATCACTCTCATCTCTATGACGATCATTATGTTGATCGTACCGATTTTCCCTATCAGCGATCCGACTTTTGTGAACTTTTTGCGAGATTGGTATTATCCCGTTACATTGGCACTTATTGCAGGTGTAATGCTGTTGTTGATCCTATTTGCTGCTATTTATCGCTTGAGAGGAAGGGGTCGCGAAAACCATGCTGCAAATCCCAACACGACCCATTGAGCAAAAGTTGCGACAGTTATTCCATGATTGCGCAGATGTAATCTTTCAACGGGTGCAAGTTGTCCAAGATCAAGGCTATTGGGAAGTGCTGTTTATATATTGCGAGGGTTTGTGTGAGAGCAAGCTGATCGACCAATCGGTCATCCCCCAATTGGAAAAACTGCCTCAATTCCGGGTCGAATCGGGCCTACTGGGTAATTTGTCGCTTGTCGATATGAAACTGGATTCCCAGCATGTGGTGGAAGCAATATTCGCGGGCAAGCTTCTCCTCTTATTGGAGGAGCACGAATCGCTCTTAGCGCTAGATCTGTCCAATCCTCCACAGCGACAGCCGCAGGAGTCTAATACGGAGGTATCGGTTAAAGGTCCTCGCGATGGTTTTACGGAACAGATTACAACGAACATTGCACTAATTCGGAAGAGACTTCGCACCGAAACATTGAGCTGTGAGACCTATACGATCGGAAGGCGAAGCCGTACGAAGGTAGCGTTGATGTTTGATCGAGATATCATTAATCCCCAAATTTTAGCGACAGTACGACAAAGACTGAAGAACATCGATGTAGATGCGTTAGTGAGCAGCGAAGAGTTGAGTGAATTAATCACGGATTCTCCATTTCAGCTGTTTCCCTTAATCGATTACATCGGGCGGCCGGATTTTGCCGTTGAGTCGCTTATGCGTGGGCGATTTCTTATCCTAGTTGATGGAACTCCGATGGTCCTGATTGCACCGTCAACGTTATCGGCTCTTCTTAAAACGCCAGAGGATATTCATGCCTCGTACATCTTTGTCGCATGCGAATCGCTGCTGCGGTATTTCGGGCTTTTTTGCGGGATTTTCATACCGGGCTTCTATATTGCACTGACCGCCTTTCATTTGGACCAAATTCCGCTTACAACGCTGGCCACGATCCTTAACGTACATAAAGGTCTTCCAATTCCAGCCCCCCTTGAAGCTTTCCTAATGCAAATGGTATTTGAGCTTTTCCGTGAAGCAGGAATGCGGCTTCCCAAGGGCGTCGGACAAACCGTCACCGTTGTAGGCGGACTTTTCATCGGACAAGCTGCAATAGATGCGGGTCTCACATCTTCAGCGATGCTGGTGGTTACAGCACTATCAATGGTTTCGGCGTATACACTTGTCAATCAATCGCTCAGCGGATTAGTTACCTTGCTGCGCCTGTTTGTGCTTGCGTGCTCATCCTTTTTGGGCATGTACGGTTTCTTTTGGGCCATGTTCGCGTTGTTGATTTATTTGTCTAAACAGGAGTCCTTCGGTGTTCCTTACTTGGCGCCTATATCACCGCCTGTCATGAAAGACCTGCTGATGGCGCTCGTGACAAAACCGCGGTCCCTCTTGCGACGTCGGCCTTCGATCTATAAACCCATAGATGACGTGCGCAAAGGGGATAAATAATAATGAAGGCAATAATTCGTACTGCTTTGTTTGTATTGCCGACAATGTCGCTTCTTACAGGGTGCTGGGATATAAAGGACGTAGCCGATTACAACTTCGTGACAACGCTAGGTATCGATTACGCAAAGGAAAAGTACATCATTTATACGGAATTGACGAACTTTGGACAAATGGGCAATCAGCAGCAAGGGACGACTAGTGATAGAACAAAGATGTGGATTGGGAAAAGTGAAGGGGATACGTTGTATGGAGCCATTGAAGGGCTCTATAAAACGGCACAGCAATACTTATATTGGGACCACTTAACAACGATTATTTTTAGTGATCGTGTGCTGCACAAAAATATCGACAGCTTTATAGATGCCATTCCCCGTTTCCCACAAATTCGATATAATGCCTGGGTATTCGGCACGGAGGAGCCCATAAACGAGCTGATAAAGTACTCGACGTTTTTCAATCTTTCTCCAACCTCAAACCTCATGCATAATCCTAAAGCACTGCATAATCAGTTATCCAGTATTTCACCGGTTCGGTTAAGCACTGTGCTTGCGAACGATGGAGAAGTGGGGCAAACGGACCTTGTACCGTCTTTGCAGATTAACAAGACTGATTGGGAGGACACAGAGAAGCCGCAACCAGTTGTCCAAATGAATGGAGCTTATGCACTGACTCGCGGTAAAGCGGAGAATAAATTCACGGAGAAACAATTAGATGGAGCTCGTTGGGTGTCGACCAAAACGAAACGCGTTACACTTCCTATTAGCCATGAGGGAAAAAAAGTCGCGATGATTTCCATTTATAAGCCGAAGAAGCAGGTGGAAGTGATATTTAAAGATGGCCAGCCGTTATTTTCAATGCACCTGAAATTTTTAGGGGTAGTGGAAGAAGTGCTGGGCAATTTCAACGTGGAACAGCTGAAAGATATGGCTGAGAAGGAGATTACAGACCAAGTATTGCAAACGTTTCGAATTGGTATTTCGCGGGGGATAGATATCTACGGACTTGAGCAGGTGCTTTATCGCAACCATCTTGCTGAATGGAGAAAGCTCAATGCATCGGCTCCCGTTGATGTGCCTCGAATAAATGATGGGGCGCTTCGTACTGTGAACGTTGAAGTAAATTTATCGCATTCGGGTATGTATGATTTGGAGCCGTATCAGGACACAGAAGTTTCGTATGGTAGGAGCAAAGAATAGAAGAAAGCAGAAGAGAGTGATTCTCTACTGCTTTTTTGCTTTCAATCGGGTATACTTGACAATATGAGCGCTGAAAAGTGAGCAAAATAAAGGATATTTAAACGTTTAACTGAAGTCAATTCTACTTTAAACGAACGGTTGTCGAAATAAGGAGGCTGCCATGGTTACATTAAAAGATATTGCCGAAAAGACTAATTTATCAGTGACGACCGTTTCCCGAGTCGTGAACTTCAATGATACGAGTATATGCAGTGAAGAGACGCAGAAGCTTATTTGGTCGCTAGTAGAAAGCATGAATTATAAAGTGAAAAACAAAAAGCCGAAGCCGAACAAAGACGGCGAAGCGCAGCCGATATACCGGCTTGCTTACGTGCTGGGGCTATCCTCTTTTGCTGCGCAAGGCTCATACGGCTATCACATTATTAAAGGCATTGAATCCGAAGCGGTGCGGCGCGGATCGTCCATTTCCTTCAATTGCTTGAACTTGGAGCTTTATAAGCCTGAAGAATTGTGCGACCGCTTACAGGAGGCGGGGGTTCATGCGATTATCTGGGTGGCAGGAACTGAAGAAGATTATCTCCGTATGCTCAAGACCAAGAATATTCAAGTGACGGTTGCCGGTATCGAACCCGGCGTCCTGCCTGAGCAGGTCGATTACGTCGGCGTCGATTTTTACCCGGAGACGCTCAAATGGTTGAAGACCAAGTTCGTGAATCAATTTGAACGGACAGGCTATATTGGTCCTACCTATAGTTCCCGTTACGAAGCGTTTGCGGATGCCAATAAGATTCTGGATAAGCCGTTGGATCCCGATTTCATCATCGCTCACGATGAATGGGATATCGGAGCCGCGAAAGCGGCGATGAGCGCTTATCTGGACCGTTCGGACCGCTTGCCGGACGCTTTTTTTGCCGCGAGCGATCTTATCGCGATCGGAGCGATGAACGCGTTTAAAGAGCGAGGCATTAAGGTGCCTGAGCAGGTGAAAATATTAGGCTTCGATAATAACGAAATGGCAGGCTATTTGACGCCTGGGTTGACAACGATTGGCGTGCCGACCTTCGAGATCGGCGTCATGGCGGTTCAAGCGGCGATTTCACGGCTCAAGGAGGAGCGCAGCTTTCCAGTCCGGTATATTTTGCCCACCCGCTTCATCGAAAGACAGACCCTTTGAGAAAGACAAGTGATAGTCCGTTTCAGGTAATCCTGAATCGGACTTTTTTTAGTTTATTTTTAATGAATTTAATGTTGACTAATTTACTTTAATAAACTAAAATTTAATTCAAATACAACGAAATGGAGAGCTGGTCATTGTCCATTCTATCTATTCAAGATTTCGGGGCAGAGCCTAATCAAGCCTCAGACGCTACGCTAGCCGTTTTTGCCGCGCTGGAGCGCTGCAGAGAGCTCGAACGCCCGACGCTTCTTTTTCCGGAAGGAACGTATCATTTCTGGCCGGAGCATGCGGTAGAGCGTCAGTTGTTTATTCCGAATCACGACCAGGACAAGAATCGAAGGATCGCATTTCCTTTGTTTGGCATGAATGGCTTAACGATTGACGGTCAGGGCTCTGAATTTATTTTCCACGGTTTGACACTGCCTTTTGTTCTGGACCAATGCGAGGACGTCACAGTGAGAAATGTCCGACTCGATTGGGAACGGCCCATCTTGTCGCAAGGGAAAGTGATTAGGGCGGGGGAGGGGACTTTCGATGTCGAAATTGGTGTCGAATACCCATTCAAGATAGCTGGCCGACAGCTTGTTTTTATAGGAGAAGGTTGGGAGGAGCCTTGTAAAGGCATCATTGAGATGGACCTTGTCACCAAGACGCCTGCCTTTCAATCCGGGGATTATTTGAACTACGGGCATTATGCAAAACTGCAAGTGGAGCCGCTCTCAACCAATGTGATTCGCTATAGTGGAGCAGGCAGCAGGCTGCCGAAAGTGGGAAGCGTTCTCATTTTCCAGTGCGGCGGCCGAGATTGCCCGGGATTCTATGTGAACAGCAGTTTGAATACAAAACTGGAAGGCGTCGAGCTTCACCATGCAATCGGGATGGGCGTCATCGCACAGCGAAGTGAGAATATCACACTGCGAGGCGTAGGTATCACGCTTCGTCCGGGCACCAGTCGATTATTCACAACAGCCGCGGATGCGACGCATTTTGTATACTGCCGGGGACGCATCGAGATGGAAGGGTGCACATTCGAGAACCAGATGGACGATCCTTGCAACGTGCACGGTATTTATATGACATTTCAACGGCAAATCTCGGAAGATACGCTGCTGCTCAGGTTGAATCATATGCAGCAGCGAGGAGCTGCCGTTTTCCAACCAGGTGAACATGTTCGCTTCATCGACAAACAATCGCTGCTGCCCCAGCTGGAAGCCGTAGTTAAAGGGGGACGCTGCTTGAATCCTGAATTTTATCTCCTGACGTTTGATCGAAAGCTGCCGCGAACCGTCGATCTGAACAGCGCCGTAGAGAATATGTCCTGGGCGGCAGATGTCTTGATTCGGCAGTGCACAGCGCGGGCTAATCGGGCCAGAGGCTTTCTTATTACAACTCCTGGTAAAGTGTTGATAGAGAACAATCTTATCTCCACACCCGGTTCGGGAATCAAAATTTCCGGCGATGCAAATCATTGGTTCGAATCCGGCGCTGTCCGGGATATTATGATTCGCGGCAATACGTTTGAAGATTGCAACTATTGTTATCCGGAATGGGGCAGCGCGGCGATCGATATCGATCCGGAGATCCAAAGGGCGGATCCTGGAGGCGAATGCTACCATGCCAATATCGTCATCGAGGGCAACCGCTTCATTGCCTTCCATCCTTATTTGCTCAAAGGGAGAAGCGTGAACGGCATCACGTTTACGAATAATGTCGTCGTGCGTTCCAACCGATATCCAGCCATTCGGAATGCAGAATATGATATCTCCCTGAGTACTTGTAAGAACATCACCGTAAACGATAATCAATGCCCTACTGATGCTAAAATTATAGTAAATGTATAGTAAAAAAAGGTTGAAATATCAGACGTGCTGAACTAAGATGTTAGTAAATATTTACAACCAATGCATGATCGAACGCTAAGGGATGAAGGTGATCATAGTGGCGAGTATTTCATTTCATCACGTATTCAAGTATTACAAAACGGAAAAGAAGCCTTCAGTAAATGATTTCCATCTGGAAGTGGCTGACGGTGAGTTTCTCGTTTTGGTCGGACCTTCGGGCTGCGGCAAAACGACAACGCTGCGTATGCTTTCGGGCTTGGAGGAAATATCCCAAGGAGAGATTTATATTGGCAACCGCTTTGTGAACTATGTGTCGCCCAAGGATCGCGATATTGCCATGGTTTTTCAAAATTACGCACTTTATCCGAATCTTTCTGTATACGAGAACATGGCACTAGGTCTAAAATTGCGTAAGGTTGCGAAGCATGAAGTGGACCTTCGGGTAAAGAAAGCTGCGCGTATCCTGGAAATTACGAATCACTTGGAGAAGAAACCGAACCAACTGTCCGGTGGGCAGAAGCAGCGTGTTGCGCTGGGCAGGGCGATCGTTCGAGAACCGGCGGTGTTCCTCATGGATGAACCGCTTTCGAATCTGGATGCCAAGCTAAGGACACAGACGAGAGCAGAGCTCATTAAGATGCATCAATCGCTGCAAACGACGACGGTGTATGTTACGCATGATCAGACCGAAGCCTTGACGATGGGAACTCGAATCGTTGTGATGAAGGACGGCGTCATTCAACAGGTGGATACGCCTTCCCAAGTTTACACGAAGCCCAACAATTTGTTTGTCGCCAGCTTTATCGGATCACCGGCGATGAATTTCATAAAAGGGGCTGTAAGCGAAAGCTCAGGCAAGTTTTATTTTATCAATAAACGGCTTCATCTGCTCATTCCTGAACACTATTATCCGTATTTTCGCAAGACGAACGCCAATTTGCGGGAAATTGTGCTTGGGCTGCGGCCCGAGCACGTGAAAAGCGATGAGGCAGCGGTAAGAGCCCTGCAGTCGTGTAAAGTAAGCGCTTTAATGGAGATTACCGAGATGATGGGTGCTGATACCTATTTGTATGTCAAAGTCGGTGAAGATCAACTGATCTCGCGTGTGGTAGAAGCGCGGGAACATTATGCACCGAATGAGCCCGTCGACATTGCGCTGCAGATGGATAAAGCGCATTTCTTCGATGAAAAGACCGGAGACTCGATCTGCTGCTAGACGGAACGGAGGCCGAAATATGAACTATCGGAAAGCAATCGTCTATATGTCGGTGATTGCCGTCATTGTGGGCTTTTATGGAATTCGGGCTGCGTTCGATACTGAGACAATTCCCTCAGTTGCAGCGGAGAGTATGACGCTTCCGGCAACGAATGGCGAAGGCCTTCCATATTATTTGGAGGTTGAACGCCGGAATGCTTCTTCCGGGATTCACGTCTATACGGGACAGCCGGCGATTGCATCAGCTGTCCAGTACAGTTCCGCAGCGGAAGGCGCCCAGGTTGAGCGCATTCAAGATGCTGGGATGGGCGGAGATGTGCTTCGCTGGAGCAACGGAGCAGGGGCTGTCGAGTGGGAGTTGCAAATTCCCCAAGAGGGGCTCTATAACCTCGAGTTGACCTATCAGTCGGTAGGCGATAGTTCTTCCTCCATATATTACGGGCTCGAGATTGATGGCAAGCTTCCGTTCGCCGAGGCAGCTTCGGTCGAATTTACCAAATTGTGGCGGGATGCCGCCTATCCTTACAAGAAAGATGAGCTAGGAAACGATATTCGAGCCGAACAGGAGCAGGTGAAGGATTGGCAGACGATGAGGTATACGGATTACAGTGTCTCCTCGCACCCGCTCGCCTTTCATTTAACGGCCGGCAAGCATGTCATACGATTTCATGCCATTAACGAGGGAATGCTGTGGAAATCGCTCGCTTTCGTCGCGCCAGCTGCCGTACCTGAGTATGAGGCGTATGCGAAATCCAATCCGAATCCTCCGCAGCCGAGTAATGGGAATTGGTTTACGAAGGTGGAAGCCGAGCATTACAGCATCAAATCGCACACTGGCGTTCAGCCAGGTACCCGGAACGAAGCGTACGTTTCGCCAGATCCGAAGGGTAGGATCATCTATAACGTCATCGACGGTGATAAATGGAAGAAGCCCGGCCAATGGCTAGCATGGGACATTGAGGTGCCGCAAACGGGCTGGTACGAAATCGAAACGAAATATTATCAGCGTTATCAAGGGAAAACGAACGTGTACCGAACGATTATGATTGACGGCAAGGTTCCATTTGCCGAGATGCAGCATTACACATTCCCTTATAATGACAAGCTTGAACTTTATCCTCTTCAAGATGCGCAAGGGAAGCCTTTCAAGTTTTATTTGGAGGAGGGGAAGCACGAGCTCCGCATGATTGCGGACGGCTCACAGGTGGATCCGGCCTACTTGTCCCTTTCTTCCGTTCTCAGCGATGTCAATGATCTGGAGCAGCAGCTGCGCAAAATAACAGGGGATTACGGTGCGAACAGCGGGGATACTTACCGGACCTGGGACCTGGACAGCTATCTGCCGGACGTTCAAGAGCGGCTGCAGTCCATTTTGGATCGTTTACATCAACTGACAGCTTATATGAACGGTTTAAACCACGCGGAGACAACGGCTACGAATTCGGTTAAAGCTGCTGAGGACATGGTTGAAAGTTTAATGGCTGATGTCAATAAGATTCCGAATAAGCTAAGTGTTTTTCCGGATATGAAGCTTAAACTCAGCACTTGGCTGGATAGCTATAACGATCAAAGCTTATTGCTGGATTATGTGGTGGTCCGGGACCCGGAAGCAGAGACAGGACTGAAGACGGCGAACACAGGCGCTCAGATGCTGTATGCTGTCAGCAATTTTTTCAAGACTTTCTATTTTCAGTATGATACACGTTCGCATCATCAGCAAGATAGTCTAGAGGTATGGGTCGGCCGCAATCGGGATTATGCCGGTTTGCTGCAAGAGATGATTAATCAGGATTTTACACCGAAGTCAGGCATTAACGTCAATGTCAATTTGATGCCGGATCCCAATGCCCTGCTGCTAAGCAATGCGGCCGGGGATCAGCCGGATGTAGCGCTCGGCGTATTCCAGGACACGCCGGTTGATTTTGCGATGCGCGGAGCGGTGGCGGACTTGCGTCAATTCGGCGATTATGACGAGGTGTCGGCACGATTTAATCCTGGCGCGATGCGAAATCTGAGCTATAAGCAAGGCATGTATGCACTTCCGGAAACGCAAGTGTTTCATCTGATGTTCTACCGGAAAAGCCTAATGAAAGAGCTGGGGCTTGAGGTCCCTCAGACATGGGACGATGTAAGGAAACTGCTTCCTTCCTTACAGGAAAAAGGGCTGGCTTTTTATTATCCGAATAAGGATTACGTTCCGTTTTTCTATATGCAGGGGGCGGAGTTTTACTCGCCGGACGGGTTAAAGACGGCATTTAATACGGAACCTGGCTATGAGGCTTTTAAGCTTTGGACAGATTTGTTTATCAAGTTTGATTTGCCGAAGGACGTTCCTTCTTTCTTTAACCACTTTAAGCTTGGCGATATGCCGCTTGGGGTTGGGGATTATAATACGTATCTGCAGCTTCTGTCTTCTGCGCCTGAAATCCTCGGTGACTGGGGCATTGCGCCGATCCCTGGCGTGAAACAGACGGACGGTCAGATCGCCCGCTGGTCGCAAAATACGATGAGCTCCGCGATACTGCTGGAAAAAAGCGAGAAGAAAGCAAAGGCTTGGGAGTTCATGAAATGGTGGACGTCGGACCGCGTACAGCTGCAGTATGGGAGCGATATCGAATCGTTCTACGGGATAGCCTACCGTTGGAACACAGCGAATATGCGAGCGCTGGCCGCAATGCCATGGCCGTCAGAGGATATGGCTGCTATCGAAGAGCAGAACCGTTGGGTGAAGAACGTGCCGAACGTGCCTGGCGGCTACTTCCTGTCGCGCGAGATGGAGTTTGCCTGGAACCGGGTTGTGGTCGACAAGCTGCCACCTAAGGATTCTCTGGATAAAGGGGCAATATCGTTGGAAAAGGAAATGCAGCGAAAGCAGAGTAATTTGGGCATTACCGCTTCGGATGCCCTTGACATCCGGAGTTATGAGCAGCCATACGATTGGGGGAACGCAGCGCCATGAAGTCAGTTGTTTCGGTAGACAAACGAAGTGCGCCATCGATACCGTTGATGTTCATCCGGAAGCTGCTGTCCGTCTTGTACCGGGATCGGCTATCCTATCTTTTTCTGGCGCCGTTTATGCTGTGCTTCGCATTTTTTATACTGGCACCGGTATGCATGGCGATCTTTATGAGCTTCACCTCGTATGACGGCTTTCAGTCGCCGACGTTTATCGGTTTTCGCAACTTTATTTCTTTACTCACGCAGGACCAGATTTTTATGAAGTATGCCCTGCCGAATACGCTGAAGTTTGCATTTTTTGTGGGCCCTATCGGCTATATGTTGACATTCTTCGTCGCCTGGCTCATTTACCAGATGCCCAAAAGCATTCGCGACCTTGTTTCCTTGGCCTTCTATGCGCCGTCTATGGCAGGCGGCGTTGCGCTGACCGTCGTTTGGCAGGCGGCATTCAGCGGCGACTACGTCGGGTATCTCAACCATCTGCTGATAAAGATAGGATTAATCGAAACGCCCATTCTGTGGCTGCAATCCCCATCGTACTTCTTGAATATTATGATTATTGTCACGATCTGGATGAGCTTTGGCGTTGGTTTTCTGGCGATGCTGGCCGGCTTTGATACAGTCAATAAGGAATTGTATGAAGCTGGGCGCATCGACGGTATCTCCAATCGGCTGCAGGAGGTGTTCTATATTACAGTTCCTTCCATGAAGCCACAAATGCTGTTCTCCTCCGTCATGGCGATCGTAGGCACTTTAAAGGCAGGGGCAATTTCAACGCAGCTATCGGGAGCGCAGATCTCACCCCAGTACTCCGGACATCTGATTCTCAATCATATTGACGATTATGCTTTTCTTCGCTACGAGCTAGGCTACGCGTCGATGATTTCTGTTGTGCTGCTCCTGATTTCTTATTTTGCAATGAAACTTAGTTACCGGCTCTTTGGTCAAAAGGAAGGTGAGTCATAATGGCGGCCGTTCTCCAACATCTTCGAAGAATGACGGTATCGGAAATTGTTCTCCTCATCGTGCTGCTGCTGACGGCTGCCTTCTTGTCGCTTCCGATTGTCTATATCGTCAATCATGCATTTAAGCCGTACAGTGAATTGTTTGCGTTTCCTCCGACGTTTATCGTTAAGCAGCCGACACTGGCCAATTTCAATGAGTTGTTCCAGCGCACCTCAACGGGTGCGGTACCGTTCACCCGTTATGCTTTCAACAGTGTGATCGTCGTGGCGTGTACGCTGGTCTGTGTCATCATCTCGAGCTGTATGGCCGCTTTCGTTCTGTCAAAACACAAATTCGCATTGAAATCGATTGTCATGGGGGTCATCATGCTTGCGTTGATGTATGCGCCGGAAACGGTCGCCATCCCGCGCTATCTGATGATCTCCTGGCTGAACATCAATAATACGTACCTGGGCCACGTGCTGCCTTTTGTCGCATCACCGGTCGCGGTTTTTCTCATGAAACAATTTATCGATCAAATTCCGAATGAGCTGCTGGAAGCGGCCAAAATCGACGGAGCTTCCGAGCTGCGCATCTTTGCCAGTATGGTTGTGCCGCTCTCTTTTCCAGCTGTCGCGACTATTTCAATTATTACGATTCAAGCTGTATGGGGCGATACGCAGTCATCGACCTTGTTTATGCAAGACGAAACGATGAAAACGCTCCCCTATTTTATTACAACGTTAACGACAGCGGCAGCCGGCGGCAATACGATTGCCGGTCAAGGCATGGCGGCGGCGGCGGGCCTCCTGATGTTTATACCGAACCTGATTGTGTTCCTTGTTTTTCAGAAGCGGATCATGGAGACGATGCTGCACTCCGGTGTGAAATAACGTTCGCCTGTTTGATCTGCGAAGCTACCTAGGAAAGAGGGTCTTGTATGCGTACAAGCAGGAATATCGTTTGGATTGTGCTGATCGTCATCCTGTTGTTTCCGGCATCAGCGCGCGCATCGCAGCCTTACGATACCTTTTTTGTCAATCACGGTTCAACGGGGGACTACATCTCCTATATGCAGGATGTCTATACGACAGGGAGCACGTTTGTCGGGCTGGGGAAGACCGCTTTCAACAGTCCCTCCGACCTGTACATCACGAGCACCGACGATATCTATGTCGCAGACACCGGCAACCATCGCATCGTGCAGTTGGACGCTCGCGGCAATTGGTTGCGAGAGATTGGCAAAGAGAAGGGGCCGGGACAGCTGAAGTCGCCGGAGGGCGTGTTCGTGACCGGAGATGGCACGATTTATGCTGCGGATACCGGGAATCAGCGCGTTGTGATCTACAACAGCCAGGGTGTGTTTGAAAGAGAAATCAAAAAGCCGGACTCCCCCTATTTGCCGAAAGATTATTATTTTGTACCTGTGAAGCTCGCTGTGGATGCCAGAAACGTACTGTACGTTGTATCGAAAGGCTCGTATCAAGGTTTGATACGGCTTGGCATAACCGGGGAATTCGAGGGCTTCTTCGGAGGGAACAAATCCAGTGCCTCGGCGATGGACCGTTTGAAACGGCTTATTTTTACAAAGGATCAGATGGAGAAAGAAACGGCTATTCGTCCGCCGGCCATTTCAAATGTGACGCTCAGCAGTGAAGGATTCCTATATACCGACACCATGACCGTCGACAAAAATCAGATCAAGCAACTGAGTGCAAATGGCTCTAATCGGCTACAGGATTCCAAAACTGTCAAGTTCAGTGACTCCGATCAAATTGTGGACGTAGCCCTGGATCGCAATCAGTTTATGTATGTGCTCGATCAGCGGCTAACGACTCGAAAAACGCGCAAATCGGGGATGATTTCCATCTACGCTCCCGGGGGAGGCGAGTTATTTCGCTTCGGCCAAGCGTTTCAAACGCCGGAACAGAAAGGCATTTTGGCCTATCCCGTCTCCATTGGCGTAAACTCAAAAGATGAGCTGTTCGTGCTGGATAAAACGCTCAATCTGATTCAGACGTATGAACGGACCGAATTCGGGCGTACGTTTCTGAAGGCGGCGAATGACTACTTCATTGGAGATTATGCGCAGAGTAAAGAGAACTGGCAGAAGGTTCTGAAGCAGAATGAACTCATCAGCCTAACCTATAGCGGTCTGGGGGAAGTCGCGCTGAAAGAAGGACGCACGGAAGAGGCTATGGCAAACTTCCGTGAGACATACGATGCCGAAGGCTACTCCGAAGCTTTCTGGACGTATCGGATGCAGTGGATTGACGACAAGCTCATTGTGACATTGGCTGGTCTAATCGGCTTGTGGCTCCTGTACCGTTTTGCGCTGAAACGCCGAATCGCAGCAGCCGTCGAGCGTTTGCCGCAGGCTCTACGGACGATTGCAGGTGAGCTTCGGGAAGGGCTGTTTATTATGTTTCATCCGTACGAAGGGTTCTACCGGCTGAAAGGAAGAAAGATCACTGTGTGGAGTCTGCTGATTCAGGTTGTTTTCATCTTGATGGCCAAGTTGGCGAATGTATACTGGACAGGGTTCATCTTCCACCCGTTCAATCTGAAATCGATAATTTGGTGGAAGGATCAGTTGTATCTGGTGGTGCCCGTCGCGACCTGGATTATTGCTAACTATTTGATAAGCACGATTAAAGACGGAGAGGGGCGATTCCGTGAGGTGCTGCAAGGCGCCATTTACGCTATGGTTCCCTATGTGCTCTTTTCGATTCCAATTCTGTTGCTCTCCAACATCTTGGTGCTTGAGGAAAAAATTTTAATCACGATGTTAACGACGATCATGTGGTTGTGGGTTGGCTTGCTGTTCTTTGTTAAGGCTCAAGTTACGCATAATTTTGAGTTTGTAGAAAATATTCGGAATTCTATCACCACCGTACTGACCATCGGGATGATTTGGGTGTTCATTGCGGTCGGCGCGGGGTTGACCTTCAATCTCTGGGATTTTATCTATTCGCTGTATAAGGAGGTCGCATTCCTTGGGTAAACCGCTATGGAAAAACCGGAATTTGGGAATCGTCGGTGGCGTGCTGCTTATTGCGCTTGGTGCTGGCGGCTATGCCGCTGCTTCTTCGGATTCACTTTCGGTCAAAGTCGACTTTCCGCCGCGGGAATCCCGGTTCCTGCCGCTGTCGACAGGCAGTTCGCTTCAGCCAGCGTCCGATGCGAACGGCTGGACCGTCATCAAGCGCACGCAGCGCTATGTCTTGCAGTTGAACCTGGAGACCGGTAACTTCGCCGTCAAGGATGTGGCAACGGGATTTATGTGGACTGCATTTGCAGGAGCATCTCAGCTTTCGAAGGAGAAGGTATCGGGTACGCTGCGGACGAACCTGGAATCCCCGTTTATTCTGGAGTATTCGGAGTCTTCGGCCATTCAGCGCAAAATCAAGAACGCCAAGGATTCAAATCTCAACGTTGCCTTCTCTTCAACGGATTCCGGTTTTGCGGTAGATTATATGTTCAATGACATTCAAATCGGATTCCGGATGGAGGTCGATTTGACCGAGTATGGCTTGAAGGTGACGATTCCCGTCAAGAGCATTTCCGAAAAAGAAAAGTTCAAGCTGATCTCGATTCAATCCTTGCCCTTCTTTGGCGCGGCTGGCTCTGATGCAGAAGCAGGCTACATCTTTGTGCCGGATGGACCAGGCGGACTCATTCGCTTTCCGCAGGAGCGTGAGCGGGTCGGGAAGGGATATGAGCAGCCGGTCTACGGTGCCGAGCTGACAAGCGGCAATATCCCGGAAACCAATATAATGCCGGTAATGATGCCTGTTTTCGGTATGAAACAGGGCAATCACGCCTTTATAGCCATTATTGATCAGGGTGATCAGACATCATGGATTCAGGCAGCTACACCGGGTTTAGTGAGTGAAATGAATTCGGTAGGCGCCAAGTTCGTCTATAGGGAAGAGTACGACCGGAGGCTGAGCCTCAGCGGCAAATCGATGCGCGTATTTCAAGAGAAGATGACGGCACAGGACAGAGTAATGGAGTACCACCTGCTTAGCGGCGAACAAGCGAACTATGTCGGTATGGCACAGGCTTACAGAGATTACATGCTGGATACGAAACGAATCACCAATAAGCTGTCGCCTGCTGCTCATGTACCACTGGATCTTACGCTAATCGGCGGCGATTCAGATTGGTTTAACAATTCTGGTTACACGCCTGCGACCACGTTTCAGCAAGCTCGCGATATTACGGATGACTTGAAAAAGAGCGGTGTATCGGCCATGAATGTGACGTTTGAGCAATGGCAGGAGAAGGGCAGTCTTAGTAAAACGAAAACCTTCTCACTGGAGCCGAAGCTTGGCGGTGAAGCCGATCTGAAAGCCTTTGTGGATTCGGCTCACGGAAATGGTTACAAAGTGCTCTTTAAAAGTGATGTCGTAGAGGCTAGCTCTGAATTTGTCAAGCATTCACCCAAATCTTTTGGCATTCGTTCCATTGAGGGAAGTGTTTTTACAGATGACGAATGGTTCTGGTTCACGCCTAACGTCTCGTACAATCTTACGAAGCAAATCGTTGGCAAGCTGAAGGGCTTTGGCATCGACGGCATTCAGTTTTCTAATATTGGCCAACTGATTTTTCGCGATTATAACCCGAAATTAACTTATCAGCGGGAAGATTCGGCGTATGTCTATCAGCATATGTTGGAGGAAGTGAACAAGGAGCTGGGAACGAGCGGCGTAAGCTTGGGTAACGCCTATACGCTGCAAAGCGCTAAGCATATTCAGAATTTGCCTAATGACGTCAACCATTTCTACGATGTCGGGGAAATGGTGCCATTTGCTCCGATTGTGCTCCACGGCAATATCAGCTATACGATGGGATCAGGCAATATCCGAAATAACGCGCAAGAGGAGTTCCTCCGGGCAATCGAGTATGGCGCTCTGCCGTCCTTTACCTTAACCGCTGAATCCACACGTGCACTGCTCGAAACGTACTCTTGGGGTGTTTATAGCAGCCGCTATGCGTCTTGGAAGGATCAAGTGCTTGAAGAGTATCGCCAATTTGAACAACTGGCTTCGGCCTATGATCAGCCCATTATTGGACATCGACAGACGCAGAAGGGCGTCTTTGAAACGTTATACGGCAACGGCCTGCGTGTCACTGTGGATTACAACAACCTGTCGTTTCGGGTAGAGAAGGAGGGGGGCGCTTGAAAACGGTCATATCCCCTAGCCCGCAAAGTGCGGAGAAGAATGCGGCTATCCTGCGCAACAAGCGGAAGGCGCGCTTAACTTTCAAGTGGAAAGAATACGGCGTGGGCTACTTGTTCATGCTCCCTTGGCTTATCGGCTTTACTGTGTTTATGGCGTTTCCGATCAGCTGGTCCTTATATTTAAGTTTTAATAAAGTCAGTTTGACCGGGAGCGGGTTCAAATATCAGTGGATTGGCTTGCAGAATTTCAAGGATGCACTGTTCAAGGATAATGAGTACAGCGTGCAAATGATCGGTTTTTTTCAGCAATTGTTGGTGATGCTGCCCGTGATCATTATTTTCTCGCTGCTCATCGCCATTCTGCTCAATCAACAATTTCCCGGCAGATTTCTTTTCCGGGCGATATTTTTCTTGCCGGTCATTTTCTCGACGGGGCAAGTGCTGACGGAGCTGTTCAAGCAAGGCGCTGGCGACGTGCCGTTCATCTCGCAGTATGGCATCGATACGTTTGTGACCGAGCATTTCAGCAAGTCGCTCGCGGATCCGATCATAAGTTTCCTAGGTATGATTATTATTATCCTGTGGTCGTCAGGCGTGCAGATTCTGATCTTTATTGCCGGCTTTCAAACGGTTTCCCGCTCCATTTATGAAGCGGTTCGTATCGATGGTGCATCGCCTTGGGAGAGTTTCTGGAAAATAACGCTGCCGAGCATGGTGCCATTCATAGCGCTTAATTTGCTTTATACAGCGGTGGATCTGTTTACATTTCCACTGAATCCCGTTATGGAGCAAATTCGGAAGAACATGTTCAATATGTCGACAGGGTATGGTTATGCCAGTGCACTCGCTTGGTTTTATTTCCTCCTGATTACCATCGTGATCGCATTCATTCTATGGTTCTTGAGCAGCGCCAATCGGTCGAGGAGGGGTCAGAGATGAAGGAAGCTGCGTCATTCCGCCAAGTACTTCAATCCGTACAAGCTTTTCTGGAAGGCAGAAAGGCTCAGAAGCTCAAATTGCTCATTCTCGGGCAGCATACCAATGATGGTTGGCTGGCGAAAATCATCATCTATTATTTGCTGTCTATCGTGGCGTATTTGTATTTGCAGCCGTTTTTCTACATGATTTCGACGATGTTCAAAAGCTTGGGAGATTTGCTGGACCCCACTGTACAATGGATTCCGCGGTCGATAGATTGGAGCAATCTAGCGCGAGCTTTCAAGGGTCTTCAATATTCTGAAGCCGTGCTGAACACGACGACAATTGCTTTATGTGGCTCGCTAATTCAGGTATTGATCTGCGGTATGACAGGTTATGCGCTGGCGAGGCTCAAGTTTCCGGGAAAAAGTCTGATCTTTGGGCTTGTCTTTCTCACGTTTTTAATTCCACCGCAAATTATTATTATCCCGCTGTACGTCATCTTCAGTAAATTGGGGTGGCTCAATACACCATTGGTATTCCTGGTACCGGCGATGTTCGGGCAAGGGATTAAGAGCGCATTGTTTATTATCATTTTCAGACAATTTTTTAATTCACTTCCCAACGCGTTGGAAGAAGCGGCCATGATCGACGGAGCATCTGTATTTCGCTTGTTTTTTCGTATTATTTTTCCGCTTTCGCTACCTGCTTGCCTAGTCGTGTTTCTGTTTTCTTTTGTTTGGTACTGGAATGAGTTTTACTTGTCGTCTTTTTTTCTTTCATCGCATTTTACGCCGTTGTCTCTCAGACTCGGTTCTTTGGAAACTGTCATATTCGGGCCGAATCCTGTTCCGGAAGCCCAATTGAACAATCCGGTGACGGAAGGAACGAAGATGGCCGGTGCCTTCTTAATCGTATTTCCGCCATTGCTGCTCTACATGATCGCACAACGATGGTTCGTCGAAGGGATTGAGCGGACGGGATTAGTTGATTAATAATATTAAACTAAAAATTTTGAAATTAAATTAAATTTTAGTTGAAATTTAAACTAAAATTCATTATGATGAGGGTAGATTTACCAAGTGAGCATAAGGGGGGACTTCTCAAGGCAAGGCGCTTCCTCGTTTAGAACGTCCAGATGGGTTGCAAACAAATTTATGGAGGGTTTCTATGAGAAAAACATTTCCAGTTTCAGTTATTTCTGCACTTATGATTTCATCCATACTGCTTAGTGCATGCTCAAGCTCCAATGAACCCACTTCTAGTACGGCGCAGCCCAATGTGTCGGAGTCTCCGAAAGAAACAGCGAAAGCGGCAGAGCCCGTAACACTGAGGTACATTCGCGGTTCGGCGCTTTCCGACAATGAGAAGACATATCTTGAACTGTTCCATAAGCAAAATCCCAATATTACGATTCAAGTGGAGCAGGCCGGAGGCGGAATCGGCGATATTATGGAGAAAGCTGCAGCACTGCAAGCGGCAGGTACTCCAGGCGATATTACGTGGGTGCAGAATGTGCTCCCTTGGGGCAAAGATGATTTGCTGCTGGACCTGACGCCATATATGAAATCCGATCCTGTTCTAAGCAAGGCCAAAATCCCGGCTGATTCTTTGAAAGCGCTGCAATTTAAAGGTAAGCAGGTTGCGGTTCCGAGAGCAGAAAATCCGATCATTATATTCGTCAATAAAGATCTGCTTGCCAAACACGGCGTCGACATGCCGAAGAACGATTGGACGTGGGAGGATTATCGGGAAGTCGCCAAAAAGGTGACAGATCCCAAAGCAGGGGAATACGGCATTGCCTACGGTCCGTTTAACTCGATTATTACAGCGGGAGTGCTTCCGGTTGCAAATGGTACGTCACCGAATCTTTATTTTATGGATAAGGACTGGAAGCAAAGCTTGATGGGAACACCTGCGGGGCGAAGCGACATTGAATGGATTACGGATTTGCAGCGCGTCGATCACTCCATAGGAACATGGGATGAGCTTACTAAGGCCGGAGCCGATGATGGATGGTTAAAAGGAAAAACGGCCTTTGAAATCCATGGGGTATGGGAAGGGAAAAATCGAAGAGATAAGGCGAAATTCAACTGGGATGTATTGCCACTGCCGAAAGGCAAAGAAAAGCAAATCGGCTATAATGTCGGCACGGGTATCGGTGTGCTTGCCGCTTCCAAGCATCCTGCAGAAGCAGTGAAGTTCCTATCCTTTATGCACACGGTGGAAGCGCAAAAGCTCATGATGCAAAACGGTGACTTCCCATTAACGGAAGATCAGGAATTGAAGCAGGCGCTGCTTGAAACGCCGATCTGGAAAGGCACGAACATTTTGGCGTCGATTGGGGTCGAGATGAGAGCGGAGCCTGTCGGTTCGATTGTAGGATCTGAAGAGTATGTGCAGTGGTGGAGCGATGATGTACAGAAAGCTTTCAAAGAAGGTGCGGATCAAAACAAATCGTTATTCAATCAAGCACAGCATTTTAATGAAGTGACTTTGAAATTACGCAAGGATCTCGGATTGGAGTAAGAGATAGAAATAGAAGCGGCTGTTCTTCCCGGACGAGATGGGGGGAACAGTTTTTTTCTATGGATGTGGAATCACTTTAAAAGATGAAAGCCAAATATAGAAACAATTCCCCCTAATTTTAAACCAAAAATGATGTAGCTTTTTTTGTATAATGAAGCAGGGGTGTAGTTGTCTAATAATCCTCCATAGAAATATTTCTTTCATACTGAATCAAAATAACTTAAAATTGAACTAAAATTTTGGGCTTTTCGTCCATTTAATACAGAGAACGAGTTGAGCGAGAAAGGAAATCAATAAATATGAAGTCATCAATTATGGATGATCCAAAGAAAAAAGAAATAACAAAAAAGAAGCACTTTTCCATTCGAATCAATATATTTTTCTTCGCAACTTTTATTTTGTTTTCAGTGCTAATTGTACGATTGGCAATTCTTCAATTTGTTCAATCTAAGGAATTAAAAGCAGAGGAGAATACAAATACAAATCAGACTAATAAGATTGCTCCAATTCGTGGAAACATTTTTGACTCAACAAAGTCTCCACTTGCCTACACGATCCCAGTACAGTCTTTATTTTTTCGCATTGAACCAGGGCAACAGGATAAGGATGCTATTATTGCTTTAGCAAAGCGTCTAAAGACCGATGTTTTTGATAAGTATGGTAAGCCGAATACCGTTAATCCGACTCCAGAAGAGATTGTTCTCTCGATGGATCTTGGTTATGACATAAATAAAAATAAAGTAAAAGATCCAAGCTACTACTACGTTCCCCGTAGAATTAAGGCAGATTTGTCCAAAAGTGAGATTGCCTTTCTACTGGAGCACAGAGATGAGTTTAAGTGGTTAGAAGTGGCGGAAGAAAGTATACGTGCCTATGAAATGGATGATGATAATACAACTATCGCGACGCAACTAGTAGGTTACACCAATGCTTTTTCAACTCAAACAGCTAAAGAAATCTATAAAGACAATCCCAATAGCGAAGAATATCTAAGTAACGAAAACGTTGGATTCGATGGAATAGAGCGGATGTTTCAAGATGAGCTACGCGGTAAGAATGGTAGTAAAAAATATCCAGTTAATGCTGCAATGAAAATCATCGGTAGAGCAGAAGTGACCGCGCCGATAAAGGGAAATAATCTATATTTAACGATCAATAAAGACATTCAGAAGACAACGGAGAAAATGCTAAAAGATCATATTAACTATCTTCGTGAGCCTTCTCATGCCAATGACGCTTATTTAAAATGGGGCATGAAAGCATCTTCAGCCTTCGCGGTTGCGATGGAAGTGGATACCGGCCGCATTGTGACAATGGCAAATTATCCTGATTATGATGCAAATAAGTGGACCGGTGGTATATCGCCAACTATTTATAAAGACATCAGTACATATATTTCAAATGGAACCATTATGACAGCAAAGGCGAAATACCCTGATGAAAAAGAGAATGCGAAGCATCCTTCTTCCATCGTATTTATGGGTTCTACTATTAAGCCGCTCTCTGTCCTCATCGGACTTAAAGAAAAGTTATTTACAGCGGGCCAAACATATTACGATTCGGGTACGTTTAACTTTGGTAAAGATGGTCATATTTCGAACTCGGATAAAGCAGCATACTATAATATAAATGCATCAGAAGCGATTGAACACTCTTCGAACACGTATATGTCAGCAATGGTTGGCATTCCGTTCTGGATCAAGTATGGACGTGAGGATTCTAATGTAACCACTAAATGGGCAGAGTATCTCTCTAAATTTGGATTAGGTGTGAAAACAGGTAGCGGCTTGCCGGGTGAATTTGCAGGTTCTAATGACTTCTTTAAAAACGCAGAAAAAGATAGCTATCAATCAGCTATGGTTTATGCTTCTTGGGGGCAAAACGAAAAAACGACAACGCTTCAGTTAGCCCAATATACAGCGACATTAGCAAGTCGTGGAAAGAGAATGAAACCACTATTCGTTGATGAAATTCGAGATTATCAGGGGCAATTGGTGAAAAGGTTTGAACCTGAGGTTCTCGAGGATAGCTCAAAAGAGTTCGCTCAAGCAGATTGGAACACAATTATTCATGGGATGAAAAGCGGAGCAGAAGGGATTGAAGAACTTCCGTTCAATGTTGCCCGTAAGACAGGCACATCAACTCAGACAGTTTCCGGTGGATCGGTAGAAAATGCTGTATTTATCGCCTTTGCGCCAGTTGAAAGTCCGAAGCTTGCAGTTGCAGTTGTTGTTCCGGAAGGTGGTTTTGGACGGTATGGAGCATCTCCGATTGCCGCAAAAATCTTTCAGGCTTATGACACTGCTAACGATGGTATCTTAACTAAATTAGGTGGTGGTAAAAAGCCTTGGTAACGTTGAGATGAGGCTTCACATATTAAGTATAAGTACTCGTGTCGAGTATGGAGTAAAAGCTAAGTGTAGATAAGGACTTTACTCATGAGCGATGTCTCATGAATAAAGTCCTTTTTTACAATAAAGCTTAGAAAAGATGTGCGGTGTTAGAGGGTATCAATGCAAAAAATAAACTTCAAAAAAATAAATTTTTAGTATAAAATAAAGTAAAATATTGATATGCCCATGTCGAAAGAAGGAGGCTATTATGGTCACATTGAAGGATATTGCAAAGAAAGTGAATTTATCAGTGACCACGGTTTCCCGTGTCGTTAATTATAATGATACGAATATCTGCAGTGAGGAAACGCAGAAGCAGATTTGGTCTTTGGTGGAAAGTATGAATTATAAAGTAAAATCCAAGAAGGCGAAAACGATCAAGAAAACAGTTCACCAGGAAGCCTACAAATTAGGTTACGTGCTAGGGCAGTCTTCCTATGCTTCACAAGGCTCTTACGGTTACCACATTATTAAAGGGATCGAGTCGGAAGTCGTCAACCGCGGTTCTACCATTGCTTTCAGCTGCTTAAATTTGGAATTGTACAAACCGGCTGAGCTATGCGAGCGTATTGAAGAGGCGGCCGTCGATGCGATTATTTGGGTAGCGGGAACAGAGAAAGCGTATCTCAGTATGCTGACCGCTAAGGATTTCAAGGTGACGGTCGTTGGAATTGAGCCCAGCTTTCTTCCGGATCATGTCGATTATGTCGGTGTTGACTTCTATCCCGAAACGCTGAAATGGCTGAAAGCTAAGTTCGTAAATCAGTTCAAGCGAGCGGCTTATATTGGTCCTCTATACAGCTCGCGTTATGAGGCATTTATCGATGCTCATAAAATGATGGGCAAGACCGTGCAGCCTGATTTCATTATCGAACACGAAGGCTGGGAGATCGCGTCTGCGAAGTCGGCCATGGTGGATTTCCTGGAAAGCATTGATGCCAACAAACAATTGCCGGAAGCATTTTTTGCGGCAAGCGATTTGATCGCGATCGGCTCGCTAAATGCTTTTAAAGAGAAAGGGATTATCGTGCCGGATCAGGTAAAGATTCTCGGCTTTGATAATAATGAAATGGCTGGCTATTTAACGCCGGGACTGACAACCATCGGTGTCCCCACTTATGAGATCGGCGTGCTGGCTGTGCAAGCGGCGATCGCTCGAATGAGGGAGGAGCGGAACTTTCCGGTTCGATATATTTTGCCTACAACGTTTGTTGAACGGAATTCGCTTTAAATTTTAGTTTAATCAATTAATAAATTAAATTAAATTTTAGTTGATTTTATAGACGTTTTTCAATAAGATAAAGATAGTAGTTTAAGCTCTAATATATCAACTCAAATGAAATAGCCGTAAAATTTAAAGCGTTTTCAACGATGGGAGAGATTTCGGCATGAATTTGAATGACGTCAAGAAGGTTCCGCAGTATTCCACAGCCGGGTTTTACGGCATCGAAGGCAGCCCAAGGCAGGTGTACAATTTTAATCCGGGTTGGCGATTTATGAAAGGAGATCTCCAGGGAGCTCCGTACGAATATTGCGATGACGGCGACTGGGAACCCGTAGCGCTCCCGCATGGTTTGGAAATTACTGGGGATAATGCTAGCGGCATGCGGAATTATCAAGGCGCCGCCTGGTATCGAAAGCGCTTTACGCTTCCGGATTCCCTTCAGGGGAAACGGTTGCTGGTCTATTTTGAAGCCGTGATGGGAAAATCGGAAGTCTGGTTGAACGGCAAGGCGATTGCCCAGCATTTTGGCGGATATCTTCCATTCGCTGTCGACATCACCGATCTTGTTCGATTGGATGGTCGCGACAATGTGATGGCCGTTCGCGCTGACAATTCCAATGACCCTTCGTATCCACCGGGCAAAGAGCAGGATCACCTGGACTTTAGTTATTTAGGTGGCATATACCGCAATGTCTTTCTCATCGAGACGTCTCCGCTGCACGTTACGCATGCGCTCATGAGCCGGCAAGTAGCTGGAGGCGGAGTCTTCGTCGGCGTGCTCGAGGCGGAGGAACGTAAGGCGAAGCTGGAAGTCCATACTGAGGTTGTGAATGAGGACGACATGCCGCGCGCTTTCACGCTGCTTACTGTCTTGGAAACGAGGGAGGGAAAAGAGATTTTTGCGGCTCAGGAAGATGCGGAGCTGAAGCCCGGCGAATCGAGACAATTCGAGCTGCCGATGGAGCTGGAGGATGTCCGTCTTTGGGAACCGAATGATCCTTACTTGCATGATATTCGGACGGAGGTGCTAGTGGCCGGACGCGTGGTTGACAGCTTCAGAACCCGTTTTGGCATCAGGTTGTTCGAGATGCGCGGGGATGAAGGGTTTTTCGTGAACAAGAAGCACATCGGCTATAAATTAAGCGGCGTGAACCGTCATCAGGACTATGCATATGTCGGAAATGCACTACCGAATTCGGGGCAATGGCGGGATGCACTGCTGCTGCGGGAAGGCGGGTCGAATGTCGTTCGCTCAGCACACTATCCTTTGTCTCCAGCATTTATGGACGCTTGCGATGAGTTGGGCCTGCTCGTAACTGTTGCAAATCCCGGCTGGCAGTTCCACAATCACCGGGATCCGATTTTTGCGCAGCGCGTCATTCAAGATACGCGCGAAATGGTGCGGCGCGATCGCAACCGTCCGGCTGTCTTGCTGTGGGAAACGGCACTAAATGAAACGGACGATCAGCCGATTCCCATGCTGGAAGAAATGCACCAGATTGTGCATGAAGAGTTTCCGTTTCCGGGAGCATTTACCTGTGCGGACGTCGATCACGCCAAATTAGCGGGCTTCGATTTCTATTATCACGGCAGTATGTCGGATGAGAAATGCTCCTTGACCCGTGAATATGGGGATGGCGGAGAAGTTGACAATTTCTATTCGCAGAATGCAATGACCCGTGTCAAGCGGGAATGGGGCGAGCAAGCGATGTTGAATCAGGCTATGATTCGCGCGCGGGATCTAAAAGATATTTACGATACGCCTCCGAAACGAATCGGCGCTACGTTGTGGTGCGGTATCGATCATCAGAGAGGCTATCATCCGGACCCGTTCCTCGGCGGCGTGCTCGATGTGTACCGGCTTCCGCGTTATGCCTACTACTTGTTCAAAAGCCAGTACGATGCCGATTTCCGTTTGAGCGGGATTGCAACGGGCCCTATGGTCTATATCACGCATGAATTGTCGCAAGTTTCTGGTAGCGACGTTGTCATTTTTACGAACTGCGAAGAAATACGCCTTACGTGGCTCGGGCAAGTCGTGGGCACGCAGAAGCCTGAGCCCGGATATGGGGATATGCCGCACCCACCGGTAATTTTCCGCAACGTCTTCGATTTTCATGAAATATCATCGATGTGGCGCAATCGAACAAGAGAAATTGAAATGGTGGCAGAAGGCATAATCGGCGGCGAAGTGGTGTGCAGGATTGTCAAGCCTTACGCGGAGCGGCTTTCGGGCATTCGGCTGGAGCTTGATGATCAGAAGATCGCTCTGCTGGCGGACGGCTCGGATTTTGTCCCGGTCCGCGCTGTGTTAGTGGATAATAAAGGCGTTTCAAAAGTGCTGAATAGCGAATATATCCACTTTGAAGTGGAAGGCAGCGGAGAGCTCATCAGCGGATCATCTCCTGGCGCCAACCCGATGAAAACGCAATTTGGAGTGGCCACTGCTTTAATTCGCGCATCGACGGAAGCTGGGGAGATTCTCGTGAAAGCGTTTTGTGAAGGGCTGGGATCAGCTGAGCTAGTGCTGCAAGCTGTGAAGCCTGAGCTGCTGATGATCTTTGATCCGGTGTATGCAGAATGTGATCGAACGCAATTTCTGGCAACCGGCAATAGGCCTGTCTTTACGGGCGCAATAGCAGCCGAGCAAGCCAAGCCGGAGGACCTCTCCAGGCTTGAAGCGGAAATTAAACGGCTTCAACTTGAGCTGATTAGTAAAGAGCAAGATATTATGGAACTGCGGGGAAACCGCAAATAAATAAGGGAGATAAATCGAAAGGGAGCCATTACAATCCTTCAGGAGGAGGGTGATGGCTCTCTTTTCTTGTTGAACATAAGCTATAGGAGATGACAATTTGACGACAGCTTCGATCCTCTCTGTGCTGTGAAAAAAAGCTCCCTGGCTGGGAGCTCTTAGATAAAGCGCATTCAATTAGGAGGAGAAGGCGCTGAACTACCATGGAAGTCAGACAGGCGTTCACATCGTCAATCTTACTGGGGTGAAAGTAGTCTATGTCATTATTATAAGAAGAATGACTGTTGCTTTGGATGGCGAAAAGGAAGATTTTCCCTGTTAAATATGAAGATCTTTATCTTCGTTTTCATCATAAACACCTTCACTCCGTACATAACAACTTGATTTTTCTTCCGCTACACTGAAAAGGACAAAGGCGGATAATCTCCTTCAGGATTATCACTGTTGCCATTCATGGGGAGGAAAAAGAATCATATGAAGAGAAGTCTATCGGTCATCAGTTCGGCAGTACTTGCATTTTCCTTGCTGACCTCGGCTGCCTATGCAGTTGAGTCGCAGTCAACGCCGCCGGTAGCGTCTACCGCAGCGGCAGTCGTGAAAACGACGGAGGATTATCAAGATCTCGCACAAGTAGACTCAGAGCTGAAAGCGAAGATCGACGCGCTGCTGGCGCTAGGCATTATGGAGGGGAAAGGCGATACGTTTGACCTCACGGGATCGATGACCCGTGCTGAAGCGGCGAAGGTAGCTGCGAAAATTTTCAAGCTCACGGTAGATGTTCAGGCGCCTTCCAGCTTCAAGGACGTGGATGCCGCAGATGAAGCGATCGCGTGGGCGATTCCTTACATCGAAGCCGCCAAAGCCAAAGGGGTGATCGAGGGCGTAGCCGAGGATGTATTTTCACCGAGCGAGCCTGTCACCCTCGGCCAACTGGCGGCGATTCTGGTGCGCGGCTTCGGCAAAGCCGCCGATGTTCAAACGACGACGCCTTGGTATGACGGATATTTGGCTGTTGCAAAGGCGAACGGCGTCGATTTGGGCGCCTCTGGCGACGCGACGGCGACACGGGCTGAGCTTGTCGCGGGGGCTTATGCAGCGCAGCAAGTGATAGAGAACTTGAGCAAGCCTGCCAAAGCATCGGTAAAAGAAGTGAAGCAGCTCGGCGTCAAGACGGTATCGGTCGTTCTGGACCGAGACGTTGATCCGGCGAAAGCGAAGCTTGCGCTGACGAAGGGGACGACGAGCCTTGGCACTTCGGTCGTCTGGGGCGACGACAAGCAGTCGGCGACGCTGACGCTGACGGATGTCAAGCTTGGCGACGCTGATTACGCAGTGACGCTCGGCGGCTTGGATGCGGTGGACATCGATCAGGCGAAGGGGATGTTCCATGGCCAAGCGGAGAAGGTGACCAAGCTGGAATTCGCAGGAAGCGGAGACACAATCGCCAAATCGCCGAAGGTGCGCGTTGAAGTGAAGCCGACGAATCAGTTCGGCGAAACGGCTACGTTTTCCAGTGCGAACTACACGGTGTATGCGACGACGGCGAATGCGGCGACAGTCGTCAAAGCCGAAGACGGCAAGCTGTATGTGCAGTTAAATACGACAGATGCTGCGCTAATCTCCAACACGAGTCAAATTAGCGTGAATATTTACGACAACAACGACCATGTGTCTGCGACGAAAAACTTTATCGTTGGCTTGCAGCCGCTTCTGACGAAAGTGGAGTTGGGTGAAGCCGCTTACAAAAATGGTAAAACGGCATTATCGTCAGCTGGCGATATGGTGGTCATACCGCTCAAGCAATACGACCAATATGGGGCCATTATCACCAAAGAATCAGACTCCGTAATTCTCCCGACAGTGTCGGTAACACCATATGAGGCCAAGTTGAAGGCAGAGGTTGTCGACGACAACAACGACGGAATTGACGATATCGTAGTCCGGGCAGATGCGAAGCTGGAAACGGCAGGAGACTATACCGTTCAGGTATTCGGAGCCGGTTCTACGGCAACGGCGACCATTGCGACGAAAGCGACCGCAATTGCGAAAAAGGTCGAGCTGGTGCAGCCGAACGATACGTGGGCAGCCGGGGACAGCAACAAATACGTGGAACTAGTCGCGTATGATGCAGACGGCACTAAGCTGTCGAGCGACGATGTCGCTCAAAATGCAAAGGACGGCCGCTTTACGGTTTCCGTCACAGGAAACCTCGTCACTGGGGAATCCGGTGACGTGCCGGCAGTGATGCTGGACAGCAAGAAGCTGATTGTTACGGACGGGCCGAACAAAGGAAAGATTTATATTAAGAAGCTGGAGGGCAAAGGCACGGCGAACGTGTTTGCCGCCATAATCGGAGTCGGGGTCAACAGCACCGCACAGCTGAACGTGCCGATTACGGAAGTGCGCTATCCGGCAGGTCTGCGCATCGCGACGAATCTGGCCGGCAAAGCGGTCAACACGGCGGACAACAATGGCAAGCTGCAAATTTTTGACCAGTATGGCGATACGTTTACAGGTTTTGCGACGACCCAGTCCGGCAACCGTATCGATCTGATCGAAAACGGTCGCTCCGTCACCTACGATGTCTATGCGACGGTTACGCCTTCTGCGGACTATGTCGGAACCTATTCCGGCGACCTGGTGTTGGCTCCCGGTACACAGGAGTTGACGGTCGGACAATTCAGCGACAAGGAATTTAAGTTTACGCCTGGCGGCGCTGCAACGAATGCCACTTTGGCCGCCAGATTCCAGCTGCGTAAGCGGGATTTCACGGGTGGTCTTGTCGGAAACGTTCTCGATGACTCTGTCAGTGCCAAATCGATGAAATTCCAAGTTCTTGATCCGGCGAGAGAAAAATTGAAGTACAGCCTGAACGGAGCCAGAGATTTATTCAGTACGATGGATAACGAATTGACGAAAAATATTCCGGCGGCAACGGTGCCAGACTCGTCCATCCTTGGTATATCATTGTCGCTCTCTGCGAAGGACGAAGCGGCGAACGAAGTGAAAATCCCGAATTCGATTGTTACCGTTGTCTCCGACACTTACAGCACGGCCAATCTTCAGATTTCCGGAGGCAAAGTGTACGTGCTGGGCAATAAAGCAGGACTGGCGAACCTTACGGCGGTTTATTTGAATGCGAAAGGTGAAACCAATTTCATCAAAACGGCTATCACCGTGAAAAGCGATCCAATCGCCGTTCAATCCATCTCCAGCAGCACGAGCAAAACGTTCACCAGAGCTGCAGTCGACGGTGCGTTGGCTTGGGTCGTGATGGGGGATGTGGCGGTGAAAGATCAATACGGCGACGAGTTTAAGAATGCGAATCTTGCGATCTATAAAGATGTCGCGCCGGTGTTATACATGATTAATGATGTGACGGAGGGTGTGCATGCATCGCTCTCCATGAGCGCCGAGGGTGTGAACAATCAGGTGAATGTGACGTACGACAGCGGTGTGACAGGCGGAAGCATTACAATGACAGCTGTAGCCGCTAACGGCATGTCAGCAACGACCAGAGTGATTCTCAGCAACTAGCTGCGGGCTGTGTAAACGTGCAGATTCTCTCCTTGAGGGAGGACTGCACGTTTCTTTTTTTAAAAAAACTAAAATTAAATTAAAATATTATTGAATTTTAAACTAAAATTATATATTGTTATAGTATAAAATGTAAGCGCTATCGGAATTATATAGGAAAGGGAGACTTGCCAATGCTATCTAACGATACCTATGCGAGCGTCGTTCATTCACAGTGGTCGCTTCCGTTTCGCCTTCATTCTGCGGGGTATATGATGAAGCCGCCAAACTTTTCCATCCGGGAGACGGTCTGCAGCGAAATTCACGTATGCCTGCGCGGCCGAGGGGAGTATTGCCTTCTGTCTGGACAACAGTTCTCTTTGCAGTCAGAGCAAATCTTCATTGTGCCCCCGAACACTGCGTATGAATTCCGGTCAGCGAGCGATCCATGCGAGCTTGCGGTGGTTCGTTTCGATTGCCATCTGTCCATGCTGCTGCAGTTCCGCTTGCAGCTGAGCAGACCGATTACGGCGCTCTCTTCGGGCCGGATATGGGCGCTTATCGACCTGCTATGTAAGCAGGATAAGCTCCTAGAGCAGGTATTTATGGCGTCCGAAACAATCTACGCACTCTTATCGGAAATCAAGCTTCAGACGACCCCGGTACCCGTATATTCTCCTACGCCGAAAGTCACGATCCAGAAGGTTATTAACTACATTTATACCCATCATGCCGACAGACTTACACTCGAGAAGATTGCGCGGGTATTCGGATATACGTCGCAGCATTTGAACAAGCTATTTAAACGAGAGTTGGGCGATTCCATTTATCAATATATTTTGAAAGTGCAGTTGGAGCAGGCGGCTCATTTGCTGGAGAGCGAAGAGTTGACGATTGAGTTGGTAGCAGAGAAGGTAGGCATGGAATCAAGATCGTTTTACCGTCTGTTTCAAAAAGTGTATCACATCTCCCCTGGCGAATTCCGGAGGATGGTTCGAGGTGTCGGGCATTAGGCCGACAGCAGAAGAGAGCTTCCGCCCGTTGAAGGTCCGGCAAGCTCTCTATTTCTGGTTATGATCAGCGTGCCGAACTAAGATATACCAACATAATAGCGAACACCCACAAGTCTGAAACTAGAGCAATTGCCTCGTTTGGCCCATCAAGACGTTTAAAAACGTGCATTCCCCCTGCAATCCCCATATACAACCCACCAACAAATGCCGCTGCCTCTCGCCATTCTGGAACAAAAATAGATAAAATTCCGAGCGTTCCCATGCAAATATTGGAGAATCCTAGTTCGCGAATAATAATGTGACTCTCATTAGTTTTCATTCTAAACACTGTCTGTGCGGTAAAACTTGGTGTTAAAACTTGCCTCAAGCCTGCCGTCAAGAGACGCAACCCGATCGCCCAAAATATGAACCATTTACCGGTTAAACGTATCCATGCAACCGATTCATCTTGTGCGATGGCTTCAAAAAAAATAGATATAATCGGAAGAACAAACATCAAAAGAATTACCATCCATAAATAAGTGCGATTTAAAGGTTGGCGTGCCATATGTATTCTCTCCTTTATCTAATCATCTAATAAATGCCATTATAAATAATACCCAAATACATAAAATTAGATAAAATGTCAAGTTTTTGGATATAGTACAAATAGAAGTTGTTGATTCTTCTGTGGTGTCGTCTTTATCTTAATTCACGTGTAGGCGAAAAAAAATCCTAAGTTTCTAATGATAATGATGTCTTTTTAAGGACATTTGTTATTTGAATTAATAGTGGTCAAAATAATACATGAATATCAATTTTTCTACATATGAATGTTCTCTTCCCGAAAATAGAAATGGTTTCACCATGTTGATTTTTATTGTTTCGTGATTTACACTTTCTTTGAAACTAGCAACTGAGTGGGTCGGTTTGTGAGTAGAAACAATAAGGAGGGAATTAATTGAAAAGGTTTACAAATAAACTGTTTTTTAATCGTTCATTGTTTCGAAAGCAATTACTTTCGTATTTTATTACAGTTCTTATTCCAACCCTTATGATTTTAACGATTTATTCCTACACGATCGTTGAGGATTTGACTTCTGAAATTAAGCAAGCTTCGGATAATAGCACTCAAAATGTAACGAAAAGCATAGAAGATCTTACTGAACAAATTGATTATTTCTCCTTGCGACTATCTTTTTTACCTGACCTTAACAGGATGTTGAAAGATCCTACTGGAATAATGGAATATGATAAATATCAGCTTAAAGAGCAAGTCCGTAATCAGATCGTTTCGAGTCAATTATTCTATTCCGTGTACATTTACAGTACATTGAATAAGCGATTTATGACATCAGGAGAAGGTTTTTTTGATGCAGATTCTTTTTATGACAAACCTGTTCTGGAACAAATTCAAACCCGCGGCAATGAGTCTTTCTGGTATCAGGTACGAGATGACTACATTACCTTTTACAAAGCCATCCCCGTAACAGAGACAAAGCCGCTGGGATTCGTGGTCATTAATGTACAGAAAGATATGTTCTTAAGTACAATTAACAATCTAAGCAACGGTAATGAGCAGAATGTTTTTATCGTTGACAACAATGCACATGTAATCACATCCAGCAATGGGGATAACACTTCGGTAATTGATCATCTGATTGCTGAAAAGGCGGGCTCGACATCAAATGAGATGCAAAAGATAAGTCTCAATCAGCAAACATTTTTTGCAAATATTCAACATGTCAAAGGAAATAGCTGGACCGTTGTCAGTTTAATTCCATATGACATCTATATAGAGCGATTGATTGATAAAATGTCGAAAATTTTGATCATGGTGATCGTTGTTTTTGCAATTGGTTTAGTTATTGCCTATACGTTTGCAGTAAAGATGTATAATCCCTGGAAAAAAATGCTCGAAGTATTATTCGGTTCTGAAAACAATAATCAAATATCTAAAGATGAATTTCTTGTTGTGAGTGGGGCTATTAGCTCGATGAAGGATACGATAAAACAAAACGAGCCAATTATGAAAGACCACCTGATATCAGATATTTTACGAAATAATGTTTCAAATATTGAGAATATCTCTGATAGGCTGGAGCAGGTCGGCATTTTATTTACAGAGCCTTACTATTTGGTCATTATCGCTGTGTTTGATGAGATGCGTTCAGAAGATGCAGAAAATCCGCAGCACAAGCTCATTATTTATAGTATGGTTTCGGAGATTCTCAAGAAAAATATGCTTGTTGAAGGGACGATTTTAGATCGCAACAAACTTGGATTTATCGTTAATTTGCCCCATAGCAGCATGGATGAGGCATTAAGACAACAGATTCATCAATGCTATGCAGAAATGAACACGGCTGCTCAGGAGCAGCTAAATATTTCACTACAATTGGTGGTTAGCGGTATTAGTACTACAGAGCAATTGCATACGGCATACGAACAGATTCGGCGAATGTTGAATTACAAGGCTGTTATCAATCGCAATGATGTGGTGATGATACAAGATTATAAAAATGAATTTAAATTTGTATACCCTTCCTCCTTGCAGAAGCAGTTAATTCATGCTGTAACCTCGATGAATAGAGAAAAGGCCAATCAATGTGTAAGCGATTTATTCAATCAGTATATGTATAAAACCAAGTATCCATTGGAAAAGATTCAAGGAATGGTTGTTGTATTATTGAGTTCTGTCTTTAACGAACTTTTAAAGGAAGGGCACGACATCGAAGGTTTATACGAGGATGTAGATATTTTTAAATTGAATGAATGTCAAAATAACGATGAACTCAATCAATTGATGATTACAAATATTAATAAATTAATTGCCTTCCTTGAAGGGCAGCAAGACAAGCAGGTTATGAATCTATATGTCACACAAGCAATTAGAATTATTGAGGAGCACTATGTAACTAACATCTCTATTACGGAAATAGCAGATCGAATTGGAATTAGCAGCGGGCACTTAAGTCGGATATTTAAAATTGAAATGGGCAAACCGATGTTAGAGTATTTAAACGAGTACCGGATTAAGAAAAGTAAAGAGCTTTTGAGTCAACGCAGTGATTCTTTGCAAGAGATTGGCTTGGCTGTTGGATACAACGATGTGCATAGTTTTATCCGGTTCTTTAAAAAATACGAAGGTATGACACCTGGCGATTATCGTAAAACTATCAAGAAAAACTGATATTTTCATGCATGTTTTACTGAGATTTTGAAACTTTCGCTATAAGGGGCGTTCCAGTGAATAAGATAATTCATATCATATCTGTGTTAGGTGTAACTTGTCTGGTTGGCATGATAGCTTCAGGTTGCAATTCAAATGAGAATATGTCTAAAGAATCTTCGGGTGACGAAAATAAGCAAGCTACAGTCTATAACATGTTTTTTAATCTTGGTATTCCCGAGTATCCGGAAAATGGCGGGGAAGGCAAATCGAAAATTATTGAAGAAATGGAGAAGGCTGGCATTAAAAACGTAGATTACAAAGTTAGTTTGCTGTCAGGTGATGAGTATAAAACGAAGTTGAACTTGATGGTATCCGCCAAAGATATGCCAGATTACTTCAGTGTGGATACGAATCTACTAGCCCAGTACGCTAGTCAAGGGCTGATCAGACCTCTTGATGATTTGCTTGCTAAAGCTCCGCATTTGATGAGAATGATTCCGAAAGAACGTTGGGAAGGCGTTAAGTACGATGGAAAAATCTACGCCATTCCGTTTGCCGTAAGGCCGGAATCGTTCAACTCCCCTAACACCGTAGGGCTGACAATACGGCAAGATTGGTTGGATAATCTAGGGTTGAGAACGCCTACTACACTTGATGAACTTCACGATGTCTTGAAAGCATTTACTAAGAATGATCCAGATAAAAATGGTAAAAATGATACGTTTGGATTAGGCGGTTATAAAATGTCCATGTTCAATAGTATTTTTGGAGCCTTTGGGGTCGCAATTGTATCGCCAACGATTGCAGCGACCTCTGGTCCTGTGTACTGGACTGAAAAAAACGGGAAAATCGTAAAAAGTTTTGTAACGCCTGAAGCTAAACAAGCGCTTGCTGTTCTTCAACAATGGTACAAGGAAGGTTTAATTGATCCAGAATTTGCGGTTATGGAACAGAAGTTCGCTGAAGAAAGAATTGGCAATTCAAAGGTAGGCGTGTTTGAAGGCGATGCATTTAGTGTTAGAGGCAGCACTTATTTGGTCTCTCTATTAAAAACGGTGCCAACAGCAAGCTTAAAGATGATTAATCCTCCAAAGGGTCCGAACGGCAAACTGGGGATGCCAGAGGTGAACCCATATGCAGGCGGAGGTTTGCGCGCGATTAGCGCTACAGCTAAAGATCCGGAGAAATTGATCCAATTGCTGGATTGGTCGGTTAGTGATGATGAGAACGGTGGAGTCAATCTGCTTACGTACGGAGAGGAAAATGTTGATTATACCTTAGATAAGGAACAGAATGCAATTATACAAAAGACGAGCTATACCGATTTATACAAAAAAGGTTTTTCTAACCCTGTTCGATTCGTACAAGTGACAGATCGGCGTTGGACAGTGGCCCCAATTCGAGCCGCGCTTGAAGTATCTTCGCATAATTTAATTAAGAATGCGCTATGGAAATCTGTCCCAGCAGAAATTGACTACCCTGATTTGGAAAAGAAATTGTGGACAGAATACTTTATTAAAATTGTAACTGGAACTTGGCCTATTGATAAGTTCGATGAATTTGTTCGGAAGTATTACCAACAAGGTGGACAAATAATTGAACAGCAAGCGAATGAAGAATGGAAGAAAAAGTCGGGTATCATTAAAAACTGATGTTTATGCGAAATTATAAACATCGGAATTGAATTATCAGGAAATCCTCATGTTTATTATAAACTGAGGATTTTATTTTGCTTCCTATTCGATCTATGATGAAAGGACATACATCAGCTTTCCAAGCGGCCGAGGTACTGACACTAGAGGTACGACATCATTTAAACTGAACCAATAATACGAGGATCTTCCTAGCGCATCATCTGGCTTTGTATTCGCTTAAAGGCTTCAGGAAAAGAGACTATCCTCTTTTCATTTAATTACAATACTAATTGGTGGTCATTAATCTTCTGCTGTTGGCCCATTATGACTACGGTCCTAGAGACGAAATAATTAATTAAGAGAGCGGTCGAGTAGGGAGGGGAAATTCATCGTGAACTTGACGCAATACTCAATTGTAGTTATTCCTCCTATGAAGAATATTCTCAGAAATACGGTGAGTTTGCTTAAGCTCTTTATGGATGCTGGCGGTAAAGTAGTGGCTGCTGGAGAATTGCCTACTTTAGTTGATGGTGTGCCTTCTGATGAAGTTTTGGAGTTGGCTTCCCACGATGGTTTTCAATATATCGAGGATCCAGGTGATGTTCCCTTCACTATGGAATCGATATTACTACGGAAAGTTAGTATTAAAAACAAAAATGGTTGTGAAGCGGATTCCTTCTTGTACATGTTGCGTGAACTTGAAGATAGCCGCATCTTATTTGTTGTGAATAAAGATCGCTTTCAAGGACAAGAAGTTGAAATTACACTGATAAGTTTGTAACTTCTCTTGGGCCTGTCAGTCGCTTTACACGAATGAATATTTCGGCGCAAGAGAGCCATTAGGTTAATCTGTTAGAGCCACCTTGTTAATAAAACAGAGCCATGATGTTAATATTCAAAGCCACTAGGGGGACTAAACAACTGGAAGTTTTTTCAATTTTGAGTCTAGCACCCCTTCTGAAATTAGGTTATTATTGGAAGAATAACTTTTGAGGAGAGATGCAGATGTCGGGCATACAGGCAATTGTATTAGACTTGGACGGAACATTACTCGGCAGTGACAAATCTATATCATCTAGTAATTATGAGACTGTTAAAAGATGTTATGATTCTGGAATTCATATTATTGTTGCCACGGCGCGCCCGCCTAGAGCGGCTAATCAATTTTTAAAGAATTTTCCTTTTGTAGACTACTTAGTTTATTACAATGGTGCTCTAACAAAATGCAAGTCTAAGCAAACTCAGCGGCACATTAGTATCCCAATAGAGATCAGCCAACAGATCAAAAATTTCATCGAGTTACATGCACCTCAATCGATAATTAATTACGAGGTCAATGACTCATGCTATACGTGTACACCAATTCCTGACTCGCAACTTAGTCATTTCGGTATCCGTTCAAATGATCCTAAACCCCTGGTTGTTGATAAGAATTTTATTAGTTCACTATCCCCAACCAAAATATTGGTTCATGGTTACAGCACATGGATGGATGTTATCGAGCAATTCGGTGATCATGTGAACGTAATCGCAACTGATGGAGGAGTATTGGTTCAAATTATGCAAAAATCAGCCTCAAAAGAAGAAGCCGTACAATGGGTGCTGGATGATATTGGGGTGAAGTCAGAAAATGCGATGGTATTCGGGGATGACTTTAACGATTTAGGACTATTCCATAAGTGCGGATTTCCGATCGCAATGGAAAACGCGATAATTGAACTGAAAAATTGTGCAAGACACATTACCGAATCAAATGATAACGATGGTGTTGCAGTTGCTCTTGAGAAGTTTGTGGTGTAATCAATTGCTGATAATGATTAAACTAGATCAAAACAGACACCGCGGCAGCTGGCCATGTAATTAAGCTACCTTTTTCAAGAGGGATGTGCAGGTTAACTGAAATCGCAATGGTGTTATAGTATACCTCAGCACATTACACTTTCTAAAATAGGAGTTGGCTGATTTGGAGCATCTTACACAATACAAAGATGTACAATCAATCGCGAAAGCAACAATTAGCGACTTAAAAAAAATAATTAAAGAAGGTATCTCCGAAAAGGAAATCGTCTTTAGAACTGAAGAGGTCATGCGAAACAAGGGGATAGAAAAATTTTGGTATCACGGTATCGGTGCCTTTGTTCATGTCGGAAAGAGAACGATTATTTCGGAGTCAGGCAGGGATTATATTCCCTCAGAAACAGTTGTCGGTCGGAATGATATTGTGACAATAGACCTTAGTCCAGAGTTGAACATCTATTGGGGGGATTACGCCCGAACATTAATCATCATTGATGGAAATGTGATTGATGAAGAAATGGTTGAACAGTTGGACATCGAATTTGCTTTGGAATTTTCGCATGGTATCGACACCGAAAAGAAACATCATAAAGCATTTATTGATTATGTCAAACCTGACATGACTTTTGAGGAAGTTTATTTACACATGAATAAGGTTATTCAACATCTTGGATACATAAATCTCGATTTTTCTGGAAATTTGGGACATACGATTGAATTCGATAAAGACCATAGGAAATATTTTGAACTGGGGAATAAGACTAGACTAAATGAGGTTTCATGCTTTACGTTTGAACCACATATTAAACATAGGGATGGAGAGTACGGGTATAAAAGAGAGGATATTTATTACTTCCATAATGGAGAAATTGTTGTTCTATAATGCTATCGAAAAACGAAGGGTTTTGTTGCGCTAAACTGGGAACGTTTGTTCAGTATTAGAAGGTAAAGGAGAGAGCCAACTCACTAGTACGGGTGGCTCTCTTTAGCGATGGTGCGCTTAAATCAACTGCGCTTTTCGCTTTCTCATCGAATCTTCGCCGTCGATAAGTATGTGATAGGAATTATGAACGATTCGGTCTAAGATAGCGTCTGCCATGGTATGTTCTCCAATTTTATCGTGCCATCCTTCGGGATCAAATTGGGAGATGAAGATCGTTGAAGCATTCTGATGCCGAGCCTCAATAATTTCAAGCAGATCTCGAGACTCCGTTATGGTCAGAGGAACAAGAAGCCATTCATCTATGATGAGAAGACTCACCTTCTTATAGTGGGCAATAACTTTTTTGTATGTCCCTTCTCCTCGGGCTATGGCCAAGTCTTGGCGCATTCGTACGCGGTAATGGGCAGTGGCTGCAGGGTGTGCTTCTCCTCGTCAAGAAATGCACTATGCCTGCTGCCCGGTTTTTTCTGGAAGGGTTTACGATTGAATGCATCCAATTTGTCTGCGATAGCCTCATTCAATTCACCGAGAGAGAAGAATGTATTCTTGTGTAAAGCAGCGAGGATCCAAGTCGATATGATACCAACGGTTCCCTCTACACTTGGCTTATCCTTCGGTTTTCGAACACGGGCTGGAATGACCGCTGTATCGTAATGCTCAGCCATTTCTTGATAAGTTTTGTTAATGACAGGGGAATACCAAGAGGATTGTTCTACACCGGTTTTAAGGTTGTCCGGTACAAGAATTTTGGGGACGCCTCCAAAATGAGTAAAGGCGTTTACATGGGCAGAAATCCAACTCTCTTGATTTTGCGATAGGAAGCCTTCTACGTAAGCATATTGGCTACAAGGAAGTGCGGCGACAAAAATGTATACAGGAAGCATTTCTCCTGTATCTCGGTCCACTAAAGTAGCGGTCTGACCGGCCCAGTCGACTTCCATTTGCTCACCTGGTTTACGCTGAATATGCATCGTAGCCTTTGTCGTGGCGGCATATTTGCGGTAGTAATTGCAATATTGGGTGTACATGAGGGGAATTTCTCTACCTAAGCGGCAGTTCTCACAATACTCGCTCCAGAGCAAGCTAAGAGTAACGCCACTTTTGGCCAATTCCCGATGCATATATTCACAATCCGGAACTTTTCGGGAAGATGTCTGAGCCTTCTCAGGAAACAAGAGATACTGAAGGTCGGCTTCTACCACATCCTCGGGTAGTGGCCATGATAGCTCCTTTTCGTTTGCACGTTGTAACACCTCAGAGACGGTGTTGCGCGAGCATTGAATACTCGAAGCAATACTGCGCTGGCTCAGCCCCATGCTAGTGAGCCGTAAAATTTCTCGATACTTGGTCATTTCGATGACCTCCTGTTGGTATTTGTGCACTGCTCGGCAGACGCACATCTGTTCATTCTACCAACGGGTGGCTCTCTCTAGTAACATAGTGGCTCTAATAGACTAACGTGGTGGCTCTGACTGATTAACTCGATGGCTCTATGGCACCGAAATATTCACGAACTGCACCAAACTTTCTGATCTTAGATAAATGCCGATATCGAATAGGTGAAAAACCACTGACTATCGAGATGACTGTATGGCAGGCTCAGCGAGAAGTCAGGGAATCACTCGTCATGCGCCAAGTATTTGCTAACGGTGGGTTGCAACGGCACTTATGGATTCATGAATTCCATGAGTATGATGGTACTCCGGTGACGTTCGAGTTTGAGTTTGATGTTTCTTACGTACCCCAAACGCCAGTTTCCTTAGGGATTGAACAAGCGGAGTTATTCGAGATTAGTTTAAATGGAGCTCCTGTAAGTAGTTCAATGAACGATTGGTTTCTCGATCGTAGTATCATTCTGCCAACGCTCCAAGAAGGCAGAAACTGCTTGACAGTAAGCTTTATGTACACACATCCGATGAAATTTGAGGATTGCTATTTGATCGGAGACTTTGCCCTCACACAGGATCGCGCCATAAGTAAGGAACCTGCGACAATACGGCTTGGTGATTGGTGTTTGCAAGGTTATCTGCACTACTGCGGTAGCATAATTTATCATTTCGACTACAAGTACGATGTACAACCTGTAACCGCGGCAACTACCATATTGGAGCTTGGGGATTATCAGGCAGTGACAGTTGATGTTCGAGTAAATGATCATCACGCAGGCTATATCCCTTGGACATCAGCGAGTTTCTTATTGCCGGATCTAATCGGATTGACATTGAAGTTGTTGGCAGTCCGCGAAATATGATCGGACCGCTGCATCAGGCAGCTACATTCCATAAGCGGAAGGGATGGCTGGACTGGCGCCGTAAGGGATCCGAGAGTACACCAGAATATGTAGTAGTACCTTACGGTCTAATGGGTCAGGTTCATATTTTTCAGAAAGCGTCACCTCTTTGAAATGTCTATATGGTAAATCTTCCTCACATTCCTACACGACAACATACACTGCTCTAAGTAAAACCTTTAGTACATGCTCTATGCATACATTACTAGAGGTTTTACATCGATATACTGTCGGGAGGAGATCGAGAATTTTAGGATGAAGATGAAAGAAAGTAACCAAATAAAGAAGAAACGAAGCAAGTGGTTAGAAGAGGACTTTTTTAGAGACTGTATTATGATTGCACATGATTTTCAAAATGTTCAAACTATAATATGGAAAAATTGAACTTTTTAGGTGGGCTTAAAGTTTATACTTAATTTGGTTTGAGCGCTTTTCTTCTTTAGTGAGAACTAAGGAGATAGGCGCTGGAACAGGTCACCAAATAAATTAGGGGGGAGTGGGATATTTAATAATTACTTGTAGTGCAGGCTTCAGTGTCACATTGTTAATTTTCTATGTTAATTTTCTATTGACTGTGTAGCATGCAAATTTACAATTCCAGGAGGTTAAAATGAAATTATACCCAAAATGGTTAAATCCGATTCGTATGGTACTACCAGTCTGTTTGTTGACCGTAGCTATCCCCCCTGTTCTTTCAACGAAACAAGCTTCTGCTGCTATTCCTGATGGCTATACCTTATATTACGCGGATGAATTTAATGATAACACTATCAATGAAAGTGACTGGATGTATCGTGATGCAGGACCGTATAGTAAGGGTTATAACAAGAAAGAAAATGTTCGCGAATCGGACGGGTCGCTGCACATTGATATGAAGAAGGAGCAAATTAATGGCACGTGGTACTACACGAGCGGCGGCATCGTCACGAAAAAGATGTTTGGCTATGGCTATTACGAGACGCGAGCAAAGATTTTCAATGGTACGACAGGTTTACATGGAGCTTTTTGGAGTATGGGGCTGAGCAATCATTTATCCCAGAACAACATTACGGGGTTGGCTACAGAAATTGCTGCGGGTAATTTGCCTTATTACAACCAAGTATTGGAGATCGATGGATTTGAAAATCCAAATTCGGGAGATTACATATCAACGGGAACCGTTGTTCATGTACCTGGTTATGGGGGGCCACGCAAGGGTGTGAGTGTGCCCGCGATAGGGACTTGGCATGTGTACGGTTATGAATGGACGCCGTCCGCTATTAAATTTTATGTGGACGGTACGCTTGTCCATACGATTGATCAGACAGTGACGCCACAGCCGTTTTCACCAGCAAATTTCTGGTTGACATCCTTGGTTGGTTATGATGTTAGTGATGACAGCAAGCTCCCAGGAGATACGCAATTCGACTATTTCCATTACTATGCCAAGAACTATTCGGGAGCGAACCATGTTGGTAATTCTGCAATGGAGTATACAGCTAATGAATCGTGGCGTGGCTATTCCGATCAAGATACGCCTAGCTGGATCGAGACAGGCGATAAAACGGCTAGCTTTATGACAACAACGGACGCTCACACAGGCGCACGCTCTTTGAAGCATGCGAGTTCTAGTAATTATCAAGTGACGACTAAGCAGAATCTGAATGGACTCGCCAATGGTAATTATCAGCTAAGCGCATGGGTGAAGAGCTCAGGTGGTCAGGCATTGGCTAGCATGAGTGTGTCAAACTATGTTTATGGAGGAGCAGAGCAACATGTCGATATTCCTGCTTCGTCGACTTGGATGCAAGTAACGTTAAATGACATTCCGGTTACGAATGGTCAGGCAACAGTTGCTTTCACGTCGGATGCTAACTCCACACAATGGTTGCTCGTCGATGATGTGCGATTTAGCGATACGACGTCGCCCCCAGTAGAAGAGCAGAACGAAAACGAGAGCGAATATGAATACCAAGCGGAAGCGCTGCCAGTTTCCGTATCTGCTGAAGATTATCAGTCAAGTTATACTGATACGGCTACTGGAAAGGTTTTTAACAGCTTAAATGGAAATGGCGCCGGCGATTACATTCAGTATTCAGTCGGTGTGCCTCAACCAGGTACATACAGCGTGTATGCACGTGATCGCGTTGCGGCCAATAAAGGGATCTATCAGCTAGCAGTCAACGGTGCAGATGTAGGATCTACCGTAGATCAGTACGCGGCCTCATCGGGGTTCTCCGAGAGTAACATCGGTACAGTTACGATTGGCTCAGCAGGTAACCAAACGTTTCGCTTTACCGTTTCAGGAAAAAATACCGCTTCCAGCGGCTATACACTGGGCTTCGATTCAATTAAGCTGATCAAGGCTGATAAAAAATATGATGCTGAAACACTACCAGTTACCGTGTCCGGTGGGGATGCGCAAACAAACTATACGGACTCGGCAGGGATAACATTCAATAGTTTATTAGGAAATGGCATTGGTGATTATATTCAGTATACGGTGGCTTTACCTCAGCCCGGAACGTATACCGTGTATGCAGGCGACCGTGTTGCAGCCAACAAAGGCATATATCAACTATCCGTTAACGGAACAAATGCAGGCACGGAGGTTGATCAATATGCTTCGACATCAGGGTATTCCGAGAGTAATCTAGGTACGGTGACGATTGGCTCAGCAGGCAATCAGATATTTCGTTTTACGATTATAGGTAAAAATGTTGCATCAAGCAGCTATGGTCTTGGTTTCGATTATATTAAATTGGTAAAAATTAATTGAGTAGATAATGGTGGCTAGCCCCTGCCTTTCACACCACCAGTTCGTGGGAGTCCCATACGGCAGTTCCTAAAGGTTAATAAATTTTTATATAACGAGTAGTCAACTTAACAGCCCTTTTTCGCTCTATTAGGAGCGGTTAAGGGCTTCTGACGAGAGCAGATATGCAACAAAACACGATTACATTATCAATTATTGTTATATTCCTATGTTGAAATGGTACCTTAAGGCAGAGACGCCGTATTTGTCCTCTATTTATCCATGATAATGGTTCCTCCTCAGGTCTTATTCGTATCTAAATTCATCATGTTCAACTGGGTTGGCATCTACAATACCCATTGGGCTTTAATCTTGCCCGGTATTTTTACAATCTTAGGCGTCTTCTTAATGCGGCAATTTATGATCGGAATTCCTAAAGAAATATCAGAGTCGGCCTTTATATTATTCAAGGGGTTTCAAGCACGGCTGTAAAAGGATAAGGGCATCCATAGCGATTAGGAAGGGAGGTGAGTTTGCATATAGAGTCAGCTAAGATGCCAATGGCATTAGCGGACTGGTTGCAAGTTAAATTGATATGAAACCGCTTAATCAATCGGCAACGAGTTTATTAGAAAGGGGATTACGGAATGCAATTATCTGGTAAATGGCTTCACGTCTGTTTGACCATCTTCATTCTATTATCGCTGATTCAAGTGAACATGCCGCAATCGGCGGGAGCAACAGCCCCTGAGCTTGGAACAGGCGAAACGAAAATTTCGTTGAATGGATCATGGAACTTCAAAACAGATCCAGCCAAAGTAGGAGAGGCTCAAAACTGGTTCAATCCTTCCTATGATCGTACAGGCTGGGATGCTATGAAGGTTCCGGGCAACTGGGATACCGAGAATGCCTATAGCGAATACAAAGGAATAGCTTGGTATGCGCGTACGTTTACAGTACCAGCCGATATGCAAGGGTTTCCTGTTCGTATTCAATTTAATGCGGTTGCCTATGCATCCAGCGTATGGGTAAACGGAGTCGAAGTTGTTGATAATCATAAAAGCAGCTACGCGGCATTCGAAGCTAACTTGACAAGCAACCCCGATGGGACGGCGTTGCTTGATGGCGCAGGCCAACCGCTGCTGAAGTACGATGCGCCTAATACGGTTGTGGTAAAAGCCGATAACACCCCTGAGACTTGGGATTGGAGCGCTTGGTGGCATTGGGGGGGGATCTCCAGAGATGTCGATCTGGTGATCAATCAAGATGCCAGGATGGCATGGCAGCATATTACCGCTACGCTTGATCTGACAAATGGTATGGCAGCGATTAAAGTGGATGTGAAGGCGCTTAACCTTTCCTCCTCAGCTAAAACATTGACCGTAGCTTCTAAAATTTACGACAAGGCTACAGGGAATTTAGTATGGAGTTCCACAAATGACAGCGCATTCAAAGCGAGCGAGAGTGTTGCTGCAAACGAAAATCAAGTGCTGTCGCTGCAAACGACACTGCCAGCGAATTTGGTTAAGCTATGGAACTTTGATACGCCGAATTTGTACCGTATGGACACCGAAATTAGCGAAGACGGCGTATTGAAACACAAGCTGTCCAATCAGTTCGGTATTCGCAAAATCGAATGGACGACGGCGTCCCTTGTATTAAATGGACAAGCCGTCAAATTGGTTGGAGCGAATCGTGTTCCAGATGATCGCGTTAATGGAAACACAGAGCCGAATTACTTGGTCAAACGGGATCTTGACCTTATGAAAGAAGCAGGTCTCAATATGGCTCGGATTTTCCACGGGCAGCAGGCTCCGAATTTATTGGACTACGCGGATGAGATCGGGATACTCCTCGTCGAGGAAATTCCGATGTGGGGTGGCAGTGCGCCGATAGGGACAACTGCGGGTGTTTCGCTGGCTGAGCAATGGGCACAAGATATGGTGGAAGACGGCTACAATCATCCGAGTATTATCGGATGGAGCCTAGCGAATGAAATACAATGGTGCGGTCCAACACTTGATGGATATATTCAACATATGTTCAGTTTTGTCCAACACTTGGATGAGACCCGTTTCGTGACTTATGCAAGTAACGGAACGGCCGCTTGCTCATACGACGGTTCGCGGTTCTCTGATATTATTTTTATAAATATGTATGGAGATTTTACAAATCAATTGCAAACAATCATTAGTTATTATCCAGATAAACCTATCTTTTTATCGGAATATGGAAATAGTCAAGTCGGTGAGGATCCGGATAAAACGACGTTCGATCCTAGAAATATTCTTAATATCCTTCAAACCTTCCCACAAATTATTGGCGGTTCTATTTGGACTCTTAACGATTACAGAAGTGATTTTGCAGACCCTAATACAGCAGGTAAACCTAAAACCAGTATGGCTTCAGAGAATCGGGTTTGGGGTATGTTGAACGTATGGGGAGAAAAGAAGCTGAGCTATGAGAAATTAAGAAATGCAAACAGCCCTGTTCAATCCCTCAATCTTACACAGTTTGCAACACAATTTACTGCGAACTCAAATCAAGTAACGAAAGTGGCTGTATCGCCTAGAGCTGCTGGGAATATACCGTCATATACAATGAATGGGTATAAGCTGAAATGGGAAGTTTACGATAAAAACAACCAAGTGACGGACGGCGGCATCGCGGATATTCCTGTTCTCAATCCCGGAGATGCAGCTTGGTCGACGAATATTTCCTGGAAGGTTCCGGCGGCAGGTTTGTTGAAGCAGCGTTTCACGGTTGTTTCTCCAACGCAGTATGAAGTGAAAGAGCAAGAAGCTTACTTTGCTGTGCCCAATGCGCCAACGATAAAGGAAATTATTCCTGCAAGCGGTCAAGCCAGAGTTGTGTTTAACCAAGTTAACGGAGCTCAATCTTACAAAATAAAGTACGGAACAACCGGCTTGACGAATACTTTAACGGCTACGCTTAACAATTTTGTAGATATTACAGGTTTGACGAATGGAACGATGTATCAATTCTCTGTCATTGCCACGAACGCTAAGGGAGACAGCCTGGGCTCCGCCATTGTCACTACAACACCGCAGACTGCGCAATCTCTTCTGCCGCCTAAATTGTGGAGGGCAGTTGGTGTGGACGGTGGCTTCTACGTCGGCTATACGGGAGCGCCTGGTACTTTTCAAGATGAAATAAACAACAATCGAACAACAACGTATTCAATAGAGTACGGGACATCGAGCGGAAACTACACCACAACGTTGACAGGCATTACGAATTACGGTGCATTTAAAGTAAGCTCTCTAACGAACGGCGCGACCTATTACTTCCGAGTGAAGATGGATAAAACAGTAAATGGAACTCTTTCTGGTTCCAGCAATTGGTCCGATGAAATGTCCGTTATTCCGAAAGCCAATACAGCAGCGACAGCAAATCCGATTCTGAACTCCGCTGTTGGCGGCGACGGTTCCGTGTCGTTGAATTTCAGCGACGTAGAGAAAGCAACAGGCTATCGTGTGAAATACGGCCTATCTGTTGGTTCGTTGACCTCGGTAGTCGATGTTAATTCTGTGGCAAGCGGTCAATACACGTTGAAGGGCCTTGCGAATGGCACAACCTATTACTTTGCAGTAAGCGCATTGAACAGCGGCGTTGAATCGGGACTTTCCAATGTGCAGTCGGCAACTCCGAATGTCAGAATTGTTCCGGCAGATCCTCAACCACCCGTCATCGTGATACAGAATTTGCTTACAAATGATTTTGAGAATGGCAACGCACAGGGTTGGACAGCCTCAAGCGGAAGCTGGTCGGTTGTCACGGATGCGACATATGCGTACAAGCAATCTTCTACTGCGGCGAGCGAAGCGGTTGCCACCGCCGGAGACATCAATTGGACGAATTATGATGTGCAAGCGGACATCAATCTGAAAGATTCAACTTACCAAGCCGCAACAGGAATCATTGGCAGATATGCAGACAATAACAATTACTATTTGTTGCGTCTTCATACAGGTTCAAACCAATTACAATTGATGAAGAAGGTTAATGGTACGTTTTCAACGATCGCTTCCCAACCATTAACCATTTCACTGAATACGTTCTACACGCTTAAGCTGTCTATGCAAGGCAGCGCGATCAAGGGTTACCTGAATGGGGTTGAGCAGTTATCGGTCGCTGATACGTCCATCTCAGCTGGTAAAATCGGATTCCGTGGTTACAACCAATCTTTTACGGTTGATAACGTTAAAGTTGACGGTATTCAGGTTGAAGTAATTGTTGATAACACCGATCCGGAATTTTCGGTGAACGGATCTTGGACAGCTAGTACATACGATAGCGGGTTCTACAATGTGAACTATTTGCATGACGGATCGTCAGCAGCTGATCCTAGCAAATACGCGGCGTGGACGCCAAATATAACCGAGGAGGGTACGTACAAAGTATTTATGAGATGGCCGGCTGCGGTGAATCGCGTGACAGCCGCTCCGCTGGAAATTATATACGGCGGTTTACTGGATACGTCTAAAACCGTGAATCAAACGGTTCATGGAGGCGAATGGGTTGAAATCGGCACGTATTTGTTCACGGCATCCGCTACGGACAATACCGTAAAAATCCTCGCTGCCGCGCCGGGTTATACAATAGCCGATGCAGTAAAATTTGTGAAACAATAAGTGAAAATCCCGAGTTATGAGTAGAATATACGGTTCCATGCAAACTAAGGGTATAAATTGCATGGAGCCTATATGCGTTTCTTGGCTTATTAAAAAGTAGAAGGCATGATGATTTATCTCGTTCTTGAGCAAGAAGCTTTGGAACTTTTGCTTCGTGAACGCAGATGTGCAGTATGTTCTGCAGGCAATTTTTGAGGGTACTGTGATTTTGTTAATCGAAAATCAGACCGATGCTTCAGGCAACAAACACATGGCAAATCTCCTATCTTCGGTTAGTCAACCGATATTCAGAATATTTAGAACGCGTTGACGCAAATAAATTATATGAAGTCTTAGTCGTCGATCAGTATGTTGATATTAAAACTGATATTCATGTGAAATTATCAACATCAGACTTGCTATTATCAGAAAATCCTCATGTTTATTATAAACTGAGGATTTTTTTTGTTTCCTTATCGAACTATTATTAAAGCGTACACAACAACATTATTTAGTATTTAAGTGTATTTCATTTATGTAAATCGTTTCCTCTCGAGATGACTCTGACGCCAGATGGATGTCTGTCAGTGAACTTCGCAAGAAACTTTAGTTAGCACAGCGCTAGTTTAACCATCAGGTAAAAGATAGTTAAACTAGCGTTCAAAGGAAAGAATTGTAAGCGCTTTAAAAGAGGAAGGGGGGATGCGTTACTAGAAGAAATTTTAAGAGCTGAAGTAATTTGTATGTTATTACGTTTAAACACTAACTAAGGAGCTGACTACAATGCTAAAAACGAAAGGATTTCATTCTTTCAGAAAAATGTTGACCGCTATGCTGGCACTAGTACTTATTTTAGCCTCTCTAAATATAGTCCAAACCGCCAAAGCAGCATCCACAGAAATTGTGAACAATTCCGACTGGTATGATACAGATGGCAACCAGATCTGGTCGCAAGGCGGGTGGATGATGCAAGAAGGTAATACATTTTATTGGTATGGTGCCGATTATTCGGTTGCAGGAAATCCCAGAATAAGGTTGTACACTTCAACGGATATGGTGATATGGACGAATCAAGGAAGCGTGGTTGATTTCAGCAGTTTTGCTTCTGCCGGAGGGTTCTTGGGCTCAGACTGGCTAGGAAGACCGGTCGTTCAGTATAATAGCTCAACGTCGAAGTATGTAATGCTCCTTGAGTGGAACAGCACATACAACCTTCAAAACAAAATTCGAAAAGGATTAACGTTTTTAACAAGCGATTCGCCTGATGGCCCATTCGTTTTTAATAATAACGATCCACTTCCAAGCGGGTACACAATGGGGGATTTAGGATCTATTTTCAAAGATGACGACGGCAGCACGTATATTTCGTTTACAAGCGACAATGGTAATGTAATCAATAGCGCAGTTCGGATTAATAAGCTCGCTCCGGACTATCTAAGTATTGTTGAAGATACGAAATTGCTGACAGGATCTTATGCTTATAAAGAAGCCACCTCGCTATTCAAACGAGGATCCACATACTGGCTGGTTACATCTGGAACTCATGGTTGGGGTTCAAGTGCTGCGTATTGCTCTTCGGCATCAAGTTTGTCTGGAACTTGGACAGCTTCAGCTGAATGTGCGACAAGTTCGAGCACGACCAACGCCTTTGATACGCAAGCGGATCAAGTTCTCCCGATTCAAGGTACGTCCGGCACGATGTATATGTATCTCGGGGATCGTTGGAACAATAAACCGGGCGGCAGTACGGGCATCGGAAGAAATCAATGGTATCCTTTTACGTTCAACAGCTCCGGTGTCCCTATGCTCAGAGGTTATGGCAGCTGGATGATCGATTCTGCTGCCGGTACATGGACGTTGAGTCCGCCAAGTATCGTTGGTGTCAATATTGATGTAACGAAAACGTATTCGATCACGAATTTAAATAGCGGCAAGGCGTTAAGAATTGCCGGCAATTCGACTGTTGGCGGTGCAGCCGTCGTTCAGAACACGTATGCGGGCGCAGTAAGTGAAGCATTTAAGTTTTACGATGCTGGCGATGGCTATTATAAAATTCAGAATGTAAACAGTGGGCAATATTTAAATATTGCTTCAGCATCTACGGCCGATGGCGCACAAGTCATTCAATATACATCGTCGAGCAACATCAATCAGCAATGGCAGATTATTTCTGACGGCAGCGGGGCGTTTAAGCTTAAAAACCGGAACAGTGGCAAAGTGATGGACATTAGCGGCGCGTCCACAGTTGACGGTGCAAGTGCAACACAATCCTCAGATACGAATGCACTGAATCAAAGATGGGGCATTGGTGAAATGGCCACTGATCTTGACACCACGAAGACGTATTCGATCACAAACCGTTGGTCAGAAAAAGCCTTAGGTATTGTTGGTAATTCCACTGCTGATAGCGCGGGTGCTGAGCAGCGCGTATGGACAGGCGCCGCGGGCCAAACATGGCAATTCGTCTCGACAGGTGATGGCTATTTCAAAATTAAGAATGTAAATAGCGGCAAATTTATCAACATCTCGGGAGCTGCTTTGACAGAAGGTGCTCAAGTCATCCAATATACCGGCACGACGAGCATTAATCAGCAATGGCAATTGATCGGGGTAGGCGGAGGCTACTATAAGATTAAGAATCGAAATAGTGGTATGTTCCTCAGCCTTGTTTCCGATGCCAATGGAGCTTTAGTAGTTCAAGGTTCAGACGCCAATATGTGGTCACAAAACTTCAAGTTTGATGTGAAACCGTAAATAGATCGTCTCTATAACACAATATTTGTTCGATTCAATGACTCTGACTTACACCAGAATTGGGTAATTCAGAGTCATTGGGGTGCGGAATTTTGGCAACTATTGTATACGGGTGGAAGAAGCAAATATGACTAAATGACATGTACGACGATTACGCTGTTTATTTGACGACCGTTGTGCAGCAATTCCGCGACAACTGGAGTATTGATGCCGGTTCCAAGCAAGCGATATTGCGCAGGAAGGTACTATGAGGCGCAATCTTTCTGTATCGTGACGTCAATACCGACAAATTGAAATCGTATCAGGGCGACGTTGGGACGGCATGGCAGCGACGATTCCAACAGGAGCGTGGTCGCATGTCGCGTTAGTCAAAAATGGAAACACGATTATGTTGTACATCAATGGCATTCTTGATACAACGGCAGAGGTGACAACCGAATCGGCGATGGGAAATTTCCGGTTGGGGACCAACAAATCTCATACCGGAAGCAATGCAGACTGGAACGGTTTAATCGATGATGTGTACATGGCCAATCTGCCTTTACATCGGTACAAATTCAGAATTTATTTAATAAAATGGCACCGAAAGCATTATCAAAAACTGATGTTGATGTGAGATTATCAACATCGGCCCCGGATTCATCAGAAAATCTTCATGTTTATTATAAACTGAGGATTTTTTTTTATTCCCTTCCCAGTTACGATGAAAGCGTACACAACAGCTGTACAACATCATCGATGGAAGGAGGAGTCATCTTGAATCATCACATTGAGGCAGCAAATCGAATGGGCGTAAGGGTACGAAGCAAGTCACAATCTTCAAAATTTATGAAATCGTATCACAAACACAAATATTACTATCTGTTGCTGCTGCCCGGCATTATTTACTTCTTATTGTTCAAGTACATTCCAATGGGGGGAATCGTAATTGCTTTTCAGGATTTCAAAATTTCCGGAAGCATTTGGACGAATCCTTGGGCAGGGCTGAAATGGTTCAATATGTTGTTTGACACACCGGATTTCTGGATTGCACTTCGCAACACGACGTTGATCAGCATCTACAAGCTGCTTTTTAACTTTCCTGCGCCAATCATTCTTGCTTTATTGTTGAACGAACTGTTTAACGGGATCTTCAAGCGGATTGTACAAACGATCCTGTATTTTCCGCATTTCGTTTCCTGGGTTGTATTGGGAGGCATTTTGTTTTCGCTATTCTCATCAGATACAGGGTTGACGAAACTGCTGGGCATGTCCACTTCGCCTCTGATGAATGCAGACGTATTTCGGGGGTTTCTGGTAGGCTCCGAGATGTGGAAGGAAATTGGATGGGGTACTGTTATTTATCTGGCGGCTATCGCCGGGGTGAATCCCGAGTTGTATGAAGCGGCACGGATGGATGGCGCTAATCGGTTTCAGTTAGTACGTTACGTGACGCTGCCAGGTATCACATCGACAATCGTTGTGCTGCTGATTATGCGGACTGGGCAAATTCTGAATGTCGGTTTTGATCAAATTTATATCTTGTATAACCCGCTCGTGTATAACGTGTCAGATACGATCGATACGTACGTCTACCGTGTTGGGCTTTCTATGGGCAGGTTCTCGCTTGCAACGGCCGCGGGACTCTTCCAATCCGTGGTCGGTTTAATCCTGCTGCTGTTCACGAATTGGCTGGTTAGACGGATGGGTGAACGAGGACTATGGTAAGGAGGCAGCAGCTATGATACGAAAAACGATAGGAGAACGTTTATTTGAAGCAGGTAACATTATTTTTCTTACCCTACTGAGTGTAGTTACCTTTTATCCGCTGTGGCATGAGCTTTCCATTTCTTTAAGCTCGCCGGCAGGGGCTGCGCAAGGCGGATTTTTCTTACTGCCGCGGGGCTTCACACTGGAAGCTTATAAGAATGTATTGGACTCCAACTTCATCTGGCTATCGTACCGCAATAGCATCATTGTCGCAGTGCTTGGCACAACGCTTCACGTGTTGTTTACAGCAACGACGGCCTATGGCTTGAACCGCAAAGGGCTTCCAGGTATCAAGGTGATGTCTTTATTGATGATCTTCACCATGATTTTTAGCGGTGGTTTGATTCCGACGTATTTGCTTGTCAAAAGTTTGGGTCTTACGAATACACTGTGGGCGCTGATGCTGCCCGGCATGATCTCTGCTTTCAATGTTATTGTGATGCAAAGCTTTATGCGCACGATTCCCGAAGAAGTGGAGGAGTCCGCGGCCATGGACGGCGCCAATCCGTTGCGAACGTTCTTTACCATCATCTTGCCGCTATGCAAACCCGTGCTGGCGACGATTGCCCTTTGGGAGTGCGTAGGTCTGTGGAACAACTTTATGCAAGCGCTCATTTACTTGAATGACAAAAATTTGTTCACGCTGCCGTTGCTGCTAAAAGAAATTCTTGCCGGTCAGCAGTTAGCGGCATCAAATGGTCAGTATACGAACTTTTCTTCCGAGTCAGCGACGGCAGCAACAGTCATTATTTCGATTATTCCGATTTTATCTGTGTATCCTTTTTTGCAAAAGTATTTTATGAAAGGCACTATGTTAGGTTCTGTAAAATCCTAAATTAATCTTAGAGGGGTGCTCTTTATGAAAATGATGAAAAAGACATTATCTGCGGCATGTGTAGTTTGTTTGACAGCTATAATTGCAGCCGGTTGCAGTTCCGCGGACAGCGGGAAAGAGGCTTCAGGTACAAGTAAGCCTTCGGAAAAGCCGGTTACCTTCAACATGTTCTTTAACTATGGCATTCCTGAATTTCCGGCTGACGGCGGGGAAGCGAAGCCTAAAATTCTTGCGCAAATGGAAAAAGCAGGCTTGAAAAATATGGACTACAAAGTGTCCCTGCTCTCAGGAGAAGAATATAAAACCAAACTTAACTTGATGATTTCTTCCGGTCAAATGCCTGATTACTTTGGGGTCGATTCAACGCAAATGTCGCAATTTATCAGTCAAGGGCTGCTTATGCCGCTTGATGATCTGCTCAAGAAAGCACCGCATCTGATGAAATATATTCCGCAAGATCGTTGGGACGGCGTTAAAGTAGACGGCAAAATTTATGCGATTCCGCAAGGGACGCGCACGGAATCTTTCAACTCCCCGAATACGGCAGGACTTCTGATTCGTCAGGATTGGCTGGATAATCTTGGACTCAAACAGCCGACGACTCTGGATGAACTGCACGATGTGCTGAAAGCGTTCACGTTCAATGATCCGGACAAGAACGGCAAAAATGATACGTATGGTTTGGGCGGTAACAAAACATCAACGTTCGATACCATATTCGGTGCGTATGGCCTCGGGTTCAGCACGTTTAATATTAACACGCCATCCTCTATTTTCTGGACACAGAAAGACGGAAAAATTGTCAAAAGCTTTGTGACGCCGGAAGCCAAGAAAGCGCTCGCTACTCTTCAACAATGGTATAAAGAAGGAATCATTGATCCTGAGCTGTTCGTTATGGAGCAGAAGCAAGAAGAATCCAGAATTGTGAATTCCAAGATTGGTGCGTATGAATGGGATGCCTTCCAGTTGAGCCGGGCTGGCAGCGGCGTCAACGGCAGTTTGATGAAAACGAACCCTTCCGCCAACCTTGTCATGCTCAATCGCATCAAAGGGCCTGATGGCAAGAAGGGATGGCCAGAGGTAAGTCCGGCATCCGGCGGAGCGCTACGGGCAATTAGCGCGAAGGCGCAAGATCCGGAAAGACTGATCCAGTTGCTGGATTGGTCGGTTAGCGAGGATGCTAACGGCGGTGTGAACTTGCTGACATATGGTGAGGAAAACGTAGACTTTACGCTGGATCAAACCAAGAACCTGATTGTTCAGAAAACGAATACTGGTGATCTGTATAAAAAAGGCTTCTCGAACCCGGTTCGCTTTGTTCAGGTAACGGATCGCCGTTGGGCGGATGAATACGTAAAACAAGGGCTGGATATTGCTTCCAAAGATACGATTGCGAATGCGCTGTGGACGACCGTACCGGCAGAGCTCGACTATCCGGATCTGGAGAAGAAGCTTTGGTCTGAATATTTCGTAAAAATCGTGACAGGCGCTTGGTCGATTGACAAATTCGACGAATTCGTTCAGAAGTACTACCAACAAGGCGGACAAAAAATCGAACAGCAAGCAAATGAAATCTGGCAAAAATCAAAGAAATAATTATAGTTAGGCGGCTGAAAAAATGAAAAAAAAATCGAATGTCATTGTATTTTTTACCGACCAGCAGCGGTTTGACACGACGGGAGTTCACGGGAACCCCCTGGGTCTGACCCCGAATTTTGACCGTATGGCGATGGAAGGCACTCATATCTATAATTCCTTTACATGTCAACCTGTATGCGGACCCGCAAGATCTTCCCTGCAGACAGGGAAATATGCGACGGCAACAGGATGCTATATTAATGGTATTCCACTGCGACAAGACGAGAAGACATTGGCTCATCATTTTAATGAGGCAGGCTATCACACGGGCTATATTGGGAAGTGGCACTTGGCTGGGCAGGAACCTGTTCTTGAACATCAACGCGGCGGTTATCAATATTGGCTAGGCGCCAATGTTCTTGAATATTCATCGGATGCTTACGATACGGTGATGTATGACAACGATAATAAGCCGGTGAAGCTTCCTGGGTACAGAGTGGATGCGCAAACGGATGCCGCGATCCGTTATATTGACCAGCATAAGGACGAGCCGTTCTTCCTTTTCTTATCTTATCTAGAACCGCACCACCAAAATCATTCCGATAATTATCCGGCTCCGCGGGGCTACGAAGAGCGCTATAGTGGCAGTCAATTTGTACCTGGCGATCTTGCTTCATTGGGAGGCACAGCGCATGCGCATCTCGGCGGCTACTACGGAATGGTCAAACGGATCGATGAGGCGCTGGGTCGTTTGATGGACAGCTTAATCAGTCTAGGACTGGAAGAAGATACGATCATCATGTTCACTTCGGATCATGGATGTCACTTCAAGACCAGAAACAGTGAATATAAGCGGTCTTGTCATGACAGTTCCATTCGTGTACCTACCGCTTTTACTGGCGGGTGCTTCAAGTCCGGCGGCCGAGTGAAGGAGTTGGTTTCTTTAGTCGATCTTCCGCCAACCTTGCTCGATGCAGCAGGCATTCCGGTTCCGGATTCCATGCAAGGCCGCTCAGTTCTTCCGCTGGTTCGTGGTGAAAAGGAAGGATGGCCAGAGGAAGTTCTGGTACAAATCAGCGAGTCCCAGGTTGGCCGTGCGATTCGCACACAGCGCTGGAAATACAGTGTAAGGGCAACAGGTGTAAATGACAGCAAGGATGCAGGCGCTGATACGTATGGGGAAGATTTTCTCTATGATCTTCAGTCTGACCCGCATGAGTTAAACAATTTGATTGGCGTAGAGGCATTTAATCACATCGCTGCGGAATTGCGCATGCGTTTGATTGCTCGCATGCAAGAAGCTGGAGAAACAGCTCCTACGATTAAGCCGGCAGAGGTTAAGCTCAACTCGGGCGCCAGAAGGGTATCCATCAGCGACCTTCGCAAAAAATTGTAATGTAAGCCTGCAAGGATCACTAGTCTAAACTTGTTCCGAGAAAGCGTAGACTAGTGATCTTTTTTTAGAGAGTGTTGTAAGCGCTTAATTCATTGATCACAGATGAGAGGGTGTTGTGGGAGAGAAGAACACTGTTTGAAAGGAGGTGATGAAGACATGTCATATCCGAAATAGGACAAAGGCACCGTCTTTCACGCTTATTTTATTAACCGTAATTATTTTAGAGAGGTGAAAAGATTGAAGTTAAAAAAGATGAAAAACCGCATTGTATTTGTATTAGGCACATTATCTTTAGTAAGTACGCTCGTCCCTGTTGCCGCTGTTCAGGCTGCGACGAACCCCGCAATTCTACTGGATGCCAGTACTTCTGCTACTAGCGTATCCCCTTCAGTACTTGGCGCTAACCAGCGGTATAATCTCGACGGTAGAGGGATGTTCGATTCCGTCAACAAAGAAGTCTACGCCGATTTCTACGCTAGCTATATCAACTCAGGAATTAAATCTATGCGCTACCCTGGCGGTACGGTCGCCAACTTATTTCAGTGGCAGCGTGGGGTAGGAAATGGAAACGGTACCAATCCGGATAGCGGCTTGCCTCAGATTCATGGCATGGATATGACGCCCGATCCTGGGAATTTCAATTTGGATGAAGCGCTGAAATTTGCGGAGAACACAGGGAACGAGCTTACCTATATGTATGCGATGGGGAATGGAAGTCCTGCGGATGCGGCCAATCTGGTTCAATATTTAAATGGCACCGATTCAAATAATCCTTATGTGCAATTAAGAGTCAGCAACGGTCACACCGCTCCTTATCATATTAAGTATTTTGAGATCGGGAATGAATCTGGACCAGGTCCTCAAAATTATTGGTTAGATGGCATTCCAAACTCCGTGAATACTTGGCAAAACGCTTATGTTAACGGAGGAATCGCTTCATTCACTAGACAGGCAGTCGTGCTTAAAACGGATTGGAGTTCCTTGAAGAAAGGTTCTTATACGAGTAACGGCACCGCGGGACAAGAAGTATATGCGGCTTATGGACCTCCAACAGCAGGAACGGATACGCTCTATGTTGGCGGCTCGGCTTGGACACGAGTAACGTCCATTGCGGGCTACGGCCCGAATGATCCGGTGTATCAAATCAACTATACTAGCGGACTTATTACGTTTGGCGATGGCGTCAACGGTAAGATTCCACCGGCAAACGCAACGATATCGATTTCTTACAGCGCTCAGAAAATGGGTTATAAAGACTACTACACGGCGATGAAAAGTGTCGATCCCACGATTAAGATCATTAGTAATGTATCTGATGAAAAGGTGATCCAGGCTTTCCGTGATTCCAACGTCCCCTATGACGGCATGACGATGCACTTATACACATCTGCCAATAATCCTAGCAGCGTAGCGGACTATTATTCACAATCGATGGTGGGTGCAGGTCTAACCGTGAATTGGGTAGCCGGTAAACAAAATGCGCTAAAAAACGAACCTCTCTCTGGCGGCATTGTATACCCCTCCGAATATGGTCTAAGCGGCAATAAAGCGTATCCGAATTATCTGCTCGGTTTGGGAGCCGGGCTATTCCATGGGAAAATCCTAATGAAGTTCATGCAAAACGGTATACAGGCTGCTGACAAACACAGTCTGATTGACACATGGGGCGTCAATGATAGTCTTGGCACTGGTAATTTTGCGATCTTCAACAATAACAACACAGCTGGAAGCTCAAATTTCACACCGAGTGTAACCGCCGAGGTATTTAAGCTGCTCGCCAACATGACCGGTGAGACAGCATTAAATACAGCTGATATCGTTAACATGCCGAAATACTTCGGTAGTCAAAATGCTTTAGATGTACTGGCCACCAAAAATGCAAACGGCGATTTATTCTTGCTTGTACTCAATGAGGATAATGCAACGAGCTATACGACAAAAGTGACGATTGCCAATTATCAACCAGGATCGACAGCTACGGTTTGGAAGTTAGGAGAAGGACTTGGGCTCGATGCCTACAATACATCCGGACAGGCTCCTACCGTTGTTACTCAAGTTTCTACGCTGTCTGTGCCAGGAAATGAATTTACGTACACGTTCCCTGCACATACCATGACAGCAATTAAATTGAACGGATATATAATGCCACCCGTTGTTGACTCGGGAACAGCCAATTACAAGATGGATGAAACATCGGGTACGACGGCTTCCGACGCTTCGGGCAACAATCACACAGCTACTCTCCAATCTTCAGGCGGGACTGCAAGCTGGGATGCCAACGGCGGTAAGGTTAAGGGAGCTCTGCATTTGGCACCGACAGTAAACAGCAGCACGTATTATGGGAACTACTATGCAAGCATTCCGAATTTTTTCGATCCTGCAGCTACGGATTTTTCCTTTGCAGCTTGGGTCAAGCCTGATCAAGAAGCGGCTTCAGGTACCAACCAAACAATTTTTGCCCAAGAAGGCACTTTGGGCCGAAGTATTCTTTATCGCACAAGTACGGGAAAATTAAACTCGTTCCTTGGCGGTGTAACGACATCGACTACAGGAGTCATTCCAATAGGCAGCTGGACGCATGTCGCTCTAGTCAAAAGCGGAAGCACGGTGAAGATGTATCTGAATGGCGTTCTGGATAAAACATCAACGGTAGCAACGGAATCAGCAACAGGTGACTTCCGGTTGGGTGCGCATAAAGCGCCTTCCTACAATAGTGCGAACTGGAATGGTTGGCTTGATGAAGTGCAACTCACGAAATCAGCTTTAACGGATGCACAAATCCAAAATATGTATAACGGACTTGCACCTATCGCTCAATACCGAATGAATGAATACGCTGGTTCCTCGGCTTCAGATAGTTCAGGCAACAACCATCCCGCTTCCCTCGTCGCTTCTTCTGGCGGAATCCTCAGCTGGACTCCAGCCGGAAAGGCAGCAGGCGCTCTTAATTTTGTTCCATCCGGATCAAATTCCTATGGCAATTATTATGCTAGCATTCCAAACCTGTTTGATCCCGCAGCTACAAACTTCACAATCTCAGCTTGGGTTAACCTCGCAGCGGCCACGGCAACAGGAACCAATCAGGCGATTTTCGCCCAAGAAGGCAGTTCAGGGCGCAATTTGCTCTATCGAGATGCTGCTACGGGGACACTTCGATCGTTTCTTGGCGGAGTGGTTACGACGACGACAGGAGCCGTACCGATGGGAGAATGGACGCATGTCGCTTTAGTCAATGACGGAGGCACGATCCAACTCTATATCAATGGCGTCGCAGATGGGACAGCAGCCGTAACCGTTAATTCCTCCACGGGAAATTTCCGCATCGGCGCAAATAAGTCTCCATCCTCTTCCAATGCCAATTGGAACGGCATGATCGATGAATTACAAATCTTTCAGGCGGCATTGACGCCAACGGAGATAAGCCATGTTGCTAATGGAGTTGCACCATAATCTGGAAAGAGGTAAAGCAACTATGAAAACAAAAGTTATCACTAAAAAAGTCCTATTTCTTTTAGGCGCACTAACGATGGGAAGTACGTTTGTACCGCATGGACCGGTCCATGCAGCGACGACGCCGACAATTACATTGGATGCGAACACCAATGCAGCCAGCGTATCCCCCCATCTTTTTGGCGCTAATGATCGTTTCTTCAGCAATGGCGTTGGTAAGTATGATCCCGTTAATCAGCAGGTCTATCCCGATTTCGTTACAAGTTATAACGAGATCGGATTTAAGACGATGCGTTATCCGGCGGGCACAGCAGCTAACTTGTACTGGTGGCAGCGTGCTGTAGGCAATGGAAACAATACGAACCCTGATAGCGGACTTGACCAAATTCATGGTAAAACGTTAGCCCCAGAACCCACAAATTTCAACTTGGATAAGGCGCTTCAATTTACTGAAAGCACGGGCACCATGCTGACCTATATGTACAATATGGGGAATGGCAATCCGAGCGATGCCGCTAATCTGGTTCAGTATTTGAACGGGACAGATGCGAGTAATCCTTATGTGCAACTGAGAATGAGCAACGGACATCCCGCGCCTTACCATATCACTTACTTTGAGATCGGAAACGAGACGGGGCCAGGGCAGTTGTATTGGTTGGATGGCAACCGTGGAGGCCATTCGGAGCAAGATTTCTATGTCAATGGCGGAACCGTCAAGTATTGGATGCAGCCTGTCGTACTCAAGACCGATTGGCGTTCAATCAAGAAAGATTATGGCGGTAACTATATAAGCAGCTATAAAAGCACGGGCGTATCCGGCCAACAAGTGTATGCAGCTTATGGTCCAGTAACAACGGGAAGCGATATCCTTTATGTAAATGGCACGGCTTGGACGAGAGTAAGTTCATTTACTGGTTACAACTCCACAGATCCTGTGTATCAAATGGATAATGCCAGTGGTCTCATCACGTTTGGAGATGGAACCAATGGTATGATTCCGCCGACAAATGCGACCATCGCTGTCACTTATAGCGCGTACCATTCGGGTTACAAAGACTATATTACAGCGATGAAGGCTGTAGATCCGTCCATCAAAGTGCTTAGTAATCTACACGATGATGCAACGATCGCCGCTCTGAATGCAGCCCATGTACAGTATGATGGCATGTCTATTCACGAATACACCACTGGGGGCACTAACATCAGCTTAACGGATTATTTTGCTCAAGTGATGGGATCTGCCGCTAGCAAAGCAAATGAAGTTAAATCACTGCAACAAAAACTAAAAGACAACCCTCTGTCCGGCGGCATTGTTTTCCCGTCCGAATTTGGATTGAATGGTAACCCTACTGGCTATCCGAATTTTCAAATTTCGTTAGGGGAAGCACTTTATACGGCGAAGATGCAGATGAGCTTCATGCAAATGGGACTCCCCGTTGCGACAAAGCATGCCCTTATCGACAAATGGGGTGGGAGCAACTCGGTCGGAGCGGGCAACTTTGCTATGATTAACAATAACTATACGCCGGGTTCTCCTTATAACTTTTCAAAAGATGTCACCGCTTATATGTACCAAATGCTGATTAACATGTCGGGCACAACAGCATTATCGGCACCTTCGATCACAGACATGCCTGTGTACGGGACTTCGAATCAAAATGCGATTAGTGCCGTTGCTACAAAGAATGCAAACGGCGATCTGTATCTGGTTGTCATGAATGAAGACCCTTCAAATGATTACACAACAAATGTAAATATCGCCAATTATCAAACAGGCGGGACGGCTACTGTATGGAAGTTGGGAGAAGGCAGCTCGCTTGACCAGTTCAATGCGACAGATCAGGCTCCGAGCATCGTCAATCAAACGTCCACGGTGTCCATACCTGGGAATGCTTTTACGTACACGTTCCCAGCGCACACGTTGACAGCGATCAAGTTGACTGGAACGGTAACAGAGCCGCAAGCATTAGATGCGGCGCATTACCAATTGAATGAATCCACGGGCTCCACCGCCGCGGATATTGGAGGCCATTACCATACGGCTACCCTCGTAGCGACTTCCGGCGGAACGCTGAACTGGGATCCCAACTCAACAACAGGGATAAAAGGCGTGCTTCATTATGTGCCAACAGGATCAAATACCTATGGCAATTACTATGTGAGTGTTCCGAATTTCCTTGATCCTGCGGCGTCAGATTTTACAATGTCTGCTTGGGTCAATCTCGCACAAGAGTCCACGCCTGGCAGCAATCAGACCATCTTTGCTCAAGAAGGCTCGACAGGACGAAATATTCTGTATCGAGAAGCAGGTACAGGAAAATTAAAATCATACCTTGGCGGAGTAACCACAACCTCGACAAGCGTCATTCCAACAGGAGAATGGACGCATGTCGCTTTGGTCAAAAGCGGAGGCACGATCACACTCTATATCAATGGAGCAGCAGATACGACGGCAGCCGTAGCTGCGGAGTCTTCGACAGGAAATTTCCGCATTGGGGCGCATAAAGCGCCGACTAACGGCAATGCGAATTGGAACGGCGCAATGGATGAAGTCCAAATTGTTAATGCGGCATTAACGTCAGCACAGATTCAAAATATGGCTAACAAACTATCTCCTCTAGCCTATTATCAATTGAATGAATCTACGGGCACCGCCGCCGCAGATGTGACAGGCAACACGTATACAGGCACCCTCGTCGCCAATTCTGGCGGAACGTTAGGCTGGAATCCAACAGGAGGGATTAACAACTCTGGCGCATTGGAGATTGCGCCAACAGGATCGAATACCTATGGAAATTATTATGTAAGTATTCCGAATCTCTTTAATCCAGCCGCTACAGACTTTACGCTGACTGCTTGGGTTAAGCTCGCTGCATCGACGGGAGTTGGAAGTACGCAAACGATCTTTGCCCAAGAAGGTAGTACAGGGAGAAATATGCTTTATCGAGATGCAAGTACAGGGAGATTAAACTCATTCCTTGGCGGAGTTACGATAACTTCTGCAAAGGCCATTACAACAGGAGAATGGACACATGTGGCTTTGGTCAAAAGCGGAGGCACGATCACGCTCTATATCAATGGAGCGGTGGATGCGACGGCAGCAGCAACTCCTGAGTCCTCAACAGGGAATTTCCGCATTGGTGCGCATAAAACACCGAACACCGGCAATGCGAACTGGAACGGTGCAATGGATGAAGTGCAAATATTTAATCAGGCATTAACGCCAGCCTCGGTCCAGAACATCTACAAGGGAATGACACCATAATAATGACTTCATTTCCATCTAAGGAGATGCAAATGAAATAAAGTATCCAGTTAAACCGTTTTCTTCCTTATCCACAAACAAGCGTTGGGTGATGGTCAATTGGAAGCGACGGAATTCCGCACGGCGGTTTCCTCGACTACCGGGAACTAACAATAAATCCTCATGGTTATGTTAACATGGGGATTTTTAACCATCCACACGCGAACGAGCAAGAAAAGTAATTGATGAATATTCAACTAAATTACCTGATTATATTACCTATTATGTAAAAATAAATATGATAACATCAAATATATACTATATTTTAGTATATGTTCTAAAATTAAATCGAAGAGGTGACAATTGATGAGGTTAAGACAAGCAAGACAGCGCTTTACAGGTTTTTTAGGCACTTGCGTAATGATAAGCATGTTGGTCCCGATTGCTTCGGTTCAAGCAGCGACAAATCCGGAAATTGTTCTGGATGCAAACACGTCGGTAACGAGTGTGTCTCCGTTGGTGCTTGGTGCCAACTCCCGGTTTTTCAAAAATGGTGTTGGCCTGTATGATTCGGTTAACAAAGCCGTTTATGCGGACTTCTACGCGAATTACACGAATGCCGGTATAAAGTCGATGCGATATCCGGGAGGTACGGTTGGGAATTTATTTAAGTGGCAGCGTGCAGTAGGAAATGGAAGCGGTACCAATCCGGACAGCGGAATTCCGCAAATTCACGGCATGGATATGACTCCCCAATCGGTAGATTTCAACTTGGATGAAGCGCTGAAATTTACAGAAAGCGCAGGGAGTGAGCTCAGTTACATGTACGGAATAGGAAACGGCAATCCTACCGATGCAGCGAATCTAGTCCAATACCTGAATGGTACCGATACGAATAATCCCTATGTACAGTTAAGAATCAGCAATGGTCATCCTGCGCCCTATCATATCAAGTATTTTGAGATTGGGAACGAATCAGGCCCTGGTCCTCAAAATTATTGGTTGGATGGAATTCCTAACTATAACGACTACAGAACTGCTTATGTGAACGGAAGTAATGTTTCATTTACCAGACAACCTGTCGTACTCCAATCCGATTGGACCTCCTTAAAGAAGGGAAGTTACGGTAGCACAGGCCTACCGGGGCAACAAGTGTATGCGGCTTATGGCGCTCCTATGACCTCAGGTACGGATACGCTCTACGTGAATGGCACGGCTTGGACGAGAGTCAGTTCTTTTGCAAGTTTCAGCTCAACAGATACGGTGTATCAGATCGATTATACGAGCGGTCTTATTACGTTTGGGGATGGTGTCCACGGAAAAGTTCCTCCAGCCGCAGCGACGATAGCGATCTCATACAGTGCTTATCATCACGGATACAAAGATTATGTAACAGCGATGAAAAATGCCGACCCCTCAATCCTAATATTTAGTAATTTTTATGACGACCAAGCGATTCAAGCCTTCCGCGATGCCAATGTTTCTTACGATGGCATGGTCATACATCCATATACAAAAGTCGCAAATGCAAGCAGTTTGACAGACTTATATTCGCAATCGATGGTCGCTGCAGGCTTCTCTTCGAATTGGGTCGTCGGACTGAAGAACAAATTGAAAAACGAACCGCTCTCAGGCGGTATTGTATACCCTTCCGAATATGCTTTTTCGGGTCTGGATACGAAAGCCACTAACTATCCTTCATATGCAAGCTATCTAAAGGGATTGGGAGCTGCGCTTTATACCGCGAAGACTCTGATGGTTTATCTGCAAAATGGTGTGCAGATTGCAGACAGACACAGTCTCATTGATACTTGGGGAACGAATGATTCTCTGGGCCTAGGAACATTCGGGATCTTTGACAATAACAATGTAGCAGGTAGTGCATATAATTTTACACCAAGTGTATCTGCAGAGGTGTTTAAATTGCTAGGCACAATGACTGGTTCGACCGTATTAAGCGAACCGACGATCGTGAATATGCCTACCTACTTTGGCAGTCAGAATGCTTTAAAAGCACTGGCTACCAAAAATACAAATGGCGATGTATACGTGCTAGTTCTAAACGAAGACCCTTCACGCAGTTTTACTTCAAATATTAATATTGCCAACTACCAACCGGGTTCAACAGCTACAGTCTGGAAACTGGGTGAAGGCAATGCGCTGGACGAGTTCAATCAGAGGGATCAAGCTCCTACCGTCCTGAATCAAGTCTCTACTATGTCTGTTCCAGGCAATTCGTTTACGTATACATTCCCGGCGCACAGTATGACAGCCATCAAGTTAAACGGCTATGTAATACCACCAATTGTCGATTCGGGAACAGCAACTTACAAGATGGATGAAACATCTGGCACGAACGTATCCGATACTTCGGGCAATAATCACACGGCTGCTCTCATGTCTTCAGGTGGTACTGCAAGCTGGAGTGCTAATGGCAAAGTCAATGGAGCACTGCAATTAACACCGACAGGATCAAGCACATATGGCGATTACTATGTAAGCGTGCCGAACTTTTTTGATCCGGTAACTACGGATTTCTCTTTTGCATCCTGGATCAAACTTGATCAAGACGCTGGCGTCGGTTCCAATCAGACGATTTTTAGTCAGGAAGGCACAACGGGCCGCAGTATTCTTTATCGAGATTCCAACACAGGGAAATTAAACTCATTTCTGGGCGGCACAGCGACAACAACGACTGGCATCGTTCCACTTAACACTTGGACGCACGTAGCACTGGTCAAAAGCGGAAGCACAGTCAAGATTTATCTCAATGGCGTGCTGGATAAAACGGCAACCGTTACAACGGAATCCGCAACAGGAAATTTCCGATTGGGGGCTCATAAATCGCCTTCAAGCACGAGTGCAAACTGGAATGGTCTGATCGATGAAGTACAACTGGTGAAAGTGGCTTTCACGGAGGAACAAATTCAAAATATGTATAGCGGACTTGCCCCAATTGCCCAATACCGAATGAATGAGTATACAGGTACTTTGGCGCAGGATATATCGGGGAATAACCATAATGCTTCCCTTGTGGCAACATCTGGCGGCAGTCTGAACTGGACTCCTTCCGGTAAGGTGGCTGGCGCACTTCGCTTTACGCCATCCGGATCTGCTAGATATGGCGATTATTATGCCAGTATCCCTAATTTCTTTGATCCTGCAGTGTCAAACTTTACCTTAGCGGCATGGGTGAAACTTGACCAGGCATCGGATCCCGGTACGAATCAAGCGATTTTTGCTCAAGAAGGCACTACAGGGCGTAATTTGCTGTATCGTGATGGAGGTACCGGGAAGTTGCGATCGTACATTGGCGGCGTTACTACGTCTAGTTCTGGGGTAATTCCTGAGGGAGTCTGGACTCATGTGGCCTTGGTGAAAAATGGAGCAACCACCCAATTCTACATCAACGGGGTTCCAGATACGATGGCAACCGTAGCAGCCGAGTCCTCGACAGGAAATTTCCGCTTAGGCGCAAATAAATCGCCTTCGTATAACAATGCGAATTGGAACGGTGCGATGGATGAAGTGCAGATCTTTAAACAAGCTTTAAATCCGACGGAAGTCGACAATATTTCCAGAGGATTGATGCCTTAACAGATAGAATAAGTTTTTCGATTCAACTTAGGAATCTCATTGAAATCAAACAGGCCTTGGACCGTTTTTCCCTTGGCTTGTTTGATTTTCAGCTTGGAAGGAGCGTACTCGAATGAACCCAATGAGGAAGGACTTTGATGCACAGCCGACGTTCCCCTTTTCATTTGTTTGTAAGGAAACCAAAACAATACAACGAGAACTACCGGATCATTTGCATGATTGGTTTGAGCTTGTATTTGTTCACGGTGGCAAAGGATCTTTTTTTATCGATCAAACCATTTATGATATAGGTGCAGGGGACCTCTTTATAATTCCTGGAAATACCATACATCGCGCATTGCCTGACAATCACGAACCTGTAACTTCATCCGCCATTTTTTTTAATCCCTTTTTTATTGATGCAACGTCTTTTTGTGAACCATTCTCTTATTTGCAATGCTTTGAGTATGCTCGGAAAAACAAATCCTTTAGACATACATGTACACCTGCGCTGATTCAGATCATTGAAACCGAATTCAACCGAATTGAACTAGAATTACAATCTCAATGCATTGGTCATTGGCATGCTGTAGTGCTGCATATTCAACGTATCTTGCTTGAAGTCAATCGTGAAATTGAATTTGGGAAGAATGAAAAGGAAAACGTGGATTTCGGACGCGGTCCCGCATGGATGAGAACGATTTTGCAGTTTGTTGACCTGCACTTCACAGAAGACCTCTCGCTTCATACCTTATGTGTTCGTGCAGCGGTAAGTCCCGCACATTTCAGTAGAGTGTTCAAGCACTTAACCGGAATGAACGTTACGGAATATATCTTACTAAAACGTATTATTCATGCTAAAAACCTTTTGCTTGAAACCGAAGACAAGGTATCAACAATTGCCGGTTTGTGTGGTTTCGATAGTATGTCCCATTTTTACAGGGTATTTAAACAATATGTAGGTGTAACCCCAGTTTCACTCAGAAAGCAATCTAACGACTGATATAACATCAAAATAAAGTACAAAAATGATAATTTTAAGTATATATTTTAGTTGATTTTAGTTATAAAATGTAGTTAAAATGTTTCCTGAATGGGAGGGTTATCTTTGGTCATACGTGGTATTCACTCACACACACCTGCGATTTCCTGGAAGGATGGGATGGTAAGTGGAAACGGATTATTAGGGGTTATTGTTTATGGAAATCCCTTGCAAGACACTTACATTTATCAGAATACGAAGTTTAATGTTCCTAATTCAGGGGTGCGGGAAGCTCCTGACATTAGCGGAGTTCTGAAGGAGGTTCGAGATTTAACATTAGCTGGTGATGGCAAATCGGCTGCACTGACATCTTCTGCAGCAGCAACAACGTGGCTTAAAGAATATACAGGTGACGACCAGGCAAGTTGGGACATTGTATGGACATATACGTTCCATCCGGGTTATCAGGCACATATAGACATCCCTGCAAGTGGTCTTATTACCCAATATGACAGATGGACGAATTATGAGACTGGCGAAATTGGTGTACAGTGGCATGATAACCGAGGAAATTGGCTGCGGAAAACGTTTGTTTCCAGAGTGGATAATGTAATTATGACTGTGATGGAGAAGCCGACAGAAGCAGCTGCTTTCAATGCTTCCATTCGGATAGATGTGGAATCTTTGCCTAACTTTGCTCGATCACAAATGGCCGTCGATCGTGTCATTGCTGAAGATGGCGACTATTTAGCGCTAAAGGGGAAATACGCTTCTTATCCGAACTCACCACTTCGTAACGGGGGCTATGCGGGAGTTACGAAGATTGTAACGGATGGGAAAAAAATTGTTATAAATGAAACCGTTCACATTGTTGAGGCTACACAACTTATCCTGCTGACGGTACTAGATCGTCAGGAAGGCCATTTTCAATTAGAGGATTCTGCTATTCTCAACGAACTGCTTAATGAACTGGATGCCGTAGTGAAAAAATATACATTCGATGGCAGGTTTGACTATTCAAGCGTCCTTATTCCTCATGCTCAAATACATGGTGAAATGATGAACAGAGTGACTCTCCAACTAGACAGCGATCCGAATGAACGAAGCTTGACAAGCGAACAGCTTATTTCATTGCAAAATTCGAATCCTACACAGTTAAATAAAGCTTTTGTTGAAAAAATGTTCGATTCCGGAAGGTATGTTTATATTTCATCCAGCGGTTATAATCCTCCGCGTCTGATGGGATTATGGACGGGGGAGTTTATGCCGGAATGGAGCGGGGATTTTACGACGGATGCTAACTTAAATCTTCAAATTGCAGGAGGGAATATAGGGAATACACCTGAAGCGGTTGAGAGCTACATTGATTTAATTATGCGCCATATGGATGATTGGGAGTTGAATGCGGAACGTATTTTTGGCATTCCGAATGCTATTCTTGCACCGCCAAGAACGGATGGCGATGGTGCCGCATTAACACATTTTACCATCAATGATGATTTCCCTGGCCATTACTGGATATCGGGCGCAAGTTGGATGCTGCTTCCAATCTATGAGTATTACTTAACGTATGGCAATCAACTTGTGCCAAATGGCAAAGGTCAGAAGGAACTTGTTCTACCTATGCTTTATCGCACACTCACTAAACTTGGTAACTTTTATGAAGGATTTTTAAATGAGGATTATGTAGATAGCCAGGGCAAATATCTATTTGTTCCATCGTATTCCCCTGAAAATGTTCCTGCGAACAGGCATTCTTCGCTTCAGCCTAATGCCACAATGGACATCGCTTCTGCAAGGCATGCATTGCTGATGTTGTTGAATGTTTCTCGAGGGGTTGATGCTGCCGGTGATTCAGAGAAGTGGGAACAACTATTGAATTGTCTGCCTGATTATATGTACAACTCGGATGATTCCCTTAAAGAATGGGCAATGGAAGGAATAGATGATCATCACTATCATCGTCACATTAGTCATTTGTACCCTGCATGGCCATCGCTGGAATTAAATGAAACGGGCGATACGGCACTCCACAGAGGCATTATCCGTGCTCTGGATAATCGCATCCAAAATGGCACAGAAAGTGCCGTACACGGACTAGTTCATAAGGGACTTGTTGAAGCGCGGGTAAACAGAGGGGAAGGTGTATACCAATCCTTGCTGCCGTTATTTACGGAAAGCTATATTTTCAGTGGATTAATGATGTCGCATAATGATCATTTTGCTTCTCTTTACTGTACCGATGGCCCGATTACGATTCCAGCCGTTCTGATGGAGGCATTCGTCTACTCAGATGCTGCGTCTATTACTTTTTTACCCGCACTTCCTGCGCAGTTTACGAGAGGAGAAGTCAAAGGGCTTAGAGCTAGAAATCAAACAACAATTCATTCGTTACAATGGGATTTAACAAAAGGATCCCTTCATGTCGCTTTGTGCTCAGACATACATCAACAGCTGCAGATTTCCAATCGCTTGGGAATTGGTGAAATACAGGTTTCCGGTGCATCCGCGGCTGAAGTTGCAGATAAGACGAATGCTCGTTCGCTCACGTTGTTGGCGAATCAAGCTACTACGATTACTATCACTTGGCCGATATACAAATGAAATAGTATAGAATAATTTTGGAAATTCTGCTTGGAGCCCTAATCTAGTTATCCTATACGAGAGGAAGGATTTCTGATGAAGATAGGCAGTTCAGGTAAGATATTTGCCATAATTTTGGCCCTTATAATCGTTTTAAGCGCTATACCGGTAAATACAGTTGCATATGCCGAACCAAACATAATGCCAGTATTTCAAGCATCAACAGGTTTTTCGGGAACACAGGGAACCAACAATTGGCGGTATCAATATCGTGTTTTTGATGCTGCAGCCTTTGCAGATATTCCCAATTACAGCGATTTTAGTTGGTGGAAAATGCCCGTGAACTGGGATTGGGGGCGAGTATTAAGTGATATGATAACGCCGGGAACACAAGCGGATACAGCGCGAACTTTCGTTGTTCCGGAAACCGGCAGTATCACGATTACTGCTGCTCAAGCGATTACAATTAATCCCAGTACGAATGGCGGCGCAAGACTGAAAGTGATGAAGAACGGTACGCAAATTTGGCCACAGAGTGGAGAGTGGCAGCCGCTGCTGGCGGATCAGCCGATTAATTTCCCTGGCTTGAACCTCTCGGTGGCTAGAGGAGATCGCATTTACTTCATCGTAAACAGTGGGGCCGACCATGTGAATGGCATGGATGATATTCTGTGGGATCCGCTCATTACGTATTCAGAAATTTTGCAAACGATTTCAACTACACAAGTCCAATTGGATCAACATGCATTGAATTTATACGTAGGGAGTACGGTGACATTAAATACGTACATCGCTCCAAGCGATGCGACAAATCAAAATCTCATGTGGACATCGAGTAATCCGCAGGTAGCCGTTGTCAATGACGGTCAAGTAACCGCTATATCCAATGGAAGCGCAGTTATAACGGCTACGACGTTAGATAGCGGGCTAACCGATCAATGCACAGTGACAGTATTAGGCGTGTTGCCATCGTATACGGCTTCCACAGGCTTCTCCGGTCAACAAGGCGAAGATAACTGGCGCTATCAATATCGCGTCTTTGATTCGGCAAGTTATGTGGATCTTCCGATGTACAGCCTCTTTAGTTGGTGGAAAACGGAAGTAAACTGGGATTGGGGAAGAATCTTGAGCAATATCATAACGCCGGGGACACAAGCGGATACAGCGCGAACTTTCGTTGTCCCGGAAACCGGCAATATCACGATTACCACTGCTCAAGCGATTACCATTGATCCTAATACAAGCGGTGGCGCAAGGTTGAAAGTGATGAAGAATGACACGCAAATCTGGCCGCAGAGCGACGAATGGGCACAGTTGCTTGCCAATCAGACAATTGATTTCCCAGATTTATCCGTCGCAGTGAACAGGGGAGACCGTATTTATTTCGTTGCTAACAGCGGTGCCGATCATTCTAATGGTTCCGATAATATTACATGGGACCCCATCATTGCCTATACGGATAGGACAGAGACCGTTTCGCCAACGGGGGTATTGCTGAATCAACATGAGCTGCAGCTGGCCGTTGATGATAGTGTGACATTAAACGCTGCTATTACGCCAAGTAATGCAACCAATCCCTATATTCTATGGTCATCGAGCAACCCACAAGTGGCAACCGTCTCAAACGGCCAAGTCATTGCAATATCCGGAGGAACAGCCACGATAACAGCTGTGACGGCGGATGGCGGTATTACGGACATTTGTACAGTGTTCGTAGCCGCAAGTTTACCGAAGTTTAAAGCATCGACGGGGTTCTCCAATACACAGGGAAGCAGCAACTGGCGTTATCAATACAGACTCTTTGACGAGACGGAGTACCTGGATCTCCCGCTTTACAGCCTCTTCAGTTGGTGGGAAGCGGAAGGAAGTTGGGAATGGGGGAGAATCCTTGACAATAGTGTAACACCCGGTACGCAAGGTGATACCGCACGCACCTTTATTGCTCCTGAGTCGGGCAGCATCGCAATATCTGCTGCCGGTGCAATTACGATTGATCCTAATACAAGTGGCGGCGCGCGATTGAAAGTGATGAAGAATGATACGCAAATCTGGCCGCAGAACGAGGAATGGGCGCTACTGCTAGCCAATCAGACGATTGATTTTCCGAGCTTATCCATCGCAGTGAACAGGGGGGACCGAATTTATTTCGTAGCGAACAGCGGGGCGGATCACTCCAATGGTTTTGATAATATCACATGGGATCCAGTGATTTCCTATACGAATGTGACGGAAACACGTTCCACGACAGGTATATTGCTAAATCAACATGAACTCCAACTGGCGATTGATGAAAGTGTGACATTAAGTGCAATGGTAACGCCTAATGATGCGACGAATCAGCACGTAATCTGGTCATCTAGCAACCCGCAAGTCGCTATCGTCTCCAATGGCCAAGTTACTGCCCTATCAGGCGGAACCGTTACGATAACTGCAATGACGGCGGACGGGGGTTTTACGGATAACTGTACGGTAGTTGTACCCGCAGGATTACCACGGTCTAAGGCCTCATTCGGGTTCTCCGATATCCAAGGAGGCAAACAGTGGCGTTATCAATATCGTCTCTTTGATGCAGCGGCTTTTCAAGACCTTCCTCTGTATACCTATACCTCTTGGGGGAAAGTCGCTGGCAGCTGGAATTGGGGGAGAATATGGAGCAATGGATTGACGCCGGGAACACAGGCGGATACTTCCCGGACCTATGTGGCTCCTGAATCTGGCACCGTAACGCTTTCCGCTGCCAGCGCTATTACAATTGATCCGAATACGAGCGGCGGCGCAAGATTGAAAGTAATGAAAAATGACATACAAATTTGGCCGGAGACCGAGGAATGGGCACCGCTTGCTGCCAACCAGACAATTCTTTTCCCAAGCTTGACTGTGTCCGTACTGAAAGGCGATCGCATCTATTTCATTGCAAATAGCGGAGCGAATCACTCCAACGGTTATGATAATATCACATGGGATCCGATGGTTACGTACACAAACGTAATAGATACGATTTCGCCGACAGAAGTGACGCTCAGTCAACATGCCTTGCAATTGAATGTTGATCAAACAGAGACATTAACTGCCGTAATCGCACCGAGCAATGCGATGAATCAAGTCGTGTTTTGGACTTCCAGCAATCCGCAGGTAGCTGAGGTCGTAAATGGGCAAGTGATAGGTATCTCCAGTGGAACTGCTACCATTACAGTCTCTACGGCAGATGGTGAAATTACCGACATCTGTACATTGGTTGTTGTAGGATTTTCGAATTACAAAGCTTCCTTGGGTTTTTCCGAACAACAAGGGATGCAAAATTGGCGCTATCAATACAAGTTATTTGATAGCGAAGATTATCTCGATCTGCCTGTATTTGCAAATGAGAGTTGGTGGAAGTCAGAAGGTAACTGGTCTTGGGGGAATATATGGAACAATGGCGTGACGCCAGGTAATCTGGCGGATACCGTTCGCACCTTTGTCGCTCCTGAAACGGGAACGATGTTGATTAAGGCGAATAAGCCGATTACTATAGCTCCGGAAACGAGTGGAGTCAGACTAAAGGTAATGAAAAACGATGTTCAAATTTGGCCACAAAATCAAGAGTGGCAACCGCTTCTCAAAAATCAAATGATTGATTTCCCAGTTTTAACGGAATCTGTGCTGAGAGGGGACCGTATTTATTTTATTACAAATAGTGGAGCAGACCATAAAAACGGCTTCGATAATGTTACATGGGACCCTTTTGTCAAGTATACGGCAACGGTGGATACCATTTCTCCGACACAGGTTACGCTGGATCAACACGCCTTGCAGCCGGGAATCGGTGAAAGCATAACGCTTCATGCTGCGATTACGCCTGAAAATGCCACCAATACAGCTCTTTTCTGGTCGTCTAGCAATCCGAGTGTTGCCACAGTCAAGAATGGCATCGTGACTGTTAATGGGCCTGGGACGGCAACAATAACCGTTACGACCGCTGACGGTGGATTCATGGATCAGTGTGAGGTAACGGTAGACAGCGATCAGCTCATTGAACGCAAAGAGCTGATCTACATGGTAGCGAAGGCTGTTAAGCTGCAGAACACAGCATATCAGGGTACGTTCAACGATGTGTCCTCTGACAGTCCTTATGCGGGGTTGCTGCAAAGCGCTTATGACAATCAACTTATTGATAGTCATCTGATTGCTAACGGAAACATTTACCCACAACATGCGGTAACGAAAGAGGAAGCTGCTTCCATTTTTGCAGGTGGTTACAACTACAATATGGTGCAAAATACCGCGCTAGGCGACATTGATGCCTTAGAAGATAAGGATACGATCTCTGCATGGGCCGTTGACTTTGTAAAGGCCGACCAGGAACTGGGAATCATTTATCCGAAGTCTGAATATCCGACTCAATTTGATCCGCAAGGAACAATGACACGGGTTCAGGCACTTGAAATGATAAATAGATTTCTCTTCTCCATGGATATCCAGGCGATGATTGCGGATGCGATTGCCACTGGTAAAAGCAAACTCGTGATTCCGCCGAATACGTATCGTGTGGCGCCTAAAGACGGTAATAACATCATTTTGCCAATTGAGAATGCACATGATTTGGAAATCGTTGCGGATGGCGTGACGGTAATTGGAACGAAGCTCACAAGAATGATGTCTGTGTCACAATCCTCCAATGTGACGATCAGCGGCTTTACTTTCAACTATGATCCGCTTCCGTTTACGCAAGGTCATGTCATAGCTGTTGCTTCGGATAAGCGTTCCATGGATATTCAGCTCTCAGAAGGGTATCCCCGTGAACTATATTCCAGGATAAGTGTATTTGACCCTCAAACCAGGTTCATTAAACGCGGTGTTGATTACTTATGGGGAACGGGTGGCTTAGCCAGCTGGAATGCGGATGGCACGATGCATTTGGGGAGTAAGGATAATTTGAATAATGTGGAGGTTGGCGACATCGTTACATTGGCCGCAGGAGCAGAGCAATTTGGTGTCGGGCATGCTATCGGGGTTGGAGGCAGCAGTGGGATCATGTTCAAGCATGTTACGCTGAACGCAGCTCCGGGAATGGGACTTATCGACGCTGGCGGTGAAGGCGGTACGATTTTGGATGATTTCAAGCTTATTCCGGGTCTGGCGCCTCAGGGCGCTACGGAAGCGCCATTACTAACAACGGTTTGGGACGGTATCTTATTCGGACCGGCGCATAAAGGACCTATTGTCCAGAATTCCGTGATTCAAAACGCTGGCGACGATTCCTTCAGTATTCAATCGGGGGATATGGGCGTTATGAATGTAGATGGCGATGAGATTATTATTGTGCTGAGGAATGGCGTTCAAACGCTCAAAGCAGGGGATGTTCTGCGCAGATTTAGAACATCTCCTGAAGCTGTAGTGGTTTCATCTGAGAAACTGAACAGGGCAGATTTGGGGGAATTAGTCGATCCTGCTATTTTGAATGCGATTAATACCGCGCCATCCTATAGTTTATGGGAATTTCACGAAGACGCCTACTATAAGATCAAGCTGGATCGCACCTCTCCCTTCGAGAAAGGAGAATTTATTTATAGTCCTGATCGGATGGGCAGCGGATTCGTATTTAAGAATAATCTAGTGTACAGTCCCTTCCGCGGCATATTATTGAAAACCGGAGACGGAATTATTGAGAATAACGTGTTCCGTGGTTCTGATAAAGCAATTAGCGTGAATGCTGAGGTGCCAAGCGATTCACATGCGGGAGCTGCCTACAACTTGATTATTCGGAACAATCAGTTTTTGGAGACCGGCTATCATTTCGCTGCGCCGTGGACCGATCAAGCGGGTGCTATTTCTTTCTCAAGTGTGGTGACGACTGGAAAGGCTTTCGACAACATTCAGATTGAAAACAATACCTTTGACGAAGTGAAAGGATTGAATATCAATCTGACCAATGCAGAGAACGTTCAAATCAGGGGGAACCACTTCCTGCGGACCCACTTAGGAGACCCTGGGAATACCGGCGTGGATCAAGGGATTGACCAAAGCTCTGTTATCTTTGTTCGAAATGCAGACCATGTTGAGTTTACTGATAACGTGATCGATCGGATGGGGCCGTATGCCACACAAAAGGTAAATGTTCAGGAGCCGGTCAGCGATATTGTTGGAGCAGATACTGGTGTTATCGAAGCTAATCCGGCAGCTTCTGCGTTTCTTACGAAAGCGACACTTACTGCTGCATCAGCCACTTTGAGAGGCGGAGAACGCGCAACAACACAGTTGACGGGAACGCTATCCAACAAAGCGGCCTCCGATCTAGCCGATGCTTCAGTGACTTACAGTTCAAGCAATGAAGGGGTAGCCTTTATTGATGCAGAGGGACAAATTCATGCAGGGGCCGAAGGAACAGCAAATCTGGATGCTTCAATTACGTGGCAAGGTGTAACCGTTCAAACGAATTCAGTGACCATTACCGTGCAACCGATGTTGGCAACAGGAGCCCCTGGCAAACCGGTATTATCCGATAACAGTGGGGTTGCAACGGGGCTGAACGATGGTAATTTCACAATAACGATGAATCAATGGTGGGGAAATAATGGCACTGTGTTCAAGTTATATGAAAATAATACGCTTATAGCCACGAAGCTGTTGTCAGATACCTCTCCTGCAGCGCAGCAAGTTAGCATACCTATGAATGGCAAAACCAACGGCACTTATACGTATACCGCCGAGCTTAGCAATTCTTATGGAACTACCGTCAGTGATCCGATTGTTGTTACAGTCACCAATGCTTCTCCAGGGCAACCCGTGCTTTCCCATGATAATTGGGATGGTGACGGTAACTACAAGGTAACGATGAACATGTGGTGGGGCACAAACGCCACGGAGTATCGCTTGTATGAGAATGATGTCCTGATTGCTACAATTCCCTTGGTAGCTGCAACGCCTGGCGCTCAAAGCGCAGTATTTACGGTTACAGGTAAAGCGGTTGGCACCTATTCGTACCGAGGTGAGCTGCATAATGTGCAAGGTACAGTCTCAAGTGATACGCTGATTGTCAACGTTCAGAAATAAACAGGCAAAAATCAGCTATGGTTGTTAAGTAACAGTTGCGGGGAAACGAGGAGTCGCTTCATTCGATACAACGCCTGTAAAGCGGCAAGTGCTCGAAGATGGCGACTCTTTCGTTGGTTACCAATTATAAGGAGGAATGAGATGGATGAAAAAAATGAAGTCTTTCCTATCGAGTATGTTAAGCATCACCGTTCTATCCTCCACGTGCTTGCTCGGAGCTGCGGCGACAGCAGCGGCTGATGAGGCGCCACAGGCTTCATTTGGGGGAGCGCCGACATTAACAACCCGCGGCATCCACTCAAGTGTACCTGCAACGCAATGGCAAGATGGCATGATCAGCGGCAACGGGGTGATAGGTGTTATTGATTACGGAGATCCGTTAAGCGGAAAATATATCTACCAGAATACTAAATTCAACATGCCGAATGCAGGCGTGAGGGAGGCCCCTGATCTTAGCGGTGTTCTTCCAACTGTGCGAAATTCAATCATGGCTGAAGATGGAAAGTCTGCGTACCAGACATCGTTATCGGCGGCAACATCGTGGTTGCGTCAATACTCGGGCAATGGCAACGCGAACTGGGGTGTGGTTTGGAGCTATCCCTACCATCCGGGTTACCAGTCTAATATAAGAGTTACTTCTAGCGGAGCAACTACGAATTATGATAGATGGACGAATTATGAGACGGGTGAAACTGGGGTGGGGTGGCATGATGATAACGGTGATTGGACAAGGAAAACTTTTGTCTCCAGAGCAGATAATGTCATTGTCACCTATATGGAAAAGCCGACAGGGGCATCAAATTTCAATGCTTCCGTAAGTATAGATGCTGCCTCATTGCTTAACTTTGGCGCTACAGGGATGACGTTAAATAAAGTCGTTTCTCCCGACGGGGATTATTTAGCGCTTAAGGGCAAATATCCCGCTTATGCGAATTCACCTCTTCAAAATGGCGGATATGCGGGCGTTACTAAAATTGTCACGGATGGAAGCAAGACCGTTTCTAATGAAACCGTTACGATACAAGGAGCAAGCCAGATTGTTTTACTTACTACGCTCGATCGTCAAGAAACCGGCTTTCAGCTGACGGATAACACGTTAGTCAATCAACTGCTTACGGATATGAATGCAGTAGCCAATAAATACACAGCCAGTGGCAAATTCAATTATGGGCAAGCGCTTGCCCCACATGCTGCTATTCATGGAGAAATGATGAATAGGGTGTCATTGAATTTGAATGTTGATCCTAATGATCTCGGGTTAACCACGGAACAACTGATTGCTAGGCAAAATGCCAATCGCATGGAGCTCGACAATACATTAGTTCAAAGAATGTTTGATTCTGGACGTTATGCGTATATTTCGTCAAGCGGATATAACCCTCCGCGTCTTGTGGGAATGTGGACGGGGGATTTCGCACCTGCCTGGAGCGGAGATTTTACAACGAATGCCAATCTAAATCTGCAGATTGCTGGAGGAAATATCGGGAATACGCCTGAAGCCATGGAGGGGTACATTAATCTAATTATGCGGCAAATGGACGATTGGGAGTTGAATGCTGAGCGCATTTATGGTATTCAGAATGCGATTCTGGCTCCGCCTAAAACCGATGGCGACGGTGGCGCAACGACTCATTTTACCGCGGACGGTACATACCCAGGAGAGTATTGGAATTCTGGTGCAAGCTGGCTGCTTCTTCCTGTGTACGAATATTATCTGACTTATGGCAATCAAGCCGTTCCTAATGGGAAAGGGCAAAAAGTACCGATACTTGATATCCTTTATGAAACGCTGACGAAACTAGGCAATTTCTATGAAGGCTTTTTAACGAATGACTATGTGGATAGTCAAGGAAAGTATATTTTCGTTCCATCCTTTTCACCTGAGAATGCGCCGTCAAATCGGAATTCTCCACTTCAATCCAACGCTACTATGGATATTGCAGCTGCCAAAGATGGCCTCAAGATGTTAATTCATGTCGCACAAGTAACGGGACATGCTAGCGATGTGCCGAAGTGGCAAGCTTTATTGAGCAAGCTGCCGGCGTATATGTACAATTCGGACGGGGCCATTAAAGAATGGGCGTCGGCCGGACTTAATGACAATAACAACCATCGCCACATTAGTCATTTGTATCCTGCATGGCCTTCATTAGAATCCAATGAAACAAACAATTTCCAGCTAACACAAGGCATTATTAATGCATTGGATGACCGATTATCAGGTGGGTCCGAAGCTCATGGTTTTCTACATAGAGCTCTTGTAGGGGCAAGGATTCATAGCGGACAAGAAGTAGCTGGAGCTCTATTGCCGTTATTTACAAATAACTATATATTTCGTGGATTAATGACGTCACATAATAGTAATCTCGAATTCTATAACACGGATGCTTTGATCACCATTCCGGCTATTCTCATGGAAGCATTGGCTTATTCGGATTCACAATCTATTAATTTGCTTCCTGCAGTTCCTGAGCACTTTTCCAGTGGTGAGGTTAAAGGACTTAGAGCCAGAAACCAAACGACAATCAAGGAGTTGAGTTGGGATTTAACCAATCGCACGGTGACTGCCGTATTAAACTCAGAAATTAATCAAAATATAAAAATTTCCAATCAATTTGGAATTGGGAGCATCCAAGTCACTGGAGCTGTAGTTTCTATCGTCCCTGATCAAGTGAATGCGCGCTCTCTCGCTTTGCAGGCACATCAAGATACGACGGTAACCATCACTTGGCCCGCTTTACAACGCAATAATCAAGTATTGACGAGTGAAGCAACGGGTAAAATGCTGCAAATTAGCGATGCATCGATACTGGAAGGCGCTGATCTAGTTCAAGGGAACTTTATTAAGGACGATTCACAACTTTGGAAAGTAGTTTCAAAAGATGCTGCCTATTCTTCCATTATCAATGTCAAATCGAATAAAGCGCTCGACATAAGTGGAGGTTCTACAGATGACGCAGCTATTTTCACATTGTGGGATATTACGGGAACAAACAATCAATTATGGGCTATAACCAATGTTAGCGATGGATATGTGACCATTACGAATAAAAATTCCGGGAAGCTTTTAACTTCTACCTCTTCCAAAGAAGACGCAGCCGTGCAACAAAGAGCGGTAAATCTTGCAGACAATCAATTATGGAAGTTGGTTGATGCAGGAAACGGTTCGGTTAAAATTTTGAATAAGGCAACAAATTTTGTATTGAAAGTGAAGGATCGCTCTGCAAGCAATAATGCTATCATTGTTCAAGGGGGAATGTTTAAAGCAAAATCCCATCAGGAATGGAATCTTGAGGCTACAGGAGCTAAGGATGTTTATAAGATTACCAATGTCAATAGCGGTAAAGTACTTGAGATCCAATCGTCCCCTGGTGATTTACAATCTAACGTACAGCAAGGAAGTTGGGAAAACGGAGATTACCAGAAGTGGAAGATTGATTCACTCGGCAACGGCTACTACAAGTTGACCAACGTCCAGAGCGGGGCAGCGCTGCAAGTAAGTCAGTTATCACTTGGAGACAACACGCCGATCAATCAGGGGACATGGTCGGATAATACGTTGCAAAAGTGGAGTATTGACAGCGAGTTCGTTGACAGACCGGTTCCTGAATTTCCAAGTGCGTCTTGGGGCGGTGCAACGGAGCTTGCAGTTGGAAACAATATGGATCAGCAACTAGTCCTATCCGATTTCAATGAACAAATTAAGAGAATGGAAAGCATCGTTTCGTTTAATCCGAATCATCTTGAAGTATCGTCTGTTGATTCTAATGTTGCCGGACTTGGTGTCACCTTACAATCGCTCGCACCAGGCAAGGTTCGTGTCGTACTTGAAGGGGCGGTTGCGCAGCCAGTTTCTTCAGGAGGAAATGTATGGACACTTCATATGCATAGTAAGGTAACATCTGATGCCAAAACGGATATAACTGTTTCAAATATCCAAATTACGACGCAAGATGGTAATCAACTAGCTGTATACGGAAGTACCGCAAGAATAAATCTGTATGCGCTCGTAGGCAGTATTCAAGTGACCGAGATCAGCGGGAAGAATGCGGTTAGTGTTGATAAAGAGAAACTTCAAATGACTGCTGAGGCTGCTCCTCTAAATGCAAGAGACAGAACGTTTACGTGGTCGGTTGTTAACGTGGATGGCGCACAGACGAATAAAGCATCTATTAATGCTACCGGTTTACTCTCGACACTTCGTAATGGTCAAGTGAAAGTCGTAGCGACAGCCAATGACGGTTCTGGTGTCAAAGGTGAGTATGCAGTCACGATTTCTAACCAGTCGCCTGCATTGAACGGGCAAGTATTCGGCACTTCCCCAGCTTACGCGGCTTGCCCAACTTGTACATTCGACAAAGTGTATGATGGAGATACAGCCACATATTTCGATGCGAACAACGGAAATGATCAATACGCAGGAATCGACTTGGGCGAGGGTAACGCGAAGGCAGTGAACTTGATTCGTTTCTACCCAAGATCTAATACATTATTTAGGATGAACGGAGGCAAATTCCAAGGCTCGAACACATCATCATCAAGCGGATTTGTCGATCTGTATACGATTCCCGGAAATCCAGCTGCTGGCTGGAGTGAGGTTGCCATTACAGATCCTACACCGTACCGATACTTACGTTACTTGTCCCCCAACGGGGGGTATGGAAATGTGAATGAAATTGAGTTTTATGGTTCTACTGCTGCCGTGAGCAGTATTCAAGTTCATGCAGAGGGCGGAATGACAGCGATTAGCGAGGATAAAGGGAAGCTTCAAATGACGGCTGCTGTTGTACCGCAAACTGCTAGTTATACGTGGTCGGTTGTGAACATGGATGGCACGACGACGGACAATGCTTCCATAACTGATAGCGGTCTACTTACGGCACTTCAGAATGGTCAAGTGAAAGTTGTAGCGACAGCCAATGATGCTTCGGGCGTGAAGGGCGAGTGCGCGGTCACGATCTCCAACCAATCGCCTGTATTAACCGGGCAAATGTTTGGCACATCGCCGTCTTACACAGGTTGTACATCTTGCACATTCGACAAAGCTTTTGATGGAAATACCGTTACGTTTTTCGATGCTGATAGTGGCAATAATCAATATGCTGGAATCGACTTAGGAGAGGGCAACGCCAAAACGGTGAAGTGGATTCGCTTCTATCCAAGAGACACTTTCGCATTCAGAATGAGCGGTGGAAAGTTTCAAGGTTCGAACACATCATCATCAAGTGGATTTGTGGATCTGTACACGATTTCAGGGGATCCAGCAAATGGTTGGAACGAAATTACCATTACAGATTCTACACCATACCGTTACTTGCGTTACGTATCCCCAAATGGTGGTTTTGGAAATGTAAACGAGATTGAATTCTACGGTTCCTTTGCAGCTGTAAGCAGCATTCAAGTCCACGCAGAGGGCGGAATGACAGCGATTAGCGGGGATAAAGGAAAACTTCAAATGACGGCTGCGGTTGTACCTCAAAGCGCTGCCATTACGTGGTCGGTCGTGAATATGGATGGCACGACGACGGATACAGCATTCATTAATGCCAGCGGCCTACTTTCGGCACTTCAGAATGGTCAAGTGAAAGTTGTAGCGACAGCCAATGATGGTTCAGGCGTGAAAGGAGAGTATGTGATCACGATTTCCAACCAATCTCCTCCATTAACCGGGCAAATCTTTGGTACATCGCCAGCCTACTCGGGTTGCCTGACTTGCACATCCGATAAAGTGTTTGATGGTAATACAGCTACGTTTTTTGATACGGATTGCGGTAATGACCAATATGCAGGTATCGACTTGGGAGAGGGGAACGCGAAAGAGGTAACGCTGATCCGATTCTTTCCAAGAGATACGTTCGCATTTCGAATGAACGGAGGAAAATTCCAAGGATCGAATACCTCATCGACGAGTGGTTTTATTGATCTGTCTACAATTTCCGGGAATCCCATTTCTGGCTGGAATGAAGTCACCATTACAGATCCTGTTGCCTACCGTTATTTACGTTACATCTCTCCAAATGGGGGATATGGCAACGTCAATGAAATCGAGTTTTACAGTGCTAGTAATTAAATGCGAAGCTAGTACACAAACATATGCCATGTGTTGCCAAACACAACATAATGACAAGTTCTCAAAACATAGTGATATTGGAATTTTCGCAGATTCTTTATATGATTAAGATAATCAGGAGGCGATAGACAGTGAAAAAACCTAATATTCTGCTGATTACCAGCGATCAGCAGCACTGGGATACTATTGGCGCTTTTAATAAAGAAATCTCCACGCCAAATCTCAACCGTTTAGTTCGTGAGGGAACTACATTCAACCGTGCCTACTGCCCGAATCCTACATGTACGCCAACCCGGGCTTCGATCATTACCGGCATGTACCCGAGTCAGCACGGCGCCTGGACACTCGGCACCAAGCTGCTGGAAGACCGCCATGTCGTGACGGAAGATATCAGCAAAGGCGGCTACCAATCCGCACTGATCGGCAAAGCGCACTTCCAACCGCTGGGTTCTTCTGACGAATTTCCATCGTTGGAATCCTACCCGATTTTGCAAGATCTGGAATTCTGGAAAAACTATAAAGACAAGTTCTACGGCTTCGACCATGTCGAGCTAGCTCGCAATCATACGAATGAAGCGCACGTTGGCCAGCATTATGCCATTTGGATGGAAGAGAAAGGCTGCAAGAACTGGAAGGACTACTTCCTGCCGCCAACCGGCACGATGGATCGGAACTTGACGTATAAATGGCCGATCCCGGAAGAGTATCACTACAACACCTGGATTGCCGAACGTTCCAACGCGATGCTGGAGCAATACAAAGAAAACGACGAAAGCTTCTTCCTGTGGAGCTCCTTTTTCGATCCGCATCCGGAATATTTGGTGCCGGAGCCTTGGGATACGATGTACGATCCGTCCAAGCTGACCGTTCCGTCGATCACGCCAGGGGAGCATGATAAGAACCCGCCGCATTTCGGCATGACGCAGGAAGACAATCCGGACTACTCCTACTTACAGGAGCCGGAAGGCAATGGCACGCATGGCTATCATTCACACCATTACTATATCTATGGCGACAAGCACCGCATCACGGACGAGCACAAAGCGAAGCAAATGGCCGTCTACTACGGCATGATTTCCATGATGGACAAATATATCGGCAAAATCCTCGACAAGCTCGACGAACTTGGCCTTGCCGACAACACCATCGTCGTTTTTACGACGGACCACGGTCATTTCTTCGGGCAGCACGGCCTGCAAGCCAAGGGCGGCTTCCATTACGAAGACCTGATCAAAATTCCTTTCATCGCCCGCTATCCGGGACACATCCCGCAAGGCGAGCAAAGTGCAGCAATTCAGTCGTTGGTCGACCTGGCGCCAACATTCTTGTCGTTTTGCGATCTTCCGATTCCGCGAACGATGACAGGCGTGGATCAGCGCGATGTTTGGCTGGGGAACAAGGAGCAGGCGAGAGACCATGCCATTTGCGAGTTCCATCATCAGCCGACGACCATTCATCAGAAAACGTACGTCAACGAGCGCTACAAAATCACTGTCTACTACAATCAGACGTACGGCGAAATTTTCGACTTGCAGGAGGATCCCGGCGAGATCAACAATCTGTGGGATGAACCGGCCGCTGCAAGCCTCAAGACAGAGCTGCTGCTCAAGTACGTATGGGCGGAGCTTGGCAAAGAGCCGCTTCCGATGCCGCGTATTTGGGGGGCGTAATAGCAGCGATTCCTCGCTATACTTACTTAGACTCGGCCCGTTGCTGTGGGTCTCATTTTTCGCAAAGAAGACGCTGGGGGAAGATGCCCGGCGTCTTTCTTTTTGCTAGTATGAGCGTGTTTTCCGTTAGCCTTAATCTTGTGCCGCATCCATGTTCATGTAGTTAATGGCCCACAGATGAATACGGACGTTAATGCCATGTTCAAAACACCTTTTCGTCAAATTAGTTTGTGTTCATTTTATCCCGTAACCCCGATCAAGGGCTTAGATAAAATAGATCGCGAGTTATATAGCCTCTATGAAGCATTAAGATCCTCCGAGTCATGGAAGTTATCCAGGTATGACGTTGCCTATCTGGAGACGAAGGCGATGCATGAGGAAGTTATTGCGTATTTGAAGCATGGTTAGACAAATGAGTGAAGGGCATCATACTTTCGTATTTTACCTTGCTTCGTGTTCACAACGTCAAAAAATTCGATAATACGGGCGAAGATCTCGAGGATTTGATCTCGATCGGGACGATCGGTCTGATCAAAGCGATTGAATCGTTCTCCCCGAATAAAGGGACCAAACTCGCGACGTTTGCGGCGCGCTGTATTGAGAATGAAATCTTGATGCATCTACGTTCGCTGAAGAAAACGCGCAAAGACGTGTCCTTGCATGACCCGATCGGAACGGACAAAGAGGGGAATGAGATTACGCTCATCGACATCCTCGGCAGCGAAGCGGACGATGTCGTGGATGCCGTGCAACTGAAGATTGAGAAGAGTAAGATCTATAAGAATTTGGATATATTGGATGACCGCGAGAAGGAAGTTGTCGTCGGCCGGTTCGGGCTTGAGCTTGGCGGCGAGGAGCGGACGCAGCGGGAGATCGCGAAGGAGCTGGGGATCTCGCGCTCGTATGTGTCGCGGATTGAGAAAAGGGCGCTCATGAAGCTGTATCATGAGTTTTATAAGGCAAAGCGATAAAATAGAGGTGCAGTTCATAGAAAAAAAATTAAGATTGGTTATGAATAGAACTCCATGGAAATTTAAGTGGAGTTCTGTTTTTTTGTTTAGAAAAATTTCATCATTCTTCGTTGAAACTAGAGGGGGGACCGAAGAATTTATTTGAATTATTTATTTTATGTATCCAATAAAGGCAGCTTGAAAAAATCGAGAAATAGCATTGCTCTCGGAAAATAAAGTGTGTTAGTGACTACTACTACTGAGAGAGAGACTGCAACGAATTGCAGCGGCGCGGCTACCATGCTATTCATGGTGACCGTGAATTGGTTTATCAAGTAGGTCCGGAAACTGGTGCCCCGACGGTTGGCTTTAAACCCGAACACCACATTTGGCATGTTGATAAAGTAAAAGCATTGGTCGACAATCAGGATGATGCGGTAACATTTTTCTGCGGTGGTTCGCGAAATTACCTCAAATTCATTGCTCTCTTTGACGGCGTATTTGTCTTGAGGCCGACCTGGAAACCTCTCTCCGGCGGATTGATGAGCGAGTGGCGCTGGACCCAACTGACTGGGGAGGCAGACCAGAGGAACGGGAAATTAGTGCCCGAATGTATCAAACGAAAGAAGGGGTTCCCAAAAACGGGATTACAATCGATGCCACCGCACCGATCACGCACGTCGTTGACGAAATTCTCTGTCAAATCGAAGCAAATGAACACCAACGACAGTAAATCTCCTGAAAGTACCAGGCATTCTCCTCGCTGCTTTCCTGAAATACAACAGTGCCAAAAAGTTGGGCGGAAAACATGTCATTTTCCGCTCAACTTTTTATTTTAGGGACTTATTGGATAGCCCTAAATTGGTTTTGAAATTGACAATAAAGTGTTAAAGTGCCAAAACAAAGTTTCGAAGTAGAGTGATGGGCAAATTTTCTGATAAGCGGATTGTTAAAGGAGCGACTTCCATATACAGTAGTCGAGTATTTGTAACGTTAATATTTAGCCTAGAGGCATTAAAAAAATACTATTACTGCAGTAAATCAGCATTATACCTCATTGTGGGTCAGTATCCTATAATTCTAAAATTAATAATTAGGACAAAATAGGGAGCAGGTGAAACTTAGTGAATAGCTCAATTCTGAAAGTAAATAATCAATCAAAATGTTAACTATGTTGTATAGTCGTTGGTATTATAAGCTAGATGTTACATTCTATTTTCCGCGAGTTTTGTATGCAGGAATATATAGGTATATCTTGTGTGCTGCCTGCCTGTCATCTTACGCATAGAGAGGAAGTACTGTTTGTATGGTATCTAAAATAATTATAAAGTGTTGTATTGCCTCACTTTTACTTTTTTTTTCGAGTAACGTCATTCCCTATGATTACAATAAAGCAAGTGCAGCATCTAATGAGAATGAAGAGAAATCGTATTTAATACGTTTAAAACCAACATCAGACGCAAACAAATGGATGACCAAGAAAGGATTTAATCAGCAAAAGGTTAAAAAAATGAAGAAAGTGGAGAACACTTTGTTTACTAAAGTAGGCACGAAAGAATATGGTTTATTAAAAGTTGATCCAGATGTGGAATTTATCGAGGAAGACAAACGTGTAAGTATAACATCAGTAAAAGAAACTAGTAATGGTGAAACTTCAACAGAACAGACTCCTTGGGGGATAGCAGCCACACAGGCTGACTATGCACATAATAATTCGTACTTAGGCAAGGGAATTAAAATTGCAGTATTAGATACAGGTGTAATGAGTCAACATCCTGATTTGAAAATTGCTGGAGGTCAGAGTTTTATAGAAGGAAGTAAATCGTTTGAAGACGATAATGGTCATGGAACTCATGTAGCAGGAATTATTGGAGCCCAGCATAATAACATAGGTGTAGTAGGAATGGCACCTAATGCTGAAATTTATGCATTAAAGGTTTTAGATGCTACTGGATCAGGCTACTATAGTTCTGTCATCCAGGCGATAGACTGGAGTATCTCTAATGGAATGAATATTATCTCGATGAGTTTTGGTGGGAATGAGTATAGTGAGATGCTCCATCTAGCAATCCAAGAAGCCTCCACAAAATATGGAATTCTGTTCGTTGCTGCTGCAGGCAATGCTGGGTTAGGGAAAGAAACTGAGACATATCCTGCTCTGTATCCAGAAGTCATTTCTGTCGGGGCTTTAAACAGTATGAATAAGCGTTCGGACTTCTCAAGTACGGGATCAGAACTAGATATCATGGCTCCTGGCGAAAATATTTTGAGTACCGATCTGAATGGGGGGTATAGAGAACGTACAGGCACCTCTTTTTCAGTGCCGTATATAGCTGGGGCCGCTGCACTCATTTGGTCATCAGACCTGAATCTTAAGAGTGATCAGATCAAAGATAAAATACTGGTAACGCCAACTGTTTTAGGTGATGCTCATGAATATGGCAAAGGAATAGTCAACGTAATGAAGGCCCTGAATTATAGTTCAAATTCAGAAGGCAATTTTGGGTCAACAACATCGTTAAGTGTTAGTAATTTAATTTCCTCCTTGCTAAGATTGAAATCAAAAGCAATAACACAAAATAAAATCGAAATAGCAAAAGAAATTTATGATTTTTATAACGAACTGAATATAGAATATTCTAGGTTAAGTCAATTTTCACAGAATATAAATGAACAAAATAATGCTCTAGTAGATGCTGAAAATAAGGTAATCGTAGAAGAATTGAGAGCTAAATGTATCGAATTAATTAACAAATATGCCAAATCGCTAGATACACCTGCTGATCTGTCAGTTGCAGAGTACGATGTTTCCGATAAAGATAAAATGGGAAACTGGCAAACTATTTCACCTGGAGAAAGCGTTACTGTTACAGTTGCATTTCCCAAGTACCAAGGTCACGCTAATGTAAATGTTTGGACACCAGAGGGTACAACTATTGATGAAAGTTCATCTACGGATGGTTCATACCATAGTTATACATGGCATACTTCAGAATCAACCCCACCGGGTGTTTACACCATTCAAATGTACAATACTTGGGAATGGGTTAATGAATATTCTCGGTTCGATACATCCTTTACTGTTTATGTGGTTTCGGCTACAAAATCTATTTCGGAGGGAGAATCTGTTAACTTCAATATTATTCCGGAAAGCTATCAACTCTTCGAATTTACGACTAATGAAACGAAGACGGTAACTTTTGATACATTAAATGTCCCCAATGGAGATATTGATACAGTAATCTCTATTTATAATAATAATGATTTAAGACAGGAATTTGCATATAACGATGATGCCAATGGATCGCAACTATCTTCAATCAGTTTAACGTTATTTTCTAATAGCACCATTTATATAAAGGTAGAAAACAAATTTAGTTTAAATTCTATTAGTGGATACTTAAGGGTTCAGGAGACAGTTAATCAATTCACTCCTCTTGTATCTGGAGAGTTGACGAATCAGAGTTTCTCAACGCCTATAGCTAAATTATATTCCTTTACCCCGTCTATTACACAGAAGTACACCCTCATAACAGGAGAATTATGTGAATGGTGTATAAACAACACTAGTCTTTATTTATCGGATACAGCCAATTTAAATAATTACATAGCTAGTAGTAAGAGTAACTCGCTAGAATACTATGCAAGAATTGATTATGAATTGCTCGCTGGCACTACCTATTATATTGTCTTGACTGGAGATCAGAGTTTCCTGGATTTCGGATTCGCGATAACACCATTTGATGAAATTGACCCTACTGCTCCAGTGCAGTTAACTGGTACAAGGGAGGGGAGTACAGTGACTTTAAACTGGAATGACTCAACTGATAATGTGGGAGTTGTCGGTTATGATATCTATTTAGGAACTTATAAACTTAAGTCTGTTGAGAGTAATATAAAGACTTATACAGTAAAAGGACTAGAAGTGAACAATACCTATAAGTTTACGGTAAAGGCTAGAGACGCCTCATGGAACCAGTCGGATTCGAGTAATAGTTATCGTTCTGTAGTTATCGTTGGTTCATTGTCGTATGTTTACGACAAAAATGGAAGACTTGAAAAAATATTATTTTCTAATGGGAATGTGTTTGCTGATTTTAAAAGCGATAATAACGGAAATACGCAACAAATTAAGTTTCCATAGGCTCAAAATACAAATACTGCTTGTCATACTCATTTTAAATCAAATCAAATTTATAGAAGGAGAAGGAAATGAAAAAAATTCTTAATTACTTATTATTATGTTTTTTGTTGCTGCAGTCCATGTTGCCTAGTTCTGCACTCGCGGCAAGTTCATCTTATATAGAAAGTGAACAAATACTAACAATTGAATGGTTGAGCGAAAAATATAACATTTCACAAAATGAATTATTAAATGAATTAAACAAGGGCTATTCTATACAGAATTTACTTAGTGCTCTACAAAAAGAATCAAATCGGCCATTAGATGAAGTGCTGGAACAAATGTATCCTGAAATATTAGAAAAGCTTAAGAAACAAGACTATTCAATAAAATCCTCTTCGCAAGAAGACGACCTATTACAGTCTGCCGAACAGTTCAAACCGAGTGTTACAGAAAGTACTTATGTAACTAATACAGGAACAACTTCAATAACCTCAGATAAGTTTACATACGAACAGATTTTAGGTTCTCAAGTTACTAGCTCAGTATACAGCAATGTGTATGGATTAAAGGGAATTAAAGCACTATCTGCTTCACCAATTACTAATTTTCCAACAACCTATGATGATTTTGCAGTGAAACGTCTTAATATGAAAGCAGATGCTCCGTATTCCGTAGGTGGTAATGAGAATGTGTCATTGATGGATGGGTCGCTTACCTTATCAAATGTTGACATGACATTACCCGGAAGAAATGGCCTATCATTTTCATTAAACCGTCGGTATAACAGCTCCGAGGCTACTTATTACGACAAAGACGTGTTTAGTGATAATGTTTTCTCGGTAGCGTATTATCCAAAACTTTCCTCTAGACTATATTTTAAATATTCTGGGGAAAAGATTACACAATATGGTAGTGCATCAGACTTTTATTTCGAGCCTTATTACTATAGTTGGTTCTATCATTCTTTTGTACAGTATATGGGTCAGTACACTTATTGGGACTACCCTACTTCCTACTCACCAATTGAGGATTTTAATAACGAAAATCGTCGATTGTTAGAGAACGCCTGGGGGTATACAGATCCAGACAACCCTAATAGTTTGCCAATTTTCGCAAATGAAAATATTAATCTGAGTGGCGTTCCCCTGATGGCTAAGGCTTTTACTACCGGAACTGTACTCGAGTACCCAAACAGTAAAACTCCAGTCTGCTTACAGAAAGATTATTATGGTAATTGTTCTAATTATAAATATGCATTTGCAAATAAAGTTAAAGGTAGAGAAGTACAAGAAAACAGATTCCCAATCGGTAAAGGATGGAGCTGGGACATCTCGTTTATTGAAACAAAGGATAATAATAAAAAGTTTATCTCCCTTATGGGAGGCGGCACATATGAACTTGATGGCGTAAATTTAAAAGGATATCCTTGGAAGGATCTTACACTAAGCTACAATTCAACCGTTACTGTTAATAATATTCCTTCATACTATGTTCTTTCATCTATTAATGGACAGAGACAGTATTTCTCGTATGATGGTAAATTGATTCAGATATCCGATGCTTATAACAATACAATACAATTCGAATATGCGAATGTAACCCCGTACGGTGTGGTATTAACTAAAATAAAAGATGCAATTCAAAATGAGATCAACATTACATATTCAACTACGGAAGTTACCATTACTCAAGGTAGTCGTACAATTAAATATAGTAAAATAAAAGATCCACAAGGTAACAAAGAATTGTTAAGTCAAGTTACAGATCCTGCGGGTAGAAAAACATCTTACGTTTATGATATCGCTACTGTTCCTTTTGATTTAGTAGGGTACGGGCGAATGATGGATAATTATACAGCGTTATTAAAGCAAGTATTGCATCCCACAAAGGCCCGCACTGAATATACGTATACTCCTTATACGCGCAGTTTGGGACCAAGCGCAAAGGAAAATGTATACCGCGTAACAGCAAGGGAGGATAGTATTTCTTATGAAGGAAAGCCAGATGAGAAGAGCAACCATGTCGATTACTCGTATATTGGTGATGGGGGGGCAAATCAGAAGAGCACATATAGTTTTTCAACTAGTCTAAATGACGGCTTAAAAACTACCAAGTATACTTTCAAAAAGCAGTATATTAATGATGATACACCTGATATGGTTTACAATACTGAAATACTGCAGCAAGCAGGAGTAACTCAGAAGCTAACTAAACAAACATTTGATGAGGCAAGGAAGTTGCCCGAACCAATTGAAGTTAGCACAACTACATCAAATGGTACAACCACTTCACAACCATTAATTATGAAAAGGACATATGATGACTACAAAAACGTTCTTACTGAAACGAGTCCTTTAAATGTAATAACCACCTTTGTGTATGATGCAACCTCGCATTTATTAAGTACTGTGTTACACCCAATAGATGCAGATAAAAGCAGTTATTCTGAACTTATTAGGAATGAGCAAGGTAGTATTGTTCAAGCTACGGTAAAAGAAAATACATCATCAGGAGCATTGAAACAGCAGATAAATAACGCTTATGACCCTTATGGTAATTCAATTTCTAGAACGATTCGAGACGACAATCGAAACATTGTCATTAATCAAGAGTATGGAATATTGTACAATGCTGGGTTCATGACAAAACAATCTGTTAACGTTACGGATGCAAATGGCATCGTTACGACGATAGATAAAAAGGCTGAGTACAATAAATCAACAGGTGCACTAACTAAACTAATTGATGCAAAAGGGAATGAAATTTCTTATGAATACGACCCATTGGGTCGTGTTATCAAAGAAACTTTACCTGATCTCAACCAAACATTAATTGTTTACGATGATAACAATAACGGAGTAGCAGTCACAGATGTAGCAGGTCTCACTACTCATCAGCAATATAACCCATTGGGTCAAGAAACAAAGGTGACGCAGGGGCAAAATTTTACGACATTTGGCTACGATGCTTATGGACGTAGGACTTGGAGTGAGGATGCAAAGGGTCAACGAACACAGTCTGTTTATGATGCATGGGGACGGTCAACTCAAGTCATCTATCCAGATGGTTTTGGTGATAGCGTTGAATATAATGATATTAACCAGACGATGGTATCCACAGATGCAGAAGGCAACCAATTTAGGGAGACCTACGATATTATGGGGAGATTGCTTAAAAAAGAGCAATTGAAGCCTACTGGTACCAATATATTGAATAGTTATACGTATGATTATGTTGGTAATCCATTGACAATAACAGATGGTAATAACAATACAACCGCTCAGCAGTATGATGTACTTGGACGCTTAGTTGCTATAGTCGATCCTCAATTAAATAAGACAAATTATACTTACAGTTTAGGTGGAAATTTAACAGAAATTCACTATGCTGATGGGAATAAATTAATTAAACAATTCGATGAACTAGGTAAGATTATTAAGCGAACGGATTCCTCAGGTCTTACAGATTCCTATTTCTACGATGTAAATGGAAATATGATAAGACAGGTAGACCGAAAGGGACAAACTACAACATTAGCATATGATCCTAAACGCGACTATTTAAATATGAGCAAGACTTCTAATGAAACTGTTACGTACACGTATAATGCAGCAGGTCAACGGTTAAGTATGACAGATAGTACTGGAACAACTTCATATTTATATGACCTTACAACAGGGTATTTAACCAAATTAACGTACCCGGATGGAAGAACTATACAGTATCAATATGATGTACTGGGGAACCAGGAGCAAATGACGGATCCATTCGGTCTAGTCACAAAGTATAGTTATGATACTCGGAACAGACTTGCAGGCGTGAAGTCTGCAACAGATCAAGAAGTCGCTTTATATTCATACAAGAAAAACAACAGGTTGGCGTCAGTCATACATGCAAATGCATTAGTTTGGACCTATACTTATGATGGAATTAACTTAGCCGGATTAACTCAGAAGAGGCTAACCGGTAGCGAAGTGAATTCATTTAGTTATGGGTATGATGCTAATTTTAATCAGATTAGTAAAACCGAAAATGGTGTATCCAGCACATTTGCATATGACCAACTGAACCGAGTTGATGCTTCCAGCCAATTTAATGAGCAGTATAAGTATGATACTCGCGGCAACCGCCAAGCGTTGCAAAGTAGCAAGGACATCAACTTTATCGGAACCAGTTACGCCTATGATGATCGCAATCGCCTCACGGAAGTTAGCACTGATGATGGCAAGTATGTGTCTTACAGGTATAATGGAGATGGGTTGCTGTACGAGCGAACGGAGAATGGGGTAACGACGCGGTACTACTATGACAGTGGAAATATGATTGCCGAGGGTACGGTGGTAGCGAACGGAACAGCAGCACTTAAAGCGAGTTATGTTCGCGGTAACGGACTCGTTGCTCGTGAAGATGCGTCGGGAAATAAACAATATTACCAGACGAACGGTCACGGGGATGTTGTAGGACTCACGGACAGCGCAGGGAATACGCTGAATGCCTATAGCTATGATATGTGGGGCAACCCGATTACCACGAGCGAATCAGTCGAGCAGCCATTCCGTTATAGCGGAGAGTTCTGGGATAGCGCGGCCAATATGCAATATCTACGAGCTAGATGGTATGATCCAAGCGTAGGGCGATTTATCAGTGAGGACCCCCATGAAGGGCAAGTAGTTAACCCACTTTCATTAAACCTTTATACGTATGTGGAGAACAATCCGCTAAGATATGTAGACCGAACTGGAAACGCAAAAGAAGAGACTGGCCTCGGTGGCGGTGCTGGTGGGCGTGCTAGTGGTGGTATTGGTGGGGGTGGAGGAAGTAGTTCGGGTGGTACAGTTTCAAACTCTGGAGCCGCATCATCATCAGGAATAACATTTGAACAGCTTGAAGCAGAAGTAGCCGCAATAACTAGGCAGCGATATCAAGACTATAAAGAATCAGTTGGCACGAGAACGCCTAGTCTTTCCAATAGTAATCTTAAAGGAATCAATGTTAATACTGATGGATCAGTAACAGTTACTATGCGTACTAAAGTAGGAGAAGATATTAGGGTAAATTATAACAAGCAAGGGTATCCTGACTTTTCTCCCTATAAATGGAATGGTGCAGGTAAGGCGGAAGTCAAGATTGACTACACCGGAAATAGAGCAAAGGATTTTCAGGCGGCCAATAAAGAAGCTGGTTTTACATCAACTCCAAATGGTTATACATGGCATCATATGGAAGATACCCAAACGATGACACTAATTCGCACAGACGTTCATGATGCGTTTCCCCATACTGGTGGTTTTTCATTGTTTAATTCAATTCAATAGAAGGGGAATTATATGGAAATAAAGAAAAGCAGGGTTCCTATATCCAATAAGGATATAGAAGAAGTTCAAAGAAAAATTAAATTCACTCTTCCTGAAGATTATACGTGTTTTTTATTGCACAATAATGGAGGAATTCCTGTTAGATCAGAATTTGCATTTACCAGTAGGTTTGGGGAAGAGTCGACTTCAATAGTTCAGTTTTTTTTAGCTATTAATGGTGATATAAGATATGATGATCTTATGACTGATTTTGAGTACTTTAAAAGTACTAAAAGAATTAAGCCAAAATATCTACCTATTGCTCGCGACCCCTTCGGGAATTTGATATGTATATCATTAGATGGTGAGGACAGAGGATTTGTTTATTTTAATGACCATGAAATCCAACTATTTAGTGATAATATGAGTCTAATTTCCAAGTCATTTATTGAGTTTTTGGGCATGTTAAAGTAAAAAAGAAAAAGTGAGGTGTTCATGTTGCAATTTGAAATGGAGGGTACTTCTTCACCAATATCTCTCGAGTTTGTCCAAGAAGTAGAGAAGAGATATGGTTTCATACTTCCAGAAGACTATAAAAGGTTTTTATTAAAGATCAATGGTGGAAGACCGAAACCTAGTATGATGTTCACTACACAAAACGGAATATTAACTAGTTACTTATCTATTTTATTTCCTTTAATTTCTAGAGATGCACCTAGCTTGGTCGGGAATTATCTTTTCTTCAACAAGGAAGGCAAACTTCCACGACATATAGTTACTATTGGAGAAGATCCTCTTAGAAATTTAATATGTATTTCTTTAGAAAAAGATGATTGTGGCTCTATCTATTATTGGGATTTTATGCATGATGACGGAAACGAACCAGTTAATAATTTTTTGGTATTAATTTCGGAAAGTTTTTCTAGTTTTATCGAAAATCTTAGGTCAGAATAAAACAAATTAAGATCACCTTGCGACTAACCATCGCAAGGTTCTTTTTTTTCGCCGCTATACTCCTAACAACGCAATTTTCCCATAAGCAGCACAGCGGCGGAAGTGAGTCCAGTCCTCACTTTTTACGCTGACCTCACAGAATCAAAATCTGCGGCGAGTACTATGGGAGCATTATAGGATACGCCTAGATTATCATTTCGATAGTCTGCAGCAGGCTGATGAGTTAACAAGATTTTTCTTTGGTGACGTACTTGCTGATAGGGTTGTAAAAGAAAATTTAATCACACTACCCGAATGTGCTGGTATTTGGTGGTTGAAAAAAGATAACAAACGAATTGAAACGCAAAAATGATTTTGTTCCGCTAACGTAGGAACGTTACTTCAATAAACTAAAAAATGAGGCTGCCACTTCGAGAAGGGCAGTCTCATTAAGCTATTGGGCAGGATAGTTACAATATATGTTAGAATGGGGTTAGTAAATTGAATGGAAGTATTCATGGGAAGGATGATACAATGCCGAAAATTAAACGCAAACCCATTGCTACTCAGGCAGGCATCAACGCTGATTTGCGAGCTCAGGATCTGATGGAAACCCAAAGTGAAGCGACTTTGCGCAAATGGTGTTTGGATTTCGCTGAAAAAAAAGATTCTGGCAATACTTGAGAAACGTTGCCTTTGCGAAAACCGCCTGCGAAACGCTCTGCAAATGGCTTGCAACTGCCTCAACTGTAGCACAGATTTATTCTCGGTAAAGGATGTACACATGAAGGATTGTAATGTTGCTGTCCGCTGCTTAAACAGCGACCCGCCGCTCAAGCAGCGGCACGCGCCATCGGTCAGGCAACGTCATCCATCCATATCCTGAACCATACGTTATATTTATTATCGAGGTGTTACATGACATATAATTTAATCGAAAGAGCACTTATAAATTTTTCGATAAATGATACAAAAGAAATTCTTGGTGAATGGGCAAAAATTCTTGAGGTTATAAAAAACAAAAAAATAACAGTTCACGCATGGTTAGTTAATGGGGATCCTGTATTAGTTGGGAATAATATTGTATTACTGTCATTCAAAAATTCAATGCATCGAGAAACTACTGAAAAACTAGCAAATAGAGAATTAATCGAAAGGGTTATAAGTGATTACTTTAATCGAAGAATGAAAATAGTAACAATTATGTTAAAAAATTGGTTAGAGATAAAAATGGAGAATAAATTATATGCTTTTAATTATCCAACTAACACATATGAATATAATAAAAATTGGATTAGTGAAGCAATTGATTTTTTTGGGGAAAACCTTGTTTCGCTTAGTAAAGAAGAACTACAAGATATTAAACAATTAATGAATAGTAGTCCATCTCAATACACAAAAGAAATTTTAACTGGATGGACAAAAATTCTTGAAGTTATAAAAAACAAAAAAATAACAGTTCACGCTTGGCTAGTTAATGGGGATCCTGTATTGGCTGGGAATAATATTGTAATATTGGCGTTCAAAAATTCAATGCATCGAGAAATAACTGAAAAGTTAGCAAATAGAGATTTGATAGAAAGGGTAATAAGTGAATATTGTAATCGAAGAATGAAATTAGTTACTATTATGATGAATGACTGGTTAAAACTAATAAATAATTCTGACGAAAGAAGAATTGGATTTGGCGAGAAATCTAAAGAAGTCATAAAATTAAATGAAGATTGGATTAACGAAGCTATAAGCTTGTTTGGGGAAGACCATATTAGCATAAGGCCAGTCTTGTATCACTCCTCCACTAACCTTTCATCCAGTAATGCACCAAGAGAAATAATAAAGGATGAAAATATTAATATAAGAATATCAGACAATGTGAGTGAATTTTTCGAGGAATCTTTAAAAATAATGTCACCTAGTCTTGTTTCTGTTTTGGATAATCATAGTTTAGAAGGAATCATAAGTAGCAAAACGATAGATGATAAAATTATTAGAGATCTAAATGCGTCCCACGTTTTGGAAAGAGTTATGAAAGTATTATTTGGTTTATTAAATGAGAATTATTTAGAGTTGTTTGTAAACAAAATAAAGGAAATTATTTTGCCAGAACTTAAAAATTCATTGGATGAAAATGCTCTTGCTGAAAAAATAGTAGAATTTTTAGCTAAAAATCGAGCAACTTTTAACGTGAAGACAATACAAAATGAAGAAATAAAAGATTTCTTTATTTATGCGCTGAAATCAGCTGAGAAGGAACTAGATATTAGTAGTGCTTGGGTCAATTCATATGTCATTAGCGAATATTTAGAACTTATAGAAGATGCACTCAAAAGAGGAGTAACCGTAAAAATACTATTTGGTTATAAAGATGGTTATAAAGATTCAAATAGATACTCATCGTCTAAAAAAACTGTAGAAGAGTTAAAAATGAAATTTAGTCAATATGGCGATTTATTTCGTACAAATGATACTAATACTCACAAAAAATTAATAATATGTGACGAAAAGTTTTATATTATTGGCAGTTTAAATCATTTGTCATTTGGTGCTAATTACGATGTAAATAAGAATGTTCGCTCCGAAGAGGCTGATTATTGTGAGGATATTTTAAATTTAAGAGTAAAACGAAAAACTAATTTTGACTTTTAATATGCGATAAATCAATTAGGGCAATGGTGGCGCATACGGATAAAGAGAAGTTGATAGTGGTTATTTTAGTTCTGAGTATTCATAGGAGGATATTTTATGAGACTAAAGATTGAAGAATGGTTATCTAATCAAATTGTTTCCGAAGAGGCAGAGAACCTTCTCAAGGAATCAATTGTTTGTTATAAAGCATCTGCATATAGAGCTGGTTATTTGTTTTCATATCTTTTTTTTCAGACTGTATTAAAAGAGAGAATTTTAACAACTAAGAAAACGGATGATGTTCCAGTAGCAAAATGGAATGCAATATTACAAAATTTACGCAATGATGATAAATGGGATGAAGAAGTTTATGAAGCAGTGAAGAGAGGCCCAGGATCATGGATTATATTTAATCTAACCGATGACTTGAGGCAGCAGGTTACATACTGGAAGAATAGACGTAATGATTGTGCACACGCTAAAACAAACGGTATTCAAGCATCACATGTAGAGTCTTTCTGGTCATTCATTCAATATAACCTGCCTAAGTTTGTAGTTAATGGAGGAAAAGCTGCAGTATTAGAAAAAGTCAGAGTTCACTTTGATATCACCCTTACAGCACCCAATACAGATTTTGAGTATATAATTCAGGAGATTGTTCATTCGATTTACCAGCATGATTATAAAGAATTTATTGTAGAACTTAATCAGTTATTAGGTGATACATTTTTCCATAATTCATATGAATCTGAACGTAAAATTAGCTTTTGGATAAGACTATTTGGAGTAAACGAAGCTTTCGATAAAGCCTTGATAGAATATCTTCTGGAAAATGAAAAGTTATACAAGGCCATATTGAAAAATGATTCTAGTAAGGTTGTGTATTTTAGAGGACATCCTCAGTTCATTCGAAAACTTTGGTTTGACGGTAAAATTGAGCCTAGTATATTAGCAGCATTACTTAGAAATGACCTGATACCAGTTGATCAGCAGATAGAAGCAATAGAGAGTATAGTGAACTCCAACCAACGTGTAGCTCCAGAAATCATTAAGGAAGAAGATATGAATATATTAATTGCAAAGGGTCTCCCTACAATCATTAAACGGATCGCATTTGAAGAACGGTATATATCTTCATTTGATTGGGCCAATCATGCAAAGAGATTGCTAGTGGTTTGGTATATTAAAAAATATGGTATTGATGAGACTATTGTGTGGTCTTTGTCAGTTACATTTATTGGTGACCATCCGTGGCATTTGAGAGATGCATTAAAAGATATGTTTAATGAAGATGCAACACTTAAGGAATCGTTTGTGAGAATTGCTCAAGAGCTCGGGTACAGATTACCTGCGTTGCTAGGTTTTTAGAAAGTTGCATTGCGCTAACGGAGAACGATAATTAAACCACCGGAATGGGAGTTGTTTTTTAGGTGGATTTTTTTATTTCGAGTAGGCCTTATATAATCATTAGAGGCAATTTTGATAACAAGGATCATAATGATTTCGTGAATACTGGGATTCAACTCTAAAGGGAGATGTTAGTACAATGACAACAGCAGCTGTCTAAGACTTTATTTTTCAAGTCTTAGTTAGCCACTGTTCTTTTTAATGGTTCAGTCTAACTTATATTTCAAAAGCTGACGTTACTTCAACTCGAAAACAGCTTCAATTCAAGGATTCCAGTCTATTACTTTATTTTCACTGGATAGTGATAGGAATTCCTATATGGTATTTTGAGATTTTTTGGAGCCTCTAAAAAAGGCCGCTTTAAGTGTAGCACCTGTTATGTTGCTAATTAGTTGGTTTATCACCTGCTGCAAGGCAATAGAACGTTTTCCAATGTTAAGATATATGCTGACATTTTCACGATCTTTGATAAAAGAGGGAAGTGTTGTTTCTAGAATAAGTAGGGAGAAGTAAGTCCAAGCAAAAGTAGAAGTAAATCTTGGGGGAAGAAAATGGCGACAGATTTGAAGTACATAAAAGAAGAATATGAAAAACTCATTAACTTACCTGCCACAGCGGATGGAGCCGCGAAAAGGCGTCGGGGATATGATTTTGAGATCTTGTTGAATAAGCTGTTTACATTCGAGCAACTCGAACCGCGCACAGGTTACCGGCCCATGGGAGAACAGATTGACGGCTCCATATATCTTGATGGGCGTATTTATATACTGGAAGCCAAATGGCATGCTGACCCTCTGCCTGCATCTACCCTCTATCAGTTTAAGGGGAAAGTTGAAGGTAAATTGGCTGGTACAATTGGAATATTTATCTCGATGTCAGGATATGCGGAGGATGCGGTTGATGCGCTCGTCCTTGGCAAGGCACTCAACGTTATTTTATTCGATAAACGAGACTTGGACGCTGCGATCGATCGTAGTATCGGATTCACGAATGTTCTTAAAAACAAGCTCCGCAAGGCTGCGGAGGAAGGTGCAATATATTTCCCTTCTGAAGGCGAACTAGTCACCGCCGATAAGAAGCAGTTAGTCGAGATAGACCATCTACGCTTTGACGCGATAACAGGTGGAGTTTTAGCAACGCAGTCAGTCGACGGAGCTAAGGCAGATCTATTAATCGTGTGCGAAGGAGAAACAGATCGTGTAGTGATAGCTACACTAGCGGAGAGAATCCTAGGTGAAGCCGGCTCAAAGCGATCGATCAAGATTATTGTTGCTATGGGAAAACTCACGATTCCTCGAGTGGCAAACGCATTTTGGAATACATTTTATTCTGAATCTAAGATGCTTATCGTGGTCGATGCTGATGATGAACCCGTCAAGACAAAAGGGATGTTAGAGCAAGGCCTCGAATTCAACGAATGGGTGTCTGCCATTCCTAATCCTTCTATTGAAGCCTGGCTAGATCTCGATGTTAATCAACTCAAAAATAGAGGCCTGAAGTACCGCGTAGAGCACAGCCTGGCGGCTGCCAATAAGGTTGATATTGCGGAATTATATAAGAAAGACGAACAGTTCGCACATTTTCTTGACGCAATCTTAGGGAACTGATGACCCGTATCCATAAATCTAAAGGCACAGTAGACCCTGCTTATTTTTTAGATTGCTGCTCATAAATCCTACCTCCTTATCTTACGCAAGCGTCCATTCTTGTAGCTTTTCAACTCACCGGTACTGATTCGGCGAGCGATTATTGCTTTCCTAAGGCAAAGATAATCAGCTGCTTGAAAAGAGATAAAAAATAAGTGTCGGGTGACAAGAACATTATTTCATTAATTGCCGTGTATATCGCGGCTTTTTTATTTTATTAGATTTTGACAAGAACTTAATCTCATTCCGGACGCCTCTAGGTCGGAGATTTATTAATTGGCCAGTGGAGAGAGCGCCTATTCACAGGATAATTCTGGAAGACGCCGAATTATCCTAGCTAAACATAAGTATATAGGGGGAGTCCATGCAAGAAAGCGATTTGTATGTTTATCACATTGTCACTAGGAAAAAAATGAACCTTGGGCAAATAATTAGCTTTGACAAAGAGCTTTCAAATGCGGACAGCTTCACCGCATCCGGTTCCCCAAACGTATTGTGTGCTTGAAGCGTATCCGCCGTGATCGTTGTACCTTGGATATCTTGACCTGCGTAGCCGTGAACGTTTACAGGCGACTTCAAGTGGGTCGCTGTGATGCAAATTGCACAAGGATGCGTGAATGTGGCCATCGGCATTTTTGGACGCAACGCACTCTATGCTGCCGCGGTTACCTATTGGCGAAAATTGCTGAGTAGGTGAAGTCAGAAAAGCTATGTAACTTGGGAAGAATATCGCCACGATCGCACATTATTTCCCCTTAAGCGACCGAAACTCTTCATCCCCTACAATCGATTGAAGATCTACGCTATGCTGTGTATCCATATTTGAAGAGCCCGGTGCGGGAAATCCTCACGCCGGGTTCTGTAGGGGGGAGGGCCACCAATTGAGTGGCCCGGCCCTTCTACCCGGAGGGTTGAATATTCAGCCCTTTACTCTACTGAAAAACTTTTATTATGAGGCATGGTGACTTAGCATTAACATTTACGTTTCCACTTATGGAGGCTTGTTCAATTGTATCCCTCTTTCTTTGTTGGGATTAACTGTTTGCTTGATTTGAAATCAAGTATAAGAATGAACAATAAGTGAAAGGATTAGAATAGATAAATGTGTTCAAGTAACTCAAATGGGTGGTGTTAGTAGTAATGATGAACATACTATCGGCACTCCCTAGAAGACCTCGATTATTTAATGACGAAAGTCTTGCTAGTTATATATACCGCTTAGCTATAGCAAATTCTTTTGAGACTACAATTAGCCTTTATCGACTAGCTAATCTCACAGAAAATACAGTTTTCACGAGGACAAATCATTCTCAAAATTTCAATAAAAGTTTAAGGCCATTATGTATTTTATCTGGTAAGTCAGAAACTCAGCTTTCATCGACCATCTACAATGATGACATTCCTGAGTATGTTTTGCCAATTCGTAAAACAAAAATCTGCCCTAAATGCTTTGCTGATAACCCTTATGGAAGAAAAGACTGGGACATACTACTTAATACGATCTGTCCAGTGCACCAATGTTTACTTCTAGATCACTGTCCTGAATGTAAGATATTAATTTCTTGGTACCGAAAATCAATGGACAAATGTAGATGCGGTTTTAATTTTTGTAGAGCAATAACACCTACTGTTAATAAAGAAGAAACTATTTTTTCTGTTATAGTTTGTGATAAATATCATCCTTCCTTATTTCAAAATCAATTATTACCAGGCTTCTTTTATACATCGAGCTTATCAATAATAATTGATTTTATTATTTTTCTAATAGGTCAGCACATTAATCATTCCTTCGGAAATAAAAATCTATGGGGAAAGGGCTCATTAAGAGGAATTAGAAACAGTATTATTCATACCCATCTTATGGAACTATGTGATATTTTGAAAAGTTTGCCTCATGGAATATGGGAATGGACTTGTTCAATTAACATGAATTTATACTATGACAAACAAAGAATTAGTGATTTTCATTATCGCTTTTTTCCCTATGATATAAGTCATTTTATTAATGACAAAGGTAAAATTGACATTAATAACATAGAACGTTTTATCTATAAAATGCTTATTGAGGGAGACCGATTTAGTCCAATTACTTACACTTGAAAGGAATAACTCTAATTATGGAACATAATAATATCGTGGTTTACCATCATGAATTAGTTGAAAATCAAGAAATACATAACGTAAAGTTTCCTGTTACCCCATCTCAAAGGTGTGAGCTTAGACGTAGAGCTATGATGATGAAAAAAGAAAGGAATGATATAAGTCGAAAGTACGAGACTATATCTAATACATATATTTTATATAATGCGATTATGGAATTATATATTAATCCAGAGCATTTATTTTTTATTGAGTATGTTGATACTGGTCAGTATATGCATGTTTCATTGAACAAAAGTATGTACGAATGCATTTTCAATATTTCCTTATGTTGGAATAGTTCAGTCCGGCAAACAGTATATCGGTTAATAATGTGTAGATTATTAAAGTAAAAAAGGAAGGAGCTTTTGGTTAGAATATGTAAATTAAGTTGTATAGATTTTTTGATTTTGGAAATAATAAGCAGTAGAGGAGTGATTAATATGAATTTTGAGAAGTTTCTTGTTGATCCTGAAATGAAAATACTTTTTGTAGACGGCCCTACTTGTATAGGTAAAACATACTTTTTTAGAAAATTTGCAAAAGAGTATTTAGATAAAAATGGTCCAGATTCAATTCTCATGACATCAATATCTCCGATGTCAAGTAAAAAACTGTTCATTTCTTCTATGTTGAGATTTAATATACCTAGCAAACCAATTGACAAGTTAATAGAACATTTCTTATTTCAGTTAGATAATAACAATACAAAGTTGATATTAATTGATGAATCTCAAAATCTTTTACATAATACGGACCTTAATATAGAACACTTTAACTTTATGTCTTACCTTGTTAATAGTGTTGACATTAAGATTATTTATGTAGGGACTGAACCATCCGGGAAATTTAACTTACCGTTATCGATTTTGAGAAATAGTTTATCTAAAAAATATGATCAAGTATCGTAAATAAAAAAACACAAATTGAGGCGCTTATAGTTGACATTTAAGTCAACTATAGACGCCTCTTTTCCTTTTACTTAAATATGGCACTTTGGCATTCCCTTTTTTCGGGAGCATTCCATGTGTTATACAATGGGCGACATTTTATATTACCATCATTCATAAAAGCGTCATTTTATGTTCTAGAAGGTGTCAATTGTGACTTACAATTCAGGATAAATGAAGGCTCGAAAAGCGTCATCTCAAGTTACAATTCACAGTGTGGTGTTGTGTTGCAGAATTCTTTAGAAGATTATAATTGCACAGAATAATGAACAACAAGGCAAACGATAACTTAGATCGTTTGCCTATTTTTATAATAATTGTAGTAGTAATGGAGCTGAGGAACTTTGAATAGAAAGAAATTACTATTTGTTCCAAAAGTTTATGCTGACGAAAGTTTAGTAAGCTACATTTATCGATTGGCTATAGTTAATAATTATGAAGTTGCATGGATTTATGAGATGCTAGGATTAAATGTTAATAAAATACGTACACAAGTATTTCAACTCGGAAGTGAGAGAATAAATACTTCAATTCTCTCTGAAATTACTGGAATTGATCAAATTATATTTGAAGCTTATCCTTGAGTATTAAAAATGCTAATTCTGTGATACAAAACACAATTGGTCAATTTGCAATTAGAAATGTAAAAAAGCAGTTTTGCCCGTTGTGTATAAAAGAGCAGATGTAATAATTGTAACAGACATTTAACAAACCAAGACATTTTAAGTGGATTATGTAAATGTGAATACATGATATCGTGTAATTTAATTATAGAGTGTGATAATTCTAATTTAGGAAGATTAATCTCCAATAAAATTGGAAAATCAGGAGATTCAAAGCGAATAATTTCTACTTTCAGAAGGATTTGAAAAGATAGGGATTGATTTAATATTGTATTTAATAATATTCTTATCAATAAAAATTTCAAATGGTTTTTATCAGAGAAGAATTGCATTTACTGGATCTAGTGATGTTCATGATAATGATAAAATTGTAACCGAAGCGTTCGGCATATTTACTAATTGGCCAAATTCATTTTATGATTTTTTGTATGATTTCAAAAAGATACCTAAAAACTCACAGCTGTTGACAGGTTTGAAGAGGGATTTTGGACGTTTTCAATTTGAAATTATTAAATTATCTAAAATTGATGTGATTATAGTTTTATTACAGATGAGTACAAGAATTATTTGCGAAATATTTGGGACGGAGGAAGTTGTCAAAAAAATTTAGATGAAACTTACAGAGAAAGTATCTTAGTGCGTTCCAAGCTACTAAACTTTCGGGAACAAAATCTATTAATTTTAGTCAATTGGTGCCTCCTCCTATGCTTAAAAAATTTAGATGTCCGATAGCATTCAACAATAAATATCTAATACTATTGACCTATTCAGTTGTATTCTTGGAGGTATTGAATTTGTTTTTATTTTTAGAGAAATATAAAAGCTTATTATCAAACCCAATTATTAATATTATTTACAATGCATTAAGAATAGTTGGAGCACTTTCATTTATTGCTACTAGTTTAGGTTTTTTTCTCTATTCGTTAGGGTATTCTTTTTTATTTGGGTATTATTTTTCCGGTGGAGTTGAAGGGCAAGTATCTTTATTACGATTGTTAACAAATCCAGTCCCTTTCCATAAGGTGAGTTTATTAAGTGTCTGTGTTTTTCTTGTATTAAGTATAGGATTTCTAGTAAGTATAATCTTCTCTTTACGTAATAGTAATTTAAAGAGGCTGCCAATTATATTAACTGTTCTATTTTTATTTCATATTTGTTTAACACTTTTTTTCATTGGCGGGGCAGGCTCCTTAAATAATGCAATTTTATTCCTTGTAATATGGTCTCTACCCCTTTTTATTACGATTCTCATTTTTTTTACAATTAGAGGTATCTCAAGTTTATTTGCTACATTGTCAGGAGTGGTTTTTGGTATTTGTTTATTGGTAATTGTAGAAACAATTTTTAAAATTGACATATCTGAAAAGGGGTCGAATTGGCTATTATTCGAATTCGTCTTATTTGGATCTGGGATAGTATTCAGTTACTTTAAGCCTGAGAAGAATTATACACTTGCCAGTATATTCTTTCCTTACATTTTTCTTAGTACTATTTTTTTGGGAGTATTAGTCCAAAAGCTAATTGGTCAACCAATATTCATAAAAGTTTGGAGCATAGTTCTGATAGCTATTTTAATAGACATATCTGTTCTTAAACTGTTAGATAAGAAGGATACTTGGAAGACTAAAGTAGTTAGCTTTATAAGAGTTGATTGGAGAAGTTCATCAAAACAAGAGGTGCCCATTCAAGAAATCAAGAAATACAAAGCAATATTTACTTCTTTATTTTTCATTCTTTTACTTACTGCTGGGGTATTCTCAATTCAAGCCTCTCTAATTGCAGGACAATATGTTCGAAGCTTTACTCCTGAACATTTGTTGGTCAGGGACGAGATTAATGATATGACCAATAAGAAAAATTATATCGGTGTAATTGTTACAGAGAAGGATTCGAATTTATTTATATCTGATGAGAACTGGGAACTTGCTGTTGTTAGGTCTGATTCGGTGACAGTTCGTGTCTATCATCCATAAATTTATTTAACTAGCCAAGGTTACTTATCTCAAAAGTAAAATGATCTTCAGACTTCTCTCAAAGCAAATTGCAAGGAACAGCAATAATTATTATCTTGGTCTCGAACTTTCATTTTGTAAATATTGAAAAAATATTCAAAACAACAAGTTGGCGTCCGTAAATTACAGACATCAACTTTTTTTTGTTTGGTTATACATTTTTGATTTGATCTCTCCACATGTATACAGAATTCCCAATTCTCCGTAGCAACAATAAAATTTCTTTGAAAATTGTTGTGAATAGGAGGAAATACCTAGATCGTGTCGAATTTTTGTTGTTAAACATTGGGAATAAAGGAAGAAAGATATTGCTAGGGTTGTGCATTACAAAGTATAAGTCTGAAAGGAACTCATTAGATGAGAATTTCAAGAATACATATCCAAAATTTTAGAAATTTAAAAGACATTAACATCGATGTGAATAGACTCACTATTTTTATAGGTGAGAATAATAGTGGTAAAAGTAACTTGCTTAAGGCAATTACTTTACCTTTTTTCAATGATGAAATTGGCAATATAAACAAAAATCTAGGATGGCATGACATTAATAATACAACTAAAGCGAAATATTTTGAGTTCATTAATGAAAATTTAGAACAGTTTAAGAATGGTACAGTAGATGTAAATGAGTTTATAAAAGTTATACCATGTGTAAAAGTTGAAGTTAATTTTATCCCTGATGGAGCTGATGAATACTACTTCCGAAAATGGATAAGCTCATTCAGTCAAGAAGAGCCACAATATTCGATAAAATATCAATATAATATAGACAATCCTATAAAATTATTTGCACATGTGTCAAAAATTTTAAGTGAAAATGATTCAGTTGATAAAATAAAGATGAATTTACTTCCTATTGAACTATTCAAATACTCAATATTAATTCCTTTGACTAATGAGCCAGTTACATTCAACGATTTGGCTAATTTTAGGTATAATTCTTTAGCTGCAGAGCGAGATGAATTTTCTAACAAAAATACTCATCTTGGCTCAAAGGCATTAGTAAACCTTCTACACAATAAACTTTCAGAAGTACAGAAGGTAGAAGTAGAGAAATCATATGAAACATTTTTTGAAGAACTAAAAAAAATTAGTAATTTGGAAAATGTTTTTAATTGGCAAGATTACTCTAACCTTGAGAATGCAAAGGAGTTTTTTGAAAAAATCAATTTGCTTCCCAATATGCCGAGTATGAGTTCACTTTTAAATAATGTACGGCTTGGTTTTGGAGAGGAATATTTAAATACACAAGGACTAGGATATAGGAATTTAATTTATTTGTTGGTGATGATGAATTCACTAGAACTAAAGTCGGACATTGCGCTGAACATATTAACTATTGAAGAACCAGAAGCACACTTATGTATAAGTAATGAGCATCTTCTTGCAAGTTTCATTAACTCAATTCTCAATTCAACTAAACAATTACAATTATTTATTTCAACTCATAGTTCGGAGTTTTTAAATAAATTAGAATTGGAAAATGTAACGGTTATTTCAGAAGGTAATGGCTTCTCTCTTAAATCGGAGCTCGATGAAGAACAACTAGGCTATTTGGCTAAAAAGCCTAATTTGGATTTTCTGAAGTTTTTATTTTCTCGTAGATGTATACTAGTGGAAGGTACAACAGAGGAAATGTTAATAAAATCATATTTGAGTTCACAAGCTAATGTTTTAAATGATATCGAGGTTATTTCCTTACATAAAGGTTTTATAAAAATGTTAGATATTTGGTTGAAGGTAAATGAAAAGTTATCCAACCGAATTGGAATTATAAGAGATTACGATAATGAGCCGAATGCTCAAAAAGCACATGAAGCCTATAATAAGTATAGTAATATTTATGTAACTACAACAAATGAGTATACGCTAGAACCTGAGTTTGTAAGTACTTCAGATAATTTTGAAAAACTAAGAGAATATTTTACAAATAATCATGGATGGCCAGACTTCAAAACGGCAGCGGAACTCTCTGATAAGTGGAGAAATTCTAAAGCGAATACAATGCTTCAATTTTGTAAAGATTTTGGAAAAGGAGAATTGGCGAGTGTTGAATTGCCTCAACACATAAATAAAGTATTAAAATTCCTTCGGGATGGGGAAAAGGAATGAAAATTGTTGTAGCTGGTGCAGGCGCAGGTAAGACAACTTCAATGGCTCAAAAAGTATTAGATAGGCTAAATGAAGTAATTGATGGGAAAATAATATATGTAATTACATATACAAATAGCGCTAAAAACCGAATTAAGGGGAAAATTACCGAATTGCATGGTACTCTTCCTAGGCAGGTTTTTGTAGAAACATCTCATGCCTTCTTATTAAGGGAAATAATTTTTCCTTTTTATCATTTGCTTTATGGACAACAATTTACTAAAGTATCACAAATTATATTATCTGATAATCCAGGTTATAAAGCAATGAAAATTAAAGAACTAGTAGCTAATAAAATAATCCATGTAGAAAAGGTTACTGAAACTGCCAAATGGGTCGTTTCTAGAAAAACAGGGGATCGAAGTGAGACGAATAAAAGACGCGAGAGAATTTTACAAATTATTTTGAAATATCTAGACTCTGTTTTTGTAGATGAAGCACAGGACATAGATAACCATTTTGCAAAGATTATAGAAGTATTACATAGTAAAGGTATCAATACATATCTTGTAGGGGATCCGAAGCAAGATTTACGGGGGAGGAATGCATTAACTGAATTAGTTAATAGCTATAAAGAACATGTTGAATATAAGCCTGAAAATAATAGATGCCCAATTTCACATGTAAATTTAGCAAATACATTTATTCCAATAATGCAGAGACAGTTTCCTCAAAAAGCAGATTTAGGAACATTAAGCTATGTTTATGAAAGTGAGATAGGAAAGGAAGAAATTCATGACTTTGTAAAAGGGTCTGATTGGGATTATGTATATATTTCAAAGAAAAATGACAGATTTATAACACATGCAAATGATAGAAATGAAACTCTAAGTAATTTAACTTATGAAATACGGCAAATAGTAAAAAGAACTACTATTATTGATACCGACATTGATAAATGGGTATTTATTTTAGTAAAGAATCTTTTGAAAGATTTAAATAAAGAAAATAACAGTGAGATTTTTTCAAAGTTGCAAAAATCATTATCAATTGAATTGACTCGTCAAGATATGGGGAAATTGGGAGAGCAACTAAAGATACATCGTGAAGCTCATTCCAATAAAGGAATACTAGTGAACTCAATTGATAGTATTAAAGGATTAGAAGGGGAAAAATGTTTATTTATACTTACAACTGACTTAACAGAATATCTTTTTCAGACAAAAAAAGAACAGAATAAAACACTTAATTACTTATATGTAGCTTTGACAAGATCCAAGAAAGAACTAGTGTTTCTTGTTACTCATGAAGTTGAGAATAAATATGGAAGAATTATTGTTGACGAGAAACTTGAGGGGTTAAATATTAGAATGTGGTCTTTTGCTAAACCTAAAGATGTACTTGTTTTAAGTTAAACCCTCGGTTTTTTTTTTTTTTCATCAGTACCACTGATGATGAATAAACATAATATGACTAATACTAGAGTTCCTGGGGGAATTTCACATGAAAATTTCTGTAACAAATGAACATTTCAATCAAAATTGGTTTCTTTTTCGCGAAGGTAAGGTACGAGATGGACTATTAAATTTGATGAATGAGTCAATGATTGTATATCCGTATAGTGAACAACAGGAGAGCGGCAGGGATATAGAGGACGAAGAAATATTACCGGCTATTTTAGATAAACATCTTGATGTTTTAGGTGATCCATATGCTTGGTGTGAAAAACCAAGAATCAGATTTAGTGTTAGAGGAATAAATTTAGGAAAGGGGGAATTCAAGAATAATCACTCATATTTTGATGGTAGATATCCGGATGATTGTTTTTTTAATGCTGAAATTTACTTGGCTGAATTGAGTGAATTTATTATTAGATTAAGTGGTATTACTGTCGAGGAATTAGTTATTTTTGCACGTTATAGATGGTGCAGTGATATGAATTTGAATTATTTATTTGCTGACGAAGCAAAGGAGATTGAACAAAAGCTTTTACTTGGAAAGCAAGTGTTAGAGGATGGCTTTGAAATAGAAGAAGATGTTTATTCAAAAATGTTGAAGCATCTAAAATCCATGCCATATTTAGAGTATTTAAAAACTGATCATTGGAGGCATTTTAGATCTGAATCAATAAAGTTTTACCAACAAAAGTGTCAGCTATGTGGTAAAAAAGAAGAGAAAATTAGCAATCTACACTTGCATCATAATTCTTATGTGAATCGAGGTAGAGAGACTTTTAACGATGTTGTATTATTATGTAACACATGTCATAAAAAACACCATAATAAGTAAGATGAAAATAAATATAAAAAGTCCTAATTAACAGAACCTAAGATAAAATAATGTATTTCGATTAAACAACGCGGCTACTAGCCTGACTAGAAGCAGCGTTGTTTTATATGTACCGCATATTGGATTTTATTTTGCGACATACGGTTTTTAATTGGAAATACAGATATTGGATAAATATAGATTGATATATAACACTAGCGCTGGTTGCATCATTTGGGTATCCTTCTTGTTTTTATAATGACACATATCATACTTTTTTTAATTTTTTTATTTGTTTGAAACGGAGTTGATTGAAATGGAATTGATTTATCTTTGGGTAGGTAAATTTAGAAACATACACGAACTTGGTTTTAATTTTTCTTCGAAGTACGATGTATCCTTTGATATTAATACTGAGAATGGAACTCGCGAACTTAAGATTTCCCCAAAAAAAGTATTTTCATTATTTGAAGAAGAGAAGATTAATAATGTAACTGCCATAATTGGTAGAAATGGAAGTGGCAAAACTAACATTCTAGACTTGTTAGGAATGAGAATGAACGATAGAAAGATGTTGTCAGAAGTAAAATATTTTCTGTTATACCATATCTCAGAAGATACTTTTGCAATTGAGGGAAGTGAATTTTCTTTAATCAAAGACAATATTCTTAATATCCCAATTGAAAATAACCAATTTTCAATAGTTTCAGATCCTTACAGTATGTACTTAGAAAAAAGTGATAGTGGTTTCGAGTTCAAGAGCTTCCTCCAGCTCAGCGAAGATCGGATAAAAAGAATCCATTATTATAACTTCAGAAACACTTTTAAAGAAGATTTTGAAAGATGGGGGAATAAAATTAGCAACGAACATACAGTCTTTTTCAGTAGACTAAATTTAAACCCTAATTCCATAGGGTACTATGCAAAATACAATTTAATAACATACTTTAATAGATCAACGTTTAAAGAAAAGTCGAAACATTTATTTAATTTAAATGATAATGTATTTATAAGTGTCTATAATAATATTTCATATAGCATGGATTTAGACGAAAAGCTCGCTCTTAAGATAAGTTTTAAAGATAACTTCCGCGATTTAATTCAAAGAAGTGGTAAACCGAATAAAAAAAGCATTGACAATAAAACTAAGTTTATTATGAATTTCATAGAGGATTATATTCAATATAGTTTTAGTAGCATCAAAGATATTGCTGCCGAGGAAATTATAAAACTTAAAAACGAAATTAATGAAATAACTAACGAAAATACAACGCCTAAAGATTATTTTTATGCTGTATATGAAGTTGTAAGTGGCTATTTAAATAAACACATTAATTTAGATTTGAGTGACATGAAGAAGTACTCCGATACTTTTTATAAGCTTGTCTATTATTTCGAACAGTTAAGCATGTCTTATTTCAAAGGAAAGAATGTTCAAATCCCTATTGGAACTAATGAAAATTCTGTTGTTAAAGAATTCCTTCAGTTTATAGATCAGAATCATTTTTCAAGTGATAGTGAGATGAATTATTTAAATAATTCAGTATCATTAACTGTTGAACCTATGAGTTCAGGGGAAGAGGCTTTTATTAATTTATTTGCATCACTCTTTTTTGGTCTAAGACTGAACAGATATTCGAAGAAATATAATGCGATAATTTTATTAGATGAACCTGATAACTTTATGCATCCTGAATGGAGTAGAATAATGCTCTCCGAGATCTTCAATTTTTTAAATCAAATTGAATTAGGATACAAGAAATATCAAATTATCATTACAACCCATTCTCCATTCATTATTTCAGATTTGTTAAAATCAAATGTAATTGCTTTAGAAAAGGATATTAACAAAGGTTATTGCAAAATTGCAAATTTCGTTACTGCTGATCAAACCTTTGCAAATAATATCCACACTTTATTGTCCGAAGAGTTCTTTATGTCATCAACGATTGGTGAGTTCGCTAAAGAAAGAATTAATCATGTTATTACTGTCTTAAAAAGTCAAAACAATGATTCGCTAGAACTTGCAAAATGCAAACTGGTAATTGACAACATTGGCGAACCTTTATTAAAAGAAAAGCTCAGTGAAATGTATATCGATAAACTAGGTATTATTAATTCAATCAAGGAAACGACAATGAGTAAAGAAGAAATAAGAAGAGAAATAAGAAGATTACAAGATAGGTTGGAACAAGAATGATACCAATTTCTCACTCAAAGTTAGAATCCATCGCAGAAGAACATTTTGAACAATTAAAAGTTCATCTAAAGCGAAAAAAGATAAATAAGTTTGATAAGATTGACAGATGGTTTAAGACTAATGGTAGTAAATTCAGTTTAAAAGATGTAGTTCTTGCAGATGTAGATGATTTATATACTATTTCTATGAAATACAAAAGCAGTGTTTATCCAAAGGATGTATTGTATTTGAAGTATTTGTATACTGAATATTTTTCGAAGTCTAGTCGTTATATTGGTAATTCTGATTATAATGCAGTTAAGCTTATTGAGAAGATTGGTATTAAGGTCTGTCCCTATTGCAACAGAAATTATGTGAACAATATTGATTTTGGAGCAAAGGGGGTAAAGAGATCATCCCAACTCGATCATTTTTTTTCAAAAGACGAATTCCCTTTCCTAGCTATGTCATTTTATAATTTGGTGCCATCTTGTCCTAGTTGTAATCATCTAAAAAGCAATCATCAGATTTCATTATCACCTTACGATAAAAAAAATAATACAGGAAATGAAGTTACTTTTGACTATTCTATTATTAATGCTGATTATCTTTTTGATGAAAAGCAGATTACAATTGAAATAAATCATAGCCAAAAAATAACAAAGAATATCGACATCTTTGGGTTAAAAGACCAGTATTTACTCCATAATGATATTGTTTATGACTTAATTAAACGGCATAGAATTTACCCTAAGAGCAAGCTGAGTGAAATTGAAAAGGACTTCCCTGGAATTTTTAAAAACGAAGAAGAGATGAAGAGAATCATTTTTGGTAATCATATTCGTTCTGAAGAGTTATGGAAAAGACCGTTGTCCAAATTAACAAAAGATATTACGGAGAAATTAAATTCGATTTAATCTAATACCTTAAATGAGTGTGTATTTATGTATAAAGTGTTACTGCCAAAGCATAATGTCCGCCAGTTGACGGCGTAAGTTGTCCTGCTGATGACGGTCAATCTGTCCGCTTTTCCGGGTGAAAAACAGGGAGAATCAGGAAAAGTCTCCCTGGATGACGCGCTTTATCATATTAGAGTAATGGCTTGCAGAGTCATTTGTGACAGTATGTTATTATTCCCATGTTATTTCAACCGATTAATCAATGATCGATATGCGCCAATTAGGAGAATCACATTAACCACTTTAGTAGAAAAAAATCAGATAGATGCCATTCCTGAACTGACAAATTCCCTTGTTGATTCCCATATTTCTGTTAGGGAAGTGGCAAGGTTCTATCTTAATTCAGTAACAAAGATTGATTTTGCGAATCACTACTTGGATTATATGTGGGGCGATAATACGAAGAGTCTAGTTACAGCAATAATTGCTCTGGGTGAAGTAGGAGGTCCTGAGCATGTGGAAATTCTTGCAGAGTATGCAAGTCATGTAGATATAAAAATAAAACGAGCAGCTCTTAGGGGATTATCTTTATTAAGCTGCGAGCAGTTTCTTGAACTTTTTTATATCGCTCTACAAAGTGATAACAACGGTTTATCAGTTGAAGGATATCGAGGATTACGTAAGAAAGCACACCTTATTGATTCCAACCGTTTATTAAATGTGCTTCTTAAATCGTCTGAAATACATGTCGTCAAATACGTCTTACGATTGTTCGCGGCTATAAATAAATGGGATCAGTTATGTTGTTTATTAAGCGCTCTTCAGATGATAAATGAGGATAATATTCGAGTCGAAATTAAAGCTCAACTAAGAAAGTGGATCTCGTCCTTTAATCGAAGTGTTCAAGCCAAACCGAGTTCATTCGATGTTGAGGTAGTAAATAAGTTGTTAGATCGATATCAACAGGATTTAAGTGATAAAGTAGTCAAAAATATTAAGTTCATGTTACGTTAAAATTTCTGAAATAGATACAATAGGTGAGATCGCCTATGGGACAAAGAGCTAATTTAATTATTGTTATTATTATTGGAATTAATGTGAGGATATGAGAGAATGAAATGCTGCATGTAAATGGAGACTATTGCATTGTCTAATAATAATTATTTAGTCGTTTGGGGGATGTTATATGAAAAAAATCACATTTGTTATTTACTCATTAATTTTTTTATTTATTATCAATCTGGCCTTGCCACTAAACATTCTTGCAGAATCCCCTGTGATAAAGATTGAGGATCCAGCACTTGAAAAAGTTATTAGAAAAGAGCTTAATAAAAATAACGGTCCTATAACGTTAGGGGATATGGAAAGTCTTAAAAAAATAGGTCCTGCTGATTGGCAAGGCATTAAGACGTTAAATGGCTTAGAGTACGCCAAAAATTTGGAGGATATAAAATTAGCACAGAATAAAATCGATGATATTAGTGCAATAAGCGGATTAACCAAATTAAGAAATATTAATTTGTGGCAAAACGAAATCAGTGATATTCAAGCTGTAAGTAATCTCCGCTCTTTAGTTAATTTAAATGTTAGTCAAAATCAAATTTCGGACATTACCCCTCTTAGAAATCTTAGTAATTTAGAAGTGCTTAACTTGTATGAAAATCAGATACAGGATATTGACCCTTTAAAGAATCTTGACAAACTAACCAGTTTTAACGCTTATAAGAATCAAATCCATGATATATCTCCAATGCGTAATTTTAAAAAATTAACTTTTACAAACCTACAAGAAAACCAAATTTCGGACATATCGCCTTTAAGTAATCTAACTAACCTTGGTTTTATTGGTCTTAAATACAATTGGGTGAAAGACATTAGTTCACTAAAAAGCTTATCTAATTTGAGTGGTCTTGAGTTGTCTGGAAACCCAATTCAAGATTTAAGTGTTATTAAGAAATTTACTAAACTAAATACTCTAAGTATTGGATCTCTTCATATTTCTAATATTACCTTTCTTGAAGATCTCCCAGATATGAAGTGGCTGCAGCTTGATAATAATGAACTTACCGATATAAGCAGCTTAAATAAGCTTTCAAAGTTAAAAGATCTCAACCTATCAAATAATCAAATTTCAGATGTATCTTCTCTGTCTAATGCGAATGAACTAGAGACGTTAAAATTAAATCGAAATCAGATTTCAGATATCAAACCAATCAGTAATTTACCAAAATTATGGTTGTTATCACTTAATAGTAATTCAGTAGCTCATCCAGAATTATTGGGGAACTTGCCTAAATTACGTTCACTGTATTTAGGTTCGAACGGAATTGCTTCGATCCAGTTCCTGAAAAGTTTGCCTCCACTCGTTTTACTTTCTCTGGCTGGAAATTCGATTAGTGATCTACGTGGAATAGAAGTTCAGAATGGCATATATCAACTTGATTTAGGATATAACCACATTACTGATCTTGGTCCAATTAAATCATTGAATAAGTTAGATGTCTTGAATTTAGATGGTAATGGTTTATCGGATATAACAACGTTATCTCAATTAAATCCGAGAAAGGTCTCATTAGTCAATAATGAAATCCATGATATTAGTTCACTGAATAACCAAACAAACCTTTGGGAAATTTACTTTGCCAATAACCCACTAAATGAAGAATCAATCAGTAAACTCAAACATAGGTCTTTAAACGGAGCGGCAGTATCTTACGATGAGCGAATTTTTGTTAGTATAAATGATGAAGTCCAAGACTACTCAGAAGAAGAATCTCCGCAAAACATATCGGGTTCTGTTTATGTTCCAATGAGGAAAATTTTTGAAGCGTTAGGCGCTAATGTAACCTGGGAAAGTAATACGAACACGGTGAAGGCCCAAAAAATAGATATTTCTTTAGAATTACAAATTGGCTCGAATAAAGCAATAGTAAACGGTAAAGAAATGCTACTTGAATCAGCCATACAGGTTGTAAATGGACTTACTTTTGTTCCTGTAAGGATGGTAAGTGAGACATTTGGGGCAAAAGTAATATGGGATTCAAATTCAAAAACAGTTGATATTAGACAATAGTCTTATTTTAAGGATGCGAATGAAAATCTTTAACTCAACACTATTATAGGAAAAAAAACCGAAAGTCTGAGAGTTTTAATCTCAGTCTTCCGGTTTATTGTTATTTAGCCCACCATAATAGGAAACCGTTGGCATCTTCAATTTCTTTTGCATAAGATTCAACTGTGAATTCGCTATTATCAATGAAATAAGGGTTAAAAGCATAAATTTCTTTGGTAAAAGCCAGGAAATCCTTTGGTTTCTCTAATAGTTGGATAGCTATCCAGTTCGAACTGGCACCAATAACTTCTAACTTTGTGGCGGTATTCCATTTATCAAGCTGCTTAATAACAGCATTAACGTCGTATTTTGTACCGATTTCACCCAGTTGTTTTAAAAAATCAGCATCTGTGCCTTTAACAATTGCTACTTGCTCAGGAAACCCAGAGTCAGGAATGTCTCCAGTACGAAATAAATTATATCCTAATGGTGTCAATTTACTTTTTAGTTGTTTAATTAGTTCATTCGATACTTTTCCGGACATAGATAGTTGCAATCCATAGATGCTTTGTGATTTCTCATTGCTAAAAGGGGAAATATCCCCTTTAAAGTCTTGCCGCACAATTTCAAGAATTCGTGAATCAAAAGAAGCTTTTTCAGACCACATTTTTGCTGGTTTATTTGTAAGATCTAATAATTTTGATTGGATTTTCAAAAGATTGTTTTTATCTGTTTCGTTTTGAGTTTTTTCTAAATAAAAATTTGTCCAAGCAAGGGCAGCATTCCCTTCAGAATTTTTCTTCCAGATATCTGCTCCACCGTCAATCAGTACTTGTACCATTTCAAAGTCTTTATAGAAAATTGCAGTATGTAATAGGTTTGTGACATATTTGTATTCATAATTCGGATCTGCTTTATACTTCAGAAGTAATTTAGCCATTTCCGTGTTGTGATGGTAAATAGCCCATTCTAGAGGTATATCATCCATATGACTATAATAATTTGGATTCGCTCCTTGATCTAACCAATACTTTACTTTACCAATGTCATTGTCTAGACATGCATGAATGAGATAGTACCCCTTGTCAGTAACAATGCTAACATGATTTGTTTTTTCTTCCCAATTAACATCTCCGCCACTCACTTCTCCTACAAATCTCAAAGGAACAAATGTGTCACCATTAATAATGCGTGGTGCTAGAGTTAATTCACTGGATTCAGTGTTCACAGACGCCTTATTGCTTCCTATAGTAAGCTCAATATCGGTTTTTCCATTTTTTGCAGTAATCGATTGCTTCTCTTCATTCCATGTTAACTTATAATTTAGACTTTCAAATAGAGGTCTAAATTGCACAAGAGTAGTTCCATCTTCGACAATTGGAAGTTGAGTAAATGCTACCTGATAGCCGTTAATGAAAACTCGAATAGGTTCGTCCGCCTTCGCATCTTTGACATAAGTAAAGCAAAATACAGTAATCGTAATTAAAATGAGAACAAACCTTCGAAACATTTGGTCACCAGCCTATTATTTGTTTTTATATAGAATACCAAAAAACGGAAGAGCAGGATATAGGTTTTATAAAAGAAGACAAAGGTCTAATTGGGTGAATGAACCGCTAATCCTGACTTTGTTTCCACACGGTTTGTTAATCTTTAAAAACAGAAGCTAACCTTCAGAGTTCGATTTCCCCCAAAAAAAGGATATTTCAATATGTATATCGAATTTTTGAAACTGGGGGAAGAAAAAAGCAGAGGAACATGCGAAGGGGATTATGGAATAATATGGTAGGCGTTCACTGTAAGTATTTATAAAGGAGTCTTTTATAAAATGTATAAACATGTAATTATAGCTGCTACTATAGTAGTTCTTATCATATCTTTTTATTTCATTAGTATTTATAAAAACTCAGACAGCAAAAAACTTACTCTTTCGGATGAAGCCGTTTTAGTTAATCAACAGATAACACTTAACAAAGATAAACAGGATTTTATTGATCTTACTTTTCAAATAATTAGCCAAGATAAACATGACAGTACCCATGCTTATGTTGTGAAAGGGAAATATAACGATGAAACGGTTGGATTTAAAGTAGTTATTAACACAGCTAAAGGCAACGGTTTTACTAAGAACGGAGTACATCTTATGCGTATTGGCGAGGAGTCTGATCGTTTTGTAAAGGCATTAAGCGAGTTGTATACAGGCAGTAACGCCAATAAAATGAAGAATGAGGTTGTCTTAACTGAATTTGTTTTAGAGAGTACTAGCACGAGCAAAAAATATAAATTGTTTTTCGATAACGGCCAGGAAAGCGAGTACGCGGAGATCTATCTTAATTTAGATTTGAAAGAAAATAAATTAGAGTTAAACGAAAAAGATATGGAGTATCGAGAACCTATTTTAAAGGGACTTACACAAGGGTAAATTAACTGAATAGTATACAGAATCTTTGTCGAAAGGAAACCTATGTTTAACAAGCTTATCGATAGAGTCAGGGCTAAATTATTAAGCCGCAAATTAGAAATTGAAGTTAATATTGTTCGTTACAAATATCAAGGAGAACCCATTACCGGACAAGCTTTACTAAACTTATTGGACAATATTATTTCACCACGAGTATCTAGATTAGGTCTAATATGGCGCGGCGATTGCACTTGGGTTAGCGAAAGTATAAACGGAATTAGAAAAATAGTTCACTACGGTAGATTTACAAGAAGCGGAAATCGCGGCTACATTTCCTGGGGAATTGCACTTGATTTTGTAATGTTACCGAAAGGGAATAAACTCGTCTACAGTCGCACGGAAAAAACAGCAATTATCCATGTCGGCGAATGGTCAGATGGTTACTTGAGATCGTTCCGGGGTGAAGAAATGATTGATGGAATTGGTATAGCATCTCACTATGACCGGATCGCCGAAGAGTCTCTCACTCAAGCTATTGAAGGAGAACTTAATATATTGAGGCTTTTTTCGATAAGACTTCAAGTCTAGAAAAAATCATTGAAATTGCAAATAGTCAATTAGAAAATCTCGAGTCTCCTTTTGCAAAGATGAGATTTCCTTCTATAAACGTATTCAGTTGAATGTTCATTTTTTTAACGAATTCTGCAACAACCAAAACGGAGTCACGCGGGTTTGCAGACTCCGCTTTCCAATCAATTAGGAGGTTTTTTTGTGAGAAGGTTTTCTTTTTTGAGTATTGTAATACTTAGTTTCTTTTTCGCTGCTCTTAATTTTCCTTTTACAGCTGTTGCAGATGTAAGTAATGTTGTAACTATTGAGGATCATGCGCTTGAAAAAGTTATACGTAAACAATTGAACAAAGACAATTCTCCTATAACACAAGCTGACATGGATAAATTGGTTACTTTGGGACCAACTGCTTGGCAAGGGATTACTAATTTAAATGGATTGGAGCATGCGACAAATTTAAGGAATTTATTCTTGGCAGTAAATGAAATTAAAGATATTAGTCCAATCGTGGGCTTGAAGAATCTTAGAGTATTAACTCTTAGATACAATAAATTGAGTAATATGGAATTATTGGGGGAAATGAAACAACTAGAACATTTGGATTTAGCTGCGAGCAATATTACTGATATTAGTTTCCTTAAAGGAGTTTCGCAACTAAAAGAATTAAATTTAAGTGATAATCAAATTTCTGATCTTACACCGCTAAAAAATTTCAAACAATTGGAACATTTTACTGCCTATCGTAATCAAATTAGCGATATTTCCCCATTGTCGGAACTTCATTCACTAAAATTTATTGACCTTAAGGAGAATCAGATAGAAGATATAAGTTCATTAAGTAGTCTGCTCAATTTGGGCTACTTGGGTGTTCAAGATAATTTGATAAAAGATATTAATTCACTAAATGGTCTCATTAATCTAGGAGGCTTAGAATTAGCAAATAATCCGATCGAAGATTTAAGTGTAATCAAACAACTCACAAATCTTGCGAATCTAAATTTAGGATCACTTCATTTAAATGATATCAGCTTTCTTGAGAATCTATCTAAACTTTATAGGCTCGATCTTCACAATAACCAAATATCTGATATTCATATTCTTCTTAAGTTAAAACTCCGAACTCTGATTTTATCAAATAATGAGGTCTCGGACCTTTCGGTATTGAATGGTTCAGATGCATTAGGTGAACTATATCTAGAACATAACAAGATTACAGATCTCACACCACTTGGCGATTTGAAACAATTACGTTTTCTAAAACTTAGTCATAACCCAATTATAAATTTGGATCCATTAACTAAAATGCCTAAGTTAAGAGAACTTTATTTAGATAATAATGGGATAAACTCACTTGATTTTCTAGGAAATCTTGCGCAACTTTCAATACTCACGTTAAATGATAATCTGATTAGTAATCTCAATGGGATTGAAAGTCAATCTAAATTATCTTCATTAGAACTACGAAATAATCGTATTATTGATTTAATGCCATTAGAAAGAGTTAATAAATTGCAATCACTTTATTTGGATGGAAATGGTATCTCCAATATATCAGTTTTGTCCTCACAAACGGACCTGAGAAGGATATCACTTAATAATAATGATTTATCGGATATTTCAACTTTAGAAAGTCAAAGCCAACTTTGGGAAGTATATTTAGCTAATAATCCTATCAGTGAAGATTCTTTGAATTGGTTAAAAGTTAGACAAGAGAATGGGGTGGTAACTTCTTATGGTGATCACATATTTGTAGAAATAGATGGTAAAATTCAAGAATATCCGACTGAAGAAGATCCTCAAAATATTAATGGGTCAATATATGTTCCTATGAGGAAAATATTCGAGGCATTACATGCAAAAGTAACATGGGAGAATGATACTCGTTCTGTTATTGCAGATAAATCAGATTTGTCAATAAAACTTCGGGTAGGTTCTAATGAAGTGGAAATTAATGGAGAAGTAAAGAAATTAGATACAGAAGTTCAAATAATCAACGGAAGTACATTTGTCCCTATTAGACTTGTCAGTGAAGCATTAGGCGCTAAGGTCAAATGGGATGCCTCAAACAAGACAGTCGTAATTACAACCAATTAATAACAATATTGAAGGAAAGATTAGTGTCAAATCATGCTTTGTATAATTATGCATAAGTAGAATTATTTCTAAATATTTTTTCTAACGAATTCTGCAACAAACCGCTTATTAACTTACGGCTGAACTTCAAATTCTAACGAATTATGGAACATCAAAAACGGAGCGCCGCGGGTTTGCGGGCTCCGTTTTCTAATTAATTCTGGAATATCACACCAGTTATTGTGTGAGAATTGTGGTGGTATGGTGAATAGCAATGATTAAGCTAGTAGAAACCAGTGCGAAATTGCTCTGGTTTTTTTACGTACACCACACATGTCGATTAGTAAACGAAATACAGCTTGCACCTATTTCCTAGCGTACTCTCTAGGAGAAAATCCAGTAATATTTTTAAATGCCTTATAAAAGGTTGAATAATCTCCAAACCCAACAGCATGAGCGGCATCTAGTGCGGGCATTCCGGACATGAGCAGCTCAATGGCGCTCATAATTCTTTTATAAGTAATATACTCAATGACTGTGAATCCCGTATTCAATTTAAAGATGTGGCATAAGTAATATTTGTTTACATAAAACTTCTGCTGCAGCAAGTCTAGTGAAATTTTTTCTTCTAGATTTTTGTTAAGGTAATCCAATATCGCCACTATTTTCTCATCATATTTGTGTCGATCCATATAAGTATGATTATATTTAGAAAAGATTTTATTAATCGTGATCAGCATCTGAGCAAAAATCGCTTTCATCATGATTTGGCTTTCTGGAGAGGATTCCTGCGTAGTTTGTTCGATTTGCTCCCAAAGTTCGATTATTTTATATTCAAACACATCTTCCGCAGGTATCTTGTTGCAATAACCTAACTTCCTGTTCTCAATATGGTAAAGCATATTGTATTCATCCTTTTGAAAAGCAGAAATGTACTCTGGCTTAAATTGGATATACTTTCTTTCATAGCGGACGTTCGAGTTAAAAACAATTCTATGCAACTCTCTTGAGTTGGTTATGACGATATCGTTTGGAAAAAGCTTGTAAGCCTGTCCTTCAATATAATAAGTTAAATCTCCGGAAATAAAATAAAACAATTCATAACGGTCGTGTAAGTGTGTCTTAACTTCCTTCGGAGAATCTGTTACCTTATGTTCCATAGAAAATTGATTGCTAATGTAGCGCAGAATTTGAGTGCTCATGATCTCCACCTCTTCAGTAATCATTATAAGAGAAAAAGCAATATTTGCAATGTATCTAGCAATAATCCCAATGAATAGAAATGATCGTTGATATACTATTTTAAATATAATAACGAAAGGATGGCAACAAATGAGCGTAATCCTTCTTCATGAGAATGAAGAAGATATGTTTCGACTCGGTTAAGGGTATTTTCGACTGTGCAAATTTTGGCCAATGTAATGCAAGGAGCTATCCCGAAAGTTATGAAATGCTTAAGGATCATATTGCATAAAGGATTTGCCGAACTGGAGGAGGAGGAGTAATTATGGAAAAGGTGCGTATTGGAATTATAGGCATTGGGGGTATGGGTACTGGACATGCCAAAAATATCATCGCAGGAAAGGTTCTCCATGCGGAACTTACAGCGGTGTTTGATATAAGTGCCGATCGATTGGATTGGGCGAAACAAAACTTTAGCGATAAGGTCAAGATATTCGATGATCTGGATGCTTTCTTTGAATCGAAAGCTTTCGACGCCGTGATTATCTCGACACTTCATTATGATCATCCGGTTTTGGCGATTCAAGCTTTGAAGCATGGTTATCATACGATGATCGAAAAGCCGGCGGGTGTTTATACGAAAGCCGTCAGGGAGATGAATGAAGTTGCGTTACAAAGCGATAAAGTATTCGGGATTATGTACAACCAGCGAACCAATCCCGTGTATCGAAAATTGAAGGAGCTCATCGATTCCGGAGAGCTTGGCGAAATTAAACGGTCGATCTGGATTATCACGAATTGGTACCGACCTCAAAGCTACTATGATGCAAGAGAATGGCGTGCAACTTGGTCAGGTGAAGGCGGCGGCGTACTGCTCAATCAAGATCCGCACCAACTGGATCTATGGCAGTGGACGTGTGGCATGCCAAAACGAGTGCGCTCCTTCATGTCTTTTGGAAAGTATCATGATATTGAAGTTGAAGACGATGTAACCACCTATGTCGAGTACGAAAACGGGGCTACAGGTCTGTTTGTGACATCAACTGGAGAAGCACCAGGGACAAATCGATTTGAAATTACTGGTGATCGGGGAAAAATTGTTATTGAGGATAACAAGTTAACTTTTTGGCGATTGCGTGTATCCGAAAGAGAGTTTAACCGCGATTTTAAAGGCGGTTTTGGCAGTCCTGAGTGCTGGAAATGTGAAGTCCCTACGCCAGGTGAGAATACTCAGCATGTTGGCATCTTGGTTGACTGGGTTAACGCAATCTTACAAGGCACCCAGCTCATTGCTCCTGGTATAGAGGGAATTAGGGGCCTGAGTCTTTCCAATGCGATGCATTTATCAGCGTGGACGGATAGTTGGGTGGATCTTCCATTTGATGATGATGTATTTTATGAAAAGCTCAAAGAGAAAATCGACAACTCTACGTTTAAGAAAGCAACCGTCAGGGAAGTCACGCTAGATGTTACTGGAACGCATTAATAAGACTATCTGTGTCAAAAAACAATATCACCCCGCGGAGGATTGCCGTTACTGTAAGAAGGTGCAAGGCTCAGGTGTGAATAAGTCAAAAATGATAATGGACGCGCTTACTTCTAAAATAAGTGGGTCCATTATGTTTTAGTTTCCAGCAAAGCTGAAACTTTCTGATCTCCTTAATCTCAGCCGAGTCTCGGGAGTACTAAGGTTACTTAACGCCGAAAAGAAAACCTTACAATTGTATCCCTAGAGAGTGAGATTACCTCACTCCATTCTTCTTGGACAAGGACTATAATAAATGAATAATTCCGTGAGAGGGGGGCAACCGAGATAAACGGAACTGTTTGGAATGACAGCGCTTACAAAAACGTGACTGAAAGTAGTCAGCAGGAAGGAATATTGATTTTGCGGAGGTATGTATGCTTATAAAAAAAGGTATGAGTCTTCTTTTAGTGTTTGTGATCATGATCACACTTTTTGTACCACAGACAGTAGGTGCGGTCTACGCTATTGACAACGATTCCATTCCTTCAACAGGCGCTGCAGATGAAGCCGATTCTGTAGCAATGCTCGAGGCAACAGGTGGACCGGCCACGATTCAGAACTACCCGATGCCCTCCATTTATACGCAATCCGATGTGTATTCATTAAAGGCAGATGATGAGACGATTCCTGTAATCCAATATTTGCCAGAATATGACTATGCTGAGTTTTCTTTTTCCGGAACGGTCAGCATTGAGGTTACGGCGAACAAACCGATTACCTCGTATTCCATCAGCCCGCTGGCTAAAAATATCCAGGGGACGGTCGATGGGAATAAGCTGACGTTTACACTGTCTACCTCCACCTACGTGGTCGTGGATATTAATGAAGATCCGAATGAAAATGCAGATGAAAGCGATCCGGCGAAGATAAGGAAAAGACTAGTTATTGCGGCCGATCCACTTGAGACGGAAATTCCCGCTTCTTCGGGTCCCGGAATCTATAATGTGACAGCAGCACCGTACAATGCGGACAACACAGGGGCTACAATTACGTCGGGAGCTATTCAACAAGCCATTGACGACGCCTATACAGCCGGTGGAGGCACGGTGTTTATTCCGGCTGGCGTCTACACCTCCAGCAATTTGACCTTGAAAAGCAACGTCACCTTCTACCTAGCCGGAGGCGCTGTCATTGTCGGCACAGGCAGGGGCGAGGATTACCGGAATGACTTCCGGAAGGATTCGATCTCGGATGGAACCTACTTTATCCGTACAGAAGTCAACTCCGAGAATATCACGATGCGGGGACGCGGAACCATCGACGGCAAAGGGGTGGAGATGCGGAAACGCAAGATGACGAATCCTCCGCCGACGCACAAGAATGGGGAAGGATTCATCAATAATCTGCTGGTGCCGATTGCAACCAGCAACTTTACTTTTGACGGACTGACTTTGCGCGACGGCGGTTTCTGGGCATTCCTCGTCGTTCGTTCCGACCATGTGACGATCACGAATTACAAGGGCTACCAGAATCTGCATGTCCTTGAGGATGACGCCATCGATATTAACGAAAGTCAGGATGTGTTGGTCAAGCATGCGATGGCGATCTCCGACGATGATACCTTCTCCACCAAAACCTGGCCGCAACTGGGAATGTCCAAGAATTGGCCTGGCGCAATTGAGCATTTGGAGAATGTGGTCTTTGACGATGCCCTTGCCTGGTCCCGTACTGCGGCGTTTAAGCTTGGCATGGGCATATGCACGCCCCAAATCAACGTAACCATCCGGAATTCATATGTGTATCAAAGCGCGAGAGCGCTGCTTGTCGATCATGCTTATACAAGCAATCCGCTTCCGGAGGAAGGTTACGCGCAAAATGTTACGTTCGAGAATATCGATATCGAACGAGTCGGTATTAATCAATTCGGCAACTATTGGTTCAGGGTATCCACTAGCACATCCGGAGATGTAAAGAATATCCTGTTCAAGAACATTAATGTTCGCCAGACGGGTGGGACATCGCAGATTCAAGGAAATCCAACCAATGGCGGAATGGTGGACGGTTTGACGTTCACGAACGTTTATGTGAAGGGCCAGCTTGCGAGAAGCCTGAGCGACCTGAAGGCATCCGTTAGGAATGAAAATGTGAAGGGAGTCGTCATCGCCAATACGACTCCGCCTATCTTTAGCGATGATTTCGAAACTGGGGATACCGAGAAATGGACCAGCTTTGCGGGTAACTGGACAGTTCAGGATGATAACGGAAACGGCGTCCTGTCCAGCTGGAATCAGACAAAGACTTCTCTGATTACGGCCAACGCCGGTGCTTCATGGACGGATTATAGCTATGAAGCCAGAACGAAACTGCCATTCATCAACGGAGAGGAGAACGGCGGCCTTCTCTTCAGGGTGCAGGATGAAAATAATTTCTATATGTACCGCATCAATGCAAAGTCCAAAAAGCTGGAACTGTTTAAATCCATAAACGGAACCATGACTGCTGTAGCCGAAACTCCGTTCACACCTGCGAAGATGTGGTATTCGGTAAAAGTGGATGTTCAAGGAAATACGGTCAAAGCTTATGTGGACGGCGTATTAATGACGAACTGGACGAATCCCGCCCAAGAATTAACAACAGGAGGCGTCGGTTTCCGAACCACTTCGGCCAAAGTACTGTTTGACGATGCCTTCGTTTCCGCTATTAATGAGGCGCCGACTGATATTATGCTTTCAAATGATCTCGTTGTGGAAAATACGACTGCAGGCAGCACCGTTGGAACCTTCTCCACAGTTGACCCTGATGACCAGGATATATTTTCTTATGTGCTTGTGGCAGGGGAAGGAGATACTGACAACAACAGCTTCTCTATTCCCGTGCTTGGGAACACGCTGGTTCTCCGTACGACAACGGATTACGAAACCAAGGACAGCTACAGCATCCGGGTGAGGAGCACAGATTCAGGCGGATTATATGTTGAGAAAAGCTTTATTATTCATATAACCGATCTGGATGAAACACCAGTTGATCCCACGCCGAAAGCGATCCTCTTCAGCGACGACTTTGAAGATGGAAATTCCACTGGATGGAGTAAGTCTTCAGGTACCTGGGGGGTATTAGCAGATAATGACACGCAAGCGCTGACCCAGAAAGCTAGCACAACAGCCTTCATTACTGCGGGTGAGTCGTGGACGGATTACATGTATGAAGCGAAAATGAAACTTCCAATATCGGATTCAAACGCAGGAATTATATTCCGGGTGAAGGATTCAAATAATTACTATATGTACAGAATCAATTCATCTTCAAAAAAGCTGGAGCTGTTTAAAGCTGTTGATGGCGTTCTAACCAATGTATCCAGCTCCGCGTTTACAGCGGTTACGAAGCAATGGTATACCGTGAAGGTTATCATTCAAGGGAATATCATTCGTGGCTATGTAGATGGAGAATTAAAGACCGTCTGGACCAATCCTGTAACGGAACTAACCGAAGGGAAAATCGGGTTCCGAACAACGACTGCGAATGTGCTTTATGATGATGTTTCAGTTTCAAGTTTGAATAACGCACCTACGAACATTACGCTAACGAATGACAGCATACCTGAAAATACGGCTCCAGGAAGCAGTGTCGGAACATTCTCCACTGTCGACCCCGATACGGAAGACACCTTTACTTATGAGCTGGTAGCAGGTACAGGGGATGATGACAATAGCAGCTTCATCATTTCCGGGAATACCTTGCAGACGGTGACGCCATTCCTTTATGATGCGAAGAATAGCTATTGGATCCGAGTCAAAAGTACGGACGGAGGTGGACTTTCCACCGAGAAGCAGTTTACGATCTTCATTACTGCTGCATCGGACGATGATTCCGTTAAAGCCGATGCAGCCAACAACACCGTAACCCTCGACCGCAGCAGAGTAGCGGCAGGTGACACGGTAACGATAACGGCTGAAGGGGACAGACAATCCATGGATGGCTCTCTGGTGGGAGACGAAAAATTTATCCCCACAAACTGGTCGTCCACGGAAACCGGAAAAAGCGACAGCTTTAACTGGAATGCCGATGAGGGAGCATACACATCAAGCTATACGGCCTTGGAAGTCGGAACACATACCGTAACGGCTACGTTCCAGAAGATGAGCTGGAACGGCTCGTCCTGGATGAACGGAGCGACAGACACCAAAACGGTGACCTTGCAGGTATATGCGCCGATTAACCAAGCGGGCAACAGCCTGAGCGTTTACCCAAGCCAGGTGGTGGTGGGACAATCCGTCACCTTAACGGCAGAGGGCGGCAGACAGAACGTCACACCGACAAACATCGGGGACGAGCGTTATTACCCGGCAACGTGGAGCTCCTCCGAAACCGGCAAATCTGGCGTTTTTACAGTAACAGATCAGGTATACCAATCGTACTATACACCTTCCCTACCCGGAGTATTTACGATAACTGCCACGTATCAAAAGCAGGTATGGAATGGAACGGCTTGGGTCAATGACGTAACGGATACCGCGATGATCAGTTTGACAGTCAATGCGGCTCCATCTGAAGATAACGGCGGGTCCGGTAATGATTCCAGCGGAAGCGATCAAGGCACAACTTCGCCGCCGGCAACGGGTAATCCTGACGCAAACAGCAACGCTCAGCAAGGTGATAAAACCGTCACGACCGTTTCTGTGGACCCGAGCAAGCTGGAGCAAACGTTGTCGCAGGAAGGCAAGGGCGCAACCTTGACGATTCCGGTGAATACCCCATCGGACGTGGTGGTCGTAGAATTGACCGGTCAGATGATCAAGAGCATGGAAGCGAAGGAAGCCGTGCTGGAGATCAAGACAGGGAATGCGACGTATAAGGTACCCGCAGCCCTAATCAATATTAATGCCGTATCCCAGGAACTGGGGTCTCAGGCGGCATTAGACAATCTGAAAATCAATATCACGATTTCCACGGCTTCGGCCCAAACGGAAAAGGCGGTGCAAGACACAGCAAGTCAAAACGGTTACCAGATTGTCGTTAAGCCGGTTTCGTTCGAAATTACGGGCAACAGCGATGGCAAAACGGTGGAAGTGTCCAAATTCAACGGTTATGTGGAAAGAACCATCGCGCTTCCGGATGGCGCCGATCAGGGCAAGCTGATAACCGGGGTTGTCCTGAACGCGGACGGAACCTTCTCCCCTGTGCCAACGACAACGACAGTCATCGACGGCAAACGCTATGCCAAAATCAGCTCCATGACCAATAGCATCTATGCGGTCATTAACAGCCCTAAAGCCTTTGCGGACGTCAATGCGCATTGGGCGAAGGAAGCGGTGAACGACATGGCCTCCAGACTGATCATTGACGGCACCGGAGTCGGCAGGTTCGAGCCGGACAGAGACATGACCCGCGCGGAGTTTGCCGCGATGATCGTCAAAGGTCTGGGACTCCTGCGTCCAGGCACAGGCAAGGACCTGTTCATGGATGTCACGAAAGGCAGCTGGTATTACGACGCTGTAGCGACGGCTTACGAATACGGTATTATTGACGGGTACGGAAGTGGAATCTTCGGGCCTGCGGATCGAATTTCCCGTGAACAGGCGATGACCATGGCGGCCAGAGCGATGAAGCTCACCGGGTTGAAGGTTGAGCTCCAAGCCAGTGAAGCGGAAGCATTGCTAGCAGGCTTTGAAGATGCAGACAGCTCATCTGACTTTGCGAGGAGCAGTATCGCCACCAGCATCAAGAGCGGCATCATTACCGGCAGAGACAGTCATCTATTGGCGCCGAAAAGCAATATCACCCGTGCTGAAGTTGCTGTTATCATAAGAAGGCTTTTGCAAAAATCTGGATTGATCTAGAGCAAAGAACGGACAAGAGCTGCTTTACGGCGCATTGTATCATCGTTTTGTCACCCTAGAGAGTGGACACACCCCACTCTCTTTTTCTTTGGGGTAGTCTATAATTAAAGACAGGAATACAAGATATTATGAAATGGGGTAGCTCAGACAATGAAAAAAATAGTAGGACTCGGGCTTGGCGTAGCCTTGACGATCGGTTTGACGGGATGCGGAGGCGCGGACACGAATGCGGTCAAGGACGGCGAACAGACCTCAAAGCCTGCACAGAAAAAGATTGTTAAATACTGGACGGACGATCGCCATGACCAGGAGTACATCAAAGAGCTGATCAACCAGTTCAACACGACAAACAAAGACAATATCGAAGTTGAATTAACCGTTATGTCGGAGAACTATAATCAAAGCGTCGATATCGCGTTCTCCAGCAATCAGGCGCCGGACGTGCTTCGGTTGAAAAGCGCCAATACGGAAACCTTTTATAAAAAAGGCTACCTGGCTCCTATCGATTCGTATTTGACCGATGATCTCAAAACGAAGTTTTCGACCGTGCTGATCGACGGAGTCAACCGCTTCGACGGCAAGCTGTACTCGCTGCCGAATACAGGGCTTACCCTGCGGCTAGTGTATAACAAGGACTTGTTCGCGAAAGCTGGCATTCAGAATCCGCCGCAATCGCTTCAGGAGATGGTCGATGCAGCGAAGAAAATTACCGAAGTTGGCAAGAAAGACGGCGTGTATGGCTTCGCGCTCAACTTCAAAAATCCGAAGAGCGCCTTTGACCGATCTATTCGGGAAATTTTATCGCTTAGCGGCTACCAAGGGCTCGGCTTTGATATTAAAACAGGTAAATTCGACTTTGCCCCGTACGCAGAGGCGATGAAGTATTTCAAGAAAATGTATGATGACGGAAGCATTATACCGGGAGCGGAAACGCTGGATATCGATCCGATGCGGGCTCAGTTCGCGGCTGGCAAGATCGGGATGTACATGTCCTTCTCGACGGAGCCGGGCGTGTACAAGGATCAGTTCCCGACGAAGATTAACTGGGCGGGGGCACTTCCTCCGACGTTGGATGGCAAGCGGGGCGGTACCTCCGAGATCGTATCGGCGGGCACATGGCTCGGGCTCAGCAATACTTCTCAGAACAAGGATGCAGCCTGGAAGTTCATGCAATTCATGCATGGCGATGAGGTGTTGACGACGTACCACGAGAAGGGCTTTGGCATCGCGGTTGTGCCGAGCATCGCACAGAAAGCGAAGCAGCCTGAAGTTCCTGGCATGGAAGGCTTCCTGGTAGGCAAGCTGGACTCGCTCTGGCCGGTATCGCCAAACGTGACGCCTGAGGGCATGAATTATGCGGACGCCTTTATCAAATACATGCTGTCCGGCGGAGATGTGGCGAAGATCGTTCAGGATTTGAATACCCGCTACAATGCGGCTTTGGAAAAAGCAGTTCAGAAGGGCGATGTGAAGGTTACGCCAGACCCAGGCTTTGATCCGGCCAAGCTGCAGGGCAAATAAGCAGCGAGGGCAGGAGCTTTCGCAGAAGTTGCGGCGAAGGCTCTTTGTCGTTTGCAAATGGATTCGTAATAGGGTGGTAACAGTCATGAGATTAGCTTTAGACAACAAGTTATGGAGGAGGAGGAGGACGTATGTCCGCATGGAGAAGGCTGAGTGAAAACACAATCTTTCTTTTACCAAGCGTCATCCTGACCCTTGCTTTGGGCATATACCCATTAGTCTGGGTGCTGCGATACATGTTCTACGATTACGCAGGCTATGGCGCGGAGGTGTTCGTAGGCCTTGATAACTTCCGCAGGCTTGCGACCGACGTACAGTTTTGGGAATCGGTCAAAAATACGTTTATTTACGCAGCAGGTAAGCTGATCATCACAATTCCGCTATCGCTGCTGCTCGCCGTGATTCTTAACGGGAAGCTGCAGGGCCGCGGACTGCTGCGTGCGATCTATTTCATGCCGACAGTGATTAGTACCTCTGTCATTTCTGTCGTATTTTTTATTATTTTCAATTCCTACAACGGCATGGTGAACCAACTGCTGCTTCAATACTCGATCATCTCACAGCCGATTGAATGGCTCGGTCCGAAATATGCGATGCTGACGGTTATTATCGTGGCGGCATGGGGAGCGGTCGGAAATTATATGCTACTGTTCCTGGCGGGACTGCAGAGCATTCCGAACGACCTGTACGAAAGCGCGGCAATTGACGGAGCGAATGCGGGGCAGCGCTTTCGGCATATTACGATTCCGATGCTCGGACCGGTGATGCAGATGATTATTATGCTCGCGATCATCGCTTCCTTCAAGGGCTATGAAAGCATTATGGTCATGACGGAGGGTGGTCCGATCGGACGCACGGAGGTTATGTATTTGTACCTCTACAAGCTGCTGTTCCCGGTATCCACAGGGGCGCCTGTCACTCAGCAGATCGGCTACGGCAGCGCGGTTGGCTTTACTACCGCCGTCATTGTCGGAGCGATTACGGCCATATACTTTTATTTCAGTCGAAGAATGAGCAAGGTGTTCTAGCTCGGGGAGGTGTACAGACATGAATGAATTAACGATATCGCGAGCAGAGCAGCCGGCGTACCTGCGCCTCGTTAAGATTGCCGGTTGGATTGTCCTGACGGCCTTTCTTCTTATCACGGCACTGCTGACGTTGTTCCCTGTGCTAATGACCTTAGCCGGCTCGCTTAAAAGCAATGCCGAACTAATGAGCGGAGGCAGCATACTGCCGCAGGTATGGCAGTTTTCCAATTACGCTGAGGCTTGGAGGCAAACGAAGTTCGCGCAATATACATGGAACAGCGTGTTCTTAAGCGTAGCGGTGACGGTCGGTACGCTGCTCGTAGCATCGATGGCCGCGTATGTAGTAGACCGCAGGGAGTTTCCGGGAAAGGCGCTGTATGTGGGCATCCAGGCATCGACGATGTTCATCTCAGTCGGAGCCGTTGTGCTCCGACCGCAGTTCGACTTGATGGTCAAGCTGCATCTGAATACGACGCTTTGGGGCGTCATTCTCATTTTGATTAGTGCACATGCGAGCACATTCTTTATCCTGCTCGGATTCTTTAAAGCAATTCCGCGAGATCTTGATGAGGCGGCTATGATTGACGGCTCCAGTTTCTCACGCAACTTCTTTAAGATCATTCTTCCCCTGCTAACGCCGGGGCTCGGGGTTTCCGGTTTGTTTGCCTTTCGGCATGCGTGGAATGAATATATTTTACCTCTCGTGTTTACGATGACCAATCCGAAGCTGCAGACACTGACCGTCGGGCTTGCCAATCTTCGCTACGGCTCGTCCGCGGCCATGCAGACGAATCTGATGATGGCCGGAGCTTGCTTGTCGATCTTACCGATGCTGCTGGTTTATATTTTGGCGAATAAATCGTTCATGCAGGTGACCGCTGGTTCAGTTAAAGGATAAAGCAAAGTAAAATAATCAAGGTGTATCGTCAGTCATGACGCTGCACCTTTTTCGTCGCAATCTACCATAAAGCCCGCCTTCTGGGCTTTCATATTATGCACAAGCTGATCTGAGCGTGCATTGTGTAAGGGATGGCATCGTGACATAATAAATACAGCCAACGGGCAAAGCCCGATGAACGGGGGAGTCGCCGATGCTTGACCGAAGTAAGCTATCGTTCCGCAGCAAACTAAGACTGGCCTTTTTGATCGTCACCATTCTAGCCGTTTTGACGACTGGCGGGCTCTCCTATTCCATCACCTCCAACATCCTGGAGAATAACGCGATGAAGCTGACTCAGGACTCGGTCACGCAATCAGCGAAAATTGTAGACGAGAAGCTGAACAAGCTAATGCTGGTGATGATGACGTTTATGATTAGCCAGCCCTTTCGGGCCATGCTGAAGGACGTGAATGCGGTGGATGCGTCAAGTTATTTTATCCGCTGGACGGAGATGGATAATGTATTTTCCCAGGCGCGGATTGCCGAACCGCTCATTCATTCGATCTACGTTTCGACGCCGATCGGCGAATTTTATCCCTCGTCAATGAATCTCAACCGGCAAACCGTTTTTGAGAAGACGCCGCTTTATAAGCGATCCGCAGAGGAGAAGCGCAATGTATGGATCGAAGGCCATGAGGATACGCTGTTTTTAGGCGGCAGCCGGGTCGTCTCGCTCATTTTGCAGCCTATTTCCGCCGATCCGGTGAAGGATGTGTACGTTGTCGTTAACATCCGCGAGGAGGGACTCCGACAGCTGCTCGGCACAGGGGCCGAGGGCGGAGCTGAGCGATTTCTGTTGAATGGTCAGGGACAGCCTGCTCTTCAGGAAGAGGGCACGATGATTCGAGAGGCGGTAGACAGCGGGGTCATCGCAGCGCTCTTGAACGGTGCCCAGACTGGCTATGCACCCGATGAGTTGAATGGCGAAGACTATTTGTTCAATTACGCTCGTCTGCATCTGAATGACTGGACCGTGGTTGCCATTCAATCCAGACATTACGTATTGAAGGATCTCATCTACGTCAAATGGATGATCGCCGTGATTACCGCTGGCTGCTTTTTGCTGGCTTTGCTTGTGTCGGGGGCTTTTACGGGCTACTTGCTTCTCCCCCTGAAGGGGCTGCAACAGGTCATGAAGCGGGTCGAGTTGAACGACCTAACAGCCCGCTTTGAAAGCAAAAGCCAAGATGAGCTGGCTCAGATCGGCTTACGTTTTAACCGTATGCTGGAGCAGATTGTCAGGCTGATTGAGGAGGTCAAAGAGGCGGAGACGACCAAGCGAACGACTGAGATCAAGGCGCTTTCTGCTCAAATGGATCCGCATTTTTTGTACAACACGCTCAATACAATTTACTGGAAGCTGAACCTCAATCAGGTGGAGCCTTCGCAGAAAATGGTCGTGGCCTTGTCTCGACTGTTCCAGCTTGGCTTGAATAAAGGGCAAGAGGTCACGACGCTCGAAAAAGAGCTGCAGCATGTTCGCCAATATTTAGAACTGCAAATGTTTTGCTATGAACGGTTGTTCACCTTTGAGATTGGAGTGAGCGAGCAAGAGCTTCTTTCGATCCCTGTTCCCCGTATTATGCTACAGCCGCTGGTTGAGAACAGCATTTTGCATGGCTTTGACCAGATGGACAGTGGGGGGGCGATCAACATATGCGTGGAACGGTCGTCAGATGGGGAGTTTTGCACGATTCGTGTCAGCGATAATGGATCTGGGCTGGATACAGGTGCGATTTCGTCCAAAGGAGGACTGCCGAATAAGGACGGGTATGCGATCGGCAATCTGATAAGCCGGCTGCAGCTGTATTACGGCGATCGCGCCGAGCTGCGGCTGGATAGTAAGCCAGGCCAGGGCGTGAAGGCAACAATCACGTTACCGATGGAAGGAGAGATGCAGCATGTTAAGTCATGACGAGGTCAGTCTGAGCATCATAGACGACATCAAGAGCGTGGTTGACGGACTAACAATGATTGATTGGGAGATCGAGGGTGTGACCCTTGCAGGCACCTCGTCGAACGGTGTGGACGGGCTCGAGCTCGTCATGCGGGAGAAACCTGACATCGTCATTACGGATATCCGGATGCCTAGAATGGACGGTTTGACGATGCTTCGGGAAGTGCTCGAAGCGAATCTCGCCTGCAAGGTCATTCTCATCAGCAGCTTTACAGACTTTGAATCTGCGAAGGAAGCCGTTCGGCTTGGAGCTTTCGATTATATCGTGAAGCCTTTCACCGAGGAAGACATCGTGGAGGCGGTAAGGAAGGCAAAGGCGCGCATTATGCAGGAACGAGAGGAGCTGCTGAACGTCAGGGGCATGGAGTTAAGGCTGCGCGAAAGCATGCCGCTGCTAAGGCAGGAGTTTTTGCGACTGCTCGTACAGCACCGGACCTCCTGGGAGCAGGCTGCGAGGCGATGGGGATTTCTGGATATGGGGCTGCGGCCACAAGGACTGATCGTACTGCTGCTGGAAATCGACGCATTTCAGGAGAACGAGGCCGAGTTATCCATGCATGAGGTCGAGCTGATCCGCTTCTCGCTGCAAAATATTGCAAAGGAAACGATTCGTGAGCATGTGAGCGGCCTGATGTTCCGTTTGGAGGCGGACCGGTTTGTAGCAATCTTGAACGATCCGCCGAGCATAAGCGCGACTCAAATTGCAGAGCTCATCTGCAAAAATATCGAAAGCTTCACCAAATTTACCGTGTCTATCGGTGTCGGCGGCAGGGCGGAATCAGTCGCTGAGCTTACGGATTCGTATAAGCAGGCTGATCAAGCGCTTAGCTATCACTTGTTTACCGGTGGCAACGGCGCAATCAATTACGATGAGATTCCGAGAACCAACAAACAGGTACCTTTGTCGCTCGATGGCAAGGAGGAGGTGCTGCTTGCGCTTCGTTCCGGCAACGGTGAACGTGCGGCTGCCTTGCTGTTTCAGCTATCCGCTGCGATGCAGGGGGCCACGCTCAGACCGAACCCGGAGTACTTGCTTAGTTATTATGAAGAACTCGCCGCTTCCATTATTCGAACCTTATTCGAGCTGGTTTCGCTGGATGAGATCCAGCCCATCGTGCAATCATACAAATCAAAGTCAAATGGCTTGGGCGTCGCCTTATCTGTACTTGAGCAACAACTTGCGGCGTTATGCCGTGATGGTGGGGAGCTCGTCCGGAGAAACACACTGTCCGAGGGACAACTGATCATCTTTAAATCGCTTGAATATGTAAAGCAGAATTTAGAGCGGGACTTGACCGTAGGCGAGTGCGCCGCCCACGTGCATTTGAGCGTCAGCTATTTTTCGAGCCTGTTCAAAAAGGTCATGGGCATGACGCTAATCCAGTATATAACGTCCGAACGTATGCAGAAGGCGAAGTCGCTTCTGATCGCAGGCGTACCCGTTCAGGAGGTAGCGACAGCCGTCGGGTATGAAGAACGTAGGTATTTCAGCGAAATGTTTAAGCGGACGACGGGCATGACACCATCCGAGTTCCGCGCAAGCTATCATCCGGAGTCGCCGGGAGTCTAATATGGAACCTAGCTCGTTGCTGTGGCAGCCGATATTGTTTTATCGTCTGCCTTTTTTGTGTTAATGACGGAATACACGCAGAGGTCAAGAAACTGAATGTATTAATGACTTCGGAACTGCGCCAGAAATCCTGTACCAGAAATCCTGTAATTTTTAAAGATATGCACACAATAATTAGAGGTGCGCCTCATCGGATTAGAGTAAACTAAGGGCAGACCTTGCAGACTATAAAATGGAGCGGGAGGATAGAATGTGGTTATGCGTAAAAGCTTCTCGCGAAAATTAATTATTAGCCTTGGCGTCGTGATGATGATAACGTTTGCAGTTTCGGGTTACATTACGTATAAAATTCATTTGCATTTGTTTACTGAGGAAATCAGCAGGCAATTTTCCAAGACCAATGAGCAAGCTGCTGCCCGTCTAGACTTGCAAATCCGCAACATCTATAAAATTTCAAACTTTATTGTGTTCCATCCTTATGTGGAGCAAGTGCTGCAACGATCGGCACAAACGGAGAAAAGGGAGACTTATACACAGTTGTCTGACCAAGATGAGCTGAACAGCTTGTTGTATCAAGTCAAATATGACGAGCCGAAACTGTTCTCGATGTATCTCTACGATGTTCAGGATAATGGATTTATATTTGGGGGAGCGAATGCGCCTTCGACCAGGCTGAGTAAGGACGTTTATTTGGATATTAAGGCGAAATTGGAAGGCTCATTCGGCAATTTGATCTGGTTTCCAATGCAATTGCCAAGTGACAATACGTCGTCAGGGGTAAGACATCTTTTCGCAGCTGCGCGGCAGATGAAGACGGTTAATCAGGAGAAATACGGCATCATGGTCATGCTGTTCGATGAATCGCTGATATCGGAATATTTGAATGAGCTTGTGAAGGATGAGCAAGCCAATGTGTTTTTATATGATAAGATGGATAATCTCGTATACAGCGATTTGAATTTGCTCTCCGCTGCGCCTGAGCCGGGCAGCATAACGAACAAGAGCGTTGATCTTGTTGACGGAAAGCCGTATTTATATTCGAAAAGCCGTTCTGGACAAGTCGATTTTACATTAGTGAGCCGTGTTTCGCTGGATGCCCTACAATCGAAGAGCGGCATCATTTTTCAGGTAAATGTCTTGATTGGGATTATCAGCGTGGTATTGTCCGGTCTATTGGTGTTCTGGACCGGCAATCGACTGTTCCGGCCGCTTCATCGGCTAGTTCAAGGGATGCGTAGAATGCGCGAGGGTGATTTTCAGATTCGATTGGAGACACGCAGCGATGATGAGTTGGGCTTTATGGCACACAGTTTTAACGCGATGGCAGAGAATCTGGATAAGCTGGTCAAGGAAGTGTACGAGCGGCAATTGAGCGAACGGGAAGCAGAGCTTACGGCGATTCAGGCACAGTTAAACCCGCATTTTTTGCATAATACGCTGGATACAATTTATTGGAAGTTGTATCTACAGGATGACCTCGATACAGCAGAGCTGGTGGTATCGCTGTCGGATATGCTGCGCTATGCCTTGGAGCCGGTTGATTTGCCAACGACATTACTTGACGAGTTTACGCAAATCCGCAATTACTTGACGATTCAGCATCACAGGTTCGGACATGAGCTGGAAACGATGGTTCAATTGGAGGAAGGAATCGAACAATGGCCAGTTCCACGGTTAATTTTACAGCCGCTAGTGGAGAATGTATTTATGCATGCGTTTACGGAAATGGCGACCGGACAAGCTCTGATAATCCGGGCATACCGAAGTACGATAAATAGGGAGAATGAGGAAGAGCTAGGGGCTATCGTGATCGAAATTATAGACAACGGGAAAGGGATCACCGAAGATCAACTGAAGGCCATTTGGCAATCCGCACGTAGCGCTGGGTTTGCCAGTGTGAGTACGAGACCGTCGGAAGGTGAGTTTCTGAGCAGTACACGGCATTCGGAAGAGGTTTCGCAGCGAAGAAGACGCGTTCATATCGGCATTCGGAGTGTTATCCGCCGACTGAATTTGTTGTACGGCGAACCTTATGGTCTACAGATTGAATCCAAGCAAGATGCGGGGACAACTTTCCGGTTGCGGCTCCCACGAACGGAAGATTACGGGTTAGATTTGCCTAACAGAAAATCATGGGGGGAGTAAGATGAGAGGCGTAATCATGATCGTCGACGATGAGCCATTAATTCGCAAAGGACTAACCAAACTGATTGAGTCCAATGATTTGGGGTGGACCGTTGCTGGAGAAGCAGGAAATGGGCGGGAAGCCATCCAAAAAGTTGCGCAACTACAGCCTGATTTAATCATAAGCGATATCCGAATGCCAGTAATGGACGGATTGGAGCTGGCAAAATATATCTGGGAGCACAGTCCGCATACGATGGTCATTATTTTGACAGGGTACCGTGACTTTGAATATGCGCAGGCTGCCGTTCGCTATGGCGTCAAGGAGTTTCTGCTAAAACCATGCCCTGCCGATGAAATCTGTCGTGTGCTTCGGGAAGCTTACACACAATTCCAAGAAAAAGCAGAGTTTCTGGAAAAGGAACGCAGGGCACTTCGCGAGCGCGAGGATCATGCCTTTCGTGCGGCGCTGTTGCGACTTCCTCCTCTTGCGGGCGGAGAAAATCTGCGGATAGAGGAATTGCTGGCAGGACATGTTTTCTGGCTGATTCGTGTAGACACGTTTACGCCCGAAGGCAAGGAGTACAGGCCCGAGGATGGCCCATTACTGCAATTTGCTGTGGTAAATATTATGGAAGAATTGTTGGAAGCTAGTCAGCATCGCGGCCGGTGGATTACGGTAGAGTACGGTCGTTTTGCCTTTTTTATGGAAACGTCTAATGATCATTTTCATTTCTTCAATGAATTATGTGCAACGGTGCAGCGCTTGCTAGGGATTGCACTCACGGCGCAGTCACTTGGCGTTGTCAGTTCAGCAATGGAAGTCAGTTCTATGTACAGACGTTACGAGGCAGATGAATCTCCAAATTCTGACGCAGACGAGGTTCTTATTCCTGCACCAGGAGCCGTTGATGAAACTAAGGTGACCTCGGTCCAAGCAGAAATCACCTCTTTCCTGCTATTGGGTCGACATGCCGAATTGTCCGCTTTTTTACGCCAACGATTTTGGGAAGATCCCGACGCTTTGATGCCGCAGAGCAGAGCAGATGCGCTTTGTCTGGCATTGGCGATCCGTGAGGTGATGCGCAAAGAGATTGCTTCAACGCAAGAAGACTGGGATATCGGTGCGGAAATTCAAAAGCTCCGTAGAATGGTATCGAGAGAGGAAGTCGGAGAATGGGTCAGAGGCCGCATTGCGGTGATGGAGCAAGCACTGGCTAGCTGGTTGGAGGAACGCAACAGCAGATTGGCTGAAAGGACGACTCGGTATGTGGAACAGCATTATTTTGAGGAATGCAGCTTAGTTAGCGTGGCCTCCTACATGCATTTGAATCCGAACTATTTTAGCAACCTGTTTAAAAAGCAAACTGGTGAAAGCTTCACATCGTACTTAACGCGATTCCGAATTGATAAGGCCAAAATGCTGTTAACAAACACAGACATGAAGATCTCAGAGATTGCAGAAGCGGTAGGGTATACGGACTCCAACTATTTTGCGACTGCTTTCAAACAGGTGGTAGGTAAACCTCCCACTGAATACCGTAAGATGTACCAGTTGATTAAATGAGAGTGGAGAGGCCGGCAAATGCCGATGCCTCTTTTTTCTGTAGATTTCTAAGATAACGCCGTAAATATCGAAGGCTTACTCAGGACACGCTTTATATAATAGAGATAAGACAATAACCTGAGAGGAGCTTTGCAACCTATGGCAACCGCACCAATGTCCACAAACTCCGTTACAGCACCCGAGTCCAGCGCGGAAATGCAGCGACGCATGAGGCAGGCATCCCGCCGCCGAAGATGGAAAGCGAACATTCCCTTGATGCTCCTTTTTATCCCGGGCCTGCTCTTTTTTGCGATTTTCAAATATGCGCCAATGGGTGGTTTGATGATTGCTTTTAAGGATTATAATTTCTTTGACGGCGTTTTTGGAAGCGAATGGATCGGTTTTAAAAATTTTGAAACAATTTTTAAGCAGCCTCAGACCGTCGGCATCATTCGGAATACGGTTATCCTCAGCGTACTGAATGTGTTTGCTGGATTTCCGTTTCCTATTCTTCTGGCCATTATGTTAAACGAAGTTAAAAAGACATGGTACAAACGGACCCTTCAAACCATTGTCTATTTGCCCCATTTCTTCTCCTGGGTCATTATCGGCGGCTTTGTCCTAACCTTGTTTTCAACCGAATCGGGCACAATCAATCATGTCTTAAAGAGTACGTTAGGAGAACCGTTCCCGTTTCTCTTCAATGCCGGCTCATGGATTACGATCTACGTCGGTTCGGGTATCTGGAAAGAGATGGGCTTCAGCGCCATTATCTATCTGGCTGCGCTAACCTCCATTGATCCTAGCCTATACGAGTCTGCAAGTCTGGAAGGGGCAAACAAGTTTCAACAAATTCGTCATGTGACGCTTCCGGGAATTAGCACGACCATTGTTCTGATGTTTATTTTGGCCATGGGCCGTTTGATGGAAGTGGGTTTTGATCATGTCTATATTTTGCAAAATCCGACGGTGTCAAACGTTGCCGATGTCATCAGCACCTTCATGTACCGAATCGGTCTGCAAGGTGCACAATTCAGCTTGACAGCGGCAATGGGACTATTTGAATCCATCATTGGTCTGATCCTTGTCTTAACGGCGAATGCCTTAGCCCGCAAATTCGACAAGGGACTTTGGTAAAGGGGGACTATACAATGAAACCAACTGTCGGAGAAAAGTGGTTTTACTCCTTCAATTATCTCATATTGGCGCTGCTAGGTATTACCTGTCTATTTCCGCTTATTAACACAATTGCCGTCTCGTTCAGCGATACGCATGCGATTGCTTCTGGAAAAGTAACCTTATATCCAATCGGGTGGAATATAGAAGCCTACACTTCTTTGATAAAAGGAACGCGTATTCTTTCCGCCATGCAGAACAGTATCATTATTACGATTGTTGGCGTTGCGTTCAGTATGACGGTTACAATCATGACGGCATACCCAATCTCCCGAGGCATATTCTACGGCAGACGCTTTTTTACACTAGCCATGGTGTTTACGATGCTGTTCTCCGGTGGATTGATTCCAACTTACTTGGTCGTGAAATCGCTCGGGTTGATGAACTCCTATTTTGCGCTCTGGCTGCCGGCGCTCATTAGCACATACAATCTACTCGTCATGCGAACGTTCTTTGAGAACATTCCGAGTGAAGTCGATGATGCAGCCAGAATTGACGGTTGCTCGGAGATGGCGTATTTGATGAGAATCGTCTTGCCGCTGTCAATGCCTGTTATCGCGACAATCACGTTATTCTACAGTGTCAGCTACTGGAACATGTTTATGAATGTATTGATTTATATTAACAATACAAGCAAGTTCAACATGACCGTACTCATTCAGAAAATGATTCAAAGCCAGAACCTGCTGCAGGAGCTAGTCAACAGCGGCGCCACCTCAGGTGTGACTGTGGATGTGGTGCCGGAATCGCTGAAAGCGGCAGGGGTACTTATTATGGTGCTTCCCATGTTATTGGTCTATCCCTTCCTGCAAAAATATTTCGTTAAGGGTGTCATGCTAGGGTCCGTAAAGGGCTAGGCTTGAAATCATATAAATTATAATCGAGAGGGGTTTCAAAATGAAAAAACAACTGAAACTAACCGCATTGCTGGCGATTTCGTTATCCGGCTTGACTGTACTAGCCGCTTGCGCGTCGAACTCGAGCGATGGCGAGCAAGCGGGAGAAGGCAAATCGAATGCGCCCAAAAAGGATATTACCGTATCGATTTACGATCGGGGTGCAGTATCTCCAGATGCTGGCACGATTGAAAACAACGCTTGGACCAAATGGATTAACGATAACGGTCCGGCTAACGTGAAATTCGTCGCGATTCCGAGGACGAAGCCAGAGGAAAAGATTAATGTCCTGTACGCCTCAGGAAGCGCGCCGGATCTGCTATTCGAATTCAATCCGAAAGCCAGAGATCCGCTGCAGCAGCAAAAGCAGTTCATGCCTCTCGATGACCTGATTGAAAAGTACAGCACCGAGTATAAACAAATCCTCAAAGACAACCCGTCACTTAAAAAAGCTGGTATGAAAGATGACGGCAAACTTTACTATTTCGGACGAATTAACCGTGGTCAGCCGAATCGGGGGATGTTTATTCGAACGGACTGGTTGAAGAAGCTGAACCTTTCCATGCCTCAGACGACAGAAGAACTGTACACGGTGCTGAAAGCGTTCACGGAGCAAGACCCGGATGGCAACGGCAAGCGGGATACGTATGGTATTTCCCTGAGCGGCAACTCTGTGTACAGCTTGAAGCAGATGTTCGGAGCTACGTCCAAATGGGTAGTAAAGGATGGTCAGCTCGTCCTTGATTGGGATCGAAATAAAGAGTACAGCATCTTAGCCAAACGATTGTTTGATGAGGGTCTGATCGATAAGGATTTCGTTAATGATACGAATGGCGCCAAAGCAAAGCAAGATTTCATTAACGGTAAAACGGGTATTTATGGTTTCTTAGACAAAGATGCGACCACTGAGAAAATTGGGATTGTTGATCCCTTGAAGAAAAACGTGTCTTCAGCCGAGGTTGACTTCCTCGCGTATCCAAAAAGTCCGTTTGGCGCTTTCATGCCGACACTTGCAAATCCAGTACAAATGACGGCAGCAATTAGCGCAACGGCCAAAAATCCGGACGCGGTGATCAAGTATGTTGATTTCTTAAGTAAGGAAGATACCGGAAAAACACTTGAGCTAGGTATTGAGGGGACGCATTACAAGACGACGGAAGGCTGTCCTGAAGTCATGGATGCGGCTAAGCAGAAGAAAGAAGTGACGGATCTCACCATCGATTTGCGCATGCTACAGAACGCTACGGCTTATACCAAGTGCGATGCACCGTTGATTAAGTTCAAAAGCGATCCGCGGAAGGAAGAGCATCAAAAGTTCCAGGATGATTTCCTGAAAACGTACTTGAACTTCGATCGTGCTTATCCGGAGCTGACCATTTCAGAGCATATGCCTACACCATCGAAGGACCTTAATATTATTGAAACAAATACGGACAAGGCCATCGGCGATATCTGGTTGAAGGCGATTGTGAGCGGCGAGAAATATTCAATCAATCAAGCATTGAAGGATGCGCAAGATGCCTGGAGCAAGGCTGGGGGTGCCCAGGTAGAAGAGTGGTATAAGAATTGGTATGCAACGAATAAGGATAAAGCTTTCTTGGCCAAGGATGCCATCGAAATTTCCAAGAAGCAATACGAGGACTATGAGAAAATGGTTGGAAGCCTGAAATAAAAATTCAGCTAGGATGGGGGAGTCCTCCATCCTATTTTTTATAGGAGGTGTCACAATGAAGACAATTATCATTCTGATGGATTCTCTGAACCGACATTATTTGAATTGTTATGGCGAATCTTGGGTGCAGACGCCAAACATCGATCGATTGGCAGAGCGGGGGATGGTGTTCGACAATCATTTTGCCGGATCATTGCCGTGCATGCCTGCCCGTAGGGATCTCTTTACAGGCAGGCTTAACTTCCTTGAAACGCCTTGGAGTCCGCTTCAACCATTCGATGAATGCTTGGTGCGCGAGCTTCGGAAGCAGCGCAGCACATACAGCCATATGGTTACCGACCACTTTCATTATTTTGAATGGCAGGGCATGGGGTATCATACTGGCTTCAATACGTGGGAATTTATCAGAGGTCAAGAAGGCGATCATTGGCATCCCCGGGTTCAAGATCCAGATATCCCGGTATACCGCGGGAAGAACAGAAGGCAGGATTGGGTGAACCGTTCCGTCATGGACCTGGAGCGCGAAGAGGACTATCCAACGCCACAAACGTTTATGAGAGCGATCGATTTCCTTAAACACAACTATGATCAGGATAACTGGCATTTGCACGTGGAGGCATTTGATCCTCATGAACCTTTCCTATGTCCGCAAAAATACGTTGATATGTACGGGGATACTTGGGACGACAGATACCATTTTGATTGGCCGAGTTACGAGCAGGTCGATACCGAGCATGAAGGAGAAGAAGCGATCCAACATATCCGCAAATGCTATGCAGGCACCTTAACCATGGCAGATGCATGGCTAGGCAAGCTTATGGATACCATGGATGAACTCGATTTATGGAAGGATACTGCCGTTATTCTCACAACGGATCATGGACACCTGCTTGGTGAGAATGGCTACTGGGCCAAAAATTATATGTTTGATTATGCGAAATTGGCACACATCCCGCTTATCGTATATTCTCCTCATGCAAAAGAGAATAGCAAGCGAGTTCATGCGCTTACAACGATGATTGACTTGATGCCTACGGTTATGGAGTTCCATGGAGCCGTGCCTTCTCAGAACGTGCAGGGCAAGTCGCTCGTTCATTTACTCAAAGGCAATTCAAGCCATCATGACGCTGTGCTTTATGGTTATTTCGGCAAGGATATTAACCTAACGGACGGCAGGTATACGTATTGCTTGCAGCCCCTGGAAGGAAGCACCGTTCATCACCATACGGCTATGCCGGTGGGAGCCATGTCGGACCCGGAGCGCTATGCTAATGCGGAGGTTGGAAGGTTCCTCAAGCAGACGCAAATGCCGGTCTATCGTTTCCCGGTACCCTCTCGCAGACACCATAATGGCACCGGTTCTCCGCTTCTTTATGATCTGGTCGAAGATCCGGAGCAGCAGACGCCGATATGCGACCAAGAGCTGGAGGAAAGAATGAAGAGCAAGATGGAGGAGCTTCTGGTGAGATATGATGCTCCGGCAAGCCAATACGTAAGAATGGGGATTTCTAAATGGAGGGACAGGCATTGATAACATTAACGGGATTTGCAGATGAAATCTCACCGGATTTGGATACACAATTAGATGTTCTGCAAGAAGAAGGCATAGGTTATCTCGAACTGCGCAGCGTATGGAAAACCAATGTGCTGAAACTATCGGACGTTCAGGTAAAAGAAATAAAAGAGAAGTTGGACAGCCGCGGGATTAAGGTCTCATCGATCGGCTCCCCTATCGGTAAAATTAAAATTACGGATGATTTTGCTTCGCACCTCATTGATTTTCGAAGAGCGATTACGTTGGCAAAATATTTCGAAACTCCGTTTATCCGTATTTTTTCTTTTCTTATTCCGGAAGGGGAGCGCCCAGAGCGTTATAAGGACGAAGTACTTCTTCGTATGAAGGAGCTTGTCGCGATCGCAGAGCAAGAGCAGGTGATTCTGCTGCATGAGAATGAGAAGCATATTTATGGGGACACGGGAGAACGCTGTCGTGATTTATTTGAAGCTTGTAATTCTTCTCATTTTCGAAGTGCTTTTGATCCGGCAAACTTTATTCAATGTGGCGTTCAACCAATGGCAGATGCCCATCCATTGTTACATGCTTATGTTTCTTATATACATGTCAAAGATGCGATGATGGAATCAGGAAAGGTCGTTCCTGCCGGGGAAGGGGATGCTCAGCTTGCAGAACTGCTCACTGCCCTCAAATCAGGCAAGTACGAAGGTTTTCTTTCATTGGAGCCGCACCTTAAAGCAGAAGGGAGATTCCATGGATATTCGGGAGCGGATTTGTTTAAGACAGCTTCCCATGCGATTAAAGGCATGCTCCAACAAGCGGACATCGGTTGGAAGTGATATTCCGATGTCAATCGCTTACAGATGTCGAACGCATGCTATGGCTATGTGCTCAGGCTTTAAATTTATCGCGGTATTGACCGGGCGTCATTCCCGTTGATTTTTTAAAGGCTCGCATAAATCCTTGAATGGAAGAATAGCGCAGTTTATCCGCAATATCCTGTATCTTCATAGTTGGATCGGCTAGGTACTCCTTCGCTTTCTCCATCCGAAACTCAATCAGGTAATCAATAAAATTAACTCCTGTAACTTGTTTAAATAAGCGGCTTAATTCAAAAGTGTTAAGACCGGTTTGTTCTGCGCATTGTTGCAAGGAAAGATCCGTATCATAATGATTGTGAATAAATTCCTGCACCTGCTCCACAAGTTGGATGCGGCTGGAAGATGCTCCAGTCTCCTTGTATTCTTGGCGCAGCACGGCAAACACGCGGCTTCGAAAAAACAATCCGATTTCATCAAGGGTACTGCACTCGGAAAGATGCAGCATAAGCTCTTGGACCTTATGATCATCGAAAGGACCTTGTGGCGCTGATCTTAAGGATTTGACTATCGTATTAACTAATTGAGGAAAGTAGCCGCGCAATAGGTCCTCAGAAATATTGAAAGATTCTTGAAGCGCATCGATTAGCGTCTGGAAGATCCCTTCCGCTTCATTCCATTGTTGTAGACGGATGGCAGCGGCAATTTCACTATCACTGTGAAATAAGACGTCTGCTTGCATGGAAACGGAAAATTCCAGATCATGAATCAACAATACCTGGTTATCCCCGGCAAGGAATCGGTAGCGCAAAAGGTCGGAGGCTTCCTCATAGGCTTCGTGCAAGCCGTCCGTTCCAGTTTCAGAATAGCTGACGGTGATATAGGAATCCAGCTTGAGATACTTATGCAGCGCGTCCTGGAGGTTGCGACCGAGACCACGCAGTTCCTCTTGTGTCAGCGGGTCTGCCATGGGGACGATGGCGACGAACATGCCCGGCTGAACCATGATAACCTGCGGTTTACCATACGCACTTAGTAGTTCTTTGGTGATGTTATCTACCGCATAATAAAACAGGGAGCAATCTTGGCGGGAATAGTTCTCCATCATCCGCATTCGGTTCAAATCCAAGATCAGGAGAGGAATGAAAAAGCATTCGTCGGGAAACGCTTCCTGCTCGTCAAGCAGAAAATTCTGATGCGGCATACTTCCGACGAGCAATTGGTGGAGCATAAAATGCTTAGCTTGATCAAAATAAATGCTCATCTCATTTAAGAGTTGTCTGTTTTCAGAAGTGATACTCTCCAGATAGCGGTCCAACCATATCACTTCATCGCCATCTGTACCCATATTCGTCTTCATGGCCGCAGGCTTCACCTTATTGGTCAGGTCCTTGAGCGGCCGGTACAGCACATTGGACGCACGATAGCCGATAAGCAAGCCACTTAAGGCTAGTGCTAAACTGATAGCCAATATGATATTGCGTTGGCTGTTAGCTTTTGTAATAAACGATTTCTCAGGAACAGTCGCAAAATAAAACCAGTTCCTCGAATCTGAGCGCAGCATCACGGTATTGGAAACCGTACCGCTGATACTTAATTTATCATGACTAATCCAATCCGAAGTGGCAGTTTCCTTAATCTTCTTAACAACAGTTTCGTCAGCCGAAGTACCGATTCGGGAGGTTTGGGAATGTAAAATAATTTTGCCTTGCTCATCCGTGACGAAAAGGGAAGAGCCCTCATACGGGGCAGGCGGAGCCAGTTTGTAGCTGCTGATGGAAGCGGCATCCAGATAGACGATAAGGGCGGCATTCACCTGATTGTTGAGCAGGATTGGTTTGATAATGGTTAAAACGGGCCGCTCCAGAACTTTTTGGTTGGAAACGGACATGCGAAGATTAAGGAAACGGTTGGAGTAGGTTAACTTCTTAGCTTCATTGATCGCCACCGGGTCGCCAAACTCTTCTTCCTTATAGATATTGCCATGAGAACTCAGTACTTTGCCGTAGGGGACAGAATAGAAATCAAGTTCTAGTACATGCTCCATCCCGCTTTGCAACTTGACGAGAATTTCGCTCAAATCCATCACTGTTTTCCAATTCCCGCTAGATAAATCTTCATCAACAAATCGCTTAAGCAATAGGGTTGAGTTAGAAGAGGCATACGTATATTGGAGCATCAGATCATCGATCTTCTTGAAGAACATATTCAATTCTTTTTCTGTCTGCTTGAGCAGTACGGCATTCGATTCAACCGCTTGCTCGCGAATGATCCTTGAGGTGTTGTATGCAGAGACGAAGCCCATTAGGGCAACCGGAATGCTTGATAACAAGAGCAGATAGGCCAGCATTTTGGTCTTCAGCTTGGGTGTGAACGCCAATTGAAAAAAACGTGTTGCCCAATACTTCACATAGACACCTCCTTCGTTCAAATGATTAGTTAAGCATATCTTGAAGCAAGAAACGGGTCAACATGAGAGGAGCGTTTTTTTGCCCCAAGTACATGAACATCTTTTGAGAAGAATGAACTTTTCTTGCGAATGCCCTATCCCGGCAGGAAATGTATCATCAAAACAGTTTCATTGCGTGCCGTGCACAAGATGGGTAATGTTGAATGTGTTGCTTCAAAAGGATTCAAAAGGAGGTGAGAGTTCGACATGCTGGTGTGGTTAGGCAGGCTCATCAGTCGTCGGGATCAGGAAGCACAAGCCTACATTTTTGACAGGAAATTTACTCCAAGGAGGAAACGAATCTGAAAACAGTAGATCACGTAGCTTTAACTGACTTCGCAAGTGCAAGAAGAAAGCTTATGGCGGCAATCGTATTTATTTTGCTGTTGAGTACATTGTTAGCGCTTCCAAGTCTGGCGAAAGCATCTGCACAATCCTATTACATCGACAACCGTGCAACAACCACGTGCTCAGACGATGGGGCCGGTACAGATGCCAATGTGCCATGGTGCAGCTTCGCTCCGCTTGGCGGAATTACTCTGGAGCCTGGTGACCGTCTTCTCATCGCCAGGGGAACCAGCTTCGCGGAGCAAGTCAAAATTACCGATCCACAGGGTACCCTCTCGGAGCCCATCACCATTGAAGCTTATGGCCAAGGCTCTCGTCCACGATTTATCTCTAACGGCACAAACGCTGCTATGATAATCGCCAATCCAAGTAACGTGATTGTAAGAAATTTGGATATAGGTGACACAACTGCCGATGGAAAAGGGGCCCTTCAGTACGGGCTGCGTGTGGATTTTTCGACACTTAACAATAGCAATGTCATCTTCGAAGACCTCTATATTCACGACAATCGTGTTGCAGGAATGTTCGTTCGCAACTTAACGAATCTGGCACGAACAGATACCGCAATAGATGGCATAACGCTGCGCAACATTGAAACTACCCACAACGCCCACGGCATCGTATTTGCCAGTCAAGGAACTGTCACTAACCCGGCTTCTGTGGCTTCACCAGATAATGCTGCCAATCGGATTTTTCGCAATGTGCTGATTGAGGAGCTTTATCAGCATGACGACGACAACAACAACCCTGATCCCTCCCAAGTATTCGCTCAGACAGATGCCGGTTGCCCCGACAGCCTCGCAGTCGCATCCGCCTCCTCGGTGATGATTCGTAACTCTGTGTTTGACGGTTCAGCAGGATGCCGTACTAATTCGGGTACCGCAGCTCTATATCTGGGAACGGTTAAAGACGTTGTTATTGCCAATAATCTCTTTGTCAACACGCCGAATACCGAGAATCCGGACATGGTGGCCATCGATCACGAAGCAGGCACCAACAAGGTCTTGATCGCAGGCAATTATTTTGCAGACAATTATGGTGGGGGAATTGAATATTTAGCGATCCATGGTTCCAACGACTATTCCACCGAGAATTCAATTCGGGCCAATGTCTTCGTTCGGAACGGTTATATTCATAACATTCCGTATCCAGGCGGCGGGGCTATTGCCCAAGTTGGCAATGGCATCGTCCCGGATGCAGTCATCGCAGACAACATCGCCTACGAGCCGTATGCATTTCTGACAGCACACCTGCGGGGAACGGCCTCAGCGCTCACCGTTACAAACAATCTTCAGCTTGAGAAAGCTGAATGGATATCGCAATCTTCTGCTGACTATGGCAATTCGTCCAGCCTGTGGTCTTACCAGCGCTCGACGATTACAGGTTGGTCGGATCTGACGCTGGATTCCGCTTCTGGGACATACAGGGACGGTGATGTGGCTATTTCACGTTTCGAACTCACCCCCAGCCTAGGTTCCTCCGCCGAGCTTGCCTGGACGGCTCCGCGTTCCGGAAAAATCGCCATCCGGAGTTACCCAGTCGCTCGGTCAGGAACCTCGGACGTACGCATCACGGTTAATGGGGCCGAAGTTGCAGCCGCTACGACAACTGTGCAAGGGACTGTGCTGATCGCGGACGATATCGCCGTTCAGCCGGGAGACGTCGTTCGTTTCGTGGCGCCGGCTGGTGGACCGGCAGTCAGTTGGACGCCATCCGTTAGCTTCACGGGCGAAGCTCTTTCTCAAGACACGCTCGGAGAATGGAATTTTTCAGTCGACAACGACGCCCAAGGCTGGACGTCGAATAGCCCCATTCAGGTGAAGGCTGGCTGGCTTGCCATTGGAACGACTTCGGCTGGCGCAACGTTGACTTCTCCGCCGTCCTTAGGCATTGAGGCGGAGGGAAGCAGTGCCATTCGCCTCCGTCTTGCTAACCGCAGTGGGGTAAGCTCAGGTCGCCTTCTTTTTCGGGGGGATGAAGAAGAGTTTTCAGACGATAGAGCGGTTAATTTCCAAGTCAACCCCCGTGAAATGCAAGGACTTACGGAAGGCTTTGTCGACATTCTCATTCCGGTTACTGAAGCTGAAGGCTGGCGTGGAACAATTGACCAAATTCGCATAGAACTAGGTACGAGTACAGGTACTGGCGAGGTGAGGATTGACTCTGTGCAATTTGCCAAACCTGCGGGTCCTCGCTGGGACTTTGACAGCGACGGGGGATGGAAGATTAACCCTGACGTCAGCAAAGGCTCGGACGGGATTCGCCCGCTTGATCCGCAAATCGACATTAACAACGGGGATTGGAGCTCCAGCAAGGTAGCAGATATCAACTGGAACAAAGCCCGTTCCCAAACCTTCCGGGTGTCAACAGGCACATTGGCTCAATTGGACGTATGGGTGTATAAGTCAGGTACACCAGCTGGCGCACTTTACATTAAAGTGGCGGATTCCCATGACAAGGTGTTGTTCACAGGAGCAGTTCCGCCAAGTGCAGTTACCACGACGGGGAACTTTATTAGCGTTTATCCGAGGCTTACGGGACTTGATCCTAATGAGCTTTACAGCTGGCAAATTTTCAGTCCCTATGTGGTTCCAAATGGTGGCAACTATGGCATTGCTTATGACGACACAGGTCGATATCTTCAAGGGAACGTGTATTACAGTGTTGATGGCAGAGGCATCTGGCGCGGTCCAGAGGGATCGTCCAAACGCAGCATGAAATTCCGTACGTATTCTGCTACACAGTTCGAAGCAACTCCGATAGATAAGGGATACAAACCCGTTACGGTATCGAGTGGAAAGATCGTTGGAAGCGGCGCTTACGAGCCAGCCCTTCTCTCTCCAAATGGTTTGGGAATCGATGCGGCTACGCAGCGCTATGTGCATATCCGCATGTCCAATCCCGACAACCGATTTACCGCCTATCTGTTGTTTACGACGAGTGAAGCTCCTGCATTCGACATCCCGGAGAAAGGTTGGCCTGCCGGCAATGAAGTGGATGGAAGAGGGATTGTTTTCCCGCTGGTACCGGGAAGTGGAATGGTTGACTACGTGCTGGATATGTCGACAATACCGGCCTGGACAGGTACCATTGAGCGTCTAATGATCCAGCCATCGTACCGATGGAATTACCGTATTAGTGCACTTACGAGCACCTGGAGTGGCAAAATTGACTGGGTCCTGGTTGATGACGGTGCGACGGTTGCCGTTCCCGCCAAGCTGCCCGCCACGAACGCCACGCTCACGCCTGAACAGTCGAATGGAACAAATGATTGGTACGTGGATCCTGTAACCGTAAGCTTGAGTGCAGCGGAAAGCTCTTCGACGCTGGTAAAGACGGAATATACGCTTGATGATGGTGCAACGTGGTTAACGTATAACCAACCCGTGATATTTGATCTTGATGGGGTCTATAAGGTAATCTACCGCTCGACGGATAAGGCAGGGAAGGTGGAGGCTGCCAAATCCGTAACATTTAACATAGATACTGAGGCTCCGGCGATCACGGTAACGAACAGCGTATATCATTTAGGCTCTGCCGAAACATTACTGCCTGTGATAACACTGAGCGATAACAGCTCCGGATTGGATGCAAGCAAGACAACGGCAACACTGGATGCCCATGTTTATCACCTAGGAGACCCTATTGATCTTTATACACTTCAATTGGGTTCACACACGCTTGTTGTTTCTGCGAGCGATCTAGCAGGGAATACAACGAATACAACCTGGACGTTCCAAACAAGTGCCAGTGTCGAAGGGTTAAAACAATTGGTGGCTATCTTTGGAGACAAACATTGGATTGACAATGATGGCATAGTTAAGAGCTTGCAAAAAAAGTTAAGCGGAGATCATTTGCAACCCTTCATCAATGAAGTTGAGGCTCAGAGCGGGAAACATATTACACAAGAGGCGGCCAATTACCTGTTGCGTGACGCTCGAGCTGTGCTGAATGCAAGGTAGTTAAGATCAATGAAAAGACGACTCATTTCCATTATCTGTGGAACGGAGCCGTCTTTTTTATCATATGAACATGAACGTTTTTTGCAGAATGTGAATCTTATTTGCAAAAAGTCAGGGTACACAATAGAAATACTGAGGTCAAAAGAGTTTCATTGCTTGCTAATCAAACAGTAGGGTAAAGTAAAAGCATCCATTCGGCCGATGGCGAGAAAAATGTGATCATAAAGCTCGACTATTAAAGGGAGGTTTATTTGCCAGATGAAAAAAAAGATTGCTTTGCCATTAGCGTCCATGTTGGTGTTAACAGCACTTCTGACAGCTTGCTCGAATAACAAGAGCTCTGATGTAGAGCCAACGAAGTCACAACCTGCTGCCAGCGACAATGGCGATACTTCCAAAAGGATCAAAGTGTCGGCCATGACGATACTATATTCAGCTGCACCACCGGACAAGAGCTCGGGGATGAAGATTTTGGAAGATAAATACAATATGGACTATACCTTTATTCCCGTGGCTGCTGCTGATTACTACAACAAGCTCGGAGTAGCGGTTGCTTCCGGCGATCTTCCGGATCTAACGGTTTATCCCGGATTAGACGAGAATTGGTACAACTATTTGGATAATGGCGTGTTCATGCCTCTCGAAGACTATATTAATGAGAAGGATACGCCAAATATAGCTAAAATCCCAAAAGAAACATTGGGTCTAGTTACTTATAAAGGTCATGTATACGGCCTGCCAAGGCTCCGTTCCCAAGCGGCTCACACCCTGACAATTCGTAAAGATTGGCTGGATAAGCTAGGATTGGCCATGCCTACCACATACGATGAGCTGGAAGCGGTAATGAAGCAATTCGTGGAACGTGATCCGGATGGAAATGGCAAAAAAGATACGTACGGCCTTGCGTTTAATGCAGGATCAGGAACCCTGGGGGCGGTTTCTCTTCTCGGGTCATTCAACACGCCAACGAATATTAACTGGAGTAAGCATACGGACGGAAAAATCTATCCGGTTCTAGCACATCCTAATTTCCGTGATGGACTTTCATACTTGACAAAGCTGTATAAGGAAGGCATCCTTTCCAAGGATTTTGTCATTATGAAAGGCAATCAGGCAGAGGATGATTTTCTGAACGGCCGTGCAGGTGTAATCGGGGATTTTGCCTGGAATGCATATTCCATGGATAGGCTGAACAAAGCCAGAGCTGTCAATCCGAATTTTCAATGGGAGCCAATTCCCGCCCTTAAAGGACCAAATGGTTTCCAAGGATATGCCAAAGGGTCGGGCATTAACGGCTTTGTAGCGATCCCGGCAACACAGAGCAAGGATGCAGCTAAAGTAAAACGAATGCTGAAATTCCTTGATGACCAGATGGCAGCTGATATGAATTCCGATCCCTATAAAATATTGAATTATGGAAAAGAAGGTGAACACTACAACTTGAAGGACGGCAAGGTTGTTTATACCGATCTGGGCAACAAGGAACGTCCTTCTTTGTATCTGATCACGAATCCGCCGAGTGAAGCCACTGGATTGAACAATCCTAACGACAGCAAGGAGATTCAGGATGTCAAGAATGCTTCGTACAAAGCTGCATTGGCTGGAACTCCGTATTCCGATCCTGCGCTTAAGCTTGTACCTACACCGACATTAAAGGAAAAAGGAACTGAATTAAATAAAAACTTGTTCGAAAACATAGTAAAAGTAATTACCGGAGAACAGTCGTTGGAAAGCTACGATAAGGCATTAGCGGATTGGAAAACAAAGGGAGGTCAAAAAATTCTCGACGAAATGAACGAAGCTTATATGGCTAGCCAAGGCCAAACCAAATAATATTCAGGTTGACGGGGCGGCAAGGGCTGTCCCGTTTTTGGTAAAATGCATGTTATTTTGAGGAGGCACGGCAATGAATGCACAGGATCTTCTGGCGATGAATGCTGATTCAACGGCAACTAAGAAAACTGGATTCTGGAAGACACTCAAGAGAGAAAAATATTTATGGTTAATGGTTTTGCCAGGTATCCTGTATTTCATCATTTATAAGTATATTCCGATGTTAGGTATCGTGATTGCTTTTCAGGATTACAACCCTGTCCGCGGTATTCTGAACAGTCCGTGGGTGGGACTGAAACATTTTTCAAATCTCATCACCAACGATGCAATCCCTCGAGTGATGTGGAATACCCTTGTCATCAGTTTCTATCAAATTGTGTTGGCTTTTTCATTTCCCATTGTGTTGGCCATCATGATTAATGAAGTGAGTAGAAGTTGGTTGAAGCGGTCAATCCAAACGATTGTTTATTTGCCTCACTTTTTGTCCTGGCCGGTTATTGCTGGTATTTTCTACCTCATGTTTAGCAGCAATGGCGGAGTTACAACTCTTCTGGGACAGTGGGGGATTCAAGATTTCAATCTGCTCTCCGATCCAGACCATTTTCGGCTAATGTTAGTACTTCAACTGATTTGGAAAGAATCTGGCTGGGGGACGATCATCTATTTGGCCGCCTTATTGAGCATCAGTCCAGAATTGTATGAAGCAGCGAAGATGGACGGAGCAGGGAGATTTAGGCAAATATGGCATGTTTCGCTCCCGGGCCTTCGCAGTACGATTATGGTACTCTTCACATTGCGTCTGGGCAACGTTCTGGATGTAGGCTTCGAACAGGTTTTTCTTATGCTGAACGCACGAGTTAGCGTGGTTGGAGATGTGCTGGAGACTTATCTATATTCCACTGGGCTAGTTAGCGGCAAATTCAGCTTCGCAACTGCGGTGGGCTTGCTTAAAGGGGGTCTCGGTTTTGTGCTCATATACGGATCAAACAAGGTAGCTCGACGAATAAACGGACGAGGGTTGTATTGAACTATTTTCGGAATTGGATGTGGAGGAGCTTACAGAATGGCAGAAAAATGGACTTCCCGATGGTTTGACATGATGAATGTGTTACTTTTGTCGATCTTTGCCTTATTGTGCCTTATCCCTTTCTTTCACGTATTCGCCATGTCAACTGCGAATGTAAAGGATCAGATGTCCGGTGATTTTATTCTTTGGCCAAAAACATGGGATTTCACTTCTTATATCTATATTTTTGACACAGGTGTCTTTTTTCAATCACTTAGCAATTCGATATTTGTAACGGTCATGGGAACTGCGGTTAACATGATCCTTACTACACTTACGGCCTTCGTGTTGTCACGGCGGAATTTCTCGGGCAGGCGCTGGATTATGCTGATGATCATATTCACGATGATGTTCGGAGGTGGGCTTATCCCCACTTACCTGGTAGTGAAAGCAACTGGACTCATCAACAGTTTATGGGCACTGATCATTCCTTCCGCCATTTCTGCTTTCAATGTCATCATCATCCGCGAATTCTTTGAAAGCATTGATGAAGGGATAATTGAGTCTGCCGTTATCGACGGCTGTTCCGACTGGGGAATTTTCTGGCGAATTGTGCTGCCGCTCTCCACGGCTTCTCTTGCGACATTTACCTTGTTTTATGCAGTTGGCAACTGGAATCAGTACTTTTCCGCCGTTATTTATATTAACAAACCAACATTGTGGCCGCTTCAGGTTCTTCTTCGGCAAGTAGTTTCCGTAGGGCAATCCGATTTATTTAATTTGAATGACTCGGACCGCCCTTTGCCTCCTGCGATTTCCATCCAGATGGCAACTGTCATTCTGACCGCCCTGCCAATTGTGGCGCTTTATCCTTTTTTGCAAAGATATTTTGTTAAGGGAGTTACCCTTGGCGCGGTGAAAGGATAAAAGTACAATTGCTGCAATTTACATGGAAGGATAGGAAGAATATGGACACGGTATATGAAAATGCGCTGCGGGATATGGATATGAAAATATACAGGAACTGCCTGCTTTACAATGGAGACATTCCTTTTGCGGTTGGTTCCTTGGATGGTACGTACACGCTGTCAGGAAAAGGACAGTGGACAGACGGTTTCTGGCCAGGTTTGCAATTGCTGGCATACGCCGGACTGCAGGATGATCTGCTGTTAGGTGAGTATGAGCGGTATATGCCGTTTCTTATAGAGCGGGTTAATAATGATCCGACAGTCAATAAAGATCGGGGTTATTTGAGTCTGGATCATGATGTGGGTTTCATATTTCATCTCACTGCTGTCTATCACTATGTACTAACCGGATCGCAATCTTCAAGGGAAATAGGGCTAAAGGCAGCAGAATCGCTGCTGGGCCGTTTTCAGGAAAAGGGCAGCTACATCCGCGCTTGGAATAATTGGGAGTCAGATACGCCGGAATTCCGGCAAGAGAAGAAGGGGAAGGCCATTATTGACAGCCTTATGAATGTGCCTCTCCTGTTCTGGGCTGCCAAGGAAACCGGGGAGTCTCGCTACAGGAAATCTGCTGAGGCTCATATTCGTCAATTGGCAACTAACATCGTTAGAGAAGACGGCAGCACCTATCACTCTTATAATTTCAACCCCGATACAGGTAATCCGGTTGGCGGACGTAGTGTGCAAGGTTATTCTCATGCCTCTACTTGGTCAAGGGGGCAAGCGTGGGCTATTTATGGTTTTGCGCTAGCATATCGGTACACGGGCAATGAGGAATTCCTCCAGGCTTCACAGCGCTGCCTGAATTATTGGAAACATTCGCTTCTGCCTGAAGGGGATGCTCCTTGGGATTTTGCAGCACCGCGTAATAAATGGCTTCCCATAGATACTTCCGCTATGAGCATAGCAAGTTGCGGCATTCTAGAATTGTATCTGCACGCTCCGGACGATCGGGAACTGCATGAGTTGGCGGAACGTATGATTTCCCGTTTGCTCGAAGCCCATCGCGCCCCAGCCTTTCCCGCAGGTAATGCTTTTCTCTTGCATGGATGTGTGGGACCGGCATATAGGGAAGGTAGCAAGGAAGAGAAAGACAGGAACTATTTCTACGCCAACCAAAGTTTGATATATGGGGATTATTTTCTCTACGAGGCGATTATGCGGCTGCAGAGCAGGAATACCCTTCTACCCTGGGATTTTTAATATTGTTAAGGAGGTTTTCATGAACGTGAGTCCTACTACGATGTTCGAATCTTATATGAAACGGATGACCTCGGAGCTAGAAGCGAGAGAGGTGCAGTTTCTATGTCAGGACTGGAAGTTTTGTCCGAAAGATATTCCCGATGCTCACCGCGAGGACTTCGATGATTCCTCTTGGCGTACGCTTGATATTCCACATGATTTTTCCGTTGAGGGCGAATTTTCTGAAGATCACGAGGCCAATGGCTTTGTACAAAGTGGTGCGCTCTGGTACCGAAAGTACTTGAACTTACCCTCTGGAACCCATTATGAAAAGTACTATTTGCTTTTTGACGGTGTTGCCATGAATAGTCAAGTGTGGGTGAATGGACACTATCTAGGGCAGCATCCTTACGGATTTACCCCTTTCTGGTATGACATCACGCCGTATGTCCATCAAGAGGAAAGAGCGGTGAATGTAATATCTGTCAGAGCAGACAGTTCCTTGCAGCCGTATTCTCGATTTTATACGGGTGCGGGCTTATACCGTCAAGTTTGTTTGGTTTCGATGAATTCCCTGCACATTGAGCAATGGGGAATCAGGACCGACACGGTTAAGGTCAACACGGATCTGGCGGAACTTCAGGTTCACACGAAAGTCTGCGTTGAGCGATACAAGGATACCGTTTGGAACGCCTTTAATTGGCAAGGAACGGGAATGAAAGATAATTGCGAAGTGAAAAAAAGAGCTTTACTGGTTACCTCGATTATAGATAACAAGGGGAATGTGGTCGCGGAAGCAAAAGATTCGGTTATTCTGCCCCAATTCAGCAGGCATGAGTTCACACAGAAGCTGCAGGTGATCAGCCCCGCACTCTGGAGCCCAGCACATCCGGAACTATACAGGATTCAATCCAAACTCTTGGCGGATGGTGAACTCGTGGATGACTGCATGACCCCGTTGGGTATTAGGACACTCTCTTTTCACCAGGATAAAGGATTTAAAATTAACGGCGATTCCTTGAAGTTGAAGGGTGTCTGCTTGCATCAGGATGTGGGAATATACGGAGGAGCGGTGCCGCCCAAAGCCTGGGTTAAGAGATTGAAGCTACTGAAGGAAGCGGGAGTCAATGCGATCCGTACTGCGCATCATCCTTTTCCCGCTGAGTTCTATCATGCCTGTGACTTCTTGGGTCTGATGGTCATGGATGAAGCGTTCGACGAATGGCAAGCGGGTTGGACACGGGGGTACAGCGATCAGCCATATGGCAAAAATGTTTATGGGTATTATCTGGATTTTCAGCAATGGCATGATACTGATCTGCGTGCTATGATTCGCCGTGGCCGAAGTCATCCAAGCATCATCATGTGGAGTGTAGGGAATGAGATCCCGGAATTGTATTATAAGGAAGGCGTTGAAGTGCTGAAAAAACTGGTAGGGATCTGTAAGGAAGAGGATACGACCCGACCCGTTACGGTTTGCGCAGAGGGCAGCCATATGCTTCCTATCTATGAGGGGATCATGGATCAAGTGGATGTGGCGGGCTTCAATTATGTATCTAACCGGGAAGGAAGTGCCTACTATGCTAACCTGCATCGGGCACACCCCGATTGGATTCTTCTTGGCTCTGAGACTGGCTTTGAACCCGAGCATTGGCAAGCGATCTGCGAGCAGGATTACGCGATAGGCCAGTTCTTGTGGGCAGGGTACGACTATATGGGAGAGGGCGTTGATCGATTCGGAGAGGATGCTCATCTCGGGGATACCTTTGATATCTCGCAACTGGCCAGCTCCAATAAACGCACGGAGCGGATATTACGCCACGGCTATGCTTATGGCATGGTGGATAGCATGGATACTCCCAATGGGGAATATTTCTACAGAGCCAGTATCTGGTCCGATGCCCCTGTCCTTCAGTTGGCTGTTAAAGCGAAAGAAACAGAGAAGTTTAAACATTACCGCTATCTAAAAGCGGATTTGCACTGGAATTTCCAAGATAACGCAGCTAGCAAGACGGCTTATTGCTTTACGAATTGCGAGCAGGTGGAGTTATTTCTAAACGGCAATTCCCTTGGTGTGCGGCAACCCGAACCAAACAATCCCTTTGCCATGGAGTGGGATCTTGACTATGCGCCCGGAATCCTGCAAGCAGTGGGGTATATAGGAGGCAAACCTGTCAGCACAAGTGAACTTGTTACCTCTGGCCAGGCTTCGCAGATCCAGTTATACTGCCAGGACAGCCTTCTTCAGGCAGGAGAACGCGAGGATGCAGTCATCGACATTTCTATCGTGGATGAAAACGGGGTTCTTGTGCCGGATGCATCCCATCTGGTAACTGTCCGTGTGACAGGCCATGGACATCTGCTGGGGGTTATCTCCGGGGACTTGACCAGCAATACCAGCTATAGAGCAAGTAGTTGCAAGGCATTTAAAGGCAGGTGCGTGGCTGTTATTCGCGCTGGGATCACACAGGGCCCCATAGAGGTTGTGGTGGAAGGGAAAGGTCTGGCACCATCAACCATTGTTTTGACAAGCTGTTGATAAGCGTAAATGTGCAATTTACATGGAGGATCATGATGTTAACTGAACGTTATGCCGAAAACCTGAATGATTTGCTGCTGCCAGTAGATCGGATGATTCCGCTTGATCGCGTTGCAAGAGACGTGCCTCAAGCGTTGAAGCAGTACGCGCATAATCGCGCCGAGAGTTATTTGAATTATGAATGGCCGAGTTTGCCGGCCACATTGTTTATGGAGTTTTCCAGGACCGGTGACAGGAAACGATACGAATCCCGATATTTTGCGCGCCGCCGGGCACTCCAGGTTCTGGCTCTGGGGGAATGGCTGGAGGGGAAAGGGACTTTCATGAATGATCTGGTAGATGGCATTTGGGCCATTTGCGAGGAAACAACCTGGGTGCTGCCCGCTCATCTGTATATGACCAAAAGTAAAATGGAGCCCATAGCTGATATCGATGAACCAGTCATTGATCTATTTGCAAGTGAAACAGGAGCGTTGCTGGCCTGGATTCTGTATATATTGGAACGTCCCCTAGCTGAGGTAAGTCCACTGTTGGTAAGCCGCATGCACCGAGAATTGAAGGAGCGGATCATCACGCCTTACCTTACGCGCAGCGATTTCTGGTGGATGCTGGAGGTAAATCCCTTTGGCATCAACAACTGGGCACCTTGGTGTACCTCTAATTGTCTGTCGGTTATTCTACTGCATGAATCTGACCAGGCTAAGCGTGTAAATTGCGTGGCCAAAGCGATGCGAACATTGGACTTGTTTCTGGCACACTACCCAAAGGACGGCGGTTGCGATGAAGGCAGTTCGTACTGGTACCGCGCCGGTGGCTCTCTGTTTGAATGCTTGGAACATTTATATGTGGCAAGTGGCGGAAAGATCGATATATTCGATGAATCTTTGATTCGTGAGATAGGCAGCTTTATGTCCAAGGTGTACATAGCTGACGATTACTTCGTAAACTTTGCTGATGGAGCTGCTCGCAATCTTGGTATTCCCGCATGCCTGTATCGATATGGGGAACGTATTGGAAACAGCAGCTTGTCTGCGATTGGAAGACATCTCCACAAGCTGGGGCGTCTTCAGGGCAGGTTGCTGCAAGCAGATTCCTTATACCGAGAGCTAACGGAGATTGCCTGTTATGACGGGCTTCAGACAAATGGTGGGGAAGATCAGATATTTCTTTCGGATGCGTGGCTGCCAGACCTTCAGGTCATAACCGCCAGAGAGCTGAGTGGAGCGGCCGAAGGCTTCTATATCGCGGCTAAGGGCGGGCACAATGCAGAAAATCATAACCATAACGATATAGGTCAATTCATCGTCTATCTGGATGGCAAGCCAGTTCTAGTGGATCCGGGAGTCGGGACGTATACGGCCCAGACCTTCTCCGAAGGGAGGTATGAGATTTGGACTATGCAGTCCTCCTACCACAACTTGCCCACTATTAATGGGTATCAACAACAAGCAGGCCGTAAATATTCGGCAAAAGCCTGCAAGTATGAGGCGGACCTAGACTATGCCATGATGTCGGTAGATCTGTCCGGGGCATATCCGGATGAAGCGGATCTAGCCAGATGGCTGCGTACAATAACGCTTCATCGTTCGTTAGAATCTAAAGTAACCATAGCAGAGGAAGTTGCAATGAGAGAAGAATTCGGAGATGTCTGTATGCATCTAATCACTCCTTGTCTGCCACGGATTAATGAGAATAATGAGATAAGGCTTTATGTTGAGAACAAGGAAGTGGTGTGTATTTCTATCTCGGGCCCTCAAGTGAAATGCAAAGTAGATACCATCGAATTGACGGATGAAAAGCTCCAAAAGGTTTGGGGAGATCGCTTGTACCGTTTAGTACTGGAATCTGCTAACAAGGTGAAGACAGCCTCATGGGAACTGACTCTCAAACGGAGTATAAGCGACATGCCGACGATCACAGGAACTCCATCGCGAAAGGGATAGATCACTAAGAACTGCGCTTCAGACGATTTTTGCTCCCCGCCCAAAATATGCTAAGATAGATATGGGCAGATTCATACTTTGCGCATATGAGCGCAGGGATTCCAAAAATTTGGGAGGATGTCGTATGGAAGATTATTTTTTGGTGAAAGATGGCAGGATTGTACGCTGGGATGGACTGACACTGGGAGGAACGAAAATCCGGGTTGACGAGTTGATTGAGTCATTTGGACGGAAGGCTCTTGATGAAATTGAACAGTATGGTTTCTACAGTATAAAGAAATCTTAAGACATTTCCAAAGAATAATACATCTGCCTTTATTAAATAGGATCAACAAAACGAACCGTCAGGGTAAACTTCCCTGGCGGTTTTTCTTCGTGTCAGCTAGCATTGATTTCTTCCAAAAAACGGCAACTGACCGTTTCTCTCTATCATTTTCTTTCATAGAATACTATGTATTTTAATAGATTACGAGGGAGGTGAACGTTCATGTCCGATAAAGTTGTATTGTCCACTGGCGTGTTGACGCGAGAACCCGGCACGATAACAGCCGTTGTCAATCTTGTGAATCTTGAAAGGAGAGACAGCCATCGGGTAGTCGTTGAGGTATGGGATTGGTCATCTTACTCGACGCCTACTCAGTTAACGGTGCTCATTGGCGACAATGTGCCTGTCATGTTCCCCTACAGCCTAGCCGCTCAAAACCTCGCTGTCATGTATGCGGATTTAGACGAAACCGTTGATCTCTACGAGGTTCGTATTACGCTTCCCGATGAGGAGAAAGTGATTGCGAACTGCTTTGGCAGAAGCCTCCCGCCTTACGCTAGTCAAGAAGGGAATACGGTTTTGCAAAAGCAGTTGGTTAAAATCAATTAAGCCTGATCTAGACGAGAACCTTCAATCCCACTTCAGAGGGGGTTGGAGGTTCTTTTCGTGGAAAGTCTTTCTTTTTGAAGGCATCTCTCGTATAGTTAGAATTCTATGATGAAAATTACGAAAATGGAAAGTAAATATTACATTTCATAGGAGTTGTCTAACGGAATCATGATGAAGAAAGAAATGGCACATATTCGCAAGCAATTTAAATTGGATCATGAGATGCTTCGTCTTTTCGACATTTTTAACGTGTATATTATGAAGGAAAGTAACGAGATCTACCATTATGAGCGTCAGCCGTTCGCCTTATTGGACAGGGAGAAACAGGAACTCTACATGGCCAATTTCAAAAAACTAATGACCGGTGAATTAGATCAGAAGCTGTTCGAGTTAAAGTTTCAGGAGGAAGCGGACCAGCCTACGCAGGTGCTTCTCCATCAAGCTTTGGTGACAGGCAGCCCGGATGAGTGGCAGGATCTGATGCTCTTGTTAGTAGAGAAAATGCTGGTGGATACCAAGTACGAACAGGATACGGTGGTTACTTTTGTTAAGGGGCAATATTCCAAGCCGACCAAGGCGAGGAATGATGAAGCCGAGGTAAGCGAAAAAGACGAGATGTTCGCGAACTTGTTCATACTGTGCAGCGTGAATTCCACGGAACAACAGCGGAAAACGCTCATGTTTGATTATGTCGAGCGGGAATTTAAGTATAATGTTTTCGTAGATCCGATCATCAAATTGAACACGCCGGAGCAAGGTTTTTTCTATCCTAGTGTGACGGACAACTATTCCGACGTTAATCGCATTGTGTATTGCGCGGGGAAAGTGAATGAACCGAATCCGCAATTCATTGAGAAAGTTTTAAATGCCGAGCAGACCGTGACGGCGCTGGAAGAGAGAGCTATTTTTGAGGAGATTGTGAAGGAAGTGGCGGGTGAACAACTAGATGCCGCGACGATCGCGCAGGTGTACGAGGAAGTTCATCGGGTCATCGAGTCCCATGAAGAAGAAGAGCCGCCGAAGCTGGATTTTACAGATGTCGAACGCATGCTGAAGGTGAGTGGCGTGGAGGATGTGACGAAGGAAAAGGTTGAACGCGCGTTCCAAAACGTCGTCGATGACAGAAACTATGAACTCAAAGCGAGCAGTGTCATTCCGAAGTTCACGTCCAAATCGATTAAAATTGAAACGAAGGTAGCTACGATTTCCGTCAGTCCCCAGGATTTAAAATACGTCAGACAGGTGAATTACCAAGGGAAACGCTGTATTATGATCGAGGTCGACGAAGATGTCGTGATTGAAGGATTTACGCTTAATACGGAGACATTGTAGAGGAACAAAACGGAGCGCCGCGGAATTGCGGGCTCCATTTTTTTATGTCATACGGCGACTTCCCTTCATCCCTCGTTATCCATGTTTAATCTTAGTTATTTAAAGAGACCCTAGAAATCAACTATTCTTAGTAATGTAAGCACATTCATTTTTCAAGGACATGGGAGGTCAACAATCAGATGAAAAAATCATTCACACCATGGATTGGCGCGGGGACAACGTTCGTGATGGCGGCAACTTTGCTTGCCGGCTGCGGCAGCGCTACGAATACAACGCAGGAAACAAGCAAAGCGGGCGGTGCGGCCGCGACAGCGGGAGCGAAGCCTTTTGCAGGTAAAACTATCTCGCTGGTAACGGCGAACCATCCTTGGGCGGATGCGATCAAGCCGCTACTGCCGGATTTTGAGAAAGAAACGGGCATCAAAGTGAACGTAGAGAGTTTCTTCGAAGATCAGCTGACGCAAAAGCTGACGGTGCAGTTCACTTCGGGCTCAGCAACGCCGGATGTGTTCATGTATCGCCCGCTGCAAGAAGGCAAGCTGTTCTATAAGAACGGCTGGGTTCAACCGTTGGATGATTATGCGAAAAAGGATCCGAATTACGATTTCAACGATTTCTCCCCTTCATCGATCGGTTCCACGACGGTAGATGCGAAGTTGGCGGGCATTCCGATTATTACGGAGCAGGAAATTTTGTACTACCGCAAGGACTTGCTGGAGAAAGCGGGCATTGCGGTTCCGAAAACGTTGGATGAGCTGCAAGCCGCGGTGAAAAAGCTGCACGATCCGAAAAACGAAATGTACGGTTTCGTAGCCAGAGGCCAACGTTCACCGCTTGTCACGCAAGTATCTTCGTTCCTGTACTCGGAAGGCGCTGACTTCACGAACGGTGACAAAGCGACGATCAACACGCCTGAGGCGGTCAAAGCATTTACGACTTACGGCACGTTGCTGAAAGATTATGCCCCTCCGGGCGTGCTGAATATGTCCTGGCCGCAAGCGTTCGGCATTTTCGCGCAAGGTAAAGTGGCGTTCCTGACGGATGCGAACTCCCTCTACAACAACGCGATCGATCCTGCCAAGTCGCAGGTGGCCGATAAAGTCGGATTTGCCGTCTTCCCTGGCGGAAAAGCAGGCTCCAAGCCGTACAGCATCACATCCTGGGGGCTGGCGATGAATGCCAAATCCGGCAACAAAGATGCGACATGGGCGTTCATTCAATGGGCGACAAGCAAAGATGTCGTGCTAAAAACGCAGCAAAAAGGCAACCCGGGCGCGCGTGCTTCGGTATGGGATAAACCGGAAGGCACAACAGGCTTCCCGGCAGCGCTTGTGCCGATTATTAAAGAAAGCGCCAAAACCGGCGTTGACCATGACCGTCCGACTGTGATTAGCGTAGGTGAAGCCCGCGACGCGGTAGGCGAGATCGTGCAGAAGCTGATGACAGGCGAAACGAATATTCAGCCGGTGGCCGACAAAGCGAACCAAGCGCTGCAAACGATCATGGATAAAGATAAAACGAAGTAAGTGCAACTTTCCTAAGATTGACGGGTTAAAAGGGCCGATAGCCGGCCCTTTCATACCCTGACAGCTTTTGATTTAGCAGAAAGGGGGAATGCAGTGTGCAATACAGTTGGTTTAACCGCAACTTGAAATGGATTTATACGCTCCCGGCTGTGTTCTTCGTCCTCATCATGATGCTGTTCCCCATCATCTATACGGTTCGGATCAGCTTCTATGAGTGGAGTATGTCGGCGACAACGCCGCCGGCTTGGGTGGGACTCGGCAATTATATCGCGTTATTCAAAGATGAGCGCTTCTGGCATGCGGTCGGATCGACGTTTTATTTTACGATCGCGGCGCTGGCGCTGGAAGTGATCCTGGGGGTTGCGATTGCCCTGCTGCTGTCCAGAGAGTTTAAAGGTAAAAATCTGGTAAAAACGGTGTTCCTGCTGCCGATGGTAGCAACGCCGGTTGCGATGGGCCTCGTGTGGATGCTGATTTACGAGCCGACGATCGGTGTGGCGAACATGATGCTCAAAGCGATGGGGCTAAAGCCGCTCTTATGGCTGGCATCGCCGAATCAAGTTATTCCTTCCCTCGTCATCGTGGACGTGTGGGAATGGACGCCGATGATTGCGCTGATCATCATGGCCGGTTTGGCAACGCTGCCTTCCGATCCGTATGAGGCGGCCGACGTGGACGGCGCGAGCGCGTGGACCAAATTCGTCTCGATTACGCTGCCATTGCTCAGACCGACGATTATTGTCGCCGCGATGCTTCGTCTCATCGATGTACTTAAGACATTTGATATTATCTATGCAACAACTCAGGGCGGACCTAACTTTGCGTCCGAGACGCTAAATCTGTACGGCTATGTGCAAGGGTTCCAATATTTTAAACTGGGCTCGGCTTCATCCTTGCTCGTTGTGTTCTTTATGCTGGTGATGGGATTAACGCTGTTCATGATCTGGATGCGCAAACGATTGGAGGGAGCGTCATGAAAAAGAAGAAAGGTCAAGGCAAACGCTTCCTGCAAACGCTGCTCACGTACGTGGTTCTTATCGTTTTCGCTTTCCCGTTTGTGTGGATGCTGCTCGCTTCCTTCAAGACGCAGGCACAGATTTTATCGACGGGGCAAATGTTTGTGTTCAAGCCAACGTTTCATAATTATGTCGCTGTCTTCAAAGAGTATGACTTCCTCAAATTTATTGGGAACAGTTTTCTTGTCGCTTTCGGTTCGACCTTGCTTTCCTTGATTCTCGGCCTGCCGGCCGCGTACGCTATCGCAAGGCATCACCTTCACAAATTAGGGCTGCTTATCCTGGTCGCGAGAATTATCCCGGGGATCACCTTCCTGATTCCTTGGTTTATCCTGTTCTCCAAAATTCATTTGGTGGACACGTATACAGCACTGATTTTGAGTCATATGCTCGTAGGCCTCCCCTTCATTATCTGGATTATGATTTCGTTCTTCGAGGCGCTTCCGACGGAGATCGAGGAGTCGGCGCTGATCGACGGCTGCACGCATCATCAAGTATTCCTGCGGATCATTATGCCGCTTTCGGGCCCTGGTGTCATTACGTCTTCGCTGTTGTCGTTCATCTTTTCGTGGAACAACTTTATGTTCTCGATTATTTTGGCGGGGGACAAAACGAAAACGTTACCGATCGCCGTGTTTAACTTCATGTCCTACTCTGAAATCAACTGGGGTGCGCTCATGGCGGCGGCGTGCATCATTACCTTGCCGGTATTGATCATCGCGCTTGTCTCCCAGCGCTATGTCGTCAGCGGCCTTGCTGCCGGTGCTGTAAAAGGCTAATAAAAAGGAAAAACTATACGGGAATGAGATGGAAAGCCTTTCTTTTGGAAGGCTTCTCTCGTATAGTTAGAATTCGATGATTAGCAAGCTCAGCGGAAGCATGGAAGGTGATCGGCGCATGCCTTATAAATTGAATATTTTCAGTAAAATTCTCATTCTGCTCGTGTTACTGCTAACGCCCATCGTGGTGCTGTACAGTTTCACGAATCGTACGACGAACAAAGTCGTTCAGGATCAGATCCAGTCGTCGAACTTGAACCAGCTTTCTTTTTTCATGCATCAATTGGATTCGAACGTCGAGCGGTTGGCGATGTCGCCCGTGATCCTCGGCAGCGATCCGTACATCAGGGAGTTCATCGACCGCAGTGGCGATCCGGCTTATGACATGCTCAGGGAGCAGTCGCGCATTATTGAAAAGCTGAGCCTGCAAAGCGTCGCAAGCGGCTGGGTCAATGAGCTGACGATCGTCATTCCGAAGGAGAAAAAAGTGCTGTCTTCCAGCATTTTTGTGAATGGTACGGACCGTTGGCCTTGGCAGGATCCCGTTCATCGGACCTGGTCTTTTCAAGCACAGGCGGATGATAAAAGCGGGGGCTCCTTTTATCGCGAGATCAGCGAGCCGGTTCGCGCCGAGGTGCTGAATCAGGCGAGGGTGCTGTATCAGGTCCGTTTCAGCGCGCAAAACCTGATTCAGCTTCTTGACGTCTACAAGTCGGATAAGCGGAGCGATCCTTTTTTATTTGACGGGGCGTCGGCTTTCATCGTGAACAGCACGTCGGAGGCGCAAATCCCGGCAGCGATCAGGGAGCGGCTTCGAGGCATCAACCTGGCCGCTTCGGGGCAAATGCAGATGAAACTGGTCGATCAGCAGTATTTGATCAGTTATGTCAAATCCGATCAGTTAGGTTGGTATTTGATTGATTATGTGCCGGTTCAGAAAATTTTGTCGCCGATCACGATGTCCCGGAACTTATTTTATATTTCGATTGGACTTTTGCTCGGCATGAGTGTGCTCGCTTCTTTCCTGCTCTACCGCAACGTGCAGATTCCGCTTGTGAAAATGATTCAGAGCGTGCAGAAGGTGAAGCGGGGCGATCTGTCGGCTCGGATTACGTATCAAGCGAAGAATGAATTTGATTTTCTCATTCAACGTTTCAATGAAATGGCGGAGCAAATTCAAGTGCTGGTCGAGGACGTGTACGCCGAGAAAATACGCTCGCGCGAAGCGACGCTGAAGCAGCTGCAGTCGCAAATTCATCCCCATTTTTTATATAACTCGTTATTCTTCATTATTAATTCGGCGGAAATGGAAGATAAGGAGTCGGTCGTGGCGATGGCGCAAAATTTGGCCGAGTATTACCGCTACACGACGCGGGTTGAGAATCAGATGGTCAGGCTGCGAGAGGAGCTCGATATGGCGCGCCACTATTTGAGCATCCAGACCTTGCGCATTCACAGGCTCACTTATCAGATCACCGTACCTGATACGATGCTGGAAGAGCGCATCCCCAGACTGATCCTGCAGCCGCTTGTGGAGAACGCCATCGTTCATGGCATTGAGCGCAGCCTTGGCGGCGACCGTATTACGATCACGGGCGAGCAGGATGCGGAATTCAATAGGCTGATCGTGGAAGATAACGGCGCGGGGCTCACCGATGAAAGGCTGGAGCAGCTGCACAAGCAGTTGCAAACGGCTATGACGGATGAGATCGGCTGTGGAACCTGGAATGTGCATCATCGCTTAGTGTACCAGTTTGGCCAAGGGTCAGGCCTTCATTTGGAACGGGGAGACAGCGGCGGAGTCAGATCTGTTCTGACTTGGAGACGCGAGGCGCAGATACAAGGGCCGAAGATGGAGGTGCCGGAGGCATGACAGAGCTTTTGATCGTCGATGACGAAGTGCATGTGGTGGATCGTCTCTATTCGACCATAGACTGGGCGTCTGTCGGTGTGGAGCAGGTGTACAAAGCGTTTTCCGGCGAGGAAGCGTTGGAACTGCTTGGGCAGACGTCGATCGACATCGTGCTGACCGATATTCAGATGCCGGGCATAACGGGCTTGCAATTGATCCAGACCATTAATCGCAGATGGCCGAAGACGAAGTGCATTCTTTTATCCGGATACTCGGATTTCAACTATGCCAAAGAAGCGATTCTGCAAGGCACGGAAGACTATTTGCTGAAGCCTGTGACGGAGGCGGATCTGCTGGCGACGGTAAGCCGGGTGAAAGAGAAGCTGCAGCGCGAGTGGGAGGAAGTCGTCTCCAGGCAGCGATTAAGCTACACGTTAAAAGAAAATCTTCCGCTGCTGCGCGGCAACCTGCTGAGCGACCTGCTTCAAGGCCGCAGCATGTCCTCGTCCTCGCTTCGTGACAAAATGCATATGCTGGAGCTGTCGGATTTCCATGAGCAGGCTTTTGCCATTATGATGATCCGGCTCGAATCTCAGTTTCTGGAGTACGACATCTCCCGTCTGTCTTTGATGGAATACGCGATCGGCAACATGGTGGAGGAGCTGTTCGGAGAGCGGTTCGACAGCTGGCATGCGAAGGATGCGCATGATTATCTCGTTTTTGTGATGAAAAAGAAGGGCGAGTCGGAAACGCCCGATAAAGAAGAAACGGCGTGGCTGGAAAGGACGGCCTCCGTGCTGCAATCGGCGGTTAACAACTACCTGAAAGGCAAAATCTCCATTCTGGTCAGCACGTGGGGCACCTTCCCGCAGGATCTGAACGGGCTCTATAACCGCTCCTTGAGCGCTTTTCGCAAAAAGATCGGCAACGAACTTGAATTGTTCATGCGGCTCGGCGATGAGCCTGTTCCTACGGAGCTGACCGCTCTGCAGCGGTTGTATGAGCCGCCGACGCTGAACCATCTGCTAGAAGCCGCGCGTTGGGACGATGTGGGGGAAAAGCTTGGCGTCATTTTCGATGAAATGGAAGCGAAATACGCGGAGTCGCAGGAGCATCTGCTGGAAGTGTATTTTTCCATTGCTTCCGCCTATGCCTATATCGCCCATAAGAATGGTCGGCAATTGCATCAGTTGATCGGGAGGGATTATGACCGGATGACGGAAGGCATCCCGTTTCGGTCGGTGAACCAGCTCCGAGATTGGTCGATGCGGGCGCTGCGGTGCATGAAGGAGGACATGGATCAGGAGCGGAAAGACAGCCGCGTGTCGCTGATTAATGAGATTCGTTCTTTTATCGAGCAGAACCTTGCGAGTGACGTATCTTTGCAGTCGATCGCCGATCATGTGTATCTGCATCCCGTGTATGTGTCCAAGATATACAAGCTAGAAACCGGCGATAACTTGAGCGATTACGTCAATCAGGTCAGGATGGATAAAGCGGCGTATCTGCTGAAGCATGGCCAGGATAAAATCTATGAAATCGCAACGCAGCTAGGGTATCAGCGCCCCCATTCGTTCAATCATGCATTTAAAAAGCATTACGGCATGACGCCGCAGGAATACCGCGATCAATATGCCTGACCCATAAGCAGGACCAAGACGAGAGGGGAAACGCAGGATGAAAATTACGAAAATGGAATTGTTCAAGGTGCCGCCAAGATGGCTGTTCCTGAAAATCGAAACCGATGAAGGCATCACAGGCTGGGGAGAGCCTGTCGTCGAAGGCAAGGCGGATACGGTGGCTGCCGCTGTCACGGAGATGAGCGAGCACATTATTGGGACAGATCCGATGCGCATCGAGGATCTGTTTCAAGTGCTGTACCGCGGCGGCTTCTACCGCGGGGGGCCGATTCTATCGAGCGCGATCTCCGGGATCGAGCAGGCGCTCTGGGATATCAAGGGCAAGTTCTACAACGCGCCCGTGTATGATTTGTTAGGCGGCGCGTGCCGCGAACGGACGCGCGTGTACTCGTGGATCGGCGGCGATCGGCCGAGCGATGTGGGGCAAGCAGCCAAGGCGCAGGTGGCCGCCGGATTTACCGCGGTGAAGATGAACGCCACCGAGGAAATGCACTACATCGACTCGATCGGCAAAGTCGATGAGGCCATTGCCCGCATCGCGGCGGTGCGCGAGGCGGTCGGCAAGGAAGTCGGCATCGGCATCGACTTCCACGGCCGGGTGCACAAATCCATGGCGAAGATTCTCGCCAAGGAGCTGGAGCCGTACCGGCCGATGTTCATCGAAGAGCCGGTGCTGCCGGAAAACAATGAAGCGCTGCGCGAGATCGCGCGCTACACCTCCTGTCCGATCGCGACCGGCGAGCGGATGTATACGCGCTGGGGCTTCAAAGAGCTGCTCGCGCAGGGCATCGTCGATATCATCCAGCCGGATCTGTCCCACGCCGGCGGCATTCTCGAAACGCGCAAAATCGCTGCAATGGCGGAAGCGTACGATATTGCGGTAGCTCCGCACTGCCCGCTGGGGCCCATTGCGCTGGCTTCGTGCTTGCAGCTTGACACGTGTTCCCCGAACGCGTTCATTCAGGAGCAGAGCTTGGGGATTCACTACAACCAAGGAAGCGATCTGCTGGATTACCTCGTGGATCCATCCGTATTCCAATACGAGGACGGATTCGTCCGCAATCTGACGGCACCGGGGCTAGGTATCGAAGTGAACGAAGCGAAGGTGCGCGAAATGGCCAAGATCGGCCACAACTGGAAGAACCCGATCTGGCGCCAGCCGGACGGAACAGTAGCGGAGTGGTAGGCCGTCTTCGGACTTCAGCTGCAAGTGATCAAATCGTCAACGTGCTCACATATTCAGACAGGCTGATGCCTGTCTTTTTTTTGAACATTTTCCCAAAGGTGTGAACGTCGGAGTAGCCAACTTCCAGGGCGATCTCCGATACGCTTAAACCGGATTGCAGGGCCAGCTCTTTCGCGCGCTGGATTCGAACCCGCAGCTGATACTGGATCGGCGGCATGCCGAAGCAGGCTTTGAATTGAGAAATTAAATAGTTTTTGCTGAGACCGGAAATGTCTTCAAGACGTTCATAGTTCATCGGTTTTTGAAAATGTTCAATAATATAATTTTTTACTAAAATCATTTTATTCATATTGGCATGAGGTGAACTGTCATGGGCGCGATACCGCAGCGGTATCGTCAACTCAGCCAAAATTTGCAGAAGGAGTCCCTGGGATTTGAGCTGCCGCTCCGGTTCGAGATGCCTGTAGTTGCTGACAAGTTGGGTGAGCATGGCCTCCAGCGGATGGTTGATATAGTTACCGAAGGCATGATGTCCTCGCGCCCAAGATTGGAACGGCATCGCCTGTCCGCCAAAATGGAAGACCAGAGAAATGCAAATATAGGGCTCGCCGGGGATCGTATGTATGGCGTTGACTTCGTTCGGCTGATGCATGAGCAGGTCGCCTCGCCGAGTCGTGTAGGTTTTGTCTTCGATCTGATAGATGGCCGTGCCTTTGACCACATACTGCAGAGCATATTGAGGGAAGCTCCGTGTCGGCGTTCGCCAGCCTTCAGGCGCGTGGAATAAATGGGCGAGCGTGATATAAGGGGGGAAGGAAACCATGTTCAAATAAGGAAGCGTTTCCTCCGGGCTTAAGGGAACGAGATCCTTGGCCATTGTGTTCGTCCTTTGCGTATGCGTTCTTTTCTTCTTCATTTAATGTAACATAGGTTCGATAAAAAGGAAAAACCGCTGGAAAGGTTCTCCAGGCGGTTGGCCAATTGTGGGGCTTGAGCGAGCGTTGCAGTGCTATTCGCCTGCGCGGAAGGCGTCGGGATCCAACAGGCTCCAATGGCTTGGAGCATCTCCGAAGTCAGGAATCGCCAGCATTTCTCCGCCCCGCAGACATGACTCGTGCGCGATGAGCCCTGGCGCGAGATATTTCGCCGCGTTCCACACGTGATTCGGCGGCAGCAGATTGGTGTGCAGCGCTTTGATGAAATCGTCGACCAAAAACTGATGCGACCCAAAATGACCGTTCGGAAGCCCCTGGAAGGAAGCTGGCAGGCGATGCTGCGGATGAACGATGGCCAAGGTGGAATGGAAGTCGTTTTTTAAGGTCGGATGCAGATCCTGCTCGAGATCCTTCAACTCCACATAAGCATCCTGACAGCTTAAATCGCCGGTAAGATCGACGACGTCTCCCCAGGTTTTCGATGTCCAAGCGGCGCCGCCTGCATGTTCTTCGAAGCTCCCTTCGGTGCCGTACATGCTCATGTACACGCTGTTCGGTCCGCCCCAGCCTACACGCCGGAATTCGTTCAGGCGCAGAGAGCCTCCATCGGAGGTGCTGATCAACGCGGTTTGATTGCTGAAAACATTGTCCCACAAGTTGGCGCCTTGTCGAAAGATACCGTCTTCATGTTTGTCGACATAGCCCAGACAAGCCACTTTCGTTGCTTTGGCTCCTGTGACGGAGAGAAGCATGCTGACCGAATGCGTGGGATAATACATCGGCGGAATGCCGGCTACCTTTTTCCAAGCGTCTCCGCCGGAATATTTGAATGCATCGTAAAAGCCATGGGACATGTCGTGCATATACTGGGCTTCGCCGTATACGAAATCGCCGAAGGAGCCTGCCTTAAACTTATCGCGGCACAAAATCGTACTCGGATAGTAGTAACTTGTCTCCCCAGTCATGTAAATGAGCCCCGTCCGAACGACTTCGTTCGTGATTTGCTCGATTTCCTCCAGCGATTGGGCCATCGGTACTGCGCAATAGACATGCTTGCCGGCGCGAAGCGCTTGAAGCGTGTGCGCGCCGTGAAGATGACGCTGTGTGAAAATGGCGACGGCATCGACATCTGAAGCAAGCAGCTCTTCGAGTGATGCGTAGCTTCGGGCGATGCGAAATGCTTGGACGAACGCCTCTCTGCGGCTCGCTACGACTTCCGCCAAGGCGACCTCCTCGACGAATGGATGAGCTTGCAGAAGGGGAATAAAGCATTTGGAAAATTGTCCTGCACCTACGACACCGATTTTAAAACCCATAGTGATTCCTCGCTTCTCTTATAGTTTGGTATAAGCCCATTATATGGCTGAAACCGTGGGGCGTATTTAGCCGGAAATATGAAATTGGTGTCCATAATTCCGATTTTGCAAATTCCATAACACGTGTTACGATAACGGGAAGAGGTGTAGACGATGACTCGCAAGAGAGTGACGAGTTTTGATGTAGCCAAACGAGCGGGCGTATCCCGTAGTGTCGTGTCCGCCGTACTGAATGGCACGCAAGGCATCGGCGTCAGCTTGGAAACCCGTGAAGCCGTGTTGGCGGCGATCAAGGAATTGAATTACCATGTCGATTCCCAGGCAAGAGCGATGCGAACGGGGCAGAGCAGCAGCCTGGCCGCGTTCGGAGACACGGGCAATCCGCTTTTCCTCCAAGTGCTGGAAGGCATTCAGCAAGCTTGCCATGCCCGGCGGTATCATATTCTGATCTGCGGTCAGGAAGACGGAGAGGCGCGTGAGCGGCTGTTGGAGCTGTACCTCCAGAATCGCATTGACGGGATTATTACGCTGGATCCGGTATCGTACTGTGACGAGCAGTGGGCTGCCGAAGTGAAACGCTTGCAAGTGCCTTACGTCTCTATTGAAGGCTACGCGGAGAATGACGGCGTTATTTCCGTTCAGGCTGATTACTACAAGAGCGTGATGGATGCGCTCGCGTATATGTCGCAGGATAATGCGCTGCCTCAGCCGATCTATGTACAGCTGTACAACAATGATAATGTGGCCAGCAACTGGGCGGAGAAGAGCCGCGAGCAGGCGTATCTCGACTGGTGCGCGAATCGGCGCGTTGAGCCGCGAATTGAGAGGCAGCATGCGGATGACGAGTTGGGCCTGCGGGGCGTGCTGCAGCGATTGCAGGCAGAGGGGCCTGGCATTCCGCCGCTGCTGTTCAATTGGGCGATCGGCGCGATTGGCGCCTACCGGGCAGCCTGGCAGCTTGGCCTTCGGGTCGGCGAGCATGTGAAGCTGATGGCAGCGGACGATACGCTGCGGGTGAACCGCCATCTGGTTCCTTCCCTGAGCATGATGGAAATTCCGTATGCGGCCATGGGGGCTGAAGCCGTCGCCGCGCTGTTCAGGCAGATCGACGGGCTGGAGCCTTCGGAGGGAAGGGAAGCGCGTTTCTTGCAGGCGAGGCTGCATCCTGGCGAGAGTATATAGAATTACAACCACGAACGATGCCTCGTAAATGGGGGGTAGGAGAAAAGGTATGGACTACGATTTTTTCAACAGCTTCAGCCCCAAAATTCTAGATGTGGTTGAACGGGATCTTTCTTTTTGGCAGACCTGGGGGTATCAGCTGCTGCGTGAACGAACGCGGATGCATATTTTTGCGTTAGTTGTGGCGGGGGAAGGGACGATCACTGTCGGGAATGGGGAACGGCAACCGCTGCGCGAGGGCACACTATTTCAAGTATGGCCGGGAAACCGCATGGACATTGTGACGAGTCCGGAGAAAACGCTATGCTTCTATTCCGTTCATTATCAGTACGGACGGCTGCAGTGGGACGGCATCAAAGCGGATTGGCAAGGCGCGGAAGGCCCGCTGCCGATCGATCATGTGCTGCCTGGGCTGGGGACTCGCGATCTGGAGGAACGCTTCGAGCGTCTGCTTCGTTGTTGGATTCAGAAGGAGGCTGGCTTTGAATGGGAGACGCGCGTTGATTTTCTGGGCCTGGTCCAAGCGGCCGTCGCCGCTGCCGCCGGAAGAAGAGGGGCGGAGGAGGCCGGCGCCGCAGCTATCGTTCGGGAAGCGATTGCGTACATGAAAACTAATTTCAGGGAGGAACTGACCAGGGAAATGATGGCGGGACATGCCTCGTTGTCGCCCGCATATTTCTCCAGTTTATTTAAAAAACATACCGGCTATTCGCCGATTCAATATTTGACCCGCATACGGATCGACCATGCAAAGCAATTGCTGAGAGAAAGCAGTTTGCCGATTCGGCAAGTTGCGGAAGAGTCAGGTATTCCGGATTCGTTTTATTTTACGAGAATTTTCAGCCGGGAGACGGGACTAACACCGAGCCATTATCGCCAGGGATAGGATCGATCAAAAATCCAGAATTTCCATCGGAATGTGCATGTACCGCGGGTGTTATTTCTTTTATGCTTAGTTCATGAAGACATAACCAACAAAGGGGATGCAGAACATGAGCATGGAAACAGGGGCGGACAACAAGCCGCGAATCATTGACGCAGATGTACACAATGCGATCGCAAAACCGCAGGATTTGCTTCCCTATTTGCCCAAGGTGTGGCATGATCAATGGCTCGCAGTTGGGCCCGGCTATGGCGGTGGTTGGTACTCGCCGATCGGTGTGATGCGCAAGGATGCCAAGCAGCCCAATGGAGGCACGCCGGGCAGCGATCCGCAGTTTATGTTGAAGCACCATTTTGAGAAATGGGGCATTGATTACGGGATTTTGACCGGTTCGGGTATCCTGGGGGTATCACTGAATCCGGATCCCGATTTCGGCAATGCTGTCGCAAGCGCTTACAACGACTGGCTTGTCGATCACTGGTTGGCGGCGAGCCCGGTATTCAAAGGTTCGATCCTGATTAACCATGCAGACCCGCAGGCGGCGGCCCAAGAGATAGAACGTATGGCGAAGCATAAGGATATGGTGCAGGTTATCATGTGCAGCGGGTCGCGAATGCTGTATGGTCAGCGTTTTTTCCATCCCATCTATGAAGCGGCCGAGCGCAACGGGCTCCCGGTTGCCGTTCATCCGGGGACAGAGGGCCGGGGCATTGCCGGAGCTCCGACGCCGTCGGGTTATCCGACGAAGTATATCGAGTGGCATAATATTCTGCCGACGAATTATATGGCCCATGTGAACAGTCTCGTCTGTGAAGGGGTATTCGAGAAATTCCCGGGGCTGAAGTTCGTCGCCATCGAAGGCGGAATCGCGTGGGCGCCGCATTTGATGTGGCGGATGGACAAAAACTATAAGGCGCTGCGCGATCAGGTGCCATGGCTGAAACGGCTGCCATCCGAATATATTCGGCAGCATGTGTATTTTACGACGCAGCCGATTGAAGAACCGGATCGGCCGGAACAGATGAATCAGATTTTCGACATGGTCGGGGCCGATGACAAGATTATGTTCTCCTCGGATTATCCGCATTGGGATTTCGATAATCCCAAGGTTGTGCTCTCACCGATCCGCCGGGAGTTGCGCGAAAAAATCTTATGCGACAATGCGATGCATTTGTATGGCTTGTATGCGCGGCCGCAGGTGTCTACGCCAGTTAAGGCTCAGCAGGGGGAGGCGTAACGATGGCAACGGGTACCGGGAAAGAGAAGACGTTATATCCGGTTGGTTTGGCGAGCGAAGTACCGGATGGTGGCCGCAAAATCGTGGAAGTCAAAGGTATGGAGCTGGGGATTTTTCACATCGGCGACAAGTGGTATGCCTGGCGCAACGTATGTCCGCATGCGGCAGCGCCGGTGTGTGAAGGTGTCGTATGCGGGACCCGCATGCCGTCGCTCGTCTATGAATATGCGTACGGCAAGGATCGCGAAGTGCTCCGCTGCCCTTGGCATGGGTGGGAGTTCGACTTGCTGACCGGCAAGCATTTGGCGGAGGAAGACGGAGTTCGGCTGCGTGGATTCGAGGTTCGGATCATCAATGACGAAATTTTCGTGGCGATTTGAAAAGATAGCCGGACGATCCTTGGGATCGTCCGGTTCTTTGTTGGTAGCTACTTTGTGCGTACTTATCGAAGTGGGAGGGGGAAGAAAAATGGAATTTTATACAATAGGGCGTCTTGTGGGCCAAGCAACTCATCGTTGTCACAGCTCCTATTTGGCGCTAAACGCCACTTTTCCAAGGCTAACGGTTGCAGTGCTCCTCTCCGAATACATCAGGTCAGAAGTTCGCTTCCTCTCTCAACCCCCCGATCACTCAGGGGAATTTGCCGTTTCCGCTTGGTTAAGAGGGATGCCAAATAGGATTTCCATAAAATTGGATGTGTTGTGGGGCTTAAATAGTCAGCACTCTTCGTGCCTCCGAGTACCAGAGTAGTTGCAATTGATTGTTACGAATGCGCGCCTTCCATCTCATACCAACTTGCCGGAATGATGTCACGTTCAAGTTCGAGCAGCTCCTCAATGATCCGATCCGCATCGGCGATGGAGTTCACCAGAGGGTCCGTCAGCATGGCGCGTCTCAGCTTCTCGCGGCTGCCTTCGACAACGGCTTCCGCCGTCAATTCGTGCGTATCCAGCACGAGCTCCTGCATGCCTCGCAGCCCGCGCGGCATATCGCCGACCGGCAGCGGTTTCACGCCATCCAAGGATACCTCGCACAGCAGTTCAAGGAAAGCGTCGTCATTCATATTCGACACGGCGCCTTGATTGTGGGTGTTAATATAGTATTTTTTGCCGAGTCCGCCGACCATGCTCTCGATAATGTCCGTGGCGTGATCCGGGCCGAACGTGTCCATGTACGTGGCAATTGGCAGTTTCCCCGAGAGGAAGTCGTCGACTTGCTGCCACATCGCCTCGTGGCGGAGGTAACGTGCTTCGGTTTCCCAAATGGACAGCGGGGGAATCTCGTCCGGCGTATGGCCAAGCCCTTGCCAGAAGCGCAGATATTCCTTCGTATGCGGTGTACACGTCGGCACGGAGCCGTAAATCTCATACAATTGATAGCTGATCGCATCATTGTGCTTCGCTTTGGCGCCGGTATCGCCCCCGGCGGTTTCCGTCTCGGCAGCCTGCTTCAAGGAAGCGGCAATGTGCGGCATGACGTTGACACCGTCGTATTCAGCCCGGAGCATCCAGGTAAAATGGTTAACGCCGGCGATGCGCAAATCGAAGCGGCTGTCGATGTCCGCGGAGTAATCGTTCGGCTCCGCCACAAGGCCTGCACGCCAGGCGTAGTTGATTTTTTTGCCCGGCATATGGTGGCCGTCACATAAAGCGAAGCTTTTCAGCTTGGGCGCGTAGCGGCTCAAAGCGATGCCGTGGACGGCGGAAGGATTGATGTAGTTGATGACCCATGCCTCCGGGCACAGGGCTTCAATATCCCGCGCGCACGCCATAATTTCGGGCAGCTCCCGCATCGCCCGGAAAATGCCGCCTGGCCCGATGGTATCCCCGGAGCACATGCGGATGCCGTATTTTTCAGAGACGGCGCAGTCGATGCCCCGGTATTTGACCGTATCCTCGGCGAAACTGAGGACAACGAAGTCGGCGCCGGGCAGTATGTCTCGGCGATCGGTAGAGCCCTCGACGGTCAGCGCGACACCGCTGGCGGCAGCGACCATTTTCGCCAGCGCGACCATTTTGTTCAAGCGAGTCTCGTCTGTGTCTACGAAAGCCAGCGTACCATTGTTCAGGTACTCGGAATGTACCATTTGCCAGATGGATTGACGGCCGAAAAACAGACTGCCAGCTCCGATCACGACGACTTTGGGATGTTGAAGCGTAATGTTTGTCATAAGAATCTCCTCCACTTGTAGGGTATGCCTTCATTATGAAGAGAAGGGAACAGCATGAAAATGCAGGATAGTTCCCGTTTCTTGTCAAATAGTATGATTTAGCTTGCGATGGAAACGTATATTGAGATAGGATTCGATTATCATTCTGGTAAAAAGTAAGGAGATGAATAAAAGATGAAGGGCACGGAGCTGTTCAACGACTTGTCGGAGCATGTCTCCCTTCGCATCACCTCCTACAACAAGGCTGACCATGACGCCGGCTGGGTGGAGAGCAAGTCTCACCATAATTATGACCTGTGGCTGATCGAGGAAGGGCGAATCGAAGTTGACCTTGGCAGTGCGATGCATACCGCGTCGAGTGGAGATGCCGTGCTATTTTATCCCGGCGTTCCGTATACAGCGATGAATGGCGGTACCGCGTGCCGATTTCTGTATCTTCATTTTGATTTCGGTCTCGGGGAGCAGCAGCGCATTCTGGGGGCTTTTCCGTTGAGCGGCATCGTTCCGGCGCGGGAGATCGCAGCGGAAGCGACGGCGATGCACAAGGCTTTTGAGGAAAGCCGGGAAGGGAGTGGCATGTGGGGTATGCGGCTGAAGGGCAGCCTCATGATGCTGATTGCCCGCATCGTGGAAAGCTACGGGGACGGGAACTACGAAGGCGATTTTCTGACTGGTTCCGCCGCGGGGGAGCATGCGAAACATCTTGTGGAGCTGAAAACAACGATTGAATTTATTCAGAGAAACCTTCAACGTGCAGTACGTATTTCGGAGCTGGCGGAAGTTGCGGGCATGTCGGAAAAATATTTTATTCGCTATTTCAAGCAAGCGTTGGGGGTAACGCCGGGGCAGTATATGCTCCAGCTGCGCATGAATCGGGCGCGCGATCTTGTCTACAGTCATCGCTATACGATGCAGCAGATTGCTTCCTTCGTCGGGTACCCGGATCCGTATTCGTTTTCCAAGGCGTTTAAGAAGCATTACAAGGTTTCGCCGAGCAAATTTGTATGAAGTACGAGAGGGCTGTGCGTAACGGCTGAAGTTGAAGTGAAATCGGTTAATGTTGAAGTAGGTTACCAGGATACCGCCCGCTATAATGTAGAAGATTGAATCGGAAAGTGAGGCAGCAGCTATGGAGTCACAATCGAATGAGAACGTCAGGGATGGTGAACAGCTCTATCGCGAACGCGAGGATGCGGGCAACCGGCATCGCGCGCAGCAGGCGGAGGAGCTGACCGCCTGGATTGCCGCAGAGCAGCGGCGGTCGCGGGAGCGGAGAGCCTCCTATTTTACGCCGGTCTATACGGATCTTGCATCCTATGCAAGCAGCATCGAGCGTCTGCGGCGGGAATTTGCGGCGATGCTGGGATTCCCTTTGAATGAGCTGTACATCGAAGGGAAGGAGCCTGTATCGCCGGGGAAGGTGGAGGCTGCCTACGATCTCATCGCTGAAGACGCGCTGGGCACCATTTACCGGGTTACTTTACCGGTGATGGAAGGGCTGCACGCCTACGGGTTATTTTTTCGGCCGCCGGGCGACGGCCCCTTCCCGCTGGTGATCGCGCAGCATGGCGGTCAGGGAACGCCTGAAATGACCGCGGGCTTCTTTGGCTCTGTGAACTATAACGACATGACGCGCCGGATTCTGAGGCGCGGCGTCGCCGTCTTCGCTCCGCAGCTGCTGCTGTGGGAGGCGGAGCGGTTTGGTCCCAGTTTCGATCGCAAGCAGATCGATGTCCAATTGAAGCAGCTCGGAGGCTCGCTGACCGCGTTGGAAGTGCTGAAAATCCGGCGCAGCCTGGATGCGCTGCTGCGCCGACCAGACATCGATGCGCAGCGGGTCGGCATGGTCGGGTTGTCCTACGGCGGCTTCTATACGCTCTTTGCCGCCGCCCTGGACACGCGGATTTCGGTTGCGGTGTCCTCTTGCTTTGTCAACGATCGGTTCGCCTACGGGCGATCCGACTGGACGTGGACGGGCGCCGGCCATCGTTTCCTCGATGCGGAGGTATGCGGGCTGATTTGCCCGAGACCGCTGTACATCGAAGGCGGGGCGCAGGATGCCTTGTTCACGGTGGACGGCTTCGTGGAAGAAAGCCGGCGGGCAGGCTCGCATTATGAACGCTTGGCGATCCCCGAGCGCTTCCGGGCGGTCGTCTTCGACGGCGGTCACGAATTCAATCCGCAGGAGGAGCCGCTGGATTTTCTTTTTCACCACTTATAAAAAAGTTTTATTACTCCAAAATCGGATAATAAGGGAAACCTGCCGTATTTAAAGCCCATTCGGACGATATTGCAGTATATGTGCGGCGGTCGGCTGCGCTATACTTCGAACTGTCCGGCCGAGGCGGCGCTTTCCGAAAACAAATTGAAAGCGCTGTACCAAAGCTGGAACATACAATTGGAGAAATGGGGTCCTCATCCATGATGAAGAAGTTTTTACAAATTACTGCCGTACTCTTCCTGACGTCGGCTGTGCTGCTGGCGGGCTGTCAGCCGAAAGAATCGTCCACGGCGGCATCGTCTTCGCCGGCACAGCAAGATAAGCTTGAACCGGTCACGCTGAAGTATTATTTCTATGGTGCGGCGAAACCGGGCGATCAAGATGTGTATGATAAAATCAATCAGATACTGAAGGAGAAAATCAACACCACGGTCGAATTCTATAAAGTGCCGAATGGCGATTATACGCAAAAAATGTCTGTCATGGTCAATGCGCGCGAGGATTTCGATCTGGCGTTCACCTCGCCCTATTATTTGAACTATTTTGAGCAGGCGGCTAAGGGTTCTTTTGTGGATATTACGGCGCTGCTTCCGAAATATGCGCCGGAAACGTATAAGCTGCTTAAGCCGGAGATCTGGGAAGCGGCCAAAGTGAACGGCAACATATATGCGAGCATCAACCAGCAAATTTTCGCACGCCAATCGGGTTACAACGTTAGTAAAGACTTGGCGGACAAATACAATTGGGATCCGAAAGGGGGCAAGAAGCTTTCCGATTTAAGTCCCTTTCTGGAAAAAGTAAAAGCAGGCGAACCGGCGGACAAGACGGATCAGCTGTACAATGCGCAGATGAAGAATCAGGTGTTCAGCTATTTCTTCCCTTCGTATGAATGGGAAAACCTTGGCGGCATCGACGTGCCTGGGGTGGCCAAATCCACGGAGAAAAATCCGAAGGTGTTCAACGAATACGATACGCCGGAGTTCAAGGATTTTATTATGACGCTGAAGGATTTTCAGAAAAAAGGGTTGATCGCCAAGGATGCACTGACCAGACCGACGTTTGATTCGGCCAAGTATGCGGCTTCTTCCGTTGCGACGCTGATGCCGGGGATTGAGGAAACGGTCAAGAAAACGTACAAAGGCGATCAGTACATTATTCCGCTAGGGGAGCCGCTGCTGACGTCGCCGAACGCAATCGCCACGATGACGGCGGTCTCGGCCACCTCGAAGCATCCAGAGCGCGCGCTGATGTTCATTGAACAGCTCAATACGAATAAAGAGATATACAACTTGCTTGTCTGGGGCATCGAGGGCGTCGATTACAAGAAGGTTGGCGACAATCGGGTGGAGTCGCTGCCTGGCGCCAAGTACGGCCCTGGGCCGGGTTGGATGTTCGGGGATCAGTTCAAGGCGTATGTGAGCGGCACGCAGTCGGATGATGTCTGGGAGCAAACGAAGAAGCTGAACGATTCAGCCAAGATCTCGATGCTGTTTGGATTCAGCTTTAACGCGGACGCAGTCAAGGCGGAGAGCGCGAATTGCGCGGCGATTGTGAACGAATACAAGGCGGCGTTCAATACGGGGATGTACGGTGACGATACGGAGAAGAAATACAACGAATTCCTGGCAAAGCTTAAAACGGCCGGTGTGGATAAAGTCATTGCCGAGAAGCAGCGGCAGGTTGACGCCTTCCTGGCTTCCAAGAAATAAGCTGCTGCCCATTCGACAGCGGCGCTAACTTGCGCATCCAAACGATTCCAAGATGAGCATTCTTCATTCTGGAGGCCGTTTGGATGCTCTTGTCATCTAGACAAAGGGGGCGTACGATGCTTACGTTCATCAGCCGCAACAAACGAGGCGCCATGCTCAGCTACTTTAAAATGTTTATCTCTTTCGTCGCGATCGTGATGGCGGCAAATATCGTGCTGTCGACCTCCATGTATGTGAAATACGAGCGGCACTCCATTAAGCAAGTACAGAACTATACGGCAGAGGAACTGGCGCAGATCAGCTACAGCACCAATTTTATGTTCGAAGCGGCCAAAATGACGCTGATACAGCTGTACGCCAATCCTTCAGTGCTTAAGCTGATGAATCAAGTGAATTTGGGCGAGCTGGAAACTGCTTCGCTGCTGAATCAGGTCGGCGGTGTGAACATCAACCTGCCGTTTCTGAATTCCTTTTATATATACAATAAACGGGCAGGTCTTATCTACTTCGATGGTAAAGCGTTTCCTACGGCTTCTTTTCCCGATCAGGATATGGTGCGCAGACTGGAAACCGGGGGCATCAACAACTTGCATCCCATCGCCCGAAAAATTCCTTCCCCATCCGGCTATACGCTGCTGACCTCGGAACCGCGTCCGGAGACGGACAATGTGTATTCGTTCGTTTTTTATGACAGCAGTTCGGCGCAGATCGACAATGCGCTCGTGCTCAACGTGTCGCAAGCATGGCTGAAGACGACCGTCGAGGCGATGGACCCGCATGCAAGCGGCAATACGCTGGTCGTGGATTCGACTGGCCTGATCGTGATGGGGAATGAACGCTATCGCTATCTGGAGCCGGCTGCGTTTCGGGACGATTTTAAGGATGTGTTGAGTCAAAGTGACCCGGCAGGCTATGAAATCAAAACGATCGATCAGCAGAAATATTTGATCACGTACGTTTCTTCTCCGATCCTGGATTGGACGTATATCAAATTTACGCCATATGAGGTGGTATCGGGCAAGCTGAAGCAGCTGATGGTCTGGACGCTCATCATTTTCCTTGTGGTGACGCTGCTTTCCGTGCTCGCTGTGATGGTTATTTCCAGGGTTGTCTATGGCTTGTTCTCTTCCAAAATCCGTGAACTTGAAAATCAATATGATCGCGAGAAGCATACCGGTTTTGAAAAGAAGCAGCAGTTTCTGCGTATGCTGGCGACACGCCCCATGGAAGAGAGCCTCGTACGCAAAAGGCTTGCTCGATACGGCATCGATTTTGGGACGGAATTGGGCTTTATGACCGTCGTTTTTCGGATTGACCGCTATGGGCCGTATACGGTGCAGTATTCGCTAGAAGATCGCGCCCTGCTGGCTTACGGCATGATGAACGTCATCGGCGAGCTGGCTGCCCCGCATTTCCGGCAGGAGGCCGTCGATCTGGAAGACGGATATATCGGTCTGCTGATCCATCTGGATACGGATGACAGCGAAGCGGTGGTGCTGAAGCTGGATACGCTTGTGAAAGAGATTCAGGAGAAGGTGGAGAAATTTCTCGGCATTTCCCTGTCGGGGGCGATCGGCGAACCGTTGGAGCATTTGGCGGAACTGCCGGGCAGCGTGGGCCTCTGTATGGAAGCGCTGGCGTATAAACTGTTTACAGGACCGCGCTCGCTGCTCTATGTGTCGGGCGTTAAGGAAATGAAGAAGAAGGACTATGTCTTCCCTGAACAGATGGTGACGGAAATGATCGAGGCGCTCCTCGAGGGGGAGGACGATGCGGTTCGTTCGGTCTGCAAGCGGCTGGTGGAAAGCACGCGCGGCTATGCCTTCGCCTCTCTCCAATCTACAGTGCTCAGGCTGGCCTTCTCTCTGAAGGAGGGGATGCAGAAGGTGCCGGTGCTGGCAGATGAAGTGCACTATGATCCGTTCATTCAATTGGCGGGAGGGCTGGCCGGCTTTGAAACGCTGGAGGACATCGTCGACAAGCTGAATGCGCAGTTCGAGAGTTTGCTGGAAATTGTGCGCCGTTCGCGTAAAGAATTGAAGAAGTATGAGCGATACAGCGGCATGCTGGAGCAAGTGCAGGCGTTTGTGGAGCAGGATTATGCGAACCCGAATCTCAATCCCGAGTTGATCGCGCAGCATCTGCAATTGTCGGCAAAATATTTGCGGACCTTATATTTGCAGGCGTCCGGTGAGCCGCTCGGCGAATATATCACCCGGTATCGACTGGATCGGGCCAAGACGCTCCTTGGACATGCGGATATGACCGTTCAAGAGGCGGCGGTTCGCAGCGGATTCCTGAATATCAATTACTTTTACACCCTGTTCAAAAAGTATAACGGCATCACGCCCAACGAATTCAGAAGCCTGGCGCAATCGGAGGGGCTTGGGTGAGTTGTAGTTGGCAGGATGGAGATGGCAAAACCGCTCGGCAGATGCGCCGGAAGGTTTTTTTGCGTTTCCAGGAAGGGCAGCTTCCATATTTGAAGCCTTTTCAGGCGATATTGCAGTTTCCGGGGGCTCTTTCGGATGCTTATACTTAAGCCGTAGTCAAGCAAAGCGCTGCGCAGACGAACTGGAAAAGGAGTGCAAACAGAATGAGTGAAAGAGCTCTTCACAAGAAGCGTAAGCGCTTTATCAGCAACTGGCAGTTAATCGTCATGTCCCTGCCGGCGATTGTCAAAATCTTTATTTTCGCCTATTTGCCGATGGCCGGCATTGTCATGGCTTTTAAAGATTATGTGCCCGCCAAGGGGATTCTAGGGAGCTCATGGAACGGGCTGGATAACTTCAAGTTCTTCTTTCAATCCGCGGACGCGTGGAAAATATTGCGTAACACGATCGGACTGAACGGGCTGCTGATCGTCGTCGAGCTGCTGGCAGGCGTTTTCTTCGCCCTGCTGCTGTATGAGGTCGCAAGCAAAAGAGCGCTGAAGGTGTATCAATCGGTTATGTTTTTCCCTTATTTTTTCTCGTGGGTGCTGGTCGGTCTTATGCTGACGACGATTTTGAATCCCTCGACGGGGCTGCTGACTTCGATCATTCACAAGGTGACGGGCCATGAGATCGGCTTTTATTCCGAGCCGTGGTACTGGCTCATTATTTTACCGCTCGTGGCTGTCTGGAAGGGCACGGGCTTCAGCTCGCTGATCTATTATTCAGCGCTGATGAGCATTGACAAGGAGCTGTTCGAGGCGGCGGAAATCGACGGAGCGACCAAAGTGCAAGCCACCCGGCATATTTCCATTCCTTTCCTGGCGCCTATGATGGTCATGCTGACCATTCTTGCGATCGGTCACATTATGCGAGCCGACTTCGGGCTGTTCTACTTCGTGCCTCGCAATGTAAGCGCCTTGTTCCCCGTCACCGATGTGCTCGATACGTATGTGTTCCGCGCGCTGACCGTCAATGGCGATTTTGCCATGAGTTCAGCCGTAGGGGTGTTTCAATCGGTGGTCGGCTTCGTGCTTATTCTAGGGACCAACCGCTTGTCCAAGATGTTCAATAAAGAGTACGGACTATTCTAAAAGGCGGAGGTACCCCATGACGCTCAAGACGATTCCTTTACACAAATGGCTGGTTCACCTGTGCCTGATCCTGTTCTGCGCGATGTGCTTGCTGCCGCTTGCGCTGACGATCTCGATTTCGGTGACAGACGGCACCATCATTCAGACGCATGGCTACCAGCTGATCCCGATCAAATTCTCGTGGGAAGCGTATCGATTTATTTGGATGGATCCGTCCTCCTTGCTCGCCGGGTATAAGAACTCGCTGCTCATTGTGGCGTTCGGCACAACGGGGAATTTGCTGGTGACTTCGATGATTGCTTACGCGCTGGCTAGGCGGGATTTCCGGCTGCGCGGCCCGATTTCCTTCTATATTTTCGTTACGATGATTTTCTCGGGCGGCATTGTGCCGCTGTACATTCTGATCGTGCAGTACCTGCACTGGAAAAATTCGCTTCTTGCTTTGATTGTTCCAGCCTTTGCCGCACCTTTTCAAATCTTTATGCTTCGGGTGTTCTTTCAGGAAATTCCGACGCCGCTCATTGAATCGGCCAAGATGGACGGAGCTTCCGATTTCCGAACATATTGGAGCATCGTATTGCCGCTCTCCAAGCCGGCACTGGCGACTGTGGCGCTCATGATGACGCTCCATTACTGGAATGAAACGTTCAATGCCATTTTGTATATCGACCGCATCTCGCTCTATCCGATTCAGCTGATTTTGAAAAATATTACTGCGTACATCGAATTGGTCAAAGGCAGCGGCGTCGATCCGTCGGGCCATCCGATTACGGCTTCCGATGTGCCAACCGATGCCATTATGTACGCCATGATGGTTCTGACCTCGCTGCCGGTGATGTTCCTTTTCGGGTTTCTCCAAAAATATTTTGTTAAAGGGCTTACAGTCGGCGCGGTGAAAGGCTGATCCTGATGTGCGTGTTTGCCTCATACTTTCAGACAAAGGAAGGTTGATTAAGAGATGAACAAGTTAAGAGTAGGCATTGTCGGTGCGGGCAAAATTTTTGCCGGGTCGCATGCGCCAGCGTGGATCAACAATCCCCATACGGACATCGTGGCGATTTGCGACGCCCATCTGCCGAATGCGGAGGAGCAGGCGCGTGTGCTTGGCGTAGATAAGGTGTACCGCGATTATATCGAAATGATGGAGCGGGAGCAGCTCGACGTGATTGGCGTCACGACGCCGAACGCATACCACGCCGAGGTGTCGATCGCGGCACTTGAACGCGGTATTCACGTCTTTTGCGAAAAACCGGATGCGATTAGCGAGGGGGAAGCGCTGAAGATGGCCGAGGCGGCGAAGCGCTCCGGCAAACTGCTCATGGTCATGCGCAATAACCGGTTTACGCCGCAGGCGCAGTTTCTTAAACGGTATATTGCGTCAGGCGCAATGGGGGAGATCTATACCGGCCGCACGGGGTGGCTGCGGCGGCGGGGCATTCCCGGACGCGGCGGATGGTTTACGACGAAAGCGTTGTCCGGCGGCGGGCCGCTGATCGACCTCGGTGTGCATATGATCGACGTGGCGATCTGGCTGATGGGCAGTCCTCGGCCGGTTGCGGTCAGCGGCGCAGCGTATACGAAATTCGCCGACGCGAAGGTGCAGATTTCGGAGGACTCGCGGTTCGGCACGACACAGGAGGGCGGCGTCTACGATGTGGAAGATCTCGCCACCGGCTTTATTCGTTTCGATAACGGAGCTTCGCTGCAAATCGAATTCAGCTGGGCGTCGAATGTGGAGGACGACCTCAAGTTCTTGGAGCTGCGGGGGGCGAAGGCCGGCTGCTCCATGAAGGGCCAGGAACTCAAACTGATGACGGAAATCGAAGACGTACTGTGCGATATTACGCCCAGGTTTAAGGGAGCAGAGATCGCGCCGCATCGGCGAAATATCGATCATTTTATCGATTGCGTGCTCGGCAAAGCGGAACCGATTAACTCGCCCGAAAGCGGTGTTGATATGATCCGCATTTTGCAGGCGATCTACGAGTCCGCGCGGATCGGTGCGGAAGTCAGGCTGGATTAGCGGGGGAGGATCGGCATGCTGGAGCTTTACGAAGACAATGAAAGGCTGGGCAGGACGCAGCTCACGCCTTTCCGATCGCCGTACCAAGACTTCTGTTATTACACTTCTTCGGTCACGCCAGGCCTGCGGCTGGCGATGAATGTTATCAAGCCGGCGGCGCCGGCGCCGATGCTTGTGCTGCTTCACGGCTGGCATATGAGCATGCCGAAGCCGGTGCGGCGGGAAGTGCCCGGCGAGCTGCCGTACGTGGTGATTCAAGTGGACATGCGCGGAAGAGCGTTCTCAGACGGTGCGCCGGACTGCAACGGTCTGGAATTGATTGATATTTACGATGCCGTGCAGTTTGTACGCCGGGAATACGCCGAGTGGATAGCGTCGCCGGAGCTTGTGTATCTGGAAGGTGGCAGCGGTGGGGGCGGCAATGTGTTGGGGGCTGTCGCCAAGTTTCCCGATCTGTTTGCGGCGGCAACCGCTTTGTATGGCGTCTCCGATTACGCACGCTGGTATGCGGAGGATATGATCGGCGAATTCCGCGACGAAATGGACGTCTGGATCGGCTGCCCGCCGCAGGACGATCCCATCCGCTATGCGGCGCGAAGCGGGCTGAGGCTTGCCGCCAACCTGCATACGCCGCTCTACATCGCACACGGCGACGGCGATCAGCGGATCGGGGTGGAGATGTCCCGGCAGTATGCCGAGCGGGTTGGCAGCTTAGGCAAAGCGCATTTGCTTCGCTACGAAGAGCTGCCCGGCGTCGGCGACCGGGGACACTTGGCGAACGCGACGCAGCAGCAATTGCAAGCGGTGCAGGATCGCTCGGAAGCGAACCGCAAGGCGCACCGCAGCCCAATCGAGCTGGCGCCGCAGGGCGTTTTACTGGTTGGCGGCTATCTCTATACGAAGTATTTTCAAGTCCATCTGGCTTCTGTTCATCAACTGGCGGAGCTGCATTATGACGTGCGCCTGCGTACATTCAGCCTGTATGCCAGCGAGCGCTATGCGTACTGTTTCCAGTGGTCGGACGGACACATTGTGGAAGGTAAGTGCGAGTCCGAAATGAATCCAACTAAACAGCCGGGAGCTGACGATGGAAAGGAGAACATACAATGAAACCAACGATTCGTGTAACCATCTGGAACGAATACCGGCATGAAACGACGAAGCCGAACGTGCAGGAGTTATATCCGCAGGGCATGCATGGCGCCATTGCGGCAGGCTTGATAGGTGATTTCGCCATTCGCACGGCGACGCTGGAGGAACCTGAGCACGGCTTGAGCGAGGTGGTGCTGGCGGAAACGGACGTGCTCATCTGGTGGGGGCATGTCGCCCACAAAGAAGTGAGCGATGCGATTGTCGATCGCGTCGCTTCCCGCGTCCTGCAAGGGATGGGACTCATTGCGCTCCATTCTTCGCACTATGCGAAGGTGTTCCGCAAGCTGATGGGTACAAGCTGCTCCTTATTGTATCGCGACGAGGGAGAGAAGGAGCGTCTGTGGGTCACGGCCCCGAGCCACCCGATTGCCGAAGGGATTCCTCCCTATTTTGAATTGGCACATGAAGAGATGTATGGTGAGTTTTTCGATATCCCTTCACCGGACGAGGTTGTATTTACGAGCTGGTTCGAAGGGGGCAATGTGTTCCGCAGCGGGTGCTGCTTTCATCGGGGGCAGGGGAAAATCTTTTATTTCCGCCCTGGGCACGAGCTGTACCCGACGTACCATGATACAAACGTGCTGCGTGTGATTTCAAACGCTGTGCGCTGGGCCGCACCGGTGCAGCGGGAGCCACTGCGTTTCGGCAAATCGGTGCCGGCGTTGGAACCGATCCGTGCTATGTATAAATAAGAAATCCCCCTTTCGATCTACGAGAGTCGTGAGGGGGATTTTTGTTTGTAAATTTAGAAGGGGCGGACCGGGCAAAAAGGCCGGCCGGCATCAACCAGAAAAATTGCCAGTAAATCAAACAGGACTAAGGGGAGTATAAAAGGCAAGAAAGAAATGTGTGCTTTGGAATGGTTTCGCGATTGTTTTAAATAGACCTTTGTGCCGCTTACTTTCACGATCGTGCCGCGGAACGTGCCCTGCGCCGTTTTAATCAAGACTTCACGATGGATGTGCTTTTTGCAAATCGAATACGCATCGGATTGTTTCAAAGTGATGACCCCCTTTCTAGCTTTTCTATTCTAGTATATGTTTGTTCGATAGAACGGTGTGTGTGTTTGGAATGCGGAGTAAGGGAATTTATCCTTTTGCCCTCTTGAATTCTAAATAACACGTGTTATTATAGCGATAGAGGGAAGATTGGTTTTCATTTTTTTAATAATAACACGTGTTATATAACAAGGAGGCTTGTCACATGTTCTGGACAGAGGAGAAACTGGAGCAGCGCTTAAAAGAGTTGGAGGGATACCGTTATCGGGATTCGCGTCAGATCGAGGCGTGGACGTTTACACCGGATGAGGAGAAGTTAAATGGTGTTAGGCCGCCTACTGCACCGTCTGCGAATGCTGCAACGATACGCATCGGCGAGCGTTGGAAAGGCCGCGACACGTATGTGTGGCTGCGGCAGCGCGTCGCGATCCCGTCCGAATGGTCGGGAAGCACGGTGGTCGGACGCTTCGACTTCGGGGAGACGGGGGCGGGGCATAACTCGGGTTTCGAGTCGCTGCTGTATGTGAACGGAGCTCCGTATCAAGGCGTCGATTCCAACCATACGGAAGTGTTTTTGCGGCCGGAATGGATCGGCCATGAGATCGATCTATGTTTCCGGTTATGGTCCGGACTGGAGGGGGGCGGCAAACCGCAGGAACAGGAGCATCAACTGCGGAGAGCAGAGTTGGCCGTGATTGACGAGAACGCCGATGACTTATATTTTACCGGTCGCGCTGTACTCCACACGGTTAAGGTGCTGGGGGCTGACCAGCCGGAGCGCTATGAGATGCTGAAGGCGTTGGATAACGCTTTTAAGCGGGTCGATTGGTCCAGGCCGTGCTCGGAAGCTTACTACGCTTCGATCGGAGAGGCAGCGGTCGCGCTGCGCGAATCCGTGTCCTCGTGGGAGAAACGCAGCCCGATCACGATACAATGCATCGGCCATACGCACATCGATGTGGCGTGGCTGTGGCGGCTGACGCATACGCGTGAGAAGGCGGCGCGCTCTTTTTCCACAGTATTGCGGCTGATGGAAAAGTATCCGGAATACGTGTTTTTGCAGACGCAGCCTCAGCTTTATGAATATATCAAGGAAGACTATCCGGATATTTACGAGAATATCAAAAAGCGTATCAAGGAAGGCCGCTGGGAGGCGGGCGGCGCCATGTGGCTGGAAGCGGACTGCAACTTGACGAGTGGGGAATCGCTTGTTCGGCAGCTCTTGTACGGAACCCGTTTTCTTCAGCAGGAATTTGGCGTGACCTGTAATTACTTATGGCTGCCGGACGTGTTCGGCTACAGTTGGGCCTTGCCGCAAATTTTGAAGAAGGCGGGCATCGATACGTTCATGACGACAAAGATCAGCTGGAACCAGTACAACCGGATGCCGCATGACACGTTCATCTGGCGGGGAATTGACGGTTCGGAGGTGTTGACGCATTTTGTGACGACGCCGGAAGTTCCGGAATCCACAGTCTGGTGGTACACGTATAACGGCTTGATCGAGCCGTATGCCGTGAAAGGCATTTGGGACACGTACCGCGACAAAGGGATCAATCAGGAACTGTTGCTCTCCTACGGCTACGGCGATGGTGGCGGCGGTGTGAACCGCGACATGCTGGAGATGCGGCGCCGATTGGACGAACTTCCAGGCTTGCCGAACGTGAAGACGGGACTTGCGAGAGACTATTTTGAGAAGTTGCAGGAGACGGTTGCCAAGACGGATCAATACGTGCACACGTGGGACGGTGAGCTGTACCTCGAGTATCACCGTGGTACCTATACGAGCCAAGCGTATAACAAGCGCATGAACCGCAAGCTGGAACTTCTGTACCGGGATGCGGAATGGCTGCAGACACTGAGCGGCATCCTTGGCGCCGGCTGGCAGGCGTATCCGCAGGCGAAGCTGTACAAGGGGTGGAAGACGATTATGCGCAATCAGTTCCACGATATTATTCCAGGTTCCTCTATCCCTGAAGTTTATGAGGATTCGCGCTTGGAGTATGCGGAAGCGGAGGCATGGGGCTTGGAGGCGCAGCTGAGCGCAGCCCAAGCGCTGACGACGGAAGCGTCGGGGACGTGGACGGTATGGAACGGAGCGTCATACGCTCGCACGGAATTGGTTCGAATTCCCGCTCAATCCGGCATGGAAGTGGGCCGCTGGCTCACCGCGGACGGCAAGGCGCTTGGAGCCGTGCATGTGGACGGCGTCTGGAAGGTTCGCGTGGCTGACGTGCCGGCGATGGGCGGGCTGACCGTGCGCTTTGAAGCGTCGACGCAACCGACTGAAGCTTCATCCGTGTTCACCTATGAGGACGGCAGGCTGTCGACGCCATTCTATGAGCTGGAGTGGAATGAGTCCGGACAGCTGACACGTCTGTACGATCGGCAGGCGAAGCGCGAGGTTCTCGCCGATGGCGCGCGCGGCAACGTGCTGCAAGTGTTCGAAGACAAACCGAAGATGTTCGAGGCGTGGGATATTGATCTGTTCTACCAGGAAAAAATGCGGGAGATCCAGCAGCTAGAATCCGTGAGTCTGATTGAAAAAGACGCGTACAGCGCGGTTCTGCGCTTCGCATGGCGGTATATGGACTCGCACATCGTTCAGCATGTGACCGTTTATGCGGACAGTCGGCGCATCGATTTTGCTACGGACGTCGACTGGCATGAGCAGCAGCAACTGCTGAAGGTTGCTTTTCCAGTGCGCATCCGCGCGACGGAAGCGACGTATGACATTCAGTTCGGCAACGTCAAACGTCCGACGCATTGGAATACGAGCTGGGATTACGCACGCTTCGAATCGGTTGCGCACCAATGGGTGGACCTGTCCGAGCGAGGCTATGGCGTCTCCCTGCTGAACGACTGCAAATACGGTCACGACATCAAAGACAACGTGATCCGTCTGACTTTAATTAAATCCGCCACTTATCCGGATCCGAATGCGGACCAAGGCCATCATCTTTTTACATATTCACTGCTGCCGCATAGCGGAGATTGGGTCGCCGCAGGCACCGTACAGGAAGCGGCATCGCTGAATCAGCCGTTGATGCTGGGCACGGGAGCCGCTGCCTTATCGGGCAAGTCGCTGCTGCGGGTGGATGCGGATCACGTGATCATCGACGCGGTGAAGAAAGCGGAAGACAGCGACCAGGTTATCGTCCGGCTGCATGAATTTACGGGAGCCAGCGGCATCGTGACGCTCTTTAGCGATTTCCGCATCGTTTCCTGGCAGGAGACGAACCTATTGGAAGAGCCGATCAGCCCGTTGCAGGAGGGATCGACGATCTCTTTTGACATCAAGCCGTATGAAATTAAAACGTTCCTGATCGAGATGACCCAAGCGTAATTTACGGTAACAGCACTTCCCTATTCGTCCCGTAGAAAATGTCGTCGCGCCCGCTAATCAGCTCGCAAAACTGTTCGAACCGGTCCCAGGTGCCATGAATGTCAAACTCGTAGCTGTGGCCCCAAATGTAGAACAACTGCGGGGTCTGGGCGGGCATCCGAATAAAGGCCTCGGCAAGCTCAAACATCTTGTCCCATTCTTGATGGTGATAGACGGTCGGGTTGAAGCGGATGAGATTCGTCTGAAGGTCAAAATGGTGCGTCGATGTCGTCGTCCTCGCGTACTGAATGGCGGTGTTGTTGCGAATGATCTCAGCCACCCTGTCATTGTTGTTGACGCCGCCGCCCGGATAGGCCATGCCGACGATGTCGTATCCCATAATTTCGGACAAATTGCGCCGATCCATCTCAACCTGGCGAACAATTTCCGCCTCATCCGTCAGTAGGGGGAGACTGGGGTGCGTCAACGTATGGGCGGCGACTTCATGCCCTTTGTACACGTTTTTGATGTCAGCCTTGGCGATTTTTGTATGGTTGACCGTTTGTCCTTCTCGGACAAGGGAGTTTTCCTGGCCAAGCAGCTCCGAGTTCAGGTTGAACGTTGCTTTAAGATTATATTTGTTAAAAAGCGCAATGAGCTGCAGATCCTGCGTCACGCCGTCATCATAACTGAACGTGACCGCCTTCATTTTACCGTTAAACATAAGTATCCTCCTGGCTTTTCGTGGGAATGGGTGCTGATTTGAGCATACAATATCGAGGTGTGCAAGTATAGGAAAAACGTTACTACTCAGGTACCTATCCGGTAGGTGAGAGGTTACTCCACGAATTCCTGCGAAAAGACAGGAATTTTTTCCGAAAAAGACATTTTCAGTCCAATTCCTGCGAAAAGGCAGTTTTTTTCGTGGCCTCTGCTCTAAAAGAGGCTTCTCGCCAAAAATTCCTGCAGATTCGCAGGAATTTGATGAAATCAGGGATGGATGAAGGGAAATTCCTGCTTTTTTGCAGCCTTAGCAATCGATGTGGCTCAGAGCCTCCCGACCTGAGCAGTAACGGAAAAACCAAGCACAAAAGCTGAAGCCCCAGGGCCTCAGCTTTTTCTTCGTTCTTATCTTTGCGCTGCCAAGCTCATTTCCACGCACATGAGGATAAATGCGCCGGCGCCATGCAGATCGTTCTCGCTCGTCGGGCGGGCGATATAGTGTGCATAATCGCCGATGCCGGTGCCGATGCAGATGTTGCCGATGATGACATGGCCGTTCTCATCGAACGTCAGCGTGTCAATCACGCCTTGGTAGCCTTTCCATGCCGCTTCCATATAGGCAGAGTCCAGGTAGCCAAAGCGAACGGCCTTGGCAATGGCATGCACATACAGCGCCGTGCAAGAGTTTTCCAGCCAGTTGTCGGAGCGGTCGCCTTTATCGACGACTTGGTACCAGAGACCTGTCGCGGGGTCTTGATACTTGACCAAAGCGATCAACAGGTCTTGGAGTATGGTAACCAAGGCAGCTTTATCCGGGTGATCCGCCGGCATGTACTCGAACATCTCGAGCAGGGCAACCGGGTACCAGCCAATCGCGCGGCCCCAGAATTCCGGTGCCAGACCGGTTTCCGGGTCCGCCCAGGCGACGGCTTTCGTCTCATCCCAACCGTGGTACAGCAGGCCTGTGACCGGATCTTTCGTGTGCTTCGCCATCAGCAGCGCCTGGAACGTCATCATGTCCCAGTAGCTGCTGTCGCCGAACGTTTGACCGTATTGGACGGCAATCGGGCCTGCCATGTACAGCCCGTCCAGCCACATTTGGTTCGGGTATTTTCCTTTGTGCCAGAAGCCGCCGGACGGGTTGGTCGGCCATTCTTTTAGCAAGGGCACGAGGGTGTGCAAAGCTTTTTCATAGCGTTTATCGCCCGTTTGTTCGAGCAAATTAAACAGTAGTACGCCGGGTTGAATGTCATCCAGCTCATCCGGATTGAACTTTTTGATGCTGCCGTCAGGCTGCACTTGGCTGTCCACCCAGCGCTTCAGGTAGGTGTAGTATTTCTCATCTTTCGTTTCTTTCCAGCATTTTTCCATACCTGACAAGAACACGCCTTGGTGGTAGTGGAAGCGATCCGGCGGCAGCATTTCCGGCTCAAATTTGGCCATCAGCGCTTCGCAGGCTTTTTCCGCCCACTCGATCGGTGTATATTCGTTCTTGCCCAAGCCGTTCGTTTGCAAATTGGTTTCTGAAGCACGCATGCGGTGGATTCCTCCTTCAATTGATTATCCCTATCTTACCAAAGGAATCTGTACATTTTTTGCTGAAAATCATGAAAATTACTTATATCTTGCAAGAAATAAGCGGCGTTGTATAATAGAGGGCAAACCGCAGGGGGGCGTGGCTCGCAATGGAAAGCTTTCAGTACGACAACGGCGACGGGACGTTCCTTGTGTCCTATCGGGAGGCGCTCAGCCACCATATGCCAACCAGCCATTTTCACAGCACGTTTGAAATTTATTATTTGCTGTCTGGCAAACGGGAGTTTTTTATCAAAGACAGAACGATGGTGATGCACGAAGGCGATGTAATCATCATTGCGCCAAATATTCTCCACCGTACGACGAACGCGGACCAGCCGAGGCATGAGCGGCTCATCGTGAATATGCACGAAAGCTATATGGCTGCCGTAAACGGATCGTACCGCGAAACGCTGCAGCCGTTGTTCGACAACGAGTATCTGGTTGTGCGCTGCTCCTTGCAGGATCGGCTTGCAATTGAGGCGCTTGCCCAAGCGATTGTGCGCGAAATGCAGGAGCGGAAATCGGGCTTTGAAATGTACGCGCAGACGCTCGTTGTGCAGCTGCTCATCATTTGCTGTCGGCATGTCAAAATGAACAGCCAGGATTCGGTGGAATCGCCGAGCCCGATGCATGAGCGTATCTCGGAGATTGTCCGGTATATGAACGAAAACTATGCACAGGAGCTCTCGCTGCAAGCGCTGGCAGACACCTTCTATGTCAGCCCTTATTATTTGAGCCGTTTTTTTAAGGAAGCGACGGGGTTCACCTTTGTGGAATATTTGAACAGCGTGCGGGTGAAGGAGGCGAAGAAGCTGCTAGAGCATTCGAGCATGAAAGTCAGTCTGATCGCGAAAAAGGTCGGTTTCGGCAGCGTGACGAATTTCGGCCGGGTGTTCAAGTCGGTGACGGGGCACGTCCCATTGCATTACCGAAAAGCATAAACGGAGCCGCGCGGGTATGCGGGCTCCGTTTCCATAGCGAGACTACTCGCCGTACGGATCGATCGTTTGAATCGTGCCGTCGCTGTTATAGTGCAGCTCGGCATATTTGACGCAGCGCTTGTGATTGACGCCGTCAGACAGCGAGCAGTCGTGGTAGAACAAGTACCACTTCTCACCGACCTGCACGATGGAGTGATGCGTTGTCCAACCGATGACCGGGGTCAGAATGGTGCCTTTGAACACATACGGCCCCTCCGGATTGCGGCTCATGCCGTAGACGAGTTTGTGGGTCGTGCCGGTCGAGTAAGACAAGTAGTAGTAACCGTCATACTTATGCACCCAAGGCCCTTCAAAATAGCGGCGATCTTCATCGCCGGCCAGGATCGGATTGCCGTCCTCATCTACGATGGCGATTTCCTTCGGAGGCTCGGCAAAAGAAAGCATATCTTCGCTTAGCTCCGCCATACGCGGCCCAAGTGCAGGATCAGATGGGGCTGGCCCCGCAGCGTCCGGCAGGAAAGCGCCGGTTTGCCATTTTTCAAGCTGACCGCCCCAAAGTCCGCCGAAGAACATATAAGCGCGGTTGTCGCTGTCGACCAACACGGCGGGATCAATGCTGTAGCTGCCTGCGATATAGCTTGGCTGCGGCTGGAAAGGGCCGGCCGGCGAGTCGCTTGTTGCCACGCCAATCCGGAAGATGCCGTCGTGGTCTCGGGCCGGGAAGAACAGATAATAGGTATTGTTTTTATATGCCGCATCGGGTGCCCAAAGCTGTTGAGACGCCCACGGAATGTCCCGAAGATGCAGCGCTTCGCCATGATCGACGCAAGGAGAATCGAAATCGTCCAGCGAGAGAACGTGGTAATCCTCCATCGCATATTGATCACCGTTATCGTTACTCGGTCCGTCATGATCGAGATCGTGCGAAGGATAAATATAGATTTTGCCTTCAAAGACGTGGGCGGAAGGGTCAGCGGTGTAAATATGCGTAACTAACGGCTCTTTGGGTTTAACGGATGGCTGCATGCGGCTCTCGCGCTCCTTAAAAGTAAAATCAATTCCGGGCTTACATAGTTAGTTCAATGAACAAACTTACTATTTCTATTATAGGCGAAAGCTGCAAAACATCAAGTCTAAACTTGCAGCCTCCAGGTGGGGGAACGGAGGTCAGCGTGTAGTCGGATCAGACGCCAAAGCCTGCAAAAAAGCAGGAATCTCCATTGTTCCTCTCTGGATTTGATGGAAAACCTGCGATTCCGCAGGTTTTTTGGGCAAGAAACCGCTTTTGAAGCGGATTCGATCAGAAAAACTGCCTTTTCGCAGGTATTTTGCTAAAAGTGCTACTTTTGGGAGAAATGCCTGCTTTATTGCAGGAATCGTTTCACTCTTCGGTGTCCACCCCGACAGACATGGCAGAAAAGCAACCCATACCCAATCTGTATAAGCGCATTCAACGTCCCTCATGACCTCGGCCATCAGGACGTTTTTTTGCTTTGCGCTTGCAAAGCGTGGTACTCTCTTAGAAGATGTTTGAAGCAAGGAGTATATAGGAATTACGGGGGCAGTATGATCGTTCGAAAACTTGAAAAAGTCATTTTATGGGCAGGCCTTCTTTTCTTTGCCTGCGTCTTCTTATTCAGTCTGGTCGCCCGAACCGGCTTGGCCGGGCATCGGGACATTACGCTGGGCCTCGCCGGCTTCCCCGATCTGCGGATCGGTCTGGAAAGCCATCCGGCGGTGACGCTGGGCCTCATTCTAGCGATGCTGGCCGCCTATACCGGCATCGGCCTATGGCTGCACAAGCGGCCGGCTTCCCGCGGTCGCTTTCTTCTCGGCTTGCTGGCCGTCGCCGTCAGTCTGCGGCTTGTCGCCGTTTTCTATTTGGACACGCAGCCCGGGTCGGACTTCCGCGTGCTGTACGAGAACGCGCAGAAAGCGGCTGCGGGAGATTTTTCTTTTGGCCATTCGGAGTATTATGTACGTTGGGTATACCAGTTGGGGTATACGCTGTATCAAGGGCTCATTCTCTCCTGGTTCGGTCCCGGGCTCTTGCCGCTTAAATTGTTCAATGTGCTGTTCGATACGCTGACTGTGGTGCTGGTGTACCGAATCGCTGCGAACGTGTTTGGCGAAGCGAGCGGCCGAGTAGCCGGCTTTCTCTATGCCACCTATGTGCCGAACCTGCTCATGAGTGCGGTGCTGTCCAATCAGCACTTGTCTACACTCTTCTTCGCGGCAGGGTGTTGGGCGGCGATTGTGCTCAGACATCGGAAATCTCCGTGGGGGATGGCGGCTGTCGGACTTTTGTTCGCGGCGGGGACAACGTTTCGGCCGATGGGGGCTTTCTATGCCGGCCTCTTGCTGCTCTTTCTGCTGGTTGTGGCATGGCAGAGAGAAGGGAAGCTTCGTCATCGGCTAGGCGATCTGGCCAAGAAAGCGGCGGTATTCGCAGCCGTGTACCTGATTGTGCAGCAAGCCGTGGCCTACGCGCTGATTGCGCAAGGGGTGACGGAGGTCAATTTGTACGCCAACCAGGAGCCTTATTGGAAGTTTATGGTGGGGATGAACAGCAGCTCCTACGGCTTTTGGAATGAAGACGATGCGGTCTACGCTTCGCAATTCCCGCTCGGCGAACAGCGGAATCAGATGGAAAAGATGCGGTTTATGGAACGCCTGCACGATGTGAAAGCGATGCCCGCTTTATTCGTTTCAAAATGGGCGGTCATGTGGGCCGGCAACGACGAATCGATTCTGTGGAGTCTGGAAGGCACGGATCGCACGTATTTGCCGTTAAAAGTTCTGGCGCTGGAACGGGCGCAGTATATCGCGATGGCCGGCATGGGATTTGCAGCGCTTTATGCACTTTTATTTCAGCGTGCAAGGCAAACCGGAGGGCTGCGAGAAAGTTCGGAGAGAGGGCCGATCCTTTTTCTCCTTGCGCTGCTGCTCGCCTATGCGGCGCTTCATCTCGTGATCGAAGTACAAGTCCGCTACAGGCTGGACATATTGCCCTTCTTCGCGGCCATTGCCGGGTTCGGCAGCCTGACACTCGGCCAGAGCGTGGCGAAGCGAAGAAAGGCCGGGCAAACGAACGACAAGGCGACCGGCCTTTAAGCTGGCAGCGATCATCGCAAGAGAAGGAGGGCTATCATTATGCTCAAGCGGATGTTTATCAAGCGCAGCAGCGTGCAGCATCGGATGCTGCTCGCTTTTCTCGCGTTGGTCGTGGTGCCGTTAAGCATCTTCAGCTATTTCTCGCTGACCATTTCCAGCAATACGATCGAGAAGCAGGCCGGTGAAGCGAAGCTGAAGTCGCTCGGCTTGATTTCGCAGAAGCTGGGCATTATGGCGTCCGATTTGACAGCGATTTCCAATATTTATTTTTCCAACGAAGAGCTTCGTTCCTTGCTGCAAAGCCCGGCGGGCGACCAGGCGTATCAGGAGCGGCTGCAGCGGCAGTTTTTGACCAAGCTGATCGTTTCGTATCGGTATGCCTACACATGGCTCGATTACTATACGTCAATTTTCGGGTTTAATAATGTGGAGCTGCATACGTTCTATAACGGACCGAAGATTGGGATTGACACGTTTCGGGGCGACAGCTGGTTTCAAGAGGCGGTGAAGGAGAACGGGGGCATTGTCTGGATCACGAATCCATCGCCGAGTCTGACGCCGACCATTAATGACGATTACTACGTATCGGCGATTCGTTTGCTCAAAGATTTTGAGAGCAATCGGGCGGTGGGCATGCTCATGATCAATGTCGGCGAAAGCTTTATCTACAAGCAATATGGGGATGCGGCGAGCGAAGGCGAACAGATTCTCATTTTCGATCGCGAGGGTACGGTCGTTTCCGCCACAGATAAGCACCGCCTTGCGGAAAGCATGACGCAGGTCCCGTACTATAAACAATTTACCGGGGATGAAGGCCGGTTTAAAGTAACCATCGACCGCAAGCCGATGCTGGTTACGTACCATAAAGTGAGCTCCACGGACTGGACGATCGTCTCCTATACGCCGCTGAACACGCTGCTTGCGAATGTGACGCGATCCAAATGGATTACGCTCATTGGGCTGGCCTGCCTGATGCTGCTCTCGGTCATCCTGTCCTATGTGATTGCCAGCCGCCTCTCGGTGCCGATCCGCAGGCTGTACGCCAGTATGAAGCGGGTTGAAATGGGCGATCTGAGCGAGCGGACGAAGGTTCACAGCAACGATGAGATTGGGGAACTCGCCGGGAAATTCAATCAGATGGTCGAGCGCATCGAAGAATTGCGCGACCAGGTCATTGTCGAGCAGGATTTAAAGCGCAAATCCGAGCTGCAAAATTTGCAGTCGCAAATTAATACGCATTTTTTATATAACACGCTGGCGTCGATTCGTTCCTTACTCCTGACCGAAACGAGGGAAAAGGTGGATCAAGTGATCGTTTCGCTGGTGAAGCTGCTTCGGAAAACGCTGTCGGACGAAAGCGAATACATCACGATTGGCGAAGAGCTGGACAACCTTCAGAACTATGTCAATATTCAAATGGCGCGGCAGTATGACAAATTGCAGGTGCATTTTGAGATTGACGAGCATATCGGCTCGTACCGGACGCTGAAGCTGCTCCTGCAGCCGTTGGTGGAAAATGCGATTTTCCACGGGATCGAGCCGAAAGAAGGGCCAGGCGAAATCGTGATTCGAGCTTGGGAGGAAGCGGGCGAAATCAGGCTGCGAATCACGGATAACGGCGTCGGCATTGCCATGACGGAGGAAGAGGGAAGCAGAGCCGCTTCCCTGACGGAGCGTGTACTCGCCTCGGGGGGAGGCGTGGGGCTGCGCAATGTGCAGACCCGGATGCGCACGCATTTTGGGGAGAAGTTCGGCTTGCAAGTGCTTTATGCGGATGAGCGGGGCACCAGCATTGCGTTAACCTGGCCGGTCTTTATGCGGGTAGAGGAGTTGAAACGAAAATGAACATCGTGCTGGTGGATGACGAAGCGCAGATTCGTCGCTGGCTGGAAATTTTGCTGAATCAAACAGGGCTTGGGGTTCATCTGGTTGCGAATTGCAGCAACGGCAAAGAGGCGCTGGAGGTGTGCCGAACCCGCGAGATCGACGTGGTCATCACAGACATTAAAATGCCGGTCATGGACGGCATCGCGCTGATCCGCAGCCTGAAGGCGGAGCGTCCCTCCATTGTGAGCTTCATCCTAAGCTCCTACAGTGAGTTTCATTATGCGTCCGAGGCGATCAAGGCCGGGGCTTACGACTATATGCTGAAGGCGGAAATCACGCCGGAAGATCTTCGCCAAGCGCTGCTCAAAGCGCAGGAAGCGATTGACAAGGAGCGGATGCGCCAGCGCGAGGTATTCAGCTTAAAAAGCGAGCTCAACGGCAATCAATATGCGCTGCGCTCATTGTTTTTTCGCGACCTGCTGCGCGGGGCGGCTGTCCAAGCCGCGGAATTTGAGGAGAAAATGCGGATGTTCCGCATTCCGCTTCGCGGCAAGCACGTCATGATGATGGTGCTGCGCAGCGACGAGCACGGGGAAGTGAAAGAGCGCGCCAAGATCAGCGAGCCCGAGCTGCTCGAATCCGCGGTGATCAACATCATCGATGAGACGCTGCGGGTTGAAACGGACAGCGGCTGCTGTTTTGTTGCGGAAGAGAATACTTATGTGGCGCTGTACAATTATGGAGATTGGGGAGAGAAATCGCTCCGCGAGACGACGCTGCGCCATGCGCACCGGATTTCCGGCTACTTGCAGGAGCTGCTCGGCTTATCCGTTTCTGTCGGCATCTCCCTGCCTGCGCTGAAATTGACGTCGCTGGCCGAGCAGTTTGAAGAGGCGAGATCGGCGCTGAGCCATAAGCAATTTTACGCGCGGCGGAGCATCGCCTGGTACATGGATGAGGGCAAAGCCAGGGACAGCGGCCCCGAGCGGCGCCAGCACCACTTGGATCATCTGTCCGAACTGCTGGATCGCGACGAGTTTGACCGCGTCGTTCCCTGCCTCCGATTGGTCATGGAGGAAGTGGGGCAATCTATGGCGTGGAGAGAAAAAGAGCTGAAAGCGTTCTGCATCGAGGCTGTGTTTTTGCTGCAGCGGACGGTGCGCCGGCTCAAGGCCGCGGCGGGACTCGATGTGCGGCAGCAGGAAGCCGAGCGCCCGCATGAGGTGATCGCGAGCCTGCCGACGTTCGAGCACGTGAGCGAATGGCTGCTGGCGCGGGCCGCCCAAGCGATGGACGAGGCGCATGCGTTTCAGCATCCGTACAGCGAGGCGATCCGTAAAGTGTGCCACTACGTCAAGGCGAGCTATGCGGCAGGGGTTTCTTTGCAGGAAGCGGCGGATTATGTGCACCTCAATCGCAATTATTTGAGCGAGCTGTTCAAGAAAGAAACCGGCATCTCCTTCAATGACTTTTTGACCCAAGTGCGCATTGAGAAAGTGAAGGAGCTGATTGTGGAAGGCAAGACGCCGATCGGCCAGCTCTGCGAGAAGGTCGGCTATCCGGACGGCAGCTATTTATCGAAAGTTTTTAAAAAAGTAACCGGCATGACGCCCCTCGAATTCAAGCGAAAAAAGGGGTAGCCGTCTCAGATCCTTCTTCTTTCGAACAAGAATGAAGGGTCTTTTTGTACGAATTCATGACAAAAGGTGCCGAAGAAAAGAACAAAAATCGATGCGACGCCCCCCTATAATTAGGGTACGGCAGCAAGGAAAGCCGAAAAAAACAACAAAAAGGCAGGGAAGCGCATGAAAGCACGGGGGAAAATGGCAGTAGGCGCGACAGCGCTCAGTTTCATGATGATGCTGACAGCTTGCGGATCAGATACGGGCTCCGTGGCGGGGACGACAGGCTCGGCTGCGCCAAGCGGCGGTGCTGAAGGAGCGAAAAGCGGCAAGCAGGTTGAAATCTCGTTTGCCAACTGGATCTCGGTCGAGGACGGTACGAAAGAAGCGTATAACCAACTGATCGCCGAGTTTGAAAAGACGCATCCGAACATTAAAGTGAAATCGATCGGCATTCCATTCGCCCAGTTCAAGGATCAGGTGCTCGTCAGCTCGGCCGGGGGCAATCCGCCGGATGTGACGATGTCCAACCAGAACTTTACGCCGGCTTTTGTCGGCGCGAAAATTGCGGATCCACTGAACGATCTGCTTGGCGGAGATATGATGAGCGACATCGTGGACGGCAGCAAAGCTGGGGTCACGTTCGACGGCAAAGTGATGGCGATGCCGTGGGCGCCGCATCCGAGCGCGTTGTTCTGGAACAAGACGTTGTTCAAGAAAGCGGGGCTGGATCCGGAGAAACCGCCGACAACATGGGACGAGATGATTCAGGATGCAAAGAAAATCGCCGCTCTCGGCAAAGACGAGAAAGGCACCCCGATCTACGGCATCGGCGAAACCGGCGCTTCCGACTCGTACACAGGCAACATGCTGCTGCGGATTGCGTATTCGTACGGCGGCAAGTTTGTCGATGACCAAGGCAGCATCATTTACGATCAAGGCACGGCGCTGAAGGATGCGCTCTCGTATATGAAAGACATGATCGGCGGCAAAATCTCCCCGAAAGGCGCGATGATGTCCGATCTTCGGCCGATGTTCGCCACCGGCGCGCTCGGCATGATTGTGGACGGCGACTTCGGCCGGACGAACTTCCGCAACATGAGCGGCAAGGGCGCAGAGTTTGATAAAGAGTGGGGAGTCACGACGGTTCCCGTTGGCAAAACCGGCAAAAGCGAAACGTTCTTCACGGAGCATCAGCTCGTCGTGTCGGCAGGCAGCAAGAACAAGCCAGAAGCGGCGGAGTTCGTGAAGTTCCTCGTTTCGAAGGAAGCAATGGGCATCTATCATAAGCTGAACGGCGTCATGTCTTCCCGCAAATCGATCGCGGCGCTGCCGGAAATGAACGAAGACACATATTCTAAAGTGTTTAACGAGCAGATGAAATCCGCGTCGCCGCTACCGGCTACGAATCCGAAGTTCGATAATGCGATGAAAAACTCGACAGATATGATCGTCATCGTAACCGAAGGCGGAAAAAGCCCGGACGAAGCGATTTCGACCGTCGTTCCGAAAATTAAAGAGCTGTACAAAAAATAGAGACCGGCATCAGGCGGAGGCGTGACTGTGACTGCGCTTTCGCCTTTCGTTTGCTATAGCTGAACAGGATGGAGGGAGAGAAAGTGAATATGAGGTTAACCCGGCATCATAAAAATATTATTTTCGCTACGGTGCTGCTGCTGCCGTCGATCGCCTTGCTGGCGCTGACGATTATCAGCCCGCTGATCAAGTCTGTGCTCATGAGCTTTACCGATTACTCGCTGCTCTCGCCGGATAAGCATTGGAACGCTTTTGCCAATTACACCGAGCTGCTGCGCTCTGCCGAGTTTTATCATTCCTTGCGCGTTACGCTCGTTTACGTCGTCATTACAGTTATTCTCGATCTGATTCTCGGGATGGCGCTGGCGGTGGTGTTAAACCGGAACATTAAGTTCCGCGGCTTCTTCCGCAGTATCATTATGATCCCGTGGGCGATCCCAACGATTGTAACCGCACTCATTTTCATGTGGATTTATCAAGGGGATTACGGCGTGCTCAACTACACGCTCGTACACCTGGGAATTATCGATGCCAATATCAACTGGCTTCGCACGATGAGCGTGGCACTGCCGAGCATTATCGTCGTCGCCGTATTCCGGCAAACACCGCTCGTGTCGGTGATGCTGCTGGCAGGGCTGCAAGGCATTTCCGGCAGCTTGTATGAAGCGGCGCGCATTGACGGGGCGAGCAGCTGGCGCATTTTTACGAACATTACCCTGCCGATGCTCAAACCGGTCATTTCCAGCGTAACGTTGATCATGATCGTCAATAACTTTCAAATGTTTACGCTGTTCTTTACGCTGACCAATGGCGGTCCTGCTGGCAGCACCACCTCGCTGGCGATTATGACGTATTTTACCGCATTCTCGAAATATGAGATGGGCAAAGCTTCGGCGATTGGCGTCATCTGGCTCGTGCTGTTGTTCGCCTTTTCCATGATTTTCACACGTCTGACCAATCGGGACGATCGATAGGAGGTAAGCAGCTTGAATGCTATAACCAAAACAGTGCCGGTCGTTGGCGCGGCTGGCAAGAAGAAATCCAGAAACAGTGAGCTGGGCAGCTATCTATTTCTCGCGGCGATCCTCCTCTTCCTGATGTTCCCGGTTTATTGGATCGTCGTCACGTCCTTGCACACAAACGCGGAGCTGCTGCAGCTGCCGCCGAAATGGTTCCCGCTGCACCCGAATTTTGCAAGCTATCTCGAGATTTTGAAATCATCGGTGTTTCTCACCTTTTATAAAAATACATTGATTGTCGCTTCAGGCGCTACGATTGTCTGTATCTTTGTCTCGATTTTTGCCGGGTATGCGTTGTCCCGCTTCAAATTCAAAGGGGCCAACCTGCTGACATTGCTGTTCCTGTCCGCACAAATGTTTCCGACCGTCACGCTGGTGATCGGGCTTTATTCCCAGTATCAAGCGCTGCATCTGCTCAATACGCATTACGTGCTGATCCTGGCCTCGACCTCCACGTCGCTGCCGTTCTCCATCATGCTGATGCGGACGTTCTTCAACGGCATTTCCCGCGAGCTGGAGGAAGCGGCGGAAATTGACGGTGCGTCGCGGTTCAAAACACTGTTCACGGTCATCGTTCCACTGTCCAAGCCGGGCATTATGGCGATTGCGATCTATACGTTCCTCATTGCATGGGACGATTTCCTGTTCGGGCTGACGCTGGTTAGCGACATTGGCAAAAGAACGCTGAGCCCCGGCCTGTCTCTGACCTATCTAGGCGAGTACTCGGCCAACTGGTCGGGCGCGACGGCTGCGGCGGCTGCGGCGACGATTCCGCTGCTCATCGTCTTTATGTTCCTTCAGCGGTACATGGTGGAAGGATTGACCGCCGGCGGCGTCAAAGAATAAATACAACTGAGATTCAAGGAGGAGAAATCTATCGTGAGCAATCCGAAACGTCCGAATGTGATCGTTTTCTTTACCGACCAGCAGCGCTGGGATACGTCAGGCCTGCACGGCAACCCGATGGGGCTGATGCCGAACTTCGACCGCATGGCGCTGCAGGGCGCGCATTTCACGCATTCCTTTACGTGCCAGCCCGTGTGCGGACCGGCCAGATCGTGCTTGCAGACGGGGAAATACGCCACAACGACGGGCTGCTATGTCAACGGCATTCCGCTGCCGGAGGATGCGAGAACGTTGGCGCACCATTTTAACGAGGCGGGATACCATACGGGGTATATCGGCAAATGGCATCTGGCCCACGAGGAGCCGGTGCCGGCCTCGAAGCGCGGCGGCTACCAGGAATGGCTGGCGGCCGATGTGTTGGAATTCAGCTCGGATGCGTACCACACCGTGCTCTATAATAATGAAGAGGAAGCCGTCAAGCTGCCGGGCTACCGGGTCGATGCCATGACGGATGCGGCGATTCGGTACATCGACCGTCATCAGGACGACCCATTCTTCCTGTTCGTGTCGTACCTCGAGCCGCATCATCAGAACCATCGCGACGATTATCCGGCGCCGGAAGGCTACGCCGAGCGGTACCGGGGCGGGTGGATCCCGCCGGATCTGGCGGCGCTGGGCGGCACGACGCATGAGCATATCGCCGGCTATTACGGTATGGTCAAGCGGCTGGACGAGGCGCTCGGCCGGGTGCTCGACGCGCTCAAGTCGCTGGAGCTGGACGAGAACACCATCGTGCTCTTCACGTCCGATCACGGCAATCATTTCAAAACGCGCAACGGTGAATATAAGCGTTCCGGCCACGATGCGTCGCTTCGTGTGCCGACCGCGATCACGGGGCCGGGCTTCTTCGGCGGCCGACAAGTGCGCGAGCTGGTCAGCTTGATCGATTTGCCGCCGACGCTGCTGGACGCTGCTGGCATACCAGTACCGGCCGAGATGCAGGGCCGCTCCATGCTGCCGCTCGTGCGCGGCACGGCGGAGGCTTGGCCGGAGGAAGCATTCGCGCAGATCAGCGAATCCGAGGTCGGCCGCGTCGTTCGCACGAAGCGCTGGAAGTACGGCGTCACCGCGCCGGACCGAAATGCGTTCACGGACGCAGGCTCCGACCGTTATGAGGAAAGCTATCTGTACGATTTGCTTTCCGATCCGTACGAGCTGCGCAACCTCATCGGCGTCGCTTCGCACCGCGAGGTCGCGGATGCCATGAAGGCGAGGCTGCTCCGCCGCATGGCGGAAGCGGGTGAGCCGACCGTGCCGGAGATTGTGCCGGCACCGGTCATCGAAGCCGGACAGCGCAGCGTGAGCGCAAGCGAAGTGAACAGTTGAAGTTTTCATAGATAAAAATGCTCTCCAGGATAGGCAGATTAGATATACCAACTGCATATCCTGGAGAGCATGTCTTTTTTAGCTGAATCCGCGCAGATAAGCCAATTCCTTGGCCGCTGAGCCCCAGTAATCGTCGCCAAACCACTCGACGGCCGTAAAGCCGCGATAGCCAATTGCCCATAAGGCGTGCAGGAACGGCTCAACTGCCATGTCCCCTTCGGTGAGCAGCTTGCCATAGCTGACCTTGCCCTCCGGGGAGTGAGAGCCATTTTTCAAATGGACATTAACGGTGTAGGGGTATAGCAGCGGCAGCGCCTCAAGCGGCTCCTCTCCCATATGGAACAAGTTATAAATATCCAGAATGACGCGAACATTATCGCGATCTACCTGGCGAATCATCTCAAGCGTCGTCTTTGTCGTATCTGTCAATTGCCCGTGGTGGGTTTCCAGCAAAATTATAACGCCATGGGGGCTGGCGGCATCGGCCATCCGTCTGACCCCCGCTACAGCTCGCTCCCACTGCTCCTCGGAAGCCTCCTCCGAGGCGACCCAGTCCACAAACATTCGCACGCCCGGTCTGCCGATTTCGGCTGCCCACTCGCTAAGCTCGGCGGCTAATGCTACAGCAGCGTCAGCGGCTGCCGGTTCGATGACTTCGGCTCTCGAGGCAATGGTCGTGACCCGTAAGCCGCGTGCCGAAAGATTGGCTGCTACAGAGGCCAGATTCCCGCCGTTGTTCAAATACGTCCGCAAGTGCTCGTCCCATAGCTCTACGCCATCAAAGCCTAGCTTGGCAGCGCCGTCGAGGAAGGAAACGAGATCGCATGCGCGATTTCCCGTGCTGCACAATGAAACTAAAAATGGAATGTTCGAGGAACTGCTTTTCGATTCATAAGCGGTCATGATATGCCAACCTCCACCAGTCGTTTTTCCTTGGCTGAGCGGTAAACAGCATCAACGAGCCGCATATCCCGGAGTCCTACCTCGACCGGAATGGGAGCGGGACGTCCAGCTTGAATCGCTTGAACAAAAGCAACATGCTGATCGTAAGGATTGTGCGCCATATTAATTTTGGTCATTGTGAAGTTCGGGAATGTGTAGGATTGTTTCGTCTGCGGCTGATTGTATGCGAATGTTTCTCCAATAAACGTATCATTCAGCATCAAATCTACTTGGTTATTATTGGTTACGGTAATATTTCCAGCTGTTCCATAAAGCTTCAAGATATAATCGTGACTGCAGTAGGACGCTTCCAACGTACCCATTGCACCTCGCTCAAAATAACAAACCGTAACCGTCATATCATCCCCGCCGATATTCGGACTCCGACGATTATGACTCATCGCCATCACATCACGAATGGTATCGCCGATGAGCCATTGCGCCATATTCATCGGGTGAACGGCGAGCTGAATAAAAGCGCCTCCCCCTGTTTTTTCCAGTGAGCTTCTCCATGTCCCAGGAGGCGCTTTGATGCCGTGTGTGCTTGCACCGCGGCAATACACGCTGGCGATTTGCCCGATAAGACCGGCATCCACCATTTTTTTAATATCATAATAAATCGGATTATCAAAATAGCTCATGTACATGCCCGCTGTCTTGCCAGCACGCCGAGCTGTTTCCACAATCGCTTCCGCCTCTTCAACTGTTGTTGTCATCGGTTTCTGAAGCAGCACATGCTTGCCGGCTTCCAGCGCCGCAATCGCCTGCGAGGCATGCATAAAGTTAGGCGTACTAATATCGAGCATGTCAATATCGGCTGACAGTGCATCCTCAAATGTCGTACTCCATCGCGCGATTTGTAAGTCGGCCGCGACCTGTCGGCATAGCTGCTCGTTCGTATCGACAACCATTGTCAGCTCAGCGCCCGGAATGGATGTATAAATATGGCGAAACTGTGCTGCCATTCCTCCACAGCCGATCAGCGCAATACGGATTGTTTTTTCTACTTCCATCTGAAATCCCCCTCCAATTCATACTAGCAAATAAACGATGTACGTAGTGTGATTAACTTGTGCTAAAATGTTGTTTAATTGCGGTATACAAAGAAAGCAGTGGAGGGACGCCATGCATTTTTTATATAGCCTCAGACTAAAACAGCGGGGTTTCATCTACAATTATGGGGTGAAATCCGACACGACCAGAGATTTTTTCCATGCCCATGAGGGAATGGAGTTTTTATATGTACACCAAGGACAGGGGCTTGTCATGATCAACAATCGGGTTTACACGATCGGACCTGGCTCCCTGATGTATTTCCAGCCGTTTCAAATGCATCGCATTCATATCACTTCGGATGAACAACATCCGTACATTCGCACCCTTATTGTGGCCGATCCGGATGAATGGGAGCGCTCGCTGACGGTTTTCCCGCGATTGCATCAATTTTTTACTGAGCTGTGGAAGAACGAATGTAAGGAGCAGGTGTTGACCGGAATGGATCAGAACGCCTACTTGCAGGCGTTGTTGAAGCAAATCGACAACCAACTGAGCAGCAGTCATACGGAGGAACGAAAGGAACGGTTTTATGCGGAAATGACTTCTTTTCTGCAAGTCATACGCGAAAGCTGGCATCAGGACAACCGCCGTATCGGTGTGGCTGCCCGAGGCCAGCATCATGTGGAGCATATAATGGCGTGGGTCGAAGCGAATTACAAGGAACCCTATCGCCTTGATCGGCTTGCCGCAGATCTGCATATGTCAGGCTATCACTTATCGCACTTGTTCCGCGAAGTGATGGGGACGACCATTACCGAATACATCACGGCCCGCCGTATGAAGGAAGCTTGCTTCCTGCTGCATGCCAGCTCCTCCCCGGTGCAGCGGATCGGCGAAGAAGTCGGATTTCCGAACTTCTCTTACTTTTGCCAAGCGTTCAAGAAAAAGATGGGCGTCACGCCGCATCAATATCGCATCCAGACCTATGAGCTGAAATAATGGTTCAAGCACCACAATTAAAAGCTGCTGGAGGCTGTTACGGACAAGCTACCGCGCCGCTTTCCGGAAGTCGCCGGGCGTGACGCCTTCATATCTTTTGAAAAAGCGGATAAAGCTATTGACATTGTTGTACCCGATGCTGGCTGCGATTTCATGAATCGTCATCTCCGACTCCATGAGCATCCCTTTGCTGACCTCGAGCCGTTTGATCGTCAAGTATTCCAACAGCGTTTTGCCCACTTCCTGTTTGAACATGCGGCTGAGGTAGGCGGGGTTCAGATTGACCTGATCGGCAATCATCTCTACCGACAAATCTTGATGGAAGTTGGCGTCCATATATGTGAGAACGGTATCAATATAAGCATTTTTCTTGGGCTGATGGAGCTTCAGCGCATCATCAATGCGCCGTACGATGCCGCTAATCCATTCGTGAATGGCATGAATCGTCTCTTTGGCCGCCAGCTCTCGGAACAGGTTATGGTTGGTGCCGAAGATGGCTTCCGTAGACATGTTAAGCTCGGCCAAACTGCGCAAAAGATCTTCAATAATTTGGCTGTACGCGCGGAAAATGACTTCTTCGCTGAGCTTGGTGCGCGCTTTGATCTGCCCATAGAGCTCATTCAGGCTGCCGATCGCTTCATCCACTTGGCCAGCCTTCAGAAAGTTCACCATATGCGTCGCAAAATGCGGCGGCAAGTAGAACTCCGAATCCGCTTCCTTCACCAGATCCTCATAGCACAGTACGGTGTTCGTGCCTGCGACGATTTTGGCGCGAATGACCTCCGAAGCTTCCTTATACGAATAATGCGCATCCATCAGCTGTCCGTAAGGGCTGCCGATGCCGATGGTGACTGACAGCTTGAGGAGCCGGTCAATGACGCTTTTCATCTGTTCGCCAAGCTGAATAAGCTCCGTTTTGACTTCCAGCGGCTGATCGTCGAGGTTGACCAGGAGCAGCAATTGATTCTCGTCCAGTTCAGCGGATAAGGCGGTATAGCGTTCAGCAGCTATTTCCTCGGCAATATTCATGATGGCGTATTTATACAAATTTTGATCCGTGACGGAATAACTGTCCACGAGCAGGCTGTAGTCGTCAATTTCAATCAGAAAAACAACATAGAGGCTGCGTGAGAAGTTCAGGTGCAAAAAGTCCAGTTTCCCCATAATTTCCGGCAGGGAGCTGTATTTATTGTTGACTAGTGCAAGTAGGAACCGCTCTCTCAGCACAGGCAGATTCATGTGAAACTGCTGCTCCCAAGCTTCATTCTTGCCGAGCACATGATCGAGCACGTGGGAAATCGTCTCGAGCTCGTTGCGCTGCGGAGCTGAGGGTCTGCCGGCCGAAGAGCTGCGCTGGTTGTAGGGAATCGTCTTTTTCAAGAGCAATTGAATCGGACTGACCATGCGTCTCGACATGACATAGGAAAGGACAACGCCGAGTCCAACGAGTACAATGAAGGCAGCCCAAGCAACGCTGCGAATATAGGAAAGCTTGGAGAGCAAATATTGGAGCGGCGTCTCGGTGACGATGCTCCAGCCATTGTGAAGCGTCCGGACGTAGGTCAGCAGATCCCGTTCCCTGCCTTGCTTTAGAATGCGATAGCCGATGTCCGCGGCGTCAAGCCGGCTTTCGCGAAACAGCGCTTGCACATGCGCCGGCTCGGGATGTTGAACGGCTGAGGAAGACACCAGGTTGCCCTCCGCATCCACAATATAGGTTGTCGTATGCTGGTTGCCTTCCATTTTCTGCAGCAGTCCGTTTAGGACGGATTCATGCATGTGTACCGCGAGCAGCGCTTGGAAGCCGGCCCGCTGAATCGGAACCTTGACGACATAGGTAACAATATTATCTAGATCGTAATTGTTGCCTGGACGGGAGGAGATCCAGATGCCGGAAGCGGGGGAGTCCGTGCCGGAAGGAATCCAGCTATCTTTGTCAGCACCTGTATAGGTGCGCGTGTAGCCGTCCGAGGCCAGAATCAGATTCGTATCCTTGGCGTAGAAATCGATGGATTGAATGGCCTGGTTGGCCGCTGCCGCCGTTTTCAGAATATCGCGGGCTTCATTGAGCAGAAACGGATTGTCCGGTTCGTTCAAAAAGCTTGTGATCCGTCCCTCAAGGCCGATGCGGATCGCAATCGATTGCATCTCCGCCACGGCGTTCTCCACCGAAGCGTTCTTTTGCTTGGAGGCGTGAATTGTCGCCTGGCTAAGCTCATTTTCCAAGGTCGATACGGTAAAACTGTAGGAAGCATAACTCAGCGCCGCGAGCGGGAGTACAATCACAATAAAATAGGAAGCAAAATAGGTCCAGAATAATTTGGGCAATTCCCGGATATACGTGCGGAGTTTCATTATCGCGTTCAGCGCTATCACCTGTTTCAAAATAGTAGTTCTATTATGCCACAAATGCTGGCTTTGAGGAGGGAATGCCCTTCAAAAGTCACGAATCGATGAGCAATGTCAGGAGTTGATGATGCGCAAAGTCAGGATTTATGCGCGTTCGTCGCGGATTGGCGATATACGAAAGAGGGGGCATGCCTCAATAATAGAGACAGATACGGCAACAACATAAATGGCTTCAACACAAAGGGAGGAACAAACAATGCATATGAAAAAAGCGGCAAGCCTGACGCTCTCGGCAGTATTAGTCATGGGGGCGCTGACCGCCTGCGGGGACAACACAGACACAGGAGGCGAAGCTTCCACAGCAGCCAACGCCGGCAAAAGCAATGAACCGATTAAACTGACATTCGCCTCATGGAGTATCAGCGAAGCAGCGACCAAAGGCGCGCTGGAAGAAATGGTGAAAAATTATGAAGCGAAAACGCCGAATGTCAAAATCGAATTTGTCGGAATTCCTTTCTCCGATATTAAACAGCAGACGTTTGTTATGGCTTCCACCGGCAACGCACCTGACATTATTCAAACGTTCCCAGCATGGTTCGGCTCCTATGCCGCTTCCGACATCATTACGCCGCTGGACGATCTGATGGGCAAAGCGTACGTCGACGATCTTATGCCGAGCTTTAAAGAAGATTTCTCGTACAACGGCAAGCTGATGGGCGTGCCTTGGGCGCCGACGCCGTACATTCTCTACTATAATAAAGAAATTTTCAAAAAAGCCGGCCTGCCAGACAAAGCGCCTGCCACGATGGATGAACTGCTTAAGGATGCGAAGATCATTGCCAATCTGAAAACCGACAGCGGTCAAAAAATTTACGGCTTCGGCGAGCCGACCGATAAATTGGCGATTAACGGTGAGATTGCGATGCGGAATCTGTACAGCTTCGGCGGCTCGATCCTGGATAAGGACGGCAAAGTGAACGCGAATACACCGGAAATGGTGAGCACGCTGAATTATTACAAAAATTTGGTGAAAGACGGCATCGGCCCATCCGGCGCCAAGCTTAAGGATCTCCGGAACTTGTTCTCCATCGGCCAATTGGGCATGTATGTGGACGGTAACTACGGCAAAGCCGTGTTCCGCAATCTGAGCGGCAAAGGCGAAGAGTTCGATAAAGTGTGGGGTGCGGCTCCGATTCCAGCAGGCACGACCGGCAAGAGTGTGTCCATCGGCGAGGCACATGGTCTGGTCATCTCGGCGGACTCCAAGCATAAGCAAGCGGCAGCCGATTTCATTAAATATTTGACGGATAAAGACGCCATCTCCATCTACCACAAACAGAACGATGTCATCTCCGCGCGCAAGTCGTTAAGCTCCATGTTCACCGAGAGCGAGTTTGACAAAGTGCTGATGCAGCAAATGAACAACATTCAGCCGCTGCCGAAAAATCATCCGGGCATGGAGCAAGCCTACATCGATATTGCCGATGCGCTCTTGAAAGTGTCGACCGATACCGCTCCACCGGAGAAAGCTGCGCAAGAGCTGGATGCGAAGCTGAAAACATCTTTGAAATAATCGACAACCATCTGGCGGGAGATTTCCTACGGCTATTCCGAAGGGGAGTCTCCCACCTTACCCGGATAGGAGTGACTACGGTATGAAAGGAAAAAGACTTTCAGAGCTTGCGAAGGATCGCGCTTTTTTACTCGTGTTGATTTTGCCGGCGATTGCGATGCTACTCTTTACGATTGGCATTCCGATCGTGAAGTCCATTTATATGAGCTTCTTTAAAGTATCGCTGCTCAGCATGAAGAGTCAACCTTGGAACAATTTTGCCAACTATAAAGAAATTTTGCAGGATGGGGAATTTTTCTCCGCGCTGCGCGTCACGTTAACGTATGTTGTCTGCATCGTCGGCGTCCAGTTTGTGCTGGGCATGTCGCTGGCGCTCATTCTGAACAGCTCGATACGGTTTAAAAAATTTTTCCGCACGCTCATTCTCATTCCGTGGATTGTACCGACGATTGTGTCGGCGCTGCTCTGGATGTGGTTGTTCCAGCCGCAATACGGCTTGATTAACTATGTGCTGCAGCAGTTCCACATCATCGACAAGCCACAGGAATGGTTAACGAATATGGATCTCGCGCTGCCTGCGGTCATCGTGACCGCGCTCTGGCGCCAACTGCCGTTCATGAGCACAATGCTGCTCGCGGGCATGCAGGGCATCTCTGAAGATATGTACGAAGCGGCGCGGATTGACGGCGCGAATCGCAGACAGATTTTGCTGAACATAACACTGCCTCTGCTGAAAAACAACATCAAGACGATAACGTTAATCTCCATCATCGAGAACTTCAAAATGTTCCCGCTCTTCTGGATCATGACGGGCGGCGGGCCACTGAACAAGACGACGACGCTCGCCATTTACAGCTATAAAGCGGCGTTCGTGCAGATGAATTTGGGCAAAGGCGCGGCCATCGGCGCACTGTGGCTCATAATTATGGTGATCATTTCCGGTCTCTACAACAAGCTGTTCGCATTGGGCGAAGATGCGCCAGCATCAGGAAAGGGGAAGAAGCATGCAAAAATCCGCGCTGTCAAGCAAAAGCAAGCTGCCTAATCTCGGACAGTACGTCGGGCTGCTCCTTTTCGTCCTGTTCCTCATCTTCCCGCTGTATTGGATGTTTGTCACGTCGTTTAAAGACAATTCCGTGCTCTTCAACATTCCGCCGGAGTGGGTGCCGAAGAAGCCCGTTCTGAGCCACTATGTGAAGCTGTTCTCGGACAACTATTTTGTGATCTATTACCGCAACAGTCTGTTCGTGAGCTTGAGCACGACACTGATCACGCTGCTGATCGCGATGTTTGCAGGTTACGGGTTCTCCCGGTTTCATTTTAAATTTAAAAATGCCCTGATGTTCGCGATCTTATCCACGCAGATGCTGCCGGTCGTTTCCTTGCTCATCGCGCTGTACGCGATGTACAAATCGTACGGCTTGCTCAATACACACGCGGGTCTGGTCATCGCCTTGACGACGGCTTCGCTGCCGTTCTCGATCTGGATGATCAAGGTGTTCTTCGACAACATCCCGCATTCGCTCGAAGAAGCAGCCAAAATCGACGGCTGCAGCCGGTTTGGGATATTGTTCCGCATTATTTTTCCGCTGTCGAAGCCAGGGATTTTCTCCGTCGGCATCTACACGTTCATCCTGTCGTGGGACGATTTGCTTTATTCGCTGACGCTCATCAACAAAGACAATTTGCGTACGCTGAATCCGGGCATTTCGATCCGGTACATGGGCGAGGTGGCCTATGACTGGGCAAATATTATGACAGTATGCGTGACGGCGACGATTCCGATCGTGATTTTATTTCTGTTCTTCCAAAAGTACATGGTGGCTGGCTTGACCGCTGGAGCCGTCAAAGAATAAGCATAACGGAGAAAACCCGTGATTGCGCAGTCGAGAGACTGCCTGTCGCAGGTTTTATTCGGTTTATCAACGAAATGGAAGCGTTTCCAATCGTGAGATATTTCGCATATACCCCTCCCATAGCCCATTGTTTACACTAGATGTAGCTGTTTTTTAATGTATGGAGGAAACAACATGACTGCATCTGCATCTTCAAGCAAACCGAACATTGTTATCATTATGAGCGACGAACAGAGCTGGGATACGCTGCGGTTTCACGGCAATCCTGCGGCGGTAACACCGAATCTGGACGCGCTCGCCGCAGCGGGAATGTCTCTGGATAGGTGCTACACACCTTATCCGCTTTGCTGTCCGGCCCGCGCCTCCTTGTGGAGCGGGCGCATGCCCCATGACCATCATGTCATGGGGAACTGGCGCCACATCCGCGCGGACATCGCGGACGACGGGCTCGTGAACCGGTTCCGCGACGCCGGTTACCACACCATCTATACCGGCAAATGGCATGTGCCGGGTACGTCACCGGATCGGTACGGCTTCACCGATCTATCAGCCATTCCGGCTTCGCCGGGGGGCATCGACCGCGGGAGATACATTCTCCCGTACCGCGAATATGCAGAGGCGAACGGTTATACGCTGCTGCCGAACAATATCGAAAACCTGACGGCGGCGGACGCCGAATTGCTGAAGCAGCCGGGCAAGGCGCCTTGCGGCCGGGCAGAGGTGGCACTGGAGCATTATCTGGAAGTGTGGCAGACGCAGCAGTTTCTGGCTGCGCTGGATCGACGCCCCGAGGATCAGCCGTTCTTCGCCGTCTGTTCGTTCAATGCGCCGCATTTTCCAATGGTCGTCCCAGCACCTTACGATACGCTGATTGCGCCGGAGGATGTGGTGCTGCCGCCGAATTTCCGGGCCGGACTGGAAGGTAAGCCGGCAGAAGTACTCGAATCCAGGTACTACAAGCATCTGGCGCATTGCGACGAGGGAGAGTGGCGGCGGTTCATCGCCCACTATCTGGGCTTCTGCACCTTGATCGACAATCAGGTCGGCGATATTGTGAGCGATTTACAAGCGAAGGGCCTTTATGACAACACGATCATCGTGTTCGTCTCCGATCACGGCGATATGATGGGCGCGCACGGACTGGTGGAGAAGGGCTTCTACCTCCACTATGAGGAGGCGCTGCGCGTGCCGCTCATTATCGCCGGCGCCGGCTGTGCGGCGGCGGGCAGCCAGTCGAACGCGCTCGTACAGTTGCACGACCTCGTGCCAACGCTGGCGGAACTCGCTGGCGTGCCGTTAGCGGCCGAGGCCGACATTGACGGACGCTCCTTCGCGGGCGTGGTCGCCGGCCGTACTGAGCAGCATCGCGACTGCGTGCTCGCCGAGACGTTCAAGTGGAATGGCGAGGAGAGCGGGAAGGGCGTGTACACGCCGCTAACCGGCTTTGATCCACAGACGGACAGCGTGAATCTTTCGATTCGGACGGCTGCTTGGACGTATATTTTCCGCTACCGGGATATTGAGGAACTGTATGAGGTTACGACGGACCCTTATGAAAATATGAACGCAGCGGGCAACCCGGCTTACGTGGAGCCGCTGCAGGCGATGCGCGGCATGCTGTACCAGAAGCTGAGCGCAGAGAGTCCGTTTCTCGCGAATCTGCTGCGAGACCGGCTGCTGCCGACGACGAATCAACGATAATATGACAACCTAAAGGAGACGATGATCCGCATGACAGCCCCTCATATTCTACTTATTACCGCCGATGAACTTCGGAAGGATTCGCTCAGCCTGTACGGCAACCTAGCGGTACAAACGCCGCATCTCGATCGGTTGGCGGCAAGCTCGATTCGTTTCGACCGCGCCTATACCGTCAGCCCTTGGTGTTTTCCATCCCGCTGCTCCATTGCCACGGGTCAATTCCCCCATAACACAGGGGCGTACAGCAATTTCCGCGACTGCGAGCTGCGCCCGGATATGCCGAATCTATTCAACGAGCTGCAAAAGAATGGCTACACGACGAGCGTTCACGGCAAATGCCACTTCATTCCTGTGCCTTACGACGCAACGCGGCCGGACATTACGCTGCCTTACGATCATTTCCGCGAGGCGTATATGCGGCTCGGCATCGAGCATCTTGATTTGCAGGACGATAAGCAAGTGTCGGTGTGGTTTTACGACGATTACGCCAAAGAGCTGGATCAGGCCGGTTATCTGGAGGCGTACCGCGACGCCACATGGGACGTGGAAGGGAACCGGAAGGTGTTCCCGTTTCCGGGGCCGGAAGAGTGGCATCCGGACAGCTGGGTAGGCCGGAAATCGGTTGAATATATTGAGCGTAATGACCTTGCGAAGCCAACGTTCACCTGGGTTTCCTTCAGCGGCCCGCACTATCCGTTCGATCCGCCGGCGTCTTATTTCAGCCGGGTCGATATGAGCCAGGATCAGCCAAGTGTGCTGTTGGACGGCGAGTTCAGCGATCCGAACCGTATCCATCACCGCAGCTACTATGGCAACGGCCGCGGCGTCGTGGACGGTGCGGGCCCGGCGCCAGGGAACGCTTGCGTCAATTACAGCGAAGCGTACTGGCATGAGCTGCGCCGAAGCTATTACGCCAACGTCGCCCTGATCGACGATCAGATCGGGCATATTTTGGCGGCGGCCGAGGCGAAATACGGCAGCAATCTGCTCGTTATTTTTACGGCGGATCACGGCGAAATGCTTGGCAACCACGGCATGTGGGGCAAAGGTGATTGTGCTTACGAGGACGTGCTGAACGTGCCGCTCATCGTGCGGTATCCGGGCGAGCACGAAGGGACGGCAACGGCTGCGCCGGTGATGCTGACGGACATCATGGCGACATGCCTGCGCACAGCAGGCGCCGAAGTGCCGCCGACGGACGGGCGCGATTTTCAGGAAAGCATCGCTTGCGGCGGCTACGCTTACACGTACAGCGAAGGAGAAGGATTCGCCACGGTCTGTGACGGGCGCTTCAAATATGTGCATGTCGTCAAAATGGGCAGAGAATTCTATGAACTTTTTGACTTGGCGAACGATCCGCAAGAGTTTTATAATGTCATAGACGCGATGGAGCATATCGCGGTCGTGGCCGAGCTGCGCAAGCAGTTAAGCAACCTATTTATGAAGAAGCTGCTCGCCTAGCGGTCAGTCATTTCAAGACGAACGGGAGTGAACACCATGAGAAAGCGAAGTTTGCTGTACAAATACCTGCTCTCCTATTTGCTGATCGGATTCATTCCCGTCATCCTGCTTGGCTGCGTCCTGTACATGAATTCGGTAAGCCAGTTTCAGAAGGAAATTACAAGCTTTCATATGAACAAGCTGGAGCAGGCGCAGCTGGATCTCGATACCGGCATCGCCAACCTGCAGAAAGTCGCTTTGCAGATTTCCATGGATAGCAAGTTGTCGCCGTATTTTGTCAGTGAAGGCTACCGTGCGATTGAAACGACGGCCGAGATTAAAAAATTTCGGAACGGCAATCCGCTGATTCGCGAAATTTTCCTGTATTACCGTGGGACGGATCTGCTGCATACTTCATCGGGCAGCTATTCCACGGATTCGTTCAAAGAATATATGTTCAATGATTTCGGCTGGGATAAGATGTATTTTCTGAATCAGCTGAACGCAGCCACGACACAGAGCATTGAAAGCGCTGTTTCCGAAGACGGGCACGGCGCATTCTCTGGGAGCAACACGATCGCCATGTTCGTGCCGATTCCGCTGTACTCGTCGAATCCGCTTGGCGTCGTAGCGATTGCGCTTGAGGCTTCGACGCTGACGGATACTGTGCAGCAGGTGGTTGGGAATTCGAACAGCGATACGTTTATTTTGGATGAAGCGGGCAAATTCCTGTCTGTCGATAATAAGAGCATCAGCATCTCGTTGGCACAGCTAACAGAGCTCATGCAGGAGCATCAGACGCCTGGCATGTACGATTTTACGTATGACGGCGAGCTGTACATGTACCTGGTGGCCCGGTCGGAGAAGACACATTGGAGCCTGATCTCGATTGTGCCGAAAAATGACATCTTCCACAGCGTAAATCAGCTGCGCACGTTTATGATCGTCATTCTGGCAGCCGTTGCTTTGGCTGCCGTGCTCGGCGCCATCTATATGAGCCGGCGCAATTATGCGCCGATTCGCAAGCTGCTGTTCAACATTTCCGCCATAGCCCGTCCGGGCGAACCGTCCGAACAGCCGAAAGGCGAATGGGAAGTTATTCAGCACACCGTGGATCATACGATGGAAACGAATCGGCAGCTGGCGACCAAGCTGCATGAGCAAGGGCCATTGATTGAAGAGCTCTGGTATTCCAGGCTGCTGGACGGCACCCCGCTCGAAGCGCCGGAGTTGGTGCAGATCAAACAGCTTGCGGGCTGGAAAGGGCATAAGTACGTGGTTGCTTATGTCCATTTTCAAAGCCGCAGCGAGATGGAACCGGCCACGCGCGAAGCGCTCGCCACCGCGTACGAGACGATCACCTTCGCCGGCGGACAGGGCAAGGGCGTCGAGCTGCATCAGGAAGATGCCGTCGCGTTCATCGTCTCGCTGGAGAACGTGATGGAAGGCAAGCGCATGCTGGCGCAGAAGCTGAGCGAACGCAACGAGCTGGCCGCGATGCGTTACCCTGTGCAGCCGATCGTCGGCATCGGAGGGATCTACGACGATTTGGCGGATATTCATCGCTCCTTGATGGAAGCGAAAGGCGTTATTCAATATTTTCCGCATCAGGACAGCGCACGTGCGATCTTCTTCGATGAGTTTTTCTCGACGTCGCAGGATCAGTTCTGGTATCCGCTCGAGGAGCAGGTGCGTTTGTCGCAATGTCTGCTCCACGGGGATGCCGCACTTGCAGAAGAAACGATCCGGCAGTTGTTCGCGCGCATCGCCGTCATGGATCAATCGCTGGATATGGTGCGCTGCATCTACTACGATATGATCAATATGGTGATTAAAACGGTGAACCAACTGCAAGCACGCGATCTGCAGGCAGACATTCGCAAGCTGCTGCAATTTCAGACCGTTGAGCAACTCGAGAATCGTTTGCTGACGCTGAGCGGGAAGCTGTGCGAGCATGCGCTGCAAGCCAAAAGCATGAAGAACGAGAACCTGATCGCCCAGATCGTCAGTTATATTGACGGGCATTTTGCGGATGCGTCGCTGTCGCTGGAGGCGGTGGCTGAGCATTTTGGCATGACGACTTCGTATCTCAGCAAAATGTTCAAGCAGGAAACGAACCTCACATTCACGGAGTATCTCAAGCAGCTGCGGCTAAAGGCGTTCAAAAAAGGGCTCGTGGAGACGGATCGCAGCATCAAGGATTTAGTGGTGGAGATCGGCTATTGGGACGTCCCGAGCTTTTCCCGCATGTTCAAGCAGGCGGAGGGGATGACGCCGGGGGACTACCGCAAGCAGCATGCGGCGGACTAGACGCTGGGGGAATACCACAAGTGGCATGCGGGGGGACCAGACGCCGGGGATTACAACAAGCAGCGTATTGCGGACTCCCCCTCCCCCGTTGATTCCTGTAAGTTGGATGATGAGAAGTAGAGTGGAAGGAAAAAGCTGTCTTTCGGCGCAGACCGGGGGATGGCTTTTTTGGGTGTACTTGCTGCTGATCGGGGAGTGGTTCTCGCCAGCGAGCATCCTGTCCTGATACGGAGCGGGGAGCGCAATCGGCGTTCGAATCGGGCCGCCCTGGCTAGAAGCCTGCAAAAAGGCAGGAATGTTCCTCTATTCCTTGCCGATCGGATGGAATGCCTGCAAAAAAGCAGGCATAATTGCCGCGGACCCTCTTTTGGAGTGGCTTCCGCCCCAAAAAACTGCTTTATCGCAGGCATTTTGCTAAAAACACCTACTGTGCGGAAGATTCCTGCCTTTTTGCAGGAATCTATGTGCCGAGCGCGCTCTCACCCCGACTGGTGTCTGAGCAGTAGCCAAATTTGCAGGAATTCGTGCGTCGAGCATCCCTCTACCCGCATAGGTGCCTAAGTAGTCGCTATAGTCGCAAGAATTATCTTGTCCATCACTATCACCGTCATCATTACTCTCTCCATCCCCATTACCATCCCATTACTCTTTCCATCACCATCACCATCCCATTACTCTCTCTCCATCACTCTCCCCGCCACCGCCCACCTCGCCCGCTACCGAAGCACCCTCCACGCCGCCGCGCAGCTCCGCAAAGGGTAAGAATGTGCGGCATCATCCTCATGTAAGCGTTTGCATCTCCTGTGTATTTTCACATATTTACGATTCACGCCCCTTTTCGGCATAATGCAATCATACAGCGAGCTAGCCGGAAGGAGGTGAACGACAACTATGAACGCATCACAAGGCAATACGGCTTCCCCGCACACCGGCGAATCCATATCCACGCTGAGCACGAAGCGCCGCTCCGGTTGGAGAGCGTACCTGCGCAACTATGATCTCTACCTAATGCTGGTGCCCGTGCTTGCGTATTACGTCATTTTTCAATTGCAGCCGATTTACGGACTGCAAATCGCTTTCAAAGACTTTTCGGCTTCGCTCGGCATTTGGGACAGCCCCTGGGTAGGCTTCGCGCACTTTGAGCGGTTCTTCTCTTCCTATTATTTTGGCCGGCTGCTCTCCAATACGATTGAAATCAGCTTGTACGCGCTGGTCGTCGGCTTTCCGATGCCGATTCTGCTGGCGCTGCTGCTGAACGAAGTCCGCTGGCTGAAACTCAAGAAGTTCATCCAAAACGTGACGTACTTCCCGCACTTCGTTTCCGTCATTGTCGTGGCGGGGATGATTAACGTGTTTACGTCGCCGGATGGACTGATCAACACCGTCGCTTCCTGGTTCGGAGCGGAGAAATCAAGCCTACTTACGAATCCTGCGTACTTCAAAACGATTTACGTCATCTCGCACGTCTGGCAGCATACCGGCTGGAACGCGATCATTTACATCGCTGCGCTGGCCTCGATTAACCCGGAGCTGTACGAAGCGGCGACGATCGATGGCGCAAGTCGATTGAAACGTATTTTGCATGTTTCCTTGCCAGGCATTTTCTCCACGATTATCGTCCTGTTTATTTTGCAAATCGGCTCCCTGCTGGATGTAGGCTTTCAAAAGATTTTGCTGCTGCAGAACCCCCTCAATCTGGAGGCGAGCGACGTCATTTCGACGTATGTGTACCGCACCGGTATTTTGCAGGGCAACTACAGCTTGTCTACTGCCGTAGGTCTCTTCAATACGCTCATTAACGTGACGTTGCTCGTTACCGCGAACACGGTCATCAAGCGTTTCACGAAGAACAGTCTTTGGTAGAAAGGAGGAGGATGGCAATGAACCGAAGCAAAACGAACGATGCCGATTTCTGGTTTGGCCTTATCCTGTACGTCTTGATTGTGTTGATTACGCTCTTCGTGCTGCTGCCGCTCATTAATGTGCTCAGCAGTTCGTTCAGCGCCCCTTCGCTCGTCGCGCAGGGCAAGATTATGTTCTGGCCGGAAGGACTGACACTGAGCTCCTATCAAAAAGTATTCGAGAACCCCAGCGTGTGGACCGGCTATGGAAACACCTTGCTGTACACCGTGCTCGGCACGGCGATTAACGTCATCTTGACGGTGCTTGCGGCGTATCCGCTGTCGCGCACGGATTTGAAGGGCGGGAAGTTGATTTTTGGCGTGCTGATCTTTACGATGTATTTTCAGGGCGGTATGATTCCGACGTACCTCGTCGTGAAAAATCTCGGGATGGTCAATACCGTCTGGGCGATGGTGCTGCCCGGAGCAATCTCGACGTTCAATCTGATCGTCATGCGGACGTATTTCATCAATACGATGCCGAAAGAGCTGCAGGAATCCGCGTTCATCGACGGCTGCAGCAACACCCGCTATTTGTGGAGCATCGTGCTGCCGATTTGCAAACCGATTCTGGCCGTCATCGCGCTTTATTATTCGGTGTATCATTGGAATGACTTTTTTCAAGCGCTCATTTATCTCTCGGAACCGAGCAAATACCCGCTGCAGCTCGTGCTGCGCGACATTTTGATCTCGTCGAAGATCGACGATTTTGCTACACTCGATAACGGTTTTACCGATCGTTTGTTTCAAGCGGAAGGCATCAAATACGCCATCATTGTCGTGGCGAGCTTGCCGATGCTCATCTTGTACCCGTTCATGCAGCGTTTCTTTGTGAAAGGCGCATTGGTCGGTTCTGTAAAAGGCTAAAGGGACGCGGGACATCCGCGCCCTCACTAGGATCATTCCAGGGAGGTCATAATCCATGAAAGTTATGCCCAAACAGCTTTACTCCGTCTGCGCCGTCGTGCTTGTGACGGCGATTCTGGCGGGATGCTCGGACAGCTCCGCTACCCAATCGTCGGCGAATCCGACAGCGGCTCCATCCGGTATCAGCGCGACCGGGTTCCCGATTGTCAAAGATAAAATCACCCTGAAAGGCTTCTCCCGCAAGGACGCCCAGCTTGGCGATTATGCGCAGATGGCGCTGTGGAAGCAGGTGGAAGAGAAAACGAATATCCACATCGACTGGATTACGCCTGCGCCGCAGGATGCGACGGAGAAAGTGAACTTGTCCATCGCGAGCGGCGATCTGCCGGATTTCTTCCTGAAAGGCGTGCTGCCGCAAGCCGATGTCACCAAATACGGCTCGCAAGGCATTCTTCTCCCGCTGGAAAAGCTGATCGACAGCTACGCGCCGAATTTGAAGGCGATTTTGGATAAAAAGCCCGAGTTCAAAGCGGCGATCACGTCGCCTGACGGCCATATTTATGCGCTTCCGCGCATTATCGATTACACACTTCTCGGCGTTCCGCGCTTCCCAATGCTGAATATGACGTGGCTGAGCAAAGTCGGCATGGAAACGCCGAAGACGAGCGATGAGCTGTACACGATGTTGAAAGCGTTTAAGGATAAAGATCCGAACGGCAGCGGCACGGCGGATGAAATTCCGTACACCGCGCACAATCTGGATTGGGCGATGCGCGGTCTGGAGGGGATGTTTGGCCTCGACCGCAATCTGGACTATTACGTCAATGTCGACGCCAGCAACAAAGCGCATATTTGGGTGACGGACGACAAATACAAGCAGCTCCTTGAATACACGCACAAATTGTATGCGGAAGGCTTGATGGACAAGGAGATTTTCACGCAGACGGAGCAGCTGTACTTCGGCAAGCTGGCAGCGAATCGCGTCGGCTTCACACCGTTGCTAACAGCGCAAAACGCCGGCAAATTCGCCAAGGACTACAAAGGCATCACTCCGCTCAAAGGCCCGAACGGCGACCAACTCTGGAATATGCGGCAGGATACGAATACCGGCGGCGCGAAAGCGGCGATTACGAAAGCGAACAAAAATCCGGAAGCGACGATGCGCTTGTTCGATTACTTCTACGGCGACGAAGGCGCAACGCTCCTGTACATGGGCGGTCAGGAAGGCGACACGTATACGAAAGCGGCGGACGGTTCACTGCACTATAAGCCGGAAATTTTAAACAGCACCAAAGGCTTTGCCGTTGACATCGGCGCGCGCACCATCTGGCCTGGCGGCATGGAGCTCGGCTACTACACCGAGAAGCAGCTTGCGCCAATGATGGAGGGTACGACAAGACCGACCGATTTCGCGACCGTGAAAGACTATGTGAGCAAAAATTATTACGCGCTGCCGCTGCTGTCCAAAGAGAAGCAGGATCAGATTACGGCGCTTCGCACGGACATCGACACGTATATTAAGGAAATGCAGGCGAAGTTTATCCTCGGCGAGGCGTCCCTGAATGATTGGGGCAAATACGTCGATACACTGAAGAAAATGGGCATCGACAAGCTGGAGATGCAGTACCAAGAAGCATTGAACATGATAGTGAAGAAATAAGGGAGGCACCGTCCCCCTAGATAGAGAAACTTAGGAGTGATGGCGTTGACGATACAGAAGGGCAAGGCGGTCATTGATCGGGATTATATCATCTCCCGCATCGATCCGCGCATTTATGGCGGCTTCATTGAACATATGGGCAGGTGCGTGTACGGGGGCATCTACGATCCGCAGCATGCGGAAGCGGATGAGCAAGGATTTCGGCAGGATGTGCTGGCAATGGTGCAGGAATTGCAGGTGCCGATTATCCGCTATCCCGGCGGCAACTTCGTCTCGGGCTTTCGCTGGGAAGACAGCGTCGGCCCGAAAGAGGAGCGTCCGGTGCGGATGGACGCCGCCTGGAAAAGCATCGAGCCCAACGAAGTCGGGCTGGATGAGTTCGACGGCTGGGCGGCGCGCGCCGGTTCCGACGTCATGATGGCGGTGAACTTGGGCACGCGCGGTGTGGAAGCGGCGGCGCAGCTGCTGGAATATTGCAATGTCGCCGGCGGCACGGCTATGAGCGAGCTGCGCAAACAGCACGGCCGGCAAGCGCCGTACGGCTACAAAGTCTGGTGCCTGGGCAACGAGATGGACGGCCCTTGGCAAATATGCAACAAATCCGCTGAGGATTATGGGACTTTAGCTCGTGAGACGGGCAAGGTCTTGAAGCGGATCGATCCTTCGATTGAGCTTGTGGCCTGCGGCTCCTCCGGCATTCATTTGCCGACCTTTCCACAGTGGGATGCGACGGTCATGGATCTGTGCTACGAGTACGCGGACTATCTTTCCGTGCACATGTACCTGGACAATAAAGAGGAAGATCTCGACAACTATTTGCTCAAAGCCGTGAACATGGACCGCTACATCGACGCGATTACGGCAACCTGCGACTACGTTAAAGCGAAGAAACGCTCGGACAAGGTGATGCACCTTTCTTTCGATGAGTGGAACGTCGTGCCGGGCACATGGAAAAAGAATGACGTGGAGCCGTGGATTCACGCCCCCGCGCTCTGCGAAGGGAATTACTCCATGGCGGATGCCCTGGTGTTCGGCAACATGCTGATCTCGCTGCTGAAGCACAGCGACCGTGTGCGGATCGCCTGCCTCGCGCAGCTCGTGAACGTGTTCGGGCCGATCATGACCGATCGGGACGGCACGGCTTGGAAGCAGAGCGTGTACTTTCCGTACCTGCACGCTTCCCTGTACGGCCGCGGTATCGCGCTGAACGTGATGGCGGAGGGGCCGGTGACGTCGACGCGCGATTTCAGCGACGCCCCGCTGCTCGATTCCGTCGCGGTACTGGACGAAGTGAGCGGGGACATCACTGTCTTCGCGGTGAACCGCAGCGCGAGCGACACGCTGGAGATCGCGCTCGAGCTGCGCGGCTTCGGTGACTACGTCTGTTGCGAGCGCATCGTCATGCAGCATGACGATGCCGGCGCTTTCAACTCGGCGGCGCAGCCGAACGTCATCGTGCCGCAGCAGTTCAGCGCGGAGCGTGTGGACGGCGGCCGGTACACGGCTTCTTTTGCGCCGATGTCGTGGAATGTTTTGCGATTGAAACAAGTGTAATCGTGTAGAGCTTATTCAGGGGGCAAACGGCGGAAGGCTGCTTCTCCCTGATGTCTTTTTCAAGAGGAGATGTGTTGCGATGAAACCGAATATCCTTTGGATTTGTACCGACCAGCAGCGGACGGATACGCTCAGGTGCTACGGCAACGAGCTGGTGGATACACCGAACATCGATCGGCTCGCGGAGATGGGTGTGCTGTTCGAGCACGCTTACTGTCAGAGCCCGGTGTGTACGCCGAGCCGCGCCAGTTTTATGACGGGCCGCTATTCGCGCACGACGCGGTGCCGCCAGAATGGGCAGCAGATTCCGGCGGACGAGAAGCTTGTCTCGAAGCTGTTTGCCGAGCAGGGCTACGTGTGCGGCCTGGCCGGCAAGCTGCATCTCGCCCCGTGCCACCCGGATGTGTGCCCGATCGAAGAGGCGCGCATCGACGATGGCTACCATGCGTTCCACTGGTCGCATTCCGTTGGCGGCAACAACACGTGGCCGATGGATGAATACCTCCAGTGGCTGGACCAGAAGGGCTCATCGCTGAAGCGGGAGCCGATTCCGGGCGTTCGCCAGACGTTCTACGGCAACGATTCCGAGGAGCGGCAGGGCACGTGGTGCACGGACAAGTCGCTCGATTTTATCCGGACGAGCCGGAAGCACGGCATGCCGTGGTTTTTCTCCCTGAACTACTTCGACCCCCATCATCCGTTCGATCCGCCGAAGGAATTGATGGAGAAGTATATGAAGCTGTCCGAACAGATCCCGCTGCCGAAGTATCAGGAGGGAGAGCTCACCGACAAGCCGCATTACCAGCGCATCGATAGCGAGAGTGCGTATAATTTTGTTCCCATGTTCCGGTTCCGGGACATGACCGAACTGGAGCACCGCGCGGCCCGCGCGGCGCAGTGGGCGATGATGGAGCAACTCGATACGCAGGTCGGCCGCTTGCTGGCGGATCTCGAGGAACACGGTGATCTTGCGAATACGATCATCATTTTCATGTCCGATCACGGCGAAATGCTGGGGGATCACGGCATCTACTGGAAAGGCCCGTACTTCTATGAGGAGCTGGTGCGTGTACCTTTAATAATCGCGTGGCCGGGCACGATTCAAGCCGGTCAGCGCAGCAAAGCGCTGGTGGAGCTGGTCGATCTCGCGCCAACACTGCTCGCGGCAGCAGAACTCCCGCTGTACCCGGGCATCCAAGGGAAATCGTTATGGCCGCTGCTGACAGGAGCAGTGAACACTGACGTTCACCGCGACAGCGTCTACTGCGAATACTACAACGCCCAGCCGTGGCACCCGGAGCTGCCGCCGCAATGCACGATGGTGTTCGACGGCCGTTACAAGCTCGTCCGCGTCCACTCCTCCCGGGAGGGGGAGCTTTACGACCTCGTTACGGATCCGGCCGAGTTCCAGAACCTGTATCACGACCCTGCCTATGCGGTGATCAAGCTGCGCATGATGGAGCTGCTGGCCGACCGCATGGCATGGACCGTCGATCCGCTGCCAGCAAGGCTCGCCGCCTGGTAGCTCAGACGCAGGCGAAAAAAAGGCTATCCTGCTCAATGTTCCGTAGGGGGAGGGGATAGCCTTTTGGTGTTGCTGCTGCTGCGTTTCTCAAGGGGAGCTCCTTGAAGCTGCGATCACTCTCTTTCCGACGTTTACCTGTAAAACATACATTAAATTCTCCATAAACCGTCTCAATCCGAAATGATCATGTAAAACCTACAGGTCATTTTCGCATATGCCCCCCTTTTCCGTGATAATCAGAGGGCAATCGGCAATTTAGCTGTAGGAAATGCAGGATCTTTCACAAAATCCCCGCATTTTTCTGAATTTAATGTAGGAAATGCAGGTTCTCGCGGGCAAGCCGCAAGCTCGACGCTTTCTCGCCGCCGAACGGAGCGTTCATGTCCATGTTGACGGTCGTGTCGTGACATGCGTCATGCCGCTTTCAATGGCGCAGGCAAACGCCATGCCCCTACAATGACAGACGGATCGGTCGGATCGCTATAAGGGACGCTTTGCAGCCTTTCCTTTCAATCCATATAAAAAAGCGTAGAAAACACAATAAACTCCTCAATTTCGCAAATTGCCGCCTCGTCGTATTTTCTCGATAATAAAGAGGAACGAAGAGCAATTGTAACCATTAGAGGAGGTCTTTTCATGATGTTGACTACGGAGCAATTGGAGCAGTACAAAGAAAAAGGATATATCCGTTTTGACAACTTGTTTACACCGGAGGAAATGGATCGGGTTTGCACGATCATCGACGAATTTGATGCGGAGTCAGAGCGGCAGTTGAACGCCAAAGGTGCGCAGTTTAACAGCATCCCCAAGCAAATCAATTTCACGTCAGGCTTAAATTTCATGCATCCCGATCTTCAGCGGTTTATTGCGGATGACCGCTTCGTTGACATTACGACTTCGATTCTCGGACCGGATATTCGCCTGTACTGGGATCAATCGGTCTATAAACGCCCGGAGGCTGATCGTGATTTTCCTTGGCATCAGGATAACGGGTACGTGCCGACCGAACCTGTCCACTATGTCACATGCTGGCTCGCACTCGAAGATGCGACCATTGAGAACGGCTGTATCTGGATTCAAGAAGGAACGCATCATAAAGGTTTTGTGGAGCATGTGCGAACGGAGATCGGGCAAGTATGCTATGATGGGGATGAAGAGGGAACGCCTGTGGAACTACAAAAAGGCAGCATGGTTGCATTTCATTCCCTGCTGTTCCATCGCAGTACGCCGAATCGCAGCCAGAAGATCCGCAAAGGCTATGTGATTCAGTTCTCGGTGGAAGGTTCAGTGAATCCCACAACCGGCGCCTTGTTCCGTAATGGTCCGATTATCGCGAGAGACGGCAAGCCCGCCTATACTTCTTTTCAATCCAAAGATGAGGTGAAAGCGGAAGTCGTCTAGCCTGCAACAGACGGAGGGAAGCTGGGTGCAAGTCGATAACAAGCTGTTCGATGACAATTGGCAGGTTCGGATTTTCAGAGTGGAGGAAGTTTCCTACGAAGAGGTTAGCTTTGAGAGTAAAATGTTTCCTTATTGGGTTGTCAGCTACATCGCCAAGGGGCATTTGAGGGTAACCGACGGAAGTTTCGCACAAGAGGCAGGTACCGGTCAAGTCATGCTGCATGCGCCCGGCATTCCTTTCGGGGAGTCATCGTTGACGCCCGGCACGCATCAATGGCTGTTTGTTCAAGTGACGAACAGCTTTCAGGTCGATCTATTCGACCTTTATCCGATCCCTGAAGTGATGACGCTGCAGGACCCTGATGCTTTTGCGGACATCTTTAGCAAGCTTCTTGCCGCTTGGGAAAGACAGGACGCCATCTTCCGCGCCCTTGAGCTGTCAGGTCTCGGTATGCAACTTGTGCATCTTCTGCTAGATAATTGGGACCGAGCCGGAAGAATAAACCGACGCATCACCAAAAGGAAGAACGATGAGCGATTGGAGCAGGTGATGACGTATCTGCACGCCTCAGTGAAGGAGAAGATTTCCAGGCATACCCTCGCGCAGCTGGTGCATTTGAACCCTAGTTATCTCGATAAGCTGTTTGCCGGCAAATATCAAATGAATCCAATGGAAATGCTGCGGGAGCTGAGGTTATTGAAGGTGAAGAAAATGCTCGAAAATACGGACGATTCGCTTGCGGACATCGCGGAGGCTTGCGGCATGGGAGACGCTCCGTATCTCAGCCATCAATTCGCGAAGCGATTTGGCATGAACCCGGGCGATTACCGGAAAAAGCTGAGCCAAGCTGCGCAAACCTATTATCGGAATTTCAACTAAAACGACAGTTTTATTTAGAAAAAGGCCGATCGGCATGTTGCCGGTCGGCCTCTTTGCGTGCGCACGGTCCTATTAAAAGTGGCTGTACGGCATTTTCGGAATCAACATGGAGCCGACGAAGTACAGAATGGTCACGGTGCCGAAGCTGCCTAGCGCCGCGAGAACCACGAGCAGACGAATGAGCGTTGCATTCACGCCCAGCCACTCGGCGATACCGCCGCAAAGACCTGTTACTTTAGCATCCGCTGTCGATCTAAATAGTTTGTTCATATTTAAACATCTCCTCTTTGGATTGAAAGTGTATTAACGATTTGTTTCATTTGCTTATGTTCCTATTGTAGCGTTCGGAAAGTCCTGCGAAAACGGACTTGCGGCGGTTTATGAAGCCCGTCTTAAGTCGGGGAATGGTTCCGACCTCCTAATTTCGTTAGCGATGTGTGAAGGAAAATCATGTTTTCCTAAAGATTACAACGGATTTTCTCAAACAAATCCCCGTTACGATAGGTGGACATAGAGGGGGGAGCATAATGAATCTTATTGACTATTACCGTCAGCAATTTCTTGAATTGACAGATCAGTTTGAACCGCACTGGAAGGAAGAGCAAGACTATCCATTCGGTTTTCGTTGGACATCCACCGTGCATTCGACGTATAGAGAGTTTTTTCAATTGACCCATTTTCCGCAGGAGCCGATCTATTTGATTTACGCCATCTTACTGCCCGAGTCGTTTAAACACACGAATATCGGTGACACGATTAAAAGCCTCTCATCGCCTTACGAACTGTCGATGTATTATGTGAGGGATAAGCTTCTTCTGACTGCTTGCATCTCCACCGAACATCTGCAGATGACCTCGCTTGGTTTTCTGAATCAAGCTAGAGGCGAAATCATTGACCTTGTATTTTCTGCCATTCACATGTAGGCGTTCATGTATAATTTGGGTGATGATGGAGGAAACTACGACCAAAAAGGAAGCCCAAGATATGGCACTGACAGAGTGGATCAGCGAAAGGATGCAGCATCGCCCCGACATCGTTGCCCAGCGGATCGAGCGGGAGCAATTTGTTTGCACCATCTTTTATTTGCTGGATGGAATTGATTTGGAGATGCTGCAGACCCATGTACTTCGCCCGATGATGCGCTCCTTCTCAGGAAGCGTCGAGGAGCGGCTGGCGAGTATTTATCAAACGCGCACTTTTTTTCCTACCACCTATTTCATCAAACATACGCCGGAAGAAGCGCTCGAAGGCTTGCTGTGCGGTCATGCGCTGCTGTGCATTTCGGGTCAAACGGCAGGCATCCTGTTCCCATTTGCCGCCAAGGCCAAACGGGATGTCAGCGTTTCCGAGAATGAGAAAACGATTCGCGGTCCCAAAGAAAGCTTCGTTGAGGACATTTGGACGAACCTTTCACTCATTCGGCAGCGAATCAAAAGCGAAAATTTGAACATTGAGCAATTTATGATCGGCAGCGAGTCCAGCACGATGGTCATGCTCCTTTATATGAAGGGACAAGATAACGGCGAACTCGTCAATACGCTTCGGACGAAACTGCAGAACATTCAGACTGAACGTGTTTCGGGCAGCGGCTTCATCGAAGAAGTGTTGGATGACCGCCTTACCTCGCCTTTTCCGAAAATGCTCAATACGGAACGCCCCGATGTGGTCGTTTCCTCGCTGTTTGAGGGGCGCGTCGCCATATTGACCGACGGTACGCCGAACAATCTTGTCGCGCCGGCCACCTTGCTCGCGTTCATGCAGTCGGCGGAAGACTACTATCAACGATACTTTTTCAGCAGCTGGGTCCGCATCCTTCGGTATGTGTTCTTTGGCGTCAGTCTGATCTTGCCTTCGGCTTACGTCGCGATCACAACGTATCACCCGGAAATGCTGCCGTACAACATGTTGATTACTTTGGCAGCAAGCCGGGATATCGTGCCGTTTCCAGCCATCTTGGAAGCATTGATGATGGAAATAACGTTTGAGGTAATGCGGGAAGCGGGCCAGCGCATACCGACGACGATGGGGCAGACCATTTCCATCGTCGGGGCCATCGTGATCGGCGACGCCGCGGTGCAAGCCGGGATCGTGAGTGCGCCGATGGTCATCATCGTGGCGTTGACGGGGATCTCATCGTTCGTCGTGCCCCATTTTTCAATGACACTCACGATTCGTTTCCTTCGTTTTGCGTTGCTGATGATTTCCTCGATGTTCGGGCTGCTAGGTCTTTTGATCGGTGTTATCTTGATTTACATCCATTTATTATCATTGAACTCATTCGGCACGCCGTATTTATCGCCGTTTATTCCGTACAAGTCGGAGGGGATGAAGGATGCGGTCGGCCGGTTTCCGTGGACGTTCTGGCTGCGCAAGAAATAAGAGCAAGAGGTGGTGGAATCGGCGATGCTGCGACATGTCACACGGCTTTTTCTCAGGATTAGCCTTCTCGCTGCGCTCATGGCAGGCTTAACCGGCTGTTGGTCCAAGCAAGAATTAAACGACCGCACGTTCGTCTCTGCCATGCTTGTCGATCTGAACGAAAAAGGCCAGACGGAGGTATCGACATTGTTTATGCTGCCAAATCGGATCTCCACCGGCTTGAACTCCAATGTTCCGAGTACCAAGCCGTTCGTGCTGATCACCGGAGTAGGGAAGGATGTCGCGGAAGCGCTGCAGCACATTCAACGAGATTTGCCTCGTACGGTCACTTGGGGACAAATTCAGGTCGTTATCATTGGTGATCGATTTGCTAAAAAAGGGCTGAAGCCGCTCTTTGACCATCTGATCCGGGCTACGGATTTCAGGCTGCCGATTTACGTATTCTATTTCAATGGCATGGCGAAAAATCTGGCTAAGCTCGACTCGATCTTCGAACGGTTCCCTACGGAAGTGTGGCGCGAAGCGGCCCACATGAAGCAGGTTCCGCCCATTCGGATTCGCGAATTGCTATACAGCATATGGAATAATTTGGGTGATTCCTACATTCCCGAGCTGAGCATGAAAGAAATGAAGTTGTTCACCGAAGGGAAAACAGTGAAGTGGTCAGGGGTTGGCGGTGCGGCCATCATGAAGGACAGTAAAGTCATTGACCGCTTCTCCAACGAGGAGATGCTGGGGCTGCTGCTGCTCAATAATCGGGTTCCTGAAATGCTGATCACCGGACAGCTTCCGGGGAACGACGGCGTCTACAGCGCCAGGCTTGAAGATGTGAGGCATGAGGTCTATGCCGTTCGCGAAGGAAGCGATGTGAAGCTGCACGTGACAATTAAAGGCAATGCCGATCTGATTTCAATTGAATCCGGTATGAATCTGACCTCAATCGCGAATATCAAGAAGATGGAGGCGGTCATTAACCAGCGCATCGAACAGTTGGTTCGCGGGGCGGCGGACAAAGCCAAATCCGAGCAGGCGGATACTTTTCAGTGGAGCGAGAAAATCAAGTACAAATACCCAAAGCTTTGGCAGGCATGGTCGGATAATCCTAGAGAGCAAATGTATGCGCATATGAAGCTTGAGTTTGACATGAAAGTTACCCTTCGGGGTACAGGTGTAAGCCGAACGGCCAACATGTAGGAGGAGCTGAGGACCATGTTGATGCTCATCATTAGCTATGTGGTTATTGTTAGTTATCAACTAGTTCTCATGAAGCGGCACAACGTGGAAGCGAAAGAAAGGAAAGTGGCGTTCTCCGTCACAAGTGTCTCTTTTCTGCTAGGCGTGCTTTGCATTGTGATGCCGAATTGGGTGAATCCGGACAAAGCCATTCGGTTTTTCTTTGAACCGATGCAGCGCTTTATGATGGGCAGTTAATGTAATCGAGGGGGCGTCGAGATTGAATAACCAAGGGACAGTAACGAGTATGCAGCTTGGTGGGCTTATCTTTGTATTCGTATTCTCGACGACAATTGCTTTCCTGCTCTCGCCGCTGGCGGGAATCGCCTCCTTTGACGGCGGCTTATGTATGCTGCTGTCTGCGATCGGCGGTACGGCGATAACGACGCTGGGGATGCGCTTTGCGATGCGATTGCCGACCCAGTATGTGGGGGTGTATGGCGGTAGGCTCCTTCCCAAATTTGTCCATAAGGCCGTGCTGCTGCTGGTAGCTATTTTTTATCTCCACTTAAGCGCATTCATTTTGCGGGAGTTTACCGATTTCTTTATGCCCATCTATTTGCGGGAGACGCCGCCCGTCGCGGTCGCGATTCTAGTGATGGTACCTGTCGTCGCGCTCACACAATCCGGTGTGGCCTTTGTATTTCGATTTGCTCAGGGATGCTTTCTGGTGATCGGTGGTTTGTTTGCGTTCAAGCCGCTGTTCTTTGTAAATGCGATGGACTCGCCGATGTGGCACGAGTTTATCCGCATTCATGACTGGAAGGTGATCTGGCAGCAAACGTATACCCTCATTCCATGGTACGGCGAATTAATTATGCTGGCTTATATTGCGCCGCAGTTCAATCCAGTCAAGAACATCCGTAAAATCATTTGGCTCGGCTCCATGGCAGGAACATATATCCTGATCATGGAGTTTCTCATGATGATGTTTTTCTTCGGGCCCAAGCTTTCCGCGGCGCTTGTCTATCCTGCATTGGAGCTGACGGGCTTCATGCATCTGGGAGATTTCCTGCATAATATCGACGCGTTGATCGTTTCGATCTGGTTCACCGGATTTTTTATCAAGCTTGCGATTATTTTCAATCTCGGCACCTTAATCTTCTCGCAGGCACTGTCGCTGCGCAACCATAAAACGATTACCTTCCCGCTGGCAGCTATGGTCATTTCCATTTCGCTGATTCTTGCCAAAAATCCGATTGAACTATCGGAGGATTTTAACAGCTCATGGTCGAGCTACGCGTTGTGCATGGAAGTGCTGTTTTTCCTATATCCGCTTGCAGCTTGGGTCAAAGGCAAGAAAAGACGCTCCGCGGCACTTGCTTCCGATACGAGCGCAGAGCCACGGCTGCCGTAGACGCCGCCTACCTTCTACTGTTCAATTTCCTGACATACATTTAGGTAAGGGAATTGAAAAGGAGAGGGGGCGCCAACGTAAGATGCAACCGATAACATTGAAGGAGGAGCATCTGTTTTGGCTTGAGGTGCTGGATGACCATGCGCATTTTTTGAGAGATTTTTTATCGCCGTCCGAGACAAGATGGTGGCAGGAGGCGGAAAAATTTTTCCCATTGTTTCGGGATGCGATTCGGCACGCCGAGGGGCTTTTACCGCTCGAAGGGGCGGAGTCGCCGAATATGCAGGTGTTTGCCCAAAGCGTGTACCCGCTGGCGGATGCCTACTGTCGGCTGGAAGGCCATATGCAGCATCTGCGAATCTGGAATAAGGTCAATTTGAACCTGACGCCGTCGTATTTCAACGGCACGATCAATGAGAACAAGGAGTACCTGCGGCAGCTCTCGTATTGGGTCCGAGGCATTCCTGACATACCGCTAACACTTACGGAGCTGTTGGATATGTGGCTGGAGGACCAGCTTGGCCACGCCGTCCTGCTGCACGGTCTGCTGGACCCGGTGGAGCAAAAGCTTGGGGCGGAGACGGATCGGTTTGCCGCACAGTTCTCCTCCTACATGGTAAAAAACCGCGCAATGACAGGCTATTTGCGGTTTACGCCGCCGGGCTTTCCAGCCGAGACGCATTTCGCTAGGCAAGTGCTCGAAACCGTCAAAGCCTTTTACGCATTCGTGGGGCGGATTGTCGTTGAATACGAGAACACCGAGCTGCTCTCGAAGGCGACGCTGCGCTTTCTCGATCATCATTTTCCGGAATCATGCTATTTTATGCGTAAGCTTGCTGAATTCGTGCCGGATGCCGACACCCTGGAGCATTGCTCGATTCGGAGACGACATGGCAGCCCGTCATCAACTTGAAATCCCTCCGCGCGCACAGCGCGGATTATTTGCGTTCTGGCGCCTCCTGATGGATAAAAGGGCACCCTGCGGCACATAGTAGATGAAGCAAGTCCATCGTCAACGAGAAAGGGAGGAAGCCGACATGCCGAACAGTCAGTCTCAGCAAAATCCAATGACATCCGATCGCAATGTGCTGACCGATAAGGAACTTTCTTATGTGAAAGATTTTTTGTCCTGGGAGCTGCTTGCCATGAAGAAATGCAATGATACCGCGAACCGGTGCACGGATCCGCAAATTCAAGCGTTGATCAAGCAAACCGGACAGCAGCATCTGAACCACTACAATTCGCTGCTTCAATTGCTGCACTAGCAGCTTTGAGGCACTTACAGGAGGGATATAGGGATGAGTCTTGAACTCGCAATGCCTCAGACGGGCCAGCTTCCGCAGGTCAAGGGACCGGAGCTGAACGATCGCGATTTTCTGAATGAGATTTTGACCAATGAAAAGTATTTGTCGTCAGGCTACAATACAGGTCTGCTGGAAATGCAAAATCCAAAGCTGCACGAAACGATGCAATCGATTTTGAGCGATACGCATAACACGCAGTATCAGATCTTTAACGAAATGTTTCAAAAGGGCTGGTACAAAATGAAAGTCGCCGATCAGCAGGAAATTCAACAGGCGAAAACGCAGTTCACCAATTATCAAACGCAATTTCCGACATTTCATTGATACCGAGAACAAGCAGGGACCGGGTGCGCAAGTGCCGCAGGGGCTGCTTGTTCTTTTTTTTCATAAGAGCTGATCAGTTGATTATCACCTGAAGTAAAGATTATCGGTGTCGGAAAGGGATTGATTTTATAAGCAAAAGTTAATTTATGTAAAAATGATTATTGCCGCACTTGGGAAAGACTGGATATAGTCGGGATGGGAGTTGGCGACAATCAAGTTCTCTGCGGGCCGGGAGATCATCAGAGGTTGGAGGTGAATGGGAATACGGCTTGTTTGGCGAATTACGATTATAAGGAGGCAGATTGATTCATGAAAAAGCTTAGATTAGCACATCATCATATCATTGCGGCATTCGCGACATCTTCCTTACTGGCGGGTATGCTGCTCATTCCATCTGTATTTGCGGCGAATGTATTTAGTGACAATTTTGACGATGGGGATGCATCGGGATGGACAACCCAGAACGGTGCATGGTCTGTCGTGCAAGACGGTAGCAACTACGTCTACAGGCAGACCAGTTCAAGTGAAGGGCGCGCGTCGGCGGGCAGCAGTACCTGGACGAATTATTCGGTAGAAGCGAACGTTAAAATAGACAACTGGAACGGTACGAACCGCGCCTATGTAGCAGGCCGTTATCAGGATGGCAACAACTTCTATGCCGCTTCGCTGTATAACAGCGGAGGAGGCAAGCTTGAGATCAGGAAAAAAGTAAGCGGTTCCACAACAACGCTCGCAACCTTGGACTACCCGCTTACGGCGGGCACTTGGTACAGCGTGAAGCTGGAACTGAACGGCTCCACGTTGCGTATGTACGTGAACGGCACTCTGCAGCTTACCGCCACAGATACGAGTCTGACATCCGGCGGGATTGGTCTCGTGGGGTATAAAGCGGCTGTCAGCTTTGATCAAGTCGTGGTATCGGACGGATCAAGTGGGACGACTACGCCTTCGCCTACAACCAGCACGACGCCAACTCCGTCTACATCGCCTAGCCCATCGCCATCGTCAACGCCAACGCCGCCGCCAAGCGCGAGTGCGGTGTATGCTTCGCCGAGTGGCTCCGACAGCAATCCGGGCACGCTTGCCAGCCCGACCAGCCTGACATCAGCGCTGAGTAAGGTTGCGCCTGGCGGTGTGATTTATCTGCGCGGCGGCACCTACAGCTACAGCAGCCAGATCACGATCGCCCGCACCAACAACGGCACGACGGGAGCGCTCAAGACGATCATGCCGTATGGATCCGAGAAACCTGTGCTGGACTTCTCATCGCAATCGTACAACATGTCCGATGTGTCCTTGAATAATCGCGGGCTGCAAGTAGACGGCAGCTACTGGCGTATTCAAGGGCTCGAAGTGAAAGGCGCAGCCGACAACGGCGTATATGTCTCCGGCAACAACAATGTGCTGGATAATCTGGACGTTCACCACAACCGCGATACTGGCGTGCAGCTCGGCCGTTACGCCTCAACGGCAGCGAACAGCGAATGGCCGGCGAACAATACGATTAAGAACACGTACTCGCACGACAACTACGACCCGGATAACGGAGAAGATGCGGACGGCTTTGCCGCGAAGCTGACGGTTGGGCAAGGCAACGTGTTCGATGGCTGCATTTCGGCCTACAACACGGATGACGGCTGGGATTTATATACCAAATCGGAAACAGGACCGATCGGTACAATTACGATTAAGAACAGCGTAGCGCACCATAACGGGCAGACGTCCGACGGCAATTCGACAAGCAACAGCGACGGCAACGGCTTCAAGTTGGGCGGCGAAAAAATTGCCGTGAACCACGTCGTCATCAACTCTGTGGCGTATTTGAACAAAAAGCACGGCTTCACCTATAACAGCAATCCAGGCTCGATTGCCCTGACGAACAACACGTCGTTCAGCAACGGGCAGAGTAATTTTGCCTTTGACGCCGGTACGCATGTGTTCACGAACAACCTGTCCTACAAGGGCTCGTCCAGCGATAAAACAAGCGGCACAGACGTGTCCAGCACCAACGTATGGTGGAAGAATAACAAAAGCACGAACGGCAAAGGCCTTCTCGCCAGCGATGCGGACTTTGTCAGCCTGACCCCGACGTTGACGCGCAACGCCGACGGTTCCCCGAATCTGGGCAATTTCTTGAAGCTGGCTGCCGGCAGCGACCTGCTTGGTGCAGGCACACCGAGCGGCACAGACATCGGCCATAATTAACCTCCTTGTCATGAATGCGGAGCGCTGTCCCATGTGGATAGCGCTCTTTTTGGCGCAGATAAGCAGTCACATCTTAAAAAACTGCACCTCCACATGAAATTGCTGCACTCCAAAAAAAGCGGTTGCGAGCTTATAATAGGAGAATCAAGCGTGATTTCTGTTAGAATAATCATATCCCGACGCATGGAATGAGGCTGCCGCATGAAATCCAACCCTTTTCGGCTTCACAAAAGCATTTTCGCCAAATTTACGCTCTCCTTCATTACGGTGGGGCTTATTCCGCTGCTCATTCTGAGCTATATTTCGCTGCGCACGTTCAGTGGCTTCATGGAGCGGTATGCGACGAACAATTACGAGCAGATGCTGCTGTTTGCGAGCCGCAATGTGGATGATATGTTCGTGAAGTACAACAACATCTCCAAGCTGATGTATTCTTACGGCGTCAGCGGGCAGTACGGTCAGCTCGGGCAAGCGATCGCCGCGCAAACGCGAGACAAGGATCTTCGCCTGACGATGACGATCAACGACTTTTTACAGACGGTGCTGTATACGGACCGCGATTTGCAAAGCGTCTTCTTCGTCCTGCCGGACGGGGCATTTCAAACGATGACGAAAAATAACGTAGCCCTCGACTACCGGTATCAATTTCCTCGCTTCGAATGGCGGCAGCAAATGGAGCTCAATCGCAACGAGCTTTCCTTTTTTCCGACACATAAACAGGACTACTACCTTGGAGAAACGGAGCCAGTGATGACATTTGCGCGCAATTTAACGGATGTGCTCGGAGCCTCGAAGGTCGAGGGCGATTTGGTGGGCACCTTTTATATGGATGTGGGGCTGGGTGCTTTTCATGATATTTTCAAGCAGATGGTGCTGAACAAGCGGGATACGGTGTATGTCGTGGACGAGCACGGCAGTATTCTGTACAGCAATCAGCCCGATCTCATCGGTACGATTTATCAGGGGAAGGTGTCGGAGGATATTTTGCATCTGCAGCAGGAAGCGCCTGAGAATCATCTGCAGGTTATCGGCGAATTTTATAAAAAAGAACTGTTCTTCAAAATCGATCAGTTGATCCAGACAATTACACTGGTTATCGGTCTGTGCATCGTGTCGCTTATCGCGGTCGCGATCTGGTTCTCCAATCGATTCTCGAATCCGATCCGCAGCATTACGCGGGAAATGGCGAAGGTGGAATCCGGCAACTTCGATACGAAAGTGACCGTGCAGACAGCGGACGAATTGGGCCTGTTGTCGCACGGCTTCAATAAAATGGTGGGACGGCTCAAGGAATACATCGACGTTGTCTACGTTGCGCGAATCAAGCAGAAGCAGGCGGAGCTGAATGCGCTGAAAAGCCAGATACGTCCGCATTATTTGTACAATACGCTGGAGGTTATTCGCATGAGCGCGGTCGCGGAGGATGCGAACGAGGTCGGCGATATGATTTTGTCCCTTTCCCATCAGCTTAAGTATGTGCTGGACTATGGTGAAGAGACGGTGACGGTGCGTGCGGAGAAGGCGAATGTCGAGCAATACTTTCAGTTGATGGTCATTCGCTACGGCGAGCATCGGCTCGGCCTTGATTTCCGCTTTGACAGCGAGGTGCTGGATTGTGCGATTCCGAAGCTGAGCTTGCAGCCGATGGTGGAAAACGCGATTTACCACGGCATTATGCCGAAGCAGGGCAAAGGCACCATTCGCATTACGATTGAGAAATTACCTGACAATCTGCTCAGCCTTACGGTGGATGACGACGGCGTCGGCATGAATGAGGAAAAGCTGGCGGCGGTCAGACAGAAACTGGCCGACAGCAGTTCGCTGGACACGGGCAGCAGCATTGGGCTGATCAATGTTCATGAGCGTGTACAGGCGCTGTATGGGGCAGACTTTGGGGTAGAGATCAATAGTTCCGAGCGCATCGGGACGACAGTCCGACTTGTAATTCCGCTAACGAAAGAGGTGAGCGCACGTGAGAAGCGTCATTCTGGCTGACGATGAACCGATCATTATAAAAGGATTAAAGAAGCTGATTCCGTGGCAGGAGCTCGGTATTGAGATCGTGGGCGAAGCCATGACAGGCCGAAGCTTGATGGAGCAGATCGACGAGAAGCAGCCCGATTTGGTCGTAACCGACATTTCGATGCCGGACGGCACGGGAATCGATGTGATCAAGGAAGTGCAGCGCAGGCAGCTGCGGACGAAAATTGTTTTCATCTCGGCATATCAAGAGTTTTCCTATGCCAAGGATGCGCTTGCGTTTGGCGCCGTCGATTATTTGGTGAAGCCAATTGAGAAGAGCCTGCTTCTGGACGCGGTGCATAAAGCGCTGACCCAATTGCAAGAGGCGCACGAAGATGAGTCGTCAAAGGGCAAATTGGCGGTCTATGAACAGAAGGATAAAAAGACACAGCTCGAAGAACTGTTCGACCGGCTTACGCTGGGAGAAATCCGACGGGAAGAAGCGCTGCGGAGGCTATCGGCACTGGACGCGCAATTGGAGGCTCCCAATTTCTCCGTGCTGTATCTGGAACTGGAGCATTTGCAGCAGCAGGATGGCCGTTGGGGCGAGCATGAGCGACGACTGCTCGTGTTTGCCGTGTCCAATTTGGCGGAGGAGCTGATTCAGCCATACGGCGGCGGACTCGTGCTGCGCAAGGCCGAGAATCTGTGCGTTATCGTGAATCATGGGGGCGCTGGAGACGATTTGCAGCGGCTGGCGCGGGAAATGCGGGACAAGATTTTATATTATCTAAAAATCCATGTGACGATCTGTATCGGCAGACCGGTGTCCGACCTCCAGGACCTCCGGCAGTCCTATAAGTCGGCGGTTGACGCTGCGGGCGCTGCCTATTTCCTCGAAGCCGGCTCCGTGTTGGCGTGGTCGCAGAACGAGCCGGCTACCGGTTCGGAAGAAGCGTTGACGGAAGCCCGGCAAGCGGTTATTCAAGCGGTCGTGGCCAAGGATAAAGAGCTGCTGCAGGAGCGCTGCGGCCGCTTGTTTGTGCAGATTGCACAGAGCAGCCGCGGGATCAAGGAGACGGCTGTGTTGAACGGTTACTCGATTTTAACAGAACTGCTCGAGGAGTTGACGGCAATCGGCGTGCCGCTTCAGGTGACGTCGGAGCAGCGGAATGAATGGCTGCAGACGATGCACCAGTTTTACCGCTTTGCGGATCTGGCCGATTTTATTTCCGCGCGCATTATGGACATTCTCGAAGGAATCGGGGCCTCCGGCGGCAGCCGCGAAGCGCAGCAGCTGCGCATGATCAAGGAGTATATTGAGGAGCATTACAGCGAGAACATTACGCTCGAAAGCATGGCCGCGCAGGTGTTCATGAACCCGTATTATTTCAGCTCCTTTTTCAAGAAGCATACGCAGGAAAATTTCAAGCAGTATGTGACGAACGTGCGCATGAAAAACGCCGTGCGGCTGCTGCTGCAAACCGATCTGCTCGTGTACGAGATTGCGGAGCAGGTCGGCTACCATAACCCTCGGCAGTTCAGCGATATGTTCAAAAAGTGCTACGGCAAGCTGCCGCAGGAGTACAAGAGCCAGCTGAAAGGAGGCTCTGCGCCGTGAGGGCCGTACCGCTGCCGACTTCATTAGCGCGCAAAGTCACAAAAAAAGCGCACGTCCGTCTTTAAAAACTGCATTTTCTTCCCAAGTCGGATGAACTACACTGGTTGAACAACGACCAAGCAGGTCAATCTCAAAAGGGAAGTGGACATATCGCATGTTAAACGTACAAGAACAAGCCTGGATGCAGGACGTAGTTGGCAAGCTCACAACGAAAATGGCGTGGGTCAGCGAAAAATCAAAAAACAAAATTCCATATACGACGATTGATGGGACGCACGACAACCGCATCGTGGACAACCCGACAGGCACTGAAACCGACGGCATTTGCTGGTGGACGAACGGCTTCTGGGGTGGGATGATGTGGCTGATGCATCATGAAACAGGCGACGAGAAGTATAAAGAAATTGCCCAGTTTTCCGAGACGGAGCTGGATCGGTGTTTCGAGGATTACTACGGACTGCATCACGACGTCGGGTTTATGTGGCTGCCGACGAGCGTGGCGAACTACCGCGTAACCAAGAATCCTGAATCGCGCAAAAGAGCGCTGCACGCAGCCAACCTGCTCGCAGGGCGCTTTAATCTGGCGGGCGGCTTTATCCGCGCCTGGAACGATCTGGAAGGATCCGATACGCGCGGCTGGGCGATCATCGACTGCATGTTCAACATCCCGCTGCTGTACTGGGCGTCCGAGGAAACGGGCGATCCGCGCTTCAAGCAAATCGCGATGAAGCATGCCGATACGGCGATGACGGCGTTCGTCCGCCCGGACGGCTCGGTAAATCATATTGTCGAGTTCGATCCGTTTAACGGCGGCGTCGTGAAAACATACGGCGGCCAAGGCTACGAGGAAGGCTCTTCCTGGACACGCGGCCAGACATGGGCGCTGTATGGCTTTATGATGAGCTACATCCATACAGGTAAGGAGGAGTACCTGCATACCGCGAAGCGGATTGCGAACTATTTTATCGCGAATATCCCGGCGGATGGCGTTATTCCGGTCGATTTCCGGCAGCCGAAGGAGCCGAAGCGCGAGGACGACACGGCGGCGGCGATTGCGGCCTGCGGACTTATCGAAATGGCCAAGGTCGTCGGGGAGTACGAGAAGCCGCTCTACCTGGACGCGGCGATGAAGCTGCTTAAAGCCTTGGATGCCCGCAGCGACTGGACGGGGAACAGCGATTGCATCTTGCAGTACGGTTCCGGTGCTTACCATGCGGCGAGTCACCATCATGCGATCATTTATGGCGATTACTATTTTATGGAAGCGATTTTCAAATTAAAAGGAAACGATCTGTACCTGTGGTAGAGGTTTCCCGGCAAAGGAGAGCGAGCATATGATTCACAATCCGATTCTGCGCGGCTTCCATCCGGACGCCTCGATTCTTCGGGTCGGCGACGACTATTACATCGCCACATCCACGTTCGAATGGTTTCCCGGCGTAGTCATTCATCATTCCAAAGATTTAAAGCATTGGCGGCCGTTAACCCGCCCCTTGGACCGGGTGAGCCAGCTTGATTTGCGCGGCGTGCCCAGCTCCGGCGGCATTTGGGCGCCATCGCTAAGCTATGATAACGGCACCTTCTACCTGTGCTTCACGAATGTGGTCGGTCGCAAAGGCGTCTACAAAGACTTGCACAATTACGTCGTAACGGCACCGTCGATCACAGGTCCTTGGTCGGAACCGATTTATTTGAACGCCAGCGGCTTCGATCATTTCCTGTTCCATGACGCGGACGGGCGCAAATATGTGTTCAATATGCAATGGGATTTCCGGCAGGGGCGGAATCGCTTCGCTGGCATCGTCATGCAGGAGTTCTGCCCCAAGGAGGGCAAACTGATCGGCGACATCAAGTTGGTGACGAAGGGGACGGATCTTGGCGTAACGGAAGGTCCGATGGTGTACCGCAAGGACGGCTACTATTATTTGCTGCTGGCTGAAGGCGGCACAGGTCCGATGCATGCGGCAACGCTGATGCGCGCAACGTCGATTGACGGGCCGTATGAAGTCGATCCCGACTATCCTCTGATGACAACTCGAGAGTCGCCGGAGCATCCGCTGCAAAATGCAGGACATGGCTCGCTGGTCGAGACGCAACACGGAGACTGGTACATGGTGTTCATCTGCCTGCGGCCGCTGCCTGACGGAAGCGGACTCAGTCCGCTGGGCAGGGAGACGTCGCTGCAAAAGGTCGTCTGGACCGAAGACGGCTGGCTGCGCCTCGCGGGCGGCGGAAAGCAGCCGCAGCTCGCGATCCCGGACACCTCGCTGCCGCCGGATCCGTTCGCCCCAGAGCCGGTGCGGGACGATTTTGACGCGCCGACGCTTGGCGTGCATTGGCATTCGCTGCGGGTGCCAATGGCGTCGTCGTGGCTCAGCTTGACCGAGCGTCCTGGCTTCCTGCGCCTGAGAGGCCGGGAGTCGCTGATGTCCTTGCACCAACAGAGCCTGGTGGCCAGGCGGATCGAGAGCTTCGAGTGCGAGGTCCGCACGTGTGTGGACTACGAGCCGGAGGCTTTTACCCAGATGGCGGGGCTTGTGCTCTATTACGACGATGCCGACCACTATTATCTGCGCATCTCCCGGGATGAGGAGCACGGCAAGCATCTGGCGATTATCGTCAGCGACCAAGGGCAGTATGCCGAGCTGGATGCTTACGTGCCGATTCCGGAAGGCGAGCGTGTGCATTTGAAAGCGACGATGAAAGTTGAGCGCATTCAGTTCTCTTATAGTCTCGACGGTTCGAACTGGCTGCCGATCGGCCCTGATCTCTATTCGGGCAATCTCGCCGACAGCTACCGGGGGAAACTATCGTTCACGGGAGCGTTCGCGGGCTTGTGCGCGCAGGATTTGCGGGGAACGCGTCTGCATGCGGATTTTGATTATTGGGATTACGAAGAGCTATCGTAGACATTTAAAGAAGCCTCTCACTCTGCCGGCTTGGCAAAGCGAGAGGCTTTTCCCTTTTAGGAAGACCCCGATTAGGTTTACAAGCAAAAGCTTAAAACAACCGTAATATCTCTCTCCGACAAATCGATATGCCCCTGTTCGTTGCGGTTGAACACGTAGCCATTGTTCTCAATCCCTTGACAGATGCGGGATAGTCGATGTTCGTCCATTTGGATCAGCTTGGCGAATTGATCGAGATGCATGGGCTTATCATTCAGAGAAATCATGTGGACACCCTCCGTCCAGTTAATTTTGTGCTTAAGCTTAACTTATCAAGATCGCGCTGCGAAGTATCAGGAAATTTGTCGGCGAATTTAGAAAATCAGTAAGAGTTTTACAGTTTGTCACAAACAGCCAGTCCATGAGAGGAAGTCGACAGGGGGCGATCGAAGGGGCTACAATAGAAGGAGTGCTTAACGATGAGGAGGCGGATTGTATGGCAATTCCATTCAGCATTATCGGCGGGGCGGGGTTTCGCGCCCAATATTTTTTACGGATTGCGGCGGCGCTGCCCGAACGCTTCCGGATCAGCGGCCTGGTCGTCCGTGACGAGGCGAAAGGCAGAGCGATGGAAGCCCAATGGGGCGTGGCTACTTACCGTACGCTGGAGGCGTTGCTTGCGAAAGAACGCCCGAGCTTTGCGGTTGTCTCTGTCGGTTGGGCGGAGTGCCCGAACTACCTCGTGCAGCTTGCCGAGCATGGCATTCCGGCTTTGTCCGAAACGCCGCCAGCACCCGATCTTGACGGGTTGCAAATGCTTCATGAGCGCCTGACGCTGCGCGGGGCAAAGGTCCAGGTTGCCGAGCAGTACTGGCTGCATCCCGTCCAGCAGGCACGGCTTGCGCTGATCCGCTCGGGCCGGCTGGGCCGCATTACCGAGACGACGGTGTCCATCTCCCAGACTTACCACGCAATCAGCCTCATGCGCAAAATGCTGGGCGTCACGTACGAGAACGCCGTTATTCGCGGCACGCGTTTTAGCTCGCAATGGGTGAACGGCCCGACACGCAGCGGCCCGCCGACGGAGGACAAGCTGATTCCGCTGCAGAGAGATATGGCGTGGCTGGATTTTGGCGATCGGCTTGGCATTTACGATTGGACGAAAGACCAGCATCGGTCCTGGACGAGGTCCAATCATTTGAACGTGCGCGGAGAGCGCGGGGAAATTTGGGATCAGCGGGTTCTTGTGCAGCAGGCGGATTGCTCGGAGCAGCGGCTGGAACTTCAGCGCATCAATAAAGGCGAATGGGAGAATCCTGAGGGCTATTATTTGAAGGGCATTCTATGCGGGGAGCGCTGGGTGTACGAGAATCCAGTTGCGCCGGCGCGTCTGTACGACGACGAGATTGCGATTGCCGACTGCCTGCAGCGCATGGCGGAGTATGCGGCGGGCGGGCCGAGCTTCTACAGTTTGGCGGAGGCATCGCAGGACCATTATTTGGGCATGATGATGGAGCAAGCGATCGCAACTGGCGAAACCGTGACTACGGAGCGCCAGATCTGGGCGGAGTAGCGGCCGGCGCGCCTAATCTTTATGATAACGCTTGGCGACCTGCGCCAAGTAGGTATGGATGAAGGCGTCCACGGCTTCGGTATTCAAACATTTTTTTCGGAATGCGCTTGGCGGCGTTCCCATTTCGCGGGTAAACACTTGGGTAAAATAGTGAATGCTTTCAAAGCCGGTATCCTCGGCAATTTGCTTTAGCGGCAAATCCGTGTAGCCTAGCAAATAAGCGGCGCGCTTGATGCGCTCGGTTTTGACGACGGAGGGGAACGACTGGCCCAGCTCCTCCGCCATGAATCGGGATAGCTGGCGTTCGGAAAGATGGACGTTCTGAGCGACATCGCCGATAGCGATTTTTTCCGATAAGTGGGCTTGGATGTACGACCTTGCTTGCTTGAGCGTGCCGGCATATTCGGATACGACAGCCAGCAGCGCCGGATCTGGCGAAAAGGAATGATGCTGGAACAAATTGAGACAACTCAGGACGAGGGAATAGGCCAGCAGGGCAATCGGCTCCTGATTCCGCTCGTTGGCTTGCGAAGCCTGCAGAAGCAGAGCCTGCCAGATCAGAGCAGGAGCACTCTGGTCGGCATTGGGGATAAACAAGTGAGCGTGCCCGCACAGCTGGCGAAAATCGCTGAGAAAGGTCTCGCTGCATTCCGCTTCAATCGGCTCCAGTGCAAAGAACAGCAGTTGCATCCCTTCAGCGCTTTGAATATAATGCCGGCTCTCGGGCTTGGAGCAGTACAGTGTACCCGTACGAAGCGGATACGTCACGCCGTCATGATAATAGACACCCGCTCCGTCCAGCACGTAGCAAATTTCAAAAAAAGAGTGTGTATGCGGGCTATTGCCCTTATGCTGAGGTTTGGCCCCCCAATAGTGAATGAACAGCGAAGCGGTTTGGCCTTTGAGCTGCACCAGATGCTGGTTCAAATACAGATTGCTGCGGGAACATACGGTAGGATTCAGCATGGGACGATTCGCTCCTTGGGTAGATTGACGTTCATTATAGCACGGAATTTTTAAAAAATACGGCATGATTTTATAAAGACGCCCCTTGAAAGGGTTTTCTATAATGAAATAGAAAACTTGTAAAGGGGCTGTTTGCATTGAATCAGGAACATACGATTTCGCTCGCCGGTATTATGGGATTTCCGGTTACCCCGTTTGACAATCGGGAGCAAGTAAATGAAAATGCCTTCCAGGCGAATGTCCGATTCCTCGTCAGCCATGGCTTGGATTCCATATTTGTCGGCGCGGGCTCCGGTGAATTTCAGTCACTGACGGTTCACGAATACGCACAGCTTCTCACAGCGGCGATTAGTGAAACGAACGGCAGGGTGCCCGTGTTTGCAGGCGCAGGCGGCAACATTCGCGATGCGGTGGAGCGCGCGCAATTGGCGGAGAAGCTCGGTGCCGACGGCCTGCTGCTGCTGCCACCTTATTTAATTATACCTGAACAAGAGGGGCTGTTTCAGTACTATCAGACGATTGCCGGCTCTACGAGCCTGCCGGTCATCGTCTACCAGCGCGACAATGCGGTATTCACGCTGTCTACGTTGGAAAGATTGGCGCAAATCCCGAATGTGATCGGATTTAAAGACGGTCTTGGCAATTTTGAGCTGAATCTTGAATTTGTGCAGGTCATCGGAAAGGGGCTCCAGTGGATGAACGGCATGCCGCTCGCCGAACTGACGATGCCGGCCTATTCCGCGATCGGTTACCGTTCGTACTCTTCGGCGATCTCCAACTATATCCCGCATGTTTCTCGTAAATATTACGAATGTCTGCTGGCTGGCGACGAGGCGATGCTTCAGCAGATCTACCAGGAAATCATTTTGCCGATTCATCGGATTCGTCAACAGCGCAAAGGCTACGCGGTCTCGCTCATTAAAGCCGGCATGGAAATTGTTGGCATACCTGTCGGGTTGACCGTTCGCGCTCCGCTGATTCCAGTTGAACGAGCGCATTATGCGCAGTTGGAAGCCATCATTCAGCGCAGTCATGAGCTTATCGCTATTACTAACGCATAGGAGGAACGAATCATGATGAAAGTATCCATTCAAGTGCCGACGACCGAGCTGTCAGACAGCGATTTGCGACAAATGTGCCAGCTTGGCGTGGATTGCATCGATTTTACGCGCGGCTCTTCTTTTCCAGGTGTGAAAGAGATGGGCTTTCCGGATCTTGACGGTCTGCTGAAGCTCAGGAAGCGAATCCGCTCCTTCGGCATGGAGATCAACCGGGTGACGCTGCCGGACATTTCCAGCAGCTTTATGGCGGGCGAGCCGGACGCGGAGATCCAACTCGAACATGGCGCAAACGCGATCAAAGCGTTCGGCGAAGCAGGGATTACGCTAGTGCGGCAGCGGTTTGCCGGCGATGTGTTTCCGCGTATGTCCGAAGACTATACGGCTGTGCATCGTGGTGGTGCGCTTGTGCGAGGGGAAGCGCGGAACCCTCGCGAGCAGCCGCCGAGTGTGGCGGAGCTTGAAACGTGGTGGCAGCGTTTTGACGCTGTGTATGCCAAGCTTGTGCCGCTTGCGGAGGATTGCAACGTGAAGCTGGCGGTCCACCCTTCGGACACGCCGCATCCGAATACGACGTTTGGCGGTCTCGGCTTGAATCGGGTGATCGATGCGTTCCCGAGCCGTAACGTAGGGCTCGTGTACTGCGTAGGGACGCGCGGGGAAGCTGGCGGGACGCCGCTTGTCCTGGATGAAATTTTCCACTACGGACGCAAAGACCGTATTTTCCTCGTTCATTTCCGGAATATTCGCGGCAGCCTGGCGACAGCGGGCGCATTTGAGGAGGCGCTGCTGGACGAAGGGCATATGAATATGCCAAAAATTTTGATGGCGCTGCACAAAGTCGGCTATACCGGCTGCATCAACCCCGATCATATTACAACGCTCGAGATGGACCGCGCCCCGTATAATTCCTCCCCATCCGGCATCGGCTGGGTCGGTTGGTCCTATGCGGTTGGCTATGTCAAAGCGCTGCTGGCCGCAGTCACCGAGTATAACGGCAGGGGGTACTAAGCGATGGCGCAAGATGCTCAGGTGAGAACCTATCTCAACTATATCGGCGGTGTGTGGCAGTCGGCTTCCACCGGCGAAACGGAGTCGAGCTTTAACCCTGCGAACCGACATGACATCGTCGGCTGCGTGCAAAAGTCGTCCGCCGCCGATCTGGACACGGCGGTGAACGCCGCCGAAGCTGCGCGGCTGCCGTGGCGCAAGCTCGCAGGTCCCGCGAGAGGGGACCTGCTGTTCAAGGCGGCGAATGAGCTGGAACGCCGCCTGGACGAAATCGCGGAAGCAATGACCCGCGAGATGGGCAAAACGCTGCCGGAGGCGAAAGGCGAGACCGCGCGCGGCGTCGCGATTTTGCGTTATTACGCCGGCGAGGGCATGCGCCGAAATGGAGACGTCATTCCGTCTACGGACAGCGCGGCATTGATGTTCACGACGCGTGCGCCGCTCGGCGTGGTCGGAGTGATTACGCCATGGAATTTCCCAGTGGCGATTCCGGTGTGGAAGATCGCGCCGGCCTTGATTTTCGGCAACACGGTCGTGTTTAAGCCGGCGCAGGAAAGCGCTGTGACCGCTGCGCTGCTCGTCGAATGCTTCCACACCGCAGGGCTGCCTGCCGGCGTGCTTAATCTGGTGACCGGCGACGGGGAAGCGATTGGAAGTGGGATGTCGGCGCATGCGGGCATCCACGGGATTACATTTACCGGCTCGGGTCGCGTCGGGAAACAAGTCGGGCTCGCCGCACTGGCCCGAGGGGCCAAATACCAACTGGAGATGGGCGGCAAAAATCCTATCATCGTGGCCGAGGACGCCGATCTCGAGCTTGCCGTCGAAGCAACGGTCAGCGGTGGTTTGCGCTCGACCGGACAGAAGTGCACTGCAACAAGCCGCGTCATCGTGCACAGCGCCGTTTATGACGAGTTCAAGCGGAAGCTTCTGCAGAAGGTCGAGGGAATTCGAGTCGGCGATGGACTTGCGAGCGATACCTGGATGGGGCCATGCGCCAGCGAGAAGCAGTTCCACACCGTGCTGTCGTACATTCGTACAGGGGTTAAGGAAGGCGGGCGGCTGCTGGTCGGCGGCGGGCAGGTTCAAGGCCTGGAAGACGGCTATTTCCTGGAGCCGACCGTCTTTGAAGACATCACGAGCGAGATGACGATTGCGCAGGAGGAAATCTTCGGCCCAGTGCTGGCGCTCATGAAAGTCGATTCCTTTGAGGAAGCGCTACGCCTTGCCAATGATGTACAGTACGGCCTTAGCGCCTCGGTCTTTACGCGGGATATTGGACGAATGCTCACTTTCATTCAGGACATGGATGCCGGTCTGGTGCGGGTGAATGCGGAAAGCGCAGGCGTTGAGCTGCAAGCGCCGTTTGGCGGCATGAAATTTTCCTCATCCGGCTCCCGCGAGCAGGGACAGGCGGCTATTGAGTTTTATACTGAAATTAAAACCGTCTTCGTTAAAGCTTGACGGTGCGAATTTGACAACCTTTTCGGAAGATGGAATGATGGTAGGACATAGGCAAGCAAACCCTCATGTCTCCGACTGGAAAGGAAATTCGCATGACAACGAAGCTTTATTACGAATCTGCGTATACGACGGCATGGAAGGCTGTCATTGCTCAAAAAATAACCCGTGACGACGGTCTTTTTGTAGTGCTGGACCGGACGGCGTTTTACCCGCATGGCGGCGGCCAGCCGTGTGATCGCGGGGAAATTCAAGGCGTCCCTGTGCTGGACGTGCGCTTGGAAGGAGCCGACGTGCTGCATCTCGTGCCGCATTTCCCTGCGGAGACGGATGTGGATTGCCGGATCGATTGGCCGCTGCGCTTCGATCATATGCAGCAGCACAGCGGGCAGCATCTGCTCTCCAGCGTGTGCCGGGATCTGGTGCAGGCGATGACGGTCAGCTTTCACCTCGGGCTTGATTATTGCACCATCGATGTAGATCGGTTGGACTTGACGGCCGGCGACCTGGCGGCGATCGAAGCGGAGGCGAATCAGCGTATTTATCGCAACTTGCGGATCTCAAGCTATTTCGTTTCGCAGGAAGAGCTGGCGCAGCTGCCGGTCGTCAAGCCGCCGAAATTGACGGCGAACATCCGCATCGTCGAGATGCAGGACGTGGAGTACAACGCCTGCGGAGGCACGCATGTGTCGTCTACCGGGGAGATCGGCTTGATCAAGCTGCTCAAGACGGAGAAGCAGAAAGGGAACCTGCGGCTGTATTTCCTCTGCGGGCACCGCGCTTTGGCGGAATTCACGGCAAGTCAGCGCATTCTTCAAGCGATTTCCGCGAGATTTAAAACCGGCAAAGACGAAATCGAAAGCCGCCTCGACAAGTGGGAGCGGGAGCAGAAAGCGCTTGAAGCCGAGCTTGCCCGCTTGAAAGAGGGGCTGCACGGTTACATGGCGAAGGAGCTGCTGCAGGAGGCGCAATGTGCACGGCTAGTCGCTCGCGTCTTCGAAGATCACTCGCTGCAGGATTTGCAGAGCTTGGCGAAGCAGATGACCGCAATGACGGATCAGGTTGTCCTGCTGGCGACCAAGCTGGACCATAAAATTGTCCTCGCCCATAACGGCAAGGGCGCAGTGGGTTGCGGCGCGTTTTTCAAAGCGCATCTGGCAGGCTTTGGCGGCAGCGGCGGCGGCAGCGACAAGCTGGCGCAAGGCGGGTTCGCGAGCGATCCGGAGCTGCTCGCTTTTATGGCGTTTGCCCAGGCGGAGCTGGGCTGAAAGGCGGTTTGGCAAGCGTTAAGTGGGCTGTCCTCGTGTGAAGGGCGGTCTTTTTGCGCATATCGGAAAGCGTATCCTCGAAGTTGTTCTATGCCATCCGTAAACGCTCCCGTCCCGTTGAGGACGACGAAGTCGTTTATCTTTGGGGTAAATGCCTATGCGATTCGAGTGAGTAACGGTCTTCGTGCTTGCGCATCGAGGTGAGCCGGGCCAGTTCTTTCCCAATAGGCGGACTAACGGAACGACATGCCGCTATTTCAGTCAAATTCACAGTATCCAGCCAGAAGCGGAACGAGGTGATCTTATTCGGGCTCCGGGCCGTCCATTTCGCTTAAAATGACGCAATTAAGGTCGTCTCACTCCCTCTGCTGCCCAAATCAACCGAATCTGTGCAAATAGCGACATGACGTTCCTCTCAGCATTCCCCGACATCTCCACTGCACGCTAGCTGCTATCATGCGCTTTACGCCGCCAACCCAGACATACTCCTCCTTTTCCCATCATACACCTGTAAGTGTGGACTTGTTGCTGAACAAGGGAGGTGGCCTGCAAGGTGCTCTGGTTGATTTGGCTGATTGTCGCTATGTTCTTTGTCATTTTGGAACTGTTTACAGGCACGTTCTACATGCTGGTGCTCGGTATCAGCGGGCTGCTGGGAATGGCTGCGTCGCTTCTCCATGCACCCGTGTGGGTGCAGCTTGGTCTATTCGCTGTGTCGGCTTTCCTGCTGTATGCGTTTGCAATGCCCTTGGGCCGCAAGCTCATTCCCGCGTCCAAAGAAACGCTGCCGAGCGTTAGTCAGTTGGTCGGGCAGAAAGCGCATGTTATTCGCGAAATCGTACCAGGGGAAGGCGGACTTGTCAGAGTAAATACGGAGTTGTGGAGCGCGTTTGCCGAAGAGCCGATTGCGGCAGGGGAAGTTGTGACGATTGAGGAAGTCAAAGTGTCCAAACTCTATGTGAAAAAAGGGCAGGTGTAGCATGGTCGGCATAATTGTGGTTCTGATTCTCATTATTTTGGTCGGCGTCTTCTTGATCAAAGGGATTCGTATCGTTCCGCAGCAAACGGTGGCGATTGTCGAGCGCGTCGGCAAATTCCACAAAACGCTGAACGCGGGCATCAACATCATTATTCCGCTCATCGATAGCATCCGGAGCCGGCACGACCTGCGCATCCAGCAGGAAAAAGTGCCTTCGCAATCCGTGATTACCAAAGACAACGTTGCGATCGGCGTTGAACTGGCAACGTTCTATTCGGTTGTCGATCCGAAGCTGGCAACTTACGGCATCGCCAATTACGTGCAGGGCATTCATAATATCGTCGCTTCCGCCTTGCGCTCGACGATCGGGAAGATGGAGCTGGACGAAATCTTGTCCAACCGCGACCGCATTCAAGCAGAGCTGCGGCAAGCGCTGGACAACGCGTCCGAGAATTGGGGCGTCCGCATCGACCGCGTCGAAATTCTTCAGCTCGAGATTCCGATTGACATCCAAACCTCGATGGAAAAGCAAATGCGTGCGGAGCGGGAAAAACGGGCAAGCATCCTGCAGGCGGAAGGCGAAAAGCAAGCGACCGTGCTCCGTGCGGAAGCGCAGCAGTCCGCTGTTGTCCTGGCTGCGGAAGCCGAGAAGCGTCGACAGATTCTCGACGCCGAGGCGAAGCAGAAGTCGCAGGAGCTTGAGGCGATGGGGCGCGCCGAAGCGATCCGCCTCGTCGCGAATGCGGAGCGCTCGCGGATCGAAGCGCTGAACGAAGCGGGGTTAACGTCGCAGGTGCTGACGTACAAATCGTTTGAGTCGTTGTCCGAAATGGCCAAAGGCAGCGCCTCTACCATTTTTCTGCCGACCGACGTCGTCAGCACGCTGGGGTCGATCGGCGCCGTGTCCAAAATGTTCAAGTCAACTGAATAATCCGTTAGACGTCGCCTCATGATAGGCGGCGTTTTTTTCGGCGCGTTTCGGAACGTCTGCATTCGAATCGGCTTTATGCCATCTGCCAACTCGCCTCCCTGAAAGAGACGCGCAGGCGGGGCATTCCTATTCATTTAAAGACGTGAAAAAGAATTGTCTTTTAGTTGGCCAAAAGCGTATACTGGACATATCTGAGCCGGGCAGCGGGTCCGCTGGTTCTCGGCTACCCTCGTACATAAGGAGCGTATGTTCATGGATATTCCCAATCGGATTGCGATCGGCCTTGTGGGGCCTGATGCCCTTGTCCATAAAGTGTTAGGCGTCATTGCCACGTCGTTTCCGTCCTTGCATCCCGTCCCGCAGGTGTGTTCCACGGAGGAGGCGCCGATGGCGGCGGAGCAGCTGCTCACCGAGGTAGAGGTGCTCCTCGTAACGGGGCCTGGCCTGTATCGCAAAGTCAAAGATCATGTGCTGACTTCGCTCCCCGTCCATATGCTACCGTTAACCGATACGGGCTTGTACAGTGCATTGTACAGGCTCAAAAGCGCGCAAGCAGGCAGCTCCGGCGTCATGCAGTTTACGATCGATTCCTTCACGTCTTCGGCTATCGCCAAGCATGTCAAAGAAATCGGCGAAAATCCCGCGAATTTTCTCGTTTTTGATAGCGGGCCTTATCCGTCGGCCGAATCCCTGATCGCGTTTCACCTGGACGCGTACCGCAGCGGGAAGAGCGCAGGCGCGATGACTACGGAAAAAGAAGTGGCAGACCGCCTCGCGCAAGACAACGTGCCGTGCGAATGGATCACGCCCACGGAAGGGAACATCACCGTTGCGTTGGAGCGGGCGCTGCTGTCTACGGAAACCCGCCGCAGCAAGGAAGCGCAAATTCTCGTCGGTATGCTGAACGTCGACGATTTCGGCAAAAAGCTGCAGCAGCAAGGCTCTGAGCACGATATTCAGCGCTTCAAGCTGGACATTCACCGCAACCTCATCGACTACGTCGAGTCGCTTGACGGCTATTTGACGCATCTGGGGGCGGATGAGTATCTGTTTTTTACGACACGCGGCATCTTTGAACGGGAAACCGTCGGCTACAAATCCGTGCCCCTCGCGCGCGAAGTGTGGAAGTCGATGGGCTTGTCGCTGAGCATGGGCATCGGGTTCGGGCGCAGCGCGAACGAGGCGGGCACCCACGCGCGGCTTGCGCTCCGCCGCTGCAAGGAGGCGGGCGGCAACACGTGCTTCATCGTGCGCGAGGACAAGACCCTCATCGGTCCGCTGGAGATGGCGGACCCGCTCGCGCGGGATCTGTCGGTGACCGATCCCGCTCTGCTCAAAAGCGCGGAGGACGCCGGCATGACCTCCTCCTACCTCAGCCGGCTCATGGCGACCGTCGCCCGAACCAGCAAGCTCGACTTCGAGGTGCATGAGCTCGCCAGCATCCTCGGCATCACCGTTCGAAGCACGCATCGCCTGCTGCTGCAGTGGATCGACCATGGCTTGATCACGATCACTGGCTATATTAAAGTGCCGAAAGGCCGGCCGAAGCAGACGTTCCGGCTCATCTTCCTGGAGAAGTTCACCGGCGAGCAGGTGTGAGCCGACGTGCTCATCTCTGGCGCGAGTAGTCGCCGTGGGAGGAGTCCGTGCTGCTGCCGCTTGCAGTCGCGCCGTTGTCCACCCCGCGTACGCGTGGCTATCCGCCCAAGCAGCAGTACTGCTCTCTGCCCCGCAGCCGCACTGCTGTGGCATTGCTTGGAGGCGGCAGCCGGCCTCTCCTCATGCGATGAACTGCATTTCCTACAGCAAATGTGGAAGATTAACGCCGAAATGAAAGCATGACCTGCATTTTGTACATGTCTTTTTGCTGAAATTGAGGAAAACAGCTCGGATAAAGGGGGCGGCCTCGATTTTTTGCTGTAGTTTTTGCAGGATCTTGCTCCGATTCGCCCTGTTTGAAGCATTTTACCTGCAGGTTTTGTAGGTTCTCACGCTTGATTAGTTGGAGACCACTGTAACGCCCCCAGCCGCCATCGAACCGTCACAGTAGCGCCCATGCCCCCCAGCCGCCATCGAACCGTCACAGTAACGCCCATGCCCCCATCCACCATCGAACCGTAACAGAAACGCCTATGCCCCCATCCACCATCGAACCCATGCCCCCGCAGCAACTATCGAACCGCCACAGAAACGCCCATGCCCCTCAGAAGCCATCGAATCCACGCCCCCCAGCCCCCAGCCCCCAGCCCCCAGCCCCCAGCCCCCAGCCCCCAGCCAGCTGCCACCGAAGCGTGTCTCCAAACTTCAATCATTCCACCCTTCCCCTCATCACGCCCTCATTAAAAGACACTTTAAAGATTTGTCTTTTAACATTCGCCGTAGGTATACTAATTTCAGAGCACACGAACTTGATACAGAAGAGGGAGACGATAACGATGAGAACGTTGGAAGATTTGGATGCGGCGATGTCAAAGCCGTCGGCGGCACTGGTTCAGTTTATGCGAGAGTTGGAAGGCGATATTATGCTGCTTGGCGTCGGAGGCAAAATGGGACCGAGCCTGGCGAGACTTGCCATGAATGCGATTCGCGAGGCGGGCGTCGATAAGAAAGTGATTGGCGTCTCACGCTTTTCCGAAGCGGGTCTCAAAGATGAGCTTCAAGCCTACGGCGTAGAGACGATCGCTTGTGATCTGCTGGACGATGCTGCGCTGCAAGCACTGCCTGACGTGCCAAATGTGATCTACATGGCGGGAACGAAGTTCGGGACGACGGGCAAGGAGCATTTTACATGGGTGATGAATGCGTATTTGCCAGGACGTGTCGCTGAAAAATATAAAGACTCCCGCATCGTCGTGTTCTCGACGGGCAACGTGTATCCGTTTACGCCGGTTACTTACGGCGGTGCGCACGAGGGCATGAGCCCTGCGCCGATCGGCGAGTACGGCCAGTCGTGTCTGGGCCGCGAGCGGATGTTCGAGCACTACAGCCACAAGAACGGCACACCGGTGTTGATTTACCGTCTGAATTACGCGATCGACCTGCGATACGGCGTCCTGCTCGAGCTCGCCAAATCGCTCAAAGAAGGCCGCGCCATCAATCTGGCGATGGGTCACTTCAACTGCATTTGGCAGGGGGATGCCAATGAAATCGCGATCCGTTCCTTGGCCGCAGCGCAAAGCCCGGCGAACTTCCTGAACGTAACGGGGCCGGAGACCGTGTCCGTACGCTACGCAGCGGAGCAGCTCGGTAAGCGTCTCGGCATCGAGCCGACGTTCGTCGGCCAAGAGTCCGAGACCGCGCTGCTCAGCAATGCGTCGAAATGCATGCAGGAATTCGGCTATCCAAGCGTATCCCTTGGCCAGATGCTGGACTGGATTGCCGAGTGGACGCTGAATGGCGGCAGCACGATCAACAAGCCGACGCATTTCCAGGAGCGGGAGGGGAAATTTTAAATGACCAAGCGACCAGAACTCTCACAATCGCAGTTCGAAGCGCTGCACGGCGGGCTTGTCATTCCGGCGCATCCGCTGGCACTCACCGCCGATCGGCAGCTCGATGAGCAAAGCCAGCGCGCGCTGTCCCGCTACTACATGGCGTCGGGATCCGGCGGCATTGCAGTCGGCGTGCACTCGACGCAATTCGAAATCCGCGAGCCGCAGCACAATCTGTTTGAAACCGTGCTGCGCATGGCTTCCGAAGAGGTCGATCGCGCGAAGCTGGCTCGCCCGTTTATTAAAGTGGCGGGCATCTGCGGCCCGACCGAGCAAGCCATCGCCGAAGCCGATACGGCAATCGGGCTTGGCTATGACGCTGGCCTCCTGTCCATGGGCGGCCTTAATGCCTACAGCGAAGCGCAAATTCTCGAGCGTACCGCGCGCATCGCAGAGAAAATGCCGGTCATCGGCTTTTATCTCCAGCCTTCGGTCGGCGGCAAAATCTACTCTTTCGACTTCTGGAAAGAGTTCGCCCGCATCCCGGGCATTGTCGCGATCAAGATGGCGCCGTTCAACCGCTACCAGACCATCGACGTCGCGCGCGCGGTCTGCTATTCGCCAAGACGCGATGAGATCGCGCTGTACACAGGCAACGACGACAACATCGTGAACGATCTGCTCACGGTCTATAAATTCCAAGTGGATGGCCAAACGGTGGAAAAACGCATCGTCGGCGGCCTGCTCGGCCACTGGGCTGTCTGGACGCGCAGAGCGGTTGAACTGCTGGAAGAAATCAAGCAGGTGCGCGACAACGCCTCACTTGACCGCGAGTGGTTGACGCGGAACATCGCCGTCACGGAAACGAACGCCGCGTTCTTCGATCCGTCGCACAGCTTTGCCGGCTGCATCCCGGGCATTCATGAAGTGCTGCGCCGTCAAGGACTGATGAAAGGCACATGGTGCTTGAATCCGCACGAGGAGCTCTCACCAGGCCAAGCGGAAGAAATCGACCGCATGTACCGCGACTATCCCGAACTGAATGACGACGAGTTTGTGAAACAGCATTTGGCGGCGTGGCTCTCATAATTTATCCCAAACAGCTACCCTTGAAATGAAATTTTTGGTAGACTGAGAGAATCGGTCTTAAAACGTTTCAAGGGGGCAATCTACATGCTGCGTATTCGCTTTGATCGGTTTCCGAACGGGCTGACGAAAGCACTGACGTTAAGCTTCGACGACGGAAGAATCCACGATCGCCGATTAGTTGACAAGTTCAATGAATACGGACTGAAAGGAACGTTTCATTTGAACAGCGGTTTTTTAGGTAAAGAAGGCTATATATCCGCTTCAGAAGTCAAGTCGTTGTTTGCAGGCCATGAGGTATCGGCCCACACCATCGATCATCCTTTTCTGGAGCAATCGCCAGCGGAGCAGGTCGTTCATGAGATTTCGAACGACCGTGCTGCGCTTGAGGCGCTTGTCGGGTATCCTGTTCGCGGCATGAGCTATCCGTTCGGCACGCATTCCGACGCAGTCGTCGCCATGCTGCCGACGCTTGGCATCGAATATGCGCGTACCGTGGAAAGTCATCAAGGCTTCCATATGCCGAAAGATTTTCTCCGCTGGCACCCGACTTGCCATCACAAGATGATGGTTGAGCTTGCAGACAAGTTTGTCCAGCTTGAGCAGCGGCATACCCGCATGGCACTGTTCTATGTATGGGGCCACAGCTACGAATTCGAGAATGACAACAATTGGGAGCTTATCGATCACTTCGGGGAAAAAGTAGGAGGCAAAGCTGACATCTGGTATGCGACCAATGCCGAGATTGCAGCGTATATGCAGGCGCTTGGCAGGCTTCGTTTCTCCGCGGACAGCCGAATCGTTCACAATCCGTCGGCCACTTCCGTCTGGATTAGCGCGGAAGGCGATGCTGTCGAGATTCCTGGAGGCGCAGTCGTACAATTGTCAACCTGACATCTGCGTTGTAGTGAACGGTTGGTAAAATTGCAGGCATTAAATAAATTTTCAAATATAGGTAATTTTCAGCATTTGCTAATATTTTCTTAACAATATTAAGTTATGATATAGGCAACATAACGGTTAACTTATCCACGGGAAGGAAATTTCAAATACGGAGGGATCAACATGGGTCAAATGGGTGACTTGGAACAAAAGATTGAAGCAAAGCGTAACGAGCTGAATCTTGCCTATCGCGTTTATGGACTCTTGTCTGAAACTGTTTTGAAACTTTCAATTGAACTGGATAAACTGTTAAATGCCTATTACGAATTAACGCTCGTTCGAACTGCATAAGCAACAAAGCCGAGATCACGAGGTAGCTTGTGAGGCTCGGCTTTTCTTTTTGATGGCGACTATGACCCAAAGCAGGCAGGGGGGATAGAAGTTAAAATTGCGTACATTTGTGTCAAAATTAACGCTAGTGAATTCCTTGGAATCGGATTATAGTAAGAGAGGACTGAAAAAATTTCGAGGTGATGCCCATGAACAGCCGATCATTCTTGCAAGCGCTGCTTGCTCATGAAGCGGAGCATGCTGCACTTTTTCAAGAAGCAAAGTTGAAACGTTCTAATCGTCAGGCGGGAGACGCAAGCCCGCTGCTTGCCGCTGTTTACGACGAGATTTTGCCGATTGCAGACAGTTATGTCACGAAGCCGATTAAGGCACTGCCTTTTCGTTTATTTGATTTGTATCGTACGCAGGGAACGCGCATTGAATTTGAGCACGTGTATTTCGACCGCCGCCGCCGCTTGGCTTCGCTGGCTGTCGCTGCGCTTCAAGATGAGGGAGATACGTATATTGCGGCCTTGGAAGATACAATTTGGGCGATATGCGACGAGTTCACCTGGTGTTTGCCGGCCCATCTGGGCAACCATGATGCAGCCCTTGAAGGAGAAGAGGACAAGCATATCGACCTTTTCGCCGCCGAGACGGCGCATGCGCTTAGCGAAACGTGCCATTTGCTTGGCGACCGGCTGCAGCCGCAAGTCGTAAACCGTGCGCGCAGGGAAGCGATGCGCAGAGTCGTTACTCCGTATATGAGCGTCAAACGCGCGTATTGGTGGGAAACGAGCGACATTAACTGGTCGGCCGTGTGCGCCGGCAGCGTGGGCATGGCCGCCATCTACCTGCTTCCGGATTCCAAGGTGCTGATGCCGATTTTGACCCGGGTGATGGATGCGATGGAGTGCTTCCTGGAAGGCTTCACCGATGAAGGCGCCTGCCTGGAAGGCTTGAATTACTGGTATTACGGGTTCGGTTATTATGTTTACTTCTCGGAGCTGCTTAAGCAGCGGACAGGCGGCAAGGTGGATTTGCTGCAGACTTCAGATAAAGTTCGCCGCATTGCACTGTTTCCGCAGCGCTGCTTCCTGCAAGGGAATCAGGTGGCGAACTTCTCGGACTGCTCGCGGACCGGCGGCGTGGAGCCGGGCATTTTCAGCCGCTTGGGCGAGCAGTTTGCAGACATCCGGGTACCTGCCCTTGAGCCTTTGGCAGCGCCGATCGACCATTGCGGACGTTATGCCAAGACGCTACGCAGCGTGGCTTGGCTGAATGAGCCGCTGCTGAGGGAGCGGGAAGGGATGGCGCTCGGCACGGACTTCCTGCCGGAAGCTCAGTGGATGATCGCAAGATGGCAGTCCGGCGAGCAGACCGTCAGCTTTGCAGCGAAAGGCGGTCATAATGACGAGCCGCATAATCATAACGATATTGGCAACTTCATTTGGCTGGCGGACGGCGTGAGATGGCTTGACGATCTGGGATCGGGGCGATATACGAAAGCCTATTTCGGACCGGAGCGGTATTCGATTCTATGCAACAGCTCGGCGGGGCATAACGTGCCGATCATTAACGGCGAGCTCCAACAGGCGGGACGGGCATATGCCGGTCAAGTGCTGAACGTCGCACTTTCGGATACCGAGGACCGATTTAAGCTGGACATCAGTAAAGCGTATACGGTTCATGGCCTGGAAAGTTTGGAGCGGGAGTTTGCGATGGATAAAGTGGAAGGCAAGCTGACCCTGACGGATACGTTCACGTTCAGCACGCCGGGGGCTGCGATTACGGAACGCTTTGTCACGCTTGTGCAGCCGGTCATTGCCGCAGAAGGGGAGATTCGGCTGGAAGCCGAGGGAAAAAGCCGCGTGCTGCGCTATGATGCCGCAAAGCTGAAGGCGTCAATCTCCATGGAGGAGCATGCCGGTCATCACGACGAATGTGAGCGCGTCTTTTTAATCGATTTGACGGCGGCGGAGACAGGGAAGCAATCGAGCTTTACGATGACGTTGGAAAACGGCGGGACGGCGCGCTAGTACCGGCTAATCGTTCAGCCACAGACCGAACTGCTGGCGGTATTGCAACGGGGTGAGGCCGGTTTTTAAACGAAACATACGAGAGAAGTAGTTGGCGTTGTCGATGCCCAACTCGTAGGCGATTTGCGATACGGGTTTAGAGCTGGCCGTCAGCTGCTTTTTCGCTTGTTCGATTTTGAGGCTATGTACAAAATGAAGCGGAGCTTGTCCGGTTTGCTTGATAAACAGCTTGCGAAGATGCGATTCGCTAAGCTGCACAAGCTCGGCAAGCTCTTTAATTTCTGGCATGCGGTGCGGATGCGCATTCAGGAAGTGAATGATCGTATGGATGCGGGTGTCCGCATGCGTATAGGCGAAGAAAGATTCCCCGGCAGTGCTGGTGTGCAGCAGTTCATACAGGATGCGCAGCAGCGCGGACTGCTGCAGCAGGTGCACGTATGGCGCTGATTTATCCGCGTGCAGAAGCATTTCTTGCAGCACCGGTTCCAAGTGGCGGTACGTTCCTTCAAACAGCACAGGCGCGTTGATCACTTGCGCCCAGCTGCGGTGGCTGACCATCGTCACTTCCGCGTCGAAGTTGATGCTCGTGAGCAGCAATTCATCGGAGACAGCACGGAAGGAGATGAGGCTGCCGGCCGGAAGGATGCATACCTGCCCTTCGGCGCAGCGATAGGCCGTGTCGCCTATTTCCAGGTGAAAGCTCCCACGATGAACGTACCAAAGCACGGTATGACGAAGCGTGCGGCGGCTGCTCCCCCAGCGATAGTCCAGCGGATATTGAATGATGTGCAGAAATCGGATCGCCAGAGATTCTATCATCAGTTGAAAAGAGTTCATGAAACAGCCACCTCGCACTTGGTCTAATAATGAGCATATCCATTATTGTAGCACGTTTGCTTAACTTTCAGGTACAGGCACTATGCCTTGAATGCCCTCGTTTAATTTAAATTTGTCTTCGCCGCTGACGAGATAAGTGCGAATGCGGGTCGTATCGCCGCCCCACTCGTCCATCTTGAACTTGACTTCCGGCGTCGTATAGCGGACAGAGAACGCGACGCGCGGAATGTTGGAGCGGTTCGTCTCCGATCCGTGGAACGTTGCTTCATTGAAAAAGGCAATTTGTCCAGGGGACATTTCCAAATCGACCGCTTTGGACTCGTCGATCGCGTCTGCCGGCAAGCCTTGTTCAAATGCACTGGCATTGGTGCCGGTAGATACATGCTCGACAATCGATTTGTGCGTGCCCGGAATGACGCGCAGACAGCCGTTCTCCCGGATCGACCAGCCGAGGCTGACCCAGGCGGTGGCATTGATCGCCGGCTCCATCGGCCAATAATTGATGTCTTGATGCCATGGAATGAACTTGTCGTTATTCGGCTCTTTATACCAGAAATGCATCGCCCACAGCACGATGTCGTCGCCGAGAATTTGCTTCATCGCCCCGACAATGCTCGGATGCGTAGCGAGCTGGTACGCCCAGTGATGGCGTTGGTGCCATGCCGAGAGATTCATTTTGGTCGGACCCGGCTCGTATTTGGACTGCTCCAGCACATCGAAAAAATGCTGATAGTACGTGTCCGCTTCTTGCAGGGTCAGTCCTTGCATCGGGCCGCTGTAGCCTTCTTTTTGATATTGGTCGAGCGAGAATGGGTTTCCTTTCGTAATCATCGCAATTCCCTCCAGGTCGGCAGTGTGTTTGTCTGCCGTTTCGTTATGTTTCATACTTATATTGTAAGCGCTGCGAGCTATGCAAGTTAGATCTCAAATCGATTATGAATAGCACAAAACGATTGTTTTAAAATGCTTTTAGATATATAGTCCATGAACCTGCGTATTCTATGTATTCATCTCTCCGAGAGGACGTGCTACCTTAGAAGAGTAAATGAATGAAGGAGGCACACTTTCCGATGAATAACAAGCTGAAGATTGGCGTGATTGGGGCAGGTTCCATTTCCGATTTGCATTTTGCGTCTTATGTGAAGGAAGAGCAGGCGGAGCTGTTCGCCGTGTGCGATTTGAACAGAGAGCGGGCGGAGGGCAAGGCGGCCAAGTATAACATTCCGCATATTTATACAGACTATCGTGAGCTTCTGGCGAATCCGGAGATCGATGCGGTCAGCATCTGCACGTGGAATAACACGCATGCGGAGCTGAGCATCGCGGCGCTGCGCGCGGGCAAGCATGTATTAGTGGAAAAGCCGCTGTGCAAAACCGTTGAGGAAGCGCTTCAAATTGGGCAGGCGGTGCAGGAAACAGGCAAAACGCTGCAAGTCGGATTCGTTCGCCGCTACGATACGAATGCGCAGTTGGCGAAGCATTTTATTGACAACGGTCAGCTCGGCAGTATTTATTATGCCAAAGCGTCCTGCTTGCGCCGCCTCGGCAATCCCGGGGGCTGGTTCTCGGACGTGGAGCGCTCCGGCGGCGGCCCGCTGATCGATATTGGCGTCCACGTGATCGACGTGTGCTGGTATTTGATGGGTAGACCGAAGCCGGTATCCGTCAGCGGCAATACGTATCGTCAGCTCGGCAACCGCGCCAACATCAAGAACTTGAATTTCTATAAAGCAGCGGATTACGATGCCGAGCACAACACGGTGGAGGATTTGGCGAATGCGCTTATCCGCTTTGAGAATGGCGCGTCGCTCATGATCGACGTCAGCTTTACACTGCATGCGAAAAAGGACGAGATTTCCGTGAAGCTGTACGGCGATAAAGGCGGCGTGGAGCTGGAGCCGGAGCTGACGTTTGTGACCGAGGTGCTGGATACGATTACGAACGTGTCGCCGCAAACGAACAATAAATCCATTGAGATTAACAGCGCGTTCCAAAATGAAATCTCGCATTTCGTTTCGTGTGTGCTTTCCGGCGAAACGCCGATCAGCCCGGTCGAAGATGGGATTAATATGATGAAAATCCTTTGCGGCATCTATGAATCGGCTGCGAAAGGACAGGAAATCCGCCTGTAGCGGAGCCATCCACTGAACAGAAAAGGAGAGTTTCGCATGAAGCTTGGCGTTAGCTCATACAGTTTATTTCAAGCGTTAAAATCAGGACAAATGACGATTATGGACGTAATCGACTGGATCGCGGACCAAGGCGGCGAGCATGTTGAGATCGTGCCGCTTGGCTTTGATTTGATCGGAAGTCCCGAGCTGCCGGAGCAGATTCGGGAGAAGGCGGCTTCGCGAGGGCTTGATATTTCGAACTATGCGATCGGCGCAAATTTCTTGACGGATACGGAAGAGGCTTACCTGCAGGAGATCGAGCGGGTTAAAAAAGAAGTCGACATCGCCGCTCGGCTGGGCGTCAAGAAAATGCGGCACGACGTCGCGCGCAGCGAAGATTTGTCCATCCGCAATTTCAACGCAGTGTTGCCGAAGCTGGCGGAGGCTTGCCGTCAGATCGCGGATTACGCGTTGCAGTATGGCATCGTGACCTCTGTCGAGAATCACGGGTTCTTCATTCAGCAAAGCGATCGCGTGCAGGCGCTGATTCATGCAGTAGACCGCGACAATTTCAAGACGACGCTCGATATCGGCAATTTCCTGTGCGTGGATGAGCAACCTGTCGCTGCCGTACAAAACAATTTGCCGTTCGCGTCCATCGTACATGTGAAGGATTTCTACGTTCGCCCTGCGGGCAGTCCGCTCGGTGAAGGCTGGTTCCGCTCCACGCATGGCACCTATTTGCGCGGCGCCATTGCCGGGCACGGCGACATTCCGATGGCGGATGTGCTGCGCTTGGTGAAGGACTCCGGCTACGACGGCTACATCTCACTGGAGTTCGAAGGCATGGAAGAATGCAGAACGGGCACGCGCATCGGGCTGGACAATATTCGCAGAATTTGGGCTGAGCTTGGCTAATTTCACAGTGGAGAAGGAGAGAGTGCGATGATTTCGAATCCAATCGGCATTATGGTAGACAGTTTGAAGCTTGGCCTGCGCGATGGCTTGCGCAAAGCCAAGGAGATGGGCGCTGACGGCGTGCAAATTTATGCGGTTTCCGGCGAGATGGATCCGGCTAATTTGACCCCGCAGGCGCGCAAAGAGCTGAAAGCGTATATCGAATCGCTCGGACTGCATATTTCGGCGCTGTGCGGCGATCTCGGCGGCCATGGCTTCCAGGATCGCGAAGCGAACGCGGCGAAAGTCGAGAAGTCGAAGCGCATTCTCGATCTTGCGGTCGAGCTCGGTACGAACGTCGTGACGACGCACATTGGCGTTGTTCCGCAGGAGAAGAGCGACGGTGTCTATCAGACGATGCTCGAAGCATGCGAGGAGCTTGGCGTGTACGCGAGCAAGCTGGGCGCGTACTTTGCGGTGGAAACGGGGCCGGAAACGTCGGCCCATTTGAAAAGCTTCCTGGACAATTTGTCCACCAAGGGCGTGTCCGTCAATTTTGACCCGGCGAACATGGTCATGGTGACCGGCGACGATCCGGTGCAGGGCGTCTACACCTTGCGCGATTACATTGTTCATACGCACGTGAAGGACGGCATTCGCCTGCGCGAAGTCGACCCGCGCGAGGTGTACGGCGCGCTCGGCTACAAGCCGATGAGCCATGAGGCGATTGCGGAGGAAGCGGCGGCGGGCAGCTCGTACCGCGAGCTGGCGCTTGGCGAGGGCGGCGTCGATTTTGATCGGTATTTTGCTGCGCTGCAGGACATCGGCTACAAGGGCTACTTGACGATTGAGCGGGAAGTGGGCGACCAGCCGGAAGCGGACATTGCGAAGGCGATTGCGTTTATTAAGAAGTATAAATAAGCGGTTAAAGGAAGGCGTGCACATGGCGGGAGCGATGTGCGCGCCTTTTTTGGTGTCAAGGTGGGGGAGGGAGCTCGTCAATGTCGTCAGATTAAGAGTGAGAGCTGTACACGACAAATTTGATTTCTGCCGATTGCGTCACTCCCCTGGACATAGCTCGATGCCGAGCGGTCGCCGCGCGAAGTTCCATCCATCGTGGGTGTTACGCAGCGGCATGATTGGCTAATCAGGTACTTGCCCAGGAGATCAGGCAAAAGCCTGCGAATAGGCAGGCATATTTCAAAAAATTAGCGTTTTTACCAAAATGCCTGCGATAAGGCAGGTTTTTAGGCCGAATTAGCTCCAAAAGAGGGCTCTCGCCGAAAATGCCTGCGCATTCGCAGGCATCTCATCCAATCCGACGGAGGAAGAGGCAAATTCCTGCTTTTTGGCAGGCTTGATGCCCAAGCGGAGGGCCTTCCCAGTTCCTAGTACAAGCCTCACTTGCTGTACTGGCTCCTGAACAAATCAGGTGTCAGGCCGACCGACTTGCGGAAGGTCGAGATGAAATGCGACGCGTCCAGAAAGCCGGTGCGTTCGGCGATGTCCCGAATCGTGAGGCCGGGCTGCGCGATGAGCATTTCTTTCGATTTTTGCAGACGCAGCTGGAGAAGATATTGGTACGGTGAGAGCCCGAACGCACGACGAAACAAGGTGTTCATGTGCTGCGGGGAGACGCCGAGCTGCTCAGCCATCCAGGCGAGTCCGGTTTCAGGCAGCGCGTAGGCGTGTTCCAAGGCTTGCAAAAGGGGCAGCAGCCGCTCGTGATTTTGGGAAATCGAGGCGCTGCGGTTGACGTAGCCGTGTTTTTTGAGCAGCGTCAGGAATTGGTACACCTCCATGGAGCCGCTGGTGCCGGTGAAATCGTGGCTGTCATGGTATTTGTCGTAATAGTAGTCGTGAATGGAGGCCAGCGGCGTATCGGCTCCCCAGGATATCGGCGTGGAGAGCGGCAGCTCGAGCGCCATGACGATGGAGGCGGCAAGCGCCCCATCAAACGTTAAATACCACGTCGACCATGTCGTATCGGGAACATTGTATACATGAGGGACGCCTGCGGGCAGGAGCATGCCTTGATTTTCGCCGAGCTTGACGGGGCCGCTTTTCAGCTGGAGTCCGCCGGTGCCTTTCACGGTCTGGAGCCAATGAAAGCAAGGATAGCCTTCCTCGCGAGCCATGTCTTGTTGGTGGTTTTCAAAACCGATCGTTTCCAGAATTAAGGGAAGCTTGCGGTCACTGCCGGTAATTACGAAAAATTTGCGGTAATCCAGTGTCATTTGGCGCCATCATCACTTTCATTTTTTGATATGGGATGCGTCGTATCTTATATATTATTTGAAAATACGGTCTTGTACAATAAGGGTATTGGCGCAGAATATGCAATTAACCAGCAAAGTGAGGAATTAATAAAATGGCGAAGAAATTTGTATATACACCCCCTGTGAACGGGTATCCGGAATGGAATAACAATCCCGAGATTTTTCAGTTGAACCGAGTGGCTGCGCATGCCACGTTAATGCCTTTCGATACGGAAGAAGAAGCTTTGGCTGGCGTTCGTGAAACTTCGCGCCGCTATCAATCTTTGAACGGCAAGTGGAAGTTCCACTGGGCGGAGAATGCACAGGGCAGACCGCAAAGCTTCTATGAGTGCGATTACGATTGCAGCGAATGGAAGGACATTGAGGTGCCTTCCCATTGGCAGTTGCAAGGCTACGACTACCCGCAGTATACGAACGTCATTTATCCATGGGTTGGCCATGAGGATTTGAAGCCGCCGTTTGCACCGGTGAACTATAATCCGGTAGGGTCCTATGCGACCAACTTCACGGTGCCTGCAAGTTGGGAAAATGAGCCGGTCTACATCAGCTTCCAAGGGGTAGAGTCCGCTTTTTACGTGTGGGTGAATGGGGATTTCGTCGGTTTCAGCCAGGATTCGTTTACGCCAGCGGATTTTGATTTGACGCCATACCTGGTTGAAGGCGAGAACAAACTTGCGGTGGAAGTATACCGCTGGAGCGATGCGAGCTGGCTGGAGGATCAGGATTTTTGGCGGATGAGCGGTATTTTCCGCGACGTGTATTTGTATGCGACGCCTGCGACGCATCTTGCGGATTTCCTTGTAAATACAGATTTGGATGAAGCGTACGAACATGCGGTGCTGCGCGTTAATGCGACAGTAACCAACTATGACGGCTTGTCGGCAGGCGAGCGTCAGGTGGAAGCGGTGCTGTACGACGGCGCCGGCCGTAAAGTCACGACGCTGCAGGGAAATGTAGACGTTACAGGCAGTGAACAGCAGCAGCTGGAGCTTACCTCGAAAGTAGAAAGTCCGGCCAAATGGAGCGCGGAAAAACCGAACCTGTATACGCTGGTTCTCTTCCTGCGTGATGCAGAAGGGCGCTTGATTGAGGCGGAAAGCTGCAAGGTTGGCTTCCGCAAGTTTGAAATCGCGGATGGGTTGATGCGCATTAACGGACAGCCGATTATGTTCAAAGGCGTGAATCGCCACGAATTTGATATGGATCGCGGTCGTTCGGTCGATAAGGCGAGCATGGTGCAGGATATTTTGCTGATGAAAAAATACAACATCAACGCGGTGCGTACGTCGCATTATCCGAACAATCCGTACTGGTACGAATTGTGCGACGAATACGGCTTGTACGTCATCGACGAGACGAATCTGGAAACGCACGGTTCTTGGTCCTACGGGCAAGAGGAGGAAGGCATCACGGTTCCGGGCAGCAAGCCGGAATGGACCGGCGCGGTGCTCGATCGGGCGAACTCCATGCTGCAGCGGGATAAGAACCACCCGTCCATCGTCATTTGGTCACTCGGCAACGAGTCGCTCGGCGGCGAGAACTTCATCAAGATGCACGATTTCCTTCGGGAAACCGATCCGTCCCGCGTCGTTCATTACGAAGGCATCTTCCATTGGCGTAAGTCGGATGCGGCTTCGGATATAGAAAGCCAGATGTATACCAAGATCGAACAAGTCGAGGCTTACGCCCGCAACAAGCCGAAGAAGCCGTTTATTCTGTGTGAATACAGCCATGCGATGGGGAACTCGTGCGGAAACCTGTTCAAATACTGGGAACTGTTCGAGCAGTATCCGGTGCTGCAAGGCGGCTTCATCTGGGACTGGATCGATCAGTCGATCCGTACGACAACGCCGGACGGCGTAACATACATGGCTTACGGCGGCGACTTCGGCGATACGCCGAATGATGGAAATTTCTGTGGGAACGGGTTGATTTTTGCCGATCGCTCGGTGTCGCCTAAGCTGTATGAAGTAAAAAAATGCTACCAAAACGTGAAAATCGAACGCGTCGACCTCGCAAAAGGGCAAGTCAAGGTGACGAACAACTTCCTGTTCACCAACTTGGACGAGTACGCCTGGACGTGGGAAGTTACGCGCAATGGCGAACCGTTCGCGGCTAACGGGGCGTTCCCGGCTGTGTCGATCGCACCTGGTGAAAGCGCGGTTGTGGAGCTGGGCCTTCCAGCGCTGAAAGGCATCTCCCCGCAGGATGAGTTCATCCTGACATTGAGCTTGCACTTGGCGGATGCGACGGCTTGGGGCGAGCCAGGGCATGAAATTGCCTGGGAGCAATTTGTTTTGACTGCGGCGAACCGGTATGAAGCGGCTTCGACGGCTTCCCGCGCCGCTCGTCAAGAGACGGCGGTCTCCGCTACTACGCCTGCTCCTGTGACTATTCAGGATACGGAAGCGGCGGTACTGCTGCAAGGCGGTCATTTCTCACTGGCGTTCGATGCGGCAACCGGCGATCTGACGTCTTACGCGGTGGACGGCCTGGATCGCTTCACCAAAGGGCCGGTGCCGAACTTCTGGCGCGCCTACACGGACAATGACCGCGGCAACGGCCATCATACCCGCTGCGCGACTTGGCAGCACGCAGGCCGCGACCGCAAGCTGCTTTCGCTCACGGCGGACGCCAGTGTGAACGGCAGCGCGGAAGTGCACGTCCGCTATGAAATCGCGACGGCGCCTGTGTCCCTGGCCGCCGTGGTGTACACGGTGCGGCCTTCCGGCGAGGTCGAGGTGCGACTCGACCTCACGCCGGGCGAAGGACTTCCGGAAATCCCGGAAGTCGGCCTGATGTTCGAGCTGGACGCCGCGTTCGGCCAGCTCGCTTGGTACGGCCGCGGGCCGCACGAGAACCACTGGGACCGTGCGGTTGGCGCCAAAATTGCGCTGCACCGCGGCACGGTCGCAGAGCAATTCGTGCCGTACCTGCGTCCGCAGGAGTGCGGCAACAAAACGGACGTGCGTTGGGCAACGCTCACGAACGGCGAGGGCCGCGGCATCCGGATCGCCGGATTGCCGAAGGTCGAGCTGAACGCGCTGCCGTATGCGCCGTCCGAGCTTGAGGCGCATTCGCATCCGTACCTGCTGCCGCCAAGCGATAAAATCGTGCTGCGCGTCAACGACAAGCAGATGGGCGTCGGCGGCGACGACAGCTGGGGCGCGCGGACGCACGCCGAATTCACGCTGTTCGCGAACCGCAGTTACAGCTACGCGTTTACGTTCCAAGGAATTTAAGGATTTGACAAGAAAGCCGGGCGTCTTGCTGACGTCCGGCTTTTTGAGTTTTCTGTGTGGCGCCGCATCGACTTCTAGCCAAGGCAATCGAACATAGAAATAGAGGTGGTCAACTACCGCTATTTTTTGATTATCAGGGGCTGCTTATAAAATAGAAGTAGTAAACCACACTTATATTGTCGATCAGCAAGCAAAATGGCAGCGTTCCGCCCTGTTAAAGGTGGTTTGCCACTCTTATTTTTAGTAAATCGCTGAAAAACTTATAATAGAAGCGGTTTGCTACTTTTATTTTGTATGAAATAAGTGGGCTGACCCGCACTCTCCGTCGTGATGCTGCACGAAAATAATCAGGTCAGCTTAAAGGCATGAACAAGACAGAAATCGAGCACGGCTAGAAGGATGGAGCCGATCAATCCGGCGGCGAAAGGCTTCATGCCCAGGCGGCGGAAGGTGTGAAGATCGACTTTTAAGCCTAGCCCCGCCATGGCCATGGCAATGAGCAAGTACGCCACGACGAGCAGATGCTCCGCAAAGGCAGCGGGAATGAGGTGCAGCGAATTAACTGCGCTCATTAGGAAGAAGCCGACGATAAACCAAGGGATTGGGATCGCGCTAGGGGCGTTAGGCTCCGATTCCCCCTGATCCTTGGCTTTGGAACGATGGGTCCAAATCCCGATCACAATGGCGACAGGGACAAGCAGTGCGACACGGGTCAGTTTCACAATAACCGCCAGATCGACGGCTTCTTTGCCAATTGGTGCGGCGGCCGCGATAACATGGGCGATTTCATGCAGGGTAGCGCCAGCAAATACGCCATATCCAGCTTGGCTAAGGCCTAACACCGGATAAAGGAACGTATACAGCAGCGTGAAAATCGTGCCCAGAATCGCAACCGTTGCAGCGCTTATGGCAGTATCATCATCACCCGCCTTTAATTGTGGTGAAATCGCTACAACGGCGGCGGCACCGCAAATGGCGGTACCGCAGGCGGTCAGCAATCCGAGCTTTGTCTCGACATTGAAAAGACGGGCAAGCCTATAGACGACGAACAAAGCGAATATAATCGTGATCACCGCGAGCAGCAGCACTTTAGGTCCAGCCCGCACGATATCGGCAAGATTCAAGCGCACGCCGAGCAGAATAATGCCGGAGCGCAGCAAGGTCGTGCTTGAGAAAGCGATCCCCGATCTAACATGCGGTTTCACACCGAGCGTACTTCGCCAAAACATGCCAAGCACAATCGCGAGGACAAGCTGCCCCATGATGCTTAGCAGCGGCAGAGTGGATAAGATTTTGGCCGCGATCGCGATTGCCAGGGTCAAGCCGATTCCCCGGGCGAACCCCTTATTCGTAATAAGCGGTATTGCACGAACTTGTGTCATTACGCTTCACTCTCCTACGTGCTGTTCGTTGTAACCCCACTATAAAGCCGTGCGAATGGGAAGTGAAATACGAATAAACGATGATAATCATTTAAAAAACTTATGATTGACGCACAATACAAAAAGTAAATAAAATACAATCAACAATACCAGCATTCGGGAGGAGCCCCATGATTGTTGAAACTTTGCGTGTATTTGCAACTGTCGCGGAACAAAGTAATTTCTCCAGAGCCGCAGAGCTGCTGAACCTTTCACAGCCTGGCGTGAGCCTGCACATTCGCAATCTGGAAAATGAGCTTGGTGCCAAACTCATGCATCGATCGCCCAAACACGTCAAGCTGACCGAAGCCGGAGAAATTCTGTATGGGCATGCAAAGCAAATCCTCTCACTTTACGAGGGAGCGAAGCAAGAGATCCGCCTGCTTCAAGATGAGGTGACAGGTGTACTCAAAATTGGCGCCAGCTTTACGATCGGGGAGTACCTGCTTCCGCGATTGCTCGCTGGGTATATCCGCGAATATCCCAAAGTAGACGTTCAGGTCACGATCGGCAATACGGAAGAAATCGCTCGAGCTATTAGCGCGAACGATTTGGATTTGGGGCTGGTGGAAGGCGAGGTCACGCAAGCGGATCTGCAGGCGGTGTCTTTCCGGAAAGACGAATTGCTGCTGATCGTATCTCCGGAACATGCGCTTCGGGCATTTCGAACGGTGACGCCGGAACAGCTTCAGCGCCATATCTGGATTGTCAGAGAACGAGGCTCCGGAACGCGGGCGGTCAGCGACCGATTTTTTGCGGATGCCGGTATGGAATTGGGCAAACATTATGTATTTAACAGCACGCAGGGTGTGAAGGAGGCGGTAGCGGCGGGGTTGGGGGTCGCCATTTTATCCCGCTTGACCGTTCATAAGGAACTGCTGTCCGGCGAGCTGTGCGAGCTTGGAATTGATGGGTACCGGTTTGACCGGGATTTTGTCCTGCTGCAGAAAAAAGAACACACGACGACGATGGCTCGCAAAATGCTTGTCCACCATGTACTAACCAAGTGATCCGCCGGCTGGGAATTTGAAGCTGCAAGCCCGAGTTTGACCGGACTCGCCGTGGATGATAAGTTTAGAACGAGCATGTTTAATGATCAGGCAAGCGGAAAGGTGGATTGCGCAGTGACAGAGCAAGTAAAAGAAAGCAAACCCGTCATCGGCATGATCGGGGTCGGTGTGATGGGGCAGAGCATGGCGGGGCATTTTTTGAAAAACGGCTATGCCGTTCACGTATATAATCGGACGAAGAGCAAAGCGGACCCGCTGATCGCGCAGGGCGCCGTGTGGCAGGACACGCCCGGCGAGGTCGCGGCGCACAGCCAGATCGTCATTACGATGGTCGGCTTCCCGAGCGATGTCGAAGAAGTGTACTTCGGCGAGCAGGGCATCCTGGCGAGAGCCCAAGCGGGAGCAACGCTCGTCGATATGACGACGTCCAGCCCTATGCTGGCGAAACGTATCTATGAGGAAGCGCAGCAGCGCGGCTTATTCGCGCTCGACGCGCCGGTGTCCGGCGGCGACATTGGCGCCAGAGAAGCGCGGCTGTCGATCATGGTTGGCGGCGACCGCGAGGTGTTCGAGCGCATGCTGCCGTTGTTCCAGTTCATCGGCAAGAACATCGTGCATCAAGGTGCGGCAGGTGCCGGTCAGCATACGAAAATGTGCAACCAGATCGCGATTGCGAGCAATATGATGGGCGTCGTTGAAGCGCTCGTGTACGCGGAGCGGGCAGGACTGGACCCACAGACCGTGCTCAAAAGCATTGAAACCGGCGCCGCAGGCAGCTGGTCTTTGAGCAATCTTGGCCCGCGCATGATCGGCGGGGATTTTGCTCCGGGCTTCTATATCAAGCATTTCATCAAGGATATGCGCATTGCCTTGGAATCCGCCGCGGAAATGGGCGTGGAGCTGCCGGGTCTGACACTGGCGAAGTCGCTTTACGACCGGCTTGCGGCGCAAGGGGAAGGCGACAGCGGGACGCAAGCCTTGTATAAATTGATTCGCGCCGGGGTGTGAGATCCTGCGCATGAAAAGGAGCGTGGCGGCAATGAAGCAGGCACCATCCAATGATTTTGAACAGATGAAAGATTTGGCCAGTCCAGCCCGCCGGGCATTGGCGGGAGCAGGGATCACGAGGCTCGCGCAGCTTAGCGAGAAGTCGGAAGCCGAGCTGCGGCAGCTTCATGGCATGGGGCCAAAGGCGCTGGAAGCGTTGCGGGCGGCGCTTCAGGCGCAGGGGATGTCTTTTAAAGCAGGTGCAGATTAGGTCTGTAGGCCGGTCAAACATCATATCTGCCTCTCCCTTCGAATAGAGTAGAAGAGGGATTCTATTCAGATAAGGAAGAGGCAGGGTGATACGGGGATGAGTTCAGATCGGAAGAAGTTGACGACAGGCTGGGGCGCGCCGGTAGGCGACAACCAGAACTCGCAGACGGCAGGAGCTCGGGGGCCGACGCTAATTCAAGACGTTCATTTATTGGAAAAGCTGGCGCATTTCAACCGCGAACGCGTGCCGGAGCGGGTTGTCCACGCCAAAGGGGCGGGGGCGCACGGTTATTTTGAAGTGACGCAGGACTTGACAGCGTATACAAAAGCAAGCCTGTTCGCCGAGGTCGGCAAGCGGACGCCGCTCTTTATTCGGTTCTCCACTGTTGCCGGAGAGAGTGGTTCGGCGGATACCGTGCGCGATCCGCGCGGATTTGCGGTCAAGTTTTATACGGATGAAGGGAATTACGATCTGGTTGGCAACAACACGCCCGTGTTTTTTATCCGGGACGCGATCAAGTTCCCCGATTTTATTCATACGCAGAAACGGCACCCTCAGACGCATCTCAAAAACCCGAACGCGATCTGGGATTTCTGGTCGCTCTCGCCCGAATCGCTGCATCAGGTGACGATCCTCATGTCGGATCGCGGCATCCCGGCGACGTACAGGCATATGCACGGTTTTGGCAGCCATACGTTCAAATGGGTGAACGCCGAAAGGAAAGCGGTGTGGGTCAAGTATCATTTTAAAACCGAACAAGGGGTGCAAAATTTGTCCCCTTCGCTCGCCGCGCAGCTTGCCGCCGAGAATCCCGATTACCATACGGAGGATTTGTTTAACGCGATCCAAAGCGGCGATTTCCCGGCCTGGAAAGTCTGTGTGCAAATCATGCCGCTGGAAGACGCGAATACATACCGCTTCGATCCGTTCGACGTGACCAAAGTATGGTCGCAAAAAGATTATCCGCTGATCGAAGTCGGGCGTATGGTGCTGGATCGCAATCCGGACAACTATTTTGCGGAGGTTGAGCAGGCGACGTTCTCGCCGGGCACACTCGTGCCGGGCATCGAGCCGTCGCCGGACAAAATGCTGCAGGGCCGACTCTTCGCCTATAGCGACGCCCACCGCTATCGCGTCGGTGCCAACCATCACGCGCTGCCGATCAATCGGCCGCACAGCGAAGTGAACACGTACCAGCGCGACGGGCAGATGCGCCCGGACAGCAACGGCGGCGACTCCGTCTACTATGAGCCGAACAGCTTCGGCGGGCCGGCGGAATCTCCGGCGGATAAGCCGGCGCCGCTTGACGTAACCGGCCAAGCGGACAGCGTGGCGTATGATCATAACGATCACTATACGCAGGCGGGGGACCTGTATCGGCTGCTCAGCGAAGAGGAGCGGGAACGTCTTGTGCAGACGATTGTCGCGGCGATGAAGCCGGTCGAGCGCGAAGATATTAAAATCCGGCAAATCGGCCACTTTTACAAAGCGGACCCGGACTACGGCACCCGCATTGCGGAAGGACTCGGCCTGCCAGTCCCACAATAATCGATCACCGAACAGCTGCCTTTTCGTCGTAAAAGGGCAGCTGTTTTTTTTCACCACATCGGCAACTAGATCCTCGCAAGCATATGCTATTAGCAGAGAGCATTCGGAAAGAGGTGATCCTGATGGGAACAAGGTTACGGTCCGAGCAACTGGTGAAAGCGCGCTTCCCCCATTTAAGGTACATCCGAATTCATACTTCTAGTAAGCATAAGGCGACGATTTATGCATGGACTGACGAGCTCGAACTATCCAAACAAGACCATCTCAGGCTGGAAAAATATGCAAACGCTTACTTGTACCCCTACACGACGTATCTGGTCAAAGCGTATGGTGAGATACGCGCGGATCAGGTACCGTTGCTGTCCGAACTGCCGGACATCGTGAAGCAAGCGGCTTTGAAAAAGAGCTTGAACCAGATTCAAATTTTGGAGGCGATCAACAGCCTCTATCCTTACGGTCAGCTGACGTTCAAGCGTTACGACGAGGCGGAGAGCATCATTTATTTTACGTATCAAGGGCTGTATCCTTTGGACGACACGGAAAAGCAGAAGATGCACGCCTGCCTTGCCGAGCTGATTCCGCTTGGCTGCTATTGCCAAGTCGCTTACGAGCATTTTCTTTCGGAACGGTAAAAGGCTTCCCAACCACGGCGATCGGCGGTATGATGGTGCCATAATGTTCGCGTTCGCCTCGCGTACGCACTGAAAAGGAGATCCGCATGAAAGTTCGTTTACCTTATGTCCTGCTGCTGCTCGCAACCTGCATCTGGGGCGGGAACTTCGTCGCCGGCAAAGGACTTGTCGCACACATGCCGCCGATTACGCTGGCCGCGTTCCGCTGGGGCATCGCTTTTGTCATTTTGGCGCCATTCGTCGGGAAAGAGGCCTGGCGGCATCGGCGAGAACTGCTGGCTTCCTGGAAAATGGTGCTGTTTCTCGCCTTGACGGGCGTAGCCGGCTTCAACTCCTTAACCTACGTCGCGGTTCAGTATACCGGATCGATCAATGCTTCGCTCATGAACTCCGCGACGCCGATCTTTATCGTGCTGATTACGTGGTTCGTGATGAAGGATCAATTTGCCTGGGGCGCGTTGCCGGGTATTCTTATCTCGATGCTCGGAGTCGGCTGGATGATCAGTCAGGGGAGGCTGATGGATCTCATTCATCTCAGCATCAATCGCGGGGATTTGTACATGCTTGCGGCGATTCTATGTTGGGCGTTGTACTCCGTCGGTATGAAAAAGATGTCGGGACGCTTCCCAGCCAGCGCGTTCCTGCTCGTGCAGATCGCCATCGCGATGGTTGTGCTGATTCCGCTTGCGGCGATTGAGCTGCGTGTGCGGGATGCCGTCATCGGTTGGAGCTGGCCGCTCGCAGCCGGGCTCGTGTACGTCGGTGTATTCGCCTCGCTTGTCGCATTCATGAGCTGGAATCGGGCGATTGAATTGATCGGACCGCAGCGCTGCGCGGGTTTTCTCAATTTTATTCCGCTGTTCAGCGCCTTGTTTGCGATTTCGTTTACAGGCGAGTCTTTGCATGTGTATCACTTTGTGGGCGCTGTGCTGATTGTCGCCGGAGTGTATGTGACGAATGTGGCGATGCGACGGCGGCAGACGAATGCTGCAGGGAAGTTGGGGCTCCGCTGAGAGGCGGGGTCTTTTTCTTTTGTCGGCTCGGGTAGGCGATTTTTCCGAAAAAATAGTTGCAATAGCATCCTATTTGGCTTATGATGAAATTAGTTGCAATAGCACCCTAATTGAAAGGGAGAGAGGAGGAAGTTCTTGTGAATCACAATTGGAGCAGGGAACCTCGTAGCGAAGCTTCGCACGGTCAGTACATCTCTGCGATCTATCGACATATGCAGGTCATCATTTCGGCTGAACTGGCTCCGTATCGGATCGGTAGCGGTCAGTACATCTTTTTGATGGCGATTGCTTCCGGGCAGTCCACAACGCAAAAGGCGCTGTGCGAGAAACTGTACATCGACAAAACGACCACGGCTAAGGCCATTGCAAAGCTGGAATCAGAGGGCTATGTGAGAAGAGAGCCAGATCCGCTCGACAATCGCTATCATCTGCTGTATCTGACGGAAGCTGGCGCCGACGTTGTCCCGAAAGTTCAGGAAGCGCTCAATCGCGTGAAGGAGAAGACGCGCAAAGGCATCTCCGACAGCGAATATGACCTGCTGATCCGGCTGCTGGATACGGTACTGAGCAATCTCACAGAATCGGATGACAACTCACATTAATTTGGAGGAGGGACCCCCTGATGGAAGCTATTCCTTTTATTGTCCTGGAGAATTGTAAAGATGAGATTTTGTATTATCAGCGCATTTTTGGAGGTGAAGTCCACATTCTGCGTAAGCAAGGTGAGGCTGTCTTCAATGCGGATCTCCACGTGGGAAGCATGGTTTTGAAGTTTGCGGACGTGCAGGCGGCTAAGCCTGATCAGCAAGGCGACTATGTCAGAGTATTTCTGCGCATCGAGACAGATGAAGCCTACCGGCAAATATACGGGATGCTTGCTGACGAAGGAACCATCAATACGGAAGTTTATGAGGCACCGTTCAACGGACTGCTCGCCATCGTTACCGATCGCAATAAGGTATGCTGGGTACTGGCGCACTATCGGTAAACGTTTGTTTCAGAATGAGCAAAATAGCCGCTTGCCTATCCAGGCAGAGTACCATGGTTTCGTGACGTTCATCCCGAATTATAAGTAAATTCGTCGACGCGAATGAGTATTATTGATTCGACTTCTTCGTCTCTTTCCTCCAAAATAGAATTAAGTAGAAGGAGAGGAGAGCCGAACATCATGAGAAATCTACGACAATTGCTCCTCATCGGTTGGACGTTCGCCCGCATCTCCCCGCTGACGTTCGGGGGCGGCTATGCCATTTTGCCTGCGATTCAGCGGGAGGTGGTGCACATACGCAAATGGCTGTCGGACGAGGAGATGGCGGAGCTGCTCACGGTTGCCGGGGCGGCGCCGGGCGGTGTCGGCGTCAACATTTCCGCTCTGACGGGCCATCGGCTTGCGGGAGTGCGGGGGGCGCTGCTGGCGGTCATCGGCATCACCTTGCCGACGTTTCTAATCGTGCTGGCGCTGAGCTTGGCTTACGTGTGGCTGAGCGATTTTCCGAAAATGCAGGCTTCGCTGCAAGGCATGAATGCGGCCATCATCGGCTTCATTGCAGCGGCGGCTTATCAAATGGCGAAAGCTTCCATCATCGATAGTGTGACGTTTCTAATCATGGTGGTGACCGTCGCCGCTTTGCTTATTTTTCCGATTTCACCGGCCGTACTGATCGTGCTGGGCATGGCTGTCGGAGGACTGACGATGCTGCTCCACAAACATCTGCGCCGGAAACTCCGTATGAGGCGCGAGGAACAGCCGCAGGCTGCTGCGAAGCAGCCTGAGCCTGAGCTCGAGAACCCGCACGCGGATTATTTCTTCGCAGACGGCATATAGGGGGAGGGCGCATGATTTATTTGCAGATAGCCCTTACCTTTCTGAAAATCGGACTGCTCTCCTTCGGCGGCGGCTATGCGATGCTGCCGATGATCGCGCAGGAGGTCGAGAAGCACGGCTGGCTGTCGGCCGACGCATTTCAGCATGTGCTTGTGCTCGCCGGCACAAGTCCGGGACCGATCGCCACGAACAGCGCGACGCTCGTCGGCTATTACACGGCAGGCGTTCCCGGCGCGTTGGTGGCGGCTTTCGGTATGATTTTGCCATCGGTGGTCATCGTGCTGGTGTTGGCCGTGTTCATTGCCAGATGGCATCGCAGTCCATGGTTTCAAGCCACGTTCTACGGGCTGAAGCCGGTCGTGACTGGTCTCATCGTGTTTGCGGCGATCCATTTCGGATTGTCTGCGATCGAACCGATTCACTTCGCCATCACCTGGCATCAGATCGGAGCCCTGCTCATCGCCGCAGGCTCGTTCGTCGCCGTGATCAAGTTCAAGCTGCATCCGCTTGCCGTGCTCGTGTTGGCCGGAATGCTGGGCATCGCCTTTTTCTTCTAAAACCTTTTATCCGATGAGCGGTCGGGTGAGAGGTTTTTTTATTTTTTAGGTTATAAGACCTTTATTATTTCTGAAACAGCATATATAATGTACAATATATAATTAATAGAACATACTATATAGGGATTAGGACGTTCTTTTGCATGAAGGAGGGAGTCTCAATCGAGTTAACAGTACGTCAAACAGAGATTATCGAGCTTGTGGCCAAATTCGCGCCGATTACGGGAGAACGGATTGCCGAACTGCTGGGGGTGAGTCGGCCGACGATTCGCTCCGATCTTGCGGTGTTGGTGATGCTGCGCCATATTGATGCCAAGCCGAAGGTCGGTTACTTCCTGGGGACAGCGGAGCAGGAGGTGCAGTCGCCGTATAAAGCGATCGAGACGCTGAAAGTGAAGGACGTCATGAGCATTCCGGTCGTCATGCGGGAGACGGGGACGGTCAGCGATGCCATCGTTACGCTATTCCTTGAAAATGTGGGGAGCCTGCTCATCGTGAACCAGGAGGGAGCGTTGGTAGGGATCGTTTCCCGCAAGGATTTGCTGAAAGTATCTTTGGGGCAGACGGCCACTAGCGCAATGCCGGTATCCATGGTCATGACCAGGCATCCGAACTTGTTCACCGTCGGTCCGGAAGACAGTGTGCTTGAGGCGGCGCGCAAGCTCATCCACCACGAAGTGGATACGCTGCCGGTTGTGACGAGCGTTCCCGGGCAGGAGCATAACGAAGTCGCAGGGCGAATTACCAAAACAACAATGACCAAATTGCTGCTGGACGTAGCACTGGGAACGTAATCAGGGGGAAGAGGCATGGGGGAGAAAACGATTTTTGTTTGTTCGGATTCCGTAGGAGAAACGGCTAATACGGTCGTTCAAGCTACGATTCGGCAATTCAGCGCAAGTACGGTTGTTGTGAAAAGATTCGGTTCCATCCGCACCGAGGATGAAGTTCGGCACATCGTGGAGGAAGCGGATCGTGCGGGCGGTTTTATCGCGTATACGCTGGTGCTGCCGGAGCTGCGCGAGATGATGCGGCAGGAAGCGTTTCGGCTGAATGTCAACGCGATTGATATTATGGGGCCGATGATGCAGGCATTTATCGATACGTTCAAAGATTCGCCGAGCCGTAAGGTGGGGCTTTTATATCAGCTGGATGAAAAGTATTACCAACGCGTGGAAGCCGTAGAGTTCACGGTGAACAGCGATGACGGCAAAGATCCGAGCTTGATGAAGCAGTCGCATATCGTACTGATCGGGCCTTCGCGCACGTCCAAGACGCCGCTGAGCATGTATTTGGCGCATAAAGGCTACAAGGTGTCGAACTACCCGCTCGTTCCTGAGGTGAAGCCGCCGGATATTTTGTATGAGCTGGATCCGAAAAAGCTCGTGGGACTGACGATGCATCCCGACAAGCTGATGGCGATTCGCACGGAGCGGCTCAAAGCGGTCGGACTTCCGTTCGGGGCCAAGTATGCCACAATGGCGCGGATCGAGGAGGAACTGGCGTTCGCACATGAACTATACAAGAAGTTGGGATGCATGACGGTAGATGTCAGTGAGAAAGCAATTGAAGAGACCGCAGGGATTATTCTGGCGGACCGATACTAAAAATAAAAGGAGTGGAGCCCATGCTGAGAGATTTGTCGTTGGATATTGTGAGGGTGACGGAGGCGGCAGCGATCGCTTCGGCGTACTGGACCGGGAAGGGCAACAAGCATCAGGCTGACGGGGCGGCGACGTCCGCGATGCGGACTACGTTTGGCGAGGTGCCTTTTCGCGGCACGGTGGTGATTGGCGAGGGAGAAATGGATGAGGCGCCGATGCTGTACATCGGCGAGCCCGTCGGCAGCGGCACGGGTCCGGAGTTCGATGTAGCGGTCGATCCGCTGGAGGGCACGGATATTGTGGCGAGCGGCCGCAACAATGCGCTGTCTGTTGTAGCTGTCTCAGAAAAAGGCAATCTGCTGCACGCCCCGGATATGTACATGGAGAAGCTGGCCGTCGGACCGGCGCTTGCCCAGGCGGGCCTCCACCTGGACGATCCGCTCGATGTGACGATTCGCAAAGCTGCCGCTTGGCTGAATAAGGACATCAGCGAGCTGACGGTTTCCATTCTCGATCGCGCGCGCCATCTTACGCAAATCAGCACCCTCCGCGAGCTTGGGGTCAAAATCTACCTGCTCAGCGACGGGGACGTTGCTGGCGCTTTGGCGACGGCCTTCCCAGGCACGAGCGTCGACCTGCACGTCGGCTCCGGCGGCGCGCCGGAAGGCGTACTGGCGGCGGCAGCGCTCAAATGCCTGGGCGGCGACTTCCAGGGCCGGCTGCTGCCGGATGGCGAAAGCGAGCTCGCCCGCTGCCGTGCGATGGGCATTGCCGATCCGGCCAAGGTGCTCGGCCTGAAGGAGCTGGTCGGCGAAGCGGATATTTATTTCGCCGCAACGGGCGTCACGCCGGGGGATTTCCTGCAAGGCGTGAAGTTCAGCAAGGAAGCGCGGGCGCAGACGCATTCCGTCATCATGCGCGCGCATACCCGCACCGTGCGCTTCATCCAGTGCGATCACCTGCTGGAATCGTACCAGCGCGGCAGCGCCTAGACGGACAAGAGCGCGGAGATTCGGCTCATGGGTCAAGTCCCTTTTTGCATATACTCAGGTGAGAAACTGAGGCGAAAAGAGGGATACCATGAGTCAGGCGTCGATTGACTTTATTGCGCTCGTCCGCAGCTGCATTCCCGAGGAGGCCGAAATCGTCACGCTGCTTCAGGACGGGAATCCAGCGGCTATTCTGTACGGCGACGTGGACCGCGATGGACAGCCGGAAATTACGGCGATGTATCGCTATTTGGACGGCACTTATTTATTTTCATTGAAGGAATATGGCGGCAACTGGTTTCCGATCGGCTCGGCGGCGACGGGCAGGCAGCAGGGGCTGCGCGATTTTATCGCGGCGCCGGTTTCCCGCAAGGAGGGCTGCGACCTCATCATCGGCTGGCAGCGGGACGATGGTTCGGCAGCGGAACTGGACATTGTTTCCTGGACGGAGACGGGGTTCCAACGGCTCATTCCGTACGGCACGACGTACCATCATCTGGAAGTCGAGGATATGCCGGCAAGAGGCGTGCTGGACGGCGTGTTCGAGCTGGCGATTTGGCTGCGGGAGCAGGGGCAGGCTTTCCGGGTCGATACGTATCGCTGGGAGCCGTACCGGCTCGTACCTTCCATCGATACGCATGCGCACTATTTTCAGAAGGTCGCTCGTTACTATGAGGCGCTCGTGGAAGAACAGCCGGACCGGGCTGAGCTGTATCGGGGATATTTAGAGGAAGCCAAACGGAAGTTATCTCATGAATAGCGGTGCACACAGTTGGAGGGCCTGAAAGGGCTCTCTATTTTTTTTGTTGCGAATGCGTGTCGCTATTTCTGACCTTTGCTGTCCGAAACTCACACTAAAATTGCACGATTACCTATGCTACATTTAGGACAGATGTCTTTATATTAGATAACTACCCTAAACTAAGCTGGAGGTATCATCATGTCACGTAAGTATCGTATTGGCATTATCGGCTGCGGAGGTATTGCAAACGGCAAACATCTGCCAAGCCTTGCGAAATTAAACAATGTAGAACTGGTCGCGTTTTGCGATATCGTGCCTGAACGGGCGGAAACGGCTGCAGCGAAATATGGCGCTGAAGGCGCTGTTGTCTGCGAAGATTACCGCGACGTACTGAAGGACGCGAGCATCGACATCGTCCACGTCCTGACGCCTAACATTTCTCACGCTGAGATTTCCATCGCTGCACTGGAAGCTGGCAAGCATGTGATGTGCGAGAAGCCTATGGCGAAGACAGCTGCCGAAGCCCAAGCGATGGTTGAAGCCGCGAAACGTACTGGCAAAAAGCTGACGGTTGGTTACAACAACCGGTTCCGTCCGGACAGCCAGCATTTGAAAAACATTTGTGCCGAAGGCGGGCTGGGGCACATTTACTTCGCGAAAGCGCATGCGATTCGCCGCCGTGCAGTACCGACATGGGGCGTATTCCTGGACGAAGAGAAGCAAGGCGGCGGACCGCTGATCGATATCGGCACGCACGCGCTTGATCTTACGCTCTGGATGATGGATAACTACAAGCCGAAAGTTGTACTCGGCACGAAATATCATGAGCTGTCTTCCACCGAAAACGCTGCCAATGCCTGGGGACCATGGGATCCAAGCAAATTCACCGTGGAAGATTCCGCATTCGGTATGATCGTCATGGAAAATGGCGCAACCATCATGCTCGAATCTAGCTGGGCGCTGAACACACTGGAGGTCGATGAGGCGAAATGCTCGCTGAGCGGCACGGAAGGCGGCGCCGATATGAAAGGCGGCCTGCGCCTCAACGGCGAGAAGCACAGCCGTCTGTACACGACGGAAGTGGAACTGAACGCCGGTGGCGTTGCCTTCTACGACGGCAAGACGGAAAGCGCGGCTGACGCTGAAATGCGCGCTTGGATCCATGCGATCGACACGGATACGGAGCCGGTGGTTACGCCGGAGCAAGCGTTTGCCGTCTCGCAAATTCTTGAAGCGATTTATGAATCGGCCCGTACCGGCAAAGCGGTATATTTGAATCAATAGAAAAAGAAGGATCTCGACTTCCCTAGTGGGGGAGCCGGGGTCTTTTTTTTTGCGATCGCGCTTTGGTTAAATTTGAAAATATCTGCCTGAATGGAGTATGCTTTGAGAGAACGTTATTCTACGGAAATACCTAGGGCGAGTCTGAATGCTCCGAGGGCCGCAGATTTTGCCGAATTTTCGTTCCATGCAAGGAACTTTTGTGAAGGCGTACCGGGGGTACGTCAAGCGAAAGTGACGCCGCAGGGGGCGAAAAGGTGGTGAAAGATGCCCCTGAGCGGGTTTTCAGACACGCCCTAACAGAGGGAGCGAGCACAATGGAGCTGGGATTACAGGGGAAAGTCGCACTAGTTACGGGAGGCAGCCGGGGCATCGGTCTTGCGACGGCGATTGCTTTGTCGCGCGAAGGGGTCAAAGTCGCGATTGTTGCGCGCAATGAAGAGCAGTTGGAGGAGGCCGCCATTCAGATCGCCAATTTGACGGAAGGCGAGGTGCTGGCGATTCGGGCGGATGTCACGAGCGAAGCGGATTGCCAGCGGGCCGTGGAGAAAACGGTCGCAGAGTTCGGCAGCCTGAATATTCTCGTCAACAATGCCGGGACGGCGAATGCGAAGCCGTTTGAGCAGGTGGAGACGGAGCTGTGGCAGCAGGATCTGGATTTAAAATTGTTCGGAGCGGTGTTCTGCTCCCGCTATGCGATTCCGCATATGCGCCAGGCGGGCGGCGGCGCCATTGTCAATATCACGACCTCGGCGGCCAAGACGCCTGCGGCGTCTTCCTTGCCGACGACGGTCAGTCGCGCAGCGGGCATGGCGCTGACGAAGGCGATGAGCAAGGATCTCGCGAAGGATAATATCCGCGTGAACACAGTTGGCATCGGGCTGATCCGCAGCGATCAGATCGAGAAGGTGTGGAAGCGCGTCGCGCCCGAGCTGACGTGGGATGAGTTTGCCCGCGAGCCGCGGCATAACATCCCGCTTGGCCGGATCGGAGACACCGAGGAGGTGGCGAACGTGATCACATTCCTCGTGTCGGACGCGGCCTCCTATGTCACCGGCACGTCGGTGAATATCGACGGCGGCTCCGGGGCCGCACTGTAAAAGAACGAGAAACGCCCTTGATCGCTGCTGCAGCAGCACATCAAGGGCGTTCGTATTTGGCAGGGGCTTCAACGTCACGCTTTACGCTCTGCGTTTCTTCCTTAGATACCAGACGATCTCAGAGATCGCATCACGGATCGAAACGTTGGGGCGGAATGTAAGTGTCATTGTCATAAGCAAGAAACCTCCCTGGTCATGAAGAATGTAAGCTTGCTTAGTATTACGTAGCGAGTTGCAGATTGGTTTTATTTTTTTTCTGAAAAAGATGCAGGGCAAATGTGACGAATCCCGCACAGTCGGAAATGTGCCGATTCGTGCACGAATGGTAATCTTCCATCGGCTCAACCTCTATTCCAGGTCGTTCCTAATCAAAGCTGCGAAAAGGCAGGAATTTTCCTCGTTCCTGATCTGGTAGGATGAAATGCCTGCGAAAAAGCAGGGATTTTCATCGTAATTCCCTTTGTGGAGCGAGTTTGGCCTAAAAAACTGCCTTTTCGCAGGTATTCGGTGAAAACCGCCCTTATTTTGGAAAAAGCCTGCCTTTCTGCAGGAATTTCCTTCTCTTCTTGGACAAGTCCCTAAGTTGTATCCAGATTCGCAGGAATGCGTCTATCCAGCACTCTTCGCCTAACTAGATGCCTTGAGCGGCAACCCTTAGAGAAGGGAAATGTCGCCAATTCAGACTTGACAGGTTAAACGTTTCACATTAAGCTAAAAGGGAAGTTAAACGTTTAACACATTAACGGAGTTGAATCCATGACCAAATCCAAACCTGTCACAATTGTAGAAGTGGCTGCCGCCGCTGGCGTCTCGATTGCCACCGTCTCCAATGTGTTGAATCGAGGTGGAATCAGGTCGTCCCAAGAGACGATCCGCAAAGTCGAACAGGCTGCCGAGCAGCTCGGCTACCGCCGCAACACGGTCGCCGCCGGTCTGAGCCGCAGCAAAACATTTGAAATCGGTCTCATTATTCCTTCTTTCGGCGGATACTACGGGAACCTTGCGGAATACTTACAGCTTGAAGCCTACAATGCCGGGTATCATTTGTCGGTGTTCACGTCCGGCTGGTTCAACCCCTTGATTGAGCGTAAAAATATTGAGGTGCTGCTCCAGCGGCGCGTCGACGGTCTGATCTGTCACGGTCTGGCGATGGGGCAGGACTCCACCCGCTCCTTAGTCAACAACGGGACACCGCTTGTCATGATCAACGGCTGGGGCTGGCCGGCGGATATTGCGGTCGGCGCCGCAAATCTCGGTTTTGCCGGCGCGTGCCGGGATTCTGTGAAATTACTCGCGGAACGAGGATGCGATTGGCTCATTTATGTTGGCAGCAAACGCTCAGGCGTCATTAACGAGCAGCGTCTGCAAGGCTTTCATGCCGGACTTGCGCTGCTTGGCCGGGAGATCCCCTACCAAGTTGTCGACAACTGGGAAGTCGATCTCGAAGCATTCTTGAAAGACAGCATAGCCAGCGCTTCGGAACGCATCGGCCTCGTCGCTTTCGATGACGTTATCGCATTGAAGGTCGTGTCCGCCGCGAACAAGCTAGGCATCCGCATCCCGGAACAGCTTCAAATCACCGGGATCAACAACGACATTATGGCGGAGATCAGCTATCCCGCTATATCCAGCTGGAGCATTCCATACCCGCTGCAGGCGGGAACCGCGATTAATAAGCTGCTGCATGCCTTCGGGCGGCAGGATGTGAGTACAGAGGAACGCGAGTTCGAGGTTCCGCTCTCTTTTATCGAACGGGAAACAACCAAATTCATGTAGATGGAGTGACCTAACCCATGTGGAAACAAGCGATTGAAGAAGCTCTGCACAAAACGAAATTGAACATTGAACGTTTCGGCGACCAGTTCCCGCACGTCAGTGAGAACGATACGTATCATCTCAATCCAAATAATGAATGGACTGACGGCTTCTGGTCGGGGATTCTATGGCTGAGCTACCAATATTCCGGCGACCCGGCCTTCAAAGCGGCAGCTGAGCGCACCGTGGCAAGCTTTAAACAAAGAATTGAGAACAATGTGGCGTTGGAGCACCATGACATCGGTTTCTTGTATTCCCTGTCCTCGAAAGCACAGTGGATTATTGAGCGAGATGAGGCTGCGAAGCAACTTACAATTCAAGCCGCGGATGTGCTGATGAAGCGTTGGAGACCGAAAGGCCAATATATCCAGGCTTGGGGACCGGAAGGACATCCGGATAACGGCGGACGCATTATTATCGACTGCTTGCTGAATCTTCCGCTGCTGTATTGGGCTTCCGACGTAACCGGCGATCCGAAATACAGAGAAGTTGCAGAAATTCATGCGGATCTCAGCCGCCGTTATTTGGTGCGCGGTGACGATTCTTCCTATCATACGTTCTACTTCGACCAAGAGAACGGCGAACCGCTGCGCGGCGGCACACACCAAGGGTATAGCGACGGTTCCACATGGACGCGCGGCCAATCTTGGGGTATTTACGGTTTTGCACTTTCCTACCGCTACACGAAAAACCCGCTTTACCTCGAAACTGCGAAACGTTTGGCTCGCTACTTCTTCGAGCGTTTGCCGGAAGACAACGTTGTGTACTGGGATTTCAACGCGCCGGTCAACGCAGAAACCAAACGCGACAGCTCGGCTTCCGCGATTGCATCCGCAGGAGCGCTTGAAATTTTGGAACACCTGGCCGCCGATGATCCGGACCGCGCATTCTTGGAAGAAGGCATTCAAAAATCGATGACAGGCCTGATCAAGTCCTACACCAGCCCGAAAGACGCGCAAGGCTTTATCGAACGCGGCTCTTACAGCGTGCGCGGCGGTGCAGCACCGGACGATTATATGATTTGGGGCGACTACTACTTCTTGGAAGCACTTGTTCGTCTAGAGAAAGGTATTCACGGGTACTGGTATGAGTAAGCTGAGCGAAACGCGCGAATACTGGCTATCCACGATGCAGCGAATCGCCGGTCCCGTGCTGGAAGCGCTGGCGAACCGCAAGCTCCGTGCCACGATGCCGGTGGAATGCAAAAAAGAAGAGCAGGCCTCGTACACGCATCTGGAGGCGTTCGGCCGCACGCTGGTCGGCATTGCGCCATGGCTGGAGCAGCCCGCGCACGATGCCGCGGAAGAGGAGCTGCGCCTGCGCTATGTGAAACTGGCGCAGGAGGCGATGGATGCGGCGACAGACCCGGAGTCGCCGGACTTCTTGAACTTCGCCACGGGCTTTCAGCCGATCGTGGACACAGCTTTCCTGTCGCACGCGATTCTGCGTGCGCCGAACGCGCTGTGGCGCGGGCTCGAGCCGCGCGTGCAGCGCAATCTCGTGCAAGGGCTGAAAGCGTCGCGGACGCGCAAGCCCGGCTTCAACAACTGGCTGCTGTTCGCAGCCATGACGGAAACCGCGCTTCGCCTCATGGGCGAAGACTGGGACCACATGCGCGTCGACTACGCGCTGAAGCAGCATGAGCAGTGGTACCTCGGCGACGGTCTCTACGGAGACGGGGTCGAGTACCACGCGGATTACTACAACGCCTTCGTGATCCAGCCAATGCTGGTGGACATCATCGACCAGGTTGGCGGCGAGTATGCAGAATGGGGCGAGATGCGCGCGAAGCTCATCGCCAGAGCGCAGCGCTACGCGGCGGTGCAGGAGCGCATGATTTCGCCGGAGGGCACGTTCCCGCCGATCGGCCGCTCCCTCGCGTATCGCTTCGGCGCGTTCCAGTCGCTCGCGCAAACGTCGCTGCGCGGCGAGCTGCCGCGGGAGGTCGCGCCGGCGCAAGTGCGCTGCGCGCTCACCGCGGTCATCCGCCGGCTGATTGAAGCGCCTGGCACGTTCGACGAGAACGGCTGGCTGCGTATCGGCCTGTGCGGCCACCAGCCCGAGGTCGGCGAGCCGTACATTTCCACGGGCAGCCTGTACCTGTGCTCGGCTGTGTTCCTGCCGCTCGGCTTGCCCAAGAGCGATCCGTTCTGGCAAGCCGAAGATGCGTCATGGACGGCGCAAAAGGTATGGGCCGGCCAAACGGTTGCCATCGATTCCGCCTACAAGGAATAGCAGAAAAGAGCGCCTGGTTTCCAAGGGGAACCGGCGCTTTTTTACGCCTCCCTTCAGAAAGTTATCCACGAGGAACCCTAAACGGTAATTGTGGATAACTTTCTGCGGCCGGAGGCTGGCCGTTCGATGCAAAACGTTTGCATTGACGCTCCATCCATTTCGTTTTAAACTTAGTTATGAAACGTTTCAGCACTTTACTGCGATAACGGACCGAATTTCGAAAACGTTATCAAGGAGATGATCGAGGAGATGACAGCAGTGACGACGAGTTTGCAGCAGCGTCAGGACGAACTGACAGCCCGTATTGCGGCTGCAGCGTTTCACAAGCCCGAGTTCAGCCACGGGTATTTATTCGAGAATGATATTCGGGACAATTTCTACTATGCGTCCTATTTGTTTGCCGCAGCGGTGAATCCGGCGATTGCTTTTGACGGCGATCGGAAGGAAGCCAAGGAGAAAGCGGAGCGGGTTCTTATCCGCGTTATCGCTCTCCAAGACCAGCAGCCGGCAAGCTCCACCTACAGTCACTGGCCGTTGAATTTACGCCCGACGCCGCAAGAGGCGTCCAAGAACACGCTCCCTGTAGAATTGATGGGCAGCTTGATGGTGTATTTTACAGACCGCTACGCTCAGCAGATGAGCGGAGAGCTGAAAGATACCATGGAGCAGGCCCTTTTCCATGTCTATAGAGGCCATTTCTATCGCAAGCCGATGGATCACTATAATCACCACGAAGCGAAGTATACGGCGGCGAAGCTGATTTTCGGACAGCGCTATCAAGACAGCGCACTGTTCGAGGACGGCGTGCAAAGCCTGCGGGCGACCTACCGCCGGGTAACGACGGAAGGCATGCCGGAATACGGCGCGCTGCCGTGGTTCTGGCACTGGGTGCAGGCGTATACATGCGCATGGACGCTGATGCAGGATCAGGCGGTGCGCAAGGAGCTGGGCCTGCTTCTCGACTGGCTCTGGCAGTATCGCGCGACGTATTATCTCGGCGGCGCCTGGATCGGTCCGCACTCGCGCATTTGGCCGCACGACATGCCGCAGGATACGAACGTGCTGCACGATTACGTGCAGTTCGGTGATTTTACGCTGCCGGAGGCGATGCCGCGCACCGAGTATGCAGGCTTCCTGGCTTATGAAGCGAATGCAGCTACGCGCAAGCTCGCTTTAGAGCGCCAGGAAGCCGTGGAAATTCGGCGCCTCCTACCGAAAGGCCATGACAGCCGCGACCTGCCGGGCGACCACCTGCACAGCTACGTCTACCGGACTGAGCATGCAGCCGTCGGCGGCATCTACGAGCGGGTACGCGAGTTTGACAACGAGCAGCACCGCTGGGATGTCGCGCTTCCGCTGGACAGCGTGCTGGGTGTGAACCATGCCTATTTTTTCCATCCGGATCAAGAAGCGCCTGGGGACTACCGTCACCAGAGTGAATATAGCGAAGTTTGTTTCCATCGGGGAACGGTGCTTGCCGCCTATGACATTCCGGCTGACAAACCGGCGTACATCAAAGGCTGCCTGCCGCTCGGTGAGTGGACGGAGTGCGGGAACGCCTTATTTGGGCGCTGCGGAAATGTCTACCTAGCGGTATACCTGATGCAGCCGTATATCCGTGAGGTGCTGGCTGATCGCTGCTCGGTGCGCAGTGAAGGAATCCGCAACGCTGTCGTTGTCGAAGTAATCGAGGTTGGCGCAGCTTCTGCCCTAGGCGCTGACACAGTCGAAGCGCTGGCGGCCTACCTGCAGGACAAACAGCCGCAATTTTCGTTGACGGCCGAAGGCCAATTGAACATCGCATACACCAATACGTCAGGTGACACTATCGTTTTTGAAAGCGGCCCATCATCGGCACCTCAGCGAAGCATTAACGGCATTGCCGTCTGCTTTGAAGCATATACGGTCGCTTAATTTATAGAAAAGAGGATACATCATGCCAACAGTTGATATGCCATTGGAGAAACTTCTGAAGTATGAGGGCGTGAACCCGCGTCCGGCAGATTTTGACGCGTACTGGGAACGTGCGATTGCGGAGATGAAAGCCGTCGATCCGCAAATCGAGCTGATTCCAAGCGAGTTCCAAGTTCCGTTCGCGGAATGCTTCGATCTTTATTTCACAGGGGTCAAGGGCGCGCGCATTTACGCCAAATATATACGTCCCAAGCACGCGACGGAACCGCATCCGGCGATTGTCCAGTTCCACGGCTACAGCGGAAACTCAGGCGACTGGACTGACAAACTGCCGTATGCCGCGCTCGGTTACTCGTTCTTCTCCATGGATTGCCGGGGCCAAGGCGGTCTGTCCGAAGATGTGGGCGGGGTCAAAGGCACAACGCTGCGCGGTCATATCGTTCGCGGACTCGACGACCATCCGGACAACCTGTTGTTCCGTGACATTTTCCTGGACACAGCGCAGCTTGCGGGCATCGCGATGAGCATGCCGGAAGTCGATCCGGCGCGCGTAGGCGCCATGGGCGGTTCGCAAGGCGGTGCACTGACGATTGCTTGTGCGGCATTGGAACCACGCATCAAGCGCCTGGCGCCGGTTTATCCGTTTCTGAGCGATTACAAACGCGTTTGGGACATGGATTTGGCAAAGGACGCGTATCTGGAACTTAAGGACTTTTTCCGCCGCCACGATCCGCAGCATAAGCGTGAAGAGGAGTATTTTACCAAGCTTGGCTATATCGATATTCAAAATTTGGCGAACCGCATTCAAGGCGAAGTCGTCATGGCGGTCGGCCTCGTCGACACCGTATGCCCGCCGTCCACGCAGTTTGCGGCTTACAACAAAATTACGGCGCCGAAACGCCTCGAGATTTATCCGGATTTCGGTCATGAAGGGCTGCCTGGTTTCAGCGAAATCACCATGCAGTTCATGATGGGTCTTTAAAAAACAAAGGCCACTCTCTGAGATGAGAGTGGTCTTTTAGCGCGCTTTTTCCGAAATATAAGATTGCAGAAGTTTCACTTGCTCCATCGGCTTATATTTTTGATAAACGCACTCGTCCCTTAGAGGACGGCGTAAGCCGTTTATTTTACTACACGGCCGATTTCGCTTTAAAATGCACGACGGCACTGTACAGCATTTTGCCGGCGTTCGGGTCAAAGACGACGTGATGCGAAATTGCATGCACGTCCAGCAGCAGCGCTTTATTGTTCTCGATTTGCTCGTTAATTTGTCGTTCGATCGCGTGCAGATCGTAGGCTTGAAACCATTCGATTTTCGTTTCCATCCGATCCAAAATAAATTCCATGTGAAGGCTCCTCCCAGCATATGCCTAAGTAAAGATACGCTATTTATCCTATTATAACGTCAATTTCAGATATAGGAAGTGCCTATAAATCGGCGTATACTGAAAGGGGAATTCAAGTCCGGGAGGCAGTACGACTGAAGAAGAGCGCATAAACCAACATAGGAAGTGATGACCTTTGAAACCTACACGGTTACTTATCGATTTTCTGATGAAAAGATGGCCGTTGTATGTGACAGCAGCTTTACTCATTTCGATCGGGAATATCGTACATTCGTATTATCCGAAGCTGCTGGGCGCGTTTACCGACGAGCTTCAAAAAGGTGGGCTCAGCAAGTCGCTCATCGTGAGCTATAGCTTGCAATTGCTGCTAATTGGGGTAACCTACGGCATACTGGCGGCGATCGGCCAGTATTTGATCATGCGCAGCGGCCGGCGGTTTGAGTTCGAAGCGCGGAATCGGCTGTTCGATCATTTTACGAAGCTCGGGGCGACGTTCTATTCCAACAACGGGGTCGGCAAGTTGCTCAGCTATGTGATGAACGACGTCACCGTCGTACGCGAGTCCATCTCGATGGGCATTAACCAGGTCGTCAACTCGGTCATTCTGATCGGGGCGGTGATCGTGACGATGATGTTCAGCCAGATTCCGCTGTATGTGATCTTGGTCAGCATTTTACCGCTTTTGCTCATCCCGGTGCTGTCAGTAAAGTTCCAGCCCGTGATCAAGGAGCGTTCGCTGCGGGTTCAGGAATCTCTAGGCAAAATGACAGAATCGGCCGAGGAGCAGTTCGGCGGCATCCGCGTCACCAAAAAATTCGCGGTCGAAAACATCATGAAACGCCGCTTCGGAGACACGGTCGACCGGATTCGGGATAACCAGCTTCGGCTGGTGCGGCTGTCTTCGCTGTTCGAAGCGCTGATTCCGTTTCTAGGGGCGCTGTCCCTCATCGTGGCGATCGCGTTCGGCGGCTACTTGACGATTCACGGCGGCATCTCCATCGGCTCTTTCGTAGAGCTGACGCTATATATTCGGATGATGGTGAATCCGTTGCAGCAAATCGGACGCGTCATTAACGCCCTGCAGCGTTCCAAAGCTTCGCTGGAGCGAATCAACGAGCTGCTCACGCTGGAGCCGGAAATCAAACAAAAAGACGATGCGCTGCCAACGCACCTGGACCAAGAGGAGATTCGCATCGAGCATCTGACCTTCGCCTATCCGGACGACGAGGATGAAGTCCTGCACGATATTTCGCTGACGATTGAGCCCGGAAAATCGATCGGCATCATCGGCAAAACCGGCAGCGGCAAATCGACGCTGATGAAGCTGATGCTGCGCATCTACGACCCGCCGGAGGGAACGGTGTACATCGGCGACAGCGATATCCGCGATGTAACGGTTGAGAGCTTGCGGAATCAGATCGCCTACGTGCCGCAGGAGGGCTTCCTGTTCTCCACCACCATCCGGGATAACATCGCGTTCTACAAAAGAGAATTGCCGCTCGAATCCGTGGAACGGGCGGCGAAGAAAGCGCAAATTTTACCAAGCATCAAATCGTTTCCGGAAAAATTTGACACCAAGCTCGGCGAGCGCGGCGTCACCTTGTCCGGCGGTCAGCGCCAGCGCACAAGTCTTGCGCGCGGCATTATCAAAAACTCGCCGCTCATGATTCTCGACGACAGCGTCAGCGCCGTCGACTCCGTGACGGAGAAACATATTATCGAGTCGATTCGCAAGGAGCGGAGGGGCAAGACGACCATCTGGATTGCCCATCGTATTTCTGCCTTGAAGCATACGGATGAAATCATCGTGCTGCATGAAGGTCGCATCGTCCAGCGCGGCACGCACGAGCAGTTGCTCGCCCAAGACGGCTTGTATGCTGAACTCTATGCGATACAAGAAGGAGGGGCTGAAGATGTCCAAGCGGAATAAACGCGATGCTCAAAGTTTTAAAGAAGCGGGAAGCTCGTTCCGTTTCCTGGCTTCGTATGCGAAGCCACACGGCTGGACGTTTGCCGGTGTCGTGGCCTGTGCGTTACTGGGCATCGCGGCCGACCTGTTCCAGCCTTACCTCGTCAAAATCGCGATTGACGACAACTTGATGATCGGGAAAAACGATTACCGAGCGATTGTGATGATTTGCTTGTTTTATGCGGGGCTGTCGCTCAGCTCCCTATTTTTCTCGTATTTGCAAAACAACCTGCTGCAATTTGCCGGCCAAAGCATCGTCGCGAAAATCCGCAAAGATTTGTTCGCGCACATTTTCAAGCAATCGATGTCCTACTATGATCGCACGCCAAGTGGCAGTCTGATCACGCACGTGTCCAGCGACACGGAGACGATTAACACATTTTTTACCCAGGTCTTATTGAGTCTCGTTCGAGACAGCATGACGCTCGTATTCATTATTGTCATGATGTATCATCTGGATCCGACGCTTACCCTGTACAGCATGATCGTCATCCCGATCATCGTGCTGATCGCGGTGCTGTTCCGCAAATACATTCGCAGAACGTATCAATACGCTCGCACACAGCTGTCACAGATGGTTGCTTTTACCGCGGAGAATTTGTCTGGGATGCACTTGATTCAAGCTTTTCACCAGGAAAAGGAACAGATGGACCGGTTCTCCGACAAAAATATGAGTTATCTCCGGGCGAATTTGCGCGAAATTCGGATGTCGGTCATGTTCAACCGTTCCTTCGACATTCTCGGCAACTTGTCCGTCGCCTTTATTACGTGGATCGGCGGTATCGCCGTTTTCGACAAAGCGATTGAATTCGGCGTGCTGTACGCATTTATTACGTACATTCGGCAGTTTTTCCAGCCGATCAACAACATTACCCAACAGTGGAACACGTTGCAGTCGACGACGGTGTCCTTGAACCGGATCTGGACGGTGTTCTCGGCACAGCCGGAAGTGACCGACAAAGCGACTGAACAGTTGAAGCCGCTGCCGGACATTCAAGGGGACATTCACTTCAACCATGTGCATTTTGGCTATTTGCAGGATTCGGAAGTGATCTCAGATCTCGAGCTTCACATCCGCCCTGGTGAAATGATCGGTATCGTCGGTACGACCGGCGCAGGCAAAAGCTCGCTCATCTCCTTGCTCTGCCGCTTCTACGATGTGCAGAAGGGCAGCATCCTGCTCGATGGCATCGACATTCGAGAGATGGCACAGGCGGATTTGCACCGGACGATTGGTCTGGTTCAGCAGGAGCCGTACCTATATGCCGGCAGCATCCTCGACAATGTGCGCATGTTTGATGAGACGATCAGCGAAGAGCAGGTCGTTCAGGCGTGCCGGTTGGTTGGCGCCGACGCGTTGATTAACCGCATGAAGGATGGCTATGCGACGCGAATTTCGGAGCGGGGGAGCGGGCTGTCCGCCGGCGAGCGGCAGTTGATATCATTTGCCCGGATCATCGTGTTCCAGCCCAAAGTGCTCATTCTGGATGAAGCGACTGCAAATCTTGATTCCAAAACGGAGCAGCTCATCCAGGAAGCGCTGCACATCGTGGCGGAAGGCAGAACGACGCTGGTGATTGCGCACCGCATCTCAACTATCATGAGCGCAGACCGCATCATTGTCATGAGCCAAGGCCGAATCGTCGAAGAGGGCAATCATGCGGAGCTGCTTGCGCAGCACGGATATTACGAGCAGCTTTACCTGCACTCGCATGGGGCTCTGGCAAACGCGGAAACAGAGCTGAGTCGTCTATCTAACCTAGGCTAATGATCAGGTACTAGGAATAGATAGTACTTTTCTTTTCGTCCTTTTCGCTTACAATAAGAGTAAGTCGAGAGGGGGAAATTGGCATGAAATCTGGGAAGGTCATGATCCAATTGGGTTATGTGTTAGGCGCCAGCGCGCTGCTGACGGCGCTTGGCTATTTCTACGCTTCCAACTGGGAGCTTCTGAGTCGTTTTAATAAAATTACGCCAATACTCGTGCTCATGTTGGGCTTCTACGGCTTGCATGTGTGGTTGTCGCGGAAGCCCGGCAGAGCCTTTCTTAGCAAATTAAGCTTATTTGCCAGCTGCATCACGTTCGGCGTCGGGGTTGCCGTTGTCGGTCAAACATACAATTCCCACGCCGACAGCTATGGGCTGTTTGCGATCTGGCTGATCCCTGCGCTGCTCTTCAGCGTTTTTACGCGCTGGCAGCCGTTTTATGTGCTGAGCTATATACTGGCGCATATCAGCTATGGTCTGTATTTCCTGCCACGTTGGGGCGGCGTCAGTGAAGATGAAGGCATGTACGTGCTTGTATGGCTGGGCTTTGCTCTGGGCAACGGTGTGTTGTTCGCACTGCTTGAAAAGGGCAAGCTGCAGTCGCCTCTGCTCAAATGGCTTGCGTTCCAAGCTGCGATATGCGCTTGTTTAATCGTTTCAATCTCGTGGATTTTCGAGGATTACGGCACTTGGATGAACTTGGTGCTCGCGGCGGTGCTTGCCCTTGCGGTTTGGTATGCGCATCGTGCCGCAAGCAAGCTGAATCTACTGTTTGCAGGACTGTGGGTATCCGCGGCGATAGTCGTCAAATACTTCGAGTTGGTCATGCATTACAATAACGAGTGGTTTTTCCTGCTCAGTCTGCTGTTTGTTATCGTGTTCATTTTTGCGAATGTGAAGTTCATGACTTATATTCGGCAGTGGCAGCCAAGCGGCGCACAGCCCGACGCAGAGGTAGAACTTCCTCAGGAGGGAACCGCCGAGAAGCGCCACACGTCCGATTTTACGAAATGGGTCGTGCACGTGCTGACAGTCGCTGTCATTATCATCGGTTCTTTGCTCGGCACCGTGTCGCTTGTCGGTCTTGTGACGGTCGTGCTCAGCATCGAAAAACCGGAAAATCTGCTCATGGGTTACGGGGTTGCCGCTTTTATCGCGATGCTCTTCCTGAACAAGTTCAATAGCCTTGCCAGGTATACTGTCATGATCAGCGGCATGCTGATTGCGACAGGGGCTGCGTTAATCAAAAACAATTCGCCAATGCTGTACTTTTTGCTGCTGCTCATCGTGGTGGCGTTTGCGCTGCAGCGCGGGCTTCTGAAGCGCATATTTTTCTTCGAGTCAGCCGTGCTGATGACGACGTTCATTCTCGCAGACGCTTTCCGGAGCAGCGTGACCGTCGTCAGCATTTTGACCGTGCTCGTTCTGGCGGCCTTCTGCGCAGGCGCGCTGATGAGGCGCGATACGCTGCGCCGGCCGCTGCTGTACAGCAGTTTTCCGACCTTTCTGCTGCTGCTCTTTATTCTGACCTTTATTACAGAGGGCGGCTGGTATTATGCTGTGAACGCCATCTTTTTCGTCCTGGTGCTGGTCGCGGCGATCTGGACGAAAGGACGGCAGCTGGGATGGATGTACGCCTGGTCGATCGGATTCTGGACGGCGTTTCTCGTATACAAATATTACGATTTGGCGTGGAAGCTTCTCCATAAATCGATTAGTTTGGCCATTGTCGGCGGACTCATCCTCGCGGCTACGGTGTGGTTGGAGCGGAAACGTGCAGTCCAAGACGAGACGGTGGAAGCGCCGTACGTGCTTGCCGTGAAACCGCTGCTGATCGGCGTCGTGATTTTGCTCCAGGTGGTAGGCTTAGGGCTACAGATTGGAAAAAGCGAATGGCTGCTCTCCCATGGCACCCTGGTGAAGCTGGAGCTTCAGCCGCTTGATCCGCGGTCGATACTGCAAGGCGATTACATTCGTCTGCATTATACGATTTCCGAGCCGGAAGGTAGAGTCGGTTATGTGGAAGGCCGCCCCTTTAAGGGAAAGGTGGCGGTTGTGCTGACGCCGAATCCGGCGACAGGTGTATATGAATACAAACGCACCTATCAAAAGGGCGAGACGTTGGCGCCCGGCGAGGTGCGGCTGAATGGGGAGCGAAGCGGCTACGACACGGTCGAGTATGGGATCGAAACGTACTTCATCCCCGAAGGCAGCGGCCGGGAATACGAAGGGAAAGTGAAATATGCGGAAGCCCGAATTTCCGCAGGCGGCGACGCGATTCTCGTGGGCGTCTCTGAGAAATAAAGATTAGGCAAGTGAAGTAGAAAGAGGTATAGACATCTTATGTGGCTACTATATTCCGTCTTCGCGGCCTTGTGTTTTGGCTTGCGAGGCATCTTGTATCACTATACGAGTCAGCAGTCGCTGAATCGGAATGTGTTGTTGTGCGGCACCTTTTTCATGGGGGCGGTTGTCAGTCTCATCTGCGCGGTAATCACGGGCGCGGCATGGACGACGCCGGCCCTGATCGGCGTTCAGATGGGTTTGTTTTCGTTCGGCGGGAACGCCAGCATGTTCAAAGGCTTTGCCGTTGGCAAAGCCTCATTAGTTGCGATTCTAACCGGACTCCCGTCGGTTGTGGTCGTGGTATTCGCCTACTTTTTATGGGGAGAAAAGCTGAATCTTTGGCAGGCGCTGGCTTTTGGCGTCATTGTACTTGGCATTCTGTGCGTGCGCTACTCCAATGATATCACGCTTGGCAATTTGCAAGGGGCAGGTTGGGGCTTGCTCGCGCTGTTCCTCTTTGCGGGTAATGATCTTTCAGGCAAATGGACGACGCTTGCCGATGCACCGCTGTTTCCAACTTTAGTCTGTATGTTCACGACGGGTACGATTTGCTTCGGGCTCTGGTGGTGGCGCGATAAACGCAAGCAACAGGAGAACGCTGCTTCGCCAGACGCTTGGTCGGAGAAGCGGACGTTTCTGATCGGCATGCTCGTGGGCATCACGAATGTCGTGGGTATGGTCATGATTATTCACGGGTTTGACCACGGCAAAGCAGGTCTCGTCTCGGCCGTTGCCGCGCTGAACGTGCTGATTGTCTTGCTGTACACACGGTTTATCGTGAAAGATAAATTCTCGCGGCTCGAGCAGTCCGGGCTGGCTATTGCAATGATCGGTATGCTTTTGCTCAAAGTCGTCGCTTCCTGAATTTGGTTGACAGGGGAGCAAAATTCAACATAAGCTTTCTGTATGCGGTCAAATACGTTACAATAGAGGTATACGTGCCATTATGAAAGATGCAGGAGGCTTTAACGACCATGACAGATAAAGATTTGGAAACTCAAGTGCCCGATAATCAAGCGCCATCCGAGGAAGACATCGAACGCGAGAAAGCCCAGCTGATCTTCACGTGGTTTCAACACACTAACGAAGTCGTGAAGGAACAATTTCCTGAATACGAAGTGGAAGGCCAAATCGGCAACAATCCGAGCTTCGGCCCGATGTTTGCGTTTACATTGAAAAAAGACGAGAAGTCGACGGCCGTCGGTTTTTTCTTGAACGAGCTGATGCGTAACTTCCAGACGAATCCGAATGCAGGATTGTGGATGTCCTCGTTCTTCGTAGACCTGTTGCGCAGCGAGCAAAGCCATGTGCTGCCGAACCCGCCGCAGTCCGAAGACGAAGCGAAAGAACTGCTGGACAAGCACATCGTGCCGTATTGCGCAAACGCTGTGCGTGAAGAGTTCCCCGACCAGAAAATCTACGTCGATCTGGAGCTTCACGAAGAACATGGCCCCGTACTTGAGTGCGGATTCATCTCCGTCGTAGACGGCAACAATACTTGCGCGCTGCCGCTGCAATATTTAATGACATTATATTTGCTGAACCGCGACCCGGCTGAGCCGATGATCCAAGCGATGTATCGCTTGTACGAGGAAAACAATCTAGGCGCGTCCGAGGCGTAAGCCGTAGGTGAGGAAGGTACCCAAGAGGGTGCCTTCTTTTTTTTCGACGATAGTGTCGTGGAAGAGTGAATTCTGTGGTATGTGCAAGAGTTGGAAGAAGGACTTGAGTTCAGAGTTGAGGTGGGAGTCGCGGCATGGAGCTCGAAGTGGTGGTGTATCGGTGGAGAGCGGATTCTGTGGTATGTGCAAGAGTTGGAAGAAGGACTGGAGTTCAGAGATGAGGGTGGGGGTCGCGGCATGGAGCTCCGGAAAGAGGTGTATCGGTAGAGAGTGGATTCTGTGGTATGTACAAGAGTTGGAACAAGGACTGGAGTTCAGAGATGAGGGTAGGGGTCGCGGCATGGAGCTCCGAGAGGCGGTATAGGTAGAAAGTGGATTCTCCATGTTAAACATGAAAGAAGCGGGAGAAGTTACAATGAGCACTTGTATGTAGCTCAGAATTTGCTTTCATCCAATGTACTCTGCCTAAGAAAGCAGGGCTGAACGGAAAAAAGAAATAACGACGCTTGTATATATCTCAGAATTAGCTGCCATCCAATATATGCTTCCCAAGAAAGCAGGGCTGAATGGGCAAATAGAAATAACAACACTTGTATGTGTCTCAGAATTTATTCTATCCAGGGCGATAGAGCTGAACAGGAAAAACTCCCGCTGATCTCGGCGTTTCGATTGCTGCAGGTGAAATTCGCCGAACAGTAGGAGTTTTCCAGTTTGCTGTTATCTAATTATTAACGCTGTTAACTGACCAGATAGAGGCAATGCAGGGACTCTCACGTTGGAGAACATGTACTCATGAGCGCGTTAATGTCCCTGCTGCTGCACGAAGTCTGTGTAGCTGCGGAGCACAGGCAGGTTGCGGGTGGCGTCACCAGGCTGCGCGTATTTCATGGCGTGCGAGGTGTTAAACAGCACGACGCTGTCTTTCGCCCGCAGCCAGCCCGAATCGCACAGCCGGAGCATGGCCGCCCAGGTGGCCGAGCCCTCCGGCGAGGCGGAGATGCCCTGGGCGCCCAGCTGCCGCGTCGCCTGAGCGATCTCTTCCTTCGAGACGGCGACGGCGGTGCCGCCGCTCTCTCGGACGATCGCCAAAAGCAGCGGCAAATCCGGCGGCGCGGGAACCCGCATGCCGGTCGGGTTGGGCGTGACTGGCTGCGCGACAGCAGCAGCCGTGTCGGTTTCGCCCGGCGCACCCGCGGCCGGAGGGGACACACTGTCAACAAGAGGCTGGCAGCCCACTTCTTGTACACAAACGAAGCGCGGCATGTCGCAGGAGACCCAGCCCAGCGCTTTAAGCTCGCGATAGGCTTTCCACATGCCGATAATGCCGGAGCCCCCTCCGGTCGGATAGATGATGACGTCCGGGAACGTCCAGCCGAGCTGCTCGGCGAGCTCGAGGCCCATCGTTTTTTTGCCTTCGACCCGGCCGGGCTCCTTCAGGGTCCCGACATTGAACCAGCCTTGCTCAGCGGCGCCGGCTTCGATGATGGCGCCGGCGTCATGAATGAAGCCGTCGACCAAGAACGTATGTGCCCCATATAAGGGGCACTCCTGAACAATCAGCGGCGGGCAGTCCTGCGGAATGAAGACGTAGGCTTCGATGCCCGCCCGCCCCGCATAAGCGGCCAACGCGCCGGCCGCATTGCCGTTGGAAGGCACGGCGGCTTTGCGCACGCCGGCCTCCTTCAGCAGCGACACCGCGGCGGAGAAGCCGCGCGATTTGAAGCTGCCGGTTGGGTTTTGCTCCTCGCGTTTCAAGTAGAGCTGCCCCAGCGGGAGCTTGCGCTCCCACGCGGGCATGCGCAGCAGCGGTGTCCAGCCTTCGCCGAGCGAGACAATATTCGCTTCATCCGAGACGGGAAGCAGCTCATGATACCGCCACATGGAAGGGGAGCGATAGGGCAAAGCGGTTTTCGATAACGTATTTGCAATCTGTTCGATGTCGTAGTCCACCAATAAGGTGCCGCCGCAAGCGCATTTCATGTTGTGATAGCGAAAGGGCTGTCGGACTGAACATCGCGAGCAGATCAGCTCCCGTTGTTTCATGATAGGACCTCCTCAGCCTCAGCGCAGGGAATTGTGTTTTCTCCTGCCGGTATGAAATGATTTGATTATGCGGTAGGCAGACTTATCAGCAAGTTTCAGAAAAAGTTCCAGCATTGGGGCAAAATTAACCTCGATAATCCACACGTGCCCCTGTTTATCTACGGCCATATCCACGCCCATCGTTTTGACCCAGCGATAGGAGGGATGAAGCTGTCTCGCGGCTTTAAGCGCGACTTGATTCACCTTTGCGGTGAGCGCTGCGCTCATGCCGCCCACCTCCGAATGCCGGAGGGCATAAGGCAGCGAAACGACACGGCCGTGGCTGCGCCGGACGTTTGTCACAATATAGCCGCGCCCTGCCACTTTGGCCAGCTTGCCGGTCACCTGCCAAGAGCCGCCGGGGCGCCGCTGCACCATGACGCGCAGATCGAAGGGGCGGCCTTTTACGGTCGCTAGGTGAATACGCTGCTGCACGATGTAGTTGCGGCCTGTTTTTTTTCTTACATAGCTGGAAACGGCGGATTTGTCGCTAAGCAAAGTACGCTTGGCGCCATTGTGAATTTCGTATGAGGCCGGCTCGATTTTGCTGATACGGATGACGCCGTTGCCGCCGTAACTGCCCGTCGGCTTAATGATCACCTGATTGTACTTGTCGAGCATGTTCCAAAGCGTATTGTCTGAGAGCCAAGCCGTATCAGGCAGATGGGCGCGGAGCGATTCCATGCGGCGGAGGATTTTGTGTTTCGTCCATTTACTGGTTGTCAGTTTAGCCATGGCGCTTCGCTTCTTGCTGTTGAATAACGAGATCGTGCTCTTCGACGCGCAGAACCTGATTGCGTTCATCAACGAACACAACCTGGGGCTTGAGCTTCGCAATCTCCTCTTCTTCCATGAGTCCCATGCTTAGAATAATGACAAGGTCGCCTGGGGAGAACAAATGGGCCGGAGGACCGTTCAGACCAATTTTGCCGCTGCCTTCCGGTGCGGGGATGGCATATGTTTTCCAACGTGTGGCATTTCGCAGACTCGTCACTTGCACCATTTCGTAAGGGTAGATGTTCGCCTTGCGCATAAGTAAACCATCGATCGTGATGCTGCCGACGTAGTTCAAATCGGCTTCCGTGACGGTGGCACGGTGGATTTTGCCTTTACACATTAGTCGCTGCATGTGCAGTTGCTCCTTTACTATCACATGGGGTTCATCTTAGCGTATGAGGGAGACCGACCTCTGTCGTAGGCGCGGGCCTACAGCAGCGGAATTTGGGCTGGCCTTCCCTAGGAAATGCCGGAATATTTCCCGGGGAACCGCACGCCTCGACAAAAAAGCCCGCTCAGGAGAAATCCTGACGAGCTTTTTCATGTATATACAGCGTATTAGCCAATTAATTTAATCCCGCTAATTAAGACAAGGCTTGCAATGATCGTGCGGAGCACGAGCGTCGGCGCTTTGGTAGAAAGCATAGAACCGATGAGCACGCCCGGAATGGAACCGATCAAAAGGTTCAGCACGAGCGAGTAGTTCACGTTGCCAAGGCTCGCGTGGAGAATACCGGCGGTTGAAGCGAGGAAGAACGCATGGGCAATGTCCGTGCCTACGAGCTGCGCAGGGTTCATTCGGAAGAAGTAGAGCATCGCGATCGCATAGAGGGATCCGGAGCCGATCGACGTTAAACCTACGACAAATCCGAGTACAGCGCCGATGGTGATGGTGAGGCCGCGCTTTTCCTGGAGCGAGCGGAGCTGCCAGCGGTTTTCCTTGATTTTATGACCGAAAAATACTTTAAATAGTGTCGCAAACGCCACGAGAATCAGCACATAACCGAGCGCGTGCTTGATGATGTCTTCCTGGTTATCGAAAAAGGAGTTGAACGTCTTCAGGACGATGACGGCCAGAATGACGCCTGGAATGCTGCCCATCGCGAGTACGCGTACGAGCTTGAAATCGATCGTCTTTTGCCGCCAGTGTTGAATAGTGCCGAACAGCTTGGTGACGGAGTTGTATAGCAGGTCTGTTCCAACCGCGATCGAAGGATGAATGCCGATCATAATGAGAATCGGAGTTAGCAGTGAAGCGCCGCCGACGCCGGTCAGCCCTACGAGGAAGCCAACCAGAACGCCCATTAAAATGATACTTAAAGTCATGTTGTCATGTCCTTTCAAATGCCGACTAAACTTATTGGATTAATATTAGTGCAATTCGAAGCCTCTTGTAAAGAGAAATTTTGCGGAGAGGGATATATGCCATACAGGCGACTTTTTCTAGCATGCCAAAGTTGACAGCGACGCTGCATTGTTAGATTATGGGGGAAGCAGATACAGAAAGAAGTGTGTGATAGCTATGTTAATGAATGTGAAAGCCCGCCTCGCGGAGAGTCAATTCCAGGAGCTGCTTAGTTTCAGCGTATTCCCAGACTCTGAAGCGGTTCATAAGGCAATTGCTTACTACGAGCAGGAAGATGCCAGCTGGCTCTTCGCTTACGAGTCCGAAGGCGTGTATGTGGGGATTATAGGTTTTCATCTGAATGAGAGACAAGAAATGACGATTCACCATCTGGCTGTTGAGCCGGAAAGCAGAGGCGTCGGCTTTGGCCGCGGCTTGCTGCTTGAGGTGATCGAGGAGATGAGCCCGACTCGGATTCAAGTGGAGACGGATGAGGAAGCGGTGGAGTTTTATCGGAGCGTAGGCTTTGTCGTTCGCAGCTTAGGAGAGAAATATCCCGGCGTGGAACGGTTTCTATGTACATATGAGATTGAGGAAGAGGACGAAGAGGATTAAGTCGAAAAGGGTGCCCCAGATCGTCATGGCGACGGCGTGGGGCGCCTTTTTTGCATGGAAAGCTGCCAGCTAGCTTGGCATTCGCGACTTCACAGTACGGGCATATTCGGTGGGGCTCATGCGTGTCGCTTTTTTGAACGCTTTGGAGAAATAGTGGACAGAGCTGAACCCGAGCAGCCCGGCAATCTCTGTAAAGTTATATGTTTCCTCGCGGATCATGATTTTCGCTTGATTGATTTTTAATTTGGCGAAATACTCCATGAGCGATGAACCCGTTTGCTTTTTGAACAAGTCAGCCAGTTGAGTTCGTCCTATGCAAAAAAGCTGAGAAAGCGCAGTGACCGATAGCTGCTCATGCAAATGATCGGCCATATAGGCGGCGACCTTGGAAACGAGCTCGCCCATCGATCTTTCCTGAGCCATCGTCGTTAACGGCGTTTCGGGTTCCTCATGTTCCGTTCGTTGGAGAAGCCGAAGAAGCAGGATCTCCAGGTAGTTGCGGAGAAGCTGCTCGCTGCCGGTCGGAGCGTCAGGGCGCCGCGCTAGCGGGTATTGAAAAGGAAACGGAAAAACGCGCTGCCCCTCCGCAATAATGGTCGAAAGCAGGTTGCGCTCCTCGCTGCTCAGGGAGATGACTGTATTTTCAAAAAAACGTATGGCATCGGAATGGCAATCGAACGTGATGACGATCAGGTTCGGCGCCTTTCCTTTGAGCGAGTAGAAACTGTGAAATTCGTTCGGCTTATGGAAAATAATTGTGCCTTGCTGAAGAATATGCGTCGTCTCGTCGGCATGCACTTCGACCTCACCGCGATCTACGTAGAGCAGCTCCCAGAAATCGTGCTTTTCTCCCTGGAAGACGTAGTCTTTGCCGTATTCGAAATAATACATTGTAACGAGATTGGTTATGGAAATGATCGGCGCTAAAGGAAGCCGTTGATAGGAGAAGGATTGCGTTTGGTCTGAACTTGCCACGGTTTCAATCACTCCAACGTATGAATTGAAAGTTTACACCATCTACTATAGCAGAAATACAAATAAATCGGTGGATATGACAAAGAAATCTGGGTGCGCCGCTCCTATAATGAGGGCATGAGGGAGATGCAAGAGATGGAGGAGGATGCCCAGTGAATATCGGAATTGTCGGGTATGGGAGAAGAATGGGATCGGTTGTGGATAAGGTGCTGCAGCAGGACCCGAGCGCGCGCATCAGCGCTATTGTGGATGTCAATCGGGCGGGCGTGGAGGCGCGTGTTGCCGATAAAGGCTGGGAAGGGATTACGTACTACGACACGGTAGACGAACTGCTTGCGGCTGAACGTCTGGACGGTGTCATGGTCGGCACGCGCTGTACGCTGCATACGCCAATGGCGATAAAAGTGCTGGCGAAGGAGCTGCCGTTATATTTGGAAAAGCCGGTCGCCACGGATATGGCGGACTTGCTGAGGTTGAAGGCGGCTTCCGAGCAAGCGCGCTCGCCGGTCGTGGTGTCGTTCCCGCTGCGGGTAACGTCGCTCGTGCAGTTGGTGAAGGAAATCGTTGATTCTGGCAAAATCGGAACCGTGGAGCACGTGCAGGCGGTTAACAATGTGCCGTACGGCCGGGTGTATTTTCAAAACTGGTATCGGGATGAGGCAGAGACCGGCGGTCTGTTTCTGCAAAAAGCGACCCATGATTTCGACTATATTCAAGCGATGCTCCAGCAAAAGCCAGTCGCGGTCTGTGCAATGACGTCGAAGCAGGTGTTCAAGGGCAATAAGCCGGCTGGGCTAAAATGCGTCGACTGCTCGGATAATCGCACGTGTCTGGAGAGCACGGTAACGTTCAAGGACGACATCGAGCCGACATGGCAGTACTGCTGTTATGCGGAGGACACTGGCAATGAGGATTCCGGCAGCGCGCTGATTCGTTACGAGAGCGGGATGCACGTGTCGTATTCGCAGAACTTTTTTATTCGTAAGGGAGCTGCTCAGCGCGGGGCTCGCTTTATGGGGTATAAAGGCACGGTGGAATTTGACTTCTACACGGGCGTTGTGAAAGTTCACATGCATCACACCTCGCGTGTGGAGACCTATGAGCTGGCGAAGGGAGGCAACCACTTTGGCGGGGACGATTTGTTAGCGACCAATTTTGCCGAGCTGATGCACGGTCGCGGCGAATCGATTTCCAATTTGGCGGACGGCCTGGTCAGCGCGCAGCTGTGCATCAAGGCGCAGCAATCGGCCAAAACCGGCACGTTTCAAACGTTGGATTGGCAGTTGTAAAAGACAATAGGTTAAGCGCATGTTCCCAAAACGGGGGCGTGCGCTTTGTTTATATTTGAGGCTATTTTCTGAGTAGCATGATTGCCTCTTTCCTGCATATATTGAGATAGATACGTTTGAAAACGATTTCTTACTTCCTTTTAAGTGACAAATTTCACAATGATGACAAGCTTCGAGCAGGAGGGTGCAAAGATGCTGCATATTGTCGTTTGTATCAAGCAGGTGCCGGATTCACGCGAAATTCGCATCGATCCGAAGAACAATACGTTAATTCGCCAAGGTGTTCCCAGCATTGTGAACTTCTATGATATGCATGGGCTCGAGGAAGCGCTGCGGATTAAGGACGAGCTGGGCGCACGCGTGACGGTGGTGACGATGGGGCCGCCTCCTGCGGAGAAAGGGCTCAAGGAATGCATCTCGCTGGGCGCGGACGAGGCGGTGCTTGTGACCGATCGTGGCTTTGCCGGTGCGGATACGCTGGCGACGTCGTACGTCGTGGCGCGGACGATTCGTAAGATTGCGGAGACGTGGGGTTCCGTCGACATGGTATTTTGCGGGAAGCAGACGCTGGACGGCGATACGGGGCAGGTTGGGCCTGGCGTCGCATGCCGACTGGACCTGGAGCAGCTCACGTATGTGAATCAAGTGGTGCAAGTGGATGAGGAGAAGCGTAAGGTGCGCGTGCACCGGCTGCTTGAGGATGGCGTCGAAGTGGTGGAGACAAGCATGCCTGTACTGATCACGGCGCTGAAGGAGCTGAATAAAGTGAGACGGGCGTCGCTGCCGGGTATGATTCGCGCGGCGAGATATAAGCCGGTCGTGTGGACGACGGCAGATTTTCCGGATTTGGAGCGGGCCAAAATCGGATTGAAAGGTTCGCCGACGATCGTGGCCAAGACGTGGGTGCCGGAAGTGAAGGCGGTCAAAACGAAGATGATCGTCTCGGGTACGCCGGAGGCGGCGGCCAGCGAGCTTGCAGGCGAGCTGCTTGGGCACGCGGAGCTGCAGACGGTGCTGGAGGCGTAAGCGGGCAAGCGCGGTGCGAGGGCAGCGCGAGGAAAGGGAGGAATGCGGGAATGGCAAAGGAGCATAACGATGAAATGCCCGATTGGTCCGCCTATCGGGGCGTATTGATCGTGGTCGAGCAGCGGGAAGGCGCGGCCAAAAAGGTCAGTTGGCAGCTGCTCGGCGAAGGCCGCAAGCTGGCTGCGAAGCTGGAGGTGCCGCTCATGGCGCTCGTCCTCGGCGAGAATGTGGCACATCTCGCCGAGGAGGCCGTGCATTACGGCGCCGACCGGGTGTACCTGTGCGAAGCCCCCGAGCTTCGCGACTACCGGACCCGGCCGTACAGCCGAGTCTGCCTGAAGCTGATCGAGGAAGCGAAGCCCGAGATCGTGCTGTTCGGGGCGACCGCCACGGGGCGCGACCTCGCAGGTGCGATTGCGACGCACCTGCCGACGGGGCTGACGGCGGACACGACGCAGCTCGACGTCGAGCCGCCGCCGTCGCGGCTGCTGCTGGCCAGCCGCCCGGCTTTTTCCGAGAAGATGATGGCCACCATCCTCTGCAAGCAGTACCGGCCGCAGATGGCGACCGCGCGGGCCGGGGTGTTTCAGGCGCTGCCGAAGGACACGGCGCGCGAGGGCGAGATCATCCGCATGGACTGTCCCATGCGGGAGGAAGAGATTGCCGCGCAGGTGCTGGACTTCCTGCGCGAAACGGGCAAACTCAATCTCGAGGAAGCTGAGATTATCGTTGCCGGCGGACGCGGCCTGGGCGGGCCGGACGCGTTCGGGCTGCTTGCCGAGCTGGCGGGTGCGCTCGGCGGCGTCGTAGGGGCCTCCCGCGCGGCGGTGGACGCGGGGTGGATCACGCACGAGCACCAGGTCGGCCAGACCGGTGCGACGGTGCGCCCGAAGCTGTACATCGCCGTCGGCATCTCCGGCGCTGTCCAGCATACCGTCGGCATGAGCGGGGCCGACGTCGTGGTGGCGATCAATCGGGATGCGAACGCACCGATTTTTCAATTCGCCCACTACGGGATCGTGGGCGATCTGTTTAAGATCGTGCCGGCGCTGACGCAGGTGTTCAGGGAGCGCCGGCAGTTGTTCGGCGTGAAGGCGCCGGAGCAGGTCGAGCAAGCGCAAGTGGCAGACGCGGATGCCCGCGAGAGGAGTGAAGCCAAATGAACGAAAAATTCGATGCGATCGTCGTCGGCGCCGGACCGGCCGGCGCAGCGGCGGCGCTGACGATGGCGCGGGCGGGGTTATCCGTCGTCCTGCTGGAGCGGGGCGAATTCCCCGGCGCCAAAAATATTTTCGGCGGTGTCCTGTACCGCAAACAGATCGAGGAGCTGGTGCCTGAGTTCTGGACGGAAAAAAACTTCCCCATGGAGCGCTACATTGTGGAGCAGCGTATCTGGATGATGGGGAAGGAGTCCATGGTGACGTTCGGCCACCGGAACGAGGCGTACAAGGAGCCGTACAACTGCTTTACCGGGCTGCGCGTGAAGTTCGATCAGTGGTTCGCCGACAAGGCGGTCGCGGCGGGAGCGATCCCCGTCTATGAGACGGTAGCCTTGGACGTCATCCGCGAAGGGGATAAAGTCGTCGGCGTGCGCACAGACCGGGAGGACGGCGACTTGTACGCCGATGTCGTCGTCATTGCCGACGGGGTCAACTCCTTGCTCGGCAAGGCGCTCGGCATTCACAGAGAGTGGATGCCGGATGAAGTTTCGCTTGCCGTCAAAGAAGTGATCGCCCTTCCGCGCGAGAAAATCGAGGACCGTTTCGGGCTCGAGGGCGACGAGGGCGTGACGATCGAGTTCATGGGCGAGACATCGCTCGGCATGGCCGGGATGGGTTTCCTCTACACGAACAAGGAAACGATCTCGCTTGGCGTCGGGGTCATGGTGAACCATTTGCGGGATAAAAAGGTGAAGCCTTACGCCGTCCTCGACGCCGTCAAGCAGCATCCGATGATTCGGAAGCTGATCCAGGGCGGCGAGACAAAGGAATATTCCGGCCATCTCATTCCGGAAGGCGGTTTTCATTCGATCCCGCCGCTGTCCGGCGACGGCTGGTGCGTATGCGGCGACGCTGCGCAGCTCGTCAATTTCGTCCACCGCGAGGGGACGAATCTGGCGATGACGTCCGGCCGGCTGGCAGGTGAAGCCATTGTCGCGGCTAAAGCGCGCGGCGATTACTCCGCGCCGTCGCTGAAGGCGTACGACACGGCGATTCGGGCCTCTTTTGTGCATAAGGATTTGCAGAAATATCAAGGCATGCACGGCTTCCTGCGCGATCAGGATCCCGAGCTGCTCTTCTCGAAGCTGCCGAAAGCGCTCAATGAAGCGGCGTACAACATGTTTCTGGTCGACGGCACGTCGAAGGCCGAGAAGCAAAAAATGGCCGTCAAGCTCATCAAAAATGCGGCTGGCGGCACAGTCAACCTGATGAAGCTGGGCTATAAAGGATGGAGGGCGATGAACGGATGAGTGCAAGCGACATTACAGATAAGCTCTTTACCATTCGCTACAAATGTGACGACAAATCGCATCTGGTGATCAAAGATACGGGGACGTGTCTGAGCTGCGTGACCAAGGATTGCAATTTCTTTTGCCCGTCGGATGTGTATGCGTGGGAGAAGAAATTGAAGATCACAACGGTTGCCTATGAGAACTGCATCGAATGCGGCACATGCCGGATTGCGTGTCCGTCTTACAATATCGATTGGGTATATCCGAAGGGCGGGCACGGCATGACGTATAAGTACGGTTAATAACCTTTGGTTAATATTTGATAGACAAGACTTCCCATTTCTCGTTTTAATGGCTTATAATTTGATAAGAACGACGAGAACATCAGGGAGGTACGATTCGATGCCGATTAGACCGAATGCTGAGGAGTTTGCACCTTATTTTGCACCGTATATTGCCAAAGTTCCAGACGGTGACGTGATTGCTTTTTTGCGTCAGCAAGCGCAAGAAGTTGAAACGCTAGCCGCATCAATCTCGGAGGAGAAAGCGCTTCTGCGCTACGCACCGGGCAAATGGAGTGTAAAGGAAGTGCTGTGGCACATTACCGACACCGAGCGGATTATGGCCTACCGGCTGCTGCGTGTTGCCCGCGGCGATACGACGAGTCTGCCGGGCTTCGATCAGGACGTTTTTATCGAGAACTCGTCTTTTGACTCGATTCCGCTCTCTGCCTGGCTTCAGGAGTGGCAAGCGGTCCGTGCATCGACATTCTCGCTGCTGCCGTCCATCGCTGAGAGCCACTGGCTGCGCCAAGGCACAGCCAGTGAGCGGGCTGTGACCGCGCGAGCGCTGGCTTACATTATCGCAGGGCACGCGCAGCACCATATCGATATTTTGAAAGATCGGTACCTGTAGCACATTTCGTGAGTTGTGGAAAGGCGGTGCGGCTTTTAAGCTGCCCGTCTTTTTGTTTACTATAAAACAAAAGTAGGCCTTGCCACTTCAGGCAGGCCTACTTCATTTTCTGTGCGATTCCCGGTCGCACAACTTAATACAATGACAACGCAAGCGAATCCCGCTCGTTCAGCGAGTGCAGGATCGCCTCGCAGCCGACAATTTCAATCGAAATGATAGAGTCGAGACATTTTTTAATCGTTGCTCTACCTTTTGTAATTTTAGAATCAATCGCGGATTTTAATAGATTGTATTTCTTTTTATTTTTCTCATCAGAGTAGACGGGCACGGCCTTATTGTTGATCTTGATAAACATAACCATAATCTTCACCATCCTAAGAATTGGATATATTAAGCATAAGCTAATAGTATTAAGAGAACCTTAAAATAGTTTTACAATTTTGAAACAAACCTTTAACCATTTTCATGCTGCTTTTGCCTCAAAAATTAGTAATCTATGGAGACTTTCCGAAATAAAGTATCAATCCATTTCGGAAAGCTCCCTATGTAAGGCGTCTTCTTCGTAGATAATACGAATTAGGAAGCAAAAATGTTTCATAAGTTTTGCATGATTCTTGAACTTTGTGTGAATTGATATAAGAGTGTTACGTGTTTTGCGAATTTTGCCGATAGAGCTTGGGCGAAATCCCGAATCTTTGCTTGAACGCACGGTGAAAATAAGGGTACGAACCGAACCCGCAGCTGAGCGCGATTTGCTCAAGGGACATGGAACGGTCGTGCATGCGCTCCACTGCGCTGGTAAGCCGAACTTCCGTGGCATATTGAATCATGGTCTTGCCGAAGCATTCCTTAAACAAATGCACCGCTCGCGAGACGCTCAATTCCACGTGATCCGCGACATCTTCGACTTTAAAGGCAGCAGTCGCGTGCGCTTCAATAAACCTTTTCATCCGGGTGCCGGTAAAAGGCTTGCCCTGCAGCGTCACGGTCTCCTTCGCGGCGCGTTCAAGCGAGAGGCAGAGCGCCTGCAGCAAATAGCTGCTCAGCTCTTCGTCTTCCTCTTCCATACGCCGCTTCTCCAGAATAAGCTGCCGCCAAAGCGAGATGAGACGCGGATCGAGGTCGATTTTCGTGCAAGTCAGCTTCGGGCTGCGATTCCACCACTGATCGATCCACGCTCCGCTGCAAAATAAATAATAATCACCGCTGGCGATTTTTCCGTCGGGTCCCGCCATTGCCTGCTCGATGCGCAGCTCGTACGGGTCTCCCGGTTTAAAAAGCAGCAAATGGCCCGCCTCAATTTCACGCATGCTCCCATGCACAAGCGCTTCGCATTTCCCTTCGGTTTGCAGACGAAAAAGATAAGTATGAAGGCCGGACTTGGTGTTGACGTTGAACGGCTCGTGATGAAATGAATAACCGCAGGTGATTAGCCTTGCATGCATAACTGCCCGCACCTTTCGTAGCAAAATAAGAGATGTTTTGATTATATCGTGAATGTTCATACCAAGCTAGGTTCGTATATACTAAAACCATTGGTTGGAAATAACTAATAGAAAAGAGGCAGAAATATGGGACGTTTAGGTATTGGACTTCAATTGTATACGCTGCGTGACGATATGGCTCGCGATATGGAAGGCACGCTTCGCCACGTTGCGAAGATTGGATATGAAGGTGTAGAATTCGCCGGTTACTACAATATGCCTGCAGATAAGCTGAAAGGTTTGCTTGACGAGCTTGGCCTGAAAGCATTCGGCAGTCACATTTCCCTGCAAAGATTCCGCGATGATCTGCAAGGTGAAATTGATTACTTGAAAACAATTGGCGCTACATACGCCATCTGCCCATGGTTGGATTCCTCAACGCTCGAGACTGCCGAGCAGTGGCAGACGCTGATCGATGAGCTGGCAACCATTGCCGGTAAAGTAAAAGAGCAAGGGCTGAGCTTCCTTTATCATAATCACGCTTTCGAATTCCAGGTCAACGTGAACGATCAGTTTGCTTTTGACGCTATCTATGCGACAAGCAGCGACATCAATGTTGAAATGGACGTATGCTGGGTGAAATTTGCGGGTCAGGACCCGCTGGCCTATATCGCGAAGTATGCAGGTCGTCTGCCGCTCGTGCACTTTAAGGATTTTACGAAAGATGCAGAAGGCAAGCTTGTTACGCTGGAGCTCGGTCTTGGCGAAGTGCCTCTGAACGATGTGATCAAAGAAGCTGAAAAAGCCGGCGTCGAGTGGCTTGTCGTTGAACAAGACCATTGCCAGAAAGCTCCGCTCACCAGCATCGAGAACAGCTTCAACTGGGTGAAAGAGAACTACTTAAACGTTCATAACTAATATATTTTAAAGGAGCTATTATTCCGATGAGCAAAATTCGTGTAGCCGTTATCGGCTGTGGATCTATCGCAAAACATAGACATATTCCCGAATATGCAAGCAATCCGAACGTGGAGCTTGTTGCGTTCGTCGATCCGGTAATCGAGCGCGCCGAGCACTACGCCGCGCAGCACGGCGGCAAAGCATTCGCTTCGTATACCGACATGCTGGCTGAAATCAAGCCGGATGCGGTCAGCGTCTGCACACCGAACTATTTGCACGCAGAAATGAGCATCGCCGCGGCGAACGCTGGAGCACACGTATTGGTTGAGAAGCCGATGGCGGGCACGATCGAAGAAACAGAAGCGATGATTGAAGCAGTTAAGAAAAACGGCGTTTACTTGATGGTTGGTCATAACCAACGCTTGATGCCTCCGCATCTGAAAGCCAAAGAAATTTTGGATTCCAAGCGCCTGGGCAAAGTCATCACGTTCCGTACAGCGTTCGGACATCCTGGTCCTGAAGGCTGGAGCGTGGACGGCCGCGAGAGCTGGTTCTTCCGTAAGGAAGAAGCGATCATGGGCGCGATGGGCGATCTTGGCGTACACAAATCCGACCTCATCCGTCATTTGCTTGACGATGAAGTCGAGCAAGTTGCTGCTTTTGTTGGCACCATTCACAAAGACGGTACGGATGTTGATGACAATTCCACATGCTTGCTGCGCATGAAGAGCGGAGCCATTGGCACGCTGACAGCAAGTTGGACGTATTACAAAGGCGGGGACAACTCGACGGTGATTTGGTGTGAGAACGGTGTTATCAAGATCGACACTGATCCTAACGATCAAGTGATCGTGGAACTGCGCAACGGTACGGTCGAGCGTTATAAAGTTGGTGCCATGGCAACAAATGAAAAACAAACGACAAGCGGCGTTGTCAATGAATTCGTAGACTGCTTGCTCAACAACACACCTCCACGCATTTCTGGCGAAGAAGGCGCGCGCTCTTTGAAAGTCATTCTTGCGGCTTTCGAATCGCAAGCGACAGGCAAAGTCATTTCCCTGTAGGCCAACGTAAAAAGGGTTGCTCTCAAGGTTTCATACCTTGGAGAGCAGCCCTTTTTTTTGCATGTTGCCTATTTTACCTGCCGCCAATCTCAATTGACAGCGAGTTGGACTTGCCGACAATCGTCTCTTTGGAGTCTTTGTCAAGAATTTGAATATCCCACAGTCCCGCTTTGAGCAGCTGTCCATCCACAACGGCGGTCACTTTATGCTCATCTACCCAAGTGGTCGTGAGCGCTTTGCCATTCAGGCTGACATAGCCGAGCGGCGGGATATTGCTGCCTTCCACCGTCAGTGTGATGCTGGAGCGGCCTGAAATGTCTGTGGAATCCGCATCGACTTTGTCGATCGTAAGCGGACCGTAGCCGAGTCGGTAGTTCGGATCAATGATCGGCTTGGTGTAATCTTTGTACGCATGGCGTTCGCCAAACAGAACATCATATTGCAGCGTTTCGTAATCCTTCAAATCGTTCTCGTTGATATTCATTTTTGTGTAGTAGTCTTTTGGTGGAATGACCGGAATCTTTTTCTGCAATTGACTCAGGAAGCTCGTATAGTAGTTGCCTTGCTGCTTGGATAATTCAATCAGATAAGGCCCAAGATAGTTCGGACTAATATCGAGATGATCTTTGCGAGTGTCAAAATTGTTCCACACCACTAGCGGCACGCTGTACATCTTTTTAAGGAAGTCAGGATCGTCCTTGCCGCTGATATATTTCGTATCAATGTACGTGGCGTAATCGTCACCTAGTGCAGGCAGATGATCGCCCCAGAATGCAATGATCGTCGGCTCGCCTTTTTTCTCGTAGTATTCCACCAACTGCTGCAGCATCCGATCGGCTCCGTTAATGCCTTGAGCAAGCGTCTCCAGCATGCCTTTGGAGGAAGGGGAGAAGTCACCTGTCACATCAAACGTGTTTTTCGGGAATTTGCCCGGATAGTAATGGAAATGGTTTTCCATCGTATTGGCGAAGACAAAGTCGGCGCCATCGCTTTGCTCAGTCGATTTGATAATGTTAGCGGCAACTTCGCTGTCCGCGATATAAGGCCCGGAATAATTCGGTTTAAAATATTCAATCGGAATATATTTCGAGAATCCGAAATCTTGATATACTTTGTCACTGTTGAAATACCAGTTGTAAAAAGGCGATATCGCTGTCGACGTATAGCCCTGCCGCGCATAAATGCTAGCTAACGAGTCGACTTCGTTCGAAATATACTGGTTGTAGGCGACAGAACCTTGCGGCAGGAACCGCATCGAATTGCCTGTCAGCACTTCGAATTCTACGTTGGCTGTACCGCCGCCATATTGCGGGGAAAGCATCGTACCGCTCGAGCCCGTCCGCTGAAGCTTATGGAAGAACGGAATCGGGTCAGCGCTAAATGTAGCGCCTTGAATCTGTGTCGGATCCCAGAAGGATTCGCTTAGAATGACAATCACATTAGGCTTGATCGAATTCGGCGAATCTCCGGCTTTAACCGGAGGCTCAGGCGTGTGGCTGACAATCGCTTCAATCGCTTTATCATCATAGCCTTCGCGTTTATCCGAAAACATGACTTTCGTGTTCAGCACTGTCGCCAGCGCGTAGCCGTTCGTAGTGGTATTCTGTGCCTGATTCCATACCGTTGCTTGAATACCCAACCATTTCTGTACAGGCAGCGGCGCATCCTGATAAACCGCCAGCATCATCAATAGACCGACAACGCCAAAGACGATTCTTTCTTTTAAGGCGACTTTTTTCAAGATGAGGGGCGTACGATAGAGTAAGAAATAACTCACCGCTCCAAAAAGGACAAAGACGGACAGCACCTGGAAGGTTAAAATGTTCGTTACATATTTCACCATGTCGGACGCTTCGCCGGCAATCACAAGATCCCATGGCGTGAGCGGTACGCCGAGGATTTTCAGCTTCACGCCGCTGATCAACGCCATAATGATGAAGATAGCGGCCGTGACCCAATAGGCAATGCGAGTCCTGCCAATGATGGCGGTAAAGAAAAGCAGCACACTGAGCACAATCCATTCATTGAAAATCAGCTCGAAGAAATGCTTGACCGTCCAGGACATCATGTCGAGGTAATGCCCGCGGCTTAAAATTTCCATGATAAGCACTGGAACAAGGGCCAGGATCAGAAGCGGCAGCTTCTGACGCAAATGCAAAAGAATGCGGGATGATAAGGGTTTCATAGTGTCTCCTGAACGAGTTTTTGAGAAATGGTTGATAGAATAGGGATATTATATCACGCCGTTCGACAAGTTTCGATGGTTGTCGGGTGGAATAACTGTGACAATGCAGGAAAATAAGACTGCGATCTCGAATTTAATTCATAGATACAATCATTGAAAGGAGGCCTTCGATGGCCAAAGAACAGATTCAATTGCGGAAGGAAGCAGCCTTCCAAATGCAACACCGCAAAATGACGAAATTTATGTTTTTGCGTCGAAGTTTGTTTCTGTTTATCGGCGCTGTCCTGATGTCGGTGGGACTGGAGATTTTTCTGGTGCCGAACAGAATTATTGACGGCGGCATAACAGGGATTTCAATTATCGTCTCCTATTTGACGCAACTTCCGATCGGATTGTTTCTAACTTTGTTCAATCTTCCGTTTCTTTTTATTGGTTACAAGCTGATCGGTAAAACCTTTGCGCTTTCGACCCTGTTTGCGATTCTTGTTATGTCCGCGGGCACAGAAATCCTGCACCCGGTCAAGGAGTTGACCAATGATCCGCTTCTTGCAGCGGTATTCGGGGGCATTATTTTAGGGGTTGGCGTCGGGCTTGTCATTCGTTTCGGGGGATCGCTCGACGGAACGGAGATTGTTGCGATTCTGGTGTCCAAAAAAATACCGTTTTCCGTCGGCGAAATCGTTATGTTTTTCAACGTATTTATTCTAGGCAGCGCAGGATTCGTCTACAGCTGGGATCGTGCGATGTATTCGTTAATAGCTTATTTTATCGCCTATAAAATGATTGATGTAACGATTGAAGGCTTTGACGAGTCGAAATCCGTCTGGGTCATCAGCGACAATTTTCGCCAAATTGGCGAGGCGATCATCGATCGGTTGGGCCGCGGCGTCACCTATATGGACGGAGAGGGCGGCTTTACGGGAGATAACAAGAAAGTTATCTTTTGCGTTATCACACGTCTTGAAGAAGCGAAGCTGAAGTCCATCGTCGAAGAGCTCGATCCCAAAGCGTTCCTGGCTGTCGGCAATATCCACGACGTCAAGGGAGGACGCTTCAAGAAGCGGGATATTCACTAATAGGCGAGAACGTCATTCCTCTCGTTTCCCAGGGTCATTCCCTTCGAAAAGTCCCAAATCGCGCACTTTCTGCGCCGCCTCTTTGGAGCTCTTACTGCTTAGTTTCTTCAAAATATGACCGACATGGATCTTAACCGTGCGCAATGAAATAAAGAAGCGTTCCGCAATTTCAGTCTGCGTATGCCCTCGATCGATCAATTCGAGCACTTGTAGCTCTGTCGGTGTGATGAGATCGCGTACTTCCTTGACTTTGAAGTTGTGTTCCAGCTTCTTCAGCCGGCGAAATTCCTCGCGGATTTGCTCCGCAACGGCTGGAGCGATCGCCGACTGCTTGGCGTGCGCTGCGCGAATGATAGCAGGCAGCTCCTCGAACTGCGCCTTGATCTGATAATCGATTGCGCCCGCTTGAAACGAGCGGAAAATAAAATCTTTTTCAGCCATGGACGTCAGCATGATGACTTTGGCTCCCCATGCGAGCAAAGCTTGCTCGGCAAGGCCGATGCCTGCCGGTTCCTCTTGCAACATAATATCCATTAATACGACTTCAGCCAGGACGTTCGGCTGCTCGAATAACGCGCGCGCCTCGGCGGCAGTCCCGCGGGTGGTGACAACCTTCATATCCGGTTGGCGGTTCAGATAGTCTGTTAGTCCGCGCAGCCAGTCAGGATCGTCTTCCACGATGCAAATACGTATGAAGTCCACTTCGTAATACCCTCCAATTGTAATTTCATTCACGATGACATAGGAAAAGATAAAAAGACACTCGTTCCCTCGCCGGGTTTACTGCTCATTTCGAGACTGCCCCCGTGTTTTTTCATCACACTGTAGCAATAGGCAAGCCCGAGTCCGAAGTTCAGGCGCTTGCCTCCTTTTGTTGTAAAGAATGGGTCTACGGCTTGTTTTAGCGTCGCTTTATCCATCCCCGTCCCGGTATCTCGAATTTCCAACACGATTTTGCGCTTCTGTTTAAAAACGCGAATGGACAGCCGCCCGCCGTGCGGCATCGCTTCAACCGCATTCAGGAAAAGATTCGTCAGCGTTTCCCCAATCTGAACTTCATCCAGCGTAACGACCAGCTCGTCAGGAAGCTGAAGGTCCAGCTCCACCTGTGCAAGCTCGCCCTGAAGCTGGCCAATCACATCCTCAAGCAGGTGCTTGAGATCCACTTGGCCTTTACGCAAGGGCAGCTCTTGGGTCTGTTCATGCACGCGGGAAATCATATCGCGAATATGCGTCGTTGCGCTTACCACGACTTGCAAATCCTGCAGGAGCTCTTTTTGACCGGTTTCCTCGGCATGCTGCCTGATCTTGTCGAGGAAGAGGCGCATTTTGCCAATATCGTTTTTGATGGCATGGTTGAGGATGGCGGTGCCGGACGTGATGGCGCGCAGTGTAGAATCCATTTTACGCCGTTCGATCAGAAGCTGCATGCCCAGAAACCCGTACCGGAAAAAAGTAAAAATAAAAAACGGAATCACGAACGCCAAGATCCAGCTGTGATAAATCCAAAGCCGATAGAAGCCGAAGCTGGGCATCACGTAGTTCATCACGCCAAGGCTCAGGATCGGCGGCAGAATCGACAGGCACGTAAAGATATGTGTACGCTTCATAGCGGGCAGTTGCTCTTTTTTCAACGCGACGAGCACGGCGCCGCACAAGATGTAAGGAAACGCCCAGATCGCCACCACGTTGAACTGGATCGGCATTTCCTCGGTGTAGCCGGGCAGCAGAGCCCAGCAAGCAATCGGCGGAACCAGCAGCGCGAGCGGAAGCCACATTCGCAGCCGCGGCGCAGGCCAGGACGTATTATAAGCGAGAGCGAGCCTTGCAAAAGCATACGGCAGCCCGTAATAAGACAAGAGTGAGCTCGTGCTCATGAGACGATACAGGTAGGTGCCGGCCGCCGAATTTGGCCATTGCTGCTGAACGTACGGCAGGGTGTGATTGGAAATAACCGCGGCAAGCGCGCCGAAGCCGCCGGTGAGGGCGACCGCGCTCATCCAGCGCATCGTAGAGGATTTCGGATCGATTAGCCATAGAGCGCCGGCAATCAGCCATAGCGCGATCAAGACAAAGAGCATGCCAGCCTCCATTTTCCATGCGGTAAGAGATAATCTTATTGTTGCATGGCGCTTTCATTTGCACAAGTGGCATTATCCAAGATGTGGCAGGAGATGGCCTGCACCTCGCGAATACATGGAGGGAAGAGGGAAGGAGGGCGCATGTGTCCGACTTGAAACGAAAGCTGCTGCCGATCCTGGTGATGGCGGGCAAAATCGTTTTGACACTCGTATTTATCGTGGTTATTACGGTGCTGCTGTTGGTCGCGGCAGCGGTGATCACGCTGCGCAGAATGCCCGGTGCCGGGATGTCCGACGTCGTGGCGGACGTTTTTTTTGCTCAAGCATCCTTATGGGCGCAAATCGCCGGGTTTATCGGCGGCACGCTCCTGTCATGGATGCTGTTTGAGAAGCGCAGGGGCTGGCGCCTGGGCTTCGAACCGCACCGCGCCTTACGTAAAACCATAGGCGGCTTGCTTCTTGGCAGCGCGCTGATCGGGCTCAGCGCGCTCGGCATTTGGCTGGCCGGCGGCGTGGCGTTCACGCGCCTGCCGGGAAACGGCGATCAGTTGCCGGCGCTGATCGGAGGGCTGTGCCTCTTCATTGGCGTAGCCGTCAATGAAGAGCTGTTTGCACGAGGCTACCTGCAAGGTCTCGCGAAGCGGCAGTATGGCGCGGGATGGGGGATCGCCATCTCGATGATTGTTTTTGCGCTGCTCCACGCGAAAAATCCGGGCATGTGGAGCTCCATAATGCCGCTGCTCAATTTATTGCTGGCCGGTTTGCTCTTTGGGTTGTGCCGTGAATACTCCGGCAGTCTGTGGCTGCCGATTGGCTTGCACGTGTCCTGGAATTTCGTCCAAGGCTGTGTCCTCGGCTTCGACGTATCCGGAATGCCGCTGACGTCCATACTGACCGCGGAGCCGATCGGTTCCAGCTATGTCTCCGGAGGCGCTTTCGGCGCAGAAGGAAGCGTCCTGACGACGATCACGCTTGTTCTCAGCGTGGGGATGCTTTATAACTATTATCAGAGAAAGCATATATCCAGGCTTACACCTGCAAGGAGGAATGATCTATGAATCCCTATGAACTGATAAATAGTGAATGGGAAGGGGAACCGACGCTGGTGCTCGTCGACCATGCGGCGCAAGCGACGGCCGAAATTATCCCGGCCGTCGGGCTGCACCTGTTCCGCTTCGATGTTCGGAACGAAAGCTATATCGCGAAGCCGGACAGCCTGTCCGAACTTCGCGTCAAATCCTCGCGCTACGGCGTGCCCATTCTGTTCCCGCCGGGGCGCGTCAAACAGGCGGCCTTCACCTTTGAAGGCCGCGAATACCGGCTCCCGCTCAACCGGGAGCCTGATCATGCCCACGGTGAGCTGCGCGAGCGGCCGTGGAAAGTCGTCGCCAGCGGAGCGGACGCGGCTGGCGGGGCGTATGTCTCCGCGGAGTTCAACATCGCGGAGCACCCCGAAGTGCTGGCGTACTATCCGCACGCCGCCAGCTTCCGCTTCACGTACCGCCTGAAGGACGGCACGCTGTCGCTTACTGGTGAAATTGCCAACCTCAGCGGCGAAGCGATGCCGCTGTCTCTCGGCTTTCACCCTTATTTTGCCTTCGCGGACGGCGAAGCGAGCCGCGTGCGCGTCATGATTCCCGCGGCGGCAGAGTGGCCGCTCACCGAAGGCGGCTTCGCCGCTGCGGGTCCGTCGCCGTCGCCGCTCGTCGCCGCGCTGAAGGAAGGCACGGTCGTCACGTCCTTGCCGGGTTACCCTGGCGGCTCCCAGCTGCTGAGCATGGAGCCTGGCGATCAAACCTGCGAGCTGCATTACGAGGCTCGCGGCACAAAGCTTGTGTTTCACATGGGGGACAAATTCCCCATCCATGTATTGTTCACGGCGCCATGGACGAATGCCGTTTCCCTTGAGCCGTACACCAGCATCATGAACGTGTTTAATGAAGCATATCCGACCGAACAATCTGGCGCATTAGCGCTGCAAGCCGGCGATACGTTCCGTTTCAATTGGGATTTTCACATAGAGAAGCTGTAAGCGGACAAAATTTGAGAAGTTATTCCGTTTCGTAGCCAAACCCGATGGTTGAGTACCCCTGAAACGTATGCTGGTGAATTTCTGCAATATAGCCTTCCATTTTGGCTGATTTCGCTAATGCACCGTGTCGGCGGGTATTATACAAGTTGGGTTCGACCGTCCCGGTCAGGAGATGGATGTGTCCGCCGTTCGGGAGCGCGATTGGAGGGCCAGTCACGCCGTAGTAAGCATGATAATGGCCGTACTTAATCCCGGAGATGCCTTGAAACTGATGCACATGCTGGTCATAGGACGTTCCGTTGACGCTGAATGTATACAGACGCAGCACATGGTGGTGCTTCAGCGTTTCGGAGGTTGTCGTTCTAAAAAAATGCACATGAGCCGGCGGAATATAAAAAGCCACACAAAAGCCCCCTGCGGATAGGATTATACTTCCATCCTATTCGCAAGGGGCTTTGCTCATGATGCAGGCAAGGGGTAGATCGGTGACTGCCCGATTTTCATTTTTTTATCGTCATACACCCGAATCTCAACTTGATGCTCCTCGCCGGGCGCAAGCTTCGGATTTTTAGCCAGATCGACATAGAGCGTATCCGTGCCGTCGAAATTCGATTTGTAGTTGACACCGTCTATGTAGACTTCACAGGAAGAAAAGAAACGAAGCCCCGTCACCTTAATCGTCGACTCGCTTGGCTCAATTTTCGTAATGACAGGATCTCCGTAGCCGAGGATATAGTTCGGCTGGACAATCGTGTCTTTGTAGCCCTTCGCGGCGTACCCATACCGCTGGCCAAACAAATTATCGTACTGCATCCGCTCGTAATCCAGTAGATCCTTTTCCTGAATACCGTAATTGGCCCACATCTCCTGCGGCGGAATGACTGGAATCTTTTGCGAGAGATCATACAAATAATTCGTATAATAACTGCCCTGGACACCCGCCATGTGAAGCAGAAGCGGCCCTAGGAACGAGGGACTGTACGTTAAATTCTGCTTCTCCTGATCCGCCGGTAAAAAATTGTTCCAAATCAAAAACGGCGTCGAATGCGTCTTCACATACAGATCGGGATCGTTCGGCAGTACATATTTCGCATCGCGGTATACCTTGTAATCATCTTCAAAGAAAGGGAAGTGATCACCGAAAAATAAAATAATCGTTGGCTCGCCTTTTTTACTGTAGTAATCGACCAAAGCTTGGAGCGCCTCATCCGTGGCCGAGATGCCCTGTGCATACGTTTCCAGAATTCCCTTGGATTCTGCGGAAATGTCGCCTGTCACCGCAATCGTATTTTTAGTAAATTTGTTTGATGGGTACGGATGATGATTTTCCATCGTATTCGCAAATACGAAGTCCGGTCCAGGACTTTTCTCTGTCTCCTCCGTGATTTTATTCACGACAGCGTGATCTGCATAATTAGGCCCTTCAAAATCGTTCGGGAAATACTCACTGGCAATGAATCGCGAAAAGCCAAAGTGCTTATAGACCTTTCTGCTGTCAAAAAAGTAACTGAAAAACGGATTAATTGCCGTCGCCGTATACCCCTGACGTGTCATAATACTGGCCAAGGAATCCACGCCGTGGTTCATATATTCGATGTACGGAATAATTTTATCCGGCGATTTCCCAAAAAATCGCATCGAGTTGCCTGACAACACCTCGAACTCCACATTCGCCGTGCTTCCGCCGAACTGGGGCGAAAGCATTTTGCCGCTTGTGAACGTTGTAGAGAGTGCATGCAAATGGGCGATCGGGTCCCGGCTGTACGTCACGTTTTTCATCTCCGTTAGATCAAAAAAAGATTCGCCCAGCATCACAATAATATTGGGCTTAACAGTACCAGCCGCGGGCTTGTCAGGAATCTCATCGACAAGTGACGTGATCGCTTTTTTGCTATAGCCTTCCGGTTTGGCGACGTCCAGAAACCCGAGCATTTGCACCGTAGAGTATACAAAGCCATTATCCTCGTACGTAATCGTTTGGTCCCAAGGAACCGTATACATGCCGTAAAGATTAGTGAACGAAATCGGCTTGTCCGTACCAAGGCTCGCAGCCAGAACAAGCGCAATAACTCCGTACACAATTCTCTCCGTGAAGTGGAAGCGCAGCCGTCGTTTTCTCAGAATCAAATGAAACAGAACGGCAACAAGTATCACAAAAATCGAAACAACCAGAATGATCGAAGTGGAAAGATAGCCTTTCATGAAGCGGCCATATTCCATAATTTCATTATGAAAATACAAGTCCCACGGATAGTACGGGGCGCCGATCGCCTTTAACTTGCTGCCGCTGATCGCACCGAGCGGAATTAGCAGAAGGCAAAGCAGCCAAAACGACACACGCACCCCGCCCGTCAAGGCAATCAGCACTAAATATAAAGCCCCCGTCACAAAATAGGCGAGCAGCATCGCGAAAGGATGATCCCCTGTCCATTGCCGGAAATCCGCGTACGACCCGCGTTCCAGATACTCAACCAGACACATCAAGGCAAAAGGCAGCACAATCACCATAACCCGTGTGGGCAAATAACGCAGCGCATGTAGAAAACGGCTCATGAAGATAGCTCCCGTCTAGGCTTCTTGTTCTGCGCTGATTTGCTTCAGAGCTTGCAGAAACGTGGTCGTGGGCTGCGCACCGGTCAGTGCATATTTTTGGTTAATGACGAAGAAGGGAACACCGGTAACTCCAACCTGACGGGCAAAATCAAAATCGGTTTCGACCTCTTCAAGTCCTGCCTTCGCATCTAATAGAGCGGCGGTCGCTTCGCGATCCATCCCCAGAGAAGCGGCTGTGTCGAGCAGGACGTCGATATTCCCAACATCCAGGCCATCTTCAAAATAGGCCTTAAACAAAGCGTCAACCAGCTCTCGCTTGATGTCTTGCGGGACGATTGCAATAAGCTGATGCGCCTTCAACGTATTCGGCATAAACCCTACCTTGGCAAAATCAAAATGAAGCCCCGCCGCTCTCCCGGCCTGCGTAACCTGTTGAAACATCCCATCCATCTGCTCCTGCCCTGCACGGAACTTATTGCGCATCATCTCCTGAAAAGGCTCCCCCTCAGGCGGCGTACTCGGATCAAGCTGAAACGCCCGGTATCGCACCTCAACAGGCTCTTCCGTAAATTGTTCAAGCGCATCCATCAAATGCTTCTTGCCGATCCGGCACCACGGACACACCACATCTTGAAAAATCTCAATCAACATGCCGATCACATCTCCTATTTATCATGTGCAGCCCGCTTGGCTGAACCATTCCGACTTGCCCTGGCTAACAAACCCGCCATCCCTAATTATAACCCATTAGAACTAATTGTCACGCTAGCTATTTTGACGATTCCCACAGGAAGATGGGGGACTTCGCCGGGCTGTATTGTGCAAAAAAGCAAATTCTGTAGTATCTGCAAGCCGTATTAGTCGGGCAACCAGGCATGTGTGTTTCAGAGCGGTATTCACAGCAAGCATTGGCAGCTTGTAACATTCATTGCAATTAGGTTAGTAGGTAGATTATTGCATATTTTCGAGAGTAGCATCTTTCCTTTCAGTGAATTCTGTGATATCTACAAACCGTATTAGTTGGAATGTCAGGTGTGTGTAATTCCGAATCAGCATTTATAGCTAGTATAAGCACCCTGCACCGTTTTCCGCTGATAGGATAGCAGGTAAAACCCCACAGCTTTTTAAGAGAAGTATGTCTGCGCTTAGCGAATTCTGTAGAATCTACAAGCCGTATTAGTTAGACTGCCAAGCATGTTGTATTTCCAGAACGGTATTCACAGCAAGTAGAGACGGCTTGTAACGTTCTTCGCTAATAGGTTAGTAGGTAGAGTACAACATTTACAGCTTTACGAGAGCAGTGTTCTTAATTATCTAGCTCCTGTGGTATCTGCAAGTCGCGTCGGTCAGCTTTTAGCTGCACACTTCTCCAACGCCGCTTTGCCATCAGTTCATCTTTGCTTGCTCTTTTCCGTGAAGGATCAGGAATTGATGCTGATTCCAGCCAATTTGCTGACTTGTAGTTATCTCAGAATTCGGGAAAAGCAAGTGTAGTACCCCTTGCCAAGGGAGAATTTTAACATTTATTGCTAAATACCTATTTACAACAGAACGTATGTTTGGTACAATCATTTTAAGAGAAACACAAGAGAAGAGGGGCGAGGTGAGCACATGCTTCTTCAAGCAATTGCGCAGGACATGGCGTCTTGGCAGACGGAAAAGGATTGTGAAGATTATTTATTTCAAATCCGGTGGACGAACGGATATCATTGTCCGCGCTGCGATCATGATGAAGCATTTCAAATCCGTTCTCGAAGACTTCTGGAGTGCAAAGCGTGCCGGATGCAAGTTTCGATCACTGCCGGTACAGTTATGCACAAATCAAAGCTGCCGCTGCTCATCTGGTTTCGTGCCATTCAATCTTTGTTTCAAAACGGCAACGATGCCTCCGCGTACTCACTTGCCATCTTACTTCGAATCAATTACAGAAGTGCGAAGCTGTTAATGCAAAAAATTTGCTATGCATTTCAAATGGAAACCAATAGACTTGAAGCTTTCAAGAAGCTTAAAAATAAAAAAATGTCTCTTACAACCGAAAGCAGCGAAACAATTGAAAGTGCTGAAAGGGTGGGGGCCCTGGAAGGCTCAATAGTGCCTTCAGGGACGACGGAAATTACAGTATCCAACACCCTTGATTTACAAAAGGCAGTTTGCGATTCGCAGAAAACAGTTCCGAGTGTTGTTGTGAAAAGCAAATCGGTTTCTACGATCTATGCGATTTCAAGATCGGTCTATCAACGATTTTATCGTGAAGTTCAGGGGGAAAGAGGAACAAAAGTTAAGGGAAGTAGAGCGTCGCAAATTACGGAGAAGCTGGATCCTCAAAATTCCCGGCGGACTGTTTCATTTGCGGCAACTACGACAAATACGTCAATTATGTGGGACATCGTGAGGAAGATGGTATCGGTTTATTTGTATACGACCTTTTTTAAGTGCCATCAAGTGGGCTGAACTAGGGCATGATTTGACGCGGGTTTGGGTTTTGAGGCATGATGAGGGAATCAAGGTTTACTTTGATTACCGGGAGGGACTGCACCATGAAGAAGGTGCTCCAGGTTCCGATTCATTTTTATCGGAAGTTTATTTCGCCGCTCAAGCCGCCGACTTGCCGGTTTTATCCGACCTGTTCGCAATATGCTTTGGAAGCCATTGAGGTGCATGGCGCTGCAAAGGGGACGTATCTAGCGGTAAAACGCATCTGTAAATGCCATCCTTTTCACCCTGGCGGCGTGGACCATGTTCCGCCGCGCCATTCCAGCTAGACGAAGCGCCAAGGGCAGAAGCATCGCGTTCGCTAGCGTATTACGTTCGCTAAAGTATTACGGTCACTAAAGCATTGCGCTAGCTGAGGCACTCGCCCGCTTGACATGCGGGGATGCTTTTCGATATATTGTGCTTAATACGATATTTTGCTTCGATGAACGGATAAGTACATGCGGAGTGCCTATGATCAGAGAGCCGGGTCAGGTGAAAGCCGGTATAGGTTGAAGTGTGGAATATGGTCCCGGAGAACAGGCCTTCAAGCCGCTTCCCATTCGGAAGGGTGAGCTGGTCTCGCGTCCCAGCGTTATTGGGGAAGTCGAAAGACTTGCTGAGCCCTGCTCTTGCGAAAGACAGGGGAATCTGGGTGGTACCGCGTGAGCCAAGCTCTCGTCCCAAAAGGATGAGGGCTTTTTGTGTTTTTAAAATTCGTTGCTGGAGGGCTACTCGGATGTCTGACAAACAAAAAACGTTTTATATCACTACGCCAATCTATTACCCGAGCGATAAGCTGCATATCGGCCATGCGTACTCTACGGTTGCGGGCGATGCGATGGCCCGTTATAAAAGGCTGCGCGGCTACGATGTTCGCTATTTGACTGGCACGGATGAGCATGGGCAGAAGATTGAGCGGAAAGCGCAAGAGAAGGGCACAACGCCGCAGAAGTTTGTTGATGACATTGTTGCCGGCATCAAAGAACTGTGGGCGAAGCTGGATATTTCGTATGATGATTTCATTCGTACGACGGAAGATCGGCATAAGCAGGCCGTTTCGAAGATTTTTCAGAAGCTGTTGGATCAAGGTGATATTTATCTCGGAGAGTACGAAGGTTGGTATTGTATTCCCGATGAGTCTTTCTTTTTGGAAAGCAAGCTGGTTGACGGCAAATGTCCGGATTGCGGACGCCCTGTCGAGAAGATGAAGGAGCAGACGTATTTCTTCCGGATGAGCAAGTATGCGGATCGTTTGGTGCAGTACTATGAAGAAAATCCGGAGTTTATTCAGCCTGAATCTCGGAAGAATGAGATGTTGAACAATTTTATTAAGCCGGGTCTGGAAGATTTGGCGGTTTCGCGGACGACGTTTGATTGGGGCATTAAGGTGCCAGGCGATCCGAAACATGTCATTTATGTATGGATCGATGCGCTTTCCAACTATATTACAGCGCTTGGCTATGGATCTGACGACGAGTCGGTTTTCAACAAGTATTGGCCGGCTGACGTGCATTTGATGAGCAAGGAAATTGTTCGCTTCCATACGATTTATTGGCCGATTATGCTGATGGCGCTTGATCTGCCGTTGCCGAAGAAGGTTTTTGCGCATGGTTGGCTGCTGATGAAAGACGGCAAAATGTCCAAGTCCAAGGGCAATGTCGTGGACCCTGTGACGCTCATTGACCGTTATGGTTTGGATTCGCTGCGCTACTATTTGATGCGCGAAGTTCCGTTCGGGGCGGACGGTACATTTACGCCTGAGAGCTTTGTGGAGCGGGTCAATCATGACTTGGCGAATGACCTGGGGAATTTGCTGAATCGGACGATCGTTATGATCGATAAGTATTTTGCGGGACAAATTCCGGCGTATATCCCGGGGGCGACGGAATTTGACGCTGGGCTTTTGGAAACGGTGAGCAGTACCGTTGCCAAGTATGAAGAAGCGATGGATAAGATGGAATTTTCCATCGCGTTGTCTGCCGTGTGGCAGCTGATCAGCCGCACGAACAAGTATATCGACGAGACGCAGCCGTGGTCGATGGTGAAAGACGAAGCCAAGCGCGACACGCTGGGCTCGGTAATGTATGTGCTGGCGGAATCCCAGCGCATTTCGTCGGTGCTGCTGCGTCCGTTCCTGACGCGGACGCCGGAGAAAATCTGGCAGCAGCTGGGGCTCGCTGCCGAAGATCTGCCGCGCTTGACGGCGTGGGAAAGCGTGCAGACGTTTGGGCATCTCCCTGTGGGCACGAAAGTGCTCAAGGGAGAACCGATGTTCCCGCGTCTGGACGTGGAGGCCGAAGTTGCCTACATCGTCCAGGCTATGGGCGGCGGCGCAGCTGCGCCAAGCGCCGAGGAAACGAAGTCGGCAGCGGCTGCGCCAGCTGCCGGTCAGGCTGTCGCCGCGCCGGAGCCGAAGGACGAAATCGGCATTGACGATTTCGCCAAGGTGGAGCTGCGCGTTGCGCAAGTCGTGTCGGCGGAGCCTGTGAAGGGCGCCGACAAACTGCTCAAGCTCCAGCTCGACCTCGGGTACGAGCTGCGCCAGGTCGTTTCGGGCATCGCGAAGTTCTACTCGCCCGAAAGCTTGGTTGGACGCAAAGTGATTTGCGTCACGAATTTGAAGCCCGCCAAGTTGCGCGGCGAGCTGAGCCAAGGCATGATTCTCGCCGCTTCGCACGGCGACCAATTGACGTTGGCGACCGTGCCGGACAGCATGCCGAACGGCGCCATCGTGAAATAAAAGCAGCCCTCTCCCATGATTTACAGGGAGAGGGCTTTTGCGTTCCCGGACATGCTAAGGAAAACGGAACACGGAGTGAGAACAATGCTAATATATCGTGCAGGCAAATTTGCGGTGGTAGGGTTATTGGTCATGGTTTTATCCGCTTGTTCCTTGTTTGGGGGCAAAGCCAAACAAGAGGAAGAAGCTGCGAAGCAGAAGGAGCAGCAAACGAAAGCGCAGAGCACTGGAGATCAGAGTGTCATCGATCAGGAGCTAAAGAAGCAATATGACATTTACCATGAAATATTAAAACATAGGCTGGATCAAGAGGCCAATATGGCCAAGCAGACGGAAGAGCGGTATAAAAAGTTGAAAGAGCAAAGCAGTAAGACCAGTGATAAATCCAACGATAAATCCAGCAATAAATCCAGCGACAATTCATCCGGTTCATCGGACGACACTTCCAAAAAAGACTCGGATGACGATAGCTCTTCCGATGATTGATTGTTATTTAATGGCCATGCTGTGAACTTTCGCAGCGGGCCTTTTATTTTACGAGTTTCATGTATTGACTTACCCAAAGGGTATTCGTATAATCAAATTCGTTAATAAAAAAAATTACGAATAAGATCGGTGGGTACCAAACGAATGAAAATGATCGGAAAACGACTGTTATATATATGTTTTGCAGTCTTTCTACTTGTCAGCCTTGCGGCTTGCGGAAGCTCTTCCAAAGCAAAGCTAGTGGAAGGAAAGGTGAATGTGGTAACCTCATTTTATCCACTCTATGATTTTACGAAGCAAATTGGCGGCGATTATGTGAATGTCATTAATCTCGTTCCGGCAGGTGTTGAGCCGCACGACTGGTCACCCAAAAGCCGTGATATTAAAAATATGACGGATGCGGAAGTATTCGTCTATCAAGGTGCCGGATTTGAGGGATGGGTAGGCGATTTTCTTGATAGTTTGTCTGCGAGCTCGAAGGTAAAGGTGGTTGAAGCCAGCCAAGGGGCAAATTTGCTGAAAATAGATGAAAATAAAGAACAATTTGATCCGCACGCATGGCTAAGCCCGTTAAATGCGAAACAAATGGCTAATAATATTAAGACGGCTTTAATTGCGGCCGATCCGACCCACAAAGATGTCTATGAGCAAAACTATCAAAAATATGCAGAAGCGTTAACGGCCCTAGATACGCGCTATAAAACAGAACTGGCCAAAACAAGCAAAAAAGAAATTGCCGTTTCTCACCATGCCTTTGCTTATCTGTGCAGGGATTACGGGTTGACGCAAATGTCGCTGATGGGACTTTCACCGGATGCGGAACCAACTGCGCAAGATTTAAAGCAAATGAATGCATTCATTAAAGAGCATGGACTGAAATATATTTTCTTTGAGGAGCTTGTCTCCGATAAACTGGCCAAAACGCTCGCGAAGGATGCAGGGGCGCAAACGCTTGTCCTGAATCCGCTTGAGGGCTTAACTGATGAGCAGTTAAAAGCCGGTGAAACATATATTTCCATCATGGATAAAAATTTGAAAAATCTCGTGACGGCATTGCAATAAAGGAGATTGAGACGATGGAAACAGGCGGTAATTTATTTTGCCATCAAAGTATTGTGACGCTGGATCAAGTATCTTTTGCCTATGATCATAAAAAGGTTATTGATCGCCTTGCGTTTAATGTGCTGGAGCGCGATTTTGTCGGCGTGATCGGCTCGAACGGCGCGGGCAAGACGACGCTGCTGAAAATGCTGGTCGGCCTGCTGAAGCCGACGAGTGGGGAGATCCGGCTTTTCGATAAGCCGCTCTCTGCTTTCAAGGACTGGGAGCGGATCGGCTACGTCCCGCAAAAAAATGCATTTAATCCGCTGTTTCCAGCAACGGTAAGAGAAGTCGTACTTTCCGGCATGTACTCCAAAAAGCGCATCTACCGCAGGCTTACGAAAGCGGAGCAGCAAAAAGCGGAAGACGCGATGCTGGCGATGCGCATCGAGGATCTGGCGGAGCGTCGCATCGGGCAGCTGTCCGGCGGCCAGCAGCAGCGGGCGTTTCTCGCCAGGGCGATTGTGAACAACCCTGAGCTGCTCATTCTGGATGAGCCGACAGTCGGCATCGACGCCGAGACGCAAGCCGGTTTCTTCCGTATGATTCGCCATATGCATCAACATCACCATATTACCTTTATTATGGTTTCCCACGACATGGATATGATGCAATCGTATTTGGGCACGGAACCGAAGCAGGTCAGCGGAGGCATCAAGTTCTATGTCAAGCATACTCACGATCCCGAGGATTGCCGCGAGACGAATTTAACGCACTCGCTGGATCAAATTCGCGAAATGATCGGGGTTCAATAAGGAGCGGGCGTTTTGGATATTTTTACAGAATATTTTTTTCAGCGCGCCTTGTTAGGCGGCATTTTAATCGGCTTAACAGCGCCACTGATGGGTGTATTCCTTGTCCTGCGACGTTTGTCCATGATCGGGGATACGCTTGCGCATGTTTCCATTGCCGGGGTCGCGTTAGGCTTTCTGATCAACGTGTACCCGGTGGGTGTAGGGCTCGTATTCGCCCTGCTTGCGTCGTTTGCGATTGAACGTCTGCGCAAAGCCTATAAGACGTACGCAGAGCTGTCTATTGCGATTATTATGTCAGGCGGCGTTGCGCTCGCCACGCTGCTGTTTACGCTCGGCAAAGGCTTCAATATGAACGTCATGAGCTATCTGTTCGGGAGCATTTATACGCTCGATTACGGTGATCTATGGGTTGTTCTGATCGTCTGTCTGCTCGTGGTCGGCGTCATTGTGCTTCATTTCAAAGAGTTTTTCCTCATGTTCTTCGATGAGGACGCAGCGAGCGTAAGTGGACTTCCGCTTAAATTTTATAATATGATGATTACAATGCTGACGGCGCTCGTGATTTCCGTCGCGATCAAGATTGTGGGAGCACTGCTTGTCTCTTCGTTGCTGACGATTCCCGTCGCATGCAGCTTGCTCATTGCGCGCAGTTTCAAACATTCTGTATTTCTGGCGATTCTGTTCTCAGAGGTTGCTGTTATTGCAGGATTAGTGATTGCGGGTATTTGGGATTTGGCACCGGGAGGGACGGTTGTACTCAGCCTCATCGTGATTTTGTTCGGCATTATACTAAAACGGGGATTGAGTAGATAACATGGATTCCGTAAATATGTGGATTGCTTTATGGGCGGGAATCGCTTCGTTCATCTCGCCTTGCTGTTTGCCGCTGTACCCTTCATTTCTTTCTTACATAACGGGCATTTCGGTCAGTGAGCTGAAATCGGGTAAAACATCCAGACAGGCCCGAACGCAAACGATGCTCCATACGCTCAGCTTTATTGTAGGTTTTTCGATTATTTTCTTCGCGCTGGGTTTAACCGCAGGCTTTATCGGCAATTTTTTTATCGATTATCGCGATCTGTTAAGACAAGTTGCAGCGCTCTTGATTTTTGTCATGGGGCTGTTCCTGCTCGGCATCTTTCAACCGCAATGGCTGATGAAAGAGCGTAAGCTTAGCATTAAATTCCGTCCTGCCGGCTACGTGGGCTCCGTCTTCGTCGGTATGGGCTTTGCTGCAGGCTGGTCGCCGTGCGTAGGACCGATTCTATCGGCCATTCTCGCGCTTGCGGCAACAGAGCCGGGCACTTGGGCGCAGCTCACGACCGCGTATTCGCTTGGCTTCGCGATTCCGTTCTTCGTGCTCTCCTTTTTCATCGGTTCTACAAAATGGATTTTGCGTTATTCAAGCTTGATTATGAAAATCGGCGGGGGCCTCATGATTGTTATCGCCGTCCTGCTGTATACCGGCAAAATGACGCAAATCACCTTGTGGTTGAACACGATTACCCCCGACTTTTTGAAGTTTTAATGGCACGAGGCTACGTAAAATATTCAATTTTCGCTTGAGGGAATTTATCGAAGATAAGCTCTGTGATAAATTCCCTTAACGCCGTGGCCTGATCGTCCGGATATACATATTTGCCTCTTCCGTACTTCCCCCACTTGTATTTTCGCTTTTCTTCATCCATTTCCAATTTCGTTTTCGGATATCGTTGCGCAATAATGTTTTTTGCCGTTTTCGTAAAACGGTGCTGAATCATTTCGAACGTTAAATCTTCCGTCGCCTCAGGAGGGAGAGAATGATACAGCTTCTCCATAAGCGCCGCGTAGCCGTCTTCCCAGCCTTCGTGCCAAATAATCGGTGCAATGATAAAACCGAGCGGATAGCCCGCTTTGGCCACTTTGCCTGCGGCTTCAATACGTTCATGAAACTTGGATGTGCCGGGTTCAAAATTTCGAATCACATAGTCGGCATTCACGCTGAAACGGAACCTCGTACGCTTGTTATGTTTGGCGTCAAGAAGAGGCTCGACGTGGTGGTACTTGGTCACAAACCGCAGCCGCCCATACTCCTGCTGGCCCATAAATTCAATGACCTGCTTCAAGGAGCCTGAAATATGCTCCAAACCTACCGGATCGGACGTACAGGCCGCTTCAAAACGGGTAATTTCCGGTGCCCGTTCGTCGATATAGCCTTGTGCGGCATTTAAGATGTCGTCCATGTTCACATAGACTCGAATGTAAGGTTTTGCTCCCATGGTCGTTTGCAAATAGCAGTAATGGCAATGCCCCATACAGCCCGTAGCAATGGGAATAGCATATTCTGCGGATGGCTTGGACGTTTCGAATTTTAACGTCTTACGAATGCCGACGACGAGCGTGCGCTTGGCGATCCGGTATTTTTCCAGTTCGGATTCGCCGGGCAAATCGCGAATTTGATTATGCGATGTCGTCATATGAATGTCGAGACCTTGCTTTTTGGCCCAAGCAAGAATTTGCTCACCCTTGGGGTAATGGAGCGCATCCGGCTCGAAATAGACGAGCTCAGGCACAAATACGGCCGTATTGGGGGCAGGTGCGACAGGACGGGACAGCAGATCGATGGCCATAATTGTCTCCTTTTTTCAAGCCGAAATTAATTAAATATGCTAAGTAGTGTGTGATTTCTTGCAATGCTTGAACCATGGGAGATTTGACCGCGTAAGGGTCGATGCATTATGATAGGAAAGCAACAAGCCAACCGTACGTTCGAAGGAAATTCGCAAGCAGGGGGAAATCAAGCAATGGCTACACCGAGTATGGAAGACTATTTGGAGAGAATATACAAGCTTATCGATGAGAAAGGCTACGCTCGTGTTTCTGACATTGCTGAGGGGCTAGAGGTGCACCCATCTTCCGTTACGAAAATGATTCAAAAGCTCGACAAAGACAATTATTTGATTTATGAGAAATATCGCGGCCTTATTCTAACGCCAAAAGGGAAGAAAATGGGCAAACGGCTGATGGACCGGCATGAGCTGCTTGAAAATTTCTTAACGCTGATCGGTGTTCACGAGGACAATATATATAAGGACGTAGAAGGCATTGAGCACCATCTGAGCTGGGATTCCATCACGTGTATCGAGACGTTGGTGGAGTACTTTAAACAGAACCCTCAGCGGATGGACGACCTCATGGAAGTACGTAAAGAACTGGAAGCTGAAAGCTAAGGCAGAGACCGCGGAGCGGATCTCTGTCTTTTTTTGTCATGCAAACAACCTGCCTCCGCATACATACCTATGAAGCGCAAAGTGGGCGATGGGGAGGGAGCGGGTTATGCGAATCAATGGGGTGTTCGAAGGCGGCGGGGTCAAAGGCATCGCGCTCGCCGGAGCGGTCAGCGCCGCGCAGAGCCAGGGCTATACGTTTCATCAAGTGGCCGGTACAAGCTCTGGCTCGATTGTAGCGGCTTTGCTTGCCGCTGGCTACACGGGGGAAGAAATGCGGGAAATCATCCTGCGAACGCCGTTCAAGTCGTTTATGCAGCGTTCCCCGATTTTTAATACGAAGCTTATCGGACCGGCTGCGCGGCTGTTGCTTAAGAAAGGCTTGTACGCCGGGGAGGCGCTGGAAAGCTGGGCCGCGCAGCTATTGGCGGCCAAGGGTGTCCGTACCTTCGGCGACTTGAAGCCGAACCAACTGCGTATTATCGCGTCCGATATTACGCAGGGCAGGCTTCTCGTGCTCCCGAACGACATTGCACAGTACGGCATCGAACCGGGCAAGCTGCCGGTTGCAAAGGCCGTGCGCATGAGCACGAGCATCCCTTATTTTTTCGACCCTGTGCGGATTCGTCGACATATCAAAAGCTCCGCGAAGGCAGCGCCGTTCGCGGAGCAGTTCAACTACATCGTGGATGGGGGGCTTCTCAGTAACTTTCCGCTCTGGATTTTCGACAGCGAAGCCACATCCCGGGACAAAGCGCTCCCTGTCATCGGCTTCCAGCTCGTGGGTAAAAACGAGACCCCCGTGCATACGATACGGGGGCCTGTAACGATGCTCGAAGCGTTGTTCAGCACGATGCTGAGTGCGCATGACGAGCGATATATCGAGCAGAAGAACCGGTTCCGGACCGTCAAGATCCCGACGCTCGGCATTAGCAACACCCAGTTCAACCTGTCGAAGGAACTGAGCATGTCGCTTTACGAGTCCGGTTACAAAGCCTCAGAGGCTTATTTTGCCCACTGGAGTGCCGAGATGTACGAACAAAATTACGAGAAATTCGTCATGCGCCCGAAAAAGCCATAAAGCCTTGCGGCTTAGTGGTATTTCGGGAAATCGTCCGAATTGTTGTTATCCTTTGTCCCATTAATTACGCGAAACTTCGCGTTTTTCGTATTTTTCCCCTTGCCTGGGCCAGGGCGGACCTGAACCTTCTTCCAACTGGAAGGTGGAAACTTGTAGAGCAGGAAAATGATGCCGAGCACGATGATCGGAATGAACAAGGTGCGCAGGCTGACCAGCAGTCCGATCGCAAGGAGCACGCCGATGGCAATCTCAACAGGTGTAAATCTTCGTCTCATACCCGTCCCTCCATAATTCGTTGTTCCGCTTCGCGCATGCGGTTGAATGAGGCGATCGAAACTTCGACCTGGCTGTCCTCCGGTTCCTTCGTAGTCAGAAGCTGCAGCCATAGGCCGGGATAGCCTAGGTAGCGCAGAACTGGCACTTCGCGCAGCGAGTTTGTAAAACGCAATACTTCATAGGAAACACCGATGACCACAGGCAGCAGAATCAGCCGCTGTACAATTCGCTCTACATAGCCGTCGTAGTGCAGGAATGAGTAGATCACGACGCCGATCAAAACGGTAAATACGATAAACGAGCTGCCGCAGCGGTAGTGCAGCGTGTTGAACTTTTGCACGTTGCTGACAGTCAGTTCGACGCCGGCTTCGTAGGCGGAAATCACTTTGTGCTCGGCGCCGTGGTATTGGAACAGTCTGCGGATCATCGGCGTAAGCGAGATGAAATAAATATATCCGATCAGCAAAATAATTTTGATAACACCTTCTAAGAGGTTATGAAGAAATTGATTGCTGAATGCATGCTGGAACAAAAACTGTTCGATCACCGCCGGCACGAGTGTAAAGACGAATTTCCCGAATAAAAAGGAAAGCACCCCGACCACGGCCACGCCGAGAATCATCGAAATGTTCGAGAAGACGCCCTGTTTTTCTTCTTTCTGCACCGTACCGTCCTCATTCTCTTGTTCGGCAAACGATTCCGCTGAGAAATTCAAATGCTGCGCCCCCTTGGCGCTGGATTCAATAATCCCGACGATCCCGCGGATGAGCGGAATTTTTTTGAGCGTTTGCACCCATGGAATGTCTTTGCGAGGCACTTCCAAAAAATCAAGTGAACCGTCTTTTTTGCGCACGGCGGTCACATGCACGTTTTTTCCTGCGAACATGACGCCTTCAATGACGGCCTGTCCGCCGTAGATACTGTTTTGTTCTGCCACAAGATTCACCTTCTTATCCTTATCGAATTCGGATTGATTCTTTCTCATTGTAACGGATTCACAGATTGAATGCTACCGATTGCGACAGAACATACTAGGAATGACATAGGAAAATGAAGCAGCTCCTGTAGAGAAAGGAAGATACTAGGTGGAAAAGCAGGCAACCCATACGGGAGGAATTTTAACGAATCGCTGGAAATTCGCGCTTTATATCGGTTTTTTCGCGGGGTGCATTTGGGGCGCGGTCAAAATCGTGGAGCATTATTTCAAATTTACGACGGTGTCGATCGGCTTTATCGCAGAGCCTTTTTTCAAGCATAGCTTTTTTGACACATGGGCAGGGTTGTTCGTCGGCTGGGTGTTCTTTATCGGATTGTCCATTATCGCGGCTTTCCTCTATATGATGACAATGTGGAAGCTTCGCAGCCCTTGGTGGGGCGTCGGCTATGGAGCTGTCTGGTGGGCGATCATTTATTTGGCCGTAGGTCCATTTACGGGAATGACGTACTGGAGCTGGGAGCTTGGGCTGTATACGAACATTACGGACTTTTGCTTGTTCCTGGTGTGGGGCATGTTTATCGGGTACTCCATTGCGATTGAATATACCGATCGGCGGTTCACACATCCTATACACAAGACATGAAAGTTATGGTAAAATATACGGGTTAAATAGCTTAAACAGCTATTTGATGATGCTGCACGTATCGGGAGTGATCGGTTTTGAAAAAAGTGCTAGTCCTGAATGGCCCGAATTTGAATATGCTCGGCATGCGTGAGCCTGGCGTATACGGTACCGTATCGTTGCCAGTTATTATCCAAAATCTGGAGGCGCTCGCTGCGCAGCTTGAGATCGAGCTGGAATGCTTTCAGTCGAATCACGAAGGCGGCCTGATTGACAAAATTCACGAAGCTTACGGCACCAAAGACGGAATTGTCATTAATCCGGGCGCTTTTACGCATTACAGCTATGCGATCCGGGACGCCCTCGCGACGGTTCAGCTTCCAACTGTGGAAGTGCATCTTTCCAATATTCATAAGCGCGAAGAATTCCGGCATCATTCGGTTACCGCACCGGTTGTAATCGGACAGATTTGCGGCTTTGGCGCTGCGAGCTATGAGCTCGGATTACGTGCATTACTACCTCATTTGTAGAGGAAGTTGAACACACATTGTAAGAAGGAATGGTGATTTGGATGCAGGAGAAACGAATTGAACGTCTTCGTCAGGTTATGCAACAACAAGAACTGCCGGCTTTGCTCATCACGAACGCATACAACCGTACATACGTGACTGGCTTTACGGGTTCCTCCGGCTATGTTCTGATTACGGGAGAACGTGCCATCCTGCTAACCGATTTCCGTTATATGACGCAAGCTCCTCAGCAAGCGAAGCTGTTTGAAGTGGTGGAACATAAACCGAAAGTGATCGAAAGCGTCCTGGAACTGCTGCAAAAGCAAGGAATTACCAAGCTTGGCTTTGAACAGGCGGACGTGACGTACGGCGACTTCCTGGGTTACCAGCAAGGCTTGCCGGGCGTGGAGTTCGTTCCGACCTCGCGCCTTGTGGAGCAAATCCGCATGGTGAAGGATGACGCCGAACTGCAGGTGATGCAGGAAGCGGCGGACTTGGCGGATCAGACGTTCAGCCATATTTTGAATTTCATCAAGCCAGGCGTGAAAGAACTGGACATCGCCCTTGAGATCGAGATGTTCATCCGTAAGAATGGCGGCACGTCGACTTCCTTTGAGACGATCGTGGCGTCGGGCGAACGCTCCGCGCTCCCGCACGGGAAAGCAAGCGACCGCGTTCTCCAGGGGAACGAATTTGTCAAATTGGATTTTGGCGCGTATTATAAAGGGTATTGCTCGGACATCACCAGAACGGTTATGCTAGGAAAGCCGACGGACAAGCATAAAGAGATTTATGACATTGTGCTTGAGGCGCAGTTGAACTGCCTGGCGAACCTGAAACCGGGCATTCCGGGCCGCGAAGGCGACGCGTACGCAAGAGACGTGATCGTGAAGCACGGTTACGGGGATTATTTCGGTCACGGGACCGGACACGGGCTGGGGATGGAGATTCACGAGTCGCCGCGCTTGTCGAAAACCGAAGACACGATTTTAACACCTGGTATGGTGGTTACGGTTGAGCCTGGCATTTATCTCCCCGGCTTCGGCGGAGTTCGAATCGAGGATGACGTTGTAATTACTGACACCGGCATTAAAATACTTACGCATTCTACCAAAGATTTTCTTATCATTGATTAGCGGAGGGAATAACAAGTGATTTCTGTAAATGATTTCAAAACAGGCTTGACGATCGAAGTGGAAGGCGACATCTTCACCGTGCTTGACTTCCAACACGTAAAACCGGGTAAAGGTGCGGCATTCGTTCGCTCCAAGCTGAAAAACCTGCGCAACGGCAACACCGTTGAGCGCACGTTCCGTGCAGGCGAAGGCGTGGGCCGCGCGCACATCGAGAACCGTGAAATGCAGTACCTCTACGCTGCAGGCGACGAGTACACGTTCATGGACAACGAAACGTTCGACCAATCCACTCTCTCCTATGAGCAATTGAAGTGGGAACTGAACTTCCTCAAAGAGAACATGAACATCAAGATCATGAGCTACCAAGGTGAAATCCTGGGGATCAACCTGCCGAAAAGCGTTGAGCTCAAAGTCGTTGAAACTGAGCCAGGCGTAAAAGGCAACACCTCGCAAGGCGCACTGAAAAACGCGAAGGTTGAAACAGGCCTTAACGTGATGGTGCCGCTTTTCATTAACGAAGGCGATGTTCTGCTGATCGACACAGATGACGGCAAATACATCTCCCGTGCTTAAGCTTTAATCAGCCAAGCCCCGATGAACGCTCGGTAGAGAGCGCTTCGGGGCTTTTTGGCGCACGTATAATTTGTTGCCACAGGCTGCGCGAATTATGTTATAATATTGAATTGTTATGCAATAGTATGATGCGTTAGGAGTGGGTCGGCTTTGTCTCTTATAGTGATGAAATTTGGCGGAAGCTCTGTCGGTGATGCGGAGCGAATGAAGCGTGTTGCAAAAAGAATCGTAGAACGCAAGCGTGAAGGACATTCTTGTGTAATTGTCGTGTCTGCGATGGGAGATACAACGGATGAGTTAATCGATCTGTCTAATCAAATTAATGACGGGGCGCTTCCAGCGGCTCGTGAAATGGATATGCTGCTGACGACAGGCGAGCAAGTTTCCGTTGCGCTGTTGTCCATGGCGATACATAATCTTGGCGAGCAAGCCGTTTCGTTCACAGGCTGGCAGAGCGGGATTTATACAGAAGCTGTGCATGGCAAAGCAAGAATTACCGACATTCAGCCTGAGCGTGTCCTGAACGCGATTGAGCAGGGGAATGTCGTCATTGTTGCGGGCTTCCAAGGAATGACGCAGGAAGGCGAGATTACGACGCTGGGCCGCGGCGGTTCGGATACGACGGCTGTTGCGCTGGCGGCAGCGATCAAAGCGGACCTGTGCGAAATTTATACGGACGTAGACGGCGTATATTCGACCGATCCGCGCATTGTGAAAGTCGCAAGAAAACTGAACGAAATCTCCTACGACGAAATGCTGGAGCTGGCCAACTTGGGCGCAGCCGTTCTGCATCCGCGTGCGGTGGAATATGCCAAGAATTACAACGTGACCCTCGTGGTGCGTTCGAGCTTTACTTACAATGAAGGAACGAATGTGAAGGAGGAAGCAGTGATGGAGCAAGGAATCGTTGTCCGCGGCATCGCTTATGACAAAAACGTAGCAAGAGTCAGTATTTTGGGTGTCCCTGAGAAGCCGGGTCAGCTTGCCAAGGTGTTCCTTGCGCTCGCAGACGTGCAAATCGACGTGGACATCATTGTTCAAAGTGGTGTGATCAACGGTTCCGCGGATTTCTCGTTCACAACAAACTTGAATGACCGTGAAAAAGCACTTGACGTTCTGGAACGAATCCGCGGCGAAATCGGCTTCCGCGAAGTGACGTCCGAAGTGAACCTGGTGAAAGTGTCCATCGTCGGCGCCGGCATGGTCAGCACGCCAGGGGTTGCGGCTACCATGTTCAAAGTCATTTCCGATCTGGGCATCTCGATTTCCCTCGTCTCCACGTCCGAAATCAAAATGTCCTGCGTCATCGACGCGGCTCCGCTGCAAGACGTGATTCGCGCGCTGCACTCGGCTTATGGTCTTGATACAACGGAGCAAGCGTTTGTCGGCGGCCCGCAAGATCGCCGCTAATCAGTGCCATTTGTCCGCGATAAAATAAGCGACTTTTAATAGAAATGCGGTAATGCCGGCGGCCATCAAAGGGCCGACCGGGATACCGCGCATAAACAAAATGCCGAAGATCGAACCAATGACAAGACCCACAATTAATTGTGGGTCTATTTTCAGTAGTTCGAGGCCTTTGCCATTCATATAGGTGGCGACCGCGCCGCCCACTAAGGCAATGAGGCCCGGCCATGTCGTGAAGACGGATAAAATGTCCTTCATCGAGATCCGATCGCTGGCGAAAGGGACCAAAACGCCGATGGTCAAGAAGAGCAGGCCAAGTTCCAGGCCTTTGCGTTCCATGGAAGGAAAAAACCGGTCAAGCCCAATCAGCTTCACGGCAAGCAAAATACAAGCTGCCGTCGTGATGATGGGAGACCGGCCAATCAATCCAATAATGATCAGAAGCACTAAAAGCAAATCTCCATTCATCCCCATAACCCCTTGTCCTCAGGTTGTTCATTTTATTGTATGAGGGGGGCTTGTATTTAGAACGGAAGCTGGTGTTGTGGCGGCTGATTATCGCGACAGCAGCACCATGTGATCGTTCTCGAGAATCGGCACGCCTTCGGAAATATTTGCTTGCGCGCATAGAATAATATCCGCTAGGAAGCCGGATTTTTTCATCTTCCTCCCATTGCTGCAGGAGAGCAGATGGTCCAGCAGGCGATGCTTGCACGTCAAGTAAGCGCTGTGCATCGCCATACCGAAATCGTTGGCTTGCACGTGCTCGGCTCCGAGCCTCTGAATGATTTCGTGCATGATAAGACCGGCGCACAAGCCGTCCTCCAGGGAGAACACATCCTGGGTGCCTGCGCACACGATGACGGTGTCTCGCCCGAGCTGAATCGCGGCATCGGCGCAGGCGCGGCCGTTCATCAAGGCGCCCGCGAGCACATGCGAGGCTTTGAGCGCCTTCTGAATGCCGCGCGTTCCGTTGGTCGTCGTCAAGATAATGCGCCGATCCCGCACAACCTCGCGGGTGTACTCCAAGGGAGAGTTGCCGAAATCGAACCCGGGAATCTTTTTGCAGTAGCGCTCACCTCCCAGCAAATCCCCTTCCCGACACAGTTCCTTGGCTTTCACGACGGTTTCGACGGGAACAATTCCGCTGCTGCCGTTCGAGAGTGCCGTGATGATGGTGCTGGTTGCGCGGAGAACGTCGACTACAACGACCGTTTTATGAAGAAACTCTTCGCTTCTGGCTTCGCCGATATTGGCAACAACTTCGATATGCATGATTTATTCCTTCCTCGCACCTAAAGCAAGCGTGTCGGAACGCAGTCCTCTCCGCAGCGCTTCCAGGGCAATCACTTCCTCAGGCGCAATATTTCCAAGATGGATTCCGGGACCGAGCATGGAAATGAGGTGCACCTGCTGGTTCTTCATCGGAGCTTCCCAGAGCAGAATCCGGTTCGGGATCGCGTCCAACACTTGCTGCAGTTCCTCGTCTTTGCAGTTTCCTTCCTCGTCAAAAATGCCGACGCCTCTGCCAGACTCCCGCGCTTCAATCGTCACCAGCGAGGCACCGAGCTCACGATCGATGAGAACGGTCTCGATGAGCTCATTCAGCTCGATGGTCGACCCCCATCCTTTTTTGCCATATTCCGTCACAACGGTTAATCCTTCCGCAATCCCTTTGCCGATGAGTTCATTACGCAGACGACGCTCCATCTGAATGGTGCCGTCCGACACTTCCACGCCGTTAAACCCGAGTGCCATGATCGTATCAAAATAAGAATCTACCGCCTCCTGACGAACTGCGACTTCCAAGAAGGTGCCGCCGGGATAAATGCAGATACCATGCTCCTTGGCCAGATTGATTTTGCTTTTCAGCACAGCTTGCGGATACAGCGGAGAGGTACCGAAACCAAGCTTAATCATGTCGATATGCTCACCCGAGGTATGAAGCAAATCCTGGAAGGCGATCAGGCCAAGCCCTTTGTCCATTACCATTGTTTTCCCCAGCGTTCTCGGTTTTGCCTCTCTGGCCCCTGTAGGGTCGGCAAGAACGGGGTTCCATTGCAACTGAGAAGTCACTTCCATCGGTAAATCTCCTCATCTTCCTTCGAAGGATCAATGCGCAATCAAAAATGGATCTACTATTTTTTGATCGCGCCAAGTTATGTGTTCAGCATATGCATCCGCACTTTTGGTGGTGCCCAGCATGCCTAAAATGAGACGGGCCCGCATACGTTAGGTAAAAAGGATAAGCTGTCATCTTTGGCTCAAGGAGGTGGAATGCGTTGAACAAAATCGTCATGACGATGGCTTCGCTGCGCGTGCTGTCGGGATCGCTCGAATTAATTGCTGCCATACTGATGCTGCGGCTCGCAACCGTGGAAAAGGCACTGCTGGTGAACGCCGGTCTGGCTCTAGTAGGTCCTCTAGTTCTATTAACAACAACGACGGTTGGATTGGTAGGCATCGCCGAGAAACTATCACTTGGCAAGATGCTTTGGATTATCGCAGGCGTGTGTTGTTTATTTATCGGCATTCTGAAAAAGTAATCGGTCATATTTCTTTCTAGTAAGCATAGTAATAAATATAGAAGACTGGACAACTTGGGGAGGCTGTCTGCTGATGCTTGCCAATGTGCTCTACTTGTTGCCACATTCCTTGCGATCGCTTCTTAGCGAACTGCCTGGAAACGTACAAGCTAGCATGGAAGAAATAAGAGTGAGAGAGTCGCGCCCGCTGGAAATCAGCTGGGAGGACCGCTACGCCTTTGTCAGTCCAACCGGCAATCCGGTGAACGACGATTCGGCCGCGTACAGGCCGACGAGGCAGGACTGTATGGCGCTGCTGGAGATGCTGACGAATCATTCGCTGTACACCTTCGAAGAAGAGCTGAGACGAGGGTATATCACCGTGACCGGCGGTCATCGGGTTGGGCTTGCGGGGCGGACGATTCTGGAGAACGGGCATGTGAAGCAAATTCGCGATGTCGGCTCCTTCAACATTCGGATCGCCAAGGAAATTCACGGTGTTGGGCGGGACATCCTCCCCTGCCTAGTGGATCCAGTGATCGGAAGCCTGCACCACACGCTCATTATTTCTCCCCCGCAGCAGGGTAAAACAACGCTAATCCGCGATCTCGCGAGACTCATCTCCCGGGGAGAATGGGGAAGCCGTTACGCGCATTTGACCGGTAAAAAGGTCGGCATCGTCGATGAGCGCTCGGAGCTTGCCGCCAGTTATAAGGGCGTCCCCCGCTTCGATCTGGGCCCGCGAACCGATGTGATGGACGGCTGCCCGAAGGCGGAGGGCATGATGATGATGATCCGCTCGCTGTCGCCCGAGGTGCTTGTCGTCGATGAGATCGGGCGAGCCGAAGACGCCGTCGCCATTCACGAGGCGGTGCACTCCGGCATCCGTGTACTGGCAACTGCGCACGGCGCCTCCTACGAAGACGTTCGCCGAAGACCGGTGCTGCGCGAGCTGATCGAGGACGGCGTCTTCATGAAGTATGTGATCCTTTCGCGCAGAAAAGGCGCTCCCGCGAACTTTCGCATCCTGGACCATACCGGCAAGCCGTTCGAATGGCATCCTGAAAGAGGGCGATAATGTGATGTTTAAAATGCTTGGCGGCGTGCTCATCATCGGTGCGGGAACGCTGCTCGGATTTCTGCAAGCTTCCCACTATGCGAAGAGGCCGCAGCAAATTCGAGGCTTGATCGGCGCATTGGGGCGCATGGAGACCGAAATTTCATACGGACTTACACCGCTGCCTGAAGCGTTCGCTTCGCTGGGGAAGCAAGTGGCCGAGCCGCTGGCAACGCTGTTCCGCTTGTCCTCGGAGCGCTTGCTGGCGAACTATGAGCTGTCGATGAACGAAGTGTGGAGGGCCGCGGTGAAGGAAGTCTGGGCGCGAACCTCGATGAAACGCCCCGAACAGGAAGTGGTCCTCAGCCTAGGGACGATTCTTGGACAATCCGACCGCAGCGATCAGATGAAGCATTTGCGACTGGCCATCTCCCAGCTTCAGGCCGAAGAGGCGGAATCGCGGGAAGAGCAGCGCCGCTACGAGAAAATGTGGAAAAGCCTCGGTGTCCTGGTCGGTGCTCTGATTGTGATTTTAATGTATTGACGGAGGGTTGAGGTGCCAGGAATGAACATTGACGTGAACGCCATCTTTCAGATTGCCGGCATCGGCATCATCATCGCGATGATCCACACGGTGCTGAAGCAGATGGGCAAAGAGGATATGGCCCATTGGGTCACGGTCATCGGCTTCGTTGTCGTCCTCTTCATGGTCGTCAGCATGCTGGATAATTTATTTAAGGAAATCAAAACCATTTTCCTATTCCAATGAGGTAGCCTGATGGAAATCATCCAAATCGTAGGACTAGGACTTCTCGTTACGATTCTAACCCTGATCATCAAAGAACAAAAGCCGATGTTCGCCTTTCTGCTCGCGGCTTTTACGGGAATCGCCATCTTCTTGTTCCTGATCGGCAAAATCTCCGCCGTCATCGGCGTGCTGGAGGATTTAGCTGTCAAGTCCAACGTCAACATGGTGTTTCTTAAAACAATTCTGAAAATTATCGGTGTCGCCTATATTGCCGAATTCGGCGCCCAAATCGTCCGGGACGCAGGGCAGGAATCGATCGCTTCCAAAATTGAGCTGTCCGGCAAGGTGCTCATTATGGTGATGGCGATTCCGATTATTACCGTCATTATCGAGACGGTGGTCAAACTGCTACCCGCCTAAAGAAGGACCTGAGGAGTGACAAGCATGCATCCATCCTATTCGCACCAGCAGCTGAACAACCGTTGGGTCTTGATCCTCATCCTGATGATCGGCGCATGGCTGGGCCTTGCAACCGGCTCATCCGCCGAAACGCCGACCGATGCGATGATCAAGGAGCAGGTCAATCATTTGAATACGGAACCTGTCGAGCAGTATTGGAACAAGCTCATGCAGGAATACGGGGGTTATTTTCCCGAGAGCAAGACGCCGAGCTTCATGGAGATCCTCCTTGGCACGAAGGGCATCAACATGAAAAGCATTTTTAAAGGGCTGCTCAGCTATGTATTTCACGAAATTCTGATCAATGGCAAGCTGCTCGCAACCATCGTGATCCTGACGGTGTTCAGCATGATTCTGGAGACGCTGCAAAGCTCCTTTGAACGCAATTCGGTGAGCAAGCTCGGTTACGCGATTACCTATATGGTACTTATCATCATCGCCATCAACTCCTTCAGTGTCGCCATTGGGTATGCGAAAACAGCCATCTCCTCCATGATCCAATTCATGATCGCGATTATGCCGCTGATGCTGACCTTGCTGGCCTCTATGGGGAATGTGACTTCACTCGCGATCCTGCATCCGCTCATTGTGTTCATGATTCACACAGTAGGCACGGCAATCTACGCATTCGTCTTCCCGCTGCTGTTCTTCTCCGCCGTCTTGCACATTGTCAGCTCGCTCAGCGACAAGTACAAGGTGACACAGCTGGCGAATCTCCTGCGAACGGTAAGTCTCGGCTTGCTGGGGGTGTTCGTCACCGTCTTTCTCGGTGTCATCTCCATTCAAGGCACGGCAGGCGCGGTTAGGGACGGGGTGGCGATTCGGACGGCAAAATATATCACCGGCAACTTTGTTCCCGTAGTCGGGCGATTGTTCTCGGATGCGACGGAGACCGTTATCGGCGCTTCCTTATTGGTGAAAAATGCGATAGGCCTCGTCGGCGTCGTCATTCTTGTCATCTTGTGTGCATTCCCGGCGATCAAAATTTTAACGCTCGCCTTTATCTACAACTTATCGGCTGCCTTGATGCAGCCGCTCGGCGACAGCCCGATCATCTCCTGCTTGCAAACGATTGGCCGAAGCTTGATTTACGTATTCGCCGCACTCGCCGCCGTCAGTCTGATGTTCTTTCTCGCACTGACGATCATGATTACGATCAGCAACGTATCCGTCATGATGCGGTGAAAGGAGGCCTCGTATGGATTGGTTAGCCGGATGGCTGAAAACGGTCATCATGGTCATTATGCTCGCCACGTTCGTCGACTTGCTGCTGCCGAGCAATACGATGCAGCGCTACGTCAAAACCGTGCTCAGCCTGTTCATTCTGCTGACGCTGCTGTCGCCCGTACTCCAGTTGTTCCAGAAGGATTGGAGCCTGGATCGTCTGATTGGGCAGGCGGAGAACGAGCAAAATGCACGCGCAGCGCTTGCGCAAGGGATCGGCGGTTCGGCTTCTATGCCGGCACTGAACGTGATTCAGCAAGATGCGCAGAAGCTGCAAAGTGCGGAGCAGAAGCAAACGCAGCTCCTTGTCCAGACTCAGCTCGCAAGCGCAATGAAGGAGCAGTTACAGAAAGAGACGACGCGCCATATCAAGGATGTCGCCGTGCAAGTTCAGATCGACAATAACGGGAAGCCCGCCATTCAGATGGTGAAGGTAACCCTTGATGATATAGAAGCTGGGAAGAATACGGCACCGGGAGACCGGAGCATTGCCTCAGTTGAGCCGGTCAAGCCGGTAGAGCCGATTCGCATCGACCGTGATTCCCCGACTGGCGTCAAGCCAGCGGCGGCTCCGGACGAGGGAACTCCGCAGTTGTCAGAGGATGAACTGGCGAAGCTTCAGGGCGTACTGGCGCGGAACTGGCTCGTGAATAAAGAGCAAATGGACTTTCAACTCGAAGTGCCGAAAGGATGGATCGCGAGGTGAATCGATGGGAACATTGCTGCAATGGATGGAGCAAAAATTCGGCGGAGGACCGGGTGGACCGAAACGCAAAAACACGCTGCTTTGGGTGGTGCTGATTGGTCTGACAGGCGCTGCGCTGATGATTCTAAATACGTTTATGACCGTCAAAGATGTTGATCCCATCAATACGGGGCGCGCTTCTCCTTCCAGCCAGGAAACGTTTGCCGGCAGCGGGAGTAAAGAAAATTCGAACTTTCACGAGTACGAACAAGCTTACGAGAATCAGCTCAAAAATATTTTGCAAAAAATCGTGGGCGTCGGTGAAGTGGAAGTGCTCGTCACCATTGAATCTACCGAGGAGATGACCGTCGACAAAAACTACAACGACAGCCAGCAAATGACGACGGAAAAAGACAATGCCGGGGCGACCCGCAATATTTCCCAAGTTACACGAAGCGGCGAAGTGGTGATCTACCAGGTGTCTGGGGATCAGAAACCGCTAGTGCTCAAATACATCAAACCGAAAATTCGCGGTGTCATCGTCGTCGCCAAGGGTGCAGAAAACTTAACCGTGAAAAAAATGATTACCGAAGCGGTCGAGCGCGGACTTGACGTGCAGGCCAGCCGGATATCGATTTTACCTCGCAAAACAGGGGAATAAAGAAACGAAAAACAAGCAACCATTCTAAGGAGGAATTGAAAATGAACGCAAAAAGACAAACGATTTGGCTCGTATCGATGCTCAGCTTGATGGTAGTGCTCTCGGCATACTACTTGTTCACCGAAGACGTCAACAAACTCGATTTGGCAACGACGGAGCAAACAAGCGGTTCCCAGGCGGTTACGATTGATATGAGTCAAGTCGATCCGGTGACAGGCGCAACAACAGATGTAAAAGCAGCAACTGGCACAGATGCGAAAACTGATACAAAAGCAACAGCTCCACAAACTTCGACAAAAACGGATACGAAGGCAACAACAACGCAATCCTCTACGCAAACTTCGACAAAGACGGACGGAAAAACAACATCCTCGAATACGACCAAAACGGATGATCAAGTGCTGAAGCAAATGGAAGAGCAAGCGAAAACGACGTCCGCCAGCGACTACTTTACAAACGAGCAAATGAAGCAAAACGACTACTTTACAAAAGCCTCCACAGATCTTATGAACATCATCGTCGACGCCAAAAAATCGCCGCAAGACGTAGCGAAAGCAACCAACGACTTGACCGCCCTGAGCGATTTGCAAGATAAAATTGAAAACCTGCAAGACGTACTGATTCAAGACTATCCGCAAGCGGTGATCAGCCAAGACGGCAGTAAATGGAAAGTCACCGTGCAAGCGGATAAACTGGAAAAAAGCCAAGGCGTGACGATCGTCGATCTGGTTGTGAAAGAGCTTGGCACAACACCGGACAACGTCAAAATTCAATACGTGCGTCCATAAGCCAATAGCGAAACCCAAGCCGCTTGGAAACGCAGTGGAAAGGGTCCGGACAAACTGGACTCTTTCCATTTCTTGCGTTTATAGGTATAATACATACGTTGCGGCTATGAAAACGCATTTTTTAATGGTTCACCAACGTCTAAAGGAGTGACATGAATGTTTAAACTGAGTGAAATCAAAGAGTTAATCAAACTCGTCGATCAATCCTCTTTACAAGAACTTGAAATTGAAAATGAAGGTGCACGCCTTTCCATTCGTAAACCGAATAAATCCGAGCCTATTTATGTAACCGCTCCGGCTGCGCATCAAGGCTTCGCGCCGATTCCGCAAGCGAGCATCGCCAGCGCGGCTCCAGCTGCTCTGGAAGCGGGCACAGCTGCGCCTGCTGTAGGACAAGCTAAGCAAGAAGACCCGTCTTTACATAAGATTGTTTCCCCAATGGTCGGCACATTCTACGCGTCGGCTTCTCCGGGAGCGGCGCCATTCGTGAATGTCGGCTCCAAAGTGAATGACAAGCAAATCGTGTGCATCGTGGAAGCGATGAAGCTCATGAATGAAATCGAAGCGGAAGTGCGCGGCGAAATCGTCGAAGTGCTCGTCGAGAACGGACAGCTTGTAGAATACGGACAACCATTATTCCTGGTTCGGCCAGAATAGAGGGCAAATCCATGACATTTCATAAAATTCTTATCGCGAACCGCGGTGAAATCGCTGTTCGGATTATACGCGCTTGCCGCGAGTTGGGCATTGAATCCGTTGCGGTCTACTCGGAAGCGGATCGTGAAGCATTGCATGTGCGTCTGGCGGATGAAGCTTACTGCATCGGGCCAACGGCGTCCAAGGATAGCTACTTGAACTTTACGAATCTGATGAGCGTTGCGACCTTGACGGAATGCGACGCGATTCATCCCGGCTACGGCTTCCTGGCGGAAAACGCGGATTTCGCGGAAATTTGCGAGAGCTGCAACATTACGTTCATCGGACCGTCGCCCGACGCGATTTCCCGTATGGGTGACAAAGCGGTCGCGAAGCAGACGATGAAAGACGCGCGCGTGCCGATTATCCCTGGCTCCGACGGCTTGGTGGAGAATGTCGAGGATGCGGTTACGATCGCCCGCGATATTGGCTACCCGATCATTATCAAAGCGACGGCTGGCGGCGGCGGCAAAGGAATCCGGATCGCGGAGAACGAGGAAACGCTCGTTCAGCAGATTACAGCTGCCCAGCAAGAGGCGCAGAACGCATTCGGCAACGCCGGCATTTACCTGGAAAAATATTTGACGGGCATGAAGCACGTCGAAATTCAAATTTTGGCCGATAAGCACGGCAATGTCGTGCATCTCGGCGAGCGTGATTGCTCGGTGCAACGCCGCAGACAGAAGCTGGTTGAGGAAGCGCCTTGTCCGATTCTGACGGAAGAGACGCGCAAGGCGATGGGCGAAGCTGCGGTACGCGCGGCGAAAGCCGTGAATTATTCCGGCGCCGGTACGTTGGAGTTCCTGCTCGGGCCGGACGGCAAGTTCTACTTCATGGAAATGAACACGCGCATCCAGGTCGAGCATCCGGTAACGGAAATGATCACCGGCATCGACATCATTCAGGAGATGATTCGCGTCGCCGAAGGGCATCCGCTTTCCTTTACACAAGAGGACGTGAAAATTAACGGCTGGGCGATCGAATGCCGCGTCAATGCGGAAGATCCGAGCCGCAATTTCATGCCGTCTGCAGGACAAGTGAAATTTTATTTGCCGCCGGGCGGCTTCGGCGTTCGCGTCGACAGCGGCGTATACCCGGGCTACACGATTCCGCCGCACTATGATTCCATGGTGGCCAAGCTGATCGTGTGGGGCAGCACGCGGGACGAGGCGATTCAGCGCATGAAGCGCGCGCTGACCGAGTTTGCGGTTGACGGCGTCAATACGACGATCCCGTTCCACTTGAAGCTGCTCGAACATCCGAAGTTCATTAAAGGGGACCACGATATTAAGTTCCTTGAAGAACACAATGTGAACGTTTCGGAATAGTGACAACCATTTGTCATAATTTTGCCAAAATGCTATACTAATGAATTAAGGTAGCTTTTCCAAATACTTAATCATAAGCTTGAATAAATCTTAGGAGGTGCCACAATGAGCACAATCGCTCCGGATTACGTCAGAACAGATATGGGCAGCATCCAGATTGCCCCCGAGGTTATCGAAATCATTGCCGGCTTGGCAACAGTGGAAGTGCCGGGCGTTGCGGGAATGAGCGGTGGATTGGCTGGAGGCATTGCTGAGTTGCTTGGGCGCAAGAATTTGTCCAAAGGCGTAAAGGTAGATGTTGGTCAACGTGAGGCTGCCATCGACGTTTCCATCATTGTTGAGTATGGAAATCGGATTCCTGAGGTTGCAAGCGATATTCAAAATAACGTGAAGACAGCGATTGAATCGATGACAGGTTTGAGTGTTGTTGAAGTCAACGTTCATATTCACGATGTACATTTCAAACAGGCGGATAAGCCGATGGAAGAAGAAGTGACTCCTGCCGGCCGTGTGAAGTAGGCAGAAGCCGCAAGCCATAAGGACCATGGAAACCCCCTACAGGTTGCAGGGGGTTTCCTAACTTGGAAGGGGACAACGTTCGTGGGTAAAATTGTGGACAGGCTCTTGCTGTTAATTTTCAGCCTCATTATTTTCGTTGCAGCGATCTTCGTATTGGTGACAGCGTCCAGCTGGATCCCTCTTGAACAGGCAAGTCAGACGCTTCACAACTTTTACTATGACAAAAGTTATGCGTATGCGGCGATTATCGTCAGCGTGATCGTGCTGCTGATTGCGGTGCGTTTCATTATTTTGACCCTTCGTCCTGGACGCGCGCAAGTGCCTTCCATCGACCAAAGAACTGACTTCGGGGATATTCGCATCTCGATTGAAACGGTCGAGAATTTGTCGCTTAAAGCGGCGGGACGCACCAAAGGGACCAGAGATTTGCGCGCGCGCGTACGGGTGAACCAAGCCGGTCTGGAAATTACGATCAGAACCATCGTCGACGGCGAAAGCTCGATTCCGGAGTTGACGGAAGAAATGCAGGGGACAGTGAAAAGCTACATCGAAGAGATCACGGGCATTCCTGTATCTGCCGTAACCGTATTCGTAGCCAACATCGTGCAGTCCGCACCTACGTTTAAAAGCCGAGTCGAATAGAGGTGAATCCACAAGATGTGGAATGAGCTGTGGGAATTCCATAGGGGTAAAGTGATCGGCGTCGCAGCAGGTATTTTCTTCGGATTCATCTATTTATTTTTTGGCTTCTGGGATATGTTGATTTTCGGTTTTATTGTGGGCATCGGTTTTTATATCGGCTACAAATTGGATCGGAAAGAAAGTTTTTTCATGTTGGAAGACATTTGGCGCTATCTCACCCAAAAATGGAGAATGTTTCGCTAAAATCCCTGGTTCATCCATGGATTTTTTTGTTTGGATTGGTTTCAATTTGACGTATACTAGGAGAAAGAGTCTTTTAGGAGGAACAGAATGAAGCGCAGAGTGGCACGTGAACTGGCAGTACAGAGCTTATACCAAATTCAAATGAATGAAGCTTCGGCCGAAGATGCGGTACGCATCTCGATTTACGAGGCTGAGCACGATAATGAGGCTGGGCTGGATCTAGCCGGGACGAAGATAGAACCCGTGTATGTGATGGAACTGGTGGAAGGCACCTTCCGTAATAAAGTGATTATTGATGAAATTTTGGAAGAATATTTAAAAGGTTGGGCGATGGACAGGCTGTCCCGCATTGATCGGGAAGTGCTGCGTCTTGCTGCGTATGAAATGCTGTATCGCGACGATGTTCCTCCTAAAGTTGTCGTCAATGAAGCCATCGAGATCGCCAAGCATTACGGCATTGACGATTCGGGCAAGTTCGTTAACGGTGTGCTGGGTAAAATGATTAAAGAAGTCGAGACGCTGAAAGGCAAAGTGCTTCGCACGCAGTAATCCAAGCGTTTATGCTGTCATTCATCCTGTAATTATTATAAATTAATCCGGTCTAGGGGGAGAAACACATGTCAGCGCAAGTGATCAACGGGAAAGAATTAGTAGGTTCCATTCGTGAAGAAATCAAAGCGGATGCCGCTGCCTTAGCGGCGAAGGGCAATCAGCCTGGGCTCGTCGTGATTATTGTTGGAGAAGATCCCGCTTCGCAAGTGTACGTGCGCAACAAAGCCAAATCCTGCGATGAAGTAGGCATCTATTCGGAAGTTCACGCGCTGCCGGCATCGACAACGCAGGATGAGCTGATCCAGTTGATTCATGGTTTTAACCGCAACGATAAAATTCATGGCATCCTCGTGCAGTCTCCACTGCCGAAGCACATCGATGAAGAAGCGGTCGTCGATGAAATCGACCCGGCCAAAGATGTGGATTGCTTCCACCCGGTTAACGTGGGGAACCTGATGATTGGCAAAGACGGCATGAAGCCTTGCACACCTCATGGTGTCATCGAGATTTTGAAGCGGACAGGCGTGCAAATTGCCGGCAAACACGCTGTTGTCGTAGGCCGCAGCAATATCGTCGGCAAGCCGATGGCAATGCTGCTGCTGCGCGAGCACGCAACGGTGACCGTTGTGCACTCCCGCACGCCGAATATGGAAGAGATTACGAAGCAAGCGGATATTCTCGTTGTCGCAGTCGGCAAAGCGCACCTGATCGGCGCGAACCATGTGAAGCCGGGGGCTGTCGTCATTGACGTCGGCATGAACCGTCCGGAGAACGGCAAGTTGACCGGTGATGTTGACTTTGAAGCGGTGAAAGAAGTCGCAAGTGCCATTACACCTGTACCGGGCTGCGTCGGTCCGATGACGATCACGATGCTGCTGCGCAACACGGTTGATGCGGCTGCGCGCAAAGCCGGCGTCAGCGTGAACGTATAATCGGCCCATGGCGAGGAACGAAGCGAAGGTTTTCTCCGTCAAGGAGGTCAACCGCTATATTAAGCTGCTCTTGGAAGGCGACTTTCGCCTGCAGGACGTCTGGGTGCGCGGTGAAATATCCAATTTCACGCATCACTCCAGCGGGCATATGTATTTTACGCTGAAAGACGCGGATGGACGGCTCAAGAGCATCATGTTCGCGTCTCACAATCAACGCCTCGGCTTTATCCCGAAGGAAGGCACGAAGGTGCTGGCGCGTGGCAATATTTCCGTCTACGAACGAGATGGCGCGTACCAGTTCTACGTGACGTCGATGCAGCCTGACGGCATCGGCAGCCTTTATTTAGCCTATGAGCAATTGAAAAAGAAACTGGAAGGCGAAGGTCTCTTCGCTGCCGAGAGCAAGAAGCCGATCCCGCGTTTTCCGCGGGCGATCGGCGTCATTACGTCTCCGACGGGCGCAGCTGTGCGGGATATTATCATCACGCTGCAGCGGCGCTTCCCTGCGGTGCCGATTCTGCTGTACCCTGTCCTCGTACAGGGCACAGGAGCGGCGCCTTCGATCGTCAAGGCGATCGAAGCGATGAACCGCCTCGGTGAAGCCGACGTGCTCATCGTGGGCCGCGGCGGCGGCTCCCTTGAGGAGCTCTGGGCGTTCAACGAGGAAGCCGTGGCCCGGGCGATCGGCGCTTCCGCGATCCCCGTCATCTCGGCCGTCGGCCACGAGACGGACTTCACGATCGCGGACTTCGTCGCCGATCTGCGGGCGCCGACGCCGACGGCGGCGGCGGAGCTCGCGGTGCCGCACCACCTCGAGCTGAAGCAGCAGCTGTCGCAGCTCGCGCAACGCTCGCACTACGGGCTGCTCCAGCAGCTGCGCCGTAAGCAGGAACGGCTCGCGCGCGCACAGCGCTCACCGTTCCTGACGAACCCGCGCAGGCAGCTGCTGCAGCAGCCTGCGGAGCGCCTGGACCGGCTGGCGGAGCAGCTCGGTTACCGGATGCGGCAGCGCCTCGCGGAGCTGGCGCAGCGGCGGCTTAGGCTGGAGCGCAGACTCGAAAGCCGAAGCCCGGCCGAGCAGGCCGTGCATGCGCGCCAGCGGCTGGGCACCGCCAGCCGCCAGATGCACACGGCCATGCAGACGCTCCTGCGCGCGAAGAAGCAGGAGTGGCACAGCCGCGTCCGTCATCTGGACGCGCTGAGCCCGCTGAAGATTATGCAGCGGGGCTACAGTTTGGCCTATGACGAGGGAGAGACGGAACTCGTCAGATCGGTCAAACAGGTGAAGATCGGGGATCGTCTCACCCTTCGGTTGAAGGATGGACGCGTGCATGTTCAAGTAGCGGGGATGGAGGAGAACAAGGATGTCGAATAAAGAAACCGAAGAAAGCTTTGAAACGGCCATCGAGCAGCTGGAGCGCATCGTTGCCCAGCTCGAGAGCGGCGACGTGCCGCTGGAGAAAGCGATTGAGCTGTATCAGGAAGGTGTTCGGCTGTCCCACCTATGCGGTGTGAAGCTGGAGCAAGTCGAGAAGAAAATTGAGATGCTGGTGGAAGGGGAAGCTGGCGTAACGCGCAAGCCTTTCCAAGCGGTCTTGGAAGATAAGGGGAATTAAGCTTGAATAAAACGACGTCCGACATTCATACATATATCTCATCCCATGCTGAACAGATTGAAGCGGAGCTGCTGCTCGCCTTGCCGGCGGAGTGGCAGGTGCCTGTCTCTTTACGGGAAGCCATGAACTATTCCTTGATGGCCGGCGGGAAGCGGCTGAGACCGATTCTCGTGCTGGCTGCCGCTGAAGCGCTCGGCGGCTCCCAGGCTGCGGCGCTGCCGGTCGCCTTGGCGATTGAGATGGTGCACACGTATTCGTTGGTGCATGACGATCTACCGGCGATGGACAATGACGACTATCGCCGAGGGAAGCTGACGAATCACAAGGTGTACGGTGAGGCGATGGCGATTCTTGCGGGAGATGCGCTGCTGACACATGCGTTCCACAGCGTCGCGCAAGCGCACAAGGTGCATGGCGCACCGGCCGAGCGGGTACTGGCGATTACCGAGGAGCTGGCGAGTTATGCGGGAGCGAGAGGAATGGTCGGCGGCCAGGCGGCGGATATGCTGGGTGAGCAAGGCATCACGAGCCTGGAGGAACTAACGTTTATTCATCGGCACAAAACGAGCGATCTGATGGTGTTTTCGCTTCGCGCTGGTGGTCATATTGCGGGCGCGACGCCGGAGCAGCTTGCCGCGTTAACGGCATTCGGCGACGCGTTAGGTCTCGCTTTTCAAATTCAGGACGATATCCTGGATATTATCGGTGACGAGTCGAAGCTCGGCAAGCCGGTGAAGAGTGACGAGAAACAGCAGAAAGTGACGTACCCGTTCTTTATCGGTATGGAAGCTTCGGAGAATATGGTCCGCAGCTTGACCGCGCAAGCGAAGAACGCACTGCAGGAAGCGAAGCTGCCGAATGCGGAACGCTTGCTTCAACTCGCGGATTATCTCATGAAACGCGACCATTAAAGCTAGGGGAGAATCACAAATTGTCCTGGTTACAGCACGATTTTATACGTAATAGCAATTTTATGATATAATGGTGAAATCTTAGCATTTTCACGAGGAGAAAGTGAGGAAACAAGCGTGCTGCTCGAACAAATCAATCGGCCTGAGGACTTGAAGCGGTTATCGATGTCGGAGCTGGAGACGTTGGCAGGTGAAATACGTCAATTTCTAATTGAAAAGCTTTCCGTCACAGGTGGCCATCTGGCTCCTAACTTAGGCGTGGTTGAGCTTACGATCGCTTTACACACTCTGTTCCACAGCCCGTATGATAAACTGATTTTTGACGTGGGCCATCAGGCGTACGTGCATAAAATTTTAACCGGCCGCAGAGACAAATTCGACACCTTGCGGAAGTACAAGGGACTTTGCGGGTTCGTCAAACGCTCCGAGAGCGAGCATGACGTATGGGAAGCCGGACACAGCTCGACTTCGCTGTCCGCAGCGATGGGGATGGCAATGGCCCGGGATCTGAAAGGCGAGCACAACAAAGTCGTAGCCATCATTGGCGACGGCGCGATTACCGGCGGTATGGCGCTGGAAGCGATGAACCATATCGGCCATGAGAAGAAAAATATTATTGTCATTCTGAATGACAACGAGATGTCGATTGCGCCCAACGTCGGGGCGATTCATAATTATTTGAGCAAAATCCGCTCGGATCGTCACTATTTGAAAGCGAAAGAAGAAGTCGAACATTTACTGAAGAAAATACCTGCCATCGGCGACACGCTGGCCAAAACCGCGGAGAAGCTGAAGGACAGTCTCAAATATTTTGTATTGAACGGCGTATGGTTTGAAGAGCTCGGCTTTACGTACATCGGCCCGGTTGACGGACATAATTTGCCGGTGCTGATGGACACTTTGAAGCAAGCGGAGAAAATTAACGGCCCAGTACTTGTGCATGTGGTAACGACCAAAGGCAAAGGCTACTCGCCTGCGGAGCAGGACTCTCACACCTGGCATGGCCTCGGACCGTATAAAATCGAATCCGGCCAAGTGCTCAAGAGCGCAGGGCCGCCGATGTACACCGAAGTGTTCGGCAACACGCTGATCGAGCTTGGTGAAAAAGATTCTCGCATAATCGCGGTGACGCCAGCAATGCCGGGCGGTTCCGGCCTGATCAAGTTCGCGAAGCATTTCCCGAACCGGATGATTGATGTCGGCATTGCGGAGCAGCATGCGGCAACGCTGTGCGCGGGTATGGCGAGCGAGGGGCTCAAACCGGTATTCGCCGTTTACTCGACGTTCTTGCAGCGCGCATACGATCAAGTCGTGCACGACATCTGTCGTCCGAAGCTGAACGTAGCGTTCGCCATCGACCGTGCCGGCTTTGTCGGTCCTGACGGGGAGACGCATCAAGGGGTGTACGACATCGCTTTCTTGCGATCGCTGCCGAACATGGTGCTCATGATGCCGAAGGACGAGAAAGAGCTTCGCGATATGATGCAAACGGCGCTCGAATACAACGATGGGCCGATCGCTTACCGTTATCCGCGCATTAGTGGAACCGGCGTTTCCATCGAGGCGCCGCCGAAGGCGATTCCTATCGGCACCTGGGAAACGCTGCGCGAAGGCGGTCATGCCGCCGTGTTGGCTGTAGGCCCGATGGTGCAAATCGCGCTTGAAGCGGCTGAGCTGTTGGCCGAAGAAGGCATCCAGCTTCGCGTGGTCAATGCCCGTTTCATCAAGCCGCTTGACGAGTCGTTCTTGCAGCAGCTTGCTGCGGAGGAATTGCCGGTCATCACGATGGAGGAAGGTTCGATTCAAGGCGGCTTCGGCAGCGCGGTGATGGAATACTATGCCTTGCAGCGGAACTTCAACATGCATGTGACCGTCATGGGAATTCCGGATTACTTTGTCGAGCATGGCAGTGTGAAAGAACAACGCGAGGAAGTCGGCCTGACGGTAGAGCACCTTGTCGCTGAAGTCAAGTCATTAACGCCGCGCAAGCGTCAGCGCGTTTGACGTTTGCGGGCATTCGAATAGGAGTCTCGTAGCAGGTATGTCATCTGATAAAGAACGGTTGGACGTATTGCTCCTGGAGCAAGGCTATTTCGAAAGCAGAGAGAAAGCCAAGGCCGCCATTATGGCTGGCCTTGTTTTTGCAGACGAAGAGCCTGCGGATAAGCCCGGGATGAAAATAAGCCGCAAAGCGGCATTGAAAGTCAAAGGCGCGATCCACCCTTACGTCAGCCGAGGCGGACTGAAGCTGGAGAAAGCGCTCAAGCAGTTCGAAATTGACGTCACTGGGGCGGTCATGCTTGACATTGGGGCGTCGACAGGCGGCTTTACAGATTGTGCGCTGCAGCATGGCGCGTCGTTCGTCTACGCTGTCGATGTCGGCTACAATCAGCTCGACTGGTCCTTACGGAACGACGAGCGCGTTCGCGTCATGGAACGGACGAATTTCCGGTACACGACAGCGGAAGATCTCGGGGGTCCGCGGCCGAATTTTGCAAGCATCGACGTCTCTTTCATCTCGCTGCGCATTATTTTGCCGCCGCTGAAGGAGATTTTACAGCAGCAGGGACAGGTTGTGGCTCTGATTAAGCCGCAATTTGAGGCAGGTCGTGAAAAGGTAGGCAAATCGGGCGTCGTGCGCGATACGGACGTTCACATCGACGTGTTGACGACGGTGCTGTCGTTCGCGGAGGAGCTTGGCTTCCGTCTGAAAGACCTTACGTACTCGCCCATTACCGGCGGAGAAGGCAATATTGAATTTCTTGCATATTGGTCTGGCAATTCCGAAGAGGAGTCGCTCGCCGCAACAACCAACCTGAACGTCATCATTGCTGAGACTGTGAAGGAATCGCAGAAATTGCACGGCAAATAAACTCATCAAGGGGACTGCTTGTTTGGAGCGCCCGGAGATGAGTTTTTTCCGCATAAAAAGGATTTTCCATCCGCATCCTCGAATAGTTAAGCGAGGTGAGGGACGTGGAACAAGGCGATGTCAAAGTCATTTTGTTAATCCTTATCATTTTCGTTGGCTTTCTATTCTGGCGGTTCAATAAGTGGCTTAAGGGTCCGATGCCTAAGCGAGTTCGTGTGCGAAGCGATGCCGATGTGCCGCAGGATGACGTGGTTGAGCTGCTGGAAGGTGCAGGGTTCGATGTGCTTGCCGGGAAAACGAAAATTCCAATCACCATGACGATTAATGACCGTGACGTGCTGGAAAGCCGGTTGTTTATCGACTACTTCGCAGAAAAGGATGGGCAGCTCCTGCTCGTCAAAGTGGCGAGAGAGCGCAAACCGCTGGAAATGACAGGAAGCGGTGTGCGCGAGATGCTGCTGCCGTACAGCCTGATGTATCCGGAAGCCGAAGGCATCCTTTACGTGGATCTGGCTGTGCAAAAAATCAAAAAAATCACTTTTCACATAGAGGTGTAGGATGAAAGGTCAGAGGCATGTCAAAATCAGAGAAATCATTACGAATCATGAAATCGAGACGCAGGACGAGCTGGTCGAAGCGCTGCGCGACGCTGGCTTTCATGTGACGCAAGCGACGGTATCGCGCGACATAAAAGAGCTTCATCTCATCAAGGTGCCGCTCGATGACGGCAGATACAAGTACTCGATGCCGGCCGATTCCCGGTTCAATCCGATGCAGAGGCTGCGCCGGGCGCTTAGCGACCATTTTGTCTCGATTGATTATACGGATAATCTGGTCGTGATGAAATGCTTGCCGGGCACTGCGAACACGATTTGCGCCCTGCTTGACAGCTTGGAGTGGAGCGGTGTGATGGGAACGATTTGCGGGGACGACACGATCCTTGTAATCTGCCGCGGCAAAGAGAACAGCACAACCTTTATGCAAGAGATCATGTCTTTATTAGCGTAGCCGAAATATATTCCTCAAATCGGGAGGGCTTAGGCCCTCTCGAATGTCCCACATCGTCAACTTCGCGATGCCCCTCATGGTCGTACTTGGAGCGCCCTCGATTTCTTTCACTTCTAACCTGTTCTTTTCTCTCTCAGCCCACATGTAGCCCCATTTTATCGGAATTGTTCGCTTGACACCGAACCTGTGTTCGGTCATAATTTGAAGTAACTTTTGATACAACCATACATAATTGTTCCAGGAGGCGGGCATGCTAACAGAGTTATCCATTCGGAATTTAGCGGTCATTGAACATGTACATATTCGGTTTAAATCCGGCTTTCATGTGCTAACCGGGGAGACTGGCGCGGGAAAGTCAATTATCATTGATGCTTTGACGCTCGTAGCCGGAGGGAGAGGCTCTTCGGAATTGGTACGTTACGGTGCGGATAAGGCGGAGATTGAAGCGATGTTCGAGCTGCCTTCGGATCATCCGGTATGGGCGACGCTTAAAGAGCTTGGCATCGAAGGCGATCCGGGAGAGCATCTCGTTATTCGGCGAGAGATTACAGCGACAGGCAAAAGTTCTTCCCGCATCAACGGGCAGCTGGTCAATATGACGATGCTGCGCAAAACGGGGGAGTGGTTGGTCAACATCCACGGCCAGCATGAGCATCAGTCTTTGCTGCAAGTCGAAGAGCACATTCATTCGCTGGATGCTTTCGGAGATGAGGAAGTCGAAGCGGTCAAAGCCGCTTATGAGGCAAGCTATAATGCTTATATAAGGATTGAGAAGGAACTCCGCGATCTGCAGGAAACGAGCAAGCAGGCTTTGCAGATGCTGGACTTATACCGTTTTCAAATCGATGAAATCTCGAGCGCCAAGCTGAAAGTTGGCGAAGACGAAGCGCTGGCCGAGGAGAAACGCAAGCTGGCGAACGCCGAAAAGCTGTATCAAAGCTCGTCGGAGGCTTACGATTTTTTATATGCGACGAATCGGGCCTTGGATTCCGCCGGGAAAACCGTTTCCCGCCTCCAAGACATCGTACAGCTCGATCCAGCGAAGTTGTCCCCGCTTTTGGAGCAGGCGCAGACCGCCTACTATCAATTGGAGGATGCAGCTTTTCAATTAAGGGATTATCGCGATGAGATTGAGTTTAATCCCTCTAGGCTTGATTTTATCGAGCAGCGACTCGATTCGATCACGACGCTGAGACGAAAGTACGGGGAGAATATTCCGGAGATTTTGGCGTATTTAGAGAAGATTAAGGCGGAAGTCGATACGATTGAGAATAAAGACGAATATGTGCAAAAGCTGGAGCAGAAACTGGCCGCTGCGGGAGCGGAGCTTGCCGTTCATGCGCTTGATTTGTCCAAGCTGCGCAGACGAATTGCGGAGGATCTGGCTCGGCAGATCGAGCATGAGCTTCGGGATTTGCAGATGGAACGGACGCAGTTCCGCGTGCAAATCGATCAAACCCCGGACGAGCGAGGCATTGAAGTTGAAGGCGTTAAGGTACGCTTCAACCGTCAGGGCATCGATCAAGTCGAGTTCATGATGGCGCCGAACCCTGGAGAGCCGCTTCGCGGCTTAAGCAAAATCGCCTCGGGCGGGGAGTTGTCTCGGATTATGCTCGCGATGAAAGCCATTTTTGCCCGAATCGATCAGATTCCTGTCTTGGTGTTTGACGAAGTAGATACAGGAGTTAGCGGCCGCGCGGCGCAAGCCATTGCGGAGAAAATGGCTGTGCTTTCAGCAGCCTGCCAAGTGTTCTCCATCACGCATTTGCCTCAGGTGGCGAGCTTTGCTGACGTTCACTTTTATATTCGCAAGGAGATCGACCAGGAGCGCACGTATACGCGGGTTCAGGATTTGCCGGAGAGCGGGCGGATCGAAGAACTGGCCAGAATGCTCGGTGGGGTGGAAGTGACGGAAACTACGCTTCATCATGCGGGTGAAATGCTCACCATGGCAAAAAACAAGAAAGCAAGGACATGAAAGTATAGTTAGGTATCATTTTCAGTTATAAAACAGGGGGACTGGGGTTAACTTATAGGTACGCATTTGACGAGGATGTTCGTCAGGGCTCAAGGAATTGTGAGGGAGCGTGATCATAGTGCAGTCAGGCCAAAGAAAAAGATTGTTCGGACTCTTGCTCGTCTTTCTCGTATGTTTGGTCAGTTTGTCCCCACCTTTTCAAAGTTTTGCCTCCTTCCCCCAGGAACTTCGCTTATTCAGCGGTCAAGGTAAGCAGCTTCAGCTAGCGATGCCGGTCAGCGCCCAAGTCACGGTGAAAGATACGGATATCGTAAAGGTTAACGGCAGTGCCGAGCACTCATTTCAAGTTAATTTGAACGAGCCGATTTCGCTGCAATCCGACCGTTCCGGTCAAACCGAAATGAAACTCAAGTTATTCGGAGCTATTCCGATCAAAACGGTAAAAGTCAACGTCGTGCCGGACTTGAAAGTGATTCCCGGCGGTCAGACCATCGGCGTCAAGATTAAGTCCGCCGGCATTCTGGTCGTGGGCCATCACTTGGTCACTGTTGCCCCGGACCAAAAAGTTTCACCGGGGGAAGAAGCGAAAATTCAAGTCGGCGATATGATTATGAAAATCAACGGCAAGGATTCCAAGGACGTCAGCAAGGTCGCTGATCTGGTCGCCAAATCCGGCGAAAGCAAGACACCGCTTGAGTTGTTAATTTTGCGCAATAATCAAGAAATGAAAGTTAAGCTGCAGCCTGTCTACGATGTTGTGGACAAGTCCTATCGGCTTGGCCTCTATATCCGGGATTCCGCGGCCGGCGTTGGCACCCTGACTTTCTATGCACCCGATCAAGGTGTCTATGGTGCACTCGGGCATGTGATTACGGATATGGATACGCAGACACCTATTATTGTGGGAGATGGTGACATTGTCTATTCGAATGTGACGTCGATCTCCAAGAGCCATAACGGCGATCCCGGTGAAAAACATGCCACGCTTTATAAAGACAGCAAGGTAATTGGCAATATAGAGCGCAATACGGCATTCGGCATTTTCGGCAAAATGTACGGCGCTCCCGACCATAGTCTGGATAAGGAAGCGATTCCCGTCGCTTTTGCAGAGGAAGTCAAAGAAGGTCCTGCGCAAATCTATACCGTATTGGAAGGGCAAAAAGTGGAGAAATTCGATATTCAAATCGTGCATGTTTCGAAACAGGATGTTCCCGGTACGAAAGGTATGGTTATCAAAATTACTGACCCGCGGCTGCTTGAGAAAACGGGCGGAATCGTACAGGGCATGAGCGGAAGCCCGATTATTCAGAACGGCAAGCTGATCGGAGCAGTGACGCATGTCTTCGTTAACGATCCAACAAGCGGATATGGCTGCTTCATCGAGTGGATGCTTCAGGATTCCGGCATTATCCTTCGTCCTTCGGCAGAGGGTTCCTTCAAAGAATCAAAGGCGAGTTAAGCCTTTGATTCTTTTATACTTTCTTTAGCGGATTCTACATTCGTCAAGCGAGATTGCAGTGAATTTGTCGAATAATGTTGAATGAACTACAAATATATTATTATATAAGAATATTTAAGAAAAGAAAAGAAAAATAATATTCGACAGAAGGATTTTAAAACGAAGTGTCGAATACGTTACATAAGAGAGAAAAATAATCCAACAGGTTAGAATGCTAAAGGAGGATATTATTTTGCGGAAAATTCAAGTGCTGCTTGCGGATGATAATCGCGAATTCATCCATTTATTATCAGAGTTCATCGGTGAACAGGAGGACATGGAAATTGTCGGCGTTGCCTACAATGGCAACGAAGTGCTTCGTTTTCTCGAAGAACAGCGGGAGTTGCCGGATGTTCTCATTTTAGATATTATTATGCCGCATCTGGATGGACTCGGTGTACTGGAGAAAATGCGCGAGCTGAACCTGCCATTTCAGCCGAAAATCATTATGCTAACCGCATTTGGCCAAGAAAATATTACGCAAAAAGCTGTACAGCTTGGCGCATCTTATTACATACTGAAGCCTTTTGATATGGAAACGCTCACGAACCGCATTCGTCAATTGGCGGGTAACGCTTCGATGGCGATGTCTGCGCCTTCATCTTCTTCCGCACCGCGGGCAAACGTCGTGCAAATGCCGAAAGGCAAAAACCTTGACGCCAACATTACGACAATTATTCACGAAATCGGTGTGCCTGCGCACATTAAAGGATACCAATACTTGCGCGAAGCGATTACGATGGTGTATAACAACATCGAAATTTTGGGGGCAATCACGAAGACGCTCTATCCGGCCATCGCCGAAAAATACAAAACGACGCCTAGCCGCGTCGAACGCGCGATACGCCACGCGATTGAAGTCGCTTGGACGCGCGGCAACATCGACAGCATCTCGTTTATTTTCGGTTACACGATCAATATCTCGAAGTCGAAGCCGACAAATTCGGAGTTTATCGCCATGGTAGCGGATAAATTGCGGATTGAGCATAAGGTTTCTTGAAAGCGAGAAGACTAAAGGAATAGCAAGGGAGTTTCCTATCACACCCGATAAATCTATATGATTTATCGGGTTTTTGTGTTTTAACTCTAAGCCCCGCATGCAGCATACAAAGTTGAGGTTTTTTGAATAATTTTCCTAAGAAAATGGAATTATAGTTTTGCCATCATCTCCCTCACGAAGGAATATAAAAACTTATGGATAATTTTCAGAATATAGAAAACAAATTTCGTCGATACAAAGCACATGTCAGCATTGCTGGGACGACTCAAATTCATCTGCGAAATCCTTACATTATTGCTTGGTGGTCAGCGGCTTTTCCTGGCTTCGGTCATCTTATATTAAGCAAATATTTACGTGGCCTGGTACTGTTCATGTGGGAAGTATTTGTTAACTATCATTCAAAAATCAACCTAGCCATGGTTCAATCGTTTTGCGGAGACATCGAGTTAGCCAAACAAACATTAGATATCAGATGGATGTTGATGTATATTCCTGTTTATTTATTTGCTATATGGGATAGTTATCGAACGTGTGTGGATATGAACAAAGTTTCTATATTGGCTGAAAGAGAGGATGCGCCATTCAATACCTATAGTATTGGAGCACTTGAAATTAATTATTTAGACAAGCGTAAACCTTTCATGTCAGTTCTGTGGTCTATGTTTATGCCAGGGCTTGGGCAATTGCATATTCACCGCTTGTTAACTGCCTTTTTTTCTCTGGTTTGGAGCATTATTTTTTTATACTACTCAAATGCACTTGTTGCTGTACATTTACTTTTCCTTGGAGATGTACAAAAATCTACATCAGTGCTTGATATTCAATGGCTTCTATATATGCCCTCTATGTGGGGATTTTCTGTATTTGATTCCTATCTAAATACAGTGGAAAACAATAAATTATTTGATTCGGAGCAAAAAACGTTCCTCATTAAAAAATTCCAATCTCCGAAATTTAAGATTATAAAAGGAAAAGTGGTGAATTAGATCAAATGGTACAGATATTCTCTACCTTTGGGCATTCAGCAAGTTTGGAATTGGCTATTAGTTCATTGGAGAAAAATGGAGTGGGCAAGGAGAGTATTTTTGCGGTTCCTTTAACGAATCGTAAAACAGAAAGAAGATTATTCGATAGTATACATCATGCAGACGGAATTTCACTTTTCAGTACGGGGGCTGCTTTAGGAACTGCATTTGCTGTTATAGGAGCCAGCTTTGGCTTTAAATTACAATGGGGACCCATCTATTGGGGACTTATTGGAACTACAGGAGGATTCGCTTTAGGATTCCTCATTGATTTGTTTTACTACAAGGTTATCAAGAAAAATCAGCGCTTATTGAAAGGGAAAAATTCGGAAGTCATACTTATTGTGGAGTGCAATAAAAAACAAAGTGACATGGTGGAAAATATTTTATGGCACCACTTTGCTTTTGGATTAGCAAGGATTGAAGCAGTGGAAGATAACGTGGAGAACAACCTTTCCTTTTAGTAGTTATTATCGCTAATGGTTTATAAAGAGTCAGAGGGACTACCTGGAAGCCCAGGTAGTCCCTCTGTATTGGGGTTAGATTACCAAACAAACGCACTAGTGATGATAACAAGTAAGATGAAAAGTACCAATACAGCTGCCGCAGAAGTACCATAGCCAGTTCCACAACTCATTCAAATCAACCTCCAAAGTGTTATTTGATTTGTGTTTCGATGATAGCTTATGACCATTTTCGCGGAATGTTTGGGCGAAACGACGGATTGTGCTGGTGTCCCGATTCAGAAGGAAAATTATATTTGGAACCAAGCCCGACTTTTGTACGTTATTACTTCTAGTCTATGCTATCCAGGGAAGAAGGAATGGATTAGCGGGACGAATGACGATGCAGTATGGAGGCACAGAAAATGATAGGAGTTTGGTTAATCGCAATACTAATCGTCATTTTGGCGGTCATGTGCTTTATGCGGCTATATCCGCCATTCGGGCGCAAACCTGCCGGACAGGAGAGCGCTGCGATTGCGCGCTCGCAGCAATTTACCGGCAAAAAATTCGAAAATCCGGTGCCGCCGAATATGAACATGAATGTAGGGGAAATGGTGAAGGTGATGCGGGAAATGGCATCCCCGAGTATTAGGCCATCTCGGCCGTTAGAGATGGATCGGCCAGCACTCGAGTCGGCAGGAGCTTCAGAACTGAAGCTGACATGGTTTGGTCATTCAGCGGCGTTGCTTCACATCGAAGGCAAGACGCTGCTGCTTGATCCAATGTTCGGCCGCACCCCATCGCCGTTTCCGTGGTTTGGGAAGCCGCGGTATAGCGGTGCGCTGCCTTTTGACATCAATGAGCTGCCGCGCGTGGATGCTGTCATTTTATCGCACGATCATTATGATCATCTCGATTATGGCACGATCAAGCGCATTCAGCATAAAGTTGGCAAGTTCATCGTCCCGCTTGGCGTTGGTTCGCATTTGCAGCGTTGGGGTGTATCCGTTGATCGGATTGAGGAGCACGACTGGTGGGAAGAGACGACTTACGCAGGGCTGGAACTGGTGTGTACGCCGGCTAACCATTTCTCCGGCCGGAGCTTGACGGACCGCGGTTCGACGCTGTGGTGTTCGTGGGTGATCAAAGGCGCGTCGCATGCCGTCTTTTTCAGCGGCGACAGCGGGTATGGGCCTCATTTTACGCAAATTGGCGAAAAGTACGGGCCGTTTGATCTTACGCTAATGGAATGCGGGCAATATGACAGAAGATGGGCGGACATTCACATGTTGCCGGAGGAGACGGTGCAGGCGCATGAGGAGGTGCGTGGAGATGTGCTGGTGCCGATCCATTGGGGGGCTTTTACCTTATCCGTGCATAGCTGGACTGAGCCAGTGGAGCGAGCGTTTGCAGCGGCTGCACGCAAAGAAATACGAATTGTGACGCCGCGCATCGGCCAAACGTTGTCGCTGCAAGCTTTGCGCGAGTTAAAGCCAGTGTGGTGGAAAGACGCTACCTAAAATTGGCGATGCCTCTTTTCACGTGGTATGATGGGAAAGATTGTGAGATCGATGGGATCAGGAGAGAAGGTTAGTCTATGAGTGAAGGTGAACAAAAGAGAGAGCGCAAATTCCATTTCATAGGGGTATTAATCGGACTTTGCATCGACAATTTCGGCACGCTGTTGACGTCGGGGTTGATCGGTTCACTGTTTTTTGCAGACAGCACGCTGAACAACAGTGAACTGCAGAAGCTTTATGATAATGTGGGACTAATGCTGCTTCTGCTCGTTATGGGGTTGTCCTGGACGCTGTTTGGCAGCTATATGACGGCTCGCATTGCGCGGCGTGCAGAGATTTTCAATGCGGCGATTGTCGGGGTTATCGGTGCAGGGATTGGATTTGACAGCATGCTTTCGGATCATACCGTCCCGCTCTGGTATGAACTGCTTGGCTTTATTGCGATCGTACCCGTATCGATGCTGGGCGGTTACATGGCCTTAAAGAAGAAGCGGGCGCGTTTGAAATAAGACGAATCCCGGCTGACAATAGGGGAGGGGCAAGTCCATGCCGAAATTTGCGCAAGCAAGTGAGGAAGCGACCGCATTTTTGCGGCAGCAAACCGGAAGTACACAATTGGAATGCTATACGTATATCGATCCTATGTATACGGATGAAAGCTTTTTTATTGTCAAAACAAGTAATAAGGTGATTCATGTTTCATTTGCTGAAATCACCCATGACAAGTCAAGCTACAGCAGCTTGCTGCAAGGCTTATATAAGGCTATTTACGAGTGAACGATCGTATACAAAAGAAGAACCCCTTCGGCTGCGAGATTTCGCGGCGAAAGGGGTTTTTACGTTGCGCTATTTAATAAGAGACATCGCTTGATCTGCAATGGTGTTTTTGTAACGATCCAGGCAGTTGCACAAGTAGTCTTTGCGGCAAATCGGGCACGGTTCTTTCATTAAGCGGTTCAGGTTGGTTACGCGTCCTACGCCTGTTTCGGCGTCGCGTTCAAAAAATAGACGGCATTTGCTGCGGTCCTTCAAGGAGACGACAACTTCAAACAGACCATTCTTCGGATTGTCACTTACTATTGTTGCATCAACGACTTGCGGATCGTAGGCCATATGTACTTCCTCCTAGAGTTTTACTCTGACAAGCATTAGTATATTATATAAATAAAAAACAATTAATTCAATAGGAGGCGCCCTCAGATGAAATTGGACTACTGCGAGCAGGAGCAGCAGGACGAGGTGGTCATTGCCCATGTTGGGCTCCAGTTCGAAGACGAACCGGATTCGCTGTACGTGGCAAGGGTTGAAATCGGCCCCGAAGGGGCGGCGCGGCTGTGGGAGCTGTATTACAACGGCTTCGATTGCAAATACAGCTTTAGTGAAGCTGAGAAGGCTGAGCTACTGGCTTATATGAAGGAGCAAGGCGTTGCATGTCGGTAGACGCTGCAAATAGAAAAGGAATCCGCTCCGCTGTCGTGGATCAGATTCCTTAGCTTGTGTTTATTCCGTTGTTTGGTTTTCGATTCCGCCAAGCTTGGCGTTGATTTGGTAACAGGATTGATGCTGTGCCAGGTAAGCCGCTGCTGGCCGGGGTCTGTCTTGCCTTCGCGCAGCAGGCGCTGACGCATTTTCTGGGCATGGGAACGAGACATGTGCATGACCTCTTTTCATTTTCATAGTAATTCTATTGTAGATAAGAACAGGCCGCGGCGCAATGGAAAGGTTTATTCATAATTAAAAAAGGCGGGATTCCTATGCGGATTAAGGTTCAATTGGACGTAGATGGGCAAGTAACGAAGCAGGACATGCTTGAAATTCCGGAGCACAAACTCGGTGAGATGACGGAGGAAGAGATCGAACAGGCCATTGAAATCAAGGTCCGGACGTGGATCGACCGCATCGTACGCGTGGAGTGGGAAGTGCTGGACTAGCGAAAAAAGCCCCGGAAGCCAATCTTCCAGGGCTGAAGGCTGTAATTATACGGGTTAGTGGGCGAGATCGACGCCTGTTTTTTGAATCGCATGTTCCCAACTAGGGTAATAATACAGCGCGTTTTTCATCAGATCGGGATGTTGTTTTTTTACATTTTTTTTGGCCAGTGACTCTCCGCTGCTATGAAGCTGTACAATGTGGCCGAGTACGTCTTCTGCGCTCATGTTTAGCTCCATCGTAGTTTTCACTCCTCTCTGCAAGTATAAACCAAATCTTGCCATCCTGACCCGAATTTATACATACAAATTTGGTGCTTGGGTAAATTAGGTAGACTAGCGAACAGAAGGGGAGTCGAGTATTGCCACATGAATTGGTCTGCATTGTCTTGGTTTGCGATGAAACCTGTGCAGGTTGTGAGAGGCGCTGTGAGAGAAAGAACGAAGCTTGAAGCGTCTGATCTTCCGCTGACAAACGCGATCGTCGTCCTGGAGGGCGGGGATCTGGAAGAAGCGTTGGCGCTTGAATGGGTAAAAAGAAACGTGCTTGCTGTGGTTCACTGCGGCATGCTCATGAGCGGCGAACGACCTACGCAAGGTCCGCTTGTGCTACTTCAGCATGGCATCCCGATTTGGGAAACCGATGCTGCCAACTATACGTTGCTTGCTTCGCAAGAGGAGCTGAGCATATATCCGGACTTGATGCTCGTAGGCGAGCAGACGCTTCCCTGCAAAGCGTTTACCCAAACGGATTGGCTGCAGGCGCAGCAGCAAATGAACGAGCCGCTTGCGCAACGGTGGGAAACGTTCATCGACCGAACGTTGGCCCGCGCTTCGCTGGAGAAGGCTGCCGTGGTGCAGCCGTTCCCGCAGTTGCTTTTGCAAACGGAGATGGCGGACAAGCCGGTCCTCCTCGTAGCGGGGCTCGTAGAAGAAGGGCAAGAGCGCGTTCGTATCCTGCGCAGCATAAAGCGATTGATCGCTGAGCATCAGCCGGTTGTGATCGGCATCGGCCAAGGCGCAGATCAGATGCTTCGGGAGGGCATCGTGCCGGATGTCATCGTGGCTGCAGCTGCGCAGCTTACGACCGGCCTGCTGACCAGCGGAGCTGAGATCGTTGTGCATATAGACGAACACGGGGATACGGCTCAAGCTGGCGAGCTTGCCCGAGCGGGACGCGTTCATAAGCTGCCGTGCGCAGCGAGTACAAGCGATGCGGCGCTGCTGCTCGCGTACCATCACCGGGCGGCAAGCCTGATCACGGCAGGCCTGCCGCTTGATCTTGCCGATTGGGTACAGCAGGGCAGTGAAGACATGGGCAGCGCTCTGCTCGTGCGGCTGCAAATCGGCGCGCGGCTGATCGATGTGCGCAGCGTGCCGTTGCCGGGCGGCAGTCGGTGGACAAAGGAAGCATTGACGACGGCGCTGGTGAGCGGCCTTTTTATCGGCTTCGCGATGCTTCAACTGCACTGGATTGTGAATCGTGCGGCCCACGCCGTCTGGCGGATTGGGTTCGGCGGGTAAAAAAATAGACCGGGACAGAGGTCCTGGTCTATTTTTTGCGTTTGCCTTTGAAACGCGGTGCCACATAATTGCGTTTGCGGTCCCGGAAGAACGTCCAACCCCCGATGAAAGCGACGCCGAGCAGAAAAAGGATGAGTCCAACGATAAATTTGCCCCAAAGCATATGGTTGTCCGGACCGAACTGCGCGAAGAAGGCGTCTTTCATCGTAAGGAATCCATAGGTCGCGGTTAATCCTGGAATAACTAGCATCATGATGGCAATAAAGCGGTAAAAAGGTGCTTTCATAGCTGCTCCTAACCTCGCGGAAATAGTCTGTTCTTATCATACCTTGAAACCGCGGCACTGTCTATTTCGTAAACAAGAGGTTCACAAATAAGACTATGACTTCGAAACTAAAAAAGGGTAATATAATAGAGATGTACATATGTGAATAAGTTGTAAAAAGACGGACAGGAGGCTTACATACCATGAGTGAATATAAATATGACGTTGTCGTGCTTGGCGGCGGAATCGGCGGATATACAGCGGCCATCCGGGCGGCGCAGCTTGGGAAGAACGTAGCGATAGTGGAAAAAGAAAAAATGGGCGGCACTTGCCTGCATCAAGGATGCATTCCGAGCAAAGCGCTGCTGCGCAGCGCAGAGATGTTCGCTTCTATGAATAAAAGCGAAGAGTACGGCATTGCCGCGGAGAACGTCTCTTTGAAATTTGACCTCGTGCAGAGCCGTAAGCAGCGGATCGTGGATCAGCTCCACCAAGGGCTGCAATTTTTGATGAAGAAAAATAAAATTACGGTACATCACGGGCAGGGCCGCATTATTGGACCTTCGATTTTCTCCCCGCGCAGCGGAGCGGTTTCCGTGGAGCGGGAAGACGGCGAAATCGAAATGCTGCTGAATAGCAATCTGATTATCGCAACGGGTTCCAGACCGCGCAGCCTTCCAGGGCTGGAAGCGGATGGACAGATGATTATGACGAGCGAGGATGCGCTGCGCATGGAAAATCTGCCGGCGTCGATTATTATTGTCGGCGGCGGTGTGATCGGCGTGGAGTGGGCGTCGATGCTGAACGATTTTGGCGTAAAAGTGACGATCGTCGAGCTGGACAAGCATCTTGTGGCGCAAGAGGACGGGGATGTGTCGAAGGAACTGGAGCGGCTGTTCAAGAAACGCGGCATTGAGATTGTTACTGGAGCCAAAGTGCTGGCAAATGAAGTGGAAGTAGGCGAGACCGGCGTCAAATTGAATGTGGAGAAAAATGGTGAGGTGCAAGCGTTGGAAGCCGAGAGAGTGCTTGTCTCCGTGGGCCGCATCGCGAACGTGGAAGGCTTGGGGCTGGAGAACACCGATGTCGTTGTTGACAAAGGCATCATTCGCGTCAACCGCTTCATGCAAACGAGCGAATCCCATATTTACGCGGTGGGAGATGTCATCGGCGGCCTCATGCTGGCGCATATGGCCGGACATGAGGGCATCGCTGCTGCCGAGCATATCGCTGGAGAAACGCCGCACGAGCTGCATGCCCACCTCGTTGCCAAGTGTACCTACACGCGGCCTGAGATTGCAAGCGTCGGGTACACGCAGAAGCAAGCCGAAGAGAAGGGCTATCAAGTAAAAATAGGCAGATTCAGCTTCAAAGGGATAGGGAAGGCTCTCGTATATGGGGACTCGGACGGTTTTGTCAAAGTGGTGGCAGACCAGCAGACGAACGATATTCTGGGCGTTCATATGATCGGACCGCAAGTGACGAACAGCATCACCGAAGCGGCTCTTGCTCAATTGTTGAACGCAACGCCTTGGGAAGTTGGACAGACGATTCATCCGCACCCAACGCTATCAGAAGCGCTCGGGGAAGCGATGCTGGCCGTCGACGGCATATCCATAAACGGATAAAAATTGTAATCATAATCGTTTCCGTTTATAATATGCTTATAGAGTCAAGTACTAGGACCAGGTAATAAATTTATCCCAGACATTCTAATATTGAGAAGGAGGCAGCCTCCATGTCCATTGGTCAACTTTATAAGCATAGAAGCTTGGGTTTATCGGATGACGATGCCGTGAAAATGTATGCGGTGATGTGCCTTGCAAACAAATATGACGAGCGTGCGATGATGCTGCAGCGCTCAGGAAAAATTCCGTTTCACGTCTCCGGCGCGGGCCAGTTTGCCGGACAAGTCGGCATGGCGTTTGCGATGCAGCCGAATAAAGATTATTTTCTGCCGTATTACCGGGACTATGCGTTTGTTCTGGCGGTTGGCATGTCACTTCGCGATTTGATGCTGTCCATTTTCTGCAAAGCCGAGGACGTCAATAGCGGCGGTCGCCAAATGGCCGGTCATTTCAGCGATCGCAAAAATCATATCGTAACCGGCTCTTCCCCCGTGACGACGCAGGTTCCGCATGCTGCAGGCATCGCGCTTGCCGCGAAAATGAAAAAGCAGGACTTCGTGACGCTGGCTACATTCGGTGAAGGCTCCAGCAATCAAGGGGACTTCCATGAAGGCTGCAACTTTGCGGGCGTGCATAAGCTTCCTGTTATTTTCGTGTGTGAAAATAACCAATACGCGATTTCCGTACCGATTCACAAGCAGGTGGCGGGCAAAATCGCGGACCGTGCGCTAGGCTACGGTTTTCCTGGCATACAAGTCGACGGCACCGACGCTCTGGAAATGTACCGCGTGACCAAAGAAGCGCGGGAGAGAGCACTGCGCGGCGAAGGCCCGACTTTGATTGAAATGATGTGCTATCGCATTAACCCGCATTCTACGTCGGATGACGATATGCTGTATAGAACGAAGGAAGAAGTCGAAGAAAACCGTAAGAAAGACGGCGTTCAGAAGTTTAAAGAGTATTTGATCGCTTGCGACTTGTGGAGCGAAAAGCAGGAAGCCGAGCTTGATGCCCAGCAAAAACTGCTCATCAATGAAGCGACGAAGTATGCCGATCAGGCGCCATATCCGAAGCCGGAAGACACGCTGCTTCATGTATACGCGGAAGGGGAGAACAACTAATGGCGGTTATCACCTATATCGAAGCCATTCGCTCCGCGATGCAGGAGGAAATGGGTCAGGACGACAACGTATTTGTGCTTGGAGAGGACGTTGGCAAAGGCGGCGTGCTGAACACGACGAAAGGGCTTCGCGATCTGTACGGCGAAGAGCGCGTGATGGATACGCCGCTTGCGGAATCCGCGATCGTCGGCGTCGCCATCGGTTCGGCGATGTACGGTATGAAGCCGATTGCCGAGATTCAATTTGCAGACTTTATTTTTCCGGCAACGAACCAAATCCTCAGCGAAGCGGCCAAAATCCGCTATCGCTCCAATAACGATTGGCACTGTCCGATCGTCATCCGTGCGCCTTATGGGGCGACAGGCGGCGGCGCGCTGTACCACTCGCAGTGTCCGGAATCAGTGTTCTTCGGAACACCGGGCCTCAAAATCGTAGCGCCTTCCAACCCGTACGACGCGAAGGGGCTGATGAAAGCGGCGATTCGCGATGCGGATCCGGTGCTTTATTTTGAGCATAAAAAAGCTTATCTCGGCGTTTCTGGCGAAGTGCCGGATGAGGATTACATCGTGCCGATCGGCAAAGCTGACGTGAAGCGTGAGGGAACGGACATCACCGTGATCACGTATGGGATGATCGTTAATTTTGCGCTGCAAGCGGCCGAAGAGTTGGCCAAAGAGGGCATTTCCGCACATGTACTCGACTTGCGCACCATTCAACCGCTGGACAAAGAAGCGATTCTCGAAGCTGTTCGTAAAACAGGCAAAGTGCTCGTCACGCATGAAGACAACAAAACCGGCGGCGTAGGCGCGGAAGTGTCCGCTATCATTGCGGAAGAGCTGCTGTTTGAACTCGATGCGCCGATTGCGCGGCTTTGCGGACCTGACGTGCCTGCGGTAGGCAGCAACCCGCCGATGGAGAAGTTCTTCCTTCTCAACACGGACAAAGTGAAGGAAGCGATGCGTCAGCTTGCTTTGTTCTAGAGCGAATGAGCGCGAAGACGATTCATTTTTCGATATTAGGAGGACCCTGACATGACCCAAACCAGCCGCCTCACCGAGGTGACGGTTCCGCATTTGGCGGAAAGCCTCGTTTCGGCTACGATCGGCAAGTGGCTGAAGAAGCCCGGCGATTATGTGGAGCAATATGACGTTCTGTGTGAGCTATTTACGGAAAAAGTAAATACGGAGATGCCTTCGCCCATCGAAGGCACGCTCGTGAAAATTATCGTCGGCGACGGTGAAACGGCCGCGGTCGGCGAAGCGATCTGCGTGATCGAGGAGCCGGGCAGCTCGGCCGGCGACGCAGCAGCGCCTTCAGCGGAGCCTGCAGCCCCTGCGTCTGCAGTGGAGCTCGAAGGCGACCAAAGCATGCGCGGCCGCTACTCGCCGGCCGTGCAGCGGCTGGCGCAGGAGAACGGCGTCGACTTGGCGCGCGTTGCCGGTACAGGTCTTGGCGGGCGGATTACCCGCAAGGATATTGAGCAGTTCGTCGCCACAGGCGGAGCGAACGCGGTGAAAGCGGCGGTTCCGCAGGCGCCGGTCAACACGCCTGCGCCGGTTGCGAAGCCGGCTGCTGCGGCGATCCCGTCCGGCGCGATCGGCGCCGAGCAGCCGGTGAATTTGCCGGTGCGCAGCACGGGCATTCACCTGTCGGCGAACCCACAGACGCCGCTGATCGAAGCGGAGGATCTCGCGTCCGATACGCGCAACGAGCATCTGATCGACGTGACGCCGATCCGCAACGCCATCGCCACGCGCATGCGCCAGAGCGTGACGGAAATTCCGCACGCTTGGACGATGATCGAAGTGGACGTAACCAATCTGGTCGTGCTGCGGAACAAAGTGAAGGACGAATTTATGCGCCGCGAGGGCATTAATTTGACTTATCTGGCTTTTATGCTAAAGGCGGTCGTGAATGCGATCAAAGACTATCCGATCATCAACTCGGTATGGGCGGTCGATAAAATTATCGTGAAGCGCGACATCAACATCTCGCTTTCCGTCGGTACGGAAGATTCCGTCATGACGCCGGTCATCAAGAAAGCGGATCAGAAAAATATCGCGGGCCTTGCGCGGGAAATCGATGAGCTGACGAAGAAGACGCGGGCGGGGAAACTTGCGCTGAGCGACATGGTTGGCGGTACGTTTACGGTCAACAATACAGGCTCCTTCGGTTCGATTCTGTCGTACCCGATCATCAACTATCCGCAAGCGGCGATTGTGACCTTTGAATCGATTGTGAAGAAGCCTGTCGTGATTAACGATATGATCGCAGTGCGTTCCATGGTGAACTTGTGCTTGTCCCTGGATCACCGGATTCTGGACGGGGTTATCTGCGGCCGCTTCTTGCAGCGCGTCAAAGAAAACCTCGAAAGCTACAACGCCGATACGAAAATTTATTAGGGTTACGAATCAAGAAACAGCCCTGCGGTAAATAATACGCTGGATAATAGCATGACAATGAGCATAATGAAGATAACGACTTTGAATATCTTTTTATTTTGCAGCAAGAGTTTCACTCCTTTTCAAGAAGGCTTGTACGCTATTATTGTAACCCAAAGTGAGTATCGGAGGAAAGCTATGATTAAGCAAGAGCGGTTAGTGGAAGAGTTTATTTCGCTTGTTCAGGTGGACAGCGAAACGCGATATGAGGCGGAAATCTGCAAAGTGCTGAAAGAAAAATTCAGCGCACTCGGGTTGAATGTGTTCGAAGACGATTCGATGGGCCGAAGCGGGCACGGGGCAGGCAATCTGATCTGCACCCTGGAAGCGACGGACGCGAACGCTGCGATTCCGACGATTTTCTTTACGTCCCATATGGACACCGTGGCGCCAGGCAAAGGCATTAAGCCGCAAATCGGCAACGACGGCTACATACGCAGCGACGGCACGACGATTCTCGGATCTGATGATAAAGCAGGCATCGCCGCAATGTTTGAAGGCATTAAAGTGTTGAAAGAGCAGAACATTCCGCACGGCCGCATTCAGTTCGTCATTACGGTCGGCGAAGAGAGCGGCCTCAAGGGGGCGCGTGCGATGGAGCGCGCCTTACTGGAAGCGCAGTTCGGTTTTGCGCTTGATTCCAACGGCAAGATCGGCGATATCGCCGTCGCGGCGCCGGGCCGTGCGGAAATTGAAATAATTTTCAACGGGAAGTCCGCTCATGCGGGTGTGAATCCGGAAGACGGGATTTCCGCGATCCAAGTGGCGAGCAAAGCGGTTTCGCGCATGTCGCTCGGCCGCATCGATAAAGAGACGACGGCAAACATTGGCAGTTTCTCCGGCGTGGGGCCGCTGAACGTCGTCTGCGACCGCGTGCGGATGGAAGCGGAAGCGCGCAGCATCGTGCAGCATAAGCTTGAGGCGCAAATCGCGTCCATGAAGGAAGCGTGTGAAGCTGCGGCGGCGGATGCGGGCACGACTTGCGAGTTCAACGCGGAGATCGTGTATGCGTCCTTCATGCATAACGACGAAACGCCGGTTGTGCAGCTGACGTCCCGCGCGATGAAGACGCTGGGCCTTACGTCCCGGACGTTCCATTCCGGCGGCGGCAGTGACGCGAACATTTTCAACGGGATGGGGATCCCGACCGTGAATTTAGCTGTCGGCTACGAGGATATTCATACGACGAAGGAGCGTATTCTGGTCTCCGACCTCGTGAAAACAGCGGAGCTTGTCGTGGCGCTGGTGAAGGAAGCGGCAAAGGTATAAATGGACATAATAAAACAAGCGATGGCCTTGATGGCATCGCTTGTTTTTGTACGCTTATTTTGTGACCCGTTACCGTCCTGGGAACGGAAGCGTCAGGCCAGCCGATCCGGATCGCCCGCCGGAAGAACCGCGATGAAGAGCGCCGATATACTCGGCGACGGTTGCGCCTTCGCCGGCTTGCCGCATCATTTTATGGAGGAGATGCTTGACTTCCCATGCTTTGCCTACAATTCGAATTTGACCGTCGCCGACATAGCTTTTCATGCGAGCCCCTCATTTCAGGAAATTTTTTGATATAATGATGGGTATGCCGAACGTGGACAAGTTAGACCAAAATTTGAAGATCAGGAGTGGCGATATGACACAGCATAAAAAATTTGAGGAAGTAACGGTTTCGAGTAAGCCGATTTATGAAGGCCGCATCATTTCCTTGCAGGTGGATACGGTCAAGCTGCCGAACGGCGAGACGGCCACGCGGGAAATCGTGAAGCACCCTGGCGCCGTAGCCGTCATTCCGCTGCTCGGGGACAAAATGATCGTAGTTGAGCAGTACCGCAAGCCGCTGGAGAAGAGCCAGGTGGAAATTCCAGCGGGCAAACTGGATAGCGGCGAAGAACCGCTGAAGGCGGCGCTGCGCGAGTTGGAGGAAGAGACGGGCTACCGGACGGATAACATTCGGCTGATTAGTTCCTTTTATACGTCGCCGGGGTTTGCGGATGAAATCATCCATCTGTATATCGCGGAGGATCTGATGAAGGGTGACGCGAATCCGGACGAGGACGAGTTTCTGGAGTGCGAAGCCATTACCCTGGAGGAAGCGCAGCAGTATATGCGCGAGGGACGCATCTCCGATGCGAAGACGATTATGGCGGTGTACGCCTGGCAGCTGTACAAGTTGACTGGGCAAATCTGATGAAATCGTACTTCGTCGATCTGCACATCCATATCGGGCGGACGGAAAAGGGTCAAGCGGTGAAAATCAGCGCCGCGAACAATTTGACGTTCCGCAACATCGCACATGAGTCGGCTGTCCGCAAGGGGATGGACGTGGTCGGGATTATCGACTGCCACTCGCCATCCGTGCAGGAGGAGATTATGGACAATCTCTCCCGCGGCGAGATGGTTGAGCTTGAAGGCGGCGGCATTCGCTACCGCGATACGACGATTCTGCTCGGCAGCGAGATCGAGGTGCGCGATCCGGGCATGGGCCCGGCCCACTTACTCGCTTATTTGCCGACGCTGACGGCGATGCAGGATTTTACGGGCTGGATGAAGCGTCATATGAAAAATGTGGAGCTCAGCTCGCAGCGCATTTATGTGACGGCTAGAACGCTTCAGGAAGAAGTCATTTGCCGGGGAGGCATCATGATCCCGGCGCATATTTTCACGCCGCACAAGAGCGTTTACGGCAGCGCCACGCGGCATATGGCTGACTTGCTCGATCTCTCGCAGCTTGCCGGCGTTGAACTCGGCTTAAGTGCCGATTCGGCGATGGCGGGACTCATTGCCGAACTCGACCCGTTCACGTTCGTTACGAACTCCGACGCTCACTCGCTCCCCAAAATCGGCCGCGAGTACAACAAGCTGAAGCTGGCGGAGCCGACCTTTCAAGAGGTCGTCAAGGCGCTGAAGCGCGAAGACGGCCGCGCCGTGGAAGCCAATTACGGGCTGAATCCCCGTCTGGGCAAGTACCACCGCACGTATTGCAGCGTTTGCCACGAGGTGCTGGAGGACGAAACGATTGTCGTCGAGCGCTGCTCCCAGTGCGGCAGTCACAAAATGGTGCGCGGGGTCATGGACCGCATCCATGCGATCGCCGACCGGGCGGAACCGTTCTATCCATCGTATCGGCCGCCGTATCATTTTCAAGTGCCCATGGAATATATTCCCGGTCTTGGCCCGAAGAAGCTGGCACTGCTCCTGGACCGTTTCGGGACGGAGATGAACGTGCTGCATCATGCTGCGCCGGAAGCGCTTGTTGATGCGGTCGGAGCGGACATTGCCTCCTATCTTATTGCGGCCAGGGAAGGCCAGCTTGAGCTCGAAGTCGGCGGCGGCGGCAAATACGGCCGGGTGAAAAATCATTCATAGTTTCGGCGGAAAGCTCATAAGCTTGTCTTTGTAGAGTCTTTACAAGGAAGGAGCGGCGAGCGTGAACCGGAACCTGACGATGAAACAATTTTTAAAAGACAACGTACCCTTATTCATTTTCGTCTCTGTGCTCTTTGTCATCGGGGTTGTGTTCGGAGCTGTGATGGTCAATGCGCTTTCGATGGATCAGAAGACGGAGCTGACGCGCCACTTGAGCAGTTTTTTTCACGAAATTAACGAAGGGGCCGACATGGACAGCCAGCAGTCGTTCTCTCAGGCGTTCAGCATGCATATGAAATGGATTCTGCTGATCTGGCTTTTCGGCCTTTCCATTATCGGATTGCCGCTGATTCTTGTATTGGATTTTCTGAAAGGTGTGCTGATCGGCTTTACAGTCGGCTATCTCGTCGGGCAAATGTCCTGGAAAGGTATGCTGTTCGCGCTGGTGGCGGTCGCGCCCCAGAACTTGATCGTTATCCCGGCGATCCTTCTGTGCAGCGTGGCGGCGATGTCCTTCTCCATTTATATGATCAAGCACCGCATCATGAGCCGCAGCGGGGCGATCTATCAGCCTTTTATGCGGTACACGACGATTACGCTGGCGATGGGCGTTTGTTTGTTCGGAGCGGCACTGCTCGAAGGTTATGTGTCGCAAATCATGATGAAATGGGTCACCCCGATGCTGGTTGCCCTGGCTTTGTAATGATTGGATAACCAAATGATGTATGATTATGTTTGACTTTGTCAGCAAGCTCCCCCTATAATAAAAAGAGTGGCTAAAATGGGCTGTAATGCCCACTCTCTGAGGGGGAGGCATATGGAAGCAAGAATCGAGAAAATTAAACAGCAGTTGCAGTCCCAAGGGTACAAGCTGACACCTCAACGGGAAGCGACGGTGCGTGTTTTGCTAGAGAATGAACAGGATCATCTAAGCGCGGAAGAAGTGTTCATGCTGGTTAAAGATAAAGCGCCCGAGATCGGTCTTGCGACTGTCTATCGTACATTAGAGCTCCTGAGCGAGCTTCATGTTTTGGAGAAAATGAATTTCGGCGACGGTGTTGCACGCTACGACCTGCGCGACGACAATTCCAGTCACCATCATCACCATCTCATTTGTGTCCAATGCGGCGCTGTCGACGAGATTATGGAGGATTGGCTGGGGCCGTTTGAAGAACGACTGGATCAGCTGTTCCACTTTCAAGTCCTCGATCATCGGTTGGATTTTCAGGGAATCTGCTACCGTTGCAATGAACGAGGAAAACCGGAATCATTGAACAAATCCGACAAATCCCACTAAAATCGCTTGCTAGAAGCGATTTATATGCCCGAAATGCCTGTAAGCACGTCTTGTGCATACAGGCATTTTTGCGTCCACGCTCATATACTGAAGGAGAATCAAGGATCGGCAGCGCAGCACATAATAGCTTTGGAAGCTGGGGTACATTATGAGTAGCAATTCAAATGAAACCTTGTAAGGGAAGCGGGTAGAGCCTATGACACAAAAACCAATCATTGTCGGCATTCCCAAAGAGATCAAGAATAACGAAAACCGCGTCGCACTTACGCCGGGAGGTGCAGGTATGCTGCGGATGCAGGGCCATCAAGTGCTCGTGCAAGCCGGAGCTGGTCTTGGTAGCGGCTTTACGGACGAAGACTATCGTCAGGAAGGCTCGACGATTGTTGCCGGCGCAGCGGAAGTCTGGGCGGGCAGCGATATGATCATGAAGGTCAAAGAGCCGATCCCGGAGGAATACAGCTTTTTCAAGGAAGGCCTCATGCTGTTCACGTACTTGCATTTAGCGGCGGCAGGCGATTTGGCGAATCATCTGTTGGATAAAAAGGTGACGGGCATCGCCTACGAAACGATCCAGCTTGCGAACGGCTCACTGCCGCTGCTCACGCCGATGAGCGAGGTGGCCGGCCGCATGTCTGTGCAGATCGGCGCGCAATATCTCGAGAAAATGTATGGCGGGCGCGGCATTTTGCTGGGGGGCGTGCCGGGTGTCCCGCCGGCCGACGTCATTATTCTGGGCGGCGGCATCGTCGGTACGAACGCCGCCAAGATGGCGCTTGGTCTGGGCGCCAACGTCGTGGTCATTGAGCGGAGTGCCGATCGTATGCGGCAGCTCGACGACATTTTCGACGGCCGGCTGCGCACGCTGATGTCGAACCCGTACAATATCGCCAGCGCTGTGGCGAAGGCGGATCTGCTCATCGGCGCCGTGCTGATCCCAGGTGCACGAGCGCCGCGGCTAGTGACGGCTTCCATGGTCCAGAGCATGAAGCCGGGGGCGGTCATCGTCGATGTTGCCGTCGATCAGGGCGGGTCGATCGAGACGATCGACCGCATCACGACGCACAGCGATCCGACGTATGAGATGTACGGCGTGCTGCATTATGCCGTCGCAAACATGCCGGGCGCGGTGCCGCGCACGTCGACGCTGGCGCTGACGAACGTGACGCTGCCGTATGCTGTTGATCTGGCGAACAAAGGCTTCAAGATGGCGGTGAGCCAAAGCGTGCCTCTCTCCCTGGGCGTCAATACGTACCAGGGCCATATCACGCATCCTGCGGTGGCGGAAGCGCTAGGCAAGCCGTATTCCGCATTGTCCGAGCTGTCATAATCGGCGGGCAAGCCTCATATTCTGTTTCTAAAACGCAATGGAAATGAGGCGGCCCCATGATCTTCTCCTATCGCAAATTAATTGTTCGTTTGCAATATATTATGCTGTTTATCGCGCTCACGATCGTGTTGTATCAAGTCATGGCCGTTGTGACGGACTGGATTCAGCCTGTGAACAAATACAAGACGCCGACAGGCAAATCGGTGAAGGCATTTGGTCATGAGGAGATCACCACCAAGTTTGACACGGGGTCGATGAGTGAGCGCTTGCGCTTCTTTTACTGGTACGGGGAATAAAATAAAGGAGATCGCAGCGCACTCGTGGAATGCTAGTAAGGTATATTGGAATTGCTAGTATGAAGGAGTTTAGACGGCATGACGGATGAACTGAGCGCTTTCGTTCATTATTTGAAGATGGAGAAGAGATTGTCCCCGAGTACGCTGGAATCGTACAAGCGGGACATTGTGCAATTTAAACAGTATTTGGACGAGCAGGGCGTAACCGGCTGGCGAGCCGTGGGCAAAGCGCAGCTGACCGGATATATAGGCGGCTTGCGGAAAGCCGGGAGAGCGGCGGCGACGATCTCCCGGGTCCGCGTGTCGCTGCGTGCGTTCTATCAATTTCTCGTGCGCGAGCGTTTGGCGGATGCTGACCCTACGGTGTTTATCGAGGCGCCTAAGCAGGAGAAGCGCGCCCCTGCGGTGCTGCCCATTGCCGACGTAGAGCGGCTGTTGGAGGCCCCGTCAGATGAGCATGCGGCCGGTCTCAGGGACCGAGCGATGTTGGAGCTGCTCTACGCGACCGGCATTCGGGCAACGGAGCTCGTCTCGCTCGATGTGGATGACCTGTACCTGCCGCTGGGCTTCGTTCGCTGCACGGGCAAAGGAGAGAAGGAGCGGATGATCCCACTCAGCCCGATCGCCATTCGCGTCCTTCGCGCCTACCTGGACGAGGGACGGCCGAAGCTGGCGAAGGGAGACCGCAGTGAGCAGGCGCTTTTCCCAGGGCACTTGGGCACCCGCATGACCCGGCAGGGGTTCTGGAAAATTGTGAAGCAGTACGCCCAGCAGTTGGGGCTCACGCAGGAGATCACGCCGCATACGCTGCGGCATTCGTTTGCCGCGCACCTGATCGAGAACGGCGCGGATTTGCGCAGCGTGCAGGAAATGCTCGGCCACGCCGACATTTCTTCTACGCAGCGCTATCTGCAAATGTCTAAGCAGAAAATGAAGGACGTCTACACGAGCGCTCATCCGAGAGCGCATTTATAACCACCAGCAGCGGCGCTTCCTACGGGAAGGCTGCTGTTTTGCATTCAGAGGGCGGAAGTGCGATAATCTAGAGTGCGACAGTTATACGATTCGGTAAGATTTGGAGGTATACATATGCGTTTTGAACGAATCAGTCTCATCGTTTTAGATAGTGTGGGGATTGGCGAACTGCCGGATGCCGGGGAATTTGGCGATGTCGGCTCGCATACGCTTGGACATATCGCCGAGCGGGTGAAAGGCTTCGCACTGCCGAATCTGGCGAAGATGGGGCTCGGCAACATTGCTCCGCTGCAAGGCGTGCCGCAGACGGATGCGCCGGAAGCTTATTACGGCAAAATGGCGGAGGTGTCCGTCGGCAAGGACACGATGACTGGCCACTGGGAGCTGATGGGCCTCAAAATGACGACGCCGTTCAATGTATTTCCGAACGGCTTTCCGGCGGCGCTGATCTCGCAGTTCGAGCAGGAGACCGGCCGCAAGGTGCTCGGCAATAAGCCGGCATCGGGAACGGAGATTCTGGATGAGCTCGGCGAGGAGCAGATAAAGACCGGCAGCTGGATTGTATACACGTCCGCGGACAGCGTGTTTCAGTTGGCGGCGCATGAGGAAATCATTCCGCTCGAAGAACTGTACAAGGCGTGCGAAATCGCCAGAAGGCTGACGATGCAGGATGAATTCTCCGTCGGGCGAGTCATTGCTCGGCCGTACGTTGGCAAGCCAGGCGCGTTCAAGCGGACGCCGAACCGGCACGACTATGCGGTGAAGCCACCGGAGCCAACGGTGATGAATCACTTGAAAGATGCCGGTCTGGATGTCATTGCGATCGGTAAAATCAACGATATTTTCGATGGCGAGGGCGTGACAAAGTCCTACACGACGAAAAGCAATATGGACGGCATTCAGCGTACAATTGAAGTGATTGCTTCGGCTTTCAGGGGGCTTGCGTTTACGAATCTTGTTGATTTTGACTCGCTCTATGGCCATCGCCGCGATCCGGAGGGCTACGGTCAAGCCTTGATCGAATTCGATAACGCCGTGCCGCAGCTAAAGGCGGGCATCGGACCGAACGATCTGCTGATTTTTACCGCCGATCACGGTAACGACCCGATCCATCCGGGCACTGACCATACGCGGGAGTACGTGCCGATTCTGTTCTACAGCCCGAGCCTGCGCGAGCCGGCTTCGCTCGGTATTCGCGCGACTTTTGCGGATTTGGGCGCGACGATCGCCGACAATTTCGGCGTGAAGTTTACCGGCCATGGTGAAAGCTTTTTGCATGCATTGAAGTAGCCCCTGCGTCGCGGGAGGCGCAATTTACATATTGAGGAGGAACTACGACGATGACTACCCAATCATCCCTGATCGCGCAAATTCAAGAAGCGGCGGATTTTATTTCCCAAGAGACGAAAATCGCTCCGCAAATCGGACTTATTCTTGGTTCGGGCCTCGGCGTACTAGCTGATTTGATCCAGCAGCCGATCGTTATTGACTATGCCCGTATCCCGCACTTCCCGGTGTCTACCGTTGAAGGACATGCCGGTGAGCTTGTTGTCGGCGAGATCGAAGGCAAGCAAATCATTATCATGAAAGGCCGGTTTCATGCCTATGAAGGCTACGGCCCTGAGACGGTTTCGTTCCCTGTTCGCGTCATGAAGGCGCTCGGCGTTCAGACGCTGATCGTGACCAATGCGGCAGGCGGTATCAACGAATCGTATCAAGTCGGCGATCTGATGGTCATTGCGGATCATTTGAACCTGACGTTTAAAAATCCGCTCATCGGCCCGAACGATCCGGCACTCGGTGTGCGTTTCCCGGATATGTCGGAAGCGTACAGCAAGCGTCTGCGCAAATTGGCGCATGATGTGGCGGCTTCGCAGGATTTTAAATTGCAAGAGGGCGTGTATGTCGGCTTGCTCGGGCCGAACTACGAGACGCCGGCCGAGATCCGCATGTTCCGTACGCTTGGCGGCGACGCAGTCGGCATGTCGACCGTGCCGGAAGTGATCGTCGCACGCCATGCCGGTATTGAAGTGCTGGGCTTCTCCTGCATTTCCAATATGGCCTCGGGCATCCTCGATCAACCGCTGTCCCATGCGGAAGTGATGGAGACGACGGAGCGGGTGAAGCCGAAGTTCCTGAAGCTCGTACTCGGTATTATCAGCGCGTTATAGAAAAGGAGTTCACTAACCATGGCACCAACGTACATAGCACAAATTCAAGAAGCTGCGCAGTTTATTCAATCGAAACTGGGGGGCGTCCAACCGGCAATCGGTCTTGTGCTCGGTTCCGGTCTCGGAGATATGGCCGAGCAAGTGGAGTCGCCGATTGCTATTGATTACAACGAAGTGCCGCATTTCCCGGTATCGACCGTGGAAGGCCATGCGGGCCGTTTTGTTGCGGGCACGCTCGAAGGCAAATCGGTCATCGTAATGCAAGGACGGTTTCATTTTTACGAAGGCTATGATATGCAAAAGGTGGTCTTCCCCGTCTACGTGATGAAAGCGATTGGCGTGCAGACGGTCGTGATGACGAACGCCGCCGGCGGGATGAACCGTTCATTCCAGGCGGGGGATCTGATGGTGATCAGCGATCACTTGAATATGACCGGCGCCAACCCGCTCATCGGACCGAACCACAATGAGCTCGGCGTACGGTTCCCGGACATGTCCGAAGCGTACGACAAGTCCTACCGCAAGCTGGCGCATGAGCTGGCTGTTTCGGTCGTGGGCGAAGACGGCGTGCCGCTCAAGCTGCAGGAAGGCGTCTACGCGGGCATTACCGGGCCGACGTACTGCACGCCGGCCGAGCTGACGATGCTCGCGCGCATCGGCGGCGACGCCATCGGCATGTCGACGGTCGGCGAAGTGATCGCGGCGCGGCATGCAGGCCTCAAGGTACTCGGCATCTCCTGTATCACCGACATGGCGATCGGCGAAGAGCTCGAGCCATTAACGCATGAGCAGGTCGTTGCGGTTGCCAATCGTACCAAGCCGAAGTTCATTGCACTGGTCAAAGCTTTCGTGCGGGAAGTTCCGCTTACTTCTTCCTAAAATCGGACTAACGAGTCCGTGTATATTCGTCAAGATTAGGCAACCCTATAGCCAGTGAGGTTTCACAAATCTGTCACAAAACAGTCAATATTTTGCCACGAACTGGCTATGGGATTCTACACGGATGTTAGGTAGAATAGATGAAGTGAACAACCTATGAGGGGGATAAGCATGCAAAAGTGGATTTTCTTCGTACTATTTATACTTGCGGGCGTGTTAGGGCTTGGGGTCCTCTTTCAAGATATTTCCGAACGCCAAGAGGCACAGGAAGCAGAGGCTGCAGCTAGCAAATTGCCACAACTCAAGATTGTAGCGTCGAACTGGCAATTTGATAATGCCAATTACACAGTGAAATCCGGAGAAACAACCAAGGTTTCCTTGTCACTGAAGGAAGGCGTCCATGCAATTGAAATTAAAGGTCTGGACATCCACTTGGATAAAGACAACCCTTCCAAAGAAGTGAAGTTCGATAAACCGGGTACATATGACATCGAGTGCGTACTTCCATGCGGTGAAGGTCACGCGACGATGAAAACGAAACTTGTCGTACAATAAGTGAGATTGAAGGGGGAGCTCCTGTAGCTCCCTTTTTTCATTTGCACAGGTTATAATACAAGGGTCAGTTATCGAAGGAGGAATAGACATGCGCATGGTGGATGTCATACATAAAAAGCGTGAAGGCGAAGCGCTTACCCAGGAAGAAATCACGTTTGTGATCCAGGAATATACCCACGGCGGCGCGCCGGATTATCAGATGTCGGCGTTCCTGATGGCGACCTTCTTAAATGGTATGAATAATGAGGAAATTTCATATTTGACGTCGGCGATGGTGGAATCCGGGGATCGGGTCGATTTGTCGGCGATTGAAGGAGTCAAGGTAGATAAGCATTCAACTGGAGGTGTCGGGGATAAAATCTCGCTAATCGTCGGGCCGGTCGTGGCGTCGCTCGGCATTCCCGTGGCGAAAATGTCCGGCCGGGGCCTCGGCCACACGGGCGGCACGGTCGATAAGCTGGAGTCAATTCCCGGCTTCCAGATCGAGCTGTCCAGCGAAGCTTTTATTCAGGCGGTCAATACGAATAAAATCGCCATCGTCGGGCAGAGCGGCAACCTCGCTCCGGCGGACAAGAAAATGTACGCGCTGCGCGACGTGACCGCGACGGTGGACTCCATTCCGCTGATCGCGAGCTCCATCATGAGCAAAAAAATCGCTTCCGGTGCGGACGCGATCGTGCTTGATGTGAAGATCGGCTCCGGCGCGTTCATGAAGACGGTCGAGGATGCGCGGGTGCTAGCGCGGACGATGGTGGACATCGGCAACCGGCTGAATCGGAAGACGATTGCGATGATTACGGACATGGAGCAGCCGCTCGGCCGGGAAATCGGCAATGCGAACGAAATCCGCGAGGCGCTGGAGGTGCTGCGCGGCACCGGCGATGCGGAGTTGACGGAAGTCGCAGTCGCGGTGGCCGTCTATATGGTCATGCTGGGCACAGGCGATACAGACTATGAAGCGGCGCGGATCAAGGTGCAGGACGTCATTCGCAGCGGCCAAGCTGTGGAGACGTTCCGGCGATTTGTCGCCAGCCAGGGCGGCGATGCGCGGGTGGTCGATCAGCCGGAGCTGCTGCCAACGGCGCGCTACAGCTTCGAAGTAGCTGCGGAAGAGAGCGGCTACGTTTCCCGCATCAATGCCGAGCAGATCGGCATTGCCGCTATGCTGCTTGGCGCGGGCCGTGCCAAGAAGGAAGACAGCATCGATTACGCAGTCGGGCTGACGCTGAACAAGAAAATCGGCGACAAGGTTGCGCCGGGCGAGTCGATCTGCACGATTCATGCGAATCGGGAGGATATGCAGGAAGTTGAGGCGATGATTCGGGGCGCCTATGCAATCGCGGAAGCGAAGCCGACTCCGTTGCAGTTGATTTATGATGTCATTGTTTAGTCAGCGAAGAAACCTTCCGGGAAACCGGAAGGTTTTTTGCTTGTTTTGGAATATTTTGCAGGAAAATCGTCCAAACTGAATAGCAGTCATTCTTGCTGCAACTGCCAAAACTAACATGTGATACATCTCAGGAGGGGTACCATTGCTATGCGTAAAAAAGGGCTGTTAAGTTTCATTTGTTTCCAATTGTGTGCGATGCTGGTGCTGCCGTCTGTCTTCGCTGCGGAAAGTAAGCCGCAACCCGTCGACTTGACGCCGAACGCCCAATCCGCCGTGCTCATGGATGCGGATACGGGGACGGTCATCGCCGAGAAAAACAAGGATGTCAAGCTGCCGCCGGCCAGTATCACGAAAATTATGACGATGCTGCTCATTATGGAAGCGGTCGACAAAGGCTCGCTCAAAATGGATGAGAAAGTATCTGTCAGCGAATACGCAGCTTCCATGGGAGGTTCGCAAATCTTCCTGGAGCCTGGCGAGCAGATGACCGTTCAGGAGATGCTGAAAGGCATTGCGATGGCTTCAGGCAACGATGCATCGGTTGCGATGGCGGAGAAAATCGCGGGTTCGGAAGAAAATTTCGTCAGCATGATGAACGAACGCGCGCAGCAGCTCGGCATGAAAAATACGCATTTCTCCAATTGCAACGGCTTGCCGGTGGCAAATCACTATACTACGGCGAACGACATCGCCATTATGTCGCGGGAGCTGCTCAAGCATGAAGGCATCACGAGCTTTACAGGCGCGTACCAGGACTATTTGCGCAAAGACTCGCCGAAGCCGTTCTGGCTGGTGAATACGAACAAGCTCGTACGCTTCTACAGCGGCGCAGACGGCCTCAAAACCGGCTACACGAGCGAAGCGAAGTTCTGCTTGTCCGCCACTGCCAAACGCGACAATCTGCGCGTCATCGCGGTGGTGCTCGGCGAGCCGAACACGAAAACACGGAATGCGGAAGTAACGAAACTTTTTGATTATGCGTTTGCGCAATATATGAACTACCCGATCTTCAAAACCGGCGATCAGCTGGGTGAATTTACAATCAATAAAGGCGAGGTCTCCTCCTTGCCGCTTACTGCCAAGCAAAACTACAGCATGTTGATGAAAAAAGGAACCGATACGGCAAACATCCGCCACGAGCTGGTGATGGATACGTCCATTAAAGCGCCGGTTCGCACAGGACAGCCGATCGGTAAAATCGTTGTCTACAACGGCGATGCCGTCATTGCGGAGTATCCGTTGGAGTCGCCTGCCGATGTAGCCAAAGCGTCCTGGTGGAAGCTATTCAAACGGACGACATCTTCGCTCTTCCATACCGATTGACGGCGAAATCTCGCGTATTTTACCTACTTTTAGCGCTTTTCTTCTAGTTTTGTCGGGGGGCAGGAAATGTCTCCCTGATTGTAGAAACCTATGTTCATGACTGTGAAGGGAGTGGACTGGTTGAGCCTGCAAATTGAATTCGAGCAAGGCCGAAGAGCGCTAATCGTTAGATTAAGAGGCGAGTTGGATCATCACACGGCGGAAAGTGTGAAAGCGCGGATGGAGGAAGCGATTGCCAAAGAGCAGACGCAGCACGTCATCCTTAGCTTGAAAGATCTTTCCTTCATGGACAGCTCGGGCCTAGGCGTTATTCTTGGCCGTTATAAGCAAATTACGAGCAAGGGCGGGAAAATGGTCGTCTGCGACGTTTCTCCGGCCGTCTATCGACTGTTTGAGCTTTCCGGGATGTTCAAAATTGTCGCGATTCATGAGAATGAACGTAATGCAATGTCCAGTCTGGAGGTTGCACTATGAGTGAACGTAATTTTATGCAACTTCAGTTTGCCGCTCGTTCGGAGAATGAAGCCTTTGCGCGTGTGGCGGTCGCTGCTTTCGTTTCGCAGCTGGATCCGACGCTGGATGAACTCACCGATATTAAGACGGTCGTTTCAGAAGCCGTAACGAATGCGATCATTCACGGCTATGACAATAAGTCGGATGGCATTGTGACGATCTCCGCCGAGATAGAGGGGGATTTGGTTCGCCTGACGATCGAGGACAAGGGTGCGGGCATTGCGGATTTGGAGCAGGCGAAAGAGCCGCTGTTCACGTCGAAGCCGGAGCTGGAGCGCTCGGGCATGGGCTTTACGATTATGGAAAATTTCATGGACGAAGTGGATATTGTGACGGCTGTTGGCATCGGAACGAAAATAAACATGTTGAAGCGAATTGAATCTAAAAAAGCTTTATACAATTAGGAGTAGGATCTATGGATGTTGATCTGAAGCATGCTTCTCATAGTTATTTAGACGATTCGGAAGTCAAACGGCTCATCGCGCTCAGCCAATCCGGAGATGGACTCGCCAGAGAAACACTTGTCAGCTGCAATATCCGATTGGTGTGGTCCGTGGTTCAGCGGTTTTTGAACCGGGGATACGAAGCCGAAGACTTGTTCCAAATCGGTTGTATTGGGCTGCTAAAGTCCGTGGATAAATTCGATTTATCCTACGATGTGAAGTTTTCGACGTATGCGGTTCCGATGATTATCGGTGAAATCCAGCGCTTTCTGCGGGATGACGGCACCTTGAAGGTGAGCCGCTCGCTGAAGGAATTGGCGAATAAGATTCGGAAAACGAAGGACGAGCTCTCGAAGAGGCTTGGCAGGCTTCCGACGATTAAGGAAGTCGCTGAAGAACTGATGATTACCGCGGAGGAGGTTGTCTTCGCGCAAGAGGCGAATAAACCGCTTTCGTCTATTCATGAGACGGTGTTTGAGAATGACGGGGATCCGATTACGTTAATGGATCAAATTTCAGACGAGACCGGCGAAAAGTGGTTCGAAAAGCTAGCGCTGAACGAAGCCATCGGCACGCTCTCCGAGCGAGAACGCTTGATTGTCTACCTGCGCTACTTCCGGGATCAGACCCAATCGGAGGTTGCGAGCAGGTTAGGCATCTCCCAAGTGCAGGTCTCACGTCTGGAGAAGAAAATTTTGCAGTCGATCAAAGATCAAATCGCTCAATAAATACGTATATGCGAACAGGCCGTGCTCCGCGAGGAGGACGGTTTTTCGTTGTTTGCTTGGTAAGGAGAATAAGGCCGCAGCCGCTTGTTGCCCGGTGTGACGGGGGTGAAGCGGCTTGTCATCCTGCACAAACAGCCTGATCTTAGCGAGCGTAGCGGTTTGTGGAATAAAATCTGATGCATACCAAGCCGCAAAGACCGACGAGTGTATACACTACGCGGCTGAGCCAGGAGGATTCCCGGTGCGAATCGCCGCCGAAGATCGCCGAAACGAGGTCCCATTCGAACAATCCGACGAGAAGCCAGTTCAGCGCGCCGATGATGACGAGCGTCAACGCGAATTTTGCCATGTTATCACCTTCTTTATCTGGATGAAGTTGGCGGTGCTCATCGTTACTATGCCAAGTGCGATAGCGGATTATGCATGGAGAATTTACCACTGGGGAAATTGTTTATGCCAAGGAAACATTTTGCATACTACGATCATAGCTGGATGATTTCCATTGAGGCGGCCGGCAGTCGTTCCAGGCTTCCTGAAAGGAGTTGTGAAGCGATGGTGGTTCCTACAAGCAAAGTGATGTACATCCGCCTTCGGCGGAAGGCTTGCGTGCGCAAAGGTCAAGTTGTCAAGCTGGGGCATATTGCCCAACTGATCGTGGACCCCGTGTATGAAAAGGCACTGCAAGAGCTGATTATTCATCAGCCGCAGCAGGCGGACGGCAATCGCGTGCTGCTCGACATGATGCTGATTATCAGCAAGGTGAGGGCACTCTTTCCGGAGCTTCAGATTGAGCATTACGGGGAGCCTCATGTGCTGCTGGAAATTACGACGGATAATCGCAAGGCGAACCCGGTGCTGATTGGTGTGGTATGGCTGTTACTGTTCATCGGCTCCGGACTCGCGATTATGAATTTTCATGCGGATGTGTCCATGCTGGACGTGCATCAGCGCATTTATGAGCTCATGACCGGTGAGAAAGTCAAGCATCCGCTTATGCTGCAAATTCCGTACTCGCTCGGTATCGGCGTGGGGATGGTCCTCTTTTTCAACCATTTATTTAAAAAGAAATTTAATGAAGAACCAAGCCCGCTGGAAGTGGAAATGTTCATGTATCAGGAAAGCATTAACCATTACGTGATTACCGAAGAGTACGGCAAAATCCATGAAAAAGGTGAGGGCAAGTGATTGCGGCGATTGGGGAAGCGATCATGATCGCCTTTATCGGTTTGGCCGGAGGCATTGCGGTTGGGAGCGGGATGGTAGCGTTTCTCGTCGTGCTGGACATTATCCCCAGGCTTGCGCAGCTCACCAGATCGTTCTCCAGCATTTATCTGTACGAAGGCGCAGTTGTGCTCGGCTCCTTGCTGTTTACCTGGGTCGATTTCAGCGATGCGCATTTTCATTTATTTCCGCTTGGGGCGGCGTTTGTCGGTCTTTTTGCCGGCTGTTTCGTTGGCATGCTGGCGGCGGCGCTGACAGAGATTATCAACGTTCTGCCGATTCTCGCCAAACGGGTTGGCCTGGATTCGTACCGCATCGTACTGCTGATGGCGATGATTTTTGGCAAAGTGTTCGGTTCATTATTTGAATGGTTGTTCTACTAATTGGGTTATCAAGGGAGGCGAGCAGATGAAATTTATTGTGAAACCGGCGCCGGAAGGCGGAGCTGATGACAAGAAGGCTGGCGAGGGGCATGCGAAAGGCCAGACACAGAATCAGGAGAAGGTGGATGGCGGGCAGGCGCAGCAGGACAAGCTCGCCATCGACGCAGAAGGCAACTTGTCTCCGTACAATCCGATTACAGAGATGACGGCGGAGGAGAAGGCGCTGAAAGAGCAGGAGGACATCCCTCAGAGTCTGCACGACGTGCAGCGTGTGCTCGAGGAGCGCGTCGGGCTGAATCGCAGCTTTGATCTGGTGATGCGGGAGATGGTGTTCGGCGGCAAGCGGGTCGGTATTTTCTACTGTAACGGCTTTGCGAAGGATACCGTGCTGACCGACATCATTACTCGGTTATCGTATGCCGGCGAAGAGGCGGTTCAGCACCACACCTTGGAGGCGTTCTTTGCTGAACTGATTCCGCACATTCAGGTCAAGAAGTATGCGAAAATGTCCGAGATCGTCGGCCAGGTGCTGATGGGCGGCTCCGGGTTCTTTATCGAAGGTGAGACCGAGGCGATTGCCGTCGATGCGAAAACCTATCCCGTTCGCTCGATCGGCGAGCCGGATTTGGAACGTGTCGTACGGGGCTCGCGCGACGGTTTTGCCGAGACGCTGCTCCAGAACGTGACGCTCGTCCGGCGTCGCATCCGTGATGAACGGCTCAAGCTGGAAATTTCACAGATCGGCAAACGAACCAAGACGGACATCTGCGTCGCGTACATCAGCGATATCGCCAACAACGATCTTGTGCAGGAAATTAAGGACCGCATGAAACAAGTGCAGATCGACGGACTTCCGCTGGGCGAGAAGCAGCTGGAGGAAATGATCGTGAATAAGGGCTGGAATCCGTACCCGATGGTCCGATATTCGGAACGTCCAGACGTCGTTTCGGCCCACTTGTTGGAAGGACATGTGTGCGTATTCGTAGATACGTCCCCTTCTGTCATGATTTTGCCGACGACGTTTTTTCACCATGTTCAGCATGCGGAGGAGTACCGCCAAACGCCGTTTATCGGGACGTATTTGCGGTGGGTACGGTTCGCCGGCATTCTGATGTCCATTTTCCTGCTGCCGCTCTGGTATTTGATCGTGGCGCATCCGGAATTGAAGCCGGCGGGCTTAGAGTTTTTGGGACCGCAAAAGGAAGGACATCTGCCGCTGCTGACGCAGTTCCTGCTCGCCGACATCGGGATCGACCTGATGCGGATGGCCGCCGTGCATACCCCTTCGCCGCTCGCGACCGCGATGGGACTCGTCGCTGCCATTCTGGTCGGGGACATCGCGGTGAAAACGGGGCTGTTCATCAATGAGGTCATCCTGTATCTCGCGCTGGCTTCGATCGGGATGTTCGCGACGCCGAGTTATGAGTTGGGGCTGGCGAACCGGATTGTACGGCTTGGCCTGCTCGTTGTCACCGCCATCTTCGGTGTGCCGGGCATGGTGATTGGCAGCACGGTTTGGCTGATTTTGCTGGCAAGCCGCAAATCGTACGGGGCTCCGTATATGTGGCCGTTCCTGCCGTTCAACGCCAAAAGCTTTTTCTCCATCATCATGCGCAAGCCGGTGCTGGCCTCCAAAACAAGGCTCAGCATCACGAAGCCGATCGACGGAACAAGGCAGCCGGAGTAAGCGCTGCACTGGGGCTGGTAGACGCCAGCCCTTTTTGTATGCGATGGTCTGTACACGTATTGTCAAAACCGCGTCCCCTATGATACTTTAAATAGAAATGCATGTATCCAATCAGGCGAATGACGGCATGACAATGGGTAACCGAGAGGGGAACATCCAGCAATGTACTTACATGGAACCAGTAAAATCAACGATCAAGGCCACCTCGAAATCGGCGGTGTCGACACGCTCGAACTCGTCGCGGAGTATGGCACACCGCTGTACGTATTCGACGAGGCGCTCGTTCGCCAGCGCTGCCGCGAATTTGTCAAAGCGTTTCAGGCGTCCGGTCTGAAATTCCAGGTTGCGTACGCCAGCAAGGCGTTCTGCGTCATGGCGATGTGCCGGATCGTCGAAGAAGAAGGCATGTCCCTGGACGTCGTCTCGGACGGCGAATTATACACAGCGCTGCAAGCGGGTTTCCCAGCGGAGCGCATTCATTTTCACGGCAATAACAAAACGATCTCGGAGATGGAGATGGCGATCGATGCGAAGATCGGCTGCTTCGTCGTGGATAATTTCACGGAGCTGGAGCTGCTGAACGTGATTGCCGGCGAGAAGCGTCAGAAGGTGAACATTTTGCTGCGGATTACGCCTGGTGTTGAGGCGCATACGCATGAATATATTTCCACGGGGCAAACGGATTCCAAGTTCGGCTTCGATTTGGGCAACGGCTCGGCGTACAAAGCGATTCAACAGGCGTCCGCGCTTCCGAATCTGGATCTCCTTGGCATCCATTCGCACATTGGCTCGCAAATTTTCGAGGTTGAAGGCTTCGCGATGGCCGCTGAGAAAATGGCGTCGTTCGCGGTACAGGTGCGCGATGAGCTTGGCGTGACGTTCCGCGTCATCAACTTGGGCGGCGGCTTCGGCATCCGCTACGTATCCGAGGATACGCCCCTGCCGGTGGCCGTCTACGTCAAAGCGATCACCGATGCGATCAAATCGAACTTCGGCCAGAACGATTATCCGCTGCCGGAAATTTGGGTCGAGCCTGGCCGCAGCATCGTCGGCGATGCCGGCACGACGCTCTACACCGTTGGCTCCGCCAAAGACATTCCTGGCGTCCGCAAATACGTCGCGGTCGACGGCGGCATGACCGACAATCCGCGCCCTGCGCTGTATGAGGCGGTCTATGAAGCAGGCCTCGCGAACCGCGCTGCCGAAGCGCCGGAAGAGGTCGTCTCCATCGCCGGCAAATGCTGCGAGAGCGGTGACATGCTCATTTGGGACGTAAATCTGCCGAAGGTGAAGGCTGGCGATATTTTGGCCGTTTCCTGCACAGGGGCGTACAACTACGCCATGGCGAGCAACTATAATCGGATTCGCAGACCGGGCGTCGTGTTTGTCAAAGACGGCGAGAGCGACCTCGTCGTCAAACGCGAATCGTTCGAGCAAATCGTCGGCAACGATGTGATTCCGAACCGGATGAAGCAAGTGTCGAAGACGTGCTAATGTAATGGGAGCGCCCCTGAGGCCACGGTTGTGGCGGAGGGGGTGTTTTTTCGTGAGGAGGGGGGCAGTGCTTACGTGAGAATCCCCCCGAGTTTGTGTATTGCCGGCATTTTTAGTAGAATAAGATATTATTTCCTAAAGGAGTGGACAACACATGGCAAAACAAGCAAAAATTACACTTGAAAACGGCGGCGAGGTCCTGATCGACCTGTTCGACCAAGATGCGCCTAACACGGTTGCAAACTTTGAGAAACTGGCAAACTCCGGCTTCTATAACGGACTTGTTTTCCATCGCGTCATCCCTGGTTTCGTAGCGCAAGGCGGTTGCCCGTCTGGGACAGGCACCGGCGGTCCTGGCTACCAAATCAACTGCGAAATCAACCCGAACAAGCACGAGCGCGGTACGCTTGCAATGGCACACGCCGGCCGCAACACGGGCGGAAGCCAATTCTATATCTGCTACCAGCCGCAGCCACACCTGGACGGTCAACATACCGTATTCGGTAAAGTTGCAAAAGGCATGGAGCACGTCGACGCATTCAAAGGCAGAGACAAAATGGCGAAAGTAGAAGTTGTCGAAGCATAAGCTGCATACAAGAGACTGCCTGGACGTTTGTTCGGGCAGTTTTTTTGCGTTGAGGGGATATGATAAGGAGAAGGAGTTACGGTGCATATGAAAGCGCTGGATTGGCGTGGGTTAGCGATTACGATGAAAAAAGGCCTTGCATTTTCGAGACGTGAGTGTTAAATTTTTCAGTAATAAAGAAATGTACAGTTCAAACTGTCGATTTCTTTACCAGTATGCAAAACCTTCGGGGCGTGGTGAAATTCCACACCGGCGGTGATTCGGCCTATGCCACCTGGCAGGGTACGATTAGTCCGTGACCCGTTGTGAAGCTAGCGGTACCTTACAACAGCTTCGCTACGGCTGACCCAGTGCAACTCTGGGACCGACAGTATAGTCTGGATGGGAGAAGGAAGATGCGAATGGTTGATTCGCTTTGCATGCTTGTTCATTTTTTCACATTCACCTAAAATTCGGCAGATCTGTCTATTTAGGCATGTCCGTCGGTCTTGTTTGAGATGTTTAAAAATGCAGCAGGCATGATGGCTGAAGCTTATTCGTGTATTTCTTACAACTCTGACCCCCGTCCGGTATTCGGAATGGGGGTCTTTTTGCATGTATTGCAGAGAAGGAACGGTGATCACCATGGACGTGTTGAATGATGAAGCTTACATGCGACTCGCGCTGCAGCTCGCGCAAAGCGCGCTTGGCCAAACCGGCATCAACCCGGTCGTTGGCTGCGTGCTGGTCAAAGATGGCCGCATCGTGGGCATGGGAGCGCATCTGAAGCGCGGACAGGGCCACGCGGAGGTGCTCGCGCTGCAGATGGCGGGCGAGGAAGCGCGGGGCAGCACGGCCTACGTTACACTGGAGCCGTGCAGCCACTACGGCAAGACGCCGCCGTGCAGCAACCGGCTCATCGAAGCCGGGGTCAGCCGCGTCGTCGTGGCGGCGACGGACCCGAACCCGCTCGTCGCGGGCAGCGGGATTGCGCGCTTGCGCGAGCACGGCGTGGAGGTCACGACCGGGCTGCTCGCCGAGGAATCCGAACGCCTGAATGAGGCGTTCAATAAGTTCATCGTCACACGGCTGCCGTTCGTGACGATGAAGACGGCGAGCACGCTGGACGGCCGGATCGCCGCCAAGACCGGCGACAGCAAGTGGATTACGTCGCCGGCGTCGCGCGCTTTTGTGCATACCTTGCGCCATCGGCACCAGGGGATCATGGTCGGCGTTGACACCGTCATCGCCGACGACCCGCAGCTGAGCGCGCGCGGCGACGTACCGGCTGTGCAGCCGGTACGGATCGTCGCGGACTCGCGGCTGCGCATCCCGCCGGGCGCCCGCGTGCTCTCGGAGCAGGATCGTCAACCGACGATCCTGCTCGCGAGCGCACAGGCGCCCGCGGAGCGGCGCGCCGCGCTCGAAGCGCGCGGCGTCACGGTCCTCACCTGCGGCGACGGGCCGCAGGTGGACCTCAGGCTCGCCATGCAGCAGCTGGGCGAGCGCGAGATCGGCTCCATCCTCCTGGAGGGTGGAGGCCGGCTCAACGGCGCGATGCTGGAGCAGCGCCTGATCGATAAGATGGTGCTGATGTTTGCGCCGAAAATTATCGGCGGCGGACCGGCAGCACCGGTGAACATCGACTTCGCCGGCTTCGCGAAGATGGCTGACGCCATCGAGCTGGATCGGCTGAAGGTCGAGCAGTTCGGACCGGATGTATGCCTGACAGGCTATCCGATGTACAAGGAGGAGGTGCCGCATGTTCACGGGCATCATTGAAGAAATCGGCCAGATGCGCCGCATTCATAGCGCAGGGCAGGCGATGGTGCTGACCATCGCGGCCAAGAAAGTGCTCGAAGACGTGCATCTCGGCGACAGCATATCCGTCAACGGCGTATGCTTGACCGTCATTGCCTACGACAAGGAGTCGTTCGCGGTGGACGTCATGCCGGAAACGTACCGCAAAACGAACCTGCGCTCGCTGCAAACCGGCGCGCGCATCAATCTGGAGCGGGCGATGGCGGCGAACGGCCGCTTCGGCGGTCATATCGTGCAGGGGCACGTCGACACGACGGCGACGATCACGTCTCGCGTCCCTGAGGAAAATGCGGTCGTATACCGGTTCCAACCGGCCAAAGCTGCGATTTTCCGCTATATCATTCCTGGCGGTTCGATCACGATCGACGGCATCTCCTTGACGGTTGTCGACGTGACAGACCAGGATGTGGCGGTCTCGATTATCCCGCATACGTTGGCACAGACGGTGCTGCAAGATAAAAAACCGGGAGACTCCGTTAACATTGAATGCGATGTCCTGGGCAAATATATGGAGAGACTGCTGAAGTTCGGTCCAGCTGAGCCCGAAGAAGCGCGCGGCAAGCGGCAGGGCGGCGGATTAACGGCTTCTTTTCTGGCAGACAACGGCTTCTTGTAAGCCTTCAAACAGGCAAACGAACTTTCGCGTGCGGCTAACGCGCAGATGAGGTGGATACCATGGAACAAACCTATACGTTTAACACGATTGACGAGGCGCTGGCGGCGCTGTCCGAAGGCAAAGTGATTATCGTTGTCGATGATGAGGATCGCGAGAACGAGGGCGATTTTATCGCGCTGGCTGATAAAACGACGCCGGACGTTATCAATTTTATGATCAAAGAAGGCCGCGGACTGGTCTGCGCTCCGATTACCGAGGAACGCGCGCAGGAGCTGGATCTGCCTCCGATGGTGGTGCGGAACACGGATTACCACGGGACCGCGTTTACAGTGTCTGTCGACCATGTGACGACAAGCACCGGCATTTCCGCACACGAGCGGGCCAAAACGGTGCTCAGTCTGATCGACCCTGCGACGAAGGCGCAGGATTATCGCAGACCGGGTCACATATTCCCGCTGATTGCGAAAAAAGGCGGCGTCCTTCGCAGGGCCGGACATACGGAAGCAGCCGTTGATCTCGCGGTGCTGTGCGGTTCCTACCCTGCCGGCGTCATCTGTGAAGTGATCAAAGAGGACGGCACTATGGCGCGCGTGCCCGACTTGATGGACATTGCTGCGAAGCACGGGCTGTGCATCATTACGATTCAGGATCTGATTCACTACCGCAACCAGCGGGAGAAGCTCGTGCAGCGGGAAGTAGAGATTCAGCTTCCGACCGATTTTGGCACGTTCCGGGCAATTGCGTATACGAACCAGCTTGATAACAAAGAGCATGTTGCCTTGGTCAAAGGAGAAATCGATCCTTCGAAGCCGACGCTCGTCCGCGTTCACTCGGAGTGTCTGACTGGGGATATCTTCCATTCACACCGCTGTGATTGCGGTCCGCAGCTCGAAGCGGCGTTAAAACAGATTGATGCAGAGGGCAATGGTGTATTATTATATATGCGTCAGGAAGGCCGCGGCATCGGATTAATCAATAAATTGAAGGCATATGCCCTACAGGAGCAGGGATTGGATACCGTGGAAGCGAATATTAAGCTTGGGTTTGCTCCAGATCTTCGGGATTACGGCATCGGCGCGCAAATTTTGAAAGATCTTGGCATTAGCCAACTTCGCTTGCTCACAAACAATCCGCGTAAAATCAAAGGGCTTGAAGGCTACGGCTTGGAAGTGGCAGAACGGGTGCCGATCCAAATGGAAAGCAAGAAGCACAACCTGGACTACCTCAAAACCAAAAAGCAAAAGCTGGGCCACATGCTGAATTTCATCGATTCTGGCCGCGGCATCTAAACCATAGAAGATTTTTTTAACCGGAAAAGGAGACGAACGAACATGGCAACGATTTTCGAAGGACATTTAGTATCGCAGAATTTAAAATATGGGATCGTCGTAGGCCGTTTTAACGAATTTATTACATCCAAGCTGCTCGGCGGCGCGCAAGACGCTTTGAAACGCCACGGCGTGCAAGAAGACGAAATCGACATCGCCTGGGTACCAGGTGCATTTGAAATCCCGCTGATCGCGCAAAAAATGGCGGAAAGCGGCAAATATGACGCTGTCATTACGCTTGGGGCGGTTATTAGGGGGTCAACGCCTCATTTTGACTACGTGTGCGGCGAGGTTGCCAAAGGCGTGGCGGCGATCAACTTGAAAACCGGCGTGCCAACGATTTTCGGCGTGTTGACGACGGATTCCATTGAACAAGCGGTTGAGCGTGCAGGCACGAAAGCGGGCAACAAAGGCTGGGAAGCTGCGGCGACAGCGATTGAAATGGCGAATTTGACCAAGCAATTCCAGTCCTAATGTTATTGTATTTTCATCTCGAAACCTTGCTGCCCCGGCTGTGTGCCTTTCTTGTGGCGATGGCGCTGCATGATGCCGCACATCTGGGGGCCGCATGGCTTCTTGGGAATCGCGCGTTCAAGCGCGGCATGGCGGCTGCTTTCAATCCCTTGGCGCGTCTTGACGCCATCGGGCTGGCGATGACGCTGTTCGGTCCTTACGGATGGTCCAAGCCTCTGCCGATTGAGGCAAGCCAATTTCCCCGCTGGCCACGGCTGGCGAACACGCTTGTCTACGCGGCCGGTCCGCTTATGAATTTGCTCCTTGGCATCATCTTCTGGTGGTTGAATTTTACGCTTCCCGAAACGTTCGGCGCCAGGATGGAAACGCTGGACGTGGAAATGTGGCGCATCTACTTGCAGTACGCCGTTATTGTGAATGTGATGCTCGGTCTTATTCATTTCTTGCCTTTGTACCCGCTCGATGGATGGGCGATTTGGAAAGGCTTTCTGACCCCAGGCAAGCAGCGCAAACTGGCGAGGTACGAGCGGCACGCGCTTATGCTTGTGCTGTTTCTCATGATTACCCCGGTTGGACAATGGCTGCTGAGCCATGGCTATCCGTATATTGCGCAGTTCATTATGTACCTTTATTCACTTTGACAAGGGGTAGAACGACATGAAAGTTACGTATAAGCTGGAAGCATTTGAAGGGCCCCTTGATCTCTTGCTTCATCTTATTGACAAGAACGAACTCGATATTTATAACATTCCGATTAAAGAAATTACCGAGCAGTATATGGACTATGTTCAAGCGATGCAGGAACTTGAGCTGGAAGTGGCGAGCGAATTTCTCGTGATGGCCGCGACGCTCTTGTCGATCAAGAGCAAGATGCTGTTGCCGAAACCGCCTGTCATTGAATTCGATGATGAGTTTTACGATATGGATGACGACTATGACCCGCGTGCAGAGCTTGTGGCCAAGCTGATCGAGTACCGGAAATATAAATCGATTGCGGATATGCTTCGAGAGAAGGAAGTGGAACGCAGTCTCGTTTTCACGCGTGAGCCGGAAGATTTGACCCCGTTCATGCAGGTTTTACAGGAAAATCCCGTCGAGGGACTGGATGTTGCGGATTTGCTGTACGCTTTTCGCCGCACACTGCGCAAGCTAGTGAACCGCAATGTGGTGACTCGTATTCGTAGAGACGAGATTTCCGTCAAGGATCGGATTAAAGAAGTTGTCGGCCTCTTGAAGGAACGCGGCGGAAAGCTGCTGTTTTCCAAGCTGTTCGACTACGAAATGACACGTGAGGAAATCGTCGTGACGTTTCTGGCGATTCTTGAGCTGATGAAAATGAAAGTGATTATGTGCCATCAGCATGGGTTGTTTGATGATATTGTCATTCAAGCGAAAGAGGAGGTTGCAGCGAACATTGACACTGAGTATACAACAGATGAAATCGATTATTGAAGGCCTGCTCTTCGCGGCCGGTGATGAAGGTTTGGATGCCAAACAGCTTGCAGAAGTTATGGAGATCGACGCCTATATCGTGAAAGATCTGCTCAAAGATATGCGGACGGATTGGAAACGCAAAGGCCGCGGCATCAAAATCGTGGAGGTTGCAGGCAGCTACCAGCTCACCACGCTGGCTGAGCATGCGCCTTATTTTGAGCGGCTCGCCTATACGCCTGCTCGCTCTACACTGTCCCAGGCTGCGCTTGAAACGCTGTCCATTGTAGCGTACAAGCAGCCGATTACGCGCGTGGAGATCGAAGAGATCCGCGGGGTCAAATGCGACCGTGCGCTCGCCACGCTGGTCAGCAAAGATCTGATCGAGGAAGTCGGCCGGGCAGAAGCGGTGGGAAGACCGATTTTGTACGGGACATCCAAACAGTTTTTAGAATATTTTGGGTTGAACTCGATTCAGGAATTGCCGGATTCGGCGAATTTCCAGGGCGACTTCGATTTAGAGGAAGAAACTCGCATGCTGTTTGATCGGATGAACGATCAGAAGCAGCTGACGATGGAAGATTTGAATGGACTGGAGAGCGACGAGCAAACGTAATGCGGTACTTTCCAGTCATGCATTTCATTTCCTATTGCAGGCTATACTAACTCCATGGATGAGAATGGTTTCTCATGTTTGGAGTTTTTTTATTTAGGGAGGAGATTGTGGCTTTGCTGTGGGTTGGAATCGTCTTTATCGTTGTCGCGGCTGCAATAGTATTGGCTTTACTCAGCTGGATCCGCGGGGAATTTTATTTTTCCAGAGTGAAGGATAACGATACACTATCCGTTGAGGTACGTGCTTTGTTCGGGCTGGTGCGCTACCGTTTTGTCATCCCGGTTATTCAATTCCGAGGTTTTACACGAGGTGTTTTTTTTCAATCCGAGACGGTGAACCAAGCAAGTGCGGACTTGAAAGACAAGCGGAAGGACCATATCACGAAGGATAAAATCATCGAGTTTTACAAGGAAGCAAAGGATCTGTTGATACACACGCTGAATTTGCACAGTTGGTCGAAGCAAACACTCGCGCGAATGGAGTGCACAAGACTTCGTTGGGTGACGCAAATAGGGCTCGGCGATGCGCCGGAAACGGCGATTACAACCGGTGCGGTGTGGGGTATCAAATCTTCGCTGCTCGGTTTTGGCGCCCGCTATGTGCAGATGACGGCCAAGCCGATGGTCAACGTCGTGCCCCTATATAACCAGAAGCAGTTTGCGACGGAGCTTCATATGAAAGGACGTATCCGGATGTGGTGGGCGCTCAAAGCCGGCATTCGATTAGTCGTCCGTGCCGCGAAGGTGAAGGGCGGGCTGCGCACATGGGTGCAATTGGTGCTGAAAACGAGGACGAGATTTAAACCGGCGTCCTAGAAATCATGTACATAACGGGATTATTCTAAGGGCATTCTAGAAATGAACCATGTTAGTTTTTTGTCGATTGTGGCCGCATGCAGCGGTTAAAAAATGCCAAGGAGGAATTGCACATGTCCGAACATCCGATTGAAGGCCTTATGAAAGTCGCCATGGAAAACATAAAGGAAATGGTCGATGTTAACACGATTGTCGGCGATCCCGTTGAAACACCGGATGGCAGCGTAATTATGCCGATCAGCAAAGTGGGATTCGGTTTTGCTGCCGGAGGCAGCGAATTTGTGACTGACTCTGAAATTGAGATTGAAGGCTCGTCTGTCAATCGCGTGGATTCGCTGAACGCCAAGGTAGCACTGCCATTCGGCGGCGGCAGCGGCGGCGGCGTGTCGATTACGCCGATTGCGTTTCTAGTGGTTGGTAAACAGGGCGTGAAGGTTGTTCCGCTTGACAATCAAACGCACATTTTGGAACGTCTCATCGACTCCGCCCCGCAAGTCGTTGACAAGATTCAAGGCATGATGAAGGGAATGGGCGCGAAGACGCCTTCCGCCGCTACCAGCGTAACAAATGTCGAGAATCAAAATTTCATTGTCTAAATATGGTCTCGTTCGAGCTGCCCTTGGTGGGCAGCTTTTTTTATTTATGCATGCTCTCACAGCTACCCCAAATATCCGCTGTCCGACATATCCACTGTCTACGCGCATATACTTGTACAAAGTTTTGTACAGGCAATGGACCAAAGTTCGCAGGCGTAGGGGGATTCCAATGAAATCGAAATGGTTGTATATGCTCGTGTGTTGTTCACTGCTCGGGATGCTGCTGGCACCGGGGACGTACGAGAAAGCGGAGGCGGCTCCGCCGGGCATCTCCACGAACGCGGTCGGCGCGTCCCTCGTTGATGTGGCCTCCGGGCGGGTTCTGTATAGCGTCAAAGGGGACACGCCTATGCGAATAGCTTCTCTGACAAAAATTATGACAGCGATCATCGCGATTGAAGAGGGCAATCTGGACGATATGGTCACAGTGAGCCGTAACGCCGCAGGCAAAGAAGGCTCTTCCATTTATCTCAAGTTGGGCGAGAAAATGAAGCTGCGCGATATGCTGTACGGCTTGATGCTCCGTTCCGGCAACGATGCGGCGACGGCCATTGCCGAGCACATCGGCGGCAGTGTGGACGGCTTCGTGTATTTAATGAATGAGAAAGCGAAGATGCTGGGCATGGATCATTCGCATTTTACGAATCCGTCGGGGCTGGACGAGGGGGAGGGGCATCGTTCCTCACCGAACGATATGGCCAAGCTGACCGCGTATGCGCTGAAAAACAACGTGTTTCAGGAGATTGTTTCCACCAAGCTGAAAAAAGTGCCAAATCCAAACGAGACTTGGGATTATTCGTGGCTGAATAAGAACAAAATGCTCTCGCTCTTCGAAGGGGCAGATGGCGTGAAAACCGGCTACACCAAGCTTGCCAAACGCTGTCTGGTGTCATCCGCGACACGCGGCGGGCAGCAGTTAGTCGTCGTGACGCTGAACGATGGGGATGACTGGGCCGATCACGGCCGGCTTTTGCAATACGGGTTCACCTATTTCCCGCTGCAAACGGTTGTGAAGAAAGGCGACCCGATTGAAGGAACGAATTTCGTCGCCGGCAATACATTCATGTACCCGCTCGCGGAAGGAGAGGCGGAGAACCTGACCTTCCGTACAAAGCTCACTGATCCGCTGTCCACGAACTATCGCTTGGCGGAGCGCGGAACGGTGCAATTTTCCCTTGGTGGCAAGCTGATTCAGTCGATTCCAATGTACGAGAAAGGCAGTCCCTTACTGGAGAAGCCGTCGCAATCCTCGTTTTCTTTTCAACCAAGCCAGCCCTATAAGGAAAAATGGTACACCCAGTACGGCTTTGTGATACGCGCACTCATCGAGCATTTATTCAGTATTTCCGGTTCTCCGTGGGCGGATTGATTCCGCTGCCGGATAGCCGAGAGAAGGAGGAACATCCATGGTCAATTGGATTTGGCTATTTTTCATCGTGGTCGGCTTCGGGTTTGCTGCAATCAACGGGGATGTGGAGGCGGTTACGCAGGCAGCCTTCGACGGGGCAAAGAGCGGTGTAACCGTCTGCTTCGGTCTGATTTCCGTCCTCGTCTTCTGGATGGGCATGATGCGTATTGCGGAAGACGCCGGTATTCTCAGCAAAATGGCCCGACTGCTGCAGCCGGTTGTGCGCTTCTTGTTCCCGAGCGTTCCGAAAGATCATCCTGCGATCGGCTATATCATGTCTAATATGAGCGCGAACATTCTCGGTCTGGGCAACGCGGCGACGCCGATGGGAATTAAAGCGATGCAGGAACTGCAGAAGCTGAATTCGGACAAGGATACGGCAAGCACGGCGATGTGTACGCTTCTGGCGCTTAATACGTCGAGTATTACGTTGATTCCGACGACGCTGATCGCGATCCGAATGAACTTTAATTCCATGAATCCTGCGGAAATCGTAGGGACGACGCTGATGGCGACGATCATTTCGACGGCTGTTGCTATTTTTGTGGATCGCTGGTATCGGCGTTCGCGATCGCCCATCCCTCCGCTGAAAGGATGATCCCCCATGTATGGCATCGTTTCCCTCATTTCGGCCTGGGCGATTCCCGTTATGATCGTATTTATTCCGCTGTATGCCGCTTATCGCAAAGTGCCTGTCTACGAATCGTTCGTGGAAGGAGCGAAGGACGGCTTCGATACAGCGGTCAAAATCATTCCCCATCTCGTCGGCATGATGGTGGCGATCTCCGTCTTTCGCGCTTCGGGCGCGATGGATTTCGTCATCGGCTGGATGCGGCCGTTCTTTGAACGCATCGGCGTACCGACGGAGGTGCTGCCGCTGGCGATTCTCCGCCCCATTACAGGGGCGGGCTCGCTGGCGTTCACCACCGACCTTATCGAACAATTCGGCCCCGATTCGATGATCGGGCGCATCGCTTCCACCGTGCAGGGCAGCACGGATACGACGTTGTACGTGATTACCGTCTATTTTGGCGCCATCGGCATTCGCAAAGCGGGCTACGCCCTCAAGGTCGGCCTGATCTCGGACGCTGTCGGATTTATCGCTTCGATCATCATTTGCTATCTTGTTTTCGGGGCCTGACCGCCTTACCCTTGTGATTTGCCGTTAAGTCCGTTATCATAAGCATGAGGTGAAAGCGGACAATGGAAAGACTGCAAAAAGTATTAGCGGAAGCGGGAATTGCTTCCCGCCGCAAATGTGAAGAAATCATCTTGGCGGGCCGTGTCCAGGTGAACGGAGAAGTGGTCACGACGCTGGGTGTGAAAGTAAATACAGAGGAAGATGAGATTAAAGTGGACGGCCGGGCGATCGGACAGCAGCAGAAGATTTATGTGATGCTGAACAAGCCGAAGGGCGTGATCACGAGTGCGACGGATCCGGGCGGCCGCAAAGTGGTGACTGACTATTTACCGGGGATCAAAGAGCGGGTATACCCGGTCGGACGGCTCGATTACGATACGGAAGGGCTGCTCCTGCTCACGAACGACGGGGAGTTTGCGCATTTGCTTACCCATCCGAAGCATCACGTGCCCAAGACGTATTTGGCGACAGTCAAAGGTGTTCCACACGGCTCGTTATTAGACAAGCTCAAAATGGGCATACAGTTAGAAGACGGCATGACGGCGCCTGCCGAAGTCGAGTATGCAGACGTGAATCCGGATAAGAAGGAATCGGTTATTCAGATTACGATTTACGAAGGCCGCAACAGGCAGGTCAGACGGATGTTCGAGGCGATTTCATTTCCTGTCGTCAAGCTGAAGCGCGTCAAGTTCGGACCGATCTTCCTGACGGGGCTGCCGAGAGCCAAGTATCGGCATCTGACGCCGAAAGAAGTCGAAGAGCTGCGAAACGAGGCGCTCAAGTCACATAACGTTCAAAAAGGCCAATAAGAATTGGCCTTCTTTTCGTTATAATAAGGGTATAAATGATGGAAAAAATAACATTGTCCAAAAAGTGAAGGTGATTCTTTCGTGGGTCGACATAAGAAATGGGTACAGATCGGGATTTTTGCCGTCGTGCTCATTATTGGCGTGTTTACGATTATTACAAATTTATCCGCTTCCAGCGGCAAGAAGTACCCTCAAGAGGGGGATAAGGCGCTCAACTTCTCTTTGGTTGGCTTGGATGGCAAGACGCATGAATTGTCGGAATATAAAGGTCAGCCGGTGCTGATTAATTTCTGGGGGACGTTCTGTCCGCCGTGCAAAGAAGAAATGCCGGATCTTCAGAAACAGTACGATAAATGGGCCTCCAAAGGCGTCGTTTTCCTGGAAGTGAATATCGACAAAAATAAAGTGACGGTTCAAGGCTTTATGGATCAATACAAGTTGAATCTGCCCGTGCTGCTCGACGCGAACGAGGAGGTTCGGAGAGCGTACGGCGTCATGGACTATCCGACAACGTTCTTTATCGGGAAAGACGGTAAGGTCGCTGTGAAAAAAATTGGCCAAATGACCGAAAGCTTTATTGAGGAAACATTAATCGGTCTGGTTGGCAAATCTTAATTCGCAAGTTCGTTTAAGGCAGGGAGGTCATCATGTTTTACAATACAAAATGCGACTGCGGGCATCAGAACCCGACAGGTACAACGCTTTGCGAATCCTGCGGCAACCCGCTGATCGATGCGGACGGACGCGATATTCTGGAGATGCGGTATGACGGGATGGCGCGCCGCTCCCAGAAATCCAATCCTTCCATTCTGGATAAAGTCTGGAATTTCTTTTCTTCGGTAAAAATAGCGGTATGGATCATCGTGTTTACGCTCCTCGCTTCGGCTGTCGGCACCATCTATCCGCAAGAGAATACGTTTCTGGATATGGACCCGGTCCAGTATTACACGGACAATTACGGGACACTCGGCAAGATTTACTACGCCCTCGGCCTCTCGCATACATTCAGTTCATGGTGGTTCATTACGCTGCTCTTCATGATCGGGACATCGCTTGTCATTTGTTCCCTTGACCGCGTGCTTCCGCTTTACCGGGCGCTGTCCAAGCAGCAAATTCGCAAACACTTGAACTTCCTGACCCGGCAGAACGTGACGCTTACGACAGAGCTTCCGGCAGGTAGCGACGCAGTGGTATGGACAAGCAAGATGGGCGAGTTGCTGAAGAAGAAGTATTACCGCGTACATACGGACGGCTCGGCGCTGCTTGCCGAGAAATATCGATTCAGCCGCTGGGGCCCTTATATCAACCACATCGGACTTATTATTTTTCTGATCGGCGTCCTGATGCGCAGTATCCCAGGGTGGCACATGGATCAATATATGGGCATTCTGGAAGGCGAGACGAAGCCGATCCCGCATACGTCTTACTACATCAAGAACGAGAAGTTCACGCTCACGCTGTACGACGATAAAGAATTGCCGGAAAGCATCAAGGAAAAAGGGCAAATCGTCCCGAAAACGTACGAAACGCAGGCCGTGTTGTACCACTGTACAGCGAATTGCGATGATGCGACGAAGGAGCCTGTGCTCGAAGAAGTGCACCGTTCCGATATTTTGGTCAATCATCCGTTAGATTACAAAGGTTTGCAAGCGTATCAATTTAATTATAAAGTGTCGCCGCTCTTGATTTCGGTGAAACCGACGCTCAGCAATCCGGTGACAGGGGAGAGCTATGGTTCGTTCGAGCTGCCGATGACGAATCCGAAGGACGAGTATCAGGTGGGACCTTATAAGCTCAAGCTGAAAGGCTACTATCCCGAGTTTGGCATCGAGAACGGTCAGCCGATTTCCAAATCCAACGAGCCAAATGCGCCAGCGTTTATTTTCAGCATCACGGGGCCTGGACTGGCGGATAATGGCGAGCCTTATATGTACTTCCCGCGTCAAATTGATCAAGAGACGTTTTCCCAAGATACGATTAATGGTGAGATGAGCAAAAAGCTGAAAATCGCCGTCGGCTCCATGGAAGGCGTGAAATTCGCGAATTACACGACGTACCTGAACATTCGCGTCGATAAAGCGATGCCGTACATCTGGGTAGGCGCTGCGATCTTTATGATCGGCGTCATTATGGGCTTCTACTGGCAGCACCGCCGCATTTGGATCCGCATTGACGACGGCAGACTGACCCTGGGGGGGCATACGAATAAAAACTGGTTCGGCTTCCGCAGTGAGGTCGCCGCAGCCTTGATGAAAAACGAGATTGAGATTTCACCGAAATCATTAGCAAATGGAGGAACCCAGAGGTGAACGTAAACTCTGTTAGCAGTACGTTTTTATTAATCGCATTTTTTGTTTACTTGCTTGCTTTCTTGTTGTTCGTTCTTGCGATTACCGGCAAACGCTGGAGCAACCGTGATCCTGAGAAACATATGAAGCAGTGGGGATTTGTCGCCTTTCTGACCTCCGTGGTCGGTTTTGCCTGTCACGTGACGTTCTTTTTTACCCGATGGGCAGAAGGTGGACATATTCCAACGTCCAACATGTATGAATTCATGACCTTCCTTGGTATGATGATCATGTGCGCGTTTCTGATCGTGTATCTGATTTATCGTACACCGGTGCTTGGCGTGTTCGCGCTACCGGTCGGTTTTATCATTATTGCTTATGCTTCGGTGTTCCCAAGTGAAGTGCAGCCGCTGATTCCGGCGCTGCAAAGCTACTGGCTCAAGATCCACGTAACGACAGCCGCCACAGGCGAAGCGTTTTTCGCTGTAGGTTTCGCAGGCGGCCTGATGTACCTGCTTCGCTCCGTGAATTATGAAGGAACGTCCAAATCAGATAAGCGCGAGCAAAGGGGACTTGAGCTGACTCTGTTCTTCATTCTGATGCTGGTTGCCTTCATTGCCTCCATTTTTACCTTCAATGGCAGTGGCTACAAGGCGACTTTCGTCAAAGACGTGATCTCGACAGACGCGCAGGGTGCGCAAGTCACGAATCAAGTCAATGAGACGTATGTGCTGCCGCCGATCGTGAAGCCTTACGATACGAAAGTGGTGGAAATGAAGCCTTTCCTCGGCATGAAGGAGCCGCTCTTTACGGCGCCTTCCTGGATGGAAGGGGCAAGTGCCGGACGTAAGCTGAACACGGTGATCTGGTCAGTGCTTGGCGGTCTTATTCTATACGGCCTAGCTAGACTCGTAACCCGGAAGCCGCTGGGCGCTTCCATTGGAACGGCGGTTAAAGGTATGGATCCGGAAGATCTGGATGAAATCTCTTATCGGGCTATTGCGATCGGTTATCCGATCTTTACGCTCGGGGCGCTGATCTTTGCTATGATTTGGGCGCAAGAGGCATGGGGCCGTTTCTGGGGCTGGGACCCCAAAGAAGTATGGGCGCTCATTACTTGGCTGTTCTATGCGGTCTTCCTGCATTTGCGTTTATCCAAAGGCTGGCAGGGCAAGAAATCGGCATGGCTGTCCGTTATCGGATTTATCGTCGTGATGTTTACACTTGTCGGGGTGAACCTGGTCATTGCGGGTCTCCACTCCTATGCAGGCGTTTAAGGTAACATAAATGGTTCGGACATTTTAAGGAGAAGGATGTGACGAGTGATGGAAATGAAACCTAGTATTCTCGTTGTGGATGATGAGGAACGGATCCGCCGCTTGCTTCGAATGTACCTGGAAAAAGAAGGCTATGCGATCGAAGAAGCCGAAGACGGCGAAACCGCGCTGCGCATGGCGACGGACACCGACTTCGATCTCGTGCTGCTGGACGTGATGCTGCCGGGCATCGACGGCATCGAAGTGTGCTCCCGTCTGCGCCAGGTAAAATCGACGCCGGTCATTATGCTGACAGCGAAAGGCGAAGAGACCAACCGCGTCAGCGGCTTTGAAGTCGGGGCCGACGATTATGTCGTCAAGCCGTTCTCGCCACGCGAAGTGATCTATCGGGTGAAGGCGATTCTTCGCCGCTCCTCGGCGACGGCGTACTTATCGAAGGATGCGAGCTCGAGCAACAATATCGTGTTCCCGAATCTTGTGATTGAGCACGATGCGCACCGCGTGACTGCGGCTGGGCAGGAAGTGGCGTTGACGCCAAAGGAGTACGAACTGCTTCACTACTTGGCGGTGTCGCCGGATAAAGTGTTCTCCCGCGAAGAACTGCTTAAGGATGTGTGGAATTACGAGTTTTTCGGCGATCTGCGGACCGTCGATACGCACGTCAAGCGTTTGCGTGAAAAATTAAACAAAGTATCCCCGGATGCCGCCGCCATGATTACGACTGTATGGGGCGTAGGCTATAAGCTCGAGGTGCCGAAATAGTGTTTATTCTTAGAAGTGTTGTAGGTAAACTGTGGTTGACCATTATTGGCCTGGTTGGAGTCGTTTTGCTCATACTGGGCTTTTTTCTTGTCAATTATTTGGAAAATTATTTCTCGCAGGCCAAAGATCAACAGGAAAGCCTGCGCGCCATGGCGTCGAAGTTTTCGTCAGAAGCGACGCAGCATATGTACAATGAGCAGTTCTATGAGCTGAGCAATGAACTGCTCAGTTTCCAGGATGCGCGCTTGCTGGTCGTGAATCTGGAAGGCAAAGAGATGGTCATTCCAGACACCCCGGGGAGCACGTTAATCGATTTCCACGTGTCGGATTTCTTTACGCAGGCCGAGCTGCAGGAGGTGTTCTCCGGCAAAACGCTTAAGAAGACGGTTAATTCGGCGACGAAACGATTCGGCAGCGGCACGGAGTACCTCGTCGTCGCGGTGCCGCTGTATAACCTCCAGGGCGTACCTGCAGGCGCGACGTTGGTCTATCAATCGCTGCAGTCTTTGGAAGCGACGCAGAATTACATGCTCAAGCTGTTTGTGTATGTTTCTATCGTCGGGTTTCTGATGACGACATCCTTTGCCTTTTTCCTTTTTTCCCGTATCACGCGACCTCTCCAGCAGCTCAAAAAAGCCGCGGACTTCATCACGATGGGGGAATACGGCACGCGCGTGCCGATTACGTCGAAGGACGAAATCGGTGAGCTGGCAAAGACGTTCAATCACATGGGCGAGAAAATGCAGGACAGCATCAACGCCTTGAGCGAAGAGAAGGAGCACTTGTCGAGCATTCTGCGCAGTATGACCGACGCGGTCATCACGGTCGACAGCAACGGCTCCGTCATGCTCAGCAATCCGCAAGGGGAGAAGATCGTTGAGGAGTGGAGCGCTATTGAGTGGGACGACGCAGACGGCGAGCCGCCGCGTTATCCGAAGCCGGATCCGTCTTTGGGCGACTGGGGGCTGACCAGCTACCGCAACCCGTACCTGACGCCGATCCCCGTACCGTTGGTCCCGCTTTTCGAAGCGGTAGTCGAATCTTCATCGGAATGCGCGACCAAGCTTCATGTGCAAAACAGTGTGTGGTCCGTCGCGATGACGCCGCTCTATTCGTCGCAGGACCATGTGCGCGGCGCGGTCGCCGTCCTCCGGAATGTCACGGAGGAAGAGCGGCTCGATAAGCTGCGCAAAGATTTCGTGGCGAACGTCTCGCATGAGCTGCGTACGCCGATTTCGATGCTGCAGGGCTACAGCGAAGCCCTGCTCGATGACATCCCGACGACGCCGGAGGAGCGCGTCGAGCTCGTGCAGGTCATCCACGACGAGTCGCTACGCATGGGACGCCTCGTCGGGGACCTGCTCGACCTGGCCCGGATGGAAGCGGGCCAGATCGAGCTCTCTCTCAGGGAGGTCGAGCTCGACTCCCTGATGCGCCGCATGCACCGGAAATTCTCGGTGCTGGCGAAAGACCGCGGCATTCTGCTGAGCGCAGAATTGCCGACGGAGCCGCTCATCCTGCAGCGCGCGGATGAGGATCGTTTGGAGCAGGTGTTCACCAACCTGCTCGACAACGCGTTCCGGCATACGGCCGCAGGGGCGCGTATTGCCTTGATGGCGCAGCCGGCGGTCTACAAGGACCGGCCTGTCATCCGCGTCGATATCAGCGACGAGGGGAAAGGCATTCCGGCCGACGACCTGCCGTACATCTTTGAGCGATTCTACAAGGCGGACAAAGCGCGCACGCGCGGCACGACGGGTGGAACAGGCCTCGGCCTCGCCATCGTCAAAAACATCATCGACGCGCATCACGGCAGCGTCACGGTGCACAGCGTGCTCGGTCAGGGCACGACGTTCACGATTTACTTGCCAAGCGAAGCAGGATAAGCCGCATGCTTCGGCACGTCACCTCATTTCGACATAAAGAAAAGGCGTTTGCCGAGATTCCTCTCAGCAAACGCCTTTATTTGTAGAATATTCAGATAAAATCTTGTTGCTCGTGAAACAATTTGTGCTCAGTGGTAGTTCAAAAAGTCGTCTTTTGATCACGAAGTCATTCAGGTAGCAAACTCGACATCGAATCTTGCGTTCACCTTCTCGGTGCTGAAAAGCCGACTTTTTGAACTTGATTTTATTTTCTTATAGCGTAAGAGCACGAACATTCACGATTTCAGCTTGCTCCACGAGGTTTTCCAGCACTTCGGCAGGAGCTGCTTTATCCACAGTCAGCACCATGATCGCGGATCCGCCGATCACTTTACGGCCTACCTGCATCGTTGCAATGTTCACGTTATTGCTGCCAAGCAACGTACCTACGCGGCCGATGATGCCCGGTTTATCGTTATGGGAAATCAAGAGCAGATTGCCTTCCGCTGCGAAGTCGACCGGATATTGATCGATGCGCACGATGCGCTCGCCAAAGCCGGCAAGCAGCGTACCTGCTAGTGTTTTCTCTTCTTGTTTCGTTTTCACCGTTACTGTCACCAGGTTGGTGAAGGAGCTCGAAGCGTTCGATTGTTGAACGACGATGTTCACGCCGCGTGTTTTGGCAAGGTGCATTGCGTTAATAATGTTGATCGACTCGAGTTGGTTCTGGAACAAACCTTTGACGATGTAACGAGTCAGCGGGCTTGTATCGACGTCTGTCAATTCGCCAGCATAGTTAATGACGATTTCGGAGACAGCGCCTTGCGCGATTTGTCCGAGCATCGAACCGATTTTCTCACCAAGATTGAAGTATGGCTGAAGCTTGTTCATGACATTCGCCGGTACAGGCGGCATGTTGACCGCATTTTTGAACGGCTCGTTGCGCAGGATATGAAGCACTTCTTCGGAAACGTCAATCGCTACGTTTTCTTGGGCTTCGATCGTGGAAGCGCCAAGGTGAGGCGTCACGATCACCTTCGGATTGTTCAGGAACGGATGATCTTTTTGCGGAGGCTCGACTTCAAACACGTCGAACGCTGCGCCGGCTACAATGCCTTCTTCAATCGCTTCGACCAACGCCATCTCGTCGATGATGCCGCCGCGTGCACAGTTGATGATGCGAATGCCTTTTTTCATCAATTCAAATTGCGGTTTGGAGATCAGGTGGCGCGTTTCCGGTGTCAGCGGCGTGTGAACAGTGATGAAATCGGCTTGCGCTGCGATTTCGTTGACAGTTCCGAGTTTTACGCCCATTTTCTCAGCGCGTTCTTCGGTGAGGAACGGATCGTAGCCGATAACGTTCATGCCGAATACTTTCGCGCGTTTCGCCACTTCACTGCCGATCCGGCCCATCCCTAGGATACCGAGCGTTTTGTTGCGAAGCTCAACCCCGATGAATTTGCGGTCCCATTCGCCGCCGACCGTTTTCTTATAGGCTTGCGGAATCATACGCGCTGTGGACATCATCATGGCAAATGTCAGCTCGCAAGTCGCGATCGTATTGCCATCCGGTGCGTTGATAACGATGATGCCGCGTTTGGTCGCAGCTTCCAGGTCGATGTTGTCAACGCCTACGCCTGCGCGGCCGATAACTTTCAGCTTGGAAGCCGCGTTCATGATTTTCTCGGTCACTTTCGTTTGGCTGCGAACGAGCAGGGCGTCGAATTCGCCAATGATGGCAACGAGTTCATCCTCGGAGAGTCCGGGTTGTTTCACTACTTCAACATCGGCAGCATCGTAAAGCATTTGAATTCCCATGTCACTAATTGGATCGGATACTAAAACTTTGTACATGATTTCGTTTCCTCCTTAGAATTGAACATAAAAAAACTCCCAACCCGCGGATACAGACATTACGCCTATAGCCAAAGGGACGAGAGATTGCTTTCGTGGTACCACCCTAATTCGCTGCCCATTCGCACGGGAAGCCTCAGTTGGTCTTGCGACCTGGGACGATAACGTGTCCCTACGACGATTGCATCTACTTCCGTTCAATGCAATAACTCTGGAGTGCTCCGCAAAATGTTCACTGCCGATTCCCACCAATCATCGGCTCTCTGTAAGCTACTTAGCTTTGCTTGGCTCCGTCAACGCTTTAACTTGCTATAGAATTTTCATTAGATTACCATGCGTATGAAGTGGTGTCAATACATGTCGAACGGAATTCACACCGAAGTCATAATTGTCTAAAAGTAATCTTTAAATCATGCTTGCCCTTAATCTTAATGCATCAAACGGGAGAAATCAATAACCGATTGCTTGAATTTTCGCCTCTTTTTACGGTATGGTAGGGAGGAAACGAAAGAGCGGGTTTTGATCTGCGGAGGAGGATGAGAGATGGACGTAAAGAGCATACATCCGGCGGAATTTCTGAAAGCTTTGGCGAATCAGACGATAGACCATGCCGGCGTTATTGACGTCAGAGAGCAGCATGAGTGGGACTACTATCATCTGGAGGAAGCGAAGCTTGTACCCATGGGGCAAATCCCTTACCGGATGGGGGAGCTGCCGGAGGACAAGCCGATTTATGTCGTGTGCGCGCATGGCGTTCGCAGCTACCGTGTGGCGGAGTATTTGCTTGAGAACGGCTTTGAGGACGTTATCAACGTCGACGGCGGCATGGCGGCCCTGGCTAGTCTGAAAGGATTTCAATACGATTAACAACAAAGAGCAGCTTGTCCGGACGTGTCCGAAACGAGCTGCTCTTTGCTGTTAATTGACACTCAGGAAAAACGGCAGTTGCGGAAGCGTTTCGTTCCCATACCATTTCGCTTTGCTTTTGACGAAGTCGCCCGCTCTGACGGCATTCGTGCTTAGCAGCAGGTCCATTGTCTGATTGACGTCGTTCACATTCAGCTTCTTGGCTTGGCCGTTGGTGATAAACTCATCGATGCGCGCAGTCAAATCTTGCGGATAGAAAGGAACAAACGACTTATTATTCAGAAGCTTCGTGGAAATATACACATTTTTCACGTTCAAATTCATAGCCCGCCATTGATCCAGATTCGCCGTGTTCGCCGGATCGAAGTATTCGATGTCGGGATCGAGTGTGCCATTCCAAGCGAGAATGGCTTCAAAGTAATTTTTCTGCGCCGTCAAACTCTGCGTCTTGGCTTCCAGGAAGTAGGGATCCTTTTGAATAGAGTCCAAGAGCTGCGCCTGACTCATGCCATTGGCTTTGGCTTGAAAGCTGCCGAGGGCATCGGAGAATAGCTTCAAGCTTTTTAAATAACCTTGCAAGGACTGAACGAGCAGGGGCGACGAAGCGGGCATCGTTTTGCCTTGCAGCGCCGAATATTTCTCGTCGGCAATCTTGCCCAGCTCCTTGAGCACTGCAGCGCTGTCCGTAGCGGCATTGCCCGCCTCGAGTTGACTCATCTGTTCGAACCATTTATTCTGAAATTCCCTAAAGGGTAAAAAGATGGTATGGTAATAAGATACGAGCACTTGTTGATCGTAGGCTCCGACTTCCGGTGCCGCCGCTTTGTCGGCGTGAATGATTTTATCGTATTTTTCATCGGATTTGAGTTGACCGAGCTTCAGCCCGTAGAAGAAGGCCCCCAGGATACAGACCAGCATAAAGATAAACATGAGTGCGAATAAATAATCGGTGCGGGTAAGACGCTTATCCATAGTTCAAGCTCCTTGTTGTCTCTTTTATTTACCTAGTATAGGTGATCCGGAATTAAAAAGGAATATGTGTGGAAATGAGGCGGCTTTTTTGAAAAAATTCGATTTTAAAAATTTCCGCATCGGGAAAGTCGATATGAACGAGTTAAACGACCGCGTCCTGCTGCTTAATCTTTACTTTACACAGCTGCTTACCCTTATTATCGGACTGGCGCTGGTATTTTTTCAGAGCAATTTGAAGTTATTTTCGATGTTTACCATCACGGGTGGCTGGAAAATTGTGATCTGGGGCCTACTGTTCGGCATTGCCGTGCTCGGGTTCGACCTGCTCATCTCCCGCTGGGTTCCGAAAGAAGTTGCGGATGACGGCGGCATTAATCAAATGCTTTTCGGTAACCGTCCGATTTGGCACATTGCTCTTATTTCCTTCATTGTTGCCATGTGTGAGGAAATCTTGTTTCGCGGGGCGATCCAGCACGCTTGGGGACCTTACTGGACGAGTATTTTGTTCGCAGCCATTCATGTTCGCTATTTGCAGCACTGGCTTATGACGGGGATGGTTTTCTGCATTTCCTATGGCTTAGGTTGGATTTATATTCATACAGGAAGCCTATGGACACCGATTATTGCCCATTTTATTATTGATATGGTAATGGGTTGTATACTTCGGTTCAGCAAGGAGGAAGAGCAAGCTTCATGAAGGAAAGTGAATTCCAGAGCACCCCGCTGCGGTCGAGAACGCGGCATGAGGCATCGAAGGATGAGACATATTTACCGCCTCGCGGGACTGTGCATCCTTCCGAGAGAGGCAAATGGACGGCGCGATTTTATTTGGCCCTTGTTTGGCTTTTCGTGGCTTTAGTAGCCGGACTGACCTTTTGGGGAATCAAGAACTATTATTAGAAATCGAGGTGCTTGCCATGGGAGAAGGAATGGCATCGAGAAGAAAATTCAAGCTTCATCTGCTGCTTGTTAGCGTGATGATGGCGGTCGGTCTATTGCTTGTGGCCAAGCCGTCTTACGCGCTCAGCTATGGGTACTTAGCCTATCCGCAAGGCAATGTTGGACTGGTGCAGCCCGAGATTGGAATAAGCCTGGAACTCAGCGAGGGTATCACACCGGAAAGCTATCAATTTTATTTGAATAATAAAGAAGTCAGCGCCCACTACGACCCCGTATCGGTCAAATTTACATATACACCGCCCGCAGACTTAGCTCCAGGCGATTACAACGCCCAGCTCGTGCTCAACTACAGCGGTTATCAGCCGGTTTCCATCAGTTGGAAGTTCACTGTTGCTAAGGACGCCGTCAAGCAAACGACGACTGTGACCAAAGAGCAGGAAGACGGGCTGCGCGCCATCAACGATTACCGGACCAAGCTGGGGCTTTCCACGATAAAATGGAGCGATGCGCTGGCGACTGCCGCGCAAAAGCACGCCCAGTATCTGGCGCTGAACAAGATTGATCCGATTCGGACAAACGTCTCCTTGCATGACGAGGACCCGGCGCTTCCGGGCTATATTGGCAAAACGCTTCGCGAACGTGTGGAGTTCATCGGTTACGCGCGTTCCAGCAGTGAGGATGTCGCGTACACAGAGTCCTCGTTAGTCGAAGCAATTGATAGTCTCTTCGATGCGCCATATCATCGTTCACCGTTCCTGGTGCCGACATTAATCGAGATCGGTCTCTATAAAGAAGGCAACTACGACGTCGTCGAGTTCGGATTCGCCGAGAATGCGTCGCCGGAGATGATCGTTTCCCCGGGATCTAATGATGTCTACGTGCCGATTGCCTTTGACGGGCACGAGACACCGGATCCGATTCGTATGCATAAGGATGCTTCCTACCCTGTGGGATATCCTATCATGGCGGCGCTGTACGGCTCCGATATTAAGAGCGTCAAGGTGGGGCAAGCCACTTTGAAAGATGAGTCAGGCGCAACAATTCCTTTATTAACGAATGATGCGGAAAATGACGATCATTTGGACAACGAAGTGATTTTGCTGCCTTCAAGCCCCTTAGCGCCTGACTCCACCTATAAAGTGGACATTTCGCTGAAAGCGACGATGGAGAACGGCGACGAAAAAACATTCACCAAAGCCTGGGCGTTCCACACAGAGCCGCTGGAAGGAATCGGCGTACGCAAGCTGCATCAAAACGCGATCGAATACAAGCTGTTAATGGGCAACTTTGGCTTGAACCGCTCGCATACGGTTTCGATCGGACTGAACGGCAGCACTTACACGCTGGATCAAATCTCGTATCCGCTCACGCAAAAACCTTCGCTGATAGACGGCTCATCGTATCTGTACATTCGTGATTTGGCCGCGGCGCTCGGTGCCACCGTCAGTTGGGACGATGCGGAGAAGGCGGCGATTTATGTGAAAAAAGGGACGACGATCAAATTTTTCACGACGCGCGATGCGTACAGCGTGAATGGCGTGGAACATTCGACGTCCACGCCGGCGAAGCTGGTGAATGAACGGACGATGATGCCGGTGCGGCTCTTGTCCGAAGCGCTCGGCGCGAACGTAACGTTCGATGACACTACAAAGACGGTGCATATCGCCTACTAAACGAGAAAAGAGACTTGCCCTGCCGGCCGATCCGGCAGCAGGGCGAGTCTCTTTTTGCGATTAGCGCATTTCCAGCTCGATGGCACCCGGATCGACGAAGGAGTAGCCTTTTTCCTCAAGCTTGGTCAGCAGTTCATCCAGCGCCGATACAGTCCATGGCAGTTCATGCATGAGAATGTTGCTGCCGCTGTGAAGCTGCTGCATCACGTTCTCAATGACTTTTTTCGGGTCATTGTTTTTGTTCGTCATTTCCCAATCCAGCGAGCCGTTGGACCAGGTCATGTAGAGCATCTTCTCGGATTTGATCTTGGCTTTCAAATAATCGTTGCCGGAGCCGAATGGCGGGCGGAAGAACTGCGGCTCAACGCCGATCAGGCTCTTGATGATGGTTTGCACGTCGTCAACCTGCTTGTCGATTTTCTCATTCGTCATGTCTTTCAAATTATCGTGGTCCCACGCGTGGTTGCCGATATAATTGCCGTTGTCATACACGAGCTTGACGAGCTCCGGCTTTTGCTTGATGCGGTAGCCGTTCATAAAGAAGATCGCTTTCGCCTTGTGCTTATGCAAAATATCGATCAAGGACTGATTCATCTCCAGTTCCTTCGGGCCGTCATCGAACGTCAGCAAAATCACTTTTTTGTTGCCCGCGGGATCGTTCGGCACGATGTCATAGTTTTTGTTCATATGATACGTCTTCGGCACTTCGACAGGCGCAGATGGCGTCGGCGAGGGGGAAGGCGTAGGTGTCGCCGTCGGCGTCGGGCTCGGCGCCTGGGAAGGCAGCGGCGTGGCGGTCGCCGCGGATGTGGCCGGCGCAGGAGATACAGCGGAAGTCGTTTTAGCGGGATCGGCTGAGCAAGCAGCCAGCACAAAGGTAAGCGTTACAAGCATAATCGCGGCTTTAGATTTCATTTCAGCGTCTTCTCCTCAAATCCAGTAAATAGTCACGCCCATTATCGTACCACACTTCATGGAGAAATTCTCTGCGACTGGCTTCCCATGTTTTCCTAGCAGGTCATCGCGTATGCCTTCTCTACATCCCGTACAACCTATGAAGGATTCCTAATACGTATCATGGAGGGAGAGCCAATGAAACTAGGTACATTTTTGCTCGGCGGAATTGCCGGCGCCGCTGCCGTTGTGTATTTGAATCGTAAGAGCAAATCGATGCTGTTTTCCGCCTTCAGCTCATCCAACAATTCGATGGGCAGGATGATGGACAAAGTGGACAAAGCGAAGGATTCCTTTATGAGCAAGTCTCATGAATCCAGCACTGCGAAGGCGTTCAACTCCGCGCCGGCAGCTTCGGGCGGTCTCGATCAAGTGGAAAAAATCGTGAAAGAAGATGCGCATTTGAAGTCAACCGTGAACGAAATTTTAAATGAAAACAAGATGAACAGCACGGCTTTTCAATAAGCTTGCCCTAAGCCACGCAGTCCGGCTGTTCGCACAGCCGGCTGTATTTTTTAGTTTATACATAACTTGCACGTGCATTTGCCAGCAATTAGTGATAACATGATAGGTAACAAGGAGGAAGAAGGGATGCCCGTCCATTTCTGACTTCTTGGTTCACATTTTCATCTTACCGACATATTCTGTTAATAAGATGACCATGCTTTCGATGCATGCTTTCCCGCAGGAAAGCTCAAAGGAGGATCCTATCATGAAAATAGAACGCTTAAGTCAGGATAAGATACGGATTTTCCTAACATTCGATGACTTAACTGAACGCGGAATTCAAAAGGACGATATGTGGAGAGAAATTCCGAAAGTGCACGACTTATTCAGCGAAATGATGGATCAAGCTTATTCCGAGCTCGGATTCGACCCGTCCGGCCCGCTTGCGGTAGAAGTGTTTGCGCTTCCTGCCCAAGGAATGGTTGTTATTGTGACCAGAGGAAAGCTTGATTTGTATGCGAGCTCTGACGCGTACGACGATCAGGAAGCAGAAGAAGTGTACGAAATGGAAGTGACGCTTGAGCAAAGCGATCTGATTTCATATGCGTTCAAGGATTTTGAAGATCTGCTGCGTGTTTCCAAAGTAATCAATCCCCTTTTGATGGAGGGCGGTACCCTCTATTCGTACAAAGGGAAATATATTTTACAGCTCGAGCCGGTTGAGCTTGAAGATGCCAAATATCAGGCGCTGATTGCGGTCTTGTCCGAATTTGGCGAAGCGGCTTCCGTCACGCAAGCTGTATTAGAGGAATATGGCAAAACGATTATTGCGGACGACGCCGTCAAAGTGCTTTGCCGTCATTTCAAATAAGCACGTTCTTTTTAAACCAGAATGGAACAAGCATCTCCAAAAACATCCGTTTTTGCAGGTGCTTGTTTCCTTTTCCAGAAATCCGGACGACAACGCTTCAGTCAAATGCATAGCAAAGTGGGAAGCGAACGTTTATAATAGGGATACATCTGTCAACAAAGGGGGAAGGGCTGATGCATATAATGCCGATTGTCATGGCAGCCGTAGCCCCGGGACTCGCACTGCTCTCGTATTTTTACTTGAAAGACCGCTATGCGCCTGAACCGATTCACCTGGTGATTCGCATGTTTGTTTTCGGCGTACTGCTCGTTTATCCGACTATGGTTCTCCAGCAGGCGCTGATCCAAGAATTTGGAGAAGGTACGTTGGTTTCGTCCTTTTTCTTATCTGGCGGTGTCGAGGAGTTTTTGAAATGGCTGATCCTGTACCATATTATTTTACGGCACGAAGCCTTCGACGAACCTTATGACGGGATCGTGTACGCCGTTGCAGTCAGTCTTGGTTTTGCTACGCTTGAGAATATCATTTACGCGTTCCTGAACGCTTCTTCGTTTTCCGCATTATTGATGCGGGCGCTTCTGCCGGTTTCCGGTCATGCGCTGTTTGGCGTGATGATGGGCTATTACATGGGCAAAGCCAAGTTTTCGCCGAATCACAGATACCGTTATCTGTGGTTGTCCATGCTGCTGCCGATGCTTTGGCATGGCGGGTTTGACTACATTTTGCTCGTGTTCAAAACCGGTTGGGTCTGGGTCATGCTTCCGTTCATGGCGCTTCTCTGGATTCGTTCCTTATGGCGGGTGAATCGCGCCAATTCGTATTCCCCGCTTCACGTCGTTACGGTGGAAGAGAAGATTAAGATGAACGAAATTGGGTCATAATAACACTAGAGAGGTAAATCCTGTTAATCAATTCGCAGGCTGCCTGAAAGGTGGAATTTATGACGACGCTGTCACCCCGTGTAAAAGTGAAGATCCGCTGCCGCATGTGTGGAGAAAAATTTGTGCTGCGCGGCAAAAGAGAGAAGGACAAAATCGAAACCGGTTTTCGGCAATGTATTTGCAGCAACGAGCACGATTTTGAAATTGAAACGGATGTGTAGCAAGAGGCTATTCTTTCAGAATAGACCTCTTTTTTTGTCTCCTTTTCTGCATAATCCTGTCTTCCCGCGCAAAAACTAAGCGCAAGATTAGGGATGGAAAGGAGCAGCAGTGTGTATAAAAGACTAAGTATCGTCATGTTTCCATTTTTGGTTATTGCTCTGATCGGGGCGTGCGTCTGGGGGTATCTGGAACACCAGGAGAAGAACACGATTCTGATTAAAGCCGAGAATCAGTATCAGCGGGCCTTTCACGATCTCTCCTTTCACATGGACAAATTACATACGGAGCTCGGCAATACGCTGGCGGTGAACGAGACGTCTTCCTCCTCTTACCGGAAGGGACTGGTCAACGTCTGGCGCCTGACCAGCCAAGCGCAGAGCGATATTACCCAGCTGCCGCTGATGCTTTTGCCTTTTAATAAGACCGAGGATTTTCTTGCGAACATGGCGAATTTCTCGTACAAAATGTCCGTGCGGGATATGACCAAACAACCTCTGACACAGGAGGAAGTCAAAACGCTGAACACACTTTACGGTCATTCGTCGGAAATTACGCAGCAAATTCGCGGCGTTCAAGAGAAAGTCATCGCAAACAATCTACGTTGGATGGATGTGGAGTCGGCGCTCGCTTCCGAGAATGAAGTGCATGACAATGCGATCATCGACGGTTTTACCATTGTGGATAAAAAGGTCGGCGCTTACGACGAGTTGAACTGGGGAACGTCCGGCGTGACTGTGTTTTCCAAGCGCGATGTGAAAATGCTCTCCGGCAACGAGATGACGGCGGATCAGATTAAGCAAAAAGCGATCCAGTTTCTTGGCGTTAAGGATTCGCCCGGCATTAAAGTCGTGCAAAACGGAGGCAATGCGCCGGAGCATCAAAGCTTCAGCGTTGTTGTGCCAAGTCCGGATAAAGCGCAAGCGGATATTCAACTCGATTTTACGAAAAAGGGCGGTCATCTCGTGTACTTCATGAAATCGCGTGATGTGCCGTCGGCGAAATTCAACTTGCGTCAAGCGCGCGACGTTGCGAACGAATTTCTGGACCAGCACGAGTATAAGGATATGAGCGCGGTCAGCTATGACCAGTATCAGAACCTGGCAACGATCCATTTTGCGAAACGGGAAAAAGATGTGACGATCTACCCGGAGCAGCTCACCGTGAAGGTGGCGCTGGATAATCTGGAAGTGATGGGCTTGCAAGCGACGGAGTACATCTATAGTCAGAAGAATCGCGAGATCGGCCAGCCGAAAATGAAGGCGGACGAAGCGCGGAAGCAGCTCAGCGCCAATATGAAAGTGACGGGTCAGACGCTGGCCATCATTAAAAACGATTTGGATGAAGAAGTGCTGTGCTACGAGTTCATCGGCACGATGAATAAGAACATTTACCGTATCTTCATTAACGCGGATATGGGCCTTGAAGAAAAAATTGAAACGATCCGGCAGGAGCAGGCAAGAGCCGCTCAGGATCAGAAAAAGTCGATGTAAGGAAGCGGGGGGATGCCCCTGCTTCTTTTTTTAGTGCGAGGCGAAGTCAGCTCGTGATATAATCGAGTCATATTATGTCGCGGGGGTGCGAATTTTGCTGCCTAATGTCAACCAGATTTTACATATGCAAACGAATTCCATTGATGAAGAAGAATCCAAAGTAGAGTATAAAGCGAGAATTACCGATGTAACAGCCGAATCAATTCTGATCGAGATTCCAATCAATGAGAAGACCGGCCGCTTGAAGAAGCTGTTCCAGGGCGATGAGATCAACGCGTTTTATTTGTCCCAAGACGGGGTCAAACACTACTTCTCAACGGTTGTGACCAACTTCCGCGAGGATGTAATTCGTCAAGTGGAGCTCCGGAAGCCGGAGCTGGATGCGATTACGCAAGTGCAGCGCCGCAATTTCCTGCGGGTGTTGGCCGAGCTGGAGATTGCGGTCAAAGTGTCGGATCAGCTGCAATTTATCGGTGTGACTGAAGATGTCGGCGGCGGCGGAATTTCCTTTGTTTGTGAAGGGAATATCCCTATCGGGCTCGGCTCCAGTGTGTCCTGTTGGCTGCTCGCGCCGTTCAAGAATGGTTTGATCGAGCACATCCCGTTCGTCGGAGAGGTGGTGCGCGTGAAGGCGCTAGAGACCGGCAAGCAGCTTGTGATGTTGCGTTTCTCGGAAATCGCGGATCGCGAGCGGCAAAAGCTGATTCGCTTCTGCTTTGAACGGCAGATGGATTTCCGCAAGCGGTAAGGTTTGGCGCTTCGCGGGAAGGGTATACTGCTATGCATAATGACGATGCTGGCAGGTGAAGTGCAATGTCGAAAGATGCGGAAGAAAAGTCGAAAACGTACGAGCAGTTGTTTGTGCAATTCTCGGCAAGGGTCGAGAAGGTGATCATTCGAACGGCAATCGCTTGTTTGACGCTGCTGATTATCGTGCAGGCGCTGCTGCAAAATACATACATTCGAAGGCATGTGACCCGTGTGGAACCCTTGGAAGGCCAGCCCTATATACCCGCTCCAGCCCCTTCCAGGAAGGAACCTTAAGGGGTGGCGCGCCTTCATGGGCCAAACCCAGGTTTTGCATATAGACGGGTAGTGTGGTATAATTTCTAAGGAACTAGCAGGCAAGTGCCTGCTTTTTTTACTTAAGTTTGTAAGCAGGCAGTCAGCAATTCGTTAGGGAGGAACAGCGGCTTGGATAAGTTCAATATTGCCATAGATGGTCCAGCTGGAGCCGGTAAGAGCACCATCGCGAGGCTAGTCGCCGGAGCGCTTGGTTTTGTTTACGTGGATACAGGGGCCATGTATCGGGCAGTAACGTGGAAAGTGCAGCATGAGGGGCTGTTACCCGAGCAAGAAGATGAAGTAGCCAAGCTTGTGAATCGGATGGACATCAAGTTGATTCCGGGCGAAGGCGGGCAGCAGGTATTTGTGGACGGCATCGATGTGACGAAAGAAGTTCGTTCAGCAGCGGTAACGACCCACGTCTCCCTGATCGCAAGCTATGCGGCCGTGCGCCAATCGCTTGTCGCGCTGCAGCAGCAGATGACGAAGTCCAAAGGCGTTGTTATGGACGGCCGGGACATCGGTACGCACGTCATACCGGATGCCGAGATTAAGGTGTTCTTGACTGCTAGCGTATCGAAACGGGCGGAGCGCCGGTTTAAGGAGCTGCAGGAAAGCGGCACTGTCACCATGACGCTGAGCGAGCTGGAGCAGGATATTGCGCGCCGTGACCAACTGGATGAAGCCAGAGAAATTTCGCCGCTGCGCCGTGCACATGACGCTGTGCTGATGGACAGCACTTCCATGACGATCGAGGAAGTTGTCGAGGAAATCCTTGGACTTTGCAAGGACAAAGTCGGAGGTGGCAAATAAGATGCTTTACCGCATCGGAAGAATGTTGTTTCGTCTGTTTTTCGGCTTGTTTTTTCGATTGCGTGCAATCGGTGTGGAGAATGTTCCTGCACAGGGCGCAGTCGTGCTGTGCGGTAATCATACAAGCTTGCTGGATCCTCCTATTTTAGGTACGCCGCTTCGGCGGATGGTTCATTTTATGGCCAAAGCCGAGCTGTTCGATATTCCTCTGCTCGGAACCTTGATTGCAAAAGTCGGCGCGTTCCCTGTCAAGCGCGGCGGCGTAAGCCGCGAATCGATCCGATTGGCTGTACAATTGCTTAAAGACGGCAATATGCTTGGCGTATTCCCCGAAGGCAGCCGCAGCAATGCGGGCGGCATGGGGAAGAAAGGCGCAGCTAGCCTCGCGCTGAAAGCCGGCGCAGCCGTTGTTCCGGTTGCAATTATCGGCAACTACAGCATTTTTCGCCGGATGACGATCGTTTACGGCAAGCCGCTTGATCTGAGCACGTATGCCGGGGCAAGCTCGGAAGATTTGGAACAGGCGACAGAGGTCATTATGAAAGAGATTCGTCGCTTACATGCCAGTTACAAGTAACAGGTGCGGGGATGTATGGAATCGAGCCCTTGGAATTATACTATCCATATCGCGTTAGTCACGTCCATTGTTTGAAACAGAGTAGATGTCTTCCATTTGCTTTGTGACTTATAAATTCTTTTATTTAAGTTTTGGTAGTCAATTGAGGAGGGTAATCCATGTCAGAAGAAGTAAAAGTTCAAGATCAAACGCAAGAATCTCAAGAGGCGGTTTCTCAAGAAGATGCCGAGCAAGCGCTGAACAACGTGCCTGTACTGAAAAGAGGCGCAACGGTGAAAGGTAAAATCGTGAAAGTGGACGCCGATCAGGCTTTGGTTGACATCGGTTATAAATATGATGGCGTTATCGCGGTTCGCGAGCTGGCTTCCGCTGAGCTTGGACAAGAAGTGGAACTGAAAGTGGTTTCGATCAACGACGCGAAAGAAACGCTTGTTCTTTCCGCGAAGAAGGTTGTCGACAACTCCAAAGCATGGGAAACGCTGCAAGGCCAACTGGACAGCAAAGAAATCATTGAAGCAGCTGTTACAGAAGTGGTTAAAGGCGGTCTGGTTGTGGATATCGGTGTTCGCGGTTTCGTTCCGGCTTCCATGGTTGAGCGTCAATTCGTTGAAGATTTCTCCGACTACAAAGGCCGCACATTGCGCCTTCGCGTGAAAGAAATCGACCGCGAGAAAAACAAAGTCATCCTTTCCCAAAAAGATGTATTGGATGAAGAATACGAAGCAAACAAAAAGAAAATTATCGAAGGTCTAGCCGTTGGTCAAGTACTCGACGGAACGGTTCAACGTCTGACGCAATTCGGCGCATTTGTTGACATCGGCGGCATCGACGGTTTGGTACATATCTCCGAGTTGGCATGGCACCATGTAGCTCAAGCGTCCGACGTTGTCAAAGAAGGAGACAAAGTTAAAGTACAGGTACTGAAGCTGGATCCTGCCAACGACAAGATCTCTTTGAGCATTAAGGCTACGCAAGAAGGTCCTTGGGCACGCGTTGAGCGTGAGTTCAACGGCGGGGACATCGTTACGGGAACGGTTAAACGTTTGGCAGCTTTCGGCGCATTCGTTGAAATTGCTCCTGGTATTGAAGGCTTGGTGCATATTTCTCAAATCGCACACCGTCATATCGGCACACCGCATGAAGTGCTGAAAGAAGGCCAAGAAGTTCAAGTGAAAATCTTGGAAATCAATGCAGGTGAGAAACGCGTAAGCCTGAGCATCAAAGAAACGGAAGAGGCGCCAGAAGCTCCTGCAGCACCTGCGGCTTCATCGAAACCGGAAAGAGAAAGACAACCAAGAGGCGATCGTGATCGCGGCAACAGCGCGAGCCACCAAAAAGAAATCGCGGGCAACGAAAACGTGTCGCTTAACAACCAAGGCATGTCTTTGACACTTGGCGAGCGTTTCGGCGACAAATTGTCCAAATTCAAAAACTAATCGGATTCCCATTGCTGAGGAGGACATCGATATGCGCATCTCACGCAAAATGGAGCATGTCCATTACGCGCTGGAGCTTGGTCAATCCCGCCGGCAAGGCTTAGCGGACATCAAGCTTGTGCATAACTGTCTCCCCGAGTCATCTATGGATTCCATCACATTAGCTACGACAATCGGCGATCTCGTTATGAGATCGCCGATTTTAATTAATGCGATGACCGGCGGGGCTCATGAGACAGCACGCATCAATAAGGAGCTCGCCATTCTCGCGCGGGAAAAAGGGCTGCCGATGGCCGTCGGCTCCCAAATGTCGGCCATTAAGAACAGCGAGGTCGCGTCGAGCTATCAGGTGGTGAGGCAGGAAAACCCGAACGGCGTCATTTTCGGAAATTTGGGAAGTGAGGCGACCGTCGAACAGGCGCTGCGGGCGGTCGATATGATCGAGGCGAACGCTTTGCAGATTCATTTGAATGTGATGCAGGAATTGATCATGCCAGAGGGCGATCGCGGTTTTGAAGGCATGCTGAGCAGGATTGAAGCGATTGTTCGTCATGTGTCCGTTCCCGTTATCGTCAAGGAAGTCGGATTCGGCATTTCACGTGACAACGCCAAGCAACTGCAGGAAATCGGCGTACGTATGGTGGACGTTGGAGGCTATGGAGGCACGAACTTCGCTGCTATCGAAAATGCTAGACGGCCGGCCTCATCTGCGCTGGATTGGCTGAACGATTGGGGGACGCCGACCAGCATGAGCTTGCTGGAGACGCTGTCTGTGTACCCGCGCGGGGCTGTTATTGCCTCCGGCGGGATTACGAATGCTTTGGAAGCCGCGAAGGCATTAGCTCTGGGCGCTTCGGCTGTAGGCATGGCCGGTGTCTTTCTGAGCGTTCTGCAGAAGGAAGGCACAGAAGCATTGCATCGGTTGGCAGATGACCTGCATCAAGGACTCATTCTTATTATGACCGCATTAGGCGCACGTACGATCGAAGCGTTAAGCGAATGTCCCGTCGTGATTAGCGGGGAAACCGCCGCTTGGTGCGAAGTGCGAGGGATCGATATCACCTCATATGCCAGACGTGGAAATCGGAGTAAATAATCAATTTATTGCCATACTAAGGATCAGTAAGGGCTTCTTTCCGAATTGGAACGAAGCCTGAAGATCCGAGGGAGCGGAGCGAACGGACTGTACGCTTCCGGGGCAGGGTGGTTGGATTATGAACTCCGGTTATTTGTCGTTCATTCTAATGAGCATCACGTTGATCTTGTTGGCCAGCGGCTGGAAAACGCTGTATGTCGGCGGCGTTTCACATCAACGCTTGCTTCTTTTTTTTGCCTCATGGATCGTTAGCGCAAGAGTAACGGTGACGTTGGAGAATGTTCATGTCAGGCTGGTGTATGCGCTGATTGCAGCCGTGAGCCTCATTATTTTATATAGGGCACAAGGAATTATTCACAAAGTGCATCTGCTCTCCATTGGACTCTTGCTAGGTTCGTTGCATTTTTTGCTGCAGCAGTTGCTGGAGATGGATCCGATTCTGATTATCCGTAATCCGGCCTGGGAATCCGCCGCCATCATCGCTGTCGTTGCCATAGCGTTGCAGCGGAATTGCTGGGAGCAATTCGCTGCCATTTCAGTGGGCTATGTGCTAGGAGATCTGTACCAGGCAGGTATCCGCGAGATTGACGGCTACCACCGTTTAGGCTACGCAACGTTTCAGGATCAATGGTGGCTGTCCATATTCCTCGCGCGCACGCTTACGATTGTACTGCAAGCGACTTATGCAGGCTGCAAATCCTTGGTACGAAGTCTATTTGAACGAAACGGAGGCAGATAGCATGATGGATTGGTTTCTGGCGCACCGGTACACCGTTGGGATTGTAATTGGCGTTGTGCTTGGGATTGTGGCGAGGTTAAATATGCTGCGGACGGATTACCGGCAGTATCCGACGTATCCGCACGGGAAAATCATTCATATTTCGCTCGGTGTGATCGCCGCCGGGTTGGGCGCTGTAGCCGTTCCAGCGCTGCTCGAGAAAAACTATACGGCGGTGACGTTCCTCACGCTTGCGGCGCAGCAGTTCCGCGATGTGCGCAATATGGAGCGCCAAAGCTTGAGCAAGGTCGACGAGCAAGAGCTCGTCCCCAGAGGTGCTACCTATATCGAGGGCATCGCCATGGTGTTTGAAGGGCGCAACTATCTCGTCATTTTGACGGCATTCCTGGCATCGCTGTTCAGCATTGTATTCCCTTGGTATTGGGGAATTGCAGCAGGTGCGGCTTCGATCATGGTGTCGAATCATTTTAAATCCGGCAGCAATCTGGCGGAAGTGGCTGACATTGAGCCTGTGCCTATTCGGATTGAGGGACCTGACGTTTATGTCGGTTCTGTCTATATCATGAATGTCGGTCTGGAAGACAGTCGTCAGAAAATCATGCAGCACGGCCAAGGGTTTCTTCTGAAGCCTAAAAATCGCAACGCCCGCGTCACCTTGTCGCATATCGGCCAGCGGCAGGCAATTATGCACGACATCTCCACGCTCTTGGGCGCGTATCGCGACGAAGGAGAGCCGTCACTGCGCCAAATGGCGAAGCTCGATATGGACTCGGGAGCGGTCGGGCTGCTGCTGCTGCTGCAGGAAAAAGATGAAGCGAAAACGCTTACGGCACTGCATCGCATCCCGGTGCTGGAAAGCGCAGTACGTATGCCGTCCGAAGCTGGCGTTAATGCAAGGGAAGGAGGTTGAAGCTCTATGGCACAGATTATGGCCGTCGTGACGATGGAGAAGGAGCGGGTAGGAGGCGGGGCGCCGATCTTCGTGGTTGATAGGGAAGAGGAGCTTCAACGGCTCTCTTTTCTGCTTGAGAAAACGCTCGATGCGAACGCTCACGACTTGAAAAACGGCACGATGATTTTGGTAAAACACTGATTTTGCCAAAAGTGATAGGGCGTGTCTGAATGCTCCGAGGGCCGCAGATTTGGCCGAATTTTCGTTCGATGCAAGGAACTTTTGTGAAGGCGTACNNGGTGAAAGATGCCCCTGAGCGGGTTTTCAGACACGTCCTAGCCAAGTCGTTCCTTTTTTGTTATGATGTAAGTTGCGTAATTTTCCATGGCAGCATGGAAGTCGAAGGAGTGAAGGAAATTGGCTAGACCCGTACTTGCTATTGTAGGCCGACCGAATGTCGGCAAATCCACCATTTTCAATCGAATCGTAGGGGATCGGCTTGCGATTGTAGAAGATAAACCAGGGGTGACTCGCGATCGTCTTTACGGCGTTGGCGAATGGTTAGATACATCCTTCTCCGTCATCGATACCGGTGGTATTGAAATTGACGGCGAAGACGCGATTATGAAATCCGTGCGCGTTCAAGCGGAGCTTGCGATTGAAGAAGCCGACGTCATTGTGTTCATGGTCGACGCCAAAGCGGGCGTTACCCCATCGGATGAAGAGGTTGCCCAACTGCTGTTCCGATCGAAGAAATCTGTAGTCCTCGCCGTCAACAAAGTGGACAATCTGGCGCGGCAGGACGATATTTATGAGTTCTATTCCCTGGGCTTCGGCGATCCGGTCGCAATCTCGGGCTCGCACGGCATCGGCATCGGCGACTTGTTGGAAGCGGTATGCCAGTTGTTCCCGGACAAAAAGGACGAGGAGTATGGCGACGAGGTGATCAAGTTCGCGTTGATCGGCCGTCCGAACGTCGGGAAGTCGTCCATGACTAATGCGATTCTAGGCGAAGAGCGCGTCATCGTCAGCGATGTGGCGGGCACGACGCGGGATGCAATTGATTCACCGTTTGAACGCGACGGACAGAAGTTTGTTATTATAGACACAGCCGGTATGCGCAAACGCGGCAAAGTTTACGAGAACACGGAGAAGTATAGCGTGATGCGGGCCATGAAGGCGATTGAACGTGCAGACGTTATCCTCGTTGTCATTGACGGCAAAGACGGTATTATTGAGCAAGACAAGCATATTGCCGGTTATGCGCATGAAGCGGGGAAAGCGGTTATTATCGTTGTTAATAAATGGGATATTGTGGAAAAAGATGATAAAACGATGCAGCATTTTACACAAACGATTCGCGATCATTTCTTGTTCCTCAGCTATGCTCCGATTGTTTTCGTCTCGGCCAAGACGACGCAGCGCTTGCACAAGCTGCTGCCGGTTATTATGCAAGTGGCGGAGAATCATGCGCTTCGCGTGCAGACGCATCTGTTGAACGATGTCATCTCCGATGCGGTCGCCTTTACACCGCCGCCAACGGATAAAGGCAAACGCCTGCGAATCAACTATGCGACGCAAGTTGCCGTGAAGCCGCCGGTGTTCGTTCTGTTTGTGAACGAGCCGGAGCTCATGCATTTCTCATATGAGCGTTATCTCGATAACAAAATTCGCGCTGCCTTTGGCTTCGAAGGGACGCCGATTCGTATTTTGAGCCGCAGAAAATCATCGGATAAAGAATAGGAGCTGTTGCGCAATGCTATCCATCCTTGCCATTGTTGCAAGTTATTTGCTGGGTTCCGTCAGTTTTAGTTACTTATTTGGCAAATGGTTCAAAGGCATCGACATTCGCAAGCACGGAAGCGGCAACGCAGGCGCGACGAATACGCTCCGTGTGCTTGGCAAAGGGCCGGCGATACTCGTGCTCCTTTTGGACGGCTTTAAGGGCGTCGCTGCGGTGCTGCTCGGCGTATGGGCGGCATCGGGGCCGGACCATATATGGATTCGCGTCCTCTGCGGTCTCGCAGCGATTATCGGCCATAACTGGCCGGTGTACTTCGGGTTCCGGGGAGGCAAAGGGATTGCGACGACGATCGGCGTGATGGCGACCCTGGCGTTCCTTCCGACCCTGATTGCCGGCATCACGGCGATTGTGATTATTGCGGTCACCCGATTCGTCTCGCTCGGTTCCCTCATTCTTACAGCTCTCTTACCTTTCTTGCTTTGGGGAATGGACCGGCCGGTACCGATTGTGTGGATTAGCATTCTGCTTTGCGTGTTCGCCTTCATTCGTCATCGTACGAATATTGTCAAGCTGATTCAGGGGAAAGAGAACAAGCTGGGTCAGAAAAGAGCTTAATGCGTCAGGAGGAATCCTATGTTAAAGAAAGTTTCGGTTCTTGTAGCGGGAAGCTGGGGGACGGCGCTTGCTTCCGTCTTGGCGGAAAACGGACGGCATGTGCTGCTCTGGGCACGCAACGAAGAGCAAGTGCAGGAAATTAACGATAAACATACGAATCATCGCTATGTCAAAGACGTGGTGCTTTCGCCGCTTATCAAGGCGACCTCTTCCTTGCAGGAAGCCGTGGAGGATGCCGACGCGGTTGTCATGGTCGTGCCTTCCTCGGGCATGCGGGATGTCGCTTCGCAGATTCGGCCGTTTCTCAAGGCGGACGCGCTGCTGATTCACGCAACGAAAGGGTTCGAAGCAGGCTCGCTCAAACGCATGAGCGAAGTGATGGCGGAAGAGCTGCCGGAGTGCGATCCGACGCGTTTTGTCGTGCTGTCCGGACCGAGTCATGCGGAGGAAGTGGTGCTGAAGCGGCCGACGACGGTCGTCGTGGCGGCCCAGGATTTGCAGGCGGCCGAAGCCGCTCAGGACCTGTTCATTAACGGGTATTTCCGCGTGTACACGAATGCGGATGTCACAGGCGTCGAAGTCGCCGGCGCGCTGAAAAATATTATCGGGCTCGGCGCCGGCCTTACCGACGGCCTGAGCTTTGGCGACAACGCCAAAGCGGCGCTCGTGACGCGCGGCCTCGCGGAAATCGCCCGCCTTGGCACGGCGATGGGCGCGAACCCGCTGACGTTTGCGGGTCTGGCGGGGATCGGCGATCTCATCGCCACCTGCACCAGCAAACACAGCCGCAACTGGCGGGCGGGCAACCAGATCGCGCAGGGCATCCCGCTGAGCCAAGTGCTTAGTGACATGGGCATGGTCGTCGAAGGTGTGAAAACGACGAAAGCGGCATATGAGCTGGCGAATCGTTTTGAGGTGGAGATGCCGATCACCCGCGAATTACATAACGTGCTTTTCGAGGATAAATCGCCGCGGCTGGCGGCCATGGATCTCATGGGCCGGGTGCGCACGCATGAAATGGAAGAACTTCCGAGCGACACGCTCACAAATGGATGGAAGTAGCCTACACCAGATCTTCTCCGCATTCATACTATACCTTATAAGTGGTTGTCATTTATAGGGAGGCGGAAGAAGTGGCAAATAAGGACTTGTCGAAAGACGTTCTGAATGTGGTGAAGAAAAAAACGGGGAAATCCGTGACCTCGAAAGATATTGAAAAATTGGCGAGCGGCGTGAAGCCGTCGACGATGCAAAGCGAGACGCAATTGCGGCAGTTAATCAAGCAAGTGTCGGGCCTCGTCAATGTGAAAGTATCCGAAGAAACGGTGAACGATATTGTGCAGGCTGTGAAGAGCAGCAAGCTCGATACGAACAACATGCAGCAATTGATGAACATGATGCTAGGTAAGAACAAGTAAGCATAAGGGAAGCTAGCTTCCCTTATGCTTTTTTCTTTGTTGTGTGCTATACTTACAGGTGATCTATTTTTACAATGGTTACATAAGGAGTTAAGACGATGTCAAGTATGGACAAAATGTGGGCCTCGTTAGTGGCCATGGGACTCATGGTTGTCGCCTGTGTGCTCATTACCTACGCAAGAACGAGAACAACCGGCGTATGGCGCGGGATTTTATCTTTTATCGCCTTTATTCTGTTCGTTCCGATTATAATCCTTATGCTGCTGTCGATGTTCTAGCTGGAGGGATAAGCGAAATGTTGGTATTGAAGACGCGCAAAGGTCAGAAGGAAGTTGCCGTTGAGACGGGCCTGACCCTGCTTGACCATGCGCTGAAGGAAAATGTGGAGTGGGGTTTCTCCTGTACGCGAGGAACGTGCGCGCGCTGCCGCTGCTATGTGGCGGAAGGCCGTGAACTGCTGGCGCTGCCGACGGAGGCGGAGGAAGATCGGTTGGAGCCCGAAGAGCTTGAACAGGGCTTCCGATTGGCCTGCCAATGCGTTGTGAAGCAAGAGGGGAACATTTCCGTGACCCATAAACCTTATTTTTAAAATGATAGTTTGAAAGGTGTGGGCATTGTGGATTTGCTGGAGCCTATTCTCCCTGCGATCTCGGTCATTTGTACAAGGCTGCAGCGAGATCACGGCCTGCCATGGTTAATCGGGGGAAGCTGCGGGCTGCTGATGCAACATGTTGAAATCGGCAGACGTCCAAGAGACCTGGACATTTATATCGATGAGGCGGCCGTCATGCCGGTGCATGAGCGCTTAAAGCCGTTTGCAATGGATACGCCTTGCTTCAGCGAGTCACCGATCTACGCCTCCAAGCTAAGCCATTATGCGATTGAAGGCACGGCAGTTGAAGTGGTCGGCGAATTCCAAGTCAAGGCCATGGCATCCCATTACCAGGTGGAAGTCGCCTATCTCGCGGAGCACCTTGCTCAGCGAGTATCGATAAGCGGCGTAGAGATCGGCCTCATGCCGCTCGCTCACGAGCTGCTCTTCAATGTACTGCGCGAGCGTCCGGACCGATACGAGCCGATTGCGAAGGCGATGATGGCAGATCCGGAGAAACACCGGCCCGCGCTAAACGCCCTATTGCACAGGAATGCGTGGAGCCACGATTTTATGGAACATTTGGAGCAAGTGCTGGGGGCGAAGCTGTAACAACCGGCATGCTGCGGAGAAGGTGAACGGATGAAGGGGACAGAGGTGCATTTCCTGCCCGACGACAAGCGTATCAGCGTGAGAGCTGGAACGACGCTGCTGGACGCGGGGCGCAGAGCTCGGGTGAACATTCGGACGCGCTGCGACGGTAAGGCAGCTTGCTTAATGTGCAAGGTGCAGGTGCATGATCAGAGCGGCCTCGCGCCGATGAATGTGAATGAGCGGTTGAAGCTCGGCACGCTGGCGGACGACGGAACGCGTCTGGCGTGCCAGGCGCGTGTGATCGGCCCCGTGCAGGCCATCGTGCCGGAAGATCCGCTGAAAGCGGCCATACGTGCGCAACTTGCGCGGCAAGCGATGGATGACGATCTATTTTAACAAGAAAAAGTAAGGATGAACACATGTTGAAAAGAAGAGTAGACAAACGGTGGTCGGTGCTCGCGCTGCTCTTGCTGGCCATGCTCACGATAAGTGGGTGTATGTATCCGCAGGAGCTTCGCAAAGAGAATCAGATCAATCCCGGTGAATTTATCACGGTGGTTCAGCAGGCGATTGACACGTATCATAACAAAACCGGCGTGCTTCCGATCAAAAACAGCGAGATGGATACGCCTTTATATGAAAAATATGTCATTGATTTCGGCAAGCTGCAAAAATCAAATCTACTAAGCACAGTACCGGCCAATAGCTTTGAGAGCGGCGGTATTTTCATGTATGTGCTGGTGGACCCCGAGACGAAGCCGACGGTGAAGCTGATGGATCTATCGGCCTATCAAAGCGTCGACGACGTGCAGCAGAAGATGAACGATTACATCGTGAAACACGGCGGCAATCAACCTGAGGGCGTTGCGATCAATGAGTCGTTCAATTATGTAGATGTGACGAAGCTCGGTCTGAAGGCGAAAGAGATCAAGTCCGTCTACGATCGGAAAAACCTTATCTCGTACATCGTCAATAAGCAGACGGGCGAGGTGTCCATCGATTATGCCATGGATATTAACCAGGTGGTGCAAAGCGGCGGCTTGGCGAATACGTTGAAGCCTGGCGAGGATCTGCGCCATATTCTGGTTGAACAATCCTATTTTGTACCGATTCGCAGCACGGCGTACGTCTGGAAGAACAACCAGCCAATGCCGGTAGCGCAGCCTTAAATGATGATAGATAAACCTTCTATGTTCCCTCTGGAGCAGGAAGGTTTTTTTGTTGCGGGGAGAATAACGGTTCTGCGGCAATCATATATTCTTTCAATGTGGTGAGTTTTTGGTTCAGGTGAACGTCTGCCTGCCGGTGTGCTTCATAAAAATATGAGCGAAAAAAAGTTGGTTCGCATCTATCATATTTCTATCGAAAGTACATATATTTCTTACTAGTCCAAATGAATGTACGAGTAGTCAATTGTTACCGTCTCTAGCGTCAGTTGACGACCAAACTGTAGGAGGGATTCTCTTGGAGAAAGTGGATATCTTTAAGGACATTGCAGAACGCACAGGAGGGGATATTTACCTGGGGGTTGTAGGCGCAGTCCGCACAGGCAAATCAACCTTTATCAAACGTTTTGTGGAATCTGTAGTGCTTCCTAACATTCAAAGCGAAGCGGATAGGATCCGGGCTACCGATGAACTCCCGCAGAGCGCTGCTGGCCGCACGATCATGACCACGGAGCCGAAATTCGTTCCGAATACGGCGGTGCAAATCTCTGTGGCTGAGGGGCTGAACGTGAACGTTCGCCTTGTGGATTGTGTCGGTTATGCAGTCGATGGCGCCAAAGGCTATGAAGACGAGAACGGACCTCGCATGATTAATACGCCATGGTTCGATGAGCCGATTCCGTTTCAAGAAGCGGCGGAAATCGGAACGCGCAAAGTCATTCAAGAGCATTCAACATTAGGCGTTGTCGTTACGACAGACGGCACGATTTCGGATATTCCGCGCTCGTCCTATGTGCTTGCGGAAGAACGCGTCATTAATGAACTGAAAGAAGTCGGCAAACCGTTCATTGTGATCATCAACTCGCAAAAGCCGAACAGTGAGCCGGCGTTGGAACTGCGCAGCGAACTGCAAAGCCGTTATGACGTGCCTGTGGTGACGATGAGCGTCGCGAGTGCAGGGGAAGAGGAAATGGTTTCCGTGCTTCGTGAGGTGCTCTACGAGTTCCCTGTGCATGAAGTGAATGTAAACCTGCCGAGCTGGGTGATGGTGCTGGAGGAAAAGCACTGGCTGCGCTCGCAATTCGAAGCTTCCGTGCGGGATACGGTTCAAGATATTCGTCGTCTGCGCGACGTGGACCGCGTGGTAAGCCAGTTCGCCGACTACGAGTTTATCGATAAAGCGGCTCTTGCTGGGCTCAACATGGGGCAAGGGGTTGCCGAAATTGACCTCTTCGCACCGGATGAACTGTACGACCGCATTCTGATGGAGGTTGTCGGCGTCGAGATTCGCGGCAAGGATCATCTCCTCCAGTTGATGCAGGACTTTACGCACGCGAAGCGGGAGTACGATCAGTTCGCCGAGGCACTTGAAATGGTTAAAACGACCGGCTACGGCATCGCGCCGCCAACGCTGGCGGAAATGGCTTTGGATGAGCCGGAGCTCATTCGCCAAGGCTCCAGATTTGGCGTGAGACTGCGGGCGACTGCACCTTCCATTCATATGATTCGCGTTGATGTCGAGTCGGAGTTCTCGCCGATTATCGGCACCGAGAAGCAAAGCGAAGAGCTGGTGCGCTACTTGATGCAGGACTTTGAAGACAACCCGCTGAAAATCTGGGAGTCGGACATCTTCGGCAGATCCCTGCACTCCATCGTGCGCGAAGGCATTCAAGGGAAGCTGGCGCAAATGCCGGACAATGCCAGATACAAGCTGCAGGAAACGCTCGGACGCATCATCAACGAAGGCTCCGGCGGACTTATCGCCATTATTCTTTGACCATAGATCGATTAAAAAACACTCGAAAGAGTGTTTTTTGTCGTAAAATAGCAGATTTGCACACAGATTATGGAATTTGATACTTGAAATTGACTACTAAGTATATTACTATGAATTTATTCGTCTGCTTTCAAGAAGTTATTTTACTAGCAAAATCAACGTTTTTTCTGAGGTTCATGTATAATTTCCGAAGAAACGGTGAAAACAGGAAGTAACAGGAAGCGAGATTTATCTTAGGGGGAGGTGAATGGCATGAATAAATCTGAATTGATTAATAAGGTTGCTGAAACCTCTGAGCTTTCCAAGAAAGATGCAACGAAAGCAGTTGATGCTGTTTTTGACGCAATTTCCGAAGCACTGCAAAGCGGGGACAAAGTTCAACTGGTTGGATTCGGAAACTTCGAAGTTCGTGAACGTTCCGCTCGTAAAGGACGTAACCCACAGACTGGTGATGAAATCGAAATCCCGGCTAGCAAAATCCCTGCGTTCAAACCAGGCAAAGCGCTGAAAGACGGTATCCAATAATTTGCGGGTACTTCGCGATATTTTTGTTACATAAGCATAAAGCCGTAATCGCTTTCGAGCGGTTGCGGTTTTTTTATGATGGTGGAAATTTCTTTACAATTTCATCAACTGATTTTATAATTACAACAGATTACATCTGGCGGGGTATGGCGCAGCCTGGTAGCGCGCACCCTTGGGGTGGGTGAGGTCGCACGTTCGAATCGTGTTACTCCGATTAGAAGAAGACATCGTATGGGCGATGTCTTTTTCTTTGGTCCAAGAAGCGGGCATCAAAGAGAAAGATATGGGGGAAGAACATTGATTAGTGGAAAGCGGCTTGACTATGTAAAATCATTGGACTGGACGATGTATGGCACGATCGCTTCGATTTTCCTGATTTGGCGGATCGGGACTGTCGGCAACTGGAGCTCCGAGTGCTGGCTGCTGCTGCTGATCTGCTTGCTTGGCGTTCGCAGGGACCAAATTGATGTGGATTGGAAGCGCTTTTTTCTGTTTGGCATTCCACTGCTTGGCGTCTTTTATTACTTCTATGGCACAGGCAACGGCTTCTGGTGGAAAATTGCGAACTGGATGTTTGAGAATAACCGTCATCCATGGCACTGGGATTCATACATGAACGCGATCCCGCTGAATACCGGCGGCTGGGCAAGATGGATCGCCAATCCGTTTCTGGATCGCGCGATGGTTTGGATTTATAATTACGGTTTCGTACTCTCGCTCTGGATTTGTATCGTCCGCAGCTTCTGGACGCGCAGCATCAAAAAAATGCTGTCGTATGCACTGTCAGGCCACATGCTGCAATTTCCGCTCATTTTGCCGTTCTACAACTTGATTCTGCTGCACGAGGTCTGGTACGTGAACAAGCAGCCGGATCTGCTGCACCGCGTGTTTGCGGATGAGAACTCGCTGCTGGTTGCGGTGATGAACTGCTTCCCAAGCATGCATACGTCGATTTCCTTTGCGATGCTGCTGCTGGCGCTGCGGGAGAAGGATCGCATTTTCAAGACGATGATGGTGACCTACTGTGCGTCGATCATCTTTTCAACCTTGTATCTGCAAATCCACTGGCTCATCGATGTGTTCGCAGGCATGCTGTTCGCCTACGGCACTGTGAAGCTGTCCGATTTGCTGATTCGGGTGGCTACGAACCGGGCGCTGCCGGCCAAATTCAAACGCTTTTACGCAGCCAAACGTCCTTCCGCATCGGCCAAAGCCTCAATCTAAGATGGGGTAAGGCGGCTTTTCACAAGATCAGGTTGACTTTAGACGCCTTTTTTTGGCATCATTAGCATAAGCGTCTGTGTGAGGGAAGAACGGAGGATTACGATGGATCAATCGAATAAAACGAATCAAATGAATGCGAATGGCAACGAATATTTCGTGATCAAAGCCAAAGACAACGGCGTGCATGTCATCGGCTTGACGCGCGGGCAGGATACGCGGTTTCATCATACCGAGAAGCTGGATAAAGGCGAAGTGATGATCGCGCAATTCACTGAGCATACCTCCGCGGTCAAGGTCAGAGGCAAGGCCGTCATTATGACGAAATACGGCATTGTGGATACGGAAGAATAATAATCGCAGGATAAGCGGACAAAGCAGGCATAGCCTGCTTTTTTTCTTTGTACAATGGTGTATAGGGCTTGTTATGCGGGCGTATCCTGCAAGCGAGGACAAGGAGGTAGGGACATGAAGTGGACCATGCGTATTGTTCTGACGATCGGAATTTCCACGGCGATGGCGCTGGGGCTTTCCATGCTGTCCAAGATGGAGCTGAATACGGCGAGCAGCTCTCCATATACGTGGTCGAGCCACCGCGGCGGCCAGCTGACGGATAATAATTTGGCGGATATGCTCGTGCAGGTTCCGCTGCAGATGCGCATACGCAAAGTCGAGCTCAGCATGTCGCGGCTCTCTCTCGACCTCAGCCTTCCGAAAAACGCCGATACAGTCACAGTCTATCGCGATCTGTATACACTCTCGCAAGCGATGCTGAATCAGACGAAAAACATCGATCAAGTTTTCGTGCGCGTTATGGATTATTCCAGCGGCTCTGATGCGGCATCTTCTCAGCTTGTGCTTGCCATGGTTGCGCAACGTGAGTTTGGAAAAGATATGGAGAAGCGTGCCGGCGACCTCAGTCTCATTCAACTCGAGCAGGAGCTGCAAAATCGGTTTCGGATCACCTACACATCCAAGTGGCAGCAAAAATATCCGCTATAATTATGTGCTTCCGTTTCCGTGTTATGATATAATGATTTGAATTGAGGTAATCGAGCATAGACGAAGATATTTGGCACACGGCTACGGAGGCTTTTGCATGAATTCTTATCGGATCCCAGAGATCGCCAAGCAGTACACAGAATACGACATGATTCAAATTCACACGGATTTGCCGGAGTTTCCAGAAATGCGTACGCGTTTGCTGTTCGCCTTCTTGAACGAATACAGTAAATTTCGCGCGTCCAGCGAGCTTTTTACTTTAGCGGCATCGCTTGTTCAATTGGGTCTGGATACACATGACTTGGTCACGGTGACCAACGACGTCAAGGAGAAGAAAGCCGCGAGATCACGGCAGCTCAAAGTGCTGGCCGGGGATTATTTCAGTTCGCGTTTCTACAACCTGCTGGCGGGAGCAGGTCAAATTGAGATGATTAAGCAGCTTTCCAGCGCCATCTGTGAAGTGAACCGTGTCAAGATGAACGTGTATACGAAAATGAAGCAGCTTAAACTGACGGCAGAAGATTACCTTCACCATATGGTGGAAATTAAATCTCAGCTGTTTTTGTCGTTTTCGGAAATTTTGAACGAAGCGCACGGACATGCATGGCCGCAAATTATGCGCAGCTACGCGAGATGCGAGCAGTTGCTCGAAGAAATTTTTCGATCGGAATCAATTGCCAATTTCAAGGGCAGCTGGGGCTTTTGGCATATTCTTCAGCACGGAGCCAAGGATGAGCGCAAGCAATTGCAGCAGGATCAGCTCGATCCGGCGAAGGTTCGGACGCTGCTGAACAAGCATCAAATTACTTCCCAGCTTGTTGAGCTGCTTCGCGTACAGACGGAGCAATTCCATGCCGCAGTGAAGCTGCTTTCATCGGATAAGCTTATTAGTGAACTCTTTCACATAAGCGAGCCGTTCCAGCGAATCACAGGGAAACAGCCGAAAGTACTGGAAGAAATTTGAGGAGAGTCCGATATGACTGCAATGAAATCGAATGTGAGTACGAAGAAAAAATCGAAAGAAGAGTTTGTGCACGGCGTTTTTGAGAGTATTGCGCCCAAGTACGACTTAATGAACAGTATTCTTAGCTTTCGCAGACACAAAGCGTGGCGCAAGTTTACGATGCGCAAGATGAACGTGAGGCCGGGGCAAACGGCGATCGATCTGTGCTGCGGCACATGCGATTGGACCATTTCCCTGGCGCAGGCCAGCGGTACGGGGCGGATGATCGGACTGGACTTCAGCCAGAACATGCTGGATGTCGGCGAGCGCAAAATCAAGGAGCTGCATTTGGAGAAGCAGATCGAGCTCGTTCAAGGCAATGCGATGCAGCTGCCGTACGAGGATAACACGTTCGACTACGCGACAATCGGGTTTGCGCTGCGGAACGTGCCGGATCTCGAGCAGGTTATTCGCGAGATGAGGCGTGTTGTGAAACCGGGAGGGCTCGTCGTTTCCCTTGAATTGTCCAAGCCGACGTGGCAGCCGTTTAAGTCGATTTATTATTTTTATTTTCAGAGGGTGCTGCCGTTCTTGGGGAAAATTCTCGTGAAGAGCTACGAGCAATATAAATGGTTGCCGGAGTCACTGGTCAGCTTCCCCGATCATAAGCAGCTTGCGGCGATTTTTGCCAAGAACGGGCTTGAGCAAGTACAAGCTTATCCGTTGACAGGCGGGGTCGCGGCGCTGCATATCGGCACAAAAGGCAAAACAGAATCAGGAGTGTAGTCAGCTATGTTTACGAAACTAAAAATATTTTTGGAAATGATCAAGTTTGAGCACAGCGTGTTTGCGCTGCCTTTTGCGTTCATGGGCGCGATCCTGGGGTCGGTCGTGCTGAAAGACCAGCTGCCAAGCTGGGCGCAGATCGGTTGGATTACCCTCGCAATGGTGGGGGCTCGAACAGCTGCGATGTCGCTCAATCGGGTCATTGACCAAGCGATCGATAAAAAAAATCCGCGGACAGCGGGCCGGGCGATTCCAGCCGGACTCATCAGCGTGCCGCAAGTTATCATTTATATCGTTATCTCGTTCTTGTTGTTATTCTGGGCGACGTCGCATCTCAGCTTGCTTTCGATGAAGCTGCTGCCGATTGCAGTGTTTTTCCTTGTGTTCTATTCCTATACTAAAAGATTTACTTGGACATGCCACTTCGTTTTAGGCTTGACACTCGGTCTTGCGCCGCTGGGCGGCTGGATTGCTGTGACAGGCGAGTTCACGTGGTCGTCGGTCATTTTCTACTTGACTGTCGTGTGCTGGAGTGCTGGCTTTGACTTGATCTACGCTTGCCAGGATGCTGATTTCGATCGCAAAGAAGGCCTGTACTCGCTGCCAAGCCGTTTCGGCATCAAAGCGGCGTTGAACACGGCGCGTGTCCTGCACGCGCTGACAGCGGTTGGCTTGGTGACGTTATTTTTCATGACGCATCTGAGCTGGTTCTATTTGCTTGGCCTCGTGATCGCCTATGTCATTCTGTATAAAGAACACCGTCTTGTCTCGCCGCAGGACTTGTCCAAGCTGAACACTGCATTCTTTACGATGAACGGTATTCTCAGTCTAGTGATGTTTGCTTTTACTCTGCTTGATGTGTTGGTGAGTCCACACCTATGAGCGGAAATTGGGTAATTGGTTTAACGGGGGCGAGCGGTGCGCAATACGGCGTGCGGCTCGTTCAAGTGCTGCTGGACATGGCCTATGACGTTCATCTCATCGTAACGGATGCAGGCTGGCGAGTGCTCCAGGACGAGCTGGATTGGTCGGCCAGCAAACGGCAGGACGAATTGGAGAAGCATTTTGGAGGAAGAAAAGGCAAGTACGAATATCATCCGATTGCGAATATCGGCGCGACGGTTGCGAGCGGTTCGTTTCGAACGAAAGGGATGGTTGTGATCCCGTGCTCGATGGGCACACTTTCGGGAATCGCGCGCGGCGCATCGGATAATTTGCTGGAACGTACGGCCGACGTGATGTTAAAAGAAGGCAGAAAACTAATTATGGTGCCAAGGGAAACGCCGCTGCACGCCATTCATTTGGAAAATATGCTGACGCTCGCCAGAATGGGGGTTCGCATGATTCCGGCGATGCCGGCTTTCTACAATCGTCCGGCGTCCTTGGAGGACATGATCGATTTTATGGTAGGCAAAGTCATGGACAGCATGGACATTGAGCATTCCTTGTACCGCAGATGGGGAGAGAACAATGAGCAACCTAGACCCTAAAATTCGCATTGGCCGCATTAATTACACGAATGTATGGCCGATCTATTACTATTTTCCGCAGCTGATGAACATTCCGGAAGTGGACATTATCGAACAGGTGCCCAGTTCCTTGAATAAAGCGATGGCCGAAGGCAGCATTGACATGGGGCCGATCTCGTCCTTCTCGTTTGGCGAACATTTCGAAGAGTATGTGCTGTACCCGGATCTATCTGTTAGCGCGTTCGGCGAAGTCAACTCGATTCTCCTGTTTCATGAGAAGCCGCTACGCGAGATTGTAAACGGACATATTGTGCTGCCTTCCACATCCGAGACGTCGATTAATTTGCTGAAAATCATTGTAGAGAAGTTCTACGGCGGCAAACCGACGTATTCGACGCAGAAGCCGAATCTGGATGAAATGATGAAGAATGCGGATGGCGCGCTGCTGATCGGCGATGATGCGATTAAGGAAAGCTGGCGGGATCCAAGGTATATGATTACGGATCTTGGGCAAGAATGGGCGAAATGGACCGGACAATGGATGACGTTCGCGGTGTGGGCGATTCGCAAAGAAGTAATCCGCAAGCATCCTGCACTGATTGCGGACATCTACGCGGCCTTCAAAAAAAGCAAGGAAATGGCTCACGCGAACCCGGATAGCATGATCCGCGAAGCGCAGGAGAAGGTTGGCGGGACGCCTCAGTATTGGCATCATTATTTTCATTCGTTATGCTACGATTTTGCGGCTGAACAGCGTGCCGGGCTCTCCAAATATTATCAGTATGCGTATGAGCTTGGTTTTCTGCCGAAGCCGGTCAATATCGGTTTATGGGAAGAGAATAACGTAACACGGGTGACGGAATGAAAAATTTAATTGAGATATACGCAAGAAAAAGAAAAGACGTCGCGGCCATTGAAAAAGAGCTGGAGGAGAGCGTATACAGCGATCATCCGCTTCTTCGGGAAACCTCGACGCACTTGCTCAAGGCGGGCGGTAAACGGATTCGGCCGGTGTTCGTGTTGCTCGCCGGTGAGTTCGGCGCGTACAAGCTGCAGACGATGAAGCTTGTCGCTGTGCCGCTGGAGCTCATTCACATGGCCTCGCTTGTGCATGATGACGTGATCGACGATGCCAATACGCGCCGCGGACAGCTGACTGTACGCTCGAAGTGGGATAACCGCATCGCGATGTTTACCGGCGATTACATTTTCGCCAAAGCGCTCAGCGTGATCACGGATATTCCAAAGCCGGCGGTTCATAAAATCATGTCCAAGGCGATCGTGGAAATGTCCATCGGCGAGATGGAGCAGATCCGCTTTTTTTTCAACACGGATCAGACGGTTCGCGACTATTTGCTTCGAATTCGGCGGAAAACGGCGCTCCTTATCGCGATTTCGTGCCAGCTTGGCGCGATGGCGGCGGACAGCCCGGACTGGATAAGTAATAAATTGTACACATTTGGCTATAATATTGGTATGACTTTCCAAATCAGAGACGATATTCTGGACCTGATCGGAACGGAGAAGCAGATCGGCAAACCGCCAGGCAGCGATGTGAAGCAAGGCAACATTACGCTGCCAGTCCTGCTGGCGATGAAGGACCCGAATCTGCGTCCACACATATTGACAGAATTGGATCGAATACATAAACTGGATGGACAAACGGATGTCAGCCGTTTCCTGGATATCATCCGAGGCAGCGCCGGCATCGATGAAGCGGATCGGTTATCGCAGCGATATCTCGATAAAGCGATTGCGGCATTGGACAAGCTGCCGAACATTCAAGCGAAAAAAGATCTCATCGAAGTCGCTCACTTTATCGGTAATCGATCTTATTAACGAGAAGGAGGTAGACCTAAGGATGGAACAAACCTTTTTGATGGTCAAACCGGATGGCGTTCAGCGCGGTTTAATTGGCGAAATTGTCAAGCGTTTCGAACAGAAAGGCTTTCAGCTCGTCGGAAGTAAATTGATGCTGATTACGCGGGAGCAGGCGGAGTTTCATTATGCCGAGCATAATGGCAAAGACTTTTTTGAACTGCTCGTCAACTTTATTACATCAGGCCCTGTGTTTGGTATGGTCTGGGAAGGCGATCAGGTGATTACGCTGTCCAGAACGATGATCGGCAAAACGAATGCGCTGGAAGCGGCGCCAGGCACAATTCGCGGAGATTTCGCGGTACATACGAGATTGAACCTGATTCACGGCTCCGACTCGCCGGAAAGCGCAGAGCGGGAAATTAATAATTTCTTCCGACCAGAGGAAATCATGAAATATGAGAAAAATGTACAGCCTTGGATCTAGTCGGGCGCAACCGGGAACCTTTCTATTTGGAAAGGTTCTTTTCATTTTCTATGAAGGAAATTGCAAGGCCTCCACAGAATGTATGCAGTAGACTATGTGCAAGGTGGAGGACAACATGGAAGATCAGGATTTTCTAAGTTTTATTAAAAAGATTAAGGACCACACGTCCATTGATCTTGCCCTCTACAAAGAAGCGCAAATGAAACGCCGGTTAACGACGCTGCGTATGAAACGCGGATATACGACGTTCGTTGCCTTTTTTGAAGCAATGATGAAAGATAAGGAGCTGTTCTACGAGTTTCTGGATCGTATGACGATCAACGTCTCCGAATTCTGGCGCAATCCGAACCGCTGGGAAATTGTTGAGCAGAAATTCGTGCCGGAGATGCTGCGCAAGAACCGACGGCTCAAAGTGTGGAGTGCAGCGTGCTCGACCGGCGAAGAGCCGTATACGCTGGCAATGATTCTGGCGGAGCAAGGCGCGCTGCAGGAAGCGACGCTGCATGCGACCGATATTGACGATGGGGCGCTGGAGAAGGCACGCAAAGGGTTATACCTGGACCGTTCGGTCAGAGATGTGCCTGAGAAGTATGTGAAGAAATATTTTCGCCAGGAGCAGCTCATGTTCCATGTGTCGGATGAATTGAAGAGAGCCGTCAAATTCAAGAAGCAGAACTTGCTGGTCGACACCTTTGACACCGGGTACGACTTGATCGTGTGCCGGAACGTGATCATTTATTTTACGGAAGAAGCCAAACATGTGCTATATCAAAAGTTTGCTAAAGCGCTAAAACCGGGTGGCTTGCTGTTTGTTGGCTCGACCGAGCAAATTTTCTCGCCTGCGCAGTACGACCTCGAAGCGGCGGATACGTTCTTTTATCGCAAGAAAGGGGTATAAGAACTTCCAAAATTTCCAATACTAAGATGTAGAACGTTGCGGCACGCAGACCATTGCATATCGTTGCTGCAAGGGTACAGCTTAGGGGGCTAACATGGATAAACGCAAGGTGATTACGGCTTATCGCAGAGGCATGCTGTCGATTCAGGAATGTGCGCAAATTCTCGGCGTCGATACGTCCCAAATTGCGGGTTTGATGAGCGATCCGCAGCTAAGTGAACTGCCAAGATTGATCCATAAGCAGCCGATGCACGGCTAATCTTGGCTTCGAACGAGAAGATGACACGCTTTGGCATAGGGGAAATTCCCTGATGCCGGGGCGTGTTTTTGCATTTGTGTTGTTGCCAAACCTGAGGACCTATACTATAATGGAAAAAATAATCGCGCGTCAAAGCGCTAAAGTGTTCGTGCCATTGCTGCCGCAGGGCAGAACGTTCTTGGATACGAAGAAGTCTTCGTACTATTTTAGGAGGTCATCCATAGTGAGATATTTAACAGCAGGGGAAACCCATGGACCGCAGCTTACTGCGATCATTGAAGGATTTCCAAGCAATGTCACCATTAACTTTGAAGAATTGAATCATCAATTACATAGACGTCAGCTAGGGTATGGCCGCGGCCGTCGCATGCAGATTGAAAAAGATACCGCGCAAATTGTCGGCGGCGTGCGTCACGGCAAAACAACGGGTGCTCCGATCGCGCTGGTAGTTGTCAATAACGACTGGAAACACTGGACAACTGTTATGGGCATTGAGTCCGTGGAAGAGGACAACGAAGGCAAACGCCGCGTGAACCGTCCGCGCCCTGGACATGCCGATCTGAATGGCGGTCTCAAATATAATCAGAAAGATTTGCGCAACATTCTGGAGAGATCCAGCGCGCGCGAGACGACGATGCGTGTAGCGACAGGCGCAGTTGCCCGCCAACTGCTCGCTGAGTTCGGAATTAAAGTTGCTGGACAAGTCATCCGCATCGGCGATGTGGAAGCGAAGCGTCAAGAACTGCCGCTCGACGAACTGATTGCTGTAACGGAAGCGTCTCCGGTTCGGGTCGTGGACAAGGAAGCGGAAGCGCAAATGATCGCGGCTATCGATGCAGCAAAAGATGACGGCGATACCCTGGGCGGTATCGTGGAAGTGATCATTGAAGGCGTACCTGTGGGCCTCGGCAGCCACGTGCAATGGGATCGTAAGCTGGACGGGAAAATTGCGCAAGCGGTGCTTTCGATTCAAGCGTTCAAAGGCGTGGAATTCGGGATCGGTTTCGAAGCGGCGGAGCGCAGAGGCTCCAACGTGCACGACGAAATTCTGTACTCGGAAGACAAAGGCTTCGGCCGTAGAACAAACCGCGCAGGCGGCTTTGAAGGCGGCATGACGACTGGCGAGCAAATTATCGTGCGCGGCGTCATGAAGCCGATCTCTACGCTGTACAAGCCGCTGCAAAGCGTTGACATCGATACGAAAGAAGTGTTCACGGCGCAAGTGGAACGCTCTGATACGTGTGCGGTGCCTGCGGCGAGCGTTATTATGGAAAACGTCATCGCCTGGGAAGTGGCGAATGCATTCCTGGACAAGTTCGGCGGCGATTCCATTGAAGAAATCCGCGCGAACCTGAACAACTTCCTAGCGCAAGTGGAGAGCTACTAGTATGAGAGAACTGACCGTAGAGCTAGGCGAGCGCTCTTATCCTATTTATATCGGCCAAGGGATCGTGGCCCAGATTACGGCACTGTTCGACCGCGCGAAGCTCAGCCGCAAATCGCTGCTCCTGATCGTCACCGATGAGTCGGTGGCGGCTCTGCACCTGGAGCGCGTGCTGTCGCTGCTCCGTGAAGGCGGCTACGCCGCCACTGCCTGCGTCGTGCCCGCAGGCGAAACGTCCAAATCCCTCGCGCAGCTCGAGGGAATCGTCACCGCCGCCCTACAGGCCGGCCTCGATCGCTCTTCGGCGATCGTTGCGCTTGGCGGGGGCGTGGTCGGCGATCTCGCCGGCTTCGCGGCGGCGAGCTTTATGCGCGGGATCCGCTTCGTGCAGATCCCGACGACCATCCTTGCTCACGACAGTTCCGTCGGTGGCAAGGTCGCGGTCAATCACCCGATGGCGAAGAACATCATTGGGGCGTTTCACCAACCGGAGCTGGTCCTGTTCGACATCGACCTCCTGCTCTCACTGCCGCCGCGCGAAGTGAAGGCAGGGCTGTCGGAAGTGATCAAGCACGGCTTGATCTGGGATGCCGCTTTCACGCAGTGGTGCGATGAAAACGCAGCGAAGCTCTTGGCTTTAGACCCGGAAGCGCTCAGCTACGCGCTGTATATCGGCTGCGAAGTCAAAGCCAAGGTTGTCTCGCAGGACGAACGGGAGAACGACCTGCGCGCGATTTTGAACCTCGGCCATACGATTGGCCATGCGTTGGAAGCGGTCGCAGGCTACGGCGAGCTGCTGCATGGCGAAGCGATCGCCATCGGCATGGTCGGCGCAGCGAAGTTGGCGCAGCAGTTCGGGTACAGCGAGGAGATACATACTGTAACCAAACGTATTTTTGAAAAATTCGGGTTGCCGGTAACGATTCCGCCACATCTCGATTCCGATGAGATTATGAGCGCAATGATGCATGACAAGAAGTTTAAGGAAGGCACGATGGTGTACATCATTCCGACGGAAATCGGCAAAGTCGAGATCCGCAAGGACGTCACCGCCGTTCAGGTCAGACAAATTGTCGACATGCTAAAAGGGGAGAGCTGACACATGTTTGTAAGGGGAATTCGCGGCGCGACGACCGTCGAGCATAACGAGGCAGACGAAATTTTACAGGCAACCGGGGAACTGCTGCAAGCCATAGTTGAAGCGAATGATTTCCGTCCGGAAGACATTGCTTCCGTCTTTATTACGGTGACAGCGGACATTACCGCGATCTTTCCGGCCGTTGCCATCCGTTCCTTAGTCGGGTGGGAGCTGGTGCCGCTAATGTGTTCCCTTGAAGTGCCGATCACCGGCGCGCTGCCGAAATGCATCCGCTTGATGGTGCAAGTGAATACGACCAAAACGCAAGCTGAAATCAATCATATTTATTTAAAAGAAGCAAAAGCCCTTCGTCCGGATATTGTGAAATTGACAAATGAAGCCGCTCGGTAGTATAGTGAATTTAGATGAGTGCAGGTAAGTAGAGCAGAGTTTAGTGAAGTAGAGCAGAGCTGAGTTGAGAAGAGGAAAAGCACATATCCGCTTTATGCCAGTCTAGCGTCCAAGTTGGCGTTCGTCTGTTTGCATATATCGTTTGATTCGCTTTTTTTCAGCATCTTCCTCATCGTCTACTGAAACTAAAGTCAACCTCTACCCTGGGTAGAGGTTTTTTTGTATTCAATTAGAGTTTGGAGCACCGCATGAGGCAGCTCGCAAACTGAGAGGGGATGTTTCCATGTATACACCTGAACTGCAAGAAGTGATTCGTTTGTCCCGTACTTATAATTTAATCCCGGTGGTGCGTCATTTGTTGGCCGATACCGAGACGCCGATCCGAGTGTTCCAACATGTATACCAAGAGCCTCACGCATTCCTGCTAGAGAGTGTGGAGGGCGGCGTGAAATGGGCTCGTTATTCCTTCATCGGCACCGATCCGTTCTTGATGATTAAGTCGAAGCATGGAAAAACGACGGTAGAATCCCATGAGGGCGACAAAGTCACCGACGAGAAGCCGATTGACGTCCTGAAAGCCTACCTGCGGTCCTACTCCAGCCCTCAATTGCCGGGGATGCCTCGCTTTACGGGCGGTGCCGTCGGATTCTTCGGATACGACTTGCTGCAATACTACGAGAAGCTGCCTGCCCATCAGGTGGATGATCTGCAAATGAACGATATTCAATTCATGTTCTGCGATCAAGTCATCGTGTTCGACCATTTCAAACAGCAGATGATGGTCATCGCGAACGTGCACGTTCCGAAGTTTGCAACAGATGCCGATATTGCCGAAGCGTATCAAGCCACTTGCGAGAAGATTGACGCGACAATCGAGAAAATCAAGCGCCCGATGAGCGCGGATACGATGACGCACAATCCGATTGTGAAGGAGCCTGAGCTTGGCGAAATTCGCTCCAACATGACGAAGGAAAAGTACATCGCCAATGTGAACAAAGCGAAGGAATATATTCGCGCAGGCGACATTTTCCAGGTCGTTTTGTCCCAACGATTTGAAATCGAGACAACCGTTTCGCCGCTGCAAGTGTATCGCGTGTTGCGCACGATGAATCCGTCCCCGTACATGTACGTGCTCAAAATGGACGACGAAGTCGTCGTCGGCACGTCACCCGAGCTGCTCGTACGCGTCGAAGAAGACAAAGTCGAGACACGGCCGATTGCCGGAACGAGACCGAGAGGGAAGACGCCGGAGCAGGATCTTGCGCTGGAGCAAGAGCTGCTCGCCGACGAGAAAGAAAGAGCGGAGCATCTGATGCTCGTCGATCTGGGCCGCAACGACATCGGCCGCGTTTCCGAATTCGGCACGGTCAAATGCGACACGTTCATGGACATTGAGCGCTACTCGCACGTCATGCACATCGTGTCCAACGTGTCCGGCAAGATTGCGAAGGATAAAGACTTCTTCGATGCGTTCCTGTCCTGCTTGCCAGCGGGAACAGTGTCCGGCGCGCCCAAGCTGCGCGCAATGGAAATTATTGCGGAGCTGGAGCCGGAAGCACGCGGCGCTTACGCCGGAGCGATCGGGTACCTGGGCTTCTCGGGGAACCTCGATACGTGCATTACGATTCGGACGATTATTTTCAAAAACGGCAAAGCGTACGTGCAAGCGGGCGCAGGCGTGGTATGGGATTCCGTGCCGGAGAACGAATATCAGGAAACGGTGAATAAGGCGACGGGGATGCTGAAATCCATTCGGATGGCGGAAGCGATGTTCAGTCCGGAGCCAAGACCTGTCAGCGACATCAACAAAGATTACTTTGTAAACTCATAGGAAGAAAGGAGATTGACTACGATGAGCGGATTGATTACGATGCAGCAAGCTTTGGGAAAAGTGATTAATGGCAGCCACCTGACACGCGAGGAGGCACGCGGCGTCATGTCCGAAATTATGGAAGGCGCAGCGACGCCGGCGCAGATCGGCAGCTTGCTGACGGCGCTTCGATTCAAAGGCGAAACGCTGGATGAAATTACCGGATTCGCCGAGACGATGCGGAGCAAAGCGGCGCAAATGAATGTGCTACAAAGCGATTTGCTGGATACCTGCGGCACCGGCGGAGATGGAGCGGAGACGTTCAACATCTCGACAACGGCGGCCATTATCGCAGCGGCTGGCGGCATTCGCGTAGCGAAGCACGGCAATCGGGCGATGTCGAGCAAAAGCGGCAGCGCCGACGTGTTGGAAGCGCTGGGCGTTAATATTACGCTGACCGGCGAGCAAGCGGCCAAATGTCTGGAACGCGCGGGCATTTGCTTCATGTTCGCCCAATCGTTCCATCAATCGATGAAGCACGTGGCAGCGCCTAGACGCGAGCTCGGCTTCCGTACGGTATTCAACTTGATCGGGCCGCTGACGAACCCGGCAGGCGCCGACCGTCAAGTGCTAGGTGTGTTTGATCGGGAGAAAACGGAACTGATCGCGCAGTCGCTGCAAGCGCTGGGCCTCAAACGCGCGCTGGTCGTTGCGAGTGAAGACGGGCTGGATGAATTCAGCATTTCGGCGCCGACCAAAGTGACCGAACTCAAGAACGATACGATCGCCACGTATTCAATTACACCGGACGACCTGGGTTTACGCGCGCACAGCATCAAGGATGTCGCTGGCGGCGATGCGCAGCTGAACGCGGAAATCATTCGTCACATTTTCGCTGGGGAGAAAGGGCCTCATCGCGATATCGTGCTGGCTAATGCTGCGGCTTGCTTCTATGTGACGGGGCTTGTCGGCACGATGCAGCAGGGCGTCAAACTCGCTTCGAATGTGATCGACTCCGGCAAAGCGGAAGCCAAATTGAACGAACTTATTCAATATACAGGAGAACTGAGCCATGTTTCTTGATAAAATTGTTGCCACCAAACGCCTGGAGGTCGAGGCGATGCAGAACTTTTCCATTGCGGAAGCGGAGAAGCAAATCGCTCAGCTTCCGCCTTGCCTAGGCTTTGAACGGGCCTTGTCTTCCGGCCGGAACCGGGCCATGGGCCTGATCGCGGAAGTGAAGAAAGCGTCGCCGTCCAAAGGATTGATTCGGCCGGATTTTGAACCTGTTGAGCTTGCCAAATCGTATGCGGAGGCTGGAACCGACTGCATCTCCGTGCTGACGGATGTGGATTATTTTCAAGGCAGCAACGCTTACTTACAGGCAGTTCGCCAAGCGGTGAGAGTACCGCTGCTGCGGAAAGATTTTACAATCGATCCGAAGCAGATTTACGAGGCCAGATTGCTCGGGGCTGATGCGATTCTACTCATTGCGGCGATTCTGACGACGGCGCAAATGAAAGACTTTTTGAAGCTGGCCCAGGACCTCGGCATGGATGCGCTCGTTGAGGTGCATGACCGTGAAGAATTGGAGCGTGCACTGGAACTGAACACGACGTTCATCGGAATCAACAACCGGAACCTCAAAACGTTCGTGACCGACCTCGCAACAACGGAAGAGCTGATTCAGTTAATTCCGGCGGGTGTGACGGTTGTCAGCGAAAGCGGCATTTCTTCCGTCGAGGATCTGGCCTTCGTTCAGAAAGCAGGCGCGAAAGCCGTACTGATCGGCGAGCATTTTATGCGCCAGCCGGTTGTCGGCGACGCGATTGAGACATTGATGGGGCCGCGTGCGAGCGCGGCGAAGTAACGGGAAAGAGGCGACAAACATGACTGTGACGACAGCGCCAACGGTAAAAATTTGTGGACTTCAAAGCGTTGAAGTGTTAAAATCAATCGTACATTTGCCGATAGCTCATATCGGTTTTGTTTTTGCACCCAGCAAGCGTCGGGTGACGCCGGAGAAGGCGGCAGAGCTGATTGCGGTGCTGCGTGAACAGGGCGTGAGCGGGCAAGAGAGGCCGCTGGCTGTCGGTGTTTTTGTGAATCCGAGCGAAGAAGAGTTGCAGGGCATTTTGTCGGTTGCACCGCTGGACGTTGTGCAGCTTCACAGTCAGGAGACGCCGGCGTTCTGCCAGTGGGTTCGGGCTACGTTTGGCGTAAAAGTGTGCAAAACGGTTTCAATTTCGAAGACGGATGCGAGCCTTCCGACTCCGGAAGCCGTTGCGGCCCAGTTAGATCCGTATATCGGCACGATTGACGCTGTACTGCTAGATACGTTCGACCCTGTTTATGGCGGAGGTTCGGGCAAGACGTTTGCCTGGGATTGCATTCCCGTGTACAAGGATTGGACGCGTAAGGTAGGCGTGGCGCTATGGATAGCGGGCGGGCTTCAACTTGATAATGTTGATCAATTAATTGAAACGTACGCTCCGGACGGCGTCGATGTGTCAAGCGCCGTCGAGACGGACGGGGTTAAAGATACTGCTAAAATTACAGCATTCGTGGAAAGGGTGACTCGGAAGTGACGCAAGTACCTGACCAGCATGGCAGATTCGGTAAGTTCGGCGGCCGTTATGTCCCTGAGACACTGATGAACGCGCTGATTGAGCTCGAAGAAGCTTATGCCAAATATAAAGATGACCCTGATTTTATTGCGGAAGTCCGCTATTTGCAGCGGCAATATTCCGGCAGACCGACCCCGCTGTATTACGCGGAGCGTTTGACGGAGCTTTTGGGCGGCGCTAAGATTTATTTGAAGCGGGAAGATTTGAACCATACCGGTGCTCATAAAATCAACAACACCATCGGACAAGCGGTTCTCGCGAAGCGGATGGGCAAGAAGAAAGTGATTGCCGAGACGGGCGCAGGGCAGCATGGCGTTGCTTCGGCGACGGTTGCGGCCCTCATGGGACTGGAATGCAAAGTGTTCATGGGCGAAGAGGATACGAAGCGTCAACAGCTGAACGTGTTCCGTATGAAGCTGCTTGGCTCGGAAGTAATTCCGGTTACGTCCGGCACGCGTACGCTCAAAGACGCGTGCAATGAGACGCTGCGCTATTGGGTCAGCCATGTGCAGGATACGTATTACATCCTGGGTTCGGTTACAGGACCGCATCCATACCCGATGATGGTGCGCGATTTTCAACGAGTTATCGGCGATGAGTCCCGCGAGCAAATCCTGGAAGCGGAAGGCCGTCTTCCGGACGCGGTTGTTGCTTGCGTAGGCGGCGGCAGCAACGCGATGGGTATTTTTTATCCGTTCGTGCAGGATGAAGGCGTGAAGCTGATCGGCGTTGAAGCGGCTGGACGCGGTGTCGAAACTGAGGAACATGCCGCTACAATGACGAAGGGAACGCAGGGCGTTTTCCAAGGCTCCCTAAGCTACTTGCTGCAGGATGAGTATGGCCAAGTATTGCCGGCGCATTCAATTTCCGCAGGGCTGGATTACCCGGGCATCGGGCCTGAGCATGCGTACCTCAAGGACATCGAGCGTGCGACGTACTTCCCGATCACGGATAAGGAAGCGCTGGATGCGCTGCAATTACTGAGCCGCACGGAAGGCATTATTCCTGCGTTGGAGAGTGCGCATGCGATTGCGCATACGTTGAAGCTGGCTCCGACGATGTCGAAGGACCAGATTATCGTGGTTTCCTTGTCCGGACGCGGCGATAAAGACGTAGAATCGATTATTGGCTACTTGGGCAAGGAGGAGGAATAAGCGATGAACCGTATCGACAGCCGCTTTGCAGAACTGAAAGAGCGCGGGGAAACTGCGCTGATTCCTTTTTTGACCATTGGTGACCCTTCGATTGAAGCGTCTTTGGAACTGATTCTGGAGATGGAAAAAGCGGGTGCCGACCTGATGGAGCTTGGCGTGCCGTATTCCGATCCACTTGCGGATGGACCTGTTATTCAACGTTCCTCGGAGCGTGCGCTGCAGCGCAAAATCTCGATCTTCGACGTCATCGGCGTCGCTCGTGAGGCGCGCAGCCGCGGCTCCAAGCTGCCTTTCATCCTCTTCACCTATTACAATCCGGTGCTGCAAATCGGCCTGGAGCGCATCTTTAAGACGATGCAGGAAAATGAAATCAGCGGCATTATCATTCCCGATCTTCCGCTGGAAGAGGACAGCGAGGCACGTGCGGTTGCCGAAACGTACGGCGTACACTTGATTCCGCTCGTAGCGCCAACGTCCAACGAGCGCGTGAAGCGCATCGCGGCAGGGGCGCGCGGGTTTGTGTACTGCGTGTCCTCGCTGGGCGTAACCGGCGAGCGCGCGGAGTTTTTCGGCGGCATCGAAGATTTCCTGTCCACCGTGCGCGAAGCGGCGACCGTGCCGATTGTCGTCGGCTTCGGGATCTCGAATCGCGAGCAGGTAAAGCGCTTTGAGTCGCTGTGCGACGGCGTCGTTGTGGGCAGCGCGATTGTAAGAACGATTGAAGGCGCGCTTCCGCACCTCACTGCGGACGCTGCGCATCCGGAAGGCTTGGGACAAATTCGTCAATTCGTAGGACAATTAAAAGGTTAGGACAATATTTCGATCTACATTCAATGAGGTGACTTCATGCAACCGAAACAGTCGATTATCCATTTACCCGTCTATCAACCTGGCAAGCCGATTGAAGAAGTCAAGCGCGAGCTTGGCCTCAAGGAAGTGATTAAGCTCGCTTCCAACGAAAATCCGTTTGGTTCGTCACCGCGCGTCAAAGCTGCGATCGAAGCGGAAATCGCCAACATCTCTCTGTATCCCGATGGCGGCGCTGTGCAATTAACGGAAGGTGTGGCGAAGGAGCTTGGCGTGGAAACGAACCAGCTTATTTTCGGCGCAGGCTCGGACGAAGTCATTTTGATGCTGGCGCGCGCGTTCCTTGTGCCTGGCGACGAGTCCGTCATGGCTTCGCACACGTTCCCGCAATACAAGCACAACTGTGAAATCGAAGGCGCGATTTCGATTGAAGTGCCGCTCAAAGACGGTACACACGATCTGGATGCTATGGCTGCCGCAATTACGGAAAAGACGAAAATCGTGTGGATTTGCAACCCGAACAACCCGACAGGCACGATGAACACAGATGCGGAAATCAAAGCGTTCCTGGCGAAAGTACCTGCCAGCGTGATCGTTGTCCTCGATGAAGCTTACTGCGAGTACAACACGACGGGAGAATTCCCGAACAGCATCGAGCTGATCGGGCAGTACAAAAATGTGATTTCGCTGCGGACGTTCTCCAAAATCTACGGTTTGGCATCGCTTCGTATCGGCTACGGCATCGGGCATCCGGATGTCATCCGCTCGATCAATCAAGTGCGCGAGCCGTTTAATACAACGCGATTTGCACAGGCTGCCGCGCTGGTATCGATTCAAGACAAGGAGTTCATTGCGAACTGCCGCGAAGCGAACACAGCCGGTCTTAAGTACTTGAACGAACAGTTCCAAGAGCTTGGTCTTTCTGCATTCCCGGCGCATGGCAACTTTATCATGGTTGATGTCCAGCGTCCAGCCGCTGAGGTGTTTAACGGCTTGCTGCGCCGCGGGTTGATCGTGCGCGGAGGCCATATGCTCGGCTTCCCGACATCGCTGCGCGTGACCATCGGTTCTCGCGAGCAGAATGAAAAATTCATCGCCGCACTGAAAGAAGTGCTGGCTGAGGTGCCTGTAGAGGCCTAATTCCATTTACAAAGGTTGATTTCATGACGAAGATAGCGATTTTCGGTGTAGGGCTGATCGGTGGATCACTTGCCTTATGTTATAAAGGAAAGCCCGGGTATACGGTCGTTGGTCATTCGCCAAATCCGAAGTCCGTGGAGAAGCTGCTTAAGCGCGGCGTCGTGGACATTGCCACGACGTCGATGGCGGAAGCTGTACAGGACGCAGATTATTTATTCCTGTGCGTCCCGGTAGGCAATCTGGAGGATTATGTGAAGCAGCTTGTAGAGCTGCCGCTGAAGCCAGGCTGCATCATTACGGATGTTGGGAGTACGAAGGCGTCCGTGACGGAAAGCGCCGCAGCTTTGGTAAAAGAAGGCGTCTACTTCATCGGCGGTCATCCGATGGCGGGTTCGGAACGGCACGGCGTAGAGGCTGCATCGTCCCATTTATTTGAGAATGCCTTCTACGTGCTGACGCCGGCAGAAGGCACGCCGGAGCGGGAAGTAGACCGTTTGACAGCTTTCCTTAGTGAGACCAAAGCGCAGGTCGTTCGAGTCGATGCCCGCGAGCACGATGAAATCGTCGGCGCGATCAGCCACCTGCCGCATATTATTGCTGTCGCCTTAGTGAATCAAGTCCGCGTGTATAATGAAACGAACCCGCTGTACCAAAATCTCGCGGCAGGCGGGTTCCGGGATATTACGCGAATCGCGGCCAGCGAACCAAGCATCTGGCGCGACATTCTCGTGAACAATCGCGAGGTGCTGCTGAAGCTGCTCAAGGACTGGAACGGCGAGATTGCGCGTTTTATCCAATTGATTGAGCAAAGCGACGGGGAGGGGATTGCCGAACAATTCCGCCTCTCCGGCGAATTTCGCGGCAAGCTGCCTGAACGCCGCAAAGGCATGCTCACGTCCTTATACGATATTTATGTCGATGTACCGGACCACCCGGGCATTATCGGGTCCATTGCAACTCTGCTGGGGAATGCCCGGATTAATCTCAGTAATCTTCAAATTATCGAAAGCCGTGAAGATGTTCCGGGCATACTTCGCTTGTCCTTCCGCAATCAGGAGGAAGCGGATCGCGCCTCCGAACTTCTTGGAGAGCAGTATGCGGTTCACGTATAAATGACATTCCGACATAAACCGACATGCGCGGGGGAGATCTCCTTATCCGGCGGCATGTCGGTTTATTACATTTTCTTATTAAAAGACGTATTCTCAGGTCTTAAGTCCCATGCTATAATAAATCGCTATCAGTTTTTATAACTTTTATAAGTCATGGGGCGAACGATGTGAAAGCAAGGATTATGTGGATCGGCATGCTTACCTTTGTCATTGTCATTATGAATTTTACCCCGATTGTCGCCAGTGAAAAGGATGTTTATTATTCCAAGCAAGTGGCAGTACTGGTGTACCATCATCTTGATCCGGACGTACAAGGGTCGGTGACCATTACGCCGAAACTATTTGAACGTCAACTGGAAGCGCTCCAACGCGACGGTTTTATGTTCATTTCGTTCGATCAGTTCAAACGCTTTAAAACCCAAGGCGCCGATGTGCCGGACAATGCCGTGCTGATTACGTTCGATGACGGCTACGAAAGTTTCGCGACCTACGCGTATCCGGTCCTCAAACGCATGAGGATTCCTGCCGTGAATTTTGTGATCACCAAAGATCTTGACGATCCAACCGCTCCGAAACTGCACGCCCTGTCCAAAGAAGAAATCAAGCGTATTCGTGCAGATTTCCCCAAGATTGAATTTCAAGGTCATTCGGATTCCCTTCATCAAATGCAGGATGGCAAGCCGTTCTTAACGAACAAGCTGGCCCAGCAAGGCGTTCAGGAGACGGACGATCAATTCAAATCCAGAATTTCACAGGATACACAGACGATGATTGCAAAGCTGAACGAGCTGAACGCAGCCAGGGAAGTGAATGGTTACGCTTATCCGTATGGCAGCTACGATGCACAGACGATCGCGCTGTTGCAGCAAGCAGGGATTAAATTCGGCTTTACAACAACAAACGGCATCACGGATTTTGCAGGAGACCCAATGCAAATTCCGCGAATTAACGCGGGGAGCCCTTATATACGTCCTTATTCCATTTGCAATTTAATTAAACGAGCAGCGAGAAATGAAGCAAACGGTCCTCAAGCCGGTCGCCATTTCCATGCTTCGTAAACGTTTTCAAAAAAGTGTTGACAAAATGAAACCGTATACATATAATAAAAGTACAGTATGGTTTCTCTCCACTCCTATCCGATAATCGCACCATAAGTGCAACCGCCGATTCGGCGGTTTTTTTTTGTGTTTAGCTGCATATATATGATCTGATGTACCGAATGTGAACTTTATTGGGCAATTTGTCGAAAGTAGCAGGATTTTTGCCTTCAAGCTCGAAATACTATTAGGCCACATCTCTGCTTAAAAATGCATTCATACTTTTTTTACAAATAGATCGCAACTTTTCACTCCAACCTCAGTCTAACCAATATGAGCAGTTGGAGTGGTACCCCGGAACCGCTAGGAGGGTCGCCACGTAATGACCGATTCCCAATTGATCCGCGAAATCAAGGATGGAAATGTTCAGCTCTATAACGAACTTATGCGTCGTTACGAGCGGAAAATCCTTGCCTTCATTTTTCACATGTTAAAAAGTACGGCGATGGAAGGAATCGCAGAAGATCTCTGCAATGAAACTTTCTATAAAGCGTATCGCAGCTTGCATTCGTTCCGTGAGATCGAAGCTTCTTTCTCTACGTGGCTGTATACGATTGCGCGCAACACCGTGCTCAGCGAATTGCGCAAGAACAAAAGCGTTCAGGTTTCGCTGGAGCAAAGCGGTCTTACGCCACACGCGTCTCTGGATGCCATGCCGGAGCAGACGATGCTGCGCAATGAGAAGGTCTCGATGGTGCGCGAGGCGATCAACAGCCTGCCGGAGAAGCAGCGTTCCGCATTAATTTTACGGGAATACGATCAAATGGATTATCAGGAAATTGCGAATATCCTCGGCCAAACGGTAAGCTCGGTCAAATCGTTGTTGTTCCGGGCAAGGGCTTCTGTGAAATTGCATTTGGACCCTTATATCAGTGAACCGATATTCGAAGAATCGAAGGGATGACTACGATGACATGTAATGAGATTCAGGAGTTATTTGGGGTGTATTGGGACTTGCCGAATGATGACCTGCGTCGGAAAGCTGTTGATGCGCACTTGCTGAAGTGTCCGGCATGCGCGGAAGAATTTCAAATGTGGGAAGAAAGCATGGTGCTTATTCGCACTGCCGCGGACGAGCAGGAGCTGGCGAGCTATGAGCCTGTGATTTCCGGTAAAGTCATGGATCGCATATATGAAGACGAATCTTGGCGCATTCCCGTGTCCGAGCGACTCTATAACATTTCCTATAGATTAAGACGTAATTTAACGGCTGTGATTGCTTTCTGTTTGGCTCTGTTTATTTTCAGCTTCTTGTTTGCGATCGTGTACGAAGGCTCGCCGCAGACAACGATGGCGTCGGCTGATAACTCGATCTTCGATTTACAAGCGCCGCAAGCGCTCAAATCACCAGACACCGAGTCGATGAATGGGCATAAGCTCGGCGACGCAGTTGCCAGCCTGAATCCCAGCTTTATGGAGCCTCTCCGGTTTCATGTAGGGCCGATTCATTCTTATCCGCATTATTTGCTGGTCATTTCACTTTTGGGGCTGACAGCGACAATTATCATTATGAACTGGTTATCACGTACGAAACATTAATGCTCCAGCACGGGGCATTTTTCATTTATATCGAATGCGAATGGAGTGTTAGACAGAATGACAATGCTTGGGTTTGTGCGGCACGGAAGCACGGAATGGAATCAGCTCGGCAAATTGCAGGGACAATTGGACACGGATTTGACAGAAGTAGGCCGCGAAGAGGCCAGAAAGCTTGGCCGACGCCTTGCCGGGGAAAAGTGGGACGGCATCATCTGCAGCGATTTGAAGCGGGCGAGAGAAACTTCGCAAATTATTGCCGCTGAATCCGGCATTCCGCTGCTTCGCGAAGATCGCAGGTTGAGAGAGCGCAGCTATGGACAAGCGGAGGGGACGACAGCCGAAGAGCGTGAAGCGCGCTGGGGTGTCGATTGGAAGAAGCTGGACATTGGACAGGAAACCGATCAGGAGCTGTGGTCCAGATGGATCGAACTCGAGCAAGAACTGCTGCTGGCCTATCCTAACGGCAAGCTGCTATTAGTCTCGCACGGCGGCTTCATCGTTCAAATTTTACGCGAGCTGAGAATGGAACCTGAATCATTCCTGAAGAACACGTCACTTACGATCTTGCTGCGCGGCGAAGCCGGCTGGGAATTGCAGCTCTATAACTGCCTGGCGCATCTCCAAAATGAATAAATAAGTCTCGAACATGGCCTATGAAAGGCCATGTTTTTTTGGTTTATACGGAATATTTTTGGGAAATCATCCCATAATGGTTACTAGAAAGAGCGGAGCCTCGCAGCTTCGGAAGGAGGGGATACAGGGTGGAAATGAACTTGGCGGATATGCTCAGTTATGCCGATATTCATGAATTGGGCCGCATTGCCCATACATACGAATGCGAATGCAACGGTCATTCCAAGCATGAATTGATTCAGTCGATTCTGAGCACGGCGCTGCGCAAGGAAATTTTTGAAAAACACATCCAGGGGCTGAGCCTGGAAGACATCCGGTTTCTCAATTCTTTACTCTCCGATCCTCGCAACGCTTTCAGCATGGAAGAGCTGGTCGCTAGAGTTCAGCAGTCCCGATTTCAAAAGGAGGAGTCCGAGACCTGGAACCCGCGCGATATGATCGTGAAATTCAAACGGTTAGGCTGGTTGTTTAATGGCTACTCCCAACAAACCAAGTATTTGTTTCATGTGCCCAAGGATATGAAACGCCGGTTCGCGGATGTGCTTGCGGCGAAATTCAAGGGAGTGCTGCAGACCACATCGGAACCTTCGGTCTATCGGGATGAGCAAATGCTTGTGGTGGAAGACATCTTTCATTTTCTCACACTTGTATCTCAGGCGCAGCAAATTCCGCTGACGGCCGAAGGCTTCATGTACAAGCGGCAGCTGCAGCAAGTGCTCGGCGTATTGTCCGTGCAAGAAGACATGATTGGCAAAGGGGCCTGGCGCTTTGGTTATGGGCGAATGTTCAAAGAGTATCCGAATCGCTTTTCTCTCATTTATGATTATTGCTATTATCGGCAATGGATCAGTGAGCACGATTATCAGCTTCGGATTACGGAGGAAGGACAAGCGCGTTTAATAGAAGGAAAAAAGGAGAGTCCGGAAGACGTCTACCGCTTCTGGCTGCGCTTGTACAAAAATCCAATTCCCAACATTCAAAGCATGGTGGCATGGATTGAGCGGCTATGTGGCTCTTGGGTAACAGTCGCTTCGTTGGTTGACTTACTCAGCCAATTGGTCAAACCTTACTACTACGACAGCTCCGCATCAATTGTAGAGCAGCGCTTACTTCAAATGCTGATGCATCTAGGTCTAGTTCGTATCGGGGAAGATGAGACGCAGGGCGCCGTCGTACAAGTTACCAAGCTTGGATCCCGCATCATTCAGGGGACAAGCATTTCGGAAGAAGATAAAGTCGTGCTTTTCTGATCAGCTTCACCTACATCTGGGTAAAGGCACATTCAAGGGCAAGCGGGCTTTTGAAGGAAGCGCCCGTTATGCAAATGAATATGATGTAATAGGAGCAGCTAAATGGGGAGGCATACAGCAACCTATCCAAACACAAATATTTTTGCGAAAAAGAAGCTCCTGACAAACCGCGGACAACATTTGGAGGTAGGTCTCATGGGAAAAATGAATGTATCTAACGATGCGCTGCTGGCACTTTTCGCGGAAATGATTTGGGATCAGGCCATACGCAAACATAGAGAAGAAAATTTGTATAAAGAAATCGACCGTGCGTTAGCGAAGGGAGACCAGCCGTCTTTCCTGGCGCTCACTTCCGAGCTAAGGCTGCTGCAATCGCTTGGCTAGAGGAGCGGACAGCGAATTAACGTCAAAGGCAGACATGTGAATGAGCATTCACGTGTCTTTTTGTTGTGCGTGTGCCCTTTTCATTGACAGCGATGCAAGTTCGCTTTAAAGTACAAGTTGATTGATTGCTACATACTCGACTTTGTTTTGGTAAAGAATAGGGAGGGCGACACCTTGAAGTTTCATGAAGTTGATGCCGCACAATGGCCGGAGTTAAAACCGTATTTAGATACTTGCCTGCTTCCTGTGACAGGCTTAACGGGGAGTGAGGAACCGCTTGCCGTAACGCAAGCGCTGGAGCGCCTTCAAGACGCGCTGGATATGATCGAAGCACCTTATAAAGGCCGAGTGGTGACCTATCCGACGCTCCATTACATAACCGGCGTGAACGCGAACGAGCAGGCAGAAGCACTTGCGGAACAAATAAAAGCGAGCGGATTCAAACATGTCATCGTATTGACGCTGCTTACGGAGGCGGTCGAATGGGAGACCGTGCATATCGATTTGCTGATTGCGCTTGACTGGGCGCAGTGGGCAAATGAGGCGGAACTGGTGAAATCAAGCATTTCTCAGCATATTCAGCGTCTCTGGTATCCGGTGGATTAACTTCAAGAATCCGTGTATTAATGGAAAAAAATTGCGCAAGATAAGGGGAGTAATGGATGAAAGTGGCTTTCATAAAGTTGTGACAATTTCGTTAAACTTTGTCTGAAAGCGCAAAATTCACAGGTTGAAAAGGAGTTCCGAATTCTTGACGACCTAGTAGTCGTAGGCTATTATTAGTAATGTCCTAGTAATATGTAGTGTAATGTCGAACGACACGTGATAGAGGTAACTGATGCTCGAGAGGGTTCGGGCTTCAGCCAATGTAGGAGGGTAGACCTGAGAATGAGTGATCATAACAATCACAAAGAAGAACAGCATGGGAAGAAACCCGGGACCAAACGCGAAATGTCTCGTCGACAATTTCTTTCTTACACCCTAGGCGGCGCTGGCGGATTCATGGCTGCCGGTATCATCGTTCCGATGGTACGGTTTGCGATTGATCCGGTCCTTCAGAAGTCGAAGGCAGCGGATTGGGTGAAGGTTGTCGAGGAAAGCAAGATCACAAATGCACCGCAAGCCTTTACATTCCAAATTCATCAAGTGGATGGCTGGTATGAAAGCGATGCTGAACTGGTAGCGTGGATCTCCAAGGGCAGTGACGGAAAGATCTTCGCACTAAATCCAACATGTAAGCACCTTGGATGTACGGTCAACTGGAACGATAACCCTGCTTACAAAGACCAGTATTTCTGCCCATGTCACGGAGCGCACTACACGCAAGATGGCAAGAACCTTGCCGTAGCTCCAAAGCCGTTGGACGAGTATACGACAAAAGTAGAGAACGGTTTCGTTTATGTTGGACAACTGCATGCTAACACTAGAGTATAAGGGGGCGTCACAGTCAGATGTTTAAAAATGTATACAACTGGATTGACGAACGTCTTGATATTACGCCTATGTGGAGGGATGTAGCAGATCACGAGGTGCCAGAGCACGTTAACCCTGCTCACCATTTCTCCGCTTTCGTGTACTGCTTTGGCGGACTGACGTTTTTCATCACAGTGATCCAAATTCTTTCAGGTATGTTTTTGACGATGTACTACACACCTGATATTATCAACGCTTATGCGAGTGTTGACTACTTACAACATAAAGTCGCTTTCGGTGTTATCGTGCGCGGTATGCACCACTGGGGAGCGAGTTTGGTTATCGTAATGATGTTCTTACATACTCTGCGCGTGTTCTTTACAGGTTCTTACAAAGCTCCTCGTGAAATGAACTGGGTTGTGGGAATGCTCATTTTCTTCGTTATGTTAGGTCTTGGCTTCACGGGATACCTGCTGCCTTGGGATAACAAAGCATACTTTGCTACCCAAGTAGGGATGAAGATTGCTGCATCCGTACCTTTCATTGGTCCGTATATCGAGACATTGCTGCAAGGGGGAAGCATCGTAGGTGCGCAAACGCTGACTCGTTTCTTCGCGATCCACGTATTCTTCTTGCCTGGCGTACTGCTCGCTTTGCTTGCCGGACACTTCTTTATGATTCGCAAACAAGGTATTTCCGGACCGCTATAATTTAGGGAGGGGCGAATAGCGTGGCGCATGGTCATAAGTCTGATGAAAAAATCGTTTACGTTGGGGACTCCCGCGTAAGAAAAAAAACGCAAGAGCAACGCCTGAAGCCTACAGATTATTCCGCGTATCCGGGAAAATCTGAAGCTTTCATTCCAAACTTTTTGTTAAAAGAATGGATGGTTGGGGTTGTCGTACTTGTTGGTATTCTAGTACTGGTTATGTCTGATCCGGCTCCGCTCGGTTATCCAGCGGATCCGAAAAATACGGCATTCATTCCGATGCCGGACTGGTATTTCTTGTTCATGTATCAACTGCTGAAATACCCTTACACTTCGGGCAGCTATGTTGTATTAGGGGTTGTCGGGGTTCCGGGTCTGCTCTTCGGAAGCTTGCTGCTGGCGCCGTTCCTGGACACTGGCAAAGAGCGTCGCTTCTATAGAAGACCGATTGCATCCGCATTGATGATTATGTCTCTGATCACTTGCTCTTACTTGACCTATGTGTCTTGGTCGCATTACCAAGTGGAGTTGAAAGAGAAAAACATCATTCCTGAGCACATCAAACGTGAAGAAGAACTGCATGCCGGCAAAACAACGGCAGGTGGCGGTGCCAAGGAAACGAAGAAAGCGGCTGCTATCGTCGCTGCTGACGATCCTGGCGCTGAGATCTACAAAAAAGCAACATGTCTTGCTTGCCACGGCGCGCAATTGAAAGGTATGCCGGCTTCCGGCGTTCCTGCCTTACTGGGTGTTGGTGATACGCATACGAAAGACGACATTTTGGGTATTATCAAAAACGGTAAAGGCAACATGCCGTCCATGTATAAGCCAAACATCGATAAAGGTCTGACAGACGCGGACATCGATAAGCTGGCGAACTGGTTAGCAATGCAAAAAACTCAATAAAAACATGAAACCTGATCGCGAAAGTGATCAGGTTTTTTTTGAAACAGAAGGAGGAGCGGCATGTCCCTATCGGTCCTGTGGAGCAAACAATTTCTGCTTAGTAAGAAAATGCTATGGCTTTTATTCATTTGCAATTTGCTAGGCACGATTTATGGGTACGAATGGTATTGGGGCCAAATGGTGGATACGATCGCGGATGATCCGATCTGGTACGTCTATTTTGTGCCGGATAGCCCGACGGCCAGCTTGTTTTTTACCATCGCCGTAGGCTACTTGCTTTTGGATGCGTATTCAAAACGGCCGGTATCCAAAATCGCGCAGGCGTTCAGGGCATTTGTTGAAGCGTTTGCGTTAATTACTTCTTTTAAATATGGCATTTGGGCGGTTACGATGATCTGGTGGGGAGCGCTGCAAGGCGTACCGGTGGAATGGGACGGTTGGATGCTGACGATGTCTCATTTGGCGATGGCGGTTGAGGCGCTGCTCTTTGTCCGGTGGTTCTCTTTCCGGATTCCGGCGATTGTGCTGGTCGCTATCTGGACATTCAGCAACGACTTTATGGATTACGAGCGGGGCGTTTTTCCAAGATTGCCGCAAGAGCTGCATCCATATCTGGATACGATTCAATTTTTTACAGTAAGCTTGAGCATCATTGGTATTTGGATTGCAGCCACTTGCGTTTTTCTTAGGCGAAAGAAAGAAGTAGAGCGTGTAAAAGTCACTTCGTAGTGGTCTAATTGTGGACGAACCTCCATATGATGTGGAAGGAGGGGATGTCCGATGAATTGGACTCAGAAGAGAAGAAGCGCAGGCTTGCTGCTTTGTCTCGCGTTTATCATAAGTGTATTTACTGCGTGCGGAGCGGCCGTGCAAACGAATGGACAAGCTTTGAAGCCGGCGGATCCCGTTCAACAAGAACGCATTGCTTATTTGGACGGACTGGCAGGTGTCATGTACAATTTGACAATGGATGGACAAGTTGTCGAGGCGCGAGATAAACTGCTGCAAATTGCCCAAATGATTCCGACGATTCGTTTCGAGGGGATCACCACGGTGGCGGGAATGAACGCTCTGACTGAAACGGTGACCGGAGCTGAACTCGTTTTTAACAACATCAAGTACTCGCCTGAAGTGGGGCAGGTGGCGGCAGCCAAAATCCGTTTGGCCATCGATGCGCTTTCTCATAAAAACCAGCCGATGTGGCTGCAATACTATAAAGTGCTGCAAAACGATGTAAGCCAGCTAAGTATGGCAGTCAAGGCGAACAAGCAGGGTGAGGCACAGCAGGCGCTTGGCAAGCTTGCCCAGCATGTGGACATCGTACATCCTTCCCTCGTGATTAGCCGCGACGAGACGGCGGTTACGCAGCTTGATTCGTTGCTTGCCTTTATCCATACGAATGTAACGGCAACGCCGATGAAAACGAATGAGTTGACATCGGGGCTCGAGCAGCTGAATCGCGTACTTGATGAACTGTTTATGAAGCACAAGGACGCCATCGCCGTTGTGCCGTTGATGGATCCGAAGCAGCCGATTCTGTGGACGCTGGGCATGGGACTTATCATCGTGAGCGTGCTGTCCTATGTTGGCTGGCGCATGTATCAGACCGGCCGAAACATCGTTTCGGTCAAGTCGAAAGCAGCGGGCGAGATTGAAAAATAAATGCACAAATAAGAAAGTCCCCGACGGGCCGAAGTGATGGCTCACGGGGACTTTTTGCTGTTTGCTCAGGTAGGCGTTTTAAAGCCTTCGCCGATCACGTCGTGCACTTCACCGATAATAATGAAGGCACTCGCGTCAATGGCATGGATGAGCTCGCGAAGACGTCTTGTCTCATGCCGGTAGACGACGCAATAGACGACTTCCTTGTTATTGCCCGAATAAGCGCCCCGGGCGGGGAACAGCGTCACCCCGCGATCCAACTCCTTGGTAATCGAGGCGGCGAGCTCCTGGGCTTTTTCGCTAATGATGGTGAACGCTTTGGCTGCATAAGCCCCTTCCGAAATGTAATCAATAAGCCGTGAGGTGACGAAAACCGCGACGAGCGAGTACAGCACTTTTTCCTGCGGCAAATAAATGAGCGAGGAACCGATGACGACGACGTCGATAATGAGAATCACTTGTCCTACGCTCCAGCCCCGCCGTTTATGCCCGATGCGGGCGACGATGTCGGAGCCGCCGGTCGTTCCCCCGTAGCGAAAGACAAGGCCAAGTCCTGTCCCCAGCGTGATGCCAGCGTAGAGGGTAGCGAGGAAATAGTCTTGCGTCGTATGAAACGGGACGATCCACCCTAACTTGATGCATTGCTCCATCATCCAGAGGAAGAAGGAGAGCGAGATGACGCCGAAGATCGTGTACGCCATCGGGCCTTTGCCGAAATTACGCCATCCGAGATAAAACAGCGGAATGTTCAAAGCGAGCGTCGAGATCGAGGGCGGCACGTTTAGGACATATTTTAATAAAAGTGAAATACCCGTGATCCCGCCTTCCATCAGCTCGTTTGAGATGACGAAGTAATGCAGGCCAAAAGCGTAAATTGCGGTACCGATCCCAATGCCAAGACCGTTCAGAAGCTGGCCGCCAAGCTTATCTTTGATGAACATACTGCGCCTCCGTAAGCATGAACAGGCAACCTGTCCAAAAAAATTTGTCAACGATTCTCGTTTAGTTTAACATAGGGATGATAGGCATGTACGTCGCGATTCCCAAAACAGGTTAATTAATTTGGGATCGCGCCAAAAATGAAAGAAGGAATGCGAATGTCGGAACGCACGTTAAAAGACCTTCAACAAGAGGTTGATACTTATATTTCCCAGTTCAAGGAAGGATATTTCAGTCCGCTGGCGATGCTGGCCAGAATGTCCGAGGAAGTGGGCGAACTTGCCCGCGAAGTCAATCATACATACGGCGAAAAGCCGAAGAAGAGCTCGGAAGCGGATAATTCGATCGAACTGGAGCTTGGGGATATTTTGTTTATTACGATCTGTTTTGCGAACTCGCTGGGGATCGATCTGACGGAAGCCCACGAAAAAGTCATGCATAAATTCAATACGCGCGACGCGGGCCGTTGGACTAAAATTAACACCGAAACGTAGTCATCTTCATAAGCTATACCATCCCCGGCAACGGGTAAAACCGCTTTGGCAAAGGAGGATGGGAAGGTGAACGGAGAAAATCAAATTCAAAAAGCATACGAATCGATACTCGGCCACGATTTTGAAAAAGCCATTGAATGGTTTGAAAAAGCGATTGCTCAGGACCCTTCCAATGCGGATTACCACTACAAGCTGTCGATCACGTTTGCGCGTGGCAACAAGCTGGCGAAAGCTGTAGAGCACGCATCCATAGCCATTCAACTGGCGGGAGACAATGAAACGTATGCTTATCATCTGCAGATGCTGCATGCCAGAGAGCTTGTAGAGGAAGCGCGCAAGCACTTAAATCCGGAAGCTGCGCATAGCGAGCGGGCGATTTTTTTGCTCAAAGAAGCAATAACGCTTGATCCGTTGGCGATTGGGGCGTATCTTATTCTAGGAGAAGCTTTTGCGCTGCGCGGCGATTATACGAGAGCTTATCAAGCTGCGATGGATGCTGTTCGGCTTGAGCCTCATCACGAGCTTGCGAATCAGCAAGCGACACTCTACAAGGGCAAGCTGACATCGACTTAACGACGATCTGATCTAAAGGAGATATGGATGACATGGAGCATAAAATACGAGTTGCAGTTATCGGAGCCAGCGGCCGCATGGGCCGGGAAGTGGTGAAAACCGTACTGAAAGAATCCGATATGGAGCTCGTTGCGGGGATGGACCGCTCCTCCGGACCTATCGATTTGGGCACTATGGTAGGTCTGGAGCCTTGCGGGGTGACCATGCGCAACGATATTCAGCAAGCTTTGACGGAAGTGAGACCAGATGTCGTCGTCGATTTCACAGGTCCGCATACAGCGGTGTCTCACACGAAGCTGGCGATCGAGCTGGGCATTCGTCCCGTTATGGGGACGACGGGATTTACGCAGGAAGCGATCGCAGAGCTGGACAAGCTGTGCCAGGAGCGTCAAATTGGCGGCTTGATCGCCCCGAACTTTTCGATTGGCGCAATTCTCATGATGAAGTTTGCGGCGCAGGCCTCGAAATATTTTCCGCACCTGGAGATTATTGAATATCATGGCGACCAGAAGCTGGATGCGCCGTCAGGCACGTCGGTGAAAACGGCGGAGCTGATTTCGGAAGTGCGCGGCGAACTGCGCCAAGGCAATCCGAAAGAAGAGGAAACGATCGAAGGCGCACGCGGCGGCTACTATAACGGATTTAGAATACATAGTGTGCGGCTGCCGGGTATTTTTGCCCAGCAGGAAGTTGTGATGGCGGAGAAAGGACAAGCCCTTAAGATTCGCCACGATTCTTACGATCGCGAAGCGTATATGCCGGGCGTTGCCCTTGCGATTCGAAAAGTTATGACGTACTCCGGAATGATTTACGGATTTGAGCATTTTATAGATTAAAAGTGTAAGCTTAAAATAATAGTTCAAAAAGTTGGATTTTCAGCACCGAGAAGGTTGCGTGAAGCTGATGAAGGAGGAGCGGAGTGCAGTCAAATCTGCATGAGCACCGCACTTCGAAGGTGAACGCAAGATTCGATGTCGAATTGGCTTCCTGGTTTGCTTCGTGATCAAAAGACGACTTTTTGAACCACCGCTAAGGGAGTGGAGCTTCGATGTTAAAGATCGCCTTAATTGCCCATGATCGTAAGAAAGATGAAATGGTGAATTTCATTACAGCGTATGAGCACGTATTTGCTGGGCATAAATTGTATGGAACAGGTACGACGGGACAGCGCATTATGGATAATACGGATCTGGACGTGCACCGCTTCATGTCGGGGCCTCTGGGCGGCGACCAGCAGATCGGGGCGCTCGTAGCTCAAAACGAGATGGACTTGATTATCTTCCTCCGCGATCCGCTTATGGCGCAGCCGCACGAGCCGGACATTATTGCGCTGCTTCGCTTATGCGACGTGCAGGGCATTCCTTGTGCAACGAATATCGCGACGGCGGAAATTCTCGTGAAAGCTTTGGATCGCGGCGATTTTGCCTGGAGAGAACTCGTACATAAGTATAAACCGGGGATCGATGAATAAGATGAGTGATCACGTAGATATTCTGATCTTTGGCGCGCATGCAGACGATGCGGAAATTGGGATGGGTGCGACGATTAAGAAGCATACGCAGAGAGGCGTTAAGGTTGCGCTGTGCGATTTGACGTATGCCGAGATGTCGTCGAACGGGACGGTGGAATTAAGACAGGAGGAGGCGGCGAAAGCGGCCGACATTCTGGGTGTTACGGCACGTACGAATCTCGGCCTGCCGGATCGCGGGTTGTTTGTGACGCCTGAGGCAATCGAGCGTATTACGCAGGAAATTCGCAAGTTCCGCCCTCGTCTTGTGTTCGCTCCGTACTGGCAGGACCGCCATCCGGACCATATCGCCTGCTCGCACTTGGTGCAAGAAGCGGTATTTAATGCAAAGCTGCGCAAATATTTACCGGAATCGGAGCCTGTGGGCGTTCAGCAGTTATATTTTTATTTTATCAATGATGTTTATGATGCTGATGTGATGATCGATGTAGCGGATGTCTATGAGGCGAAATTGGCTGCGCTGCATGCGTATCAATCGCAATTTATGACCACGGCAAATACAGTCGCGACACCGCTGAATCAAGGCTATGTGGAGCGTGTAGAGGCAAGGGACCGGCTGATGGGACAGAAGCGCATGTTGACCTATGCGGAAGGCTTCGTTTCCAAGCTGCCCGTGGTGATTGAACAATTTTGAGTGAATAAACGAGGTGCGACAGATGACCGATAAATTAAAAATTGGCATTACCTGCTACCCGACGCTCGGAGGATCAGGAGTTGTCGCGACGGAGTTAGGAAAGCTGCTGGCCGAGAAAGGCCATGAAGTGCATTTTATTACGCATAGTATGCCGTTTCGTTTGGGCAAATTTCATAAAAATATTTTTTATCATGAAGTCGAAGTCAGTCAGTATTATGTGTTCCGTTATCCGCCGTACGATTTGTCGCTCGCAAGCAAGCTGGCGCAAGTGGCAAAAATGGAGGAACTCGATCTGCTGCACGTGCATTATGCGATACCGCATGCGGTGTGTGCGCTTCTGGCGAAGCAGATGGTTGGCAGCAAGCTGAAGGTCGTGACGACGCTCCACGGTACGGATATTACCGTACTTGGTCAGGATCAATCGATCTCCGATTTGATTCGTTATGCGATCAATGAAAGCGATGCGGTGACGGCGGTATCCAAGGATCTCATTAAAGAGACGAGGGAACTGCTCGCGATCGACCGCGACATTGATTTGGCGTACAACTTTGTCGATAAACGGGTGTATTACCCGCGGGACATTTCCAAGCTGAGAGGCGAGTTCGCCAGACCGGATGAGAAAATTCTCATTCATATTTCGAACTTCCGCCCAGTAAAGCGGGTGCAGGATGTCGTGGATATTTTCGCCAAGGTCGTCAAGGAAATTCCGTCCCGTCTGCTGTTTGTCGGGGAGGGACCGGATCTGTCCAAAATGATCGCGAAGGTCAAAGAGATGGGGCTTAGCGACAAGGTGCTCTTCTGCGGAAAGCAGGACGATGTGGCGCAGGTCATTTCACTGGCGGATGTCATGCTGCTGCCGTCCGAGAAAGAGAGCTTCGGGCTCGTGGCGCTTGAAGCGATGGCGTGCGGCGTGCCGACGATCGGTTCGAATGCCGGCGGGATTCCGGAGCTGATTACGCACGGAGAGACGGGGTATTTGGCGGAGGTTGGCGATACAGATACGATGGCGGAATATGCGATTCAATTGCTTCGCAATCAATCGCTGTATGAGCGTGTAGCGCAAAATTGCTTGAACCGTGCGCGTTTCACGTTCTGCAACGATATTACGACTCAGCATTATGAAGAAATTTATTATCGCGTCTTGGGCAGAACGCTTCCTGAATCGCACCGGATTTCGGCTTCGACTTGTCAATAAAGGTGCTTTCCGAAATTATCGCCCACTTTTTCAGGTAAAGGATCCACAGGGATTTGTATGAAACCTAGCGATGCTTTATTTCGGAAAGTCGGCCAATGGTTCGGCCGGTTAGGAGAGATATGGAAGCAAGTGGTGGAAAAATAAATGATCCCGGTGCTGCGCACATTCTTCGCAGGCTGTCGGAGGCCGGATACGAGGCGTATCTGGTCGGCGGCTGTGTACGCGACGCTTTGCTGGGGAAATCGATCAAGGACATTGACATCGCGACATCCGCGCTACCGGAGCAGGTGATGCGCTGTTTCTCCCGTACGGTACCGACGGGGCTGCAGCACGGGACCGTGACGGTCGTGCTGAAGGAAGGGACGTACGAAATCACGACGTTCCGCAAGGAAGCCGCGTACGAAGGCTTCCGGCGACCGACGTCGGTCGCGTACATCTCCGATTTGACGGAGGATCTCAAACGCCGCGATTTTACGATGAACGCGATGGCGATGGACGTGGACGGCGCGGTCATGGATCCCTTCGCAGGGCAAGCGGATCTCGCGGCAGGCGTGCTGCGCTGCGTCGGCGCCGCCGAGGAGCGGTTCAGCGAGGATGCGCTGCGCATGCTGCGCTGCGTTCGTTTTGCCTCCACGTACGGTCTTGACGTGGAAGAGGCGACGTGGCAGGCGCTGCTGGCGAACGCCCCGCTGCTGCGCCACATCGCGATGGAGCGCGTGCGCAGCGAGCTTCAGCGCATGGTCGAAGGCCCGGCGCCTGCACGGGCCGTGCGGCTGCTCTTGGCGAGCGGCCTAACGGCGCACTTCAAAAGGCAGCTCCCGCTGCCTTTTGAGCGCTGGCTCGCCTGGGACGCCGCGCTGGACGCCGTCAGCGCGCTGGAAGGGCAGCATGACCGGTGGGCCATGCTGCTGCTGCTCCTGGAGACGCCGGCGGACACCGTCCGCAAGGCGCTCCAGGAGCTCACGTTCTCCCGCGCCGACGGCCTAGCCGTCGCGGGCGTGCTGGCTCTGCGCGAGGCGTTGGCCGCCGCGCAAGCGGGCTCCGCAGACCCGGCTCCGCTGGAGCGGGTCTGGAAGCTTGGCGCGGTGCGGCACGGCGAAGCCGCCGCCCGCGCATTGCTGCGGCTGCTGCGCGTGCTGCCGCCTGTATCGGACCAGCACGGCGAGCTCGCGCGCTGGCTCGTGTCCGCCGCGCCGGAGCTGGCGCGGCGCGGAGAGGAATGGCTGAAGCAGGTTCCTTGCTTCAGCCTTAAGCAGCTCGCCATCACCGGCCAGGATGTGGCGGCGGCACTTTCGAAGCAGCCGGGCCCTTGGATGGGCGAGCTGCTGCAGGATTTGCTCGAGCGCACCGCGCTCGGGGAGCTCGCGAATGCGCGCGAGGCGTTGATTGAAGCCGCGAAAGCTGCCGCTGCTGCGAAGTAGCGGCGGCTTGCGGCTTTTTTTGTCAGTCCGCTGTATCCTGGGGGACGCGCTTTTATTTGTGCTCAGCCGCGGACTCGGCGCGGGCGTCCATCCCTGTTGCCAGTTTTGGCGGCAGCTGTCCATGAACTGGAAAACCTCCAGCTCATTTTGCCTGGAAACGGCTCCGGTGCCAGCTGAACTGGAAAATCTCCAGCTCATTTCAGTCATTTTTGGAGAATGGCCGCCAAACGGGCAAACGAACGGGAAGAATTCCAGTTCAGTTCCCCAATTTGGACGAAAATGCGAAAATGAACAGGAGAAATTCCAGTTCGTTTGCTGAGGCGAACGCGGCTACCACTGTGACGGTCGAGCGGTGGACGATCGGCGTCGAGCTCGGCTCGTCGTGTGTCCGCTATAGGTGGTAGATTGTGTGCGAAATATCTGTTTACTCATTTGTCGAACAGAAAATCCGTAAGGTTTATCATACAACGAGTGATGGTACTGCTTTGGCGAGCTGTGATAATCCTGTATGATGCTGTGACAGTACTAAAGGGGGGAATAAGTTGAACGATCAGATATTAGCTTTATTTGATGAAGCGCCCGACGCTTACGTTTCCGGAGCTGAAATCAGCCGCAGATTGGGCGTGAGCCGTACGGCGATTTGGAAGCATATTGAAGAGCTGCGCAGCAGCGGCTATACGTTCGAGGCATCGCCGCGCAAGGGGTACCGGCTGCTGAGCAAGCCGGCCAAATGGCAGCTGACGGAGCTGCTGGCGGGACTTAAAACGAAGGTGCTCGGCCGTAAGGTTCATCTTTTTGACGAGGTGGATTCGACGCAGACGATTGCCCATAAACTGGTCGCTTCCGGGGCGGAGGAAGGTACGCTGGTGCTGGCCGAAATGCAAACTGCCGGCCGCGGCCGCATGGGACGAGCCTGGCATTCGCCGGCAGGCAAAGGCATCTGGATGAGCCTTGTGCTGAAGCCGCGCATTCCGGTCTATTTCATGCCCCAATTGACGCTGCTGTGCGCCGTTGCCCTGTGCCGGGCAATTCAGCAAACGTGCGCGGTGGATGTCGGCATCAAATGGCCGAACGATCTGTTAATCGACGGCAAGAAAATCAGCGGTATTTTGCTGGAGAGCAGCGGAGAAGACGAGCGGTTGAAGTATGTCATTACGGGAATCGGGATCTCCGCTAATTTACTTGTTGAAGATTACCCCGAAGCTTTGCGGCCGATTGCGACTTCACTAGCGATTGCCTCAGGCAGCCTCATTTCCCGGGAGAAGCTCGTGCAGACGTTTTTGTTCGAGTTTGAGGAGTTGTATGCACTCTATCTGGAGAAGGGCTTCGCACCGATCCGTCTGCTCTGGGAAGCGCAAAGCGTGACGCTGCACCGTCCGATTCGGACGATGACGCCGCAGGGGCCGATTGAGGGCATCGCGGAAAGCCTGGACGATTCCGGCGCGTTAACGGTGCTTATCCCGGCGGGCGAGCGGGTTAAAGTATTCTCAGGGGACATTGAGCTGCGATAGATCAGGCAATGTTGCCTTCACCCTTCTCCATCCCGACAAAGATTATAATTCGGTACCCGAATCGAAGAACTTGGATAGATTAGGGTGTTCGCTTGCCGAAATCTTTGGTATAATAGCGAGATAAGGCGGTATCCTGAGAAGGAACTGCACTTAGCTGCAAGTCAGGACATCTGAATGTTGATGTGCTCATCGTAATGTTGGATTCTGCTCTGAGCCTGTAAGGACCGAGACAGAAGGATCATTGGATTCTTTCTGCATGCGTTCCTTTTAGCTCACAGCTAAAAGGTTTTTTTATTTTATAGGGAAGCTGGTGTACCATGGAGCAACGGAAGAAGCCGCTAACTACCGCGAAAATGAGAAAAATGAAAGAGGACGGCGTACCGATCACGATGGTGACGGCGTATGATTACCCGTCTGCAAAGCTCGCTGAAGAAGCGGGCGTGGACGTTATTCTTGTCGGGGACTCGTTGGGCAATGTCGTATTGGGCTACGACTCGACGCTGCCGGTGACCATCGACGATATGGTGTACCACACGCGCGCGGCGGTAAGAGGGGCGGCGAATACGTTCGTCGTCGCTGATTTGCCTTTTCTGACCTACCACGGCAGTATAGATGCGACAATGGAAGCTGTCGGACGTTTGATGCGCGAAGGCGGTGCCAAAGCTGTAAAGCTGGAAGGCGGCGCGGAGATCGCGCACACGGTAAAAGCCATCACGCAGGCGGGCGTGCCTGTCGTCGGGCATTTGGGGCTTACTCCGCAGTCTGTACATCAAATCGGCGGTTTCCGTGTGCAAGGCCGCAATTCGGAGCAGGCGAATAAGCTCTTGGCCGACGCAAAAGCGATTGAGGAAGCGGGCGCGTTCATGGTCGTGTTGGAGCTGATGACCGATGAACTGGCGGCGTGGATTACGAAGCAGCTATCCATCCCTACCATCGGCATCGGAGCTGGCGTGAATTGCGACGGCCAAGTGCTTGTTTTCCACGATTTGCTCCAGTATGGTTCTGACAGTGCTCCCAGAAAGTTTGTCAAGACGTACGCCAATATCGGGGAAACTATCCGTAACGGGATTGGGGAATATGTGAAAGAAGTGAAAGCGCGCACGTTCCCGGCGCAGGAGAATACGTTCCATATGGACAATGACGTTGTGCAATACTTATACGGAGACAAGGAGTGATAGCAATGGCAGCTGTTCAAACAGTGACAGTCGTGCATACGATTGCCGAGCTGCGCGCGCGAATCAAGGCGTTCCGCCGCAGCAGCGAGCAAACGGTCGGCTTCGTGCCAACGATGGGATATTTGCATGAAGGACACGCCAGTCTGCTTAAAAAAGCTCGCGCCCAGAGCGGACTCGTGGTGCTCAGCATTTTTGTCAATCCGCTGCAATTCGGGCCTAACGAAGATTTCGAGCGCTATCCGCGCAATCCGGAGCGTGATCTGGCGGTTGCGGAAGCGGCGGGAGCGGATCTTGTTTTTATGCCGTCGGTGGAGGAGATGTACCCGCAGCCTATACGCACGACGGTAAGCGTAAGCGGTGTGACGGAGCGGCTCTGCGGGGCGTCCAGACCGGGGCATTTTGACGGCGTGGCGACGGTCGTCTCCAAGCTTTTGCATATCGTGCAGCCGGATCAGGCATTCTTCGGCATGAAGGATGCGCAGCAGGTTGCGGTGATCGAGCAAATGGTGCAGGATTTGAACCTGGATGTCGAGATCGTGCGCTGTCCGACGCTGCGGGAGGAAGACGGGCTTGCGATGAGCTCGCGGAACGTGTATTTATCCCAGGATGAGCGCGAACAAGCGCTGGTGCTCTCCCAAGCGCTTAACAAAGCAGAAGCTTATATCCCGAAGAAAGCGGCCATCTCCTCAAAGGAGCTTGTCGACCTTGTCGCCAGCCATATCCGTACCGCGCCGCTCGCGGATATCGATTACGTCGAGGCGCTTACGTATCCGTCCTTGCAGCCTTTTGAAACCAGCCCATCATCCGATACGATTGTTATTGCCGTGGCTGTCAAGTTCGGAAAAACGCGCTTAATCGATAACCTTATTACACAAGTCAGGAAGTGACCTAACATGTTTCGTACGATGATGAAAGCCAAGCTCCACCGCGCGACCGTGACGGAAGCGAATTTGAACTATATCGGGTCCATTACGATTGACGAGGATTTGCTTGATCTGGTTGACATGCTGCCGAATGAAAAGGTGCAGATCGTCAACAACAACAATGGTGCTCGGCTTGAAACGTACATTATTCCCGGCCCTCGCGGCTCCGGCGTCATCTGCTTGAATGGCGCGGCGGCGCGCCTGGTGCAGACCGGAGACACCGTTATAATCGTCTCGTACGTGATGCTGACGAATGAAGAGGCGAAGACACACAAGCCGACCGTGGCCATCATGGGCGAGAACAATAAAGTCGTACAGCTGCTAAAAGAAGAGGAGCATTCTACCGTTGTCTAAAACGGCACACCATGCATGAAATCCCCCCTGTTTACACAGAATGAGGGTAAGCTTTTGAAGCAAAGGTGGGGATGCCAAAATGTTTAAGCATTTATTTTCCACAATGAATGAGGTGCTGGAGGAAATCCAGCGGGAATACCCGAACAGCGATGTGGAGAAAAAGGCGGAGCTCGACGAACAGCTGCAAGTGCTCAAAACGATGAGCGATGAATTTATCGAGTCCTGGCTGCTTTTTGAGGAGAAGCTGGGAAAGTTCTATGGCGCGGTGCCAAACAGCACCCAAACTTTACATGACGAGCTGATGGATCTGGATCTCGCCGGCAAGCAAACGGAGGAGTTCCTGCGCGGGCAAGGCTACTACAAGCTGTCCATGTACGATCAGGCTATTGAAGAGTTTGAGGTGCTGATTCGCCGTCAGCCGGATTTTTTACTCGCCCGCATTTATTTGGCCATGGGCCATTTGCGGAAGGGAGAGTTTGGCGATGCGTACCAGCATTTCAAATTCTTGCTCCCGCTTACCGAAAACGCCAAAATGAAAGCTATTTCCTATGGCGCAATGGGCTGCATACAGGTGCAAAATCATAATTTGGAGAAAGCGTTCGAATATTTTCAAAAAGCTTATCACACAGATCCCTCCCTGGTGGAGCCGCTCATCAATCTGGATGAGTCGCAAGCGTAAAACGTAAGCGGGGTATTCCCTTTTCCTTGCGAGATTTGGTATGCTAAGGAGAGTAGCAGGACGAAGGGATTGAAGATACACGCTATGAAATTTGCAGTCTTGGATTTTGAAACGACCGGAAGCCAGTCCTCGGATGAGATCATTCAAGTCGGGCTTGTTATTATAGATGAATTTGAAATTACGCAGAGGTATACTTCTCTGGTTAACCCAGGGACCAGTATACCTTCTTCCATTACTACGCTTACCGGCATTACGGACGAGATGGTGGCGGATGCGCCGAAGCTGGAGCAAGTGATGGCGGATCTGTTTCCGCTGCTGTTCGATTGTGTGCTGGTGGCGCACCATGCCGCTTTTGATTTTTCTTTCTTGCAGCGAGCGCTCGCGAAAACCGGGTACCCGGCTTTCAGCGGCCGCGTGCTGGATACGATCGATATGCTGCGCATTCTCTTTCCCTCCATTACCAGCCTGCAGCTGGGAATGGTGGCGAGCCTCTTCGGCATCGACCATGAACGGCCGCATCAGGCGGACAGCGACGCCGAGGCGACGGCGGAGCTTTGGATCATTTGCCTTCAGCGCATGCTCAGCCTGCCGCTTCTGACCGTGCAGCGGATCGCGCATATTTTCGAAGATGTTGGTACGGATCTCGGCTGGTTTCTGGATGAAATTTGCCGTTACAAAGAATCGATTACGAGTTTGGATACCGAAAGTCATCGCTATTTCCGCCAGTTTACGTTGAATGTGGGCGACTGGGGCGAGGAGGAAGAAATCCGCACTGAGGATGAGGTCACCGAAGGGTTGGGGGCTTCGTTCAAGGAATTTCGGGAAGGCCTTAAGACGGCGCTGCGCGATCAGTTTGAAATCTTCGAGGATCGGGTATCCCAGGATCTCATGATTCAGGAAGTCGAGAAGGCGCTCGAGAACGAGCAGCATCTCATGATTGAAGCGGGAACCGGAACGGGCAAATCGCTCGGCTATTTGATTCCGGCGCTCTATTACGGCGTGAAATATGAAAAGAAAGTGGTCATCTCGACGCATACGATCAATTTGCAGGAGCAGCTCAGGGAACGCGATATTCCGCTGCTTAAGAGTATTTTCCCGTTCGCCTTCCGGGCTTCAGTGCTGAAGGGGCGCAGCCGATATTTATGTCTCCGCAAGTTTGAGACCAAGCTGACGACGCGGGATTATGAGAACGGGAAGGAAGATCCGATCACCGCGGCACAAATGGTGGTGTGGCTCAGCGAGACGGAGCACGGCGATGAGGAAGAGCTGAACTTTGGCAATAAAGGGGCGCAGTTCTGGTACAGCGTGGCAAGTGACTCGGATTCTTGCTTGAATCGCAAATGTCCGTGGTACAAGAAATGCTTTTATCATAGGGCCCGCAATGACGCGAACAGCGCCGATGTGGTCATTACGAACCATTCCCTTCTGTTTACGGATATGAAGGCTGAGAACCGCCTTCTGCCGTCTTACAAGCACCTTGTGATCGATGAGGCGCATCATTTTGAAGAAGTGGCTTCCAAGCATCTCGGGATTGAGCTGAATTCCTCCGCTTTTTATCATTCCCTCGTCTGGTTGTATAAAGACAGCCGCAGCGGTCAACTGCCCCTGCTGAAGTTCCGACTGCAAAAATCCGACGAGCATGCCGAACGGGTAAAACTGTGGGTTCAGACGATCGATGCGCTGCTGCCCAAAATCCTCACGGTCAAGGACGACTGGGAGCGGTTGAGCGAAGCGCTCGTGGAGATTGCCTCGGCAAGCAGCGATCCCTCTCAGCTGGAAGCCTCAACGTATGTAGTGAGGCTGAAACCGGAAACGCTTCCTGAAGGCTGGCGCGAGCTGATGATCATGGAAGACAACATTTACTTGACGATGAACGACCTGCTTAGATCGCTCGACAAGATGCTGGCGGAAGTGAAAGAGAAGCAGGAGGATTTGGGTGTTCAAGGGCTTGTGACCGACCTGAACGGTTCGGTGAAGGAGCTGTACGAGCATCGGGATGCGCTGCATTTCTTCATGCACATGGCCGACAGCGGGTATGTGTATTGGATGGAAGCGAGCACATTTGCCAAGGCGAAATCGCTGCAATTGCTCTCGGTGCCGATCGATGTCAGCAGCCAACTGCAGCAGCATTTCTTCGAGCTCAAGGATAGCATCGTGATGACGTCGGCGACACTTTCGGTCAATAAATCGTTCCAGTATTCTGCCGAACAATTCGGGCTCACGATGCCGGAGGGCGAAGAGGAAGGTAAGCTCAAAACCGTGCAGCTGCCGTCCCCGTTCAATTACCGCGAGCAGGCGCTCGTCGTCATTCCACGTGATTTTCCGACGATTAAAGGCGCGGGAGATCCCGTCTTTATCGGGGCGCTGATTGAGTCGCTCAGTCAAGTGGCTCGCATCACAGGCGGACGCATGCTCGTCCTGTGCACGTCGAACCGGATGCTGAAACTTGTGCATGCGGGCATGAAGGAGGAGCTGGCTCCGAACGGCATTACCGTCTTGGGACAGGGCGTTGACAGCAACAATCGCAGCAAGCTGACGCGCATGTTCCAGGACAACAACAAGAGTGTGCTGCTCGGCACGAGCTCGTTCTGGGAAGGCGTGGACATTCCTGGCGATGCGCTAAGCTGCCTGGCCATCATCCGGCTGCCGTTCCAGCCACCCAATCATCCGCTTGTGGAAGCGAAGTCGGAGCATTTGAAGAGGAAGGGCGAAAATCCGTTCATGAAATTTTCCGTGCCGCAGGCGGTCATCCGTTTCAAGCAGGGCTTCGGACGTCTTGTTCGCAGAGCATCGGATAAAGGAATCGTTATTATTTACGATACGCGCGTCATCGATACGTATTACGGCAAACACTTTCTCTACTCCCTGCCCGGCCCCAAGATTGAGCACATGACGAGGGAGCAAATGCTGCCAAGGATTGAAGAGTGGATGGGAGGGGCGAGAGGATGAAAACGCAAAAGATTTCCGAAGCCGTCGTACGGCGGCTGCCGATTTATTTGAGATATCTTAACGAGCTTGCGATGAAAAATATTTCGACGGTGTCGTCACAGGATTTGGGCCAGAAGCTGGACCTCAATCCTGCGCAAATCCGTAAGGATCTCGCTTATTTCGGCGAGTTCGGCAAAAAAGGCATCGGCTACGATATCAGCTATTTGATCGAGAAAATCAGGCAGATCCTGAAGCTGGACCGGCATATTCCGGTTGCTTTGGTCGGCGCCGGCAATTTGGGCCGGGCGCTGTGCAATTATAATACGTATTTGCGCAATGATATGAAGATTGTCGCGGTATTCGATGCGATGCCGGGGAAAGCCGGCGAGGTGATTAACAACCTCGTCGTTCAAGGAATGGGCGACATGCAGGAGGTCATTTCCCGGCACGGCGTCCGCATCGGCATCATTACCGTACCGGCAGAGGAAGCGCAAAATGTTGCCAATCAGTTCGTGGCTTGCGGGATTGAGGCAATACTGAACTTTGCGCCGGTGATCATTAAAGTGCCTGGCGAGGTACGTGTGCATTATGCGGATTTTACAACGGAGTTACAAAGCTTGGCGTATTATTTGGATTAAAAAGAGCCGCCCCCCGGTTTGCGCCGGAAGGGCGGCTTTTCTTTGGCTGGCAGCCTAGAACAGATTAAACAACACCGAATAGATCAAATAGGAAAGCACAATGGAAATCGGAATGGTAATCACCCAAGTGATGAGCATCCGCCCTACAGTCCCCCACTGCACATCATGGAACCGCAAGACACTGCCTGTCCCGATGATAGCGGAAGAAATTACGTGCGTCGTGGACAGCGGTTTGCCGATATGCGTGGAGAACTGAATCACCAGCGATGATGTGAGATCCGAGGCAAAACCGTTAATCGGCTCAATCTTTACAATTTTGCCGGATATGGTTTTAATGATCCGCCAACCGCCAATGGATGTGCCAAGGCCCATGGCAAGTGCGGCGGCGAGCTTGACCCACAGCGGTACGTCCAGACTGTCCTGCATGTCTGCGGCGACGAGACCAAAGACGATAATCCCCATCGCTTTCTGCGCATCGTTCCCCCCGTGGGAATACGACAGCAGGCCGGCCGAGACGACTTGCAGACCGCGAAATATCCGATTGAGCTTGGAACGCGACGTATTGCCCGACAGGATGATAATGTATTTGATGAGCGCCATAATAATAAAGCCTAATGCAAAAGCAATGATGGGAGACAGAATCAAAATAATAATGATTTGCGTGAAACCGCTCCAATTGACGGAATGAAATCCTGCTCCTGCAATCACCGCGCCGGCCAAGGCGCCGAGCAGCGTATGCGAGGAGGATGACGGAATCGATAAATACCAGGTCAGCAGATTCCAAATGATCGCGGCAAGCAATGCGGCGATGACGATTTCCACGCCGTTCTCGATTTTAGACGGGTCTGCGATACTGCCGCCTACCGTTTTGGCAACTTTAGATGAAACGACGGCGCCGATAAAGTTCAGGGAAGCTGCCATGATAATGGCGACGCGCGGACTAAGGGCTCGCGTAGAAATCGACGTTGCGATCGCGTTGGCTGTATCGTGAAAGCCGTTGATAAAATCAAACAGCAAAGCGAGCACGACGATGATGATCAAATAGGTTATCATGATTTCCTCCTAAACGTTTCCCCGAAAGAAAACTTTCTTCGTTATTCCAGAGAGTCTTCCTAAGAGTAACGAAGCACTACACTATCCAAAATATTGGCGACGTCTTCGCAAGCATCAGTCGTTTCTTCGAGACGCTCGTAAATTTCTTTGAGTTTGAAATCTTCGTACGGATCTTTCCGCGTGATGAAAATTTGACGAATCCCTTCGCGCATCAGGCGGTCGCCGTCGTTTTCGAGCGAGTTGATCGCAACGGTGTGCTCGGGGATTTGCATATATTTTTTCTTGGCCAGCAGCTTGAATGCATCAAGCATATGTTGGCAGGAATCCACGATGACCGCGGAAAAATCCTTCATATAATTGTCGGTGTGGGAGACAGCTAAATAGTCAAAACGGGCGATGGTAGCTTCAATGCCGTCCGTTACGTCGTCAACTTTGGAGGCAAGCTCAATGATATCCTCGCGGTCGATCGGGGTGATGAACACTTTGTTGAGGCCTTTGAAAATTTCGTGGGTAATGGAGTCGCCCGCATGTTCAAGGTCGTGAATGGCGTTCACGTATTCGACAGGCGGTTTGTCGCCCATCATCGCGGTGCGAAACATTTGAGCCGTTTGCAAAGCGTTCTCCGCGGCGCGAATGAGCAACTGCAAGAAATCGACTTCGTTCTTTTTCGTAAATAACGTTGTCATGAAGACCCTCCTAAATATTCCTATATGAGGCAAATTCACCTGAATTTATGTGACATTTGACTCGATATGTACAAGTTTTTAAACGAATTTGTTGTGCAAAGGACCAAATTGTAGAAAAAACTCACAAAATTAAAAATATCATAATTGTCGGCACCAAAGCAACGAAAATTACGTGACATTTTACAATTTCTTAATAGATGGACTTTCCTTGATTTTACATGCTCCACGAGGTAAAGTTGATGGGTGAACCTTGTATTTAGAATGAGCATAGAGAGGGATTTTTAGTATGAAAAAAACAATCATTACAAATGGAATTTTCATTACCCATCTTGAAGATAAGCCTGTCTCTGTTAAAGGGTTTATGGTAATAGAAGACAGCCGCATTACATATGTCGGGGAGCAAAGCCCGGGGCCGCTGGAAACATACGATGAAGTGATCGACGGCACGAATAAATTGTACATGCCGGGTCTCGTGAATACGCATGGTCATGCGGCAATGTCTTTGCTGCGCGGTTATGGGGACGATCTGGCGCTGCAAATCTGGCTGGAGCAAAAAATGTGGCCGATGGAAGCCAAATTTACAGCTAACGATGTTAAATGGGGGACCCAACTAGCGATTCTGGAAATGATCAAAGGCGGAACAACGACGTTCGTTGATATGTACGATCATATGAAGGAAGTGGCACAGGCCGTAGAAGCTTCCGGTATGCGCGGCGTGTTGGCTCGCGGGGTTATCGGTTTGTGTCCGCCTGATGTGCAGACGGCAAAACTGATTGAAGCGACGGAGTTCGCACGGACGTGGCACGGCGCCGCTGGCGGCCGCATCACTACGATGATGTCACCGCATGCGCCCTATACATGCCCGCCGGATTACATAGAGCGGATTGTACAGGCCGCGCATGATCTCAATTTGCCGATCCATACGCATATGTCCGAAACGCGCCGCGAGGTTGAAGCGAACGTGGAGCAATACGGGGCGCGACCGGTTGCGCATCTGGAGAAGCTCGGCGTATTTACACGGCCAACCCTTGTCGCTCACGGCGTGCATCTTACAGACGAAGAGATCGAGGTACTGGCGAAGTACGACGTCCGCGTCTCTCACAATCCGGGCAGCAATTTGAAATTGGCGAGCGGTGTGGCGCGTGTACCGGAGCTGCTGAAAGCGGGAGTTAAGGTATCTCTGGGCACGGACAGCGCGGCATCGAACAACAACCTCGATATGTTCGAAGAAATGCGCTTGACGGCGCTTATTCATAAAGGCGTCTCCGGCGATCCGCTGGCGATTCCCGCGGCGCAGGCACTGCATATCGGCACCAAAATGGGTGCGGAATCGATCTGGCTGGAGGACGTGGGCACGCTTGAAGTTGGTATGAAAGCCGATTTCGTTGCGCTCGACATCGATCAGCCGCACTTCCTGCCGAAGACGGATTTCGTTTCTCACATCGTGTACTCGGCTTGCGCGAAAGATGTGGTCGACGTCTGTGTCGACGGTAAGTGGGTTGTCCGCAAAGGCGAGTGCTTGACGCTGGACGAAGAGAAAATCAAGAACGAGTTTGCGGCATGCTTCGACTCGCTGGTTAAGGGCTAGAAGATGCGCGGCCAACGAATAAAGACGAAGCAATGGCGATGGCGGTGGATCGTGCTCGGCGTATTTATTGTCGCGACGATGGGGATCGTGCTCAGCCGCTTTTATCTTAATTTGCAAGGAAAGCATTGGGACGAAAAGCGGGTTGCCGTCGAGAAGGCATTTGCAGGCAGCATGATGACAGAAGCGACCAACGTGGATTTTTTCTATGGCGATGAGCCCATACAGATTGTATATGGCGAAAACAAGCTGAACCAGCCGATGATCGTCTGGATTTCCGAAGGCGGCGTTCACACCGAGATGACGAGCGAGGGATTCACGAAAGAGCAGGCCCGGGATGCCGTGCTGAAAAAAGCCCCGAAAGCGTCCATTGAGCGGATCATACCCGGCAAGTTAGGTGACAATTACGTATGGGAAGTGTTTTATAGGCAAAAGGAAAATGACAATACGCGGTATTACTATGATTATTATAAATTCAAGGACGGCGCGTTCTTGGATACGTTCAGGCTCAGTCTGCAATAGCAGGCTGAGTTTTTTATTTTTCCCGCGTTTCCACCGATTGCATAAGGTTCTTGATAGATCAAAGTGATATACTGTTCGTATAGCAAATGAACGCCGACAACGCGGACTACCCGCGAGCTAATAACTAAATATACGAAAAGAAAGGTGGGCGCTAACGGATGAAACTGCGTCTTTTGCCTGTTATTTTGAGTGTCATTATTTCAGCCGGTGTTTTATTCGGAGGCTGGTTTGCCTATACAAGCTTTGCGATGGAAAATCCTTTAGCCAATAAAATCGACGCTGTGCCTGGCGTAGCAAGCTCGACCATGAATTTGTCGACGAATCAAGTTGACATTGAGCTGACGCTGAATGCGGATGCGAATTTACGCACGATTGTGCAGCAAATTAAGAAAGACGGAGCTTCGATCGTTGGAAAACGCACTGTCAACATTAAAGTGAAAGACAATTCCTCGGCGTCGCTCGATGCTTGGTGGTCGAAAGCACTGTTTGAAGTCGCGCAGGCGATGGAGACGAAGCATTATGCGGATATTCCGGTTACGCTGCAGAAATATGCTTCTGATATGCCGGACCTTAAGGTTGACAGCGAGATGGACGATGAGAATGTGTATATTCGTTTGACGGACGGTGAAGCGACCAAATTCATAATGCTGCCTAGAGTAACCCAGATGGGGGTGTGGCCGAATGAGTAAAATGATGAAAGAAATCGGCATCGGAATCGTTCCGGTGCTGCTTATTTTCCTAGCTTTTCTCGGGGTAAATGTGGTCCCGATTCTGTTTGTTTGTGCACTTGGCGTCACGCTGTTCTACGTCATTAGGAACCGCGGCGGAGCGGGTATCGCCGCAGGAGGCGGAGATCGGAAGAGCAAGAGCCGGACGCCGTCATTCTTGACCTTTGAAGAAATTGGCGGGCAGGATCGGGCGAAGAAAGAACTTGTCGAAGCGCTCGATTTTTTGATCAAGCATGAAGAAATTAAGAAGCTTGGCATTCGCCCTTTGAAAGGCTTGCTGTTGACTGGCCCTCCGGGAACGGGGAAAACGCTGATGGCGAAAGCCGCTGCGCATTATACGAATTCCGTATACCTGGCCGCTTCCGGTTCCGAGTTCGTTGAGATGTATGTCGGTGTCGGCGCCAGCCGTGTTCGGGATATGTTTAAAGAAGCGAGAACAAAAGCGACGAAGGAAGGCAAGAACAGCGCGATTATTTTCATCGACGAGATTGATGTGATCGGCGGTAAACGCGACGGCGGAGGGCAGCGCGAGTACGATCAGACGCTGAACCAACTTCTGACAGAGATGGACGGTATTCATACGAATGATGCGCCGCGCATTCTGATTATTGCCGCAACGAACCGGAAAGAGATGCTGGACAGCGCTTTGCTGCGTCCGGGCCGTTTTGACCGTCACATTGAAGTGGATTTGCCAGATAAAAAAGGACGTCTTTCCATTCTCGACATTCATGTTAAGAACAAACCGCTTGCAGAAGGCGTATCGCTTGAGAAAGTGGCGGATCAGACATTCGGCTTCTCCGGCGCGCAGCTTGAAGGCGTGCTGAACGAAGCGGCGATCTACGCGATGCGTGAAGATAAATCCGCGATCGAGCAAACGCATCTGGCATCCGCGATCGACAAAGTCATGATGGGCGAGCGCACGGATAAAGAAGCGGCGGCCGGCGAGAAAGAACGTGTCGCCTACCACGAGCTTGGACATGCGATAATCGCCGAGCTGGTGCGTCCCGGCTCCGTATCGCAAGTGACGGTGAGTCCACGGGGCAAAGCGCTCGGTTATGTGCGCCACAACCCGCCGGGCGATAAATATTTGTACACGAAATCGTACATTGAAGAGCAGATCATGATCGCGCTCGGCGGCGCGGCGGCGGAAGAGATCATTTACGGCGGCCGTTCGACGGGTTCGCGTAACGATTTTGAACAGGCACTTTCGATGGTGCGTAATATGATGGATTCCGGTCTGACGTCGCTCGGCATTATCGACCGTGACATGGTCACGAAGGAAGAGCTGATGAAGGAGAATACGGCGATTCTCGACGGCCTGATGGAACGGACAAAAACGATGCTGAGTGTCCAGCGAAATGTTTTTGAACAAGCTTTTGACGTTTTGATGAACGAAGAAGTGATTTCCGGCGAAACTTTTCGCGCTTTGTTTGGCGCTTCGGTCTCAGAAAGTGCATAATAGAAGGACGGCTCCCTATTGCGGGGGGAACCGTCCTTTTTCTATTTTATCTCGCAGTTTGAAGGAGTAGGCAGCCATGGTATTTAAGAAAATCGGTGTCGTCGGCGGCGGCACCATGGGTCAAGGTATTTCGGAAATGCTTGCCGCACAAGGGCTGGACGTGTTTCTCGCCGAGAAGTCGCCAGAGAAACTGGATCAAGCCATCGCGCATATTACGATCTCTCTGGATAAACAGATCGAGCGCTGGGCGCTCACGGAGAGCGAGAAGAAGACAATTTTGTCGAAAATCAAGCGCGCTTCCGATCTAAGCGAAATGGCGGATTGCGACCTCGTGATCGAGTCGATCTCGGAGGATTTGAACGCCAAAAAGCATATGTTTTTTCAGCTTAATCAATATTGTCCGCCGCACGTGCTGCTGGCGACGAATACATCTACGCTGAGCGTAACGGAAATTGCTGCGGTGACGACGCATCCGGAACGGGTCATCGGGCTGCACTTCTTGCATCCGGTGGCGAAGGTCGGCTTGGTCGAAATTGTCCGCGCAATGCGAACTTCCGACGAAACGTATCGGCTTACGCAGCAGTTTGTGGACGATCATTTGCATAAAAAAGGGATTGCGGTCAATGAGTCGCCTGGGTACATTACGACGCGTCTGATCTGTACGTTGATCAATGAGGCGATGCATACGCTTTCCGAGGGTATCGCAACGGCTGAGGATATCGACCAAGCGATGAAAATCGGCTACGAGTTCAAATACGGTCCGCTCGAAATGTGCGATCGCTTCGGGTTGGATGCGGTGCTCGCCGCATTGGAGGGGATGTTCCGCGAGTATGGAGACATTAAATATCGACCTTCGTTCCTGCTTAAGCAGATGGTGCGCGCGGGGCATTTGGGCACGAAAACCGGTATCGGCTTTTTCCGCTACGATAAGGATGGTGATCGGCTATGAACGTACTCGTCATTAATGCCGGCAGTTCCTCGCTCAAATATCAGTTGTTTCGCATGGAAGACGCCTCGGTGCTGGCCAAAGGCAAAGTTGAACGTATCGGCATGGACACTGCGATCGTGACGCACGAGCCTGCCGGGGGCTCCGAATTTAATGAAGTGAAGGAAATTCTGGAGCATACGAGCGCGATTCGGCGTGTAGTCGAGCTTCTCACGCATCCGCAGCACGGCGTCGTGTCCGCCATGTCCGACATCGATGCGGTCGGCCACCGGGTCGTGCACGGCGGCGAAGCGTTCAAACACTCCGTCCTCGTGGACGACGAAGTAAAGAAAGAAATTCGCCGCCTGTTCGATTTGGCGCCGCTGCACAACCCGGCCGCGATGCTTGGCATTCTGGCGGCGGAAGCGGCGATGCCCGGCGTGCCGCAGGCCGTCGTGTTCGACACGGCCTTCCATCAGACGATGACGGCGCAGGCGTATTTGTATCCGGTGCCGATGGCGCTCTACCGGAGACATAAAGTGCGCCGCTACGGGTTTCACGGCACATCGCACAAATATGTGAGCGAGCGTGCAGCCTTGCTGCTTGGACGCCCGCTGGCGGAGATGAAGCTCATCACGTGCCATATCGGCAACGGAGCTTCCTGTGCCGCCATTCTCGGCGGCCAGAGCGTGGATACGAGCATGGGGATGACCCCGCTCGAAGGCTTGATGATGGGCACGCGCAGCGGCGATCTGGATCCCGCCATCGTGCCCTACGTGATGGGCAAAGAAGAATTGACCTTAGGTGAGGTCAATTCCATGCTCAACAAGCACAGCGGGCTCGGGGCGATCTCCGGCATCTCCAGCGATATGCGGGAGATTGTCGAGGCGATGGAAGCGGGCGATAAGAACGCTGCGCTTGCTTTTGACATGTACGCGTACCGACTGCGCAAATACATCGGGGCATACGCCGCGGCGATGAACGGCGTGGATGCGATCGTGTTCACCGCGGGAATCGGCGAGAACTCGGCGCAGCTGCGGCGAGCAGTGTGCGAACAGCTCACGTATTTGGGCGTGGCGTTTGATGCTGAAGCGAATGCAGTGCGCAGTTCGGCTGAGCGCCGGATTTCGACGGCGGATTCCAAGGTAGCTGTGCTTGTCATTCCGACGAATGAGGAATGGGTGATCGCGCAAGATACTTATAATCTTGTGCAGGGGTTGTCTTAACCGATTGGAAATCGTGTACAATAGAAAGAGGTTAAGTATGAGGAGGTAGCATGCGAATGAAGTGTACAATCAGCGAGGTCAAGCATCATGTCGGCGAATCGGTGACAATCGGCTGCTGGCTTAACAAGAAACGGTCGAGCGGTAAAATCCAGTTTTTACAGCTTAGAGACGGTTCGGGATATATACAAGGTGTCGTCGCGAAAAGCGAAGTCAGCGAGGAGGCTTGGGAAGCCGCTTCCAAACTGTCGCAGGAGAGTTCCCTGTACGTCACTGGCAAGGTCAAAGAGGACACGCGCAGCAAAGGCGGCTTCGAGCTCGACGTGACGGGCGTGGAGATTATTCAGCTTACGGAAGAGTATCCGATTACGCCGAAGGAGCACGGGGTCGATTTCCTGATGGACAATCGCCATCTGTGGATTCGTTCGCCGCGTCAACGTGCAGTGCTCGTGATTCGAGCGCAAATCATCCAGGCGGTGCAGCAGTTCTTCAATGAGCGCGGCTTTCATCTGGTGGATCCGCCGATTCTAACGCCGTCTTCGTGTGAAGGCACGACGAATTTGTTCCATACGAAGTATTTTGATGAGGATGCGTTCCTGACGCAGAGCGGGCAGCTGTACATGGAAGCCGCGGCGATGGCTTTGGGCCGGGTGTACTCCTTCGGTCCGACGTTCCGTGCGGAGAAATCGAAAACGCGCCGTCATTTGATCGAATTCTGGATGATCGAGCCGGAAATGGCGTTCGTGAACCATGAAGAGAACCTGGAGGTTCAGGAGCAATTTGTTTCGCACATTGTGCAGACGGTGCTGGCGAACTGCAAGGCTGAGCTGGAGACGCTGGAGCGGGATACGTCGAAGCTGGAGAAGATCCAGGGGCGCTTTCCGCGGATTACATATGACGAAGCGGTTGATTTTCTGCAAAAGAACGGGCATGAGTTCGCATGGGGCGAAGATTTCGGCGCTCCGCACGAGACGGCGATTGCCGCGCAGTATGAGACGCCGGTGTTCATTACGCATTGGCCAACGGAGATTAAAGCCTTTTACATGAAGCCAGATCCTTCACGTCCGGAAGTTGTGCTGTGCGCGGACATGATCGCACCGGAGGGGTACGGCGAGATTATCGGCGGCAGCCAGCGGATCGACGATCCGGAGCTGATGGAGCAGCGGTTCCAGGAGCATTCCTTGTCGAAGGAAGCGTATCAGTGGTACCTGGATTTGCGGAAATACGGCACCGTGCCGCATTCTGGCTTCGGCCTTGGCCTGGAGCGCACAGTCGCATGGATTTGCGGCTTGGATCACGTGCGGGAGACGATTCCGTTCCCACGCTTGCTGTACCGTTTGTACCCTTAATCAAGCGGACTCGCCGGTTGACAGGAGTCTCCTTGGCGCGTGCAGCGTCATGATGCTATGAATGTGAGGGGAGAAAGGGGGAGCGGCGGTTGAGCAGTGCAATGAATATACAGCAAAAAGCGGAAGCTATTCTGCTAAGCAGCTTGGAGGAGGGAACGGTTTCGGTTCCCGGTTTGCTCCTCAAGCATTACCGCGGGATGCAGCTGAGTGAGATCGACGTGATGACGCTCATTCATTTGATCGCCTTCGTCGATAAAGAGAAAAACAGCTTTCCGACGATTGAGGAAATTCAAGCGCGCATGTCGGCAGCGCCCGAGTCGGTCATTGGCAGCTTGCAAAAGCTGATTCACGAGCAGTTTATCACGATTGATGAGAAGACGGACGAAGCGACGCGGCTGATCAGCGAAGTGTATAACCTGAAGCCGCTCTATCTCAAGCTGGCGAAGCGGGTAGCCGAGCAACAGCTCAAAGAGATGGCCGCGATCCGGCCGTCAGCGCCGTTTGAGGAGAAGACGGCGCGGAACATTTTTACCGCGTTCGAGAGCGAATTCGCGCGGCCGTTGACCCCGATGGAGCTGGAGACTATCTCCAATTGGCTGGACAGGGACCAGTACAAGGAAGAACTCATTTTGTCGGCGCTGAAAGAGGCCGTATTTGCCGGCAAAGTACACTTCCGGTACATTGACCGGATCCTGCTCGATTGGAGCCGCAATCGGGTTTCCACGCCGGATCAGGCGAAGGAATACGCGCAGCGGTTTAGGCAGTCGCGGTAGCGGCGTTGAGGACGGCGTAGAAGCCGGAGGAAAGTGAAGAAGCCGAGGACGCCGAAGACGCCACCTCCCCGTATGGAGCGGGGGAGTGGCGTTTTTTGCGTTTGCTGGGGGGCTGGTGGAAGCTTTGTCATTGGGCGAACACGAGTCCCGTCGCGGGTCGGACTACAAGCTCAGGTATAAGCTCAATAACAAGCCTAAGCGCAGGCTCATTCGCAGGGCTGACCACATGTACAATCACCAATCCGAACTACAAGTCGGACCACAAGCCCGCTCACAATCCCGACCCAAGCCCGACCACAAGTCGGACCACAAGCCCGACCACAAGCCCGACCACAAGCCCGACCACAAGCCCGACCACAAGCCCGACCACAAGCCTCCTCTCCTTGCCTCAGGATAGAAGATGTATTTAGTACAGGTAATTCTGGCCGAATGGGGTGATTTGGACGAAGATCCTGTATTTTGTGCAGTTAATTTTACTCGAGACAGGGATATTCGGCCAAATTTCGATGTAGATGATCAAATTAGATGTACGATTTGCAGTAACTATCGCAAAAAACGTGATTTTGGGGAAATTTACTGTATTTTTTGCAGGTGAGTGAGACGGGGCGCTTGAAGGGCGTGGGGAAGCAGTAATTTGAAAGCAGACGGAGGGATGGTAAGTGGCAATCGGCTGATCATATGGCTAGTTGGTGAGATGAAGAGGAAAAGAGTAGCATGTGTGTGGAGGAGGGTGGCAAGTGGGCAAACGACTGATCATGTGGTGAGTGAGTGAGTGAAGTACAAAAAAGTAGTATGTGTGTGGAGGAGAACGACAAGTGGGCACACGCTGATTATCTGGCTGGTGGGTGAGATGAGTAGAGTAGAGTAGAGTAGAATAGAGTAGAGTAGCATGTGCATGTTAAGGCAGACAGCCTATGCGGTACGAGCAAGCCCCGCAGCGGGAAGCTCGACCTGAGTAAAAGGGATACTTCCCAAAAAGCAAAAGCGCCCGACCCGCAAAACCGGGCCGAGCGCGTTACACAACCTCTATTTCTTCAGCAGGTGCAGGCGATACACATACTCGAAAAGGAACTCGAACGCCTCCAGATGGCGTTTCGCTTCGAACGCATTTGCGCCCCAAGCGTAAATGCCGTGCTTGCGCAGCACGATGCCGGGAATGCGCGGCACGAGCGCGCCTTCGACGAGTTCGGCGATACGCGGGATTTCCGCGTAGTTCGGCAGAATGGGAATCTCGATCTGCGCTTCCTCTTCCCAGATGTTGAAGCCTTTGATCAGCTCAACACCGTCAACCGGGATGGAGCCGCGCTCCGCGTACAGTTCGGATGCCAGGTTGTTGAACACCGTATGTACGTGGAAAATGGCGCCTGCACCGGTTAAGCGATAAATCTCGCTGTGAATCAGCGTTTCGGCAGATGGCTTGAGGCTCGTCGCTTCGACAGCGACACCTTTCTCGTTCACCAGCAGAAAGTCTTCCGGTGTAGACACGGATTTGTCTTTCCCACTGGACGTAATCGCGAACGTGAACGCCCCCGGTTCAAAATCCCCCACCCGCACGGACAAGTTGCCGCTTGTCGCCGGGAACCATCCGCGTGCCGCGAGGTTTGCTTTAATGTCGCGCAGTTCGGCATAAGCGCGTTGTTTATCTTCCAATCGAATCGTCATAGAACCGGTTCAGCCTCCAATTGCTTCATAATGTCGAAGAAGGTATCAAAAGCATAGTACGGATACCCCAGCTGTTCACATCGGTCGATTAAATGCGATCGGGCAAAAATCGTATCGACAAGCTTGGCGCCTTCAAAATCCGTAATGCTGTCTCCAATAATAATGCGTTCGTAGCGATCGGCATCGTACGAGCGGATGATGCTCGTTTTGCACATGCCGCAATCGTTCGAGCATTGGTCGTCGCACGCGTTCGGCCACAAAATTTCAATCGTGCTCCCCTCGAAGGAGGAGGCGTTGCAGTAAATATGCTCACGAGGGATATCAAACGGCGCTAGCAGCGGATAAATAAAGAAATCGATGCCTCCGCTTGTAATCAGCAGCTTGATGCCCTGTTCGCGGCAGTACGCCACAAACTCTTTGAAACCGTCGCGGATGACGGCGTTCCCGATGGCATAATCAACGACTTCCTTCTTCCGCGCCGTTGGCAGTAGAGCGAACATCGCGCCGACACCTTCGCGAATCGAGACGCGCTGAGCGATGACGTCGTCTACAATTTTATCCCAGCCCTCAGGCTTAAAATGCTTCATAATCGCCACGATATTATCGTTCACCGTAATGGTGCCGTCAAAATCGCAAAAAATGATGCGGTCCTTGCTCATTCTTTAATCCCCCAAGTGTCTATGGCTGCTTTCAATTCTGGATGTGTAAGGGCGTAATCGCGTAAATGAATGCCTTGCAGCGTCGCATCAATCGCTTGACGGAACGCATGGCCGCCGGCAATCGTCCCCATCGGATGACCGTGGATGCCGCCGCCCGCGTTGACGATCACGTCCGTGCCGAAATCGCGCAGGATGAGTGGAACAATCCCCGGATGAATGCCAGCGGACGGTACCGGGAAGCTCGTTGCCAGCTTCAAGGAAGCATCAGCCCCGGCTTGATAGCTGTAATCATCACGCAAATTTTGCGTCAAAAGCACTTGCTTGATCGCGAGATTTTCTTCCTTCGGCATGACGACGGAGCCGTATGGGGAAGGGAAGAGAACGAGATCCGCGCCGGCGATCCGCATCAATTTGCCCAAAAGCACAGATGCGGCAATACCGTAATGCGGCGACGGATACGTAGCGCCAGCCATGGCCGGATGGGCCATGATCGGTACGTTAATCTCAGGATCGGTGCTCAGTTCGTGCAGAACGTCGAAGCCGTAAGCCAGCACGTTAAACAGCAGGGCGTTTGCGCCTTCGCTGATCGCACGTTTCGCACGGGCAGCGAGCTGAGACGTTGGTCCCGTCAAGTTGACGGCATAGAGCAGTTTCTGGCCGGTTTCCTTCGACGCTTGCTCGGCGGCCTCGAGGCAGACGGCAATGCGTTTTTCCATTGGCGTCAGCGGATTCTCGAACAAAATCTCGTCATCCTTGATGAGATCAACGCCGCCAGCAGCTTGCAAATAAAACTGCTCGCGCAGCGCTGGAAGCTCGTAGCCCACGACGGATTTGAAAATGCTCATGAGCAGCGGACGATCCTGCACGCCAAGCAGATCGCGCACGCCTTGCAAGCCGAATTTCGGCCCTGGGAAGCCTGCGAGGAAGTCGGTCGAGAACTTGATGTCGATCAGTTTGATTTTGCCGTCCATAGACAGTTTGCCGAACACCGTCACGAGAAGCGCCGGAATGTCGCGGCTAAAATTTACATCCGGATACGCGATCGTAATGTCCGCATACCGACTCGAGAGCCCTTCACCGGCAGCGGGCTCGTGTACGTCAACGGAGACCACTTTGCCCAGATGCTTCTCCATGCTTGCTTTTTGCGCTTCGGGAAGCTCCGTCCAGGAACCGACCGTCAGTCCGACGGCGATACCCAGCGCTTTTTTATGAAAATCGGCCTTCTCGTCGAAGCTCCGATACGTTGCCAAACAATAAGCACTCATGGTCAATCTTCACCTGCTTTATACGGATTTGCCGGCCGTACTGGCCGCGGCGATTTGCTCGCCCATTTCTTTGGAGCGTTCAGCGGAACGATTAACCGCCTGAATGATGCCTTCGCGGAACTGGAAGCGGTCGAGCGCTTCAATCGCAGCGGCTGTCGCGCCGTTCGGTGAAGTAACCTTGCGGCGAAGCTCAGCCGGTTCCTCATTCGTATGCTGCACCATATGGGCAGCGCCGAGCACCGTTTGCAGCGTGAGCTGCTTTGCATCCTCCAGGGAGAGGCCGCCGTCGATGCCGGCTTGGGTCATCGCTTCCATAAAATAGTACACATAAGCCGGGCCGCTGCCAGATACGCCGGTGACGATCTCCAGTTTGTCTTCGTCCACGACGCTCACGATACCGACAGCTTCAAACATTTGAATCGCCAGTCCACGATACGTCTCGTTCACATTGGACGAAAAGCTCATGCCTGTTGCACCTAAGCCGATCGTGGAAGACGTATTCGGCATCGTACGCACGATACCCATGCGGGTATCCAGCAAAGCTTCCGTTTTCGCAACGGACAGGCCTGCGATGACAGAGACGAGGAGCTGATTCTCACGCAGCTGCGAGCGAAGCTCGGCAAAGGAGGATTCCACGTCTTTCGGCTTCATGCACAGCACGATAATGTCGGCGCCGGCGATGTAGTCTTCTTTCGTTTGCAAATCGGAGGAGGCGTTCAGCCCATATTCCGAGCGCAGGTAAGCCAAGCGGTCTTGATTGGAGCGGTTCATCATGTAAATGTTGCCTGGCTGCGCAACTTCGGTCTGAATCAGACCGCGCACGATCGCTTCAGCCATAGAGCCTGCGCCGACGAAGGCGATTTTGGCTTGAGAGAGTTGTAAAGACATAGGGCTACCTCCTTTTAGTTGAGCTTATTATTCGCGAATTTGGCCGCTGCCATAAACGCGGTATTTGGTTGATGTGAGAGCTGGCAGTCCCATAGGACCGCGAGCGTGCAGCTTCTGGGTGGAAATGCCGATTTCCGCACCAAAACCGAATTCAAAACCGTCCGTGAAACGAGTGGACGCGTTGTGATACACGGCAGCCGCATCGACTTCCTGCAAGAATCTTTCGGCGTTCGCCGCATTTTCGGTGACGATGCATTCGGAATGCATGGTGCCGTACGTGCGGATATGCTCTAACGCTTCATCCAGGCCAGACACGACTTTGACCGCTAAAATGTAGTCGCCATACTCCGTGCCCCAGTCGCTATCGACGGCTTCGTTCATGCTTGGCACGAGGGCCAAAGCCTCGCTATCGCCGCGCAATTCAACGTTGGCTCCGCGGAAAGCTTCAGCAACGGCAGACAGATGCTTCGCCGCAAAAGCTTCATGCACGAGCAGCGTTTCCATGCTGTTGCAGACGGAAGGGCGCTGCGCTTTGGCATTGATCGCAATACGGATCGCCATCGCCAGATCAGCACTTTCATCTATAAAAGTATGACATACCCCTGCGCCTGTTTCAATGACCGGGACTGAGGCGTTATTGACAACATTTTGAATAAGCGAATGGCCGCCGCGCGGGATCAGCACATCGATGAGGCCGTTCAGCTTGAGCATTTCGTCAACGGAGCTGCGGTCGGCATTCAAAATCAATTGCAGCGCATTCGCCGGAATGGCGGAACGCTCCAGGGCACCGTGCAGCACTTCTACGATTTTCTCGTTGGAATGCAGGGCAGCGGAGCCGCCGCGCAGCACGACGGCGTTGCCGGTTTTGAGGCAGAGGCCGGCAGCATCGACGGTTACGTTCGGACGCGCTTCATAAATAATGCCGATGACGCCGAGCGGCACGCGGATTTTGTGGATGCGCAGCCCGTTCGGACGGTCGAACGTTTCTAGCGTGTCGCCGACAGGGTCCGGCAGCTCCGCGATTTGGCGCAGCCCTTCGGCAATCGCCGCAATGCGTGATTTGTTCAACATGAGGCGGTCCAGCAGGGAAGCGCTCGTGCCGAGTTCACGGCCGCGCTGCAAATCTTTGGCGTTCGCGGCAATGATTGCCGCCGTTTCGGTGACAAGGGCGTCTGCCATGAGTAGCAGCGCCTCGTTTTTTTGCTGCGTCGTCAAGGTGCCCATCGACCCGGCGGCCACTTTGGCAAGCTTGGATTTTTGTACGACTTCACTCATAGGGAATCCTCCTGATTGAGATGTGATTGGCAGTAAGCGACGATTTGCTCAAAAGAGAGCTCAATTTGCTCCCCGCTGCGCCGGTTTTTGCATTCGACGATGCGGTCAGCGGCTTTTTTACCGATGGTTAAGCGAAAGGGCATGCCGAGCAGGTCGGCATCCTTGAATTTGACGCCGGGACGTTCGTCTCGGTCATCCCAAAGGACTGAAAGGCCAGCTTGCCGCAGCCGGTTGTATAGCTCTTCCGAGAGCGTCATCGCCTCGGCATTTTGCGTTTGTACCGTAAGCAGATGTACGCCGTATGGCGCGATAGCAGCCGGCCAGACGATGCCGTGCTCGTCATGGTTTTGCTCGACGACTGCGGCCAGCACGCGGGAGACGCCGATGCCGTAGCAGCCCATAATAAACGGCTGCACATCGCCTTGTTCGTCCGCGAAGGTCGCGCCGAGCTGCGCGCTGTATTTGGTGCCGAGCTTGAACACGTGGCCAAGCTCGATGCCTCTGGCGAAGGCGAGTGTCTCGCCGCAGCTATGGCAGTTCTCACCTTCGCTGACATTGCGAAGGTCGTGGTAGGTGACGCCTGCCAGATCGCGCGAGGCGTCAACCCCGGTGTAGTGATAGTCAGCGACGTTTGCGCCGATGACCGCGCCGGTCAGCCGTTGAATCGAATCATCGGCGATGAGGCGCACCTGCGCTTGCGCTAGGCCGAGCGGTCCGATAAAGCCAGGCACGGAGCCAATGCGCCGTATTTCTTCGTCAGAGAGCATAGCAACGTCAGATGCGCCTAACGCGTTCTTCACTTTAATTTCATTCAGCTCGAGATCACCTCGGAGCAGCACGATGACCGGAGCGCCATCGACGCTGAGCGCGATGGATTTGATGATGCGGCTCGCCGGCATGTTCAAATACTGGCTGAGCTGTTTGATGGTTGTGATTTGCGGTGTGCTGACGGATATCGGCGCCAACGAATCAGTGCCGTTGTCCGTCACGCTCTCCGCCTGGGGCAGCACACCAACCGCTTTCTCCAAGTTCGCCGCATAGTGGCACGCCGGACAGTGAACAATCGTGTCCTCGCCGATATCGGCGAGCGCCATAAATTCATGCGTATCCGTGCCGCCGATGGCGCCGGAATCCGCTTCAACCGCGCGGAACGTCAGTCCGCAGCGATCAAAAATCCGCGTATACGCGTCATACATCGCCTGATAGCTGGCGTCCAGCCCCTCCGCAGAGCGGTCGAACGAGTACGCGTCCTTCATGAGAAACTCGCGTCCCCGCAAGAGGCCGAAGCGCGGTCTGCGCTCGTCGCGATATTTCGTCTGGATTTGGTAAAGCGTGACAGGCAGCTTTTTATAGGAAGAAATTTCATCTCGGACAATGGTTGTAATGACTTCTTCATGCGTAGCGCCGAGGGCAAAATCCCGCCCATGCCGGTCGGAGAGCCGCATCAGCTCTGGACCGTACACGTCCCAGCGGCCGGATGCCTGCCACAACTCAGCAGGATGCAGTGCCGGCATCAGCATCTCTTGCGCGCCGGCGCGATCCATTTCTTCACGGATGATGCGCTCGATGTTATGCAAGGCTTGCAGGCCGAGTGGCAGGTAGGAATAAATGCCGCTGGACAGCTGGCGGATCAGACCTGCACGCAGCATGAGGCGGTGGCTCGCCACTTCCGCGTCGTTGGGAACATCCCGCAGCGTTGGATTCAGTAATCGCTGTTGTCTCATGTTAAAGGCACCCACTCGTCCCGGTGGATCACTTCAATGCGCGTGACCTCGACCCGTTTTTGTACTTCGTCGGTCGAGAGACCGGCGGCCGCTTGCACTTGCCAAGCGGCGTAGTTCACGACACCCCGGCCCAGGAGCGAGCCTTCGCTCGAGACCACTTCGACGACGTCGCCGGGGTGGAAGTCGCCAGTCGCTCCCGTGATGCCGGCCGGGAGCAGGCTCTTACCGCCGTGGACCAGCGCCGATTCGGCGCCCGCATCCACGAGGATTTGCCCTTGGGGCAGCGAGTGGAAGCCGACCCATTGCTTTTTGACCGGCAGATTGTTCAGCGCCGTGTCAAAATACGTTCCCTTGCCGGTGCCGTCGACGGCATGGGCAAGATCCTCGGGCTCGACGACGCGCCCGATGAAGACGGGTACGCCCCCGCGCATCGCGATGCGGGCGGCCTCAACCTTGGAGCGCATGCCGCCGGTGCCGACCGCGCTCCCGGAGCCCCCAGCGAACGCGAAGAGCTCGTCGCTGATGGCGTCCACGCGCTCGATGCGCTGCGCGTTCGTGTTTTTGCGCGGATCGTCCGTGTACAGGCCGTCCATATCGGTAATGATGATCAATTTGCTCGCTTTGACCAAATTGCCGACCAGCGCCGACAACGTGTCATTGTCGCCGAATTTAAGCTCATCCACCGAGACGGTGTCGTTCTCGTTGATAATCGGCACGACGCCGCGCTGCAGCAGCTCGTCGATCGTCATCAGCGCGTTCTGCACGCGCTTGCGGTTGGAGAAGTCGTACCGGGTGAGCAAAATTTGCGCCACGGAGATGCCGTGGGACGCAAACGCTTCATGGTACGCCTGCATCAAGAGCGCCTGGCCGACCGCTGCGGCGGCCTGCTTCTCGTGCAACACCTTGGGCCGTGTGCGGTAGCCAAGGGAGGTGAAGCCTGCGGCGACGGCGCCGGAGGTGACGAGCAGCACTTGGTTGCCAGCTTTCTGGAGCTGCGCCAGCTCGGAAGCGAAAAACCGTATTTTATCGGGATTCAGGCCACCCGTATCTGAAGTTAAAGAGGAAGAGCCGATTTTGACGACGATTCTGTAGGACACTGTTTTCCCATTCCTTTCGTAATGACTATGTAAATAAAAAAGACTCCCGTCCTCATACATAAGGACGAAAGTCTGTTGCTTCCGCGGTACCACCTTAATTTGGCGCAAAACAGGCCCGTAGACATGGCTGCACCCAACTCAAGTTCCCTTGGTAACAGTAGGGCACTGTTCAACTCTTCGTTGACGGTTCAGGGGCGGGTTCGGAACGGTTCACGGCAAGCTCTCTCAGTCGGTGGAGCTTACTCCCTGGCTACGTGCGGCACGGTCCTACTATTCCCATCATAACAATGGTGATATGGAAGAATTCGCATTCTTCGTTTTTGGATTCTTATAAGGATAGCACGCGGTTCAAGCCTTTGTAAAGCAGCAAGGGCCTGTTTCACGCGCGATTAGCCAAATAAATGCAGCTTGCCGATCCGCTGAACGGCTTCTTCCAGGCGGGCTTCCGGCGACAGCAGGCCGAGGCGCACATAGCCTTCGCCGTGCTCTCCGAAGCCGACGCCCGGTGCCACGACAACCTTGGCTTCCTGCAGCAGCAGGTCGGCGAGGCTTTGTGACGTGTGGCCTTTCGGCACGGGCAGCCAGGAGAAGAACGAGCCTTGGGATGGAGTGGCTTCCCAACCGATCGTCTTCAGCGCAGCGTACAGCGCGTTGCGGCGGCTTTCATAGACGTCGCGCAGCTCAGTGACGCAGTCCTGCGAGGCGGTCAGCGCTGTCGCTGCGGCGACTTGGATGCCGCCGAACAGCGAGCAGTAGTAGTGATCCTGAATCAGATTGATCAGGCGGACAACTTCTTTGTTGCCGAGCGCGAAGCCGACGCGCCAGCCGGCCATGTTATACGTTTTGGACAACGTATAGAATTCGACGCCAACTTCCTTCGCACCGGGGGTGGAGAGGAAGGAGATCGGCTTTTGCCCATCAAAGCCAATCGCGCCGTAGGCGAAATCGCTGGCGACCACAACGCCGTTCTTTTGCGCAAACGATACCGTCTCTTCATAAAAAGAAGCCGGAGCCGTCGCCCCCGTCGGGTTGTTCGGGTAGTTGATGAACATGAGCTTTGCGCGGTCCAGGTCGGACTGCTTGAGCTGGCTGTAGTCCGGCAGGAAGCCATTCTCCTCGCGCAGCGGCATAAACGCCATCTCGGCATCGCTCAGCGCGACGCCGGACCAGTAGTCCGGGTAGCCGGGATCCGGCACGAGGCACACATCGCCGGGATTGAGCAGGCACTGCGCGATTTCGATGAGCCCTGTTTTGCCCCCGAACAAAATCGCTACCTCCGTATCTGGGTCCAGATCTACGTTATGATCTTCCTTATAGCGCTGCGCAACGGCTTGCTTCAGGAACGGGAATCCGGTAAACGGCGGATATTTGTGGTAGAGCGGGTTCGCCGAAGCTTCCTGCATGGCGGTTACGATATGGGGAGGCGTCGGACGGTCGGGATTTCCTTGGCCTAGATTGATGACGTCATGGCCTGCGGCAATTTGCTCGTTCGCTTTTTTGACGAGGGTAGCAAAAAATTGAGTAGGCAACCCTTTCATTCGCTGAGCAGGCTCGATCGCAAACGCGCTAGGTATGTTGGTTAAGTTAGACACAGTTTAATTCACACTCCGAAGGTCGGGATTTTATCAATAGTCTAAATGTAACATGATTAAAGTTTTTTTCATAGGGGATGTGTTATATACTTCTTTATTAAAAATTGAGGTGACAAGCGTTGGCCTATATTGGAAAATATAGCTAGGAGGTGATTGGTGATGGCCTATAAGGTGCAAGGATTCATTAATAAAAATTTTATGAATCTAAGTGAAGAGATTGATGAATTTGTAGCCGAGCTTGCAGATGGAAAGCTTATTGATATTAAATACAACAGCGTTCCCACAACGATTAGCACGAACGCCGAGAATGGCGTGTATCCAGATCAAAACTATACGGCACTTGTCATTTATAAAAAGTAAATTTTGTTAGCAAGCATCCTATTCAGGGTGCTTTTTATTGTTAAAGTCTCGTTCTAATAAATCTTTTTTTCATAGTAGATGAAAAGATTCGATTTCACATCTTTTTCTTCCAGCGCTACAATAAGAAAACAAGGGATAAGGGAGAGATGACTGTGCCAAATCAGACGAACGTTGCTGAAGTGTTTTTGCTGGAATCGATACGTGCTTTTCAGAGTATGAAAAAGCTGGGAGATAAGTCCTTTGCGCAGACGGACGAGGCGTTTTTCAATCAGACGATCGACCCGGAGTCGAATTCGTTGGAAGTGCTGATCAAGCATATGCACGGCAATATGCGCTCGCGCTGGACGGACTTCCTGACCTCCGACGGGGAAAAGCCTGACAGGGAGCGGGACGGCGAGTTTGAAGGCGGCCATGCGAGCAAAGCGGAACTGCTGGCGTTGTGGGAGGAAGGCTGGAAGATTCTATTCGACACGCTCCATTCTCTAACGCCAGACGATGTCCTACGTGAAGTGACGATTCGCGGGGAGAAGCATAGCGTGGTGCAGGCGATTCAGCGCCAGGTGTCGCATTACGGCTATCATGTCGGGCAAATCGTGTTCCTGTGCAAACATTGGTCGTCCCAGGACTGGCAAACGCTGAGCATCGCGAGAGGGCAGTCGAAGGCGTTTAAGCCGTAATAAACGATAAAGGATGTTGCTCATGCTACAAAGTGAAGAGATGTACAGCCAAGTGGATCGCTTGGTGCAAAGTTGGGTGGAGGAGGGTTTGCTTCCGGGTGCTGTTCTGGACATTATATTGCCGGGAAGCAGGCGATTCCAAAAAGCGTACGGTTCATATTCGGATGGGACGAAGCCGTGTTCGATCCAGTTGGATACCTTATTTGATATTGCTTCCTTAACGAAGGTGACCGCAACACTGCCGGCGATTCTCCTTTTAGCGGCTCAAGGCAGCATCTCGTTGGATGATCCCGTGCAAAAATATTTGCCTGCATTCCGCCACGCGCAAGTGAGTGTGCGCCACTTATTGCAGCATGCTTCCGGTCTGCCGGCTGGTATCCCTTACCGATCGCGGCATGAAAAGCGACCAACGATTCTCGCGGAAATTTTTGAAAAAGAGCTGACTTTTCAGCCCGGGGAAGAGATGCGGTACAGCGATCTTGGCATGATTCTGCTCGGGACGATTGTTGAACGAATAGCTGGCGAGTCATTGGATCTACTCGTGAAGAAGCATATTTTCAATCCGCTTGGCATGCGTGATGCTCTCTTTAATCCCGGACCCGAAATGACAGCGCGCGTGGCGGCTACGGAAGCTGTCAACGACACCTTCATTCGGGGGGAAGTTCATGATGAGAACAGCTTCCATCTGGGCGGCGTATCCGGAAGCGCGGGCTTGTTCGCGACAGCCGATGACATGACGCGTTATGCCAGATGGTGGTTATCGCCCGAGAGTCTGACGATCATGCCTCCATGGCTAATGCGAGAAGCGATAGCGCATCCGGTTCGCGGACGCGGGCTTGGCTGGGAGGTTATTCATGATCCGATGTTTGTGCCTAGCTGCGGATTGAGTTGGCCTGCGGGCAGCTACGGTCATACGGGCTTCACCGGAACGAGTCTGTGGATCGAGCCGCAACGCGGCTTAAGCGTCGTATTTCTGACGAATGCCGTCCATTATGGCAGAAACACGAAGATTCGTGAGCTGCGGTCTATTTTACATGAGGCGGTACTGTCCGCTGCTGGGCCAGCGTAAGGATTGTGTTCTTCTTCTTTTTCGAATAAAATACAACATATATTTCTCGTCATAGAAGGAGCTCATCTTTATGTCTGAAACTCAAGCTTTACACCTCGCTCTCCTGCAAATGGACATTGCGATCGGTGAGCCGGATGCGAATTTCGCCCACCTGGAGAAGCTGCTGAACGAAGCGGTGGCGGGGTCGCCAAAGCCGGACGTCATTATTTTTCCTGAAATGTGGAATACCGGCTACGCGCTGGACCGTATTCAAGAGCTGTCCGATCCGGACGGGGAGCGTACGAAGGCGCTGCTGAGCGCGTTTGCCCGGACGCACGGGGTGAATATTATCGGCGGCTCGATTGCGGCGAAGCGAGGAGATCGCGTGCTGAACACGATTTTTGCTTGGGATCGCGAAGGCAAGGAGATCGCTGAATACTCTAAAATCCACCTGTTCCGCTTGATGGATGAAGAGAAGTTCCTGCATAGCGGCGATCAGCTTGGACGCTTTGAGCTGGAAGGTGTGCCGGCCGGCGCGATGATCTGCTACGACATCCGGTTCCCGGAGCTCGCGCGGAAATTGGCGCTGGACGGCGCCCGAATTTTGTTCGTACCGGCCGAATGGCCGCACCCAAGATTGCATCACTGGCGTACGCTGCTCATGGCAAGAGCGATTGAGAACCAGATGTACGTAGTATCGTGCAATCGCGTCGGCACAAGCGGAACGACGAATTTCTTCGGCCATTCCATGGTGATCGACCCTTGGGGCGAGATCGTGGTGGAAGGGGACGAAAGCGAAGCGGTTTTGCGGGCATCCGTTGACTTGGAAGAAGTCGTTCGCGTGCGCGGCAAAATCCCGGTTTTTGAAGACCGGCGTCCGCATTTGTACTAGGATTGATTTTTTGCGCGGAGTTTGGTAAATTAAGACCAATGCGCGATCAAATCGCGCCCAATTGCATGAAAGTTATGGCTGTGAAGGATAGAAAGTACTTGATCCCTTCAATCCCAGCGAGCCGGGGGCGGTGAAAGCCCGGTATGAAGGTCACGGAAAAGGCGATCCGGAGCCAATTCGATAAAGGGGATATGCGCTTGCGTTAGGCGTATCAACTAGGGTGGAACCGCGGGTGCGTAAGCTCTCGTCCCTAGGCATGTTTCTGTGCCTTTGGATGTGGAGCTTTTTTGTTGCTCTCATGGCTTAGGCGGCGGGACACCATTTTAATTTTGAAGGAGAGAATGAAGCAATGAGCGTTACCATGGATCAAGTAGTGGCATTAGCGAAACACAGAGGATTTGTTTTCCCGGGTTCTGAAATTTACGGCGGTCTGGCGAATACTTGGGACTACGGCCCGTTAGGCGTGGAACTGAAAAACAACATCAAGCGCGCTTGGTGGAAAAAATTTATCCAAGAATCCCCGTACAACGTAGGCTTGGACGCAGCGATTCTGATGAATCCGCAGGCATGGGTCGCATCCGGTCACGTGGGCAACTTCAACGATCCGATGATCGATTGCAAAAGTTGTAAAGCTCGCCACCGCGCAGATAAGCTGATCGAGAACAAGCTGGCGGAGAAGGACATCGAGATCGTCGTGGACGGCATGAGCTTTGACGACATGATGAAATTGATCGTCGAGCATAACATCGTGTGCCCGGATTGCGGAAGCAAAGATTTCACGGACATTCGTCAGTTCAACCTGATGTTCAAAACATTTCAAGGCGTAACGGAAGCGAGCTCCAACGTCGTTTACTTACGTCCAGAGACGGCGCAAGGGATTTTCGTCAACTTTAAAAATGCACAGCGCACGATGCGCAAAAAGCTGCCGTTCGGTATCGGCCAAATCGGCAAAAGCTTCCGCAACGAGATCACGCCGGGGAACTTCACGTTCCGTACACGCGAATTCGAGCAAATGGAGCTTGAATTTTTCTGCAAGCCGGGTGAGGACCTGAAATGGTTCGAGTACTGGAGAAGCTTCTGCCACAACTGGCTGCTGACGCTAGGCGCGAAGGCAGAAAATCTTCGTCTGCGCGATCACAGCGATGATGAACTGTCCCACTACAGTAACGCGACAACGGATATTGAATACAAATTCCCGTTCGGTTGGGGCGAGCTTTGGGGCATCGCCGACCGTACGGATTACGATTTGAAGCAGCACATGGAGCACTCCGGTGAGGACTTTAACTATATCGATCAAGAAACGAACGAGCGCTATGTACCTTATTGTATCGAGCCTTCGCTCGGCGCAGACCGCGTAACGTTGGCGCTGCTGATCGATGCGTTCGAAGAGCAGCAGTTGGAAGGCGACGACAGCCGCACGGTGCTGCATTTCCACCCGGCGCTCGCGCCGTTCAAAGCGGCAATCTTCCCGTTGTCCAAGAAGTTGAACGACGGCGCGCAAGCGGTATTCGCGGATCTCGCGAAGCACTTCATGGTCGATTACGACGATACAGGTTCCATCGGCAAACGCTACCGCCGTCACGATGAAATCGGTACGCCGTTCTGCATCACATACGACTTTGAGTCGGAGACAGACGGTCAAGTAACGGTGCGGAACCGCGATACGATGGAGCAAACGCGCATGCCGATCTCCGAATTGAAAGCTTATATCGAGGCTGCTCTGCAATTCTAAGCAGTAAGAAACCCTCTGTTCGTTCCCGTCCTTGTGGCGGGAGCAGCAGAGGGTTTTTCTTTTTAGATAACATAGTCGAGTACTTCAGTGTAAGGGAGATAGCGGGTGACGCTCGACAGCGGCGGACTGTAGACATGCAGCGATACCGCGGCGGTGTGGAACGGGTTGGTCATTTGATGAATTTGATCCCGCGGTGCAATAAAATAGTCACCTTGTTGGAGCACGTCGTCGCTCTCGAGCGTTGGGTAGCCGTAGGCGTCGAGCTGGAATTTGGAGTTGATGATCGTGCCAGCGGCTACATAGGCGGCGCCTACGGAGGTGCCGTGGTTATGGATGGCCGTTGCGCTGCCTGGTGGGATATGGATGACGATCACCTCCAGCTCCGGAGTCTGGTAAATGACATTGCGGCCGTAAGGGAACTGGGTTGGTTCGGTTTTGTAGTCAGGTGCAGCATACAATTGGTCCTCAATGGCTTGCAGGGCATGTTTCAACTCGTCTTGCGTCGGACTTTTCAGGGAGCAGAAGGTCTGCTCTATCGCGCGAAGTAGCGTCATGGTTTCCGCCTCCTGGGCTAATATAGGTGATTTATCAAAAATTATTTGAAAACCAATAAGTTTATCTTATACAGTATGCAGGAGGTGAAATTTGGTTAGGGTATATTGGTAAAAATTTAGCTGTTGTCCTTTCCTGCGAATCCTGTCGGAAGAATCCCTACATAGACCTATGGCGGATACGAGAGTCTTTCCATCTTCCTATCTATGATGAGGTAAGCGCTGTCATCTTTGTAGTACAAGTCGACTATCTTCGCAGAATTACTACCTTTGCACTATTTCAAGAGAGGCGCATTGCGCATTATAGTAAGTGTCAAATGCTCGAAATATACATAATTTTGTAGGGGTACGGCGGTGGCTGCGGCATTTGACGAACATCGTGCTTTTCTCCCGGGACGATGCCGGCAAATCCGATCAAATTTGGGAAAGGAAGTGGATTGTGCAAAGTTTAGCTGAAGAGATGCAAATGAATGAATTTACAGAGAAAGTCAGCATCTCGCAACAGGAGATTGCCAAGCTTCATGAAAAATCGTTTCTGAGCGGCGTTCAGCGAGATTCTACACGGGTTCGTTTTCGGGTGGAGGGAAAGATGATGGAGCGGCTGCTCGCCAAAAATCAAGCCCTGATGGACATTATTCAAAAGCTGGCCTACCTGAAGACGAACACGTTCTATTTTCCAAATTTGCTGATGGTGACGGATAATCACGGTGTGATCCTGACGATTAGCGGTGACGAGCGCTCGATGAGACAGGCTGAGAATTTGAACAATATTGGGATCGGTTCATCGCTCTCGCTCTCCAGCGCCGGGACGAATGCGGTGTCCGCCGCCATTGAACTGCAACGTCCGGTCTATATCGCCGCCGAGGACCATTACCTCGATACGATGCAGAACTGGGTGACGATGTGCGTCCCGATCCATAATGCGGAACAGCTGGGCGTTGGGTATTTGGTGCTGACGGCTTTTCAGCCGATTTCCGCGCCGTTCATGTACCCTTGCATCAAGTCGATTGCGCTTCTGCTGGAGTACGAATTGCGGAAGACGGAGCTGCAGAGCAAAACCTGGTTTGTCGAAGAGATGCTCGAGGAGCGGCTCAAAGGTTTCAAGCTGACGCATAGGGAAAAGGAAGTTGCGACCTACTGGATGCTTGACTACGATTACAAGCAGATCGGCAAGGTGCTGGGTATCAGCGAAAATACGGTGCGCGTCTATGTCACGAAAATTAACCGCAAGCTGAAGGTGAATTCGAAAGCGTCTTTAATTCTTAGCGTATTGGGGGCCATTTAATAAGCATATTGATGATAACGCACGTGTCGTACGTGTATGAAATCAGGCTGTCTGAAGGTAGCGTTGTCTACCGGAGGATGGCCTGATTTTTTTGCTAGAGAGGGCTGTGCGGTGTACCTGCGTTGTGAAGCGAAGGATTTTCCGCACTGTTGCGCATGGGATACCCAAGTGATCTAGGGTTAAAGACGTGCTCGGATCTGCACATTTTGTCGATGGACTTGCTCCGTAGCTGCTGAAAAGTCCTGATTTTACAAGTTTCTTGCGATTTTCAAGGGAATGTCGCTTTCTGCTTTACGCACGCGTGTGCATTTGCCTGATCGTGGACGGGAGCGCGCACGGCGGAAGGACTAGCCTCAGCCTGTGCCCTAGACGTAGCTCGGAGGTGTCATGTAGCCGTTCAGACATGGGCGGTAGGCCGAAATGCACGGGAAAAGCCCGGAAAATGCCGTTCATTGGCAATCACGGCTAATGATTTACTTGTTATGCATTAGGTACTTTGAATTAAACAATCTGTATGATTTGCGTTGCCACAGATACCGTCTATATTTGAGGCATCCCACCGAAACGGGCGGGAAAATGTCGAGGTTTGAGGGACGGTAAGCTATGAGACAACGCAGAAAAAGTTTCATCGTGCAGCCGATTAAATGGGCGCTTCTCATCGGCGTGGTGGGTGCCGGAACGGTATACGGTTTATCCGCAGCCGGAATCATCGAATGGAACGCCAGCACGAATCTGAATACGATCATGTTCTGGAAATCGAATGATAAACTAGCTGTGGCAGTCGCTTCTAATGCGACGATTGCTTCGAAGCCGACGGCAGCAAGCAAGCAAGGGGAAGCGCCAAGCGCAGCGCCGACTGCAGCAGCCACCCCGGCGCCATCGGCGGCACCGGCAGCTTCGCCAACACCTGCACAGACGGCAGGCATGCAGGTCCTCTCGCAAGCCCAAAGCAAAGTTGCGGCGAATGCGAACGAGAAAGTGTGGCTGGAGCAGGTCGGGCTCATTAAGCTGGAGCCGGGCAAGCTGTTCTCTTTTCAAGCGTGGCTGGAGGAAGCTGTTAAAGGGAAAGCGCCTGAGCCGAAGAGCGACGAGCTTTCCCATGTGGCCGGGCTGCTGTATGAAGCAGCCGTCAGAGCCGGTATGCATGTGGGTGAACGGTATCCGCATCAGGATAATCCCAGCTATGCGTCATCCGGTTTTGATGTGGATTTCCAGAAGGACAGCCGGGACCTAACGTTCTATAACTCGCTCGGGTTTCCGGTAACCGTCGGCATCGTCTACAACGGAGACAGTCCGATTGTAACGATGAACGGCAAGCCAAAAGCGGAATGGAAAGCGCCGAAAATAACGGTCAGCAGTGAAATTTTTGCGCCTGAAACAATTGTGCTCACGGATTTCTCACTGGTTGGACAAGGCGATGTGAAGCGCAGCGAAGGGCTGCAAGGCCTGCTCGTCAAAGTGTTCGCTGACAAAAACGATGGCAAGAACGAGCTGCTGTACAAGGACTTTTATGCGCCGCATCCGGTAATGATGGCGAAGGCGCCGAGCGCGGAGGAATTGAAAGCGCCTTAAGTTTACGCCGCTGGCGCCGTGGACAGAGGAAGAAGGGAGGAACCCAAGGGTGCGAATAGGCGAACTGTTTGTGATGAACGGGCTGATCACGGAGGATCAACTGGAGCAGGGCCTGAAGCAGCAAGTGCATACGCGCAAAAAAATCGGTGAAATTCTCATCGATCAAGGGCTCATTACGGAGCGACAGCTTGTCGAAGTGCTGGAGTTTCAGCTCGGTTTTCCGGTTGTGAACATGTTCGAGACGCAGCTTGATATGAATACGGTGCAGCTCATTCCTGAAACACTAGCCCGCAAGCATTGCGTTATCCCCATCGAGCGAAAAAATGGCAAGATCAAGGTCGCCATGGTCGACCCGCTGAATTATGATGCCATTGAAGAAATTCGCATGGCGACGAATATGAGCGTGCAGCCGGTTATCGCGATCCGCTCCGAAGTGGAGCAGGCGATCACGAAAAACTACGGCATGAAAGAGTCCGTCGAAGAGCTGATGGTCGACCTCGATAAAATCGAAGTCAAGGATGAAGAGCAGGAAGCGAACGATCAAGGCTCGCCGATTGTCAAGCTGGTGAATCAGATCATTCAATCTGCTGTGCAGCAGAAGGCGTCCGACATTCACATCGATCCCCAGGAAAAACAGTTGATCGTCAAGTATCGGATCGACGGTGTGCTGCGCACGGAGAAAGCGCTGCCAAAGCATATGCAGGGCGTGTTGACAGCGAGGCTGAAAATTATTGCCAAGCTGAACATCGCCGAGCGCCGATTGCCGCAGGACGGCCGGATTCAAATGCATGTCGATGCGAGACGGATCGACATTCGGGTCTCGACGCTGCCGACCGTGCACGGCGAGAGCATCGTGCTGCGGATTCTCGATCAATCCGCTGGGATCAAGAAAATCGCCGAGCTCGGACTGAGCGAGACGAACTTGGTGAAGTTCGACCGCATGATTCAGAAGCCGAACGGCATCATGCTGATCTCGGGCCCGACGGGAAGCGGGAAAACGTCGACGCTCTATTCTGCGCTCGGCCAGCTCAACGGTGACGATGTCAAAATCATCACCGTCGAAGATCCGGTCGAGTACCGCATGTCCGGCATCACGCAAGTGCAGGTGAACGCGCAGGTCGGTCTGACGTTCGCATCCGGGCTCCGCTCGATCCTTCGGCAAGACCCGAACATCGTCATGGTCGGGGAAGTTCGGGACGCGGAAACGGCGGAAATCGCCGTCCGCGCCTCGCTGACCGGGCACCTGGTGCTGAGCACGATCCATACGAATTCGGCGGTCAGCACGATTTCCCGGCTTGTCGATATGGGCATCGATTCTTACCTGATCGCCTCGTCGCTCTCCTGCGTCGTGGCGCAGCGGCTCGTCCGCCGGGTATGCCGGGAGTGCGCGATGCAGGTGCAGGCGAGAGACGACGAGGTCAACATGCTGGAGGCCCACGGGCTGCTCAGCAGTGAAGAGGCCCCGCTTGCCGGGACGGGCACCGGCGTCGTCGTGCCGATGGCTTCGCCACGGCAGGAGAAGCCGCTGATGCTGACCCGCGGGCGCGGGTGCGGCACGTGCAACAAAACCGGCTATCGCGGGCGGATTGCCGTGCATGAGCTGCTCATCGTCGACGAACCGCTGCGCAGCCTGATCGTGCAGAACCGGCCGGTCAGCGAGCTGGAGCAGCATTTGTACAGGACGGGGTACAAGAACATGATGTATGACGGCCTTTTGAAAATGAAGCAAGGCCATACAACGCTGGAAGAAGTGCTGAAGGCGGTTTCGGATGAATAAGCGCGTCCGCTTCGAGCTGAGGAGGTGATACAAGTTGGCTACGTTTACGTACGAGGCCGTGAATGAAAGCGGCAAGAAGCTGAAGGGCAATTTGAAAGCCCAGAATAAGCAAACCGCGATTACCGAACTGCGTGGACGCGGGATGACGATCCGCAGCATTCAGGAGAATAAGGCGACGGCGATGGATTTTGAAATCCATTTTGGCCGGGCTGTCAAGCTGGAGGACTTTGTCATCTTCTGCCGGCAGTTTGCGACGCTCATCCGCTCGGGCATTCAGATTGACCAGGCGGTGGCGATTCTTGAGGATCAGACGACTTCGAAATATTTGAAAGCGGCGCTGGGCGACATTTCGGAGCAGATCCGCAGCGGCCACGCGCTGTCGAAAGGCATGGGCGATCATCCGAAGGTGTTCCCGGATATGTTCGTCAACATGATCGCCTCTGGGGAGACCGGAGGGAACCTTGATGAAGTGCTGGACCGTATGGCCGAGCATTACGAGAAGGAGCATAAGACGATTCAAAAGGTCAAATCGGCGATGACGTATCCGATCATCGTACTGATCATCGCGATCGGCGTCGTCATTTTCCTCCTGCTCAAAATTGTTCCAACCTTCGCGGATATGTTCCTGGAGCAAGGCTCGCAACTGCCAATGATTACGCGATTTGTGATGGGATCCAGCGATGCCATTGTGAAATATTGGTGGATGTTCCTGGCCGGCCTCATCGGGCTGATTGTCCTGTATCGCAGCTTTGCGGCAGGGGAGGAAGGCAAGTTTATCATCGATCAGTTGAAATTTAAAATCCCGATTTTCGGCATTATCCTGAAAAAGGCGGCTGTCGCCCGCATGGCGCGCACGATGTCCTCGCTGTTCGTCAGTGCAGTACCGGTGCTTCAGGCGCTGGACGTGACGGAGAAGGTCGTCGGCAATCGCGTGATCGCCAAGGTGCTGCGCGAAGCGAAGAACAGTCTCCAGCAAGGCAAGATGCTCTCCGATCCGATTCAGAAGAGCGGCATTTTCCCGAAAATGGTCGTCCAGATGCTCATTATCGGGGAGGAAACCGGGCAGGTGGACAATATGCTTGCCAAGATCGCCGATTTTTTTGAAGCGGATGTGGATCAGAGCGTAGATCGATTGAAGGCGGTGATTGAACCGCTCATGCTGCTCTTCGTCTCCGGCATCGTCGGAGTTATCGTTGCGGCGATCATGAGCCCGATGTTCAAGATGTACGATAACTTCCTCAATTAAGTGAAGGTCAATTCCATGAGAGGAGGTGGTTGACACCTATGCAGCCGATTGTACCTGCCGTACAATCAACCAGCATCACCCGATGGGCAAGATGGAATACATACCAAAACTAATCTAAGAGGTGGGAATGAAATGAACGAATTGACGATGGAAATCCAAGAAAAGAAAAGCCTGCGCTTCCCGAGATTGTCGAAATTTTCTTTGAAAGAGCTGAACAAGAACCAGAAGGGCCTCACGCTCATTGAGCTCCTCGCCGTTATTGTCATTATTGCGATTATCGCAGCGATTGCGATTCCGTCAATTGGCGGGATTTTGAAAAATACGCGGGTCAGCGCACATAAATCCAATGCACACATGATTATTGACTCGACGCGCACGATGGTTACGGGGCAAGGCATGAGCAAGACGGAAGCTCTGAAAGCTGCCGGCTACACGCTGGATGATCTGAATAAAGGGGGTTTCCTGGAAACGGTTCCGAAAGATCCTTCCAATAAGCCTGAAGCTTATGATGCAACCAATTCCAAAGTTGTCATTACGGAAGATGCAAACGGCAATTATGTGTACACCATTACACTGGTTGGCAAGAACGCGGTTAACCATATTACAGCGCAAAAAGAAGAAGATATCGACGGCTTGAAATTCGGTACAACCGCAGCCGACGTCCAAGAGTAAATCTGCACAGACAAGCGCCGCCGCTCTCGGCGGCGCATCCCTTACCCATGCAGTACCGAGAGGAGTTCGCGCAATGTTTGCTAAGAAAACAAGCAAGTATACGTACGGCATGCAAATTTCGGATACGGAAGCGAAGCTGGTCGAAATCCTGAATCAGAACGGGCAAGTCATTCTAACCCAGCGGCATGCGATTGCGCTGGATCGAGGCAGTATTAAACATGGAAAATTCATGGACGAGGAAGCGGTCATCTCCCGCATTTCGACGCTCGTGAAGCAAATTGGCCTGCAAGGCGCGCACATGAACGTCACCGTGCCGCTCTCCAACGTCGTGCTTCGCAAGTCCGTTTTCTCGGCCCTCAAAGATAAAGCGCTCCGCAATCTCATCGATGTGGAGCTGCACGGCGGGCAGCAGCTGCCGTTCAAGAATCCGGTTTTTGACTTCGTGCGGTTAGGTCCGCCGAAGGATGAAGCAGCCGCAGGCAGCGAAGCACCGCCGAAATCCGCTAAAGCATCCACACAGGAAGAAGTGCTTATATTCGCGACGCCGGCAGAAGTCGTGGAGAGCTACACGCATGTTGTGAAGCAGGCGGGCTTGGTGCCGGTCAGCGTGGATCTGGCTCCGCTGGCGCTGCACCGCATGCTGGTGCGGCAAGCGATGCGCACCGGAACCGGCATGAAGGAGCGGTTCATGCTGCTGCATGTGGAGCCGGATCATGCGGATGTCAGCATTTTTGTGGGCGGCATCCCCGTCTTCTTCCGCTCGATTCAAATCAACACGAGCTTTTTCCTCGACACCGGTACGGATCAAATCGCTGCCTACGGGCGCAATTTGTCGATGGAGCTGGGGCGGGTGCTGAACTATTTTCAATATACAGTTTCCACGGATCATCAACATATCGAACTTGTCTACCTGGTTGGCGAGCATAGCTGGATTGAGGCGCTTCCGGAGCATTTGGACAATGCGTTTACGGGCGAAATTGCCGCATTCCCGCTCCCGTCGATTCTTTCGGATGAAGATGCTACGTGCCACGCCTATGCCGTCCCGGTTGGACTTGCGATGAAAGGAGCTTAGGACGATGAGCGCTGCCCTGCCCAAGCTGCAATCAATTGAAATTAACCTGCTGCAGATGCGGCATGAAGAGAAGAAAGGCCCGAGCCCTCTCCTGCGTTACAGCTTACTCGCTGTCCTTGTGTTGGGCATCGGAAGTATGGGATGGAGTTATGGAAGCGCCAAGGCGGACATTCGCAAGACGAACGCAGCGCTGGAGAGAGTCAATCAGCAGATAAAAGAGGGACAGGCGAGGCTCGCAAGCTCTCCGACAGCCGGTGCCGTGAGCGATTTTATCGGGCTGCCCAAGCAGTTGATGGAAAGCCGGCCACTCGCCTCCGAAGTGCTGGATAAGCTGACGACGATCATGCCGCTGACATCGAACTTGACTTCGCTGACGTTTGGCGACGGCAATAAGCTGAAAGTGACCGGCAACTTCGCGACGAGCGAGGATATCGTGACGTTCATGCAAGCGGCAAAGGCATCAGTGTCTTTTACCCTGATTGGGACAAGCGGTATGAATAAAGTCGCGATGGCTGAAGATAAAAACGCGCTGCCGGTCATAGACCCTCCGCTCCCGATGATCCAAGCGACGTTCGATCTTACGTATAACGCGGACAAGAAAGGTTGAGAACCTCACATGAGCCTAATGAGCAGCAAAAGAAATCAAGCGATCGCAGGCGTCATCGTCATTCTTGCGCTTGTGATGGTGTACATTAACTTCGTTGCGCCGGTTCATCGGGAGCAAGAGGCCAGAGCGAAGTTGCTGACGCAGATGAAGCAGGAGCTGGAGGCGCTGACGAAGCGAACGGAAGGCGGCAGCACGCTGGGGGCGGAAGAGCAGGTATCGCTGTCCAAAGCGAGAACCCGCGTGCCGGAGGCGCCCGACCTGGAAGGTCTCATTCGCGATGTTCATATGCTGGAAGTGATCACGAAGATGCCGCTGGCCAGCTATAACTTTGAAATTGGCAAGGCAGGGGACCTCATCACCGGAGCGGAGGGAGCGAAGCCAGTGCCAACGACAGCAGTGCAAGCCTCGACAGTTCCGCAAGAGCCAAACCTGAAATCGCTCGCCATTCCGATCAAGCTGAACACCTCGGCCAAAGGCGATTACGCGCAAATTCATCGGTTTCTGGATGAGCTGCAAACGGCTAACCGCCTCATTCAAGTCGACAAGTTGACGTTCGCTGTCAAATCGGCGCCGCCAATCAAATTAAACGCTCCTAAACGGGAAATTACGGTAAACGTCTCGTTGATGTCCTACTATGCGCCGGGGTTGCAGAAGTTTTTCAAGAATCCGGTTTCCGTTCCATACGACAAGCCGTCAGGCAAAAACAACCCGCTCTATTAATAGCATGGGGAACGATTCAGGAGGAGATGGGATGAGTATGTCCGCACCACAGACGTCTCACACGTTCACGTTGAAAGATTTGCTGCGAATTTCCTACGAGTCGCGAGCTTCCGATTTGCATATCAATTCCGGCACGGAACCGCTGATGCGGCTGCACGGCAAGCTGATGAAAGTCGTCGATACGGTGCTGCGGCCCGAGGATACGCTGCGGATGGCGAGAGAGATCCTGACGAATGAGCAGTACGATACGCTGACCAAGAAGGGGGAGGTCGACTTCTCTTTCGAGCTTCCGGGACTATCGCGCTACCGGGGCAATGTGTTCAAGCAAAAACGCTCGATCAACATGGTGTTTCGCGTGCTCTCCACGACTGTGCCTTCTTTGTTCACGTTGAATTTGCCGGATCTTGTGCAGGAGTTCGCGCATAAGCATCAAGGGCTTGTGCTCGTGACCGGTCCGACAGGGAGTGGGAAGTCGACGACGCTCGCTTCCATTATTGACTTTATTAACGAAACGCAGAAGAAGCACATTATTACATTAGAAGACCCGATTGAATACATTCATCCGAGCAAAAACTGCCTCGTCGCACAGCGTGAAATCGGCATCGACACGCTGACCTTTGCCAATGGGCTGCGGGCTGCGCTCCGACAAGATCCGGACGTCATTCTCGTCGGTGAGATGCGTGATCTTGAAACGATTAAAACGGCGATTACCGCCGCCGAAACCGGACATCTTGTGTTTGCCACGCTGCATACGCCGGATGCGCCGCAGACGGTCGACCGGATCATCGACGTATTCCCGACCGAACAACAGCGACAAATACGCGTCCAGCTCGCTTCGGTGCTGATCTCTGTGCTGTCTCAGCGGCTCGTTCCGCGACTCGATGGCCGAGGCCGAGTCATGGCGCTGGAAATATTGATCAATACGCCGGCAGTTGCCAACCTCATTCGGCAGGAAAAAATTTACCAAATCAAATCCGTCATTCAGACGAATCGCCAGCTTGGTATGCAAACGATGGTGTCGAGCCTAAAGCAGCTTGTCGAAGAGGGACTCATTCATCGCGATGCAATTAGAGAATATGAAATGAGCATAGGAGAGGATTAGATGAGAAGTCGATACCGAAGTCTTGTAATGAAAACGTTAGTCACAGCTGCCTTGCTGAGCCAAACTTCCTTGATGTCGGCAGCGGCGAATGTGCCGACGGCGGCTGCGCCGACGCTGATGCAAGTGGCCTCAAGCCCGTTTGCAGCGCTGCTTGGCAAAGATTACGAGGCGCGGGGTGAGGTTTACCGGGCGATGAAGGTATCCGCTGCCGGCTGGGAAGCGGGGATGGTTGTCTCGAAAGAGCCCTACGCTGTTGTGACCAAAGCGGATGCGAATCTGGTGCAGGTGCGCATCTGGACAGGCGTTATCGCCCGGGATTACAATGATCTGCTCGTCTTCTGGGACGAGATCGGCATTAAGCCGTCGGGAGAACTGGACTACCACGCGACGGATGTTGAGGAAACCACGCGAGCTTATTTCGAAAGCGCTTCACAGGAAGAGTTCCGGGTGAAAGCGTACCTCGGTAAAGTGCCTTGGGCGAACATTCCAACAGACAGCGAGGCCGCTCAGGGCGGTGCAGCTAAAGTAACGGCAAGCGGCGTGCTGAACGTTTACGGCATCGCATTTGACGACCCAGATCGCGCTGTGGCGCCATCGCTCGGTGTTGTCAAGCAAGCTGCGGATATACCAGAGAAAGTGCCGGCGCTTCGCCAAGTGGCCGAGAAAGCGCTTGCGCAAGTCCCGACCGATGCCGAGGGCCACTGGGCGAAGGATGAAATTGTGGACCTGATGAAGCGCTCCATCATCGATGGCTACGAGGATCATACGATCCGTCCGAACCGTACGCTGTCCAAGGGGGAATTCATTACACTGCTCGTCAAATCGCTCGGCGTCGAGCCGGTCAAGGAGCTGGTCGTAGGCTACGAGGATATGGGCACACATTGGTCGGCGGGGATGGTCGCCACCGCGCAGGGAATGGGACTGCTGGATAAACGTCCGGTCGATGTGAACTTTTCACCCGACCTGCCGATGACGCGTGTGGAGATGGCGGCGCTTGTCGACCGGGTCTTGCAGGCCTACGGGGTGAAGCTGCAAGGAGATGTCCAATCGTTTCAGGACGCAGGCAGTTTGACGGAGGCGAATCGAACCGCTTTAACGCACGTTGTGCAAGCGGGAATTGTCGGAGGCTACGAAGACGGCACCTTCCGTCCTCAAGGCTCACTGACGCGCGCGGAGGCGTTCAAGGTCATCTCGCGCATTATCCATTTGTTATAGGAAGGAATGAAATCGCATGCATTGGTATCAAAAGGCAAAGAAAATAAGTGCCCTCACTATGGCTGGCTTGCTTCTAGCGGGGGCGCTGCCCGCGCTGTTCGGGACGGCGAGCCCGGCGGCCTATGCGGCCGAGGCGACGAACGAATGCCTATCGATGAGCGGAACAGGCGCTGTTCCTGTTACCGCCATTGAGCGCAATCAGCTTGTGACGATCAACTATGTGCTCGATCCGAGCGGAACGCACACCGTGACACAGACGAGAGACCCCGTGGACATCGCCTTTGTCGCCGATGTTTCTGGCAGTATGGACTATCATATGTACAAGGACGATGCCAGGACGCCCATTCGGATCGATATTTTGAAGAATGCATCCACGACGTTAACGAATAAGCTCAAGTCGGTCAACATGGGGGACCGCTTGGGGCTCATCAAGTTCAGCACATCCGCTTCCAAAGTAAGTGATCTTACGATGAACTATACTTCCGTTCAAAACGAAATCAATAAGTTCGCCGCCGGCGGCAGCACGAATATCGACGATGGGCTTGCCAAGGCAAAAACGATGCTGACGGCAAGCGGCACCAAGCCGGTGAAGGAAATTATTTTGCTCACGGATGGTAAAGCAACCGTTTGGACGGACGAAACCGACGGCAATAAGCAAAAAAGCGGCGACACCAGCTCTGCGAATGCGGCGAAGGCAGATGCGGATGCGTTGGCGAAGCTCGGTATTAAGGTGTATACGATTGCGCTGGCAACGCAGGGTTCGGACGAAATTGATCTTGATTTGCTGCAATACATCGCTACGAAAACCGGCGGGCTCGCCTACCAAGCAAGCTCCGCCAGCCAATTGTCCACGATTTTTGACAATATCGCGCAAACGATCGAACAGCCGGCGCAACTGAAAAATGTGGAACTTCGGCAGCCGATTCCGGCCGGCTTCATTCTCGCTCCCGGCGAGAACAATCCTAATGTCTCTTACGATGCTGCTACGCATGAGGTTGTGGTGAAGATTGGCAATATCGATTACCCATTCGCCTCGGATACGATCAACCTTTCGGTGAAGGTGATTCCAGACACGGCAGCCGGCAACTATCCGCTGGAAGATGCGAAAGTGACGTACAAGGACGCCTGCAACGCGAATCGTTCGTTCAATATTAACTTCGACACGCAGCTTTCCGTCAGCATTCGCGTGGTCGATAAGTACGGCAATGTCTATCTCGGCAATGCCGAAGGGGAAGTACAGCGTCTCCGTGCAGGAGACAAAGCGAAACAGTGGTCGATCGATCAGAAGGATGCCGCTGTGACGGATATTCGTTTCGTCGATCCTGATCTGCACTCGGTCGTACGTGTGTATTACAAAGATGGGACAACAGATCAATGGGATTTGAAGCCAAGCGCTCCGACGAAAATCGATCTCGTGGACGGCAGCGGTGCGCCGATCACAGGACCAGGCTGGCATCAAGGGCCGGGGAACGTGACGGCCGCTTCCGGCGCAGCGTCGCAGCTTCCGGGCTCGACGGTGTATGCGAATGACGATTTTCAAGGGAGTTACATCGCCGGTTACGAGGGCAGCGTAGGCGGCAGTGCGTGGCAGCCGCTCGGCTCAGGCTTGACGCTGCCGGACGGCAGCGGTGTGAATGTGCAGGCGCGCGCTTTTACGAATGCGATCAGCGGCAGCGCAGCGATCCCCATCGCCGGAGCGTCGGGGACGAGCAATGTCTCCCTGGACAGTACAGGGCCTGTCATTTCCTGGAGTCATTCGATTCAAAACCCGACCGACGACGGCCTTATTTATATCACGGCGACGGATGATCTGAGTCCCGTCAGCGGGATCAAAGTGTGGTTTGACAACAAAACGCTGTCCATTTCGTCCTCCTCTCCAAAAATGAAGAAAACCGGCAGCACCTACGCGTTCCGTCTCAGCGACGTTGCTGGCTTCGAGACAGTGGACAAGCGTGCGGGCTGGCATCAGATTTATGTGGAAGCGACATCTGCAGGAGGTACAACATCGACGGAGAAGGCGCCGGAGTATTTTGTGGTGAATCCCGGACCGTCGGCTGAACTGAACCCGGTGAACTATACGCCAGGGGACATTGCCGATAAGCCGGTCACGATTATGGTGGAGAATGTGAAGCTGCCGGTCGCTGACCGTACGTTTGGCTCCCACACGGAGAAAGGGTTCACGCTGAAAGGGATGTACTATGTGATCAAGGAAACGGCCGGCGTACCGAGCGACAATGAATGGAAACAGCTGGCGGCCAAAAAGCTGACGCTGACGACGAAGACGAACATGACCACAGGCAGCTATTACGTCTACTTGAAGCTGGTCGACAGCTCGAATGTCGAGATCGTGCAGGAGCCGGTCGTTGTCACGTTCGATACCGAGCAGAACAATAACTAGCATGAGGACATCGGCGAAGCAGCAAGGAGGACGAACGATGCGCCGTATAGACCGCGACAAGTACGCGAAGCTGGGCGAAGACGGCATGTCGCTCGTAGAAATTTTAATCGCCGTCACCATCATGTCGATCATCAGCGTGACGCTTATGGGCTATTTTACATCAGCTGTGGATAAATCGGCGCAGGAAAGCCGCAAAATCATCGGTGCCAATCTCGCCAGATTGAAGGCGGCCGAGCTTCGGGATGCGTTCAAGAGCGGATATGACGATCAAATCGCGAATCTGCTGTCGCTGCAGCCCAAATTCACCGGGAACCAGTCGAGCATGGGTTCGGCGCTGATGCAGGGTCATTTGGAAGCGACGGTCATTAACGGAACGACCTATCATTATTTGGTTGAACTGGAACCCAGCTCCGCCAGATGGGAAGCTGCCGATCCGTTCCGGACGGAGAGCGACAGCTACATGGCTCAGATGCTGCTGACCGTGTATTGGACGGACCAGGAGTCGCTGACGGCGCCGCCGCTCAAGCTGTCAACAACGCTGGATACGTATCTGATTAAAAGGTGGTAGCAACCCATGAAGCGCGATGAAAAAGGGATGTCCTTAATCGAGGTCCTGGCGGCGTTGTTCATCTTCGGCATGGTGGCGACAATTTTGTACGCTTTTCTGCTGATGGGCTTGTCGATGTATAAGCGAGTTACGCTGGAAACCCAGATGCGCAATCAGGGGGACGGGCTGTACTCTCAAATTATTTCCGAATTGAAGGAAGCCATTTACGTCCAGGATGAGGGCGCCGATCAGAAGATCATCCGTTACGCCAAAAAATCGCAAGATCCCAAAGCTTACATCGACCTTTACGAAATGGAGGTGCTCCCTCAGCCGGCGGGCGGCGGCAAGATCGAAGTTAGGAAAGTCGGCAGTCCCGTGCCGGACAAAGTATTTCAACTCGGGGACAAGTTTACGATTCGAGAAGGCAGCTTAAGCGAAGTGAATCAGAATCACGACCGGGTCCAGGTCAAGCTTGAATATGCGAGAGCGGGTGCGGACAGTCTCCGCCTTGCCGACAATCCGAAGCTAGTTATCGATTCGCAAATTCCTTTGTTCCGCAACGATTAAATCAGAGGCAATACGCCATGAAGGGAGGAGAGATGACGTGAACGCAGCCAGGGAGGAAGACAGGGCCTGCATGCACAGGGTATCGAATAGGACATCAAATGAAGAAGGTTCAGCCCTTGTCATTGCCTTGCTTGCCGTTGTGTTAATGACGGTGATGGGTCTCATCCTGATGGGCGTGCTGCGTGGCGGCGCCATTCAGGCCGCTACGACGGAATCCGGCGTACAAGCCGAAGCTCTCGCGCAAAAAGGTCTGGACGACACGCTGGCGCAAATCCGCCGGGCGGTTTCCTACGGCGAGGCGATCGGCGGGGAGGACAGCCGAAGCCGCATTCGCAACGTAGAGACTCAGCTGTCGCTCGTACTGCCTTTTATCGATAAGCATGTCGGGCACGGTTCGAATCCGGAGGATGGCAACGGCGAAGAAACGCAAGCGAACAAAGGTAAGTATCAGATCGATATTTTATCCGCTGCGACGCTCAGTAATCCAGAGGCTCCGCTCAGGCCAGTCACGATGCCGGATTCTCCCTATGTGCGCAAGTTTCTTATTCGCTCCAGGGGCATGATGGAGGGACATCCCGCGAAGGTAGTGACGAAGCAGATGACGGTGTATGTCTCCACGATCAATCCGGTTTTTCGGTATCCGGTTTCGTCCGGCGGCGATCTGGTATTGAATGGAACGCCGTTCATTACCGGCGATGTGTATGCGGCTAGCCATGTGATGATTCGCGACGAGGCGTTATTCACCGGAGCGACGAGCGGATCGACCCGCAGCAAGTACGGCGTTCAGACCGGACTTCCCGCTATCCGGGGCTTTATTCGTGTGAATGGCGACGAAGATACCGCCGATCCGAAGAAGTTCAATCTGACGAACGCCGACGGGTTTACCGAAAATCCACCGATTGCCTCCTCAAGCGACATCGTGCAGCCTGCCTATTTTGCGCCGCAGTATTTTCCGCTGGAAGATCCGACGCTGGACAGCGACGTGGAAGTGAATGTGAGCGACTATGTGGCGCATAAAACGGATACCGAGCTGCAGGCGAAGCTAGCCGCGCTTGGCGGCTACAAAGAGCCGGATCCGGCCGTGCTGGAGGTTCCGCTGTTCTACGATTTGAACAAAAGCATGCTGTACAACGATCAATGGCTGACTGTACAAGGGCAGGTCAACGTGAAGGATACCTCGTCACCGGGAGCGGAGGCGGACGTTTTTGTCAACAACGGAGTTGTCGCGATGGACGGACCGAATGCGAGTATTATGATTTCGAACGGTTCGCTGTATATCAAATCGCCGGACAGCAACCTGGTCGCTGCGGATTTGCAGGGCAAGCTGACGCTGGACCCCGGCAAGTATGTCGCTGTCGACGGCAACGTCACGATGAACAACGGCTTTGAATTCCCCCAAGGCAGCATGTACATCAAAGGGGATTTGAAAATCATCGGCGACATCCGGCTGCAAGGCACGGTATACGTGGACGGCAATGTTGAGCTGAAAGAAATGACGTCGATTAACAAAATGAAAGCCACCGACAGTGCGCCGATTCCGCTGATCGTCATTGCCTCCGGCGAGATTGTGCTCGGCAACAATTCCAATGCCGGCGATGAAGAAGTGCGCGCTTTCTTTTATTCGCTTAAGGGCATCCGGCTTTATGGCGTTATGTCCAAGCTGATGTTGATGGGCGGCATTCACGGCGGTGCGGGCGGTGTGGAATTGAACAGCGTTCGCGGAGACCTGACCTCCGGCATTGGCAGCACTGTCACGCGCTATCAAGGCGCAGCGAGCTGGACGAAAGAGGTGCCGGAAGTGCAGCTGAACAATACGAAGCCGTCCCGGCTCCAGATTTTTTATGACGACAACTTGTACGATATGCCGCCGGACGGCATTCCGACGACGGATACCATCGGTGTGTTTGTCAAAAACGTGCAGTACATCAAGGAATAACTCGCATCTGGGCCAATCTGGAAGGAGGTAACATCTATGTCATTCCATATTCTTGTCGTGGACGATACGAAGTTTATGCGCAAGATGCTGACAGATATTTTGAAGCAATATGGGCACGTGGTCGTAGGGGAAGCGGAGAACGGCAGGCAGGCGGTTCAAAAGTATGAGGAGCTACGCCCGGACATCGTCCTGATGGATATTACGATGCCGGAAATGGACGGCATTGAAGCGATGAAGGAAATCCGCCGCATCAACGCGTCTGCGGTGGTGCTGATCTGCTCGGCGATGAGCCAGCAGGACCTGATTTCCGATGCCTTGAAGGCCGGCGCCAACGGCTATGTGATGAAGCCGTTCAAGCCGAATCGCGTGAACGAGATCGTCCGCAAATATGGGGTGCCGAGGGTGATCGAGCACCTCTTGCCGCAGGAGCATCTGCGGGCTGCGCCTGCAGAAGAAGAGACCTCAGCTGCTGTGCTAGAGCTGGCGGAGAGCGAGGGCTTTGAGGCGGATGCGCTGGGGCGTTCCCTGGTGCAAGAGAGCGAGCTTGAACAGGAGCCAGAAGAGCCGACGCTCACTGTGACTGAGAGCGATGAGGAGTCCGTTGTCTATGTTGCTGACGAAGTGGAATCGGCTAGGTTGTCTGAGACGGTGGAGGCCGTTACGAATGACGTTGCAGATGCAGTCGAAGAAGAAGATGCGCAAGACCGTCTGCTGGATATGATGCGGATTGCGGCTGTCATGCAGGGAGAAGAAGAGGAGGAGTCTGCACCGCCGCAGGATGAGTCTGTCTATGATGAAGAGATGGAGTTCAGTCTGGAGGAGCTGGACGATTTGACGTTTGAACTTGCACAGCTTGATTCGGTGAACGATGAAAAGGCATTGACGATTGAGGTGCCAGTCGAAGAGGTGCCGCTGGCGCCGTTAGAGCCGCTGACCAGCGCTCCGGCAAAGACGATGGAAAATATTGATTATGTACGCGGAGGGCTCAAGTCTGTGAATGGCGGGAAGATCATTAATTTATTCAGGGGGAATGAACCAATGAAAAATTTCACGAGTTCGTACATGTGCAACTGGAATGAAGAAATGAACGGCGACATGACCAGATATTTGGTGATCTGCACGGAAGCCGAGAATAAACTTGAGCTTGAAATGACGGGCAGCAACGGGGAGAAACAGCTCGTCACCCTAACGGTCGACAGCTTTAATCAGTTGGCGTCCTGGCTCCAGGTGCAGCTTGGCACTGCGCCGGTCAACGTGCGCGAGTACGCGAAGAAAGCGGACTATCAAGCGTAACTTTGCAGGAAGGCTGCAGGAGGGGGGACCCGTGGTGGGTTGGGAAGCATGGAGTTACGGGATCTTCTTATTTATGATTGGCGCCGCTTGCGGTTCGTTCTTCAATGTTGTCGGTATTCGCGTTCCGAAAGGCATCTCGGTTGCAGCGCCCCGCTCGTCATGCGGGAGCTGCGGCCGGCAGTTGAACGCTGTGGATCTCATTCCGATCTTCGGCTGGTTCATCCGCCGAGGGAAGTGCCATACGTGCCAAGCATCGATTTCTCCGATCTATCTGGTCGGCGAGCTGGCCGGAGGCATGCTGTTTGCAGCGCTGCCCTGGCTCGTCGCCCGGGACGAGTTGTGGATCGCATACCCGCTCGTATCGGTGCTGCTGATGCTGACGGTCAGCGATCTCGCCTACATGCTGCTGCCGAACAAGATCATCTACCCGGCGATGCTGGGGTTTGCCGCTCTGCGGCTCTGGCTCCATCCGCTGCCGCTCTGGCAGTATGCAGCGGGATTCATTCTCGGTGGCGGCCTTCTCGTCCTTGTGTCCCTTGCCGCTGCATGGATGGGCAGACCGGCGATGGGCTTCGGCGATATTCGCCTGATGGCGCTGGTCGGCCTAGTCATGGGCGTTAAGCTTGTGCTGATGTGTATTTTTTTATCCGCCTTTCTCGGCAGCCTGATCGGCCTTGGACTGATCGCTGCCGGCAAGCTGGACCGCCGCTCGCCGATGCCTTACGGGCCGTTTATTGCGGTGGCCGGCTTGCTCTGTTTTTGCTTTGGGGACCCAATATTGACATGGTATATGGACCTCGTCGTGTGGCAGGCTTTTTAACTTTCGATGAAAAGAGGTCGATGATGACATGAACTGGTTTCTTGCGCAATCGTTTCGGGCCAAGCTGCAGCTGGGCTACTATGCCATTGTCGTGTTTTATTCCATTATTATTTTGACGCTGATGCTGACGGCGGACGTCTCGATGATTTTCGCGCTGGCTTCCTCGCTGATCCTGATGGTGCTCAGCTTCCCTTACGTGCGCTGGCTAGAGCGGGCGCTCACCGAACCGATTGAGAACGTGACGCGCGTTGCCATGAACATCGCCAAAGGCGATTTTACGCAAACCGTCGACGCGTCTTCTAAGGATGCGCTCGGGGACATGGCACGGTCTTTTAACGCGATGATCGTGAAATTAAAGGAGCTGTTGAACGAAACGGCGTCGATTTCCAAGCACGTGGCCGATTCCTCCCGGGACATTTATATGAAAAATGAAGGCATCAACACGATGATTGTCGAAGCAACCGGTTCCGTTACCTCGCTCGCGGAAGGCGCAAACGAAATTTCAAGCGGCGTGTTCAAAAGCTTTTCCGTCGTGAAAGAAATTGAAACGAAAATTACGGACTACGTGCAGTCCACGAACGAGATGAATACGCGCTGCGGCGATACGCTGGGGCTGGTGCAAAAGGGGATGGATGCCGTCGAAGGTCAGGCGGAAAGCGTCTCGCAAATCGTGGCGGCGACAAGTCATGTGTCAGCTACGATTGACGAGCTCGTGAAGGAGGCAGCAGGGATCAATCAGATCACCCGGACCATATCGGAGATTGCGGAGCAGACGAACCTGCTGTCGCTCAACGCTTCAATCGAAGCGGCGCGCGCCGGCGAACACGGCAGAGGCTTCTCGGTCGTCGCGCAAGAGGTGCGGAAGCTGGCGGAAGAATCTTCGCGGTCGGCGAAGGAAGTTTTTCATATGGTGCGCAATATCGAGAACAGCATTAAGAAAGCGCTGCACAACATTCAGATCAATGAGGAAATCGCCCGCAAGCAGACGCAATCCATCGAAGCGACGGAGAAAGTGTTCCGCGAAATGGTGGACAGCATCAAATTTATTACGGCGAGAATGAACGAATTTACCGGAGAAAGCCAGAAAATGCTGAACGCCGCGCAATTCATTACCGGCACGATGGAAAATATATCCGCTATTACCCAGCAATCGGCGGCCGGTACGGAGCAAGTTTCGACCTCAATGGTGCAGCAGACGCGTTCCGTTAAAGCGGTCGTTATTCAGTCGGAACAAATGCTGCGCATGGTGACGCAGCTGCAGCGGACGATTCAAATCTTCAAACTGTAGAGAGTGAAGCGGAAATCCAGTAGGCGTGCATGAGCAGAATGCCCATGTAGACCACGACTGACAAACGGAACAGGCTGTGGACGAGGCGATGTTTGCCGATTTTGGCGGCGAGAAAGAAGAGGGAAAGGGGGAAAAAGATTTTAACGCCATAGAACGCAGGATAAGCATGATCGTAGAGAAATGCCATAATCGGATTGGATTCGCCGATGAGTTCATAGCGAAGGCCAAAATCCGTCAAACCCGCGTCCAGCAAGCTGGCGATGCAGATGAATAGAATGAGAGAACGCGTCATAAGAAAGTCCTCCTTCTGAGAAATGGCGGTGTAAGCGTGCTGCCTAGCCGATCGTGCGCATGACATCTTTCATCGTGGAGACGAAAGCCTCTGCTGCCTTGGAAATATAGCGGCCTTTCCGGTAGGCGATGACCAATTCGCGGATCGGGTGGCCTTCGAGCGGAATGTGAACCGGCGACAGCTCGCTGAACGTCCGTTTGGAAATGAGATACGGGACGAAAGCAATGCCCATGCCTGCGGCGACGAGAGACTGCACCGTCTCCATGTTGCTGGACTCGAACACGATGTTCGGCGTGAAGCCGGCCTTCTGGCACAGGTCGAGCGTCAGCTTGCGGAAGCCTTGGCCTTTTTTCAGCGCGATAAATGATTCCTTCTCCAACTGTTCGATGGCAGTCGGCGTTTGAGCGACAGCCAGCGGATGTTTGGGCGGCACGGCGAGGACGATTTCCTCCTCCAGCAGCGTCTCATAGATGAGCGCCTCTTCGCGAAGCGGCAAGGAGAGCAGGGAGATGTCGGTCTGGCCGTTCACGGTCAGCGTCTCCAGGTTGGTGGACGTTTCTTCAACAAGCGAAATCTCAATTTCCGGGTAAGCGGCCTGAAAAGCGGGCACGACGAAAGGAAGAATGGTGGAGCCGGTAATTGGCATGGAGCCGATGACGAGCCTCCCTTTTTTCATTTGGGAGATGTCTTCCATCTCTTTTTTGAGCTGCTCGAGCATGTCCAATATTTTTTGCGATTTTTCCACGAAAAGCGCGCCTGCATGCGTAAGCTCTACAGAATTCGTACTGCGCTGAAAAAGCAGCACGCCGATTTCTTTCTCCAGCTTGGACAGCTGCTGGCTGAGCGAGGGCTGTGCAATGTGCAGCTTTTCCGCTGCGCGGGAGAAGTTGCGTTCATTCGCAATTTGAATGGCGTATTGCAGTTGGCGTAATTCCATAGACGATGCGGCTCCTTTGCGGCGGAAAACAATTCCTTTTATGACCGTATCATACCAAGGTTCAGGGGATGAAACAAGATGGAGGGCGGGAGTTTGGCGGTTTGGTGGTTAGAGAGGTCTAGCTCGAGGAAGCAGCTAGAGGTGTATGCTGCGGAACAGGAACCGAGTAGAGTGGGATGGAAGCGGCGAGGTTAACTTGGATAGGAGATCGGGACACCATTCAGACTGGGCATCAAACCTGCAAATAAGCAGGAATTTTCGAGTTCCTTTTCATTATTTGATGAAAAGCCTGCAAAAGAGCTGGCATTGTGGGCATGGCCCCCCTATTTGAGTGAGTTTGGCCTAAAAAACTGCCTGATCGAAGGCATTTTACGAAAAAGGCCATTTTTGTGAAAAATGCCTGTCTTTTTGCAGGAATGATTGCTTCGTCCGAATACGCTGCAGTGCCGATACGGCATCCGGATTTCAATAAGCCGTACGGCAAAGAAAAAGCCGGGGCATCCCCGCTGTCCATGGACATCGAAGGAGGCTCAGGCTTTTAAATGCAAAAACTTATCTCCTGACGGTGCTGCGATACATCAGGAACAGCAGATACGGCGCGCCGATCATCGCCACGACGATCCCCGAAGGAATCTCCTTCGGGATGGCGATCAGCTTGCCGATAATGTCGGCTGCGATCAGCAGAATCGCGCCGAGCATCGCCGCCAGCACGACAGATTTGCGATGGTGCTGGCCGAGGAAGAGCCGAACGGCATGCGGCGCGAGCAAGCCGATAAAGCTCACCGTGCCGACGGCGGCGACGGCGATCGCGGCAATGCCGACCCCGATCGCTGCGGTGACGAGCCGTGTCCGCTGCAGACGCAGGCCAAGTCCCAGGGAGACTTGGTCGCCGAAGGCGAGCAGATCGACGCGGCGGCCTAACAGCCACGCGGTCGGCATCATCAGGGCCAGCGTGATCGCGAGCTGGATGCACTCTTTCCAGCCGCGGGCGTACGTCGAGCCCGCGAGCCAGGTCAGCGCCGGAGCGGCCGCCAGCTTCGACTGAATGACCAGGAACTGGATGCCGGCGGAGCCCAGTGCGGAAACGGCGATCCCGACGAGGATCAGGACGACGGGGCTCAGCCCTTTGCGCCAGGCGAGCGCGTACACGCTGCCGGCGGAGACGAGCGCGCCGATGATCGCCCCGATCGGCGCCCAGCCGCTAGGCGCGGTCGGCCAGATCGCGAGCACGAGCAAGGCGCCGACACCGGCGCCGGACGTGACCCCGACCACGGAGGGGTCGGCGAGCGGGTTGCGCACCGCGCCCTGCATCATCGAGCCGGCGATGGCAAGGGACGCGCCGGCCAGCGCCGCGACGAGCAGCCGCGGCATGCGAAGCTGGAAGATGACATTGCTCGCCATGTCATCTCCGCGCCCTAACAGCGCGCTCAACACATCGCGCAGCGGGATGTGCAGCGCTCCGGCGGTGAGGCCGAAGACGAAGAGGCCGAGAAGCAAGGCGGCGGAAGCGATGACGAGCACTGGGTAGGGGACCTTGGTCCCCGTGTACCCGACGCTCATCGAGCTTCCTTCGGCGCCAGTGCGGAGCTTAGAGCTGCGCACCGCAAGCCAGATCAGCCACGGCGCGCCGAGCAGCGCCGTGACGGAGCCGGCCGGCAGCTCGCCGAGGGAGCTGCGGAACATTTTGGCTATCGTGTCCGCGCTGACTAGGACGACGGCACCCCAGAGCGCGCTGCCCGGCAGGAGCAGGCGGTGGCGGTGCAGCCCGATGAGACGGATCAGATGCGGCGCGATGAGGCCGACGAAGCCGATCGGGCCGACGACGCTCACGGTGACGCCCGCCAGCAGGATGGCTGCGCCGAGGGCGATCAAGCGGACGATGTTAATGTTCTCGCCGAGGGAGACGGCGGTTTCTTCGCTCAGCGCGAGCATATCCAGCTTCTGGCTGAATAGGAACGCGGCGACGATGCCGAGAATCACCCAAGGGAGCGAGAAACGGACGCCCAGCCAGTCGTTCTGCGTTAGCGCGCCGGATCCCCACATGAAGAGGCCGTTCGTTTCGGTTTCATAGAGCAGTTGCAACCCGCTTGTAAAAGCGGAGAGCACGAGCGTAATAATCATGCCCGACAAGGCCATACGCAGCGGCGTGCTTTTGCGCCCGCCGGCCATGAAATACGCCATGAGCGCGGCGCCGCAAGCGCCAAGCAGCGCAAGCACAAGCGGATGGCTCGATTTTACCGTGGGGAAGAAGACGGCGGCCAGCACGATAATGAAATACGCACCTGCGTTCAGCCCGAGCGTAGAGGCGGAGGCGAGCGGGTTACGCGTAACAGTTTGCAGCAGGGCGCCGGCAACGGCGAGAGCTGCGCCGGCCAGCATACCCATGACGGCGCGCGGCATACGAAGCCCCCGAACCATCTGATGGTCGGGGGTGTCCTGCGGCGAAAGCAGAGCCTGCACGACGGTATGTACCGTAATGTGAGCTTCGCCTTGTGTGAGATTGATGAACAGCATCGCCAACAGGGCGGCGATTCCCCCTCCAAACACAAGCAGCGGTTTCCATGGGAGAACGGCAGGGGACTTGGATCGCGTATTAACCACCGTATCCATCATTTGGCGAAGGCGTTAGCTGTCAACTCGGCAAATACTTTGGCGGACAGCGGACCGCCGAACGGCCACGTATTCCCCGGGAGCTTGATCATGTTATTGTTTTTCACAAAATTGAGGCCTTTCCAGACAGCGTTGTCCTTAAGCTGCTTTTCAAAAACGTTGTCGGTGTCCTGCACGATGTAGATGAACGTCGCGTCCTGTACAGAAGGCAGCGCCTCGACGGAAGCGGTCGAATAGCCGTAAATCTCAAACTTGTTGGATTTGAACGCGTTCTTGAGTCCAATGCGCTGCAAAATTTGCACCGCCATCGAGTTGTCGACGAACATGCGCAAATCGGCGTTGTTTTGGTTGCTGAATGCTTGTGATAAGGCGAAGGCAGCGCCGTCCTTCTTCACGGCGGCCAGCTTCGCTTTCGCATCGCTGTATGATTTGTCAAGATCCGCCAGCACTTTGTCGGCTTCAGGTTGCTTGCCTACGATGTCGGCGATCTTCTTGAACGTCGTTTCCATTTCCTCGTACTGGTTGCCCTTCCCTTCCTCCGGGTAGGAATTGAACACGATCGTAGGGGCGATCTTGGAAAGCGCATCGTAGTTTTTGCTCGAACGAAGCGCGCTGGTAATGATAAGATCGGGTTTGAGGCCTGTAATCGTCTCGAGGTTCGGCTCCTGGCGAGTTCCTACGTCGACGACGGAGGCGTCAAGCGCGGGTTTTACATTGACCCAGCTTTGGTACCCTTTATTATCGGCTGAGCCGACCGGCTGCAGGCCAAGGGCCAAAACATCCTCGGTATACGTCCATTCTAATGTAACGATGCGTTTGGGCGTGCCTTTAATTTGCGTCGTGCCGAGCGCGTGGGTAATCGTCTTGACAGCATCGGCAACCGGTGTGGCGGATGCTGCTGAGGACGCCGTGGGCGCTGCGCTTGGTGAAGCGGAAGAAGCCGATGGTGTGGAGGCGGACCCGCAAGCGGCGGTTATCGTGAGCAGCCCCAGAGAGAGCAGGAAAGTCAGTGGTTTGGTGAATCGTTTCAAAGCATATTCCCCCTATGTAAAAATAATGATAATCGTCTAGCAAAAAGTAGAAAAAGACGCATTCTAGGAGAATGATAATCATTATCATACTATATGTCAACAATTTCCGTGTTTTATAGGGAGATTCTATCAAGCTTATAGTTATTATATCTTGGAACTATGAGAGGAATCGTGTTAAAGTACTTTATGAGGGTAAGACATTAGCAATTCATAGCGGATAATGACAAGAGGTGACTGGTATGAGTAAAAAAACGATGTTCGAGAAGATTTGGGATAATCACGTAATTAACCAGGAAGAAGGCAAGCCTAGCGTTATTTATATCGATCTGCATCTGGTTCATGAGGTAACTTCTCCGCAAGCTTTTGAAGGTCTTCGCATGTCTGGACGCAAAGTTCGCAGACCTGACCTGACTTTCGCAACGATGGATCACAACGTACCGACGAAAGATCGTTACAATATTACTGACCCGATTTCCAAGCAGCAAATCGACACCCTGTCGCAAAACTGCCGTGATTTCGGCGTTACTCTTTTTGACCTCGACAGCATTGATCAAGGTGTCGTTCACGTTATGGGCCCTGAGCTTGGCCTGACGCACCCTGGCAAAACGATTGTGTGCGGCGACAGCCATACGTCCACGCACGGCGCATTCGGCGCATTGGCGTTCGGGATCGGTACGAGTGAAGTTGAGCACGTCATGGCTACACAAACACTGCAACAATCCAGAGCGAAATCCCTGGAAGTTCGTATCAACGGCAGCCTGAAGCCGGGTGTAACAGCGAAGGACTTGATCCTGGGCGTTATTGCCAAATACGGCACAGACTTCGCTACTGGCTACGTTATCGAGTACACAGGTGAAGCGATTCGCAACCTGTCGATGGAAGAGCGCATGACTGTGTGTAACATGTCCATCGAGGGCGGCGCACGCGCAGGACTAATCGCACCTGACGCAACGACGTTCGAATACTTGCGCGGCCGTGAATACGTACCGCAAGGCGCTGATTTTGACGCTTCGGTTGCCGATTGGTCTCAATTGGTGACAGACGAAGGCGCAACGTATGACTGGGTTGTGGAATTCGATGCGGACTCCTTGATCCCGCAAGTAACCTGGGGCACAAGCCCAGGCATGGGTACCAATGTGAACGCGCTGGTTCCAGATCCGCAAAGCTTTGAAACGGAAAATGAACGTAAAGCGGCTGAGAAGGCGCTTGAATATATGGATTTGACACCAGGCACACCGATGACAGATCTGAAAGTTGACTATGTTTTCATCGGCTCCTGCACGAACGGTCGTATCGAAGACTTGCGCGCTGCGGCGAAAATCGCTCAAGGCTACTCTGTTGATCCTTCAGTTACAGCCATTGTCGTACCAGGTTCCGGCCGCGTGAAAATTCAAGCGGAAAAAGAAGGCTTGGACAAAATCTTTACAGCTGCAGGCTTTGAATGGCGCGATGCAGGCTGCTCGATGTGTCTGGCGATGAACCCTGACGTATTGAAACCGGGCCAACGCTGCGCATCCACGTCCAACCGTAACTTTGAAGGCCGTCAAGGCCGCGGCGGACGCACGCATCTTGTGTCTCCTGCGATGGCGGCGGCAGCGGCGATCAAAGGCCGTTTCTACGATGTTCGCGACTGGGAAATCAAAGAGTATCAACAAGCCTAAAGGAGAATGTGACTATGGAAGCTTTTAAACAACACACAGGCCTTGTAGGCCCTGTAGACCGTGTTAACGTAGATACAGACGCAATCATTCCTAAACAATTTTTGAAACGCATCGAGCGTTCCGGTTTCGGCCAATTCCTGTTCTTCGAGTGGAGATGGGACGAAGCGGGCAACGTGATCGAGAGCTTTCCGCTCAATCAAGACCGTTTTCAAGGCGCTTCCGTCTTGATCTCCCGCGCGAACTTTGGCTGCGGATCTTCCCGTGAGCACGCGCCTTGGGCGATTCAAGACTTCGGTTTCCGCGTCATTATCGCACCGTCCTATGCGGACATTTTCTACAACAACTGCTTCAAAAACGGCATCCTGCCCATCAAGCTTTCCGAAGAGCAAGTAGAAGACTTGTTCCAACGCACGGCGAAGCACGAAGGCTACAAGCTGCATGTTAACTTGGATAACAACAAATTGACAGACGATTTTGGTCTGGAAATCGACTTCACTTTGGATGAGCACCGCCGTCAATTCCTGCTGCAAGGCTTGGATGACATCGGCTTGACGCTGCAGCACGAAGATAAAATCACGGCATATGAGCAAGCGCATGCGAAACGTCTGGCTTATAAATAAGTCGAGCTCTTAGCGAAGAGCTTGAACGAGTTGAAAAAGGATGCATCCCCATGAATTGGCGGGTGTATCCTTTTTTGTTGTATATTTTTCCTGCAATTTACCATAATAAGCACAGAAATCGAAGAAGAGACGGTGATGACATGGATAATAAGCCCCCTCCGATTTCAGGTGCTGCGAGTGAGAATATCGCCTTGCTGCAACAAGTCTTTTCGGAAAATGAGTTGCTGACGGTCCGTGAATTGCGCCTGGGAAGAGAGCAGGGCTGGGCCTTTCTTGTCTATTTGAATGTTTTGATTGACGAGAAAGCATTGAACCAAGTCATCATTAGGAAAATCAACGAGGACTGGGCGGCACAAAAAGGGCTTGAAACCGATGCGAACGACATGATTTTGGACACGTTGCAGTCGGTAAGCAGGGTAACGGCGCGTTCGGACATGGAATCGCTGATTTCAGCGATGATGAATTCGGGTGTTGCTGTGTTTCTGGAGGGACAGGAAACGGCTTACGATTTTTTTATGCCGGAGTATGAGAAAAGAGCGATTGACGAGCCAAATATCGAGATCAATGTCAGAGGGCCGCGCGAGAGCTTTATCGAGGATCTGACGACAAATATAAGCATGGTTTTTCGCAAATTGCGTACACCGGAGTTAAAAACGGTTTCCTACACAATCGGCTCCCAGAGCCGGACCAAAGTCACCTTGCTGTATTTGGATGACAAAGTGGACAAGCGCATGCTCGACGAGTTGAAGGCGCGGCTGGCGGCGGTGCGGCTGGATGTCCTGATTGCCAATACCCAGATTGAGGAATTCATTCAGGACAGCTCATTCACGCCGTTTCCGCAAATCTTTGCAACAGAGCGACCGGATCGGGTTGTTACGGCACTGAATCGGGGCAAAATTGCCATCATGACGGACGGAACGCCCATTGTGCTCATTGCGCCTACCAGTTTTTTTGAAATGCTTCATACGAGCGACGATTTATATGAACGGTTTTACTTTGCTAACTTTTTGCGAGGTCTTCGCCTGATTGCGATGTTTATTTCTTTATTTGGGCCCTCCTTGTATATTGCGCTTACGACGTTTCATTTGGAAATGATTCCCACACCGTTAATGCTGGCTTTTCTCTCTTCTAAAGCAGGTATCCCGTTTCCAACCTTTGTTGAAGCCATGCTAATGGAAATCGCCTTTGAAGTCCTGCGTGAGGCCAGTCTACGGCTGCCTAGAGCTGTGGGTCAATCGGTGAGTATTGTCGGCGCATTGATTATAGGGGAGGCGGCCGTTCAATCCGGAATTGTTTCTCGGCCTATGGTCATCGTCGTCGCCATGACAGGCATCGCTTCGTTCACGATCCCCAACTTCAGTACGGCCATTTCCTTCCGCTTGCTTCGCTTTCCGATGATGCTGCTTGCGGCCTACACCGGCGTGCTTGGCATCTCGCTCGGGATGTTTATTCTATTATCGCATTTATGCTCTTTAACCTCATGCGGCAAGCTTTTTCTGAGCCCGGTCAGCATGAAAGGTTGGAGAGACACATTGAAAAAATATGTACTTCTGCCGATACGGCTTAGAAATCCAAACTCTGGAGGTTCACACCAGGACGATGTTGAGAATACATAAGGCTTGCAGAATGGGCCTCCTGCTGTTGATTGCCTGCCTAGCAGCTTCAGGCTGCTCGCCGGATGTGACTGAAATTAGTGAAATTATTATCGTGGAGGCGGTTGGCATTGATTACGATGCGGAGCATCAAACTTTTATTTTTTCAGCATATTGCGTCATGCCGACGTCGTTAAGCACCGAACAAGCAGGGAAGCTTTCCCACTGGGTGTTGACTGCAAGCGGCCGATCTATCCTGGAAGCCGCTAAAAGCCTGAGAAGCTATGCCGGAAAGCAGCTTGTCTGGCAGCACAACAAGTTTCTAGTGGTGGGTGAGGAAGCGGGAAAAGAGCGCTTTTACGATATTATGGATTTCGCTTCCAGAAACCGTGAGGTTCGCTTGACGAGCTTTTTGCTGATCAGCGACGGCAAAGCACTCGATAAACTTAAGATGAGAATCGAATCCGGTGAACTGCTTTCAAACGATTTGTTAGGTAAAATTCATAATGTGAAAGAATGGGGTCAAGCCGTCAGCCAACGTATCCAGGATATTGTTAACTGGAGTTCGGATCCGTATCGGGGTTATGTCACGGGACGAATTATCGCGGCACGACAGCCGGAAGATAAGAAAGAAACCCTATCGTTAACAGGCGGAGCGGTGATGTCGGACAGTAAGCTGACGCATTGGCTGGAGGGTGAGGATGCAATTGTTGTCAATTTATTCTCACATCAAAAATGGAAAAACATTCAATTTGTAAAGTTGATTAAATTCGAAGGTTCACGGTTTACCCTCTTTCTGAATTTGAGAGAACGAAAAGTACGAACCACTTTTCAACAGCAAAGGCCGGTTGTCGACGTCACGCTTCGTTTTGCGGCCACAATCGGCGAGCTCGGTCCGAATCTTCACATCGATCAAGTAGATGAGATTCGTCGCATGGAGAAAGCAGCGGCGAAGAGCTTGGAAGCGAGCATTTCGAAAAGCATTTCTTTTTTTCAGCAGGACTTGAAAACCGACATCCTTGGTTTCTCGACCACTCTTTCCCAACATCATCCTAAAGAATGGCGGGCGATTTCAAAAGATTGGAAGCGCATCTTTAGCACAATGGAAGTGAACGTTCAAGCGGATGTCAATTTTGAAAAGCAAGGTATGATTCAGTATCTAAGGGATGAACACGCTCATGATGAATAATGTCATTGCCGTCCTTGCACTGGGCTATGGATCTGTATCGTTGTACATTCTATCGAAAAACCAGCGTTATCGGGAGGGGATCGTCATGTTCTTGCTATGTACGGTGGCTGCTTTGTATTGCGAAACCTGGTTCGGCTCCCGAATACCAACGATAGAATCGTTCCAAAGGATGGTTTATAGCAGCCTTTCCGGCTATGTGCTGAAACAATTGGGAATCGGGTGGGAAAGCTAATGGGTGTCTCTCAAGAAAAGATTACACCTGGCGCATTGGCATGCCTGACGTTCAGTTTTCTGTCAGGCTTTTCAACGTTGTTTCTGTTTGAAGCCAAAGTGTTAAAGCAAGATGTGTGGCTGTCGTATGTGATCGCTGTGACAATGGCGTGCGGGATATTGCTGCTGTTATGCTACGTTCAGAGGCAATACCCGCAATTTAGCATGGTCCAAATCTTTGATAAGCTGCTAGGGAAGCAATTGGCAAGAGCGGCGCTTTTCTTCTACTTGATCTACATGTTGGAGATTCAAAGTTTGGCTTCGCAAGCGCTGACATCGTTCTATCGGACCGTTGTGCTGCCGAATAGCTCTTCCAATCAAATTCTGCTTCTGATTGTGTGTGCCACTTCCTATGCAGCCTATCTTGGGCTAGGGCCAATTGTCAGAACGATGCAGATCACGCTTCCCTTTTTCTTAATTAGCATTTTTGTCATTTGCTTTTTTATTTTTAAAGAAGTGGGCAGCAATCCGTTCCTGCCTCCTCTCCAGCATCGTGTCGAAGAGATCGGCTACTGCAGTCTGATCAGCTTGTTTTTTCCTTTTGGCAAATCCGTTGTTCTCTGCTTTGTGTTCTCGCATGCGACGGATATAAAAAAACTTGCGCGTCATATCCCGTTGGCGTTGGCGCTCTCGGGACTTTACTTAATAGCAGCCGCCTATTTAACCTTAGGTTCCCTGGGGATGCATCTGACTGAGGATTTGACATTTCCGTTCTTCTCTGCGATCCAACTCGTCACCTTCGGAGAGTACATCGAACGGATCGAGATTATGATCATTGGGATATGGACGATTTTCACCTTGTTTGAAATCATCATTTTGCAGCTTATTTTCACAGAAATTTTTTGTCATGTTGTTGGTCTGCCAAGAAATCGTGGATTCATTGTACCGGTAGGGCTTTTGTTTTTTGCAATAGCTCAGAGAAGCTTTGTCCATCTGAATGATCTGGCCAACTACAATGTGAGGCTGGCGCCTTTCACTACGCTGCTACCGATGGCTTTGATTCCGCTTATCATCTCGATCCTTACCATGCTTCAAAAGAAAAGGAAGAAAAGCGCATAAGATTGCTAGCCCACACCCTTCATGACGTGCACATGCGGGTGTTTTTACGTGCTTTTCCTCAAAATCTTGCAACTTTTGCCAACTTCGCTCGTCTAATAGGTTACGAGATTGTCGATGGGGAGGGGGATGTGCTGTCGGAAGCGTGCATTTTTTGCTATAATGAAAGGAAGCTTGCTAGATTTCCCGTAGAGTCGCCTGTAGCCCAGTGCACATACATAGGTTGAAAATTCGACAAAGACACAAGAGGTGAACGATGAAATTTCCTGCGTTTTGTTTGGCGCTGCTGGTCGCGCTGATGCTGCTCCCCACAACGGCGTTTGGTGCTGAAGCATCGAAGCCGAAGCCTGTTCTGCTGTATATGAACGAGAAAAAGCTGGATGTCACTGAGGTGGTTCCCCGTATTGTGGACAACAATACGCTCGTGCCCGTGCGTGTGATCGTGGAAGAGATCGGCGCGAAAGTCGGGTGGGAGGAAGCCACGAGAAAGGTTACGATTACGCAAGATAACAATACGATGCTGCTGCTCATTGATAACAAAACGGCGCAGTTCAACGGCAAGAAGGAGCAGCTTGAAGTCGCTCCGTTCATTGAGAATGACACCACGATGCTTCCGCTTCGCTATATTGTTGAAAAGCTGGGCGTCGAAATTAAGTGGGACGAGCCATCCTATTCCGTGCACATGTATAAAGCGAACGAAGTGGATGCCAAGCCAGTGACGGGACCGGTCGATCTTGAGAATGGCAGTGTGGAAGTCAAGCCTCCGCTGACGGGAACCGGGAATGGAACCGTAGAGACGCCGTCGGGAACAGGCAGCAGCAACAATACCTCCGGCTCTGGCAAGGGAACGAATACAGGTACGGGCGACAGCAAGGGCGGTGACGGGAACGCGCCAGTAACTGGCAATCGTACGATCAGCGCGATTACGCTGTCCGAAACGGACCTGACGGTAACGGCCAAAGACGGCAAGTTGGTACCAAGTGTGCTTAAGCTTTCCAATCCGGACCGAATTGTGTTTGATTTTCCGAATACTATATTGAATGATACCCTGCAGAAGGCACTGGTCAAAAATGCCGGCGAACTCCCATCCAAGCACCCGCTTGTTGAGAAGGTCCGCTATTCCAATTTCAGCAATAGCCCGGCGACGGTCCGGATCATTCTCGATTTAAAAAGCACGGCCTACTACCAAGCGCAGCCTGTTACGACGGTTGGAACGTGGCGTGCGCTGATCGGCGACAAGCCGTTTCAAGACGTGCCTGCGGTGCCTGGCGACCATTTGCTGACCGTCGTGATCGATGCCGGTCATGGAGACACGGATCCAGGCGCGCTCTCGCTTAACGGCAGGCATGAAAAGGAGTTTACCTTGTCGACAGCGAAGAAAGTAGCCGAGGAGCTGGCGAAGGACAAGCGGGTCCAAGTGCTCATGACACGTTCGGACGACACGTTTATCCCGCTCGACGACCGGGTTTCCTTTGCCAACGAGGCGCCGGCCGACCTGTTCCTGTCCATTCACGGCAATAGCGCGAAAGCGACCGTTTCCGGGACAGAGACGTATTACAACAGGGCGGAAAGTATTCCGTTTGCCAACGTCATCCATCAATATGCGGTTGCTGCGACGGGCTTCCCCGATCGTCACGTCCGCGAAGCCGATTATCGCGTCATTACCAAAACGACGATGCCCGCCGTTTTATTGGAAGTCGGCTACTTGTCCAATAAAAATGATGAAACCGCCATGTATACGGAAGCCTTTCAAGATAAGCTGGCTCTTGCGCTTGTGAACGCCATCAAGGACTATTTGAAACTAAAATAAGTGCTGATTTGCAGCACATGCACCACGCGAAGGAGTGAGCTAGAGATGACCAAGACAAGTCGCCTGCTTCAAGGGACGCTTCTGGTAAGTGCCATCGCGCTGACTTTAACTGCCTGCGGTCAGAAGCCTCAATTATCCGGCGGCTCCACAGCCGCGCCGACCGCAACTCCTGTTGCGACGGCACCTGCTGTCACCAGTCAGCCGACCGTGACGCCGCAGCTGGCGCCGGAAGTGTTGAAGAAGCAGATTAAGACCTATTACAGTGACACCGACGAAATGAAGCTGGTTGAGAAGTCCGTTACCGTTTCCTATGCCAAGGAGACCGATGTGTACGGAGCCGCGCTGAAGGCGCTGGAAAAAAGCGACGATCCGAAGGCGGTTCCGCTTTTCGAAGATCTGAAATGGACCAGCATCGCGTTCGATAAGGCAAAAGGCGAGTTGAAGCTCGATGTCGCATTCGGCCCAAAAACACAGCTTGGGGCGCCTGGCGAAGATTTATTTTTGCAAGCGTTGAAGAAGACGCTGTTTCAGTTCCCGGAAATAAAGGCCATTTACATCCTGAAGGATGGCAAACAGGTGGACAGCCTGATGGGCCATATGGAACTTCCTTACCCGATGAAGAGACCTAACTAAAATGGACAAGCAGAGGAGCTAAGCGATTCATGAATACGAAAAAACTGGCGAGCGTTATTGTGAGCTCACTTATCATGTCCAGTCTGGCGGCGACACCGGTTCTGGGGGCATCCATTGTCACAACGTCCGCAGCGACGACAACGTCCAATGTCAAACTGTCTTTTCCCGACGTAACCCAAGATTACTGGGGCATTCGTCATATCTCCAAGCTTGCGCTGGAAGGCATCATTGACGGCTTTGAAGACGGCACGTACCGTTCCGAGAACTCCGTCACGCAGCAGGATGTTTTGATTATGGCGGTGCGGATGATGGGTCTGCAGGGCGAAGTGGACAGCACAGCTTCGACTGTGTTCCCCGAATTTCTGCAAGTTAGCGATTATGCACGTAAATTCGTTGAAGTTGCTCGACAACATGGACTCATTTCTTACGAGGAAGAAAAAGCAAGAATCAACGGTGTAAAGCAGACCGAAAATTGGGGCCAGCAAAAGGCGACTCGCGAATGGGTGGCTGAAGTGGTCATCCGGGCGATCGGCAAAGCGTCGATGGCGGATGGTATGGCTGTAACTGCATCGGCCTTCACGGACAACAGCGAAATCAGCCCGACTACGCTCGGATACGTCAATGCAGCGGTCGCGCTCAAAATCGTTGACGGCTTTGAAGACGGTTCGTTCCAACCGAAGGGTGTGGTAACGCGCGCGCAGATGGCGACGTTCCTCAGCCGTTCCCAGAAGGAACTGGCAACGCTGCCTGGCCATGCGGTCAAAGGCTATTTGACGAATCTGACAAGCGGCACCATCTCCATCATGGACGATCTTGGCAATACAAGCACGTACAAGCTATCATCGAATACTACTTTTTACGGCAACAAAAATGATACGGCCATTCAGCCGAACGAACTCCAAGAAACGTACCAGGTGACATTAGTTCCGGTCAATGGAACTGCATACTATGTGGAAATTAACAGCGACGAGCTGCATATGGACATTCATGAGGGGCAGCTGCTGAACTTGAATATGTCAACGTTCAAAGCGACGTTGGATGATTATAACGCCTATGACTTGGCTCCGGATGTTTCTGTCACGGATTCCGAGGGGCGCGGGATGAGCCTGGCCGATGTTGTCACAGGCAGCACGGTGCAGCTGCGCAAAAGCCAGCTAGTGGAAAGCGATAAGTACACGTCCATTGTGGTCAAACAAATTCCGCTCAACAAGACGGCGACAGGCGATATTCAAATGATTGACGCGGCTTCCCGTCAAGTGACATTGGTTGACGCTTCGACTGGCGAAGCGGAATCGTTCACGCTGTCGAGCACGCTCGTTGCGACACTCGCCGATAACAGCCTCATTGATTTGACGGCTTTGCATGTAGGCGATACGGTAGAGTACACCGTGAAAAACAGCGTTGTAGTGAAGGTCACAGTGAAGAAGCAGGCGGATGTCGGGATTACGGTAGAAGGAACGATCAAGCAATTGAGCGATGATAAATCCGCTATCCTGATTAATAAATCCTCAGGCATTGCCGCCTACGAATTAAACAGTAATGTGCGGGTTGCCATTGATGGTCTCGTGAATGCCGGCGTTTACGATCTTGCACCTGGCGATACCGTCAAGTTGGACGTGCTCAACAATAAAGTGACACTGATTACAGTGACAAGCCGTTCGATCGAGAATTTGTATTTTGCGAAAATCGACAGTTACAACCCGACTTCGAAGCTTTTAGTCGTCGTGGATAATACAGGTACACCGCATGCGTACTCGCTGACCGAAACGGTTGCAGTTTCATACGCGGGCAATACGCTTCCATTTTCCAACTTCACGTCCATGTTTACAGCTGGGAAATACGTCGATCTGCAGGCCTCCAAGAACAGTGTGCTGAAAATCACGATGTCCACGCAAGTGACAGGCACGCTGACGCAGCTCAACCTGACGACCAACGATATCACGTTGAAAACGGACAGTGGTCAAAATCTGTCCTTTAAGCTGGCTTATACGCCGGTCGTTGAACTTGCCAATAAATCCAACAGTACGCTATCCGATTTGAAAATCGGCGATGTCGTTTCGCTGCAGCTTAGCTACGATCAAAGCATTGTGCAAAAAATCGTAACAAGCAAAACTGCGCTGTACAAGACGGCTGTCGTCAATGCAAGTGCCAAAACGATTACCGTCACGGATGCGGCGAACACCGCGTATACCGTTTCTCTTGACGGTGTGCCTATTGTGAAGGCGGATCAAACCGCTGGAGCGATCACCGATCTGCTGCCAGACGATTATGTGAAGTTGTCCTTTGAAGGGCTTAGCCTGAAAAATGCGGAAATCGTCACGCCGATTCGCGGGAAAGTGACCGCTGTCAATGCTTCGACCGGCAGTCTGACGGTACAGGACTTCTCCGGTAAGACACAGGTCGTCAGTGTCGGCACGAACTATGAAGTGAAGCTGAGCAGCGGCACGCCATGGAGCCTGACTTCTATTAAAGTCGACGACCGGGTGCAAGTGATGAAGGATGCCAGCGACAAATTCCTCGTGCAAGTAGCTACCGCTGCCAGCCGCGAAGTTGATAACTACAACAGCATTGTGAATCAGTTGTATTTCAAAGCGACAAGCGCTGGCGACCGTACGTCATACAGCTTGTTCCCGAGAGCGTACTATCACCAAGGCAGCACGCTGCTGACGCCGTCTTCCTTTACTGCCGGCAATGTAGTCAAAATTTACGTACTCGATGACAAAATTGTTGAAATTGAAAAATAATTGATGAACCGGTTTTGACTTCCATCCGTCTGTTTGATGAGCGATAATCGCTCGTCTTGCAGGCGGATTTCACTTTTTTTATGAAAAAGTGGCCATTTTTTAGAAAATGTTCGCATTTTGACGCTTTCAAGGATTGATTCTAGCGGTACATTTCGCTAAACTGAATGATATTAAGATCGTAAGGAAGATCAAACATGACTCAGAAAGCAGTAAGGCATATTTTGGATACGATCGGCGAGCTTTTTCCGGATGCGCATTGTGAGCTCCACCACAGCAACCCGTTCGAACTGACGATCGCGGTTTTGCTATCCGCCCAATGCACGGATGAAACCGTGAATAAAGTGACCAAAGACCTATTTCAGAAATACACCAAGCCTGAAGACTATTTGGCCGTTTCCCCCGAGGAATTGGAGCAGGATATTCGCAGAATTGGCCTTTTTCGAAATAAGGCTAGTCATATTCGTAAGCTGTGTCAGATGCTGTTGGACAAGTATGATGGTCAAATTCCTGAGAAACACGAGCAATTGGTTGAATTGCCCGGCGTAGGCCGGAAGACAGCCAATGTCGTCGTGTCAAACGCTTTCGGCGTGCCTGCGATCGCCGTCGATACTCACGTAGAGCGCGTCTCCAAGCGACTCGGGCTCGCGGCGGAAGAAGATTCGGTTCTGGAAGTTGAAAAGAAGCTGATGAAGAAAGTACCGCGGGAGGAATGGACCCAAACGCATCACCGATTGATCTTTTTTGGGCGGTACCACTGTAAGGCGCAGAATCCGAATTGTGAACTATGTCCGTTGTTGGATCGTTGCCGTGAAGGCAAAAAACGTATGAAACCGAAGACAACTAGGAAAACTATTACAAACCAATGATATGCAAAAAAGGATGGGATTGAAATGAAATGCATCGCCGTATACACCAATAGCTTTGAATTATTCTCCGATATTTATGAACAAGTGATCAATACGCCGCTCGCCGAAAATGAGGAAAGAGTCATTGAAGGAGTAACTGTCAGTGAGTCGGGTGAAGTTCCTCAGAATTACATAGACAAAATGAAAACGAAATCCGAAGTTGTCGTGATGAAGGTGAAAGATTCCGATATTACGATTCTTCAGCATCGGGACGTTTTTGAGATTTTCTTGCCAGAAAAAGAAAAAATTGCGCTTTCTTAATTGCGAGGCGCTGACGAAATCTCCCTTTGGGAGATTTTTTTCTAGTTCGGGTAGCATTTATTGAGAGTTCAAAAAATCAGGTTTTCAGCACCGAGAAGATTGCGAGAAGCTGAAGAAGGAGGAGCGGAGTGTAGGCAAAACCTACAAGAGCACCGCACTTCGAAGCTGAACGCAAGATTCGATGTCGAGTAAGCGTCATGAATTACACTTCGTGATCAAAAGACGACTTTTTGAACTTCCTTTTGTAGACAAATAGAGGGTTGAGGAGAAAGGACGAAAGAGCACCATGACACAAATGGTAGAGGGAAGCATTGCCGTCATGCCAGGGGCAATGAAGAACATGCAAGGAACGCTGCAGCGCGCAGGCGATCGGGAAAACGCCGAGAAGCTCGGGCAGCTATTGGATAAAATCGGCAGCGGTCGGGTGAATATCGCTTTTTGCGGGCACTTTTCCGCGGGGAAATCGACGTTGATCAATCAGCTGTGCGGCCATGCGCTGCTGCCGTCGAGTCCGATTCCGACGAGTGCGAATATCGTCTCGATCCGTAACGGCGAGGCGGGCGCGCATGTGACGCATCACGCCACCGGGAATGGGTCAGGAACAACAACATCGATTCCTTTAGAAGAGCTGGAAGCGTATTGCGTGAACGGGACGGATATTGAGACGGTAGAAATTTCGTACCCGATTTCGTTCTTGGGCACGCACGCCGCTTTGCTGGATACACCCGGGATTGACTCGACGGATGATGCGCATCATCAGTCCACGGAGTCGGCGCTGCATTTGGCGGACGTTGTGTTCTATGTGATGGACTACAACCATGTGCAATCGGAAGTGAATCTCGCTTTTACGAAAAAGATGAAGGAATGGGGCAAGCCGCTCTATCTCGTCGTCAATATGATCGACAAGCACAAAGAGTGGGAGCTGCCATTCTCCACATATCAAGAGGGAACGAAGCAAGCGTTCCTAAACTGGGGCATTGAGCCGGACGACATACTGTATGTCACGATGAAAGAGCCGCAGCATCCGCACAACGAGTACGGAAAGCTGAGATGGCTGCTCAGCCGTCTGATTGATAACGGCGACGATCTGCGCGTGTACAGTCTGGACGCGTCCGCGCGCTTTTTGGCAGCGGAGCACCGAAAATGGCTGGAGGAGCAGCATGAGCCGCAGCGTGAGGCGCTGATAGAGCAGCTTGCTGAGGAGGACGATACCGAAGCGGCGGAACGAGCGGCTGCGGCTGCAGAAGCGGAGCTCCAGCGGCTCAAGGCACTGCCGGAGACGCTGACGGCGAAGCTGCGCAAGGACGTTACGTCCATCATCGAAAATGCCAACATTACACCGGCGCAGACGCGCGACCTGGCGCACAGCTATCTGGAAAGCCGTAAGCCCGGCTTTAAGGTGGGCTTTTTCGCGGGCGCGGCGAAGACCGCGTCGGAAGTGGAGAGACGCCTGGCGGCGTTTCAGGCGGATTTTGCGGAGCAGGTCGAAGCGCAGCTCGACTGGCATCTACGCGACGCGCTGAAGAAGGCGGCCCGCGAGCAGGAGCAGCATGATCCTGCGCTGATCGCCGAGATCGAGGCGCTTCGCGTCGAGGTGACAGGCGCTTGGCTGGCGGCGCAGGTCAGCGCAGGCGCGTCGTTCAGCGGGGAATACACGCTGAACTACATGAAGCAAGCTGCGGGCGAGCTGAAACAGCTGTACCGCAAAGCGGCGTTCGCGATCATCGACGTGATCGTGAACGCCGTGGGCGCGCGCGCGATGGCGGACGCCGCAGGCGTCAGCGCGCAGCTGAGCGAGCTGGGCGGGCGTCTCGCCGCCAGCCGCGAACTGCACCGCCTCGCAGACAGCGAGGCGGCTGCGGAAGCCCAGCTGCTGCGCGAAGCGAGCTGGGCACGGCCCTCCGCGCCGGCGCTGCCCGACGCGCGGCTGTACACCCCCATGGAGGACGCAGGGGCCGCTCCGCAAGGCGGAGCGAAGCTGCACGTGACCTCCATGGAGACGATCCTGCAAGCCGCGCACACGGCGTCTGCGGCTGCAGAAGCTCCAGCCGCGTCGAGCACGGCAGCGGCGCGGCCCGCGTTCACCGCGAGCTCGGGTGAACACGGCTCGCGCATGGAGCGCAAGGCTGCGGATCTGACCGCAGCCGCCCAAATCATCGACGGCCTCCCGTCGATGAGGTCGATCGCGCGCGCCATGCGCGAGAAGTCGGAACGTCTGCGCGAGCGGACCTTCACGATTGCGCTGTTCGGCGCCTTTAGCGCAGGCAAGTCCTCGTTCACCAACGCGCTGCTCGGTGAGCGGGTCCTGCCGGTTTCGCCGAACCCGACGACGGCGGCGATCAACAAGATCGTGCCGCCGAAGGAAGGCTGGCCGCATGGCACGGCCAAGGTGCGGATGAAGAAGGCGGACGCTATTCTCCAGGACGTCATCTACTCTCTTGACGTGCTAGGGTTGACGGCTTCTGACATGACGACCGCCTTGACGAAGATCGGCCAGCTGCAGCCGACGAGCGTAACGCCAAAGGGCAAGCCGCACTATTCGTTCCTCAAAGCCGTCGAGAAGGGCTGGCAAACCGCGGAGCCAAATTTGGGCACGGATCTGCGCATTACGAAAGACGAGTTCTCCGGCTACGTTGCGGAGGAAGCCAAATCGTGTTTCGTCGAGTGGATCGAGCTGTACTATTCCAATCCGCTCACAGATCAAGGCATTATTTTCGTTGACACGCCGGGGGCGGATTCGATCAATGCCCGCCACACGGGTGTAGCTTTCAATTATATTAAAAATGCAGATGCCATTTTATTTGTTACGTACTACAATCATGCTTTTTCACAAGCGGATCGCGAATTCCTCCTGCAGCTTGGCCGGGTGAAGGACAGCTTTGAAATGGATAAAATGTTCTTCATCGTGAACGCCGCCGACCTTGCGGCGAATCCGGCGGAGCTGACCGGCGTTGTGAAGCACGTAGAGAACAATCTGTTAAAGCATGGCATCCGTAACCCGCGTATCTACCCGGTTTCCAGTTATTTGGCCGCAGAAGGCAAAATCAACGGAAAAGAGAGCCTGGTAGAGCAGTCTGGCATCGTGCCGTTTGAGCAGGATTTTGTGACGTTTACTTTGAACGAGCTGAGCGACGTCGCGATCCATGCGGCGAATCTGGAGTTGAACCGCGCCATCTCGACGATGGGGCAGTGGATTCTCAGCGCCCAGGCCGGCGAGGAAGAGCGAATGACGCAGCTGGCGAAGCTGAACCAGGCGGAACAGGCCGGTCTCACGCTGCTTCGGGAATCCAGCTATGAAGCAGAGCGCAAAGAGCTTGTCAAAGAAATTCAGGAATTGCTGTACTATGTGAAACAGCGGACGATGTTCCGTTACGGGGAACTGTTCAATATTGCGTTCAACCCGTCGACGTTCCGCGATGAAGCGAAAGATCCGAAAGCGGCGCTGGGCATCGCCTGGCAGGAGCTGCAGCGCATGATCGGGTACGATTTGTCGCAGGAGGTGCTGGCGACGACACTGCGCGTCGAGAACCGCATGAATGCGATCGGCGCCGCACGCGTCCAGCGCTGGACGGCGCAGCTGCGCGACTATCTGGACAGCTTCGAAGGCGCGCCGTATGAGCCGGGCAAGTTCCGCACGCCGGAAGTGACCGGCAAGCTGGAGGCCGGGGACGTGACGATGAAGCTGCTGCAGAGCTTTTTCAAGAGCGCGAAGCAGTTCTTCGAAGGCGATGGCAAAAGCAAGCTGAAAGCAGAGCTGGAGCAGCGCTTGAATACCCCTGTCGTGGCGTTCATCGACGGGCAGTCGGCTGAGCTGGAGAAGGCATATGACGGGCAGCTGGCGGATTGGCTGCTTGCCCTCCAGGAAATGATGGTGCAGCAGGTAGCGGAACACGCAGAAGGGCTGCGCGACGCGCTTGAAATGAAGATTGATCTGGAGGAACTGATCGCGAAACAGCATCAGTTACAGGCTTTTAATTCATAGTTTGACGGGTGGGCGAGTCTTGTTCTTAGGAACTTGACCCGCCTTTTTTTGCAATTGTCGTGTAAGGGCTTTCATCGGTAAGGATTCAGATGATTTAAAAGAACAGGGTGGATTCTATGTCTTTTTTGTGAATTTATGCGATTTTAAGCGTTTTTTCAGGAATATCCCCTGATTGCCCCTCCCTAGTGATGGTGTTAAGATTCACTAAGAAAAACGCTTTCTAAGCTTTACCAATCTAGCTTCTAAGGAGGGCCCAAAGTGGATGTATTCAGGCAACTGAAGCCATATTTTTGGCCGGAGAAAAAACTGTTTTTTGGAGCAATTGCCTGCTTGGCAATCGCTACCGCGCTTGGCCTGGTTTACCCGAATTTATTGCGTTACTTGATTGACAATGTCATCACAAAGAAACAATTCGATCTGGTGCCGCGTCTTGCGCTGCTGGTCGTTTGCGTCGTGTCTTTAAAGGGGATGTTTCAATTTCTGCACGGCTTGTGCGGGGGGAGACTGGGCAACCGGGTTGCCTATCATTTACGGAATGAGCTTTATCAAAAACTGCAATACTTATCCTTTCAGTATTATGACGGGGCGAGAACAGGAGATCTCATGTCTCGTTTAACGGCGGATTTGGAAGCGATTCGCCAATTTATTGGCTTCGGCTTTGCACAGTTGCTCAACGTCGGGCTCATGTTCGTTTTCGGGATGGCGATGATGTTCTCGATCAACTGGAAGCTGGCGCTGCTCACGATGATTACCATGCCGTTCCTCGCTTTCACGGCGGTCCGTTTCGAAGGCAAAATACATCCGGCTTTCCGTATGGTGCGCCAGTCGCTCAGTACGATGACGACAGCCGTCCAAGAGAATATTACAGGGGTACGGACAGTCAAATCGTTCGCGCGCGAGCCGCATGAAATTGATAAATTTTCAACACGCAATGAAGATTACAAATCGATGAACTTGGGGTCTGCAAGCATCTGGGCGAAATATTTTCCGGTGATGGAAATTTTGGCGAACCTCAGCGTCGTCATTCTGCTCGGTGTAGGCGGATATATGGTCATTCAAGAAACGATTTCACTTGGGGAATTGGTCGCCTGCTTCAGCTTGATTTGGTACATTATCGGTCCAATGTGGGGCCTCGGCTTCCAAATCAATAACTTTACGAATACGAAAGCGTCGGGGGAAAAAATTCTCGACATCCTGCATCACTACGTGCATGTGAAAGACGCTGAGAACGCGAAGGTGCTGGGGCCGTCTGACATTAAAGGCCATGTGAAGTTCGATCACGTGACTTTCGCTTATCCGGAAAAGCAGCCTGCGCTTTACGATTTCACACTGGATGCGCCGCCGGGATCAGTCATTGGTCTGCTAGGGAGCACAGGTTCAGGCAAGACGACGGTCATTTCCCTGCTAATGCGGGCTTACGGTGTCAAAGAAGGCAAAGTTATGCTCGACGGACAGGATATCCGCTCTTTGCAAATTGAGAGCTACCGCAGCCAAATCGCGACGGTGTTCCAGGAAACGTTCCTGTTCTCCTCCACGATTCGCAACAACATCGCGTATGGGGTTAAGGACGCGACCATGGACGACATTATCAGAGCGGCGAAGCTGGCAAAAGCGCATGATTTTATCAGCGAGCTGCCGGAAGGCTACGATACGGTTGTCGGTGAGCGCGGACTCGGGTTGTCCGGCGGTCAGAAGCAGCGGATTGCCATTGCGCGCGCACTGCTCAAAGATCCGAAAATCCTCGTGCTTGACGATGCGACGAGCGCCGTCGATATGGAGACCGAGCATGAGATTCAAGCTGGTTTCGGCGAGGTAATGAAAGGGCGGACGACGTTTATTATCGCGCATCGGATTTCTTCTTTGAAGCATGCGGATGAAATTATCGTGCTGAATAAAGGGCGCATCGTGCAGCGTGGTACGCACCAGGAACTGCTGGAGCAGCCGGGACTATATCGCCAAACGTATGATATACAATACGCCGACAAACAACAGGATGTGATCGCAGAGGCCGCGGCCGCTGCGGAAGAAGAACGAATCCTGCCATCTTCCCTGCAAGAAAGAAGGTTAGCACATTGAGTACAAAGTCTAAGCAAAGAGCTGCCGAAGCGCTTAAACAAGATTCTCAGACCGGGCAGCGCTTCGTCTATCAAGACGATGAACTGATTGAAAAACCGTTCGATTGGGGCCAATTAAGACGGCTGTTCGGCTATATGAAGCCTTACCGCAAGCAAATGCTGCCGATCATCATCATTATGATGTTTGTCGGCGCCATTACAAAGCTGACCGTGCCGATTCTGATCCGGGAAGCGATCGACCATGCCATTACGCCGAAGGATAAGCAGCTGTTGTTCATCCTTGTGGGCATTATGCTCGGCGTGTATGTCATTCAATGGTTGGCCAATACGTTTCGGATCAAATACACGAATATGATTGGTCAGCGCATTATTTACGATTTGCGTCACGATCTCTTTAGTCATATTCAAAAGCTATCGTTCCGGTTCTTCGACACCCGGCCTGCGGGCTCCGTGCTCGTTCGGGTCACGAACTATGTCAACTCCTTGCAGGATTTGTTTACGAACGGTGTCGTCAACTTGCTGATCGATCTCATTCAGCTTACAGGTATCATTATCATTTTGCTGACTTTTAATTTCAAACTTGGGTTAGCCATCATCATTACCGTTCCGATCATGTTTTTCGTGTCAACGAAAGTACGGGTATTGATCCGCCGTGCGTGGCAGGACGTTACGATGAAACAGTCGCGGCTTAACGCCCACTTGAACGAATGTATTCAAGGGATTCGCGTTACGCAAGCTTACACCCAGGAGAAAGAAAACATTTCATTCTTTACCAAAATGAACATGACGAACCGTTTGTCGTGGAACCGCGCCTCGATGCTGAATCAGACGTTCGGTCCGATGATCGAGATTACCGGCGCTATCGGCTACTGCATCCTGTTCTGGTATGGCGCACATCTGATTCAAACCGAGGAGATTACGATCGGTTTGCTCGTGGCTTTTGCGACGTACATCGGGTATTTCTGGGAGCCAATCAACCGTCTGGGACAAATGTATTCCCAACTGCTGATCGCCATGGCGTCGGCGGAGCGGATCTTCGAGTTTCTGGATGAGAAGCCGACCGTTGCCGAAATTGAAGGTGCGAAGGATTTGGAGCCGGTGAAAGGGAACGTGAAGTTCGAGAACCTGGTGTTCGAGTACGAAAAAGGCCGCCCTGCGCTGAACAATATCTCGCTGGATGTTACCGCAGGCCAGTCCATCGCGCTGGTTGGGCACACCGGCTCAGGCAAAAGTACGATCATGAACCTGCTCTGCCGGTTCTATGATCCCGTGGAAGGGCGCATTCTGATCGACGGCGAAGACACTCGGAACGTCACGATTCAAAGCCTGCGCTCGCAAATCGGAGTCGTGATGCAGGATACGTTCATCTTCTCCGGCACGATTCGCGACAACATTCGCTTCGGTCGCCTCAATGCGACGAATGAAGAAATTGAGGAAGTGGCGAAAGCGGTTCACGCGCACGAGTTTATTTCCTCGCTGCCGCTGGGCTATGAGACCGAAGTGCAGGAGCGCGGCAACGTGCTGTCCATGGGGCAGCGGCAGCTGATCTCGTTTGCACGGGCGCTGCTGGCCAATCCGCGCGTGCTGATTCTCGACGAAGCGACGGCGAGTATCGATACGGATACGGAGCTGAAAATCCAGGAAGCGCTCAAGACGCTGCTCGCAGGACGCACGTCCTTTATCGTCGCGCACCGTCTCTCGACGATCCGCGGAGCTGACAAAATCGTCGTGCTGGACCACGGCCGCATGATGGAAATCGGCAATCACGACGAGCTGATGCGTGAAAAAGGAATCTATTACGGCCTGATCCAGGCGCAATATAAATTTTTGCAGGATGCGGTGTAAGCCGCAGCCTGCCCAGGGAAGCTGCCCGGCCGCTGATGCGGTTGGGCAGCTTTTTTATATGCGGAGCGGCTTGTCGTCGAAATAAGCACTCGCGGGTGTCTTATTTCGCTCAGACGCGCCGGATTTACCGAAATAAGCACTCGAAACGTGCTTATTAGCCGAGAATGGGCCTGATCTGGGGGTTTGCGGTGGGAATAAGCACTCGCCGTGATCTTATTTCGCCTGCAACCACCGGATTTGCCAAAATAAGCACTCGAAACATGCTTATGCGCCGAGAATTGGCTTGATCTGGAGTGATGTAGTAGACTTTTTCCCTCTGACGCCGGGGTCGTGGGACCATAGTCCTGAAAACGGGCAGTATCCCCGTGCGCAAACGGTCCAAACGTAGCGTCTCTCCTCGCACGGTTTGCAAATTCCGACAAGAAGCTATACTCTTAAAATGAAAAGTTTGACAATGACCGCAGGAGGGATCGGCTTGAAATCATCTCGCTTCATCTGGGGAGCTGTCGGGATTACGGCTTCCATATCGACATTGCTGTTTGCGGCTGGCTTCGTTTATGCGGCCAATCAGATCTGGTTTCCGAAAGCGTCCGGCGACTTTCAGCTTGCTTCACCGGCCCCGAAGAAGGAATCGATGATTGAAAGCGCGAGCAAGCTGCAAATCGTGGCGCTAGGCGACTCGCTGACGGCGGGAACCGGCGATAACACGGGACAGGGGTACGTTGGCCGCGTGCGCGAGAAGCTGGAGAAGGACACCGGCAAGCCCGTCTACGTACTGAACAACCTGGCCGTCCCCGGCTACAAAACGGATCAGCTCCTCACGCTGCTTACGCAGCAGAAAACGAAAGATGCGCTGGCGCAAGCGAATTTAATTTTGCTGACGATCGGCGGCAACGACATTTTTCAAGGAGGCGAAGGGCTGTTCTCCGATGAGAATCAGACCGAATTTAACCCGGCGGCAGCCGCACCGCGCGTAGCACCGGCACTCAAGAAAGTGGAGCAAATTTTGGCTGCCATTGGGCAAGCGAATCCGAAGGCAACGGTGCTGTACCTCGGGCTGTATCATCCGTTCCTGGATCTGGACCCGTCTCGCGAAGGATCGGTGATCGTTCAGCGTTGGAACGACGGTATTTTCCAGCTGGTTAATAAATATCCGAACATGCTGGTCGTCCCGACTTATGATTTATTCGAGCAAAATTTAATCAAATATTTGTCTTCCGCGGACCATTTTCACCCCAACGGTGATGGCTATGAGCGCATTGCCGACCGCATCGAGCAAATTTTACAATAGGAGGGCTTGCGCCCATGACTGTTACCTCTCCGCCTCAAGTCGTCTTATCCGTGAATAATTTAAAAAAACGTATCAAAAATAAGGAAATTATCAAGGGCATTTCTTTCGAAGTGTATGCCGGCGAAATTTTCGGTTTTCTGGGACCGAACGGATCCGGTAAAACGACGACAATTCGCATGCTGGTCGACCTGATCAGGCCGACGGAAGGTACAATCCACATTTGCGGCCATGATGTCCATAAGCAGCATAACGAAGCGATGCGCCATGTGGGCTGTATCGTCGAAAATCCCGAGCTCTACGGCTATTTGACCGGCTGGGAAAATCTCGAGCACTTCGCTCGCATGCTGCCTGATGTCGGCGACGACCGCATCGAGGAAGTTGTGCGCATCGTCGGCATGGATCAGCGCATTCACGATAAAGTGCGGACGTATTCGCTCGGCATGCGGCAGAGGCTTGGGATTGCGCAAGCGCTGCTAGGCCGCCCGAGTCTTCTGATTCTGGACGAGCCGACGAACGGGCTGGATCCGCAAGGGATCAAGGAAATGCGCGATTTTATCAAGCGCTTGGCGGCGGAAGGGCTGAGCCTGTTCGTCTCCAGCCATCTGCTGAGCGAACTGCAGCAAATGTGCGACCGGGTCGCGATTATCGCGCACGGGCAAGTGATTCAAGTCGGAGCGGTCGATGAACTGGTCGCGCAGGGCGGCAGCGTCGTATGGACCGTGTCTCCGGCAGGGCGTGCCGAGGAGGTGCTTCTCGCTACCAAACTCGTCGAAAGCATCCTCCCAACGTTTCTGGAGCCTGCCCCCAATGTGCCGGACGAAGCCACAGTTATTGCGACGCAGATGGACGCGGGGCATATCCCGGACGTTAGTCAACTTTTGATCGAAGCAGGAATTCGCCTTTGGGCTGTAGAAATCAAAAATCCGACGCTGGAGGATCTGTTCTTACGCCTAACCGAAGGTGAGAGAATCCAGTAGAAAAGGTGAATGATATGGCAGGCTTGTATGCGCTGATAAAAAACGAATGTATCAAAATGATCAAGAAGAAGCGGTTTTACGTCATTCTGCTCATTCTGCTCGCCCTGATTCCAATGTTCACTTACGCGCAAATGCGCGTGGCGCAGCATACGCAGAAGCAGTTCGGCACATCGGACTGGCGGGCGGACCAAAGGCAGAAGGTAACGGATTGGGAGAAGCGCCTGAGCTCGGCTAGAACGCCGGATGAGTGGAAGCAGCAGCTTCGCGTGCAGATTCAAATTGCGAACTATTATTTGGACAAGAACGTCGATCCGAGCTCGCCAAATGCGGTGACATTCACCCGGGAATTTGTGAAAAATGCCGTCGGACTTTTTATCCCTCTTATCGTGATGGTCATTTCTGCCGACATCGTATCATCGGAGCATTCTACGGGGACTATTAAATTATTGTTGACAAGACCCGTGAAGCGGTGGAAAATCCTATTGAGCAAATTAATTACTGTTATTTTCTTCACTTCCTTGACCGTTTTGTCAACGGGGGCGCTCTGTTACTTGATTTCAGGTGCCGTTTTTGGGTATAACGGATGGGAGATGCCTGTGTTTGTGGGGATCCAATTAAGCGGTTCCGACGTGGACTTCTCGTTGGTTCGCGCAGTGGACCAATGGTTTTACCTGCTGATGGAATTCGGCCTGGTCTGGTTCGCGGCCGTCGTTGTGGCCATCATGTCGCTGATGCTTTCTGTGCTGATTCGTTCGACCGCAGCAGGGATGGGCGTGATGCTTGCCGTATTAATATCAGGCACCATTTTATCGAATATGGTTTCTTCCTGGGAAACGGCAAAATATTTGTTCATGGTCAATCTCGATTTGACTAAATATTTGACCGGAGGCATGCCGCCGATTCAGGGCATGGATCTATCTTTTTCCTTGAGCGTTCTAAGTGTTTGGGCGCTGGGTGCGTTAGTCGTATCGTTCGCGGTTTTCTCGCGGAAAGATATTTTAAATTAAGATTCTGTTTTTAAGGAGGGCTCCAATGGCTGAGCAGCTAGAATTTGCTAATGGGAGTGCCGCAAACCCTGTTTCCAATTACGAAGCGGACGACATTCAAGTCCTTGAGGGGCTGGTGGCTGTTCGCAAAAGACCCGGGATGTACATCGGCAGCACGTCGTCAGCGGGTCTGCATCATTTGATCTGGGAAATTGTCGACAACTCCGTCGATGAGCACTTGGCAAAGCATTGTTCCAAAATTAGCGTCACCATACATAAAGATCAATCGATCACCGTTCAGGATAACGGCCGCGGCATTCCGACGGGCATGCACAAAACCGGCGTACCGACGCCTCAGGTCGTCTATACGATTCTCCACGCGGGCGGGAAGTTCGGCGGTTCCGGGTATAAAAAATCCGGCGGTCTGCACGGCGTAGGCGCGTCGGTGACGAATGCGCTCTCCGAGTGGCTGGAGGTTGAGATTTACCGCGAAGGCAAAATCCATCGGATGCGCTTCGAGTATTGGGTGGACGACGCGGGCGTCGAGCACGTAGGGGAGCCGGTAACGGGGCTTGAAGTGCTTGGCAACACGAACCGTACAGGCACGAAGGTCACGTTTAAGCCGGATAAACGCGTGTTCCAAGGGGGCACGACGATCAATTACGACACGTTGGCTGAGCGCCTGCAGGAGATTGCGTTTTTGAACTCGGGTCTTCAAGTTCTCTTGAAAGACGAGCGCACGGATAAGCAGGACGAATTCCTGTATGAAGGCGGCGCGAGCCAGTTTGTCGAGTTTTTGAACGAGGAAAAAACGGTGCTTCATCCTGTCATTCATTTCGCGGCGGAGCGGGAAGATATTGAAGTTGAAGTCGCTCTGCAATATAATGACGGATACACCGAGACGATCGCCTCATTCGTGAACTCGATTCCGACACGCGGCGGCGGTACGCACGAGACCGGTTTTAAAACCGCATATACGCGCGTTATGAATGAATATGCCCGCAAAGGGGGCATTCTCAAGGAAAAGGACAAAAACCTTGATGGTACCGACCTACGCGAAGGTATGATGGCGGTTATTAACGTGAAGATGGGCGAAGTGGAATTCGTCGGTCAAACGAAGGATCAGCTCGGCAGCGCGATTGCGCGAAGCGCGGTTGATGCGGTCGTGTCCGATAAAATGACCGTCTTCCTCGAGGAAAATCCGCAAATCGCCCAGATGATGCTGAAAAAAGCGGTGCAAGCGGCGCGCGCGCGCGAAGCGGCCCGGAAGGCGCGGGAAGAAATCCGCACCGGGAAGAAAGGGAAGAGCGAAAGCTCGAACCTGAACGGGAAGCTGACGCCTGCCCAGTCGAAGGACTTGCAGCGCAACGAGCTGTTCATCGTGGAAGGCGATTCCGCGGGAGGTTCCGCGAAGCAGGGACGCGACTCCAAGCATCAGGCGATTTTGCCGCTGAAGGGCAAGCCGATGAACCCGGAGAAAGCAAAGCTGCTCGACATCATGAAAAATGACGAGTACAAGGCGATCATTTCCGCCATCGGCGCCGGCGTCGGTTCGGAGTTTGAGCCGGATGAAATGAATTACGGCAAAATTATTATCATGACCGACGCGGATACAGACGGCGCGCACATTCAAGTGCTGCTGCTGACGTTCTTTTACCGGTACATGAAGCCTCTGATTGACAGCGGCAAGGTGTACATCGCACAGCCGCCGCTCTACAAAGTGACGCGCAAAGGTAAAAACGCCACGTATAAATATGCGTGGACGGACGACCAACTCCAAGCCGTCGTCAAAGAGCTTGGTAAAAACTCCGAGCTGCAGCGTTACAAAGGACTTGGCGAGATGAATCCGGAGCAGCTGTGGGAAACGACGATGAATCCGGAATCCCGTACATTGCTGCAAGTGCAGATCGAGGATGCGGCGAAAGCCGAACGGCGTGTCACGACCTTGATGGGTGATAAAGTGGATCCACGCAAACGGTGGATTATCGAGAACGTGGATTTTACGGAATATGTTGAGTAGACCAAAAAAAGTGGTGATGTAAGGTTGAGTATTTTAGAAGAATTTTTGCCTGCCTATTTGGAGGAGATCGTCGGCGATCGCTTCGGGCGTTATTCCAAATATATTATTCAGGATCGCGCGATCCCCGATGTGAGGGACGGGCTCAAGCCAGTGCAGCGCCGCGTTCTGTACGCGATGTATGACTCGGGCAATACGCCGGACAAACCGTATCGAAAATCGGCGAAAACGGTCGGGGACGTCATGGGGAACTACCATCCGCATGGCGACTCATCGATTTATGACGGCATGGTGCGGATGGCTCAGCCATGGAAAATGGGGCATACCCTCGTCGACGGACACGGGAACTGGGGTTCCTTGGACGACGATCCGCCTGCGGCAATGCGGTATACCGAAGCAAGACTCTCGGAAATCGCGATGGAGCTGCTTCGGGATATTGAGAAGCGGACCGTGCTTTTCAAAGATAACTTTGATAACTCCACGAAGGAACCGGTCGTGCTGCCTGCCCGTTATCCGAATTTGCTCGTGAACGGGGTCAGCGGTATCTCGGCGGGCTTTGCGACGGAGATTCCGCCGCATAATCTGCGCGAAATCATTGACGCCTGCACGGCGATGATCGATAAACCGGACATTACGATCGAAGAGTTAATGACGATTGTGAAAGGACCGGATTTCCCGACCTCCGGCATCATTATGGGCGAAGAGGGCATCCGCGATGCGTATCGCACAGGGAAAGGCCGCATTTATATCCGCTCCAAAACGGCGATTGAAGATATGCGAGGCGGCCGCCAGCAAATCGTGATTACGGAAATTCCATATCAAGTTGTCAAATCGCGCCTGGTGACGTCCATCGAGAACATTCGTTTGGAGAAAAAAGTCGAAGGCATCGCTGAAGTTCGAGACGAGAGTGGACGGAACGGCCTTCGCATCGTGATCGAGCTGAAGAAGGAAGCGGATGCCCAGGGGATTTTGGCGTATTTGCTCAAAAAAACCGATCTGCAAGTGACCTACAATTTCAATATGGTTGCGATCGTCAATAAAGCGCCGCGCCAGCTCGGCATTCGTGAGATTCTGGAAGCGTATATCGAGCACCAGAAGGAAGTTGTCACCTTCCGCTCGCAGTATGAGCTGGAGAAGGCGGAGGACCGCGCGCATGTGCTTGAAGGGCTCGTTAAAGCGCTGAACATTCTGGATGAGGTTATCGCGACGATCAAGGCGTCAAAGAACCGTCAGGATGCACAGAACAATCTCGTGGAGAAATTCCATTTCTCCGAGCGTCAAGCCGATGCGATACTCGTGCTCCAGTTATACCGTCTCACCAATCTTGAAATTACGACGCTCGAAAAAGAGCTCAAGGATGTCGAGAAAACGATCGCATACTTGCGCGGCATTCTCGGCAGCTTGAAGAAGCTGCTTGGCGTTATCAAGGACGAGATGGGCGAAATTCGCAAGAAATACGGCATTGACCGCCGTTCATCCATTCAGGGCGAAGTCGAGGAGCTGAAAGTCAATCTGGAGGTCCTTGTCACGCCGGAGGATGTACTGGTGACGCTGTCGAACGAAGGCTATCTGAAGCGGACGAGCAAGCTCAGCTTTACCCGATCCGGGGGCGAACTGGAGAACACCGGTATGAAAGAAGGCGACTACCTCCGGTATTTGCTGGACGTCAATACGATTGAAAGCTTGCTGATCTTTACGAAGAAAGGCTTGTACTACTTGCTGCCCGTCCATCAAATTCCTGAGTACAAGTGGAAAGAGAACGGCACGGCGATCGTCAACGTCATTCCGATTGCGAAGGAAGACCGCATCGTGAGCGTCATACCGCTCAAAAGCTTTGACGATCCCGGCAAGTCGCTGGTGTTCGTGACGCGCAAAGGGCAAGTAAAGCGGACGGAGCTTAAGGAATATATGACGAACCGCTCGAACGGGATCGTCGCTTGCAAAGTAGGAGAGAATGACGATGTCATTCACGTCCAGCTCAGCGATAATACGAAAGAAATTCTGCTGGTTACGAAGCTCGGGATGAGCATTCGCTTCCGGGAAGAGGAAGTGAACCCGATGGGCCGTGCGGCCGCTGGCGTTCGCGGCATCCAGCTGCGTGAAGACGATGAAGTCGTCTCCGCCGAGTGGATTTACGGGGATGAAGGAGAAGTGCTCGTTGTCACGGACCTCGGGTATGCGAAGCGATCTCTCGTCGTCGATTATCCGATTCAAGGTCGCGGCGGCAAGGGGATTATCACCTTCGAATTCAAAGAAGGCAAACGCGTCAGACCGAACGGCTCGGCACTTATCCGCTCGTTCATCGTGAAGATGGATTATGTCATAACGGCCGTCATGAGCCATGGCGAGAAGATCAAGTTCTCAACGGAAACGGCACCGCTCGAAGACCGCAAAGCGCAGGGCAAGTCGCTGATCCCGGTAACCAAAACTGAATCCATTCTGGAGCTGCTCCGCTTCCCTCAGTCGTAGCTGACGGTCGGCGGGTCCAGCTTTTCCATCAAATTCAAAGCAAGCTCAAGCAAGACCCACAACGGCATCGGTTCATCCAACCGATCCAGCCATTGTGGGTCTTTTAGCATGCCGGCATCCAGCGCCCTTTGACCAAGCTCGAGTTTCCATGATTCCACTTGAATCACTCCCTTCTGCTGCAGGTGTCACCCTAACAGTATATGTGAAAGGTGGGCGGGATGTTCGAAGAAGTCGAACGGCTTGGCTGTTTCCGGCATGGACTGACAGTGGGGCGAAGGAATCGACAGCAAGCCGCAGCATGCGGCAGGGAAACGGGCGGCATCGCGTTTTTTGTAGGAAAATATTAATGGCGTTAACCTTTAAATGGACGGTTGTCCATGCTATACTGACACTATCTAGGAGAAAATGGAAGCGAGTTGATGAGGATTGTATTCCGATGAATTTGGCAAGCTGTGGCTGAAATTATCCAAGGAATTGAAGAGTCAGATGGAGGAGCGCTTGGCCCCAACCATTACGGAAGGGCAGCTCAACGTTCTGGAACTGCTGCTCGGTCATGACCGCATGAAGCCGTCCGATTTGATCGAATATTTGTCCACGACGCCTGCGGCTGTGACAACCTTGCTTGACCGGATGGAAAAAGCGGAGCTGATTGTCAGGGAACGCGATGAGAAAGACCGTCGCATTGTCTGGATTCACGTGACGGACAAAGGAAAAGCGGAATGCGACCGAGGCAGAGGCATCCGGGAGCATGTCCTGAATACGTACCTGAGCCGCGTATCCGCTCATAATCAAAAGCTATTCATTTACTTGCTCGGCAAGGTGACGAACGAAGCAAGCCCGTCTGCACCTGCCGTCATCACTACAGCGACGGGATCATAAAAGCGATCCACGGCCGCTCCACGGGCGGCAGCGAGCGGAAACGCATCGGCTCTTTGAGCGTTGGATGCTCAAAGGCCAAAGCCGTCGCCCAGAGCGCGAGCTGCTGGCCGGGCTTGTTGACCGCGCTGCCGTAGCGCTGGTCGCCGTAGAGCGGGCAGCCGATGGTCGCCAGCTGCACGCGAATCTGGTGCGGCCGCCCGGTGTGCAGCTTGATCTGGATCAAGCTGAAGCCGCCTTGGCTGCCGAGCAGCTTATAGTCCAGCACCGCCTCCTTGGCGTCTTGCTGGCCGGGTTTCACCACGCTGACGGTATTCGTCCGCGTGTCTTTCCAGAGCCAGTGGCGCAGCGTGCCTTGCGGCTGCGCCGGCTGGCCGTGCACGACAGCGACGTACGTCTTGTCGAGCTGTCGGGTCCGTACGGCGTCCGACAGCCGGGACGCGGCTTTGGATGTTTTGGCGAACACCATGACGCCGCCAACGGGCCGGTCAAGCCGGTGAACGAGCCCAAGGTAGACGTTCCCCGGCTTGTTATGCCGAACCTTGAGATCTGCTTTCAAGGCGTTCAGCAAATCGGGATCGCGGGAGTCATCCTCCTGCGTCGGCATGTTGACCGGCTTCTCGACCACCAGGATGTGGTTGTCTTCATACAAAACCGGGATCTGTGAGCCTGCGCCGTCCTTCATCGAGGTTACGCCTCCCAGCGGCCGAGAATGCCGCAAGGGAGCATGAGACCCGAATGGGTGATCGGCAGGCCGATTTCACCGCTGGAGATCGAGCCGCCATGCTTCTTCTTCAGCGTCATGGACAGGATATTGCTGAGCACCGTTGACGAGATGCCGGTCGTGTAGGAATTGATCAAGAGAAACAGCGGGTTGTCCGTCAGAATCGTCTGGCACGTCTGGATGAACGGGAAGAGGTCATCTTCCAGCTTCCACGTCTCGCCATTCGGTCCACGCCCGTAGGACGGTGGATCCATAATGATCGCGTCGTACTTGCTGCCGCGGCGCTGTTCGCGCTGCACGAACTTGAATACGTCGTCCGTAATGAAACGGACAGGGCGGGAGCCGAGGCCGCTCAGGTGCAGATTCTCCTTCGCCCACTGCACGACGCCTTTGGAGGCGTCCACGTGGCACACTTCGGCGCCGGCATACGCGCAAGCAACGGAAGCGCCGCCGGTGTAGGCGAACAAATTCAACACTTTGATCGGGCGGCCGGCATTCTGGATTTTCTCAATCATCCATTTCCAGTTCACCGCTTGTTCCGGGAAGAGGCCCGTATGCTTGAAGCCCGTCGGTTTAATGTAAAACGACAGCTTCTCATCATACGTGATCGTCCAGCGTTCGGGAATCTCAGTGTGGTTCTGCCATTGGCCGCCGCCGCTGGAGCTGCGGTGATAATGGGCGTCTGCCTGGCGCCACGCCTGCGTTTCACGTTCTAACGGCCAAATGATTTGCGGGTCGGGTCTGCGCAGGACGATCGTCCCCCAGCGCTCCAACTTCTCGCCGCCGCCGGTATCGAGAAGCTCATAATCGACCCAATCTGTTGCATAAAACATGCTGCATTCCATCCTTCAACTGATTACTTTTCTAAACATCCATTGTACACCATGTAGGCGCGATCAAACAAATTGGTTTATTATTTTTGAGGTAGCCCTTTACTCGCTTAAATCGATCTTTTCAATCAAGCCCGGCAGTTCTTTTTCGGTAAACTGCTGGAGCTGAGTTTGCTCCAAGGTTCCACGCAGCTGCTCTTTGACATCGGCGAGCGGCTTCACCGTGCGGGAATCGACTTTGATGACATGGTAGCCGAACTGCGTTTCCACCGGATCGCTGATCGCACCGACCGTTTGCTCGACAGCGGCGTTTTTGAATTCTTCGACCCACTGGCCAACTTCCGCGTTCTCGTACAGGCCGCCGTTCTCTTTGGAGCCAGGATCGTCCGAGTATTGTTTCGCTAGTACCGTCCAATCTCCGCCGTTTGCCAGCTTCGCCTTTACGTCTTTGGCGAGCGCTAGCGCTTCGTCCTTCGTGCGAATCGTCTTGCCCTGCTCATCGGTCAGCCCGATCAAAATGTGACGCACGGATGCCGTTACAAATGCGCTCGCATCTGCTTTGCGCAATTCGTCATACTTGGCGGCAAGCTGCACATCGGTGATGCTGGACGCGATTGCATTTTGCGCGGCGAACGTGCCGACGAGATAATATTGAATCGCGCTCTCAGTGGAATTCACACCTTTCAGATCGCTCTGGAATTTGGCATCGCCCATCGTCTGTTTCCATTGAGAGATCTGCTGCACGGCAGCTTGCTTGGCAGACTCAATGTCTGTTTCGGACGCACGGCTGTAGAGAATGCGGTTCTGGATCAACTGCTTCAGCACGCCTTCCTGATAGGTGACATCGTCTTTGGAAGCCGCATGGTTGCTGCCGTTAAACAGACCTTGCAGATTAAAAAACGCATCGAATTCGCCGCGGGTCACCGTACCGCCTTGGTAGGTCGCTACGATTTGGCTCGGATTATTACCGATAAAAATTGTGCTTGACGCGTCGTCCCAGCTGACTTTTTTCCCGAGTGCATCGCCGACGAAACGAAGCGGCACATACGTTGTGCCTTCGTAGATGAAGCCTTTGCCTTGCTCCGGCGCAGGCGTTTTCTCGACACCGTCGAACATATACGTCAAATTTCGAAAAGCGACTTCGATTTGCGTGCTGTTTGCGGCAAATGCGACAGTTCCGCTCAGCACGGAACCGATGGTTAAACCTACGATTAGACCTTTTACCTTATCTTTCATCTTCAATTTCCACCTTTCATGGTTGTGTCCTATGAGTAATTCACCAAAGGTTCAGGATTTTCCTTTTTTTATTGAACTGGAAAGGAAGGAATTCATTGCCTGTTTGTTGTATTTGTAGAAGTAGAAAAGCGATTTTGCACATCCGACACCGGATGACAACATGTCGAAATAAGGGGGGATAGCGTGAGAGCAAACGCCCAAATGCCGAGACCGGAAGATTTGTATCTTTTTCATGAAGGATCCTTGTTCCACAGTTATCACATCTTAGGGGCGCATGTTACCAGCAGCGATGAAGGGCAGGAAGGTGTCCGCTTTGCAGTATGGGCGCCGAATGCCACACGCGTCGATGTGCTCGGCGATTTCAACGATTGGCAGTCCGGCAAGCACCGGATGGAGCGAATCAGTACGCTTGGCATCTGGCTGGTTATCGTGCCGGAAGCCGCAGAAGGCGACTATTACAAGTATGAAATTCACAGCCAGAACGGACAAATTTTACTTAAATCGGATCCTTATGCGTTCTATTCCGAAGTTCGGCCCGGGACGGCCTCGCGCGTCGTGAATCTGCACGGCTACGGCTGGCAGGATCAGGCTTGGCAGATGCGCAAGAAAGAAGCGCCGATCTACAACAAGCCGCTGTCTATTTACGAAGTCCATTTGGGAACCTGGCGCAAGGCGGACAAGAACAGCGAGGAGCTGTACACGTACGAGCAGCTGTCAGACGAATTAATTGACTACGCCGTCGACATGGGCTATACCCATATCGAAGTGATGCCGCTCGCGGAGCACCCTTTCGACCGCTCCTGGGGCTATCAGGCGACAGGCTATTATTCCGTTACCAGCCGATACGGCACACCGAAGCAGTTCATGCGCTTTGTGGATCGCTGCCATCAGATGGGCATCGGCGTTATCATGGATTGGGTGCCGGGCCATTTCTGTAAGGACAACCACGGTCTGCGCCAGTTTGACGGCAAGCCGCTCTATGAATATCAGGATTCCCGCAAAGCTGAAAAGCTGGAGTGGGGCACGCTGACGTTCGATTTCGGTCGCCCGGAAGTGCAGAGCTTCCTGATCTCCAACGCGATCTTTTGGATGGAGATGTACCATATTGACGGTATCCGGGTCGATGCGGTGGCTTCCATGCTGCAGCTGAATTTTGGCCGCTGGAACGAAGCGCCGATAAAAAATCAGTTCGGCGGGGAGGATAATCCGGAAGCCGTTGCCTTTTTGCGCAAGCTGAATAAGACGGTGTTCGCGTATTACCCGGAAGCGCTGATGATGGCGGAGGATTCGACGGATTGGCCGAAAGTGACCGCACCGATCCATGAAGGCGGGCTTGGCTTCAATTATAAGTGGAACATGGGCTGGATGAACGATATGCTGAAGTACATGAAGCTGGATCCTGTGCATCGGAAATATCATCATAAGCTGATTACCTTTTCGTTTATGTACGCTTTTAGCGAGAATTATGTGCTGCCGCTCTCACATGACGAAGTGGTGCATGGCAAACGCTCGCTGCTAAATAAAATGCCTGGTGACTACTGGCAGAAGTTTGCGAATCTCCGCGTCTTCTACGGTTACATGACCGGGCATCCCGGGAAGAAACTGCTGTTCATGGGCAGTGAATTTGGTCAATTCGATGAATGGAAAGATCTTGAAGAATTGGATTGGTTTCTTCTCGATGGCTACGAGAACCATGAGCAGATGCACGCTTATGTTCAAGCGCTCAACCACTTCTATCTGAAGGAGCCTGCCTTGTGGCAGCTCGATCATCATCCCGAAGGATTCGAGTGGATCAATCCACATGACGAAAGCCAGAGCGTTGTTACGTTTATGCGCAAAGGCAACTTGCCGGAAGATGACCTTATTCTGGTGTGCAATTTTACGCCGGTGGTACATCCCGATTATCGAATCGGCGTCCCGAAGGCGGGTGTGTACGAGCTTGTCTTCAACAGCGATGACAAGGCATTCGGCGGTTCGGGCCAAGGGAACAAGCTGCCGATTACAACGACCAAGCAACCGATGCACGGCCATCCGAATACGTTAGCTCTTTGTATCCCGCCGCTTGCGGCTGTATATATCAAATGTGTGAGTGAAAGCAAGACAGATGATGACGCTATCGAAGGGGGAAATCAAACATGCGCAGCAAAGAATGTGTCGCTATGCTCCTCGCAGGAGGAGAAGGCCGAAGACTAGGCGTTCTTACGAAAAACTTGGCCAAGCCAGCCGTTCATTTCGGCGGCAAATATCGCATCATTGATTTTACCCTCAGCAACTGCACAAATTCCGGTATCGATACCGTAGGGGTGCTGACGCAGTACCAGCCGCTTGTACTTAATACGTACATCGGCATCGGCAGCTCCTGGGATCTCGACCGCAAATACGGCGGTGTGACCGTTCTGCCGCCATTTATGGAGCAAAAAGGCGGGGATTGGTACAAAGGCACAGCCAATGCCATTTATCGCAATATCGGTTTTATCGAGCAATATGATCCCGAATATGTGCTGGTCATCTCGGGTGACCATATTTATAAAATGGACTACGATCTCATGCTTAATTATCATAAGGAGAAAAAAGCGGACGCTACGATCGCGGTTATCGAAGTCAAATGGGAAGAAACGAGCCGATTCGGCATCATGAGTGTCGGCGGCAATCAGGAAATTACCGAGTTCGCAGAAAAGCCGAAGCAAGCCAACAGCAACCTGGCTTCGATGGGCATTTATATATTTAATTGGAGCGTGTTAAAATCTTATTTGCTGGAAGACGAAGCGAATCCGGAGTCTTCCAAGGATTTCGGCAAAGACATCATTCCGATGATGCTGAATGACAAGGCCCGCATGTTTGCGTATCCGTTCCAAGGCTACTGGAAAGACGTCGGTACGATTGACAGCCTGTGGGAAGCCAATATGGATTTGCTTGACGATGAGAATGAGCTGAATTTGAATGATAAGGATTGGCGCGTATATTCCCAAAATCCGTATCAACCCGCGCAATACGTCGCTCCGACGGCAAATGTCAAGCGATCGCTGGTGAATGAAGGCTGCGCGATCTTCGGGGATGTGGACCATTCCGTGCTGTTCTTCGGTGTGCAGGTCGGTGAAGGTTCGCTGATCAAAGATTCCGTCATTATGCCGAATGCCAGAATTGGCAATAACGTGAAGATTACGAAGGCGATTATTGGAGAAAATACCGTCGTCGAGGACGGTGCAGTGATAGATGGCAACGGAGAGATTATATTGATCGGCGGCAATGAGCACGTGGCAGGTTATGCTAATCAGAAGGGATGATTCAGATGAAACATGTGATGGGTGTCATTAATTTAGTCAATGAACCGGACGATCTCGAGGAGCTCACGTATTTCCGCTGCCCGGCATCCGTGCCGTTCGGCGGCCGCTATCGCCTCATCGATTTCACACTATCCAACATGGTGAATTCCGGCATCGACAACGTCGCCGTTTTTACCCAGCATAAATACCGCTCCCTGATGGACCATCTCGGTTCCGGCAAGGAATGGGATCTCGACCGCAAGCGCGGCGGTTTGTTCGTGCTTCCGTCCGTGATGGATGAGCCGACAGGCATTTCTCGCGGCGATCTGTTTCAATTCTACTCCCATCGCGACTATTTCTATCGGGGCAAAGAGGAATTAGTCATCATTTCCCGCAGCCATATGGTCTGCAATCTGGATCTGAACGATGCGGTTCGCTATCATGAAGATACACAGGCTGATATTACGGTGATCTATAAGCAGACGGATGAAGATGTTCACGGCAAGTTCCGCCGCCTGGCTGTCAAAGAGAACGGCCAAGTGACGCTGATGGAAGACCATACAGGACGGCTTCGTACGAACAATATCTCCATGGAAATGTACATCATGAGCAAGGCGCTGCTTCTTGATATGGTCGAATCTTGCCTTGCGCAAGGCCACGATCATTTAGTGCGCGACGGTATTATGAAAAACATCGACAAGCTCAGTGTCTATGGCTATAAATTTGAAGGTCATCTGGGTATTGTCAATTCGATCCAAGGTTATTATAAACACAGCATGCAACTCCTGAATCCGGCGATTTGGCGGGAATTGTTCTTCCAGAAGAACAACCTGATCTACACCAAGGTCAAGGACGAACCGCCTGCGAAATATTTCGAGTCTGCCGCAGCGAAAAATTCATTGATCGCCAACGGCTGCCAGATCGAAGGCAAGGTCGAGAACAGCATCCTGTTCCGCGGAGTCAAAATTCGCAAAGGCGCTTATGTGAAGAACAGCATCATTTTGCAAAACTGTGAAATTGAAGAAAATGTTATTATCGAGAATTCGATATTGGATAAGGATGTCTTCATCTCCCGCGGCCGCGTGCTTACAGGCGATAATAAAGCGCCGTTCATCGCGGCGAAAACGAAAGTCATCTAAGAGAAGCGGAAGAGGTTATGAGGTAGCAGCAGAGCTGGAGGGCGTACATAAATGAACATACTGTTTGCGGCGTCAGAAGCCGTACCTTTTATTAAAACAGGTGGGCTGGCCGATGTCATCGGTTCGCTGCCGAAGGAGTTAACGCGTCAAGGGTTGAACGTCTGTGTCATCTTGCCGAAATACGGCGATATCCCTGCGAAATTTCGAGATGAGATGACGCATGTCACGCATTTCGACCTGTTTCTCGGGTGGCGGAAGTTGTACATTGGGATCGATCAATTGGAGCTTGACGGCGTTACCTTCTATTTCGTCGACAATGAATCGTATTTTAAACGGGCAGGCTTATACGGCTATGACGACGATGCGGAGCGCTTCGGCTTTTTCTGCAAAGGCGTCATTGAAGCCTTGCCTCACTTGAAGCTTCAGCCGGATGTCATTCATTGCCATGACTGGCAAGCGGGGATGATTCCGGTTCTGCTCAAGGCGCATTATCAGCATCTGCCGTTTTTTAGCGGGATCAAGACGATGATGACGATCCATAATCTGCGATACCAGGGCGTGTTCAGCCAAGATCTGTTTAAGGATTATTTCGGCTTGTCCGACGATCACTTCTATGGCACGGCCTTGGAGCTGCACGGCGGGGCCAGCTTTCTCAAGGGAGGCTTGCTCTATTCCGATTGGATTACGACGGTCAGTCAGTCCTATGCGGAAGAAATTCAAATGCCCTACTACGGCGAAAATCTGGACAGCTTGCTGCGGCACCGCCGAGATCAGCTGACCGGTATCGTCAACGGGATTGACTATGATGTGTTCGATCCGAATACGGACCCGCATCTGGCGGTTAATTATCGTGATTCTTTGGCGAAAAAGCAGCAAAACAAGCTCGCGCTGCAAGAGCGCCTCGGGCTGCCGGTGAACGGCGATGTGCCGATGATCGCCTTGGTTACGCGCCTTGTGCAGCAGAAGGGGCTGGATCTGATCCAGCACGTGCTGCGGGAAATTTTGCTGCTGGATATTCAGCTCGTCGTCCTCGGGACCGGCGATTATGTGTACGAGATGATGTTCCGCGATGCCGCCGAACAGTATCCGGCCAAAGTGTCGGCGCAGATTTATTTTAACGAAGCGTTGGCGCATCAGTTCTATGCCGCTTCGGATCTGTTCTTAATGCCGTCGCAGTTCGAGCCGTGCGGCATCGGGCAATTGATCGCGCTGCGATACCGCTCGGCGCCGATCGTCCGCGAGACCGGTGGGCTGACAGATACGGTGCAGCCGTACAATGAATTTACCGGAGAAGGGACGGGCTTCTCCTTTACGAACTACAACGCGCACGATATGCTGCACAGCATTCGGCGGGCGGTTTTCTTTTACAAGAACGATCGGGACAGCTGGCAGCAAATTCAAAACAATATGACAAAGTGCGATTTCTCCTGGCGTAAGTCTGCGCAGCAGTACATCGGCTTGTATAAGGAAATAAGCTCGTAACCGGGCGCGAAATCCCTGCTATCCATCGCGATAGCGGGGATTTTTGTGTAAAACGATTTATCGTTTCGGAAACGTGGTAAAATCAGGTATAATGGTGGGCAGAGGCTGTAGAGAGACAGGGGTGTCATACTTGGATTATTTCTCGCATTTTTTGACCGTGCTCTTCGTAGTGAACATTGCGCTTGCACTAACGGTCGTTTTCCTGGAGCGGAGAAACGTGGCGGCGACGTGGTCATGGTTGATGGTGCTGCTGTTTATCCCGATTCTGGGCTTTGTGCTCTACGTGATGCTTGGGCAAAATTTAAGTCGGCGGAAGCTGTACAAGTGGAACAAAAGGGTGCTGCAGCGGGTGGAGAACGCCACCATGGAACAGCGCTCGCAGCTCTTGAACGATACGTTTGCGTATGCCGACCCGATGCTCAGGAGCTATCGGTATTTGATCGCGCTCAACGCGGCAACGAACAATGCCTATTTGACGCAGGATAATGATGTGCAAATTTTCACAGATGGCAGAGCGCTGTTTGACGATCTGCTGGCGAGCATCGAACAAGCAAGAATGCACATTCATGTTCAGTATTATATTGTGAAAAATGACGAGCTCGGCCGGCGGGTGATGGACGTACTCACCCGGAAAGCCCGAGAGGGCGTCGAGGTCCGGTTCTTGTACGACGATATTGGGTCGCGAACGTTACGGGACTCGTTTTTTCGCGAGTTCGTGCAAGCGGGAGGGAAGAAGGCGGCATTCTTTCCGTCACGTATCCCTTTCCTGAATTACCGCGTCAATTACCGAAATCACCGCAAGCTGGTCGTGATCGACGGACAGGTCGGTTATCTGGGCGGCTTCAATATCGGCAATGAATACCTGGGGCTCAATCCGCGGTTCGGCTATTGGCGGGACACCCATCTTCGTATTACGGGAAGTGCTGTATGGGCGCTGCAGTCCCGGTTCATGCTCGATTGGAACCTGGCATCGCCACTTCAGCTTGAGGTGGAAGCGATGTTCTTCCAGCGCCCGATCCCGCCGGAGCCGAAGGAACGCGTTCCGGTGCAGATCATCGCGAGCGGGCCGAACGAAACGTGGCCGCACTTTGTGTTCACCTTCCTGAAGCTGATTCAAATGGCGGAAAACCGGATTTTGCTGCAAACGCCGTATTTCATCCCGGAGGAGAGCATTCTGAATGCGCTGCGGATTGCCGCGCTGTCCGGCATTGACGTGAGGATTATGATTCCACAGAAGGCGGATCATCTTTTTGTCCATTGGGCCTCGCTGTATTATGTCGGCGAGCTGCTGCACGCGGGGGTCAAGTGTTACTTCTACGATGCGGGCTTCCTGCACGCCAAAACGATGATCGTCGACGGCAGAGTCGCGTCGGTCGGCACAGCGAATTTCGATATTCGCTCGCTGCGGCTCAATTTTGAGACGAATGCGCTGATGTTTCACGAAGGGACAGCCAAGAAGCTGGAGATCACGTTCTGGCGCGATATGGAGGGCTGTCTGGAGCTGACACTCGAAGAGTATGAGAAGCGTTCGCTGCGGATCCGATTCCTGGAGTCGATTTCCAAGCTCGTTTCTCCGATTTTATAAGAAAAGGATTTCGATGTTCCAGCTGAAGGCCAGCGGAAGTTTCGAAATCCTTTTTTGCATAGTTTGAATTACATGCTGAATTCGCCGTTATCGTAACTAAACTGCCAGGTGATGCCGAATTTATCCTCGACAATGCCGTAGCATTTGCTCCAGAACGTTTCCTGAAGCTCCATCTGTATTTTACCGCCTACTTTCAGCTTGTGGAACGCATTCTGTACCTCGTCCAGGTCTTTGCTGACCAACGCCAAGGAGATGTTGTTCCCCATTGTGAACGGCATGCCCGGGTACACGTCCGAGAACATGACGTTGCTGCCGCTAATGTTCAGGCGCGCATGCATCACCCAATCCTTCGCTTCTTCCGGGAGCGGGTACTCCGGATTCTGGGGGCCTTCGCCGAATGTCATGATATGCGGAGCGGGGAGACCAAAAACTTCTGCGTAAAAGTTGACGACTTCGCGTGTGTTGCCTTGGAAATTAAAATACACATCAATGGACATAACGATTCTCCTCTTTGTTTGGATTTGGCAGTTGCTGTCGGGCAATCCCCTATATCTTACCATTTGTGGAGGGGGAAAAGCTAATTTGATTGGGAGAAGCCTTGCCGCCGCCACTCGATCCTGTAAAAAGTACAGGCAATTTCGCCTTGAAGGCAAAATTCTCGAGGGATCCTGCAAAAAGTACATCTATTTTTCGCCAACAGTCATGTGAAAGCGTTTTCAAGTGAGTTAAGCAGGATTTTTACTGTAGGAAATGCAGGATTTCACAGGATTCTGCTGATTTTATGCCAAATTGCTGTAGTTTTTGCAGTTGGCAGGCGAAAGGTGCACATGCATGGGTTGAGAGTAAGGCCGAACCCCGAACCCAACCCTCGCCCCCCTAAAAACGTTGCGCCATCCGGCCAACGTTTTTTTGTGTTGACACACGCAACGGGTTTCCTTTAGAATAACTTCCAGTTACTAATTTAGTAAATTAGTAAAATACTAAATCACAAAAAGGAGCTCTTATGTTTACCAATCCGTACGTTCGCACGATTTTCGTGTCGCGAGTCTTTTTGCAGTTGGGCATCTGGATTCGCAATTTGGCGGTGCTGCTGTATGTCACCGATTTAACGCATAACGATTCGTTTTATGTCTCTCTGATCTCGGTGCTCGAGTATGCGCCTATTTTCATTTTTGCGCTGATCGGCGGGACGCTGGCCGACCGCTGGCGGCCGAAGCGGACGATGGTGTGGAGCGACGCCATTTCCGCTGCTTCGGTGCTGGCCGTATGGACTGCCCTGGCGCTCGGCAGCTGGTATGCGCTGCTGGTCGGCACTTTTCTCTCCGCGAGCTTGTCGCAGTTCTCGCAGCCGTCCGCACTCAAGCTGTATAAAAAGCACGTGCCCGCCCAACACTTCCAAAGCGTTATGGCATTGTCGCAGTCGCTGGCGGCGGTGTTCATGGTCGTCGGGCCGCTGGTCGGCACGTTTATTTTTATCCAGGCTGGGATTCAACTTTCCTTGGCGTTGACGTTCGTGTTCTTCCTCTTGTCGGCGCTCACACTGGCGACGCTGCCGCGGGACGTGCAAGAATTCCAAACGGCAGCACGAGGGAGTCTGCTTGCCGAGATGAAAGCCGGCGTCCGCTACATCGCGGCGACGCGCGCGCTGCGCGTACTGAGCGCGGCGTTTGCGACGGCAGGGCTGGCGGCGGGTCTGATCCAGCCTCTGCTCATTTTTATCGTGATGGAGAAATTGGGCATGGAGAAATCGTTCATCCAGTGGACGCTCATGATCAACGGTGCGGCGATGCTTGTTGGCGGCATGGCGATTATGGGCATCGCGAAGAAGGTCAAGCCGCAGGTGCTGCTGATGATCGGATTGCTGGTGAGCGCGGTCTGTACGGTGATTGTCGGCGCTTCGACCAGCCTCGTACTGAGCCTCGCGATGCAAGTGATCAGCGGGTTGTTCTATCCGTGCATTCAAGTCGGCATTCAAAGTATGATCATGCGAAACACAGAGGCCGCATTTATCGGGCGGGTCGGGGGTGCGATTACGCCGATTTTTATGGGGATGATGGTCATCGGGATGCTGCTCGGCAGCTATGTGAAGGAGGCGTCATCGCTCTTTACGGTGTATGCCGTTAGCGGAGGTTTACTCGCGGTCGGTGCGATGCTGCTGCTGCCGCTGCTTACCGGAAGCGGGAAGCGGGTGCAGGAGCAAGGCGATCCTCCGGCGGCGTCTTGACGCTGGGCATGCGCGCCGCTAAGACTTGGAATAAAAGGGAGAGTCTCTTCCCATCCTAAAGCCATGGCTTTTTATTATTCGTGTTCGTTACGCGACAGGTAGGGGGAACTTCCTTGAAATTAACGTCGGAGCAGCGAGTGACGCTGCATGGCTTCAACAATTTGACCAAATCGCTCAGCTTCAATATGTACGATATCTGTTTCACAAAGTCCAAGGAAGAGCGGGAAGCGTACATCGCCTATATCGACCAACAGTACAACGCGGACCGACTGACGGCGATTCTGAGAACGGTTGCCGACATCATCGGGGCGTATGTGCTCAATATCGCGAAGCAGGATTACGACCCGCAAGGAGCAAGCGTGACGATGCTGGTGTCGGAGGGGCCGATCGACAAAGCGCCGAACGAATCGTTCGAGGAGTCGCCCGGTCCCCTCCCGGAAGCAGTGGTGATGCATCTGAACACGAGCCATATCACCGTGCACACGTACCCGGAGTATCATCCGGATGAGGGCATCAGCACGTTCCGGGCGGACATCGACGTCTCGACCTGCGGCGAGATTTCTCCGCTCAAGGCGCTGCACTATTTGATTCGCTCGTTCGATTCGGACATCATGACGATGGATTACCGCGTCCGCGGCTTTACGCGCGACATCAGCGGGTATAAGCTTTTTATCGACCATGAAATCAGCTCCATCCAGAATTACATCCCCGACGAGATCAAGGATATGTATCAGATGATCGACGTGAATGTGTATCAGGAAAATATTTTTCACACCAAATGCAAGCTGAGACAGTTCGATTTGAACAACTATTTGTTCGGCTATACGAAGGATAAGTTGAGTCCGGAAGAGCAGCTTGAAATTGAGAAAAGCGTAAAGTGGGAAATGGATGAAATTTTCTATGGCAAAAATATGGTTTTCGCGTGAGCCAAGCGTCGAAAGAAACCGTCGTTGCCACCATTACCAAAGCGGCAGGTCGAAAGACGCTATATCATTTCACTCGACTCAGCAATTTGCCGGCCATTGCGCGGCTCGATACGCTTTATGCGAGCCATGAAGCGGCTCCGTGGCTGAACGGGGAGCGGCGGGAGGCGCCGAGAACAATCAGTCTGGCTGAAGAGCGGGTGACGATCAACGCACATCTGCGGATTGTGCCGGCGATGTTTGCGCCAGGCGTCACGCCGGAGCAGTTTAGGGCATGCCTTGACCGGCATGTCTTTTTTTGGCCGACGAAGCGGGACTGCCTCAAAATGCTGGACACCTACAGCCGCAGGGAGCCGAGCGAGCGCTTTGCCGTGCTTGCGTGCGATGCGGCTGCGCTGATCCTGGCCCATTTTGACCGGGTGAAATTGTCCAAATACGACTCCGGCAGTTCGCCGCGATATCCAAATAGCTGCTCCTATCGGAAAACGCCGGAGATGCTGCTGCCAATCGGGCAATTTGGCAAGGCGTCATCGAACCTCGTGCCCGCCGCTCCTTCGCAAATTAAAGAAGTGCTCGTCGAGGGGCAGGTCGCAGGCATGGCTTCATGGGTCCGGACGGTATATGTCGATGAGGGGGATATCCCTTTGCCGGAAGATTGGCAGGCGAAGCGGGCGTCCTTAAAGGCATGGTCGGCAGCATCTCAATAACTCGCGCAAGGCACAGAAGGTTTTTGGCGAAAATTGTCGAATACGAATAGTCTGATGGGAGCAGGTCTCACTTGTTCCCTATTCGCGTGTTGAAGGGATGCTGAAGAGACTGTGATTTATTTGTGCCGCTCTATGCTGCGATTTTTACCGTCGATTAAAAAGCTGTTTGCGATTTTCTTTGTTGCGCTTCTCTTTGAATTGGGATTTGAATATTTTACGTCGCTGAGTATTCAATATTTAATCGACGATGCGATTACGCCGCGGAATTTCACGGTTTTTTACGCGCTGCTGCTCGCCCTCTTGGTTGGCGGCATCCTCAGCCTGGTGATCGGCGTCTGGGGCGATTACGCCATGTCCAAAATGACGGAGACGATTCTGCTCGGTTTGCGCAGCGATGTATACCGGCAGACGCAGACGCTCTCTGCAAATTTCTACACCCGATACCGGATCGGGGACATTGTTGCCCGCTTTTCAACCGATATTCCGACTGTGGAGCATGCTTTGATTCAACTTCTCTCGGTCGGTTTGCTTTCCATGTTTAGCATCCTCATCGGTTCTGTCCTCCTGTTTACCCTCGAATGGAAGCTCTCGCTGATCGCCATTGTTGGGATCGCCCTGATGTTCCTCCCGCAAAAGCTGCTGAGCAAACGCGCGCAGCGGTTCAACGAGCAATATCTGGAAGTCGTGGAATCGTTTTCGAACCATATGGATGAAGAGATGAAGGCCTATAAAGTCATTCGCGGCTTCCAATTGCAGCAGGCGATGCAAAAAAGATTTATGAAGCAAATGCAAAAATGGTTCCATCTCGGCGTTCGCAAACGGTTTATCGACTCCAATATGGAGCGGCTTCCGATCATGATGCTCTCCGTAACTCAATGCCGTTATTCTTGGCGTCGGCGGTTATCTGACATTTCAAGGTCATATGACGGTCGGAGAGCTGATTGCGTTTTATTCGGTTTTTGACACGCTGGGTATTGCGGTGATTACGTTTATGGAAATCGTCCCCAGTCTGATTGAAGGGGAGGTGTGCATGCGGCGGATCAATGAGATTTTGGACATTAAGCCGGATCTGGAAGAGCCTCGCGATGCGGTATTAAAGTCGGCAATTGAGCACGAAATCCGGTTCGCGGACGTTTCCTTCGGATACACGGAGGCTAAGCCGGTACTGCATGAATTGAATGTATCGATTCCCGTCGGCAAATATGTTGCGTTCGTGGGACCGAGCGGTTCGGGTAAAAGCACGCTGCTGCAGCTGCTCATGCGGTTCTATGACCCGCACAGCGGTTCGATTGAGCTCGACGGCAAGGATATGCGGGACGTGCAAATGACTGCGATTATGCAGCAGTTCGGCGTTATTTTCCAGGAGCCGTTTCTGTTTCATACGTCGATTCGTGAGAATCTGCGGTTGGGCAGTCCGAATTTGACGGATGAAGAGCTGTATGAAGCGGCGCGGGCGGTAGATGTTCACGAATCGATCCTGCAAATGCCGGAAGGGTACGACACGCTCATCGAAAATGAAGGCGCTAATCTATCGGTCAGCCAGCGGCACAAAATTTCCATTGCCCGGGCGCTGCTGCGCGCGACAAGCCTGCTGTTTCTCGACGAGGTCGCCGCGTCGCTGGATCCGGAATCGGAGCTCGCGCTTAACGAAACGATTGCGAGGGAAAGTCAGGGCCGGACGGTCGTGGCCGTCTCCAACCGGATGAAGACGATTGCGCAGGCGGATCTGATCTATTTTATGCACCAGGGGCGGATTGTGGAGTCAGGTACGCATGAGGAGCTGATGGCGAAGCAAGGCAAGTACTACGAGGTATGGCGCAAGCAGCAGGGATTCAATGTCAATCGTCATGGTGGAATCGAGATGGAGGCGGAGCGTTTGCAGCAGCTGCCGTTTTTTCAGCTGATGGATCTAGCGATGCTGGAAGAAATCAAGGGATTGCTTGCTACTGAAACAGTCAGCTCAGGGCAGTATATCTGCAAGCAAGATGAGAACGGAGACAAGTTCTACGTCATTGCCCGCGGCAAAGTTGGTATCTACAAAGGCAAGGAAAGCGGGGAAAAAGAGAAGGTTGCCGTGCTCGAGGACGGCGATCACTTCGGTGAAATTGCGCTGCTGCGCAACGTGCCGCGAACCGCAGATGTGGTGGCCCTCACAGATTGCTTGCTGCTGACATTGACGCGCAAACAGATTGTGCCGCTGCTTGAGAAATACGGAGATATGAAAGAGATGCTGGAGCATTCCCTCTCGCAGCGGATGCAAAGCTAAACGGCTCCGCCGTCCTATCGAGGATGGGCGCGTTTACTGATGGCATAGAGCCGCTTCGAGGATATACTTACTGATATGCTAAAAAACAGTTTCCTGATTTATCCATTCCCATGTATACTGGTACTTGTTGTAAATTACTAGTAAGGAGATGGATATTTCACATGTCGGAAAACATAAACAAACGTCACGGCGGCCGGCCGATTCTTTTCTCCATTGGGCTCGGCTTGGCGTTGACCTTATTGGTTTCCATTGCAGCGGCAGCGGCGACGATTGCGGGCCTTGGGGATTCGGGCATTATGGCTGCGCAAGGGGCAGCCTTTCTGGTGATGGCGCTTATCGTCACATGGCTGATGCGCAGGAACGACCGAACGATGGCCGCTTACGGCTTTAAGAGATTTGCGATGAACGAACATCGCTCAGCACTTTATTGCATTCCGCTGCTCGTCATTGCACTGGTACAGCCGGTCATGGGGGGCTTTGATACGGGGCTCACAATCGGAAAGGTGGTCTTGGTCGTTGCCTTTTCGCTCGTTGTCGGCTACACGGAGGAGACGATTTTCCGCGGGGTGATACGGGAGAGGCTGAAAGCGCGGGGCGCGGTATTTTACATCTGGTTCTCATCGCTCTTATTCGGTGTTCTGCATATTGCCAATGCGCTTGCGGGTAAAGACTGGCTGGCAGTTACGCTGCAGGTGGTTAATGCTTTCCTGATCGGTTTAATTCTCGCGCTGCTCATCGAGTTGACCGGTCATATCGTGCCGCTGATCCTGTTTCATTTTCTGTACGACGCCCTGGCTCAGGTCACCAACCCTGCGCTGCAAGACCAGGAAGTGCTCGTTGTATCTATCTTAAATGTGTTCTATTTGCTCTATGGGCTATATTTAGTTGTTATGCTGACACGTAGAAAAAAAGCGAGCTTTCCCGTGACGGTTTAAATTGCTATACCGGATGCAAAATAAGAAGCAAAAAGCAGTCCTTCAGCGGACTGCTTTTTGCTGTTCCAGCAGCATCTGCGCGAGCACGGGCGCGATATGCCGGCGAAAGACGTGCAGTGGAATTTTGTTCTTCTTCCGCTCATCGTGCGTCAGGACGACGACGGTGTCCAGCGCCGGGACGACGTAAATCGCCTGCCCGCCAAAGCCGTAGGCGTTGAAATAATCGAAGGCGGCGCCCCCGCCTTCCTCAGGGGCATAGGTGTCCGTCCACCAATGCCACCCGTAAAAGCCGCGGCGCGGCGGCTGCGGCGCCGCCGGAATCGCCGCGCGCGTCGCTTCGCTCACTCGCGCCGGCGAGATCAGCGGTGTGCCGTGCCACGCGCCGCCTTGCAAGAACAGCCGGCCGAACGCGAGCATATCGGCCGGCCGGAGCCAAAGGCCGAACCCGCCGGTGTGCACGCCCTGCGGGTCGGTTTCCCAACGGTAGTCCCGGATGCCCAGCGGGCCGAACAGCTTTTTCTCGGCATAGGCCGCAACCGGCATGCCGACTGCCTCAGCCAATAGCGCAGCAAGCAGCTGCGAATTGCCGGAATTGTACGACATGCTGGCGCCGGGCTCATCCGCCAGCGGCTGCTCTAACACATACTGGACCCAGTTCGGCGTCCGGGTCATGGCTGGAAAGGAGTTCAGCCCGCCGAACTCCGTCCAGCGAAGGCCCGACGTCATCGTGAGGAGATGGCGGAGGGTGATGGCTGCTTTGCGCTCGTCAGGATCACGAAGCAGCTGCGGGTAGAACGCCGCGATTGGCGTATCCGCCTGCGGCAGTAAGCCCTCGTCCATCGCGATGCAGATCAGCGCGGAGAGAAAGCTTTTCGTGCAGGAGTTCGTGCGTGCAAGTTGGCCCGCCAAGTTGTTGGTGCGATACTGTTCGAGGATCAATTCGTCGCGCCGGCTGATCAAACAGCTGGTGAGATTCAGCGGCGCGAGCGCGGCGGCAATGGAATCTGTATGCATAGACGGCGTCCCTTCAATTCCCTTTTTGTCGTATATACTCCATGTGTTACACTATGGCTACATTATGATATGCTTAGAGTATATCATTCGCGAAATGTGTCTTGATATGACAGATAAGGAGTTTTCTTGTCGATGAGATTGAAAATAACGATGGTCGGGCTCGCCCTCGCGGTATTGATGAGTACGACAGCTTGTGAAGCATTTCCGGTTTTTGCGAAAGCAAAATACGAGCGCAAACCAATCAGCGGATATGGTGCTCAGCTTCAGCTGGGCGAACAGCGCGGCGCCTTGCAGCAATTTATTACCGGCAAGCTCACGGGGCCGTACGGCACCTATACGAATTTGCAGGATACGGCGCAAACCGACGCGGCGGCGACGGGGCATGAAGTGCTGAGCGAGTCCGCGGGGCTTCTAATGCGCTATTTCGCGCTGACCGGGCAGCGGGAGCAGTTTGACAGCCAGTTTCAACTGGCCAAGCGCATCTTCGACATCCGCTCAGGGCTCAGCTACCGATACAGCCCGAAGCTGGACAAGAAGTACACGATGAATGCGACGGTGGACGATTTTCGTATGTTGCGCGCGCTGGATGAAGCCGGAAAGGCGTTCCAAACCGATGCGTACCGAGCGGAGCTGGCGAAGTACGGTGAGAAGCTGTTCAACTACAACGTTGCGAACGGAAGCCTGCGGGATTTCTATGACGAAACGTATGCCATGACGAATTCTTTTATCACACTCTGCTACATAGATATCGCCTCTATGGAGCTTCTTCCGGTTGCTGCGCACAAGAAGCGCGCGCTCGAATCCGAGATGTTGAACATCGCCGCCGGGGGCTACTTGTCGGACGCGTTTCCCATGTATCAGACGAGATACGATTTTAAGACGAAAGCTTACCAATCCGAGCAGATAAACACGGTGGAATCGCTGCTGACGATTCTGAACCTCGCCGAAATTGGCGAGGCGAAGCGGACCAGCCTGGATTTTATCAAATCGCAGGTACAAGCAGGAACGCTCGTCGGCGCCTATTCATTGGACGGCAAACCGTTGAATGATGTTCGCTCCACCGCCGTTTATGCGATTGCCGCGATGATCGGCTCCGTGACGCAGGATCAGGAACTGTACCAGCTTAGCATCTCCAAGATGAATGCCTTCCAAATTCATAACACCGGCAGCGTACTGAACGGCGGTTTTGGGGACGAGATAAGCGGGCAAGCTTATTCTTTCGATAATTTAATGGCTTTTCTCGCCCTTGTCTACTAAGGCGTGTCTGAAAACCCGCTCAGGGGCATCTTTCACCACCTTTTCGCCCCCTGCTGCGTCACTTTCGTTTGACGTACCCCCGGTACGCCTTCACAAAAGTTCCTTGCATGGAACGAAAATTCGGCAAAATCTGCGGCCCTCGGAGCATTCAGACACACCTAACTAAAGGAGGTGAACTGCCGTGACGAAACGCATTATGAATAAGCTGCTTCGCGCCATGACACCGGCGACAGCTGCCGCCGCGGGCGTGCTGATCATTACAGTGATCGCACTGCTGACGCCTCCCTATATCGGCATGGCGGACAACGGCGACTTTTTCCGGATTTTGTACAGCAATGGGCTGTATTTCAATGATCCTGCCTATGACAGTCAATATCTCGGATATTTCGTCAAAACGTACGGAATTTTTCAATATTACAATGAAAACGGCGCAACCTTATTTTCCACACAATCGTCTTTTATTCAAATCGCCGTTTTTTTGTATAAGCTGCTTCATCCGGGGACGACGACGTTCGATATTCGCTTCCAGGCGATCCTCTACACCATCCTGTACACGATCGCGATTTATTTACTGGTCGAGGCGTTGACCTGGAAGCAGCCAAGGCTGCGCGGCTACATCATTGCGGGTATCGTTATTTTTGTATTTGGCGATACGGGCTATACGGCGTATTTTAATTCCTTTTACGGGGAAAGCGTCATGCTGATCATGACTGTATTCATGGTGGCGAGCGGGTTATTGTTGTATCGAGGGCGTTACAACGTTTATGTCATGCTGGGGCTATTGGCGGCGAGCGCTATGATCCTGACAGCCAGCAAACAGCAGAATGCGCCGGTTGGCATCGTGATGGCCTTATTCGGCGTCTCGCTGATCTTTATTCGGAAAAAGAGCTCTTACCGAGCAATCACCGCGTTCCTGCTTGTAGCTCTCATCGGTGTGGGGATTAGCACCTACGTCCTGATTCCGAAGGAATTCGTCAATATCAATAAATTTCATGCGATGACGCGCGGCGTGTTGATGGGCTCGACCAACCCGGAACAAACGCTGGAAAGCTTCGGCATTGACAAGCAGTATGCGATATTGAACGGGCAGGAATATTTTGAACCTTACAAATCCGTAGATGTCGAATCCAAGGAATTTGAGGAACAGTTTTTCAGCAAATACGGATTCGGTTCCATCTTGACGTACTATGCGACACATCCCGGACAAGCGGTGCAAATGCTGAATATCGCGGCCAGGGACGGTTTCAGCATTCGACCGAATGCGATGGGGAATTACGAGCAGTCGGTGGGCAAGCCGTTCGGAGCGCACACGACATTTTTCTCAGGATACAGCTTGCTGAAAGAAGCCCTTGCGCCGAAAACGTTCGGTTTCATTGCGCTTTGGACGATGCTCGTCGTCGGTTTGTACATTCCTTCCTTCGTGGCCGCGATACGTTCCCGCCACTTACGCCATGCGATTAAACTGCCGCTTATGCTGGCTTTGATTCTGATTGGCTTGTCAGGCATCGTCGTATCGATCATCGGGGCTGGTGATGCGGACTTGGCCAAGCATGAATTTTTGTTCACACTGGCTTTCGATCTGGTGACGCTGGTGACGGTGAGAGATCTGATTGTCAAGCAGTTGTGGACAGTGAAAGAGTCAATACCAGCACAGGCGGCTATGTAGCGGACGAAAGGGGGGAATTCATGTTGAAATCGAAAATCATGACACTGCTATTGGTGCTGACCTGTCTGCTTAGCATCCCGTTCCAGGCTTTGGCGGACACCGCGTCAACGGCTCCGAAACCGAAGTCGGTGCTGATGCTGTACGACAGTTTGGCGATTGGCACGCCGCAGGAGGGCAACATCGAAGCGCTGCAGAGGCTATTTGCCGGATTCAGCGTTTCCGTGACGGTCATGAGCTTGGAGGCCTACCATCAAGGCGATATCAACGGCTTTGATCAGGCGGTGCTCGTCCGCAATAAAGTGGATGAGATCCAGAAGTTGCCGGCGGACTTGGTGAGAGATTGGAATGGCTTCCAGGGAAGCTTGCTGCAGGTTGGTGGCGGGCTTACCGATCGGATGCGTCAAGCGCTGCATATTCAGGACAAACGGCTTGATCAGGATTATGCCAGCATTCGAATCGACCAGCTTCAGGAGGATCTCATACCGGTTAACGGCATTTCCTATCTGACCTCCTACGAAGGCCAAGCATACGGATCGTTGACTTCGGAAAAGCTGAATCTGAAGGCGCCCTACGGGGTTCGGAACGGGATGTTCGCTTATATCCCGTATATGACCAAAGGCAATTTGACGGAATGGTCGGCTGCTTATGTGCTCCGAGATTGGCTTGGCGTCAAAACCGCCTCGCATGCCTATGTGATGATGGAAGGGATCTACCCGTTCTCCAATCTTGAACTTGTCAATCAGATGGCAGATCGCTTGTACGATGCGGGTATTCCGTTTATCGCGGGCGTTCAGCCCACATTCGGCAACTGGGATTATCCAGCGATGCAGCGTTACATGGAAGCCCTCAAGCATATTCAAGCGCGCAATGGCAGTATCGTCGTTCAGACGCCGATTGTGGATTCGACGAGCCCGCCGGCCGCGCTCAAGCTTCCGAATGAAATGAGCAGCTTTCTGAACCAGCTGGGTTCGTCCGGTATTGCGCCTGTAGGCATCGCGACAGAAATGTATTGGAGCTACGACAAGCAATATACCGCAGATGCACTTTCGTTCTTTGACTCCGGCATTGTGCTTCCCAATAAGAAGGCTTGGTATCGCGAAAAGACCAATACGTCTTCGACGTTCACCTCCGCTGTTTATACGATTAGTGAGAAGGAGCTTGCAGCCTATGGCAGCAGCCAAGCGGCAAGGGATCCATTACCGATCAATACAGCGCTTGTCTACACGTTTACCGATGATGCCGCTGCGCTAAGCAAACTACTGGATGCGATCACGTCCACTTGGACGACTTTTGCAGACTATAAAAACGAGGTGCATACGGTTCATACGCCATCTAACGTCTTCTCTTCGCAAAGCGGTCATCTTGCCATTAATGGAACGGGGGTTCATCTTAACGATCAGGTTCAAGACGTAGACAGCGCACATGTGTATGTACAGGAAGGCCCGCAAAGTTTAACAACGCTTTTCTCCGTGCAGAATAATATTTTGATTGTTCTGATCGTGGCGACGCTGCTCCTCTTCGGCATCTTTATCATTATCGGACATCGGCTTTATAAACGAAAATACGAACAACCCTGGAGATCCTGATGACACTTGCAGACATTTTAATGCTCATCGCGGTTATTTGTATCTGGTCGCTCTTGCTGATTAATATTATCCTGATTGTGGCAGGCTATCTGTATTACATGCAAATTGAGAATAAACCGGTTCCTCCGATCGTTGGGGAACCTCCTTTCGTTTCGATCATGGTCCCTGCCCATAATGAAGGCAAAGTGATCGTTCAGACGGTGGAAGCGCTGCTCGCGCTGGACTATCCGCATGACCGGTACGAAATTATCGTCATTAACGATAATTCCTCCGATAACAGCAGTGAGCTGTTGGCGAAGCTGCAATTGGGGCATGCCCAGCGCAATCTGATTGTCCTGAACACCGACGCCGTTACCGGCGGCAAAGGCAAATCCAATGCGCTGAATCTGGGTTTTCGGCTGAGCAAGGGCGAATTGATCGCGATTTATGACGCAGACAATACGCCGGAGAAGACGGCGCTTCGCTATCTGGTCGCGGAGATTACGCAGGATTCCAGTCTTGGCGCGGTGATCGGCAAATTCCGTACGCGGAATCGCGACGCGAGTCTGCTGACGCGTTTTATCAATATTGAGACGCTGTCCTTTCAATGGATGGCGCAAGCCGGGCGCTGGAAGCTCTTCAAGCTGTGCACGATCCCGGGTACGAACTTCATTATGCGCCGCCACATTATCGAACATATCGGAGGGTGGGATATTAAAGCGATCGCGGAGGATACCGAGATTTCTTTCCGCATTTATTTGATGGGGTACCGCATTAAATTTCAACCGAAATCCGTCACATGGGAGCAAGAGCCCCAGACAGTGAAGGTGTGGTTCAAGCAAAGAACAAGGTGGGCCAAGGGGAACATTTACGTCATTGTCAAAAACATTCCGCTGTTGTTCCATCCCGCCGCCAAGCGTATTCGTTTTGATATTTGCTATTTTTTATCTATTTATTTTCTGCTCTTAACGTCTCTGGTGATGTCGGACAGCCTGCTTATTCTTCATGCTTTAGGCTATGTGACGACGACCCTTGCCAGCTTCAGTTCATTTCTTTGGGTTCTCGCCATCACACTGTTTATTGTCGGCACTTTCATTACATTAGTTACGGAAAAAGGGGAAATGCGGCTTTCCAACCTATGGATCATTGTGCTGATGTATGTGTCGTATTGTCAGATGTGGATGGTCGTGGCTGCTTACGGCATGTATGCCTACATCAAAGACGTCATTTTCAAACGAGAAGCAAAATGGTATAAAACCGAGCGTTTCTAAGGGCATGATCGATCGGAGTTGAACACAATGTTGCATCGAAGCTTACTGAGAACGACCCTTTGTTTGTTGCTATTGACTCAATTATGGATACCTTCAGCATGGGCTGAAGGAGATGCCAACGACCTCAAGCAGATGCAGACACATCTGTCGGACACGTCGCTGACAGGCGGTTATACATATGCTCAGCAATTTTTTCGCGTCGAGAGCTACTGGAACGTGGCTAGTAGCGACCTTCATCTGGATTATAAGCTTTCGCCTCTTATGCAAAATGAGCGTTCTTCCATCACGTTATATGTAAACGATACACCGGTGTATTCGTTCCGGCCCAAGCTTGCCGACAAGCCTGAGCAGCAGCTCGACGTGTCGGTTCCCGCTTCGCTCCTCATCAAAGGGGTGAACTCGCTGAGTGTGCAGGGGCACTTGGAGACCGCGGCTCCCGCCGCTCAAAATGCGTGCTTGCCGACGGATTATCGGGACAGCTGGCTGCAAATTGCTAAATCTTCGCGGATTGCCGTCAATTATGCGATCGAATCGGTCTCGGACAGCATTCGGGATTTTCAGCTTCATTTTATCGGGCAGGATACCGTCACGAACGGTCTCAATGCAATTGCCGTGATGCCGGACAGCTCCCCGACCGAGCTGGAAGCCGCTACGTATGTGCTCTCGGGCTTTGCGAAAGCGAATCAGGTCTCAGACAAGCCGATTCCGTTGGTGACGTATACGTCGGATTTGGCGCAAACAAAAAGCGCCCTCATTCTGCTCAGCACCTATGACCATCTCCCGGCAGAGGTCAAGGCGGCGCTTCCGACCGAAGATTTGACGAAGAAAGCCATTCTACAGTTGATTGAACTTAACGGGGACAAAACGCTCGTGATCACGTCCGCGAACGAAGCGCTGCTCATTAAAGCAGGGCGGCTCGGGGCGAATCAGGAGCTGCTGAGCCAGATCGCCAATCCCCGCAAGGAAATTGTGGACAGCACGGAGGTGGATACGCCTGCAGTCACGATCAGCCGCAATGTGCCATTGACCGAAACCGGCGACAAGCTTACCGGGGACCGCCATCGGGAGAAAGCGTATTTTATTACCTTGCCTGGCAATCGCTCCATTGCGGACGCCAGCAAAATGCGGATCAATTTCCGCTACGCCCGCAATCTGGATTTTGACCGTTCGCTGATCACGATTCTGGTCAACGATACGCCCATCGGCAGCAAAAAGCTGACCAGCGAGCTGGCCGATGGCGATCACATGGATTTGACGATTCCGAAGTCGCTCAATATCAGCGGCAATTTTACCGTGAAAGCGGCGTTCGATCTTGAACTGAAAAATGCCGGCTGTATCACGAACGAGGATCAAATGCCTTGGGCCTTCATTGAGAAGGATTCGATGCTGCAGCTCAACACGAAGGACAGGACGGAACTGCTCTTCAACAACTATCCGTATCCGCTCCTGCGCGATGGCAGCTACAATCAGGTGACGGTTGTCCTTCCGAATTCCCGCGACACGTACTTATACGAGACGCTCACTAATGTGTTTAATTTGCTTGGCCGCTACGCGCAGACGAATACAGGCTCGATCCGTTATGTCGAGGGCGGTGCTACTCCTGATCAGCTGAAAGGGCGCCAAATTATCGCCATCGGCAGCTACAAAGACAACGAAGTGATAGCCGCGAACAACGATAAGCTGTATTTCAAATACGATGGCAGCGGGCAGGGCTTTGTCTCGAATGAGAAAATGAGCATTGATTCCGGCTACGGCGGGCGAATCGGAACGCTGCAGCTGATAGATTCGCCTTACGAGCAGGGGCTTGGCTTTCTCGCGATTACAGGAAGCAGGCCGGAATACGTGTATATGGCTTCCAAGCTTATCGGCACGGAAGGATCGCTGTGGAAAGTGTACGGAGATGGGGCGGTGACCGATGTCGACGGCAACATTCAAGCGTATCGCTTCAAAAAAGAGGCTTCAGCCGCGCCATCCTCAGCGATGAACAATGTGCTCGCGCGAAAGGACGTCCTCGGCTTCATGGTCGCGGCAGGCCTCGTGGCTTTGCTCGTCATACTTTCGCTCATTCTCATGATTCGCAAATACGCGATCAGGAAGCGGAGGGATAAGCGATGAGCCGTTTTCGAAGCAGCATCGTCTCGGATGCAGCGTTTCTGCTGTTTATTTTAGCTGCCTTGGTCAGTATCATGTTTACGTCGAGCAATCCGAATCTGTATTTGCAAAATATTATTTTCCTTAACGTCGCGTTTCTCATTGCGGTCATTACGTATTTCACAACCATGACAACCGGGCTGATCCTGAACATCCTGTTCATTTTCGGCTATGGCACGTTCACCTTATACCAGACCGTTGTGGTCGGCGGCGTGATCGGCACGCAAAATTATTTTTGGCTTATCATGACGCCGGTGTTTACCGTTGCGACCTGGCTGCTCACGTTAGGCAACCGTCAACTTCAAGCCGAAAACGAGCAATTGCAAAAAGAGAACGAGTCGCTCGCGACCGTCGATCCTAAGACAAGCCTGAAAAATACGCTATCCTTTCAAACGGATGCGACCATTTTCATGGCGCTGTCTGTGCGGTACCAGATCCCGCTGACACTCATGGTCATTAGTGTGAAGTATTGGGATGAAATCCGGCGCATGATCGGCGTGGACCAACTGATGGAGGCGATTCACGACCTGTCGAAAATCAGCCAGACCAGCATTCGGACGAACGACTCGCTCTATTTATTGAACAAAGACAATCCGATGTGGGGGATGCTGCTGTTCACGGATCGAACAGGGGCTTCCATTGTGATCGAAAGGCTCCGTAAAACCGTGGATGAGTGGAACCGGGGCGAATATGCCGAGAAATACCGTGTCGGGCTCATCTTGAAAATGGGGGCTGTCGAGTACGATCCTGCGGTGATCACGAACCCGCTCGAATTTATCGTTCAAGCGAAGAAGCAGCTCGAATACGATGTGTAAAAGAGAAGGAGCCTCAGCGTCGCTGGGGCTTTTCTTTTCGGACGAATATGCTACACTCGACAATAGGACAACCCCATGAGAAAGCGTGTGATTCTGTGACAGTTGCGGCTGTGATCGTTCCTCTTTTTACCCATCTGATTCCGATCCTGTTCTTAGGCTTTAAGAGCATCGATGTGCTGATTCGCAATCTAAAGAAGCTGGAGCATAGGCTGCTTTCTGTAGAACGGTGGATCTGCTGCTGAACAGCGCCGATAAGGCGATGTATCGCGTGAAACGGCAGGGGAAGAACGGGTATTGGGTGATGGATAGGTGAAGCATGCTGTGCGTTGTTGGTCAGAATTATTTATCAAATGAAAGGGAAGAATTTATGTTTTTACTTGATTTATTAAAAAAACCAATACTTAGATATTGTTTAATGTCACTATTATTTATTGTTACAAGCATTGAATATTCACTTTACTTTACGAATCATTATTTGCTGTTATTGATTCTCAAGCAGATTGCTCTATCCTTATTAGGAGTAAGTGCTTCTATAGCGGTCCTTCAAACAGGGAATGTGAATGTGAAAGATCTCGTTACTAGAAGAAATATTGTAAAGATTCTCCTTTTTTTGTATGCATTTTTTGGATTTGAAGTTCTTCAGTCTATTATAGGAGTCATTGTTCATTTGTTTAAATTGTTTAATTTAACCTATATTACACGTTTTGAAATAGGGATAATGCTAGTTTTGTATCCTTTGTCAATTTTGATATCGATTATGTTTTCCAGTGGATACAGAAATTGGATAAAGAGGAAATTAAAGCAAATGACGATTGTACTTTATTTATTTGTTTGGGTTTGGTTCGGCTCCTTTTATTATTACATTGCACAGAGAGCAAATGGAGACGATTTTGTGTTTTCTGAGCAAGCGAGAATTGAAACAACTTTAAAAGGATTTTTAAAAGAAGGTCCCTACGATAGCTTTGATTCAACCCGGTTGAAAAGTATACTTGCCAATAATCAATATAAAAAGGAGTACTTGAAAGTAGATTCAGATCAATATTTAACTTTGGATCAGAGCGGAAAAGATTGGGGAGATATCTATGAAAATATGTTAGGAAAAGAGGGGTACTCATTTTACTCATTTAAGATATCACCCCAACCGCTCGTTATTGAACCTTCTATGCTAAGTTACAGTTCTATAACCAGTTGGGGTGCTTCAATAAATAAGGAGTTTGTAGAAGTTACAGTTAATTTATACAAACAAAAAGAAAGATTTTGGGATGCTGAGACATCGGTGTTTTATTTTGAGCAGAGCAGCACATTAACCAATAATACGAACCTGCTAGAAAAACCTGATAAACAAATCAGATTATACTTTGATAAAAATGAATTAAATGTTTATTTGAGTGTTTTCGATAACGAGAAAATTGATACTCATTTAAGTAATATGATTGCGAATTCTCATACATTATTGGATGGAAAATTTTTGGATATCGTTATTAAATTAAATAATTACATTGAGTACCAAATCGAAGATTTTTGGTATTTTAGTGCGGTAACGATTACAACGCTTGGATTTGGAGATATTGCACCTAACTCTGATACTGTTAGAGTTGCTGTTATGGTGGAAGCACTTCTAGGTATGCTTTTGATTGGCATTTATGTTTCAATTATTACAAGCGATAAAAATAAAGCAAACGACATAAAAAACAGCGTTTGAATCAGGAAATCGACTGCTGCTGAAGCAAGTGATGGTACATACCTTGTTGGCGAACAAGCTGCTCATGAGTGCCGCTCTCCACGATGGAGCCTTGGTCTAAAACAACAATCAAGTCCGCTTGGCGGATCGTGCTGAGCCTATGCGCAATAATGAGCGTTGTGCGGCCTTGCAGCATCTCGCTCATATTCGTCTGGATGATCCGCTCTGATTCCGTATCGAGGGCGCTTGTCGCCTCGTCGAAGATGAGGATGCGCGGATTGTGAACGAGCGCGCGCGCTATGACGATGCGCTGGCGTTGGCCGCCGGAGAGCCGGAGGCCGCCTTCGCCGATCATCGTATCGTAGCCGAGCGGCAGCGATTCGATGAACGCATGTGCGCCTGCCAATTGCGCTGCCCGCTGGACGTCCTCCAGACTGGTTTCTTCGCCGTTCATCGCAATATTGTCCCGGACAGACCCTTTGAATAATACGGTCTCCTGCTGAACAACACCGACCTGCTTCCGTATGGAAGCCGCATGCACCGAGCGCAGCGGGTAGCCGTCTACGTAGATTTCACCGCTCGAAGGCTGCAGCAGCTTGAGAAGCAGGTTCGCGAGCGTTGATTTGCCGGAACCGCTTCGGCCGATGAGCGCAACCGTCTGTCCCGGCTTAAGCTCGAGATCCAGATGCTGCAAGATCATGCTGCCGCCGCGGTGATAGCGGAAGGACACTTTGTCGAAGCGAATATGACCCTGGATCGACGGGAGCATGCGCATTAGCTCAGGCTGCGGATGTTCAGGCGTCGATTCAAATACATCATTCAGTCGTTCCATGGAAATACGGGCTTCGGCGAGCTCGCCGCTGCGCTGGGAAATCAGTTCCAGTGCGAATTGGAACGATGTAAACAGCACGGTATACGCGACCAGCTCCCCGATGGAGAGTTGGCCTGCCAGCACGTAGCGTGAGCCTAAATAGAGCAGGGCGACATTGCTAACCGAACGCAGCCCCGAAGAGGAGGCTCTGGTAACAGCTTCCAGCCGACTGCCCTCCAGTCGAAGCGTGAACAGTCGGCTGAGCTTGGCCATCAGCTTGCTGCGGATAAACGATTCCAGAGAGAGTCCTTTCACAGTTGCAATCGCATTCACGGCCTCTACAATTTGCGTCTGAGATTCGCCTTCCGCAATCATCTGCTTGCGAAAATTGCGGCGCATTTGCGGCAGCATCACAGCATAAAGAGCGAAATATATCGGCATGAGTGCAAAGGAAACAAGGGCAAGCATCGAGTGATAGTAAACCATGAGCCCGCCATATACGAGCAAGGTCAGCCCATCAAGCACCAGCTCAATCGCATGCTCCGTCATCATTCTGCGAATTTTTTCATTCTCGTAGACCCTCGTCAGAATATCCCCCGAGGTTCGTTTGAAGAAATAGGAGAAGGGAAGTCGGAACAGCTGCCGGTAGAAACTCTCCAACATCGAGTGATCGACCGCGTAGGCCAGCTTTCCGATCAGCTTCTGTCGCAGGAAGATAAAACCGGTGTTGAATAGCACGAGCGTAAGCATTCCCAACAGCATGACATGAAGCAGTGACCAGTTAGCGGTGTTCAGCACGCGATCGAAGATTTGCTGTGACATGACAGGAAATACCAACAGCAAGCATTCGGTCACGATGGATAAGCCGAGCGTGGAGAGCAGTAATTTTCGGGAAGGGTTCAGATGCGCGAAATACCGTTTCCACAGCACTTCTGTATCGTCCAACGCAGCCAACGGTTCATTCGGCTCCAAGGTAATGACGAGTCCTGTCCAATGGCTGTTGAACGTCTCCAGCGGCACTGTGTCGAGGTAGCCCAATGCCGGATTGGCGACAAGCAGGTGATGCTTGCCGACTTCATAAACGACGGTATAGTGGTTGCCGTTCCAATGGGCGATAAACGGCGTTTTCAGCTCATGCAGGACGCTGCTTGTCGTTTTTAGCCCTTTGGCTGAGAAGCCAATCGATTCGAGCGTTTCAATCAATCCCAGCATGGACGTACCTTCCGCACCGACGTTGCAGCGCTCCCGCATCCGGTTCACGCTGGCATTCAGCCCGTAATAACGGGCGATCATCGTCAAGCAAGTCGGCCCGCAATCCATTTCGCTTTGCTGCAGCAGCACGGGGTATTTTTGTCGGCGCTTCCAGGAGAACCACGTTCTGAGGCTCATTCTTGGCGACGGCTCCGATTGGTCCGGTGGCGGCATAACGCTTGCCGACTCGACGTTCTGCTCGGATTGCTCGGGCGAATGAATCATCGTCATCGCTTGGGTAGAATAGTGGGATGCGATCGGGCGAATCGCTTCCAAAATACGCGGAAATTGTGCAACCAGCGCGTCAAAGTCGTCTCGGCCCAGTCGAAAGGCGGTGACGGGCTCAGCAGCGCGGATCGTCGCTTTCCGCGGTTCTCCGGTCAATAACGCCAACTCGCCAAAAAAATCTCCCGGATACAGCCGATTGACAATAGCGGCCTCCGCTCCGCGCTCTACAAGCGCTGCTCCGGTTTTTAGAATATAGAACGCGTCCCCGGGCTCACCTTCGCGAACCAGACAAGCGCCGGATTCATACGTGCAAATTTCCAGGCGATTGAGCAGAGAACGCAGCGCAGCTTGGTCGACATGCGTAAACAGCGTATTGTTTTTCAGAAACGTACGAATGACATCGGAATCGATATATTTTCGAAAATACGCACCAAGGTCGGGATGTCTTTCAACAAGCTCCTTGAACTGGTCTTGGTCGAGCCTTAGTACTTCGAGCGGGGTTGAAGCGCGAATCGTTATGGCAGCCGGCGTCTCACTGCCGAAGAGGCTATGTTCTCCGAAATGGTCTCCAGGCAGCAGCAGGCCGAGATTGGTTTCTTTTCCTGCCTGATTGAGACCAATTTTCCTGGCCCTGCCCTCGATAATGATGTATAAGGCGTCAGGCGGCTCTGATCGATCCACGATCGTCTGCCCCATCGCATAAGAAGCAGGCTTTAATTGCCGGGACAGCAGTGCCAATTCCTCATCGGTTAACATATCGAACAGCGGAAAATGATGTAAATTAGCAGCGTTAATTTCGGTCACATACGTCATTCCTTATCGTAATCTTATACAAATTCCTGGATGTCCAGTGAAGCCTGATAGGTGGTAAACTGCTCCTGAAAGAGCTCCTCACGAATGCGGGCTTCAACATCCACGTTTAATTCAGCTGGAGATAGAGCTTCAACATAAATGAGGGAAAATTCGCGTCTCCGTTCAAATGGGCCCAGTACTTCTCCCGGCTCAGCACTGAATACGGATGCCGCCACTTCCGGCTCGAGGTCCGCCCGGTTTACAACCCCCGCGTACCCACCTGATTTGGCTGTGGCTTCATCTGATGAATATTTGCGCGCAAGGACATGAAAGTCAGCACCATCTTCCACTTGAAAAAGCAGCTCCTGGGCGATCCCGAAGTCATTCGTCACAAGGCGGGAGATTTCAGCGGTGTCGTAGAGGGAGGCCGTTTCAATGAATCGCCGTCGAATACGATTGTCCGAGATAACATGCCGGGCCAAATCCGCGTGCAGAATCTGAGGCTTCAAAATTTCGACAAGATCCTCCAAAGTCATGCCCCGAGCTTCTAGCCAAGCGCTTGCTTGCGCGGCAGTATACAACTTGTTCATTCGCCGAAACTGCGTCACTGCCGATTGCAGATCGGCGTTTGCCGCTGTAAGCCCTTCCGATTCAGCCCAGCAAATGAGAACAAGGTCGCGTTTGCAGCAATCGGGGTCCGCCCAAGCGGGATTGATGCGCAATCGCTGAAGCAGTTGCTTCAAGCTCATCGTTTTATTTTCAACTCGAATGGTCGTAAAAGCTGTCGTCTCCAAGCATCCCATCCCTCGCATTATTCGTTATTGTAGTGTCATTCTAGCACGCAGGCTGTCGAAATGGCGATTCATTTATTTTTGAGGAATTAAACAAAACTTAAACTTCCTGAAGTATAATCAGGCCATTATGAGAGGGGGGTTAGACATGGCTGAAAACACTGAAAAGAAGTTGGATCAGGTGGAATCCGTCGAATTGACTGATTTGTCGGAAGAGTTGTCCGAGCAGCAGCTTAATGAGGTGCAAGGTGGAGATTTAAAAGTAAGCTCTAAGCCTAGCGTCTTGAAAGTAAAAATTCGCCCGTAACTTGTCCCAAAAGTAAAGTCCCATGCCTTTTTGAAAAGAGGCTGGGGCTTTTTTCATTGTCCGCCGAACGTATACCCAAAACCGCGTACCGTTCGAATATAAGTGGGATTTGCCGGATCCTTTTCGATTTTTTTGCGCAAATTGTGAATGTGAACCATCACCGTGCGCTCATCGCTGATGCCGTCAAGGCCCCAGATCCGCTCGTAAATTTGACTGACGCTGAACACTTGCGAAGGTCGCTCCAACAGCATGAGCAGCAGTTGAAGCTCTTTGGCTGGAAGCTTAACAGGTTGGTTATCCACAAGGACCTCGTACCGTTTTTTGTGGATAGTCAGCCAACCATCTTTCCATACGTCGTCGCTGCCGCTTTGTTCAGAGGCGATCGTCGTACGATAACGGCGAAGCCCGGCGAGCACCCGAGCCACAAGCACTTCTGGCTCGAACGGTTTTGTCACATAGTCGTCGCCGCCGATCCGGAGCCCTGCGATTATATCCTGCGGCTCCTTTTTGCTGGTCAAGAATATGACAGGAAGGTCGGAGCGGCTGCGAATCTGCTGCACCAACTGCATGCCATCCATCCCCGGCAGCATAATATCCGAAACAACCAGGTGATACACCGATTGCTGAAAAAGCTCCAGCGCTTGCTCCGCATGCATAGCGACGTCGACGCGCATGCCTTCATTACGTAAATAAATGGCGACAAGATCACAGATGTCCGGGTCGTCTTCAATGAGCAGAATGCGCGTGTCCATGTGCGTCTCCTTCCTTATGTTTATTTGAATCGTCGGTGATTGGCTCAAATGTGGCCGGGAGTGTGATGTGAAAATCGGTTCCCACACCAAGCGTGCTGTTCGCACGAATTTCGCCGCCATGGCGAGCCACAATTTCCTGGCAAATCGCGAGCCCAAGTCCGCTTCCCGCAGCGTTGTTACTGCCGGTAACCCGGTAACGGTGCTTGAAGATGTGCGGCAATTCGGCTTCTGGGATGCCGATACCGTAATCGCTCACATGAATGATCGCGAGCCCGTGCTCGGGATCGTGAAGGCGTGGTCGAAAGTCGGTCCATACGCGGACTGTACCTTCTCCAGCTGTGTACTTCACGGCATTTGAAATCAGATTGGCAAATACCCGTTCGAAGCGAAAACGGTCCATCCGGACGATCAGATCCTTGTTCTGCGGGGCTGTGAAGCTCGGCTCCTCCCATGTCAAGGTAATGTGCTGTGCGGCTGTTTCTGGGGCATAGCGATGCGTTAATTGGCGCAAGAAAGGCAGCAGAGGAATTTCTGCTAGCTGCAGTTGAACTTCCCCTGTTCTCAAATTACTGAGCTCAATGACATTATCAATCAGCCGCTCAAGCATCAAACTGCGCTCATAGATTCGCCCTGCATAGGTTGGCGCCTCTTCTTGGGGGATGACTCCCGCTTTAATCCCTTTCGCTAAACCTTTGATCGCTGTAATTGGCGTGGACAAATCATGGTACACCTCGGCCAGCAGCGTACTCCGAGCAAGTTCGATTCGGCTCAACTCCTGGTTGCCCTGCTCCAATTGGAGATTCAACGCTAGCAGAGAGGAAGTACGCTGTTTAATCGTCGCTTCTTGTGACGCAATAACTTGATCAAGTTTGTTCGACAGCAGCTCCGACTGAGTAACCGCCCTCGTGAATAGCAAAGACAAATTCAGCAATTGGGTGAGCAGGAAGAAGAGCAATCCGAAGGAAACGAGCCCGCCGAATTGGAGATATCCGACATAGTATAAGATTTCCTCAATAACCGCGGCAAAAAATACGATAAAGCCAATCATATTCGTTCGCGAGCCTGTTCTTCGCCGCAGCGCGGCACGCAGGTAGACGTACATCACATAGAGGAAAACGGGAAGCAGCAGTATGATGACATAGGGAACCATGTATTGCGTATATACTTTGGCCGGCGTCACCAACACAAATGCTGCAAATCCGCTTAAAGCGATAGCGAAAAGGGGCAAGCTGCGACGGACCGCCTCTTGCGGATACTGCTTATTCACAAAAGCAGCCAAGTTAAGAATCGTAGCAATTTCAGACAAATACTCCAGCTTCACGCCCCATTCCCAGGACAGCCATGGGAACAGCACATAAGCGGAGGATTCTCCAAGGAGCGATGATCTCACGCAAATCGCCAGACAGATGAGGCCGAACCATAAAGCGGCACGATCTTGTTTACGGGCCAAATACAGGAAGATGGAAAACACCGTCATCAGCAGCAAGCAGCCGGTAATCAAGGTCCAAAGCATGACCTGCCCCCTATGCTTGGAGGCGATGATTTCTGCGTCGCCAAGATGAATGTTTTCCCAGATCCCGCCCGTTCTTTGGGCAAAATTGGATACCTGGATAACAATCTCATTGTCCCCGCTGTGCGGCACGAAGAACTGTATCTTGGGGTAGCTTCTTGCAACCATATGGGCAGCGTCCATGCCGACGATGCCGTTGCCGTTCAATTCCTGGCCATTGACCCAGAGGCGATAAGCAGAAGCGACATTGTTGAGATAGAGAGCGAGCGGCTGTTCAAGAGGCTCATCGGACAATGTAAAAGTCATTCGATACGTTGCGTATCCCTCATTGGGTAAGGCTTGCCCGTTCATCGTGTAGGACTTCCACTGCGCGGGGATGGAAACCTTCAGTGCGTTTGTCGGAGGATTGGCTGCGAGCCTGTCCGGCGTAAGCAGTTGCTGCCAATACAACGTCCAAGGCCCGTCCAGGTCGACAAGTTCACCTTTACGCGGCTGCCATTGCCGCAAGTCTTTTTTTGCCGTGAATGTGGTGGTTGAAACGCCTGTCTCAGCAGCCCAGGCTGCAGCTGACGTGCTGCAGCAGAAGAGGAGGCTGAGCAGCAAGTTTATGATAAGTCTCATGTATCTCCTCCGAATGAATGATTTCAACATATATTTGTATATGGCTTAAGGTTTACGATGGAACTGTCAGCCCTAGTATTCAAAGTGTATTATCTGAGAAGTTGGGAGAGATTTCAAGGGGATCTTTTTGCTGACAAACCTTTGAATGAACAAAGCAACTCTTGCTATACTAGAAGGGCTTCCGAGAAAACGGAAGTAATCATAATCGTACTACTCATGTTTGGTATGAAAATCTGGAGCGATGGAGGCATGTATGGAATTCATTACAAAACTGCTAGAAGAAATAGGGATCAATTCGGTGTTAGCCGATTACTTGTCTTACGGGATCGAGGTATTAGGCATTGCCGTATTATGCGTATTAGCTAATTTTGTTACAAAAAAAATATTCCTTACGATTATTTCACACGTCATCAACAACAATAAGTATCAATGGGATGATATCTTGTTGGAAAGGAAGGTTTTCCATAAGGTTTCCCATGTTGTTCCTGCCGTCATTATCTATTATTTTTCTTCGACGTTTCCCGCCTATCAGCATCTGATAGAGAAGGGCGCCATATCGTACATCATTATTATTGGATTATTGGTCATGGATTCGCTGCTGGATGCCGTGAACGATATTTACAGAACGTACGAAGTTTCTAAGGTTAAGCCGATCAGAGGCTATATTCAAGTAATTAAAATAGTACTGTCCATCATTGGCGGCATCCTTGTTATAGCCAACCTGATTGGTGAAAGTCCGATCATTTTACTGAGCGGCATCGGCGCGATTTCGGCCGTGTTGATGTTAATATTCAAAGATTCTATCTTGGGACTTGTTGCAGGCGTGCAGTTAACAGCCAATGATATGGTACGGGTTGGCGATTGGATCGAAATGCCGAAATACGGGGCGGATGGGGATGTTATTGATATTTCCCTGAACACTGTCAAAGTTCAAAACTGGGACAAAACGATTACGACGATTCCGAGCTATACGCTCATCTCCGACTCTTTTAAAAATTGGCGCGGGATGCAAACATCCGGAGGCCGAAGAATCAAACGATCGATTTTCATTGATACGAGCTCTATCTGTTTTTGTACAGAGGATATGTTAGAGCGCTTCAGAAGCATTCACTATCTCACGGAGTATATCCTCGATACAGAGCGGGAAATCGAGGTTCACAATAAAGAAAATCGCATTAATACGTCGAACAAAGTAAATGGCAGAGCGCTGACGAATATCGGTGTCTTTCGCATCTATATCGATCAGTACCTCAAGCATCACCCCAAAATTCACCCGAACATGACCTGTATGGTCAGGCAATTGGCGTCCGGAGAAACGGGCCTGCCTATCGAGATCTACGCCTTTACCAATGGAACGGAATGGCAGATGTATGAGCGGGTACAATCCGATGTTTTTGACCATATCTTTGCCATTGCACCGGAGTTTGGACTCCGGATCTTCCAGAATCCAACGGGGCATGATGTGAAGAGCTTAGTGGGAGGAAGGGAAGAGGAGTATCGGCGGGTGGGAGTGAATTGAGATGCGCGAGTTTGGATTGTAAGAGCTAACTGAATAGCTGTGGTAAGCCGGAGCACATGAGAGTGTGCGTCCGGCTTGTTTTTTGTTCTTAAAGAATCTGAATTTGAGCTTTCATTTTGGGAGAAAGGGTATTTATTTCCGATTTTAATACATACACCAATTCTTCATTACCTTTAATCCCGCGAACTTCAATTTTGATCATTTGATATTTTTTAAATTCATATTCAGCGAAGAAATCCTTGTCAAACCCCCTGGCAGAGAAGGCAAAGGTAAAACTTGGAGGGACCTTTTGAAGCCGTGATGCAAGGTTGATGGATGGACCAACATAGTCGTTGCCATCGCCCAATTGAACAATAGATCCTCTTGCGATACCGCAACGCAGCTTTTCTGGAACGTTGACGAATTTTTTGTTAATAAAAGGTAAAAAATCGTTCGCATAAGATTCTGCAACATCTTTTAAAATACAGACAACATTCCCCATTTCGATCTCGGACATATCGTCAGTATCCCAAATCATCAATAACCCATCACCTAAAAATTTACAAAAAATTGGAAGGCGAGAATACAAGGCTTTTTTTCCTTCAAATGTGTTCTCTCTCTTTACAATAAGATGTGTCTGAGCGATTTTTTTTAGAATCCAACTAAGAAACTCTTTTAAGAATCTAGGGACAACCAAGTGAGGTTCCATTTGATTACAGAAGTTCGTAAATCCATCTAAATCAAAGACGGCGGATATGCCTTCGACTCTTTTCCCGCCTGTGTTAAGATTCCCTAAATTTAGTAAATCTGAATTGAAAGTTGAAAAATCTTCGTTGCTAACAACAACAGCTTTAGTATTTTTATCGTCTGGATAGACTAGACTTTCAAAAGGAATATTAATCTTCATATATAATCAACCTCTATCTCTATGAATAAAATCAATAGAACATTCGATATTTTAACAGAATTTTCAATGAAAATCGAGATTTTTCGATATGGATAGACAGGGGAATGGAAGAAATTCCTTTTTTATATGACTTATTTTGCCAATTAAGATAATATAGTCATATCCCAACTAAATTCAAGAAAAGTAAAGGAGCCGATAGAGTGAGAGATGAATTTACACCAAAAATGAAAGACAACTTATCCAAACGAGTGGGCAATCGTTGTTCAAATCCAGATTGTAAAAAACCAACTTCAGGTCCTCATTCTGATAGGAATAAACACATCAATATTGGAGTAGCCGCCCATATTACGGCAGCAAGCGCAGGTGGTCCACGCTATGATGCTTCTTTAACACCAGAGGAAAGAAAATCAGAAGAAAACGGAATTTGGTTATGTGAAGCATGCGCTAAATTGATTGACAGCGACGAGATGAAATATACCATTACTTTTATCAAGGGATGGAAACAAAGATCCGAAGAAATGGCGATAGCCGATCTCGAGTCTAGCGCAGCTGTCAACGAAAGTGAGAAGGATCTCGGTAAGAATGCTTTGTTAACGGAAGCGATGGGGCTTGAGCATACTTTCGTCAGAACGCCTTTTTACGATAGCGCTTTACAAGCTTTAGAAAGCAATAATGGTGTTCTCCTTAGCGGTTATTCCATGATGGGGAAGACAACCACATCGATAAGGCTGGCCGCCGCATATGCGGAAAGCTATGACATCGTTTATAACCAAAGCTTTTCCATCATTGAGGAAAGAATAAAGCACCACGCGAATAAACGGGAAGTTATTGTGATTGATGATTTTTTAGGACACTATGAGCTTCTGGACGAGAATGATCTAGTGAAATGGGAAAAGCTTTTGCAACATGTGGTCAGGCTTCCCAACAAAAAGGTGATTTTAAATGCAAGAAAATCGCTTCTGGCGAATTTGAAAGTGCAGAATGAAGGGTTCTTTTCTTTCCTGGAAAACCGATTCGTGCCTGTTGAACTTGATTTTTCAAAAAGTGATATCGCAATAAAGGCAGAGATTCTAACCTCCTACATAAAATCAAATCAATTACCCAGACCCTATATGGAAAAGCTGGGCACGACAGAAGTACTGACCAACATTTTGACGCATCGCAATTTCAGTCCGCTTTCTGTGGAGTTCGCTACAAAGCCAAGGGATGTTGAACCAGATCATTATGTGGCACATTTTATGAAATATTTGGATGAGCCGGACACGATATGGAGCAATGAGATCAGAGCATTAAATCATAATGCCAACGTATATTTACATACGCTAGTTTCACTTTCCACGACCACGATTCACCAATCCATCGTCGATGAATGTTTTTATAAGAGATTTGAAGCGACGCTGGACGAATTTGAAGATGAATCGTTGGAAGACACCGTTACACGACTTGAGGGTTCGTTGATCAGGCGCTATTCCGCTGAAAAGATAAGCGTATACCATCCTTCTTTATACACGTATGTACGTAAAAAAATGGGCGAAAAAGAGAAACGGAAAATTATTGATTCCGCGCTGTATGTGGAACAATTTGAAGCTCTCAATACCAGTTATTCAACGGAAAAATTAAAGAAACTGATCCAGAATGAGGACTTTTTGAAATTAAAAGTGGCACCGGTTGTCATGCAATTTCGAGGCGTAACATCAGGCGTAGAGATTATGGACTCGATACTCTTAAAATATTTAAAGTATATTCATGTATTTGATATCCGCGAGAAGGGACTGGAAGGATTTATTGTTGCCATTTTGGACAAAGTTCTGATCAATCGACTTTACTTGTTCCATTCGATCAACATTGTTATGGACATCTTATCTTCACAATTCTACGACCTGAGCGTGATACTATCGAATGAGGAGCATATGAAACAAATTTTTAGCTGTTCTGATGTGGAGATCGCTTGCAGATTAATTAAGATTTGTAACTATGAAGAGGAAGGGGGAATTAACTTCCGGCAGTTACCTCTCTACATGCAAGAAGAGTTAAAAAGACTGTTAGGCTATAGTGCAACTGATAAAATCACAGAATTTCTAGCGTCTGAAATGGATGATTACATCTCGGAATCAATGGATGAGTTCGGGTCTGATGATTTAGAAGAAACCGCCTATGAGATGGTTCAAGCCATGGTGGATGATTTTGACCTGCAAATTACTGAAATTGCAGAAGAAACTTTTCATCGTGAGGCAAACAAACAGAAGTTGTTCAATATAAATTATGGAAACATTGAATATGATATCATTACAGATGACGGAGAGCTGTATGATACAGCATTAGAAAAGCTCGAGCGATACGAATGGGCGTAAGCAGAAGATGTCTTTAAAAAATGCTGAACTCTCAGTGATAATAATTATCATTATTGGTTACACTACGTTGTAGAGAAAGAAAAAGAGGCCGGAAGGGCCTCTTTCCAGGGAGTATTAAACTTTAGATTCAAACGTTTTACAATCGGTTTCTTCGGTTGTACGGGCTTGGCTTCCGCCGTGGTGGCTCACGATGGAAATCGAGCTTGCATTGCATTTGTTGCCATTTGCCCAGTATTTGCAGGAGTTTACTTCGCACATTACGTCTTTTGCCATGTCTCTTTCACCTCCTTTAGGAGACTTTCTGAATATGCGGTCATTTCAGAAAGCTCCCTTACCTCCTAGGGTGGGCGAAAGAGGCCTATTTTTATACATGCGTAGGAACATTTCTCCACGGTTCCCATAGTTCGTCATGGTTCATATATATGTAGGAGGCACAAAGTCTTTTGCAAGAATGGATGATGATGGCATGGCAAATAAAAACGAGCTTCAAACGTGTGTCCGGTGCAGCTATGTCGCGGACAAAGACGATCGATACTGCATACGCTGCGGCGCGCCGCTCAAAAATAGATGCACCAAGGAAAAGACGCTGCTGCACAAGGGCTGCTACAAAGTGAACAAACCCGACGCGAAGTATTGCGCCGATTGCGGGACGGAGACGACGTTCAGCACATGGGGGTTGTTGTGAAAAAAAGCCTGGGAAGAAGCGAGGCGCTGCCGATCGGCAGGCGCCGCGTTCTTCCTCCAGGCTTTATTTGTTTTGCAGGACCGTTGTCCACAGGTCCTTCTGGTCGTACCCGAGCCGCCATGCGGCGACGCCGGCGATGTCGTACTTCTTCGCGAGCGCCATGCGCGCTGCGACGGTGGACGCATCTTCCAGCCAGAATACATAGGTGGAGCCATTCTCTTGATACGAGACACGGTATTGGCCGAACTCGTTATCCCAAGTTTGCGTCGCCTTCTTCGCGGCGATCAGCGCGGGGATGTCTTTCATCAGCACGGTGCGGTTGCTAACCAGGGCGCCGCTGGCGTCGAGCTGCCATTCCCGGACGTAGTAAGGGATGCCGAGAATGATTTTGTCCCGCGGAATGCCGTAGGACAGAAATTCCTGAATGCCGCCGTCGGTCCATGGAAGACCGGATACGGAGCCTGCCGATGTGCTGCCGCGGTAATACTGGTCATAGGCCATGATAACCATATAGTCGACCAGCGCACCGAGTTTTTCATGATCGTACGCGGTGAACTGATTCCATTTGACACTGCCGCGAGGCAGATCCATGGAGATAACCAGGCCTTTGGCATGGGCAGCGGTCGTCAGCTTGGCGATAAACGTGGTAAAGGCATTGCGGTCGGAGCCGGCGAGGCTCTCAAAATCGACGTTGATGCCCGGCACGCCTAATTGCACGGAGCGGTCAACCAGCTTGGCAATGAACGTATCCTGTGCGGTAGTATTGGCCAGAAACTGTGTCGTCAACGCCGCGTTAAACTGATTGCTCACTAACGGATAGACGGTGTAGCCGCTCTTTTGCAGCCATTTGACCGTATCGGCATTGGAGCTGTCCTTTAAGTTACCGGTGGCATCGGCCAGTTCAAAATAGCTCGGGGAATCGACATCGAGTCCCAACGTATTTCCAATCTGTGTCTTAATCGCATCTGAGCCGGACAAGCCGTTCCAGCCCCAGACCTGGAGCTTTTTGAAATTATCCCAAAGCATCCGGTGCTGCAGCGTCTGAATCGAAGCGTTGCTGTACTGCTTCGCGTAAGCGAGAGCGCCGTCCAACGTGTTGTATTCGCCGATCAAGTTGGTGCTTTGATAGACTTGATAAGACGCGTAGTTGTTCCAGATTTGCCGTCCTTCCTTGACGATCGAGCTGTGTCCCCAAAGCCGGGCATAGCCGATGGCATCGTCGAGTGAGGTGAAATCCTGGAGGAACGTATCGTTTTGATACACTTTATAGGATTTAAGATTGCTGTATACGGTTTGTTTCGTTTGGGTGTTAACGACTGTGGAATTGTTCCATTTGAGCGCTTCCGCTACGGCATCCTCGAGGGAGGCAAACGACCAGTTGTCAGCGGAAAACGTTCCTTGATACACTTTGTAGATAGGAGGACCTGACTTGGCAGCCGTTTTTTCACTCCCCGACAAATTGTCCCAGATCCACGCGTTGCTGTTCAAATCGATAACATGAGCGTTGCCCCATTTTTTGGCTTCGGCGACCGCTTCCGCCAGCGTACTAAACTTCCAGGCATCCATCGTGATGTCGCCTTGATACAGCTGGTAACGGGCGTAATTGTTCCACACCCAGCCTGTCGATTGCAAATCGCGCACGCTGGCGTTCGACCACTTCTTCGCCTCGGCGATGGCGGCATCTAACGTGGGGAACTGCCACTCCGGCAAGGAAACGTCGCCTTGAAACATTTGATAGCGAGGAAAATTATTCCACAGCCACTTGCGGGTTGCAATTTCTTCCACATGAGAATTGGAGAACCACTTGGCGTAAGCTTGCGCTTCATTATAGGAAGCGAATTCCATCAAAACCTGGTTGTATTGGTAAACCCGGTACTTCGTTGTTTTATCCACTTGCGGGCTGCTTGCCGCATAGGCTGTGCTCGGAAGCGTTACCGCGAGGAGCAGGGTGCCGCTCAGCAGCCATTTTCCCATTTTCATCGTCCTAACCGCCTCTTTCTTGTAAACTACTCTATTTGACGTCAGAGATGATAGAATGGTTGCGGTATTGCTAGATTGGAAGTTCATGGCTGGTGGATTGAGTTGGACGATTTCAAGACTTTGGAGTAACATGGTGAAGTAGAAAAGTTCATTCGTGAGTCCATCAGAGAGGGAGAAGGAGCAATGGGACAATATCCCGATGCCTATGTGCAGTATTTAGTGCATTTTCATGGCGAGCGCGATTATTTTGAGTGCCATGAAGTGATGGAAGAATTTTGGAAGGAGCATCCCGGAGACCCTCGCAGCGGGACCTATGTGGGGTTGATTCAAATTGCCGTCGGATTGTATCATAGCCGAAGAGGCAACCGGGCGGGGGCTGTGAAAATGTTGGGCAGCGCACTGACCAATCTGCAGCCGGCGGATGTCCGCACACTCGGGCTGGATGCGGAGGAGCTGGAGCGTCGAATCAGAAGCACACTCGCAGCGGTGCAAGGCGACAATGATGTGTATGTGGATATGAATTTGCCGATTACGGATCCCGGCCTGCTGCAGCAGTGCCAGGCGATATGCAGGGACAGAGGACTTGTGTGGGAGGCGCCGAGCTCACTCGAGAATGACTCGCTAATCCACAAGCATACGCTGCGGGACCGGACGGACGTTATAGAAGAAAGAGCCAGACAATCACGTTTACGAAAGGAACAGGGTGAAGCCCGATGAGCTCGGAAGGAAAAATTTTAGTCGTAGATGATGAACCGAATATTTCAGAGGTCGTAAGACTGTATTTGGAGCATTCGGAGTATGAGACGATTTTGCTTTATCGGGGACGCGATGTGATCAAGACGATTACGGAAGAAAGACCGAACCTTGTGCTGCTTGACATAATGCTGCCGGACGTTTCCGGCTATGAGTTGTGCGAGCAGATTCGCCGGATGGACACGCCATACAACCATACGCCGATCATTTTCCTCACAGCGAAAGGCGAGTCCATCGATAAATTAAGGGGCTTTAATCTTGGCGTTGACGATTATTTGGTGAAGCCGTTTGATCCGAATGAGCTGGTCGCCCGTATTAAGGCGGTTCTGCGCAGAGCCGTGCATATTCCGCTCGAGCCGGCGCCGCCGCAAAGCTCATCGCGCAAATGGCTGGAGATCGGCAACATTGTGATCGACTTGGAACAGTACCGGGTGACGGTGGACGGCAAGCGCGTCGAGCTGACACCGAAGGAAATCGAGCTGCTGTTTTTCCTGATGAGCAACCCAGGGCGGGTATTTACGCGCGAGGATTTGCTCGGCTATGTGTGGAATTTCGATTTTACCGGGGGGACGCGCACGGTCGACGCTCATGTGAAAAATCTGCGAAAAAAACTCGGTCAGCACGACTCATGGAACATTCAGACCCTATGGGGGATCGGCTACTCGTTTGAGGTGGTCCAGCATGTTTAGACGCTTCCTCAAGGGGAAGTACAACAGTCTGTATATTAAAATATTTCTATCCTTCCTGGCGACGTGCGTACTCTTCTTTGCGGCGCTGTTCGCTTTCTGGAATTATTACTTTACAGGGCTTTTTTATAAGGACAAAGTCGCGATTCTTGCCAAGCGGAGCGCCGAGGTAGCAAGCCTGATGGATTCTTACCAGGAAGGCACCATTACGATGCGCGAGCTGAAATATACGATGCGAATCGTCGCCAGAAGCTTCAACGGGCAGGTGTGGATCGTCGATGAGAAAGGCATCATCTTCACTGGCTCTTCTGACAGTGAAGGCAGGGCGATTCCAAAGCAGATGGACGCCTTGTTTATCGACGGGCTTCATGGGAACACCGGCTATGGCATGATTTCGCTGAAACCGGAGGACGGGCCGAAAAATTTGTTCGCCTACCACACACCGTTCGAATTGAACAGCCAGCCGACGGTCATTATTTTGCAGATTCCGGCCGGAGATATCAGCGAGGCTGTTTCCGCGGTAAGGCTTAATTTAATGCTGCCGCTGCTATTTTCCTTGCTGGCGGTAGGCGTGATCTTGTTTATCATTTCCCGCAAGCTGGCAGGCCCGCTTCAGCAGATGAACCGCGCCGCACTGGAGCTGGCGCACGGCGATTTTACAACCAGGGTGCCGATCAAGTCGCAGGATGAAGTCGGTCAGCTCGCCGCGAGCTTCAACTTCATGGTGGAGAAGCTGGAAGAGTGGGAAGGGACAAGGCAGGAATTTCTGACGAATGTGTCCCACGAGCTGCGATCTCCCTTGACCACGTTGCGCGGCATGATCAACGCCATGAACGATAAAATCATTCCCGAAGCGAAATACCCGCACTATTTGCACATCTGCGATCAGGAAGTCCAACGCCTTCAGCGCTTGGTGACGGATTTGCTTGATCTAGCTCAAATTCAGAACGGTATCGACGTGTTCAAGCTTCGGCCGGTCGACATTGCGGATCTGCTCGAAGATACGATGGAGCTGCTGCAAGCGGTGATCGCGAAACAGGGCGTCATTCCGCAATTAATTTTGCCAGATCTGGATCAGGAGCCGAGCCAAGTGGACTTGGATCCGGACCGTTTCGTGCAAATTATTCATAATCTGGTGTATAATGCGCTCAAATTCACACCGGAGGGCGGATCGCTGATTGTTGCACTTGAGAATCATCCTGGCCACGTACACGTCTATGTACGGGATACAGGGGCAGGGATGCCGCAATCCGAGCTTAATCGAATTTGGGATCGCTTCTATAAAACGAATAAAGCCAGAACGTCCAGCGAGGAAGCGGGTACAGGACTCGGTCTGACGATTGTGAAACATCTGGTCACCGGGATGAAAGGCAATGTGCAGGTGCAAAGCCGCCTGGGAGAAGGGACAGAATTTCGCATAACCTTCCCTCGTTTGCGATGATTCGACAAAAATTCACGCGGCGTTCACAATTATTTTACAATCCGTTCACACTTTATTCATAAACATCCCCTAATCTGTTGGAGATAGACAGGTTTTTTGGGGGTGTTTTTTTGATCCGGCATGCACGCAAGCGAATCGTGTGTATGACAATGATGGCCTTACTGTTAGTCGGATGCAGTACACAGCCCAGCTCAGAGCCTCCGCCTCAAACGCTGGAAAGCAACGCAGGGAATCAAGCCCAGCAAGCCGCGGTTTCTGGACCGGCAGAGGACGTGCAGAGTCCGCGAGAGCTGCAGCTTGTCATGCTGTTCAAGGGGCTGATCCTTATGGATAAGCTCGAGGGACTTCAATTGACGGCCAAGCAGTCCGAAGCGATGCTGCCGATCATTCGCCGCTGCGCGGAAGAAGGGAAGCTGGACGAGAGCGAGCGCAAGGTGCTCTTTTTTATGCTGACGAAGGACCAGCAAGCATTTGTTAACGCCTATTTCGACAAGATGAAGGAACAAGTCAACGAGTCGAAGCAGGACAGAGCGAAGTCGGTTTCGAAAGAAGAGCGCGAAAGGATTGTAAACGCTTTCGTAAAAAAGAGGAGAGCGGAGCGCGAAGCGGGGGCCAACGCGGCAAGCGTCAATCAGACGCCCAGGCCGTCTTCGGATGGGTCCGCGGGAGCAGGGCTGAGCGTCGAGCAGCAGCTTGAAAATTTGTTAATGGTAAGGACAGTCGGCAAGTAGTGGAGAGGCGCACAAGTGAAAGGGGAAGTTACAAGCATGAAGTGGATTCGCAGCAAATGGTTCATTGGCCTTATCGTGGTTTGTGTTTGCGCGGGAGGCACTTATTTGTATGTGACGAAAGGCAAGAAAACGAAAACGGCGGAAACGAAAGAAGTGACCGTGGAGGTTAAGAAGGGAAATATTCGTTCATCCGTGTCCGGAACGTCCCAATTTGAGCCGAAAGATACGCAGACAATTACAGCTACGGAAAATGCGAATATCAAAGCGATTCACCTGACGCGCAATCAGGCCGTGAAAGCGGGCGATGTGCTGATTGAGCTCACCAGTACACAACTGGAGAATGATCTCGAGGATGCAAAGCTGACGTATGAGCAGCTTGAAAAGGATTTGGCTTCGCTGCAGCAGCAAAAAGGACTGATGGGCGTGACGGCGTCGATTTCGGGCAAGTTGACCTATGCCGCCAATATCGATCTTGGCTCCACGATCAACAAGTCCACCAAAATCGCGACAATCGGCGACGACAGCACGTTGACCGTGACGTTGCCATTTTACGTGGAGACGGCTTCGCAATTACATACCGGCGATCCGGTCGACTTGACTGTAGATGGCTTTTTAATTACTAAAACGGGTTCGATTCAAGCGATTGCCTCCACACCGAAAACGGACGGCAAAGGCGGCAAAGTCGTCGATGTTGATATTACCGTAAAAAACGATAATTCGCTGGATGCCGGCCTGAATGTGCAAGGATCGGTTGTTATTGGCGGTCAAAGCGTGGATTCCACGGCGAAAGCGGCGCTGCAGTATGCTAAAGTGTCGACTGTGCTTGCGGGCACAACAGGCAATATCGCGACCCTGCCGTTCAAGACTGGCAATATCGTGAAACAAGGCGATATGCTGGCGACGATTGTGAACGATACACTGGACGACGATATCCTTACGAAGCAAAAGGCGCTGGAGCGCCAGCAACTGGCGGTCCAAGCGGCGCAAGATAAAGTGGATGCGCTGAAAATCACGGCGCCGTTCGACGGCGTATTCTCGACCGATTTTGTAAATAAGCGAAACGATATTCTCAGCGCCTTCCGCGTCGGCAGCAAAGTGACGAGCGGCACGCAATTCGGTGCGGTTGCCAGCTTCGCGAAGATGCAGTTGCCAGTGCAAGTCGACGAGCTCGATTTGCCGAATATCAAGGTCGGGATGAAAGCGGAGATCAAGGTGGATTCGTTCCCGGGACGCGTATTCCCCGCTGAAGTGACGCAGGTTTCCTCGGTCGGTACGACTACGAACGGCGTGACATTCTATGACGTCGTGCTGGCGACTGAGAACAAAGACAATGTGCTGAAAATCGGGATGACCGCGACCGGTGAAATCCTGGTTCAGGATAAGAAGGATGTGCTTTATATTCCGCCGGAAGCCCTGCAATTGCAGCGCGGGAAGCGTGTCGTGACTTTGAAGAAAGAGGACGGCACGCTGGACACGGAGCATGAAGTGAAGATCGGGATTCGCTCTTCTACGCAAATTGAGATCACGGAAGGCTTGCAAGCTGGTGATAAAGTTGTTGTGCCGCAGGCGGTCAAAAGGCAGCAGAACCTCAGTCAGGACGAGATTAACCGTCTGAGACAGCAGTTCCAGCAAAACGGCGGTGGCGGCGGCAACTTCCAAGGAGGAGCAGCCGTACCTGGCGGAGCTGGTGGAGGCGGTAACGCGGTCCGAATTAACGGCGGCGGCGGTGGCGGCGGAAGATAGCCCGGCCGGGAGAGGAGTTATCGCGAGATGAATATCATTGAACTGAAAGATATTACGAAAACATACAAGCGCGGTGAAGAAGACCTCCCGATTTTGCGCGGCATCTCGCTTTCTGTCGAAGAAGGGGACTTTGTCGCCATCATCGGGCCTTCCGGATCGGGTAAATCCACGCTGATGAATACGATCGGATTGTTGGACGTTCCGTCCTCGGGCAGCTACATGCTTGACGGGGTCGTCACAGAGAAAATGAACGACAACGAGCTGGCGTCGCTGCGCAACCAGAAGATCGGCTTTATTTTTCAGCAGTTTAATCTGCTGCCTCGCTTAACGGCAATGGAGAACGTGGAACTGCCGATGATCTATGCAGGCATTCCGAAAAAAGAGCGCCGAGAGCGCGCGCAGGCGATGCTGACGATGCTCGGCATGGGCCAGCGCGGCCATCACAAGCCGAGCGAGCTGTCCGGCGGTCAGCAACAGCGCGTCGCGATCGCCCGGGCATTGGCGATTTCGCCTTCGCTGATTCTCGCCGACGAACCGACAGGCGCGCTCGATTCCCGTACCGGCGAAGAGGTGCTGGAACTTATCCTGCAATTGAATGCGCAGGGAAACACGATCGTGCTCATCACGCATGATCATCATATTGCGGACAATGCGAAGCGAGTCGTCGCTTTGAGAGACGGCGTCATCATCGATGACTACCGCAACAGTGAGAAGCGCCGCCAAGAGCAAGAGGTGAGCGTATGAGGCTGAGAGAACTGATTGGCATGTCCATGCGGACAATTATTTCCAGTCCGATGCGAACTTTTTTAACCATGCTCGGCGTGATTATCGGGGTGAGCTCGGTCGTGACGCTTGTGTCGATCGGCCGGGGAACTTCGGAGCAAATCGCCAAACAATACGAGAATATGGGGACGAACCTCCTCGTGGTCACAGCAACAGGAACCGGGCGGGCTACGCAGCTCAGTTACGACGATCTGATGAACTTCGAGAATTTTCCCGAATTCAAATCGATCGCGCCGACGATGAGCAAAAACGGTTCCAACATTAAGTACGACCGAAAACAAGAGAAGTACAACGTGCTCGGGACGAATGACCGTTATTTTGACATTATTAAAGCGACGATCGATAAAGGCCGCAACTTGTCGCCGACTGACCTGGAGTTTCGCTCGAATGTGGCGGTGCTCGGCAGCGAGGTCGTGAAGACGTTTTTCGGGCAGCTCGATCCGGTCGGCGAAACGATTAACATTGACGGCGTCGTCTTTACCGTGATCGGAACGCTGAAAGAGAAAGGCTCCAACATCGGCGGCGCGTCCGTCGACAGCTCCGTCATCGTGCCGCTTGAATCCGCCCGCAGGCAGTTCAAGCTGGGCCAAATTCGGACAACGTATGTCGAAGCGCCGACGAAAGACGATATTTATGCGGCGCAAGAAACAATGAAGCAATACTTGACGTATAAATTCAAAAGCGATTCCGGGTTCGTCCTGACGAATCAGGACGAACTGCTCAAGGCACGGACGGAAGCAACCAATACACTTACGAATCAGTTAGTGGCGGTTGCCCTGATTTCCTTGCTGGTTGGGGGCATCGGCATTATGAACATTATGCTCGTCACCGTCAGTGAAAGAACCCGGGAAATCGGGATTCGCAAATCGATCGGGGCCAAGAGACGCAATATTTTGCTTCAATTCCTTGTCGAAGCCGTAGTGATCAGCGGGATGGGGGGCTTGGTCGGACTTGTTCTGGGAATCGGGTTCGCTTATTTCCTGCCTTACTTCAGCCCGAAACAGACCACGAGCATCTCAGTCGATGTCAGCTTGTATTCGTTCCTGTTCTCTGTGCTGGTCGGCGTTATCTTCGGCCTGTATCCGGCGAACAAAGCATCCAAGCTGCGTCCGATCGATGCATTGCGTTCCGATTGATGCCACAGCTCAGCAATCATTCATCTATGAGACTGCGAGGGAAAGAAGCGGTACTTCCTTTCGTCGCAGTCTCCAAGGAGGACTTTTCGTGAATCAACCACGTACGATGAAACGCTTGCTCAGCCGCTCCGCTTTGCTGATGACGGCTGCAAGCTTCCTGACCCTGCCTCTTGCCACGAGCGCATTTGCCGGCAAAGAAGGCGTTTTTCTCAGCGATTCCGTTTACTTCACGCTGGACCGGGTCCTGCTTTCGACGGGTGCGGAGGACAGCTCGCTGCGCTTCACACTCGATCTGACCAACAACAGTCCCTATACGGTCGATTTCAATAATTACGGCGTCAAAGTCATTGACGCAAACGGCTATTCTTATACCGCACGGTTAAGCGAAAAGGCGAACGCGCGCGTGAAGGCCGGCGATGTCGGCGCCTTCAAATTCACGTCCGAGCTCCCGGCGAGCGTGTCCTCTTCCGATTTAAAAGTCGATATTTTCCGTTGGAACGATCGTTCCAGCTCGGACATCGGCGCTTTGTCGGTTGAAGCGGCGATGGCGGAGGCAGGGCAATCGGCTCAACAGCAAGCGGTAATTAATTTAAAAGACATTGATTCCACGCTGGCGGAAGACAGCTACGTGACCGCACAGCTGGGCCGAAGCTATAAAGTGTTTAAAGACAATGCCTGGATGGTGTACACCGAAGTCGTTCTGGAAAACTTAGGAACATCCAATGTGAAGCTCCCGGACGGTCTGGAAACCAGTCTGATGGACGGCAAAGGGTTAACCTATACGGCGACCTTTACTTCCGGCGCCGCGCCGTCGCTGCTGCCGCAGCAGCCGGTGAAGGCGATGCTGGCCGCGGCCGTACCCGTTTCGCTGGATACGGGCAAGCTGGATCTGTTGTTCTCGCCGAAAGGCAAGGTCAAGTCGACAGTGCTGGGCTCGCTGAACGTGTCCAAGACGTTCGATGTTGCCGGCATCGGCGACAAGACGGCGTATCCGCCTGCCGACGCAAATGAGGATGCATCGGGTTTGGTCATTAACACAACGTGGGCCGCAGCCAGCAAACAGCCGGACGGGCTGCACGTGCAGGCGAACGTGACGCTCACGAACACGAGCGACGGCATCTTGACGCTGCCGACGCTGTCTGGGCAGTTCCAGGCGGTGCGCAGCAGCGTGATCGTATCTTCGAGCGACAACGCTTCGCGCTCCACGTATTTGTCCCCGAACGAGTCGACGACGTACCGTTTCTCCGGTATTTTGCCGGCAAGCCTGGGTGCGGATGCGCTCCAGCTCGTCGTGCTGGAGAAGCAGGCGGCCGCTGCGGCTGCTGCCGGCCAGCAGGGCGCGGCGCAGGCGAATGCCGCGCAAACCGCGCTGCCGGTCGCGGTCACGTCGCTCGCCGGCGCCGGCAGCGGCGGGGAAGTGACGTCGTACGCGTCCGCGCAGGATTATACGATCGGCACGGTGATGCCGATCTCATCGAATACGGCGATGGATTCCAACGTCGATCTATCGCTGGTTGAGATGGGCATGAGCGAAAGCGCCGATTTTGGCTATAAAACGATCGTAGCGAAGTACAAGCTGACGAACAAAGGCACCTCGTCCGTGACGCTGCCGGATTTCCAATCGGAGCTGACGAATGCGGACGGTTATACGTATACAGGGATTCGCCAGACGACGACTGCGAAAACGATCGCGCCGAATACGAGCTACGTGCTGAGCTACTCGTACATGGTGCCGGGCGAAGAGAAAGCGGACAAGCTGGCGCTTCAACTGTACGATCCGAACCGCATGTCGATGGGAGCGTACAAAACGGCGGTACAGCCGATCGCCGAAACGGGGCCGATGTCCATCTATCCGTTTAACGTCGATCTCAAGGATTTCTCCGTCAGCGCGACGTACAGCAAGGATTCCTCCTATGCGTACCGGATGCGAGTGGACCTCGATGTGACGCGTCAGGCTCAGGTCATTACAGACGCCAACTTCTCGTCGCTGTCATTCGAGGTTGTCGACACCGAGGATCGGGTTCTCAGTTCGAAGGTGATGACGTTTACCGGCCAGGGTAAAATCTTGTCCGGCATTCAGTTCATCGACTTCGGCAACATCCGCAACGATCAGTTGAATTCGGATGTACGCATTCAAATTTACGAAGTGGTGACCACGCCGAACGGCGATGCGAAGCGTCTGCTGCGGACGTTGGAGCCGTAGACAAACGATGTGAAACAAAACAAAACAGCCCGAAGGGTCAACTGACCTTTCGGGCTGTTTGTTTTTAGCTATTTTTGGATGGCCGCATAGCCTTCGTCGATGAGATCGAGGCGTCCGGTTTCCGGATCGATAATCAGGCCGTGAACCGGCAGGTTTTTAGGAAGAAGAGGATGATTGCGAATGACCTTGACACTGTTCTCGATGCCGTCGCGCACATGATTGAAGCCTGTCAGCCATGTGTCGAGGTTGATGCCCGCATGACCCAGCGTTTCGATAACGTCGTCGGAGATGCCGCGGATTTTCGCTTGTTTCAGCACGTTCTCGGAGTTGAGACCCGTCATCCCGCAATCGTAATGACCGACAACGAACACTTCATCTGCTTCAAGCGCATAGACCGCTACGATAATGCTCCGCATAAGGGAACCGAAAGGGTGGGAGACGATCGCGCCGGCGTTTTTAATAATTTTCGCATCGCCGTTGTGCAGGTTCATCGCCTTGGGGAGCAGTTCGGTCAGGCGCGTGTCCATACAGGTGACCACGACCATCCGCTTGTCCGGAAATTTGGTCGTCAGAAACTCCTGATACTGCTTCGTTTCCACAAAATCCTTGTTGTAATCCATGATATTGTTAATTAAAGACATCCGCATTCCCTCCACATTGTGATTGTGTGCTGTTAGTTATGATCTGTGTGCAGCAGCTCGATGATCGACCAGGCTCATACTTGCATTGTAAATTTGGTTATTACTCTTCAGAATATAAGATTTTGTTGCTTCGTTAAAGTCGAGTTTCATGTGTTCCTCGAAAAAGATTTCGTCCTTCGCCTTATAAAATACCGGCACGAGGTTGGTCGCAGCGCTTAAATCGCCTGCCGCCGTTTCGGACAGAAGCCACAGCGTCGGAACGCCGTTGACGGAGCAGCCGCAGCCTTCGGTATCGAAGACAAGCTTCAGAAACGTGCCCGGCTCTTGCAGCGAAGGGGTTAGCCTGGCGACTGCGGATTCGGTAAACGTGATGTTCAACGTAGTCATCTCCTTTTCGCGATTCGAATATGTTTAGCCTTGTAGAAGCATTCTTATTATCTTAGCATACCCGGAAGGGATTTGCTTCTGTTTCATTCGCGAAGTATGATAAAACTAGAAACTTTTGGGAGGGATCGAGCTATGTCAGGACAAGACGCAGCAGCGAAATTGCAGGCATTTAAAGCCTATATTCGGAAAATGAAGCAGTATGAAGAGGCGATTGCCTTAATTTATTGGGATATGCGCACAGGCGCGCCGAAGAAGGGGATCGAAACCCGCTCCGAGGTTGTGGGCGAGCTGTCCACGGAAGTGTTCCGGATGTCGACGTCCGAGGAAATGGGCGGTTATCTGGACTTTTTCATGCAGGAGGAAGAGCTGGCGAAGCTCGATGACATTTCCCGTAAAATGGTGCTCGAATGCAAGAAGGAATACGATCGCAGCAAAAAAATCCCGGCCGAGAAATATCAGGCCTATGTGGTGCTGACCTCGCAGGCGGAGTCGGCGTGGGAAGACGCCAAGCATCATTCGGATTGGGCCTCGTTCCAGCCGTACCTGGAGAAAATCGTCGCGACCACGCAGGAATTCATCGAGCTGTGGGGTTACGAGGGGCATAAGTACAACACCTTGCTCGATATGTACGAGCCCGGCATGACCGTCGAGAAGCTCGACGAAGTGTTCGGCGCGCTGCGCCAGAAGGCGGTTCCGCTGCTTCAGCGCATCCAGGCGGCGCCGCAGCCGAAGCGCGAGTTCCTCGATCAGCAGTTCGACATCTCGAAGCAGAAGCAGTTCTCGCTTGCGATCCTGAAGCAGATGCAGTATGACTTTGAAGCGGGTCGTTTGGACGAAACGGTGCATCCGTTCGCGACGGCGCTGAACCCAGGCGACGTGCGGATCACGACGCGCTACCTGCCAAACGACATTACGTCGGCGCTGTTCGGCACGATTCACGAGGGCGGTCATGCGCTGTATGAGCAGAACATTTCCAAAGACCTTGTCGGCACGAACCTGTGCACAGGCACGTCGATGGGCATTCATGAGTCGCAGTCCCGGTTCTGGGAAAATGTGATCGGCCGCAGCAAAGCGTTCTGGGAACGCTATTACGGCGAGCTGCAAAGCACGTTCAGCGGGCAAATTGATGATGTGGATGTCGACACGTTCTACAAGGCGATCAATCACATTGAACCTTCCTTGATTCGGATTGAAGCAGACGAATTGACGTACAACTTACATATTATGATTCGCTACGAATTGGAAAAAGGGCTGTTCGCCGGCACCCTGGCCGTCGCGGATTTGCCCCAGGCGTGGAATGCCAAATACGAAGAGTATTTGGGCGTGACACCGGCGAACAATGGAGAGGGCGTGCTCCAGGACGTGCACTGGTCCGGCGGCGCATTCGGCTATTTCCCATCGTACGCGCTGGGGAACATGTACGCGGCGCAGTTCACGCATACGCTCCGTAAAGAGCTGCCTGATTTTGAAGCATACATTGCCCAGGGCAATCTGGCGCCGATCAAAGATTGGCTGACGGAGAAGATTTATCAGTATGGCAAATCGCAGACGCCGAATGAAATCGTGCAGCGGGTGACCGGCGAGGAACTCAATCCGGATTATTTGGTTGCTTATTTGGAAGAGAAATATCAAGCGGTGTACGGGATTTAGCGGATAAGATCTGAAATGAAGGGCACAGCGGCAGTACCCTGTACCCAATTGGAATGTGGAAAACCTTCTCGAGCTTTGGCTCGGGAAGGTTTTTTGCTGTGCGCTCGCTCGGATCGGCCGTTCATCTTGGCAGACGTCCGCCGATTTGGCGCATACCAGCGCTTGCCTGACGACTTCCTGCAAAAACTACAGGTCATTTGCCCGAAACAGGGGCAAATCGTATGTAATCATGTAAAACATGCAGTTAAATTCCGTCACCGCGGCCATTTTCTGCAGGAATGGGGCTGTATGCGCTGATTTAACTGTAGGAAATACAGGTACCTTCGCAAAATTCGGCTATTTTCCAAAGTATGATGTAGGAAATGCAGGTTCTCGCGAGAGAGGCTACGGTGGAAATATCGCCAAGCGCTCCAGTATTCCCAAGTCCCTTCAAGTAGCTAAATGTCTGTCGGCGGCAGCGAGAAACCACGAAGCTCATGCAACTTTCCGTGGAACCATTAACCCCTTTCTGGGCTCCTGCATAGAATACTGTACAACGATGAACGGAGGGACGTTCGATGAGAATCACGAAAAAATGGTCGCTTACGCTGGCCGTCGTCCTGCTGCTTAGTCTAATGGCGACAGCGTGCGGGGGTAAAAAGGAAGAAACAACGAAGGTGCGTATCGGCGAGGTGACCCGCTCTTTATTTTATGCGCCGGAGTACGTGGCTTTGTCACAGGGCTTTTTTAAAGAGGAAGGGCTGGATGTGGAACTGACGACAACGCCAGGCGGGGACAAAACGATGACGGCGCTCCTGTCGAATACGATTGACGTTGCACTGGTCGGGTCGGAGACCTCGATCTACGTGTCACAGCAAGGTTCGGATGATCCAGTGATTAACTTTGCGCAGCTTACGCAAACGGATGGCACGTTCCTCGTGGCACGGAAGAAACCCGACAAATTTGATTGGAATTCACTCAAAGGGTCCGTTTTCCTTGGCCAACGTAAAGGCGGCATGCCGCAAATGGCGGGGGAATTCACGCTGAAGAAGCATAGCATCGATCCGCAGAAGGATCTGCAGCTCATTCAAAACATCGACTTCGCCAACATCGTAACCGCGTACGCCTCGGGCACTGGCGAGTACGTCCAATTGTTCGAGCCGCAAGCATCGATCGTTGAGCAAGAGGGCAAAGGCTATGTTGTCGCCTCCTTCGGTGTCGAGAGCGGTCAGTTGCCATACACCGTCTTTATGGCGAAGCAAAGCTTCATGAAGGCGAACCCCGGCACGATTCAAAAATTTACAAACGCCATTCAAAAGGCGCAGCTCTGGGTGGCCGCGAAAAGCGTAGATGAGATCACAGAAGCAGTAAAGCCTTATTTTCAAGATATTGATGTTGCCATTATCAAGAACGTCGTCAAACGCTACAAAGACCAAGGCTCGTTTGCAACCGACGGCATTGTAGACGAGGCGGAATGGAACAATTTGCTGGATGTCATGACCTCGGCCGGAGAGCTGAAAGAGAAAGTCGCTTGGAGCAAGCTCGTTGACAACTCTTACGCTGAGAAGGCGAAAGCGAACGTGAAGTAACAATCTGACGAAGCAGGGTCGTCGACAAGGAGGCAGGGACCATGACATCCGCTGTAAAAGTAACAGGAGTCACACACGTCTATGTGACGGATGAACGGGCGACGCTCGCCGTGCAGGACATTGATTTTGCGATCGGGCAAGGGGAATTCGTCTCGCTGATCGGTCCCAGCGGCTGCGGCAAGACGACCCTCTTGTCCATGATCGCGGGGCTGATCGTGCCTACAGCGGGCGGAATCGACGTTGGCGGAGAGCCCGTTCGCGGGCCTTCCTCCAAGGTCGGCTACATGCTCCAGCAGGACTATCTATTTCCGTGGCGTACGATTGAGGCCAACAGCTGGTTCGGGCTTGAACTTGAAGGCAGGCTGACCCGTGAAACAAAACAAAACATCTTGGAGCTGCTGGATGAAATGGGGCTGCTTCGCTTCAAGGACTATTACCCCACGCAGCTTTCTGGCGGGATGAGGCAACGGGTAGCGCTCGTGCGGACGCTGGCGACGGATCCGGAGCTGCTGCTGCTCGACGAGCCGTTCTCCGCGCTCGATTATCAAACCAAGCTGCAGCTGGAGGACCTCGTGCTCCGTACGCTGCGAGCGAAGAAGAAAACGGCGCTGCTCGTCACGCACGACATGTCGGAGGCGATTGCGATGAGCGATCGCATTCTCGTGCTAGACCCGAACCCGGGCAGGCTGCGGCGGGTGTTCGACGTACCGGCCGACATTCGCAGCGCTTCGCCGCTGCTGGCTAGGGAGCTGCCGAGCTTCCACGGACTTTTCCGCGAGGTGTGGCAGGAATTTGGAGGTGAGAGCGATGCCGACCGATAAAGACAAACTTATGGAGGAAGCGCATGGGGCGCATCTGAAGGCGCTGAAGAAGCAAACCGTCTGGGTGCGCGTCGTGCAGGCCGCGATCCTCCTTGTGTTCCTGCTGCTCTGGGAGGCAGCTGCCCGATTGAAATGGATTGACGTACTGCTGTTCAGCTACCCGACGAAAATCCTCCGTCTGCTCTGGGATAAGTTGCTCGACGGCACCTTGCTGCCCCATGTCGGCGTGACGATCGAGGAGACGTTGATCGGTTTCGTGCTAGGCACCTTGTTCGGCACCCTGCTGGCGGTGCTCATCTGGTGGTCGCCCTTTCTATCGCGTGTGCTCGATCCGTACATCGTCGTGCTGAACAGCATGCCGAAGGTCGCGCTCGGCCCGCTATTTATCGTAGGACTTGGGCCTGGCCTCATGTCCATTATTGCGACGACGCTGTCGATTACCGTCATCATCACAACGCTGGTCGTATATGGAAGCTTCAAGGAAGTCGACCCGAACTACGTCAAAGTCGTCAAACTGTTCGGCGGTACGAAGCGGCAAGTATTTCTGCAGGCCATCCTTCCGGCGTCGTTTCCGGCGATTGTCTCTACCCTGAAGGTCAACGTTGGCCTCGCCTGGATCGGCGTGATCGTCGGGGAGTTTCTTGTGGCGAAGGAAGGCCTGGGCTATTTGATCATCTACGGCTTTCAGGTATTTAATTTTACATTGGTCATTTCTACCTTGTTTGTGATCGCGGTTGTCGCAACCGTCATGTACCAACTGGTGGCAAAGCTGGAGAGGCGGCTGACCCGGCACAGATAAAGCCCCTTGTCACGTAAGGAACTTAATGGAATAATGAAGCCCATAGAGAGAACCTGCAAGGAGGGGGAGACTATGGGCTTTCGTGTGTGGAAAACGGCTGTCGCCGTCGTCATTGCGATGTATCTGGCTTATCTGTTTGGCGTGCATTCGCCGGGCGCTGCGGCGCTGCTTGCTATTTTGGGCGTTGAAGTGACGAAAAAGAAAGGCATTCGCAGCGCGCTGCACCGCATCGCGGCTTCGATTCTGGCTTTACTGATCGGTTCTGGTCTGCTGCTACTGTTCGGGTTTCAAATTTGGGTGGTCGGCGTGTTCGTGCTGCTTGTTTTCCCGCTGCTGCATCGTCTTCGGATCAGTGAAGGCGCCGTGACCGGCGCGGTTGTGATGCTGCATCTGTACGCCTATGAGGACGCAGGGCTTCATGCTGTGCTGAATGAACTGTATTTGCTCGCGATCGGGCTCGGGACGGCCACGCTGATCAACATTGCGTACATGCCCAAAACCGAACATCAACTGACCGCGCATCGCAAGGAAGTAGAGCGGCTGTTTTCCGCGATTTTCATGCATATTGCGAATCATCTGCGCGACAATACGATTGTCTGGGACGGCAAGGAGCTGCTGGAAGCGGGCGAAGCGATTGAGCGCGGCGCGGACTTGGCGAAGCGGACGATGGATAATACGCTGCTTTTCGGGGGCGATCCGTACTGGCGGGTGTATTTTTACATGCGAGGGGAGCAACTGGAGTCGATTACGCGTATGATGGATCTTGTGGCTCAGGTGTACCAGACTTTGCCGCAGGGCGAACTGGTCGCCGCGATCTTCGAAGATATTAGCCAAACTGTCAAGGAAGACTACTATACAGGCAAGGCCAAGAAAGAATTGCAAGAGCTGGACAACCGTTACAAAGCGATGCCGCTGCCTGGAAGCCGCGAGGAATTTGAGGTGCGGGCCGCGATATTACAGCTTAATCGGGAGCTTATGCAGTTTTTGGCCATTGCGAAAAAGCAAAAAAAGCACCGCCCGGCGGCGGGTTGACTCTGACAGAAATCCCTAGGTTTAAGGCTCAAAAATAATATAAAATAATTGTCACTCTAGACTGGTGTCCTGCATACAATTGTAAGGAATGATTGTATGGAGGAGGTTGAAAGGATGTCATTAGATAAAGATTTGCAGTGCAGAGAGATCATTACAAAAGCTGTCTGCGGTAAAGGGCGCAAATTTTCGCATGTAAGTCATACCGTGACTCCGCCTTATTCTCCAACCAGTATCTTGGGCGCTTGGATTATTAATAATCAATTCGAGGCGGTCCATTCTGGCGAGGGCGTAGAGGTAGTTGGTACTTACGATATCAACATCTGGTATTCTTACGATCGCAACACGAAAACAGACGTAGCCAAAGAAACCGTTTCTTATGTAGAAGTCGTCGGACTAAGCTATTTGGACAAAAAACATAAGCCGACGACGGCGGAAGTATCCGCTGTCGCAACGCAAGAGCCCAACTGTGTGGAAGCCAGCATCTCCTCGAGCGGCGACAGCGTGATTATTCGAGTGGAACGGGAGTTTCAAGTGGAGCTTGTGGCCGAAACGAAAGTGTGCGTAGTCGTTTGTGCGAACGGCTGCAACGATTTCGACGACAAACACGTGGACTTCGACGACAGCGGAGATTTCGAGGATCTGGACGCTGAGCTGCTCGAAGACGAATTGGATTGAGGGAGCGGCAAATCTCCTAAGGAACTTTATACGCTAGTGTATGCTGGCCTATCGGGTTCGGCAGAGGGCATTTGCCCTCTTTTTTGTTGTATACGGGAAAATAGGCGTAAATACCGGCTTCAGCGCTCATCCTGGCAAGCGAAGGAGTAGTGGAGACATGGAATCGTTCTTTTTACACGGAGGAGAAAAAGATGCAGTAGCGCTGGCCGACCTGCTTCACATCCCCAGCGGCAGCAAATTGCCGGAGGGGTGGCAGGGTCACCGACTTATCCACTGGGGCGCCGCGCATGACGAATGCCCCCGGCAGCCTGCACTGCAGCCGCTGAAGGCTGCCATTCGGGCGCAAAACCGCCGCAAGCGGGAAGAGCTGCTGGAGCTTCACGGCCTCAAAACGATGGCGTCCTATGCGCGACGGGAGCAGGAGCAAGCGCCGCAGCGGCTGTTCAAGACGAAGTATAAAGTCGCGGTTTTTCATCTCCAGACCCTTGTTGTCTATGAGAAAAAGGAAACGCTGCTTCTGGCGGAGCGGTCGCTGCAAGATCAACGGCTGGCGGGCCAAAAGTCGGCGTACATCGAAGTGCCCCCCGCGCAGATCAATTATCACGTTCGCCGTGCGTGCCGGGAGTCGATTAAAGCGATTTACGCGCTGGGGATCGACTACGGACTCGTGAGCATTGGCATCACGGTTGATGGGCATACACTTGTGCTTGATGTGGAGCCGGCGCCGCGGCTGAATGACAAGCTGCAGGCGGTGTTTGCACAAGCGATCAACGCGTATGACCGTGCGTGCACGGAGGAGCTGCAGCGCGTGGAGCGGGTGGTGCTCGGTTGCGACCCCGAATTTCTGCTGCGCAGCCCGGAAGGCAAGGTCGTCTTTGCCGACCGCTTTTTGACGCGGGACGGCGCCGTTGGCAGCGATGCAATCGTGCTGAGCGGGCATCGGCTTATTCTGCCGTTGGCGGAGCTGCGCCCGCAGCCGACGTCCGATCCGCTGCAGCTCGTCAGGCATGTGCATGCGACGATGGGGCTGGCCGCGCGCAAAATTACGGACTCGCGCCTCGCCTGGCTCTCTGGCGGCATGCCCGTGAAGGGCTATCCGCTCGGCGGGCACCTGCATTTCAGCCGGTGCTGGCTGAATGCGCATTTGCTGCGAGCGCTTGACAATTATGTGGCGCTGCCGCTTATTTTGCTCGAGAGCGAATCGACGCGGGGGCGAAGGCCGCGGTACGGATTCCTCGGCGATTATCGCCGAAAATCGCACGGCGGCTTCGAATACCGCACCCTGCCCAGTTGGTTGGCTTCGCCTTTGATTACTGGCGGCGTTTTTGCGCTCGCCTCGCTTGTGGTGGGGGGCTATGAACAGCTTAGGTACCAGCCGCTGTTGGATAAGGATATCCAAAAGGCCTACTACTGCGGCGACAAAGCGCGATTGCACGGAGTCGTCGCCGCGCTCTGGCAGGAGCTTCGAAAGCTGCCTGGTTACGAAGTGCATGCCGGCCTGTTGGATCGCTTTTACGAGCGCGTCATGTCGATGGAACCCTGGGACGAAAGCGCGGACATTCGGGAAGCATGGAAAATTGCGGCCGGCTCGTCGAAAGAAGCCAAGGAAGAAAGAATCGTGCTATAATAGATGAACGATAGAGAGAAGCTGCCTGACTTGCAGTTGCTGCGCGGCTTGGCCTGTACTGACGGCCTGCCGGCAGCGGGGCTGCTTTTCTGCGTGTCTTTGAAAACAAACTAGTAGTTTCATAGCATAAGTGGCAATAGAGTTCAGGTAGAGGTTGGGGGAAACAAGGTGGCTGCATACACGCCGATGATTCAGCAGTACCTCGCCGTTAAGGCGCAGGTGCCGGATGCATTTTTGTTTTTTCGGTTAGGCGATTTCTATGAGATGTTTTTTGAGGATGCGATTAACGCGTCACGTGAGCTCGAGATTACGCTAACTGGCCGCGAAGGCGGCGTTGAGGAGAAAATTCCGATGTGCGGCGTCCCGCATCATTCGGCCGAAACGTACATGGCCCGTCTGGTGGAAAAAGGGTACAAAGTCGCGATTTGCGAGCAAACGGAAGATCCGTCGCAGGCGAAAGGCGTCGTGAAGCGGGAAATCGTGCGGATCGTGACGCCGGGAACCGTCATGGACAGCAAGCTGCTGGGTGAGGCCAGCAATAACTATATCGTTTCGCTCGCAGGGGGCGAGCAGGGGTACGCTTTCACGGCTTGCGACATTTCGACAGGTGAACTGTATACCACGCAATTGCCGGGCTCCTGGGAGCTTGTGCTGGACGAGATGAACGTCTACAACCCATCAGAAATTGTGACGGACAGCAGGATCATCTCGGCGATCCGCGAGTCCGGCGCAGCATGGGGACGCAATTTGGTGCTGACCGAATGGACGCGCGCGGATGAAGGGTTGCTGGAGGAGCATTTTGCGGAGGATAGCGCCCGTCAGGAGCTTTCGTCTTTGAGCCGGCACGGTGTGGCCCTGCTGCTAGCTTATTTAAAGGAAACGCAAAAACGCGCATTGACGCATGTGAAGCATATTCGCATCTACGAGCCGACCCAATATATGACGATGGATCCGTTCACCCGCCGGAACCTGGAGTTGGTAGAGACGGTGCGGGAGCGGGCGAAAAAAGGATCTCTGCTCTGGCTGCTCGACAAAACGGTGACGGCCATGGGCGCGCGGCTGCTGCGCCGCTGGATCGAGAAGCCGCTCATGAGCGTGGCCCGGATCGAAGAGCGGCTGGAAGCGGTCAATCTGCTGTACAACCAGCTGATCGTCCGGGAAGACGTCAAAAGCGCGCTCAAGGAAGTTTACGACTTGGAGCGTCTCGTTGCGCGCATTTCGTACGGCAACGCGAACGCCCGCGATATGGTGGCGCTGAAGCATTCACTGATGCAGGTGCCAACGCTTCAGCAAGTGTGCGCGGCGTCCGGATCGGAAACCTTGCGCAAACTCGTGGCGGATATGGACGACTGCGCCGACGTGATGTCGTGGATCGCCGGCGCCATTGTGGACGAGCCTCCGGTTTCGATCCGCGACGGCGGTATGATCCGGGAGGGCTATCAGCCTTACCTCGATCAGCTGCGCGAAGCGAGCACGAACGGCAAGCAGTGGATTGCCGAGCTGGAACGCAAGGAGCGTGAGGCGACGGGCATCAAGTCCCTGAAGATCGGCTACAACAAAGTGTTCGGCTACTTCATTGAAGTGACGAAAGCGAACATGTCCGCCTTGCAGGAAGGCCGCTACGAGCGCAAGCAGACGCTGGCGAACGCCGAGCGGTATGTGACGCCGGAGCTCAAAGAGAAGGAATCGCTCATTCTGGAAGCGCAGGATAAAATGGTCGATCTGGAATATGAGCTGTTTACGGAGCTGCGCGACCGGATTTCCCAGCATATTTCCAGATTGCAAAAGCTGGCGGAGGTCATCGCCACCGCCGATGTGTACCAATCGCTGGCCGCGGTTTCGGCGGCGCAGCATTTCAAGCGGCCCGAGATCGGCGAAGGCTTCGATCTCGAGATTAAGGATGGCCGCCACCCGGTGGTAGAGGCGGTCATCCAGGACGGCTCGTTCATCGCGAACGATACGAGCCTTGTGCAAGAGCAGGGCCGCATTCTGCTCATTACCGGGCCAAACATGGCCGGTAAGAGTACCTACATGCGGCAAGTGGCCGTGATCTGCCTGATGGCGCAGATCGGCTGCTTTGTGCCTGCGGCATCCGCGCGCATCCCGGTCACCGACCGGATCTTCACGCGGATCGGCGCCGCCGACGATCTCATCGGCGGGCAGAGCACGTTCATGGTCGAGATGATGGATATCCAGGTCATGACCGAGAAGGCGACGCGGCAAAGCCTCGTTATCATCGATGAACTGGGTCGCGGCACCTCGACCGGAGAGGGCATGGCGATTGCGCAAGCCGTCATCGAGTTTCTGCACGACCGCATCGGCTGCAAGACGCTCGTATCGACGCACTTCCATGAGCTGGCGCATCTCGAGGAGAGCCTCGCGAACTTGCGCAATCACTGCATGGCCGTCAAAGAAAGCGGCCGGCAGGTGACGTTTATGCGCAAGCTGATTCCTGGAGCGGCGAGCACGAGCTACGGCATCTACTGCGCCGAAATCGCAGGGCTGCCGCAGGACATCATCCAGCGCTCCTATGCGCTGCTGCAAGGCTTTGAGGAGCGGGCCGCCGCGGCCGCGCAGAGCGCAGCGGGCATCGAGCCCGGCGCGGCGCGTTCAGCCGGGACGGTGCAGGAGCGGCCGAGCGCGGCGTACGACGCCGGATTCGCGGCCGGACTGGCTGCGGCGTCTTCGGCGGGACTTGCGCCTGAGCCTGCGGTGGTGAGCGCGGCGAGCTCCATGCCGGAATCGCCCGCGCTTGTCGCGGGTCTGGAGTCTGGTGCGCTCTCGGAGGCTTCCGTTGCGTCCGAGTCTGCGGCGACCGCAGCGGCAGCCTCGGAATCCGCATCGCAAAGCGCAGGCGGCATTCAGCAGCTTTCGCTTTTTGACGATGAAGGCGCGCCGCCGGTGCAGAAGAAAAAGCTCGATCCGAAATCGCAGCAGGTGGTCGATCAGCTCAAAGGCGTTGATCTCATCAACATGACGCCGCTTCAGGCGCTCAATCTCGTGTATGAATTGAAGCAAAAGCTGCACTAGGAAGCGTGTTTTCCGACGCTGAGCATTCAACTGTGGAACCGTCGGGTCTGAGGAGGAGCAGGCATCAAAACCTGCAAAAAAGCAGGGGTTTTTCTCATCCTCTCGCTTGATTGGTTGAAATGCCTGCGAATGTAAAGGCTGTCGCTTTTCATTTTTGCAGGAAGAGGAGCTAAATGACGCTATTTGCCCGGATTCGGCTAATTTGGGGTGTCAAAGGGAGAGAGAGAACCTTATTTGCGTCATTCTGGATGAAATGGACGGCTTGAAGGCCAAATAAGGTCATCTGGCTCCGCTTCTCGTTAAAATCCGTGAAATTTACGGAAATAGCGGCGTGTCGTTCCGCAAGTCTCGACAAACGCTGCAGCTCGACATATATCACATGGAAACAGGAGGAACGTGCATGAAAAAGAAAGCGATCAAAGCATTAAAAGTCTCCCTGGCATTCGGCGCTTTACTGGCGGCAATGCCGGTGAATGCGATGGCAGCAGAGGACTTGGCGACGCAGCAGGTGCGTGAAATTATCGGCAAGCTGCATGTGAGCGGCGTGACGATGGAGGATTTGGCTGGTAAGAGCATCGACCAGATGATTGAAGGGCTCAACGATCCGTACACGGTATTTTTCTCAGGGGATCAATATGGGCAATTTACAAATAGCCTGGAAAACAACTATGTCGGCATGGGCGCACGCATCGGTCTCGATGACAAGGGCGTCTATATTGACGAAGTTTTCCCAGGCTCTGCTGCGGAAGCAGCAGGACTTCAGCGGGACGATTACGTGCGCGCCATTGACGGTGTGCCTGCCTCGATAACATCGATCGACGATGTCAGGAACAAAGTGATCGGCGAAGCCGGCACAAAAGTGAAGCTGACGGTGCTGCGCGGGGACAAAGAATTAACCTTTGAGATTACCCGCAAAGGTATCAATGCGCCGGAAGTAACGAGCGCCAGTCTGGCAGGCGGCGTAGGGTATATGGCGATTTCGGATTTTTCGAGCGATGCCGACGAGGATTTTGATACACAGCTCAAAGCGCTGCAAGCCAAAGGGTTGAAGTCGCTTATTATCGATGTGCGGAACAATCCGGGCGGCCTGGTGGATACGGCTCAGAACATTGCGAAGCATTTTGTCAAAGACGGCGTCCTGATTCATACGCGCGACCGTTTTGGCAACGACGATCCGGTTCCAATTACCGGCGGCAGCGAGTTGTCGATTCCGGTTTATATTTTAGCGAATGAAAACAGCGCATCGGCTTCCGAGGTACTGTCCGGCGCTTTGCAGGACTACAACAAGGCAAAAGTGATCGGCGTGCAAACATTCGGCAAGGGCAGTGTGCAGCAGCTTTTTGAATTGGATAATAATAATGCGCTCAAAGTGACCATCGAGGAATATTTGACGCCGAACATGCGCAAGGTGAACAAAGTCGGCATTACGCCGGATGTGAAAGTGGAAGGCAGTGCCGCACAGCTCATTATGGCACTGCAAAAATCCGGCATTAACGACATCACAGTCGGACTTACAAAGCATCGCGTGACGTTCAACGGCGCTGAGCTGAGCGGCGGGACGTTCGGCAACTTCCGTGAGAAGGATCACCTTTTTGCGAATACGCGGGGACTGGCGGCGCTTGTGGGCGCAGGCATTACGTGGAACGATGCGAAGCGGACGGTCGATTTGACGGACGGCAAGAGCACCTTCTCGATTCCAGTGGCGGACGACCAACTGGTGATCGAAGACGGCAACAGCTATGTGAACGTGGATCTGTTCAAAAACTACTTTCCTGGACTGCAAGTGACCGAACAAGGAGACAATGTAACACTTCAAGCTGTAAAGGGGAACTAACCCATGGGTAAAATTCAGCTCCTGAGCGAGCACATCGCAAACCAGATTGCCGCCGGCGAGGTGGTCGAGCGCCCATCTTCCGTAGTGAAGGAACTGGTCGAAAATGCGGTTGATGCCGGAAGCACGCGCATCGACGTAACGATTGAAGAGGGCGGGCTTACCCTCATTCGGGTGGCGGACAACGGCTCCGGCATGGAGACGGAGGACTGCGAGCTGGCGTTCCAACGCCATGCGACAAGCAAAATCGCGACGAGCAAGGACCTGTTCTCGATCCGGACGTTGGGGTTCCGCGGCGAGGCCTTGCCGAGTATCGCGTCGGTGTCGCGGCTGGAGTGCGTGACGAGCGCGACGAACGACGGCTTGGGCCGTAAAATCGTGATCGAAGGCGGCACGATCCGCCATTTTGAAGAAACCGCCGCTTCGCGGGGAACCGAAGTCACGGTTCGCGACCTGTTCTACAACACCCCAGCGCGGCTCAAATATATGAAAACGATCCAGACCGAGCTGGGTCACATCTCGGATTATATGTACCGCTTGGCGCTGGCGCATCCGTCGATCGGATTTTCGCTCAAGCACAACGGCAATTCGCTGCTGCAGACGCTCGGCAACGGGGATCTGCTGCAGGTCATCGCCGGCATTTACGGCACGGCGATTGCCAAGCAAATGCTTTCTCTCCAAGTGGAAAGCTTGGATTACACGATCACGGGCTTCGTGGCGAAGCCCGAAATGACCCGCGCGAATCGCGGAGGCATCTCGACCATCGTGAATGGTCGATACGTGCGCAATTTCGCACTGAATCAGGCTCTGCTGCAGGGGTATCACACCCTGCTGCCGATCAACCGGTTCCCGGTGGCGGCGCTGCACATCGGGATGGACCCGTCCTTGGTGGATGTCAACGTGCATCCATCCAAGCTCGAAGTCCGCTTCTCGAAGGAAGCGGAACTGACGGCTTTGATCGAAGCCGAGGTGAAACGGCTATTCGGCCGTCAGGTGCTGATTCCGCAAGCGGTCAAATCAGCGCCGAAGGGCGCCTTCGTGCAGGAGCAGCTCGATCTGAGCCGCACGTTGGAGTCGTCGCAGCTTGGCGCATCGCCGGTTGTGGATGCAGAGCGCAGTGCGTCGGAACAGGCTGCCCCGACGCTGGCTGAGGCGGCGGCAGAGGCAGGTGCGATGCCGCCGATGGGTAGTTCGGCGCAGCCGCTGTCGAGCGCTGCGCCCTTCCAGCCCGCGGACGCACAGCCGTCCGCGTCCGGCAACCCAGCGCCGCAACAGATCAAGGAGCAGCTCGCGCCTTACCGCGAGCCGCAGTCCCCTGCGGCGTTATCCTGGCGCGCGGACGCTGCCTCCGCGCGCGCCGAAGCTGCGCCCGCTCGCAGCGACGTGTCGCCAGCGAGCGGCATGACCGCGCCGATTCCCGCCAGCACGGCGGGGAATCGGGCCGACAGCGGCCGCGAAGCACTTCGCCCGGCCGAAACGTTCCGCGCCCAGCCTACGGCGCCGACGCGTCCCCCTTCTTTGAGCCAGCAGCGGCAGGCTCATGAGAACTTCCTCGGCGCGCTGCCGGGCAGCGCCGAATCAGACACACCCAAGCTCCCGGCGTTCCCGCAGCTGGAGCCGATTGGGCAAATGCACGGCACGTATCTGGTCGCGCAAAATGAGAGCGGCCTGTACCTGATCGATCAGCATGCTGCGCATGAGCGGATCAATTATGAATATTATTATGAGCGTTTTGGCAATCCTGCTGAGGCCAGCCAGGAACTGCTCGTGCCCATTACGCTCGAATTTACGGCTTCGGAGGCGGGCGTGCTCGCCGAGAAGCTGGGGCTTTTTGAGCAAGCGGGTGTGTATTTGGAATCTTTCGGCGGCAGCACATTTCTTGTTCGTGCCTATCCGCACTGGTTCCCGTCCGGCGAAGAGAAAGGCATTATTGAAGAAATGTGCGAATGGGTGCTGACCGAGCGCAAGGCGCTGGATATTGCCAAGCTGCGGGAAAAAGCGGCGATTATGTGCTCCTGCAAGGCTTCGATCAAAGCGAATCAAGGGCTCAGCATCCTGGAGATGGAAACGCTGATCGACCGCTTGGCGGGCTGCCGCAATCCGTATACGTGCCCGCACGGCCGTCCGATTGTCGTGAGCTTCACCACCTATGAGCTGGAAAAAATGTTTAAGCGAGTGATGTAACCCTGTGATCGTAACCACATCGTATGACCCATCCCCGGAAACGGCGGACTATGCACGCAGCCTTGCCGCCCGTTACGGCGGCAGGTTCGTGCCAAGAAAGAAGTATTCTTTGGAACATCTTAGGAGAAATTATAAGGATGACGGCATTCTGCTTGTGACCCGGGAAGAGATCAGGTACTATGAAGAGGATGAACCGCCCGCATTTTTCCATCCGAGCATGTCGCTCGTCCGGATCAAGCGGATGCTGCGTGGCGAAGCCGACGCACTGATCGAGCTCTCCGGCGCTGCGCCGGGGGATCATGTGCTGGACTGTACGGCGGGGCTGGCGTCCGACAGCATTGTTTTTGCTTTTGCCGTGGGGGATCAAGGCCGGGTAACAGCGCTCGAAAGCGAGGCTGTGCCTGCGATGCTGATTCTGGAAGGGCTCGTTCGCTACGAGTCCGACATTCCCGAGGTGAACGACGCGATGCGGCGGATCGAAGTGAGACGGACAGATCATATGTCCTACTTGCAGCAGGCTGCGTCCGGAAGTGTAGACGTTGTGTATTTCGATCCGATGTTCCGCAGGCCGATTCAGGAGTCGGCTGCAATGTCGACGTTGCGGAGCCGGGCTAACGATGCGGCTGTAAGCGTGGCGGCGATTGCGGAAGCGAAGCGCGTAGCACGCAAATGCATCTTGCTCAAGGAGCACCGGGACAGCTTGGAGTTTGCCAGACTCGGATTCGAAGATGTGCTGCGGTCCACCACGAAAACAACGTATGGAGTGATTCGACTGTGAAAGTACCACCGGCCAAGCCGAAATTACTCGTGCTGCTCGGTCCGACCGCGGTCGGCAAAACCAAGCTCAGCCTGGAAATCGCCCGGCGCTTCAATTGCGAGATTATTTCCGGCGATTCGATGCAGGTGTATCGGGGCATGGATATTGGGACGGCGAAGGCCAGTCCCGAGGAGCAGGCGCTTGTGCCGCATCATTTGATTGATATTCATGATCCCGCCTATCCGTTCTCGGCTGCCGAGTTTCAGGAGCGCGTCAAACAGCTGATCGAAGAGATTCACGGGCGCGGCAAGCTGCCTCTTATCGTCGGCGGTACGGGACTTTATATTGAATCGGTGTGCTATAATTTTCAGTTTACCGATGTGAGCATGGACGAGACGTTCCGTCAGGAGCAGGAAGCGTACGCCGATCAACACGGCGAAGAAGCGCTGCATGCGAAGCTGCGGGAAGTCGACCCGGAAAGCGCGGAGAGACTGCATGCCAACGACCGCAGGCGCGTCATTCGGGCGCTGGAAATTTTCCATGTCTCCGGAGAAACGATGACGTCGCACCTTGCCGCCCAGAAAAAAGAATCTCCTTACGAACTATGTATCATCGGCCTCACGATGGATCGCGCGCTGCTGTATCAGCGGATCGAAGAGCGGATTGATGCCATGATGGCCGAAGGCCTTGTGGAGGAAGTCCAGTCCATTCTGGCTGCCGGCTGCCCGAAGACGGCGATCTCGATGCAAGCACTCGGCTATAAAGAGATTCTCGCCTATCTGGAAGGCGAGCTTAGCCTGGACGGTGCTGTCACGCTGCTCAAGCGCGATACGCGTCGATTTGCGAAGCGGCAGCTCTCGTGGTTCCGTCATATGAAAGACATTCATTGGGTCGATGTGACGGATACGGCAAATTTTTCTGCGCATTTCACAATGATTAGTGATATACTAGCAGGAAAGTTTGGCCATCCAATCGAATATAATTAGCAAATATCACCAATAGAAAATAGCGCCCTTCCGGCGAACGTTTCATTCCATTAAGGGGGACCTACTGATGAACAAAACCATTAACATTCAGGACAATTTTCTGAACCAACTGCGTAAAGAAAGCATACCCGTTACCGTATACTTGACCAATGGGTTTCAAATCAGAGGACTTATTCGTGCATTTGATAATTTCACGATCATTATCGATAGCGAGGGCCGGCAGCAAATGGTGTACAAGCACGCCATTTCGACGTTCACACCGCAGCGCGCCGTCTCCTTAATGGCATCGGCTGAAGCCTCCGAATAAGCGGACACCTTGGCATTTTGCAACTTTTTAATGGCGTGAAGCGTCTAACCGAATAGAAACTTGTGTGGAGCAACCTTTATATAAAGGTTGTTCTTTTATTGAGGTTGTACATAAGAAGCTGATGGCGATGCGAGCAAGCTTGACGGGAAGAGGTTGTTTTGAAGAAGTTGCAATACGTTCGATGGATGCAGTAACCTTGAAGAGGAACGAGGAGAACAGGGGAAGCCTGACTTATCTACGCGTCTAAAGTGGTTCAGTTGGGTTAGATCAGAGTAAGGAGTCGGTGAACGTGGAGAAACCTACGAGAACAAATCAAACAAAGACACCGCAAAATAAAACGCAGGGCAAAGGGAAAAAATCGTCAAAGAAAAAATTCAGCTGGCGCAAAGTCGTCATGGGTTCGATCATTGCGGCGATTGTCGCCGTCATTTGCGCGCTCGCTGTCTACATCGTGGTCATTATGAGTGGTTTCAAAATTTTGGATGCCAACCTTGACAAAATCGATGAGGCTAACGAATCGACCCTGATTTATGCGATGGAGGAAGGCGGCAAGGAAAGTTCAGCCACTGAAATTTCCAAGATCTACAAAGGTGAGAACAGAGAGAGCGTGAGCATCAAGGATGTGCCGGAGCGGCTCAAGCAGGCATTCATCGCTACAGAGGATCGACGGTTCAACGATCATGCCGGGGTTGACTTCTGGGCGGTCGGGCGTGCACTTGTGACAGACGTCGTGCATATGAGCGCCGTCGAGGGCGGTTCCACGATTACGCAGCAGCTCGCGAAGAATGTCTTTCTGAGCTCGGAGAAAACCGCGTTCCGTAAAGGAACGGAGATGGCGATTGCGTTCGCGCTTGAGGAACGGTATCCGAAGGAAGAGATTTTGGAAAAATATTTAAATCGCATCTTTTTCGGCAGCAACGCGTACGGCATTAAAACAGCGGCCAAGGTTTATTTTGGCAAGTCGAACCTCAATGATTTAAAATTATGGGAAATGGCAACACTGGCGGCACTTCCTAAAGCTCCTTCGCGATATTCTCCGCTGTCACATCCGGATTTATCGAAGGAACGGCGTGCAGTCGTTCTGAGGTTGATGACCGATCAGGGCTACATCACAGAAGCGGAACGCGCGGAGGCAGCGGCTGTCGATTATGTCCCACCGGCTTCCACGGGCAAAACGACGAAAGACTATGCGTCTTTTGTGGATTATGTCGTGAACGAGGCCGAGGATGTGTATGGTATTGAAGAGGATGAGCTGCTGACGAAAGGCTACCGCATCTACACAACGATGAATGTGAAGGCGCAGAAAACGCTGGAAACGACCTATGCGAATCCGAGTTTCTTCCAGAAGGACGCTTCCGATGGGCAGAAGATTCAAAGCTCGACCGTCATTTTGGACAACAAGACCGGCGGCATCATGGCGCTCATTGGCGGACGCGATTACCAGCAGAAAGGGTTCAGCCGTATCTATTCGCAGCGTCAGCCGGGCTCCTCGTTCAAGCCGATCGCGGTCTATGGGCCGGCGCTCGAAACCGGCAATTACACGCCATATTCGGTGCTGGACGATACTCAGACGTCTTTCGGCAATGGGACGTATTCACCTCGCAACTTCGACCGGATTACGCACGGGCAAGTGACGATGTTTGAAGCGGTGAAAAAATCGTACAATTTGGCTCCCGTCTGGCTTCTGGAACAATTGGGCGTGACGCAGGGTATGGATTTTGCGAAAAAGCTTGGGATTCCGCTGGATCCGCAGAAGGATCGCAACTTGTCTATTGCGCTTGGCGGCTTGACGAACGGAGCTTCGCCGCTGCAGATGGCGGGGGCGTATTCCGCTTTCGCGAATCAAGGCGTGCAGAACAAGACGCATGCGATTCTGAAAATTACGGATGCCGGCGGCAAGGAAATCGCCGCATACAAGCAGGAGAAGAAGCAGGTCATGAAGGCCAATACGGCCTATTATATGACCTTGCTGCTGCAAGGCGTCGTCGATGGCGGGACAGGGACGAAAGCTAAGTTCAACAGGCCCGTCGCCGGAAAAACCGGTTCCACCGGTCTGGATATTAAAGGTATCGAGCAGTACGACCGCGACGTCTGGTTCGTCGGCTATACGCCGGAGTGGACGGCGGCAGTATGGGAAGGTTTCGACAAGGTCGATTCGAAGCATTATGTAACGGTCGGCAGCGGCGGACCTTCGGCGATTTTCAAAGAGATCATGTCGAAATCGCTGGAAGGGCGTCAAGTTACGAGCTTCGTGAAGCCTGCGAACGTGCCGGATTTGACGGAACCGCCTCCGGTCGGTACGATTACCGATCTTGCGGCTGTCTACATGCCGGAGAAAAAAGCAGTGAAGATTACCTGGAGCCCGACCGGCGATAAAATGGGCTACCAATTGTATCGTAAAGGCGCTGCCGAAGCGGAGGCCAAAATGGTCATTCAGTCGGCAACGCCGGAAGTCGACGATCCCACGGTAGAAAGCGGCGGCTCGTACCAGTATTATGTTATTCCGCTCGCACTCGATACAAATACGCAGGGGCCGAAGTCGAACGTCGTGACAGTTGACGTTCCGAAAGATACGGGCCTGCCGACCGGCAGTCCCGGCACATCGCCATCCCCAGGCGTGTCCCCGACGCCGTCTCCAGGTGGTCCCGGCTCGTCACCATCGCCATCGCCTGGAACCAAGCCATCCCCAGGCGTCTCACCTAAGCCGGGGACTGGCAATGAAGGCGGCGTGCCTGGCACGAGCCCAACCCCGACGCCGAGTCAGAAGCCCGGAGCGGGCGGAGGCGCCGGTACAGGCGGCGGAACCGGCACGACTCCCGGCACGACTCCCGGCGGAGGCACGGGAGTAGGCACTGGCGGCGGTACGGGCGGCAATACGAGTCCGACGCCAAGTCCGACGCCGACCAATAAACCTGCGGACGGAACGGTCCGCAGCGGCACTTAATTTTTAACAATCATGGAGGCTAATCGCAATGAAACGTTCAATGAATCGAAGCAAGACAATGAAGCTGCTTCCTCTTGCAGTACTAGCTTTGACACTAGTGGTCAGCGGCTGCGGCAATAAACCGGAGAGTGGTGCAGCTTCTCCGGCAAGCTCTGCGCCGGCAAGCACGGCTGGGGCAAACACCGCCCAGAAGCAGTGGAGCAAAGCGCCGGATATGACCATTGATACGAACAAAACGTATCAAGCGGAAGTGACGACCTCGAAAGGTACATTCACGATTGATTTGTACGCGAAAGAAGCACCTAAGACGGTTAACAACTTTGTATTCTTGTCCAAGGAAGGATTCTACAGTGGCGTGACGTTCCATCGCATCATCAAGACGTTCATGGTGCAAACCGGCGATCCGACGGGGACAGGCCGTGGAGGCCCGGGCTACAAGTTCGCGGATGAGCTCAAAACGACGCATAAATACGAGCCGGGTACAGTTGCAATGGCGAACTCCGGTCCGAATACGAATGGTTCGCAGTTCTTTATCTGTTCCGGCGCCGATTGCGCGAATTTGAACCGGTCGCCGGATTATACGATTTTCGGTAAAGTGACCGATGACAGCATGGCGACAATTGCCAAAATCGCCGACACACCCGTAGAACTCGACCCGAATGGCGGCGATTCCTCGCCAAGCAAACCGAAAGAAAAAGTAACGATTAACACGATTTCCATTAAAGAAAAATAAACTATAGCAGCACATGATTTTATGGTGAGTTGTACAGGAGTGGATGCTTCGTGAAACAACCATGCCTATTGTTCCACGGTTTTACAGGCGGGCCGTATGAAGTTGAGCCGCTTGCTCGCCATTTGCGAGAGCAAGGGCAGCAATGCGAGGTGCCGCGGCTTCCCTGGAACGGGGAGACGCATCATCAGCTTCATACGTCCCGTTGGGAAGATTGGGTAAGTGCAGCCGAACAGCACGCGCAGCGGTTGACGGAGACGCATGGCAGCTTTGATATGGTGGGCTTTTCGATGGGCGGTCTACTGGCCGCTCATCTCGCGGTGCGCTTTCCGGTCCGACGGCTCATTCTGCTCAACACGGCTGTCATTTATGTTAGCCCCGGCAAGATGCTTAGCGTCATGCGGGATGAGTGGAAATACAAGCGGCGAATCTCACTGGATAAGGCGAAAGCGACGCCGCTGCTCGCCACGTGGCAGTTTACGCGTCTGGTTCGGCACCTGAAACCGGAGTTGAGCCTTATTGATAAGCCGACGCTGATCGCCCAGTCGGAGAATGATCAAGTGATTCACCCGCAGAGTGCCCGCTACATTTACAGCAAGGTAAAGGGACAGCGCGAGCTGTACTGGCACAGCCGGGCGGATCATCTCATTTGCCTGAGCGAAGATGCACCGTTGCTGTTTCGGCAAGTGAGCGCATTTTTAGAAAAGGAGTAGTCGAGCAGATGGCAAAGCCGGATGTGAACAAGAAGCAAAGTGCTCCTGCTGCGCCAGCTTCAAGACGAAAACAGGTCTCGAAAGGTAAGAAAAAAGCGCCATCCAAGCTGTACCGGTCGTTCGTGAGATTTTTTCAGCTTGTGGTCGGCGCTTTTATTTTGCTCGTCGCCTGGATCGTATTTATTCAGTGGAAGGTACAATTCGGTGTGCAGCAGCCGCTGCCAAAGCAGGTTGACGTCGGCATTGTACTTGGCGCTTCCTTGCGGCAGGATACGCCAAGTCCAGGTCTGCAGGAACGTCTGGATCTGGCGGTCGATTTGTACAGGCAGGGGCGCTTCAAGCAAGTGATCGTGTCCGGAGGGTTGGACCATAACGGGTCGAAACTGACGGAAGCGGAAGGCATGCGCAATTATTTGGTGTCGAAGGGCGTGCCGGAGAAGCAGATTCTGCTGGAGCCTCGCGCGACCAGCACGTATGAGAACTTGCTGTTCAGCAAGCAAATTATGCAGGAAAACGGACTTGTCAGTTCGATTATTGTGACACATCGTTACCACAGCGCCCGATCGCTCGATATTGCTGAAACGATCGGCCTTCAGCAGCCTGTTGTGTCGTCAATTCGATCCGAAGTGCTGTTTATGCCGTATCACGATACGCGCGAAACGTTAGCCTATACGAAATGGTATGGCACAAAGCTGCTTTTGAAACTGGGGATTCCCGTTTCGGAGGCAGCTTTTTCTCATTTTGGCGAGTGACACGCAAAGAAAAGCCCGGCAATGATTCGCCAGGCTTTCTTTTATGCGCTTTCCAGCGGCTAACCGTTCACAATCGTACCGCCGTTCACATGCAAAATCTGCCCCGCCATGTACGCGGAATCGTCGCTGGCGAGAAAGACGTAGCTCGCCGCCAGCTCGCCCGGCTGTCCAGCGCGCTTCATCGGCGTTGTCGAGCCGAATTCGGCAACTTCCTGCGACGTGAAAGTAGACGGAATCAGCGGCGTCCAGATCGGGCCGGGGGCTACGCCGTTGACGCGGATACCTTTCGGGCTGAGCTGTAGGGAAAGCGAACGGGTGAAGCTGACGATCGCGCCTTTGGTCGCGGAGTAATCGACGAGCTGCTCATGCCCGTGATACGCGGTGATGGAGGCGGTATTGATGATGGCGCTCCCTGCTTTGAGATGAGGCAGCGCCGCTTTCGTCAAATAAAATTGCGAGAAGATGTTCGTTCGGAACGTGCGCTCCAGTTGTTCGGTAGTGATCTGCGTAAAGTCGGTCTGCGGATGCTGCTCGGCGGCATTGTTGACGAGAATGTCCAGCTTGCCGAACGTGCCGACGGCTTGTTCAATGATTTTTTTGCAAAACGCTTCGTCACCGATGTCGCCGGATAACGAAACACATTTGCGTCCTGCATGCTCCACATGGCGCTTCGTCTGTTCTGCATCGTTGTGTTCGTTCAGATAGACGATGATGACATCGGCGCCTTCCTTGGCGAACGCGACCGCGACGGCGCGGCCGATGCCGCTGTCTCCGCCGGTAATGACGGCGACTTTGTCTTTCAGCTTGCCGGCGGGCTTGTAGCTGGCCTGTTCAAAGACGGGCAGCGGATTCATCTCGGATTCGATGCCTGGGCAATGGTTCTGATGCTGCGCCGGGAACATCGGCTTGGGTTGTGTAGCGGTTGTCATGGTGGTGCTCCTTTCATCCCTGGATACATGGGCGGGCAGTTCGCCGTCAGGCGAACGACCAGCCTATGAAATTCTTCATTAGGATGTAACAAGGAGCAGGAGATCATACTTGCTTCACGCGATAGTGATACCGGTATACGGTGTCAAAGCCCAGCTTGCGGTAAAGGTTCTGCGCTGGCTCATTGTCGGCGACAACCTGCAAATACAGCCTGGAAGCCCCTTGCTCCAAACTCCAAGCTGAGAGGGCTCCGAGCAAATCGTAGCCATAGCCGTTCCCGCGGTACGATTCGTCGATGACGACATTGAAAAAGCCCGCCCATTCGCGTTCGACGACAACTGTAGCGACGCCGATCACTTGACCCCCCAGCCTCAATTGCACGAACGCCTTAGGCGTAGGCATCCGATCGTAAAGCTTGATGTAGAAGTTTCGCCGGGACTCGGCATACCCTTCAAGCTGTAGGAAGCGACTGATCCATTCTTGCGAAGCACTTGGGGCAAAATGAACTTCCGGCACGGCAGCGTCCGTCGAGCGGCGCGCAAGCTTGTCTTGCGTCAACTGCGTTGATCTCTCGCTCTCCGCCGTCATAATGACACAAGGCGTATCCACAAGATAGCCATTCGCCTCCAAATCAGCGTCAAGCGCTGCCGGCGAGGCATCGCCGACTTGAAAAATCGCTGGCAGCCCCAGCGCCTGGTAATACCGTTCAATCTCCTGCAGCCACTCGGGCCTGTCCGGCAATTCACCGTTGGTCAGCACGCTGTTGGCCCGCCGGGTAACACCTTTGGACGCGCGAAGCTGCCAGCTCTCGAACGCATCCATCCTTTCGCTGGGCCAGGCGCCCGCGGCAAGCTCATCAAGAAATCGATAATAGGGAATGTCATTGGTCATTGTCGTTCACCTCAGGTACAATGGAAATCAAGAATCTATTAAATATACACCACGCAAAGGAGAACCGTCATGCGATTTATCGATAACGAAGGCATTACAGACCCGCGAATCAATCTCGCGATTGAAGAATATGCGCTCAGAGAGCTTCCCGCCGAGGAAAGCTACCTGCTATTTTATATCAACGAACCGTCGATCATTATCGGTAAAAATCAGAACACAATCGAGGAGATCAATCCCGATTACGTGAAGGCGCAGGGGCTCCATGTCGTACGCCGTCTCTCTGGCGGGGGGGCCGTGTATCATGATTTAGGCAATTTGAATTTTAGTTTCATCACGAAGGATGATGGCGATTCTTTTCACAATTTCCGAAAATTCACCGCGCCCGTCGTAGACGCACTTGGCAAGTTGGGCGTACAGGCAGAGCTAACGGGAAGGAACGATATCCAAGTCGGCGAGCGGAAAATATCGGGGAACGCCCAATTCTCGACCAAAGGCCGGATGTTCAGCCATGGAACGCTGCTTTTTGACTCGGAAATGGAGAATGTCGTGTCGGCCCTCAAAGTGGACCCGGACAAAATCCAATCCAAAGGCATCAAGTCGATCCGCAGCCGCGTGGCGAACATTGCGGAATTTCTGCAAGAACCCCTCACGATGGCGGAGTTTCGTTCGAAATTGCTCACCTCAATCTTCGGGACAGATGAGGCTCAGGTTCCGGTGTACAAGCTGACACAGGCGGATTGGCGGCGAATTCGGCAAATTTCCGAAGACCGATATGCCAATTGGGACTGGAACTATGGTAAAAGCCCGAAAAGTACGATCCAGCAAGCGAAGCGAATCGAAGGCGTGGGCAAAATCGACGTGCGGATGACGATTGAAGAGGGCAGCATAGCAGCCGTCAAAATCTACGGCGATTTCTTCGGCGCCAGCGATGTGGCGGAGCTGGAAGCGCAGCTCACAGGCGTGCGGTACGAGGAATCCGCGATTCGCGAGCGGCTGGCCGGCGTCGATTTGAAGCGGTATTTTGGACAGCTGACCCTGGATGCTTTTGTCGATCTGCTTCTGGTCTAAATCGGCATTTTACCGCGTAAGATGGTGGATACGAACATTCAAACCATCATGCTTATGAGGTGATCGACATGAGTGGTAGGAGCTTGCCATCCAGACAAATCAATATCGTTCTGCGGCAGCCGGAAGGCGGCGGACAGCGCCGGCTTGCAGATGGAACGGGCGGGCAGACGAACGCTTCCCCTCTTGCTGAAGCTGAGCCGCAGATGACGGGCAAACGCACGCCAATGGACGGTCCATTATCGGATATTTTCAAAGAGCTGAATCAGTTGATCGGCCTCGATAATGTGAAGGCGCTGGTGCATGAAATCTACGCGCTGCTGCAAATCTCCCAGTTCCGGGCGGAGGCTGGGCTTACGAGCAATGCGCACGTGTATCATATGATTTTCAAGGGGAGTCCGGGAACGGGCAAGACGACGGTGGCGCGGCTGATGGGGCGCATGTTCCATGCGATGGGCGTGCTGAGCAAAGGGCATTTTATCGAGGTGGAGCGGGCGGATCTGGTCGGCGAATATATCGGGCATACGGCGCTCAAAACGCGTGAGCTAATGAAGAAGGCGATGGGCGGCATCCTCTTCATTGATGAAGCCTACAGCCTTGCGCGCGGCGGCGATAAAGATTTCGGCAAGGAGTCCATCGATGCGCTGGTGAAAGGGATGGAGGATAAAAAGAACGAGTTTATTCTCATCCTCGCGGGCTACAGCGATGAGATGGAACAGTTTCTGTCGATGAATCCCGGGCTGCCGTCCCGGTTCCCGATTCAGATTGAGTTTGAGGACTATCCGATCGAGCAGCTTTTGCAGATTACGGAGCTTATGGCCAAGGAACGCGAGTATGTGCTGCTGCCGCAATCGTTGGCGAAGCTGAAGGCTCACTTGACGGAAGAGCGAGCGGAGACGTGGCGGGCATTCAGCAATGCGCGGTATGTGCGCAATATTTTGGAGAAGGCGATGCGCCATCAGGCGGTCAGACTGCTCAGCCAGTACGTGAATGCGCCTTCCAAGCACGAGTTGATGTCCATCAGACCGGAGGATCTCAAATTTAAATAACGGCAATGGGTTCGCTTTCATCAAGCGGGCCTATTTTTTTTGCAAAATTTTAATTGACAGTTAAAAGGATAAGAGTAAAATAGACTGAGTGACGGCGATTGATAATCATTATCAACATATAAATTAAATACCACTGTAGTTAGGGGCTGTGGCAATGAAAAAAACGATCTTTTCCGCTTTCGTAGCCTTGTTAATCCTCCTTAGCGTTCCTTTCGTTGTTTTCGCCAAGGGAGAGGACGAACTGGCCAAAGCCGATCAAGGCATTATGCAGGCCATTCAAGCTGCGGAGACCGGCAAGCTGGATGAGGCGTCCCAGTTGTTCGACAAGTTCCAGATGGGCTGGCTGTCTTATGAGGACGGCATTAAGGAACAGTCGCTCGCTGCTTATCAGAAAATTGAAGAGGCGATGGGGCAAGTTTCGCTCCAGACACTTAAACAACCGATAAATGCGCAGAAGCTGATAGAAGCCTTGAAGCTGTTGCATGAGATGAATTCAAATTTCGTTAGCGGCAATCTGCAGGCGTTTGGTGGAGCGGTACAAAATAACGGCGATGTGACGGTCGCTTCGCTGGTCAAGCTGTTGGAAACGGCAACCGATCAACTCAAGGCGAATGATACGACAGGAGCGGCCACGAGCATAGGAACGCTTCGCAGCTCATGGCTCGTTGTGGAGGGCATCGTCCTTACGCAGTCATCGGCGGTGTATACCTCGATGGAGCGGGATATGGTGACGGCGTATGCGCAGCTCACCGCAGAGCCGGCGCAGAAGAGCCAAGCGGCCGAGACGATTGCGCGCATGCACAAGGATCTGGAGCCGCTTGCCGCTAAAACAAGCTACACGATGCTGGACGCGACCACGATTCTACTGCGTGAAGGGCTGGAGGCGCTGCTCGTGATCATCGCGCTGCTGGGCTTTTTGAACAAATCCGGCCATGGGGACAAGAAGCGTTGGATTTGGTACGGCGTTTACGGTGGTCTCGCACTCAGCGTGGCGCTGGGCATCGTCGTGCAGCAGTTGTTCTCGGCTAGCGCTTTCGGCAACAACAACTTCTTGATTGCGGGCTGCACGGGCATTTTTGCCTCGGCTATGCTGCTCTATATGAGCTACTGGCTGCACAGCAAGTCTAGCATCTCGAACTGGCAAACGTACATACGAAATCAGAGCTTAAAGGCACTCGCGACAGGCAGTCTCGTTTCGCTGAGCATTCTCGCTTTCCTGGCGGTGTTCAGAGAAGGTACGGAAACCGTCCTGTTCATGATCGGGATGGCATCTTCCATTTCCCTCGGCTCGCTGCTCGGCGGTATTGCCATCGGCGCAGCGCTGCTAATCATTATTGCGTTCCTGATTCTTAAAATCGGCTTGCGCATTCCGATGCGGCCGTTCTTCTTGGTTTCCAGCATTTTCGTTTTCTATTTGTGCTTCAAATTTGCCGGCATGGGCGTGCATGGTTTGCAATTAGCCGGTTATTTACCGGCGACGACGGCTTCTTGGCTGCCAAGCTGGGATTTCTTCGCCCTATATCCGACGCTGGAAAGTGCGATTCCGCAGTTGGTTCTGCTGGCCTTTGCCTTAACGGCCATTCTCTGGGATTTGCGCAAAAAGTTACAGCTTCGAAAGACGACGATTGCACAGTAAAGATAAATTGCCTATGGAGGGGTTCTCACATGAAAAAACATTTAACCGTCATTCTCGTTGCTGCGGCAACCACACTCGCGCTGGCAGGGTGCGGCAAATCGGAGCCGACTGAGGTTGCGAAAGTGCCGTTTAAAGATGGTTCAGCAACACTGATTGCTAGCGTCGACTCGCTTAAAACACAGCTTGATGCCTCAAAAGTCAAAGATGCGAAGAAATTGTCCGATACGCTCGAAGATCAATGGGCAAGCTTCGAGGACGAAGTGAAGCCGAAGTTTCCGGAGCTTTATTTTAAAGTGGAAAAATTTCTAGCACCGCTTGAGGCAGGCCTGAAAGAAGATAAGCTGGACTTCCCGACGCTGACAGCCCTGAACACGAACTTAAAGGCGGCGCTGACAGAGCTTTCGACGTCTTTTACAGAGAATAAAGGCGCTGTCAATAAAGACGTAATCGAGGCTTCACCGGCGCTGAAAGAGGCTGCGGCAGCCTATAACAAATATGTTCAAGACCAAGGGAACCAGCTCGTCACACTGCTGGATCAACTCAATACAGCGGTGAAAAGCGGCGATCTGAAAAAAGCGCAAGAAGCGTACGGCGCATCGCGTATGCCATATGAACGCATCGAGCCGATCATCGAAACGTTCGCCGACTTGGACGGTGTGATGGATGCCCGCGTGGACGACTTTAAAGATGAGAATGATCCGTCCTTCACCGGCTACCACCGCATTGAATACTTGCTGTTTGTGAAGAAAAATGTGAAGGACGCAGAGCCGTTCGCGGCGCGTCTGCTGGAAGACGGCAAGAAAATGCAGCAAGGTATTGCGGCGACAACCATTGCGCCAACTGATTTCATTGCGGGCGTTGGCGAACTGATGGAAGAGGCGCAGTCCAGCAAAATTACCGGTGAAGAAGAGCGCTGGAGCGGGGCGACCGTGCCGGTCATTCGGGCGAATGTGGAAGGCGCGCAAGCGATCTACGATCTGGTTAAAGGCGAGCTGAAGAAGAAAGATCCCGCCTTGGATGAAAAAATCAGCAAAGGGTTGACCGATGTGGTTGCTGCGATGAACACATTGTCACCTGTTGGCGCGACGTGGAATGATTTCAGTAAAATCGAGCAAACGAAACAAGTGGATTTGAAAAACAAGCTGGAAGCACTGGCCGAGCCGCTTGTGAAAATGCCGGGCACACTTAGCAAATAAGCGTTAGGGGAGAAACGGGATGTCGAATAAAATGAATCGTCGCGCGTTTCTGGGGATGACCGCTGCAGGAGCTGCAGGCGTCGTGCTCGGCGATTTGCTGGGCAAGGCCAAAACAGGCTTCTCGGGGGACGGCGAGCAAGCTTCTGCTGCGACGGTGAATGAGACGCTGGACTTCTATGGCGTTCATCAGACCGGTGTTGTTACCCCGCAGCAGAACTGCGTCAATATCGCTGCATTCGATGTGACGACGGACAATGTGAAAGAGCTGATCGAGCTTTTTCGCAAATGGACGGATATGGCGGCATCGCTGATGGCCGGCAAACCGCTTGCGGTCGAGCCGCAGCCTTTGGAGTTTCCGCCGACCGATACCGGCGAGCAGATAGGCCTTCAAACCGGTAAGCTGAGCTTGACGTTCGGTGTTGGTACGTCACTGTTCGAGAAGGACGGAGCCGACCGCTTCGGCCTCCATTCCCGGAAGCCGGCGGGCCTCACCGAGATGCCTATTTTCCATAAGGACTCTTTGGAAGATCAGCTGACGCACGGTGACATTATCGTACAAGCGTGCTCCGATGACCCCATGGTTTGCTTCCATGCTATTCGCAACCTGGCGAAAGAAGCGCGCGGTGTGGCTCACCTCCGCTGGCAGCAAACCGGCCAGCTTGGCGTCAAGTCGGAAGGCACGAAGCGCAACCTGTTCGGTTTCAAGGACGGTACGGCGAATCCGGCGCTGCAGGACGAAACGTTTATGAATAAGAACGTCTGGGTGGACGCGTCGGACGGCGTGTCTTGGCTGACGGGCGGCACGTATATGGTTGTTCGGCGCATTCAGATGCGGATCGAGACGTGGGACCAGCAGACGTACGCTCAGCAGGAAGGCATCATCGGCCGGCAAAAGGTGTCTGGCGCACCGCTGGACGGGCGCAAGGAAGCGGATGTGCCGAACTATGCCGAAGACGCGCAGGGGAAAGTGACGCCGCTCGACTCCCACATCCGGCTGTCGAATCCGCGCACGGGCGAGAGCTCTGAGCGGGAGCGCATTTTGCGCCGGGGCTACAATTTTATGGAGACGCTGGACAGCGTAGGCCGGATGAACGCGGGCTTGTTGTTCGTGTGTTATAACCGGAACATTCAAACGCAGTTTGAAGCGATTCAGAAGCGGCTGACGAACCCGAAAATGCCGGATCAGATGCTGGCCTATGCGGAGACGAAGGGCGGCGGCTATTTTGCCGTACTGCCGGGTGTGACGGCGAAGGGCGGGTATTTGGGGCAAGCGTTATTCGGATAACGGTTGGTGGAATCGATAAAGACGTTTTCCGCTCACGAGGCAGCGTGGGTAGGAAACGTCTTTATTCATTTTTTCCACCCCGGGCAAATTGACTTTCCCTTTCATTTCCTCCACAATGATGAAGGAATAGCGAGGAAGACCTGACAGCGCGTGGAAGGCTGATCAGGGGACAGAAAGGAGTCATGTGGATGAAAGCAGTTTCACATACCGTGGAGCAGGATGTCGCCGATCGGGCGGTTCTCGTCAGTCTTGTGACACAGAAACAGAAGAAAAATGAAGAGCTTGCGGAATATTCCTTATATGAGCTTGTGCAATTGGCGGAAACAGCCGGTGTTGCCGTGCTGGATACGATGACGCAATATAAAGAGTCCAAAGATACGAAATGGTTCATCGGCAAAGGCAAGGTCGAGGAATTGAAAGCGAAGCTGGAGGAGCTGGGCGGCAATACCGCGATCTTTGATCAGGAGCTTTCCGGCGCGCAGGTGCGCAATCTGGAGGCGGCACTTGACGTGAAGATTATTGACCGGACGCAGCTGATTTTGGACATTTTCGCGCAGCGGGCGAAGACGCGGGAAGGTATTATTCAGGTGGAGTTGGCGCAGCTCACCTATTTGCTGCCAAGGCTTTCCGGCCAGGGCAAAAACTTGTCACGGCTCGGCGGCGGCATCGGGACCAGAGGTCCCGGCGAGTCGAAGCTGGAGACGGACCGCCGGCATATTCGCGGGCGCATCGACGAGCTGAAGGCGCAGCTGACGGAAGTCACGCGCCACCGGACGCTGCATCGGGAGCGACGGAAGAAGAGCGGCGTGTTTCAGGTGGCGTTGGTCGGGTATACGAATGCCGGCAAATCGACGCTTTTGAAACAATTGACGCAGGCCGACGTCTATATCGAGAACCAGCTGTTCGCTACGCTGGATCCCACTTCTCGTACAATGACGCTGCCTAGCGGCAAAGAAATTGTACTGACGGATACGGTTGGCTTTATTCAAAACTTGCCGCACGATCTGATCGCAGCTTTCCGGGCTACGTTGGAGGAAGCGAATGAAGCGGACTTGATTCTGCACGTTGTCGACAGCTCGTCCGATATGCGCGGCGAACAGATGCGTGTCGTTGCTGAGGTGCTGGAGGAGCTTGGCGCCCATCAGAAGGAACAGTTGACCATTTTTAATAAAATCGATCAATGTTCGCAAGAGGAGCAGGAGCTGATTACAGCGCCCGGAGAATTCCTGAAAATCACGGCCTTCTCGGAGGCGAATCTGGAGCTGCTTCGGAACACGATTCAGGATAAATTGATGGGGGACACGAAGACGTTCCGCATTCCGGCGAACCGCGGCGATCATCAGTCGTTGATGTACCGAATCGGGGATGTTTTGGAAACCGATGTGGACGAGGACGCGATGGTGTTCAAAGTGCGTCTGAATAAGGATGACTACGCCAAGGTTGCTTATCAATTAACTGCGTACGAGGAGCAGTTATCGCAGCATGAGGTCGCGCATGATGAAGGAGAGAACGAGTAACGATGGTGTTTGGGGAAAAAGTAATGGAGCTCATGGAGAGTGCAGAACGGCTGGCAGAGCCTTCGTTTCGGCACATTGAGCGGACGATTGACCGCAATCAATGGAAAGTGATTGCCACTTTCCAAAAACATAAAGTCAGCGATTATCATTTCGCTTCCTCGACGGGTTACGGCTACAACGACCGCGGCCGCGAGGTGTTGGATCTCGTATATGCGGACGCCATGGGCGCGGAAGCGGCGCTCGTGCGCCCGCATTTCGTCTCCGGCACGCATACGATCGGCACGGCGCTGTTCGGCGTTCTGCGGCCTGGCGACCACCTGCTGTATATCACGGGCAAGCCGTATGATACGCTGCATAAAGTGATCGGCAAGCCTGGCGACGGCACAGGCTCGTTGCAGGACTTCGGCATCGGGTATGACGAAGTCCCGCTGCTGGAAGATGGATCGCCGGATTACCCGGCGATCGCACGGGCAATTCAGCCGAACACGAAGGTGATCGGCATTCAGCGCTCCCGCGGCTACTCGTGGCGGCCGTCGTTCACGGTTGCGCAAATCGGCGAGATGGTCCGATTTGTCAAAGAAATCAACCCTGCTCTGGTGGTTTTCGTCGATAATTGTTACGGCGAATTTACAGAGGAGCAGGAGCCAACCTCGGTCGGCGTCGATCTCATGGCCGGCTCGTTGATCAAAAACCCCGGCGGCGGCATCGCGCCCTCCGGCGGGTACATCGCCGGCCGCGCCGACCTCGTCGAGCGCGCGGCGTACCGCTTGACCGCCCCGGGTATCGGGGGCGAGGTCGGCGCCATGCTGGGTGCGACGCGCAGCATGTTCCAAGGGCTGTTCCTGGCCCCGCATCTGGTGGGCCAGGCCGTCAAGGGCTCGGTCTTCGCCGCGGCGGTATTCGAAGAGCTCGGCTTCACGAGCCATCCGCGTTGGGACGCGCCGCGGACGGATTTGATCCAGGCGATCCGCTTCACGTCCGCGGAGCATTTGATCACCTTCGTGCAGGGCATCCAGAGGGCGTCCGCCGTCGATTCGCATGTTGTGCCGGAGCCTTGGGACATGCCTGGCTACGAGCATCCGGTCATCATGGCGGCCGGTACGTTCATTCAGGGCGGCAGCCTGGAATTGTCGGCGGATGCGCCGATTCGGGAGCCTTTTATCGCCTATATGCAAGGCGGCTTGACCTACTCACACTGCAAGTTAGGTGTACTAACTGCCATCCAACACATGGAAGACAAGGGATTACTTTGAAATTAAAAAGTGTGACCAAACCTTACACTCCTTGACACGTTTTTGTTAGATGGATACAATAAGAGTGAGGTACTTACTGACCAGGAGTGATTAGCATGAGCGATGAAATACGTAGGAATATGGCGCTTTTCCCGATCGGGATCGTCATGAAGCTGACAGATTTGACCGCTAGACAAATACGGTATTACGAACAGCATGAGCTGATTATTCCAGCGCGCACAGCCGGCAATCAACGCCTTTATTCGTTTAACGATGTGGAACGTTTGCTTGAGATTAAGGACTTGATCGAGAAAGGCGTCAATATCGCAGGGATCAAGCAAGTGCTGATACCTGTCGATAAGGATTCCGAAGACGCAACGATCATCAACGAGCAGACGGAAGTGAAGCGCAAGGAATTAACCGACTCTCAATTGCACAAAATGCTGAAGCAGCAGTTAATTGGGGGCAGCAAGCGGCCTGATCAGGTATCGTTGATCCAAGGACAGCTTTCGAGATTTTACAAATAAGGAAGTTCAATTTGAGAGGAGCGGGCACGTTTGAGCTACAACAATAATTATAACAAAGAAGACATTCTGCGCATTGCGAAAGAAGAAAACGTACGTTTCATCCGCCTGCAATTCACGGATTTGCTGGGCAGTATTAAAAACGTGGAAATTCCTTTTTCCCAACTTGAGAAAGCGCTTGATAATAAAATGATGTTCGACGGTTCTTCGATCGAGGGCTATGTGCGTATCGAGGAATCTGACATGTATCTGTACCCGGATCTGGATACTTGGGTCATTTTCCCTTGGGTCACGGAGAGCAAAGTGGCTCGTCTGATTTGCGATATCTATATGCCGGACGGCACACCGTTCCCTGGAGATCCACGCGGCATTCTGAAGCAAGCGCTTAAGCAGGCGGAAGAAATGGGCTACACAGCGATGAACGTGGGTCCGGAGCCGGAGTTTTTCTTGTTCAAAACGGATGACAAAGGCAACCCGACGACAGAACTGAACGACCAAGGTGGTTACTTTGATTTGGCGCCGATGGATCTTGGCGAGAACTGCCGCCGCGACATCGTGCTGACGCTCGAGGAAATGGGCTTTGAAATCGAAGCTTCCCACCACGAAGTGGCGCCTGGGCAGCACGAAATTGACTTTAAATATGCGGATGCGATTAAAGCGGCTGATCAGATTCAAACGTTCAAGCTCGTGGTCAAAACCGTTGCGAGACAGCATGGGCTGCACGCTTCCTTTATGCCAAAGCCGCTGTTCGGCATGAACGGTTCCGGCATGCATTGCCACCAGTCCTTGTTCAAAGGCGAAGTCAACGCTTTCTACGACGAAAGCGACAAGCTCGGCTTGAGCGCCGTAGCTAGACAATATATGGCTGGCGTATTGCGCCATGCGCGCTCTTTTGCCGCGATTACGAACCCTACAGTCAACTCCTACAAACGTCTCGTTCCAGGCTATGAAGCGCCTTGCTACGTGGCATGGTCTGCCAGCAACCGCAGCCCAATGATCCGTATTCCAGCTTCTCGCGGACTGAGCACGCGCGTTGAAGTTCGCAACCCGGATCCTGCTGCGAATCCTTATCTGGCACTGGCGGTTATGCTTGCTGCAGGTCTCGACGGCATCAAGAACAAAATGCAGCTTCCACCTCCAACCGACCGCAACATCTATGTGATGAGCGAGGAAGAGCGTGAAAGCGAAGGCATTCCAAGCTTGCCGCTTAACCTTAAGCAGGCTTTGAACGAGCTGATTCGCGATGATGTGATTTGCGATGCGCTTGGTGAGCACGCGCTGGCGCACTTCTATGAACTGAAAGAAATCGAGTATGATATGTATCGGACCCAGGTTCACCAATGGGAAAGAGATCAATATCTGATTCTGTAATCTTAACTGGATAATGAAGCCCGTCAGTGTTCAGTCCGGCTGAAGCTGATGGGCTTTTTCACGAGAAGGAGCGGACTTATCATGGAAAATTTTGAACGTAATTTGGAGAAATATGCAGAGCTCGTTATTAAAATTGGCGTCAATTTGACCAGTGGTCAAGACTTGTTGGTTGAAGCGCCTTATGAATGTTTGGATCTTACCCGTTTGATTGTGCAAAAAGCGTATGAAGCCGGAGCTAATTTCGTTCATGTCCATTTTCAGGACGATGTGATTTCTCGCAGTAAATTCGACCACGGGACGGAGGCTTCGGTCGATTACTACCCGACGTGGTACACGACGATGTTGGAGCGTTTTGTGGAGAACGGCGGGGCGCTTCTGAATATTAAGGTGCCGAATCCGGATTTGTACGAAGGCATTGAGGCAGCGAAAATTTCACGGAACTCCAAAGCTGCGGCAACAGCTCGGGCTAAATACCAGCATTATGTGCGAACAGGTGCCTTCAGCTGGTGTCTCATCAAAGCGCCTACGGAGGCTTGGGCCGCGAAAGTGTACGCCGATCTGCCGGCGGATCAGCGCGTCTCTGCAATGTGGGATGCTGTGTTCAAAATCAATCGTGTCTACGAGGAGGACCCGGTTGCCGCTTGGCGCTTGCATTTGGATGAATTGCGACGCATGCGCAAAGTGCTGAATGACCGCGGCTATAAGGCGCTGCGTTATCGAGCGGCAGGCACGGACCTACGCCTCGAGCTGCCGGAAGGGCATATTTGGCTCGGCGGGGACAAAGGGAACGCGAAAGGCATTCGCTATGTCGCGAACATGCCGACGGAAGAAGTGTTTACAATGCCACGGAGAACAGGTGTTCGCGGTACTGTTGCAAGCACCAAACCGTTGAATATAAACGGCGCGCTTGTGGATCGCTTTTCGTTTACGTTTGAAGAGGGGAAAGTGGTTGATTTTGCTGCCGAGGTGGGCTACGAACATTTAGCGAAGCTGCTGGAAATGGATGAGGGCGCACGGTATTTGGGCGAGGTTGCGCTCGTGCCGTTCGATTCGCCGATTTCGAATCTGAACCGGATTTTCTACAATACGGGCATCGATGAGAACGCATCGTGCCATTTGGCGCTCGGCAGCTGCTACCCGATCAATATCCAGGACGGCGCGAGTTTGTCGAACGATGAGCTGAAAGCGAGAGGCGGCAATACGTCGCTGATTCACGTGGATTTCATGATCGGCACCGCCGATTTGGACATTGACGGGGAGCTGGCGGACGGTTCCGTGGAGCCGATTTTCTGCGCAGGGAATTGGGCGCTTACGTTCTAGCTGAAACGTGGGGGAGCGATGGCGTTTTCAAAGCGGAGGAGCAGCAAAGCCTGCGAATCTGCAGGAATTGTCATCGTTCCTCTCCCGATTTGATGAAATGCCTGCGATTCTGCAGGAATTTTTGGTGAAAACGCGCTTTTTTGGCAGATTCAGCCCCGAAAACTGCTTTATTGCAGGCATTTTGAGGAGAATGCCATTTTCGCGGAAAAATCCTGCTTTATCGCAGACTTTAGTCAGCCGATGCTCTTCGACAGGCTAGCAGAATAGCCAACCATGCCGCTGCGCGATACGCCAAGGATGACGCCAGGGATGAAACTCACGCGTTCGCCCGCTCGGCAGCGAGCTACTGCCAGAGGAGCTGCCGCTAAAAGGGCCAGCACCAAGGGAAAGGATAGAAGTGTCGATTGCAGACGTACCGCCGTCGCAATAAACATACGAACAAGGCCGCAAGCATTGAGCTTGCGGCCTTGTTCGTTGTGCACTTAAATATCGCGGAACAGCCCGATCACACGTCCCAGAATCGTGACATTCTTCAAGCGAATCGGTTGAAGCGCGGAGTTCTCCGGCTGCAGACGAATGTGATCCTTCTCTTTGTAGAAACGTTTCACAGTCGCTTCATCGTCTTCCGTCATCGCGACAACGATGTCACCGTTATTGGCGGTCGGCTGCTGCTTAACGATGACGTAGTCTCCGTTGTGAATGCCGGCTTCGATCATACTGTCTCCGATTACACTGAGCATGAACACATTGTTGTCTCCAACCATGCTGGTAGGGAGAGGGAAGTAGTCTTCAATGTTCTCGGTAGCTGTAATAGGAACACCCGCTGTTACTTTACCGACTAAGGGCACGCGCGCAACGGAAACGGCAAATTGCGATTCGACGCCGTCTAGACCAAGAATCTCAATGGCGCGTGGCTTGGTAGGGTCTCGACGAATCATGCCTTTCTTCTCAAGACGCTCCAAATGCCCGTGCACCGTTGAACTGGAAGCCAGTCCAACCGCTTCGCCGATTTCCCGAACAGACGGCGGATAACCCTTATCTTTCACTTCGTTCTTAATGAATTCTAGAATCGCTTGTTGACGCTGCGAAATCTTGCTCATGTGATTATCACTCCAGTACTGGGAATCATTACATAAAGTATAACACAGAACCCGAGTTCGTACAAACATAAGTTCGAACAAATTGTTGACTCAAACATGTGTTCGTGTTATTCTGATATCAGAACAAATGTTTGGGAGATGATTCTATTATGTATATCGCGTATTCACAAACGTCCACAACCCCTTCACTTCATAGATCTGCTCGTGCATCCAGCCAAGTCGCCAGTCGAAGAAAAATGGTCAGAACGATCGTTCGTTACGTTGTCATTGCTGCTATTATTTGCGCGGTTTTCTCGTTCGGCGCCATTGTCCAAGCCTATGCCGGCGACGGAGGAGCCGCTAATCCGAACGCGAACACAACAACAGTGACGGCAGCCAAAGCCAAGGTTCAGGAGAAGATCGTTATCCAGCGGGGAGATACGCTTTGGAGTATTGCACAGGCGAACGTTTCGAAGGAAAGAGATGTTCGTTCGTATGTCGAGAAACTCAAATCATTGAACCATTTGAAGTCAAGCGCGCTGCAGGAAGGCCAGTCACTGCTGCTTCCTTAAGTTCTATTCTATCGTTCATATCGTAAGCTGAGGCACAGCGCGTAATAAGCGTCGTGCCTCTTTCTGTTGTGTTCTTGACATTCCCATGACTGAATGGCAAAGTAGTAGTCAGATTGTATTTTTGGACTGGAGGTACAGCGATGAGCGACAGCATGGATAAAACCGTTGAGCGGATCAATGAGCTGGCTCGCAAGGCCAAGACAGTTGGCTTGACTGATGCGGAGATTGATGAGCGGAATGAATTAAGAAAGAAATATATAGAAGCCTTTCGCAGCAACTTGAAAGTGCAATTGGACAACATTAAGTTTACGGATGAGCAATAAGCTTCAAAGCGGCCATCACGATGACATTCAAAGGGGAAATGAATGAGATGACACTGAAAGCTGTTTTATTTGATTTGGACGATACGCTTCTATGGGATGACCGCAGTGTGAAGGAAGCTTTCGAAGCGACTTGTGCGGAGGCGGCGAAGCTGGTTGGCGTTGATCCGTCGCAGTTCGAAACTGCTGTTCGCCAAGAGGCTCGCGGCCTGTATGAGTCGTTTGAAACGTTTCCATTTACGAAAATGATCGGAATTAATCCGTTCGAAGGCCTGTGGGCCAACTTTACGGAAGGTGAGAACGAGAACTTCCGCAAATTGGAGAAGCTTGCGCCGGGCTACCGCACGGAGTCGTGGACGAGAGGGCTTAAGGCACTCGGCGTGGAAGATCGCGAGCTTGGGTATAAGTTAGGCGAGTTATTCGCAGCGGAGCGCCGCCGTCGCCCTTACGTCTACGAGGAAACGTTCCGCGTTCTGGATGCGTTGAAGGGCAATTATCAATTGCTACTACTAACGAACGGATCTCCAGATTTGCAAAAAGAAAAGCTGGCTGGCGTGCCGGCGATCGTGTCTTATTTCGATCATATTGTTATTTCAGGCGAGTTCGGAGAAGGCAAACCTGCTGCTTCCATTTTCCACCATGCATTAGGATTGCTCGGGATCGCTCCGGAAGAGGGGATCATGATCGGGGACAAGCTGACGACGGACATCCTTGGATCGGGCAGCATTGGTATGAAAAACATCTGGATCAATCATCATGGTTTGACGAATAGCGATGAGATCAAGCCGGCATTCGAAGTATCGCGCTTGCAGGAAGTGCTGCCGATTATTACAAGTTTATAAGTGGTCATATGCGCGGCTCCTTTTCCATGAGAAAAAGCCCAGCATAGGAGGAAGAATGCGTCTTGCTCCCAGCTGGGCTTTTTTATTTTTGCTGTTACGCTTTGATGAAATCAGGATCTTCAACGTTGAAGGCGACCCAGCCGTCTTTTTCAATGAAGAGGCGAACGGCTACGATTTGGCGGTTATCCATCAAGGTGAAGAAGTGGTTGGTGTTCTCAGGAACCGAGATGACGTCGCCTGGCTCAAGCTCAACGTCAAAGTAGCCCAATTCTTCGGATTTAATGATAAAAATGCCTTTACCGGATACGATGGCACGGATTTCATCTTCAGTGTGCGTGTGAACTTGCTCGAATTTTTTAAGCAGTTCTTCAATGTTAGGCGTTGCATCGGAAAGGGAGATAACATCCCAGATTTCATAACCGCGGCGTGCAGCCAAATCTCTAATTTCGGCGTCATAGGTTGCCAAAATCTCAGCTTTTTCCTCATCGTTGAGCACGAATTTTTCTCGCAGCGCTTCTGGCATTTTGCCTGCATCCCAGTGTTCGTATACGACTTCTTGGCTATCCAAAAAGGCTTTGACGTTCGCTTCGCCTGTGATGCGCTCGTTTGTATTGCGGATTCTAATTTCTGCCACTTGGCATCCCTCTTTCTTTCTACAAAATATAATCATTATTATAAAGCAAAGAAAGTTAACTGTCGATGGAAGATCATAAGAAAATCCGATAAATTCCATTGGAATTAATGATAATTCAAATTCTTTTCATAGAAGCTCGATTCTGTTACACTAAAATGTAACATATTTTGTCGATTTTTAAGCTTGGGTAGGATACATGAAGGGGAGTCAAAACCGTGAAGAAACCACCAATTACCGAACAGTTGAAGAAAAAGATTATGATCCTAGATGGTGCCATGGGGACGATGATTCAGCAGGAGAACTTAACGGCTGATGATTTCGGCGGCGATGACTTGGATGGCTGCAACGAAATTTTGTGCGTTACTCGTCCAGATGTTATACGCAAGATTCATGAAGCTTATTTTGCCGCTGGCGCGGATCTGATAGAAACGAACACATTCGGAACGACGAGCGTTGTTCTTGCCGAATATGATTTGCAGGACCGGCACCGCGAGCTTAACATGGCAGCAGCCAAGCTGGCAATTGAAGCTGCTGAGAAATATTCGACGCCGGAATGGCCGCGTTACGTGGTCGGGGCAATGGGACCTACGACCAAGACGCTGTCTGTAACAGGTGGGGTTACTTTTGCCCAACTCGAAGAGAGCTACTACCAACAAGCGTTGGCGCTTGTTGAGGCCGGTGTCGATGCGCTGCTGCTCGAAACGTCGCAAGATACGCTGAACGTGAAAGCAGGCAGCATTGGCATTCGCCGAGCGTTCGAAACGACCGGCATCGAGCTGCCGATCATGATCTCGGGAACGATTGAACCGATGGGGACGACGCTCGCGGGGCAGAACATCGAATCCTTTTACATCTCGTTGGAGCATTTGAAGCCGATTTCGATGGGTCTCAACTGTGCGACAGGCCCGGAATTTATGCGGGATCACATTCGTACGCTTTCAGACATTGCAGAGACGGCGGTCAGCTGTTACCCGAATGCAGGGCTTCCGGACGAGAACGGTCATTATCATGAGTCGCCGGAATCGCTGGCGAAGAAGATGGCCGGTTTTGCCGAGCAGGGCTGGCTCAATATTGCTGGTGGCTGCTGCGGAACGACGCCTGCACACATTCAAGCGATGGCTGAGACACTGTCGAATTACAAGCCGAGAACCCAATATGGCACGCATCCGCCTGCGATTTCCGGGATTGAGACGGTTTATATCGAGCCGGAGAACAGACCGATCATGGTTGGCGAACGGACGAACATTTCGGGTTCCCGTAAGTTCAAACGGCTGATTAAAGAAGAAAAGTACGAGGAAGGCTCCGAAATTGCCCGTACACAAGTGAAGAACGGCGCGCACATCATTGACATTAACTTGCAGGATACGGATGTGGATGAGGCGAAAGCGACGGAAGCTTTTATGCAGGAAGTCGTGAAAAAGGTCAAAGTGCCGCTCATGCTGGACTCCACTTACGATCATATTATTGAGCTTGGGTTGAAATACTCACAGGGGAAAGCGATTATCAACTCCATTAATCTGGAGGATGGCGAAACGAAGTTCCAGGGCATTCTGCCACTGATTCATAAATACGGCGCGGCGGTCGTATGTATCCTCATCGACGAGCGCGGCCAAGCGGTTTCACGTGAGGCGAAGCTTGAGGTCGCGACGCGCTCATACGAACTTTTGACGGAGAAGTATGGAATGAACCCGGAGGATATTATTTTTGATCCGAACATGTTCCCGGTTGGCTCCGGCGATCCGCAATACATTGGTTCCGCAGTGGAAACGATCGAAGGCATCAAGTTAATCAAAGAGAAGTATCCGAAGGCGAAAACGATCCTGGGTCTCAGCAACATTTCCTTCGGCTTGCCGGATGCAGGACGTGAGGTCTTGAATTCCGTCTATTTATACCACTGTACGAAGGCGGGTCTCGATTACGCGATCGTGAACACGGAGAAGCTGGAGCGCTATGCTTCTATTCCTGAAGCGGAGCGTCAATTAGCGGAAGAGTTGATCTACAACACGAACGACGAGACGCTTGCGAATTTCGTTGCGCATTTCCGGGAGAAGAAGGTCGAGAAGAAAGAAAAAATTTCGAATCTGACCTTGGAAGAGCGCCTTGCTTCCTATGTCGTTGAAGGTACCAAAGAGGGCTTGATTCCAGATCTTGAAATTGCGCTGCAGACGTATGCACCGCTTGAAATTATCAACGGTCCTCTCATGAAAGGCATGGAAGAAGTCGGTCGTTTGTTTAATAACAACGAACTGATTGTCGCCGAGGTGCTGCAGAGCGCCGAAGTCATGAAAGCGTCCGTCACGTACCTCGAGCAGTTTATGGAGAAGTCGGACTCCGCGGTCAAAGGGAAAATTATTCTGGCCACAGTGAAAGGCGACGTCCACGATATTGGGAAAAATCTCGTCGAGATCATTCTGTCCAATAACGGTTATCACATCGTGAACCTTGGCATTAAAGTACCGCCCGAACAAATTATCGAGGCGTATCGCAGGGAGAAAGCGGATGCGATCGGTCTCTCCGGATTGCTTGTTAAATCCGCCCAGCAAATGGTCGTGACGGCGCAAGATTTGCGTACCGCGGGCGTCGATGTGCCGATTCTGGTCGGCGGGGCCGCGCTTACCCGGAAGTTCACCAAAACGCGTATTCAACCGGAGTACGAAGGTGTTGTTCTGTACGCGAAGGACGCGATGGATGGCCTCGATATTGCCAACCAATTGACTGATCCGGAGCAGCGTCAGCGGCTCATTCAGGAGATTCGCGAGAGCATGGAGTCAGATGTGATGGAGTCCGCGAAGAAAGAGGAGAAACTGCCGCAGCTAACGCGCGTCAGCTCATCCTCTGTATCCAAAGACTTGCCGGTGCAAGTGCCGCAGGATACGGAGCGTCATATTTTACGCGACTACCCGATCAGTCATCTGATGCCTTACGTGAATATGCAAATGCTGTTAGGGCATCATCTTGGGCTCAAAGGCAAAGTCGAGCAGTTGCTCAGCGATAAGGATACCAAAGCGCTTCAACTCAAGGATACGGTCGATTCCATTCTGCATGATGCGCAGCATAACGGCATTATTAAAGCGCACGGCATGTACCGGTTCTTCCCTGCGCAATCGAATGGCAATGACGTTATCGTGTACGATCCGAACGATACGACGAAGGTGCTGGAGACGTTCACGTTCCCGCGGCAGGATAAAGAACCGTACCTGTGTCTTGCGGACTACTTGAGATCTGTGGACAGCGGTGAAATGGATTACGTCGGTTTCCTTGTGGTCACAGCGGGACACAATATTAATGAGCTTGCCAAAGCGTGGCGGGATAAAGGGGACTACCTGAAATCTCACGCTCTGCAAGCGACGGCGCTTGAAGTGGCGGAAGGTTTTGCCGAGCGCATGCATCATATGATGCGTGACGTATGGGGCATTGCGGATCGAGTCGATATGACGATGCAGGAGCGGTTCGGCGCGAAATATATTGGCCAACGTTTCTCCTTCGGCTATCCGGCTTGCCCGAGCCTGGACGATCAAGCGAAGCTCTTCAACCTGCTGAAGCCGGAAGACATCGGTATCGAGCTGACCGAATCATTTATGATGGAGCCGGAGGCATCCGTTTCCGCGATCGTTTTCGCACACAAAGAAGCGCGTTATTTCAACGTTGGATAAGGTCGGATAGATTGGGGTAATGGTTTAGTGGAACTTTATTTTTTGGGTACGGGAGCCGGCATGCCGTCGAAGCAGCGCAATGTAACGTCAATTGCCTTGAATTTGCTGGATGAGCGCGGCACGTACTGGCTGTTTGACTGCGGGGAAGGCACACAGCATCAGATTATGCATTCCCCGGTGAAGCTGGGACGGACGGAGATCCTGTTTGTGACACATTTGCATGGCGACCATCTCTATGGTCTGCCTGGCTTGCTCACGAGCCGCTCGTACGTTGGCGGAGACACGCCCTTGAAAATGTTCGGCCCGAAAGGCCTCAAACGCTTCGTAGAAACGGCGCTTGACGTCAGTGGCGCCCATCTGGGGTACACGCTGACGATTGAGGAGCTTGAACAAGAGGGCGTCATTTTCGAAGACGACAAATTTATCGTGGAAACGGCGAGGCTGGAGCATCGTATCGAGTGCTTCGGCTACCGGATCACCGAGAAGGACTTGCCTGGCAAGCTGATGATGGATAAGCTGAAAGAACTCGGTGTTCCGGCAGGGCCGCTCTACGGGAAGCTTAAGCAGGGCGAGCAAGTCGAGCTGCCGGACGGCCGCAAGCTGAACGGCCAAGATTTCGTCGGCGCGCCGCTGCCGGGGCGTGTGGTCGTCATTTTGGGCGACACGCGGTACTGCGAAGGGGCGAAGCGGCTCGCGCGCGGCGCCGATGTGCTTGTGCACGAAGCGACGTTCAGTCAAGCGAAACAGGATTTGGCGTACGCGTTTGACCATGCCACATCGATTGACGCGGCGCGCGTTGCGGAGGAAGCGGGGGCGAAGTCGTTGATTATGACGCATCTCAGCTCCCGTTATCAAGGCGACGACGTGGAGGAATTGCTGCTCGAGGCGAAAGCCATCCATGGCGACAGTTATATCGCCAAAGATTTATGGAGTTTTGAAATTCATCGAAAGATGTCGTAGTTTCTGGATATTTCCTTAAAATGATCCTTTCGCTCTGCTTCTGGCAGTGCGGGGGGATTTTTTTATGCATTATCCTGCAAATCGTCGAAATATTCGCAGGAATTTGCGTACATTTCTCCGAATACATTCATACATTCATAGTAACGGTTGCGACGTCTGGAGAGCCCGGCCCATTCCACGTTAATCGAGGTGAAGGTATGGAAATTACACTTGCTGAAGTGCTGCTTTCTGTCTTTATTTCCTCGGTCTTTTTTATTATGTTGAAAGAGATACGAAAAACATATAAAGATTCGGAATAATCCCAAAATTATGATTTTATACCCTGTTCACGGGAACGGGGGTTCTGCTACAATGATTGTAAACGCTTTAATGAAAGAGGGTGAGCATAACGTATCCGGCGGCGAGACGAGCTGTACTTCCAATTCTCTTGTTTTTGGTTGCAGCGGGATTTGCCCTGATCTTTCATAAGACCGCATTCGCTGCGGAGATTCCAGTTTCACAGGGCAAATCGGCTGTAGCTTCAACTGTGACGGGCGCGACATATGGGGCAAATCAAGCGGTGGATGGCTTTATCGGCACGAAATGGCTTGCTTCTTCTACCCAGCTTCCGCAGTGGTTGACTGTGGATTTGGCGCAGTCGGTACATATTAGCCGGGTGGAGACCGTGTTCGAGCATGTGGGCAGTTCGTATGCCTACAAATTAGAAACCTCGACAGACGGCATCAACTGGCAGATGTTTGCGGACAGATCGGCGAATACGGCAGTGAATTTTCCTTTTTACACGGATACCGGCGATGCTTCGGCAAGATTTATACGGCTTACGGTGGTCGGAGTCGGCTCGCCTGGGGATCGAGCTGGGGTGAACGATTTGCGCGTTTACAGCTCCAACACCCCGCTCACATTGCTGTCTCAAAATAAAACGACGGCCGCCTACAGCAGTTTTTCAAACGCCTGGGGTTCGGATAAAGCTGTCGACGGCCAGCTCACGACGAGCTGGGCGCCGAGCACAACCTCGCTGCCGCAGTGGCTGATCGTTGATATTGGCCAGCTTCGGAATGTGCAGCGCTTCGAGACGACGTATGCGAATCCCAATGATTCGTATGGATATAAAATCGATTTTTCCATCGACGGTTTAACCTGGTACACGTTCGCCGACCGAACGGGCAATCTGCAGCAGGCGGAGCCGCGCTATGTCGATGAAGGCAATGTCACGGCGAGGTATTTCCGGTTGACGACCACTGCCGCTGCATCGGGCTCATACGCCAATGTGGCCGAATTTCAAGTGTACGGTGTGAATGATGGCACATCGCCTGGCACGACGTCTTATCACCATCTGGCCTTAAATGCGTCTTCTTACGCTATGGGAGCAGGGGATACGAGTACCGTTATGCTTTCCGGCGTCTATGCAACCGGCAGCTCGCAATCGATCTCGTCGGGTGCAACGTTTACCATTGACGACACTTCGGTGGCAACGGTCAGTGCTGCAGGGGTCGTGACAGGAGTCTCACTTGGAACCACAACATTGACAGTCTCGTATAACGGTCTTACGACGACCGCCACGATTTCCGTAACATCGACGCTGTCCAATGTTAATCGCATCGCATTTGACAGTTATGCCTATTCGCTGCAAGCAGGCTCCAGCCGCTACCCTTATGTGGTCGCATATAAAAATGACGGTAGCACGCAGACGCTCACAACAGGCTTGTCGTTCGGCAGTTCGAACACGTCGATCGCTGCGATCAGCACGAATGGTACTATTACGGGCAACAGTGTTGGTGTGACCACGATTACGGTTTCCTATGGCAATTTCACAGCTTCGGCTACGGTCACAATAACTTCGCAGGTATCTTGGTTAGAGGCCAGCGAAAGCAGTGTTATGATGAGCACAGGTACGTCACACAGTCTGTATATCCATGCCTACGACAATCAAGATAACATGACGGATGTCACCTACAGCGCGACGCTTACCAGCTCGAACACTTCCGTTGTGAGTATAGGCAGCAGCGGGTATATTACGGCAGTCGCGGCGGGCACGGCGACGCTTACGGCTTCTTACAGCGGGGCTTCCACAACGATCTACGTCACGGTGCAAATGGTGGATATTCAAGCGCCAACGTGGAATTACGGCTCGACGTTAACGGTGACAGCGGATACGGCGGATGCCGTCGCGCTAAGTTGGACGGCCGCATCGGATAACGTCGGTGTAACCTCCTATCGCATTTACCGAGATACTGAGCTGCTGACGACGGTTAGCGGCAGTGAGCTTTCCACGCAGCTATCCGAGCTGACTGCAGGCAGCACGATGCATTTTCACGTTGAGGCGGGAGACTTGGCGGACAATTGGTCCCAGAACGGGCCGACTTCAGAGTATACGGTTGCGGGCAATATGCTGCTGCAAACGGGCAGTCCTACACTAAATCTGACAGCTCAGGTGGAGCGGGTCAGCGGCCCGGATGGACATATGAGTTCAAGTGTCATGCTAAGTGAAGCGGAGCTTTCCGGGGCGTTGAGCGCGCTCAATAGCGGGCGAACGACGACGCTGTCCGTGCAGATGCAGGACTATCAGGATACCTCGGTGGTGACGCTGCCCTCGTCATGGCTGTACAGCTTACAGGAGACAGGAGGCAGGGCCAATCTTCAAGTCAATTTGAATGATGTTGCATTCACGATTCCGCTGCAAGTGTTTAAAAACCATATAAGCCAAGCCACAGACAGTGACGGGCTGTTTCAGGTATATATCCGGCATGAAGCCGGGGAGATTGGGGCCGCCATCGCCAGCTATGTCTCGGAGACGGGAGGGACGCTGCTTTTGTCCAATCCAGTTGAGTTTCAGCTCCGTGCGGGAGGCAGCGACATTGCAAACTACGGCTCCTATGTTGAGCGAAGCATCGTACTGCCAGGCTCCTCCTATTCCGGCAATACGACGGCCGCTCGCGCGGAAGGGGATACCGGCAAGCTGACTTTTGTGCCATCGGTGCTGACGAACGAGAATGGTCAGACGATGATCGTCATTAAAGACCAATTCGGCGGGCTATATACCATTATTCAAGCGGATAAAGTCTTCCAAGACATGCAGACGCATTGGGCCAAAACCGACGTCGAAAAGCTTGCCGCGAAAGACATTGTATCGGGTGTGGATGAGCAGCATTTTGCGCCGGAAAAAGAAGTGTCCCGCGCCGAATTTGCCGCGCTGCTAGCCCGCGCAATGGGACTGCGAGCAACTGTCGGTGAGGCTGTGGCTGCTTTTTCCGATATCCATACTGGGGATTGGTTTGCAGGTCCGGTTGCGCTCGCTTCGACGGCAGGTTTGATTGACGGCTATGATGACGGCACCTTCCGGCCGCTGGACCAAGTGACGCGCGAGCAGATGGCCGTTATGATTCATCGGTCTATGCAGATAGCCAGGCATGCGGCGGAGCCAAGTAATCAGGAGGCGGTGCTTGCGCCTTTTTCCGATCAAAGCGCGATCGATAGCTGGGCGCGTGAAGCAATTGCGGGCACGCTGGAGCGGGGGCTGATGCAGGGGGTCACGGAAACGAGTCTGAACCCGCATGCCAACGCTACACGCGCGCAAGCTGCCGTCACCTTGAGCCGGCTTCTGGTTTATTTGAATTTTATGAACTGAATCGTTGAAAGGACCGCAATTCGCCTATTGAAGGCGGTTGCGGTTTTTTTGTTGATTACAAATTCTTCACAACACGAAAATAAGAGCTTAATAATCCTCTGCTAATCTGAATGTGTAAGACATTACTCGAGAGGCGTGAGGAAGATGAGCGGAGTACTTCTGAATACGGCGCCGCAGCCGGCTAGGCTGACGGTTCGACTGGCTAATTGCGACCGCGATATTGAGCAGGCGATGCGACTTCGTTATCAAGTTTTTGTGGAAGAGGAAAAAAATCTTCGTCTTCGCAATGAAGGGCAGCTTGAGGCTGATGTGTATGACGCCTTTTGCGATCATTTAATTGTTCAAGATCTGGACACGGAGCAAATCGTCGGCACGTATCGGCTGCTGCCGGGAGATCGCGCGCTCGACGGTATCGGTTTCTATTCGGAAACCGAGTTTGATCTTACATCTTTTGAAACCAATAAAAGACATACCCTGGAGCTCGGCCGCAGCTGCATTGCGCCTGAATACCGCGGCGGCAGGGCAATACAACTGCTATGGGAAGGTATCGCCGGCTATATTGCAGAACGCGACATCACGTATTTGGTTGGATGCGCCAGCGTACATTTTCAAGAGCTTACTGAATTGAACTTAATTTATTCCTTGCTATGTCACAAACAAGTGCTGACCGACCGTTTCGGCATTAAGCCGCTTACGACGCATCGCATTGCGGGACTCGAACGGGTTGACATCGGATCCAGCGAAAAAGAACTGTTCCGCAGTTTGCCGCCTTTGATGAAAGGCTACCAATGGCTGGGCGCGGAGATTGGCGGAGATCCAGCCTATGACGAGTTGTTCGGCACCGTTGATTTCTTCATCATCCTGCAAAAGGATAAAGTGACGCGGAGATACAAACGTCATTTCTTAGCACCCTGATCTTCAGAGGAGGGGACCGGCTTGTATGAATGGATTGCAAAGCTGACGGCAGGAGAGGGTAGAGGCTGGTTATGGCAAAAGGCGCTCGTGCGGCTGCCGGTCCGCGTAATTTTCGGGCTTTGTTCGATGTTGGCGTTCGTCGCCTTTCTGGCAGCTCGGAAGGGCATAATGTCTCGAATTAGCTCTAATATGACGGATCTATTGGGGCCGATGTCCACTGCGCAGCTTCAATCGCTAACCAGACAGTATGTGCGTAACGCTTTGTTTACGCTGTATGAGATTATTTTTCTGTCGACACGTCTTCCTCAGCTTGCGGCTAAGCTGTTTCAAGTGGATGGCGAGGCGCACCTGGAGGAAGCGCTCAAGCTGGCGAACGGAAAAGGCATTATCGTATATACGCCGCATGTGGGCAACTTTTTCTACTATTACTGGTATTTGACGCGAAAATATGATTGCCTGACAGTCGCTTCCGCGGGAAGTCCGGAGCTTAGGCCGATGTACTTGCAGTTTCAAGCGATGGGCTGCCAAGGGCTGGATTACGATAGCATGCCGCCGTTGGAACTGTACCGTACATTGAAAAAACATGTCAACCGCGGCGGTGTGGTGTTTTTATTGGGGGATTTCTGGCGGCCTTCGTTTCCGGTTTCCCGGTTTTTTGGCCGGCCGACTCGAACGCCGGAAGGCGCTGCGATGCTTGCGTTGGAGCATCAGGTGCCCATTGTGCCGATGCACGGTTACCGAGGGTGGGATGGGAAACATCGCCTGGTCTTCCATGCGCCGCTGGTCTACAGTCACAGCAATGCGCTTAATGGCCGGCAAGCAAGAGCCGAAGTGAATGTGGAGCTGAATCGTTTTATGGAAAACGTGATTCGAGAGCATCCTGCAAGCTGGTTCTATTGGTTCAATGCCCACGAACGGTGGGAGCGGGAAGCAGATGCCCGAGATGTAGGCGACTCCAAGCTTGTGGAAAGAGCGGTAGGTTAATTCCGAATACAGAAGAGGATGGGTGATGGACCTATGGATACGGCAAGTCATCTGTTATTTGGCGTCACGTTGGCCGGTTTAGCTTGCTTGGAACCTGCCGTCGTGCAGGATCCGTCTCTTGGGCACGCGATTCTTGCCGGCACGTTGATCGGGTCGCATGCGCCGGACTTGGATGCCGTTGCCCGGCTGCGCGGGTATGCGAATTATGTTAAAGTTCATCGCGGTATTACCCACTCGCTGCCTGCGTTATTGATTTGGCCGCTTGTGATTAGCTTGCCGTTAGCGGGAATTTTTGGCGTATGGGAGCATCTGCTGAGCCTGTATGTCTGGATTTTGGCCGCGGTGGTGTTTCATGTCGGGTTGGATCTATTTAATGTGTATGGTGTTCAGTGTTTGCGACCGTTTACGCGCAGGTGGCTGCATCTGGATACACTGTGCTTGTATGAGCCGTTTCTGTTCGGCTTGCATGCGTTTGGCGCTGTGATTTGGTTTGCCCTCTGGCATGGCGCTGAGGGAGCGTATGTTGGCGAGATGTTTGCGTTGATTTATGCCGCAAGCTTCTTCTACATTTGGGTTCGCTTCAGACAGCGGAGCAGGTACATCGCAGGGGTGAGAAGAGAGCTTGGACTGGCGGACGCCGTCTGTCATCTCATACCGACACTTAGCTGGTTTAAATGGCAGTTTGTGGTGGAAAGCGAGAGCGATTTTTATCTAGGAGAAATTAGAAATGGCCGCATTCGGATCGAAGAGCAATACGGCAAGCAGCCGTATAACAATGGTGGTTCTCATCCGGTCGTGCAGGCGACGATGTCGGCTAAAGGTGTGCGTGCGTTTCTCCATTTTGCTCAACGGGTGCATGTAACCTGGAAGCCGAAAAGCGACGGCTATGTCGTCGAATGGCGCGATGTTCGGTTCTGGCATAAGCGGAAGCTGCCGTTTGGCGTGGATGTGCAGCTCGATGAGAATCTAAATGTTGTCAGCGATAGCTTGGGGTGGAACAAGAAAGCTTGGGACCCACCGTATGTATAACGAAGAAGCCTTACTCCGATGGGAGTAGGGCTTTTTATTTGCAGGAGGCTATCCCCTTTTACAGAGGAGATTCGGCCGTTCCTGGCGAATTTATGGTACAATAGTCCTAGATACAAAATGGATAATATAGGAGTTCTGTTCCGATGGAAGGTGGCACCATATGAAAGTAAGAAAATCGCGCGACGAAGGCTTTACGCTCATCGAAGTATTAGCGGCGACGGTCATTTTATCGATTGCTTCGCTGGGGATGATGGCGTTTTTCCTGCATGCGATGTCGTATAACAAGGGCAATCAAAATAAAACGGTGATGATCAATCTGGCGAGAAATGCGCTTTTTTATATGGAGAAGCAGTCGTTTTCGGATTTGGAGATTTATTTTAGGGGGGAGGGTCATGACCGAATAGACCTGTTATCCTCAGGATGTGAAATGACCGCAGGAAATCTTATGTGCGGACAGGATCCGTCGGTTCAACCGATTTTAAGTAAGCTGGAAGGATTGTGGGATGTATTTTATCCAGAGGTCAACGGCAAGAGGTATCAAGTAGTCGTTACCTATCAGAAGGATTTGGCTAACGACGGCGCAGGAAAGTTCAAATACCTTTTGCCGATTTCCGTTGCGGTAAGGGACATTTCGGATACAACGAAGAGCAGACGGTATCAAGCAAATGTAGAGGGGTATATCGTCCATGAATCCATTCGTTAAGCTGTGGAAGGAAGAAAAGGGGCTATCGTTGGTAGAGTTAATTGCCGTGCTCACGGTTCTGTCGATGGTTATGGGGACGATCTACGCCGTGATTTCCTACGGGTTTACGGCGTATAACAAGATTACGGTCGAAAATTCGCTTAGAGATGAGGCGGACACTGTGATGTCGGCGATCATGACAGAGATGTACACGGTCGGGCCAACGACGATTACATTGATTCCTAACGTGAACGGCATTAAACTAATACGAAATGACTTAATCGATGTGAGAGACACTTCGAATAGTGAAATCTACATTGAAAGCTCGGCAGAAGGTAAAACCCAAGTCATCATGGTTAATTCGACCTTAGCTCATCCTGATCCAGAGAAACAGGTTGTGGAGATCAAATCGGATTTGAACGGATCGCGGATTCAACTTGAATGTAACGGCATTGTAAATTGCAACAGCGGCTTAATCGTTGTTGATCTGCATTTGCAGCAGTCGGACAATAAAGGTGTTCTTCATGCATTGAACTTGAAAAGCAGATTCGGATTTTAGAGAGGAGACGCTGCCGAATGCGGGTGTGGTGGAAAGAGGAGCGGGGCGCGGCCTTACTGCTAGTATTATTCATTATCGTTGTATTTACGATGATTGGCATGGCGGTTGTGAGTGCTTCTCTCGGAGGGGCTATCCGAACGGAAACGAAGCAGAAGGATGTTCAGAGCGTGCATCTGGCAGAGAAAGCGTTGAATGAGGCGGTAGCGAGAGTGCAGGGGCTGCTGGACGGGATGCCAACGATTAATATGGATCAACTGTCCGATGAGTTGAAAGTGTTGATGGGACAAATTAACGGCTCCGATGAAGTCGGCTCGGAATATGATGCGCAATACGGTAAGGATCAATACGGTAAGGATCAATCCGAGGTGCGCACGACGGCAGTTCTTGACACGGATCATCCACCGCCAAAGATTACCATTACGGCCCATGCAACTATCCAAGGTGTAGAACGGGATTTGCAGCAGGTTATTGAAATCAATTATTATCCGGATGTGCTGAAATATGCGGCGGGGTCCGAAGATGGGAATCTCATTATCAATGGAGCTCCTTATTTTACCGGAGGCAATGGCGGGAATTTATACGCGGGTAAGCAGTTGTTGATTAAAAATGAGGCGGAATATTTCTATAATAATAGCCTCGATGATGATGATCCCAAAAAAAGTTACACCAAGTATTTTCCACTTTTAAAGGGCATTGCCTATGTGCAATCGCTAAAAAACATTCAGTACTGTGATGCTCAGCCTACCTGCAACAGCTATAGCCAGCATGTTCAGGGTGTAGACGATGATGATGATGCGAAGAACGTAAAGGAAATTCTGGGTGACACCAGCGAGGCGCAAATCAAGAGCAGCAAGGATTTCATCGGTGTTAAGATGGATGAGTCTTTCGTTGATAAATTAACGGAAGCCGTCCATGGCGGGTCGGATGAATGGCGAACGATTGATGAAATTCTCAAGGATAAGGATAAGTCTAAGGCTAAGTCGCAGCTTGTCGAATATCTCGTGGCTTCCGGGATGATGGTTCAGACAAGTCCTGTTAAGCCGTCGCCAGAAGATTTGGATGCGATGACGGACTATGAAACCAATATGCAGGCATTTAAGCAATATGTGAACGGTTTAAACCAATTAGGGAAAGCGGAGACGGGCTCGATTTTGTTTCGCGGCGATTTTACGCTTTCGAGTACGGATTTTACAAAACTCACGTTTAGCGGAGCTGGCAAAGATGTTCACGACGAAATACTTGATCCGGATAAGCGGGGATATTTTGCAACGAACTGGTTTATTGTTGACGGTGATCTGAATATTGTCAACACGTCCGATACGCCAATTGAAGTACGGGCGAACTTGCTTGTCACCGGCAACGTGAATATTCGAGGGTTTGTCAAGATGGATGCTACTATATTCACGATGGGCGAGACGACGATTGAGGATGCTTCGATTCAGGGGCTTAGGCGAGACAAAGACGGAGATGGCATCGAGGATAGCGATGAAGACCCGCGAGAGCTTGTGCTCATGAGTAAAGGGAAAATCCTGATCACGCGCATTAACACGAATCCTGATGGGACCTTTAAGCCCGTTCAAGCTGGATTTCAGGAATCATCGAATAGCAGCGGCGATATTCAAGTGCTGGATGCGTTTTTCTATACCGATGACGTCGCTGACTTATATGGGGTAGGTTCAATCTTTTGGATTCGCGGCGGATTCTTCTCTAAGAAGAATATGACGATTAATGCCATAAGAGGAACCGCGGAGGTACGGGACGAAATGATTGATGGAGAGTGGGAGTCTGACGGAAGCAGATCCAGATTTATTATTTCTTACAATAGCGAGATTATCAACCATCAAGCGTCAGCGCTGCCACGGATCACCAAAGCGCAGTTAACTCGCGGCAAACGCATTATGGTGAAGTAAACACATAACACAAAAAGGATCAGAGCCTCGCTCTGATCTTTTTTGTTATATAAAAGACTGAAATTTTAATACAAATTCTTGCCTTTGGACTTGACGGTAACTGTAATGCTAGCGGAAGTTTCAGGATATCTGGAGTCTTTGACGGTGACCGTCGTAGAGCCGATTTCATTGCCTGTGGCAATACCGTTCGAGATATCATTCGGATTGAGAATGCCTGGATTAGAGCTTTGCCAAGTTAAGTAAGGGAGTACTTCATCTTCTCTGCTCTCAGGCGTAACCGTTAACCGATCGAGAAGATTTTTACTTTCACCTTTGGTCAAGTCAATTTTATCAGGAAGTCCTAAATAAATCTGATAAACGGTAATGGTCGATGAAGCTGATTTGCCACTTCCGTCCGTTGCAGTTCCGAAAATAGTGGCCGTTCCAGAAGATTTACCAGTGATGACACCATCAGCATTAACGGTGACAATAGCTTCATTATGCGATTGCCAAGCGAGACTTTTGTTGCTGGCGCTGTCGGGCAAAATGGTAGGTGACAATGTATAGGTCTCGCCCACGCGAATCGACTTGTCATTCAGCGTGATAGAATCAATCGGCACAAATCTGACCAAAAAGCTGAAATTGGCTGTGTACTCGTTGCCTGCGGTCGTCTTAACCGTCACTGTACCATTTACGGTTCCGGGTGCGAGACCGGTCACAATGCGCTGCATGCTGCCATCTTCCGCCCAGTATGCTTTATCACGGTTGTCAGGAGTCCAGTCGATACTGTCTACGGATTCATTGACCGTGGTCAGAATGGCTTTCAGCGTAATTTTGCCGCCAACGGACACAAAACTCGGCGTGTCTATGACGAGTGACGGCTGCATGACCGTCACATGAGCTGTGTTAGTGGCGTTCGAGCCATCCGTCGCGCGTACGATCAAATCCGTCTCTCCAGCGGCTTTGCCGGTTACCTTTCCGTTCATATCAACGGATGCGATATCTTGCCGGCTCGATTCCCAAGCGAAATGCGGGAAATCTGCGTCTGCGGGCGCATAGGAAGGGGTCACTTGAACGGTTTCCCCAACGCGGATCTGCTGATCGGCAATTGAGACAGAGCTTACAGGAATGAATACGCTGACTGTGTAGGTTTTAGCATAGCTGCGGCCTTTATCGGTCAGTACGTTCGCAGTAACGGTAACCGTTCCTTTACGTACGCCGTACAATGTGCCTTTAATCGCATTATCCACTGTAAAGCCGGCAATGGATGTGTCTGATGATGACCAACTCACGGAAGTTATTTTTTCATTCACATTGTCAGATACGAGAGCGGCAGTCAGGTCAATGGTGGTGCCAACGGCTACCAGAGAAGGACCAGTAATGTTCAGGCCTTGCTCAATCACGGAAACAAGGGAAGTTGCCACCAATCCGCTGCCATCAGTCGTTCTCGCGGTAATCGTGGCGGTTCCTGCCTTCAAACCGGTAATTTGACCGCTGGCATCGACGGATACCGTTGTCGAATCGCTAGTCGTCCAAGTTAAATCTTCGTTCTTCCGATAGGTTGCATTTGCCGGTGCAATGATAGGGATTAACTTGGTCGTATCGCCTTTTGCAATGGTCATGTTGTTCAAGGTTAAGCTTGTCACTTTAATAAAAGCTGTAAACACTGTATTGGAAAATAGGACGTTGTTATTCTCTTTGGTTGCGAAGTCAATATACGATAGATTCGCATTCGATAGCGAATAGTCCCCGCTGGAGGTCGGTTTCACGACGACGCTAAATGTTGAATTGTCGGCAATAAATTGATTGCCAGATATCCGATAGGGAATATTGGTAATATTGCCTTCTAATGTGAATCCTGTGGCTGTTGATCCTGTAATGGTAAGCCAATCAGGCTTCGATGTAATTTCCAAATTCGCAGGCAGAACTTCTTTGAAATGCAACCCTGTAATTTTCAGATCATCAACATTTGTAGCCGCGCTATACGGCTTGGCAAGTGGTTTGATCGTGTAGTTGACCGTCACGGGCTGACCGACTTCAATTTTTTCTGTCGAAATTGTTCGCTCAGGTGTCAGCGTTGTCGAAGTAATAACTTTGACAGCTACGGATTTCGTTTCCATGGCACCCGATGCATCTCGCGTCGTAACGGTAATTGTTAAGTCACCACCACTGGTTGCTAGGGGATTGGTGAACGAACGAGTAATGGTTTCACCTTTGTTCGTTTCTGTATCCGCAAGCATGGTATCTGTTTTGGATTGCCCAACACTGTTTGTATAAGTGAACTTGACGTTAGAAATGACTTTTTTATCATTCAAATCCAGATCATCCGGTTTAAAAGAAACCGAAATCGGGCTGTTCGCCGAAATATAGTTTTTGCTCGTGCTGTCGAACGGAGCAGGTGACAAGATGTCCAGCGTCGGCTTATGATTGGAACCGATAAACGCGCGATACATCGTGTTGATGAAAAGCTGCTGCTCCCAATCCGGGAAAGCGCTGTTTCGGCTTGTTCCGACGAAGTTGTGTCCCGTACCGGAGTAAGTTACATTGCCTTTGGAATATGTGTAGTAATGGTTCCAACTATCTTGAATGTCGCGTGCGGAACCGTTGATGTTGTACCACGGAATAATCGTCGGATCGTTCAGATCAAGTCGGAAATACTGATCATGCGTCGTCGCGACTTGTGGTGTCATTTCGCTAATGTAAAAAGGGAACTGGGTCAACAAACCTTCATTCACTTTCACCGTCGAAGTGGATGTATTCGGTGCATTGAGACCCATATTGGTCATCGGGCTGAGTTGCCCGGTTGCAGTTTGAAAATACTTGATCCAAGTCTGATTGCCTTGATACACGGTATCATGCGTAAACATGACGCCTTGTCCGGTGCCGATGTACGATTGTACCGCAGCTGCCGCTGTCTCCGATATATTGGCCGTGCCGTTATACGAGTCGTTGAACCCGAAAATGACCATGTCATACTTACTGTTCAGCTGACTGTATTCTGTGGAGTTGAACGTAGTGAAGTCCATTACCGTGATGTTAATTTTGTAATCGTTGGTGCTTAGATAGCTTTGATTCATGTTGGATGAATCTTTCAGCGAGCTCTTGCTGTTTGTTGAGTTCGGAAGCACCTGTAACACATTGATTGTTGGTGGCTGATCCTTAAACCGGAACACGCCCGATACCGCATCCTTGAGCTTGCCGGTGCTAGTCGTATCTACAAGCTCCAGCCGCCAGTAATACAAGCCGGAGTAGCCTTTAGGCAAGGTGAAGCTGATGGTGTTGTTTTTGAGCGAGGTCACAGCCTTGGATTGAACCAGATTCGATGCCTGAAATTTCAAAACACTGTCTACACCTAAGTAAAGGTTGGCTACCAGATTTCGCTGCTCCAGGTTACGCACGTTGGACACGTTGAACGTGTAGGTGAGCGTGTCGCCTGGCGAGTAAGAAGAATTGCGATTCGCGCTGACTGAGTAATCGGTCGGTTGACCTGTCAGGTTAAGCTGCGGCCGGACATTGGCTGCGGTCAGTAAGTGCGTTTGCCCCAAAAAAGCACTTAGTGAATCAATCTGTGTCTGGTTTACGGAGATGACATTACTCAATGACTTGGACGTATTGAAGAGTGAGAATAAGTTCCCCGTTTTAGGCTGATATGTGCTGCTGCTATCGAGATATCCTTGATACAGCGGACCACGTTTTTTGGAGCTGTCACTATAATAAATCACCGGCAAACCCTTGGTTATGTATTTGTCCTTAATTTCGGTCGCTTTCAATTGTGTAATATCGTTCTCTTTGTAACGGGTGTTATGATTGTTGCCAGTCTCGGATGTCGGATTGAACAAGCTTTTGCCAAAATAAATGGCATCGTATTTTCCGTCGAGCTCATCGCGAAGAGCAGCGAACGTTTTGATTGAAATCGTCTCAAGCTTGAGACTATTGTTCGTGCCGAGCAGGTTTTTCAGATCGGATACGATGGTATCTGTGTCGCCGCTGGACGGTTTATCCAAGTCTTTAATCTCGAGAATCTTGAGCGGCTTCGTGAGATCGAAATAGGTCAGTGTAAATTTGGCGGATGCATCATTGGTATCTCGGCTTGGTTGAAGTGTTGAATTATCCTGTACTCTAAGGAAGTCGTAAGATTTAGATTCCAAGGAGATCGTTCCGTCATTATTTTCTACTTTGTTGAATTTTTGTTTGTTCGAGGATACGGCTGATTCTGATGCAAGGAGGGAAGAATTCTGGTTATTCCCAACACTAACATACTTTCCGTTCGCCCTCGACTTCAGTGCATAAGTCCCGTCACCTTGCTCAATAAGATCAAATAATTCTCCGAACCAGAGCTCGTCAGCATTTGCTCTCAAATTTGAGTCGCCGTCCTGCCCCGCTGACACGTACTTCCCATTCGATGCCTTAAGCGCAACGGTAACGCTGTCTCCACTGGCTGCCAATGCGCGAGGCGTTAACGGGGTACCAGCTAGACTGAACAGTGAGGCTAGTAACGTGGCGATTAGAACCATACTGATTTTTCTAAAGGCACTTGACAACATAATCTCTCCTCCCTTTTCTGTATATACATTTATATGAGACTATTTTACTACTTTTTCGTCGTGAAAGCATACAGTTTATGCACATAAAATCGAAAAATATTTATATTTTTGGAAAAGGAATAAATAAATTGTCACAGTCATAGAGCGAAAAAAGGAGGACTTTCAAAAGTTTTCAAGAAAATATATACGAAATGTATCCTATGTAGTATAATTCCAATGGAACATATGGGTATTTATACCTACTTTTAATTATGTTATCGGAGCTGAACGCGTATGGCGCTAGTGAGAAAAAGACTAGGGGATTTGTTAGTCGAAAGCGGAATTATTGCGGAGGCTCAACTTCAAGAAGCGCTTCAGGAGCAGCGGAAAACAAAACAGAAGCTCGGCGATCTGCTTATTACACAAGGGTATATTACCGAACAGCAGTTAATTGAGGTACTGGAGTTTCAACTCGGGATTCCGCATGTCAGCTTATTTAAATATCAGATCGACCCGGAGATTACCAAAATCATTCCGGAAAGCATGGCCAGACGCTATCAAGCCATCCCGCTGCATAAAGAGGGCGGCAAGCTGATGGTCGCTATGGCGGATCCGCTGGACTATTTTGCCATTGAAGAAATGCGGATGAGCACAGGCTATAGGATCGAGCCGGCGATTACAAGCCGTGATGAACTGCAGCGCGCAATTGCACGTCACTATGGACTTCAAGATTCCATGAGCCAGATGATGACGGATATGCCCACGACCGAAGACATCAAAGAGACGGAAATTACCGATGAAGATTCGCCGATTGTTCGGCTCGTGAATCAAATGATTCAACAGGCGGTTCAACTTCGAGTATCCGACATCCACGTCGACCCTGGAGAGTCGAATGTGATGATACGGTATCGCGTTGATGGACATCTCCGGACGGAGCGGGTCATCCCGAAGCAGATGCAGGGCTTTATAACAGCGAGGCTGAAAATTATGGCCAAGCTGAACATCGCGGAGCGTCGCCTTCCTCAGGACGGACGCATCAAAATGCAGGTCGACTTCAAGCAAGTCGATATTCGGGTAGCTTCCTTGCCAACCATTCACGGGGAGAAAATCGTGCTCCGGCTGCTCGATCTTTCGACAGGCGTCAAGCCGATTGAGCAATTGGGCCTGAATGAGCACAACTTGCATGTGTTCCGGGATATGATTGAGCAGCCTTACGGGATTTTGCTCATTACGGGACCGACAGGAAGCGGGAAAACGACAACGTTGTACTCCGCTTTGAATCATCTGAATCAGGAAAATGCCAACATCATCACGATTGAAGACCCGGTCGAGTATCAGCTGCAGGGGATTAACCAGGTGCATGTTAACCCGACAATCGGCTTAACGTTTGCGGCGGGGCTGCGCTCGATTTTGCGGCAGGATCCTAACATCGTCATGGTCGGGGAAATCCGGGACTCCGAAACGGCGGAAATTGCTATCCGGGCATCGCTCACGGGGCATCTCGTTTTATCCACTTTGCATACAAACGATTCGGTCAGCACCATTACTCGTTTTCGCGATATGGGCGTCGAGCCTTACTTAATTGCTTCCTCCCTAATCGGTGTAGTGGCACAGCGGTTGGTGCGGCGGATTTGCCCGGAATGCAAGGTCGCGTATACGCCTACGGAGCAGGAGCAGTTTTTTATGCGCAATAAAGGGATTCATGTCGACAGGCTTCACAAAGGAACGGGCTGTGGCAACTGTAACCGGACGGGCTATCGAGGGCGTTTTGCGATCCATGAGATTTTGGTGGTCAATGAAGAGCTTCGCAAATTGATCAGCAATAAAGCGTCCGTGCAAGAAATGCGGGCAGCAGCGCAGGCGAACGGTCTCATCCAATTGATGGACGACGGCATTCAGAAGGTGAACCAAGGCTACACCACATTGCAGGAAGTTATCCGGGAAACCGTTGCTTATTAACGTGAAGGGAGGTGGATAAGGTGTCAGATTCATTAGATCGGATGATCAGTTTATTGAAGCATGCGCACGAGTCGAAAGCATCGGATTTGCATTTGTCAGTTGGTTCTCCTCCGGTGCAGCGCGTTCACGGCACCTTGCAGCCGATCGGGGCGGAACCGCTTCAACCCGAAGAGACGCGAGGAATGGCGGAAGCTTTGCTTAGCGGTGAGCAGATCGAGCGTTTTCAGCAGGCGGGAGAACTGGATTTTTCCTATGAGCTGGAAGGCTGTTCGAGATATCGGATCAATGCGTATCGTCAGCGAGGGCGTGTAAGTGTGGCGATTCGGACGATTCCTAGAACGATTCCATCGCTGGAACAGCTTCAACTTCCGCATGTTATCTCCACACTCGCGCTCAAGCCGCAAGGTTTGGTGCTGGTCACAGGACCGACGGGAAGCGGGAAGTCTTCGACCTTGGCAGCTATGATTGACTACATTAATCGTAAGGAAAAAAAGCATATCGTGACGTTGGAAGATCCGATCGAGTTTCTTCACGCGCATGCGTCGTCAATTATTGACCAGCGGGAAGTGGGCAGCGATACGCGTTCGTTCTCGAACGGCCTCAGGGCGGCGCTGCGCCAAGATCCGGATGTCATTCTCGTCGGCGAGATGCGCGATCTGGAGACGATTTCAGCGGCGGTTACGGCGGCGGAGACGGGTCACTTGGTTTTTGCGACATTACACACGACGGATGCGCCGCAAACGATTGATCGGATTATCGATGCATTTCCGGCTCACCAACAAGGGCAGATTCGCGTGCAGCTTGCCGCCGTTCTTGTGGCAGTCATCTCGCAGCGGCTGTTCCCGAAACCGGGCGGTCAAGGGCGAACTTGCGCAACGGAGATCATGATTAATACGCCGGCGATCGGCAATTTGATCCGTTCGGAGAAGATTCATCAGATTAAAAGCATCATGCAAACAGGCCGCAGCCAAGGGATGCACACCCTTGAAATGGCCATAAAGGAGCAGATGCAGCAAGGACTCATCGATCCGATTGCGGCAAGAGCCTATTTGGCTGAGGGCGGTGCGTTGTAATGTCGGATTTTATCTATGAGGTCAGAGGAAGCGGCGGTAAGCAGTTAAGAGGAAAAATATCCGCTGCAGACAAGCCAACGGCTGTGCAGGAGCTGCGCAAGAAAGGGTACGTCGTTCTTTCCGTGAAGGAAGAGCAGTTCCGTGCGTTAAAAAAGGACATTTACATCGGCAATCCTGTCAAAACGATTCATTTCATCGTCTACTGCCGGCAATTCGCCACGTTAATCCGCGCGGGCGTGAATATCGTGGAGGCGACGAGGATTTTGGCGGCGCAGACCGAAAGTAAGGCGCTGAGAGTTGCCCTGACGGATGTCGCTTCGAGCATCTCGAAGGGGGTATCCTTTTCGCAATCGATCGCGGAACACCGGCGTATTTTCCCGCCTATGTTTATTAACATGGTGCGCGCAGGTGAAGAAACGGGGGATTTGGAAGGGACGCTGGAGCGGCTTGCCAAGTTTTTTGAGAAAGAGCATGTGACCAAAGAGAAGATCAAGTCAGCGATGACGTACCCGGCGACGGTTGGCGGACTTTCCATTGTGGCGGTTGTGTATTTGTTAAAATCCGTCGTACCGCAGTTCGTCAGCACCTTTGAATCGCTTCACGCGGAGCTGCCGTGGATTACGCGATTTGTTCTGGGCGTCAGCAACAGCATTCAGCACCAATGGGTGACTTGGTTGATCGTAGTCGCAGCCGTCGTTCTTGTGTATCAAGTTGCCAAAAGGAACGAGAAAGGCGCCTACGCGATTGATTACATGAAGCTGAAAATCCCGATTTTCGGCAAGCTGAAGCTGAAAGGCTCTGTCGCGCTGATGACACGCACGTTGTCCTCGCTCTACTCAAGCGCAGTGCCTGTCCTGCAGTCGCTCGCGATCGTGGAAGAGGTCGTTAACAACAAAGTCATCGGCAGCTTTATTCGCAAATCGGCCGATTCGCTTCGGCAGGGGAATCCGTTATCCGAGCCGTTGAAGCACGCTTGGGTATTTCCGCCTCTTGTTACTCAGATGATTGCAATTGGCGAGGAAACGGGAGCATTGGATCAAATGTTGGAAAAAATCGCCGACTTCTACGAAATGGACGTCGAGAATACGGTGGATCGGTTGAAATCGCTCTTAGAGCCGTTATTGCTCGTAGTCCTCTCGGGGCTGGTTGGCGGTATTGTCGCAGCGATTATGCTGCCAATGTTTAGTATGTATGGCAATTTAGGTTAAGATTACATAGGAGGATGGAATTATGCTGGTAAAAATGATGAATCGTTTGAAAAAGGAAGAGAAAGGCTTTACGTTGATTGAGCTCTTGGCGGTTATCGTGATCTTGGCGGTTATTGCGGCGATTGCGGTGCCTTATATTTTGGGGGTAATTGATAAGTCGAAGAAGGATGCGGATGTAGCGGCGTTCAATCAGATATATAATGCTGCTCAATTATATATAGCTGCCGGATCGTCAACTGTCAACGTTCCAAGTACTGGGACTGGATCAGTAAGTGTTGCGACATTAATATCTGAGAAATTCCTCGATACTGGAATTGTGTATCCGAGCACAAAAGCTACGATCACAGCGGGAACATTGAATTACACTGATGGTAAATTGTCAGGTAATGTTACAATTACCGCTGGTACAAAAACGTTTTCTTTACCTTCAACTGCAGTTGTTGCTGGTTCTAGCAGTTCAGCTCCAACTGAGGTAACTGCTCCATAAATAGGAAAAGGTACTAGCGATTAATCTTACATCAAAAAGGAATCGGTCCATTCCGATTCCTTTTTTAAAATCTCAGAAAGCGGCCCCAAACCATGAATGCACTCATCGCTTGTTATGTTTTCATCCTTGGCCTTGTCCTCGGTTCATTCTACAACGTCGTGGCGCTTCGCGTGCCAGCCAAACAATCCATCGTCAAACCGCCATCGGCATGCCCGTCGTGCGGAACGCAACTGAAAACAAAGGACCTCGTCCCCGTGTTTTCTTACCTTTTTAGCCGGGGAAAGTGTCGGCATTGTCAGTCCAAAGTCTCCATTCTCTACCCGATTGGGGAGCTGGTGACAGGTCTTTTATTCCTATGGGTGTATGCAACATACAGCATAAGCTCAGAAACGATCGTAGGCCTTACACTCGTCAGTCTATTAGTAATCATTACTATCTCTGATTTAAAATTTATGCGAATTCCGAATCAAGTGCTGCTCTTCTTTTTGCCAATCGTGATCCTTCTGCGCTTCTTCGTGCCTGGTAACCAAGTGTGGTGGAGTTATGCGTTAGGAGCGGTGCTCGGCTGCGGCATCATTGTGCTCATCGCACTCGTGACGCGCGGCGGCATGGGGATGGGCGATGCGAAGCTGCTATTTGTCTGCGGAATCGTGCTGGGGTGGTCACATATTCTGATTGCTTTTGTCCTGGCATGCTTGCTGGGGAGTCTGCTAGGAGGCGTTCTGCTGCTCAGCGGCATGATCAAACGAAAACAACCGATTCCATTCGGGCCTTATTTGGCGGTGGGGGTACTGATTGCCTATGGCTATGGATCGGATCTGATACAGGTATACCTGAATTTACTTGGATAGCGGGATGTGATCATGATGCTCGGCTTTGGAAAAAAACGAATCGGGATTACCATTGATCCTACGGGCGTTCGATACGTCTCCGTCAAAAAGAAAAAGCAGTGGGAGATCGGAAAAAGCGGCTTTATGCCGATTGCCCCCGGAATCATTATTGAAGATCATATCATGAATGCCGACGTGCTGGGTCTCCAAGTGAAGGATTGGGTGAAAGCTGAGAAGTTGAGGGGATGGGCGGCGACGATTGCGATCCCGACCTCTCAGATCATTATCCGCAAAATGAAAATCCCGAGCATCAAAGCGACAGAGCTGCGACAATTGGTGGATCTTGAGGTGGAGACCGCGCTGCATTTGCCTTTCGAGGATCCGATCTATGATTTCGTGAAGGTGGGGCAGGATCAGGAAAGTACGCAAGTGCTCGTATTTGCGGCGCCGAAGAAGTTGATTGCGAGTTATGTGAGTCTTTTTGAGGCGGCGGGTGTGCATGTCAAAGCGGCTGAAATCTCGGCGACGGCGCTCACAAGGGCGATCGCATCGATGCAGGAGGCTTCGTTCGAAGAAACGATGCTGATTTCTTTGGAGCCGGGCTCGCTGGAAGTGTATATGCTGCAAAAAGGCAATCCGATTTTCATGCGTACGATTACGCTGATGGAATACGCGGACAATCAGGAAGAGAAGCTGTCTGCGGATCAGATCGGGGAAATTATCGCCGAAATTTCGAGAATGTTGAGCTTTTACCAGTACAGCATTCAGGAAGGCAACAGCCGTATTTCGCAAATTCTGGTGACAGGGGCGAACGAAAGCCGCGTCCAACTGGTGAATGAACTGCAGCAAGCACTTACGGAAATCAGCGTCGAGGCGATTAACTTCGATCTGCTAACGACAAGTAAATCGAAAGCTCATCAGGCAAATGCCTTTAGAACCTCGATTGGGGTCGCGATGCTACAAAAAGGACAAGCGTTCATCAATCTGCTGCCACATCGTCAAACAGAGACGAAGGTGAAAGCTTTTGTTTTTATGCTTTTTGCGATTGCATGGCTGGCTTGTACGGTACTTAGCGGGACCACCTATTGGACCAATAAAAAAGAAATAGCTTCGAATGCGACGAAGATTGCTCAATTGAACACACAGCGTGCGGCAGCGGAAGCCAAGTTGACCAAAAAGCCCGAAAACGCCTCGGACCCGGCCGCATTTATTGCGGCAACCAAAGCATCGCGCAAAGATGTCGTCGCGACAGTTGATACGCTGATGAAGCCGCTGCCTGCGGATGCGCATGTGAGCACATTAGCTTTTGCCTCGGATTCGCAGATTATGCTATCGGTACTGTTTGCACGAATGGAAGATTCGGCGCGCTATTTGTTTGATTTGCGGAAATTGAACCTGGGTGAGTCGGTGCAGTTGCTATCGATCTCAGAGACGTCAGGAGGGGCTAATACAGCGGGTGGCGGTGCGACAGATGCCGCAGGAACGACTGCAAACACACAAGGGACGAAACAGTATATGGTGAATTATTCCGTGATTTTCAAGAAAGAGGCGGCCAAAGAAACGGCGAAAACCGCAACGGACGCGAAAGGGGCAACAACCAATGGCGAAATCAAATAACACGCAAACGGCTGTCCTGGCAGGAACGGTGACGCTTTTTCTCGGATTGTTCGCTTTTTACTTTCTCGTGCAGCTCCCTTCGACCGATAAGGTGACCAAGCAGACAGCCGACATCACAGCTTTGGAGAAGCAGGTCCAACTGTTGAATGCGAAAGTAGCTGAAAAGCAAAAGGAAACGACAGGCCCTTCGATGAAGGAAGTGCAAGCGGCGCTGCCTTTATGGGATAATGTGGAGCAGTTGACGCTGGATTTGAGCCAAATTAAAAGTCAAACGAATGTGACGATGAGTTCGATTGCCTATAATGTCAGCGACAAAGCGCCGGCAGCACAGGCGGCTGACGGTACGAAAAAGGCAGCAGCGTATCCGAATGTTCGCGAAATTAAAGTGACGATGTCGGTGCTGGGCACGTTTCAAGACGTTACAGCGGCTTTGACGCAGCTGCACAATCTTCCGCGCTTGGTTACGGTGGACACTGTGAATTACGGCAATTTGCCGAAAGATTTGACGCGAAAAATTTCGGTGAATGTCAGCTTTACCGCGTTTTTTGATCCTTCGTATAAAGCCAAAGTGGATAAGGTGGACTCACCGTTCTAAAAAGAGAAACACCTCGCGAGCCCAAGGCCCAGTGCCGAAGGTGCGAGGTGTTTTTGTGCGTAAGAGGGGTTACTCAAACTTCCCCTGTATAATTAATTCAGATACCGGTCGGCGGCCGGAAGGCACTTCACGTTCCTGCAGCTGCTCGGTGAGCGCTTCTTTCGGACCCTGGTGACCGATCGCGATGACGGCATGAAGCGCGTAGTCTGCCGGAATTTGCAGCACCTCGCGGGCTTTATCCGGATCGAAGCCGCCCATCGCGTGCGTAACCAAGCCTTGGTTGTTCGCTTCCAATGCCAAGTAGCCCCAAGCGGTTCCGGCATCAAAGGCGTGGCTAGGATTCAGGGTGCCGCGCGGTGTAATCGTGTTGGAAATCAGAAGCAGCAGAACAGGTGCCTTCTCACACCAGGCAACGTTGGCCGGGGCGATAAAAGTATGGAAAGCGGCGCGCTGTTCAGGCGTCCGGGCGATAATGAAACGCCATGGCTGATTATTGCTGCCGGATGGCGCCCATCTGGCAGCTTCGATCAGGCTCATCAGCGTGTCTTCGGGAATCTCTTCATTTGTGAAGGAGCGGGGAGACCAACGTTCGAGAAATTGTGGGTTAATTTCATGCTCCGGCTGGCGGTAAGCGGTAATATCGTTTTCGTTTGAAATGGACATAACGGAGAGCCTCCTTTGAAATCATTACTTCCTAATATTACCTGAATGTAAAAAGAAATACGAGTTTGGCGAGTTTCCGCCGGCGTGCGGGCGTATGTCTGCGATGTGAACTGGAAAAACTAAGCATCGTGAGAGCATGAAACCAGGAAGGGTGCGAGAGCGATGGATATCACCAGCCATGATGTCATGATTATCGAACGAGCTTTGAAAACCGCGATGAACGTGGAACGGGAGCAACCCCGAATCCGCGACTATCAAGAAGTACTGGCGAAAATGAGAGAAAGCGCGAACCACTCTTTATTGATTCATGGTCAAATCACCAGTGAAGTGATGGATGGCCTGCGCTACGATTATGACGATTCTTCCGATTTAATGTAGACGTACGAACGTATATTCTGTAAAATAGAAGAAATGACATTTTCGTAAGGAGATTCGAGTGGATGAATCCTTTTACAGGTAAAGTTTCTTCAATGACAGAGATGATCGATGAGCTTCGCAAAGCTTCGGAGATCATGGCGCAAGTTACGTATTGGCACACGATACCCCCGCGCGGAGCCAAGCTGGCGAATTTTCCGGCTGGATTGCACGAGGGTATTTGCGCTGCGCTTAAAAATAGAGGTATTCAAAGGTTATATACGCACCAAGCGGAGTCTTTTCAGCAGGCAGCGGCGGGCAACCATGTAGTCACGGTGACGCCGACGGCTTCGGGGAAGACGTTGTGCTACAATTTGCCGGTGCTGCAACAGGTTTTGGAAAACGATGCTGCGCGGGCGCTTTATATGTTTCCAACCAAGGCTTTGGCTCAGGACCAAGTGGCGGAGCTGCAAGAAATGGTCGATTTCATGGGCGTCGACATCAAGACGCATACGTATGACGGCGACACGCCGCCGACGGTGCGCCAAGCGATCCGCAATAGTGGGCACATTGTGGTGACGAACCCGGATATGCTGCATTCCGCCATTCTGCCTCATCATACGAAGTGGGTAAAGCTGTTTGAGAATTTAAAATATATCGTGATCGACGAGGTGCATTCGTATCGCGGGGTTTTTGGCAGCCACGTGGCGAATGTCATCCGGCGGTTAAAAAGAATTTGCCGATTCTACGGCTCGAATCCGCAGTTTATTTGTGCGTCGGCGACGATCGACAACCCGAAGGAGCACGCGGAGCGCTTGATCGGCGAGCGGGTATCGCTCGTCGACAACAACGGTTCTCCCGCCGGTGAGAAGCACTTCGTATTCTATAATCCGCCGGTCGTGAATCAGCAGCTCGGCATTCGCAAAAGCTCCGTGCTCGAGACGCGGAAGCTCGCCGGAAAGCTGCTGCGCAGCGGCATTCAGACGATTGTGTTTGCCCGCAGCCGCGTGCGCGTGGAGATTTTGCTGACTTATCTCCAGGAGATCGTGGCACACGAGCTGGGCAGCAAATCGATCCGCGGCTACCGCGGCGGGTACCTCCCGAAGCTTCGCCGGGAGATTGAACGGGGTTTACGCAGCGGGGAAATCCGCGGCGTCGTCAGCACGAACGCGCTGGAGCTGGGCATCGACATCGGCCAGCTGCAAGCGTGCGTGCTCAACGGCTATCCCGGCACGATAGCCAGCACCTGGCAGCAGTCCGGGCGTGCCGGACGGCGGCAGGAGACCTCGCTGACGATTCTCGTCGCGAGCTCGAATCCGCTGGATCAGTATTTGATCCAGAATCCGCGCTATTTCTTCGAGCGCCCGCCGGAGCAGGCGCGCATTCATCCCGATAACCTGATCATCCTCGTGGATCATGTGAAGTGTGCGGCGTATGAGCTGCCGTTCGAGGCGAATGAGAAGTTCGGGGAGGAGTCGCTCACCGATGTGCTGGAATATTTGACGGAAGAGCAGGTGCTGCATCAGGTCGGCGAACGCTGGTACTGGATGGAGCAGTCGTTCCCTGCGCATAACATTTCCTTGCGCTCGGCGGCGCAGGAGAATTTTGTCATTATTGATATGACGAACGGCGCGCGCGTCATTGGCGAGTGCGACCGATTCAGCGCGCCGACGCTGATTCATGAAGAAGCGATCTACATCCACGAAGGCGTTCAATTCCAAGTGGAAAAGTTGGATTATGAAGAGAAAAAGGCTTACGTTCGCCAGGTGGAGGTTGATTATTTTACCGACGCGTCGATGGCTGTGCAGCTTAAAGTGCTGCATGTGAACAAAGAAGGCCGCACCGGCGGCTTGCTGCGTCAGCTAGGCGAGGTCACAGTGAATGCGCAGCCGACGATTTTTAAGAAAATCCGTTTGCGCACGCACGAGAACATCGGCTCCGGGCCCATCCGACTACCAGAGGAGGAGCTGCATACGAGCTCGTATTGGTTTACGTTCGACGAAGCCATGACCGAGGGCAAAAGCGCGAACGACGTGCAGCACGCGCTGCTCGGCATCGCGAACGTGCTGGCGCATCTCGCGCCGCTTTATTTGATGTGCGACCCGATGGACATTCGGGTCGTGCCGCAAGTGCGCGCCGTGCATAACAAGCTGCCGACCGTGTTTTTCTACGACCGCTATCCGGGCGGCGTAGGGCTGAGCGATCGGCTGTACGATGTGCACGGCAAGCTGATGGACCAGGCGCGCAGCCTGATCACGAGCTGCGGCTGCCTCAGCGGCTGCCCGGCCTGCGTCGGGCCGATCGAAGAGGTCGGCCTGCTGGGCAAGCAGCTCGCCCTGGAGCTGCTGTCGCAGCTCGAAGGAGCCGCCCGATGAGCGGGCTCCGCGAAAGACTGGGCCGCCTCAAGGGCACCTCGGCGGCTCCGCCAGCACCGCCGCCGGCGCCGGAGGCCGGCGGCGAATGGGCCCCGCTCGACGCCCATATCCATACGAGCCCTGCGGGCTCGTTCGTCATGCGGCGCCGGGTGTACGGCACGGACAGCGTGCACGGCCATTATCGGCTGCGCGAGCTTGCCGATGTGGCGCCACAGCTGTCCGCCTTTCACGACCGCGACGCCGTCGTCCGGCACGAAGCGCTGCTCTTCTTCGATACGGAGACGACCGGACTCGGCGTCGGAGCAGGCAACGTGCCGTTCATGGTCGGCATCGGCTATTATACCGGCGAGCAGCTCATGGTGGAGCAGCTACTCATCCGCAACCCGGCGGAAGAACACGCGATGCTCGTGTACGTGCAGGAACTGCTTCCCCGGTTTACGCACGTGGTTTCTTATAACGGCCGGACGTTTGACTGGCCGATCTTGAAGAACCGGTACGTCCTGAACCGGTTGCAATTGAACGATGACCAGCTGCTGCAGCTGGATCTGTTATATGCTTCGCGAAGCCTGTGGCGCAATTCGCTGCCGTCCTGCCGGCTGAGCAAGGTAGAGGAGAGCCGCCTTGGCTTCGACCGTGTAGACGACGTGCCCGGATCGCTGGCGCCGACGCTGTATTTTCAATATTTGGCGGAGAAAGATCCGAGGGTGCTGTCGGGCGTGTTCGTGCACAACGAGCATGATTTGGTGACGCTCGCCGCTTTGGCGATTCATTTTGGCAAACTACTGCAAGGAGCGGAGTCGGATAGTGCTGCGGTAGGCGCGGGGCTGGATCTCGAGGAGCATTACCGGACAGGCTCCTGGCTCGAGAAGATGGAGCGAGGGGAACGGGCGGCGTACTATTTTGACTCGCTGCACGAGAGATTGCTTCATAGGGGGACGGACGAGCGCTGGGCGGAAGGTGACATGTCGACGCTGCTGCAGCTCGCGCAGACGTTCAAGAAACACGGGGACTATACCCGCGCAGTCGCGTTGTGGAACCACGCCATTCGGCTGCAGCAGGGCAGTATGACTGAAGAACTGGAAGCGTATGTGGAGCTGGCTATGCACTATGAGCACCGCGAGAAGCAGATCGGGATTGCGCTGGAGTATGCGGAAGCTGCCTGGAGCAGGCTGAGACGCCGTCAACTGCTGCGCAGGCAGGACCGCAAAGAGGAGGACCGCGAGAGAGCGTGGGAGAAGCGTATTGACCGCTTGAATGAGAAAATGAAGCGTCCGTCCCCTGCCAAGTCGGCGAAGCCAGCGGCGCGGTATGGGCAAGAAGCTCCCGCAACTCATTCGCTTCGCAAGAAGCGGACGCCTAAGCCGATTTACGCAAGTGAAGGCTTGATCTAGCGTTTACTTCCCGGGCGAAATGGACATACAAGGTAGAAAAAACGGCAGGAGCGATCGATTGACATGCCTGAACTACCTGAAATGGAAACGTATCGTCAGCAGTTGTCTAGGTGTATCCAGGGAAAGACCATCACTGGCGCAGAGGTGACGAGACCGAAGACGCTGAATGTGGAGCCTGAGGCGTTTATTCGCGCCGTGACGGGGACGCGCGTCCTGCGCCTGGAGCGGAGGGCGAAGCATTTGCTGTTTCACCTCAGCTCGGAGCAGATCCTGGTGCTGCATCTGATGCTAGGCGGTTGGATGTTCTACGGCACGGATGCGGAGAAGCCGGATCGGACGTTTCAAGTTACGCTCCACTTTAATGGGGAGCATTTGTATTTTATCGGGCTGCGGCTGGGTTATTTGCATCTGCATTCGCAGGCGGAAGTCGAAGATGATCTGCAAAAGCTTGGCCCCGAGCCGTTCACACTTGACTTTGCCCAGTTTCAGCAAGTGCTGCGGAGCAAGCGATCGAACCTGAAGGTTGCGCTGACGGAGCAAAGTTTCTTGTCGGGCATCGGGAATTGTTATTCGGATGAAATCTGCTTTGTCGCTGGTCTGCTGCCAACGCGAACGCTGCCTTCGCTTTCGGATGAGGAACAGCTTCGTCTGTTTGAAGCGATGGGTTCGGTGCTGCGTGAAGCCATTCAATATGGCGGTTATATGGCGAATCCGCTGTTCGTCGGTGACGGATTGACGGGCGGATTTGACCCGAAATGCCGCGTCTATGACAGAGAAGGCGAGCCCTGCGTTCGCTGCAGCCAGCCGATCGTGTTCACGGAGCTTTCCAGCCGCAAATGCTTCTACTGTGCGAACTGCCAGTCGTGAGAGGAGGCGGGGCGTATGTACATCGGAGCGCACGTCCGAACGAAAGGCAGCTATCTCAATGCGGCTAAATCCGCGCTTGCCGAGGGGGCCAATGCCTTTCAATATTTTCCCATGAATCCGCGCAGTCTAGCGTTAAAAGCTGTTTCTCCCAAAGAAACGGAAGCCTGCGCAGCGTATGCCCGCGAGCATGGGTTGGTTTCCATCGGTCATGCCCCTTACGGGCTGAATCCAGCCGTCGATGAGCAGGAACGGGAGGCGATGGCAGCGCTGCTGCTGAATGCTCTCGATATTGCTTCAGGCTGCGGTTCCAACGGCCTTGTGGTGCATTTTGGCAAATATCACGGAAAAGACCCGTTACAAGGGTATAAAAATATAATACAATGTTTAAATAGCGTGACGCGAGATTACAGCGGCTCTTCGCTGATCCTCCTGGAGAATCAGGCGGGCGAAGGCGCACAGCTTGGGCTCACGATGGAAGAAATGGTGATGGTTCGCCGCAACTGCCAGCATCCGGAGATGATCGGCTTCTGCCTCGATACGTGCCATGCGTTCGCTTCGCGATTGTGGGCGGGGACCGATTGGGCGGAGCTTGAGGCGAAGGGAGCGCAGCTGGAATATTGGCCGCATCTGGGAGCCATTCATTTGAACGATTCGGTGCATCCTCTGGGCTCGCGCCGGGATCGTCATGCCAAAATCGGCCAAGGTCAGATTGGTCTGTCTTACTTTAAAGAACTGCTGGCTTCGCCTTATGTTCGCGATATTCCGATTGTGCTGGAGACGGAGCCCGATCCGGACGGAACGCATCAAGCGGAAATCAGGCTCGTTCACCAACTTGCGGAAAGGAGAATCGGACCATGATCCATGTCTATCTGGATGATTCGCGGCCTTGCCCCTCGGGCTTTGTTTTGGCGCGCGATGCGGTTGAATGCATTGCTTTGCTGGAGGACTGCGAGGTCGATATTTTATCGCTCGATCACGATTTGGGCTGGATGACGAAGCAGACCGGGATGGATGTGGCGGAATGGCTCGTGCAGACGCGCAAATTTCCGCAAACGGTCTATATCCATACGTCCAGTCCGTGGGCCTGCAAGGAAATGTTCCGCCTGCTGAACGAGGCGAAGCCTGAAGGTATGGCGATTTTCCCGCACAAAATGCCCGACGAGCTGCTGCTGGAAATTGCGCATGGCCGCTATAAGACTAACTGATACTCGAAAGGAAGCACCCATGATTCAACTATCCGGCATTCATTATATTCGTGGTGAACGACATATTTTAAATGATGTGAATTTACAAATCGAATCCGGTCAACACTGGGTAATACTCGGCCGCAACGGTTCGGGCAAAACGACGCTGCTCGAGTTGATGAACGGCTACGAGTTTCCGAGCCGTGGAAGCGTCACGGTGCTTGGCAACCGCTTCGGTCAATGCGATGTGAGGGAAGTCCGCAAAAAAATCGGTTATATTTCCCAATCCCTGTTCGAAAAGCTCAACCTGAGCGACCCTGTGCAGGAAGTGGTGGCGACGGGGGAATATGCCTTTTTGCGGTTTTATCAGGATATTCCGCAAGAGGTGAAGGATAAGGCGCTCGATATGCTCAAGCACGTGCGTATCCCGCATTTGGCGGATCAGCCGCTGGGCAGTCTTTCGCAAGGGGAGCGTAAAAAAGTGATGCTGGCGCGCTCGCTCATGATGACGCCGTCTATCCTGATTTTGGACGAGCCTGCGGCAGGGCTGGACTTGTACGAAAGAGAAAAGTTCCTGACCGATGTGAACGAGCTCAGCCAGCAGCAGATTACGGTCGTCTACGTGACCCATCATATCGAAGAAATTATGCCCTTATTCACCCATGTTGCCATTATTGAGCAAGGCGAGCTGATTGCCTCAGGTCGGAAGGAAGACGTGCTCACGCCGGAGAACTTGCTGAAAGCTTTTGGTGTGTCCGTTTCTATCGAATGGTTCCAGGATCGGCCCTGGATTAAAGTACTTTAAGTTGCAAAGGATGCGTTTATGACTGTATTGACTACGTTTATCGGAACCTCGAATCACGGGTTCGCGCAGTACGCGCAGGATGAGATTCGCAAATTGTTTCCTGCGGCCAAATTTTCGCTGATCGTGCCGACAGAGGTGTTCTGTTTCCAAGTCCCGCCCGAAACGGAAGATGCGCTTGCTACGCTGCTTGATCAGGAGCCGATTTTTCTAAGGCATCTGCAGCCGGTTCATCAGTCCTGGGAGCATACGAGCTCTGTCGAGGATCTGACACAGGTTCAGGCTTGGCTTCGCGAAGCTCATGCCGCGGGGCTAGCTCACGCTCACGAGAAAATTGCCGTGCAGATCCGCAAGGACGATCGCGCGCAGCTTCCGTATGCCCCTTTCGCTATGAAAGCGGCGCTGGACGAGGTGATTGCCGGTGAGCTTGGAGCTGAGCCCGTCGTGCGTTACGCCGACAAGATCATATCGGTTTACATCGGCGCCAAAACGCTCTACATCGGCATATCTAGGCCTGCGGACAATTTGTCCGACTGGTCGGGCGGCGCCATCCGTTTTATGAAAGAGGAAGACCAGATTTCCCGGGCCAAATTCAAGCTGCTGGAAGCGGAGCAGCGCTTCGGCATTGATTTCAGCGTCGCCAGAACCGCGCTTGACGTTGGGGCTGCGCCCGGGGGCTGGACATCTTTGCTGCTCGAACGCGGGCTTAAAGTAACGGCGATTGACCCGGCTGCCATGAGTCCGAAGCTGCAAGGCCATCCGAAGCTGACTATTTTGAAGAAAAATGCCGGCGACGTGAAGCTTCGCACTGATGAGTTCGATCTGCTTGTCTGCGACATGAGTTGGGACCCGCGCCAAATGGGGCGCTTGGTGGCCGATCTGCTATATGCGCTGCAAAGCGGCGGCACGGCGATTATTACTGTGAAACTTATGCACAAGAAGCCGTTCCAGACGGTGCGGGATATTTTGCGCATTTTAGAGCCTTCGTTGTTCCTGCTCAAAGCGAAGCAGCTGTTTCACAATCGGGAAGAACTGACGCTATATTTGCAAAAGTTATAAGTTTTGGAAATAAATGATGTACAGAAAGAAAACCTCCTCGTATAATCAAGCTTAAGGGATACTTAACTTGATACAGCAAGGAGGTTTTGTTCATTTGACGAAGCCAAATGAAAGTCACCCGCGTTTCGGCGAGGTGCTTGGCGGGCGCTACCGTCTGATTTCCTTACTGGGGCAAGGCGGAATGAGCCGGGTGTTTTTAGCGGAGGATACGAAGCTGAAAGGAAAGATGTGGGCGGTGAAGGAAGTGCCGCTGTCTGAGCGGGACGGGCCTGCTTTCATGGAAGAGGCCGCAATGCTGGTGCAGCTGCAGCATGCCCAGCTCCCACAGCTTGTCGACTTTTTTATCTCGGAAGAAGGCAACGGCTGTCTGGTCATGGATTATATCCAGGGGCAGACGCTTCAACACGTATTTGATGAAGCGGGGCAGCGCCTCCCGTTCAATCAGGTTGTGCAGATAGCGCTGCAACTTTGTGACATTTTTCACTATCTGCATACGTTCCAGCCTCAAGGCATTATTTACCGCGATCTCAAACCTTCCAATGTGATGCTGGGCACGCATGGCCAAGTTCGTCTCATTGACTTCGGCGTGGCGAGACAATATAAACCTGGTCAATCTTCCGATACGATCCAGATGGGCACGCTTGGTTTTGCGGCACCGGAGCAGTATATGAACCAACAAACGGATGTACGTACAGACCTTTATACATTAGGCGCTATGATGTATTACTTGCTATCCGGCGGCTGCTATCCGGCGCTTACCAAAACATCAATTCGGCAGCTGCAAGCGGACCTCCCTGAATCCCTCATCTCTTTGATTGACGATTTGCTTCAGGAACGTCCTGAGCTTCGCTGTCAATCTGCGATGGAAGTGAAGCTAAGACTTCGCCATCTGCTCCCGGACACGACTTCGTTTACACGAATTCTTTATACAGAAACCAAAAATCAATCTGATCAACTGATCGTCGTTGGTGGGTTATTTGCAGGCAGCGGCTCGACGTTTACCGCGATCTCGCTTGCTCGTCTTTGCCATGCGTTGGGCATGCGAAATGCCTATGTGGAGCAGCCGACGCTTGAGTCCGATTTGTACATGCTGTTGTATGGGGATGAGCGAGCGCCGAAGCCGTATGCATTTCCAGCCAGACTGGTGAAAAGCTCAAATACAGCCGCACATACGCCGTGGGTGCAAGGGCAAACGACATGGGTGCCAAGCCATCCCGATGGCGGGGAGGGCGACTGGCAAGCGGCAGATAGCTACAAACTGCTCCACATGATCAAAAAGCCAGTCGTCATCTGGGACGTTTCGACGTCTTGGCAGCATCCATCTGTTCAGGAACTGTGCCACAGCGCGGATCATCTGGTTGTTGTGGTAGACGCCTCCCCGAGCAAGTGCAACCGGCCAAGTTCGCGAACGTTGTTGACGCAATTCGAAGCCTATGCCAAGCAAGGGAAACAAGTGCATGTTGTGGTAAACGGCGAAGTCACGGGGCAAGGGGCAAAAGATTGGCTGGCCTCGCTCCCTTGGGCATCCGTGAGCGTATTGCCGCAAATTTCACGCGAACTGATCAGTCGAGCTGTTTGGCGGGGTGACTGTGTGCAGGATGTGCCTGAGGTGCGCAAGCTGCTGCATTTGCGATTATCACCGCTGCTGCAATCGCTGTTTTCTGCGGAGCAGGTGGCGCATCTAGGCGATAAGCGAGAAGGTAGAAGCTGGCTGTCCTGGTTTCGGAAGCGCGCTTAGTCGCTGGTTTGAACGGACAACTCGCCGATTCGACTTGTCGGCATTACCCCATTTGACCTAAAATGTGGTATGCTATTCCATATTTTTATCTGAAATAAGATCGGGGGCTTAGATATGGAGAAACGATTATCACGCGAGTCCAGATGCTTTAAAACATCGCGTGTTTTTCCGACGGATGTGAACAATCACAACACGCTGTTCGGCGGCAAATTGATGTCTTATATCGATGACATTGCGTCGATCGCGGCGCACAAGCACTGCCGGCGCTCGGTCGTGACCGCTTCCACGGACTCCGTTGACTTTCTGTATCCCATTCATACGACTGATTCGGTCAGTTTGGAGTCGTTCGTAACGTGGACAGGCAAGAGTTCAATGGAAGTGTTCGTGAAGGTTATGACGGAGGATCTGAAAACAGGAGCGAGAAAAATCGCGGCGACCTCCTTCCTGACGTTCGTTGCGCTGGATGAGAACAAGAAGCCTGTCGAGGTGCCGGAGGTTGTGCCGGAAACGGAAGAAGAGATCAAACTGCATGAATCTGCGCCGGCCCGTGCGGAAATGCGCCGCATTCGGCGGGAAGAAAGTAGGAAGCTCGCGAGCCATTTTACGATGAAATATCCGTGGGAATAAATAATCAATGCCTGTGAAAAAACCGTCAAGGGATCGCTCCTTGACGGTTTTCGTTTTCTCGTTGCCGGCTTCGAGCCGCATGCTAGCTGATCTAACCAAGCTCCAAATCGCCGAAATCGCAGCTCCGGTGAAAATCCGGTACAGGCGAGGTCACGCGATGCCAACTTCCATAGTGGGGAGTGGGCGTCGTATCGCCGCATTTATAGAAGTTGCCCCGAAACTTGCGGCCGGATTCAATTCTAAAGTCTGGAAAAATCGTCTGCAGCCAACCGAACGGGATGGAAAACGCCAACTGCCAGTAAGAAGAGGCAGAAGTCGGATCGAAGCATCCAGTGGCCGCGTGGATGTCAAAGAGGCCCGGCGTTGCATTCGGCAGCGCCGTCCGGTCATGTCGATCGTGTCCTATTTTTAACATCAAAGTGCCCGCTGCATTCAGCTCGAAGTTCAAATAGCGAGGGTCGGATTCAGGCAGCGGCTGGAAGAAAAATTCCACACAGCTGTCTTTGCAGACCGGATCGTTCATTGCATGATACTGAATCTTGGGGTCATCTTCGTAAACCGTATACTGCAGATACAGACGCTCAGACGTGTAATAAAGCTTGACACTCACCTCTGGCGTGCAGCCATTATCCAGCCATAGGTAATGAGCGATAGATAATGCCTGGATGCGATCCCAGGGATCGGGACAATCAGGCTCTAAACGGGCAACCCGATAATGAGAACGGGACATAACGGTTCCTCCTTGGCATTTCATTAGCAAATGATTATGACTTCTGTGCACCATACTTTTTGCGGTACTCTCCTGGCGTAATGCCGGAGTAGCGTTTGAACATGCGAATGAATGAATTGACGTTCTGGTAGCCGATCTTGATGGAGATTTCCTGAACTTTCAGCTCCAGGTTGTGCAGCAGTTCTTTCGCACGCTGGATGCGCAGGCCGTTCAAATAATCGCTGAAGTTCAGACCCGTTTTTTCCTTAAAATAGGTGGATAAGTAGCCGGGTGTAATATTCAACTTATCGGCCATAATGTCGAGCGTAATGTCCTGATCCAGATGCTGATCCAAATATTCCAATATAAAATGAGTCATTGGATCATGATCCGATTGCTTACGATTCACCTGCTCCATAGCGGGGGACAATTGCTGCTTGAACCATTGAATGTACTGGTCGACGCTGTAGAATGTATTCAGCCTCTCCAACGCGGACAAAGGCAGCTCGCCCTGTTCCCGGTGCAGATTCAGCTTCATCAGCGATTTGTTAAGGAGATTGGCGATTTCTTTGGCGAACCGCTTGAACTCCTCTACAGACGCTTCGCGCTTATGGAGGGTATGCAGTTGGCGGCTGACCCAGTCCAACACCGCCTGTTCGCTGCCGGACATAAACCGGGTGTGGAACTCCTCCTCCTCCAGCACGGTTAAGTGGACAGGGCCTTTGGTTGAGCGATACGTACGGATGAATTGCGTCTCATCATCCAGCTTCCGCTGAATTAACATGGAGGACGCGTATTCGTAGGCTGCAATCAAATGGCCGGAATTCGGATAAACCGGACTAACGGCCACTGTCAGGAAAAATAGATCCCGATCCACGTCAAGCACCTGAAGCAGTTGCTCCAGAACTTCTTCCAACCCCACTGCGTCATCCGGACTGAAAAGGAGAGAAAGCACGGTATCTTTGTCCATTTGGAACGTAATCGTATCGCTATAAGCTTGGGACAAAAAGATATTGATATACTCCCGGATAAAATAGACCGCTTTATCGAGCTCGGAATCCAGCTCGGCGAATTTTTCTTTCATGGTCAATTGGTACAGCACCAGCACGAAAGGAGTGTCGGCCACGACCAGCTCCCGCAGCTCGGCCAAGCTCATGTGGATATTTCGCAGCTTATTCGTATAGGCGTAATAGCGCAGCAGGTCTTTCTTCTTGTCCAAATCCTCCGTCATCTGGTCGTTCGTACGGAGAATGCTGCTCATTTTCTCGCTGATCATATCGAATTCGCGCACATGGCTGCTCGCTGGCATGACCGAATGGCGCTGCTGCACCGCTTCGATGATTTTTTTGATCGGCCGATCCAAACGCATGGTCAGTCCGATCGACGTCATAATGCTCAGTACGATAACGACAAGGAGCAGGGAAATGAACAAAATATTCAGCTGCATTAACTGATTGGAGATGCTTGTAATCGGAACGACGCTTACATAGGTCAAGCCGGTCTGGCTGCCTTTTTGGTAGAAATAATACTGGTTGTTTTCGGTAAACCGCCCGCTTTCCCCATTGAAGGCATGCTTAGGCTGCTTGTTCATGTCGGTGGTTGAGCTGAAAATCAGGCTGCCCGTTTCATTAAAGATGTAGAAGTCCGAATCCTCGGAGTAATGATAGGCACTGAACATTTTGCTGGAATTAAGCATGATGATGAAATACACATCTTTATACGGCATCAGTTTGATGACGGCCGGAAGCAGATACCCCTTGTTTTTCCGAATATTCGCCGATACTTCCGTAAATTCAGACGCTGGGAGCAGCCGGAACGTATACGGTTCGTCGAACTGACGCAGCCAAAACTCCGGTGAATAATCGCTGCTGGCATAATATTTGGCGAACATTTCCCCAGATTTGCTAGTCCCTTCCTTCTCGAGCACATAAGCATCGTTCTTGAAATTCAGCATGATGTTCTCAAAAGAAAGAAACGGGTTGGCGATCAGCACCTTGAGCACGGACAAAACGTTGTTCATGCGATCGTATCCGTTGGACGCTTTGACATTCCGCAGCAGATTCAAATTTGCGATCAGCATCTCGTCCTGATTCAAAGAGATAATCGATTCCCTAGCAAGCCTAAAATGATTCTCATATTGTTCAACCGTATGCTTCAGATTGGACTCGTTGTACTTGACAATCTCCTGGTGGATTTTCGATTTCAAGAAAAGAAACGATGCGAAATTGAAAACGGCCAGCACAGCAATGACAACGAGAAAACTGATCATTAACTTGGCGAACAAGGAATTGGTTCTCCAACTGAATCGCTTCCATCCCCGCATTCATTAGACTCCCCATTCTCTGATGTCAATTTCTTATTACTATACTACGGCAGCGCAGGATAACGGAACAATATTCATTTCTTCTTATTCATACACACTTTACTTGCTAAACCAATAAACTGCACGTCCCCTGTCAAAAGTGAAGATTTATTTTTCGGAAGCGGGCTGCTTATAATGACGCTTATAAAGCCCGGTGGCATAGGCGCCGTCAACGGGTGGAGGCAATACATACTTGCGAAGAGGAGGCAGATGGATGGCTCTAACGGGCACACGTTCGACATTAAGGAAGACCTGGCATCATAACAAATATTTATGGCTGCTCGTTTTTCCTTGTTTGCTTTATTTTCTCATTTTCCGCTACATCCCGATGTTTGGCCTGGTGATTACGTTCAAAAATTTTAATCTCTTTAAAGGCATCTGGGCCAGCGAATGGGTAGGGTTCAAATATTATCTCATGTTTTTTCAAAACCCGGATTTCTTTCTCCTGATGCGCAACACATTTTTGCTGGGCTTTTACAAGCTTCTATTTGGTTTTCCCGCTCCGATCATTCTCGCTATTCTGCTGAATGAACTGAAGCATATCGCGTTAAAAAGGTTCGTCCAGACGGTCAGTTACTTGCCGCACTTCATTTCAAATGTTATTGTGGCAAGCATGGTCATCATGTTCCTGTCCCCATCCGGCGGGATGATCAATCAGTTATTGCAAAAGCTCGGTATTGCGCCGATCAATTTTATGATGGAACCGGGCTGGTTTCGCTCCATCTATGTTGCCTCTGACATTTGGCAGCAGATCGGCTGGGAATCGATCATTTATTTGGCGGCATTGACGGCCGTTGACCCGCAGCTGTATGAAGCGGCCAGCATTGACGGCGCGGGACGCTGGGGGAAGCTCTGGAACGTCACGCTGCCAGGCATCGCGCCGACGATCGTCATTATCTTTATTTTGAATGTTGGCAAAGTGCTGGAAATCGGATTCGAAAAAGTGTTCCTCATGTACAATGCGGCTGTCTATGACACAGCGGATATTATTAGCACCTATGTGTACAGGGTTGGTATGGAGCAGGGGAATTTCAGTTATGGAGCTTCGATCGACTTATTCATGGGCATCATTAGCTTAATCTTCATCTGCTCAGCCAATTATATCTCCAGAAAAGTAGGAGAAAACAGTCTATGGTAAAGGAGAGACTGCCGGGATGAAATCGAAAATCAGCCTGTTCGGCATCGTGAATTTGTTGATCATGCTGCTTGTCATCGTCGTGACGCTTTACCCGTTCATCTATATGCTCGCCGTTTCCTTGAGCAAAGACATCTATGTGATGAAGGGCGAAATCAGCTTTTGGCCTAAAGGAATCAATCTGAAAATGTATGAGTTGGTGTTTCAGGATCCGAAAATTTGGATTTCCTATAAAAACACGCTGATTTACGTTTGCCTAGGTACGTTTATTTCAGTCATGATCACAGCAATGGGAGGCTATGCGCTGTCCCGCAAGGATATGAAATTTCATCGCTCGCTGACGATGCTCATCGTGTTCACAATGTTTTTCAGCGGCGGCATGATTCCGACCTTTCTCGTCGTTCGTTCCCTTGGCTTGATCGATACCGTCTGGGGTATGGTGCTTCCGGGAGCGGTTAGCACATGGAATTTAATCATTATGAGAACCTTCTTCAGCAATATGCCGAAGGAGGTTGAAGAATCCGGACGGATGGATGGATTGACCGATATTGGCATTTTCTTTCGCCTTGTGCTGCCGCTGTCCCAAGCAGTCATCGCAACTGTCTCTTTGTTTTACGCGGTAGGGCTGTGGAACAACTTCCTGTTGCCGTTGCTATATTTAAGGGATCCGAATCTGTTTCCGCTTCAGGTGCTGCTGCGCAATCTGGTACTGGCCGGGAACGTCGCTTCCGGAGATGTAACCCGAATTGGAGGTGATAATCTGATCGTGGAGGATTCGCTGAAATTTGCGACGATCATGGTCTCCACTTTGCCGATTTTATTGGTGTATCCGTTCATCCAGAAATATTTTGTCAAGGGAGTCATGATTGGCGCAGTTAAAGGCTGATGGAAGCAAAGCTGTATGGGGTAAGCAAAAACGATAAAAAGAGAGGGCAACAATATGAAAAAAAATGCTCTGATGCTTGTAATTCTAATGCTCGTATTGTCCATGTTAGCGGGCTGCACTGGCAGCCAATCCGCGGAGGAAGCAAGCAGTCAGCCGAACGATACGCCGTCGGGTAATGCGACGAACTCAGCGGCGCCTGTGCTAACGAAGAAAACATTTAAAGCACTGCTGGACAGCAACCCCACATTCCCATACAACAAAGACTGGCCGATCTGGAAATGGATCGAGGAGAAAACTGGCGTGACGCTTGACGTACAGACCCCGTCCGGCAAACTGGCGGATACGCTCAACCTGGTCGTCGCCTCGAATAACATGCCGGATTTGCTGTACATTCCGACTCACGCGACGTCGAATAAATTCGGCCAACAGGGCGCTCTTGTCAATATTCTCGATTATTTGAACGAGATGCCGAACCTTGCGGCGTGGTTGAAGAAGTACCCGGACGACGGCAAAGCGGTTCTCTCCACAGATGGGAAAATGTACATGTTCCCGAACCAAGGCTTCGGTGAAACGAACCGGATGATCTGGCTGTACCGAGAAGATATTTTCCGCAAGAACGGCCTGACGCCTCCGAAAAACTACGACGAGCTGTACACGGTGCTGAAAAAGTTGAAAGAGCTGTACCCGGACAGCTACCCGCTCTCCATGCGATTCGGTCAAATTCCGGACGAAATGTTTGCCAATTTGGCGACGAACTTCAACACCGGTGAAAACGTCTATTACAATTTCGATAAAAAAGATTGGGGCTTCGGGCCGACGGAAGATGCGTATAAAGCAATGCTTGGCGCGTGGAACAAGTTCTACAAGGAAGGGCTCATCCCGCCCGATTTCTTGACCACACAAACGAAGCAGTGGCAGGACATGATCTCGAACAGCAATTCCTTTATCACCATCGACTATATTAGCCGTATCGACTTTTTCAACAATGCCATGCGCAAAGAAAACCCCGACTACAACATGCAATTCATGGCGCCTCCGGCGGGAATGGCAGGCGGCAAACAGTTGAATCCGTTCTTCCATTACCTGGAGGGTGGTCTGACTGTTGCGTCCACGTCCAAAAATGTGAAAGATATTATGAAGTTTATGGATTTCTTCTATTCTGAAGAAGGCCGGACACTGGCGAGCTGGGGCAAAGAGGGCGAGACGTACAGCGTAGAGAACGGCCAGAAGAAATTCAAGCCTGAATTTACGGATGTAACGGAAATGCGCAAGAAAACGGGCTTGCAAACGAGCGGCGATTACACTTGGATCGATTTTGGGGCACACCTGTCCTTGTTCTCGAAAGATTTGCGCAGTGCTTATCAAGAAGCAGTGAAATACGATCTGCCGGCAATGCAGCCGAAACCGGCTTTTACCGAATCGGAGAATGAGGTGCTGGCTGTGACCGGTCAAGCTGTGAAGAAAGGCCGCGACGAGAATTTCGCTAAATTTGTTACAGGTACACGAAGCCTAAATGAGTGGGATAAATATGTCAAGGAAATCGAAGGATTAGGCGTGCAAAAGCTGGTCGATACGTATAAAACGGCCTACAAACGGGTCGAATCCATCGATTTGAAAAAGTAATCGGAATAGGCAGCTTCGTTTGAAGAGAAGGGACGGGTGCCGCTTTGTTCAGCTATAAGGCCGAGGAAGCGGCATCCGTTTTTTACAATGAACGATTAAGCTAATTAAGGAAGTGATGCATATTGGTTATGCTCGCGAAAAAGCTTGGCCTCACACTTTTATTTATAGGTTTGTTTTTGCTGGCATCGGCTGCAAGCTTGTCATCTCCGGCCCATGCGGCCGTTACTCCGGGCGTCACGATTGATTCCCCCGTCGACGGTGCTTCAATTTCCACAGGAGTTACTCGCTTTTCCGGAACTTATGCAGCGGCGTATGACGTTAAGCTGTTCATTAATGGAGAGAGCCAGGTCGATACCGTCATGATCGATCCGGAGGGTGACGATTCGGGTACATGGTACTACGATTTGGATGCGAATGCCTACGACGGCGAGGTGCAGGTCATTGCCAAAGCCAGCGATATCGTTACCCGGTATGCGGTGTGGAGCCCTGCGATACGTGTGAATGTCAATAACCCAGAGGCCCGTCTCCCGGAAGTGACGATCGTAAGTCCAACGGATGGAGAGACGGTAAGCGGCACGGTTCCGGTCCGAATTGCTGTGGCGAGCCAGGACTCCACCCCAAGCGTTCAAGTGCGGATAAGTCATGGCGCATGGTTGGATGCCGTTCGGGACGGGGCTGACTATGTATATAATTGGAACGCTGACGGCATCGGCAATCGGTCGGTGAGCCTCGAAGCGAAAGCGACAGATGCGCGAGGCCATGTGGGCTTCAGTATGACGACTTACGTTAAAGTTGGGGCTTACACGAACGAGCCGTTCTATATGCCGAAGCAGGATCGCGCAATGTGGATCTGGGAGCCGGAAACGTACAAACTGCTGCTTAATCCGAATTCTCGCACGTTGCTTGATGCGTTTGCCTGGGACACGGCGACATTCGGTTCCGATCCGATCACGACGTTTTATTTGGCTGTTGGCTCTTTTGCCGGGATGGACATTCTGGAAGATGACCCGGGCAAGCTGCACAATTTCATCGATTGGGCGCACCAGCGCGGTTATGCCGTGCAGGCTTGCATAGCGGGAGGTACGACTCCGCCGTTCTTGGGTGCATACGAGGCCTACCATGATAGAGCGATTCGCGAAATCGAGCGCGTCATCAACTACAACTTGGCCGCTGGCGCCAATGAGCGGTTCGACGGTGTCAACGTCGACATTGAGCCGTACAGCTCCGAAGAGTTTAAAACGAAGTATCCATCGCTGCAACTGCAATATTTGGATGGCCTGCAGAAGATGAAAAACCGGATTCAAACAGCGGGCATCAATCTGCCCTTTGGTCCGGCTATACCGAAATGGTATGATTCGAACGACAATTCGAAGAACATTACGTGGAATGGCAGCACGAAGTGGTTGTCCGAGCACGTTCAGGACATCAGCGACTATATCTCCATCATGGACTACCGCGACACAGCCGACGGCTCGGCCGGTATTATCGCGGGCGCGCAAGGAGAAATCGATTATGCGAACGCGATTGGCAAGCCGAACTCGGTCGTCATCGGCGTGGAGACGAAAGATATCGCGAACAGCGGCGATCCGGAAACGATTACGTTCCAGGAAGAAGGCCGCACGGTCATGGAAGCGGAGCTTGACAAAGTGTATACGGCCTTCAATGACGACGCCTCGTTCGGCGGCATTGCGATGCACCATTACGACGACATCCGCAAGCTTCCGTCTTACTGGGGGGCAGGCGGCGTATTCTGGACGCCTCCGGCCGATATGGAGCCACCTGGTGCAATAAGCGGGATACCTACAGCGAAGGCGCTCGATTACCAGCAAATCCAGATCAATTTCGGCATGGCGATAGACAATAGTGAAATTGACCGATACATTGTATACCGCAGCAGGGAGAGCGGCTTTACGCCGGGCGCGGGGACAGTGGCCGGGCTGGCCAGAAGCTTATCGTTCCTCGATATCGGGCTGTTGTCGAATACAACTTACTATTATAGAGTCGCAGCCATGGATCTGCAGGGCAATATCGGGCCAGCCTCCGCGGAAGCAACTGCAACGACCGGCAATACGATACTTAGGCCGTTGATCGTGACGGGCTTGAACGTAACGAGCGGCTCGGGGAAGGCGGCGGCAACGATGAAGGTCATGGATCAAGCCACACTCCAGCCGATCGTTGGTGCCGGCATCGAAGGACGGTTCCATTTTGCAGGCGGTTCGTATAAAACAGGTTTTACCGACAGCAGCGGCACGATCGCTTTCACTTCGGAAAGTATTCCAAATGGACAGCAAGTCGGATTTGAGCCCCGCCGGGTGACGGCGCCTGGCTACTATTGGGCGCAGGCGTACGACCAGCCGCATATGACGGCGCTCTACCCGCAAGTCGGACTAAGCGGTTTGACGTTCAGTTCGGGCAGCTTGTCCACGGCGTTTTCGACGAATCAAACCTCCTATACGGTGAAGGTGCCAAACAGTGTAAGCTCGATTTGCGTCACGCCAACGGCATTGACCGGGGATAGTGTCATTGCGGTGAACGGGCAAGCCGTCGTTAGCGGCAGTGCCTCGCAGAGCATCGCTTTGAACGAAGGGGAGACGACGCTGACAATCGTTGTGACCGGCCGCACCGGTGTGACGGATACCTATCTCGTCAAAGTATCGCGTGCCGCCTATGTCGATAACGTATTTACGGTAACGGCGGATACGTATGTATATGAAAATAACAAGACGGCGAATTACGGTGACGTCGACCATCTGGAGGTCGTCGATATTCCCGGCGCTTCGGGCGGCGGGGATCGAATTTCGTATATGAAATTCGAATTCGGTGCGTATGCAGAGCCGGTCCAATCCGCCGAGCTTGATTTTTACGTAGGTGAAACGACAAGCGGCACGAATAATGTGGAAATCTACGTGTACGACAGCGATAATTGGGCCGAGAACACAATGAACTGGAACAATCGTTTGACCGGTACCGGAGCAGCGAAGCTTGTCACGGTCAATATGAACCACGTTGGCTGGTACAACATCGATGTGACCGGCTTTGTGAGCAGCCAGATGCTGCTGGATAAAACGGCGACGTTCCGCTTCCTGCCTCTCTCGCAAAATCTCGTGAAAATTAACAGCAAAGAGAATGCTGTTAATAAGCCTTACATCGTGGTGAACCCGTCGCCTAACGCCGGCCTGCGCTCGCTCTCGCTTAATGAGAACGGCGTATCGCCGGGGCTTGACGGCAACTATGCTGCTGTGGTTCCTTATGACGTCGATGCGGTGACAGTCAGTCCGGTCGCCGATGAACCGCATGCCCAAATCGAGGTAAATGACACGCCTGTTGTCAGTGGCGAAAGCTCGTCTGCGATTCCGCTGATTGTCGGGGAGAATCTGATTGCCGTGGCAGTCACGGCTCAGAATGAGATTAATCACGAGGAATACGTGATCCATGTCATGCGTCAAGCGCCTGCGGATGAAGGCAGCTACGGTTCTTCAGGATCGGCGCCTGCGCCGGGGGCGCGCCTCGCACAAGCCAGCTCAGGAGACACGATCGTTCCGGTCGAAATCAAGCGCATCACCGGACAAAACGGTGAGAAAGTGGATGCAGTGACCTTGAATCAGGCGTTGGCCAAGCAATTGTTGGCTGCCGCTTCAGCAGGTGCAGAACCCATCGTACGCATCCGTTTGGACACAGAGTCGGCTGACAAGGCGGACGCTTTTGAAATAACGATGAATCTTTCTTTCACGGAAGAACTGACGAAGAAGCAGACCAGTTTGGAATTGATTTCGGCGTATACACGAATCGAACTGTCTTTAGACGCACTTCGCGGACTGAAGGGGGCCGGTAAGGACGCCATCTTCCGTATGGAACCGGTTAACGGACAGGGAGCAAGCGAGCGCGCCTTACACGCTGAAGCGGTGCTGCAAGCTGTCGGGAGCTCAAAGGAAGAGGCCAAAGTGATTGGTCAGCCACTGCAAATCGAGGCCAATTATACAGGAATCAAAACGAAACTTCATTTTTCGCTTACAGGCGCTACTCTCGATTTAGGCGAATATACGCTGGCTGTATATATCGAGCATAGCGACGGCGACCGCGTTTTGCGGGAAGGGATCGTCGATACCGACGCGAACGGCAAGGCGGTTGGGATAGACATTGAAGTGGAGAAATTCAGCACGTTTACCATCGTGCAGCTGCCTAAGGTGAAGCCAGCGCCGTTCCCGCGCTATGTTTTCGGATACGCCGATGGTACTTTCCGCCCCGAGCAGCAGCTTAGCCGCGCCGAGCTTGCTTCGATGCTGAACGCGATCGATGGCAAGCAAACCGCGCCACAAGCTTTTTCAGGCAAGCAGCAAGCTTTCGCCGATGTGCCCGACACGTACTGGGCGGCGGCACCTATTAACAGCTTAACTGCGGCAGGTATTTTTGAAGGACGCGCCCCGGATCGCTTTGCGCCGGATGAGAAAGTGACCCGTGCGGAGTTGGCTGCAATCGCCGCCAGGTGGAACGGGCTTAAGGTTTCGTCTGTACCCGCGACGTTTGTTGATGCCACCGGGCATTGGGCGGCGGGATGGATCGCCGCAGGCAGTGAGCAAGGCTGGTTGAGCGGTTATCCGGACGGCACATTTCAACCGAATAGAGAAGTTACCCGCGCGGAAGCGGTTGTAATGATCAATCGGATGACCGGCCGCGCCCCAGCAGGCGAGGCGGGTACGCCGACCTGGAAGGACGTTCCAGCCGACTATTGGGCCTATGGTCATATCGAAGCCGCTTCAAGATAAAACAAGGATGAAGGAGAACGACATGATTCAAACGATACCGCAAGTAAAGCAAATTCGTTATCTCGATGGAGCCGTCTTTCAACTCGATGATCGTGCAGCGATCCACCTGCGTATGGAGGCGTCGGAGCCCAGAATCGTCGCTGCCGTAAGCCGCCTGTTTCCTGGGCAATCCGTCGTTTGCGAGGAGCATAAGGGTGTAGCAGGCTATCTGTTCAGTATCAATGGCCGGCTGGGGAGCGAGGCTTTGAACAAGCTGCATCCGGAGCAGCAGAGCGAAGGATATCTTTTGGAATTGGAGGGATCCTCCGTGACAATCGCGGCTGCGCAAGCCGCCGGATTGTTCTACGGTCTGCAAACGCTGCGGCAAATCATTGACAATCATGATACGATTCCGGCTGTGGAAATTGTCGATTGGCCTGATACGAGCTTGCGCTGCATGAACTTTGATTTCCGGCAGACGTTCTCCAAGCCGGAGAAACTGCTGGCCTCTATCGCCGAGTTCGCCAAGTTCAAGGTCAACGGGCTGCTGATTGAGTACGAAGACAAGCTTCCGTATGAGCGCTACAAGCAGGTGTGCCATCCTGAGTTTGCATTTAGCCGTGAGCAGTTGGAAATGATCAAGGAAGCAGCGAGAAACAACTTTATCGACATCATTCCGCTGCAGCAATCGTTCGGACATCTGGACTACGTGCTGCGCCACGATGAATACAAATGGTTACGGGAAAAAGAATCGTCAACGGGCGAGCTTTGCCCATCCCTGCCGGAGTCGTTTGAGCTCGTCACCGGCTTGCTGGACGAGATGATCGCCATGCACCCGGATTCCCGATACATTCATCTCGGATGCGACGAAGTGTACAGCCTTTGCGAGTGCGAGACGTGCAACCGGACGTACGCAGGAGCGAGAGAACGAACCTTCATTGCTTTCGTCAACCGGATAATCGACTATGCAGCAGGCAGAGGGAAAATCCCGATCATTTGGCACGATATGCTGAAAAAATGCGCCGAGTCCGATCTGCAGCTGCTGGACAAACGGGCTGCGGTTATGATCTGGATCTATAACGGCAGAAACATCGATTCAGACGTATCCCGGCTGACGGCCACGTTCAGAAACGCCGGCTTCGAAGTCATGGGCGCTCCCGCGGTCCGATGCTTCGACGACCAAGAGCACCAAAATTATCCCGTCGTCACCAGCCGAATCGACAACGTACTACAATGGTCCAGAACGTCGGGGAAGCTCGGCATCGACTGTGTCGTCGCGACGAACTGGTCCACTTCGTTCAGCTTCGGCTTGCCTTACGGCATTTTTGAAACGACTTGGTACACGATGGCGCTGTTTGCTGATGTCCACTGGAACCGGGGGGCGGAAACGAGCCGATTTATCGACAAGTTCTTGAAGCTGTTTCACGGTGTCGATCCGAATGCGGCCAAGAGCAAGCTGGGCAACTATTTGAATGAAGATTATTATTTGATCATCGGCTCCCTTCTCGATGACGTCAAAATGAACAAGGACGTAGCAGAGCTGATCGCCATTATGAACGCTTTCGAGCATTCATCCGACAGGATGCGGACGATTCATAAATATTTGTACCGATGGGAGATGTACCCCGGCGATGAAGCGGAATGGCGATCCCTGCTCAGCTATTACCGGAGAAACACAGGGGGAAGAACTAAAGTTCGTCCACAAATGAGCGCCATTTTGCGGCATTTTCAACCCGAAGCAATGGCGGACCATTTCGTGCTGTCGCGGTTTTACTTGCATGATTACTTGGAGGAACACGTATATCGCAAGATGGGGCTGACGATGGAGGAAAATAACACTTGATTTATCAGGCGGATATGGTACAATTTGGGTAATTGAAAACGAACAAGCGGAAGCACCGCTGATTGTGAAGATAAGATCTTCGCTTTCAGCGGTGTTTTTTGTTGTTCCGGAAAAAGGAGGCGAACATGGGGAAAATTTCCTTGTTTTTTGTAGATGACGATGCAGTGTATGCGCACCGGCTTGCGGCTTATTTGCGCACGTCGGAATTTGCCGGCCGAATCCAATTAAAGCTGTATACCGATTTGAGCTTGCTGCTTCGTGCACTGGACAAAGAGGCGAAGACCGAAGGGATCTTGCTATTCTCCGAGTCGTTTTACCCTGAATTGGCGCAACGGACCATGCGGCTCTCCAAGGTGGTATTGAGCCAGACGATCGCCAATTCTAGTAGGGCGGAGGAAAAACTGCCGTTTCTATTTCGGTATCAGCCGCTGCAGCAGTTATTTTCCCATTTGCTCGCACTGTATGCAGTCAAGCAGGAGAGCAGTGGCTTCTTTCTTGGGCGAAAGACGCAGGTGATTTCCGTCTATGCCAGCAGCGGGGGCAGCGGCAAGTCGATTGCGGCCGTGTATTTGGCGAAGCAGCTTGCTTTTCGGGGGAAGCGCGTTTTTTATCTGAGCCTTGAGAATGTGAGTCCGGCATCCCGATGGTTAAGTGGAGAGACCGGACAGCTATCCAGGTTGATGTATTACTTGAAGCAGGCTCCGAAGTCATTAGGGCCCAAGCTCCAGCTGCTCAAATCGCACGATGCCAGGTTTCGAATCGATTATTTGACGCCTGATGAGCAGGCGGGAGAAATGCAGCAAATGCAGCCTGAGCACGTGCAGAAGCTGGTAGAAGCGATTAGCGAGCTGGACGCATACGACGTGCTCATTCTGGATCTGGCTTCCTCTCTGCATCCGAGGATAGTTACAGCGCTTGAACTGAGCCATGAAGTGATCTGGCTGGTGCAGGACGATTGGAACGATCGATTCAAAACGCAAGCGTTGTCTCAAGAGGTGAACCTTCCAGGCAATGTCCGCTATGTGATGAGCAAGCATCGGGGAGGTCCAGCTCAAGAAGTGGAGGCGTATTTGCCATATATTCCGGAATGGCGCGCATTGGCGTCGCCTGAGCAATTATGGTCATCTGACATCTATGTGCAGCAGATTGACGAGATTGCGGCGAAGCTTGATGGGCTAGCGGATAGGCAGATCAAGGCCGGAAAGGAGGCGCTGCCCTGATGCATACAGGGAATGCCGCTGTGGTACAGCTCAAGCAGCATATCAAAGATCGCTTGGATTTCTCAATGACCATGAGCGACGAGCAGCTGCGGGAGCGCATTGAACAGCATGTTTTTGAAGCTGCTGCTGCGGAAGGCTGGACATCGAACGAAATCGGGGCGGTTGTGAAGCGGATATTTGACAGCTTCCGCGGGCTTGATATTTTGCAGCCGCTGATTGACGATCCCTCTGTGACGGAGATCATGGTGAACGGGCATCAAGACATTTTTTTCGAGCGGTTGGGGCAGGTGGAACGTTATCCCTACACGTTGGAAAGCGCGGAGAAGCTGGAGGATTTGATACAAATGATCGTGGCCAAAGTCAACCGGATTGTGAATCAGGCTTCTCCTGTCGTCGATGCGAGATTGGAAGACGGTTCGCGTGTCAACATCGTGCTGCCTCCGGTATCGCTTGGCGGAGCCACATTAACGATCCGAAAGTTCCCGGAGAAGCCGATGGAGATGGCGGATTTGATTCGTTTCGGCAGTTTGACGGAACAAGCGGCTGAGCTTCTGCAAATTTTGGTGGAAGCGGGCTTTAATTTATTTATTGGCGGAGGCACAGGCTCGGGTAAAACGACGTTCCTGAATGCGCTGAGTGCTTGCATTCCTCCGCATGAGCGAATTATTACGATCGAGGATTCTGCCGAGCTGCAAATTCGTACAATTCCGAATCTGGTGCGACTGGAGACGCGCAACGCCAATACAGAAGGCCGAGGGGAGATTACGATGCGCGAGCTGATCCGTTCTTCACTGCGTATGCGGCCGAATCGTATTATCGTCGGAGAGGTCAGAGGCGCGGAGGCGCTCGATATGCTGTCAGACATATCTATAAAATAGGTAATTTTTAGCTACAAAGTTATCATGGTTCATCCACTTCTACGAACTTTTCAAAATGATATTCTATTTCTTCTTTGGTTGGTCTTCGATTGGAATTTTCTGTAATCGTTTCAATCATATCATCCGTTGATTCGTAATCAACAGTATTCATTATTAAAAGTTTTCTTAGCTTCTTACTGCTTTCTCGAAGAATCTCTCTTTCTGTGGTATCAAGGAAGTTCCATTCAATTGTTAATGTGTGTTTTTCAAATGGTGCATCAAAAATCACTTCTTCATGTGTTTCTGCAACAATACTATGAATGATTTTTCTTAAGACTCCGTTTGTGAGGCTTTCAACATCAACTTCATCAAGAAAAATAGTGAACTGCTTAAACCTTGATAATAGTTTCTCAATTTCATTATTTATATAAATGAGTTGGTTATACTTTGATTCCGCTTCGTATAGTTGGGTATTAAGTTCTTTGTTGTATTCATCAAATTCCTCTTGGGTGATACTTTCCCTAGTTACTTGTTTGAGGATACCTTTTTTATCAATTTTCAGTTCCTCAATCTCGTTTTGAAGTTGTTGTTTCCTATCCTCAATATCCTTAGCATTGTACCTAGTTTTCAAGATCGTTTGAAGGTAATACTTCCGTTTGTTTGGTCTATTACGGTACTCGACAATTTCTTCCTTAACAAATTCAATTAGTTTTTCTTCGTGTTGAAGGTTTCGGTATCCGCACTTATGTTTTCCGAATTGATCGTTATTCCTGCAAAACCAATAGAGGAAAGTGTTTTTGTTGTTTTTTTGAACTTTTCGCCTTAAACTTCCACCACAATTACCGCACTTCAAAAGGTTTGAGAATAGATGCTTGCTTGAATGTCTGCCTAAACCTCTTTCTATGTTCCTTTGCTTTTTAATCACTTCATTACCTTCATCATCTTCAACAACAATGTTATTATATTTGAAGTCACCAAACTTCTCAAACCGTTTTTCCTTTTCAAGTTGCACTAATCTGAACGTTTCATCATCAATCATTCTTAACGATTCATCATGTGTGACCACTTGTTCTTCTTTTGGTATTTCTTTAACAATATTACGGTTTATATCAATTTTTTGAGTTCGATGCAACCTTATTTCGCCAGTGTACACCGCATTCTTTAGCATCTTTGAAATTAAACTCTGATCCCATATTGTTTTTCCGCTTTTAGTAGGTACGTTTTTAGCGTTCAATTCATTTGCAATGTTCCGTTGTCCCATACTCTCATTAAGAAACAGACGGAAAACTTCACGAACAATCTTTTCTTCATCATCGTTTTTAACCAATTTTCCTTCTTTCAAATTGTATCCGTATGGCTCACGTCCACCCCAAACTCCTTGCTTATATTTTACCTTTTTACCCCATTGAACACTTTTGCTTTTAGAAGTGGATTCCTCTTCCGCTAACGAAGCAAATAGTTGAATGCGGAAATCATCATCCCTGTTCAATGTGTTTGCACTAATGGTGTCGAAGTATACACCAACACCAACTTCTTTCAATTCACCAATATACTTTAGTGTTTCTTGCGCATTTCTACCAAAACGTTTAATGTCTTTTACAAATATCATATCAAACTTCCTGGCTTTAGCATCAATAATCATTTGTTGAAATGCTCTCCTGTACTTGAACGACTTTGCACCTGAAAATCCTTCATCGACATAATAACCATTGGTTGCTTCGGCAGTTCCGTCTCTCTTACAAAAAATACCACAATCTGCCATTCGATGTTTGTTTCTCTTGATATATTCTTGAAAAAATTCGATTTGGGATTCAATGGAGCTTTTTTGTTCTTCGCTATCCGTACTCACACGTGCATAAAATGTCGCCTTCATTTTTACCTCCATTCATTGTATAACCAAATTAATATAATAGGATAATATCAATTAATTACGATTCATTCCAGTACTAACTTGGATTTTACACATTAACAATTAAAATAAGTCGGCTGCTTTCAAATGAAATACTAGAGGGGCTTGAACAGAGCATCCAGATCTCAGATTCAAGCAGAGGTTTCTTCGTATGATCAATGACTTAAGCAATCGAACATCACTACAACCTTTTAGCGGTAGAAAAAGAACTTTTAAACAAGATCATGATATGCCAAACGATGCAACAAGCCGTTATGGATGCACTTCAACAACAAGGTAGGACGTTGCATTTACTTACGGTAGAGGATGTATTGGTACTGATACATTCAATTGAAGCCAATGCTCAAACGGAGTTATTACATTTGCGGTTAAAAATTAATTTTTTAGAAGGGTGGCTGAAAATATAAAATAACTTTAGAACGTAAGTAAAAGGAAGCAAAGATGTAGGTAAAATTAAAACGAGAACACGAAACGATTAATCATTGGTTCGTGTTCTCTTTATTACTTTCATGAGAAAAAGTAGTGTTTTAAATATATTCGATGCATTTTAAATCAAAAAATATTGACAATATACTTTTTAGCGATTATATTAAGACTAAAGAAGTGAGAGAGGAGGAAATGAAATGATTGGATTGGAGTTTATTTGCAAAGTGTATAGAATGGAATATAAAATCCTTGCATCATTGCTTAATATTACATCAGGTAATATTACGAATTGGATAAAGGGAGTACGAGAAATTCCAAAGAAACAGTTACCTGAGTTATCTAAAATCTTTAATGGAATTTCACCAGAATACTTTCAGAAGGAATTAACTCCTTTAGATGAACTTAGAATTAAAATTTTCTACATTGAAGCAACAACCTCAGATCGAACGAATCTTGAAGAAGATTTAGTTTTTGATGGCGATCATGAAGGAAAACTTTTGTATGATGTTTCTCCACCTGAAGAACTTGAGTTAAGATCACTAAAGAAGCAACTAAAAAGTGCTGAAAAGATGGAAGCAATTCAAGAGAACATTAAATCTATGTTCTTAAAGGCTTCTTTATTAGGGAGAGTAGAGTTAGAAATATTATTTGATGATTATGAAGCTGACGTAGGTAGTTTTTTGGAAAAAAAGTTGAATGCGTATATTGAATTTTTAGGAGAAATTGAGGTCAAAAAAATAAATGCTGTTGAAGTATTTATTAAATATTTAACTCACTATCATGACATTGATCAAAAAAAATGGGGCAAGTTAGAGTCGTTTCCTAACGAGAAGTTATTAGCATTTTACAAAGAACTAGAGTATTTACTATTGAAGCATAATATTATCAATAGCTAGGACTCTGCTCTGTATTTTTAGCAAAATTCAAATTTCTAAATGGCTGAAACAACTTAATAATAAGAGATAACCTTGATAATTTTTGTGAAGGGTATTTCTTATCGCCAAAATTCTACACTCACTTCAAATAATGGTTGATAAACAAAGTAATTCTGGTAGTGATTCTGGTCTAATTATTTAAGCGACAATTAAAATGAAAAGGTGGAAACCCAAATGTCAACATCAGCGGAAGCAAACAAGCAAGTTGGGGAAATGGAGATAAATATTAAAACGCATACGATTAGTTATCTATCCAATCTGCGAAAAGATAAAAGTCTGCGTTTTGATCATGCAATTCAACGCAATTCCGTTTGGAAGAAAAGGCAAAAGCAGCTTCTAGCAGATTCCGTTGTTCACAACTTTCCAATTCCTCCAATATTCGCTTATTATTCGAATGATGGAGTAGACTGGATGATTGATGGGAAGCAGCGTACTGGTAGTTGGCTTGAATTTATTGAAAATGAGTTCCCTTTCGCAAAAGGCACTAAGCCTGTTCGTATTCGCAAGAATGATGGCAGCGGTGAGACTGAACTTGTCGAAATTGAAGGTAAATTTTTTAAAGACCTTCCTAAAAGCTTGCAAGAAAAATATCTAAATCGTGAAGTTAGCATGATTAAAGTATCCAACGCAACTGATTCTCAAATTGAAGAATTGTTCCAACGCTTGAATGGCGGATCTGCTCTCTCTCGAATGGAATTGATACGTGCCAAGATTGGTGAGGATGTCAGGGCGTACCTTAACGAAGTCTCGACTTACCCATTCTTTGCAAACTATGCTTTCATTGGCAATAATGCACGTAACCGTTTCGTTGACCAAGAATTAATTCTTCAAGCGATGCTCCTTCAAAAAAGAAGCGATAGCGGTATCTCTTCCAATGAAATTGAGGGTTTCGTTGAAACGCTCAAGAGAAACGGCATATCTAAAGATGATAAAAATAAATTCGAAGAAACATCAACGTATTTGTACGATGCCTTTACTCAATTCGTCGAAATCGACAATGATGCTCAAACTGACGACAAAGTTCTCAACAAAGTGCTTAAAAAGATTCATATCCCAATGTTGTTTCTGACCGCTATTGAAGCTATAGAGAAAAAGGTTCATCCAATTGCATTTGGAGAATGGGCTAAAGACTTCCTCATTGAACGTTATACACCTGGCTCTGGCTCTTATGGCACGTATTGCGTTGCAGGTTCTGCTAGAAAGGTCAATGTTCAAGGACGCATAGGTTCTATGAAAAATGACTTCTCTAGTAACATTGACAAAATTGCAAAGCTTGAGCAAGTGAAAGAAGAAATTCAAAAGGTTGAAGATAAAAGCCTGTCTTGATAACAAGTTCCTATATCGAAAGAAAGTAGTGATACGAGTGATTGGCATAGAGGATAACTTGCTGATTTCCGACTACAAATAAGTACATAAGAATCCAAAGTATTTTACATCATTTTACAAATTACTGTTTTTGTGGTATAATAATATAGTTGGAAATTAAATGAGGAATATGCTGCCCAAGAGGAGGTATGTAACCTTCTCTTGTTTTTGCTGTCCAAATATATGAAATGAGTGTGTCGAATGGAGTTACATGAAGAATATCGCTTGAAGAGGTTACTTAAACGTATCAGACTAAGGGAAATCTCAAAGCACCTTAATTGTACACTTGGTCTATTGAGCAACTGGGAAAATAATCGTACAAGCATGTCACAGGAGAAGGTAGAACTTTACATGCAGTACATCGACAGCAAGTGAAATAACAATCATATAGAAACACTGGAATCGTGGTATCTCAGATCACGCTTATTTGTCGTTTTCAACAAATGATTAAATACAAGGCGCACAGGTTAGGAGGATTTTACGAATGGGGACTTATGTAGTTATGGCTCAAAAATTAGCAGGATTCCTTATGACAAAGGGTTTCAAGCTACATTCATTAGAGCAAAACAGGAAAGATGGAAGTAAGCATGTATTCATATTCACTAATAGCATTGAACTAGAAAAAGCAATTGAAGAATATAAGGCAATACGCAAATAAAAGGGGAATAAGCACATGACATTAGCAGATAGATCGTATGAATCAGTTTACGGAGAAAAATACACAGTTAAGATTGACAACCTGAGAAAGCAAATTACGGAAAAAGAAAGCGGTATTGATACGTTCAGAGTTATAAACATCGAAGCTGGACTTGGGAAAAGCGTAGAGACAAATAGAATTGTCAGGGAATACATAGAAAGCTTTGAGTTCACAGGTAAAAACCGTGGTGAACAACATAGGAAATTCTTAATCGTTAAACGTTTTAGCAAAGACGTTGAAGATGCTGAGAATAAGATAGGTAGAGGACTTAACTCTGAAAACAGAAAGAAGATATTGGGTATAACAAGGGAAAACTGGTCAGGAGACTGGCAACTTAAGCTTGATGAATTAGTTGATGTTGATGTAATTATAATCACTCATGCCAGGTATGTCCTTCTTTGCAATAGAGAAGAAGAAAGGCAAGCATTTACAGCAGGTAGGCATACACTAATAATTGACGAACGAATTGATTTCACAAAGTATTCGTTCAGTATGAAAATTTATATGGAAATGTTTAATTTGCTTCCATTTGGACTTCACGTTAGTGTAGTTGAAGTTTCACGCCCATTCTTAAATGAAATGGAAAGAGTGAAGTCACTAAAGGACTCTGAGGGAAAGAAGTTGTTCAATAATCAAATAATGAAAACAAACAAGCCATCACCAAAGAACATACAATTAATGAGTAAATTCCAATCACTAATAGATGAGAACCTGGAAATGATTCGAATTGAGAAAGGTATTCCTGCTGCGAACAAGGTTCGTGAGTTCACGGATTCGCTTGAGGTTCTTTATTCTACGAATGGTTACTTTAACAATGGAACAATTACAGCTTGTAACCATAATCACAACTTATGGGGCGTAGAAAATAATATTATCCTTGATGCGAATGGGTCAATAGAAAAGTTGTATCAGTCAGGAGATAAATGGAAGATTAAGTTTATCGTGGACAGGCAAACATTTATAGTTGATCATTCACAGTCAACCTTCACACATATCAACTTTAACGCTAGTAAAAGTAAAATTGAAGAATTAGACAAGGAAGAGAGTAACGAATACTACTCACAAATTGTCTCTCTAATAAAGAAGGAACATCAAAAAGGGCAGCGATTACTTATTATTATGCGGAAGAGTTTTATTATTGACACTAAGAATGAGGAAGGTTCATTTGTGCGTTTTCTCAGAAAACAGGGTATTAATGACATATTCATTGGCGCTGAAGACGAAAATAACTTTCTAGGTAGTAAGAAGGTAGCTGTTAACTGGTTTGGCAATGTTATTGGCAAAAATGACTGGAGAGACTTTGATCAATGTTGGATTCTAGGAACTCCAAACATTCCAATGGAGACCCACGTAATCAATATGTCTCAATACTCAAAAAAGTATGATTGGCGTTTGGGGTTAGAAATGATTAGAAGGGACATAGACAAGTATTTATTTAAGAATGATGTGTATGAGGGAATTAGGAAGGGTTACTTGATTGGTGAGATATATCAAGCAATCAAACGCATCCAAAGAAATGCTGAACCTAAGGCAAAGTATTTTGTAGTAAGTAATGACGATTCTGTGGTTAAAGGTGTTGTAGGCTTGCTTAAAAATATTAAAATTGGTGAGAAAATATCAATAAAAATTAAGAAAAAGGAAAAGAAAGAGATTTCAAAGCCGCAAAATAAGGATGCGGAGATTACTCTTAAACTTCTTAAAAATATTCTTGCCAAGCCAAAAGGCGAATACGCAAAGGGGGAATTGTGTGAAGTCGTTGGGATTGACAGAAGCAATCTTAATAAATATTTCAGCCCAAAAAATGCGCTTGTCAAATCATATATTGATACAGGTGAGATTGCATTTGAACATCATAAGATACTCCGTCTTTGATTTTGAACTAATTACTCCCGACGCTAACCAATCTGATTGAAAAGAGTTCGCTAAGCTCACTCTTTCCAACAGATGAGTAGCACCTACGGTGCAACTCTAATTCAAAACCCTAACTACTTAGGGAAGTTGAACAAAGAAGGAGAAAACCAGAACTCGTACTAACTCGTACTATCTATAATGGTCTGGTCATACGAGTTCTCTTTTTTCTCAAATAAAATTAGAGTTTTTATGGGGTATAAATCAGAAAAGTTTGAGGTGTTTTTGGCTTGAAATGCTCCTAACTATGTTTCATGGTGAGTTGAGTCGTACAAGTTCGAGTGAGTGGTAATTAACAATAATGCGTAGCATTGTTGTATTTGCAAGGACAAGCGAAGCTTTCCTTGTCGAATTGGTTAGCGTTAGTGGTCAAAAGTTCATTACATACCAGCTCGACTTGTTACAACTTACGATCATGTTTATTATCCACTTAATAATTTACACTCACGCCTTATCGTGAAATGTGCTAATAAAATCACAATTATTATCATAAAGCGGAAATATCAAACAGAGCGTCAATATTAACCGTAGAAGCGTAGAAGTTATCTATGTTTTGGCGATACGACTGACAAGTTTTGATCGTGCTTGATTAAAATGTGTCACCCGCAATTTAAGTGATATGAAATGCTAAAATTTTCAATATAAAAGCAAATGAAAATATATGAATGAGGAAGGTCAATAAATAATGGAATCTCTATTAAATCAACAAGATGGCAAGTGTTTGGTAGACAGTAGACAGGTTGCTGAAATGATTGGTAAACGCCATGACAATTTGTTGCGTGATATTGACAGATATGTAGAAGTTTTAAATAAAAATGGGATGAACCCAAATTTGAGGGCGTTAGATTTTTTTATTGCAAGTACGTACAAGGATAGCAAAGGAGAAGTAAGAAGATTTTATCTACTTACACGTTTAGGTTGTAATATGGTTGCTAATAAAATGACTGGAGAAAAGGGTACTTGGTTTACAGCATCTTATGTTACGAAGTTTGAGGAAATGGAAAAAGAATTAAAGCAAAGGACGCCACAAACATACAAGGAAGCATTATTTGCTGCTTATCAAGCTGAGGAAGAAAAGGAACAAAGACTAAGTAAGCTATGAATAATTGAGGAAAATGAGCCACATTGGATTGAATGTCCATATGGCTTTTTTGCATCAATAAATGTGTGATTTTATATTATGGTTTGGATAACAATTAAGACTCTGAAATTGTATGATATTTCAGAAACAATTAATTTGTTACTGCGTCAAATTATAAAAGGGGGTTCCTGATGGACAAATTTGAAGAGATTACCCAGAAACTTAATGAACATCTTGATTCGGTAATGCAATACATGTTTAAGTATAAAAATAGCATGTTAGAAGAAAGAGATAGGGTTACTGGTGTAGTAGAAGCAATGTTTTCAGCACACGTACCCAGTCTCATAAGTATTAAAACTGCATTGGATATAATGATAGATGATTTTGTTAGAATCACTAAAATGAAAGCAGAATTGAGTTCTGAGGATGAAGAACTTCTTAGCATGCGTATGAAGCACCTCATTAATTTAACTAATGAGTCGCAATCGGAAATTGAGAATACTGGAGATTTAATTTCAAAATTTTTAAATGGGCGTAAAGTCGATGATGAGGTTTCAATTCATAATTATTCGATATATGTTTACATAGTATCAATTTATGAGAAGTATTTGTACGACATTGCTCGTATGAATAACAATGATTTGGTTAAGTATACAGGTTTTGGTGGAGCAATTACGTACTATAGGGATAATTACATTAACGTTTTTAAGAATTGGTATGCAAGTGCCATAGAAATTAATAAAATTAGAAATTGTTTAGTGCATAATAATGGTATCTTTGTTGGTCGAGATGAAAGTAAGGATGTAAAAGAGAAGAAGATGCTTATAAGAAAGAAACATGAAATACAATTTCTACTCAACAATATTAGTGAGTTTATCGCAATTTATCGAACCCATTGTCTCTAAAACGAATGTTTATGAGAACTTTCAAACCGACAAGTCAAAGCATATATATTTTGCTTAATGTGCGGTACAAAACCCTTCTCAAAATCAAAGGAACAAATGACTGGCTTTTCGCCGTTTTTGATGCTACAGTCTGGCTGGACGTACATTGAAAGGGGCTAAAAGTATGGCATTAATAGGATATTCCCGTGTGAGTACCCAAGATCAAAATCTCGATATGCAAACAGACGCATTACAAAAAGCAGGATGTATCAAGATATTCGAAGAGAAAGCATCTGGTAAGAATGATGATCGTGTTGAACTGGCTAAAGCACTTGAATACTTACGTGAAGGAGATCAGCTTGTTGTCTACAAGCTTGATCGTTTGGCTAGATCAACTAAAAAACTAATCGAACTAAGTGAAACGTTAGAGCAGCGTAAGATTGAACTCATAAGTATACGTGATAATATTGACACCAGCACCGCAGTTGGTAGGGCAATGTTCAAGATGTTAGCGGTCATTGCGGAGTTAGAAAGAGACATAATTAGCGAAAGAACGCTTGCAGGGCTACAAGCGGCGAGAGCCAGAGGTCGTAAAGGTGGCAGACCAAAGCTTGATGATAAGAAAGTTAAACAGGCATTGAAGTTGTATGAAAGCAAGGAATATACGTTAAAGGAAATCGTTGATCTTACTGGTGTGTCGAAGCCTACATTGTATCGTGAGTTGGAGAAGAGAAAACAATTATTTGAAAATGGTCAAGTTAGAGCATCCGTATGATTGGATGCTCTTTTTCTTATTCTTTTAAGGCAACAGGGCGGGGGTACTTATGATCTTATTGATATTGGGTTTTTAGCTATACACCCCCTGCACTCCCAGGCAGCGACATTAAATTTAAAATGAACGATAATTAGCTAGAATGGCTTTTTGTAAGTTTACTCATTGATGTATGGAAAATATTACAATATAAAAAGGGATTCTTTTACTTTTGTCGAATTGAATTACTAAATGTCTAAATAGAGAGGGTTGATTGTACGAATGTCTAGTAATCAAGAGCAAGAAAGTAATAAAATGTTAAAAGTTTTAGATTTTTGTTATGAAAAAGCTATTAATGGCATTCCAAAGTTTGATTCAGCACAGGAAATGGCTGACGATTACTTATCAAAAAATAATGGTTCCGTTGAAGATGCCATTAAATCACTTGTACGTTATCAGAACGCTAAAGCGATAACTTCTGGTTTTATAACTGGTCTTGGTGGGCTAATTACTTTACCAGTAGCACTGCCAGCAAATATGGTAAGTGTTCTTTATGTTCAACTTAGAATGATTGCAGCGATTGCTCATCTGAAAGGTTACGATTTAAAGAGTGATCAAGTGAAGACCTTTGTTTTTGCTGCATTAACAGGTAATTCTGCAATGGAAATACTAAAAAGTTCTGGAATATTTATTGGTCAAAAAATGATGACAAATTATATTAATAATAAGTTGTCATATGAAATTATTAAGAAAATAAATCAAAAAGTAGGATTTAGATTGATTGCTAAAGGCGGGACTAAAGCACCTATAATATTAACTAAAGCTGTGCCTGTCTTAGGTGGTATTGTTGGTGGTACTAGTGATGGCATAAGTACGCATTTAATTGCTAAAACAGCACAAAAAATATTCATCTGAAAATGAATTTCAACTCAATCTCAGGGCTTCCAGAAATGGAAGCTTTTCTTCAGTGCGCCTCACAGTCGC
>NZ_JBCMUN010000004.1:0-249740 GCF_050467285.1 Paenibacillus oryzisoli | reverse complement strand
AATCCCCCGTCTTACTCTACTGAATGGATGCGGTCGGCTGTCGTTTTTCGTTGTCTTAAGGGCACAAAACGTGTACAATGAAGGGTATGAGACTTGATGAAACGAGGATGGCGAAATGAACGGCGTGAATGGGACGAACAGTGTGGACCCCAGAGTCATGAAAGAGCTGCTCCAGCTGCAAATACTAAGCAAATTAAGCTTATTTTCCGACGACACTTCGTCTTCCGTAACGAACGATGACAGCGATTTTGGCGCTTTGCTTCAATCTCTGATGGGACAAGGCGGCGACACCGATCCGACCATGGCCGCGCTTGGCGAAGTTGATGATGGAGCGATATCCGATCCGCTAAGTCTATTGGGCCGTTCTTATAACCCGCTTGCTTTGCAGGGGATGACGACTGCACTGCCTGCTGCGCCAGCTGCTTCGTCAACCGCTTTTGACGGGCTGATTCAATCCGCCAGCCGGAAATACGGTGTGGATGCTTCTTTGGTGAAAGCTGTGATCCAGCAAGAATCCTCCTTCAACCATCAAGCGGTATCTTCCGCAGGGGCGAAGGGGTTAATGCAGCTGATGGATGCCACGGGTCTCGGGCTTGGCGTAACGAATCCATTTGATCCTACGCAAAATGTAGAGGCCGGCACGCGATTCCTAAGCGGGCTGCTCAAAAAATATGACGGCAACGAAAGCGTAGCCCTTGCAGCTTACAATGCAGGTCCGGGGCGCATTGATCGACTCGGCATCCGGACCGACCAGGATTTGCGCGACAAGCTGCATCTGCTTCCTGCGGAAACGCAGGCGTACGTATCGAAAGTGTTAGGCTATCGGCAACGTTTTTCCTCTTAAGAAGAAGGCTGATTTCCGCGAGATGAGGGCGGGAGTCAGCTTTTTTGTTGGAAAAGCACTTGAGTTATCGCGCGATTTAAGCTTTAATGTTGTAAGACGTGTTTACATAACCCGGCGATCGAGGTCGGTCAGCAGCTAGAAGGGGATTTGGCAGCGATGCTTTATATGGATTATGCGGCAACTTCGCCGCTATATAATGAAGTCGTAGATACGATTGCGGAAGTGATGAGGCGTTATTACGGCAATCCGTCTTCGATTCACCGACTGGGCGTGGAAGCGGAAAATGTGCTGAAAAGTGCGAGATCGCTTCTGGCGTCTTCGCTTGGCGCGGAACCTTCGGAGATTATTTGCACCTCCGGCGGGACGGAGAGCAATAATTTGGCGATCAAAGGCATAGCCTATGCCTATCGGCATCGGGGGCGGCATCTCATTACTACCGCGATTGAACATCCGTCGGTTCAAGAAGCGTTTGCACAGCTGGCGGAGGAAGGCTTCCGCGTGACGGTGCTGCCGGTTACGGCGGATGGCTATGTGAGACCGGAAGATGTGCAAGCCGCGATCTGCGAGGATACGATTCTCGTCAGCGTGATGTATGTGAATAATGAAGTGGGCACGATACAGCCCATTCAGGCGATTGGCCGGCTGCTTGCGGCGTATCCCAAAATCGCTTTCCACGTCGACGCCGTGCAAGGCTTCGGCAAGCTGCAGCTGCACCCGAAAGCGTGGGGCATCGATCTGGTGAGCGCTTCCGCGCACAAGTTTCGCGGCCCGAAAGGCGTGGGCTTCTTGTACTGCCGCGAGGGGCTGGGGCTGCGGCCCTTGCTCGCGGGCGGCGGCCAGGAGCGCGGCGTACGCTCCGGCACGGAGAACGTGCCGCTCATCGTCGGCATGGCCAAGGCGCTGCGCCTTACGTTGGAGGGGCAGGCGGACAAGCTGGCGCATGTAAAGCGGCTCAGCCGCCAGCTCACTGCGGGGATCTCAGAGATACCTGAGCTGGTCGTCACTTGTCCGCAGGGCGATCCGGAGCGAATGGCTGCGCATATTGTGCATTTTACGTTTCCGGGCATGAAAGCGGAAGTGGTGGTGCATGCGCTCGAACAGCGCAGCATCTTCGTCTCCACGAAGTCGGCCTGCGCTTCTGGAGAATCGGAGCCGAGCGATGTGCTGCTGGCAATGGGACGGCCGCGCGAGCAAGCCATTAGCGGGGTGCGCGTGAGCTTGTCGGATACGCATCAAGAGGCGGATATTGTGCTGTTCCTGAAGGAACTGCAAAGCATTGTGAAGGAGCTTTCTCCGATGAGAAGCGGCGGTTCAAGCAGAAGGGGGAAAGGGCAGCAATGAGACCGGATTGTTACATCTTGCGATTTGGCGAAATGATGCTGAAAGGGAAAAACCGCAGACGGTTTGAAGACAGCGTTATGAAGCAAATTCGCAAAGTTTTGAGCGGGTGGCCGGATGCGAGGTATATTCTCGAGTTTGGACGCGTATATGTGGAGCTAGGGGATCAGACGGCTTATGATGGGGCGCCTGCGCAGCTTCAGCGCGTGTTTGGACTGGCTTCGTACAGTCCCGCTTATCACGCGTCGATGGACGTGGAAGCGATTCAGGCGAAAGCGCTGCAAATTATGCAAGCTTTGCCCGTAAAGCCTGAAACTTTTAAAGTGACGGTTCGTAGAGTGAATAAGGCTTTTCCGCTGGATTCGCAGCAGATGAATTACCATGTTGGCGGCTATGTGCTTGAGGGGATGCCGGGTCTGAAAGTGGACGTCCGCAATCCGGAGGTTGAACTGCGCGTCGAGATTCGGGAAGACCGCGTTCTGCTGTATGCGGAAGTGATTCCCGGCGCTGGCGGCTTCCCGGCCGGTACGAATGGACGAGCGCTGCTTATGCTTTCCGGGGGCATCGACAGTCCTGTTGCCGGCTGGATGGCGATGCGGAAAGGACTCGCGATCGAAGCGATTCATTTTCACAGCTATCCGTACACGAGCGAGCGCGCCAAAGAGAAGGTCATGGAGCTTGCGCATCAGCTTGCGGGGTACACGAACCAGATCAAGCTGCATCTGGTACCGTTCACGGAAGTGCAGACGTCCATTCATGGGGCGTATAGGGACAACTTGCTGGTGACGCTGATTCGCAGAGCGATGTACCGGATCGCGGAAAAGATCGCCGAGCGCGAGGGACTGGGCGCTTTGGTCACCGGCGAAAGCCTCGGACAAGTCGCGAGCCAGACGCTGCCGAGCCTGCAGGTCATCGGCCGGGCGGTTACGCTGCCGTTACTGCAGCCGCTCATTATGATGGACAAGCAAAGCATTATCGAGCACGCAGAAGCGATCGGCACCTTTCCGATTTCGATTTTGCCGTATGAGGATTGCTGCTCCTTGTTCTTGCCACCGTCACCGAGCACGAATCCGAATCTCAGGGTCGTCGAAAAGATTGAGCATGCGATGACGTTCCTGCCGGAACTGCTGGACAAGGCGGCGCAGGAGACCGAGACGATTACGATTGTTCATGGCAAATGGAAACCGAACGAGGAATCGCACGCTCATTTATTTTAAACCAATCGCTTTAGGGGGCTTTGACTGCTATGCTTGATGCATTGCTGCTTTTTTTGCAAATTATGTTGATTAATATCGTGCTCAGCGGGGATAATGCGGTCGTCATTGCGCTTGCCAGTAAAAATTTGCCGCTTGAGGACCGAAAGAAAGCCATCTGGTGGGGAGCCTTCGGGGCAATTGCGCTCCGGCTCGTCTTAACGCTGGTGGCGGTCGCGCTGTTGGACATCCCGTTCATTCAGGCCGGTGGATCGATTCTGCTGATGTATATCGCGATTAAGCTGCTTACCGATGATGAGGACCATTCTGATGTTAAGCAGGCAAGCTCGCTCGGCAAAGCGGTTTGGACGATTATCGTGGCTGACTTTGTTATGAGTCTGGATAACGTGCTCGCGATCGCGGCCAAAGGGAACGGCAATACGACGGTGATCATTTTGGGGATTGGACTTAGTATCCCGATTATTATTTGGGGAAGCACGATGGTCATGAACCTGCTGCACAAATTTCCGATTCTTGTGTATATCGGCGCGGGCATTCTCGGGTACACGGCTGGGGAAATGTTTGTGAAGGATGAGAAGATGATCGATTGGTTCCTGCACGATTACGAATTCCTGCATACGTGGATTCCGATTCTCGCGGCAGTGGTCGTGATTTTGGTCGGGGTGCTGACGAAACTGAGCAGGAAGAAAAAAGCGTAGTAAAAGAGAGACGAGATGTTTTTAATCTTGTCTCTCTTTTTTTGCGCGGCCGCGCCGGCTATCGCGGCTTCTGCCCGGAGGACGCTCTGGCTCTGGACAGTTTCTGCGCGTGCAGCCAAAACGAGCTGCCGTAAGCGACCAGGAACAGGACGATAAGTCCTGTGGATAGGCGGTACATCACGGCGTAGCTGCCGATGGCGTGCGCGATGCCGCCGAGGAACATGGCGCCAAGGCCGATGCCGAGATCGTTCGCGGAGAAGAACGTACCATTCGCTGCGCCGCGCCGATAAGGGGCTGCTCGTGCGATCGTCCACGCCTGCAGCGCCGGCTGCAGCGAGCCAAAGCCGATGCCGTAGCAGAGCGCGGCCCCGGCGAGAGAGGCGTTCGAATGGGCGTAGGAGAGCAACCACAGCCCCGTGCAAGTAAAGACGGCGCCGGGGATGAGCACCCAAGCCCGGCCTTTTCGATCGAACAGCACTCCGGTGAGGGGGCGGACGACCAGCACCATGGAGGCGTTGCAGAGAAAGAAAAGCCCGACGTTTGGGATACCGGCTTCTTGCCCATACAAGGTAATGAAGGTCACGATGCCGCCGTAGCAGATGGCGGTCAGCAGCAGCAGCGCCGAAGGCAGCAGTGCGGTTCGCTCCCACAGCCGGTCGGTGAAGCGCTGCACGGCCTGTTCGGATGCGCCGAATCGCGGCCGCTCGTAGCGGATGAAGACCGAGCAGAGCACGGAGAGCAGGGCCAGCCCGGTGGAGACGAGCAGGACGGTGTGAAAGCTGTAGGTCTGCATCACCCACAAGCCGGTGAGTGGGCCGCTTGCCATCGCTAATGTGTTTGACAAGCCATAATAGCCCATGCCTTCGCCGCGGCGCTCCGGCGGGATAATATCGGCGATGACTGTACCGAGGGAGGTCGTCGAAAGTCCCCAACCGATGCCATGAACGAAGCGGGCAGCGAGAATAAGGGCGGCTGCGGCGAGGAACGAATAGCCGGCGATGGTCAATGTGCAGATGGTCAGGCCGACCAACAGCACATGCTTGCGGCCTAGCAAGTCCAGCGCCCGGCCTGCAAATGGCCGGGTCAGCAAGGAGGAGATGGTGAAGATCCCAATCACCAAGCCGATCTGAACTTCATCGCCGCCAAGCTGGGATAAATACGTGGGAATGGTCGGAATCAGCATTTGAAAGCTGAAGAAAAGCAGCAGGTTAGCTAGTGACGTGATGACAAAAGCTTTGGTCCAAAGCGGCTTGCGCTGTGCTGTAGGCGTATTAGCGGTGTGTTTCATGCATCCTCCAAAGTGCTGCGAATGGCAGAATCTGCGCGCGCTAGGAATTGTAGCGGGAACCGCTTTTAGTATGTCCAAGGGAGCGGCACCACCTAGCAATTTCTCGAGAAGTAAGCTACACTGTTTGTAAAAGAGTGTCGATTTGCGCGCTCTTTTCTGATCTGTCATGCGGGAGGAGATAATTCATGGCAAGAAATCGGTATACGATCGGCATTTTATTTATCGCGGTGGCTGTCCTGCTGCTTCTGGGCAAGCTGGGCGTGTTCCATCTGCTGTTTTCCTTCTTTTGGCCGCTGGTTGTGCTGGTGCCGGGCTTGTTGTTTCATTATTTTTATTTCAATCGCACGCTGCCTGCAGCGGTATTGGTGCCGGGAGGCATCCTCACGACGTATGGCGTGATGTTTTTTTATTGCAATATTTTTGGCTGGGGCGCTATGAGCTACTTGTGGCCGGGCTTCATTCTGGGCATCGCGATCGGTCTTTATGAACTGTATTTGTATGACCGAGGCAGCGACCGTTCGATTTGGATTGCAGCGCTCGTGCTTGGCGTGCTGTCTGCTGTGCTTTTTGCCATCACCTTACTCGTAAAACTTGGGATTTATATTATCGCGCTGATTCTCGTGATTGCCGGGCTGGCGATGATTTTCCGTAAGCGCAAACTTTGGTAAAGCAGCCAACCGGACCGTAAAAGTTTTGTATAGATGCGGTTTTACCTTGCATAAAGTCGAACTTCTGCGTATAATAAGTTTAAATGTCAAGCGTCGGCGCTTTTGTCCGACGCTTATTTTGTGGACAGAGACGAAAATTTATAGGGTAGAGAGGGTTTGAATTCATGCACGCAAGAGAAAAGCTTCGCAACATCGCGATTATCGCACACGTTGACCACGGGAAAACAACACTCGTCGATAAATTGCTGCAACAATCCGGAACGTTCCGCGACAATGAAGCGGTCCAAGAGAGAGCAATGGACTCCAACGATCTGGAAAGAGAACGCGGCATCACCATTTTAGCCAAAAACACGGCCATTAATTATAAAGATTTCTTGATTAATATCGTCGATACGCCTGGGCATGCCGACTTTGGCGGCGAAGTAGAGCGGATTATGAAAATGGTAGACGGCGTGCTGCTCGTCGTGGACGCATTCGAAGGTACGATGCCGCAAACGAAATTCGTATTGCGCAAAGCGTTGGAAAGCAACCTGAAGCCAGTTGTTGTCGTGAACAAAATTGACCGTCCGAACGCCCGCCCTGCGGAAGTTGTGGACGAAGTGTTGGACTTGTTCATCGAGCTCGGCGCTTCCGATGAGCAGCTTGATTTCCACGTCGTGTACGCTTCCGCTCTGCAAGGAACGTCCAGCTTGGATTCGGAGAAGCAGGATGCCAACATGGAAGCGATCTACGAAACGATCGTCAACCACATTCCGCACCCGACGGAAGATACAGAACAGCCGTTGCAATTCCTTGTAACACTGATGGATTACAATGAATACTTGGGCCGTATTGGCGTAGGTCGCGTCAACCGCGGCAAAATTCGCCAAGGTCAAAGCGTTGCAGTCATGACGCGCGAAGGCGGTATGAAGCAAGCACGGATCGAGAAGCTGTTCGGCTTCAATGGTCTCAAACGGATTGAAATTGAAGAAGCGGGCGCAGGCGACATCATCGCCATTGCCGGCATCAAAGATATTAACATTGGGGAAACGGTCGCAGATCCTGCGAATCCGGAAGCTCTGCCAGTTCTGAAAATCGACGAGCCGACACTGCAAATGACGTTCCTCGTGAATAACTCTCCGTTCGCAGGCCGCGAAGGGAAATGGGTTACATCGCGTAAGCTGCGCGACCGTTTGTTCAAAGAGTTGGAAACTGACGTTTCCCTGCGCGTGGAAGAAACCGACAGTCCGGATGCGTTCGTCGTTTCCGGCCGCGGCGAGCTGCACTTGGGCATTTTGATTGAAAATATGCGTCGTGAAGGCTTCGAAGTGCAAGTTTCCAAGCCGGAAGTTATCATTCGTCAAATCGACGGGCAAAAAATGGAGCCAATCGAGCGTCTGATCATTGACGTGCCGGAAGACAGCATGGGCGCTGTTATGGAAAGCCTCGGTTCCCGCAAAGCGGAAATGGTCAACATGATCAACAACGGCAGCGGCAACGTCCGTCTGGAGTTCCTGATCCCGGCGCGTGGTCTGATCGGCTACAGAACGAACTTCCTGACGCTGACACGCGGCTACGGCATCATGAACCATGCGTTTGACAGCTATGGTCCGTACCTTGGCGCTAACGTAGGCGGACGTCACGAAGGCGTGCTCGTTTCCAGCGAGACGGGCGTATCGACGTTGTACGGTATTTTGTCCGTCGAAGATCGCGGCATTCTGTTCGTTCATCCGCAAACGGAAGTATACGAGGGCATGATCGTTGGCGAGCATACGCGCGATAACGACATCATCGTGAACATCTGTAAAGAAAAAGCGGTCAACAACATCCGTTCTGCGAACAAAGAAGAAACGGTCAAAATGAAAACTCCGCGCATCCACTCCTTGGAGCAGGCGCTGGAGTACTTGAACGACGACGAGTATTGCGAAATTACGCCAAAATCCGTTCGTCTGCGTAAGAAAATCTTGAACAAGAGCGAGCGTGAGCGTGCGGAGAAGCACCGCAAGATGGCGGAAGCGAACGCATAATCGCTGTCACATGATGTTCAAAAATAGGGAAATGCCGGCATGCGTGCCGCATTTCCCTTTATTTATTTCGCTATTTGAGAGATAATGGGGACTAGGATTGTTTTTATCACGAGAGAGAAATGGAGTGTTCCGGCGTTGGGTGCTTTGAATGAATGGTTGGCCAATCACTTGCTGATTACATATTTGCTTATTTTTGTCTTCATGTCGTATGTCTATAATAAAGTGTTTCGCACCCGCAAGCTGCCGGTGCTGAAAGCGGCTATTGTGTATGTGCTGATGGCGATCGGCTCCGTGATGCTGCTTGTATTCCAAATTGTCGGCTTGCCGATTGTGCTCTGCCTGACGGTGGCGATTGCGCTAATGTTCCTGGTTCGCGTTCGTTATTTCATCGAGAAGCGCAGCGGCAATCGGCCGACTTAACGAGATTGCACTGAAAGGGGCTAGGGATGACCGCCTACTGGTTTACACCGATCACGCACTACGAACCGCTTGTATTGGGCACGGAGCGTCTTAGGTTGGCCGATGACGAAGCGCTGGCTGCGCTGCGCACATGGGCGGGCGCCCGGCATCCCCGGCTGCTGCCGATGTTCAAGGCGAGTCTGTTGCTCAGTGACGAGGAAGACTACTGCGGCTCAGACGACGCAGAATTTGTTCTAAGCGCGGAGGGGGCGATTGTGTTTGATGGAAAGCCCTTTCATTTGTCCCACTGCGCAGAGGCGTTTCTGGACCGTCTGCTGACGCGCCGGGAGGTGCTGGAGCTGCTGGCGGCTGCGAACGATTGGTCGAAGGAGCATGGAGAGTTGATTCAGCTTTGGCGGCAATGGGCGGAAGCGGGCTATGACCTTGTACTTTTCAGAGAGGACGGGATGGGATGAAAGAGCAGGATGCTTTTTTCAATTGGCTGCAAATGCACATTGTAGCGGAAGCGCGGCCCGACGATGGGGCAGCGAAGGAGACGCTTGATTTTTTCCAAGTGATTTTGACGGAAGATCACGGAGTTACTGAATTGGACGTAGAGATCACTGAGTCGAGTGACCTTGCCATCATCCGCTATGTCCAGCGGGGGGAAGCAAAGACTGTGCAATTCGATTTGGAAAGCGCGGCAAAGCTTCTGGAAGACATCCGATCCAATCCAGTATACAACAATCAATAGCATCGCTGTCATGCTTGTGAGGGCCTCCATTGGAGGTCCTTTTTGCTTAACGGGACATATCTTCGCCGCGGCGACGTAAACTTATATATATCCGCCATTTCAACATGAAAAAAAAGGAGTGCATACGCCGAATGAAAATAGATACATAAGGGTGGAACGCTTGCCACCGGCTATGCTATACTGTAAGTGTAAGGAGCGTTTTCATCCCCTATACAGGAGGCGCAAACGTTATGGACGATCACCTAACAGGTCTACTACCTCAGCTATGGACGACACATGGCGCCGTTATGTTCCTCAAACCGAATAGGATCGAGCTTGCTGATGCCGGGTTTGCGCGTTTTTACTCGGGCAAGTTTTTGATGCGATAAAAAAAGCCTTGATCTGCGTATGCAGACAGGCTTTTTATCATCTTTCCCGACTTATCGCGCACCGGTATCGCGGTTAGCATTGTTCGTTTCAACATCGCGCGGCTCTCGAATGTCGCGGGGCAGCTGAGGCATGACGCGCCCAACGATGTCGGCCATTTGCTCGGCAAAGCCTGTTACGGGTCTTCCAGCCCGAATGTTATCCCGGATGTTGCGCAGGCGCTGGTCTAAATCCATGTCGGCTGTCACGATCGCATTTACGCCATAAGGATCTTTTTTGAGCGCTTCGGCGACCGAATATTTCACGGTACCGACCTTGGAGCGATCGAGATCCTTCTTAATGTTAATGCCGACAACCGCTGTATTGCCGAAGACGACGCAATGCGCACTTTCAACTTGTGGGATAGAGCTTGCCAAGTTTTCCAAACGTTCTGCAACGGCCTTCGGGTCCTTGATCTCAAGCTTCTGCGGAGCGATTTGTTGAACTTTGATTTGCTTTTGATTCGTATCTTGAGAGGAGGCACCACTTTTCGGCGCTTGGCTGCAGCCTACCGCGAGGGTAGCAATCAGTAAATAAACCCCTATTAGTCTCACCAGAATCGATCCTTTCTTCCTTTGCATTCGCGCTTAGTTTGTCCTGCGCGGTTAGGTTGTATGTATGTATAAGCATATAACCAATGATCTAACGCCAAATCTGGGAGGGGACACACCAATGAAAAAAATTTACGTGCTGGATACGAATGTACTGCTTCAAGATCCGAATGCTTTGTTCGCATTTGAAGATAATGAAGTGGTCATACCCGCCGTGGTGTTGGAAGAGATCGATTCGAAGAAACGAAATGCGGATGAAATCGGTCGAAATGCGAGGCACGTCTCGAGACTGCTGGATGGCTTGCGGGTAAAAGGAAACTTATCCGACGGCATCACGCTCGAGCACGGCGGCAGCATTAAAGTGGAGCTCAACCACCGCAGCTTTGCGAAGCTGCAGGATACATTTGCCGAACTAACTAACGATAATCGCATTCTTGCGGTTGCGCTCAATTATCATTTGGAAGAGCAAGAAAACGAACAGCCGCGCCCTGTCGTGATCGTCAGCAAAGACACGCTTGTGCGTATCAAAGCCGACGTACTCGGCATTCCTGCGCAGGATTATTTGACGGATCGCATAGTCGCCCAAACTGACATGTACACCGGCAATATTACGCTCTATGTGCATCCTTCGATCATCGATGAATTTTACACGTATCGCTTTCTGAATGTTACATCTTTGAATCTCGGCTATATGCTTCACCCGCATGAGTTTGTGATTCTGAGGGACGAACTTGGCTCCTCCAAGTCCGCGCTGCTCAAGGTGACACCGGATGGCAAGAAGCTGGAACCGCTGTACATGAGCAACGACCCGATCTGGGGCATTGCCGCCCGCAACGCTCAGCAGCGCATGGCGCTCGAGCTGCTGCTCAATGACGACATTCCGCTGGTGACGCTCACCGGTAAAGCGGGAACAGGGAAGACGCTTCTCACGCTTGCGGCAGGTCTCATGAAAATCGAAGATGACCGCAAATACAAGAAGCTGCTTATTGCAAGACCGGTCGTGCCAATGGGCAAAGATATCGGGTATTTGCCAGGGGAGAAGGATGAGAAGCTGCGGCCGTGGATGCAGCCGATCTACGACAATCTCGAGTATCTGTTCGATACGAAGAAGCCGGGAGACATTGAGAAAATACTGGCCGGGCTCGGCAGTATTCAAGTCGAGGCGCTGACGTATATTCGCGGCCGTTCGATTCCAGGCCAATTCATTATCATCGACGAAGCACAGAACTTGTCCAAGCACGAGGTGAAAACGATCGTGTCCCGGGTCGGAGAAGGCAGTAAGATCGTACTGTTAGGCGATCCGGATCAAATTGACCATCCATACCTAGATGCGTCCAGCAACGGTCTCACCTATGTGGTCGAGCGCTTCAAGCAAGAAGGCATCAGTGGTCACGTGACGCTGGAGCGCGGCGAACGCTCGCATCTCGCTCAGCTGGCCGCCGACCTGCTGTGAAAATGTAGAAAAGCCCGCATGCCTCGTAAAGGAGGGATGCGGGCTTTCTTCCGTTTAAGGCAGCATCTCGATCCGGCAGCGATATGCTTTCGCAATACCGTGCATCAGCTCTTCGAGCTGCCCGTCCACGATGTAGACGTCATGGCCGCGGTCTTTGTAGAGCGCGATCAGATGCTCTTCGATTTGCAGGGCGGCCTGATCAACGTCCGCCTCCTCACAGCCTTCTGCGAAGCGGAAGGCTGTCACGATTTTATCATAGAGGTAGTTGATCTCCGCGCGGCTCGTAAAGCCGTAATCGTCAAACAGCTCGGTCAGCTCCGCGTCTGGAGCGAGCAAGCGCAGCTTCATGACGGACGTCTCGATGTTGAAATCTTGCATCACGGCAAGCACGGCCTGCTGCTGCGCTTCATTATCCACGATCAGCAATTCTTTATCGCGGTCAAACAGCTGGGCTTTGCCGGCCAAAGCTTTCACGATTTGCGCGTAAAAGCCGGGGAGTTTGCCTTCGGGAAGCTCCATGGCGATCCCAATTTTCGTTTCCATGCCTATTCCTCGCTTTGTGAGTGGTATCCGTCTAGTTTACAAGGATAGTTTCAATTTTACAACGATCAGCCCTTTTCGCATCTCAACCTGGGTGACGTCAAGCTGGGAGATAAATTTCTTTGGAATGAAACCGAGCTGAAAATCCTTGGAGAAGTCGGCGATCGTCGTATCCGGCAATTGATAGCCGTTGAACTGCAGTTTGTTCACCGTGAATCGGACTTCATTCATGTCCGGCTGCTGGACAAGGGTGAACTGGCCTTCGATAGCGATGTCGACGTCGTCTTTTTTACCTTTGGCCGTAATATAGCCTTCCTCAAATGTGAAACTGAGATGTTTAAGCAGATCGCTTTTCCCGTACAAATAGTTGTTAAAATCGGTGTCGCCCATTTGAATGAGCAAATTTTTCGGATTGGACAGGTCCATATATTTGCTGTCTTTGGCTAGAAATTGCGGAAGCTCGCGGAACGCCTGGGATAAACTGTCGAGGTATTCTCTCACCACAGGAACCCCTTTCTCTTTCCAGTCGTCGTTCAGACTCTTGATCTGCGACGCGATGGCTTCTGCCTGCGCACTGGCCGCGAGCTGGCGATCCAGCTCTTCTTGCAGCTTGACCAGCCGCTCGCGCTGCGTTAGATAGTTGGCTTTGGTCTCCTGCAGCTTCGTGCGGGACTTCGTGAGATCGTCCTGGAGGCTTGTCAGTTTTTTAACCGAGTCGGTATAGGTATCCAACGCGTGGTGGTCGTTGCGTACGATCATTTGCCAATATTCAAACATCCGCAAGGCGTCAGTAAAGGATCGAACGGAGAAAAACATCATCCAGATCGAATCCCGCTCTCCGGTATAATACGCGCGGAGTATTTTGCCGGCATGCTTGCGTGTGCTATCGACTTGTCCCTTTTGCTTGTCGATATTGCTCTCGTTTTGTTTGATTTGTTCGCCGATCGCGGCGTCCTGATCGTTTAGCCGGGCGACTTCTTTATCGATTTCGAAAATGGTCAGCCCTTTTTGAACAAGCTCCTGCGTCTCTGTATCTGTCGGCGCTGCGCCTTCGGCCGAGGCTGTTGCTGGCGGCAGCGCGAGCTGGGCGGCTAATAGAATGAATACCAGCGTGGCTGTAAGTTTTGACGTCATGGCTTGTGCTCTCCCCCTATGGATAGATTATCATATTTCTATTAAATGAAGCACAAAAAAATACTTACCTCTGGGGGGAAGGTAAGTATTTCTCGCCAATCGGCCGCTATTTTTTCGCTGCAGGCGCGAGGAATTTCAAAATATCTTCAAAATCTTTGGTCTTAGCCGGCACTTCACGGGTCAGCGGCGTATTCTGGTTAATCGCATCAAACGTTTGATGCAGAATGACATGGCTTTCCTGCGGCTTGCCGTCCACCGTCAAGAGGAACGTTAGGTCGAGCGACTGATCACGGGCAAAGCCTTGGTCGTCAATAGCGAGGGTGATTTTGCCCGGGGCCTTGAGCTGCAGGCCGTTCTTCGTATACAGCTCCGCTTTATCGGCGGTCAAGAGGCCGTTTGTTTGCAGCGTGGAGAGGAACTCGGGCATTTTGGCTTGCATCGCGGTGTTGATTTCCTTTTCATTCTTGCTGGTCAGCTCGATCGTAATGGATTTCGCTGAGGTGCCGTCTTTCAGTTTAATCGGCTCTTTCGCTTCTTTAAACCATTTGGCATCAAGACCATCCAATACGAGCTTGCTCATCGCTGTGGTCACTTGCGGTGTATTCTTCAAAGTATCGGCCTTTAGCGGACTGGTGCTGCCGGCACTTAATTTTTGCAGATCCAAGGCATAAAACTCATCGGCCGCTTTACTCAGGGCTGGTATATTAAAATACATTTTGCTATCTTTAATTAAAATAGGAATCTCAAACGGGGATGTGGAGCCTTTCGGCGTGATCTGCAAATCCGTCTGATACTGCAGCGGCTCCAGATTGGAGATGCCTTTCCACGTAATCGTACTTTCCTTCACCAGAGACAGCAGCTCGTTCGTGAGCGGATTGGCCGATTTGAATAGGTCGTTACCGATTGAAAGCGTCGTGCTTCCCTCGAACGTGTACGATTTCATTTCGGATTGCTTGGTAAGTGATTGCTGCACAGCTTCCTTGACTTGCGTGTTATCGGTACAAGCCGTTAACGAAACCAGGCTGAGCGTGGTTAAAGCTGCGCCGGCGATCCATTTTTTTGACATGCTGGATGTTCGCTCCTTCCGTAAATCCTTATTCATTATAATGGTTTCCCGCGCATTTGTCTTTAAGTAAACAATTGGAGGGGCATACTTGATGTCGCATATCGCAGAGGACATGACGTCCGTATTAATAGAAGCCATACAAGCCGATCCGAGAGGATGCATATCCTTTCACGATTACATGCAGCTGTGTTTATATCACGAAACGCAAGGGTACTACCGGAAAAGCCGAGAGAAAATCGGCAAGTCCGGCGATTTCTATACAAGCTCTTCCATCGGGACGGTGATGGGCGAGATGATTGCGCAGTGGTTGTGTTCACAAATTAAGCTTGAACCCGAGACGCGCCTTCACCTGGTCGAATGGGGTGGAGGCAACGGTCGGATGGCGCTGCATGTGCTGGATGAGATTCGGCGGGAACAGCCGGATATCTACGAGCGCCTCCAGTATACCATGGTAGAGTCTTCTCCCTATCATCGCGGCTTACAGCGGGAAACGCTCAGCGCGCATAGTGAGAAGGTCATTTATGTGGATGGCGAGGATTGGCTTTCCGAACCGGCGCAGACGCACGTGTATGTACTGGCTAACGAACTGTTGGACGCCTTTCCGGTGCATCGGCTGCAGTATCGAAAGGGCGCTTTTCTCGAAGCTCACGTCGCTTGGAGCGAGTGGAATCAAGCTTTCACCGAGCTGTGGCTGCCAGACGCAGCACACCGAGTGTTAGACGCGGCGCAGCGGCTGAAAGTTCAGTGGCAGGAGGGACAAATTGCAGAGATTAACCTGGCGGCGGAAGATTGGATCGCGCAAGTCGCACGGCGGATGGCCAGCGGCGCGCTGCTGATCATCGACTATGGCGATCATGAGGAAGAACTGTATGCCGCACATCGCCAGCTCGGTACATTGATGTGCTATTACCGTCATCAGGCGCATAGCGACCCGTTCCTCCATCCCGGGGAACAGGACCTGACGGCACACGTGGATTTCACACGATGCCACGCGGTCGCGGAGGCGAACGGTCTGGTGCCGGCGCCGCTGCAAACGCAGCGCGATTTCCTGATTGCACAGGGGATTCTGGAGAAACTGCAAGCGCACTATGATCCGAACCCGTTCAGTGAAGTGTCCAAACGGAATCGATCCATTCGGCAACTGCTGCTGAGCGATGGCATGAGCGAGTTGTTCAAAGTATTTGTTGCGACCAAATCCTAGTTTCGCCATGCAAAAAAGGTGAGTCGGCATGAAAACCGATTCACCTTTTTGGTTTGTCCACGAGAATAATGGATTAGACCGTCATTTTGAAAAATGACCAGTACGTAAATCCGCTAAAGGAAAGAATCATGTATCCCCAGAACAACAATATGTACGTTCTCTCAGACAAACGCATATACCCTAGAATCACGAATACAGCAGTTTGAAAAAAGAAAATCAGAGACATTGGTATCATATCGCCTGCCAAGCTCATCAATGCGATAGCAAGTGTCCAGAATCCAAGCACTCGAAACATGCGATCCATCTCGTAACATCCCCCTCTCATACCACGTTGCAGGTTAACTACACCACATTATACCTTTTGATGGAAGTGGTGTAAACCGTCAAACCGTGACGAAATTGCAAACATTTCTTGGGCTAAGGCTAGTATGCCATTTTATACGCATTTCATGTATGAGGCCCTAAAAAAATGGCAATACCATTTAGTATCAAATAGATTCTATGAACTCTAGTATGGGCATAGAAATAGTAATAATGGCACGAATCAATTCAACTTGTGACTGAACAATTGATTCCTCTATAGGTTGCAGCTGTAAATAGGCGAACGTTAAGCAGTACAGTGACGGGTCCCTATACTATCGTTAGGAGGTTTGACCTTATGTCGGCAATTAGACAAGATGCTTGGAGCGACGAAGACGACTTGATTTTAGCGGAGTTGACATTGCGTCATATCCGGGAAGGCAGCACGCAATTATCTGCGTTTGAAGAAGTCGGGGAACGCATTGGCCGCACGGCGGCAGCTTGTGGTTTTCGGTGGAATAGTTTTGTTAGAAAAAAATACGAGGCGGCGATTCAGATCGCCAAAGCCCAGCGTCAAAAACGTACGCAGCAGAAAAAGCATGCGCCGGTTTCTATCTCTGGAGCGTCCTCCATCGGTTTGTTGGAAAGCGCAGAGCTTGCGGCGAACAAGAACGAAGGATTTACAGAAGAGACGTTGTCCATCGACGCGGTGATTCGGTTCCTGAGACAGTGGAAGACCACCTATCAAGACATGAATCGCCATATTAAATCGCTCGAGAAAGAGCTTCAGGAAAAAGAAGAAGAGCTCGATAGACTTGGCAGGGAAAACAACAAGCTCAATAAACAAGTGAACGAAGTGGAAACGGATTATCGCGTGGTCAACGATGATTATAAAGCGCTGATTCAAATTATGGATCGAGCCCGGAAAATGGCCTTTCTCGTGGAAGAAGAAGAAGAGGAGAAACCTCGCTTCAAGATGGATGCGAACGGGAATTTAGAAAGAGTAGAATAGGTTAGCTTATCTCAAGCCTCAGTCAAGGTCCAATGCCTTGGCCGGGGCTTTTTGTTTGTTCGTAGGTTTCGTATAATGAAAGGAAGAACAAGGAGGTTGCTCGCATGCGCATGACGATTATCGGAGGAGGCTCGCTGGGCTTGTTGTTTGCCGCGAAACTTGCTCCTTTTTGCAAGGGGCTGACGTTGATTGCAAGAACGCGGGAACAAGCGGAGGCGCTTGCCGCGAAAGGGATTGCGATTCATGAGGTGAGCGGGGATCGGAGAGAGATTTCTTATACAGACATCTCGATTGAATGCTATAACGGCGGCGAAGATGAAGAGGTAAAAGGGCTTCAAAACGCCGATTATGTTTTGCTGATGATGAAGCAGCCGGCTATTACGGAAACGCTGCTAGCGCGCCTGCAAGAGGAGCTTGCTCCGCAAGCTTGTCTGGTCTGTTTTCAAAATGGAATCGGTCATGAAAATAAGGTCATCGGAGCGCTGGGCGCGGATCGTGTGTTGTTCGCCGTTACAACGGAGGGTGCCAAACGCGAAGGAGGCACGGCGGTTCGGCATACCGGGCACGGGATGACCTATATCGGAGGTTTAACGTCTGAAATGAACGATAACCTGCTGCAGCGGCATTTTCCGCTAAAAGAAGTGCTCGTGCAGGCAGGATTTCAAGCGGACTTGTCGAAAAATATGGAAGAACGCATCTGGAATAAGCTGGCGATCAATTGCGTGATTAATCCGCTTACTGCGATTCTCAAGGTAACCAACGGGCAACTGCTGGACACGGCGTGGACGCGTTCCTTGATGGCGGACTTGTTCCGCGAAATAAGCGAAGTTGCCGAGGCGTACAATATTTCGCTTCCGCAAGATTTATGGACGACGATTTTACAGGTGTGCCAAGCGACGAGCGCGAATCACTCCTCCATGCTGCAGGATATGCTCGGCGGGCGTCCGACCGAGATTGATTATTTGAATGGAAGTTTGGTGAGCATGGCCGGGAAAACGGGGCTGGCGCTGCCGAATCATACGATGGTATATCGCCTTGTTAAAGCGATGGAAGGATAAAGAAGCGGGTGATTGAAAGATGATGAACATGTTAGCCGGATTCCTGTCTACCCTATATGCGGCGCTTGCCGTTGCGCCGTTTGTAACCTTTGCGGCAATTTGGTTTCTGATCTGGTTCATACTGAAGGATAAGAAAATGACAACGAGGCTCGCGATGGATATCACGAACTTCTTTTTGCTGGGCTCCGTTTCCTTGATGTGGAATCGGCTGTTTCACACGCAATTTGGATTCTGGCTGATTGTCCTTGTGCTTTTGATTACATTTGGCATGATCGGCGGATACCAGACACGGACAAAGGGGAAGCCCGATTTGATCCGCGTGGGACGTGTGGTGTGGAGGTTCAGTTTTTTGGGATTGTCTGCGCTCTATGTTTTACTGTTCATCGTGCATATCGGCAAAAACTTCCTTTTTGCAACCTAGTTTCATAATTTTATAAGCTTATTTTTAGTAATTTAGAGAAGTTAACGAAAAATTAAGGTGTTCTTTGTAATATTTCTTTGAGATTTGTAGAAAATAACAACGAAAATCGTCTAGATTTTATTGACCGATGGTTGTATAATAAAAAACCGTGAAGGCATTTTTTTAATCTGTTTTTAACAAATGGTAAATTAATTGTGGACAATCCTTCCCGATATGTTATAATTCCTTGCGTAGACTCTAGTAAATTTTTTTACCAGAGATATAGGTTAGATAATATAACATGAGAAAAACGGTTTCATTGTTCCTTGGGTACATGGTGTAAGGTTTGCGTCATAAATGCTTGCAAAACACCTGACCATAGATGGCTAGATATACATAATTTTAAAGGAGGAGTTTTATGAAAGCGACAAAGTGGGTATCAACAGCGGTAGCATTAACACTTATGGGCAGCGTAGTCGTTGCTTGCGGCAAAAATGAGGAAACTCCGTCTGCATCTCCATCCGGTGGTGCGGCTGGTACGACAGCTCCAGCGTCCAACAAACCGCAAGAAATCAAAATCAATTTCTCTGCAGAGCCACCGGTTCTGGATAGCTCCAAAACAACAGCGAATGCTGCATTTACAATGATCAGTGCATTTAACGAAGGTCTTTACCGTACAGATAAAGACGGCAAAGCCACTCCTGGTCTGGCGAAAGATTTCCCTAAAATTTCAGCTGACGGTTTGACATATACCATCGACATTCGCGACAACGCAAACTGGTCCGATGGACAACCTGTTAAAGCACAAGACTTCATATACTCTTTCAAACGTACGTTGGATCCGGCAACGAAAGCGCAATACAGCTTCGTAGTTGCATGGATCAAAGGCGGGGAAGCCGTAACGAAAGCGAAAACGCCTGAAGAAGTGAAAAAAGCTCAAGACGCGCTTGCTGTTAAAGCAATCAGCGACAAACAGCTTGAAATTACCCTTGAAAAGCCAGTTGCCTTCTTTACCCAAATGCTCGCTTTCGGCGCTTTCTTGCCGCAACGTGAAGATTTTGTAACGAAAGCCGGCGACAAATACGGTGCTGAAGCTGACAAAGTTATCGGTGCAGGTCCGTTCCTTTTGAGCAAATGGGATCACGGTCAAACGCTTGAACTTGTTAAAAACGACAAGTACTGGGATGCAGCGAACGTTAAAATTACAAAAGCTACAATCAACATCGTAAAAGACCCTAACACAGGTCTGAACTTGTACGAAACGGATGCAGCGGATTTGACAGAAATCAACCGCGACCAGTTGACATTGTACAAAGGCAAACCGGACAATATGCCAAAACCGGAGCTGACCAACTCCTACCTGATGTACCAAACGAAAAAGCAACCTGCGCTTGCGAACAAAAAAATTCGCCAAGCTCTAGGAATGGCGATTGATCGTCAAGCTTATGTCGACACTGTGCTCGCGAACGGCTCCGTTCCATCCACAGGCCTGGTTCCTGGCGGTACTGCTGACGGTGCAGGCGGCGAATTCCGTAAAACAGCGGGCGACACGCAGCCTCCATTCGACGCGGCGAAAGCTAAGCAATTGCTAGCTGAAGGTTTGAAAGAAGTAGGGCTATCTGCTCTGCCAAAAATGAAAATCAATGCGGATGACACGGAAACTGCGAAGAAATCCCTTGAGTTCATTCTTGCACAGTGGAAGCAAAACCTTGGCTACGAAGCCGAAGCGAACCCAGTTCCGCATGCGCTCCGCATCGAGCTTTCTTCCAAGCATGACTTCGACATCGCACTTTCCCTATGGGGCGCTGACTACAACGATCCAATGACATTCCTGGATATGTGGATAACTGGCGGCGAGTTCGACGAAGGCGACTACAGCAATCCGCAATACGATGCACTGGTTAAACAAGCTCAAACGGAAGTTGATACAACCAAACGTGCGAAAGCATTGGTTGAAGCTGAGAAAATCCTGATGGATGATCAAGGTGTATCCCCGCTTTACTTCCGTACTCGCGCTTACTTAAAGAAACCGAATGTTGAAGGCTTGATCCTTCCTTCCTTTGGACAAGAGTGGGAATTGAAATGGGCTTCCATTAAATAAGAAGAAGCAGACAAAGAAGGGGCCGTTCGCACCTCATGGGCGCGGCCTCTTCTAAATGTCTCACCTGTACATTAACAAAGGAGGAGCATTATGGTTAAGTTCATTCTTCGCCGTTTCCTATATGCGCTTATTACGCTATGGCTGATTGCATCATTCACATTTGTCTTGATGAAAAACCTTCCGGGTAATCCGCTCGGGGAAGGTGCGGAAAAAATCCCTAAAGCCACAAGAGATATGTTAATGAAGCAATACGGTTTGGATAAGCCATTGTGGCAGCAGTACTTGACGTTCCTTAACAACATCATCCACGGCGATCTAGGAGCTTCCTTTCAATTTCCTGCTCACAAAGTTACCGACATTATCAAGCAAGCTTTCCCTGCATCACTTGAGCTAGGTTTAATTGCGATTGTGATTGCAATTGTTGTCGGACTGGTACTCGGGATTATTGCAGCGCTGAATCACAATAAAGCCGGCGATTACACGGCTATGTTCATTGCGATTGTTGGCGTATCGATTCCATCCTTCGTTCTGGGTCCGCTGCTTTCATACTATGTTGGCGTTAAATGGGGCATTTTGCCTGCTGGATTATGGAAAGGCCCAAGTTATAAAGTGCTTCCGGCCATTGCGCTTTCGTTCGGTACGATTGCCATTCTTGCGCGTTTGATGCGTACGTCGATGCTGGATGTGCTCAATCAGGATTATATTAAAACAGCGAAGTCGAAAGGTTTATCCAGCCTTACGGTTGTCGTCAAGCATACGATTCGTAATGCGATATTGCCGGTTATTACGATCATTGGTCCAATATTTGTAAACGTCATCACAGGCACACTCGTTGTTGAACAAATTTTCGGTGTTCCAGGCCTTGGGAAACACTTCGTATCTTCCGTGTATTCGAATGACTATACCATGATTTCGGGTTTGACGATTTTTTACTCGGTCATTTTGATTGTCGTCATTTTCATTACGGACATCGTTTATGGTTTTGTAGATCCTAGAATTCGTCTTGGGAAAGGCGGGAAATAATGATGCAAACTCCGCAGGATGCAGCTAACAACTACAAGTTTGCTCCCGTATCCGATAAGAGCTTGGCGAGTGAGGTTATCGTTCGACCATCGCTGAATTATTGGCAGGACGCTTGGAGACGACTTAAGAAAAATAGACTGGCTATGGCCGGCTTGATTATATTGGTTCTTTTAATCATTCTCGCGATCGTTGTGCCTTTTGTTTCTAATTATGACTATCAAACGCAAAATTTAAAAATAAAAAATATCGGACCTTCCGCAGAGCATTGGTTCGGGACCGACGACTTCGGCCGCGATCTCTGGACACGTGTCTGGTGGGGAACGCGCATTTCCTTGTTCATCGGGATTGTCGCGGCATTGATTGACTTGGTAATCGGCGTGATTTATGGCGGTATCTCCGCTTATTACGGCGGGAAAGTCGATGAGATCATGCAGCGCTCCATTGAAATCGTTTATGCGATTCCGTTCCTCTTGATTGCGATCTTGTTGATCATGGTCATTGGATCCGGGATTTCGTCCATCATTATTGCTTACAGTATTACCGGCTGGGTACCGATGGCGCGTCTTGTCCGCGGGCAAATGCTTACGCTGAAAGAGCAGGAGTTCGTCCTGGCTTCCCGCACACTCGGGGCATCGCCGATGCGCATCATTATGCGCAGCCTGATTCCGAACGCGTTGGGCATTATTATCGTACAAATTACGTTCGTTGTCCCTTCGGCGATTTTTACAGAAGCGTTCCTGAGCTTTATTGGTCTCGGCGTAAAGCCGCCGTTGGCTTCGCTCGGTAACTTGCTGTCGGACGGCGCGAACTATATCCGTCTGTTCCCGCATCGCCTGATTTTCCCGACGATTATTTTCAGCTTGATTCTCCTGAGCTTCAATCTGCTCGGCGATGGGCTTCGTGATGCGCTTGATCCGAAAATGCGCAAGTAAGAAGGGGTGAATGTTGATGAGCACCAATAACAATTTGCTGGAAGTAAAAGATTTGCGTGTTTCCTTCCGTACGTATGCGGGGGAAGTACAAGCCGTGCGCGGCGTATCGTTTTCTTTGAAAAAAGGTGAAGTATTGGCGATCGTAGGGGAATCCGGATGCGGAAAATCCGTTACCGCGCAAACGCTGATGCGTTTGGTCCCTACGCCTCCTAGCTATATAAAAAGCGGCTCGATTATTTTTGATGGCAAGGTCGACATTACCAAGCTGTCCAACCGTCAAATGGAGAAAATTCGCGGCTCCGAAATGGGAATGATTTTCCAGGATCCGATGACTTCTCTCAATCCAACGATGAAAATCGGGGATCAAATTACCGAGGGCTTGATGAAGCACCAAGGTCTTAGCAAGAAAGTGGCTCGCGAGAAAGCGATAGAAATTCTTAAGTTGGTCGGTATTAACTCGCCGGAAGGTCGGATTCATCAATATCCGCACGAGCTTTCCGGCGGTATGCGCCAGCGAGTCATGATCGCCATCGCGCTCGCGTGCTCTCCGAAACTGCTGATTGCGGACGAGCCGACAACGGCCCTCGACGTGACGATTCAAGCTCAAATTATTGAGCTGATGAAGAGCATTTCCGAGAAAACGGAATCATCCATCATTATCATTACGCATGACCTGGGCGTTGTTGCGGAAATGGCGCAGCGCGTCGTGGTGATGTATGCAGGTAAAATTATCGAGCAGGGCACCGTAGATGAAATTTTCTACGAGCCGCAGCATCCGTATACATGGGGCTTGCTCCGTTCCGTACCGCGTTTGGATACGAATAGTGACGAAGAGCTTGTACCGATTCCGGGCACGCCGCCGGATCTATTCGCACCTCCGAAAGGCTGTGCGTTCGCGGCGAGATGTCCTTACGCCATGAATCACTGCTTGGAAGAGGATCCGGAGCATACAATTATTTCCGAGACGCACACGGCGGCTTGCTGGTTGCAGCACCCGGATGCGCCGAAGGTTGAACGCCCTGCCGGAGTGGGAGGTAGACAACATGTCTAAGTCTGAGCAACCGATTTTGCAGATCCGCGATATGAAAAAGCACTTTAATCTCGGCAACGGCAAGATTTTGAAAGCTGTTGACAATTTTTCGATCGAGATTAAGCGCGGTGAAACGTTTGGTCTTGTCGGCGAGTCCGGCTGCGGGAAATCCACAGCTGGCCGTACGATCATTAACTTATATAAAGCGACTTCCGGCGAAGTGCTGTTCGAAGGCGAGAACGTGCACGAGCTGAAAGGGAAAAAGTTGAAGGATTTCAACCGGAATATGCAAATGGTATTCCAGGATCCGTACGCATCTCTGAATCCGCGGATGACGGTGGGCAATATTATCGCCGAGGGGATCGATATTCACGGCCTGTATTCCGGCGCGAAACGCAAAGAACGCGTGATGGAACTGCTGCGCGCCGTCGGTCTCAACGACGAGCATGCAAGCCGTTTCCCACATGAATTCTCCGGCGGTCAGCGTCAGCGGATCGGGATTGCCCGCGCTTTGGCGATTGAGCCGAAGTTCATTATCGCGGATGAGCCGATTTCAGCCTTGGACGTATCCGTCCAAGCGCAAGTCGTCAATCTTTTTAAACGTCTGCAAAAAGAAATGGGTTTAACGTATCTGTTCATCGCCCATGACCTTGCCATGGTGAAGCATATTTCTGACCGTATCGGCGTGATGTACCTGGGTAACCTGGTTGAAGTCACGACGTCGGAAAATTTGTATGCGAAGCCGCTGCATCCGTACACGCAATCGCTGCTGTCCGCAATTCCGATTCCGGATCCGGAAGTCGAGCGTACGCGTCAGCGGATCATTCTGGAAGGCGATGTGCCGAGTCCGCTCAATCCGCCCAGCGGCTGCCCGTTCCGTACGCGCTGCCCGCACGCAATGGAAAAATGCGCGGGGTCCATGCCGCCTAGCATCGAAGTGGAACCGAACCATTTTGTCGCTTGCCATTTATATTAATTGTCCGAGCCGTCCCAAAAGGGGCGGTTTTTTGGATGTGAATTGTAATTAATTCAAATACAGTTTTGACGATTGAGAACCTAACGTGTACAATCAAAGGATGAGAGTTGAATTGGGATGAAGAGGAGACAGATGTCGCATGCAAATAGATTCATTTCATTGGAAGAAATCCCAACCGCTGGCGGAGGATTACGTTGCGGGTTCGGAGGCTGTGCGGACGCTTTATCCGCATCATTTTGCGAGTGCTGAGAGTTGGGATGCGCGGGTCAATTGGCTGGATGAGGCTGTAGGGAGACCGCAAGCCGACCGCGAGCAGCTCGTGCAGGTTTTGCGCACTTATAATGAAAGGATCGGCAACCACGATCAGGCTTTCGCTTCGATTGCGGCGCTGCATGATGCGAAGACACTGGCGATTGTCGGCGGGCAGCAGGCGGGGCTATTCGGCGGGCAATTGCTAGTGCTGTATAAAGCCATTACGCTTATTCAAGCTGCGCGTGAGTGGAGCGGGAAGCTGGGGCGAAGCGTGGTGCCGATTTTCTGGATTGCGGGCGAGGATCACGATTTCGACGAAGTGAATCATCTGTTTGCTCTGACGCAGGCGCAGCAGATTGAGAAAATCAAAATTGAGCATCCGACCGGACAGCGCACGTCGGTCAGCCGGCTTCCGATATCGCCGGAAGCTTGGGAAGAAGCTCTTACAGCGCTGGATCACACACTGATGGATACGGAATTCAAGGAAGCGCTGCTTGTGAAGCTACGCGCTTCGGTGGAGCAGGGGGCGACGCTTAGCGAGGCGTTTGCACGCTGGATGGCGATGCTGTTCGGCGAGTACGGCCTTGTGCTAATCGACTCCGATGAGCCGGCGCTGCGCAAGCTGGAAGCGGGTATGTTCGAGCAGCTTGTCGTACGCAATGAAGAACTGGCACAAGCGCTGGTCGCGAGCAAGGAAGCGGTTGTGGAGGCCGGTTACGGAGCGCAGGCCGACATTCAGGAGAATGGCGCGAATCTGTTTGTTTTTGCACATGGCCAGCGGCTGCTGCTTCATCGGGAAGACGGCGTGTATGCGGATCGGAAAGGCACGGTTCGGTTTACGTCCGAGGAACTGCGTGAGAAAGCGCTGCGGGAACCGGAAACGCTCAGCAACAATGTTATGACTCGGCCGCTGATGCAGGATTACTTGTTTCCAGTGCTGGCGACGGTGCTTGGGCCGGGGGAAATTGCTTACTGGTCGCTGACGAAAGAAGCGTTTGAGCGATTCGGCCTGCAAATGCCGATTGTGCTGCCGCGGATGGAGTTTACGCTGATTGAAGGTACGATCAAAAAGCAGATGGATAAGTATGATTTTTCTTTGAATGATGTGATTGAACGCTACGAAGAGAAAAAGCAGGCTTGGCTGGCTGAGCAGGATACGCTGCAGCTGCCGGAGCGGTTTGAGCAGGTGAAGGCGGTTTTCCGTGACAGCTATCAGCCGTTGGTCGAATCTCTCGGGTCGATTAATCCCGGTGTGAAGAAACTCGGGGATACGAACATGGCGAAAATTTTGGAGCAGATCGATTACTTGCAGTACAAAGCGTCCGAAGCGCATCAAACGCAGTTCGACAGCGCCATTCGGCAGCTTGAGCGCGTTCGTTTGACGATTATTCCGTTCGCCAAGCCGCAAGAAAGAGTGTATAATGGTTGTGCTTATCTGAATCGCTATGGGGACGGCTGGCTGCATGCCTTGCTGGATACGCCGATTCCTGTAGACGGCGTGCATCGCGTATTTTATTTGTAGGAGGAACTGGGAATGTCCACATTGGAGAAAAGCATCGTAACGGACATGGCGCTTGCGCCGGATGGCCATTTGAAAATTGATTGGGTGCAGGCGCACATGCCTGTATTGAACCGTATTCGCGAACAATTTGAGAAGGAACAGCCGTTCAAGGGGTTGAAAGTGACGATTTCCCTTCATCTTGAGGCAAAAACGGCCTATTTGGCGAAAGTCGTCAAAGCCGGCGGCGCCGAAGTGACGATTACGGGCAGTAATCCGCTCTCCACGCAGGATGATGTGTGCGCGGCGCTGGTGGAAGACGGCATTACGGTGTTTGCGAAATACAATCCTTCTCCGGAAGAGTACAAAGAGCTGCTGATTAAATCACTCGAATCCAAGCCGGATTTGATTATTGACGACGGCGGCGATCTCGTGTCCATTCTTCATTCCGAGCGTACGGACTTGGCTGTCAATGTGCGCGGCGGCGCGGAAGAAACGACGACAGGCATTCTGCGACTGAAAGCGATGGAAAAGGAAGGCAAGCTGGCGTTCCCGATGGTCGCGGTGAATGACGCGTTCTGTAAGTACTTGTTCGACAACCGCTATGGCACGGGGCAATCGGTTTGGGATGGGATTAACCGGACGACGAACCTGGTTGTGGCCGGGAAAACCGTTGTCGTTGTCGGCTACGGCTGGTGCGGCAAAGGTGTGGCGATGCGTGCCAAAGGGCTTGGCGCGAACGTCATCGTAACGGAAATTGACGCGATCAAAGGCGTCGAGGCATATATGGATGGCTTTGCCGTTATGCCGATGAAGGAAGCGGCGAAGCGGGGCGATTTCTTCGTGACGGTCACAGGCAATCGCGACGTGATCCGCGGCGAGCACTACGAAGTGATGAAGGATGGCGCAATTCTGTCGAATGCCGGACATTTCGATGTGGAAGTGAACAAGCCGGAGTTGGCGGCTTTGTCGACGTCGATCCGGACGGTGCGCCGCAACATTGAGGAGTACCAATTGAAAGACGGCCGCAAGCTGTATGTGCTCGCGGAAGGCCGTCTTGTGAACCTGGCAGCCGGCGACGGCCACCCTGCGGAAATTATGGATATGACGTTCGCGCTGCAAGCGATGTCGCTAAAGCATGTGAACGAGCAGTATCAAGCGCTCGGCCAAACGGTCGTGAACGTGCCGTACGTGCTCGACGAGCAAGTGGCGCGTTACAAGCTGGAGTCGCTGGGCACCTCCATCGACAGCTTGTCGGATGAACAGAAGCTGTATCTGGACAGCTGGGCGGAGCATTAAGATTATACGTTTGATGTAACGGTGTGAAGCACATGCCGCTTTGATATGTGGTGTTCGAGAGAACATTGGCGTATCGAGGCGGCTTTTTATTTTGAATAAAATGGGCAGGGGATGAATGGATGAGCAGTTTTGATGAGATTTATCCACAGTGGTTGGAGGGGCAGATTGCTAATGAGGGCAGCCCAAGGCGGCGAGAATTGCTGCAAAAGGGGCTGAGCCGAGGTTCAATGGATTTCCTGAGGTTGATCTGGTTCCCTGTGTTCGGGAATCTGGATTACTTATTCCCTGAATATGAGGTCAGGGATTTTAACAATGGCTATCGTTACCTAGACTTAGCTTATATGCCGGGAATTCCAGGGGCTGCATCGAAGTGCAGGATTATCGCAGCCATGCGCGGGATATAGAAGTCAGTCGCTTCAAAGACCTGTGCATGAAGCAGGCGCTGCTCGTGTTGGATGATTGGCATTTTCTGCCGATTGCGTACTTGTCCATTCGCGATGATCCGGGAGTGTGCAAGCAGCTTGTGTTGTCTTTTGTTGGAAAATTTCTTGCTGGATCTCCTGCCTCGGGACTGAACTGGGCGGAAGCGGAAACGTTGCGTCTAGGACGCCGCTTGCTGCGGCCGTTTACACCGGGTGAGTTGGGCGAGCATTTGTGTCTCTCCGAGAATCGGACGAGAACCATCCTCCGCAGTTTGGTTGATAAGCGATTGCTTGAGACGGCTAGCGGCACAATGCGGTACCGCACGTATCGGCTGAAGGAGAGCGGGGGAATGGATTGAGCGAGGAGAGGAAGCAATTTAATGGTCAGTTGGCGTAAGGGTTGTCATAGAGCTTATTTCGCCTAAATCATCCCTTTTCGGCAGCTAACGGTTGCAGTGGAGGCTATTTCGTCTGTGAAGCAAGCAATTCATGAGAAATCGGGCGAATAAGCCTTGGGGCAACCGTTACAGTTTGAAACGGGGCAAATTGAGGTAAATAAGCCCTGTGGTGAGACTGTCGATTAATTGTTTATACTTTGGGAATCTGCGAGAGAACACAAAATGTATACGAAAAATCATATATAATGTGCTGCATTCACATAAAATCAANNGATTTTGAATATGTATTCGAAAAATCATACACATTCTCTACACGTGTCCGTTCACGGATAAAACTGTCCACAATTAATCGACAGTCTCGTGGTGACCGCTAGAATCGGCTGCGTCTCCTTCGAGATTCGCTGCGATGCAAGCTGCCCCGCTTGGTTGCGGCAAGCGGAGGCACAGTGTAAAAACATTCGTGCATGCCATGCAACATTGGAGCGCCTTCTTACGTTAAGAGGGTGTCATGCCAAATATTAACAGAGGGGGCGCGTCAAATGTTCGCAGCACATAAGGGGAAATGGTGGCTTGCAGGGGTGTTTATCGCTCTGCTGCTGCTCGCCGGGTGCGGCTCTGCCCAGGATTCAGGCAGTTCGGCAGCTTCAAGCGCGCAAGAAATGAAAGCGGTTCAGCCAGTAAAGGCGGAGGGAGCCACGACGGCAATGGCAGACCGTGCAGTCGCATCGGGCCAAGCTGGTCAATCCGGCGTGACGTCCCAGTCGCAGCCTGTAGCGCAAGCCAATACGGCCAGCGCGTCGTCAACGGCGGGCCAACCTGCGCCGAGCCTGGTTGTGACGCCGACAGGGACCGATGGCGTGGACGGTTTTAACCGGAAGCTGATCTATAAGGCTAACTTGGTCATGCCGGTGGAGGACTACGCCAAGGCGCAGACGGCGCTGCGCGATCTTGTGGCACTGAGCGGGGGCTACATTTTGCAGTTTTCGGAGAACACAACCACCGGTGAACGAGGTGGGACGTACACGATCAAGATAGCGGCAGACGGTTTCGTCTCGCTGCTCGACGGGCTGGAGAAAATCTCGCCGACGCTGCAGCGGAATGTGCAGGGGCAGGATGTCACGGAAGAATACGTTGACCTCACATCTCGACTTAAGGCGAAGCAAGTGCTCGAGGAGCGATTGCTGAGCTTTATGGAGAAGGCGACGAAGACGGACGATCTGCTTGCTTTTTCGAATGAGCTGTCCAAGGTCCAGGAGGCGATTGAGCAGATCAAAGGGCGCATGCGCTACTTGGATCAGAACGTCACGTATTCCACAGTCGAGCTGCGCATGTACCAGGCAACGGGCAAGAAGCCGTTGCTCTCCGATCCGAATGAGTTGACCTTGAAGGATCGCGTGCAAAAGGCATGGCAGTCCAGCCTCAATGTGCTGGTCGCTTGCCTGCAGGGCATTCTCGTATTTCTGGCGGCTGCGTTCCCGGTGCTGGTCATTTTGCTGCTGCTTGGCATCCCGTTCTGGGTGTACAGAAGCAAACGACGCAGCAAGTTGGAAGCCATTCGCGCTGCGCTCCAAAGGGACAATGCCGTGAATGTGGAACAGCCTGTGAGTGAAACGGAGACGAAAGACGTACAATCCTAGTAAAAAAATGAAAATTATTTTGAAAATCCTGCTGCCGAAGCAGGATTTTTCTTATTTTTAGCGAATATTGATTCAAATGTGGTGGAAAGTGGTACAAAGTGGAGGAAAAGGGGGCCGGGTGCTGTGTTCATGGGTGAATATCAACATAGCATCGACGAAAAGGGGCGCATGATCATTCCCGCCAAATTTCGGGAAGCCCTCGGCGAATCTTTTGTTATCACTCGTGGACTGGACCAGTGCTTGTTCGTCTATCCGCAGTCGGAATGGCTGATCCTCGAAGGCAAGCTGAAAGCTCTGCCGCTGATGAAGTCGGACGCGCGTGCGTTCACCCGGTTTTTCTTCTCGGGCGCAGCGGAATGTGAGCTGGACAAGCAGGGCCGGGCCAACATTCCGGGCAACTTGGTCGAGCATGCAAAACTGGAAAAGGATTGCGTCGTGATCGGCGTTTCCAACCGCGTTGAGATTTGGAGTAAGCAAATTTGGGAAAGCTATGCCAATGAGTCTGAACAGTCTTTCAATGAAATTGCGGAGAAGCTGGTCGATTTTAATTTTGATTTATAGAAAAGGCAATAGTTGTAGGAGGACATCCAGTGTTTCATCATGTGACCGTACTTAAAGAAGAATCGGTAGAAGGACTACATATAAAGTCAGACGGCGTTTATGTCGATTGCACAATGGGAGGGGCAGGGCACAGCTCGCTGATCGCGTCTAAGCTTGGACCGAACGGCCTGCTGATTGCGCTGGACCAAGACGACGTTGCGCTCGCGAATGCGCAGACGGTGCTTGCTCCTTACGGAGATCGCGTCTCCATCGTCAAGAGCAATTTCCGCGAATTGGAAATGGTGCTGCGTAGCGAGCCCAGAGCGATGAAGGAGGGCAAGCCGCAGGTGGACGGCATTTTGTTCGATCTTGGCGTATCGTCCCCGCAGCTCGACGAAGGCGAACGAGGGTTCAGCTATCATCAAGATGCGGAGCTCGACATGAGAATGGATCGATCGACGGAACTAACCGCCAAAATCATCGTAAATGAGTGGCCCGCTGACCAAATCGCGCGAATTTTGTATGAATATGGCGAAGAGAAGTTCTCGCGGCGCATCGCCGCCGTCATTGTAGAAGCTCGCAGCAAGAAGCCGATTGAAACGACCGGCGAGCTCGTCGAGCTGATTAAGGAAGGGATTCCCGCTGCGGCAAGACGCACGGGAGGTCATCCTGCGAAGCGGAGCTTTCAGGCGCTGCGGATTGCAGTGAACGATGAGCTTGGCGCTTTTGAAGAGGCGCTCGAACAGTCCATACGCTGCCTCGCACCGCAAGGGCGCATTGCCGTCATCACGTTCCACTCGCTCGAGGACCGCATCTGTAAGCAGTTTTTTACCAGCCAATTAGAAAAATGTACATGTCCGCCGGATTTTCCGATGTGCGTCTGCACCAAATCCGGCACGCTTAAGTTAGTAACCCGCAAACCTATCGTAGCCAGTCAAGAAGAACTGGACGTCAACCAACGAGCACGATCAGCGAAGCTTCGCATTGCAGAGAGGCTTTGATCCAAGGGAGGAAAATAAACGATGCCAGGATACATTCAGGGCAATCTCGCCCTCGACCCCAAACGCAAGCCGGCGGCACCTCAACGCGTAAAAATCAAAGAGACGACGAAGGTGATGTACCGTAAGTCCGCCCTTCCTGCACAGGAAAAGCTGCTGTATCTGTTTACCGTGGTGTTGTGCATTATCGTAGCTGGCGTCATTGTGTGGCGCTATGCAGCAATCTACCAAATGAATGCGGATATTAAAGTGATGCAGGAGCAGATTAAGGAAATTGAAGCGCAGAACAGCGCGCTCAAGCAGGAAGTGTATAAGCTGCAAAGTCCGGAGCGATTGAAGGAGGAAGCGGCACGGTTAGGATTTAATGTCACCGACGAGAAGCAGAGCGCCGTTGCGACGACTTCCGGAACGAAAGCGAAATCGACGACGGTTGCCACGAACAGCAAATCCAGCAAAACGTCTTCTAAACCGTAACAGGCAGGTATTCCTATGACAAAAAAAATTAAGCTGCGCTCTTTACTGATCGGAGGGTTTTTTACCCTTCTTTTTGTTGTCCTCATTGCGAAAGTCTATTGGATTCAAGTCGTAGAAGCCTCTTGGCTGCTAGAAAAAGCTGAGAAGCGTTGGGAGACGGACAAAATCATTGCCCCTGTACGGGGGAGTATCATGGATCGAAACGACAAGCCGCTCGCGCTTGAGGCGACGGCTTATACGATCGCACTCGATCCCGAGGTGTTGAACAACTATCAAATTGTCGAGGATGTCTCTCAAGGGTTGGCTGATATTTTGAAAGATCCTGACGGGGATCGTGCCGTTCTTGTGAACAAGATTCGGGATAGGGCGACCAGGAAAAACTTGGATGGAACGAAGCTGGCCCGAAATGTCGAGATTCGCAACGAGGGTTGGAAGATCGATAAGGATAAAGCGGATCAGGTTCGCGCGCTGATTACGAATTTGCAAAACAAGCTGAATACGAATTCGCAAGGCAAGCTGAAGCTAAGCTCGAAATCAAATATTGGCATTTATATTTTAGAAGACAAGAAACGCTACTATCCGAACGAGACGCTGGCGGCGCACATTCTCGGGTACACGAACAAAGAAGGCGAACCGTCGCTGGGGCTTGAGCTTAAGATGAACGACGTGCTCAAAGGCGTGCCGGGCAGTATGAGCTATGAAAAGGACGGAAAGGGCGTCGAGTTGCCGGAAGGGAAAGTCGATTTTAAACCGGCGGAGGACGGCAGCGACGTGCGTCTGACTATCGACAAGAACATTCAGTACTATCTGGAAAGCGCGTTGGCAAAAGTAAATGACCAGTGGCATCCGAAGAGCCTTACAGCGATTGCGGTCGATCCGAAGACGATGGAAATTTTGGGCATGGCGAATACGCCGACATTTAATCCAAATACGTACGGCTCCACGAAAGATCAATCGGCGTTCATTAACCGGGCGGTGTCATCGCGTTACGAGCCGGGTTCTACGTTCAAGCTTGTCACGCTGGCCGGCGCGGTGGCGGAAGGCGTATTTAACCCGAATGAAATGTACCAATCCGGGGAAATCCGGATTTCGGACCGTATTCTCCATGACCACAACAATGTAGGCTGGGGTAAAATTTCATTCCTGGATGGGTTGAAGCGCTCAAGTAACGTTGCGTTTGTGAAGCTGGGGATCGAGAAGTTGACGACGCCGAAATTCCAAGATTACATAGAGAAATTCGGTTTTAATACGAAAACGAATGTCGATTTGCCAAACGAAGTGTCAGGACTTATTGATATGCAATATCCGTCGGAATTCGCGACTGCGACGTACGGACAAGGAAAGGTCGTCGTCACGGCCATTCAGCAGACAGCGGCCTATGCGGCGATTGCCAACGGCGGCAAGCTTATGTGGCCGCACATCGTAAAGGCGATTGTCGATCCGAAAACCGGCAAAACCATCTCCGAAGTGCAGCCGCAGGTGATCCGGCAGATTGTCAGCCCGGAAGTCGCCTCCCAAGTAAGCGGCTATCTGGAGCAGGTCGTCTCCGACCAGGAGATTGGCACGGGCAAGCTGGCGTATATGGACGATTATCGTGTCGCGGGAAAAACGGGAACGGCGAATATCGTATTACCAGGGGATAAAACGTACTCCCCGAATACATGGGTGATTTCGTTTATCGGCTATGCGCCGGTTGAAGATCCACGCATCCTGATCACCCTCATCGCCGACCAGCCGGAACTAGGCGGAAACTACCACCTTGGCGGTCAAGTGCTGGCGCCGGCGTTCAAAGAAATTGCAGGCGAATCGCTGCAATATATGGGGGTTCCCTCCAGTAAGAAGCCGGCGAAGGTGATCAAGAAAGAAACGAGCCGGCTGACGATGCCGAACTTTGCCGACATGTCGCAGGACAATGCGAAAAGTACGGCGAAGGATACTGGCTTGACGCTCGAGGTTTTCGGGCGCGGAGACAAGGTCGTTAACCAGTTCCCGAAAGCGGGTACGGAAATTTTATCCACGCAGCATATCTATGCTGCGATGCAGGACGTCATCGGCATGCCGCTGCCGAACCTGATCGGCAAATCGCTGCGCGACGCGCTGGAGGTGTGCTCCTTCTTCGGTACGGAATGTCAGACGACTGGTGAAGGATACGTCACCGAACAGACTACAGCGGATAGCGGCCAGCCGGTCAAGCTGACCTTGCGGCCACTCGGCGTGAGTGAAGAGGAGACAACCGCACCGCCGGTTTCGGACGGTGACGCAGCGGGTACACCGCCGCCGTCCCCGACGCCGCCACCAGGCACGGCTGCCAAGACGCAAAACAAATCGAAAACGCCTTAAACCGGAAGCTCGCATGAGAGCTTGTTCTAACCCCTGTTTGTCCCGAATATTCATGTTAGGAATAGTCCTGACAGGTTGGGAAGGGAGACTGAACGTTCATGCGAGCTTCTAACGTTACGCTGCGCCGCCGATTGTTTATGGCGTTAATTATCGGTACGGTTATTTTTACAGCGCTGATCATCCGGTTGGCCTATGTGCAGCTGTGGATTGGACAAGAGTTGGCGGACAAAGCCGATGACAGTTGGCGAAGAGAAATTTATTACATGCCGAAACGGGGCGAAATTCAGGACCGAAACGGCGTTGCCCTCACGTACAGTATAACGACGCCGACGATTGTTGCCATTCCCGTACAGGTCAAAGATCCGCAGAGCACGGCGCAGAAGCTGGCCGAGGTGCTGGAAGGCAATGTCGATGATATTTACAAGCAGATCACGAAGAAAGCGTCGCAAAATTACATCCGCCCATCAGGCCGCAAGATTACGCTGGAAAAGGCGGAGGAAGTCCGCAAGTTGAATCTGCCCGGCATCGTAGTGGCAGAAGACAATAAACGCTACTACCCGTTCGGCTCGCTCGCTGCGCATATTCTCGGGTTTGCCGGCATCGATAAAGGGCTTACGGGCATTGAAGCCAAATACAATGAGCAATTAACCGGCCTTAGAGGCAGCATCGCTTATATGACGGATGCGGCAGGCCGCACCTTGGAAGGCACGACAGAGACGTACACGCCGCCGAAAGACGGTCTCAACGTCAAGCTGACGATTGACAGCCATCTGCAGTCCGTAATGGAGCGCGAGCTCGATCAGGCGATGGTGCAGTACCAGGCGCAGAACGTTGTCGCGATTATGATGGACCCAAATAACGGCGAGATTTTGGCGATGGGTTCACGCCCGACGTACGATCCGGCGAAATATCAGGAGTATCCGGCGGAGACGTATAACCGTAACCTGCCGATCTGGAAAACGTATGAGCCTGGTTCCACGTTCAAGATCATTACGCTGGCGGCGGCGCTCGAAGAGAAGAAGGTCGATCTCAAAAACGAGCAGTTTTTCGATCCTGGCGCCATCGAAGTCGGCGGCGCGCGCTTGCGCTGCTGGAAGCGCGGGGGCCACGGCAGCGAGACGATGCTGCAGGTCGTGCAGAACTCGTGCAACCCTGGCTTCGTCGTGATGGGACAGCGGCTTGGCAAAGAGAAGCTCTTCGATTATATTAATAACTTCGGCTTCGGGAAGAAAACAGGCATTGACCTCGCCGGCGAAGAGAACGGCATTCTGTTCAAACCGTCGCAAGTCGGACCGGTCGAGCTTGCAACAACCGCGTTCGGGCAAGGTGTATCCGTGACGCCGATTCAGCAAATTACGGCGGTATCGGCGGCGATCAACGGCGGCAAGCTGTTCAAGCCGTTTCTGGCGAAGTCGTTCTCGAACCCGGACACGGGCGAGGTCGTCGACGTCGTCGAGCCGCAGCTCGTGCGCAACGTGATCTCGGAGAACACGTCCCAACAAGTCCGCGAAGCGCTGGAAAGCGTCGTGGCCAAAGGAACGGGGCGCAACGCGTTCATCGACGGCTACAGGGTCGGCGGCAAAACGGGTACGGCGCAGAAGGTCATCAACGGCCGGTATTCACCGGATGAGCATATCGTGTCCTTTATCGGTTTCGCGCCGGCGGATAATCCGAAGGTGATTGTCTATGCCGCAGTGGACGATCCCCAAGGTATTCAGTTCGGGGGGCTGATCGCAGCGCCGCTCGTCAAAAACATCATGGCCGACGCCTTGCGTTACATGAAGGTGGAACCGGACAAAAATCAGCTTGACAAAGATTACCGCTACGGCGAAACGCCGATTGTGGAAGTGCCGGACTTGGTTGGCGCATCAGTTGATGATATATTAGAAGATCTGAACATGAATTTTAAGCTGGCGAAATCCGGTAACGGGAAATATGTCATTTCCCAGGCGCCGAAAGCGGGGACGCGTGTCGATCAAGGCTCAACGATCCGGATTTTCCTTTCCAATGTAGAGCCGCCTCAGCAATAACGGAACGCTTGCCCAAAAAGATTTTGCGAATAAGACATGTTTCACTTTTCTACTTGCATAAAATTGTCCATAATAAGATAGTGAAATTAGGGAAGGAAGAGAGGGTTGCTCATGAAATTGATCGAGCTTGCTTCCGCACTGCTCATCACCCGCATCATCGGAGACGCTGACACAGACATCACAGGGATTGAGGCAGACTCTCGTAAAATAAAGCCGGGGGATCTCTTCCTCTGTATTCCGGGACTCACCGTAGACGGCCATGACTACGCCCCAAAAGCGCTTGCGCTTGGGGCTTCTGCGCTTGTCACTGAGCGTGAACTGGATCTGCCGGTTCCTCAGCTCGTTGTGAAAGACGCTCGCTACGCTATGGCGGCGTTAGCCGCGCGTTTCTACAGCTATCCGAGTGAAGCGATGAAGATAATCGGCATTACAGGAACGAACGGGAAGACGACGACAACGTATTTATTGGAAAAAATATTGGCGGATCAGGGCTTTACGACGGGCCTGATGGGCAACATTCATATTAAGATTGGCAATGAATACCACGAGAACAAGGCGACGAACACGCAGGAGGCGCTGGAGCTGCAGCGCATTTTGCGGCAGATGGCGGATGCCGGCACGGAGTACTGCGTCATGGAGGTGTCCTCGCACGGTCTCGCCATGGGGCGAGTCAAGGGCGTATCGTTCCGGACGGGGATTTTTACGAATTTGACACAGGATCATCTCGATTATCATAAAACGATGGAAGCTTACGCGGAGGCAAAAGGCTTGCTGTTCGCACGACTCGGCAACAGCTTCGACGGGGAGCCTGCTAGTCGCAAGTATGCCGTCTTGAATGCGGACGACGCCGCTTCTGAGCGGTTCGAAGAGCTGACGGCGGCGCAAGTAATTACGTACGGTATTGATCAGCCGTGCGATGTGCAGGCGACCGACATCCGAATGACGTCGCAGGGCACGGCGTTCGAAGTGCGTACGTTTGCCGGAAACCGGAGCCTCCAGCTGCGCTTGGTCGGCAAATTTAACGTTTACAACACGCTTGCGGCGATTTCCGCAGCGCTTGCCGAAGGCATCTCGCTTGACGCGATCTGCGCCAGCCTGGAAGCTGTTCAAGTCGTGGAAGGCCGCATGGAAGTGGTCGATGAAGGCCAGCCGTATCTCGTACTGGTGGATTATGCGCATACGCCGGACGGCTTGGAAAATGCGCTGTCGACCGTTTGCGAATTTGCCGAGGGCCGGGTCATTACCGTGTTCGGCTGCGGCGGTGACCGCGACCGGACGAAGCGGCCGGTGATGGGCAAAGTCGCGGCTTCGTACAGCGACTATGTGTACGTGACGTCGGACAATCCGCGGACGGAGGATCCAGAGGCCATTTTGCGGGATATTGTGCCTGGCCTAGAGGAGCTGCATTATCCAGAGGATCAGATCACACTCATTGCGGATCGCCGAAAAGCGATACAGATGGCTATTGAAGGGGCAGGCTCCAAGGATGTAGTATTGATAGCGGGTAAAGGCCACGAAACGTATCAGGACATTATGGGAGTTAAGCACGATTTTGACGATCGCTTGATCGCCAGGGCAGCTATTAGGGGGAGAAACCAGTGATTCAACGAACGTTAGCGCACATTGCGGCGATGATTCATAGCGAAGTGTCCGGGACGGCGCAGGAAGTGCGGATTACCGGCGTTTCGACGGATACACGATCCATCCAGGCTGGGAGTTTGTTCATCCCGCTGATCGGGGAGCGGTTTGACGCGCACGATTATGTGGCAGAAGCTTGTGACAAAGGGGCTGCGGCTGTACTCTGGCAAGCGGACCACGGCGCAGGACCTGCGGACATTCCGCATATCGTGGTTGCGGATACACTGCTTGCGCTTCAGCAGTTGGCCAAAGCTTACAAGAATGAGCTGACTGTGAAAGTGATCGGCATTACCGGCTCCAATGGCAAAACGACGACGAAGGACCTGGTCGCCGCCGTGCTCGGCAGCACGTATGCGGTGCATAAAACGAAAGGCAACCTGAACAATCACATCGGTCTGCCGCTGACGCTCCTCGCGCTCGAAGAAACGACGCAGTTCGCAGTCGTGGAAATGGGCATGAGCGGGCGCGGTGAAATCGCGCTCCTGTCCCAGCTCGCGGAGCCGGACGCAGCGATCATCACGATGATCGGCGAATCGCATATGATGCAGCTCGGCTCCCGCGAGGAAATCGCCCGGGCGAAGGCCGAGATCGTCACCGGCCTGAAGCCCGGCGGGCTGCTCGTCTACAACGGCGACGAGCCCCTGATTGCGATGGCGCTAACGGAACGCAGCGCCGGCGGCAGTACCGTGACGGCGACCGATGGTCTGCCGGCCAACCTGGAGCGCGTCCGCTTCGGCCGTGAGGCGGACAACGACCGCTACCCGACCGGCATCCGGATGGATGCGGACGGGGCGTACTTCACGATCAATTCCCCAGACTATCCGGAATTGTTCGTGCCTTTGCTCGGCGAGCACAACGTGGTGAACACGCTCGCGGCTATCGCCATCGGCGAGCGCTTCGGCGTCTCGCCGGCGAACGTGTCAGCGGGGCTGAGCTCGCTGCAAATGACCAGCATGCGCATCGAGAAGCTGACGGCAGCCTCCGGGCTGACCGTGCTCAACGATGCGTATAACGCCAGCCCGGCCTCGATGCGGGCAGCGATTTCCTTGACCGAGCAGTTGAGCGGCTTCGGTCGGAAATTCCTCGTGCTCGGCGACATGCTGGAGCTTGGCGAGCACGAAGAGCAGTTCCATCGCGGCATCGGCGCGATGCTGTCGCCGGAACGTGTCGACTACGTCTACACGTTCGGCCGTCTCGGGCGCTTCATCGCCGAGGAAGCGCAGAAGGCGTTCCCGGCGGCGCACGTGCGTGCCTACGACGACAAAGCGCAGCTGGCGGAGGAACTCGCCGCCGAAGCAGCAGCTCAGGATCTGGTGCTGGTGAAAGGCTCACGCGGCATGCGGCTCGAACAAGTCGTGCAGATATTGCTTGAAAAGTATTGAACATGCATTGAATGGACAATAGAGTGACGGAAACGAGCAGGGGGAACCGATGTGGAAAACGAAGTGTTATTTACCATGGGTGTCGCATTTGTGCTGGCCTTGATTATGGGCCCGCTGTGCATTCCGATATTGCGGCGGATGAAATTCGGCCAGCAGATTCGGGAGGAAGGCCCGAAGGCGCATCTCAAAAAGCAGGGCACACCGACAATGGGCGGTATCATCATTTTGCTGGCGCTTTCGCTGGCGACGCTGCGCTTTGCCGAGAAAAATATGGATTTGCTCATATTATTGATCGCTTCACTGGGATATGGACTTGTCGGCTTTTTAGACGATTATATTAAAATTGTGTTCAAACGCTCCTTGGGGCTGACAGCCAAGCAAAAGCTGTTCGGCCAACTGCTGATCTCCGCCATCGTCTGCTATTTGCTAATTGTGCAGGGACACAGCACGGAATTTTACATTCCTTTCGTCTCGTTTCACATCAATGCAGGCTGGCTCTACTTCCCGATTATGGGGATCATTATGCTGGGCGCTTCCAATGCGGTCAATTTCACAGACGGCCTCGACGGCTTGCTCGCAGGGACAAGTGCGATCGCGTTCGGCGCGTATACGATTATCGCGATGAACAACACGCAGCCGGAAGCGGCGATTTTCTCCGCGGCCATGGTAGGCGCTGTGCTGGGCTTCCTCGTGTTTAACGCGCACCCGGCGAAGGTGTTCATGGGCGACACGGGCTCGCTCGGGATCGGAGGGGGGCTAGTGGCCGTTGCGATTTTGACGAAAGCGGAGCTGCTGCTGGCGATTGTCGGCGGTGTGTTCCTGATTGAGATTTTGTCGGTTGTGATCCAGGTGGTATCTTTTAAAACCAGAGGCAAACGCGTATTTAAAATGAGTCCGATTCATCACCATTTTGAATTGGTCGGCTGGTCCGAATGGCGAGTTGTCATCACATTCTGGGTTGTTGGCCTCGTGCTTGCTGCACTCGGACTTTATATGAATGAGGTGTTATAGAACATGAAGCATCCGCGGGAATATCGTGGACTGGAAGTGGTTGTCCTTGGGCTTGCGCGCAGCGGTGTCGCTGCGGCGAAGCTGTTTCACCAAATCGGTGCTGTTGTAACGGTAAATGACAAAAAGGACCGGACTGCATGCCCTGAAGCCGACGAACTGGAGGCTCTGGGTATTTCTGTTGTTTGCGGGTATCATCCGGACTCCCTCGTTCACGAAGGTGTGGCGCTCGTCGTCAAAAACCCGGGCATCCCGTATTCGGTCGAGCCTGTCCGTAAAGCGGAAGCACTCGGAGTTGAAGTTGTCACCGAAGTTGAGGTGGCGTATTTGTTCTGCGAGGCGCCAATTATCGGGATCACCGGCTCCAACGGCAAAACGACGACGACGACGCTCATCGGCCTGATGCTGGACGCAGCGGGGCTTAAGCCTGTCGTGGCGGGCAACATTGGCCGCGCTTTGACAGAGGCGGCGCCGGAAGTAACGGCAGAGAACACGATGGTGGTGGAGCTGAGTTCCTTCCAACTGAAAGGGACGACGTCGTTCCGGCCGGCGATCGGTCTGCTGCTCAACCTCTACGAGACGCATCTGGACTACCACGGCACTATGGAAGACTATATTACTTCAAAAGCCAAATTATTCGCCAATCAGACGCAGGACGATACAGCGATTCTGAACTGGGACGATGCGGTGTGCCGGGCGATTATACCGAACCTCAAGGCGAAAGTGCTTCCGTTCTCCAGGAAGGAGAAGCTGAGCGAAGGCACCTATCTGGATAACGGCATACTGGTTTATGCAGACGGGCAGGGCAGCGTGCAGCCGATAATGCCAGCCAGCGAGATCGGCATCGCCGGCAGTTTCAACGTTGAGAACGCGCTGGCGGCTGCTGCAGCGGCGATTACGGCCGGCGTGCCGCTGGAAGCGATTGCGGACGTACTGCGCAGCTTTGCGGGCGTGGAGCACCGTCTGGAGCTTGTACGCGAACTGAACGGCGTCTCGTTCTACAACAATTCCAAGGCGACGAACGCTGTCGCTACGATCAGTTCGATTGAGGCGCTCGACCAGCCGATCGTGCTGATTGCGGGCGGACTCGACCGCGGCTCGGACTATATGGAGCTGCTGCCAACGTTTCGTGAGCGGATCAAAGGTGTCGTCACGCTGGGCCAGACCCGCGAAAAAATTAATCATATCGCTGCGCTGGCAGGGATTAGCCACGTGCAAACCGTCGATACTGCTAATGCAGCGGACGCGGTTGAACAGGCCGTACAACTGGCTTGGCAGATGAGTGAACCGGGAGACATCGTGCTCCTGTCGCCTGCCTGCGCCAGCTGGGATATGTTTCCATCCTATGAGATCAGGGGGGGCATGTTTAAGGAGTCTGTGCATAACCTTTAAGTAGGGCTTATCCACGCCCAGTACTTACAAAGAGGTGTTTGTATGGGGAAAGCACGTTCCGCTCCTGATATTTGGATCATCATTCCGACTCTGATGCTGTTAACGATCGGCGTTATTATGGTATATAGCGCCAGCAATGTCCTCGCGTATCGCGAATTCGGCGACTCGTTCTATTATTTGAAGCGGCAGCTTATTTTTGCCGTGCTCGGCATCGTAGCGATGTTTTTTACAATGAATGTCGATTATCTGGTATGGAAAAAGTATGCGAAAATCGCCTTGTTCTTGTGCTTCGGACTCCTCGTTATCGTCTTGATTCCCGGCATCGGCGTCGTGCGCGGCGGTGCGCGAAGCTGGTTGGGGATCGGCGCTTTCGGCATTCAGCCGTCGGAGTTCATGAAGATCGGCATGATCCTGTTTCTTTCGAAGCTGTTGTCCGAGCAGCAGTCCAAAATTACGCTTTTCACAAAAGGCTTGCTGCCGCCCCTTGGCATCATGGGGCTTGCTTTCGGACTGATCATGCTGCAGCCGGACCTTGGCACAGGGGTCGTGCTCGTCGGCGCCTCTCTCTTAATCATTTATACGTCAGGCGCTAGATTGCTTCATCTCTCTTATCTCGGTATGATAGGGATTGCGGGTTTCGTTGGCTTGGTCATTGCCGCTCCGTACCGCCTCAAGCGGATTACCGCCTTTCTGGATCCTTGGCAGGACCCGCTGGGCGCCGGCTATCAATCGATTCAATCGCTGTATGCGATCGGGCCGGGCGGCTTGGTCGGACTCGGGCTCGGGATGAGCCGCCAGAAGTTCAGCTACTTGCCGGAACCGCAAACGGATTTTATTTTTTCCATTATTGCAGAAGAACTTGGCTTTATCGGCGGGACGCTCGTGCTGCTGCTCTTTACCATCTTGGTGTGGCGGGGCATGCGGGCGGCCATTACAGCGCCGGACACGTTTGCCAGCTTAATCGCTGTCGGCATCATCGGCATGATCGCCGTGCAGGTTATTATCAACATCGGCGTTGTCATTGGCATGTTCCCGGTTACCGGGATTACATTGCCCTTTATCAGTGCGGGAGGGTCATCCTTGACGCTTATGCTGACGTCTGTCGGCATCCTGCTCAACATATCGCGTTATTCGAGGTGACTGGGGAATGAAAACGATTATTTTTACCGGCGGCGGCTCCGCTGGCCATGTAACGCCCAATTTGGCGCTCATGAGCAAGCTGAAGATGAAGGGCTGGGAAATTTCATATATTGGCTCGGCGACAGGCATTGAAAAAGACATTATCGCCCGGGAGCAGGTGCCGTTCTATCCGATTTCGTCGGGGAAGCTGCGCCGGTATTTCGATCTGAAAAACTTGAAAGATCCGTTTCGCGTGCTGAAAGGTGTTTATGAATCGTATCGATTGCTTAAACGTTTGAAACCCGCCGTTGTGTTCTCCAAGGGCGGGTTCGTTTCCGTTCCGGTCGTCCTTGGCGCGAGAATGAACAATATTCCGGTCATCATCCATGAATCGGATATGACGCCGGGGCTGGCAAACAAGATTTCGATTCCGTTCGCGACGAAAGTGTGCGTGACGTTCCCGGAGTCGATGGCGCATGTCGGCAAAGAAAAAGCGCGGCTGACGGGCCTTCCGATCCGTGAAGGCATCCTGCAGGGCAAAGCGTCCAAAGGCGTCCAATTGTGCGACTTCCATACGCAAAAGCCGGTTATTCTCGTCATGGGCGGCAGCCTTGGCTCGCAGGTGCTGAACGGCGCGCTCAGAGCGAATCTCGACCGCCTGCTGGAACAGTTCCAGATCGTGCATCTGGTCGGTAAAGGCAACGTGGATAGCGAGCTTACCGGCAAACGCGGGTACCGCCAGTTTGAATATTTGAACGAAGAGCTGCCGGACGTGCTCGCGATGTCTTCGCTCGTGATCTCCCGTGCCGGCGCGACCTCGTTATTTGAATTTCTAGGCCTGAAGAAGCCGATGCTCTTGATTCCGCTCTCGCTGCAGGCGAGCCGTGGGGATCAAATCCTCAATGCCGCATCGTTTGAAAAAGCAGGCTACGCCGACGTGCTGCCCGAGGAGCAGCTGACGGCGGAGACGCTCGCAGCGCGCGTAGAAGCGCTGTACACGAATCGCGAGCGGTACATTACTGCGATGAGCGCCCGCCAGGACAGCGACGCTGTGGCGGCGATTGTGAGCCTGATTGAAGCAAGCTCCCTGAAAGCTTGATTTTTGTAAAGCCCATGGGCGATTGTCACACTCTTTCCGATTTTACATAAACTACACTATAACCGTGACAGACACCTAAGGCTCCATAAGCGGGAGGCAGCAAAGAACGGCCATCTTGCGTCAACCTGTCTTATGGATTGAAATGCGCTTAGCGAATCCCTGATTTCTAACTTGCATTTCCGCCTACGTTCTGTGAAGGAGGTTTTCCCATGCAGCAATTCATACTCGACTTAAAAGCGGCTGGTATTGGCGAAATTAAAACGAATGAACGACTGGCCCCGTATACGACGTGGAAAATCGGCGGTCCCGCCGATATTCTAATCGTACCGAACTCCAAGGAGCAGGCGGCAGGGGCCATTCGGTTCCTGCACGAGCGAGGCGTTCCGTGGACGGTGATTGGCCGGGGCTCGAACCTGCTGGTGCGTGACAAAGGAATTCGCGGTGTGGTCATTAAGCTGGGACCGACGCTGGATACGCTTCGTTTCGAAGGCACGACGGTCTATGCAGGCGCTTCGTACTCGTTTATCAAACTGTCCGTACTCGCAGCCAAAGAAGGGTTGACCGGACTGGAGTTTGCCTCAGGCATTCCCGGTTCCGTGGGAGGCGCCGTCTACATGAACGCAGGAGCTCATGGGTCCGATGTGTCACGCATACTCAAGCAGGCTGAAGTCATCCTGGACACAGGGGAATTGGTTGTTATGCAGGCAGAGGATCTCAAGTATGCGTATCGGCATTCGATTCTGCATACGCTGCCCGGCATTGTCACAGAGGCGGTCTTTGAACTACAGGTGGGAGATCGCAACGAAATCGCAGGCGCCATGGCGGCTTATCGCGACCGGCGGCTTCGCACGCAGCCGCTTCAATTAGCTTGCGCCGGGAGCGTATTCCGCAACCCCGAAGGGGGCTATGCTGCCAAACTGATTGAGGAAGCCGGCCTGAAGGGCAGGCGTGTCGGTGGAGCTGAAATCTCAACGCTCCATGCCAATTTCATTGTAAATACGGGAGACGCCTCAGCCGAGGACGTTCTCACCCTGATTGGCGAGGTACAGGAGATTGTGCTGAACAAGTACAATATTCGTCTCGTGCCAGAAGTGCTGGTTATGGGTGAGAGGTAAATCGGAGGTGTAACTTTGGAGAAGCTCGTTATCGAAGGTGGAAAATCCCTCACGGGAGCCATCCAGATACACGGCGCGAAAAACGCCGCACTACCTATTTTAGCTGCCTGCATGCTGGCAAGCGGCACAATTACACTGCACAACGTTCCTAATTTGCTCGACATTGACACGATGCTGCACATTCTGCGTGCGCTCGGCTGTCGTGCCGAGCAGCAAGGGGACACGGTCACCATTACAACCACCTCAGCTCATTCCTCTCACATCCCGGAAGAATTGATGGGGCAAATGCGCTCCTCGATCTTTCTGATGGGCCCGCTCTTAGCAAGATTCGGAGAAGTCACCGTGTATCAGCCCGGCGGGTGCGCGATCGGAGAACGAAAGATCGATCTGCACCTGAAGGGGCTTGAAGCCCTTGGCGCTACAATTGAAGAGTTTTCCAATAAAATCGTTTGTACGGCTGATCCGCTGCAAGGCAATGAAATTTTCCTTGATTTCCCAAGTGTTGGCGCGACTGAAAATATTATGATGGCGGCCGTAAAAGCGGAAGGCGTTACGACCATCTATAATGCGGCCCGCGAACCGGAAATTCAAGATTTGCAAAACTTTTTGAATGCGATGGGTGCTGACATCATCGGAGCCGGTACCGATACGATTACGATTCGCGGTGTGAAGACGCTCACGCCATGCACCTACCGGATCATACCCGACCGAATCGTCGCCGGCACTTTTCTTGTCGCAGCTGCCGCCACACGCGGGAATGTCACGCTCGAGAACGTCAATCCTTCCCATTTAACGTCGGTCATTCATGTCCTAAAGCGTGCAGGTGTTCAAATCATCACGGACGGTGATATAATACATGTAAGCTGTCCGACAAGACCCAAGGCGGTCGAACGCATTGTGACTTCGCCGCATCCATCGTTCCCGACGGATCTGCAATCGCAAGTCATGGTGCTGTTGTCTCTAGCAGACGGCATGAGCATTATGAAAGAAACGATTTTTGAAGGTAGATTCAAGCATGTGGATGAACTGTCCCGCATGGGCGCAGACATCCGCGTAGATATGAGCTCAGCCTTTATCCGCGGCGTTCCGCGCCTGTACGGCGCCACGGTGGAAGCGACTGATTTAAGAGCCGGCGCAGCGCTTGTGATCGCAGGTCTGGCTGCCCATGGCACGACGATCGTCGAGCAGATTCACCATATTGATAGAGGCTATGATAGAATTGAAGTGATGTTGTCGCGGCTCGGTGCGGCGGTTCGCCGTCAAGCGCCAGTTCCCAGTGAGTAAAAGGCTGCTTCTCGAACATCGTGATCCTTGCAGGCAAGAAGCGGGGGCACGATGTTCGTGCGTAGTTACATAATGTCATAGGTGGTGCCCATTTTGTCTGAAGACCGCAAAGTTCCCGCTTTGCCCGTGCCTAAGCCGCGCGCGCGCTCGAATCGGAAAATGCTGATCTTTTTAATTTTATTTTTCATCACGGTTCTCGTGGTGCTGTTCTTTCAGTCTTCGCTAAGCCGCATCAGCCAGATTGAGATTGAAGGCAATGAGCTTATTACGCCGGATGTGATTGAACAAGCCAGTCAGGTTGCGGTAGGAGATCGCTTTTTTGCGGTCAGCTCCTCGGCCATTGCCGCACGGATCGCCAAGCTGCCCATGATTCAGCATGCGGATGTGGACAAGCACTTCCCCGGCCTGCTGAAGATCACGGTGCAGGAATTTCCCAAGGTCGCGTTTCAACTGACGGCCGATGGGAAGAAGCAGGCTGTGCTTGCCGACGGAGCCGTTACGACGCTGCCACCGGGGACGAGTATTCCGCTCGACATGCCGATTTTGACGGGTTGGGAAGACAGCAATCCGAACAAGGCTGCGCTTTGCAAAGCGCTTGGCGAAATTCCGCAGAGCGCGCTTTCGGACGTATCCGAAATCAAACCCGAGCCCAGCGAATCCTACCCGGATAAAATCAAACTCTACACCCGGTCGCAATACGAAGTCATCACGACGATCGCATATTTGCCTGATAAGATTGACAGTTTGCCGGGCTATATCGCCTCTTTGCAGGAGCAGCATATCACCAACGGCGTCATTACGCTGTTAGAAGCTGAGTACCATACGCCGTATGAAACGGCGCCAGACGACACCAAAAGCGATGTGAAATCGACCTCCAAAGCTACACCGAAGAGCACACCGAAGAGTACCCCGAAGCCATAAAGTCCGGGAGGGCTCACGGTTACGGGTTTTTCCTCAAAAAAACGAGGAATAGACTACTCAATCTCTGAAATAAATGTTAAAATAAGTTTTATGGTTAAATAGGAATCTACTATTTCCTTCTAGCTTTTTTTCGTAATTACTAGCCATCATCGTGAAAGTCTACGGCTTTGTCGCTAACTCACAAAAATGCAAAAATAATGTAGAAAAAAGAGGGATAATGGCGGTTGTGTGGAATACGTATAAAAGTCTTGATGTAGGTTTTGCATTAATACCAAGGATACAGGAGGTGCCAGGGGCTTGAGCAACAATGACATCATTGTTAGTTTAGACATCGGTACATCCAAAGTTCGAGCTATTATTGGGGAAGTTGCTAACGGAACCATTAATATAATAGGAGTGGGATCTGCCGAGTCTGAAGGAATTCGTAAAGGCGCTATCGTTGACATTGATCAGACTGTGCATTCGATCCGCAGTGCGGTGGATCATGCTGAACGAATGGTCGGCATACAAATTTCCGAAGTTTATGTTGGAATTTCAGGCAATCATATCGCTCTGCAGTCGAGCCATGGCGTTGTCGCCGTCTCGAACGAGGACCGCGAAATCGGCGAAGAGGATATTGATCGTGTCATTCAAGCGGCCAGAGTTATCGCCTTGCCTCCCGAACGTGAAATAATTGGAGTTGTACCTAAGCAATACCTCGTTGACGGCCAGGAAGGCATCAACGACCCGCGCGGCATGATCGGCGTTCGCCTCGAAGTGGAAGCGACCATCATAACCGGCGCGAAAACGGGCATACATAATTTGACCCGCGTCGTTGAGAAAGCCGAGCTGAAAGTAGCCGGCCTCATTCTCATGTCGCATGCAGCGGGGCAACTGGCCCTGTCCAAAGATGAGAAGTCCGTTGGAACGATTCTTGTGGATATCGGCGCTGGCGCGACCACGATTGCTGTATTTGACCAAGGAAATCTTGTGGCGACGTCCACGATTCAGATCGGCGGGGAATATATCACCAACGACATTTCCATCGGTCTGCATACGCAGCTTGAGATCGCGGAGAAAATTAAACTGAAATACGGCTGTGCTTCTGTTGAGGATTCGGCAGCCGATCAAGTGTTTAAAGTAATGCGAATGGGCAGCAACGTCGAGAAAGAGTTTTCGCAGGTTGATCTTGCGAATATAATCGAGCCTCGCGTGGAAGAGATTTTCCAGCTGATTCGTGGGGAAGTGACCCGGCTTGGCTACAGCCATTTGGTTGGCGGTTACGTACTGACAGGCGGAACGGTTTGTTTGCCGGGCATGTTGGCCGTGGGACAAGCTGTACTGGGAACCTCGGTGCGCATCGCTGTTCCGGATTTTATCGGTGTTCGCGATCCTTCTTATACGAGCGGCGTTGGTATCATTACTTCCGTCTCCAAATCTATGAAAAACCGCGGTCCCGGCTTTACCAAGAAAGCAGTTACCAAAGCAGCAGTAAAAAAATCCTCCGAAAATCACAAGCCCGGCTGGGTTGAACGGTTTAAAAATTTCTTCAGTGAATTCATTTAGAGAATCAAAGTTAGGGGGATATGACTGAGTATGTTTGAATTTGATATCGACTTGGATCAATTAGCGCAAATTAAAGTCATCGGTGTAGGTGGCGGCGGCAGCAACGCAGTCAACCGTATGATCGAGAACGGGGTAAAGGGTGTTGAATTTATCACCGTCAATACGGATGCACAGGCGCTGCACCTCGCAAAAGCTGAGCAAAAGCTGCAAATCGGCGATAAGCTGACGCGCGGGCTTGGCGCGGGTGCGAACCCGGAAGTTGGGAAGAAAGCGGCAGAAGAGTCAAGGGAGGCTATTCTGAACTCGCTTCGCGGCGCCGATATGGTGTTCGTTACAGCCGGCATGGGCGGCGGCACGGGAACAGGTGCTGCGCCGGTTATCGCAGAAATCGCCAAAGAAGTTGGCGCTCTGACGGTTGGCGTAGTCACACGTCCGTTCACCTTTGAAGGTCGCAAACGTTCCCTGCAAGCGGAACAAGGCATTGCGGCACTCAAAGAGAAAGTGGATACGCTGATCATTATTCCGAACGACCGTTTGCTTGAAATCGTCGATAAGAAGACGCCGATGCTGGAAGCGTTCCGCGAAGCGGACAACGTGCTCCGTCAAGGCGTACAGGGCATCTCCGACTTGATCGCAGTGCCAGGTCTCATCAACCTTGACTTCGCCGACGTGAAGACAATCATGACAGAACGTGGATCCGCCCTCATGGGGATTGGCGTGGCAACAGGAGAGAACCGTGCGGCAGAAGCGGCCAAGAAAGCGATCTCCAGCCCGCTGCTCGAAACCTCGATCGAAGGCGCACGCGGTGTTCTGATGAACATTACCGGCGGTGTGAACCTGAGCTTGTACGAAGTCAATGAAGCGGCGGATATTGTGGCTTCTGCCTCCGATATTGAAGTCAACATGATTTTCGGAGCGGTCATCGACGAGAAGCTGAAAGACGAAATTCTCGTAACGGTCATCGCAACCGGTTTTGAGCATAAAGCAATGCCGCAACAGCAGCCTCAAAGACGTCCGAGTCAGGGACAGCAGGAAACGCCTGTCCAAGACAACCGGATGAACAACTTGAAGCCGTTTGGCGCGCAACCGTCGAACGACCAATTGGATATTCCGACGTTCCTCCGCAATCGCGGGCGGAATACCGACAAATAATTACAGTTTCTCGAACCAGAGACCGAAGCCCTACGTCATGTAGAGGCCTCGGTTTTTTTGTTTTATAGGGGATTTATGGGGCGGGGCGAGTCCGCGTTAATTGACAAAAAAAGTATCGCCCATCTAGCACGTTTAGACAGACTTTGAAATTTGAATGGCCTATACTGATTTAGAACCATAAAGTTTCGTCAGAAAAAAGGTAGTTTAAAAAGTCGTCTTTTGAAAACTCGACCTTTTTAAACTCACACTAAAATGGAAATTGAGCAGGATGTTCGGAGGTGAGGAATGTGTGGTCGTCTATGCGGATCTCATTTTCCTGCTGAATTTTCTCATTGATGCGGCCCTGCTGTTGGTTACGGCCAAGACGCGAAAAATCGCGTTTAGCTGGTGGAGAATCGCGCTGTCTGCTGCGCTTGGCGCCTGTTATGTGGTGATGATGTTTTTGCCGATGCCTCCACTGCTATTTACATTTTCTGTGAAATGTATGTGGTGCATCGGTATGATTATGACTGCTTTTGGCTACGGATCTCTTCAAAATTTATTGCGCAACGTCGGTACGTTTCTCGTGGTCAACTTTGTCGTGGCCGGAGGCATGTTCGGGATTCATTACGTTATGGCGTCGTCCTCGGATGTTATGCGAGCCATGGTGTTTACGCAGTCGGGAGCGGCCGTCTTCCAAGTTCAATTAGGGAGCATTGTGTTCGTGCTGCTTCTGCTTGCTCCGCTCATCTGGTGGTTCAGAACAGTGTTTCAAAGCGCCAAACAGCGGGAGGTCGTCGCTTCCTATTTAGCGGAGGTGACGATACATGTCGGTGAGTTTATCGCGACCTGCAAAGGGCTGATTGACACGGGCAATCAGCTGTACGACCCGCTTACGCGCACGCCTGTCATGGTGATGGAGGTGGCGGAGTGGGGAGAGGTGCTGCCGGGGAGCTGGCTGCAACGCATCCGCTCGGCCGATGTGGATCAGATCATTAACGGGCTGGGCGGCGACGATTTTGCCTGGCAGGACCGCTTGCGGCTTGTCCCTTATCGAGGTGTGAACCGGAACACCCAGTTTATGCTCGCGATTAAACCGGATAAGGTGGTGATCACGCATAATCAGACGCAAATGGAGGCAACCAAGGTCCTTATCGGGCTCGACGGCGGCAAGCTGTGCAGTGACGGCACGTATCAAGCCATTATTCATCCAGCCCTGATTTCGGCGGGGTAACGGAAAACTTAGCGAAGGCTTTAGGAGGAAACCAACATGATCTTAAAATGGAAAATGCGTTTTCAACTAGCGTACTATAAGGTATTGATGTGGCTCGGCCTGAAAGGCGAAGAAATCTACTACATTGGGGGCAGTGAAGCACTGCCCCCGCCGCTGACGCGGGAAGAGGAAGAATACTTATTGGAAAAATTACCGTCGGGCGACGCGGCGATCAGAGCGATGCTGATTGAGCGGAACTTGCGACTGGTTGTCTATATAGCAAGAAAGTTTGAGAATACAGGCATCAATATTGAGGATTTGGTTTCCATCGGCGCGATTGGGCTGATCAAAGCGGTCAATACGTTCGATCCGGAGAAGAAAATCAAGCTCGCCACATACGCCTCGCGTTGTATCGAGAACGAGATTTTGATGTACTTGCGCCGGAACAGCAAGATTCGTACAGAAGTGTCCTTTGACGAACCGCTGAACATCGATTGGGACGGCAATGAGCTGCTGTTATCGGATGTGCTCGGCACCGAGAATGATACGATCTACCGCAACATTGAAGAGCAGGTAGACCGCAAGCTTTTACATAAGGCCTTGGATAAGCTGTCGGAGCGGGAACGCATCATTATGGAGCTTCGTTTCGGACTCCAGGACGGCGAAGAGAAGACGCAAAAGGATGTCGCCGATCTCCTCGGCATTTCCCAATCCTACATCTCCCGCCTCGAGAAGCGGATTATCAAAAGACTGCGAAAAGAATTCAACAAGATGGTGTGAAAATTTTTTTATCGAACCGATCGTCAATTTGTGCTACGGACACGGGAGAGAGCGAGTCGCTCACCGTTTGTCAAGTGGGGAAGCCGGGCTTCGGACAGGAATAAATCGACCGCTCACGGGGATAATTAACAGTAATGTTTCTCCTTGGGAGGTAATCACGGTGACCCGAAATAAAGTTGAGATATGTGGAGTTGATACCGCCAAACTGCCTGTTCTGACCAATGCAGAAATGCGTGAGTTATTCACTGATTTGCAAACCAAGCAGGAAAGAACCGCAAGAGAGAAATTGGTCAACGGCAACCTAAGGTTGGTACTAAGTGTCATCCAGCGCTTCAACAATCGCGGAGAGTATGTGGACGATCTCTTCCAGGTTGGCTGCATCGGACTGATGAAAGCAATTGATAACTTTGATTTGAGTCAAAACGTAAAATTCTCAACCTATGCCGTACCGATGATTATAGGTGAGATACGCCGCTACTTACGTGACAACAACCCGATTCGCGTGTCTCGTTCCTTGAGAGATATTGCTTACAAAGCGCTGCAAGTCAGAGACAGCTTGACGAATCAAAATTCACGTGAGCCTTCCATCTACGAGATCTCGGAAGCGCTGAACGTGCCCAAGGAAGACGTCGTCTTCGCCCTCGATGCGATTCAGGACCCGGTTTCCTTATTCGAACCGATTTACCACGACGGCGGCGACCCGATTTATGTCATGGATCAGATCAGCGATGAGCGCAATAAGGACATGTCCTGGATTGAAGGCATCGCGCTGCGGGAAGCCATGCACAGGCTGAACGCCAGGGAGAAAATGATTTTATCGATGCGTTTTTTTGAAGGCAAGACGCAGATGGAAGTGGCCGACGAAATCGGCATTTCCCAGGCGCAGGTGTCCCGGCTCGAGAAATCGGCGATTTCGCAAATGCAGAAACACGTCAAAACTTGACTTGTCCCAAAGACTGAAACGGCTAAGATAGACAAGCTGTGACAGTCTTTTTTTACGCTTCAGGACATTTTACCCATGGGGCACATATACTAATACAAATCTGTTCAAAATCCCTTAGAGATTCGTGGTGAGCTTCCTGATGAAAATTTCTGATTTCCAGACCAAAGATGTCATTAACATCGTCGACGGCAAAAAGCTGGGGCAAATCAGCGATTTGGAGCTTGACCTGCGCCAGGGAAGGATCGAATCGATCGTCGTTCCGAATCAGTCGCGGTTTTTCGGCTTGTTCGGCACAGGCACGGATGTGATCATTCCTTGGAAGCATATCGTCAAAATCGGCGCGGATGTGGTGTTGGTGAAGTTGGAGGATGCCCGCCCGTATCGGCAAACGGATGACAACGAAGGCGGCGTCTACGAGTTCAATCGGCAGTACCGGAATTAAGGCTGGACACGCGAAGCAGCGGCTGCGGAGAAGAGGGCGGCCTGCTTGCCATCGTGTGTCTTTTTATTTTGTGGTACAGTAGAAGGAGTAGAAAGTCGGAGGGGGAAAAGGAATGAACAACGCAGAGCCATTTGTAGAGCCGGCATCGGCACGGACGGAGGATCGGCCATACCTTTTGCATTTGGCGGGCTGGGAGGCGGCGTTTCCGGGCTTGTCGGCGGGGTTCACCTCGCGGTGGGGCGGCGTCAGTGAGACGCCGTTCGGCACGCTGAATTGCGGGCTGCACGTGCGCGATGAAGCTGCCGACGTGGTCAGCAACCGACGCCGCATTGCCGAGGCGCTGGAGCAGCCTTTCGAGGCGTTTACCTATGCGGAGCAGGTGCATAGTGCAGATGTGGCGGTTGTCGGCTCAGCACTGAAGGGAGCCGGCCGGGACGCCAGAGAGACGGCGATTCAGGATCGAGACGGTTTCGTCACGAACGAGAAGGGGATCTTTCTCTGCACGCAGTATGCCGATTGTGTACCGCTCTTCTTCTACGATCCGGAGCATCAGGCCGTCGGCCTTGCGCATGCGGGTTGGAAGGGTACGGTCCTAAATATTGCCATGTCTACGATTTCCTTAATGACACATACTTTTGGTAGCCGGCCGGCGAACATTAGAGCGGCGATCGGTCCTTCCATCGGCCAGTGCTGCTACGAAGTCGATGACACAGTGGCGAGCCGCGTGTATGAAGCGCTGGCATCGATGCAAGCTTCCGAGGAAGCTGTGCAAACCATTATTACCTCGAAGCCGAACGGCAAATACATGCTGAGCCTGCAAGCTCTGAATCAGAAATTCATGGAACAAGCAGGAATTTTGTCGTCTCATATCGAAGTAACTCAGTTATGTACGAGTTGCCGCACAGACCTCTTCTTCTCCCATCGAAAAGAAGGTGGTTCCACGGGACGCATGATCGCCTGGATCGGCATGCACGCCTAAGTGTGTGGCTTTGATGTGAATTGAGGTGTTTGGCAGAAATGAGTTTGACTGACAGAATTGAACATGTAAAAACGCGTATTGCCGACGTATGCCGGCAGACGGGCCGAAGCCCGGAATCCATCCATGTGATTGCCGTCACGAAATACGTGTCGTTGGACACGACACGAGAAGTGCTGGACCTTGGGCTTGTCCATATCGGCGAGAACCGCTGGCAGGATGTGAAGTCGAAGTGGGAGGCGCTCCATGAGCGCGGCACATGGCATTTTCTTGGCCATTTGCAGACGAATAAAGTGAAGGATGTTATCGGCAAGTTCGCCTATATCCATTCCCTCGACAGGATGTCGCTTGCCAAGGAATTGGACAAGCAGGCCGCCCAGCGCGGGATCAAGGTCAATTGCTTTATCCAGGTGAACGTATCCGGAGAAGAGACCAAGTATGGGGTGTCGCCTGCCCAGTTGTTCGAATTTGCAACTGAGGTCAGCCTGCTGCCGAATTTACATATTACCGGGCTTATGACCATGGCGCCATATGAGCTCGAAGCCGAAGAGACGAGACCGGTCTTTCGCGGGCTGCGGGAGCTTCGCGACGAACTGAATGAAAGGCATATATTCCCTTACGAGGTAATGGATCTATCGATGGGCATGTCCGGCGACTTCGAAGTGGCCATTGAGGAGGGCGCGACTTGGGTGCGTCTCGGCACGATTTTGGTAGGCAAAGAATTGAATTAGGAGGTACCAACGATGGGCGTATACAATAAGTTTATGAATTTCCTGGGGCTTCAAGAGGAAGAAGAAGTTGTCGAGCGCGAGAGGATCGTAGAAACACCGGAAGAACCTGAAACCAATCCTTATGAATTACGTAATAAAAATAAAGCGAATGTTGTGAGCATCCACTCTCAGAAGAATGCGCGCGTTGTGCTCAGCGAGCCGCGTACGTATGAGGAAACGCAAGATATTGCGGATCACTTGCGTTCGCGCCGATCTGTGGTCGTCAATTTACAGCGCGTTCGTGGCGACATTGCGCTTCGCATCGTGGATTTTTTAAGCGGAACGGTCTATGCATTGAATGGGTCTATCTCCAAGCTGGGACCGAACATCTTTCTGTGCACGCCGGACACCGTAGACATTCACGGACACATATCCGAGATGGTCGGCGAGGAATAGACGCATACCCTACAACCGAGGTGAAAGACTGACGTGGACACTGTTTATAGCTCTTTATACTACTTGATGGAAATTTATTATTTCATGATTATCGGGTATTTGATTCTCTCCTGGTTTCCGAACGCGCGCGACAGTTTTGTCGGAGGACTGCTTGCGAAGCTGGTTGAACCGTATTTAGCGCCTTTCCGTAAAATCATTCCAAGCATCGGCTTCATCGATCTCTCGCCGATTGTCGCCTTGATTGCGCTGCGCTTTGTCGTGATGGGCATTGCGGCGGTTATCGGGTTTATCGCGGATCTGTTCTAAATGCTGCAGAAAGAACTATACGGGCATTTTCATTCCGACGAGCATCATTTTGTCGATAAAGCGTGGGATTGGGTCGAGCGGGCCGCTAGCAACCATGCGGTGAAATTAACGGATTTTCTTGATCCGAGACAAGCTTTTATTTTGAGTTCGCTGGTCAATCGCCATCCTGACGTACACTGTCGGATGGATGGCGGCTACCCGCAGGCGGAACGACGGCGGGCGCTGATTGCCCCTGACTACCGGGTGCTGGAGGATGAAGACATGGAGATGGCGGTACTGGCCGTGTCTTCCGGCGATGGGAAGTTCCTGACATTAGAACATGGAGATTACATGGGCGCCATTCTTGGACTCGGCATGAAGCGGGACAAGATTGGCGATATTCATGTTATTGAAGGCGGTTGTCACTGCCTCATAACCCGGGATGCCGCGGATTATTTGCATCTGAACTTGTCGCAAGTGCACCGGGTGCATGTGCAGACTGAGCTGCTGCCGGTGGAGAAGCTGGTGCAGGCGAACGTTCAACTCGACGAAATCACGCTGTCGGTGGCTTCCATGCGGATGGACGGCATTGTCAGTGACGTGTTCCGGCTGAGCCGGGCGAAGGTGTTGATTCCTATCCAAGCAGGCCGCTGCCGAGTGAACTGGAAGGTCGAGGAAGATCCGAGCAAGCCGCTCAAGGAAGGCGATCTTATTTCAATGCAGGGTTTTGGCAGATTTAAAGTGCTGGAAGTGGAAGGCGTAACAAAAAAAGGGAGAATTCGCGTGAAAATCGGCAAGTACGCATAATTTGTGGAACATTTATCCACGAACGATGCAGGAATTGCCGAGTTTCTGTCGAATTTAACGGTATCGACAGGGGCTTATTTACGCTGCTCGCTTCGAACAGAGCGGCGGTAAGCTTACGAAGTCAGTTTTGCTGCGCAAAACGCTAAGGAGGGGCACTGATGCCATTAACACCGTTAGACATACATAATAAGGAGTTTACACGTTCTTTTCGCGGCTATGATGAGGATCAGGTCAATGAATTTCTGGACCAAGTCATTAAAGATTATGAAGCGCTGATTCGCGAGAATAAAGATTATCAGAATCAAACTATCGCGCTGCAAGAGCGCCTGGACCACTTCATGAACATCGAGGATTCGCTGAGCAAAACAATCATCGTCGCGCAAGAAGCGGCCGATGAAGTGCGCAATAACGCGAAGAAAGAGGCGCAACTGATTCTTAAGGAAGCCGAGAAGAACGCGGACCGGATCATTAACGAGTCTTTGACGCGTTCCCGCAAGGTCGCGCTGGAGATCGAAGAACTCAAGAAGCAAGCGTCGATTTACCGCACGCGTTTCCGGACGCTGCTTGAAGCGCAGTTGGAACTGCTGAACAACGAAGGTTGGCAGAGTATGCAGTTTGATCAGGAGAAGGTATCGGAGTAAGCAGGCAGCCTTCGGGCGCCTCGCTTATTGACTATGCCGTGTGAATTCGGTATACTCCTGTTAAGTTCAAGTTTCAAAACAACAAAGCTATGACTGGGACGAGTAGGTCGTCATCGCAGTGTCAGCGAATTAGGGTTGTGGTGTGAGCCTAATCACTGCATCGTACCGAATATCCCCCAGGAGCGTCTCTTGAAGTCTAGTAGAGAGAAACGGGTCATGCCGTTACCCATGATCGAGTGAGAAAGCTATCATTCGCTTGTTTCGGCATGGCGGATTAGTGCTTTTTAACGAGGGTGGTACCGCGAGCTAGAGTTTCTCGTCCCTTATGGGGATGGGAGGCTTTTTTTGTTTTCAGCGAAAATCAATTATTGAAGACGTGGAAGTGGAGTGAAATCGTATGGATTATGGTAAAACATTAAACCTGCTGCAAACCGATTTCCCGATGAGAGGGAATCTGCCGCAAGCCGAACCGAAGATGCAAGCGCGCTGGGAAGCGGAAGACATCTACGCGAAAGTGCAAGAGAGCCGCAAAGGCCGCGAGAAGTTCATCCTGCATGACGGGCCTCCGTATGCGAATGGCGACATTCATATCGGGCATGCGCTGAACAAGGTATTGAAAGATATTATCGTTCGTTTCAAAACGCTACAAGGCTACGACGCGCCTTACGTCCCAGGTTGGGATACGCACGGCTTGCCGATCGAGCAAGTGATCACGAACAGCGGCAAAGTCGACCGCAAAAAAATGACCGTGCCGGAGTTCCGGCAGTACTGCGCCGAATATGCGCTGCAATCCGTGGAAAAACAAAAAAGCCAATTTCAGCGCTTAGGCATTCGCGGGGACTTCAAGAACCCGTACATCACCTTGCAGCCGGAATACGAAGCGCAGCAAATCCGCGTGTTCGGCACGATGGTACAGCGCGGTTATATCTATAAAGGCTTGAAGCCGGTCTACTGGTCTCCATCCTCCGAAAGTGCACTCGCCGAAGCGGAAATTGAGTACAAAGAGAAAACGTCCACTTCGATCTACGTGGCTTTCCCTGTCAAAGACGGCAAAGGCAAGCTGCCGCAAGATGCGGCGATCGTCATCTGGACGACGACGCCTTGGACGCTGCCAGCGAACCTTGGCATCTCTGTCCACCCAGACTTTGAGTATGCCGTCGTACAAGTTGAAGGCAAGAAATATGTGCTGGCGCAAGGGCTGCTCGCCGCTGCGGCGAAAGAAATCGGCTGGAGTCAGTACGAAGTGCTCTCGACGGTGAAAGGCAGCGAGCTGGAGTTCGTGACGTGCCAGCATCCATTCTATGACCGCGAGTCGCTTGTGATGGTCGGCGAGCATGTCACGCTTGAAGCAGGGACAGGCTGCGTTCACACGGCGCCCGGTCACGGGGAAGATGACTTCGCGATCGGCCAACGCTATAACCTGGGTGTCCTGTGTCCTGTGGACGATCAAGGTCATTTTACAAGTGAAGCACCTGGCTATGAAGGCCTCTTCTATGAAAAAGGCGGCAAGCTGATTGTCGAGCAGCTGAAAGAAACCGGCTTGCTGCTCAAATCCGGCGAAATCCAGCACCAATACGCGCATGACTGGCGGACGAAAAAGCCGGTGATCTACCGAGCGACGGAGCAATGGTTCGCTTCGATTGATAAGTTCAGACAAGAAATGCTGGAAGAAATCAAAAAAGTGAAATGGACGCCGGAGTGGGGCGAAGTTCGCCTGCATAATATGATCGCGGACCGCGGAGACTGGTGTATTTCCCGTCAGCGCGCGTGGGGCGTGCCGATTCCGATTTTCTATTGCCGCAGCTGTAACGAGCCGCTCGTCAACGAGACGACGATCGAGCATGTTGCGCAGTTGTTCGAGCAAGAAGGCTCCAACGCTTGGTTCATCAAAGACGAGAAAGATTTGCTGCCATCGGGCACAACCTGCGCGAAATGCGGACACCACGAGTTCCGCAAGGAAACGGACATCATGGACGTATGGTTCGATTCCGGCTCCTCCCATGTGGCAGTGCTGGAAACACGCCCTGAGCTGCAATGGCCGGCCGACCTGTACCTGGAAGGCTCCGACCAATACCGCGGCTGGTTCAACTCCTCGCTGATCACAGGCGTAGCGACCCGTGAACAAGCGCCTTACAAAGGCATCCTGAGCCACGGCTTTACTCTTGACGGCGAAGGCCGTAAAATGTCCAAATCGATCGGCAACACCATCGATCCGAATGTCGTGTGCGGCAAGCTGGGCGCGGATATTTTGCGGTTATGGGTATCCTCCGTCGACTATCAGGCCGATCACCGGATTTCGGATAACATCTTGAATCAAACGTCGGAAGTATACCGGAAAATCCGGAACACACTCCGTTTCTTGCTGGGTAATCTCACGTCGTTCGACCCTGCGGCAGACCGCGTAGAAGTGGAGAAACTGTCCGAGCTTGACCGTTACGCGATGATCCGCCTCAATCGCATGATTGAGAAGGTTGTCAAAGCGTACGACACGTACGATTTCCACGTGGTGTACCAAACGATCCACCATTTCTGCGCAGTAGAAATGAGTTCGTTCTACCTGGACATTATCAAAGACCGTCTGTACGCAAACGCAGCGAACGATCCGGCCCGCAAAGCTTCGCAAACGGTGCTGTACGCCGCGCTGAACGCGATCACGAAGCTGATTTCCCCGATTCTGCCGCATACGGCGGACGAGGTATGGCAGTACATTCCGGGTGTAGAGCTTAGCTCTGTGCAAATGGCCGAGCTTCCTGAAGTTGACGCGGGCGCCTATGACGAGAAACTCGAAAGCAAATGGAACTCCTTCCTGGAAGTTCGGGATGAAGTGCTGAAAGCGCTGGAAGAAGCACGCACCCAAAAAGTGATCGGCAATTCGCTTGGCGCGGCGGTGCATCTGTATCCAAACGAAAGCATGGCGGCGTTCCTAGCCGGCTTTGACCAATTGGATCAATTGTTCATCGTGTCCGGTGTTGTCGTGCACCCGGCTGGAACAGCGGCTCCGGAAGGCGCGCATGAGGCGAAGGACGTCGCGGTAGCTGTTAAGGTAGCGGACGGCGAGAAATGCGAACGCTGCTGGATCGTGACGCCGGAAGTCGGGCAAAGTAAAGACCATCCGACGCTTTGCGTACGATGCAACGATGTCGTGACGACTCACTATCACGCGTAAAAAGAAACAAACGAGCTTTCGCAGATAGCGAAGCTCGTTTGTCCTGTTTTTCGGATAGCGGCTAATCATCCAGATCGGCGACAGGTTCCTTTTCAAGGAACGGATCTCCTTCGCCGTTGTCCATATAATCTCGGTACGCGCGGCTGCGAACAATGGTAACATGCTCGCCGTACAAGTCGGTGGCGACGAAGCTTTCGAACGGTTCGACATAGCCTTCAAGCTCGTCGGATTCGATATACATGTCGTCATAGTTTTCCACCTGGTTGGATTCCGCCATGGCTGGAGAATCCGAGTTGCCCCAGCGTTCAACGATTTGCCAGGCGTCTTCGCCGTCAAATTCGGTTTCATCGTTTCGCTCATCAAAGCTGGTTCGACCAAATGGCGGATAGAGCACCTGCTCTTCGACAGGCCGACGGAACGACTGTTCGGGATCAGGCACGTGCTGGATGCAGGTTAAAGCCGTAGGAATCGTCTGCAGCCGTTCAAACGGGATTTGGGCTCCGCAATAGACACAAGCCCCGTAATCGCCGCGATCTATGGCTGCGAGTGCCTCATTGATTTGTTCAAGCTGCTGCTCGGCGTGCTCATTCAGTGAAATATCTTTTTCGCGTTCATACAACTCTGTCCCGGTATCTCCTGGATGATTGTCGTAGGCCGACAAGTCCCCGGTTGTATCGGCGAGAGCGTTGCCGAGGCCGTAATGATCGTTTCGGGCAAAATGTTTTTCTAAACTTACTTTTTCCTCCAATAATTGCACATACAGCGAATGGATTTGTTCATCGGATAAATGGCTCATCAGTCCACAGCTCCCTTCTAACAGCTGATCCATACTGAATAGCATGCCGTGTGAACGCTTGTTTTAGTGAGGTAATTCCTTGTAAAAAAGGAACGTCAAGCTCGAAATTGCAGGAGGATGTCTATGAAAAAAGCTTATTTGTACGCACTTTATGCAGTGATTGTTTTAGCTCTGGACCAAATTTCCAAGTGGATCATCGTGAAAGAGATTCCGATTGGCGAAGAACGTCCAGTAATCGGGGATTTCTTCATGATTACCTCGCATCGGAACAGAGGCGCGGCTTTTGGCATTTTGCAGAATCAGCGTTGGTTCTTCATCGTCATTACGATTCTGATTGTAGCCGGCATTATCTGGTACATGTCGCGGACGATTCGCGAAGGTAAAGCGCTGCTTTCTTTTGCGCTCAGCCTGCTGCTTGGCGGCGCGATCGGGAACTTTGTCAACCGGGCCTTGTTCGGTGAGGTTGTTGACTTCTTGCAGTTTACGTTTGATTTTACACTGTTCGGCAAAGCGATCTACTATGTGTACCCGATTTTCAACATCGCAGATTCCGCGATTGTCGTCGGGGTCATCCTGATTTTCATCGATTCGATCCTGGCGGCACGCAAAGAGAAAAAAGGAGCTACCAATGAACACAAACCAGACCTCACCTGATGAAGCGGCATTCGAACTCCTCGAATGGACGGTGGAAGCCGAATTTGCCGGTGAACGCATCGATAAATTCATTACTGAAGCTGTGGAAGAGGATGTCTCGCGGACGCTCGTTCAGATGTGGGTGAAAGACGGTCACGCCAAAGTGAACGGCAAAGTAGTCAAAGCCAATTATAAGCTGAGCCTGGGAGATGTCATTGGCCTGATCGTGCCGGAACCGCAGGGCGTGGAGCTTGTGGCTGAGCCGATTCCCATTGAAGTCGTCTACGAGGACAGCGATGTGATCGTGATTAACAAGCAGCGCGGCCTTGTCGTCCATCCGGCGCCAGGGCATTATTCGGGCACGCTGGTGAATGCGCTGATGCATCACTGCAAGGATCTTTCCGGCATCAACGGCGAGCTGCGCCCAGGCATCGTACACCGCATCGACAAGGACACGTCAGGCCTCATTATGGCGGCTAAAAACGATAAAGCGCACGCCAGCCTCGCTGAGCAGCTCAAAGCACATACGGTAAATCGCAAATACATCGCCCTGGTACATGGCAATCTGCAGCACGACAACGGCACCATTGACGCGCCAATCGGCCGAGATTCGCATGACCGCAAAATGTATACGGTCACCGACAAGAACAGCAAGCACGCGGTCACGCATTTTGTCGTGCTGGAGCGTTTCGGCGATTATACGCTGGTTGAGCTTAAGCTGGAAACCGGACGGACGCATCAGATCCGCGTTCACATGAAATTTATCGGCCATCCGCTGGTCGGCGACCCGATGTACGGCAAAAGTAAGGGCATGCTAATGGACGGTCAAGCGCTTCACGCGGCGGTCCTCGGCTTCAAGCATCCGCGCACAGCGGAATGGCTGCAATTCGAAGCGCCGATTCCGGCAGATATGGAGCAATTGATTCAAACGATTCGCACGAAGTAGACGAGCATTCTGCATGAAGGGAGAACGGATCCGTGCTTGAGCATCTCATTAATCCGGAAGTGAAGGATATTCAAATTTCCGGTATTCGCAAAATTTCCAACCTTGTCAGCACCATTCCGGGTGCTTTGACGTTGACCATTGGCCAGCCGGATTTTCCGACGCCGCGCCACATTATCGAAGCGGGACAGCGGGCGCTGGATCAAAATAAAACCGTGTATACGCCAAATCCCGGCTTGCCGGAATTGCGTGAGGCGGTCTCTCATTTTGTGAACGTCAAATATGGACAGCAGTACCGCGCGGCGGATGAAATCATCGTCACCGCAGGCGCCAGTGAAGCGGTTGATATTACGCTGCGGACGATTTTGACACCGGGGGCGGAGGTCATCCTGCCCGCCCCGATTTACCCCGGCTATGAGCCGCTGATCCGGCTCGCCGGTGCGGTTCCGGTCTATGTGGACACGAGACCGAACGGCCTTAAGCTTACGGCGGAACTGCTTGAGCCGCATCTTACAGACAAGACGCGCTGCGTCATCTTGTGTTATCCGTCCAACCCGACGGGGCAAGTGCTCAGCGAACAGGAGCTGGCGGATTTGGCGGCGTTGCTCGCCGATCGGGAGCTGTTTATTTTATCCGACGAGATTTACAGCGAGTTGGTTTACAGCGTGCAGCATCGCTCGATCGCGACGATTGGCAATCTGCGTGAGAAAACAATCGTGATTAACGGCTTGTCCAAGTCTCATGCGATGACAGGCTGGCGGATCGGCTTCACGATGGCGCCGGCATATTTGACGGCCCATATGGTGAAGGTGCACCAGTATAACGTGACCTGCGCGAGCTCGATCAGCCAGTACGCCGCATTAGAGGCGTTGACCGTCGGCATCGACGATGCGCTGCCAATGCGCGAGGCTTATGTGCAGCGCCGCGACTATGTGTATGACCGGCTAATTGCGATGGGCTTTGAGCTGGATAAGCCGGATGGCGCGTTTTATTTGTTCCCGTCGATCGCCAAGTTCGGCCTGAGCTCGCAGGAATTCGCCATGCGGCTGCTCCAGGAGGAGCATGTCGCGGTCGTGCCGGGCGATGCATTTACCGCCTACGGCGAGGGCTACATTCGTATTTCCTATGCGTACGCGCAGGAAGTATTGGAAACTGCTTTGGAGCGCTTAGCACGATTCGTTCAGAAGCTATAAGGGAAAGGGACCGTAGGCTGTGAAAAAGCCGCGGTTCTTTTTCATTTTGCAGGAACAAGGTTGAATCTCGCTTGCTTTTCAGGTAAGATTAGAACATATTATTCATATAGTTGTCGTGACAACTAATTTGATAGGGGAGGCCGCTGTTTCATGGCTGATGACAATGCACTAGATCTTTCAATCGGGTTTCAAATGGGGGTAACGTATCGGAAGCTGTCCAATTATTTGCTGTTCCGGTTGAAAGAACACGAGATTACGCCGGAGCAATGGTCTGTGCTGTATCAAGTCGACCGCGAGGACGGCCTGATGCAAAAAGAAATTGCCGAGCGTTCGGGCAAGGACCGTCCGACGATTACACGCATTTTGGACCATTTGGAAAATAAGGGCTATGTGCTGAAAAAAACGGGAGATAACGATCGCCGCTCGTTTCTGGTTTTTATGACGGAGAAGGGGAAGGCGTTGATTGCGGAGACGCTGCCAATTGAACAGAACGTCATTCAGGAGATAAAGGGCTGCATGAGTGACGAGGAATACGCCCAGTTGATGAAGCTGCTTCATCGGATCAATCACCATGTGAATGAAATAATGCCACGGTAATCTGCCGTAACCAAGGAGGATACATCATGACCATCTCCGAAGAAAGGTCCCGCTTATGGACGACATCCTTCGTTTGTTTGACGATTGCTTCGTTTTTATTGTTTTTGAATTTGCAGGAACTGCTGTCTTCCTTTCCGGCGTATGCGAAAGAAACGTTCGCTGCCGGTGATGTGGCGGTCAGTCTCCTCACCAGTTTATTTGCGCTGTCTGCGATTGCCACGCGGTTTGCTACGGCCGCGCTGATGCGGAAGGTGCATCGCAATGTGCTGCTGTTCATCGGCTTGGGCGTGGCCGTGCTGATTACGCTCAGCTACATGTGGGCAGGCTCGCTGGGCTCCTTGCTGCTGATGCGCATTGGCTATGGCATCGGCTTCGGGATGGCGTCGACGATCATCCCGACGCTGGTATCGCAAATTATTCCGGCTTCACGCATTGGAGAGGGGATCGGCTATTTCGGCCTTTCAACTTCGTTGGCCATGTCCATCGGCCCGATGATAGGGCTGAACTTGATGAAGCATGCCGGCTGGCAGACGTTGACGATCACCGGCGCGGTGACGGCATTCGCGATCTTTCCGCTGCTGCTGCTTTCGCGCGCGATTCCGGCGAAACCGCAGGCGGTGGCGCCGGGCGAGGCCGCCAAGGCATCAGCCGCCGAGGAGGCAGCATCTTTCCGTAAAAACAGGCTGCTTTACCCGGCGCTGCTCAATGTCCTGCTGTCGATTACGTACAGCGGGCTGCTGAGCTTCATCGCTTTGTTCGGGCAAGCGGTCCACCTGGAGCAGGTCGGTTTGTTCTTCCTGTTCAACGCGATCACGATTGTCTTGATCCGTCCGATTTCCGGGAAACTGTTTGACCGCAGAGGCCCCGCAGCGGTGCTTATTCCCGCGGCTGCGAGCGTCGTCGCCAGCATGCTGCTGCTGTCGTTCACAACAACAACGCCGCTCCTGATCGCGTCTGCGCTGCTTTACGGGCTCGGTTTCGGGGCGATTCAGCCGACGATTCAAGCCTGGATGCTTCGCATGACGCCGAAAGCGCAGCATAGCATGGCGAACAGCCTTTTTTATAATTCTACGGATCTGGGCGTCGCAATTGGGGCATTCTTGCTCGGCTCGATTGCGGCAGTTACAGGGTACGCAACGATGTACAGATATTCCGCGGGCTTCATGCTCTTATTTTTGATTCTATTTATCGGGAGACTTCTGTTTGGAAGAAATCGGTCATCTGCGGTTATCAGTCTGCCTCAATAGCGGACGGTTCCTGCAGCAGACGAATCAGTTCGCGCAGCGCGCTGCTGTTAAAGGCGTCTTTTCGCGTGATGAATTCGGTGTTGATATAACGATAAGGGGAGGGAACGGTGTGCGTGCGCATCGTTCCCTCTTTGACGTATTTGTTCGCGACGGTTTTCGGGACCAAGGAAATACCCAGGCCAGCAGCCACACCGCCCAGAATCGCCTCCAAAGTGCCAAATTCCATCATGGGCGGCTGGGAAGGGCCGAGTGTGGCGAGCCATGCCTGTAAAATTTCCCGGTACGAGCAACCGGTTGAAAAGACGAGAACCGGCTTGCTCACGGCCTCTTCCAAGGCTGTGACAGCGGGCGTGGAAACGATGACCAGCTCCTCGGGGAAAGCGATGACTGAGGTGAGCTCGGGATGTTCGAAGCTGCCGCCGATAAAGGCGCCGTCGAGCTCGTAGTGGAGCATGCGGTCGATGAGATCGGCCGTATGTCCAGTGGTGAGAGACAGCTGAACGCCCGGAAACTGCTGATAGTATTTTGTCAGCAGCGCAGGCAGGCGCACCGCGGCACAAGTTTGCGTCGAACCGATGGCGAGCATGCCGTATGGTTTGTTCCGATCGGTGAGAGCCAGCTTGGCTTCATCCAGCAGTCCGATAATTTTATCGGCATAGGTCAGAAGCAGCTTGCCGCTGGATGTCAGCGACATGCCGCGTGGATGGCGATTGAACAAAGGTGAGCCGATTTCGGATTCAAGCGATTGGATGCGCGCTGTGACATTCGACTGCACATAACCTAACTGCTGAGCGGCCTTCGTGATGGTGCCTTCTCGCGCCACCATTTGAAACATGCGTAGCTCTGAGCTTTCCATGGTTGTGATTGCTCCCTTCTATTAGGTATCAGATATTGTGATGGATCTTATCAAATACAATCATTATACATAATAGGCAACCTCTACTACAATAACGGTAAACCAATAACAGATTGGAATCGGAGGTTGTGTGGATGGAGAGACAGACAAGATTGGCACCTTGGAAATTTGCTGTGCTGCTTATTTTAACGACGTTTGTGATGGGCATCGCATTCCCTATTGGCAAAATGGGACTTGCGTATGCGCCGCCTTTCTTCTTGATGGGGATTCGCTACGTGCTGGCAGGTGGATTGCTGGCGATATTGGCCGCACGGAGGCCACGGCCGAAGGGGAGAACGTCATGGCTGCAGGTGGCTGTGATCGGTTTATGCCAAACCGCGGGGGTTATGGGATTTTGCTACTACAGCATGCACTGGATTACGGCCAGCGAGTCGTCGATCATTACGTTTATGAGCCCATTGCTAGTCGTGGTGCTGGGAGCACTTCTGTTGAGAGCGGTATACAGCTTGCGTCAATGGCTGGGGGTAGTGGTCGGATTCGTCGGCGTTATCTCCACCCTCGGGTTCCAACTGCGGCTTCAGGGCGGCATCGTGCTCGGTCTTGCAGGGGCGTTGTGCTTCGCGGCGGCTACCCTGCTGATTAAGAGATGGGGAGCGGAGATCGATGCCATTGTCCTTGCTGCCTATCAAATGCTGTTCGGTGGAGTGATTTTGCTGCTGTTGAGCGTTGGGACTGAGCATCCGGCGATGGTGTTGACGCCTTCCTCCATCGGTATTCTGTTAGTTCTTGTTATTCTCTGCTCGATTGTGCAGTTTTCCGTTTGGTTTTATTTGCTTGGGCAAGGCGATCCGGCTAAGACGAGTTCCTTTCTGTTCTTGGTTCCGTTCTTCGGCGTATTGTCCAGTTGGCTGCTCTTAGGTGAGCAGATCCGTTGGTATGTCGGCGTCGGCGGTGCGCTGATTGGCGTTGGCATCTATATGGTGAATGGCGGAGGGCAGCGTGTGAAATCGAAGCAGACGGGGAGAGTGCGAGACGGTGCCGTTATATAAAAAAGAGGAGCAAGGTACCTGAGTAGGTATCTTGCTCCTTTTTGTTCACAGGTGAGATTAGACGGATTTGTACTCCAAATACGCCGTAATCGTAGTAATCGCCAAATCAATCGCATCCTCGTCGGGATTCAGCTTCGCATGATGCAGGCCATGCGGTGTATCGACGCCAAGCCAGAACATGAAGCCCGGAATCTGCTCCAGGAAGTAACCGAAATCTTCCCCAGTCATCGCCTCGGTGCACTCCACAAGCGTAACATTGTCCCGCCCTTTCAGCCAGTCCATGAACTCCCTGGTCACATCAGGCGTATTAAACACCTGCATGTAGTTCGAACCGTAGTCGATCTTCGCTTCGCATTCGAAGGAAGCCTCGATGCCCGCAGTGATCGCTTCGATCCGGCGCTTTACTTGCCGCATGGAATCGGCGGATAAGGTGCGAATTGTACCTTCCAGCCGCGCGTTCTCGGCGATGATGTTCTGCTTCGTGCCGGCCTCCAACTTGCCGATCGTAACGACGGCGGCGTCCAGCGGATTCACGTTCCGCGAGACGATCGTCTGCAACTGGCCGACCATTTGCGCCGCTGCGATAATCATATCGTTGGCGCGGTGCGGATATGCCGCATGGCCGCCTGTGCCGTGCAGGTCGATGAACAGCTCGGACGTGTTCGCGAACAAAATTTCAGGCCGCGTCGCAATCGTGCCGACCGGATATTCCGGCGCGATGTGCAGCGCCAGCATTTGATCCGGTTTCCAGTCCTGGAACTCTTCCGCGCCCAGCATCGGCAGTGCACCGCCAGGACCTTCCTCCGCGGGCTGGAACAACACAACGAGATCATCTTTCATGGGATGATGCACGAAGTGCGTGACGACACCCATGCCGATCGACATGTGGAAGTCGTGCCCGCAGGCGTGCATATAGCCGGGATGCTCGGAAGGGAACGGCAGTCCCGTATCCTCGGGAATCGGCAGCCCGTCCATATCGGCGCGATAGCCGAAACGCTTTGCAGGATTCAAACCGCGGATATAAACAAGAATGCCGGTACGCCAAGTGCGTATCGACATTCGGTGTTGAGGCAGCTTGCTGAGTTCGTCCAGCAGCAGCATCTGCGTTTTGAATTCCTGAAAGCCGGGCTCCGGGATTTGATGCAGCTTGCGCCGCAGTTCAACAAAGGGGCTCAGCATATCAGTATCCTCCGGTACGGCTTACAGCTTGCGAAGATCCGCAAGAATTTCCGTTTTGGATTTGGTTTTGTCGTCAACTTTCTTGATCACGCGAGCAGGAGCGCCTGCAACGACAGTGAACGGCTCAACATCTTGCGTTACGACCGCGCCAGCAGCAACAACGGAACCTTGTCCAATGCGCACGCCTTCGAGGATAACTGCGTTTGCGCCGATCAGCACGTCGTCTTCAACGACGCAAGGTTGAGCGGAAGGAGGCTCGATTACACCGGCTACAACCGCGCCTGCGCCGATGTGGCACATTTTACCGATTTGCGCACGGCCGCCAAGCACTGCATTCATGTCGATCATCGTGCCGTCACCGACGGATGCGCCGATGTTGATGAGCGCGCCCATCATGATGACGGCATTGTCGCCAATGTGCACTTTGTCGCGGATAACCGCGCCTGGCTCGATACGAGCGTTGATCGGTTTCAGATCCAGCGTAGGGATAGCGGAGTTGCGGCGGTCGGATTCAACAACATAATCCACGACTTTATCTTTATTGGCTTCCAGGACAGGCGCGATTTCGCTCCACTCGCCGAAAACGACGCCGCTTCCGCCGGAGATAAACGCTTGGCTGCCTTCGCCAAATTCAAGGCCGTCCAGGTTTCCTTTTACGTATACTTTGACAGGGGTTTTCTTTTTGCTGTCGCGGATAAATTGGATAATTTCCAGTGTGTTCATTTCAGACATGGTGACATCTCCTTCAAAAATATGATTGACTCTCCTATCTTAGCAGAAAGCCGACAGGAGAGCCAATATTTCTACACAGCTTTTGTCGCAAATTGGCTGTTGTACAGATCAGCGTAGAAGCCGTGCTGTGCGAGCAGCTCCAGATGCGTGCCTTGCTCAATGACCGTACCGTGGTTCATAACCAGGATCAAATCAGCTTCCCGGATGGTCGACAACCGATGCGCAATCACGAAAGACGTGCGATCCGCCATCAGATGATTCATGGCCCGTTGAATCGCCATCTCGGTCCGCGTATCAACGCTGCTCGTCGCCTCATCGAGAATCAGAATCGCCGGATCGGCCAGAATGGCGCGGGCGATGGTCAAGAGCTGCTTTTGCCCGTGGGACAGGTTGGACGCTTCTTCATTTAAAATCGTATCATACCCGTCCGGCAGCGTCCGGATAAAATGATCCGCGTTCGCTGCAATGGCTGCCTGCACGACATCGTGCTCGGTGGCATCCTTGCGGCCGTACGCGATGTTGTCGCGGATCGTGCCGTTGAACAGCCACGTATCCTGCAGCACCATGCCGAACATTTCACGCAGATGGCTGCGGGACATGTCGCGCGTATCGACGCCGTCAATGGCGATTCGTCCGCCGTTTAATTCGTAAAACCGCATGAGCAGGTTGACGATCGTGGTTTTGCCTGCGCCGGTAGGACCGACAATAGCGACCGTCTGGCCGGGCTTTACGTTGATGTTCATGCTTTCGATGAGCGGCTGATCCTCTTTGTAGGAGAAGGCTACGTTATCAAACTGAACATGGCCTTGTACGTGGGAGACCGTTTTCGCCACTGAAGCTTCCGCCACTTCCTCTTTTTCATCCAGCAATTCAAAAACCCGCTCAGCCGCCGCAATCGTCGACTGAATAACGTTCGCGATATTCGCCACTTGCGTAATCGGCATGCCGAACTGATTCGAATATTGAATGAAGGCGAGAATGTCCCCGATTTTAATCGCGCCGTGAGTAACCATGATGCCGCCGATGACGCTGACGAGCACATAGCCGATGTTGCCGATGAACGACATGAGCGGGAAAATCAGCCCGGAAATAAACTGCGCTTTCCAGCCCGTGTGGTAGAGCCGATCGTTGATCTCGTTGAATTTATTCACGGAGTCCTGCTCACGTCCGTATGCTTTTACAATCGAATGCCCGGTAAACATTTCCTCAACGTGCCCGTTGAGCTCGCCGATCGTCCGCTGCTGGCCGATGAAATATTTTTGCGAGCGGGAGGCGATCATCTTCGTGCCCCAAATGCTCAGCGGCAAGGTGATAATCGTCGCCAATGTCAGCAGCGGGGAGATCGTCAGCATCATGATGATGACCCCGAGAAGCGTCACAATCGACGTAATGAGCTGCGTCAAGCTTTGCTGCATTGTCGACGAGATCGTATCGATGTCATTCGTCGCGCGGCTCATCGTATCTCCGTGGCTGCGGGAATCGAAGAAAGAGAGTGGTACACGCGTCAGCTTCTCACTGATATCGCGGCGCAAGTTGAAGACGACGCGCTGAGCGACGTTGACCATGACGCGCTGCTGCACGTACGTAAGCGCTGCACTGAGCACATACAGGACGGCGAGAATCAGAATAATGTGCAGAATGCCGTCAAAATCGATTTTGGCTCCTGCGACACCTTTCATCTTCGCCATCGCGCCTTCGAACAGCTTGGTGGTGGCATTCCCCATCAGTTTCGGGGAGACGATGCCGAAGAGGGTGCTAAGGATCGCCGCTACGAGCACAATGGAGATGGAGACCCGGAACGGTTTTAAATAAGAAAGCAGCCGTTTCAGCGTGCCTTTGAAATCTTTGGCTTTTTGAACCGGACGTCCCATGCCGCCGGCGCCTCCCCGGCCAAAATGCCCCGGGTTTACGCCAGGGGGAGGGGAGGAACGGTGATCTTTCCCTTTGTCGCTCATGCGCTTTCCTCCTCCGATAGCTGGGAAGCTACGATTTCCTGATAAACGTCGCAGGTTCGCATCAGTTCGCTATGCGTACCGATTCCGGCGATGCGTCCTTCGTCCAGGACGACAATTTTGTTAGCGTCCATAATCGTGCTGACGCGCTGCGCGACGATAAGCATGGTTGCTTGCTCGGTTTCCGCTTTCAGCGCTGCGCGGAGCTTGGCATCGGTTTTAAAGTCGAGCGCGGAGAAGCTGTCGTCGAATACATAAATCGAAGGCTTTCGCGCAAGCGCACGGGCAATGGAGAGGCGCTGCTTCTGACCACCGGACAGATTCGTGCCGCCTTGGGCCAACAGGGAACTGTAGCCGTCTTTCATTTCTTCTATAAAATCTCTTGCCTGCGCCGTCGCGGCGGCATGCCTCATCTCTTCTTCCGAAGCGTCTTCGTTGCCGAAGAGCACGTTGGATGCCACAGAACCGGAGAAAAGAACCGCTTTCTGCGGCACATAGCCGATTTGCCCGCGCAAACTCTCCAGTGACAGCGCGCGGATCCCCGTACCATTCAGCGCGATTTCACCGCTGTCCGCGTCGTAGAAGCGAAGCAGCAGGTTCATCAGCGTCGTTTTGCCTGAACCTGTACCGCCGATAATGGCCGTCACTTCACCGGGCTCCGCCGTAAACGAAATGTCGTGCAGCGCTGGTTGCTCGGCGCCGGGATAGGAGAATGTCACGTCACGGAATTCGACTCTGGTTTCACGGCCTTTCAGCACTGCAGGCGCAGACGCATCATGAATCGTAGACTCAATCGCAAGCACTTCATTAATACGAGCCGCGGAAGCGGTTGCGCGCGGGATCATCATGAAGATCATCGTCATCATGAACATGCTGAACATAATTTGCATTGCGTACTGAATGAATGCCATCAGATCGCCGATTTCCATATGATTGTTATCGATCCGAATACCGCCGTACCAGAGAATAACGACCATGCCCATGTTAAAAATCAGCATCATCAGCGGCATCATCGTGACCATAATGGAGTTCACGCGAATCGCCGTTTGCGTAAATTCCTGGTTTGCCGTTTCAAATTTTTTCTTTTCGTGCTCGGAGCGGTTAAACGCTCGAATGACGCGAATGCCGGTCAAATGTTCGCGCAGGACGAGGTTGATGCCGTCGATTTTCACTTGCAGCGCTTTGAAAAGCGGCATGCCGGTACGCATAATGCCGACGATGACCAAGGCGAGGATCGGAATTACGGCTACTAATACAAGCGCCAAATGAGCATCTTTATAAGTAGCCATAATAACGCCGCCGATCAGCATCGTTGGTGCGCCGATGAACATCCGCATCATCACAATCACTTGCTGCACTTGAGAAATATCGTTCGTCGTGCGCGTAATGATGGAGGACGTGCCGATTTTATCAAATTCCCCCAGAGAAAAGCTTTCGACATGCGCGAACAGCTTGCGCCGCAAGTCTCTGCCGAAGCCGGTCGCCGTGCGGGCAAGCAGATAGCTCGCCACCATGACACAAGCCATTGCGCCCATAGCCACGAGGAGCATGTAGGCGCCGAATCGGAGAATGTATCCGACATCGCCTTTGACGACCCCGGTATCCACGATGTCCGATAAGAGGGTCGGCAAGTAGAGCTGCGCCAGCGACTGAAGGAGCATCAAAATAATGATGGCCGCAACTGATGCTTGGTACGGTCGTAACAACCGAAAAAGTTTAAACATAGGTTCCTCCTTCATCCTCGACAACTCGATAATTAGCATGGTAATTATATCATATCCGATCTTTATTACTCTAATTTGAGGAAAGAAAAAAATATTGACTTACGGTGTCGAAAATGGGATAATTCTTTCAATTACATAAGTACCTTTAAAGACAGTCCAGAGAGGCTGGCAAGGTGAACGATTGAAAGTCGGGATGGTCGAACTGCGGTTCGACTGTACCAGCTCGGATGCGCTGTATCCAGCTGACCCGCTCTGTCTCGTTGTGCGTTCGGAACTCCTTGCCGCAAATTGGCAAGGAGTTTTTTGGTTTCCGAACCCGAACCGGCTAATGGCTGAATCAGACGTTAAGGAGGCGAGAACGATGAGTGAGACGGCGGAACATACCGTCATTATGGACGAAATGGGTATTCGCAGAGCGTTGACGCGGATTGCGCACGAGATCCTGGAAAAGAATAAAGGGGTAGAGAACTGTACCCTGATCGGCATTCGTACCCGCGGCATTTATTTGGCCAAGCGTGTGGCGGAACGCATTTTGGATATTGAAGGCGTCCCGATGCCCGTGGGCGAAATCGACATCACGTCCTACCGGGATGACCGCGTCAAAGTTCGCTCCGTGGAAAACGCGCAGGAAGGCGGCAAGCTGCAAATCCAGGATCGCAAAATCATATTGTTCGACGACGTGCTCTTTACCGGTAGAACCGTTCGGGCGGCGATGGACGCCTTGATTGATCTCGGCCGACCGCAAATGATTCAGCTCGCTGTGCTGGTGGACAGGGGACATCGCGAACTGCCGATTCGTCCCGACTATGTGGGCAAGAACGTGCCGACATCCAAAAGCGAAAGCATCGAAGTGATGCTGACGGAGAAAGACGATAAAGATGAAGTCATCATTCGATGGTTGAGGGGGAAACAGGAGTGAGTATCGTGAGCACACAGCAAACAAAGCATTTCTTGGGTCTGAAAGGCGTAAGCGCCGCGGAGATCACAAGCCTTCTGGATCGCGCAGCATACTGGGAGCAGCATCCATCCAAAGTGACGAATACCCTGCAAGGCAAATTCGTATCGAATCTATTCTTTGAAAATAGCACAAGAACACGCTTCTCGTTTGAACTCGCTCAGAAGCGCCTCGGCGCGGGCGTGCTGAACTTCTCGGCAGCGGAATCGAGCGTGCAAAAAGGCGAGTCCATCTACGACACGGTGCGGACCTTGGAGTCTATGGGCATCGATGCCGGCGTGATCCGCCTCAAGCCAACGGGCGTGCTGCAAGAGCTCGCCGAGAAAATCAAAGTCCCGCTCATCAACGCGGGCGACGGTAACAACGAGCATCCGACGCAGGCGCTGCTCGACTTCTACACGATGCGCAAGCATTTCGGCGCCATCAAAGGATTGACCGTCTCCATCGTCGGAGACATCCTGCACAGCCGCGTCGCGCGCTCCAACCTGTGGGGACTGCTGGAGCTGGGGGCAAAAGTGAAGTTTTGCGCGCCGCCTAGCATGCAAGCGCCGGAGCTAGCACAGTTCGCGCCTTACGTAAGCTTCGAGGAAGCTTTGCAATCCGACGTCGTGATGATGCTGCGCGTGCAGCTGGAGCGCCACGACCATGGGCTGCTGCGCTCCACGGAAGAATACCGTGAGCAGTACGGCATGACGATAGAGCGGGCAAGCCGCATGGCGCCTCATGCGATTATCATGCATCCAGCTCCGGTGAACCGGAATGTAGAGATCGACGACGAATTGGTCGAGCACGAGAAGTCCAAAATTTTTACGCAAATTGCCCACGGCGTGCCGATTCGGATGGCCGTCATCGAGCGAGCGTTAACATAACCGAGGAGGCTACAAGAGCATGGGGATTTGGATTCTGAACGGATTAACCGTTGATGTCAATAATGAAACAGCGAAGAAACACATTTTGGTCGAAAATGACGTGATTACACAGGTGCTGGACGCCTCCGCAGGCGAGGCGCCGCAAACGGCAGGACACGAAGTGATCGACGCAGCAGGCAAGCTGGTAACGCCAGGCTTCATCGACATGCACGTGCATCTTCGCGAACCGGGATTCGAGCATAAAGAGAACATTGCGACAGGCACACGCTCTGCGGCGAGAGGCGGTTTTACAACGATCGCCTGCATGCCGAACACAAGACCGGTTATCGATACGGTCGACACGGTGAACTACATATATGATAAGGCGGCGACGGAAGGTGTGATTCGCGTCCTGCCTTACGGGACGATCACCAAGAACCAGCTCGGCCGCGAATTGACGGATTTTGCCGCACTCAAAGAAGCGGGCGTTATCGGCTACACGGATGACGGCGTCGGCGTTCAGAGCGCGCAAATGATGAAGGATGCAATGGCTTTGGCCGCTTCGATGGATATGCCGATCATCGCGCACTGTGAGGACGACACGCTGGTTGTCGGAGCAGCCGTAACGGAAGGTTCGTTCTCGAAGAAACACGGGCTCAAAGGCATCCCGAACGAATCCGAAGCGATTCACGTTGGCCGCGACGTGCTGCTGGCAGAAGCGACAGGTGTTCACTACCACGTGTGCCACGTATCCACCGAGCAATCGGTTCGCCTGATTCGCCAAGCGAAAAAATTCGGCGTCAACGTAACCGCAGAAGTGTGCCCGCATCATCTGGTGCTCTCCGACGAAGACATTCCGGGGCTTGACGCTAACTGGAAAATGAACCCACCCCTGCGCACACCGCGCGACGTGGAAGCGGTGATCGAAGCGTTGGAAGACGGCACGATTGACATCATCGTAACCGACCACGCGCCGCACGCAGAAGAAGAGAAAGCCAAAGGCATGATGATGGCACCATTCGGTATTCTCGGGTTTGAGACAGCGTTCCCGCTGCTCTACACGAAGTTCGTCGAGACAGGGAAATGGACGCTGGGCTTCCTGGTTGACCGCATGACGAAGAAGCCGGCTGACGTGTTCGGACTGCCATACGGCACCTTGAGCGTCGGAACCAAAGCGGACATCACCATCGTCGATTTGGACACGCCGCGTGACGTCAAGAAAGAAGAAATCGTCTCCCGCAGCAAAAACACCCCGTTCATTGGTTGGGAACTCAAAGGCTGGCCGGTTGTAACGATTGCATCGGGCAAAGTCGTCTGGTCATAAAAAGTTCGAAAAAGGCTCATTAAAGTGAAGCGAATTGCCCGGAAAGCCCTATACGGTTGGTCAAAAATCGTGTATATTTATACAAACAGATTGATTTTTATGCAAGTCCTTGCGGGAAGCAAGGCGAAAGGGATACGGCGGTTCGCAAGGGGAGTCGCCTGACAAATGCGAAGGAGTTGAACTACATGCAGGCAAGATTGTTGCTGGAAGACGGCACGCTTTTTACAGGTAAATCGTTCGGTAGTGAAGGTGAATCCGTCGGCGAGGTCGTTTTTAATACAGGTATGACAGGTTATCAAGAGGTGCTTTCCGATCCATCCTACTGCGGGCAAATCGTCACGATGACTTATCCGCTGATCGGTAACTACGGCGTGATCCGCGACGACTTCGAATCCGTGCGTCCATTCATCCACGGCTTCGTTGTGCGCGAGCACGAAGACATTCCAAGCAACTGGAGAGCGCAATACACACTCGGCTCCCTGCTTAAAGAGTACGGCATCGTTGGCATCTCCGGTATCGATACGCGTATGCTGACGCGTAAAATCCGCCACTACGGGGTCATGAAAAGCATCATTACCACTTCCGACAAATCCGTTGAGGAACTGATGGAAGTGATGAAGAATACAACACTGATGACGGACCAAGTTTCCCGCGTGTCCACGAAGAGCGTATTCGGTGCGCCTGGTCACAAAGAGCGCGTTGTTGTGGTAGACTTCGGCGCGAAAAGCGGCATTATCCGCGATCTGAGCAAGCGCGACTGCGACGTTGTCGTCGTACCACAAGACGCAACGGCTGAGCAAATTCGCCGCCTTGCACCGGACGGCGTGCTGCTGTCCAACGGCCCTGGGGATCCGAAAGATGTTCCACACGCGGTCGAAATGATCAAAGGCATTCTGGGCGATATTCCGCTGTTCGGCATTTGCTTGGGTCACCAATTGTTCGCACTCGCTTGCGGCGCCGATACAGATAAACTGAAATTCGGACACCGCGGCGGCAACCATCCGGTGAAAGACTTGATCTCCGGACGCTGCTACATCACATCCCAGAACCACGGCTACACGGTGAAAGAAGAATCCGTTCAAGGCACGGATCTGGAAGTTACGCACATCAACAACAATGACCGTACAATCGAAGGTCTGCGTCATAAAAACTATCCGGCATTCTCGGTGCAATATCATCCGGAAGCGGCTCCGGGGCCATTCGACTCCAGCTACCTTTTCGATGATTTCATCCAGATGATTCGCGACTATAAAACGAACAACCCTGAGCAGCCGCGCCAAGCGCAAATGCTGGCTCAGTGGAAAGCGTCCGCGCAAGCTAGCTCGGCAGCTGTCAAGGAGGAACTTCAATATGCCCAAAAATAATACACTCAAAAAGATTCTCGTGATCGGCTCCGGCCCGATCGTCATCGGTCAAGCGGCCGAGTTTGACTACGCCGGCACGCAAGCTTGCCAAGCACTCAAAGAAGAAGGCATGGAAGTTATCCTGATCAACTCCAACCCGGCGACGATCATGACGGACACAAACATGGCCGACAAAGTATATATCGAGCCAATTACGCTCGAATTTGTTACACAAATTATCCGTCAAGAACGTCCTGACGGCTTGCTTCCGACACTCGGCGGCCAAACAGGCCTGAACATGGCGGTTGAACTGGCCCGTGCAGGCGTTCTCGAGAGCGAGAACGTGAAACTGCTAGGTACGCAGCTGACAGCGATCGAGAAAGCGGAAGACCGCGATTTGTTCCGCGACTTGATGAGAGAGCTTGAGCAGCCGGTACCGGACAGCGTCATCGTGACGTCCGTTGCCCAAGCGGTTGATTTTGCCAACGAAATCGGCTTCCCGATCATCATTCGTCCTGCGTACACGCTCGGTGGTACAGGCGGCGGGATCTGTAACACAATGGAAGAACTGACGGACATCGTCGCTTCCGGTCTGCGTTACAGCCCAATCGGCCAATGTCTCGTTGAACGCAGCATCGCCGGCATGAAAGAAGTCGAGTACGAAGTCATGCGCGACGCGAACGACAACTGTATCGTTGTGTGTAACATGGAAAACTTTGACCCGGTTGGTGTACATACAGGCGACTCCATCGTCGTAGCGCCAAGCCAAACGCTGTCGGACCGAGAGTATCAAATGCTTCGCTCCGCATCCCTGAAAATCATCCGCGCCTTGAACATCGAAGGCGGCTGTAACGTACAATACGCGCTGGACCCACACAGCTTCCAATACTATGTCATCGAGGTTAACCCTCGGGTGAGCCGTTCCTCCGCGCTCGCTTCCAAAGCAACGGGCTATCCGATTGCCAAAATGGCGGCGAAAATCGCGATTGGCTACACACTGGACGAAATCGTCAACCCGGTAACGGGCCAAACGTATGCATGCTTCGAGCCTGCGCTGGACTACATCGTCTCCAAAATCCCGCGCTGGCCGTTCGATAAATTCACAGCGGCTAACCGCAAACTCGGTACGCAAATGAAAGCAACCGGCGAAGTTATGGCGATCGGGCGTACGTTCGAAGAGTCCATTCACAAAGCGGTTCGTTCCTTGGAAATCGGCGTACACCGCCTGTTCCTGAAAGAAACGGATCTGCTCGACAAAGAGACGCTGGAGTTCCGTCTGCAAAAGCCGGACGACGAGCGCCTGTTCTTACTCGCTGAAGCTTTCCGCAGAGGTTATACGATTGATCAACTGCAAGACATTACGAAAATCGACTGGTGGTTCCTGAGCAAGCTGAGCGGCATGATCACATTCGAGCAGGAGATCGCGGCTGCCGAGCTTACGCCAGAACTCATCCTAGACATTAAACGCAAAGGCTTCACAGACCGCGCGGTTGCGGAAATCCGCACACTTGCCGGCTGCGCGACTTACACGAAAGAGGCGGACGTTCGCGCTTACCGTCTGCAGCATGGCGTCAAACCAGTTTACAAAATGGTAGACACTTGCGCGGCGGAGTTCGAAGCTTCGACACCGTACTACTACTCGACTTATGAGCAGGAAGACGAAGTGACGGAAACAGAGAAACAGAAAGTCGTTGTTCTCGGCTCCGGTCCAATCCGTATCGGTCAAGGTATCGAATTCGACTACTCCACAGTTCACGCGGTGTGGGCAATCCAAGCTGCGGGCTATGAAGCGGTTATCATTAACAACAACCCAGAGACGGTATCGACGGACTTCAACACATCCGACCGTTTGTACTTCGAGCCATTGTTCTTCGAGGATGTCATGAACGTGATCGAGCGCGAGCAGCCAATCGGCGTTATCGTCCAATTCGGCGGTCAAACGGCGATCAACCTGGCAGCTCCGCTGCACAAAGCAGGCGTACGCATCCTTGGCTCCGATCTGGAAAGCATCGATACTGCTGAAGATCGCAAGAAATTCGAAGCTCTGCTGAAAAAGCTGGCGATTGCGCAGCCTCCTGGCGGTACAGTAACGTCCGTAGATCAAGCGGTAGGTACAGCGGCACAGTTCGGTTATCCGGTTATCGTACGTCCTTCCTACGTACTGGGCGGTCGTGCGATGGAGATCGTGTACTCCGACCAAGAGCTTTTGAATTACATGGACTATGCGGTTAAAATCAACCCTGAACATCCGGTTCTGATCGACCGTTACATGCTGGGCAAAGAAGTTGAAGTTGACGCGATCTGCGACGGCGAAACGGTTCTGATTCCGGGCATCATGGAACACATCGAGCGCGCAGGGGTTCACTCCGGTGACTCCATAGCGGTTTATCCGCCGCAGTCGCTCTCGGACAGCATCAAAGCGCAAATCGTCGATATCACGACGAAAATCGGTCTGGAACTGAAAGTGTTCGGTCTGGTGAACATCCAGTTCGTTATCCACAACGACCAAGTGTATGTGATCGAGGTTAACCCGCGTTCTTCCAGAACGGTGCCGTTCCTGAGCAAAGTAACGAACATTCCGATGGCGAACGTGGCAACACGCGTTATCATGGGGCAAAAGCTGACCGATATGGGCTACCAAAGCGGTCTGTGGCCTGAAGATGCGTATGTCTCCGTCAAAGTGCCGGTGTTCTCCTTTGCGAAACTGCGCCGTGTTGACACGACGCTCGGACCTGAAATGAAATCCACTGGCGAGGTTATGGGCCGCGACATCAACTTCGCGAAAGCTCTGTACAAAGGCCTCATCGGTGCAGGCATGAAAATCCCGGCTGCCGGCTCGGTTGTCGTGACGGTAGCGGACAAAGATAAAGAAGAAGCGATCGAAATTCTGAAAGGCTTCTACCGCCTGGGCTACAAGATCATCGCAACTGGCGGTACGGCAACGGCGATTGAGCAAGCGGGTCTGCCTGTAACGACCGTTAACAAACTAAGCGAAGGTTCACCAAATATCCTGGATCTGATTCGCAGCGGGGACGCGCAATTCGTGGTCAACACGCTCACCAAAGGCAAAGAGCCTGAGCGCGACGGCTTCCGCATCCGCCGTGAAGCGGTGGAGAACGGCGTCGTGTGTATGACATCCCTAGATACCGTAAGAGCGCTTGTGAACATGTTGGAGGCTATTAACTTCTCCTCCCGTTCCATGCCGGTCTACGCATAAGGAGGATCAACGACTTGACGACGTTAACCCGAGCTGAATTGACAGGCCGAATCATGGTCGCTTTGGATTACGCAAACGCGGAGAGTGCGGAAAAGCTGCTGACGCAGCTTGACGGCATTCCCTGCTTCGTCAAGGTTGGGATGCAGCTGTTTTATGCTGCAGGCCCAGCCTTTGTCGCGAATTTGAAGGATCGCGGCTACAAAGTGTTTCTCGATGTGAAGATGCACGACATTCCGAACACGGTCAAGGGCGGCGCGGAGAGCGTGACGCGCCTTGGGGTCGATGTGTTCAATGTGCATGCCGCCGGAGGCAAGCAAATGTTGGAGGCCGCCTTGGAGGGGGTCGACAAGGCGCTTGCAGGTGGGGGCGATCGACCGCAGGTCATCGCCGTCACGCAGTTAACCAGCACGAGCCAAGCCGTGCTGAATGAGGAGATCGGCCTCGCCGGTTCCATGGAAGAGGCCGTGCTGCGCTATGCGCGCCTGACGCGTGCGGCGGGCCTTGCCGGTGTTGTCGCGTCGCCGCACGAAGTGACGGCGATTAAAGCCGCATGCGGCGCCGACTTCGTCACGGTGACGCCGGGCATTCGCCCTGCGGGCGCCGACGTGGGCGATCAGTCACGCATCATGACGCCGCAGCAGGCGTTTGCGCAAGGCACGGACTACGTTGTGATCGGGCGCCCGATCACCGGCGCGGCGGATCCGCGCGCGGCGATCGAAGCGATCATCGATTCTGTAAACTAAACGATGGAAGGAACGGGGAATGAACATGAGTCAATTAGAAACGATTGCGCAGCATATTGCCGCATCTTTGCTGGAGATTGGGGCGGTAGCGCTCCGTCCGCAGCAGCCTTTTACATGGACATCCGGTCTGAAATCGCCGATTTATTGCGATAATCGCCTCACAATGTCCTACCCGGCGATCCGTGAAGCAATTGCCGACGGTTTTGCGGCGCTGATCAAAGAGAAATTCCCGCAAGCCGAAGTTGTGGCGGGAACAGCGACAGCGGGCATCCCGCACGCGGCTTGGGTCGCGCAAAAGCTCGGCCTGCCGATGATCTACATTCGCGATAAAGCGAAAGGGCACGGCAAAGAGAACCTGATCGAAGGTACTGTGAAGCCTGGTCAAAAGGTCATCGTCATCGAGGACCTCATCTCGACGGGCGGCAGCTCGCTGAAAGCGGCGCTCGCCGTGAATGACGCAGGCGCCGAGTCACTTGGCGTGCTGGCGATTTTCTCCTACCAGCTGGACAAGGCAACAGAAGCGTTCAAGGCGGCGAATATGCCGCTGGAAACGCTGTCCAACTACTCTGCGCTACTGGAGGTTGCGCTTGAAAAAGGCGCGATCCAAGCATCCGATATGGAGCTGCTGCGCTCCTGGCGTGCGAATCCTGCCGCTTATGGCGTGACCGTCGGAAATTGACGGATTTTGGCAGCGGCTTTATACTAGAGAAGTGTTAGGTTGTCGTTAACCTTTCACGATAAAGGCAAATGACGCGAAAGCGGCAGACGCAAAGCTACAGGGGCTAACCGGCGGGAACGCCGCATGCCTGCCAGCTACCGCATGGAGAGGAGAAACGAATTTTGAACATTTCCCCTATGTTGTCCGCGATCAATAGCGGCGACGGACTCAAGCAAGCGATCGGCATTCAACTGTTGAGCAAATCAAGCGATATGCAAGCCGGCTTGACCGGCACGATGCTGCAGGATTTTGCCCAAGCACAGGCGAAGGTCACCGCTGCATCCGTCACACCGCATCTGGGCGCGAATCTCGACATTCGCGTTTAACAAAAGAAGCTCTACCTTCTCGAGAAGGAGAGCTTCTTTTGCGTTAGAGGGCAACCGTTGTGCTACAGAGGAGCTTCTCCCTTCAAAATCTGCATAAACGCCTGCAGCGGCTGGGACATCCACTTTTTAGGATGAAGCAGTACTTGCAGGTCCATGGCTAGATGTGCATGTGGAAAAGGCAGCTGCACAAGTGTTCCCTGACTGAGCTCCACATCCGCCGCAATGCGGGGCAGCAGTGCGATGCCCAGCCCGTTCATGACGCAGCGCTTAATCGCCTCCAGGTTGCCCAGCTCAAAACCAATCCGGAGCGCGACATCGTGCTCTTTGAGCAATCGCTCAAACATGCCGCGGTACAGGCAGCCGTCTTCCGTTACGATGACTTCTGTACTTCGGAAGTCGGCGTAGGCAAGCCCTTCGCCGCGCTCCGCAAGCGGATGATGGGGAGGGGCGATGAAGACGAGCGGCTCTTCGCGAACCAGGGTGCAGGCGAGCGTTGGGTCCGCCGGAAAATGATCCAACAGGAGGCCGACGTCATAGTCGCCTTCGCGCACCTTGGTAAGGATGGAAGACTCGCTGTCGGGCACGAGCTGTATGTTCAGGCCGGGATAGGCCATTTTCAGCGTATGCAGATGGGAAGGTAAATAATAGGCGGCGAGCGAATGGATTGTACCGATCGTCAGCGTGCCGGTCAGTTGATTGGCGACGATTTCTTTGGACTGGTCATAGAGCTCCAGCATCTGAACGACGATCCCTAGCAGTGTTTCACCCGGAGCGGTCAGTCGCAGCTGGCGGCCGTAGCGCTCGAATAGCGGGACTCCGTATTCGCGCTCAAGCTTTTGAATTTGCATCGTGACGCTGGATTGCGCGTAGCCAAGCTCCTCCGCAGCCCGGGTAAAGCTGGCTCTTCGAGCGACTTGTCGAAACGTTCGCAAGTAGGTCAGGTCCATCTTGCCCCTCCTTTTCATCAATATTTTTGATGACCTTCATCATTTATTATAGCTAACTGTGATGGAATGTTCCATGCTAAAGTAAATGTACAAATTCTTTTTGCCAAGGAGTGGGAGCCGTGCTGCAGGAAAAAGACTTAAAAGGCATCTTCGTGCCGATCATTACCCCGTTTGACGAGGCGTTCGGCCTGGATGCCGGATCCTTTTACAATCATGCGTTGCAGTTGTTTCAGGACGAGATTCACGGGCTTGTCGTGGGTGGGACAACAGGAGAGTCGCCGACCTTGACCTCGGAAGAAGTGCGTGTGCTGGTTGCGACAGCGCAGGCTGCGAGGGAAGCGGCGCAATCCGCTGCACCGATCGTGGTCGGAACAGGGACGAACGATACGGCAGCTAGCGTGAGGAAGACCGAGCAAGCCGGCAACCTGGGCGCGGATGCCGCACTCGTCGTCGTACCTTACTATAGCCGGCCGAGCCAGCAGGGGATTATTGCGCATTTTAAGCGGATCGCCGAAGTGGGGGTGCCTGTGATTCTGTATGAGATTCCGCAGCGCACCGGGGTTAAGCTGGAACTGGATACGGTGAGAGCGATTCTGGAGCTGGACGGTGTCATCGGCATGAAGGACAGCACATCGGATACGACGTTGGTGACGGAGCTGTCGCGTCTCGGTTCCAAGCCAGTATTATGCGGAGACGATGCCTTGTTATACCGTGCGCTGGAGGCGGGTGCTGCCGGAGGGATGACGGCGTCGGCTAATGTGGAGACGAAACGTTTTGGCAAGGTATTCCGTCAGTTTAGCGAGGGTGAGCGCGAGCAGGGATGTAAAGCGTTTGAGGAGCTGCTGCCGCTCGTCCGCCTGCTGTTCCAAGAGCCGAACCCGGCGCCGCTCAAGTGGCTGCTCGCTGAGGCTGGTGTGATTGCTTCCGAGGCGCTGCGTTTGCCGAATGTGCCGATTACGGAGAGGCTGCAGGCGAAGCTGCGGGAATTTCAAGTGTGAAGGGAGACGCTGAATATGAGGATGGAGCGGAAAAAAGTGTTTACAGGTTCACCTTGGGAGCCGCAAGTCGGCTACTGCCGGGCGATTCGCGTCGGTGACCGGATTGAGGTCGCCGGCACGACAGCGATGAAAGACGGCGAAGTCGTGGGAGAAGGTGATGCGTATGCGCAGACGCGGTGCATTTTGACCACGATTCAGGAGGCGCTTCGTGAGCTGGGGGCAGAGCTGTCGGATGTCGTGCGTACTCGTATGTTCGTCACAGATATTTCGCAGTGGGAGGCGTATGGGCGTGCGCACGGGGAGTTTTTCTGTGATATTCAACCTGTGGCTACGATGGTGGAAGTACAAGCGCTCATCGATCCGAGGCTGATGATTGAGATTGAGGTCGAGGCTGTGGTGGGATGATTCAGGGGCAACCAGGGGTACAAGAAAAAGTGACCTCGTTAATGGAAGTCCAGTTGAACAAGAGCGCGTCTACAGGCTGATTTTCAGGACTGGGATGCATTCGGAGTGGGCATCAAGTCTGCAATAAAGCAGGAATTTTCCTTTTTCCCTTCCGGATTCGATGACATGCCTGCAGAATCGCAGGCATTTTGCGAAAAAGGTCATTTTTGTGGAAAAAGCCTGCCCATTTGCAGGAAATCGTCTGTCCTCCTAGCCGGATGCCCAAGCCATTACAGCACAAAGCCTCAAACAACGCGGCATGCGCAGTTTGAGGCTTTTAATGTAGGCGGGCAAATTACCCAACCCGCTTCCCCACAATAATCAAATCCCGCTCCAATCCGTCGAGCTCCGCAACTTGCGGGAGATGCGCCCAATCGGCGAAGCCGAATTTGCGGAAGAGCTGAAGACTCGGCTCGTTATGGCCGAAAATAAAGCCCAGCACCGTCTTGACCCCAATTCTGGGGCAAGCGGCGAGTGCCTGCTCCATCAGGTGCCGTCCGATGCCCTGTCCGCGATAAGTTTCGTCGACGTAGATGGAGATCTCGGCGGTAGCGTTGTAAGCGGGTCGGCCATAAAAAGACTGGAAGCTCAGCCAGCCGCAAAGCCCGCCACGCGCGTCCTCCAGCACCCACAACGGGCGAAAATCCGCCGAGTGCTCATAAAACCAGCGCTCCCGGCTGGCTGCGGTGACAGGCTCTGTATCGGCCGTGACCATGCGACCGGGGATTGTGGAATTGTAGATCCGAACGATGGCCTCCAAATCGGCGAGTTCAGCATCGCGGAGGCGGTAAGGCAATCCCATCACGTTACACCTTCTCTCCAAACGAAATCGCCGACAGCTTGTCCCAATAACGCGCGATCGTCGCCGTACCGTTATCCCAGTTTTCCAAATGGAAGTGCTCGTTCGGCGCGTGTAAATTTTCGCCCGGTACGCCAAAGCCCATCAGCACGACCGGCGCGTTCAGTACACGGCCCAACACCTCGATGATCGGGATGGAGCCACCGCTGCGTGTATACACGGGCCATACCCCAAATGTGGCCTCATACGCCTCTGCAGCCGCTACCATGACGGGTTCGTCGATCGGCGTGATAAAAGGATTGCCATACAGCTGGCGATCCAATTGGATCGTGACGCCTGGGAATGCCTGTGCATGGATATGCGCTTCAACCGCATCCATGATTTCTTCGGGCTGCTGTGCGGCGACAAGACGGCAGGCGATTTTGGCGCTCGCCCTGTTCGGAATGATCGGCTTAATGCCTTCGCCCTGGAAACCACCGCTGACGGAGGTAATCTCAAGGGTAGGACGGGACGTTGTCTGCTCGTAGAACGAGTAGCCTTGTTCCCCGTACAGCTCGGAGACCTGTAGATCCGTGCGAACTTTATTTTCATCCGGCGCGACCTGTTTGAAGGACTCCCGCTCTTTGTCAGAAAGCGCAATAACACGATCATAAAAACCTTTAACCGCCACACGTCCTTCTTCATCGTGAAAAGAGCTGAGCAGCTTGGTCAGCGCATGAATCGGATTCTGCACGGCGCCGCCGAACAGTCCGGAATGCAAGTCGCTATTTGCACCGTCGACGGTGATTTCAAATCCCGCCAAGCCGCGCAGTCCGTACATTAAGGCCGGTTTGCCCAGGCTTTGCATTTGTGTATCCGAGAGGACGATGGTGTCCGCTTGCAGGCGTTCTTGGTGTTTCTCAATGAAAGCAGGCAGATGCTTGCTGGCAATTTCCTCTTCACCCTCGATGCAAAATTTCACATTGACGGGGAGCGATCCGGCCGTTTTCAAGAACGCCTCAACCACTTTGACATAGAGAAGAACCTGGCCTTTGTCGTCCGTGCTGCCACGCGCATACAGCTTATTATCTTTAATGACCGGCTCAAAAGGGGGCGTTTCCCACAGCTCCACAGGATCTGCGGGCTGCACATCATAATGCCCGTAGACAAGAACGGTCGGTTTACCCGGCGCATGCAGCCAGTCGGCATAGACAACGGGATGGCCGCCGTCTGTGGGCAGAATGTCCACATGTTCGAGCCCGGCTTTGCTCAGGGAAGCGGCAATCCAATCGGCGCAGCGCGCCATATCCGGCGCATGCTGAGCTACGGCGCTAACGCTCGGGATTCGTAAAAACTGCTTGAGCTCTTCTATGTGTGCATTTTTGTGGGCTTGCAAATGCGTCAACACTGATTCTAACATAGGTCAATTCCTTCTTTCATGGACATGAATAAGTACCTTTACCATCATTTCTTTAACTTCCCCAAACAAGATGAAAATCCTTCTAATTTTACAATGAAAATATAGCAGAGTCTAATGCTGCAGCGCCCGGCTCATAACTGTGCCCTAAATTGGTTACATTAATAATAGAGAGCGAATCCAAATATGGGGTGAGTTTTTTATGAAATGGGTGTACTGGGCAAAACTCTACGATACCAAGTTCCAAGCGGGCTGTCTGGCTAAGCGCATGGAAGAGGACTGGTGGATCTACGGCTATGAATGCCCGCAGGAAGTTGAGGTCTATAAATCTAAAAAAGGCCGTTTCGGCGTACGCTACAATACGTAATCGCCTGTCGGCAGCTGGAAAAATAACGCTTGACTTCACTTTCCGAGGTAGTGTATATTTGTTTTTGTCGCACATGCGACATGAAGACTATATCGCGGGGTGGAGCAGCTCGGTAGCTCGTCGGGCTCATAACCCGAAGGCCGCAGGTTCAAATCCTGCCCCCGCAACCAAATTTTTATTTGGGCCTATAGCTCAGTTGGTTAGAGCGGTCGGCTCATAACCGATTGGTCGGGGGTTCGAGTCCCTCTGGGCCCATAGCACGGAAACCCTTGATTTGTAAGGGTTTTTTATTGTTTTTACAGGAAAAATGAACTTCGGGAGGATGTCCGTATGTGCCGTAATATTAAACCGTTATTCAATTTTGAACCGGTCGCAACGGAAGAAGAGATTCGTGCTGCCGCTTTGCAATTTGTTCGTAAAATTTCGGGATTTACTGCGCCATCAAAGGCGAATGAGGCTGCATTTGAAGAAGCGGTGCAGGGCATTACAGAAGTCGCTCAGAAACTTATGGACTCTCTCGTCACCCAGGCCGAACCTCGCAATCGCGAAATAGAGGCGCAGCGCGCACGGGAACGAAATGCGATTCGATTCGGGACAAAATCATAAGAAAAGGGCGGTTTCCTGGACTTCGGAAAGCGCCCTTTTTTGTTGTTTTGGCGACGTTGTCTATCAATCTGCGGAACGCCCCTGATCACTTCGCATAGTATAGAGTAGACGAAGAGAAAGGGTGACAACTCATGGCGAAAGGGTTTGATTGCGCAACGCGTTTAACGGAAGCAACGGCTGCTGCTTTTGCCCGGGACGGTTATGAATTTGCAGCCCGTTATCTTGTGCCGAGCGGCGCGAAGGCGCTGACGAAAGCGGAGGCGGATACGATCTCTAAGGCTGGGATTTCGATTATTTCTTGTTTTGAGACGACGGCGGATCGCGCATTAGGCGGCAGAGCAGCCGGGCTTGCGGATGGCAAGGCGGCGCTGCAAGTAGCTGCCAGCCTTGGTCAGCCATTTGGCAGCTGCATTTATTTCGCTGTCGATTTCGACGCTACCGCGGCGCAAATGCCGACCGTGATTGCGTATATTCAGGCGGCAAGCGAAGCGACTCCGAATTATACGACCGGCGTATATGGTTCTTATGCGGTAATTGAGGCTGTGTATGCGGCCGGCGCCTGCTCCCACTTCTGGCAAACGTACGCCTGGAGCGGCGGAAAAAAATCAACCCACATGCAGCTCTATCAGTATAAAAATGACGTGGTCGTGGGCGGCATTCCCATTGATTACGACGAATCTTATGGCAATGAAGGCTGGTGGCAGACGGATGCCGCACCGCAGCCAGGTCCTGATCCCGTCACCCTGGCGGCCAAAGACGCGAATGCGATCATCCCGTTCCTGTCAGCCGGATATATGGCGACAACGTCGGCCGCGGCGCGCGGGGAGTTCCACCGCTTGGCGAATGAGCTGCGCAAAGCCTCCGGCCAAGCGCCGCAATAGCAGAAGCCCGATCGCAGGACGATCGGGCTTTTCTGCGCTAGCGCATCTCGGCGCTGCGGATGTACCAGCGCTCCTCGAGCGACGCCCGCTCGAGGTGAAAATGAATCCGCCGATGCTTCACGGCGGAGGCGCCTTCCGGCGTCGTCGAGACGTCGACGTCGGTGTCGTACTGAAGGAGCCGGGAGACATCCGGCTCCTTCGCCTTGGACAGGCGGCGCATGCTGCGTACATGCACCGCCTGTTCTTCCCCTGTGGCGGCCTGCAGCAGCTGCAGGTCGCCTTGGTGGGCGGCGCTGATCCAGACGTCGATCAGCGCCAAAGGCGGGAGCTTGCTGACGTAGTCGTTCAGCAAGCCGGCGGCCCGGTGCACCATGACCTGGTGCGCCGGGTCCATGGAGCGGGAGCGGTGGGTCACGCTCCCGAGAAAATGGATGCAGAAATGACCGTTGAAGTCATTTCCGGGAATCCCGTCGCCGCCGTGCGGCATGCCGTGCATCGAGGCCGCGAGCGTGCGGCCCTCGTACTTGATGAGCACGGCGCGGCGGTTCCAGCTCCAGCTGCCGCCGTAGATCGATTTCAGCGTCGCGGAGTCCTCCTTCGTCAGCGGCTGCACATCCGCGTGGCTGGAGCCTGCGCGGCGCTGCCCTTCGAAGCTCAAGCCGCTCTCGACGTCCACGATGGTGAACGAGCTGAATTTGGGGATAATGCGATTCGCATCCTTCCAGGGGAGCAGTTCGCCGTAATGTTTTTGGCGCAGGGACTGTACTTGCATTTTTAATGTGTTTTGAGCCTCTGAATCAAGGACATTGAAATGGTGTCCGACAGGGTCGACCACTTGTCCCGTTGGTGTCACATAGACGCGCTGTTCTTGGCCTTTTTGCCTAAAAGTCAGGGCTGTATCTGGAAGGAGCGGCTCCGAATAGGCAGTGCCGGGCGTTCGTTCTTCCAGGGCGTGGAGCACTGCTTTATCCGTGAAAGTGGCTTCCGATTGATACTGCGCGCTCGGTGAGGCTTTGACCACGAGTCGGATCGTGCTGTCAGCTCCGGCGGCTTGAGGCGATGACGGTGGTTCTTCGAGAACAGCAGCGCTGCCGGACATCCATACACCTGAGCTCAACAGGAGGACGAGCAGTCCGGAAAGCAGGTATTGGGATCTTATGCGGAGCGCACAACGTACAAACATGGGACAGTTCCTCCTTGATTAATTGGCATAGATGGCTGTATTAAGTTTTTGCCAGTTTGGCTGTTTTTATCAAGGGAGAATTGGGCTTTAGGGGAAGAAATGAATCATGCATTTACAAGTGGAATGTTATAGACATGACAGAGCTTTCCGGGAAGAAGTCATAGCTTTAATGCAAGAGCATTAGTATTCAAACAGACATATGCCTAAAACTATCCCAGAGACAGCAAAAAACCCTTGATTCCTCAAGGGTTTTTTCGTATGACCTGTAGTGGGCTCGAACCACTGACCCCTACCCTGTCAAGATAGTGCTCTCCCAGCTGAGCTAACAAGTCTTAGAAATATAGCGACAAATAGTAATATACCAACTATAACTGATATTGTCAAGCGTTTAGCACTTATCGTTTAGCCCAAAAGAGAAAAAGTTTCAACAGGCGAGAACCTGTTCTCCGCGATTTTTTGGATCTTGGCAGATAGGGCGCATTGCCAGCCGTAGTTGGAACGCGATCGGTTTCAGGAGCAAGCAGCAGAGAAAGTTCCTCGTGGGTCAAGCCTTGCGTTGACATGATTCTTCATCAATCCTTCTGTGGTAGCATTGACGTTAATGTATCATATTTGCCTAACAATGCCTATAGGACTTTCATCTTATCTCAATTTGTGGTAACTTGATGTCATTAGAGTTTGGGAGGAACAGAGGAAATGACGAAACAACAGCATCGATGGAATTTGCGCTTGAAAAGCAGCAATATGTATTTGGGGACGGTCTACTTAAGCGAGCCGCTGCCGGAAGTCGAAGATGTGATTATGATCGGGGATAAAAAGTATTCGATTCTCGAAATGGGTTCTACGCGGGATGCCAGTGACGTTTTTGTGGAAGAAGTCAAAAAGAAGTAGGGGACAAGGGCCTTGTACGAGGTCCTTTTTTCATCCATACAAAATGGAAAAGACTGATTCACTCTAAGGAGGATCGAGTGATTCAGTCTTTTGAGCTTGCGCCTACATCAAAGGATTAGCGTTTGTAGCCGCCAAGGGATTGCTCGGCGATTTGCACTAATCTTTTTGTGATGTTGCCGCCGATGGAACCGGCATCACGTGTTGCCAAATTACCGTTGTAACCAGAAGGGGAGAGAGGGACACCTAGTTCTTGAGCGACTTCGTACTTCAGTTGATCCAGTGCTGCTTTTGCTTGTTGTACGACTAAAGTGTTTGATCTAGCCATTCAAAATCATCTCCTTTTTTATGGTACACCAGTATTATTTGAATGTTCAGATTATTTATGCATGACTTACTAAAAATTTTTTGAACATGTAAAAGCCCGCAGATTCAGGTCCGCGGGCTTACGTTGTTGTCTTATTAGGCGATGGCGCTGTCTGGCATGCTAGTTTTCTTCTTCACCGTTATCTTCCGTACCTTCTTCTTCGTTCTGATATACGATTACTTCGTCCAGCAACATGCGCTTCACCTCCTAGCCCTATATAAGCTCAATTATAAAATGGTTTGGTAACGCTTTCAATGGGGCAAGCCCTTTCATTCGAAATTTGATGAGATCTTAATGTTGTTGTCGAACGATGTCTATTTTCACCCCAATGCATGTTTTTCTATTCGATGAATATAGATGAGGCAAGACAGCAAATTTTCTTGAAGTTGTCAAGGGGATGGGAGGGGTCCGAATGAAACGGTCGGATGTGATTTTGGAATTGCAGCTTGTTCCAGAACTGCTCAAGCAGGCGGAAGCGATCTACACGGATGCGATTTCTGAGCTGAACTGGGCCAAGCATGCCTTGCTCTCGAAGGAGTGCGAGGTGATTGGCGAAGGTATGGTTACGGGCAAAAACGAGCTTCAGCGGCAAGCGGAGATGTGGCCGCATACGAAGGAGCTACAGGCCCAGGTATTGCGTAAGGAAGAGCTGGTCGAGCATACAAAGGTGGAGTTTCATTTCTATAAAAGGAAACTGGAAAATTTGCAGATTATTGCGAAGCTGATGACCATTTTATAAGAAAATATAAGAAAAATTGAAATTTTCGACGCAACTTGCGATTACCTTCCCGAGCAGTTGAGCATCCTAAGGGTAGATTTTGTCAAAGTTCAGTCTCGGGAGGACATACACAATGAATAGAGCTTCGCTTCTAATGACAGCTGGTATTGGCGTAATGATGCTGGCTGGCTGCAATCAAGTTCAATCGGTTTCCGGTGTCGAGGCGCCGGCCGCGCCAACGCCCATTCAAGTCAAGTTAATCGGCGCAAACGGGCAAAATGTAGGCAGTGCACAGCTATCGGCAGCACCGGAGGGCGTGCTGGTTCAATTGGAGGTCAGCGGTCTTCCTCCAGGCGAACATGGTCTGCATATTCATGAGAAAGGCGTTTGTACCGCTCCTAAATTTGAATCGGCTGGCAGTCACTTCAACCCTACAATGAAGGAGCATGGCTTCCTCAATCCGAAAGGCGTTCATGCCGGCGATCTGCCGAATTTGGAGGTGGACAGCCAGGGTAAAGGCGTGTTTAAAGCGGTAAGTCAGGCTGTCAGTCTAACCCCTGGCGCTTCGAACTCTCTGCTTAAGGCGGGGGGCACCAGCATCGTTATTCATGAGAAACCGGACGACCTGAAGACAGATCCATCTGGCAACTCCGGCAGCCGCATTGCATGCGGTGTTGTGAAGTAAGGGAAGGAGCGGTATAAAGTCTCATGATAAAAACACAGGATCTCAAACTTCAAATGGACGAGCTAACCAAACAGAATGATCTGGTGTTAATTGAATTGGAGCAGGTGAAACGCATGCTGCTGTCAGGCGGTCAAGGAGGTTCAGAAGGGCAAGGACAAGGGCAAGGCTCAGGTCAAAATCAAGCCCAAAGCCAAGTTCAAGCCCAAGGTCCGGGGCAGAACCCGGGTCAAAGACAAAACGATTACGGGCAGAGCCAATCGTATTCATCAGGCGGAAGCGGAGGCGGCAATGGCGGTGGCTCATCCGACGCAGACCGAAATGCAAATGGCCAGGGCGGTCAAGGTTTCAGCAATCAGCAGGATCAACAAAATCAATTCCGCTCGATTGGGCAGCAGCAGGATCAACAGCAAGGCGCGAATCAAAGCGGCGGCAGCAATAATGCCTACAATCAGAGCCAATCGGGTCAAGCCAATTCTAATGGACAGAGCCAAGGCCAAAGCATGACGAAAGTATCGGATCTTGCAAATGAATTGCTGAAAATCAAAGAGCTTGTTCTGCAGCTCGAAATAAAGACTTCACAATATGTCAGCAGCCAATCGAACGGTAGTCTGACGGAGAAGGATGCCGTTAACCTTATTCTGACCCTCATGAACGGCATGGTAGATTGGGCCAGCGAGTTTGTCTCTTCCAAAGCGGCATCGAGCGGTCAATTGCAATAGAATGTTTCGGCATAATAAAAAGACAAGGCGTCTGCACTTGTCTTTTTTGCTTGAATATGAAAATGATGGCGGATGGGAGTTACCGTTCATGAGAGACGGGAGCCGCTTTAAAGTTGAGCTGTTTGGCACAATACTCAATGATCTCGCTTCTTCGTACAATCCCAATGAACTTATCGGAATCGTCCACGACCGGCACAAAGTTTTGAACTTTGGCAAGATCGATAAGATCGACCATTTCGGCGTGAATGTGGACAGGCTTGTTATTAACGCGAAGCGGGACTTCCGACAGCACGTGACGATGGGCGTTATCGAAGCTGACCGTCTCCGAGTTTTTCAGAAACCAGAGCAGATCGCCTTCTGTAATCGTTCCCATATAATGGCCGTCATCAGAAATGATCGGTACTGCCGTATAACGATGAAACTCCATACGTTCAAGCGTTTGCCGCAGCGTCGCCTGAGGCGTGGCGGTGATGACTTCGGATTTGGGTAAAAGAAAAAAAGCAATATTCATGAGTGCACACTCCTAAAGCTGAGAATCGTACGTTTAGTATAGCAGACTTTGCGTATAGAATCTAAATCTGTGATGGATGATAGAAGTGAGGTGATCGCGATGAATCGAGCGTTAACAACGGCTTTAGTGGGAATTGGCGCGGCTCAGTTATTGAAAATTCCCATCCATTACCTGCAATTCCGCAAGTGGGATATTAGCCAAGCAGTGCAAACTGGCGGAATGCCAAGCTCGCATTCCGCCGGCGTATCGGCACTCGCATCTTATATCGGACTCAAAAAAGGATTTGCGGCTTCCGATTTTGCGATGAGTGCAATTTTTGGAGCCGTGGTCATGTACGATGCAATGGGCATTCGGAGAGCGGCTGGCGAGATTGCCGTGGAGGTCAACGATCTCGATGTGCAAGTGGAAAAACTGTCGAAACGCCATCCCGGCATATATCATATTCGCAGGCGCAAAGCGCTGAAAGAGCGGCTCGGTCATTTACCGCGGGAAGTGCTGGCAGGCTCGTTGTTTGGGCTTGCGATTGGCGCATGCAGCTATTGGATGGAGAAGAAGTAGAAAGATGACTCGCGATCCTGTGGACAACAGTTCGGGAATGGGATAAGATCAATAAACGATCTTAGAGAGGAAGTTGACCACATGGATACGATTCGCGTTACAACACGAGAACATCTAGAACAATGCTTTGCCGTCCGCATGGATGTATTTGTCCGGGAACAGCAAGTACCTGAGCATTTGGAAATGGATGAGAAGGACGCTTCGCCGGAAGCCTGCCATCATTTTCTAATCCTAAATGGCCAGGAGCCGGTAGCTGCCTCGCGCTGGTACGAATACCAGCCTCACATGGCCAAACTGCAGCGGGTTGCCGTATTGAAAGCGTATCGCGGCCGTTCGCTGGGCAAACAGCTTATTCTGGCGATGGAGCAGCAAGCCAAGGAACTCGGCTGCACCTCATCCATTCTCGATGCGCAGTGTCAAGCAGAGGGCTTCTATGCGCAGCTTGGCTACCAAGTGATCTCCGAGGAGCCGTTCTATGACGCAGGCATCCTTCACGTGCGAATGAAAAAGGTGTTGTAACCGGATCAGCTTGCGGCATTGTCTTTTAGCGTATCTCCTCTATCGGCCACAGGGAAGGTCAGAATAAAGCGGGTGCCTTTATCAAGCTCGCTCTCCACTTCCAGGGTCCCATGGTGATCCTGCACGATTTTATAGCAAATGGATAGCCCGAGACCGGTTCCCGTCTCCTTCGTCGTGAAAAACGGATGGAAAATCTGCTCCAGGTATTCGCTCGGAATGCCAGGGCCATTATCGGCAATAATCAAAGTCGCGTTCTTCGGATCGCGGCTTACTTGTATGTGGATGCAACCGTTTGTTTCCATCGCTTCGCATGCGTTTTTGATAATGTTCAGCAAGAGCTGCGTCATCTTGTCCTGATCCATGAGCATGAATATTTCGTCCGCCGCCATATCCTGAAAGTGAATCACATGGCCGGAGCTTGTAGCCTCCGATTCCATGAGGGAGATGACCTTGAGAATGCAATCATGCAAGGAATCCGTGCGGAAATCAGTACGATGCGGCTTGGAAAACTGCAGAAATTCCCCCGTTAAATCACTCATTCGGTCCACTTCATCCATAATCAGGTTGTACCACGTTTCAATGTTGTAACCGCTTGCTTTTGCCAATTGTAGAAAGCCTCTGACCGTCGTCAAGGGATTTCGGATTTCATGCGCCATACCTGACGCAAGCTCCCCGACGACTCGTAACTTCTCAGAGCGCTGCATATGCTCTTCCTGCTTCAGCAGCGAGTCGCGCTTCTTCATAAATAGATTATGCTCGGCGTGTAAAATAAGATCATCTTTTGTTTGCGCATCGCTTGGATATGTCGCGATACCGTATGTATTCTGGATGCCCGTCAGCTTGGGCAGCTCGGAATCGAGCTTGAGCTGGATGGAGGCGTTTTTCAGCGTGATATGGTCGAGCGGCATGACGACCGCGAATTCGTCACCACCGTATCGCGCGATGAAGTGCGCGTCTTTGAACAGGATTTGCAGCAAATCGGCCATTTGCTTGAGAATGAAGTTACCGGCCTGAAAGCCGCCGGACGTATTCATCGCCTTGAGATCGTTGCAATCGATAAGAATGAAAACGAGCGACTGTTTATTTAGAATTAATTGCTCCAGCCGTCGATGAGCTTCTTCAAAATTATAGAGACCTGTCAGCGAATCCTTCTGAGCGATAACCAGGGGCTCGCTGTGCAGACGTTCTTTTTTTAGAAACTGGGCGCTCGCCGTATTGCAGAGCAGTGCAACGGCCGAGAAATCCAGCAAGCAGTTCAGTCCGTACAGCCATGTCTTGGCTTCGGAATGAACAAAGATATTCATGATCAGAAGATAAGCAGCGGCATAAACAAAGGTGCCGGTCCAAAGCTTCTTTTTATCCGGCGTGATGAATGAAAAACGGGCGAGGGCTAAAACGTAGAGTGGATAGCATAGATTAGAGTGACCTGCCGCATGCAGCAGACAGATGCTCAGCAGATGAAGCCAAGGGATGATACGGTGGCTTTTTTGCAAGCGATACGTCAATAAACAAAGGATGAGTCCGGTCAACATCAACGGGATGCTGACGGCAGTGTCTTGATACAAGGCGAAAGCTGAATATAAGCAAGCATAGACATAATAAATCCACATCGTAACCACACAACGACCTCCTAGCAGATTGGCACCGTGCAAACACTTTTGTGTGACAATTTCTCTGTTTATCAGAAAATCCCTTCTCCGGACAGGAAACTTAATGTAAACTTAAGCAGAATTGGACAAAAAAAACCTTTAGACGCAAAAGTCCAAGGTTTTTGTCGAAAAAAACTATGTCAGGTCGATGATTTGATGCTGCAGGGCAAAGGTCATTTGGCCGGTCCGACCGATATAATCCTGCATCGAATCGTCGTAATGCATCAAGTAGATCCGCTGCTGGACCTCTTCCGGCAGTGTCAACAGTTCTTCTAATGTCGTGTGTACGAAGCCTTGACCGCTTAATTGACAATCATGGAAAATGGTGTGACAATTTCGTTGTTGAATCACTTCACCAAACAGCAGCTCGGGATTAAACCGGATGTCTGCACTGTAAAAGGTACGGTCATTAATGAAAAGCGAATAGCTAGGTTTCAGCTGGATATGCTCCGTCTGAATGATCTCTACGGTTAAACCCGGAAACAATTCGACGGGCGTACGCTCAGGCAGCAGGACGACATCGAAGTAATCTTCAAGGGTAAGGAAGTTTTCCGAAGGACTGTACAATCCGCCCTTGAGCGTGTTCTCCCAAAGAGGAACAGCCAGCGACTCCGCTATAAACAGTTTGGTGCGTTTGCGGCTAAATTCGTAGAGAAGACGGAAAGCCATTTCTTCCAGTCCGCCTACGTGGTCTGCATGGATATGGGTAATCAGGATACCATCGATCCGATCCGGCTGGATCTGAAGCTCATGCAGGGAGCGTGGGACCGATGAGCCGCAATCGATCATAACCTGCTTGTCCTGCGTGCGAAGCAAAGCACTATTATTATAGTGTTTCTTAGCAAACGCACTGCCGGTTCCCAACATCTGAATGTGCAAACTCATGAATCCGCCTCCGATTTTCGACAAAAATCCATCTTTTTCTAATGTAGCATGTGCGCTGGGAGACTTCAACCTTTATTCTTGACGAGACCGTGAAAAGGGATATTCAAATTGATTTCATTAAAAGGTGTTGATCTGCATGATTTGGTTAATCGCAGGGAGTATTGTGATCGTTGTAATCGCTTTGATCGTCGGCGTTTCCATCTTCGTGGGATGGCGGCTGACGCATCCGAAACGAAAGCCGTTGGAAGAAGGGCCAGCCGACTACGGACTCGCGCCTAGGCAGATCGTCTTTCCAAGCCGATTGGGGGATGTCAGTCTCGACGGCTGGTTTTTTGAAGCTGTACATGAGCCGCAAGACATGACAATTATCATGTCGCACGGCTATGCCGGCAATCGGCTGGAGATGGGGCTGCCTGCGCTATCGCTTACGCAACAGCTGGTGGAGGCCGGCTATCATGTGCTTATGTTTGATTTTCGCAACTCCGGGCTGTCGGAAGGAACGACGACCACCATCGGCTATCTGGAACAGCAGGACGTGCTCGGCGCGATTGATTGGGTGAAATCGCATATCGCTTCGCGCATCGTGCTGCTTGGCTTTTCCATGGGCGGCAGCGCCTCACTGCTGGCCGCAGCTGAGGAGGAAGCTGTCCTTGGGGTGATCACCGACAGCGCGTTCAGCCAGCTTCATCCTTATTTAGTGGAAAATTTGCCGGTGTGGTCAGGGCTGCCGCGGATCCCATTTACCCCGCTGATCTTGACGTTTTTGCCCCGGTTGGTCGGTATAAATCCGCACGCTGTGGACGGCCTGACGGCTGTCGACCGGATTGCCCCGAGGCCGGTTCTATTCATTCACAGCCATGACGACCCGGCCATTCCCAGCTCGAACAGCGTCCAGATGTATGACCGTCATCCGGCGCATTTTGAGCTGTGGACGACGACCGGCGCGGGACATGTTGGGAGCTACCGATTGTATGCTGAAGCGTACGTCAAGCGTTTGTTGAATTTTTTATCAAAATTTTAGAATTGACGCAACTCTTCCTCCTGGCCGGAGTATAAAGATGCAGACAGACAGATGACTAACGAGGCTGGAGGGCTAGAGAATGAAAGTTCAACGGATTTTTGCGTTGATGGTTGTGTTGTTTACATTGAGTACAGCCGTAGTGGTAGGCTCATCGATTTGGGGGGAGTATAAAGGATACAGTATTGCCCGTCTTGTTGTGAACGGGAATACCAAAGAGTTTGCCGATTCGGACGTCCCGCCGCTCATCATTGACGGGAAGACCGTTCTTCCGCTGCGCGCGGTGACGAATTCGCTGCAAGGTCTCGTCACTTGGGATGATGCCAGCAAAACCGCTTATTTGTATAAACCGAATGTGCATATGTTCTTTACAACGGAAGTGAAGAAAGATTCGGCCATTGTGCCGTTTGGTGTTGTGGAGCGGGGCAAGTCCGCGGACTTTATCGTCTTTGCGCAAGTGGATAATTTGAAAACGAGCATTAACTCGGTCAGAGTTTCCGTGATTTCCCCAAGCGGCAAAAGCGTTATCACGCCGGTCGAGAAATCCATTACCGAATCCAAGGAGTCGTTTTGGTTAAAAGTGCCGCTTTATGGCGTATCTTTCGATGAGTATGGCACCTATGTGGTCAGCTTTGAAATGCAGAGCGGAAGCAGCGACTACGCCGTCGTATCCGAGAAGCAAATTCAATCCGAATAGCATATTCCCTCACGCGAACTGGTTTGACCTCTATCTGCGAAAATGATAGGATATTGAGGTAACTATTATTTGATGAAATGAGGTTCTGCCTGTGAGCGATGAGAAGCATGATCATGTACACGGCCCGGACTGTGACCACGATCACGACCATGGGGAAGATGTTTTTATCGTAACGGACGAGAACGGGAAAGAGCATGAGATGGTGATGGTCTATACCTTCCAATCTCAAGATCAAGCTTACGCGGTATTGCTTGATCGCAACGATCCGGACGCTGATGGCGTCATTTTCCGTGTTGAAGAAGAAGACGAAGAGGCTTATTTGGTCAACATTGAAGATGAGCAAGAATGGGAGCGCGTCGTAACGATTTACAATGAAATCGTAGCCCAAGAAGGCGACGAATAAGCGCAATTCGTACATAAGCGATAAAGAAGACCCCCTAGCGATCTGTTAGGGGGTTTTAATTTTGCTTTATTTGCGAGGATTAAAATACATGGTCCGGCCATTGAATAAATGAAGTTCCGCTTTCAATAATTTGCTGAGATATTTGCAATATTCGTTGCCCTTGCTCTTGTCCCCATGGGTTGCGTTGTCGGGCAGGACGAACTGCACGTAATGGCGTTGCTCATCCGGGCTTCCTTCCGAGCCGACACCAATGACGATGTTGCGGTACAGCGCATTCGTCCCTTTCAGATAAAACCATTTGCCTTCGCCTTCCGGCTTCGTCTCGATGGTATACGGAAAACCGGCCTCGTCATATTCCCAGCCAAGCTGCTTGGCGGTTTGACCGAGCTGATCACGGTAATGCAACAGCTTTTCCTTGATTTCATCCAAGGTAAGAGCGGAGACGGCGGATCCAGATACGAATTTAATATAAGCGCTTTGAGCCATTCCTTGATCACCTCATTCGCTAAACATCTTCCCTATCATAGCATCCTGAAAACGGTTTTACAATATATCCCTGCAGGGAGCCGGTGGGCTAGGGACAACGAAGCTAGAAGATCGCTTGCGTCTCGACAATGACTTTGACGTTCTGAACGCTGCGATCTTCGGGACCTTTGACAGGCAGCCCTACTTCTACATGGTCGACGATGTAGTCGATCAGCTCTTGGGTAATAACCTCGCCTGGCAGCAAAATCGGAATGCCTGGCGGGTACACGTAGATGAATTCCGCAATGATCCGGTCGGCGGATTCTTTGAACGGGATGACTTCCGTTTCGCCATAGAACGCGTCGCGTGGCGTTAGCGTCAATTGCGGGATGGCCGGCACTTCAATGACCACTTCTTTGACTTCGGCCACGTCATCGTTAATGTGGGAAAGCTCGCGCAACGCCGTCAGCAGCGTCTCGACGTCCTCGCGGGTATCGCCAGGCGTGATCAGGCACAGAATGTTATACATGTCGCTCATTTCAACTTCGATGTTGTAATGCTCACGCAGCCAGTTCTCGACTTCAAAACCGGTAATGCCGAGCTTGCGCACGTGAACGCACACTTTGGTCGGGTCGTAAGTGAAAGTTGCTTCCTCGCCCAAAATCTCATCTCCGAAGCAGTACAGATTCGGGATTTCGTTAATGGCACATCGTGCATGCTGAGCAAGCTCGATCGTACGCTCCGCCATGGCACGGCCGTTCAAGGCCAAGTGGCGGCGGGATGCATCCAGTGATGCGAGCAAAATGTAAGACGTCGACGTTGTCGTCAGCATCGACATAATCGTTTGAATGCGCTTCGGATTAACGCGCGGCCCTTGTACATTCAGCACGGAGCTTTGCGTCATGGAGCCGCCGAGCTTATGTACGGAGGTGGCCGCCATGTCGGCGCCGGCTTCCATTGCGGACATCGGCAGCTTGTCATGGAAATGCGTCAGCACGCCGTGCGCCTCATCGACGAGCACCGGAATATTGTAAGTGTGGACAAGCTCCACGATTTCTTTCAAATTTGTACAGACGCCGTAATACGTCGGGTTAATGACGAGCACGGCTTTGGCATCGGGATGCTTCTCAAGCGCGCGGCGAACCGAGCGGACAGGAATGCCATGGTCGATACCGAGGTTTTTGTCGCGCAGCGGCTGAATGAAGACAGGCTTAGCGCCGACGAAAATAATCGCCGCCAGAATCGATTTATGCACGTTGCGCGGCACGATGATTTTATCGCCTTCGGAGCAGACAGACATGATCATCGTCATGATCGCTCCGCTCGTACCTTGGACGGAGAAGAACGTATGGTCGGCGCCGAACGCATCCGCAGCCAGCTTCTGCGCTTCCTCAATGACGCCCATCGGCTGGTGAAGGTCATCGAGCGGTGCTATATTAATGAGGTCGATGGACAGGGCATTGTCGCCGATAAAAGCGCGAAACTCCGGGTCCATGCCAACCCCTTTTTTGTGGCCAGGAATGTGAAACTGAATTGGATTTTTCTCTGCATGCTGAAGCAGTGCACTGAACAGGGGAGTAAGGGTATGATCCACCTGAATATCGCTTCCCTTCTATCGTAGATTGCTTGTCGAATAATGAACAAACTTAATTGAGTATAACAAAATGGGCCGCGCATGCAAGCTAATTTTTTGAAAATAGTTTGTACGATTTTAGGCGAAACTAACAGTCATCCTGCCAAATTCGTGAAGTAAAGGAGAAACCCGGATGGAAACCGTGACAAATAGGGCTAAAGCGGGGAAATTTTCCCCCTTTGTCATTGAATTATTAATCATTATGTTCATCGTTGAATTTGTAAAAGGGGCCTTGCTGATCACGATCCTGCCTGTGTATCTGAAAACGTCGCTCGGCGCCTCGGCCTTTATGATCGGCTGGGCGCTGGCGGCGCAGTATATCGGCGATAATGCGCTGAGAACGCCTGTAGGCTGGTTAATCGATCATTTAGGCTATCGGACGATTATGCTGTCAGGCGTCTTGTGCACGTTCATTTCCGTCATCCTGATGGCCATCATGATGAGCCCCGCCTGGATCGTGCTGGCGTGTGTGCTGCTCGGCGCTGGCACAGCACCGCTGTGGCCGTGCGTCATCACAGGCGCGACTGAGGTGGCCGGTGAAAACGGCAAAGCGACGGTGCTGAGCGTCGTTTATATGGCATGGCTGTCCGGCGTGGGGCTCGGGCCGGTTGTGATTAACTTCTTTATCCATGGCAGTGCATATGGACCTTCGTTTCGACTGCTGCTCGGCTGCATGACGATCGTAGTCGTGACGGCGCTGCTGCTGCCGAGGAAGAAAAGGGCGGAAACCCGGGAGCGACAGGTGGAGGTAGAAGGGACCAAACTGCCGCTCGGCGTGCGAGTTCGGCAGTATTTGCAGGAAGTTCGCCGCTCCATGACCGTCAGCCCGCTCATGTTTCCATTGATGTTCGCCCAGACGTTCGCGCTCGGCATTCTGACGCCGATATTGACGCTCTACGCCAAGGATGTGCTGAAGCTGTCTTCGCTTCAATATAGTATGTTTCTGATCGCAGGAGGCGCGATCACCGTCGTCTTCCTGCTTCCGATGGGCAAAATTGTTGATAAGACCGGCATTCGTCCATACCTGATCGCGGGCTTCTCCTGCGCTGCTGCAGCGCTTCTGCTGTTTACGTATGTGACGTCCATGACCTCACTCTACGTGCTTGTGGGACTGCTTGGCATCGGGTATGCGTTTATTATACCTTCGTGGAATGCACTGATTGCTTCGGCGATTCCGCCGGAGAAGCGGGGGGCGGTGTGGGGCTTCTTTCTAACAATAGAGGGCCTTGGCATGATTATTGGGCCGATTGTCTCCGGCAAGTTGTGGGACGTGTATGGCTACCACGCACCGTTTGTGATGAGCGGCTGCGTGCTCGTGGTGCTGCTTGTTCTTCAAATGTTCATTTCCATCCCCAAAAAAGGTATGGTACGATAATAAGAAAATGATAGGTTGGAGGCATTAGGCATCATGGGCAAACAGATTGGAGTCATCATGCTGCTGTTGATGACGATTTTCGTCGGCTTCGGAATCATTATTCCGATTATGCCGGAAGTGGTAAACGGCGCGGGCGCGCAGTACCATAATGCGCTGCTACTGTCGGTTTACTCGGCGGTGTCTTTTTTTATGTCGCCGTTTTGGGGCGGATTGTCGGACAGGATCGGGCGTAGACCCATTATTTTGATTGGACTCTTAGGATTTAGTGTCAGTTTCGTCATTTTTGGCGTGGCCAATGATCATCTGTGGATTATGTACGTGTCGCGGATTCTGGGCGGACTGTTCTCCGGTGCGGCAACGGCATGTGCCGTTGCGTACGTCGCAGACATTACAACCGTCGAGAATCGGACGAAAGGCATGGGGATGGTCGGGATGTCGATCGGTCTCGGCTTTATTTTTGGTCCGGCGATCGGCGGGATCGTCAGCAAGTGGGGAACGTATACGCCGTTTTTCGTGGCGGCTGCGATTTCCTTGGCTTCGTTCGTCCTTGCATTTACGGTGTTGAAGGAATCGCTTACACCGGACAAGCGCCGTTCTGTGAAAGAGAAAGCGCCTTCCCGTTGGACCGCTTTCTCCGGCTCGTCGAAGTATTTGTTCGTACTGTCGTTCTTCGTCACGTTCACGCTGGCAGGTCTGGAAGCAACGCTCCAGTACTACCAGATGGATAAAATCGGCGCAACGCCGTTCGACATCGGCATGATGTTCCTTGCCAGCGGCGTGGTCGGCGCGCTCATTCAAGGCGGCGTTGTGCGCCGCCTGGTGAAGCAAGGCTCCGAGCCGTTCGTGATCGGCGTCGGGCTCGTGTTGTCGGCGGCTGGCTTCTTCCTGCTGCTGTATTCCAGCAGCGTGGCGACGGCCGCGATCTACTTATCTGTGTTCGGCGCAGGCAACGCGCTCATTCGTCCATGCGTGACGTCGCTGATTACCCAGCGGACGACGGTAGGGCAGGGCGTCGCTTCGGGCCTGAGCTCCTCGATGGACAGCCTCGGCCGCATCATGGGGCCGCTGCTCGGCGGCGCCGTGTTCGCCATCGCGCACGAGCTGCCGTTCATCATCGGCGGCGTGCTGTGCCTCGCCGCACTGCTCTTGCTGCAGCGGTTCATCCTGACGGATCGCCGCAAGGTAAGAGCGCAGCAGGCTGTCTAGCTGCTCGCAAAAAAGCTGCACATCGCAACTCCGGTAAGCGGAGAGCGGTGTGCAGCTTTTTTTGTCTTTACCGAGGCGTCAAGCCATGTAAAATAAATTGAATCGTCCGTTCCAGCTCCAGCTCATCGTCCCAGTCATTCTCAGGCAGCAGCAGGAAGCGGAAAATGACGAAGCCGATCATGGTCGTGGCCACCATTCGCATGGTGGCAGGAGGCGGCAGCTCGATGAGCTGGCCTTGCGCCTGAAAGTGGCGAATGGCTTTATACGCCTTTTCCAACACGAGCGGAGCGACTGTGTCCTTGAACTGCTCGCGCAGCTCAGCATGGAAAGGAATCTCGTGCAAAAAGATTTTCAGCACATGAACATGCTTGCGGGCAAATTCAAACCGGTTCCGCAGCACAGCGCGTAAAAACTGCTCGACGTCCGGGTAATCAGCCTCGAGGACCTTGGTAAAATCTTTGACAGCAAATGGCGCGACAAGCTTTGCCATGATCGGCGCCACGATCGAGAGCAGCAGTTCTTTTTTCGTTTTATAGTGGCGGAAAATGGTTCCCTCGGCTACGCCAGCTTTCTGCGCAATCTCGCTGGTGGAGGAGCCGGCAAACCCTTTTTCCGAGAAAATCTCGACAGCGGCTTGCACGATCTTGATCTGTTTATCCGTCATTTTCTCTTCTTCATCGTTCAGGCGCAGCAGCTCCGCCAGCCACGGCTCTATGTCAGACATTGCCCTTACCTCGCTTCATAAACTTTCGACATCGCTCTATTATATCTTACGATGTTTCTTGAGCGCCACTATATTCAGTCCCATGAAGACGATGGTGAACAGCGCAAGCACCAGGACATCGAACCAGATGCGGTCCCAGCCAGCGCCGCGTATCATGATGTTCCTAAGTGCGTCAGCACCGTATTTGAGCGGCATGATCGTGCCAATCCAGCGCAAATAGACGGACATCGTATCTAGGCTGAACAAGCCGGAGAAGAACACTTGCGGGACGATAATGAGCGGGATGAACTGAATCATCTGGAACTCGTTATTGGCAAAGGCCGAAATCAGCGTGCCCAAGGACAACGCGGTTAACGCCAGCAGCAGCGTAATGAGCAGCACGTACCAGAAGGAGCCGACCAGCATCAGGCCTAGCACGCTTGTGGCAAACCAGGCGATGAGCGCCGACTGCAGCGTCGTAAAAATGCCGAAGCCGAGAATGTACCCGACGACGATTTCCCATCTGCGCAGCGGGGTGGCAAGCAGTCGCTCCAGCGTGCCGCCGGTTCGTTCCCGCAGGAAGGCGACGCCGGACAGCAGGAAGACGAAGAAGAACACGAAGAAGCCGATGAGCACAGGACCGAAATTGTCAAAAGCCGCCATATCGGCGGAGCCGTGCAGATACGTAATGGTCGGCATGGCGGCAGCGGCGCTTGCTGGGACAGCATTTTGCACGGCCTTCTGCAGCAGGAACAGGATGGCTCTATTCTTGCTCGGATCGCTGCCTTCCAGCTGGACTTGCGGCGCTGCGCCGTTCATGGTGATGACCGCATCCAGCCGGTTGTGGTCGAGCTCGGTTTGAGCATCTTCGGACGAATAGGCGATGACTTCCGTGTTCAAGTCCTGAAGCTTGTGTACAAACGGAGCGGGCACGTTCACAGCACCAATCTTAGGCACGTACGTATCGCCGTTAAAGACGAGCGACATCATAAACAGAATGAGCATCGGGGCGACGAGCATCATCATGAGGGTACGTTTATCATGGAAAAATTGTCGTAAAATCCGAATCACAATGGCCCGTATTCTCATGCGCGTGCACCTCCGTAAGACAGGAACGCTTCTTCAATGGTTGCAGATCCCGTTGCCTGTTTTAGCTCAGTTGGCGTACCGACAGCGGTAAGGCGTCCGTCGCGAATCATGCCGAGCACGTCGCATTTCTCCGCTTCGTCCATGACGTGCGTCGTCACGACGATAGCGGTGCCTTGCTTGCTGAGGTGCGTGAGCTCCTCCCAGATCGATTTGCGCAGCACGGGGTCGATGCCTACGGTCGGCTCGTCGAGAATAAGCAGCTGCGGTTCGTGCAATAGCGAAATGGCGAGGGAGAGGCGTCGCTTCATGCCGCCGGAGAAATGGTGGATCTGCTTTTTCACGTGCGCGCTCAGATCGACGAGTTCCATGACGTCCTGAATCCGCTGCTTGCGCTTGACACCGCCCAGCCCATACAACGAGGCGAAAAACTCCAAATTCTCCTGCGCGGTCAACTCGGCGTAGAGCGCATCCGATTGCGCCATATAGCCGATGCGCGAGAGCATGGCGAGCTGCGGCATCCGCTGGCCCAGCACATCGACGGAGCCGGAGGTCGGGGCATCGATGCCTGCGATCATTCGGACGAGTGTCGTTTTGCCGGAGCCAGAAGGTCCCAGCAGACCGAAAATTTGCGCACTCGGGAGCGTTAAGGTGATATGCTCGAGCACGACCTTGTCGCCAAACTGCTTGGAGACGTCCTGGACTTGAATCAAGGGCGGGGTTGGCAAAGTGAAGCACCTCTTCCATTAAAAGTGAGTAATCACTCATTTTTGTATTGCCTCCATCATACGCGATTTACTGAATTTTGTGAAGTGAGTAATCACTCATTTTTATAAAAGTATAAAAAATGCCTCTGCCGGAAACACACTTCTTAAAGTGTATTCCGCGTCAGAGGCATTACGACCAGACGCGCTACGATTTCTCGTTAGCTTTCGGTACGCGCTTATGGTCCACCCATTTCTCGATGGATGGCGTCAACTGCTCTTTGATATTCGCGACGAGCTTGTCCTTGGACACGCCTTTCGCTTGGGCGATTTCGGCGAGCGATTTGCCCGAGCGGAGCTGCGCGCGCAGCTCGTCTTTGGTCAAACCAAGCGACTTCGCCAGCTTGTCCGTATCCGGACGCAACCCGAACTTGTGATGCTTGCCATGGCCGCTGTGCCGATCAAGCAGATTCTTTTCGTTCAGGATGAACTTCAAATGCTGCCCGAGGCCCTGCTTCATATGCTCGCCTTGATCGGCGGTCAGCTTGCCGTCCTTGACGGCAGTCTCAATCTTACTTGTCCGCATCGCCATCAGCTTCGCGGTCAGATCCGCTTCGGAGATGCCTTTCTCGGCCGCAGCCTCGACGATGCTTTTGCCGCCTTTCAGCGTCTTGAACAAGGCTTCCTTATCCACACCAATGACGGTCGCGGCTTCTTCAATAATTGGCCATTTGCGCTTGTGCTGGCCGCCGCCTTTCTCATCCGCTTGTTTCGCGGAAACAGAGGACTGATTGGTGGATGCCGGCTCCTGTGCGCCCGCCTGCAGCGCGCCGCCCAGCAAGAACGCCAGTGCGACGGAGCTGACGAGGAGCTTTTTCATCGGTAAAGCTTTCATTGCGAAAGCCTCCTTTCCTGTGAAATGGAAGTACAGGACATAGTCTGCACAGGAGGCTTTCTTTTTAGTTTAAAGGAACCTTAGGCTAATATAAATTTTTCATGAAAAAGAATTAATTGGCAGCGGCGTCTACCGCCAGATGGTATAAAGGCATGAGCGTATGGAAAGTCTCCGCAATGAAAGCTTCCAGCTTGTCTGGCTGCACAAGCAGCGGATCGGTGGCTGGCAAGTTGCGGCCCAGCAGCAATTCGGCTTTTTTCACGTCGCGGAACCGTTCGAGCGCAGACATCCAGCCGGCATGGTCCAATTCGGCCAGCGGAGTAACGTCTTTTTTCATATGATCGAACGAAAGGACGAAATCGGCAGGCAGCTTTGCCACGGTGTCCAGATGGTTCATGTAGCTGGTAGCGATCTGGCTTTTGCTCGGAAGCTCATAGATCAGGGCGAGCCAAATAAAGACGCGATCGTCAAACAAGCCGACCTGAAAATGCGGCACCTGCTTATATCCGCGTTTGTTCGGACAGATTGCGAGCCAGGTGTCGACAGGGGGATTGATTTTGCGGCGAAGGTGCTTGGCGATGTGCAGGAACATTTCGCTGCCGGCGTGCATTGAGAGATCGGCGGTCAGCGCGTCGCCCAGCGTCTTGAATTTAGGCTGAATACGCTCGCGGATCGCTTCCATGCGGCCGTCAAGCCCCTCAATTGAAAAGGTATCAAAATCGTGCGAAGTAAACCCGGTAAAACTCATAAGGCATAGCCCTCTTTTCCAAATAGCATGTTTTCAATTATTTTAAAGGATAAGCCCTTTTCTCGCAATCGGATCGTGCTACCGGCAATCAGAACTAGGCCAATAGTTCGATTTTTGTCGAAAAAAGCAGGGAAATTCAGCCATTTGCCGAAATAAATGGAGATGGCACTCGTGCACGAAGAGGAGGAAATACCGAGATGAAGCTTTCGAGAATGTCCAAAATTGGGATCGCCGGCGCTGTGATGGGCACCTGTTTTACCGCAGGCGTGTATGCGCAGGATGTGCTGCAGCGAGTCGATGCTTATTTGCGGCCGGACTTTAAAGTCGTTGTAAACGGTCAAAATATCCAGTTGGCGAACCCGCCGCTGATTTATAATAATGCGAGCTATTTGCCGGTGAAGGAACTGGGCGGGTATTTGAACGCCGTCGTCAACTGGCAGGAGAGCACGAAAACGATTTACGTGAATCCGCGCATTAATGAGAACCAGCCTGCCCAGGGCAATGAGACGAACTATACGGAAATCGTGCTCCAGTCTCCCTATGCATATTATATGGATTATCGGGGCGGCACCTATCCTGTGCTCATGAACATGACGGTGGATCAGAATTATTACCGGCTCTCGGACATTACCCGCATGGGCGTGGATACGAGCGGGCTTCGCAAGGCAAAAGAGAAATATACGCAGGAGCTGTACGTCGGGGAATCGGAGCTAAACAAAGTCTGGGGGAACCAGCCGCCGCAGCCTTCGATGACCACTTTCGAACCAATCGTTATCAGCGGAGAGAATGATCCGATCAAGCTCAAAACACTCAGGGAATACGTAGAAAGCTTCCGTTACTACCAAATTAACCAGACGGCATATTATTCAACTCCGCTCATTATCGATAAGCTGCCGGAAGAGAATACATACAGCTACCTGCTGAATGAGAATAATCATTATTACAAGACGACGCTCAAGCTGACGCAGACTCTGATCATTGGGGACAACACGCCGAATTATGTAGTTGGCAGCTCAAGCAAAGAGGACATCGAAGTGACTCCGGTCAATCCATAAAGGGTGTCAAAGATAAGGGGATGAGTACAATAAGCGCAGCGGCAACAGAAGTGGCGGAATGGATGCTGGCCGAACTGAAAAATGCCGGCATCTTGCATCAGGATAAGGCTGTGGACTATATAATGGAGAACTTTGGGGAATCCTTTATTTACATCAACGAGAACGGCAATCGTTCCATCGATAAGGAAGTTAAAAAAATCTTTAAAAAGCTGCACGGCGGAAGAGCTGCCTGGGAGCGCGACGGTTTCTTTTGGGGGTGGCACTAGCCTAGCATTCTAGGCTAGTAATCCGGCTTGTACAGGTCGATTAAGACGTCATATTTTTTGTGCGGTTTCTTTTTAAAAAATATCCATAATCCAAGTTGCTAAAACATAGAATTCATAATAAGATAACATTAAGCAGATAAGTTGTCTGAATATTTCAACAAAATATATGCGCACCATTATGGAGGGGATTGCCGTGAGTAAGAGTCATGAAGTGGAGTACTGCAACCTAGAGTTACGATTTGATCGCCGGCTAATCCGGAACTTCATTAAATCGCTCATTCAGGAAGGATATTCTCTGTATTGGAACGAAAGTGAACTGCAATTTATTATCTCGATACGCACTGGACGCAAGCTGATTAAATTGAAGTTCGAGCGCATTGGCGAGAAGTACAAAATTGTCGGCAACTACTCCTTCAAGGACGAGAAGCTAGCCGAAATGATGGAGAAGTTGATCGGGGATACACGCGGACACGCGGTCGTCAAACGCTTCAAGGACCGGCAAATTCTCATCGAGAATATTATGTTTGGTGAGATTATCCGCATGGTTGAGATCAGCGGCATCGAGCATAAAGTGCTGTATCAGAAGGAGCCAGCCGTGACCGTAGAAGAAGTGATGCAGGCACTGCGATCGAAACGGACCGACGAGCGCATTCCGGTGCTGCGGATGGAGCTGGATTATGAGCTGGCAACACTGCAGGATGCGATCGCCGCGGGGGATTTGAAGGCTGTGATGGACAGCAAAGTGAAATTGCTTGAATTGAGACAAGAAATGTTACTATTGGAGATGTGAGAATGAAGCGTGAGATGGGATAGAAGAGAGCCTGTGTGGATACATACGGGACTCTCTTTTTGTGTTTTATAGGGACCTGATCTGCGGATGGAGCGGGAGCGGGCTTTATTTTTGTTTTCAACTATTGTTAACGTGTGCATTCCTGTGGTAAGCTAAGAAACGAGGTGATGGCATGAGCGTTACCATTAAAGATATTGCCAAGCTTGCGGGTGTCTCGCATACGACCGTATCACGGGCGCTCAACAACTCTCCGCTCATTCAGGAGGAGACGAAGGAGCGCATTCGCGCGCTGGCTGAGCAGCTTGATTATACGCCGAATTACAATGCTAAGAGTCTGGTGTTGGACCGTTCGTATAACTTGGGGCTGTTTTTTACAACACTAAGCCAGGGAACGTCTGCCGGATTTTTCTACGAGGCGATCCGGGGCGTGAATTCCATCATCCAAGACCGCTACCAGCTGATTGTCAAAGGGATCGACGACTACACGAGCTTTCATTCGATTACGAAGAAAAGCTTCGACGGCATCATTGTCGTTTCCCAAAGCGACAACGATCAGCCGATGATCGAGCATATTGCCGGCAAAGGCATTCCGCTCGTCGTGCTGAACCGTCCTGTGGACACGGCAGGTGTGCTGAACGTGCTGTCCGATGAGGAGCAGGGCGCCTACCACGCCGGCTGCTACTTGATTGAGCAGGGGCATCGCCGCATTGCTTTGATAGAAGGACGCAAGGGCTTCCGTTCCGCGAAGCACAGGCAGGCGGGTTTTGAACGCGCCATGGCCGAGCACGGAATAGCCACGCCCGCGGCGTATCGCCAGCCCGGTTTATATGATCTGGAGAGCGGACATTTGGCGATGCAGAAGTTTCTTGCACTGCCTGAGCCGCCGACGGCTGTGTTTTGCTGCAACGACGAGATGGCGCTGGGCGCGATGAAAGCGGCGTACGAGGCCGGCCTTAACGTACCTATAGATATATCTGTCATGGGCTTCGACGATACGGTGTTTGCGGGGTATGTCACACCTGCGCTCACCACAGTGCGAAGACCGATTGAACAAATTAGTAAAGAAGGCGCTATGCGGCTTCTTGCCAATATAGAAAACAAGCTTCATACGACAGAGCGGGTGCTTCTCCATACGGAGCTGATCGTTCGTGAGTCGGTGCAAGCGCTACAAGCAGAAGAAAGTGGGAGAGACGCATGAGCGTATTGAGAGAGCTGTTAAAGGATATTCCAATTCCGCAAATGGTAAAAATCCGCCAAAAATTCGATCGCGCGATCATCGAAAATCCGGAGGAAGCGCTCGCGAAAGAACTTAGCGCTTCCGGTGTGATGGAAACGATTCAGCCCGGCCAGCAGGTGGCGGTCGCCGTTGGCAGCCGCGGCATCGCAAACATCGCGGGCTTTACGAAGACCACGCTCGACGCGATCAAAGCGCGCGGCGCGCATCCGTTCATCGTGCCATGCATGGGCAGCCATGGCGGCGCGACGGCCGAAGGCCAGACCGAGGTGCTGGAGCATCTCGGCATTACCGAGGCATCCATGGGCGCGCCGATCCGCTCGTCCATGGACGTGGTCGAGATCGACAAGCTGCCGAACGGGCTGCCGGTGTATGTCGACCGCATCGCCTCCGAGGCGGATGCGATTGTCGTGATCAACCGCGTGAAGCCGCACACGGCGTTCCGCGGGCGCATCGAGAGCGGCATCATGAAGATGATCGCGATCGGACTTGGCAAGCAAAAGGGCGCGGAAGCGTGCCACCAGCTCGGCTTCAAGTACATGGCGGAGAACGTGCCGGCCATGGCCAACATCATGATCGACAAGCTGCCGATCGTGTTCGGTGTTGCGCTCGTCGAGAACGCGTACGACGAGACGTGCCGCATTGAAGTGCTGCCGGCTGCGGACATTGAGGCGCGCGAGGAGGAGCTTTTGGTTGAGGCGAAATCTCGTCTGCCGAAAATCCTGTTCGATCAAGTCGATGTACTCGTCATTGACTACATCGGGAAAAACATTTCCGGCGACGGCATGGACCCGAACGTCACGGGCCGCTATCCAACGCCTTACGCGCACGGCGGACCGGACGTGTCCAAGATGGTCGTGCTTGACCTGACACCGGAGACGAAAGGCAACGCCAATGGCGTCGGCACCGCGGACTTTACGACGCAGCGCCTCGTGGACAAGACGAACCTCACGTTCACGTACGCGAACGGTCTGACATCCACGGTATGTGCGCCAACGAAGATTGCGACAACGCTGGAGAATGACTTCTATGCGATCAAAGCCGCTGTAAAAACGTGCAACATTTTGGACTACACGACGTGCCGTCTTGTGCGCATTCAAGATACGCTGCACCTCGGCGAGATCGAAATTTCCGTGAATTTGCTGGAAGAAGCGCGCCAGCACCCGGACATTGAAATTTTGTCCGAACCGTACGAGCTACAATTCGATGCAGAGGGGAACATTGTCCATGACGGAAAAGCCAGCTCCTCTCACCACTAATTCCGGAGCAGGAGACCAACCTTATGTCGTTGCCGCCGACATCGGCACGACGAGCACCAAGACGCTGATTATCGATCGGAACGGGAAGGTGCTTGCTTCCCACTCCATCGAGTATCCGTTGTTTACCCCGGCGCCGGGCCGCGCTGAGCAGGATCCGGAACAAATCTTTAACGCGGTTGTAGACGGGATCGGGGAAGTCGTGCGGAAGCTTAGTTTGACGCCGGAGCGGATCCTGTGCGTCTCCTTCTCCTCCGCGATGCACAGCCTGATCGCAGTCGATGAGCGGCTCACCCCGCTCACGCAATGCATCACCTGGGCGGATAACCGTGCAGCGCAATACGCGGAAGAGCTGCGGCGCAGCGGGCTAGGCCAACAGATTTATGCGCGCACGGGCACGCCGATTCACCCGATGTCGCCGCTGACGAAGCTCATGTGGTTCAAGGACCACGAGCCTGAGCTGACGCAAAAGACGTTCAAGTTCATCGGCATCAAGGACTACGTGTTTGCCAAATTGTTCGGCGAGTACGTCATCGACTACTCGCTGGCGAGCGCCACCGGCCTCTTCAATCTCGAGAAGCTCGATTGGGACGAGGAGGCGCTTCAGCTGGCCGGCGTGACGCCGAAGCAGCTGTCCACGCTGGTGCCGACGACGCACCGCGTCCAGGGGATGAGCGCCGAGTACGCAGCGCGGACGGGCCTTGCCGTCGACACGCCGTTCATCGTCGGCGCGTCGGACGGCGTGCTCGCCAACCTTGGCGTCGGCGCGTTTGAGCCAGGCGTCGTCGCCGTCACGATCGGCACGAGCGGCGCGGTTCGCGCCGTGGTGAACAAGCCGCAGACCGACCCGGAAGGCAAGCTGTTCTGCTACGCATTGACCGAGGATTTCTGGGTCGTCGGCGGCCCGATCAACAACGGCGGCATCGTGTTCCGCTGGGTGCGGGACCAAATCGCCACCGCCGAAGCCGAAGAGGCGCGCCGTATGGGCCTCGACCCGTACGATTATCTGACAGCGATCGCGTCGGAAGTCAGCGCCGGCTCGGACGGCCTGCTGTTCCTGCCGCTGCTGTCGGGGGAACGCGCGCCGTATTGGAATGCGAACGCGCGCGGGGTGTATTTTGGCCTCAGCTTAAGTCACGAGAAGAAGCACATGATTCGCGCAGCACTGGAGGGCGTAATGTTCTCGATTCAAGCGGTAGCGAATTCGCTGGAGCGCGTGATGGGGCCGGCGAAAGTGATTCGCGCCTCGGGCGGTTTTGCCCGTTCCGAGTTTTGGCGGCAAATGATGACCGACATGCTGGGCACGCCTGTCATCGTGCCAGACTCGATCGAAAGCTCGGGGATTGGCGCTGCTTTACTCGGCTTGCTCGCGATGGGCGAGATCGAGGATCTTTCGCTTGCCCATGAATGGATTGGGGTAGGGAAGGCACATGAAGTAAATGAAAGCGATTATCGCACATATCGACAATTGACATCTATTTACACGAACGTATATCATCAGTTAAAAGATCAATTCGACGCGATAACCGCCTTTCAAAGTCAGCAACGGAATCCGCAATCTTAAATTACGCATAATGAACTGAGAGGATGGACGACACATGAACTTATTTGATCTTTCGGGAAAAACAGCCGTTATTATCGGCGGCAACAGCACGCTTGGCGGCTCTATGGCACTTGCTTTGGCCGGTCACGGCGCAAAGGTGGCAGTCGTAGGACGAAATCAGGAAAAATGTGAAGAGGTACGGGGAAGCATCGAAGCAATCGGCGGCACAGCGAAATCGTTTGAAGCCGATGCAACGAAGCGCGCGGATCTGGAGCGCATTTTGAGTGAGGTCATCGCTTGGAGCGGCAGCGCAGACATTCTAATGAATTGTCCTGGCAAAAACAGCGCAACGCCTTTCTTTGACATTTCGGAAGAAGAATGGGATTCTATTATGGAAGTCAATTTGAAAAGCGTCGTCCTGGCCTGCCAAGTGTTCGGCAAGTACATGGTTGAGCGCGGAGAAGGCGGAAGCATTATCAACATCTCATCCGTTTCTTCCGATCCGCCGCTTTCCCGTGTGTTCACCTACTCCGCTTCGAAAGCAGCTGTGAACAACATCACACTGAACCTTGCGCGTGAATTTGCGCCGAGCCGTGTGCGTGTGAATGCCATTATTCCTGGCTTTTTCCCGGCAGAGCAGAATCGCAAGATTTTGTCGCCTGAGCGGATCGAGTCCATTATGCGCCATACGCCAATGAATCGTTTTGGCGAAGCGGCGGAGCTTCAAGGGGCTGCTGTCTATCTGGCTTCCGAGAAAGCATCCTCCTTTGTGACGGGCACGGTGCTTAGAGTGGATGGCGGCTTTGGCTCGATGACGATTTAATACTATATTTTTATATCGGAAGGGTGTATGAGAGACATGTCGAAGCAACAAATTGGTGTCGTAGGTTTGGCGGTAATGGGTAAAAACTTGGCTCTGAACATTGAAAGCAGAGGGTTTACTGTTTCTGTTTTCAACCGCTCGGCTGAGAAAACAAAAGAGCTTCTTGCTGAAGCCCCTGGTAAAAACTTGGTAGGTACATACAGCGTGGAAGAGTTCGTACAATCGCTCGAAGTGCCTCGCAAAATTTTGATCATGGTTAAAGCGGGCGGCCCTACGGACGACACCATTAACCAACTGCTGCCTCACCTCGAGAAAGGCGACATCCTGATTGACGGAGGCAACGCGTTCTTCCCGGATACGCAGCGCCGCAACAAAGAACTGGAAGCGCACGGCATCCGTTTCGTTGGAACAGGTGTTTCCGGTGGCGAAGAAGGCGCGCTGAAAGGGCCTGCGATTATGCCAGGCGGTCAAGAAAGTGCCTACAAATTGGTTGAGCCCATTTTGACAGCAATCTCGGCAAAAGTCGGCGACGACGCTTGCTGCACATACATCGGACCGGACGGTGCGGGTCACTACGTGAAAATGGTGCACAACGGCATTGAGTACGGTGACATGCAGCTCATCTGCGAAGCGTACCAATTGCTGAAAGACGTGCTGAACGTGTCTACAGAAGAGCTGCATGAAATTTTCACAGAGTGGAATAACGGAGAGCTGGACAGCTACCTCATCGAGATTACCCGTGACATTTTCACGAAATACGATGCAGAAACAGGCAAACCGATGGTTGACGTCATCCTGGACTCCGCAGGTCAAAAAGGAACAGGAAAATGGACCAGCCAAAGTGCACTGGACCTGGGCGTGCCGCTATCGATTATCACAGAATCCGTATTCGCTCGTTTCATCTCTGCGATGAAAGAAGAGCGCGTTGCGGCTAGCAAAGTGTTGAAAGGGCCTGAGGCTCCTGCATTTACTGGCGATCGCAAAGCGTTCATCGAGGCTGTTCGCCAAGCGCTGTACGCATCCAAAATTTGCTCCTATGCACAAGGCTTCGCGCAAATGAGAGCCGCTTCCGACGAATACCAATGGGATCTGAAATACGGCAACATCGCGATGATTTTCCGCGGCGGCTGCATCATCCGCGCAAGATTCCTGCAAAACATCAAGGATGCGTACGATCGCAACCCTGAACTGAAAAACTTGCTGCTGGATTCCTACTTCCAAGGCGTCGTTGATACTTATCAACAATCGTGGAGACAAGTTGTGGCAGAAGCGGTTACGCGCGGTATCGCGGTACCTTCCTTCGCATCCGCACTTGCATACTACGACAGCTACCGTACGGAAAGACTGCCAGCGAACCTGCTGCAAGCGCAGCGCGACTACTTCGGCGCGCACACGTTCCAACGTGTGGACAAAGAAGGCACATTCCACTACAACTGGATGGCCAGCGAGTAATCGGATCGGAAGGGGCTATGCCTCTTCCTGCAAGCCGTATGCGGCTTCCTTCAGCCACATTTTCAGCCGTTCGGTTTCGGTATCGAAGCCGTTATGCTGGTGAATGAGCATGAGGGAAACCTCGGCAAAATAACGAAAGTTTCGTAATAATCGTGGTTGAGCAAGGCCCTGCATTTGAGGGTCTTCTTCAGCCACTTTTTTCTTAATGTATTCGAGAATCCAGACAACATCTTCCCGGCAGAGGGCATAGCTTGGGTGCAAAATTTGCTCTAGCTTGCGTTGTGTGCGGTTCGTAAAGGCTGTGGATTGTTTCAGAACAGTCGGGTTCAAAGCGCCATCTCTCCTTCATTCAGGTGGTCTTTTTCCAAGCTTAACTGTTTCTGCTAGCGTTTATTCAGCGTATCGGAAAGTATTTCCTCGAAGTGGCTCTACGCCATCAGTAAACGCTCTCGTCCATGGAAGGACGGTGGAGACGTTTATCTTTTGTCCTACTTATATGATTTTGGATAGAAATGTATTCATGCATGTACCGCTATGGTATGATGTTGGGAAAGTTTGAAGTGACTGCTGTAGTCGCGCTTGAAGAGCGTGTGGAAAAGGGGAATTCAGGTGACCGTCCGCAATCTGGTGTTGGTAGGTTTTATGGGAACAGGTAAGTCGACGATTGGGAAAAAGTTGGCGGAGCGCCTCCATTGGCGCTTTATTGATGCAGATGAGGCCGTTGAGGCGAATCAAGGAACGAGCATTCCTGAATTATTTCGGCTTCAAGGGGAAGCTTATTTTCGCAAGGTCGAATCGCAAGTGTTGGCCGGCATTTTGACGGGCGCTTGCCAGGTCGTAGCGACCGGAGGCGGCGCTGTGCTGGCGCAGGAGAACCGGGACTGCATGCTGGCGAATAGCTTCGTTGTGGGGCTCAAAGCTTCGGCGGAAGCGATCATCGACCGTGTGAGTCAAGATACGAACCGGCCACTGCTGCAAGGCAACTTGGAAGAGCGGGTACATACGCTGCTGGAGTCGCGTAAAACGGCGTACGATTTTGCGCACGTCACGATTGACACGACGGCGTTGACGGTGGAACAGATCGTCGAGGAGATTGTCGGTCGGATGAGCTAGAGGGAGAGGAAGACAAGCTGAATCAGCTAGGCGACTTTCCGAAATCATGTACCGCCAAGTTTCAGGCAAATCGCCGTGGGCCCCGGAGACTTTGTCTGAAACTTGGCGGTAATTTCGGAAAGCGCCCTTAGTCTTCCCACTCCAGCATGCCGCCGGTCATGTTTTTGAGTCCGCTGACGCCTTGCGCTTCCAAGAACGCAAGTGCGCGCCCGCTGCGATTGCCGCTGCGGCAGACGAGGATGACTTCCTCGGCTTTAGGGAAGTCGTTCATCCGTTCAGGCAACTGCCCGAGCGGGATATGTACGGCGCCGGGAATCATGCCTTGGGCAACTTCTTCATCTTCGCGCACATCGACGATGATCAGTTTTTCGCCGCTTGCGAGGCGCGTCTTGACTTCGGATGGCAGAATGGTATCCATCGTGTGACCTCCTTCTCTTGCTCGGGGCTATGCCCCTCATCTCCGTATGATAGAAACAAAAACACGAGATGTCAAACGCACCGGCGGCTTTCGGCTAAAAGCTGGAAAAGGAGCGCCAAGGTTCCCAAGTTCTATTTCGTATGGTACACTGGCAATATAACATTAGGAAGCTAGGTTTCTGTTCAACGCGGAAACTGTACATAATTATTTATTTGTGAAGGAGCCGTCCATTTACATGAAAGCCATCGTTCATCCTACGAGTCATCTCCAAGGGGAAATTAACGCCCTTTCCTCCAAAAACTATACGACCCGCTACCTTCTGATCGGCGCGCTCGCCGAAGGGACAAGCACGATTTACTATCCTGCGCACAGCGAAGACAGCGATGCGATGCGCCGCTGCGTGCGCGACTTGGGCGCGATTATCGAAGAGGACGATGAGAAAATCGTGATTACCGGCTTCGGCAAAAATCCGAAGCATGTGTCCGAACTGAACGTCGGAAACGCCGGCGCCGTGCTTCGCTTCCTGATGTCGATTGCGGCATTTTGTCCTGATCTTACGTTCGTTAATACATATCCGGAATCGCTGGGCAAGCGCCCGCATGACGATCTGATCGATACGCTGCAGCAAATGGGCGTGGAAGTCGAGCATAACAACGGTCGCCTGCCGATTACGATCAAGGGCGGCAAGCCGCGCGGAGGCAAACTGACAGTTTCCGGCAACGTGAGCTCGCAGTTCCTCAGCTCCTTGCTTTTTATGACGCCGCTGCTTGAAGAAGACACGGAAATTGAAGTGCTTCACGATTTGAAATCGAAAATTATCGTTGGCCAAACGCTTGAGGTTATGCAGCAAGCCGGCATTATTGTGGAAGCTAGTGAAGATTTAATGCATTATCGCATCCCAGGAGGACAATCCTATCAAGCAAAGGAGTATGTCATCCAAGGCGATTACCCTGGTTCAGCAGCAATTCTGGCGGCTGCAGCCGTAACGAATTCAGACGTTCGCGTACTGCGTCTGGAAGAGAACAGCAAGCAGGGCGAGAAAGCGTGCGTAGACGTGCTTCGCGCGATGGGTGTGAACTTGACGCACGATAACGGTGTCGTCCATGTCCGCGGCAATCAGCAGTTGGTAGCTGGCGAATTCGACGGCGACCATTTCACGGATGCAGTGCTGGCGATGGTAGCGGCGGCCGTATTCGCGAAAGGCACTTCGCGTTTCTATAATGTAGAGAACCTGCGCTACAAGGAATGCGACCGTATCACCGATTATTTGAATGAGCTTCGCAAAGCCGGTGCAGACGTGGAAGAGCGTCAAGCCGAAATTATCGTTCATGGCAAGCCGGAAGGCGTCACGGGCGGCGTTGAAATCAATGCACATTTCGACCATCGCGTCATCATGGCGCTTACCGTTGTCGGCCTTCGCTCGGAGAAAGGCTTGATCATTCGCGATGCGCATCATGTAGCAAAGTCGTATCCGCAATATTTCGATCATTTGCGTTCCATCGGCGCGAAAGTCGAGCTTGTTGAGGAGTAATAAGATTATGGGCAAGTAGGTGAGTCAGCATGAGAATTCTTTGGCAGGGCCTGAAGGTGACATTCGGATTGTTTCTCGTTGCAGGACTGGTGTTTGCCAGCTCCGTGCTCGTTGTCCTGCTGTATGCCAAAGCGACCGACCAGGCACCGCTGCTGTTTGCGTCTTCGACGGTAGCGCTGGCGGCAGGAGAGCCGCCTGAGCCGTCTCCGTCGCCGACAACGATGGCGTCGCCAACGCCTTCGCCAGCCAGCCAAGTGAAATTATCAGCGATGATTGATGTCCCCGCGGTATCTCAGTTCCCTGAGCTGCCGGCAGGCTGTGAAATTACGAGCTTAACGATGCTCCTGCAGCATTACGGCGTCGCGAAATCCAAGATGGAGCTCGCCCAAGAAATGCCGCGCGACACCACGCAGGCGAAACTGAATGCTGACGGGAGCATCGCGTATTGGGGCAACCCGAACGTCGGCTTCGTCGGCGATGTATTCCGCAAGCAGCGCGGCTTCGGCATTTATCATGCAGGTCTGTTCCCGCTGTTGAAACAGTACGTACCGCAGGCCATCGATGTGACGGGCAAGCCCTTTGAAACGTACGAGCAGCAGATTGCCAAGGGAATTCCCGTTATCGTGTGGACGACGATCGACTATCAACTGCCTTACAAATGGGTGACGTGGGATACGTCGCTCGGCCCGATTCAAACGACGTATTCGGAGCACGCTGTCGTGCTCGTCGGCTACGATGAAACGAATGTGTACTTGAACGATCCGTATAACGGCGGGAAGCAAGTTCAAGTGAACAAAAAGCAGTTTACGGACAGCTGGGAAGCCATGGGGAAACAAGGTCTTACTTATTACAAATAAGAAGGAGTGCGTGTACATGGGGTTTGATAATCCGTCCAGAGACCGTATCAAGGAAATTCTGGCAGGAGCCGGCAACATTGCCGTTGTCGGTCTGTCTGATAAACCGGATCGGACGTCGTATATGGTCGCGGAAGCGATGCAAAAGAGGGGATACCGGATCATTCCGGTCAATCCAAACGCCGAGAACATCTTAGGCGAGAAGTGCTACTCGACGCTCTCCGATATTCCGGAGCCGGTCGACATCGTCAACGTCTTCCGCCGCGCGGATCAGGTTGTACCGGTCGCTGAAGAGGCAGTCAAGATCAAAGCGAAGGTGTTCTGGCTGCAGCTTGGCATCGTGAACGAGGAAGCGGGCGCAATCGCTCAGGACGCCGGTCTTGAAGTCATTATGGACCGCTGCATCAAAGTCGAGGACGCGATTCTTCATCCGCGTCAGCCATAGTGCGCAAAAAACCGCTAACAGCTCCCGTGAGGGACGTCGTTAGCGGTTTTTATATGAAACTAAGCTTTTAAAACATCATGATCGACATAACGAGCGCCGTTCAGCTCGCTGATCACGTTAATCGCCACTTTGGCGCCGTCGCCTGCTGTAATGATCGTGTGCATACTGACGCCGGCAACTGTGCCTGCCGCCCAGACGCCTTGGACATTCGTTTTGCCTTGGCTGTCTACGCCGACGATCGATTTAATGCGCGGCTCCGTGCCCGGTTTGATTTCGATGCCGGAAGCCTCTGCGAGATCTACGGACAACCCAGTGGCCAAAATTACGTGTTTTGCTGTGTATGTAGCGTCTTCCGTCGACACTTGAAGCCCTTCAGCGGACGACTCCAGTTTAACGGCTTTGCCTTGTTTAAATTCGGTACCAAACTTGGCGGCTTGCTTCTTCCCGATCTCAACGAGATCCGGACCGGTGATGCCGTCCACGCCGTAATGATTCTCGATCCAGGCTCTTTTCGTCACACTTTGATCGCTATCGATCACAAGCGTGGATTTACCTGCTTTGGACGTGAAAAGCGCTGCGCTCGCGCCTGTTGGACCTGCGCCGATAACAATAACATCATAAGACATGTGCATAAAACCTCCCTGAGAATGGTAATGGTACAAGAATAGTATGCCAGATACGCGGTTACTTAGTCAATTTATGTGTTTAGAATGTAGCTGAAAAGAATTACCAGAACGAATGACGGACCCTTATTTTGTTTTGACAAACGCACGCACAAGCTATACGATTTGAGAAGGGCCTATTCGCGTTCACGTTGGAAAGGTTCGACTATGCGAAGGAGGTAGCATCCGTTTGAACTGGATGGGGAACTTACAACAGCTTGGCCGCTCCTTAATGCTGCCTACCATTGCGCTTCCTATTTCTGCGATACTGCTCAGGTTAGGGGATTTGCCTTGGGATGCTGTACATGCCGCGGGCTTTGGAGATATGCTGATGCTCGCCGGGCGAACCGTCTTTGATTATATACCGATTATTTTTGCGGTTGGCGTTGCGCTCGGGTTAACGGAAAGCGCGGGCATCGCCGGCCTGTCGGCCATGCTCGGTTACTTTATGTTTACGCGGCTGGTTGAACATGAGCTGGGCTCGCAATTTCAACTAGGGGTGTCAGGCGGCATCCTGATCGGGCTTTTGTCCGCTATTATTTATCATCGCTTTAAAGATGTAAAGCTGCCGGAGTACATTCAATTTTTTGGCGGGCCAAGGATCGTACCGCTAATTATGGGCTTCGCTACCTTAATTGTCTCGTATATTATGATCGGCATCGGACCTTATTTGGAAATGGGGATGGGCAAGCTGTCCTCATTTCTACTCGGATTAGGGGGCTTCGGCGCCTTTCTGTACGGTATCGGCCACCGTTTGCTCGTGCCTTCGGGACTGCATCATATTCTGAACAACTTCTTCTGGTTTCAGGTGGGCGCATACAAAGAGCCTTCAGGCCAGTATGCCTATGGTGATCTGCCGCGATTCTTCGCGGGCGATCCTACGGCGGGCATTTACATGGCGGGCTTATACCCGATCATGATGTTTGCGCTGCCGGCCATCGCCTTTGCCATTATCGGAGAAGCACGAGAAGATTTGAAACCCAAAATCAGGGCGACGTTTCTCACCGCTGCGTTGGCCTCCTTCTTAACCGGGGTGACCGAGCCGATTGAATTCGCGTTTCTTTTTGTGGCGCCGTATCTGTTTGTCGTTCATGCGATTCTATCGGGGGCTGCGATGTGGATTGCGTACGAGCTGAATATTCATCACGGATTCTCCTACTCGGCCGGAGCGATCGACTATATTATCAACCTGCACCTCGCGCATAACGGACTGCTGCTGATTCCGATCGGCATCGTCTACGGGCTCTTATATTACTTCTTGTTCCGCTGGGCAATTCAGCGTTTTCGGATTCCGACGCCGGGACGGGAAGAAGGCTCGCCTCTGGAAGAATGGGCAGGGGATATCCCGTACCGGTCTCCGCTCATTTTACAGGCGCTTGGCGGGAAAGAAAATATTAAGAAGATTGAAGCCTGCATTACAAGATTGCGACTTACACTTGTCAACGATCGTCTGATGGACATCACGGCACTTAAACACTTGGGAGCAGCAGGCGTCATTCGTCTTGGAGGGGGCAATGTACAAGTCGTGTTTGGGACATTTTCAGAACTCATTCGAGAAGAAATCATGAAAGTGCTGCGCAAAGATATTCATGTCGTACTCTTTACAGCGCCGATGCAGGGACGCATGATTCCGATTGAAGAGGTGCCGGATAAAATTTTCGCTTCGCGCCTCGTCGGCAACGGCGTCGCCTTCATCCCGGAGAAAGGGGAACTGTTCTCTCCGGTCGCGGGTACGATCATGCACATTTACCCCACGATGCACGCGCTGGGGATTGTCACGGAAGAAGGGCTTGAAGTGCTGCTGCACATCGGTATCGACACTTCCAGCCTTCCAGGTAAATGCTTTAACGCCGTCGTGAAGGAGGGCGATCACGTCGAGCCGGGCCAGCTTTTGGTCAAATTCAATTACAATAAAGTGAAAAAGCTTGCCTCTTCGCTGGCGACACCGATGATTATCACCAATCCGGACATCGTCAAATCATGGAGCTTTGCGCCGTACAAGTCGGTTAAAAAAGGCCAGGCCTCCGTGATGTCTGTGGTTCTGAAGCCAACTAAGTCCGAAGGGGGGACAAACGGATGATTAGAGGGATAGGAGCTTCTTCGGGCATTGCAATGGGCAAAGCCTTCGTGATTCCAACCTGGGAGTGGGATTTTCCGGAAAAAATGATTGACGTCACCGACCTCGCTTATGAGTTCGAGCGTTTATATGACGGCATCCGCTCCTCCAAGGATGAACTCGAGCTCATCAAGCAGGAGATCAAAGAAGTGGTCGGCCAGGATCAGGCCTATATTTTCGATGCGCATCTGGCAATTCTGGAAGATCCGATTTTTATGAACGAGATTCAGGGTATTATCGAGCTTCAGTACAAAGCAGCGGAAGTCGCGGTTAAAGAAGTGATTGATAAGTTCGTCGATATGTTTAATCTGATCGATGACGAATACATGAAAGAGCGGGCGCTCGACATTAAAGATGTCGGTAATCGTCTGCTCAAGCACCTGCTGGGAGATACGAACCAGACGGTGCCGCCGAGCGATCATCCGTATATTTTGGTGGCGAAGGAGCTCACGCCGTCTCAGCTGGCGCATCTCGATCCGTCGAAAGTGCTCGGGCTGCTGACGATTCTCGGAGGCACGCATTCCCATGTGTCGATCATGGCGCGCGCGATGTCCGTTCCATACGTGCTCGGTCTGGAGGGCAAACTGCTCCGGCCGATCCAGAACGGCGACTTCCTGATCATTGACGGCCAAGAAGGGACGCTGTACATCAATCCGGATAAAATCACCATCGAACGCTATCAGATGCGGCAAAAAAATTGGCTTGATTTTAAAGAAAGCTTGCAGGAAATTGCCGATGTTGCGCCGGTGACGCTGGACCAAAGCCTGGTAAACCTGCATGCGAATATTAATTCCGTCATGGAGATTGATCAGGTGATCCGCAACGGTGCATCCGGCGTCGGTTTGTTCCGGACGGAGTATCTGTACATGGACCGCGACTCCTTGCCGACGGAAGACGAGCAATTTGAAGTGTACCGTCACGCGGCGATTCAGCTCAAAGGGCGTCCGATTGTGGTGCGCACGCTGGATATTGGCGGCGATAAGAAGCTGGACTATTTGCCGCTCGCGAAAGAAGACAATCCGTTCCTTGGCTATCGAGCGATTCGAATTTCCCTTGACCGCAGCGAGCTGTTTCTAGCGCAGCTCAGGGCGATTTTGCGGGCCAGCCATTACGGAAACGTGAAAATCATGTACCCGATGATTACGTCGCTGGATGAGGTAAGGCAGGCTAAAGCGCTGCTGGAGCGGGCCAAAGCCGATCTCACTGAGCGAGGTGTGCCGTTTAATCCAGACATTGAGGTTGGCCTGACAATTGAAGTGCCCGCTGCCGCGCTGATTGCCGACGTGCTGGCGACGGAAGTGAATTTTATGAGCATCGGTACCAATGATCTCGTCCAGTATGTACTGGCCGTTGATCGCATGAATGAAACGATCGCGCACTTATACAATCCTTATCATCCTGCGGTCATTCGCATGCTCAAGCTTGTGATTGACGCAGGCAAAAGGGCGGGCATTCCCGTCGGCGTCTGCGGAGAAATGGCGGGCGATATTCGTGCGCTCCCGATCTGGTTGGGGCTTGGCATCGAAGAGCTGAGCATTTCGGTGCAGACGCTGCTGCAAGTGAAGCACAGGCTGCTTACGAGCGATTCGGCGGCATGCAAAGCGCTGGTCGACCGCATCCTCGTATGCCGAACGAGCGATGAAATTATCGAATTGCTCGCCGAAACGGAACACAAAGAATCGATAGCAGGAGGGGCATAGCGCATGTCATTAACAGGACTGAAAGTATTGGCTTTTGTAGATGAAGAATTCGAAGATTTGGAGATGTGGTACCCGGTTCTCCGCTTGCGAGAAGCTGGCGCTACTGTGGACATCGTCGGACCGAAGGCGGGAACCGTGTATCACGGTAAATATGGCGTACCGATCACGACGGACTACGCCTTTGACGAGGTCATATCGCAAGATTACATCGGGCTGTATGTGCCGGGCGGCTGGGCGCCGGATAAACTGCGCCGCTATCCCGACGTCCTCCGCCTGACGAAGGAGTTCCATGCGGATGTCAAGCCGATCGCACAAATTTGTCATGCCGGTTGGGTGCTGATCTCCGCCAAAATTGTGAACGGCTATACGATGACGTCAACGCCGGGCATCCGCGATGATCTGGAAAATGCAGGCGCAACGTGGGTGGATGAAGAGGTGGTCGTTGATCGCAACATCGTCTCCGGCCGCAGACCGCCGGATCTGCCGGCGTTCTCCAAGCGTTTTGTGGATGAGCTTATCCAATTTAGCGGGCGATAGGCAAATCTGCCTACTCCTTTCCACTGGTGGGAAAAACTACTACGTATTCCTCGGAAGGAAATTCAGAGGGATCGTAGAATACCTTAGTACAAGCAACTAGGGACTTTCCGCCTGTCAGTGAAGGAGTGTTAGAATGCAAAAGATTTGTAAGTGCGGACGCACGATGAACCTTCGTCTGCGTACGGTAATTTATCAAAACAAAGTGGATATTGAAAACGTTCCGATTTATTCTTGCGAAACTTGCGCTCGCAGCGAGGTTGTTGCCCATGTGAAGCCTGAGCTTACCGGGCTCATTGCTAAACTGGGGAGCAAGCCGGAGAAACAGCAGCTTTTCTTTCATGAGATTTCGGAAGTGGCGTTCCTTCTCTTGAAAGTGACAGAGAAAGAGCATATCAATGACTCGATGGAAAAAATCGTGGAAGATCGCATCAATGAGCTTTTGGACATTATGCTGCTAGCACAATCACTTGGGGACGAGCCTTGGGCGGAGGAAACTCGGAAACGATTGTCGCAAATTACACAGAGCGCCATTTCCACTTAATCTTCTCAGGGGGCTGTCCCATATGGTCATTATTGGACCTTGGGCACCCTCTTTTTGCTATCAAAGCCCTCCGTTCCCGTCTTATTATGAAAAATATTTGAAATAAGTTTCAAAGCATTTTCATTTTACATTGCAAGATGGATTAATTTGTCGTATCATTACCTTCATATACTAGGTTCGCAGAATACTTTGTGAAAATGGAGAGAGTAACCGTGACCGTAACCATTTATGATGTGGCAAGAGAAGCAGGCGTATCCATGGCAACTGTGTCTCGGGTTGTGAATAACAATCCAAATGTGAAACCGCAAACACGCAAGAAGGTTTTTGAAGCGATCGAGCGTTTGGGTTATCGCCCGAATGCCGTAGCAAGAGGCCTGGCCAGCAAGAAAACGACGACAGTCGGTGTCGTCATTCCCGATATTTCCAACTCAATTTTCGCGGAAGTGGCGCGCGGTATCGAAGATATTGCGAACATGTACCACTACAACATCATTTTGTGTAATGCGGATAAAAAGAAGGAAAAAGAAATTCGCGTTATCAACACGCTGCTGGAGAAGCAAGTCGACGGCCTGCTGTTCATGGGCGGCGTCGTGACGGACGAACACATTCAAGCGTTCCGCACGTCTTCCGTACCGGTTGTGCTATGCGGTACGAAGGATGAGAACCACACGATGCCTTCCGTCGACATCGATCATGAGAAGGCCGCATTTGACGCTGTGACGGTTTTGATTGAGAACGGACATCGCGACATTGCGATGATCTCCGGCACGCTGCAGGACCCGGCTAACGGCTTTGCACGCTATCAGGGTTACAAGCGCGCGCTGGAAACAGCGGGTATTCCGGTTCGCGACGAATACGTGCGCATAGGGAACTACCGTTACGAGTCCAGCGTGGAAGCTGTGAACTACTTCCTCGAGCTGTCGCCAAGACCGACGGCGATCTTCTCGGCAACGGATGAAATGGCCATTGGCGCCATCCACACGATTCAGGACAACGGTTTGCGCGTGCCCCAAGACATCGCCGTGATCTCCGTCGACAACATTCGCATGGCGTCGATGGTGCGCCCGATGCTGACGACTGTGGCGCAGCCGATGTACGATATTGGCGCCGTTTCCATGCGCTTGCTCACCAAATTGATGAACAAGGAATCCACGGACAACATGCAGGTTATTTTGCCGCATGAATTGATTAACCGGAATTCGGTTGCAGCGAAGTCGTAAGATACACGGACAAGCCTCTATCCGAGTCGTTCCTGCCGGGATGACAATGGGATAGGGGTTTTCTTGTGCAAACTATTAGGTAGAGGGAGAAAAAAGAATGACACAGAAAATTGCGCTCATCGGTGCGATGAACGAAGAAATCGAACTGTTGGTTGCCCACATGACAGACATTCGGGAAACCGTCAAAGCAGGCATTACCTTCCGGGAAGGCCGCTTTTATGACAAAGACGTCGTCGTCTGCCGCACAGGCGTCGGCAAAGTGAATGCGGCAGTAACAACACAAATTTTGATTGATCAATTTGGCGCGAGCGCCGTTATTTTTACCGGCGTAGCAGGGGCGGTCGCTCCGGAACTGCAAATCGGGGACATCGTGATTTCCAGCGAATGCATGCAGCATGATATGGACGTGACGGCGCTCGGTTTTGCGCGCGGCATCATCCCGTATGAAGGGACATCCGTCTTTCAAGCGGATTCGCAGCTTGTGGAGTTGGCGGAGGCGTCCGGCGCTCGCTTATTCCCGGGCCGCGTGAAAAAGGGGAGAGTGCTCTCCGGCGACCAGTTCATCGCAAGCCGTGAAATCGTGGCTGGCCTGCATCAAGAGCTTGAAGGCGTTTGTGTGGAAATGGAAGGCGCCGCCGTTGCGCAAGTGTGCTCGATGAACGCGATTCCGTACGTCGTGCTACGCTCCATGTCCGACAAAGCCGATGGCTCGGCGCACGTGAATTTTGCGGAGTTTACGGTGCAAGCTTCTGAGAATTCGTATAAAATGGTCGAGGATATTGTGAAGCATTTGGCGTAATTAGGTGCCGTCCGGCGGAAGTTTGCCGGGCGGCTTTTTGGTTTTTGCTGGGTCTTTTCGGAGCTATCTCCTGACCCTCCTGGACTCATCCGGATCTTTCCGGACTCTTCCAGCCCTTTCGCCCCTAAGGGCCCTTTTCCTGCAAGATATGCAGTAAATTCCCTGGAAACGGTCCAAAATGGTGAAAGACCTGTAAAACCTACATTAAAATTTCGCTGTCCGGCGCTTTTTCCTCGAATATGACGCTGGTAGCAATGATTTACCTGTATGAAATACAGGACTGTTCGCGAAATCTGCTGATTTATCTGGGAATTACTGTACTAAATACAAGATCTCGCCGAATTGTCGCGATGAATTGCGCATAGTTTAGGGAATCACTATGGGAATCCTGCGTAGGCAGAAGAAAAAGCTCAAAACCCCGTTGCTGACCGGCGGAGGTTTTGAGCTTTCTTCATCAGGATGGTTGCTGCTTTATGACCGAAGAGGAACGAGACGACTCTATCTTGCGGATTTTCCTCGATTTGTACCAACAGGCGGAGCGAGGAGGCGCTATTCGGGCGTTCACCTCTCCCAAAAGGGTGAAACGGTACAAATAAGGACCTTTCCACTCCCTTTGAAGTACAAAATCAGCTAGTTTTGCTTAAATAGCTTATCGACGTTCCCTATGGAGGTGGTTAGGCTGCGTACTGCAAACGTCTTAAACGAACCCTCTGGCCGAAGTCTCGCTCCGGTTGCAGCTCAACCTTTGGCTGATCTCATTTCAAGTACATCATCGCGATCTCTTTCGTTTGCCGGTTCTTCTCGGCAATCGCCTGTCGCCGGGGAATCGGCGACCAGGCGTCCACCGGGTCCAGCCAGGTGTCCACCAGCTGGACCGGGCTTTTGCCCTGCCAGGCGTCCAGCCACGCCTGGGGCAGCCTCAGCTGGGGCTCCGCTTCCAGCTGACCCAGCAGCGCCTGCTCGCTCATCACGAGCCAGAGCAGGCTCCAAGCCCGCGGTACGACGCGCCAGATGTCGTACCCGCCGCCCCCGAGCGCGACCCACCGCCCTGCGCACCACTGGTGCGCAAGGCGATGGATAAGCTCGGGCATGGCTTTGTACACGTGCATGGAGCAATGCACGTGCGCGAGCGGGTCGAACGCATGGGCGTCGCACCCATGCTGGGAAATGATCAAATCCGGCTGGAAGCGGGCGATCAGCTCGCCGAGTACCTCGCTGAAACACTCCAGCCACGATTCGTCCTCGGTGTACGGCTCCACCGGGACGTTCACCTTCGTGCCGAACGCTTCGCCTTCGCCGCGTTCGTTCACGGCCCCGGTGCCCGGGAATAAGTATTTCCCGGTCTCGTGAATCGACAGCGTCGCCACCTGCGGGTCGGTGTAAAAGCTCCACTGCACGCCATCGCCGTGATGCACGTCCGTGTCGATGTAGAGCACCTTGGCGCCGTACTTCTCCTTGGCGTAGGCGATGGCGGCGGAGGCGTCGTTGTAGACACAGAAGCCCGCGCCCTTGCTCTGCATCGCATGGTGCAGCCCGCCGCCTAAGTGAAGGGCATGCGGCGCCTCGCCGCTCATCACGAGGTCGACGGCATGCATCGAGCCGCCGACCACATTCGCGGTAATCTCATGCATGCCCGGAAAATACGGCGTATCGTCCGTATCCAGCCCGAAGCGGCCGGCTTCTTTGATCCAGCGCTCCTCCGGGTGCGGGCTGCTCAGCGCTTTGACCGCCTCGATATAGGCGGGCGTGTGTACACGCAGCAGGTCCTGCTCCGTTGCCGCTTGTGCGGTGACGATCGCGCTGTCCGGCAGCGCGCCTGCTTGTCGCAGCAAATCGACGGTCATCGTCAGTCGAAGCTGGTTAAATGGATGGTCGTCATTGAACTTGTATTGGGTTTCCCGTTCGTCATAGATAAAGACGGGCTGCTTATGATTCGTCATGTTCCATATTCCCCCGAATGGACTGCTTGTCATGTGAAGCGGCTAATACATGAAGCGCTGTTGAAAGCGAACGCGGTCAAACTGCTCGACAGAGGCGAGAGGGACATTTTTGCCGATTCTCACCATAAGGCAGTTGGCCGGGTGTGAGCAGATTTCCGGGTCATCGGTCGCAAACCAGACCATGTCGACGCTCTTCATGAGCTTTTCCATCATCTGCCGGTATTCCCACACGGAGAGCTTGCTGTTCTCAAGATCCCAGTGCCAATAATATTCCGTCGTAAACGTAATCACGTTTTCCATTTGATCTTCTTCAAAAGCGAGCTTGATCAATTTCTTGCCAAGCCCAAGAGAGCGGTAATCGTCGGCCACTTCAATCGCGCCAAGTTCGATGAGATCGGGCATGTTGCCTTGCGACCAACGCTCAATCTCGTCCGGATAGTGAAAGGTGACGTAGCCGACAATCGTGGAACCGTCTCTGGCTAATATAATGCGGCCTTCCGGCAGCTCGGCAATTTCGATCAGCGCCTCAAGCTGCTCTTTCGGCCTGCGAAAGGCGTCTAGCTTGGGATGCATGGTGAGCTCGCGGAGATGCCCTGGGGCAACCGGGCCTTCAATGATGATTTCTGGATGATGGGGAGCTGCAAGTAAGCGGTGTGCGTGATAAATTTTGATATGCTCCATAATCTTGGCTCTCCTTTTAAAAAACAGCATAATAAGCAAATTTCCTTTACCAATCGGTCCTACTACTTATATACCAAACTTCCCTTGGAAATCATAGCTAAACTTACCCGTAGGCGAATATTTCTTCTTGTGTTATAATAGAATGTGTCAAAAATCGCTCACATTTTGCGCGAATTCTTCACTAAAATGAAAGCGGTTTTATCTCGTGAGGAGGGTTTGTATTTATGGAAGGTATGAAAGAGGAAATCATTCAAGCGGTATCTTCGAATCCGAATATGGACAATTATGAACAAACTCATGCCAATTTTGATTGGAAAGACATCGAGAAAAACTTTTCCTGGTATGAAACAGGCAAAGTGAACATGGCTTATGAAGCGATTGACCGTCATGCGGAAGGCGGCAAGAAAGACAAAATTGCGCTCTATTACAGTGACGCGACAAGAGACGAGGCTATCACATTCGGACAAATGCGGGACAAGTCCAATCAATTCGGCAACGTGCTCCGCGGTTTGGGAATTGGTAAAGGTGAACGCGTTTTCATTTTCATGCCGCGCACGCCGGAATTGTACTATTCACTTCTGGGCTGCCTCAAAGTCGGCGCTGTGGTAGGTCCGTTGTTCGAAGCGTTCATGGAAACGGCGGTTAAGGACCGTCTGGCGGACAGCGAAGCGGTAGCGATCATTACAACGCCTAGCCAGCTTTCCCGTGTTCCACAAAGCGAGCTGCCGTACTTGAAACACGTTATTCTCGTTGGCGAGAATCTTGAGTTGGGTGAGGGGCATGTTGATTTTCATAAAGAAATGGCGAATGCATCGACAGAACTGGATATCGAATGGCTGGGCCGCGAGGACGGCTTGATCATTCACTACACATCGGGCTCCACCGGTAAGCCGAAAGGCGTGTTCCATGTTCAGAACGCGATGCTGCAGCACTACTATACAGGCAAAATCGTACTCGATCTCAAAGAGGACGACATCTACTGGTGTACGGCCGACCCGGGTTGGGTAACGGGTACATCTTACGGGATTTTCGCACCGTGGCTGAACGGTGTTACGAACGTCATCCGCGGCGGACGTTTCTCTCCGCAGGATTGGTACAACACGCTGCAACGTTACAAAGTTACCGTCTGGTACAGTGCGCCTACCGCGTTCCGTATGCTGATGGGAGCAGGCGACGACGTGTCTGCGGCTTATGACTTGTCCGCGCTGCGTCACGTGCTGAGCGTCGGCGAACCGCTTAATCCGGAAGTCGTGCGTTGGGGCATGAAAGTATACAACCAACGCATTCATGATACTTGGTGGATGACGGAAACAGGCGGCCAGTTAATTTGTAACTATCCGTCCATGGCGATCAAGCCAGGCTCGATGGGCCGTCCGATCCCAGGGGTGGAAGCGGCGATCATCGACGATGCAGGCAACGTACTGCCTCCGAACCGCATGGGCAACCTGGCTATCAAAACGCCTTGGCCGTCCATGATGCGCAAGATCTGGAACAACCCTGCGAAATACGAAGAGTACTTCCGCTTGGCGGGTTGGTACGTATCCGGCGACTCCGCTTACATGGATGAAGACGGCTACTTCTGGTTCCAAGGACGCGTCGATGACGTTATCAACACGGCCGGCGAACGCGTAGGTCCGTTCGAAGTCGAAAGCAAGCTGGTCGAGCATCCAGCAGTTGCTGAAGCCGGGGTTATCGGTAAGCCGGATCCAATGCGCGGCGAAATTATCAAAGCGTTCATCGCGCTGCGCGAAGGCTTTACGCCGTCTGACGAGCTGAAAGCGGACATCGCGAAGTTTGTGAAAGAGGGCTTATCCGCACACGCGGCGCCTCGTGAAATTGAATTCAAAGATAAGCTGCCGAAAACACGCAGCGGTAAAATCATGCGCCGCGTTCTCAAAGCGTGGGAACTGAATTTGCCGACTGGCGACTTGTCAACGATCGAAGACTAGGCAAATGGCTAAATAGCCTTCTCTACACCTTGTATGAGGTGTAGGGGAGGCTGTTTTTATACAAAAAAAGGGCTGCTCCCCGCGGCGTCATTCGCCTTGAGGAGCAGCCCTTTTTGGTTCGTGTTATTGATTATACGCAATGACTGCGGAGAATTTAGACTCTCCCGCATCGTTCACGGCGGTTACTTTGTAGTAGCCGTTGTATACGGCCGCATAATAACGGAATTCCGTCCCGCTGTCTACGGCGCCAAGCTTCGTATAGGTTCCTTTTTCCTTGTCGCTGTAGTACACGTTGTAATGCTTCACTTTATCCTTCGCCGCATTCGCTTTCCAAGAGATGACCAGCGACGGACCGTCCGTTTTCGTTTTCAGGCCGGTAGGGGCGGTAGGGACGTCTTTCGCGTTCGGCTTGTTGCTATTTGTGCTGTCACCGTTCGCGTCGGTATTACCGCTGCCGTTCTCCTGCCCTGGTGTCCCCGGTGTCGGGGAAGGGCCGGCGCCGTTAGGTCCGAGCCCGCTGCCTTCCAGACCCGGGACGAAGAGGGAATCGAGCGTGCTGCCATCCGTATATGCGGCTCGGCTCGGGGTGGATTCCTTACCGGCCACATCCACTGCCGTTACATAATAGCCGGCCACGCCGCCTGCAGGCGGTTGATCGGTAAATTTCGCTTCCCCTCCGGCCATGACGACCTTGCCGCCAAGCAGCTGGAATTTGCCATGGTTGTCAGAACGGTAGATGCGATAACCGACAAGATCTGCTTCTGCACCAGGTTGGAACGTAATCGAGGCGCTATCGCCCGATTTGACCGCCGTGACGTTCGCAGGAGGCTGCGGCGCCTTGCCGTCATCGACACGCGGATCGGTTTCCGATGGTGCATCGACATCGTAATCTTCCGGTTTGTAGAAGTCTAGCGGCTTTCTATTTTTCTCTGGCAGCTTGCTCATGGCAGCTTCGATTTCCTTGAGCAGTTGGGTAATGGATTTTTGCCGTTTGATAACGGTTTTCTCCTGAACGAAATCGGCTGGCGTAGATTCTTGCGCAATATAGTTCAGTCCGCCGAAGGAGCTAACCTTCATTTTGACCATAACGTTATCCGTCTCGGTCGGTAAATATTTCTTGTTGAAAATATCCGTGACTTGCAGATTCGAAGCCGTCGTGAGCTCGCTAGGCAGCATGCCCGACAAGCTGGACACGGTTGCGGATACGATGCCGTCCGGTTTCGCGAACGTTTTGTTCGGGAATAACTCCGGCTTTTGTTCAATCGTTTTGTTCATAATCAAAGCCCAAACGTCTTTGGCGTGATACGTTTGCAGTGTTTTGGAGGACAGCTTGTTGACTGGCTGATCGTAGCCAATCCAGACACCGACCGTAATATCCGGCGTGAAGCCCATGAACCAGGCGTCCGCGTCGTCCTGTGTCGAGCCTGTTTTCCCCGAAATCTCGATCTTGCCGTACGATTTGTATTTCTTCATCAAATCTGTCGCTGTACCTTGGGAGATGACCGTTTTCATCATATCCGTAATCAGATAAGCGGTTTGCGGCGAGTACACCTGCTCCGGTTTCAGCTCATGCTGATAAATCACTTTGCCATTCGAATCCTTGATCTCGCGAATCATGAACGTCTCATTGAAGGTTCCTTTGTTCGGGATCGACGCGTAGGCGCCGGTGAGCTCTTTCACAGAAGTTCCTTTGCTGAGCCCTCCAATTACGCCCGTTTGCGCATAATAGTCATCCTTGGTGATGGATGTGATGCCTAGTTTCTTCGCGAAGTCCCAAGCATTATCGATGCCAACCTTATTCAGAAACACGTCGATGGCCGGAATGTTGTACGATTGGTTCAAAGCTTTTCTCGCTGTCATCAGACCGTGGAACTTATGATCCCAGTTTTCTGGAAGATGGAAGCCTTTTTCACCGTCTTTCAGAATGAGCGGGATATCGTCCAGAATGCTGGCCGGCTGTAAAACACCTTTTTCCAGCGCCGGTATGTAAGCGGCAATCGGCTTCATGGTGGACCCCGGCTGTCTGTAAGCCTGTGTGGCATGATTGAGCTGCTCTTCAAAAAAGTCGCGGCCCTCTATCATTCCTTTAATCGCGCCGGTTTTTGAGTCGATCATGATTGCGCCGACTTGCTCAGGACCTTTTTTCTCGTCGGTCGGAGCGTAGTTTTTCTCGTTGCTGGCAATCTCCTGCATCGAGTCGTAAATCGTTTTGTCGATCGTCGTGTAAATCTGATAGCCGCCGCGCAGCATTTGCGCGTGGACGTTTTTGAGCGCTTCATTGTAAGCCGCTTGATTTTTGACGGGGTCGAGATTTGGCTGCTGCACTTTCAGCAAGATTTTGGCCGCTTCCTGTTCCGTCTCAATCATTAAGTACGGGTACGTCGTGTAAGCCTTTTGCGAAGGTTGCGGCATCGACGATTTGATATCGAACTTCAACGCATCCTGGTACTGTTCATTCGTAATTTTGCTCTCTTCCAGCATCCGTTTAAGAACGAGCTGCTGCCGCGTGATGGCTTTCTTGAAGCCGTCCTCATCGAACGACGGTTTGCTGGTGAACGCCGAGTATTGCGAGGGCGATTGCGGCAGGCCGGCCAAATAGGCGGCTTGTGCGATGTTCAGCTTGTTCAAATCGTCGATGTTGAACAGCCCTTTGGCTGCGGCCTTGATCCCGTACAAGTTGTACCCGGTGGATCCGTTGCCGTAAGGAATTTTGTTCAGATAGGCTAGCAAAATCTCATCCTTGGACATGATCCGCTCCATGCGGAGGGCGAGAAGCAGCTCACGGGCTTTCCGTCCGTCGTCCTTATCCAAGGTTAGGAAGACGCGGCGGGCCAGCTGCTGTGTAATCGTACTGCCGCCGGTCTGAACGTCCTCGTTCAGCAGCTTTTGCGTGACAGCACGGTACAATCCGCGGAAATCAATGCCTCGATGGCTGTAAAAATCAGTATCCTCGATGGAGAGGACAGCATCTAGCAAAATCTGTGGAATGTCGCTGAGCTGCGCCATCCGGCGGTCTTCTTCCGTCCGGAGCTGGCCGATGACGGTGTCATCGTTGAAGTACGCGAAGCCAGTGATGGCATTGTCTTGCATTTGTTGGCGAATCGCCTCTTCACTGCGAACCGGATCGTTTTTGACGAGCGCGCTGACATAGCCGAAAGCAGCGAAGCCGCCAAGCAAGCCGGCCAAGAAGGCGAAAATGATGGCCCATTTTAAGGTAATCCCGGTAACTTTCAACGTCGTTCGTACCCATGGGCGATTCAATTTGGCGAAAAAATTACGCATAAGTTCCAATTTCCTCCTTACATGAACGTTACTAGTATACCACAGTTGCCCAATTTTTGCGTTAAAGAACGGCGAAGGAATAGGGTGATTGGTGTTTGACAACCTGCGGCGGGTATGTTATAACTTTTACAAATGCGAGGACAGATCAGCAGTAGGTAGCTTGCGGATGCTTCCAGAGAGCCGGTGGATGGTGCGAACCGGTACCTGCAGGTTAGTGAATTACGGTCTCGAGCAGCCAGTGGGAACGTGCCGGATTCGCCGAGCATCAGTAGCATGGGCCGATTAAACCCCGTTACCGGTTGTCGAGTGAAAACAGCTTTGCCTATACGAGTGCATAACATAGCCTTCGTAAGCAGTTGTTTTAATTAGGGTGGTACCGCGAGCTAAGTCTTCTCGTCCCTTTGTGGATAAGAAGGCTTTTTTTATTTTTTTAGAAAAAGGAGAGGCTGCAGATGGATGTACTAAAGGATCTGGAATTGCGCGGTTTGCTGAATCAAGTCACAGACCGGGAAGGCTTGGACAAAAAGTTAAAAGAGGAACGCGTTGTTTTGTACTGCGGCTTCGATCCGACGGCGGACAGCTTGCATATCGGCAACTTGCTTATGATCTTGACGCTGCGCCGTTTCCAATTGGCCGGGCACATTCCTTTAGCGCTTGTTGGCGGGGGAACGGGGCTGATCGGTGATCCAAGCGGTAAAGCGAATGAACGCACGCTGAATGGGCCGGAGATTGTCCAAGAATGGTCGCAAAAAATTAAAAACCAACTTTCGCAGTTTCTCGATTTTTCAACAGAGATTGAGAATCCTGCGCAGCTCGTCAATAACTACGACTGGTTAGGCTCGATCAATATCATTGAGTTTTTGCGCGATGTAGGTAAAAACTTTACCGTCAACTACATGCTGGCGAAGGATTCCGTCGACTCCCGGATTGGAAGCGGCATTTCGTTTACAGAGTTCAGCTACATGATTCTTCAAGGGTATGACTTCCTGAAATTGACCGAGCTGAAAAACTGCTCGCTGCAAATCGGCGGAAGCGACCAATGGGGCAATATTACGGCTGGCCTTGAGCTGATCGGCAAAACGGGAGATTTCCGCGCGTTCGGCGCTACGCTCAAGCTGGTGACGAAGAGTGACGGTACGAAGTTTGGGAAGAGCGAAAGCGGCGCGATCTGGCTGGACGGTACCAAAACATCGCCGTACCAGTTCTACCAGTTCTGGCTCGGCACAGCAGATAACGATGTTGTTCGTTTCCTGAAATACTTCACGTTCCTGTCCCTCGAAGAAATTGATCGATTGGAACAGGAAGTGCTCACACAGCCTGAGAAACGCGAAGCGCAAAAAGTGTTGGCTGCAGAAGTCACGAAGCTGGTACACGGCTCGGAAGCGCTGGAGAGCGCAATGAACATCACGGCTGCGCTGTTTAGCGGCAATATCGGTGAGCTGTCCCGCCCTGAAGTTGAGGAAGCGTTCAAGGACGTACCTTCCACGACGCTGGAAAGCGACGATGTCTTGCTGATCGATTTGCTTGTTGCGGTGGGTGCTGCGCCTTCGAAGCGTCAAGCACGTACGGACATTGAAAGCGGGGCCGTTACGGTGAACGGTGCGAAGGTGACGAGCCTGGAGGCCAACGCGGGCGAGCTTGGCCGCATCGGGGATGCGTACCTGGTCATTCGCCGCGGTAAAAAGAATTACTTCCTTGTGCAATTTGCGTAAACGTGCAACAAGGATTAAAAAAAGAACTGGGACTTGGACTTCCCAGTTCTTTTTTGCGTCCAAACAAAAAACAAACCCCTTAGGAAAGTCCCTAAGGGGTTGATTTTATTAACGGCTGTAGAACTCGACGATTTGTTTTTCGTCAATTTCTTGAGGAAGCTCAGCGCGCTCAGGAAGACGAACGTATTTGCCTTCAACAGCAGCTTCGTTGAATTCCAGGTAAGCAGGCACGTGAACGCGGTTAGCAATCGCTTCTTTCACGGAGGAAAGACCTCTGCTTCTTTCACGCAAGGAGATCACGTCGCCAGTGGAAACGATGTAAGAAGCGATGTCCACTTTTTTGCCGTTAACTGTTATGTGACCGTGAGCAACCAGTTGGCGCGCACCAGCACGGGAGTTAGCAAGACCAAGACGGTAAACGAGGTTGTCCAAACGGCTCTCGAGCAAGATCATGAAGTTCTCACCAGCGATACCTTTAAGTTTGGAAGCTTTGTCGAACAGGTTGCGGAATTGTTTTTCGTTCAAACCGTACATGTGACGCAGCTTTTGTTTTTCATTTAATTGAACGCCGTAGCCGCTCACTTTTTTACGTTGTCCTGGGCCGTGTTGACCTGGAGGGAATGGGCGTTTCAAGTCTTTTCCGTTGCCGCTCAAGGAAATACCTACGCGACGGCTAAGTTTAAATTTAGGGCCTGTATAACGTGACATTTAGGAAAAACTCCTTCTCTTGACAATTGGTTTTTGTACTGGCATCTAGATGTCAGGGTGAAGTCAAGTGCCTGATTTTGCTTGCGAATCGATAGATAGGATTCCCTGTCAAGAGTAGTTCAGCCGCTGTCTTGGCAGGAGCAAAAGCAGTGAGGGTGATCACAAATGGCATTCACCGAAATCATGGTGGTACTCGACTTCTTATTTTATTAAAAAGCAGAAGCAGTGTCAAGTAGTTAAGCTTGAAATTCGCTTGAAAATATCGTGTACAACGGCATGTGAAAAATAGTATGATAGAAGCAGTAAATAGGACTATAGTTGTGTAGAGAGGAGAACCTTATGAGTGAGCCACTTCGCAGTCTAATGATACAAGGTCGCGCGGAACACTTTGAAGTGTTTCTCCGGCAAGGCTTAACTCTTTCTCGCAACTGCTCCTGCGAGGAATCTCGTTGGAACGTCGTACTGGCGGGAGCGGTCGGCCAGTGGAAATTGCTGTTCGAAACCACGATGCTTCCCGAACAAACCGCGTTGTTATGCACCGACGGTCAATTGAACGTAGTTGCTTCCTGTTCGTTGGGTCTTCCTTTTCTGGAGCCAATGCTGTTTCCAGGAACAAGCTGGAAGGCATCTGAGAGAGGGGATAATCCGATTGCCCGCTGCACGGCTTCTCCAGGTCTTCACGCCATTGCTGCAGGAAATTACCCGGACAATACGCTGAATGGCTTGATGGGAGCGGCGGTCCCTGTTTACGATGCAGAAGGCAACTTTATTTGTTGTTTGGGACTATTTTCCCAATCTTTTTCTGGAATGGATGAACTTGTGCATTTCTTTTACCAGCTTACTAGCTCGTTTCATAGCTGTATGCTCGCTGCGGTGGAACGAAGTAAATATAAAGATTTAAATTTGCGCTACAAAGAGCGGGAGGCCGAATCGAAAAAGCGCGATATTTTATTCGAAGCTTCGAAAAAGCTGCATGCTCAAATCGACGTTCATTCCGTCTTAACGGAAGTGACGGATTGTATGAACCGCGTTTATCCGAAAAAGCGTGTGGATATTTTGTTGTCCCAAGACAACGACTCGACGAACTTGGCGGTGAAGCCGCTTCATTTTCAACGGTCGGAATCGGATATTCGCACACGCGCTTTCATGGAAGGCCGCGTGATCGTCGATGATGCGACAGGCCATATCGCGGCGCCGCTGAACGGCAAGCAAGGGGTCTATGGTATTCTTTATATGGAATCCGATGGAAATGAGATCCTGCCTTCCGATGTGCAGTTCCTGTCTCAGCTGGCGGATTCCGCGGGTACGGCCTTCGAGAATGCGAAGCTGTACGAGCAGTCGAATTTGATGATCAACGAGCTGCGGCTGATTAACGAGATTACGAAGCAGTTAAATCAAAGCTTGCGCTTGAATGAAATTTTTAATGCGGCTTCCAGTGAAATTTTAAGCATCTTTGGAGCCGATTACAGCTGCCTCCTTCAGAGAGTCAAGGACAGCGAGCGCCTTGTCGTTCAGGCAACGAATTTGCCTGCCATGTTCCATGAGACTTTTACGCTGGATCACGGTTTCTCCGGGCTGATTTATTCTTCCAGGGAACCTGTGATTATTTCCGACTACTGGACAAATAATAAAATTGAATCGAGCCTAATGATGCGTACGAAAGCGCGTTCGTTGATCGGGTCGCCGATCATTGTGAACGGTCAAGTCGAAGGGGTTATCCTCATTGTGCATCACGAGCCGAATTTCTTCTCCTACGACAATTACAAGCTCCTGCAGGTGCTGTCCAGCCATATCGGTCTTGCGATGTCGAACGCATCCTTGCACGCGGAAGTCAAGCGTATGGTCGTTACCGACAATCTGACGGGTCTGTATGCGCGGCATTACCTCGACGAGCAAGCGAACGCCATGCAGAAGAAAGATTTTTGCGGTTCGCTGATTGTTGTCGATATTGACAACTTCAAACGGGTCAACGATACGTACGGGCATCAGGTCGGCGATAAAATTTTGATTCAGGTGAGCCAGATCATCAAATCCAGCATCCGCGACAGTGATATTGCTGCGAGATGGGGTGGGGAGGAGCTGGCGATCTACTTGCCGCAGGTGACGAAGGATCAGACCGTGCGGATTGCCGAACGGATCCGGACGAGAGTGCTGCAGGAGACGCAGCCGCAAGTGACGGTTTCCTGCGGCGTATCGGACTGGAACTGGGACGAGGAGAAAATCAGCGTCGAGTCGCTTTTCTACAGGGCGGATATGGCGCTATATCAAGCGAAGAACAATGGGCGCAACCAAATCCAAATCGGCTGAATATAACGATGTGCCTGCCCGAGCGGCAGGTGCATTTTCTTTTTTTGAACATCCTGCATACAAGGGGAAAGCGAAGAAGAAGCCTCTTCCTGAACGTCTCGCAACATGTTACAATGATTGGGTCAAGGGGAGGTTGGTCGAATTTTGTCGGCAGCTAATAAAAAGCGTACAGGATTGATTCTCATCGTCACGATTGTGGCGGTTGGGCTGATTTACTTTTTCTTTTTCACTCATCTGGGGACGAAGCTGGCTCACAGTAATATGCGTCAGCTAGCCGGACATTTGAGGGAAATTGGATGGCCGGGTAAAATTATCGGGATGTTATTGATTTTTTTTCAAACCTTCTTTCCTTTTATTCCGTTTGTTGTCGTCGCAGGCACGAATGTTGCCATCTTTGGCATCAAAACAGGATTTCTCGTGAATTATGTGATGTCGGTTCTGGGAGCCGTGGCCTCGTTTTATTTTGCGCGGTATTATGGACATGCTTGGGTGGAGAGAAAACTGGAGCGTTTTCCGCTCGTCACGCAGTTCAGCAAACGGATGGAGCGGCAAGGCTTTATCTATGTGCTCATCGGCCGTTTAATCCCGATTCTGCCGTCCTCCGCTATTAACTTTTCGGCAGGCCTTACACGCATGAAGTTCAGCCATTTTCTGTGGGCGACAGTGATCGGCAAGCTTCCGATGATTTTGTTGGAATCGATGATTGCGCACGATCTGTTTCATTTTAAAGAATTCAAAGGAAGATTGCTGCTTTTACTAGGAATTCTGGTGGTGCTGCTGGTCATTGGGAACAGTGCGAAGAGAGCGCTTGCACCGAAAACGAAGTAAAGGCTTTCATACAGGAGAATGCAGGAAATTTTATAGTTGCTTCCCATGCTTTTCCACGCTATCATAGAGAGAGCAAGCCGAACAATTCATTCTTAGTGAGTAAATGGAGGAGTTTCCTATGCCAAGTGCTAACAATGCAGCAATCGTAGAGATTTCACAAACAGCGAATAAATTCAGATCGTCCATCGTACTTCAATACGACAATAAGTATATTGATGTTAAGAGTATTCTGGGCCTGTTCACTACATTGATCAGCTCCAGCAAATATGACTTGCACGTGCACGGACCGGATGCAGACGAAGCGAAAGCCGCAATGGCGGAAGTTTTTGCAAAGCACAACCTTGAAATTAACGTTGTTGAAGAATAGGCTTTGTGAAAAAAGAAGGTATTCTCAGAATCTCTGAGGGTACCTTCTCTTGTATATTGCGTCAATTTCGCTTAATATAGATCATATAAGGACGGATGACTATACGTATAGGGGGAAGTTGGAATGTCTTCATCTGATCTATTGCTCGACATGAATCAAAAGGCGCTAAATCTTCTCCAAGAAGATGCAGATAAAATCGAAAAGCTGATCGAAGTGCAGATGGGGAATTTGACAACACGTCAATGTCCATTATACGAAGAGGTTTTAGATACGCAGATGTACGGACTTTCGCGAGAAATTGATTTTGCGATTCGCGCCGGGCTGATTTCTGAAGCCCCTGGCAAGCAAATTCTCAGCAAGCTGGAGCGCAATCTTGCTCAGCTGTATGAAGCGTTGAACAAAAAAAGTAACCCGTAGCGGGTTACTTTTTTTTGTCTAGACGAGGAAGAACACAACGCCTAAGATGATGTAGACGATCAGCAGGAGCATGCCTTCGTACCAGTTGGTAGAGCCGTCCTGCGTAATTGATTTGGTGATGAAAACGGCCACGCCGATCGCCGCAATCTCATAGGTCGAGAAGACGATGTTCATCGGTGTGCCGCTGACGAAAAAGCTGAGCAGAATAAGCACTGGCGCGACGAACAGCGCGATCTGGAGCGAACTGCCGATGGCGATTTCGACGGCTGCGCCCATTTTGTTCTTGAGCGCCATCATGACCGCTGCGCTGTGCTCCGCCGCATTGCCAATAATGGCGATGAGGAACGCCCCGACGAACAGTTCGGACAAACCGAACTTATGGGTGACTTCTTCCAGCGTGCCGACCAGCCATTCGCTCGTGAAGGCGACCATAACGGTGGCAACGAAGAGAAACAGGATAGACATGCCTTTGGACCAGGCGGCTTCTCCGTGTTCGATCGCTTCGTCGGAGAGCAGGCTCTTATGCGTCACCATGGAGAAGAACAGCCAGAGCAGATAAGCAGCGATGAGCAGAATGGCGACGATCATGCTCATGTTTGACGTTTCTTTCGTCGTCAACCCGCCGGTGAAAATCGCTGGAATGAACAGCGCGACGACAGCCAGAATCATCAGCGACGAGTTGTGCGAGGCCAGATTGACGTTGAACTTCTGTTCTTTAAATTTGAGGCCCCCGGTGAAAATACTGAGGCCAAGCACTAGCAGCAGGTTCCCGATGATGGCACCGGTCAAGCTGGCTTTGACAACGTCGTAGAGTCCATCCTTCACAAGGAAGAACGCAATGATGAGCTCGGCTGCGTTGCCGAAGGTGGCATTGAGAAAGCCGCCCATCCGCTCGCCGGCATAGTGCGCCACGCTTTCCGTCGCTTTGCCCAGAAAGCCGGCTACGAAAATGATCGCGATACACGCGATGATGAATTGCAGCGTCGTGTTCATATGCGCATAATGAGCGATCCCTGCGAAAATGAAGAAGACGAGCAGGCCTGCATAAAACAGTTTCCCTTTCACCGATAACCCTCCGAATCCTGATTCGTAACTCTCTGCAATTGGAATGATTTAACTGTCTTCTACTATACCTACTTTGCTTAGGAATGTAAATTCACTGAGGGCAAAAAGGCAGTTCTTGCTTTCGGCTCATGATCTCATTACAATAGATTTATACCAAGTTTAGGGAGTGATCCGTATGTCCGAAGACAATCAAACCGGTTTAATTCGTATTTCAGATGACGTAGTATCGACTATTGCAGGGCTGGCTGCTCTGGAAACTCCAGGCATAGCCGGCATGTCAGGGGGCATCTCGGAAGGTCTCGCTAAGCGTCTCAGCGGTAAGAACGTACAGCGCGGCGTTTCGGTCGAGGTCGGTCAAGTCGAAGCGGCGATTGATTTACGGGTCATTGTCAAGTACGGCTCCCGCATTCAGGACGTGTGCAGAGATTTGCAAGAAAATGTACGTGAAGCTGTTGAAAATATGACTGGACTGAATGTCGTGGAAGTCAACGTGAAAGTGGAAGGCGTCGCGTTTAAAGAAGAAGAGACGCCGGAAGATCCGCTTCGCGTAAAATAAGAAAAGACCTTGATTAGCCTTTTACGGCGGTCAAGGTCTTTTTTGATGACGTGGGCGCTTCTTTCATCGACTGCTCCCGCGAAATGCCAAGAATGATGCCCATGGAGATGAGCGAGACCATCATGGAGGAGCCGCCCGCGGAAATGAACGGAAGCGTAACCCCGGTCAGCGGGATTGTGCCGGTCACACCGCCGATGTTAATAAACGCTTGAAAAGCGAACATGACCATAATGCCGACACCGGTCAGCATGCCGAACATGTCCGGACACCGCACCGCGATGAGCAGCCCACGCCAAATGAAGATGAGGTAGGCGAGGATGAACACCGCGCTGCCGATAAAACCGAGCTCTTCGCCGATAATGGCAAAGATGAAGTCGTTGTGCGCTTCAGGCAAATAGTGAAGCTTCTGAATGCCTTGTCCGAAACCGGCGCCGGTAAGGCCTCCGTGGCCAAACGCATACAGGGACTGCACGACTTGCAAACCATCGCCCTGCGGATCAGCAAACGGGTCCATGAAGGAGGTCAGCCGACCGATCCGGTAACTGGAACTTGCATCTCCAAAGATAAAGTACAGGCAGAGGGCAAATGCCGCAATGACCGCGACCGTCACGCCAAGGAAGAAAATATGCTTGAGATTCGCGCCGCCGACTACGATGACAATTGCGGCACAAGCCAGCAAAATCATGCACGAGCCAAAATCCGGCTGCAGAATGATCAGGCCGCAGACAAACCCTACGACGAGGAGGGCGGGCAGGAGCCCTTTTTTGAAGCTGCGGAACTTCTCTTCCTTGTTGGAGATCAGTGAGGCCAGGTACATAATGACGATCAGCTTGGCAAATTCCGTCGGTTGAATGCCGTAACGGCCTAGCGTATACCAGGAACTAGCACCGTTCGCTTTGCCTGTGAAGACAACGAAAACAAGCGCGATGACAATCATGACAAAAATCGGAATGACCAGCTTTTTAATCTTGGTGTAATGGATATTCATGCAGAACAACATACCGACGACACCGATGCCGACCGCGAACAGCTGCTTTCTCGTAAACAGCCAGGGATCGTCCCAGCGGTAAGCGCTTGTCATTGAGCTGGCACTGAATACCATGGCAAGGCCGAAACAAACGAAAACGAAGGTTAAAAATAGCAGCAGAAAATCCGGCGTTCCTCTGCGAGGTGGATTCATGCTGACCCCCCTGTCTATTCAGCCAGTTCGTTTCTCAGCTGATCGAGCTTTTGTTTGGAAAGCTTCAGGATGTTCTCAGGAATGGGGGAGTTGTAGTCCAGTCCGTGAGGGAATGTTTCTCTTCCGATGTATGTATCTTCTACATAAAGAACGGCATAAGGGGACTCCAGCTTGCCGGATTCCACGCGCGTGTTGACACGCAAGAAGTACACGCTTTTGCTCGCTTTATCTTCCATTTTGAAATCATAAGTCGCGCGTGTGTATTCCCACTGCCAGCGTACGAATCCAAGTTTGGTCGTAACTTCATCCAGGTGAGCCAAATCGCTTTTCAGGCCTTTCAAGCCAGGTGCTTCAATAATCAAAATTAACGCCTCCATCTTGTACGTATGCATTCTTTATTCATGATAGTATGTTTCACATGGTTCTGCAAGTCGCTAAGGTTTCTTAAATTCTAATATTTGATGGCACTTTAGAGATGAAACGGATGCGGGAATTTGATAGAATAGATGGAAAGACTTGAATCTGATCGTAAGTAAAGGTTGTTCATGAAGGAGATGGGAGTTCCTAATGCATATATTTGAAGCCGATTTGCAAGCTGTCTATGAAGAGATGGTCGAATGGAGACGCTATTTGCATCGTCATCCAGAGCTGTCCTATCAGGAGGTTGAAACCGCCAAGTTTGTGGCGAACCACCTACGCAACTGGGGCATTGAAGTGCGCACGGGCGTAGGCGGCAACGGCGTTGTCGGCTTGCTGCGCGGTGGAAGCGCGGGACCGACGGTCGCCCTTCGCGCGGACATGGATGCGCTGCCGATCCAAGATGAGAAGACAGGCTGCGCGTATGGCTCCACGCGAGCCGGCATTATGCATGCCTGCGGCCACGATGCGCATACCTCGACGCTGCTGGCTATTGCGAAAGTGACGCGCGCGCGCCGCGAGGAAATAAAGGGGAATCTCGTATTCCTGTTCCAGCATGCGGAAGAGATTTCCCCTGGCGGCGCCAATTCGATGATTGAAGCCGGCGCGCTGGAGGGCGTAGATGCTGTGTACGGCGTGCATCTGTGGACACCGTTCCCTGTGGGTCACGTGTATACGCGTCCCGGAGCGTTTATGGCCGCACCGGACGAGTTCGCGATCCGCATTCAAGGGAAGGGTGGGCACGGGGGGCTGCCGCACCAGACGATCGACAGCGTCTATATCGCGTCCCAACTCGTTGTGAACCTGCAAGGGATCGTGAGCCGCCAAGTCGATCCGATTGAATCCTGCGTCGTGAGCGTAGGCGCGATCCACGGCGGGACGAGCTTCAATGTGATCGCGGAGTCTTGTGCGCTGAGCGGCACAGTGCGGACCTTTAACCCTGCGCTGCGCGAGGAGGTCCGAGCGCGTATCGAACGCATTACGCACGCGACGTGCGAGATGTCGCAGGCCTCGTACGAGCTGGATTACAAGCTCGGCTATCCGACAGTTGTGAACGATGCGCAGGAAGCGCAGCGGTTTACGAAGGTCGGCGCCGCTTTGTTCGGCGAAGATCGCGTGCATGAATCTCCTCCTATTATGGCCGGCGAGGACTTTTCCTATTATTTGCAGCATAAACCGGGCTGCTTCATGTTCGTAGGCGCCGGGAACGTGGAGCGCGGCATTGTGCATCCGCACCATCACCCGAAATTCGATATTGACGAAGCTTCGATGCTGAATGCGGCGAATTTGCTGATCGGCATGGCGCTTGATTATATGGCGAACAACTGAGAAGAAGGCATTCACCTGACAAGGTGGATGCCTTTCGTGCGTTCAGCAGCAGGCATTTTGCCTCTCTTCGAGGGGATGGCACGGCGCTCTTTTACCGCTGCAAAAATTTCTGCTTTACACAAAATCCCAATGGATCCATAATACATGCGTGAAGAAAAGGGGGATCTACTTACTGATGAAGACGAGAACAGACAGCCCTCCCATCGGATTTATCATTTTGGATGCGGCTTGGAACTTCAAATATGTGAACGATTTTGGCGCACAAGTATTGAACCGGAAGCCCGCCGATCTGATCGGCAAGCATGTGTGGACAGAGTTTCCTAAAGCAGTCCGGCATGCGGTGTATCACCTTTTAATGCAAGTAAGAACAACTGAGGAAGAAGTGCAATTTGAAGAGTTTGTAAAGCCGTCGGGCATGTGGGTCCATGTAAATGCATATTGTGTAAGCGATTGCATACATGTGGTGATTCGGCAGATTCAGATGATTGAGCGGGAAGCTACGCTGCAAAGTGAATTTTTTTATAAGTATACAGCCCATGTACAAGATTTAATTATGCTGACGACGGATGACGGCATGATTCGCTACGTCTCTCCTTCCATTGACCGGTTGCTGGGCTACGAGGATGTTGATGTCATAGGTACGAATGTGCTTGATTACTGTTATGAAGGAGATCTGAACGCGCTGCAGGGCAGCTATCTGGCCGAATTTGATGAAGCGAACAGGGGCAAGGGCACAGTGACGTGCAGGTTTTTACATAAGCAGGGCGGGGCTGTGTGGTTCGAAAACAATTTTAACTGGTTGGTCAATGAGGAAGGCGAGCGGAGTGAAAAGCTGGGGATTTGGCGGGATGTGACTGAGCGGAAACATATTGAAGAGGAGCTGACCAAGAGCAAAGCAAATCTGGAGATGGCGCACGAAATCGCCGGTTTAGGTCATTATGATTGGGATATCCTAAACAACGTTGTGTACGCTTCGCAAAGCCTGCTTGCGATTTTCGGCTTGGAGTCGGATACGCTGCAGCTGCCGGTTGAAGCCTTTTTCGAGCGCATTCATCCCCAGGATGTGAAGCTGTTGCAGGAAGACATTGAGAAAGCGTTTCAAACGGGCTCGATGAATTCCTCGTACCGTATTATGCTGGATGGCGGGCAGAAGCGGCGCATTTTTCACACGCTGGCGAGAACGACCTATGACGAGGCCGGCAGGCCGGTTCGATTTTTCGGAACCTCGCAGGACATCACGCTGCAAAAGCAAACGGAGGAGCTTCTCCGCAAGGCGGAAAAGCTGAACGTCGCCGGGCAGCTGGCGGCCGGGATCGCGCATGAAATCCGCAACCCGCTGACGTCGCTGAAAGGCTTTGCCAAGCTGATGTGCCATGCGGGAGAGGACAACAAGCAGCGCTACTATACGATTATGCAGGACGAGTTTAACCGGATCGAACTGATTCTTGGCGAGCTTCTGATATTGGCGAAGCCCCAGGTAGTTCAGTATTTGCCGTACGCGCCGCTCACGATTCTGGAAGATGTCATCGCGCTCCTTAATACGGAGGCGGTGCTCAAGAACGTCCAGATTGAATGGACGTACGAACCGGATTTGCCGCTGGTGCTGTGCGAGCAGAATCAATTGAAGCAAGTTTTTGTCAATGTGATCAAAAATGCGATTGAAGCGATGAAAGATGGCGGAAGCCTCACGATTCATGTTCGCCGATGCCCGGAAGGCGTATGCCTGACCTTCGTGGATCAGGGGCACGGTATTCCGGAGGACCGGCTGCCTCGCATCGGAGAACCTTTTTACACGACGAAAGAAAAAGGGACGGGCCTCGGCATGATGGTCAGCTTCACCATTATCGAAGAACACCGGGGCTCTATCCGGTACGAAAGTCAGGTGGGCGTCGGGACGACGGTCAGCATCTTTTTGCCCGGTCAGGAAGGGAACTGTCAAAGTTTGCAATAAGGTTGTCAATTCGTGACAAGATGCCGCCCGCCAAATGTGCTAAAGTGAAAACGTGCTCAATGAAACAATCTGACAAAGAAAAGGTGACGAACCGTGGACAAAGTAAGAATTGGTATTATCGGCCTGGGGAATATGGGTACGGGCCATGCCAACTATTTGGTGAAAAACGAAGTCAAAGGTGCGGAGCTCACAGCGATTTGCGAGTTCAGACCGGATCGCCTGGAATGGGCCAAAGAAAACCTTAGCGGCGATATCAAGCTGTTTGACGATCTGGATGCGTTTCTGACATCCGGTTTGATTGACGGCGTACTGATTGCAACGCCTCACTACGATCACCCTTCGATCGCCATTAAAGCGTTCGCAGCAGGTCTGCACGTCCTTTGCGAGAAGCCGGCGGGCGTCTACACGAAGCAAGTTCGTGAAATGAACGAAGCGGCGAAAGCGTCAGGCAAAGTTTTCAGCATGATGTACAACCAGCGTACAAATCCTTTATATAAAAAATTGAAAGACCTCGTAGCCTCCGGCGAGCTTGGCGAAATCCGCAGAACGAACTGGATCATCACGAATTGGTACAGATCCCAGAGCTATTACGATTCCGGCGGCTGGCGCGCAACTTGGGCGGGCGAAGGCGGCGGTGTGCTGATCAACCAGGATCCGCATCAGCTTGACCTGTGGCAGTGGACGATCGACATGATGCCGAAGCGCGTTCGCGCATTCTGCTACTTCGGGAAGCACCGCAATATCGAGGTTGAAGACGATGTAACGGCATTCGTGGAGTATGAAAACGGGGCTACAGGCCTGTTCGTAACAACAACCGGCGAAGCACCGGGAACGAACCGGTTCGAGCTGTCTGGCGACCGCGGCAAAATCGTGATCGAAGACGGCAAGCTGACGTTCTGGCGTCTGCGCGTATCCGAGCGCGAATTCAATGAAACGTACAAAGGCGGTTTCGGCCAACCGGAAGTATGGAAATGTGAGATTCCGGTCGAAGGCAAGGAAACAAGCCACAGCGGTATTACGCAAAACTTTGTCGATGCGATTCTGCACGGCACGCCGCTTGTTGCGCCTGGGGAAGAGGGCATTAAAGGCCTCATGCTGTCCAACGCGATGCTGCTGTCCACATGGACGGACAACTGGGTGGATCTGCCGATTGACGAGGAGCTGTTCTACGAACATCTGCAAGCGCGGATCAAAGAGTCCAAATCGAGCAAAGAAGCGAATTCCTACCAAACGCTGGATGTCAGCGGCACTTCAAAATCTTAAGAGCTCCCTGATTAGGGGCGCTGTCGGAGGATCAGAGCGATGCAAAAAAATGATGGTATGAACTATGCGCCGAAAGGCAAACCGAACCTTGTCGTAGGCAAAGGGGAGTTTACTTTCGCGGCGATGTCGCTCGACCACGGACATATTTACGGCATGTCCAACGGGCTTGTTGAAGCGGGCGCGGAAATTAAATGGGTGTACGATCGAGATCCTGCAAAGGTTGAGGCCTTCCTGCAAAAGTTCCCGCAAGCGAAGGCTGCAGGTTCCGAAGAAGAGATTCTGAGCGATCCTGAGGTGAAGCTCGTAGCTGCCGCAGCGGTCCCTTCCTTGCGCGGCCCGCTTGGCATCCGCGTCATGGAGAGCGGGAAAGACTATTTCACGGACAAAACGCCTTTCACATCGTTGGAGCAATTGGAAGCGGCGAAAGAAGCAGTTGCGCGCACAGGGCGCAAGTACGCGGTCTACTACAGCGAGCGTCTCCACGTGGAGAGCGCGGTATTTGCCGGCCAGCTGATCGAAGAGGGCGCAATCGGCCGTGTTGTTCAAGTGATGGGCCTCGGGCCGCACCGCTTGAACGCGCCAAGTCGCCCGGATTGGTTCTTTGAGAAAGACAAATACGGCGGTATTCTGTGCGACATCGGCTCGCACCAAATCGAGCAGTTCCTGTTCTATGCAGGCTGCAAAGATGCGACGGTCGTCAGCAGCAAGGTGGCCAACTACAATGCGAAGGATTATCCGGAGCTTGAGGATTATGGCGATGCGACGCTTGTCGGTGACAACGGCGCGACGAACTACTTCCGTGTGGATTGGCTGACTCCGAGCGGCCTCGGCACATGGGGGGATGGACGTACGATCATCCTGGGCACCGACGGCTATATCGAAATGCGTAAATACATCGATATTGCCCGCGATCCGCAGGGAGATCAATTGTACCTCGTGAACCAGCAAGGAGAAAAGCACTACAGTCTCCATGGACAAGTAGGCTTTCCTTACTTTGGTCAATTAATTCTGGATTGCATTAACCGTACGGAGAACGCGATGACGCAAGCGCATACGTTCAAAGCGGCGGAACTGTGCTTGCAAGCGCAGGCTAAAGCGGTTCGTGTGGAGTAGTTTTGCACAGGAGCCCCACAAAATTTTTCATCGGAACGGACAATTGCCGTTTGGCATGATAGCATAATTGCACAGTGAGCTTGAAATCAGGGTAGTCTAGCGGCAAAATCGCTAGCTGCCCTGTTTGTATTTCCGACGTAACCGTCGTTCTAGGCAGGAAGGTGACGCCGAGGCCGTGCAAGGCGCATTTCTTGAGCGTTTCAAAGCTGTTGATCTCGTAGGTCAATCTGTATTTGACCCGATACTTGCGCAGCATGTCCTCGAACAGGTTCCGGCATTTGCCGCCGGGGATGGACATCAGAATTTCGCAGCCGTTCAAATCCTGCGGCACGATAGCGTCACGTGAAGCTAGCGGATGGTCCGGGGAAGCGACAACGACGAATTCCTCTTCCTGGATCGTTTCAAAAATAAGGTCGGGATCGTGACGCACCCGATCTACGATGAAGCCGAGATCGCATTCGCCGGCTTTGAGCGCGCGGAACGTATCGTTCTCCAGCAGCTCCGTAATAGCGATGGAAATCTGCGGATAGCACCGCTTGAACGAGCCGAGAAAAGGCGGCAGCATATACGAGCAGAGCGTCGTCTCGTGCGTGCCGATTGTGAAGCTGCCGGTCGTCTGTCCGGCGACGTTGATTTTCGACTCCTCGAACACCCGGATCAGCTTCGCCGCATAGCGCAGCAGGATTTGCCCGGCAGGGGTCGGCATCATTTTTTTATCAAAGCGCTCAAAAATTTCAACCCCGTATTCCATTTCCAGCTTCTGAATCTGGGCCGTCACACTGGATTGGGCGTACCCGAGCTTCTCGGAGGCCTTCGTAAAGTTCTGCCACTTCGCGACTTCGAGCAGGGTTTTATATAAGGAAATATCCACGCTGAGCACCCCTTCAATCATCACATTTTTCGATGGAAACTATCGAATTTTATCGATAACTCCCCCTCCGCCAGGCGTGTTAAAATCATTCCAACCAAAGGATGGGGGGAATTACCATGTGGAATTTGTATGACATAGAGAAAAAATACGAACAGCATGTAAGGGAGCTCGAAGAGCGCGCCAGGAAGGCACATTGGTACGCCAAAGTACCGCAAAAAAGAGCCAAACTTTCTTTCCTCGCAGGAGGCGTCGCCCTGATTGCGGTGCTGGCAGCCGGCTACTTCGCCGTATCGAACGCTTTGTCGTAGTTTTGCCAGATGCCTTTCTTCGCCTTGCGGGCGGATTCCTGGTCTTTCTTGAAATCATTCACGTACTTGACGTTCGGAGGGAATGTCGCCATGCGCGCATAGCCTTCCTGAACCAGGGTGCGGTTGAACAGCTCGTCCCCAATCCATACATAAGCGAGTACGCGGTCATATTGATCTTTCTTGTCCACGTCGTACTCCAGCTCCACGCTTTGCTTCTCCAGCCGTTTCGTCGTAAAGTCGCTGGCTTCCTTGCCATAAAACATAACCGGCGTATTGGCCTTCTTCGTCTCCGGCGTGTCCACGCCGATCAAGCGAATCTTCTCCTTCTTCCCGTTCAGCGTCACCTCCAGCGTATCGCCATCCACGACACGTTCCACCTTGACGGTCTCTTTGCCGGCTTGGCTGGCCTTCTTCGCGCCGCAAGCACAGGCAAGCAGTGCGACCAGAAGCAGACAGCCCCCGGCGATGATCCATTTACGCATAATTCACCTCGAAAATACGTTAGCACGCGCCCAATGTTTAAATCAAGTATTTTCCTTTCATACTAAAGCGTAAAAAGGAGGTGCGCGGATGAGGATGGACACAGCCAAGCCACTGATCGTGCAGAGCGATTTGACAATCCTGGCGGAGACCGGTCATCCCGGGTTTGAAGAGGTGCGAGGCGGGCTCTCTCGGTTTGCGGAGCTGGTCAAAAGCCCAGAGCACCTGCACACGTACCGGATTACGCCGCTTTCGCTATGGAACGCCGCCGCGGCTGGCGTGGATGTGGAAGAAATTGCGGGCTGTCTGCAGGCGCACAGCAAGTTTGGCGTGCCGCCGTCGGTGTTAAGCCTGATTCGCAAGTATACAAGGCGATACGGCGTGCTGCGTCTCGTGCAGGTGGGGGCTGAGGTGTTCCTCGTCAGTGAGGACACGGTCGTGCTCAAAGAAATTCGTGCCCGCGAGACGCTGGTCCCTTATTTGACGGATACCCGCGGCGAGCGGGCGATTGCCGTTGCGCCGGAACATCGTGGCTTACTGAAAATGGAGCTGATTAAGCTCGGCTATCCCGCAGAGGATCTCGCGGGGTACCGCAGCGGAGAATTCGTGGACATTTCGCTGACATCGCACGATCACGCGGGCGAGGAGGCGTTCCGACTCAGGGATTATCAGCGGCAGGCTGTGGCGGCGTTCGGCAAGGAGAACGGCGGAAGCGGCGTGCTTGTATTGCCTTGCGGCGCGGGGAAAACGATCGTCGGCATCGCGGCCATGGCGGAGTGCCGGTGCGCGACACTGATCCTGACGTCCAATGTGACGTCTGTGAAGCAGTGGAAGCGTGAGCTGCTGGGCAAAACCAATCTGACCGACGAGCAAGTGGGCGAATATAGCGGTTCCCAAAAGGAAGTTAGGCCCGTTACGATTGCAACGTATCAGATTTTGACGCATCGCGCCTCCAAAACGGACAGCTTCGCGCATATGAAGCTGTTTCACGAGCGGGAATGGGGCCTCATCATCTACGATGAGGTGCATTTGCTGCCTGCGCCTGTGTTCCGGGCGACGGCCGATATTCAGGCGACGCGCCGGCTCGGTTTGACGGCGACGCTGGTGCGCGAGGACGGCCGGGAGGAAGATGTGTTCTCGCTGGTCGGGCCGAAGAAATATGACATGGCATGGAAGCAGCTCGAGACGATGGGCTGGCTGGCGAAGGTCGCCTGCCGGGAGGTTCGCGTGCCACTCTCCAGTCTGGATCGGGATCGCTACAGCGCGTCCGGGGCGCGGAGCCAGTTCCGCATCGCCGGCGAGAACGCGGCGAAGCTGGGGGTCATCGACTGGCTGCTCCGGCGGCATCCGAATGAGCAAACGCTGATCATCGGCCAGTATTTGGATCAGCTCGAGACGATCGCCGCCCACACCGGCGCGCCGATGATTTCGGGCAGCGTCGATCACGAGCGGCGTGAGGCGCTGTATGCGAAGTTCAAGAGCGGTGCGCTGCCGCTCCTCATCGTGTCCAAGGTCGCCAATTTCGCCGTGGACTTGCCGGACGCGGCCATCGCGATTCAGGTGTCGGGGAGCTTCGGCTCCCGGCAGGAGGAGGCGCAGCGGCTGGGCCGCATTCTTCGGCCGAAGAAGAACGGGCAGAATATCGCCGTCTTCTATTCGCTCGTCAGCACAGATACGAAGGAGCAGGATTTTGCGTTGAAACGTCAGTTGTTTCTGGTTGAGCAGGGCTATGAATATACGATTACGAGTTGGGAACAGGAGGGACAAGCCAATGAAGTACGAGCAGGTCGAGAAGAAAATGCCGCCGGACATTAAGCGGATGATCAAAGAACAGTCGTGGTGGGCGGCCTGGATCCAGGAGGATGACGATTTGGCACCGTTCTTGACCCAGCGTCCCTTGCTGGCCGAGCTGGACAAGCAGCTGACGACGGATGAGCAGCACACGCTTCGGCTGATCGTCTCGGCGTTCGGCTGTTTGCCTTTTACCGGAGAGGCGCTGGAAAAGCAGGCGGCATGGGTGATGTCTGGCGCGCAGATGAGGCTCGGGCTTATCGGGCTTCGCAGGCTTGGTGTGATTGTGACGTTCCGCAAATCGTGGGGCGAGCAGCTGTTCCTGCTCCCTGAGGATGCGTTTGCCATTTGGCAGGAGCTGCTGTTCCCTGTCGTGAAGTTTCCGGGAGGGCGGGAAGAGGCGCCGGGCGAAGAGCTGGAGTGGCATGCGCTTGTCCAGGACGCGGCTGAACAGGCTAAGGCGGCGAATCCGCGCGGCTTGGCGCAGATGATGCTGCATTTTCTGACGGCGTGTGCCCAGCAGCCTACCATGCCGCTCAGTGCGAAAGGTACACTGCATAAAAAGCAGGTGCACAAGCTGGCGGAGCCGCTGCGGCTGCCTCCTGCGATTTTAACGGCAGCGGGGCTGTCGTATGCCTTTCGCGACGTCTACGACGAGCCCGTGGCCTTGCTGCTCGATCTCGCGACCCGCAGCGGCTTCTTCAAGATCAGCGGCTTACATGAGGCGCTGCGCCTTCACGAGCCATCCATTGAGGCGTGGATCCAGGGCGGCTACAAGTGGCAGCAGGAGGCGCTGTACGCGCTTTGGTGCGACATGGTGACGCCAGCCCCGGTTGGGCTACAGCATGCTATCGCATTAATGGAGCGGGCGCGTAGTGGCGCATGGTACGAAGTGGAGCAATTGCTGACGCAAGTGCGCGCTTGCCTGTCTTTTGCCGGCGGCGATGTCGAGGCGGAGCCGCTGGAGGCTGAGCTTGGCACCGCTTGGCTGCAGCCGCTCACGGCGTTTCGATTCATCGACGTGAGTCGGGACACGGAAGGGCGGTTGTGGTTCCGCTGGCTGATTGAGCCGCGGAAGACGTTAAATCTAGACGAGCCGGCAGCCGCCGAGTCGCAGGAGGGGCCGGGCAAGATGTATGTGCAGCCGGATTTCGAGCTGCTGCTTCCGCCTGACGTGGGGCTCAATACGGAATGGGAGGTCGCGTCGTTTGCCGACCTTTTGCAGTCCGATTATGTACGTTCGTATCGAATGACGAAGAGCAGCTTCCGCCGCGCATTGGCCAGTGGAAAGACGGCGGAACAGATCGCTGAGACGCTTGCGGCGCATGCCAGTCACGAGGTGCCGCTGGGCGTGCTGCGGACGCTTACGGAATGGGCGGAGCAGGCGAACAAGCTCGCCCTCGAGGACGTGACGCTGCTTCGCTGCGCGTCGGAAGCGGATGCCGAAGCGTTGCTGCGGAGCAGCCGCTGCGCGCCTTATCTTGCAGACCGCGTGGGGCCGGCTGCCTTTATTATTGCCAAAGCGGACGCCGGACCGCTTGCCAAATGTTTGGAGGCGATGGGCTATGCGCCGCATTTCAAGGCCGCGAAGCGGGCGGAGACGCCGGAGGCGGGCGCCGGGAACCTTTTGCCCGCCGATGTCCCCGTTCAGCCGCTGTGCTATTCCAGGGATACCGCTCGGATCTACGAGATGGAGCCTTCGCTTCCTCGGCAGGAGGAACTGTATCCCGATTTGCAGGACATTCCTCCGAGTTGGATCAAGGAGTTCCGGAATTATCATGCTTCTACGCGCAAAGACATGATTCGCAAAGCGATTGAATGGAAAAGCGTGCTTCAGCTGCGCAAAGAGGGGCAGGATCGGTTCATTATTCCCCGGATGCTGCGTGAGGAGAAAGCGGCGTGGCATGTAGAGGGTCTGGAACAGGAACGGGAAATTAGCGTGCCGGGTGAGGATTGGCAGGAAATGAAATTGATTTTGCCAGGAATCAACGATGCGTTCCAGCGAGAAAAGGAAGAAACTCTTGAGAATCTGTGATATGATAGACATGTTATAGACTTTTCAAGAGGAAGGATGTTGTTGTCGGAATGTTACAGACAATGGAAACTGAAACGCTGGATATGTCGGCCATCCTTATGCAGGCCTATGACATGGGTGACATGATTAATTCTTCCGCGGAAGTGGCGGATTACCTATATTGGAAGCGGGCTGTTGAAGGCAGCCAGGAAGTGAAGGATCTCCAACGGGTGTTTGCGAAAAAGAAGGAGCTGTTCGAGGAATGTGAACGGTTCGGTCACTACCATCCGAGCTATCACGAGGCGCTTGACGCGGTGAACGATGTGCAGGCGCAGCTTCATGCGATTGAAGCGGTTCGTAAGTATAAAGAAGCGGAAGATCGCTTGGACGATCTCCTCTTCACGGTGTCAACGACGATTGCGAACGCGGTGTCGGATTCGATTAAAGTGCCAAGCAACAATCCGCTGCCAACCGGCAAAGGCTGCAGCTCCGGTGGAAGCTGCAGCGGCAACTGCGGCTAAAGGCGCTTTCCGAAATTACCGCGCACTTGTTCAGACAGAGCCTCATGGCGATTGGTCTGAAACTAGCGGTACTTTATTTTGGAAAGTCGCCAAACTCAGCCTTCGAGGAACTGAGGCAGGATGCGTCCGACTTCGGTGCCTTGCCAATTGCGGATGACGGGTTGATGGAAGTCCGCGAGCTTCGCGGCTTCCTCGCTCGTTAGCAAGTTCAACCTGATCAGTGCTTCCATGACAGACGAATAGAGGGCGCGTTGGTTGCCGTCCTCAATTTTGAGGCTGAGCCCGAGGCCCTCATCTGGAATTGTAAGGGCAAACATGCCTTCGGCGCCCATTTTGCCGATGATGCGGCCTCCGGTCGTTTCAATGAGCTGCGTATCGAACCGGTCTTCGCCGGCCAGATAAGCCGGGAACTTGCGCACCGCGGCGACGATGCCGCGGCAAGCGGCCTGGCGGGCAGCAGGCAGCCCTTCCGGCTTTCCAAGCCGGGCGAACGCCAACGCGAGCTTGTCGAGCGGCATGCCGAAGACCGGAACGCCGCAGCCGTCGATACCGAGCTCCATGTCGCGCGGGGCTACGTTCGACATCGCGCTGACCGCTTCCAGCATCGCCTGCTGGACCGGATGCGAGATCGCCATATACGTATCGGGCGATGCGCCGAGCTGTGCGCACAGCGCCAGCATCCCGGAATGCTTGCCCGAGCAATTGTTATGCAGCGTCGTCGGCTTCTCGCCGCGCTCGCGCATGGCATGAGCCGTTGGCGCGTGGTAGGGCTCGTGCGCACCGCATTGCAGGTGCAGCGGATTCAGACCCAGCTTGCCCAGGATGCTTTGGGCGGCGCTTACATGCTCGGCTTCCCCGTTATGGGAAGCGCAGCATAGGGCGATTTCGGCCTCAGTCAGGCCGAAACGTTCCGCCGCGCCGGACTCCAGGACCGGCAGCGCTTGTATAAGCTTCGCCGTCGAGCGGGCGAAGGTGAGCAGCTTCGGATCGCCCGCGCCGGCGAGCAGCGTGCCTTCGGTGTTCACGAGCGCAAAGTGGACGCGATGCATACTTTCGGTGATGTTTCCGCGGGTTGCGCGGACGATGATGTTGGAAAGCTTCATGTCTTGAGATCACTCCATACTAGGATTAGGTGAAAAGAGGTTGCCATCATGATGATTGAACGATGCGGATTAATCGTTTGGGTAAGCGATACGAAAGCGGCCAGAAATCTGGAGCGATTCGGTTCCCTTCATTACATATCCAAAAAAATGAATTATGCCGTCCTTTATATGCATGCCAGCAAGGTTGAAGAAACGACGCGCAGCTTGATGAAGCTGCCTTACGTGAAGAAGGTCGAGAAATCGTACCGGAACGAAATTAAAACCGAATACAGTAGTGATATGCCCGACAAAACTAGATTCTACACGCTTTGAGGCTTGGTTGCAAAATGGAGAGCTTCTGCTTGAAGCTCTTTTTCTTTTTAAATGAAAAAGCGAACAAATGCGCAGTCGATTTCGTCTGAATTTTTAGATAATAAGCATTTTTTGCAGATCTCACAAATAATTATTAATAATTTTATATATTCTTCCATGGAAAAAAAAGTTATGATAAAGTAAATTATAACTTACAAGCCTACATAGGTAGGATGTCCTAGTTCAAAGGAAAGGAGTTGTGATCATGAAAGATAAAATTATGGGGAGATGGAGCACATATGAACCGTTCTTCGTACAGCTAGGCGACAAGAAAGTGGCAGACATCGTGATCACGAATCATGCCAGACAGCGCTGGACGGACCGCATTTCCAAGGACAGTAATTCCATTGAGGACATATGCGCTTTTTTGTGGGAAAAGTTAAAAACGAATCAAATTGTATCTTACTATCGGAATGAAGAAGACGTTTATTTGATTGATGACGACCTTGTCGTGGTCGCGGAATTCGCCCATTTGGAGCATGAAACGGATCTCGTCGGCAATCCGCTGCATAAAATGATTATCGTAACGTTCCTCGGCAAAATGTCCGAAACGATGGAGCTGCGCGACTTGAAATCGTATTACTCGTGGCTGCGTCATTCCCGCAGAATGACCTTAATCAAGAATAGCCGGAAACAGCGATAATATCGCGGTTTCCTTACGTAGAGTATGTCTGGTCCCCAGGCATACTCTTTTTTTGTACAGAATGGACTGGACGGGCCCGATTTCATATAATGGTAACAAAGAGAGGCGGTCTGTTATGGCACTGAATTTTCATCAATTACATATCTTCTACACCGTTGCGGAAAAAGGCAGTTTCTCGCACGCGGCCAGCGCGCTGCATATGACGCAGCCTGCCGTGACGATGCAGGTGCAGTCCCTTGAGGATTATTTCGGGGTCAAACTGTTTCACCGCAGTACGAAAAAAATTGAACTGTCCGAGGCGGGGCGGGCGCTGCTGCCTTTTGCGAAAAGCAGCATCGAATTGATCCGTGATACGGACGTTGCGATGTCCAAATTTACGATGATGATCGAAGGCCGGCTGCAGCTTGGCGCCAGTCTTACGATGGGCGAATATATTCTGCCGCGTCTTCTCGGGCCTTTCCGCAAGGAATATCCCAACATTTCCGTCTCCATGAAAGTGATGAATACGGCGCAAATTCTGGAGGAAGTGCTGAACCATCAGCTCAACTTCGGGCTTGTGGAGGCGCCGATTCATCATCCCGATGTGCATACGGAGGCCATTCTGAGCGACGAATTGAGCTTGATTGTACCTGCCGGGCATCCCTTGGCGGAGCTCGAGGTCGTGCCGCTGGAGGAAATGCTGAAATATCCGTTCGTCCTGCGAGAGCAGGGATCGGGCACGCGTCGCGTCATGGAAGAGGAGTTCGTCAGGTGCGGCATGGACTACTCGGGCATGCGCATTGTGATGGAGCTTGGCAGCACAGGCGCCATCAAGTCTGCGGTGGAAGCGGGGCTCGGCATTTCCATTTTATCCAGTTCATCGGTCAAGCATGAAGTTACGTTAGGGCTGTTTAAGGTGAAAAAAATTGAAAATATTGTGTTCAAACGTAACTTTTACGCCATTTATTTGAGTTCGACGCTGCTGCCGATTTCGGCGGTCAGCTTCATGACCTTCCTGCGGCAGGGGGATTTGGCCCGCTATCTGTAGCGGGAAGGATGAGATTTAACATAAATCTGCAAGTGGTTTTACGCTGCTATGATAATGAACAAGTAAGATGAGGGGGAAGCTGGGTGGCAAAAGTAGAAGGGGATTTACACACGCATACGATCGCTTCGGACGGTTTGCAGTCTCCGGCGGCGAATGTCCGCATGGCGAAGGAAGCCGGGCTTAGCGTGCTGGCGATTACCGATCACGATACGGTTTCAGGCGTTCTTGAGGCGCTTGCGGCAGGCAAAGAGCTGGGCGTAACAGTCATTCCCGGCGTTGAAATTTCAACGGTCGCGGAAGGTCAGGACATTCATGTGCTCGGTTACAATGTCGACATTACGGACGCTGCGTTCTTGGAGCGGCTTGCTTCCTTGCGCGATACGCGCGACGTTCGCAACCAAATGATCATTGCGAAGCTGCAGGAGCTGGGCATGGCGATTACGATGGCCGAGGTTGAGCAGGAAGTGGCTCATATCAAGCGGAAAGGCGACACGGTGGGCCGGCCGCATATTGCGGCGGTGCTGCTTAAGAAAGGCTACGTCGGCACGATGACGGAAGCGTTCGACCGGTATTTGGCGACAGGAGCGGCTGCTTACGCAAATCCACCGCGCATAGCGCCGGAGACGGCGATTACCTGGATTCACGAGGCTGGCGGCCAAGCCGTGCTGGCGCATCCCGGCATTTATGGCAACGATACGTTGGTGGAGGCGATCATGGGGCAGGGGCTTGACGGCATTGAAGCGTACCACTCGGATCATACGCCTGAGCAGGAAGCGAAGTATGCGGCGCTGGCCGAAGGCGCAGGGCTGCTCGTTACGGCGGGCTCCGACTTCCATGGCGTGCGTGATGGCGAAGCTTTTCATGCTGCGATCGGCGCAAGACGCATCGATATGTCCCGCTTACCGTCTATCCTACAGCAAGAGAAGGGAGCTCGCCCATGAAGCCGATACGTAAAGCCATTATTCCCGCTGCGGGACTCGGAACGCGATTTTTGCCGGCAACGAAAGCGCAGCCAAAAGAAATGCTGCCGATCGTGGATAAACCGGCCATTCAGTATATCGTTGAAGAAGCGATTGAATCCGGCATCGAAGACATTATTATCGTGACGGGGCGCAACAAGCGCGCGATCGAAGACCATTTTGACAAGTCGGTTGAACTGGAAATGATGCTGGAGGATAAAGGCAGCACGAAGCTGCTGGAAATCGTGCAAGCCGTCTCCAACCTCGCCGATGTGCATTACATTAGACAGAAGCAGCCGCTTGGCCTCGGCCACGCGATCCTGTGCGCGCGCAAGTTTATTGGCGATGAGCCGTTCGCTGTCCTGCTCGGGGACGATATTTTGCAATCCTCGCCGCCGGGATTGAAGCAGATGATGGATATCTATCAAGAGACGAGCTCGTCCGTCATCGCAGTTCAAGAGGTGCCGTGGGAAGATGTGAGCAAGTACGGCATCGTGTCGCCGGCAGCCAGCTTTCCGAACTATCAGTTGATTGAAGATTTGGTGGAAAAGCCGGATCGGGATCAGGCGCCTTCCAATTTGGCCGTCATCGGGAGGTACATCATTATGCCGGAAATTTTCGGCATTCTGGAGCGTCAGGAGCCGGGGCGCGGCGGTGAAATTCAGCTGACGGACGCGCTGCGCGTGCTCAATCAGCAGCAGCAGATGGCCGCCTATTTGATGCAGGCGAATCGTTATGACGTTGGAGATAAAATGGGGTATATTGAAGCGACCATCGAGCTCGCACTGCAGCGCCCTGATTTGCAGGATCAAGTGAAAGCGTATCTGCTTTCCTTGGTGAAGAGCTGGGGATGAGGCAAGCGCAGCCCGGTGAGTTAACTGGAGGTTAGCGCATGAGGGTTGCAGAACGAATCAGTGTCATTGGCACTGGGTATGTCGGTCTCGTTTCAGGCACTTGCTTTGCAGAGATGGGGCATCGGGTCGTATGTGTAGATCAGGATGCCCGCAAAATCGATGGTTTACTCCGCGGTGAAATTCCGATTTACGAACCCGGGTTACAGGCGCTGGTCGCGGCTAACCTTGAGGCGGGTCGGCTTGATTTTACACGGGACGTGGGGAAGGCGATTCAGCAATCCGACATTATTATGATTGCGGTAGGGACGCCTGCCCAGCCGGACGGCGATGTGGACATGAGTCAAGTGAAGGCGGTACTGCATGCCATTGCCGCCTACGCACTGTCATCCAAAATTATCGTGATGAAAAGTACGGTGCCGGTCGGTACCGGAGAGTGGGCGGAAAACCTGCTGCGTAACCGGGCAATGCCGCATCTGGCGTTTCATGTCGTGTCGAATCCGGAATTTTTACGCGAAGGCTCGGCGATTCAGGATACGTTCCATCCCGATCGGATTGTGATTGGTTCCCAGCAGCGGGAAGCCGGGGAGCGCATTGCCGCGATGCACGCGCCGCTTGGCGCCGAAGTACTGCATACGGATCGGGAAAGTGCGGAACTCATCAAATACGCTTCGAACGCGTTTCTGGCTGCGAAAATTTCGTTTATTAACGAAATGGCCCATGTCTGTGAAAAAGTCGGGGCGAATGTGACGCTCGTCGCCAAAGGCATGGGGATGGACCGGCGGATCGGCCCGCATTTTTTGAATGCCGGCATCGGCTACGGCGGCTCCTGTTTTCCGAAGGACACGCAGGCGCAGCTCAAGCTGGCGCAGAACGTGGACTACGATTTTAAAATGCTGCGCGCGGTCATTGAGGTGAATCAACTGCAGCGCCAGCGCTTCGTGGCGAAGATCGAGGAGGCGGTTGGTCCGCTCGACGGAAAGCGCATCGCGGTCCTCGGGCTTGCATTCAAGCCGAATACGGACGATTTGCGCGATGCGCCGGCGCTTGATATTATCCCTGCGCTTCAGGAACGGGGAGCGGTCGTGCAGGCTTACGATCCTGCGGCGCTGGAGCAGGCGGCTGCACGGCTGCCGGGTGTAAATCTGTGCACGGATCCGTACGCGACCGTTTATGAAGCGGATGCCGTCGTGATTGTCACGGAATGGAGCGAATTTCGCCAAATGAATTGGCGGCTTGCCCGCTGTCTGGTAAACACGCCGCTGATCATCGACGGCCGCAACATGTTCGAGCCTGAAGCGATACGCGAGCTGGGCTTTACGTATGTGTCGGTCGGCAGACAAACGGCGTACGTTGAGGACACGCAACCGATTAGTTCGACCTGACGGGTATAACCTGTCGAGCCTAGAGGGCTCGGCAGGTTTTTTCTTTTTCGGCCGAATGTTACAATACAAGGGATAGGCGTTGCCAGCTGCGCAAGAGAACGGGGGATTTCAGGTTGAAGCATTATGCCATGCGATCGCATCTGACGGTAACGTTTGCGGTCATTGCGTTAATTCCGATTTTGATACTCGGTATTTTTCAGGTATTTCAGATTACGCATATTACGCAGGAAACGAATCAAAATCAGCGGCAAACAACGTACCGTCTGGCCGACGCGGTGGAGGCGTACATGTCGTACCACCGAAATGCGGTGGAGACGCTGGCGGCGACGATTTCCGCTTCCGATGCGGCTTTTCGCACGAGGGAGAGCTTGACGCTGAAGCTGCAATCGCTGCAGGCGAATTTGGCGGGCTTCGCAGGTATTTATGCGGTGAGCCAGCAGGGCAGCATCGTGGCCAGCCATCAGCCGACCATGGCGCTGATCGGCACGGACGTGCAGGAGCGCGACTATACGAAACGTATCCGAGCGGGGCATACGACGATCGTCTCGTCGCTGTTTCAGGGGCCGGAGAGCAGGAATGTGCCGGCGTTGGCGATTGCGGTGCCCGTGTATAAAGGGAATAAGGAAGAGGACGGCTTTGTGCTGGCCGTAATGGAGCTTGCGCCGATCAAGGCGCTCGTCACGAAATATAAATATGGCACGGATGCTTATCCCGTCGTGCTCGACCATGCGGGGAAGCCGATCTATCATCCGACGGCGGAATTGACGGCTTCGATGGCGAACCTTTCGGAGGAGCCCGTCGTCATTGATGCGAGAATGAATTTGCAGGGTGAGGGCACCTATGCGCTCGCGACGGCGGAGCAAAAGGAGTTCATTACCTACAAGCTGATCCCGGATTTGAATATGATCGTCTGGGTGAGCCGTTCCAAAGCTTCCGTCAACGCCGCTTTCAATGAATCGCTGCGGCTTACGCTTGGACTGCTGCTGTTAACGTTGATCGTGACCTTGCTGCTCGGCAGCCTGATCGCCAAACGGCTGAACGGCACGATTCATGCGTTGGTTGGGTACACTCAGCGGCTTGCCGACGGCGCGTATGCGGTACCGGATTCCGTGACCGTGCCTCGCGGTGCGCCGCTGGAACTGCATCAGCTGGCGGAGCATTTTGGGATTATGGCGGAAGAAATTAGGGCGAAACAAACCGATCTCCTGCAGCTAAACAGCGAGCTGGAGCAGCGCGTAGAGGATCGTACGCAGCGGCTGGCCGAGGAGCATGCGACGCTGAATGCAGTGCTGGGGAGTTTGTCGGACGCCGTCGTCCTTATCGATATGGCGCACCGTGTGCGGTATGCCAATCCCCGCATGGCGGAGAGCTTTGGCCTGGAGATGGCTGAGCTTGCCGGGATGCGCGAGGAGGATTTGTTTGCGCGTATCGCGGGATGGCTTCCCGAAGGGGGAGAGGAACAGCTCGCCAAGTTGGCCGATGCTCCCAGCGTACAGCTCGATCTGACTGTGGGGGTGGAAGGCGGCAAACCCCGCTTTCTGCGGGTGTTCGCGTTTGAGGTCGCACGCGAAGGGCGGGTGTTCGGGCGCGGCTATGTCTGGCAGGATCGCACGAAGGAGCATGAGGTGGACGCGCTCAAGAACGATCTGATCTCGCTCGCGTCCCATGAATTTAAAACACCGATTACGAGCATTCGCGGAAACGTCGAAACGTTGCTGCGGCGGGATGCGCAGTGGGAGGACGATTTTAAGCAGGAGCTGTTGGAAGGCATTCATGAGGACATTGGCCGCATTCAGGATTTGATCGACGAGTGGCTGGACATTTCGAAGATTGAGTCGGGCGTGATGGGCATTCATCGGGAGCCGCTTCAGCTTGCCGCCGTTGTAGAGAGCGCTCGGAGTCGCATGCCGGTGCCGGGAGGCGGTCGCGATACGGTGTTTCAAGCGGTATTGCCGGCGTCGCTGCCGCTGATTCATGCGGATAAAAGGCGCATGGAGCAGGTGCTGCTGAATTTGTTTGCCAATGCGGTTCGGTACAATGAGCGGGAGCCGCTCATTCGTCTTACTGCGGATGTGGATGAACAGTTCGTGTACCTGCATGTTGCGGATAACGGCATTGGGATCGCTCCCGAGCATGTGAACAAGCTGTTCGACCGGTTCTATCGCGTCGATGTGTCGTCCAGCCGGCAGACAGGCGGCACGGGGCTCGGGCTGGCCATCTGCAAAGGCATTATGGAGGCGCATGGCGGCAGTATTTCGGTGGCGAGCAAGCCTGGTGCGGGAAGCACCTTTACACTGGCGATTCCGCGGTTCATCGAGGGAGAGAAGGAGGAGGACTAGCATGAGCGGGAAAAGCGGAGTGAGTGGGATGAGCGGGAAAAGAATACTGATTGTCGACGATGAGCCGAAAATTATCCGCTTTATTGCCGCGAACCTGAAGTCGCTGCAGTATGAGACAGCCGCTTGTCAAAGCGGTGCCGAGGCGCTGGAGCAGGTGGATCTGTTCGACCCGGATCTGATTCTGCTCGATCTGATGATGCCGGGGATGGATGGCTTCGAGGTGCTGAGGCGGCTGCGGTCGTTTTCGAGCGTGCCGGTTATTATGCTGACGGCGAGAAGCAACAGCGCCGACAAGGTGCAGGGCTTGAATCTCGGGGCTGACGATTATTTGACGAAGCCGTTCTCGCTTGACGAGCTGTTTGCCCGCGTGAATGCGGTGCTGAGGCGACTCGACGGACGGATGCCAGCGCCTGCGGCAGCTAGCGAGCTTGTCGTAGGGCCGGTGACGGTGCAGCTTGCCCAGCGCAGCGTGAAGGTCGGCGGTACCCTGCTGAAATTGACGGAAACGGAATACAACCTGTTTGTACTGCTGCTGCAAAATGCGGACAAAGTGATGACGCATGAACAGCTGCTAAGCGAGATTTGGGGGAGCGAGTATCGGGATGAAGTGGAATATTTGCGAGTGACGATCGCCCGTATTCGCCAAAAGCTGAAAGCCCACGCCGGCGGGCAGGAGCTCATTGTCACCTATCCGGGCGTGGGCTATATGGCCAAGCAAACGTAACTTTGGCATGTCGGGGCAGATCCTCAGGCGAGATCACGCAGGGGAGGCATGTCCGCAGGGCGGAGGTGGCCACCCTTCACTGTATAAAGCTCCTGCAGAAATCTGCCCTTAAAGTGGGCTTACCCGCCTTATCCGGATGCGCCAATCCGTCTATAATCAGGTTGTAAGCGAATACATCAGGGATATATAAGGGGGAATTACCAATGATGAACTACCAATGATGAACTACCAATGATGAACTACCAATGATGAACCGTATGCTAATAACATCTCTGAGCCTGGTCCTGGCACTTGGCCTGACAGCCTGCGGCAACGGTAACGGCGGCAATGCTGCAGAGGGTAAGGGAGACGGGAAGACAGGCCGGCTCGGGGGACAAGACCAAAATGTGGTGGACCGGAGCTATACCGCCGGAATTATGCTGCTGGATCTGGAGGACCCCCGCAAGGTGATCGGCATGAGCAGGCAGCCGCTGCTGGCATCGGAGCATAGATAAGATTGGAAGCAGGCTGAGGGCGGAAATGCGGAGTAACAGTGGGGCCATGTGCCATGATTGGAGCGGCTTGCGCGGAGATTGTGCATGAAGTGCAACAATGCTAGATCAATAGCAGCGACCGTGGGGAGATTGTGCATAAAATGCAACAATACAGCTCAGTAGTAGCGACCAACGCAGAAATCCTGCACAAGGTGCAACAAAAACCGGGGCTGTACTTTAAAAGGAAACTTTGCTGATGCAGAAAAGGTTAGTATTACTCTGCCATTTCCGAAGCTGAACAGGAATACGTCGACTTTCTGAAAAGAGTAATAAAGCATCACTGTTGAAATCATCATTCGCTGATGATCGAGTGTTTTCAAAAAAATATGAAAGAGGTGTTTATTTATGCTAAAAAAGTTAAGCTTATTAAGTTTAATTGTTTGTATGCTCACCTGTCTGTTAGTTGTCGTTCCTTTGACAGCAAGCGCGGCGGGTACAATTGTAAGCTATCCATTACCGTCGATTTATACCACGACCAGTCAATACACGGTAACAGCAGACTCTACAAATATACCGGTAATCGACACTTCGGCGGTATTTGTAAACTATAATTATTGTAATTTCTCTTTTTCAGGTACGACTACAATCACAATAACAGCAAGCGAGACAATCAATACCTATAATATTTCTCCCAAAGCTTTGGGAATCACTGCAACAAAGAGCGGAAATACACTTACATTTACACTTTCATCACCAACATATCTTATCGTTAAAATCAATAACCTGAAGGATCTGGTTATTGCGGCAGATGCTCTCGAAACCAATGTTCCGGCTTCATCCGGTACAGGTATATACAATGTTAAAACGCAATACGGTGCCGACAGTACCGGTGCCTCTATGGCTACAACTGCAATACAAAACGCCATAAATGCGGCTAACGCAGCAGGTGGCGGTATAGTATACGTTCCAGCCGGAGTTTATAAGTGCGGAAACCTTGTTTTAAAAAGCAATGTTTCGGTTTATCTGGCGGGTGGTTCTGTTATAAGGGGTTCAGGAAATCCGAGCGATTACACTACCCATTTTCATAAGAATTCTCTGGGTAAGGATGGAACATGGTTTATTTATACCGAAACAAATGCAAACAATATTAAAATATACGGCAGGGGGACTATTGACGGCAATGGCCATTATATGAGAAATACAAACAATTATTTGAACAATATTCTTGTGCCCTTGCAGACCAGCAACTTCACGGTTGACGGCATAATAATAAGAGACAGCGGGGGCTGGGCTACGATCGTTACCAGATCTAATAACGTAACCTTCCTGAATACAAAGCACTTCAACAACAATGAACTTGATTATGAAAATGATGCAATAGATATTCAAGAGAGCCAGAATGTACTCATAAAGCATACTGTAGCAGTATCGGAGGATGACACCTACTCATTTAAGACCTGGGATGTAGCAACTACCGATATTGCTGCTAACTGGCCCGGAACTCCTGAGAACCAGTCAAATGTAGTTGTGGATGATGCTTTGGCCTGGAGCAGATGCGGAGCATTCAAGGTTGGAGATGGAGTGAAACAGCTTCAGGATGGCATCGTTGTTAAAAACTCTTTTGTATTCAGGAGCTGGCGTGCTTTAGCCGTAGGTCATCTGTATGGGACTCCAGCGGCACAAAACATTATTTTTGACAATATAGATGTCGAAGGCTTCTGGCCAAGGTCCGGCGTTCACTCCAGATGGTTTGATCTTTCTGCAAAAACCGGTCCGATCAAAAATGTGGTCTTTAATAATATCAATTTACGCGCTTTAGGTGAAGTTTCAATAATGAAGGGTTGGAGTGATACATCTACTGTCTCCGGAGTTACATTAAACAATGTTCGCGTCGGTGGAGTTGCGGCAACTAATTTGACAGATTTGAAAATAACAGATACGAACAGCTACGCGGCAGAACCAAAATTCAACACATTGAAATTTGAAGCGGAAGGCTATAACCTTAGCTCAGGTGTTCTTTCCTATGAATCCAGCACAGATGGCGGGCTGAATGTGGGTGGAGGAAGCAACGGCGACTATATAGCATTTAAAAATGTAGACTTTGGCAGTACAGCTAAAACAAGTATTGATCTGAAGGTTGCATCGGCTAATTCCGGCGGAAGGATCGAATTCCACTTGGATAGCCCTACAGGCACTATGCTGGGTTATTGGACGGCAGAAAGCACAGGCGGATGGCAGACATGGTCAGTCAAGAATATCTCGCTTAATGCCGGGACAGCTGTAGGAACCCATACGGTATATGTTACTTTTGTTAAGTCAGGTTCAAGCACAGTTGCAAATTTAACTTGGTTCCAGTTCAAATAGAATGGAAACGGTTTGATTTAATTGCAATATCAAATGATATGTCCTCTTCATTCAGCTAAAGTTTTTTCCTACGACTGACCAACTAACACAAAAAAACAGCAAGTCTCCTAAGTGAAATAGGGACTTGCTGTTTGAGGTTTCAATTAATTCTTAAAGCTATGAATTGGAGCTGACAGGTTTTCAAAGGACTGTCTTGTGCGTGAAGAGCAAACGTTTGAAAGATTGTTTACGCCGCAGTATGGCTATTTTGAACATCAATCACCACAATATCCCATGCAATTGATGCTTAACCTTTATGAAATTCCTTCGGATGATCATGCTTTACATATAACACAAGTTTATCCCAGTGAGTTTAGTATTGATTACGTGCGTTGTTATCAGGAAAATGGTAAGAATCATTCATTCTGCTACGAATACAGTAGGCTCTGAGGGTAGGATTCACTCTCGGAGCTTTTATTATTTTGGCAGAAGGAACGTTTCACCTTTCTTGCCGGTCTATGACAGCCACTCTTGGAGTGGCTGTTATTTTTTTTGGACCGTTATTCACGCTTTACCAAATATGAAAAGAAGATGCTTCATGTATTGCATATCGAAAAACCTGCCCCACACCTTGAATTTCCCCCCTGCCCGCGGAAAGTGACCTATACTATAATACAATAGATAAAGACTATCTTCGTACAAGGGAAAGGTGCGGGTGTCACCTATGAATAAGCAAGCCTTCTGGTCGTGGCTGCCACGGCTGTTCCATTCCTTTTCGCTCAAACAACGGATTTGGTTTACTTTCGTTATCTTCATTACGGTAGGTTTAGTTGCCACAGGCAGCATTGCTTACCTTATCGCTTCTAAGGAGATTCAGCGGAATGCCATGCAATCCAGTCAGGATACCGTGAATCAATCCGCACAAATCGTGAATGAAAGATTAAAAAATATCGGCACGGCCGTCCGTGCCCTCATGTTCAGCGATGCTTTCAAGCAGTTGATGAAGGATGTCCAGAACAAGGACAGCTCCAGCTACTTTAAGTCATTGACGTCTTTGCAATACGTTTTTTCGCAAGTGAAATTTAATGATTCCATGATTGAAAGCATTCTGATCGCTACTCCCATAGGGGACTTTTACCCGACCTCAAGTGTGCGTAATAACGCCAATTCCTTTTACCAATCGGACATGTTTAAGCAATTTCAGCTGATGAAGCGGGGATTCTGGAGCAAGGGGCATGTGGATCCTTTCTTTACGGGGAATCAGCGGGTCATCTCGCTTGTTGCCGAAGGGGTGAGCGAAGATTCGTACATACGCAATGAGTCGACGAATGTGTATGTGGTCATCAATGTGAAGGAAGATGATATTCGCGATCTATTTATGGAGAACTTAACGGATCCCAATAAGCACTATTATTTCGTGGATTCGCAGGGGGAAGACATTAATTATGCGGATCGCACCCAAGATCGAACGTTTATGCAGCGTCCCGATTTCGTGGAACAATTAAGTGACGATAGCAAGGGATCCTTTTTCTATCGTGATTCCGATCGCAAAGACTATCTCGTGAACTATGCTCGACTAGACGTTAAGGATGACTGGATGATTGTCGGTATTCAAGCCAAGGACAACCTGTTAGCCAAGCTGAACGGCATCAAGCAAGCCACGACGTATGTAACGATCGGCTTTATCGTCGTTTCCCTTTTTATCACGAATAATTTAACGCTCCTCTTGCTCAAGCCGCTGTTCCGATTGCAGAAGTTAATGAAGCGGGTCGAAGATAACGATCTGGATGTGCGTTTCGAAAGTGTGTATCAGGATGAAGTGTCACAGGTGGGTTTTCGTTTCAATCGGATGTTGGATGAGATCAAGCAGCTCATTGCCGATGTGAAGAATCGGGAACGCGATAAGCGGAAAGCGGAGATTAAGGCCCTGTCAGCGCAAATGGATCCACATTTTTTCTATAACACACTCAATACGATCTACTGTAAATCGGTGCTGGGGGAGAACGATGATGTGAATGAAATGATTTTGGCCTTATCGAATATGTTCCAATTGAGTTTAAGCGGAGGCAGGGATCTAATCACGCTTGCAGATGAGGTGGATCATGTTCGACAATATATGGCCATTCAGCAGAGGTCCTATGAGAATTTATTCGTCTTCCAATTGGATGTTGAGCCTGAGCTTCAGGCGTGTCTTGTACCTAAAATCATGATTCAACCACTTATTGAAAATAGTATTTTGCATGGTTTCAAGGACATAAAGACCGGTGGAGAAATCCAGCTCACAGCGCGAGCAGATGGGGATTGGCTGCATATCACGGCGGAAGATAATGGTCACGGACTCGTTCCTGAGCTGTTGCGCCAAAGCCTGCTGCATCCTACAACCTCGAAGCATGGCTACGCACTGCGCAATATTTACACGCGTCTTCAACTGTACTATGGGACTGAGCAGCGGATGGAGATCACGACGAACGAATGGGGCGGCGCCCGTATTGATTTATGGCTGCCACGGTATGAAAAAGAGGAGGATTTCCATGGACCGACTAGTTAAGCTATGCGTAGTGGACGATATTCGAAGTGTTGTGGATATGATTACGAAAAAAATACCGTGGGAAGAACATGGCATCGAAATCGTGGGAAGTGCGACAGATGGCGAGGAAGGTTTTGCGGTGATTCGTGAAACCCGGCCAGACCTGATTCTAACGGACATTCGTATGCCCAAAATGGATGGCTTGGAAATGACCCGCAATATTATGGGGATTATGCCGACGAGTAAAGTCATTATTTTAAGTGCCTATACCGACTTTGATTATGCCCAAAGAGCGATCCAATATGGCGCACTCGACTATGTGAAAAAGCCCTTTTCCATTGATCAAATCGTGAAAGCTGTTCGTAAAGCGAAGGAAGTCTGGGAACAAGAGAACCTGAGCCGTAAGCAGTTGATCGGACTTCAACAGAAGATTAAGGAGAGCATGCCTGCGCTCCGACAGGAGTACTTATCCCTCCTCGTTAATCATATAACGAATGAATCCGAATTAGCGCGCCTATCGGACTTTCTGGATATTAATGAGCTGAAACCGCCATTTGCCGTGATGACGATTCAAATTGATCAATTTACCGATAAATATGGCGAGGTGCCTGTGAAAGAACTGGAGCTTGTCCGTTTTTCCTTGCAAAATATCGTCGAAGAGACGATTGCCTTTTATGGGGCGGCTGTCGTGTTTCGTGAGGGGCTCAATCGTTACATCTGTATTCTCAATGTTGCGAGCCAAGAGCTGCCGATGACGATTGCGGATCACTGCTGCGCGAACATTGCGCGTCATACCAAATTCACGATTTCCATCGGCATCGGGCAATGTGTTGAAACGGTCCAAGAGCTGCCCAAAAGCTATCAGCAGTCGCTTAGCGCGTTATCGTATCATTTTTATACAGGTGGAAATGGTGCTTTCAGCTTCAATACGGATGGATCGGCACTTCCTGTGGAGTGGATTTATACTGAAGATAGCGAGAATGAATTTCTATTCGCTTTCCGCTCAGGCAATCGAGACGCATGCGTTAAGTGGGCGATGAACATTTTCACCGAGATGGGAAAAGTAACCGTTCTCCCGGAACCAAGTGTCGTTGATCGGTTGTTGCAAGGACTTGTGCTGCGGATGTTGCGCGTGTTGATGGAGAAATTCCCTCGTCCTAGCCTGGCAGAATTCGAGGCTAAGACGCTTGAAATTCGAGACAGCGGTGCCGCTATCCAGGAGTACCGCACATGGTTTATCGAGCTGTGCGAAATCGGCTGCCGTCTAATTCATCAGGAACGGGCTAGTGAGTCACAGAAAATTATTCACCGTTCAGCGGATTATATCAAAGCGAATTTGGATCTCGATTTGACGCTGGAGCACTGCGCGAAGCAGGTGAATTTGAGCTGGGGTTACTACTCGAACCTGTTCAAAAAAGTGACAGGGTCGACGTTCCAGCAGTTCGTTACCCATGCGAAAATGGAACGCGCGAAATCGATGTTGATCGAGGATTATCAGGTGCAGGAAATAGCGACACAGTTAGGCTACGAGCACCGTCGTTATTTTAGTGAAGTGTTCAAAAAGCAGACAGGTCTAACGCCGACTGAATTCAAAGAAATGTCTTTGGGCAAGTCCTCCAAGCCGTGAGGGCTTGCCTGTTTCTTAGGCAGAGGAAAGGGCAACATATAGAAATATCTGCCCTCGTTCAAGAGTTGACCTCATTATCAGGACATCGGAATTCTTTTACTATTAGAAGTGTAAACAACAGATTTAAGGGAGGCTTACACATGATGAGAAAATTAGGGACGGTCACATTAGCAGTAGCACTTGCAGGTAGTTTAGCCGCTTGCAGCTCCAACAAAACCGAAACAGCAGCAAGCCCAGCGGCGTCTACGAAAGCATCCGATCAACCGACGAGTGCGGCTCCTGTCAAGGCAAAAACGAAGCTCGCTTATTGGACGAATGATCGTCATGATATGGACTATATCAAATCCGTCGTTCAAAAGTTTAACGAAACGAATAGCGACAATATTGAAGTAGAAATGGTTGTAAAGACGGAAGACTTCAACCAAGCGATTGATCTAGCTTTTGCTTCCGGTCAGGCACCTGATATTATTCGTGTCAAAGAAAATACAATTCAACCTTTTGCCGCAAAAGGTTACCTCAAACCTATCGATTCCTACTTAACGGATGCAATTAAAAAGGAATTCCCTGTCATTGACGATTTTAATCGTATTGGTGGAAAAATGTACAGTCTTCCGAACTATGGCTCGACGATTCGTCTCGTCTATAACAAAGAGCTGTTCGCTAAAGCAGGCATTGCGGCGCCTCCAAAAACAATAAAAGAAATGGTTGAGGATGCGAAGAAAATTACAGCTGTCGGTAAAGCCAATGGCGCCTACGGGTTTGCCTTAAATTTCAAAAGTCCGGAAAGTGCACTAGGTCGTTCAGCAAGGGCTATCGCGGAAGTAAGTGGTTTCGGTGGATTTGGCTTTGATTTCAAGACGGCGAAGTTTGACTTCACAGGATACAAAGATATTATTCAATCGTTTAAGCAAATGGTAGACGATGGCAGTACATTGCCAGGTATGGAATCCTTGGATATTGATCCACTGCGTGCACAATTCGCTGAAGGTAAAATCGGCATGTATATCTCCTACTCCTCGGAGCCAGGTGTATACGCGAATCAGTTCCCAGCTAAGATTGAGTGGGCAGGAGCACCGGTTCCGACAATTGATGGAACGGTCAAAGGAGCAAGTTCATTCTTAGGCGGTCAATGGCTTTCCATCAGCAATACGACCAAAAACGCCGATCAAGCTTGGAAGTTCATGCAGTACATGTACCAAGACGACGTCTTGAAAACGTATCATGAAAAAGGCTTCGGTTTGTCGATGGTACCTTCTGTATCTTCCGTTGCCAAAACACCAGAAATTAAAGGGATTGAAGGGTTCTTGCCAAATGGGAATGACGGCACATGGCCGTTACAACCAACTGTGACAGTTGAAGGTATGAAATACAATGATGCATTCTTCAAATATATGATCAGTGGCGGCAACTTGGATCAACTTATTCAAGATTTGAATAAACGCTATAACGATGCGCTGGATAAAGCTGTGGCCAAAGGCGATGTCAAAGTAGCGCCAAATGCAAGCTTTGATCCAATGAAATTGATGATGAAATAAGAGCCTAATAAGCGCTAATTGAAGAGTTAGGAAGCGAGAGTGGAGCTGAAACTCCACTCTCGCGCTCTTCATAGGGATAAATAATTCTTGGATAACAATGGAGGGAATGGGATGAACAGAACACGCCAGATCGGGTTTTCATATTTGTTTTTGTTTCCAAGCTTTCTACTGACCATGGTGCTGGGCGTCTATCCGATTGCTTGGGCAATTAGATACATGTTCTATGAATACAAAGGCTATGCTGCTCCAACATTTATTGGATTGGATAACTTCAGACGACTCTTTCAGGATACGGAATATTGGCATTCTGTCGAAAATACATTCGTATATGCAGGTGGAAAGCTGATCATCGCACTTCCACTATGCTTAGCACTTGCCGTTATATTAAACTCAAAGCTGCGTGGGCGCAACTGGTTGAGAGCGATCTATTTTATGCCTACCATCATTAGCTCGGCTGTCATGGCTGTTGTCTTTTTTATCATTTTCAACTCGTACAACGGCATTCTCAATCAGTATTTATTAAAGTTTCATATCATCTCTGAAAGAATCGATTGGCTCGGACCCAAGCATGCGATGCTGACAACGATCCTCATTGCGGTATGGGGGGCTGTGGGGAACTACATGCTGTTATTTCTGGCTGGTCTTCAAAATATCCCAAACGATGTGTACGAAAGCTCATCTTTGGACGGCGCAAACAAAATGCAGCAGTTCTGGTATCTAACGATTCCAATGCTAGGTCCTGTGCTGCAGATCGTGATTATGCTGGCGATCATCAACTCCCTCAAAGGGTATGAAAGCATCATGGTCCTAACGGAAGGTGGACCGGTAGGGAAGACGGAAGTGATGTATCTGTATGTCTATAAGCTTTTTTTTCCAACACCATCAGGATCTGTTACGGATCAACAATTTGGTTACGGTAGTGCTGTTGGTTTCGTGACGGCCCTCATTGTCGGCATTATCACGCTTGTCTATCATCTGATGTCGAAGCGCCTAAACAAACTTCAATAGGGAGGAGACTCGGGAATCATGGAAGTGACAAAATCGATATCTGCTGTTCAAATAAAGAAACAAACTCAGTCATTTTCAGTGGGGAAATGGGGCGGAAGAGCGCTGCTCTGGTTGTTTTTACTGATTACCGCTTTGCTCATCGTTTTCCCTGTCATTGTGACTTTTTTAGGCTCCTTTATGTCCAATTTGGAGATTACCAAGGGGGGGAAGATATTCCCGTCTTCCTGGCATTTTGAAAATTATAAGGAAGCTTGGGTACAGGCTAACTTTGCGAGATTTACTTGGAATAGCTTGTTCCTGAGTGGAGCAACGACGATCGGCGTGTTGACCGTAGCTTCTATGGCAGCTTATGTGGTTGATCGCATCAACTTTCCAGGGAAATCGATCTATGTGGCGATTCAAGCGTCCACGATGTTCATCTCCATTGGCGCAGTTGTCATTAGACCTCAGTTCGAGTTGATGGTTAAGCTGAACCTAAACACAAGTTTATGGGGAGTTGTCCTCATTCTCGTCAGCGGACACGCATATATTTTCTTCATTTTACTAAGCTTTTTAAAAGGTATTTCCCGGGATTTAGATGAAGCGGCAAGGATTGACGGCTGTTCCAACGCCGGCATTTTCTGGCGAATTATTTTGCCGCTAATGCGCCCAGGGCTAGGCGTAGGTGCGCTGTTTACCTTTTGCGGAGCGTGGAATGAGTACTTGCGTCCGTTAGTGTTTACAATGACCAACCCGAAGTTACAAACATTGACTGTTGGGCTATCCTACTTGCGATATGGCTCATCAGCAGCGGTTCAAACACATTATATGCTTGCGGGAGCTTGCTTATCGATTCTGCCGTTGTTGGTTGTGTATATGATTGCGAATCGTTCATTCATGCAGATGACGGCTGGTTCATTGAAAGGCTAGGAGGACTTCAGAACATGGACATCAAGAGATTAGAGAAATTGCGGTGGAACGCAAGTAGCTCGGAGTTTCAAACAACGATGGAGCTGCTGCGTCGGGATGCAGAAGAAGCGATGCAAATCACACTCGTCATTGACTCTCAAGAGCAAGGCGAATGGATGAACTATTATTATTGTGATGAAGGTGGGACTCGGCTCACTTTCCAGTGGGGCGCATAGCCAGATCGGTCAAGCCGTGTATCATGTGGCTTTACTCCATGCCCTAGAGCCAGATGAGAAACGACTGCATCTCGTACAATCATATCTCATGGCGTATGCCGATCACTATGAAACGTACGCCATTCACGGAAACATTCCCTATAACGCGCCTGGCAAACTTTTTGCCCAAACGATGGATGAAGCACATTGGATCACGGATTTGGCGCTTGCTTTTGATATGACTCAGGAGCATTTAACGCCTGATGAACTCGCTTATATTATGAGCAGGGCTGCTTGAGCCCTGTGCTCGATTTCTCATTGCGTGGCCGTCCGGTGCCACGACGACATCGAACGGTCGGATGCCCACGGGCACGCGGGCCGTCATGGTGAAGGTGTCGGTGTCGAGAATTTCAAGCTGGCTGGCGCTTGAGCCGCGGTACACACCGACATAGACTTGCTTGCCGTCCGGCGAGACGGCAAGGCCCATTGCGCCGGCCCGATACTCGCCGTAGCGGGGGTTCTGGCCGACGCTGGACAGGTACGGCACCAGCGCAAGCCGTTTGCGCAGCGCCGTGTCGATGACGGCGATGCCTTCCGCCGTCGACACGTAGGCGCGGTGCTGCGGTCCGAGGTCGGCCGCGAACGGAGCGCGGCCGACCACGAGCTTGTCGTACGTTCCGCTCGCCGGATCGAGGAAGGAGAAGTAGTCGCTCTTCGAATGCGTGACGAGCAGTGTCGGTTTCATCGCGGTCGCGGGCGTTGGGGCCGGCGAGGCGGAGGCCGCGGGCGCCAAAGGGTGGCCGCCTCCGCAAGCGGCAAGCAGCAGAAGGAGGGTGAGCGGTGTCAGCAGGCCGCTCACCGGTCTGGAATGGAAGAGCATATACAATCACCTCGATGGATATGTTTGGAAAGCATCACGTTCGAAGCTGAGATGCTGTCTGTCAGTTGGATATTTTCCTGCAGCAGTCGATATAGCAAGAGGGTGCCCCTCAAAAGCCGATCTTTCCGGCTTTCAGAGGCACCCTTTTGCATTTATCGGCTAAGCTGCGCCGTACCCGCAACTGATGCCCAGCCGCCGACTGGCGCTACGGTGTAGGTTGTGCCCGGCACGAGTTCGGCATTGCTCTGCAGAGCGAAGGTGCCCGTCGCGCCCTTGCGGGATGTCAGCGTGTACTCCGCAGTCAGCACTTTCCCGTCCGCAGCCGTTAGCGTGACCCGACGCGATACGAAAATTTCATCCTTTGGATCGGCTGCAAGCGTAATGTTTACGGTTTTGTTGTCTACCGCAGCTGCCGTTCGAATCGTCACCGGCGCGATATCTTTCGCGACGAACGACGCCTCTTTCAGCGTTGCCCAGTCGGCTGAAATGGTGTACTTCACGCCCGGTTTGAACGCTGCGCCGTTTGGCAGGATAAATTTCGGCGCCTGGCGGCCGTCGGTCGCTTGCGTGAACGGCAAGTAGTTCGCTGTCATCGTCTCGCCGCCTTCCGGCGTGATCTGCACCTGACGATTCCGCATGGAGGACAGGATTTGGTACGTCACGCCGTTGTAAGCGTTGTGCTCATCGACGATGAAAGCGCCTGGCCGGCTTTTGCTATACGCGGCAATGACATAGCCATAGTCAGAAACACCGTCTGTCAAATGGGATTCCACTTCAAACAGATCGTTCGCGACTTGCTGCGTGGAGGCGAGTGCAATCTTCTCCGTGCTGGCCGTAAAAGATCCCGCTGCCTTGCCCTTGTACGTCAGCGTGTACGTCGTTCCCGCCTTTTGGGTCGGTACCGGAACGATATAGGTCGACACAGCGCCTGTTTTCAGCCGCGGCACGTTGCTGATCGCCAGCCCGTTATCCAAAACGAAGTTTTTGGAAGCGGGTTCCAATTCCAACTCCGCGGCCGGGATCGGACCGGAGAATGTGACTTGCAGGGTAATGGCATTCAGCACTTCGAGCTTGGTTACGCGAATCGGCGCTTTTTGCTGCGCTTCGTAGATAAGCAGGGCAGCCTGCCCGCGTGTTACGGTGCTTCCCGCCGCGGCAAAGCTCTGCAGCTCGCGAATCACCGCAGCATCGACTTGCAAGGCGCCGGCCAACAGCGCGGCAAGCTCCCCGGATGCTACTGCCGCACCCCCGTCAAATTGCGCAGATGTCAGCACGCCCTCGGCATGCAGCGCGGCGGCATAGCTGTAATACCATTCTTTTCCCGTCAAGTTGGCGAATGGGTTGGCGGCATCACCCGCGGCTTGATCCAGATGCAGGGCCAGCGTCATCATTTTCGCCACCTCTGCACGCGTCACCGCGCGATCCGGTTTAAACGAGTTGTCCTCATAGCCGGACACGACATGCTGCCCGGAGAGCGCTTCAATCGCAGCCTGCACTTGCTGCGCGGCCCCTGCTGTATCCCCGAACGGGCTGGCGGCCAAAGCGTTAAACGGAAGAACCGAGGATAACCCGATGGCGGCGGAAATCGTGAGAACGGCTAAAGCTTTTTTCGTTGTTTTCATATGCATATGCTCCTTTGAAAGTTAGTTGGATTTGCTTGCTAGTTATGTTGCCTACAGGTACTAGCTTACAGGGAGGCGCATTACAATCGCATAAAAAACAGCATGCAAACATTACAATTTCATAAAAAAAGAACCTGCCCAGCTGCAACGCTTAGCAAGTTCCTTCTTTGCTTATTTGATGCTCATCGGCATCCCCTTGATCTGTTCTTCATCCGGCGTGACAAAAAGTGTCTTCTGGTTGACATATATGACAAATCCAGGCTTCGATCCGCTAGGCTTGTGCACATGCCGAATCGTGGTGTAGTCCACTGGGACGCGGCTTGAGTTCTTGGCCTGGGAGAAATAGGCGGCGAGCTGCGCGGCTTCGTGCAGCGTCTTCTCGCTAAAGTTATCTCCACGTACGACGACGTGTGAGCCCGGAATATCCTTCGTATGCAGCCAAGTGTCGGTTGCCGCCGCCAGCCGATTCGTTAAATACTCGTTCTGCGTATTGTTTTTACCCACGTAAATTGGAACGCCCTCGCTCGACGAGTAGCACGCCAGATTGGGCTTGTCTTTTTTCTTCTTTTTCCGCTGTTTCTTGGCACGATCCCGCACATAGCCTTGTTCCATCAGCTCGTCGCGAATTTCCTCAATATCCGAGAGGGAGGCGACGCTGAGCTGCAATTGCAAGGTGGCCAGGTAGTCCAGTTCCTGATGGGTTTGCGCGATTTGCTCGGTGACGATGGCGGTGCTGTTTTTGAGTTTCGTGTACTTTTTAAAATAGCGTTGCGCATTCTCCGAAGGGTTCAGCAGCGGATCCAGCGCAATCGTGATGGACGCTTGCTCCTCATCGTAATAATTGATCGTCTCGACTTCGCGGTCGCCCTTTTTAATGAGATGAAGTGAAGCGGTCAGCAGTTCGCCCAAAATCCGCTGCTTATCCGCCCCCTTGGACTCCTCGATCGTTTCCTGCAATTTTTCCAGTTTCTTAACATTCTTATTGATTTCATTCTGAATAAAACGAAGCAAATCGCTGACACGTTGCTTTACCGTATCCCGCTCGGCTTTATCGCCGTAAAAATGCTCCAGGCACGCGCTCGGAGACGCGTACGTTTTCACTTGACCCGCAATATGCGTTAGCGGCGTAATGCTGAAAAACATTTTACCCGTGTCGGACTGCTCCACGATCACCGGTTCATAGCGCTGCTCGCGCACCTCGGTCAACAGCGCTTGAAACGCTGGCCACAACCCGCCGCCGCTCGCGCTGCGATGCACCAGCTCCTTCGCCACCAGCGGACTCAGGCCGCTGAAGGAAGCGACGAGCTTTTGCTCCAGCTTCAACTCTTGGAATGCGTCATCCTTGCCCTCACCGCCCATGGCTCGCTCGAAGGCATCCTCATCCACGGTTAGCGGATTCAGCTTGTCTTGCTCCGGCGGAGTGACGTAGGTGATCCCCGGCATCACAATCCGATACGAGCTGATCGCCGGTGTGACGTGATGAATACCGTCCAGAATCGTGTCGCTCGCGGGATCGAGCAGGATGATATTGCTGTGGCGCCCCATGATCTCGATGAGGATGACTTTGACGCTCATATCGCCTAGCTCGTCGCGGTGCCGAACCGTCAAGCGCACGACGCGCTCTAGTCCGACTTGTTCCACAGCTTCGATAATGCCGCTCTCGCAATGTTTGCGCAGCAGCATGCAGAACATCGGCGCGTCCAGTGGATTGAGTGTCGCTTGCTCGGTGAGCTGCACCCGCGGATATGTCGGGTTTGCCGACAGCAGCAGCTTCAAATTTTGACCTTGCGCCCTGATTTGCAGCACAACGTCGTTCTCGTTCGGTTGATGAATTTTATTAATGCGGCCTCCGACGCAGCTTTGCAGCTCGTGCACAACGGCGTGAAGGACGAGTCCATCGAGTGACATGATGCAAACAACTCCATTCCAAGTATAAAAAACATAATCCTCTCTATGATGCCATACTTTTCACAAAAACTTAAGTGGGGCAGTGAGCGGAAAGATGATTTCAGGGATATTTTCCCGCTTGTCTGAATACATTGACGTATAAGGTGAGACAAGTACATGTAGATGTGGAGGGAGAAGGGCGGATGAGTCAGGAGAAGTGGTATCAGTTGAACTCGGAGGATGTCTTGCGGTTGCAGCAAGTGAATATGCAGCAAGGCTTGCCCTGGGAAGAAGCGTGGCGGCGGCAGGCAGAGGTAGGGCGCAACGAGCTTTCGGAAGGGCAGCGCATATCCCCGTTATCCCTGCTTTTGAATCAGTTTAAAGATTTTATGGTGCTGGTCTTATTGGGGGCTACCCTCATTTCCGGCCTGCTTGGGGAATATTTGGACGCGATCACGATTGTCATTATTATTGTCATGAATGGCATTTTGGGCTTTACCCAGGAATTTCGGGCAGAAAGGTCGCTGCGCGCGCTCAAAGAGCTCTCGGCGCCGAATGCCAACGTTTGGCGTGAAGGGGCTGTGCATCAAATTCCGGCCCGCGATCTCGTGCCCGGCGATATTATTGCGCTGGAGAGCGGGGATCGGGTGCCGGCGGATGTGCGCTTTTTGGAAACGAACGGTCTGTATGTGGAGGAATCCGCGCTTACCGGGGAATCCATCGCCGTCAGCAAACTAACGGCTGTTATTCCGCATGATGATGTACCGCTCGGCGATCAGCGCAATCTAGGCTTTATGGGCACAATGGTGTCCCGTGGGACGGCCAAGGCGGTTGTCGTACGGACAGGCATGTCAACCGAAATGGGCAAAATCGCCGATCTCATCCAAAACACGGAGTCGATGGAGACGCCGCTGCAGCACAGGCTCGAACAGCTTGGCAAAATCCTCATCATCGTTGCGATTGCGCTCACCGTGCTCGTCGTCGTCGCCGGCATTATGCATGGTCAGCCGCCGTATGCGATGTTCCTGGCCGGCGTCAGCCTGGCGGTCGCAGCAATTCCGGAAGGCCTCCCGGCGATCGTCACGATCGCGCTTGCCCTTGGTGTCCAGCGGATGATTAAGCGCAAAGCGATCGTGCGCAAGCTGCCATCGGTGGAAACGCTCGGCTGCGCCTCGGTCATCTGCTCGGACAAAACCGGCACGCTGACCCAAAACAAAATGACCGTTACCCACCTGTGGATCGGCGGGGACGTGATGGAAGTGACGGGGGACGGCTACACGCCAGTCGGTCAAATCCTTCACAGCGGTCACCAAACCGACCCGCTGAGGCATCCGTCGCTGTCCAAGCTGTTGCATATTTCGGCGCTGTGCAATAATGCGACTTTATTTGAAGAGAAAGCGGAAGCAAAGCGGAAAAAGGGCAAGGAAGGTGGAGACACGCCTGCTTCCGTCTGGAATATTAAAGGCGATCCGACCGAAGGCGCCCTCGTCGTGCTCAGCGCGAAGAGCGGCATCACGCCGGAGTCGCTGCGGGATAAATTCAAGCGCATCGCAGAGTTCCCGTTCGATTCCGAGCGCAAGCGCATGTCGGTGCTGGTCGCCTCGGAGCAAGGCCGCATGGCCTGCACAAAAGGTGCGCCGGACGTGCTCATCCAGCACTGCTCTTATATTCTGTGGGACGGCAAAGTCATTCCGTTCACGTCTACGCTCAAGCAAAAGGTGATTTCCGCCAACGAAGGTATGGCGAAATCGGCGCTGCGCGTGCTTGGCGTCGCGTACAAGGATGTGAAGGTGTCGGATCGCTGCGAAGATCATGAGGATGTGGAAAGCAACCTCGTGTTCGTCGGCCTGACCGGGATGATCGACCCGCCGCGCAAAGAAGTGCGCGAAGCGATCGCCAAATGCCGCAAGGCGGGCATCAAAACCGTCATGATCACCGGCGACCACCAGACGACGGCGGAAGCGATCGCCAAGCAGCTTGGCATGATTCCGGCGAACGGAGTGTCCATGAGCGGCCAGGAGATCGGCCAATTGACCGACGAGGAACTGGATACGAAAGTAGGCGATACCTACGTCTACGCCCGCGTGTCGCCGGAGCATAAGCTGCGCATCGTCAAAGCACTGCAGCGTCAGGGGCACGTCGTCGCGATGACGGGGGATGGCGTTAACGACGCGCCTGCCATTAAAGCGGCGGACATCGGTATTGCGATGGGCATAACGGGTACCGACGTGTCCAAAGAAGCCTCCTCGCTCATTCTCAGCGACGACAACTTCGCCACCATCGTGGCGGCGATTGAGGAAGGTCGCGGCATCTATGAAAATATTCGCAAATTCATCCGTTATTTGCTGGCTTCCAACGTCGGCGAAATTATGACGATGTTCATTGCGATGATGGCGGGGCTGCCGCTGCCGCTCGTGCCGATTCAAATTTTGTGGGTCAACCTTGTCACCGACGGATTGCCGGCCATGGCGCTGGGCGTCGACCAAGCGGAAAAAGATCTCATGCAGCACAAGCCGCGCTCAGCTAAAGAAAATATTTTTGCCCGTCGGCTTGGCTGGAAAATTATTTCCAGAGGCCTGCTGATCGGCGTCTGTACGCTCGGGGCGTTCTGGCTCGTGCTGCACACGAATCCAGGAGACAGCGAGACGCTGCTTAAAGCGCAAAGTGTCGCTTTCGCCACACTCGTCATGGCGCAGCTCATTCACGTGTTCGATTGCCGCAGCTCGCGCTCGATTTTTCACCGCAATCCGCTGCAAAATAAATATCTCGTGCTCGCGGTGCTGTCCTCGCTGATCCTGATGCTGGCGGTTATGTACATCGACTCGCTGCAGCCGATTTTCAAAACTGTGCCGCTCGGCTGGAAGGACTGGATTCTCGTCCTGATTGCGGCCGGCATCCCGACCTTCTTCATGGGCCTCGGCAGCGTGCTCTCGCCGAAGCGCAAGCGGAACAACGACCGCAACAAAGGTGTGCGTGCGTCGGGGTATGGTTCGTCGAAAGCTAGCTTTCGTTAAAATAGGGGCTGCCAACGCCAAGGCAGCTCGCTGCAAAAAGCCGCTGAGAAGCGGCTTTTTGGCGTATAACTTTACCTCCACCGTCGCAGGCACCATTTCAGGCCTCCTTTCCCACCGCCATTCCATCGGCGCAAGGGTCTATGCACACACGCGATTTTACGCTATGATAAGGGCTAAACCGTAGGTGGATGAGGTGCGTTCAGATGAATTTTACGAAAATGCATGGCTTAGGCAACGATTTCATCGTCGTGTACGGTGAGCAAGAGCTGCCGGCTGGGGCGGATCAGCTTGCCATTCGGCTGTGCAACCGCAATTTCAGCATCGGCGCTGACGGCGTCGTCTTTATTTTGCCTTCCGAGAAGGCGGATTTTCAAATGCGCATTATCAACGCGGATGGTTCCGAGGCCGAGCAATGCGGCAATGCGGTGCGCTGCGTTTCCAAATATGTGTACGATCACAAATTGGTAGATTCGACTGACATTACGATTGAAACGATCGGGGCCGGCGTGCAAAAGATCGAAGTACAGGTGAAGGACGGCAAAGTCATGACCGCGCGCGTCGACATGGGCGAGCCGATTTTGCAAGGCTTGCAGGTGCCGACGACGATCGACAGCGACCGGGTCGTGCAGTATCCCATTGAAGTGGATGGCATGACGTTCACGTTCACAGCCGTTTCCATGGGCAACCCGCACTGCGTCATTTATGTGGACGATGCGATCCAATTTGACCTTGCGGCGTGGGGGCCGAAGCTGGAGACGCATCCGATGTTTCCGCGTAGAACGAACGTGGAGTTCGCCACGGTGCAGAACCGGGCGTATACCGATATGCGCGTCTGGGAGCGCGGAGCAGGCCCTACGCTGGCTTGCGGCACCGGCGCTTGCGCAACGCTCGTCGCTTCCGTGCTTAATGGGTACTCCGACCGCGATTCTATCGTATCGCTGAAGGGCGGAGAGCTGTTCATTTCCTGGAACGAAGCGGATAACCGCGTATATATGACTGGACCTGCGGAAGAAGTGTTTACGGGGACGATTCCGGAATTGGCATAAATTTGTAGCGGGACGATGGATGTGCGATGTATATTTTTCGCTAAAGGCAGGTTTAGATGCCGGGGAGATGGAGGATGATAGGATGAAGACGGATCTTCGTTCCGCGCTGCAGCAGGAAATCATTACCGGCGACGGAGCAATGGGGACTTACTTGTACCAAATGGGCTTTCCCGTGGGCATTTCGTATGAGGAGCTGAATTTGCTGCGTCCCGAGACGGTGTCGGAGGTGCATCGCCGGTATTATGAGGCGGGCGCTCGACTGATTGAAACGAATACGTTCTCGGCCAACCGGGAGAAATTGTCGAAATACGGGCTGGAGAGCGATGTGGAAGCGATTAACCGGGCAGGCGTAGAGCTGGCGAGAAAAGCGGTCGGCGACAACGCGTATGTCGTCGGTGCGATCGGCTCGATCCGCGCAGGCAAGCGGAAAAACGTCCGCACGGCGGACGTCGAAGCGGCACTGCGTGAGCAGATCGGCATTTTGCTGGACTCGCCGGTGGACGGGCTGCTGCTTGAGACGTTTTACGATCTGGAAGAGCTGCAGCTCGCGCTGAGCATTATCCGCAGCATGAGCTCGCTGCCGGTCATCTGCCAGTTCGCCAACGAAGGGACAGGCAGCACACAGGACGGCGTGCCGCTGCCGGAGGCGTTCCTTCGCCTGCGCGACGGCGGTGCTGACGTCATCGGCTTCAACTGTCGCGTCGGCCCGAACGGGATTCTCCGCTCGATGGAGAAGCTGCCTAACGATCTCGGCGTGCCGTTCTCGGCGTTCCCGAACGCGGGCTTGCCCGACTATGTCGACGGGCAGTATACGTATGCGGCGACGCCGAAGTACTTCGCCGAGTGCGCACGGCGCTTCGCCGACCTCGGCGCGCGTCTGATCGGCGGCTGCTGCGGCACGACGCCGGAGCATATCGCAGCGGTTGCGAAGGCGCTGCAGGGCTACGTCCCGGCGGCACCCGGGACGACAGAGGGCGCGCCGACCGAAGTCGTGCGCGTAAGCGAACCGGCGCCGGCCCAGCCTGCGCCGCCGGCGGCCCCGACGCTGCTGGACATCGTCAAGCAGCGCAAAACCGTCATTGTCGAGCTGGATCCTCCGAAGGATCTCGACATTAACAAATTTATGCAGGGCTCAAAGGCCCTGCAGGACGCGCACGTCGACGCCATTACGATGGCCGACAACTCACTGGCGGTGACGCGCATGAGCAACCTCGCCCTCGGCTACCTCGTGCAGGACAAGCTGGGCGCGCGTCCGCTCATTCATATCGCGTGCCGCGACCGCAACATGATCGGGACGCAGTCCCACCTCATGGGCTTGCACGCGCTCGGCATCGACCACGTGCTCGCTGTGACCGGCGACCCCGCCAAGTTCGGCGATTTGCCGGGATCCAGCTCTGTGTACGACTTGACCTCTTTCGAGATCATTCGGATGATCAAACAGCTGAACGAAGGCATTGCCTTCTCCGGCAAGCCGCTCAAGCAAAAGTCGAATTTTGTGATCGGCGCAGCATTCAACCCCAATGTGAAACATTTGGATAAAGCCGTGCAGCGATTGGAGCGAAAAATCGAGGCTGGGGCAGATTACATTATGACCCAACCCGTGTACGACGCAAAGCTGATTGAGGAAATCTATGAAACTACGAAGCATTTGAATGTGCCGATTTTCATTGGTTTTATGCCGCTTGCCAGCGAGGGGAATGCTGAGTATCTGCACAATGAGGTCCCGGGAATCCGTTTATCGGATGATGTACGTAAACGCATGAGCGGGCTCAAAGGTCCCGAAGGCCGCGCGATGGGTGTCGAAATTGCGAAGGAACTGCTCGATACGGCGATGCAGTATTTCAACGGCATCTACCTGATGACGCCATTTTTGGCCTATGAAATGTGCGTAGATCTGACGAAGTATGTCTGGGAAAAGTCGAATCGCCATGATTTCCACTTGTACCCACTTTCAAAATGAATTAAAATAGGATAACGGATGTGATTGGAATGATTTGCAGTATGACCGGATTCGGGCAAGCGAATCGTTCTTTTGCGGGATACAACGTGTTTATCGATGTCAAATCGGTCAATCATAGGTATTGTGAAGTGTCAATTCGAATGCCGAAGGAATGGACTGTATTTGAGGACGCGCTGAAGAAAACGGTGCTGCAGGCTGTAAAACGGGGACGAGTCGACATTTTTATTACAGCGGAACGTGAGGCGGCTTCCCCGAAGGGCGTCACCGTGAATATGGAACTGGCAGACGCCTACTTGGAAGCGGCGCAGCAGCTAAAGCAGCGCTATGGGTTCCAGGAGGAGCTTGGCCTGCTGGATTTGATGCGAATTCCCGACTTGCTGCAAGTGAAAGAACTGCGCGAAGAGCCGGATGAGGCGTTGGAACGCGAGCTTTGCGCTTGCTTACGGGAAGCAGGGGATTGCCTTGCAACGATGCGGCAGCGGGAAGGCGCTTTTTTGGCACAGGATATTCGCGACCGGTTACAGGAACTAAGGCGAATCCACGCGGAGTTGGAGCAATTGGCGCCGATGGCCGTCCAGGAATACGCAGCGAGAATGACAAGCCGTATTCAAGCGCTGATGGCGGATGGTTTAAGCGCGGATGAGCAGCGTCTGGCGACGGAAATTGCCATGTTTGCCGATCGGGCGAATGTCGACGAAGAGCTGACGCGGCTGCGAAGCCATTTCGGACAGTGCGACGCTTTGTTGACGGATCCGGAGCCTGTCGGGCGCAAGCTGGATTTCCTGATTCAGGAGATGAACCGTGAAGTCAACACGATCGGTTCCAAATCGAGTCATGCGGAGTTTGCGGCGAAGGTCATCGCGATGAAAGCGGAGCTTGAGAAGATGAGAGAACAAATACAGAATATCGAGTGAGGCTGCTGCAGCGCTTCGCGAGGAGGAAGTCTAGATGGCTATCAAATTAATCAATATTGGGTTCGGCAACATCGTATCGGCGAACCGCATTATCTCGATCGTCAGCCCCGAGTCGGCTCCGATCAAGAGAATCATTCAAGAGGCGCGTGATCGTCACATGCTGATTGACGCTACATATGGTAGAAGAACCCGGGCTGTTATTATCACGGACAGCGATCATGTGATTTTATCGGCCGTACAGCCAGAGACGGTAGCGCATAGACTTTCGAATAAGGACGATGATCATGACGAGTAATACGAACACGCTTGAGCGTGAGAGAGGGATTCTGATTGTGCTCTCCGGTCCTTCTGGGGTCGGGAAAGGAACGGTATGTGCGGCTCTGCGCAAATGCGCGCCGGACATTGTATATTCCGTTTCGGCGACGACGCGCTCTCCGCGCCAGGGTGAAGTCGATGGTGTGAACTATTTTTTCAAAACCCGCGAACAGTTCCAGCAGATGATCGATACCGACGAAGTGCTGGAATGGGCGGAATACGTAGGGAATTTCTACGGGACGCCACGACGTTTCGTTGAAGATACGCTGCGGGCCGGCAAGGACGTCATCCTGGAGATTGAAGTTCAGGGTGCGCTGCAGGTGAAGCAGAAGTTTCCGGAAGGCGTGTTCATCTTCCTGCTGCCTCCTTCGCTCGATGAGTTGGAGAACCGCATTGTGACGCGCGGCACGGAGACGGACGATGTCATTCGCAGCCGGATGTCGGTGGCGCTTGACGAAATTCGTTTAATGGAGCATTATGATTATGCGATTGTGAATGATCACGTCGAGAAGGCTTGTTCGAAGATTCAAGCGATTTTGGCGGCTGAGCATTGCAAGAAAGACCGAATGTTCCCCAAAGTCGTACAATGGATAAACGAGGTGAAATAAATGCTATACCCTTCAATCGATAAACTGCTGGACATTGTGGACAGCAAATATTCCTTGGTGGTTGCGGCTTCCAAGCGTGCTAGATCCCTGCGTGACGGCGCTAAATCCGATTTGAAAGGCCATAAGGCGCACAAACAAGTCGGTTTTGCTCTGGAAGAGCTGTACGGTCGTTACATTGGATACGAGAAAATTGATCCGTCTGAGAGCAATGAGAAATAAACCCATTTTTCCAACAACCCTCGTGGTTGTTATTTTTTTCTCAATTTGATGGATAAAAGTAGAAAGGGGAGTCCCCATGAGTGTTGCTTTGCAAGGCAAAACGATCGTACTCGGCGTATGCGGCGGCATCGCGGCGTATAAGGCGGCTGCACTGACGAGCAAATTGACGCAGGCCGGCGCGGTGGTTCGGGTCATCATGACTGAATCCGCCGTGCAGTTTGTCGCGCCGCTGACGTTCCAGACGCTGTCCCGTCATCACGTGTTCGTCGATACGTTCGATGAAAAGGATCCGTCCGTCGTCTCCCACATTAACTTGGCGGACAGCGCGGATCTTGTACTGATCGCGCCGGCGACGGCGAATATGATTGGCAAGCTGGCGCTGGGGCTCGGCGACGATATGCTGAGCACGACGCTGCTGGCGACGGAAGCGCCGATCTGGGTGGCGCCGGCGATGAATGTGCATATGTACGCCAATCCCGCTGTACAGGCGAATATGCAGACGCTGGCGAGCCGCGGTGTTCGGTTTATCGAGCCTGGCGAGGGTCAGCTCGCCTGCGGGTATGTCGGCAAAGGCCGTCTGGCGGAGCCGGAGGAAATTTTTGCCGCGGTGGAACGGTTTTTTGCAGGCGAGACGAAGCCTCTTGCGGGCAAGCGCGTGTTGGTGACGGCGGGCGGCACGGTCGAGCGCCTGGATCCGGTTCGCTATTTGACCAATGATTCGTCGGGCAAAATGGGCTATGCCATCGCTGAGGAAGCCGTGCGCTTGGGTGCACAGGTGACGCTCGTGTCAGGCCCAACCGCGCTGCCTGCGCCTGCCGGCGTTCAGCTCGTGCGCGTGCAGTCCGCGCTCGATATGCGTGAAGCGGTGCTGTCGCGTCTGGACGCGCAGGACGTGGTCGTGAAAGCGGCGGCGGTGGCGGACTATCGTCCGGCGGAAGCGGCCCTGCAGAAGATCAAGAAAAAGGCGGATACGCTCACGCTCCAGCTTGTGAAGAATCCGGATATTTTGCAGGAGATCGGTACGCTCAAAACACATCAGTTCGTCATCGGCTTTGCCGCTGAGACGGAGAATCTGGACGCGTATGCGATGGACAAGCTGAACCGCAAAAACTGCGATCTCATCGTCGGCAACGACGTGTCGCAAGATGGCGCGGGTTTCGGCACGGATACGAATATCGTCCGCATTTATGACCGGAGCGGTCTCGTTCAGGCGCTGTCCTTGCGCAGCAAATCGGAGGTGGCGCGCGAGCTGCTGCAGCTTGCGGCGCAGCGGCTCACCCCTGTGGGGGATGCTTGATGTACGCAAAAGTGATCGTCGATGTGCCGGCGAAGCAAACGAACCGGGCATTTGACTATGCGGTTCCGAAGGAACTCCGGAGCTGGGTGGAGGTCGGCAGCCGCGTCGGCGTGCCGTTCGGCCCGCGCGTGCTGCAAGGTTTTGTCGTCGGACTGTCGGACGAGACGGATGTCGATCCGAAGCGGCTTAAGCCGATCGGCCACGTGCTGGATTTGGTGCCGCCGCTGACACCGGAGCTTGTGAGCCTGGGGCGGTGGATCGCCCGCATGTATTTGTGCCACGAGGTGACGGCGCTGCAAGCGATGCTGCCTGCCGCCCTCAAGGCGAAGTATGAGCGGGTCATAACAGTTGGTGAGGAAAGTGCCGAGAACCCCTTGCTTCACATGTCCGATGTGCAGGAGATCGTGCAGTTCGTACACAGCAAATCATCGCTTACGATGGAGGGGCTGATGGAGAGGTTTCCGGGGCGCGACGCGTTCCTCAAAGAGCTGCTGCAAGCCGGCGTGCTGGCTGAAGTACAGATGGTGAAAGATCGGATGGCAACGAAAAAGGCGTTAACTGTATTCCCGCCCAAGGACTTAAGCGTGCTGGAAAATGCGCTGCCGGAGCTGCCGGCGAGAGCGAACAAGCAGATAGCCGTGCTGCGCTATCTCATGGAACATCCGCACGCCATCCGGCTGACGGAGCTGATCGAGACGCTGGAGATCTCCGCATCCACGGTAAAAAGCCTCGCCGACCGCGGCTGGATCGAGCTGCGCGAGGTGGAGGTGCTGCGCGATCCGTACGCGGGGCGCTCGTTCAAACGGACCACGCCGCTTACGCTGACGGAAGAGCAAGCGCGCGTGTTTGCGCCGATCAAGGCAGCGGTTGCGGAAGATCGGCACGAAGTGTTTCTGCTGCATGGCGTGACGGGAAGCGGCAAGACGGAGGTTTACTTGCAGTCTATCCAGCAAGCATTAGACATGGGCAAGGAAGCGATCGTGCTCGTGCCCGAAATTTCGTTGACGCCGCAAATGGTGGAGAGGTTCAAGGGCCGCTTCGGCGACCAGGTCGCGGTGCTGCACAGCCGGCTGTCGAACGGTGAAAGGTACGACGAATGGCGCAAAATCACCCGCAAGCAGGTGAAGGTCGTGATCGGCGCGCGTTCGGCGATTTTTGCCCCTTTTACGCAAATCGGTCTTATTATTATTGATGAGGAGCATGAATCGTCCTACAAGCAGGAAGAGAGTCCGAAGTATCACACCCGGGAGGTGGCGGTACAGCGGGCCATAGGGCATAACGCTGCGGTCGTGCTCGGTTCGGCGACGCCGTCCCTCGAAACGCTTGAGCTGACGAGACGCCGGCGAGACCGGGCGAAGCCGCCTTTTACATTGCTGACGATGACAGAACGTGTGGCCAGCAGGCCGATGCCGCCGGTGACGGTCGTGGATATGCGGGAGGAGCTCAAAACCGGCAACCGCTCGATGTTCTCCAGGCCTCTGTATAAAGCGATTGAAGAACGGTTACACAAGAAAGAACAGATTGTTTTGCTGCTCAACCGTCGGGGGTACGCGACGTTCGTCATGTGCCGGACGTGCGGCTACGTCGCCCAGTGTCCGCATTGCGACATTTCGCTGACGTACCACCAAAGCTCGCGCATGCTGCGCTGCCATTATTGCGGCTACGCGGAGCGGGAAGTGACGCAGTGTCCGAGCTGCCAGTCGGAGCATATCCGCCATTTTGGCACGGGAACGCAGCGGGTGGAGGAAGAACTGAGCAAGATTTTTCCGGGCATCCGGGTTATCCGCATGGACGTCGATACAACGTCGGAAAAAGGCTCGCACGAAAAGTGGCTGTCCCTCTTCCGTGACAAGCAGGCGGACGTGCTGCTCGGCACGCAGATGGTGGCCAAAGGGCTTGATTTTCCCGATGTGACCTTGGTCGGGGTGATTGCGGCGGATACGGTGCTGAATATCCCGGATTTTCGTTCGGCGGAGCGGACGTTTCAATTGCTGACGCAGGTGGCGGGCCGGGCTGGACGGCATGAAAAGCAGGGCGAAGTGTTCGTGCAGACATATACACCGGATCATTACAGCATTCAGCATGCGAGCCGCCACGATTACACCGCGTTCGCCAATCAGGAGCTCGATGTGCGCGCAAATCTTGGCTATCCGCCGTATCAGCGGCTCATTCTGGTGACGTTTACTCATGAGCAACTACCCTTGCTGGTGCGGATGGCGGAAGCGTTTGTGACTCGGCTCAAAGAGATTGCGCGCCCGTACATGACCAGGCAGACGGACTTGTTTACACCCGTGGTGACGGATGAGGAATTTTTTCATATGGATGTCCTCGGGCCTGTTGCATCGCCGATTTCCCGAATCAAAGATAGATATCGATTCCAATGCGTGGTAAAATATCGTGGGGATGATGTCGCTTCGGATATTGTCTCGCAGACGGTGGCCTGGTTCGAGGAGCGCTCGGCGAAAGAAAAGCTGACGGTTTCCGTGGACGTGGACCCGCAATATTTGATGTAATTCGGCATGTTCAAGACTTAAAATGCGTGTTCAAAAAGCAGGCTTTTCAGCACCGAGAAGGTTGTGAGAAGCTGAAGAAGGAGGAGCGGAGTGTAGGCAAAACTACATGAGCACCGCACTTCGAAGCTGAACGCAAGATTCGATGCCGAGTCCGCTTCTTGAATTTACTTCGTGATCAAAAGACGGCTTTTTGAACAACTTCTTGAAAGTAGGTGCACATTACTTATGGCAATTCGTATTATTGTAAAAGATCCAGATCCTGTGCTGCGCGAGAAAGCGATCACAGTTACGAAATTTAATTCTAACCTGCACAAGCTGCTTGATGATATGGCAGACACGATGTATGACGCGGAAGGCGTGGGCTTGGCGGCGCCGCAAATCGGCATTTTGAAACGTGTGATCGTGATGGACTGCGGCGAGGAGCACGGCGGCCTGATCGAAATGGTCAATCCGGAAATCGTCACGTCCAGCGGGGAGCAAGTAGGGCCTGAGGGCTGTCTGAGTATCCCTGGGCTGCGCGGCGATGTGCTGCGTCCGCTGAACGTAACGGCTAAGGGGCAAGACCGCAACGGCAACCCGATCGAAGTAACCGGTACGGAGCTGCTGGCGCGCTGCATTTTCCACGAGATCGATCACCTGAACGGCATTCTGTTCACCGATCTTGCGACCAAAACGTACACGGCGGATGAAGAGGAAGAGGAATAGTGAACATTATTTTTATGGGAACGCCGGATTTCGCGGTGCCTTCCTTGCAGACGCTGATTGCGGAAGGCTACAACGTCGTTGCGGTCGTGTCGCAGCCGGATCGGCCGAAAGGGCGCAAGCGCGTTCTGACGCCGACACCGGTGAAGGCGGAAGCGGAGAAGCACGATATTCCGGTGCTGCAGCCTGAGAAGCTGCGGAGCCCGGAATCCGTCGAGAGGCTGCGCGAGCTAAAGCCGGATCTGATTGTGACGGCGGCTTACGGCCAGATTTTGCCGAAAGCTGTACTGGAGCTGCCACAGCATGGCTGCATTAATATTCATGCGTCTCTGCTGCCGAAATATCGCGGCGGGGCGCCGATTCATCATGCCGTCATTCAGGGCGAGAGCGTAACCGGGGTAACGATTATGTATATGGCCGCAGGCCTCGATACCGGCGATATGATCGCCAAGGTGGAGCTGCCGATTCTGGATACGGACACGACCGGCACACTGTTTGAGAAGCTGAGTGTAGCCGGAGCGGATTTGCTGAAACGGACGCTGCCGGATTTACTCGCCGGACGCATTCAGGCGGTGCCGCAGGTGGAAGCGGAAGCGATCTACTCGCCGAACATTTCCCGGGAGGACGAGCTGCTCAATTGGTCGCGCACGTCGCGTGAGCTGTGGAATCATATTCGCGGGCTGAACCCGTTCCCGGGGGCGTATACGTTGTGGAACGCCGACGTGATGAAGGTCTGGGCGGCTATGAAGCCGGAAGGCGGTTCGGGAGCGGCTGGAACTGCTGCGCCCGGGACGGTGCTTTCTTGCAGTGCGCAGGGCCTTGAGGTGGCGACTGGCGACGGCTCGCTGCTGCTGACCGAGATTCAGCCTGCCGGGAAAAAAGCGATGCCTGTCGCGGAGTTCGTGCGCGGCGTGCAGATTCCGAAGGGCACGGTGCTAGGACGTGACTGAATACGCAGAAGGAAGCAGATTTGGCCGAATTTTCGTTCCATGCAAGGAACTTTTGTGAAGGTGTACCAGGGGTACGTCAAGCAAAAGTGACGCAGCAGGTATAATAAACGGCTTACGCCGTCCCCCGAGGGACGAGTGCGTTTATCAAAAATATAAGCCGATTTCGCAAGTGAAACCCATAAATGCTTATATTTGGGCGAAAAGGCGGTGAAAGATGCCCCTGAGCGGGTGTTCAGACACGGCCCAGACACTGTGAACTCCGTAGAACTTTAAAAAAGAGGTATCCCATTTGTCTACACCTAATCGTACACATGGCAAAACACAGAAGGCCGGCAAACCGGCTGCATCTTCACATACTTCTTCCAGCGCTGCAAAAAGCAGCGCTGTTCGGCATTCCGCCCGTGAAGCGGCGCTGGATGTGCTGGTTCGGGTCGAGGAGAACCAGGCCTACAGCAACCTGCTGCTGAACCAGGTGCTGCAAAAGCACGCGCTCCCCAGAGCGGACGCGGGGCTTGCCACAGAGCTCGTGTACGGCACGATCGGCCGGAAAAATACGATCGATTTCTTCCTCGAGCGTTTCGTTAGTAAAGGGCTCGCGAAGCTGGAGCCCTGGGTGCGGTGCTTGCTGCGGCTGAGCTTCTATCAGCTGTATTATTTGGACCGCATCCCCGACCATGCGGTCGTGAGCGAAGCGGTCAATATTGCCAAGCGCCGGGGCCACCAAGGCATCTCGGGCATGGTCAACGGTGTGCTGCGGGCGGTGCTCCGCAGCAAGGCCGAGCTGGCGCTGCCGGCGGCGCTCGGCGACGTCAAGCGCATCGCGCTGGGCCATTCCCATCCGGAATGGCTCGTGCGCCGGTGGATCCGTCAGCTCGGGGCGGAGCTGACGGAACAGATTTGTGCGGCGAACAATGTGCCGCCGCATGTAAGCATTCGCGCGAACGCGAGACGGCTTAGCCGAGCGGAGCTGCTGCGGCAGCTGGAGGCAGCGGATATTCGCGCAGAAGCGTCGCCGCTGGCCCCGGCCGGTGTGCTCGCGCACGGGGCCGGGAACATGGCGTTAGTCCCCGGTTTCGGCCACGGGGACTTCTCGATTCAAGACGAGAGCTCGATGCTCGTCGCCGAAGCTCTGGATCCGCGCCCGGGCATGACCGTGCTGGACTGCTGCGCCGCCCCGGGCGGCAAAACGGCCCATATCGCCGAGAAGATGGGCGATACGGGCAAAATCTGGGCTTGTGATCTCCATGAGCACAAGCGGAAATTGATCGACGACCAGGCGGAACGCCTGGGCCTGTCGTCGATCGAGACGCTCGTGATGGATGCGACCGAGCTCGACCGGCATTTTGCGCCGGCGTCGTTCGACCGCATCCTGCTGGACGCGCCCTGCTCCGGCTTCGGCGTGATCCGGCGGAAGCCGGATCTCAAGTGGGCGAAGCAGGAGGCTGAGATCGCGGCGATTGCGGCGACGCAGCACGCGATTCTCGAGCGGGTGCACCGCCTGCTGAAGCCGGGCGGCGTGCTCGTGTACAGCACGTGCACAATCGAGCACGACGAGAATGCCGGGATGGTCGAGCGGTTTCTCGCCGACCATCCGGAGTTTGAGCTGGCTCCGCTGCCTGCGGAGCCGTTCGGGGCTGTCGATCCGGCGGCGGTGCAAGCCGGTATGGTGCAAATTTTGCCGCAGCAGTTCCATTCGGACGGCTTCTTTATCGCGAGACTCCGCAAGCGCGAGAGTTCTTCTTTATAGAGGGCAGTGCAAAGGGATGAGGGCCGGGAAGCACTCGGGTTGAGCATCAAGCCTGCAAAAAAGCAGGAATTTTCCTCTCTCCCTACCTGATTCGATGAAATGCCTGCAAAAGCGCAGGAATTTTGGGTGAGAGTCCTCTTTTTGAGCGAGTTTGGCCTAAAAAACTGCTTTAACGCAGGCATTTTGCGAAAAACGCCATTTTTGTGAAAAAAGCCTGCTTTTTCGCAGGAATTTCCCTGTCCTCTTCGATAGGGCCTACCTAGTTACCTTTTGCAGGAGTGAAGGCGAGCGAGAACAGCGCGTCGGCATCCGCAAAGAGACGGTACAGCGGCCTATGGCGATTTGTCTGAAACTTAGCGGTGCTTTATTTCTGAAAGTCGCCTAAGGACGTGTGTTCGGCTCGCCTTTGTGTTAAAATACATAAGATTGCCTTGAAAATAGACGAAATAAATACAGGTTGTGATAAATGTGAGTTTGAAGCCTTTTGAGAAAGAGAAACCTTTTGTATACGATCTTAACTGGGATCAGTGGCAGGATTGGGTGAAAGCGAACGGCGAGCCCGGCTTTCGCGCGGGTCAAATCTGGGACTGGCTGTATGTGAAGCGCGTGTTCAATTTCGACGACATGTCGAATTTGTCCAAAACGCTTCGCGACAAGCTGAAGGCGCAGTTCGACTTCGTGACGCTGTCCGAGATTACGAAGTATCAGTCGCAGGATGGTACGGTCAAGTTTCTTTTTGAGCTTGAAGATAAGAATGCGATCGAAACGGTCGTTATGAAGCATAACTACGGCAACAGCATCTGCGTCACGACGCAGGTCGGCTGCCGGGTGGGCTGCACGTTCTGTGCGTCTACGCTGGGTGGTTTGAAGCGGGATTTACGGCCGGGCGAAATCGTCGCGCAGGTCGTGAAAGCGCAGAAGCTGCTCGACGAGACGAATGAGCGCATTTCATCCATCGTCATCATGGGGATTGGCGAGCCGTTCGAGAATTACGAGTCGACGATGAACTTTTTGCGGATCATGATTCACCCGAAAGGGCTGAACATCGGTCAGCGCCATATTACGGTGTCGACGAGCGGCATCGTGCCGAATATTTACAAGTTTGCCGATGAGAATTTGCAGGTAAACCTCGCGATTTCCATTCACGCACCGAACGATGCGCTGCGCTCGAAGCTGATGCCGGTCAACCGCAGATTCCCATTTGTGGATTTGATCGAAGCGTGTAAATATTACATTGCCAAAACCGGCCGCCGGATTACTTTCGAGTATGCCTTGATGGGGGAAGTCAACGATCAGCCGGAGCATGCTGAGGAGCTTGCGCAGGTGCTGAAGGAAATGCCGCTTAGCCATGTCAATCTGATTCCTGTCAACTTTGTTGCTGAGCGTGATTTCAAACGGACGCCGAGGGACGATATCTTTACGTTCCAACGCATTCTGGAGAAGGGCAAAATCAATGCGACCATACGCCGTGAGCAAGGAAGCGACATTGCGGCCGCCTGCGGGCAGCTGCGAGCGAAGCATATGGAGAGCAGTAAATGAGGTGAGAGCCGGATGAAGATGGTAAGTCGAACCGATATTGGTAAAGTCCGTCAAGTCAATGAGGACCGCGCCGCCATCCAGCACGAGCTGAATGGGCTGTCTTTGGCGATTGTCGCCGACGGCATGGGCGGGCATCAGGCTGGCGATATTGCCAGTCAAATGGCGGTGGACCGCATAAGCGCACAGCTGCAGTCCATCCATTGGGGAATGCCGGTGGAGACGTGCAAGCAACTGCTCAAAGAAGCGATTGAGAAAGCCAATGAAGAGATTTATGCGTTTGCTTCCGGACAGGATAAATACCATGGCATGGGTACGACGGTTGTGACGATTATTGCGTCGGAAGAGCTGTTGATTATCGGGCACATCGGCGACAGCCGCGCCTATAAGCTCTCTGGCGAAACGATTACGCAGCTGACGGAAGACCATTCCTTGGTGTATGAGCTGGTGAAGAATGGACAACTGACGCTGGAGGAAGCCGATCATCATCCGCGGCGCAACTGGATTACGCGCGCGCTCGGCACGGAGCCGACCGTAGAAGTGGATTTGTATGAGTACGGCTGGCGCCAGGGCGATACGGTATTGATTTGTACGGACGGCCTGAGCGGGCTTGTGGACGCTGCAGACATTGTACGTATCGTGAATAGCCACGATAAACTGGAGGATGCGGCGGATCAACTGATTGCGCGCGCGCTTCACGAGGGCGGCGACGATAATGTGACGGTCGTGCTGCTGGCTCATGATCAACATTCGGACGACAAAAGGGGTGATGGGCATTGATCGGTAGAAAGCTTGGAGGCCGCTATGAAATATTGGAACGCATTGGCGGAGGCGGCATGGCCTTGGTGTACAAAGGCCACGATTTGCTGCTTAACCGCAAGGTAGCGGTCAAGGTGCTGCGCCAGCAGTACGTGCACGACGAGGAGTTCATTCGCCGCTTCCGCAGGGAAGCGCAAGCTGCCGCGTCGCTGTCCCATCCGAACGTCGTCAGTATTTATGACGTGGGGCAGGAAGACGATGTCCATTACATCGTGATGGAATATATTGAAGGCAAAACGCTGAACGATTTGATTAAAGAAAAAGCGCCGCTGCAAGTCGAGGATGCGGTGCACTACGCTTCGCAAATTGCGGACGCGCTCGATCATGCGCATCACAATGAGATTATTCACCGCGACATCAAGCCGCACAATATTCTCATCGGCAAAAATGGGCGCGTTAAGGTGACGGATTTCGGGATCGCCCGCGCGGCAACGTCTTCGACGATTACACAGACGGGCTCTGTAGTCGGGTCTGTGCATTATTTCTCGCCGGAGCATGCCAAAGGCACGAATACCGGGGAAAAGTCCGACCTGTATTCGCTCGGTATTGTGATGTATCAAATGCTGACCGCGCGGCTGCCGTTTCTCGGCGAAAGCCCGATTTCCGTTGCGCTCAAGCATTTGCAGGAGGATGTGGAGGAGCCGCGCAAGGTGAATCCGCTCATTCCGCAGAGCGTGGAAAACATTATTCTCAAGGCGATGCGCAAAAAGCCGGAGGAACGCTACCAGTCCGCCAAATCGATGATGCTGGACTTGGATACGTGCCTCAATCCGGAACGCCGCAACGAGGCGAAGATCGCGTTCTGGGATTCGGACGGCATGGACGAGGAGCGTACGCTGGTCATGCCGGCGATTCGCGCAGATCAGATCGCGTCCTACACGCCGGACGATGAAGACGAGGAGCCGGAGAAGCCGGTATGGCGGGACGAGCCCGCTCCTGCGAAAAAGAAAGGCTGGATTAAACCGGTCGTCTGGATCGTCATTTTGCTGATCGTACTTGGCTTCATGTGGTACATGGTCGGCGTCGTGAAAAACATGTTCGCGATCGAAACGGTGGAAGTGCCGAACGTTGAGAATAAGCCGCTGACGGAGGCGCAGGCGCAATTAACTGCGGCCCATCTTGGCTATACGGTAGAGTATGACGAAGACAGCAAGCTTGACAAGGACATTGTCATCCAGCAAAATCCGAAAGGTCTGCGGCTCAACGTTGGCACAAAGGTGACGCTGACGGTCAGCAAAGGCGTGAAGAAGATTAAGATGGACAATTACGCAGGGCAATCGCTCAAGGATGTAAAGCTCAAGCTTCAGGCGCTTGGTATCAAAGATGAGCAAATAACGATTACCCAGGAGACGTCCGACAATACGCCGGATATCATTCTCAAGCAGTCCCCGCTTGCGGGCGATGAGTTTGAGCTGGACAAAGCCGCGATTGCCTTTACGGTGAGCAAAGCGAAGGAAACGTTCAAAATGCCGGACTTGACGAACCTGACGGAGGCCGAAGCGAAAGCGCAGATTACGAAGTCGAATCTGAAGCTGGCTGCGAATGGCATTACCCGCGAGAAAAGCTATAAAGTGGCCAAAGGCAAAGTCATTACGCAGTTCCCGTATACGAAGGATCAGGATGTGTCGGCCGGTGCGGAAATTTCGCTGGTGATCAGCGACGGCCTGCCGGACGACGCCGGTCAGATGACGGTCAGTATTCCGGTGAAGCCAACGACAGACGGCAAAGATTCCGAATTTAAAATCATTGTGAGCGATGCGCAATACGATAATTTCGAATACAAAACAGAAAAGGTATCGAAGCCGCAAAATCTTGATGTGAAGGTCATCGTTTCTCCAGAGAAGAAAGCCGTTATTTTGATCAAAGAAGGCGATACGCTGGTGAATTCGATCACACGCACGTACCAGGATTATTTGGATCAGAAGAATGGCAAGGCGACTTCGCCGCCGCCATCCGCCTCATCCACGCCGAAGGGGCAAAATAACGGACCGGCGATTCCCGTGGGCGGAGCTGCCGGCGGGCAAGGTCAGACCGGCGGAACCGCTTCGAAACCGCCTGCTGGAGGAACGAATTAATGCCGCAAGGATCGATTGTAAAAGCGCTCAGCGGTTACTACTATGTGCTGCCGGAGGGCGCCGCGCTTGAAGAAGGGAATACCGTTACCTGCCGGGGAAGAGGCGTGTTCAAGAATAAAAAGATCACGCCCCTCGTCGGGGATCGCGTGATGTATGAAGAAACGGAAAATGGGGAAGGAACCGTTACGGAGATTCTTCCCCGTACTTCCGAACTGATCAGGCCCCCGATTGCAAACGTGAACATTGTCGTGCTCGTCTTCTCCGTGACGGAGCCGGTGCTGAATCTGCAACTGCTCGACAAGTTCCTTGTTCATATCGAGCATACGGGCATTGATGTGGTGCTGTGCTTTACCAAAAGCGATCTGCTGCTGGAGGGCGGTGGAGGTGCGCTCCCGAAAGAGATGACGATGAGCGAACTTGACCGCATTACAGCGCTGTACGAAGCGATCGGGTATCCGGTCGTCAGAACATCGTCGCGGATGGGCGTCGGTGTGGAAGCGATTCTGCATCACCTGGAAGGGACGATCTCCGTGTTCGCCGGTCAATCCGGCGTCGGCAAATCGTCGCTGCTGAATAAAATGATCGCGGGCATCGACCTCGAGACGAACGAGATCTCGCAGCGGCTGGGCCGCGGCAAGCATACGACGCGTCACGTTGAGCTGCTTCCACTGGAAGGCGGCGGGCTTGTGGCGGATACGCCGGGCTTCAGCCAGCTCGATTTCATGGAAGTCGAGGCCGACGGGCTGGGCGCCTGCTTCCGCGAGTTTGCCGACATTGCCGAGGGCTGCCGGTTCCGGGGCTGCCTGCATTTGCACGAACCGGATTGCAAGGTGCGGGATGCTGCGGCGGACGGCACGATTGCGGCTTCGCGGTACGAGCATTATTTATTGTTTTTAGCTGAAATTAAGGATCGGAAGAGGAGGTACTAGACGAATGGTTTATGTGGCACCGTCGATTTTATCGGCCAATTTCGCAAGGCTCGGGGATGAGATTCAAGATGTGGAGCGCGGCGGCGCTGACTGGATTCATGTCGATGTCATGGATGGTCATTTTGTACCGAATATTACGATCGGCCCTCTTGTTCTGGAGGCGATTCGCCCTGTAACGCAGCTTACACTTGACGTACATTTGATGATTGAGGAGCCGGATCGGTACATTCCAGATTTTGCTAAGGCGGGGGCGGATTTGATTTCCGTTCACGTCGAAGCTTGCACGCATTTGCACAGGACACTGGGGCTGATTAAGCAGCAGGGCGTCAAAGCCGGGGTTGTGCTGAATCCGGCAACGCCGATTTCTACACTGGAGCACGTGCTGGACGAGCAGCTGGATCTGGTGCTGATTATGACCGTCAATCCGGGGTTTGGCGGACAAGCCTTCATCCCGGGCATGCTGAACAAAATCCGCGCGCTGCGCGAGCTGGCTAACGCCAAGGGACTCACCGATCTGCACATCGAGGTCGACGGGGGCATTAATGAAGTGACAGCCCGTCAGGTGGTGGAAGCCGGCGCGGATGTTCTCGTTGCGGGCAACGCTATTTATGGGCAATCGGATCGCGCTGACGCGATTCGCCGCATCCGCGGCTAAGAGGAGGAACGACACGTGAGAATCGTCTGGCTGCTGGCATACAGCTTGGCTTGCGCCATCCTGTTAACCTTGTTTTCCAACATTCAGGATATGTTTAAATATGTGTTCTCGCTCGGCGCGCTGTTTCTGGGGATTCGTTTCTTCCGACAGTTCGAGGAGTTGCGTTATCGGATTTGGTTTTTTGTGATTGCGGTCTTTTTCTACTTTGTCTTTAATCTGATCTACGCGCTCTATCGGGCGGGCATATCCGGCGAGTTCACCGCATACCTATAGTTACAAGAGCGAAAAGCTCTTGTAGCTTTTTTTGCTTTCTGGAGCAGTTGAAAGTTGGGAGAAAGTAAAAATAGAAGCACTATTTCTACGCTCCGGGCATACACTGTTGTAATGATGTGGAAGGAGCAGTCCTGGACGCAGGTAGGGCCTTTGCTCACGAAGTCAGCCGCGTTTGCATCGTGCATTGCGGACTGACGATAACTCGAAGGAGGGGTAGAGAATGAAATTCTACACGATCAAGCTGCCGAAGTTTCTGGGAGGTTTCGTGAAAGCCGTACTTAATACGTTCAGTAAAAACTAAGCAAGTACACATACGCGTCATTCTCCCCAGGAATGCAAAAAAAGCACCGGAACGGTGCTTTTTGTCATTTGCATAAGTAAGTTAAGTATCCGCGGCCGATTAAACGCGAGCCACTTTACCGGATTTCAACGCACGAGCACTTACGTAAACCCGTTTTGGTTTACCATCAACGAGGATGCGAACCTTTTGAACGTTAACTCCCCAAGTACGCTTGTTTTTATTGTTAGCGTGGGACACGTGATTACCTGTTTTCGGACTTTTACCTGTAATGAAACATTTGCGGGACATGTTTGACACCTCCTTCGGCAGTATACAAAGAAGCCTGGGTGGCAAGCCTAAGCTTGACATATCAGTATTCTCAACATCGCATACTTTCTTGCATGATCTTTCTATCTGCAAAAACACACTTAAACATAATATCATAGCCAAAGCGGCCTAGTCAACGAAATGCGTGCACTTTTGCCGTTTATTTATAAAGTGTGGTATAGTACAATGAAGTATAGTCTTGGAAATTTGAAGGAGTTGTTACATAATGCCGATTGAACTCACAACCGAGTTGGGAAAAGTATTTATTACCGATGAAGTCGTTTCGACGCTCGCGGGATCGGCTGCGCTGGATTGCTACGGACTTGTTGGCATGGCCACACGCAAGCAATTGAAGGACGGCATCGCCGAGCTGCTCGGCAGAGACAATTTAAGCCGCGGCGTCGAGGTTCGCAGAGAGAACGGACGACTGGAGATTGATCTTTATATTATTGTCAGCTACGGAACGAAAATATCCGTCGTGGCAGGGAATGTCCAGACGAAAGTCAAATATATTCTTAACGAAGTTGTAGGTCTGCAGGTGGACGATGTGAACATTTTTGTTCAAGGCGTTCGCGTAGCTAAATAATAGCCCGATAATTAGGAAGGGGAATCACTTTGAGTAAGCGCTTTATTTCAATAAACGGAAATGACTTCATTGCCATGGTCTTGGCGGGAGCAGACAACCTTCGCAGAAATGTCGACAAGGTGAATGGACTGAACGTATTCCCTGTCCCCGACGGAGATACTGGCACCAACATGAATTTAACACTCACTGCAGGATGTGAGGAACTGAAAAAGAAGCCATCCTCTCATATTGGAAAAGCTGCTGACGCCTTGTCCAAAGGGCTCCTCATGGGCGCAAGAGGCAATTCAGGGGTTATTTTATCCCAACTGTTTCGCGGGTTTGCAAAATACGTGCACGAGTTTGAACAGATTAACAGCCAGCAGTTTGCGGCTGCGCTTCAGCAAGGCGTGGAGACGGCCTACAAGGCGGTTGTGAAGCCGGTGGAGGGCACGATCCTGACGGTCTCCAAAGAAGCGGCGAAGCATGCGACACAGTTCCGCAGAAGCGCGGACGTGCTGGATTTGCTGCGGGAAGTGCTCACGAAAGCGAAGGAAGCGCTCGCCAGAACGCCTGAGCAGCTTGCTGTGCTCAAGCAGGTCGGTGTCGTTGATGCGGGTGGACAAGGCCTGGTCTGCGTCTATGAGGGCTTTGTGACAGGACTCAGCGGCGGAGCGGTGGCGCCGGTGGATGAAGATTTTGCCACGATGGATACGAACTTAGCGGCCGTTTCGGTCGTTCCGGCTTTGAACTTGACGAGGGAAGTGCACGAGCATATGCCTGCGCAAGCGCATCTCGCTACGGAAGATATTGAATTTGGCTACTGTACGGAATTTATGCTCACGATTGAACCCGGCAAGGTAAAGGGGCTTGTATTTAGCGAAAGCCAATTCAGGGAACAGCTCAGCAAGTTGGGCGATTCGCTGCTTGTGGTGGCGGACGACGAGCTTGTGAAGGTGCATATTCATGCCGAATATCCTGGTGAGGTCATGAACCATGCGATGAAATTCGGGGCGCTGAGCCGGATCAAAATCGAAAATATGCGCGACCAGCATACGCATATTCTGGAAGACGCTGCGGCGAATCCGGAATACTCGATTGTGGAGGAACCCGTCGTTGCCGTGACAACGCCTGCGAAGCCGTATGGCTTTGTGGCGGTGGCCATGGGGGCCGGCATCACAGATATATTAACCAGCGTTGGCGTAGACGTTGTGCTGTCCGGCGGACAGACGATGAATCCGAGCACAGAAGACGTTGTCAAGGCCGTGCAAAGCATCGACGCGGAGACGATTTATGTGCTGCCGAACAATTCGAACATTATTCTAGCTGCGCAGCAGGCTGCTGAGCTTGTAGATAACAAAAAGATCGTTGTCATTCCGTCCAAGTCGATTCCGCAAGGATTGGCCGCGATTCTCGCGTTCCAGGAAAAAGCGGATGCCGAGACGAACACGGCTGCGATGCAGGAGTCGCTCCGCCGCGTGAAATCGGGACAAGTGACGTATGCGGTGCGCGATACGAATATGGACGGCATTGCGATTAAAGAGGGGCATTTTATCGGGATTCAGGACGGACGCATTGTGTCATCGGAGACAAGTCTGGTTGGCGCCTGCAAGAAGCTGTTGGAAGACATGATTGATGAAGGCAGCGAGATTGTGACGCTTTTGACAGGGGAAGATGCGAAGGAAGAAGAGACCGAAGAGCTGGAAGCGTTCATTCAAACGCTGTATCCCGAAATCGAAATCGAGCTTCATCCCGGCGGACAGCCGCTGTATGCGTATCTGATTTCAGTCGAGTAGTTCGTGCTTGCCGCGAATGCCCGGTTCACGTGTCAAAATGGAGGAGGGATTCCGTTGACCCATATTCGTATTGTGACGGACAGTACGGCCGACATCCCGTCGGAGATTAGAGAAGCGCTGGGCATCACGATGGTTCCGCTGAAAATCAATTTTGGCGAGGAGCAGTTTCTGGATGCGGTGACGCTGAAATCGGAGGATTTCTACGCCAAGCTGACGACTTCCGCTTACTTCCCGACGACCTCGACACCGTCTCCGGGCGAATTCCTGGCGTTCTATCAGGAGCTGCTGAGCGAGCCGGATACGGAAGTCATTTCGATTCATTTGGCCTCTGTGCTAAGCGGTACGCAGCGTACAGCTGCGCTTGCCGCTTCGATGCTCGAAGGCGATCAAGCGGGAAGAGTTCACGTCGTGGATTCTTGCTCGGCGTCCTACGGGATCGGTGCACTCGTTGTGGCGGCGGCGGAAGGTGCCCGGGAGGGGCAGTCGGTTGATGAGATTTTGAAGCGGATCGAGACGATTCGGGAGAATTATGCGATCTACTTCCTTGTGGATACGTTGGAATTTTTGCAAAAGGGCGGCAGAATCGGCAAAGCTTCGGCACTTCTTGGTTCTTTACTTAATATTAAGCCGATTCTGTCCCTGGATCGTACGGGAGAAGTCATGTCTGTCGATAAAGTGCGCGGTCACAAGAAAGCGATCGCACGCATTCTTGAGCTGTTGGCTGCGGATTTGGGCGACAAGCCGATCCGTACGCTGCATATCGCGCATGCGAATAATGTGGAAGGCGCGGAGGTGCTGCGCGAGGCGATCGTGCAGCGTTTTGCGGTGGCGCAGGTGAACTACATTACGCTTGGACCTGTGATTGGGGCGCATGCCGGCCCGGGGACCATCGCAGCTTTCGTCGGTACGGTGTAGCTAATGGATTTACATCAATGTCAGGTTCGCGAAGTCCATGGTGTTGGCGCTCAAAAAGCAGTTGAGCTCAACAGCATGGGCATTTTTACGGTTATGGATTTACTCGAGTATGTGCCGTTTCGTTATGAAGATTACACGGTGCGCGATCTGGCAAGCGTCAAGGATGGAGATCGGGTAACGGTGCAGGGAACGATTATCGGGGAGCCCGTGCTGCAGCGTTACAGCGGCAAGTCGCGTCTCTCCTGCAAGGTGATGGTCGATTCGTTCTTGCTGACTGCGGTCTGGTTTAACCGTCATTTTCTGAAGGACCGCTTGCGTCCGCAGCAGGAGATCGTGTTGACCGGCAAATGGGATGCGCGGCGTCGGCAGATGAGTGTGTCGGACTCCGAGTTCCCGGGACAAGCGGGGTCGAATACCGGCACGATTCAGCCGGTGTACTCGGTCACCGCCTCGATGACGCAGAAATGGATGCGCAAGGTGATTGCGCAGGCGCTGACGCAGTACAGCGCCATGATCCCGGAGGTGCTGCCTGCGGGCATCACCGGCAAGTATGGGTTTCTGCCGCGGAGCAAGGCGCTTGCGCTCATTCATACGCCGAGCGGCGTGGAGGAAGGCAAGCAGGCGCGCCAGCGGATGGTGTACGAGGAGCTGTTCCTGTTCCAGCTCAAGCTGCAGGCTTACCGCGCTGTGACGCGGAGCAAGGCGGATGGGGTGAAGCAGCAGGTGGACCTGCCTGCCGTCCGCGCGTTCGTGCGCGCCTTGCCCTTCCAGCTGACGGAGTCGCAGAAGAAGGTGGTCAGCGAGATCCTGCACGACATGCAGGAGCCGTACGCCATGAACCGGCTGCTGCAGGGCGATGTCGGCGCAGGGAAGACCGTGGTCGCGGCCATCGGCCTGTACGCGACCGTGAAGGCCGGCTACCAGGGCGCGTTGATGGTGCCGACGGAGATTCTGGCTGAGCAGCATATGCGTTCTCTGAGCCGAATGTTCGAGCCCTATGGGCTGCAGGTGGCGCTGCTGACGGGCAGCTCGACAGACCGCCAGCGCAGGGACTTGCTGGCGTCCTTGCAGATGGGGCTCATCGACGTGCTTGTGGGCACGCATGCGCTCATTCAGGAAGATGTGTACTTCCGCCAATTAGGGTTGGTCGTGACGGATGAGCAGCACCGCTTCGGGGTTAACCAGCGCAGCATTCTGCGGCGCAAAGGGATGAACCCCGACGTGCTGACGATGACGGCGACGCCGATCCCGCGCACGCTGGCGATCACCGCGTTCGGCGATATGGACGTCTCGACGCTGCGCGAGCTGCCGAAGGGCCGCAAGCCGATCAAGACGTACGCGGTGGCGCATGGGCTGCTGGAGCGCGTGCTGGGCTTTATTCAGCGCGAGGTGGCCGCAGGCCGGCAGGCGTATGTCATTTGTCCGCTGATCGAAGAGTCGGAGAAGCTGGATGTGCAGAATGCGATTGACGTGCATATTCAGCTGCAGCAGCATTTTCCGGACATGAAGATCGGCCTGCTGCATGGGCGCATGAGCGCTGCGGAGAAGGATGCGATCATGCATGAATTCAAGGAAGGCCGTATGGCGACGCTCGTGTCCACGACGGTTATTGAGGTCGGCGTCGACGTGCCGAACGCGACGCTAATGGTCATTTATGACGCTGACCGCTTCGGTCTGTCGCAGCTGCATCAATTGCGCGGTCGGGTCGGACGGGGCGAGCACCAGTCCTATTGCGTGCTGATCGCTGATCCGAAGACGGAGGTCGGCAAGGAGCGCATGAAGGCGATGACGGAGACGACCGACGGCTTCGAGATTGCCCGGCGCGACTTGGAGCTGCGGGGGCCGGGCGATTTTTTCGGCACGAAGCAGAGCGGGCTGCCGGAGTTCCGCATCGCCGATATGGTGGCGGATTTCGAGATCATGGAGCAGGCGCGGGACGACGCGGCCGAACTGGTCGGCGACTCGACGTTCTGGACGGGCGCTGCGTACATGCCGCTGCGGGCTTATCTGGAGCGGGCGCATATTTTTGACAGCGAGGTGCTGGATTAGGTGTGTCTGAATGCCCCTGAGCGGGTTTTCAGACACGCCTAGCTTCGGAGACATTGACCGGTGTCCGGTTCCCTTTTAAGATAGAGATAAGGAAAAGCTTGATTATGGGGAACGGAGGTGTGCGGTTGTGACGCTTTTTCTCGTATATCTCTGCATTATGAATATTATAACGTTTGTAGAAATGGGCTATGACAAAGGACAAGCCAAAAAAGGCGAACGCCGTGTGCCGGAGAAGCGGTTGTTCTGGTTTGCGGCCTTGGGCGGCGCGATTGGCGGTTGGCTCGGGATGAAGGTGTTTCGGCATAAGACGAAGCATACGTCTTTTGTCGTGGGGATGCCGCTGCTCGTGGCGTTCAATTGTATTGTGGTAATTGTGATCGCGATGTATATGTAAGCTCTGCGACGCATAAGGCAAGTTTGCGCCCTCTCGCTCATAGGATAGAGCATGACGATGGGAGGTGCAGGCATGAGTTACCAGCAATACGGCATCGATCCTGCGCTCGTAGAGCGTGTGAAGTTTAAGCTAAAAAATCCGGAGATCAAGGAACGCATCAAAATGCTGCTCCAGGGCGTGACGAAGGCCGATTTGCAGAATGCGACGAAGGTGACGCGTCTGGTGGGGCTTGCTGCGGGTATTCTCGGGGAAAAGCTCAGCGGTATGCAGACGAATCAGATTGTCACCTTTATTCTTGCGCAAAAGATTGATCCTGCGAATACGTTTCATTTAATCAAATTGTGGTCGATGTTCCGTTAACGGACGTCGGACTACAGGAAACATGAACATGACACATGAACAAGCGAAAATGCCACGTTCTGCTGCGAGAGCTCAGGGGTGGTGTTTTTTGTTGTTCGCTTTTTGGCATTTTTTACCCTTGTTAAAATTTTAGAAAACCACTTGCATAGCGAATACGTGTTCGGTATATAATAATAACGAATATATGTTCGTATTTGGTGGTGAGAACATGAACGGTTCAAGAATTGAGGCAGAAGAAGATGTTCAAATCATTAAGGAGTACACGTTATTGCCGATTTTACTGGATATGCTGGCGAGGGACATGGAGGAGCTTAATGTTTATAAGGATAAGATCGTATACCATCATCTGCTGTACTACTTGCGTGAGGTCGAGAAATCGATCTATCCGGAGCTGAACAGGCTGAAGAATCGAATGAGGCAGCTGGACATCAGGGTGATTCATACGGAAACGAATGCGTTGGGTATTCATGTGGAGTATAAGGTTCGCGGTTATATCCACCATTTTACGATGCTCCGCAGTCTGGTCAAAGCAGAGTTGATGACGACATTGATGAATATGCGGGGGGGATTGGGGTGAGCATGGGAAAAAGTGGGGAACGCACGATTTTTTTGATCGACGGTCAATCTTTCTATGCTTCCATTGAAAAAGCTGCTCATCCTGAGCTGAAAGAGCTGCCCGTGGCTGTCGGAGATCCGGAACGCAAGTCTGGCATTATTCTTGCAGCTTGCCCAATTGCCAAGTCCCGCGGTGTAACGACAGCCGAACGGATTGGCCAGGCGTTAGCCAAATGCCCTGATTTGCAAGTCATTCGTCCGCGGATGCAAACCTATATTGCGATATCGCTATTTATTACGGAAATCTTTGAATCGTTTACGGATCTTGTTGAGCCATACAGCATCGATGAGCAATTTCTGGATGTGACGGGTTCTCTGGCCTGCTTCGGCACGGCAGAAGACATTGCGCGGCAATTGCAAACGCGCATTCTGTTGTCGACGGGAGTCTGGACTCGTTGCGGCATTGGTCCTACCAAGATTTTGGCGAAGATGGCTACGGATAATTTTTCCAAGGAACGGCCGGATGGCCTATTCAGGTTGAATTTTGACAATATCGAAGATACGTTGTGGCGGCTGCCTGTTCATCGCATGTTCATGGTGGCGTCCAGAATGACGCGTCATTTTACCAGAATGGGCTTGCATACGATTGGTGACATTGGGAAATTGGAGCTGGCTGAATTTAAGCGGCGCATGCGATGGGAAATGGGCAAGCAGAGCGATATTCAGGCTGAATATTACTGGCAGACGGCGCGCGGCATCGATCCCAGTCCTGTTGTGCCTAGTATTCGCAGCAAGTTGAAATCTGTGAGCCACGGCAAAGCGATGCGAAGCAGTCTGTACCGTAAGCGCGAGGATATCGAGGTGGTGCTGCTAGAGTTAGTTGTGGAAGTGTGCCGCCGCAGCAGAAGACATGGTTATATGGGGAACGTTGTGACCGTCGGGGCTGCAGAGACGGATGGCATCAAGTCCACCAGTTTTCACAGACAGATGACGCTTCCGCAGCCAACGTCTCTTTCTCATGAAGTAGCGGCGGCAGCGCTTAGCTTATTTAGGAAGCATTGGAGCGGCCTCGCGGTGAGCCACTTGCACATTTCGCTTACGCAGTTGGTCGATGATGATGCGTATCAACTTACTTTATTCGAGGATCGGGTAAAAGCGTACAGCTTGGAAAAGGCTGCCGATGAAATCAAGGATCGGTTCGGCAGTATTGCAATTATGCGAGCATCTTCTTTACTACCGACCGGGGTAGCGCGAGAACGTTCTGAACAGATCGGAGGACATTACAAATGAGTAAACTTGACGGTAACGAGCGGTGGAAATCGAAGATGCTGCTCACAGAACATCAAGAGCAGTATGAACAACGGCATGATCTGAGAAAGGCGTCTCGCCCTACTTCGGAAGAGCTGAGCATGATTCGAGATTACATCTTGCTGCCGCATATGCTGACGATTGTACAGAAGAGCATGGATGACATTGAACATAGTCATAACGTATTAAGACAGCTTTATTTAGCCATTGGACAGATACTTATGAATCAAATTAGCCAGGACATCTATAACCTTCGGCGAGAATTGACGAGTCGCAGCATTAAACTGGTTAGTGACGAGCAGGCGGATGTCATTGTGTACCACCGGTTTCTATGCCGAGGATATGAGGATCGGTTTGGGATGACGCGTGATGTCATGCGCTCAGAGATCAGCACTCGACTTAAAAGCTATATGAAGAATATTGTCGGGCAAACAGAAACTAGGAAAACGCCGAGTGCTTAGCGGCGACGCTCCAGCCGAAAGACGCGTCTTTCGGCTATTCGAATTGACGCAGGGCTTACTTTTTTTCATAATGGTAAGAGAGTGAGAGGGCGAGACATAACTGAGGTCGAGAAAGGAAGCAAGCGCATGTGCGGACGCTATACGATTATCGTAACGCTGGAGGAACTCATGCTGCGCTATGATGTGGACGGGCTGTATCAGGGCGATTATGGCCCAAGGTACAATATAGCGCCTGGGCAGTCAGTTATGGCCGTCATTCATGATGGAAAGCGCAATCGACTAGGGCAGCTGAAATGGGGGCTGATTCCGGAGTGGGCGTCCGATCCTAAGGTGAGCTATCAGATGGTGAATGCGCGTTCGGAAACGCTTGCGGATAAACCGGCATTTCGAAAGCCGTTTGAACGCAAACGCTGTATTATTCCGGCGGATTCATTCTACGAGTGGCAAGGGGAGGGTAAACACAAGCAGCCCATGCGCATTATGCTGCGGAGCCGAGAGTTATTCAGCATGGCTGGCTTGTATGAAACGTGGACGTCGCCGGACGGCACGCGTATTTCTACTTGTACAGTAATTACTACGGAAGCCAACGAAGTGGTGCAAGGGATTCATGATCGCATGCCCGTTATTTTGCCGCAAGAGGCGGAGGCTGCCTGGCTGGATCGGGGACTAACGGATGTCCGCCAGCTTCGCTCACTGCTTAGGCCGTATCCGTCGGAGCTGATGACGGCATATCCCGTATCCACACGGGTAGGAAATGTACGCAATGATGATGAGCAGTGCATTGAGCAGATCAGCTTCTTGTTGTAGCGTTTAGAATGGAAAGCGGAGAAGGGAACATTCGCTTATGAGAAACAGATTGCCTTTTTTTATCATTGTCATTGCGATTACCATTGGCCTTAATGCTTATATCGGTTGGCATGTGCACGCGCTGCTGTCGTACTGGTTTGGCGAAGACTTCCCTTCGCTCCTGTACTGGATCGTATTCTGGATCGTTGCGCTATCTTATATAATCGCTGCGTTCGGAGGGCGCGTACTGCCGAAGGGAATTACGCAGCCGCTCAAAATAATCGGAGCGTATTGGTTTGCCTTTATGGAATACGGCTTGCTGCTGCTGCTGGTGACGGATGTCGCAATCGGCATCTGCCGGCTTGCTTCCGTTTCGCCGCAGAGCTACATTCCCGTCCTTGGCTGGGTGAATCTTGCGGCTATGGCGCTTATTTTGGCAAGGGGCACCTACAATGCGAGAACACCGGTCGTACGCCGATACGACCTTACGATTCCTAAGGAGGCGGGCGAATGGAAGGAGCTGCGGATTGCCGTCGCCTCCGATCTTCATTTGGGCTTGACGGTTGGGAATCGTCATCTGCGCAAGCTTGTCTCGGGCGTGAACGCGATGAAGCCGGACTTGATTGTACTGCCGGGCGACGTCATTGACGACAGTATTCACCCTTTTATCCGCAACCGGATGGGAGAGACGATGAGGGGGCTGCAAGCGCCGCTTGGCGTGTACGCCGTTCTGGGCAATCACGAGTATATCGGCGGGCATATCCAAGCCTACGTGGAACAAATGGAACAAATCGGCGTCCGCGTTCTGATGGATGAAGTGGTTCATCTGGCGGAGCGGCTGTATCTTGTCGGCCGCAAGGACAAAGCGGCAGAACAGTTCGCTGGGGGGCGCAAGCCGCTTGCTTCATTGATGGCGGATGTCGATTTGACGCAGCCGGTCATTGTCTTGGATCATCAGCCGTATCATCTGGATAAGGCGGCGGAGGCTGGCGCGGATGTCATGCTGTCCGGGCATACCCACCGGGGACAAATGGCGCCGAACCATTTGATTACGAGAAGATTGTTTGAATTGGATTGGGGCTATTTGCGCAAAGGCAATCTCCATGCCATCGTTTCTTCGGGATTCGGCACCTGGGGGCCGCCGATTCGATTTGGCAGTCGTTCAGAATGGATTGCGTTGACCCTGCATTTTACGAATGAGATAGAGAAAGGGAGAGTACTTGATGCAAGAGATGGGCAAGAAGCAAATTACCCCCGTTGAACTGGCTGCGGGCATGATGCAAGCCACGATGCGCAGTATTGAAAATGGGTGGGATACCTTGAAGCCTGTGATGACGGCCTATTTGTCGGAGCCGGTGCTGACGGAAGCCAAGGAAGATGAGCTGATTCGTGAGATTTATCTGGCTGCGTTGGCGCTGGAAATTTATTGTATTCCAACGGCGTTTGAAACGAACATTGCGCAGCAGGTCAGCAAGGGGATGGGGACGGTCATGGCTTCGGAAGCGTTGTCCGCGCATCAGCTATCGGAGCCGATTCGGCTGCATTACTTGCCGCAGTTTGAAGCGGTGCACGAAGAAGGCACAGATCCGGCGGATATGGCGCTCCGGTTAGTCCATGAAGCGGTCAGGATCTTGTACGATCGACTTGCGCTGCCGCTCAAGCCGGTCGATCCCGTGAATAGCTTGCTGTGGGCCAAGTTGTTCCCGTTTGTGGTCAGCGTCGTCGGCAAGTGGCCGATTTTTGCCGCGAAGTTTGAAGTGGCGGAGAGTGGGCAAGAGTAGGAACGGCAGTAGTACTGCCGCACATAATGAATCATCATCGTGGAGGTAAGTGAGTTGACGAACAAGCGAGTTGAGGTTTATGTATTATCCGGGTTCCTAGGGAGCGGGAAAACGACGTTTCTAACACAAGCCATCGATTATTATACGGAAGCGGGGCGTAAGCCAGCCGTGATTATGAACGAGATCGGCGAAGTCAACCTGGACGGTCAGTTGATTAAAAACGAAGTGCCCATGTCGGAGCTACTTGGAGGCTGTATCTGTTGCTCAAGCAGGGGAGACTTGGGACTTGCGCTGAAAGAACTCATTACTGATGAACAGCCTGATCTTATTTTTGTGGAATCAACGGGTATTGCCAATCCGATGGAAATTATCGATGAAGTGACGGATGCTTCCTTGATCTTCCCATTGGCGTTATCAGGCATTATTACAGTCGTGGATGCGCCGCATCTTCTGGAGCTCAGCCGGACAAGCCGCGGCAAAACGTTCCGCCTTATGCAGGAGCAGATCCGCTGCGCAAACCTGCTGCTTCTGAACAAAACCGATCTGCTCGAAACCGCGTCGATGCAGGAGGTTGCTGAACTGGTGCAGACATGGAATCCCCATGCGGACGTGCAAAGCACGGTGTTCTCACGTGTGGATATGGAGCTGCTGGAAGGACTACGGGACGTAGAAGCTGGTGGGCCGACGCGCGCCGAGACCGGTGACCATGCGCATAGCGAGCATCATCACGAGCACAGCCACGAGGCGCATCACCATCATTCACATCGCCATGTGATGGCGTACACGCACTTTTTTGAGCGGGCGGTGGATAGCGAAGCCTTTGAACAATTCGTCAGCCGGCTTCCGCAAGAAGTCTACCGCGCGAAAGGCATTCTGAGCTTTACGGATACGGCGAGTCGTTTTCTCTTCCAGTTCGCCTACCGTGAAATGGATTTTATAAAAATTACCCCCCAGGGCGAAGTGCCGGATGTCGCGGTGTTCATTGGCGAGAATTTCTCGCAGGATGCGGTGCGCGAAGAATTGCTTAAGCTGGAGGCCATGTCGGATAAGCCAGCGGTGAAGTAGTCTCGACTTGACGTGAGAGGCCCATTTGCTGCACTATAAGAAGAGAACAACTTGAAGACAGGGGTAATGCAAGTGGGTACGCATACGCATACGATTGATGAAATGCTGGCAGCCATGTCGAGGCAAGGATGGCGAATTACAGAGCAGCGCAGGAGCTTGGCGACGCTATTTGCGGAATCGGGCGGTTATTTATCGCCGAAAGACGTTTATGAATATATGAAGGCTAAATATCCTGGCGTTAGCTTTGATACGGTTTACCGAAACCTTCGCTTGCTTAGCGAGATGGGGGTTCTAGAGCAGTTTCATTTGGCGGACGGGTTGAAATTTAAGGCGAGCTGCTTGTCGCACCATCACCATCACATGATTTGTGTCAGCTGCGAGAAGACTGTTACGTTTGAATTTTGCCCGATGAAGCTGGTAAAAGACTTGCCGGAGAGCTTTGAAATTCAAAGCCACCGGTTTGAAATTTTTGGCACGTGTGCAGAATGCAAGGCACTGCAAGCGGGTAAACCAACCGAAGCGTGAAAAGTCATGGAACTTTGTTTCCATGACTTTTTTTCATAAAAAGGGCGGCGTGCCGTTTCATTTGCTTTTCTCCACATGTAGCAGCTCAGGTACCGTTACAAAGGTATAACCCGCAGCTTTCAGCTTCGTAATGAGCGGACTCAAGGCTTGAACCGTCCCTGATAAATCCTGTGATTCGGCTCCTCCCGAATGCTGAAGGATGATGGAGCCAGGGCGCGTCTGATGAAGAATGTTCTGCAGCACCTGGGCTGCGCTCAGCGATTTCCAATCCAGTGAATCCACATTCCAGTTCACGATCAAGTAGTGATGGTCCGCAATCCATCGTACTTGATCTTCGTTAATAGCGCCATAAGGAGGCCGTACCAGCTTCGGGGCATAGCCGATTAAGCCTTGCAAAACGTTCTCCGTATGGACGATTTGATTTTGAAATTGATTGACGGACAGCTTCGGCAAATTGGCATGGCTGAAAGAATGATTGCCGATGACGTGGCCTTCATGCGCAATCCGTTTAATCACATCCGGGTGCGTATTTGCGAGGGAACCGAGGACAAAGAACGTCGCTTTGACCTGATGCGATTTCAGCACATCCAACACTTTCGGCGTGAATCGTGTGTCAGGGCCATCATCAAAGGTGAGCGCGATCTTCTTCTCCAGGCCGGAGCCGCGGAGCTTGAATGTATCCGGATATTTAGCGACAAGCTGAGAGAGCGTAAGCTTTTTCTGAATCCGAGCTTGGCCCTGGTTTTTCTGTACGGGCACGGAAGGCCGCTTGGCAGATTCGCCTGCTTGTGCGGTGCGCTTCGTACTGGCCTTCGGCTGCATGCTGACCTTCGGCACAGGCGTCGGCGTTGGGGGAGGCGGTAAAGTTGCTGCCGGTGTTGCCACAGACCGAGGCGCAGGCGTCACCACTTGGGATTGTTGCATAGCTGTGGAAGGTGGGATGTCATCGGCGAGCTTGCTGCGTGTTGACTGAATAACGACATCCTGGACAGGCGGGAATGACGGCTGGGACGATCCCTGGTCTTGAAAAGGTTGTGAACTTGAAACGCCGCAGCCTGACATGAGCAGACAACTGGCGGCAATGAACCAAAGCTGCTTGACCATAGCAATCCCTCCGAGCATTATGAATATGCTCTAGGTTTTGTCAGGAAGAGGGCTCTTATCCAGATCGAAAAGCGGAAATATAAGGTTGTAGGTGTTGGAAGTTATTTTCAAAGAGTAGCCGTAAGCTACAAGAGGATCGATGCCAATTTCAATGGACATCCGCCGCGCTTCCATGTATCTTAATAGATAGTATCTGTAAGAAAAAAAGATTTGCAATATCGGAACAGGGGGAGTCGCATGTCAGGCTATATTCTTGTCATAATTGTTGGCGTCATCGTCCTCGCGGGGCTTACGTACATGAATCTTCGAAAAATTAGCAAATCGACAGCCGATTTGACCCAATTGAAAAAAAGAACGCTGCTATGGAGCGAGATTTCACTCGCGCTTTTTGTCGTACAGTTGTTTTTCCGCGACCGTCAAGGGGGCTTTCTGCTGTTCTTCGGTCTGCTGACCTTGTTTACGGGCGCACACTATTTCGGTGTCCTGTATTATTCCCGGAAGAGAAGAAACGGATAATCTATTGAAAGGAAGGCTTTTCCCGCAGGCAGTCTGCAGGAAGGGCCTTTTTTGAAAGCAGTTAAGAAGGATCCTGCCAGGAGACGGGCTTCGTCTTCGGTGAAGATTTGAACTTGTGATACCATTTCTTCTTTTTCTTCTGTTCCATCAACGTGCGTAATTGCAGCATCAGAAGCTTGGCCCGGTCTTCATCCGCATACTTATCGCGCAAATGCTCAAACACTGGTTTGTCGTTCATGCAGCTACCTTCTTTTCTGACTGATGAGGTTGTGAAATTATGGGAATATATGTTCGTTAAAATCATACCACATCCAAGAAGGAATCTTCAAGCGAACGTTGAAATATGATTTATACGACGAAACCCCTTACATGAATGTAACGCAGTTGTAATCGTTAGGGTCATCACATGTCACTAGGCCTAGCATAGTATGTAGCAAGGTGGTGATGACAAATGGCGGTTACCCTCGCAGATTGGATGCTCTACACGCTTTGGGGAATCTTTGGATTGATGATGGTTGACTTCCTAATCGCTTTTTTCCAATCTTTTTGGAAAGGAGCTTTCGATCTTACGTTCGTGCTCGATTATTTGAAAGATGTCCTCTACTATATCTTGCCGCTGGACATCATTGTATCCTTTGTTCCGGCCGACCCGACGAAATGGACGTTGGTCGTATTCTTCTTTATAGCCGGAATAGCAGTAATTTTTAAGTTTGTTCGAGACATTATCAAAAAATTCAATTAAAATAATATGGCGGCCTTCCTTCATGGAGGGCCGGATGTTTTCATAGAATAAAATAAACTGACTAAAGGAAGTGTGTGGCCATGAGGAGATATCAGTGGATCAAGTGGCGAAAATTCATCCTATGGCTCGTTTTCCTCGCGATCATCGGTGGACTGTTGTGGCAAGGCGGACCAACGGCCTGGAACGTCGCTTTAACGCTTGCCAGTCTAGCGTTGCAACTGCTCTTCGCGATGATGTTCATGATCATTCAGTTCGTCGCGCTGTTCTGGTTCCTGGCCAGAGGACGAACATACTGGATCCTGCCCGGGGAAACCGGGGCTACGTGGGACGATTATCGAGGCAATCCCGAGATTGTTGAGAACGCCAAGCGGATTGTTACGCTGCTTAAAGGCGTGAAGGAATTTAAAGAAATGGGCGGTGAAGCAATCCGCGGCTTACTACTTTGCGGACCTCCGGGTACAGGGAAATCCTACCTAGCACAGGTTATCGCCAACGAAGCGCAAGTCCCGTTCGCTTATGCCTCAGCGCCGAGCTTTCAAAACATGTTTTTTGGCGTAGGGAACATGAAGGTTATGGGGCTGTACCGGAAATCCCGGAAGCTGGCGAAAGTGTACGGGGCGTGTATCATTTTTATCGATGAGATCGATGCGATCGGGATGAGCCGTGCAGGCGGAGGCGGTATGGGCGCAATGGGCGGCATGATGGGGATGGGCGGCGGCACCGGGCTTCTTAACGAGCTGCTGCTGCAGATGGATCCTCCGAATATCGATAATTCCAAAATCGCCAAACTGCTTCGTTCCTTGGGGCTTCGACGCAAAAAAGCGGAACGCCCTGCGGTGTTGACGGTTGCCGCGACCAACCTGCCTGATGTGCTTGATCAAGCTTTGCTCAGACCCGGCCGCTTCGACAGACAGCTCTGGGTGGATACGCCGGATTATGACGGCCGTGTGGACGTCTTCCAATATTATTTGCGCAAAGTGCGGACCGACGCGTCCTTGACAGCTGAAAAAGCCGCGCTTGACACCGTAGGCTACAGTCCTGCGCAAATTAAGCATATTGTGAATGAATCCCTTGTCATTGCGCATCAGCGAGGCGGCCAGGTCGCCAGCTACGAAGACTTCCGCGCGGCGATGGAAACATATGAGTGGGGGCTGAAGCAGCCGCTGCGCTCCATGCGGGATGACGAGAAGCGCAATGTCGCTTATCACGAAGCCGGCCATGCCGTGGCGCAATATTTGCTCAAGCCGCATGACCGCGTATGGAAAGTGACGATTATCCGCCGCGGCGGCGCGCTAGGGCTGGCAGCAACCAAGCCTACGCACGAGCGCTACAACCGAAGCGACAGCGAAATGCTGGCAGAAATTCAAGTATGCCTTGCGGCGCGTGCTGTAGAAGAACTATTTTTAGGGAAAAAATTAAATGGCGTCACCTCCGATCTGCAGCATGCTACCGAAATTGCCGGTGCGTACATCGGGATGGTCGGGATGGGCGACGAGCTGTTCAGTTGGCTTGCCTTCGGCTCCAAATCGGAAGGATTAAAGGCGCTACGTCCTCAAATCAACGAATTGCTCAAGCATCAAATGAGCGAAGTAAAAAAGCTTGTTACGAAGCATTCCGACTTTGTTCACGCGATTGCGGAAGAACTACTTGGTCGCGGTGATTTGACCGGCGAGGAAATCGAGCAAATTTACTTCCGTCTATATAGCCAGAACCGGCCAGAAGCGCGTGAAGTAAAGCCGCCGCAACTATCGGCTGGTAAGGAAGTTTTGGGATTCGGAGACGTATAAGAGTCAAAAAGGGTTGAACAGACGGTGATCTGTTCAGCCCTTTGATTTTTTATGGGGACTCTGCGAGGCATAGCGGCCCGTGGTGACACTGCCATGTTTCGTATACCATAGGTAGAAACGGTGTGAGATGGAGAACGTGATCAGCAGCGTAATCCACGTCCAAAACCAGGACCAGTGAATGTAGTCAATGAGGGCCGTATATTTTTGAATAATGACCTCCAAGATCGTCATCCAAGTCGGGAAAAAGAGGTACCAGCCGATTTTGTGAAGCCGGCTTTTCTCTTCGGGAAAATGGAGTACGAACGCAACACACGTGGCCGGATAAATGAAATATTCGAACGAGAAGCTTGTATTCGTGGCATTCGGAAATTCTCGAACAGGATAAGTGATCAGGCCAAACTGTACAACCAGAATGCCAAATATCCAAGTCATAAGTTGTTTGAATAAAAAAACCAGTATGGCGTCACGGCCTTTGCCTTGCGGTATCGTAAAGCGAAGCAGCAAGATGGCGAAGGTCCAGCAGATCACGAGTACAGTTCGTTCCAAGAGCATGAAAAGCAGCCTCCACATTTAGCGGTGATGATGATAAGGAATGATCACAACGTCCTCATCGATGGACAACTTTGAGACTTCTGTATTAAGTTATACCCCAAAAATCATGGGTTATCCAAAAATAAGCGCTGCATCCGAATAGGTTCTCTCAACTGAAACTTGAGCTTCAATTCCAGTATTTTCAACTTTTTATGGGATTTCCGCATCTTTTTCTCCATTTTCACGTATAATCTATCATGTCTAGTAATATATACTAGTCAATCCATGATTAAGGAGTAGATTCGTAGATGGCAAGAAAGAAAATGACTTGGTGGCTCTCCGCCATGATGGCGGCCATGTTGATGGTGCTCACGGGCTGTCAAACGATTCAAGGCCTCGACATCGTACAGGCGCTATTAAACAATGCGACACTGCAGTCCGCTTCGTCCAAAAGTTCGCTTGAACTGGAGCTTGTTCCTGGCAATACGAGTGGCTTATCCCCAGAAGCTAAGCAAGCCTTCGATACGCTGAATCATGCCAAGCTGGAATTCCGCAGCGTGAACGTGCAGGATAAGCAGCACATGTTCGTTGATGGCGCTCTGACGTACGGTCGAGGCACGATCCCTTTTCAAGTGGCGATGAGCGGTACAAACTTGACGCTGCAAGTGGAGGGAGCTAAGAAGCCGTTTTCATTTGATCTCATGAATAGCGCGGGAGGCGCTGCTGCATTACCTGCTGCCGAGACAACGGCTTTGCAAAAAGAACTCATGAGCAAAATGAATGACCTCATTCCAGTTGTAATGAAATTTATTATTGCCAACCTTCCAAACCCTGAGCATATTTCTGTATCATCTGTGACGGACACTGTAAATAACGAAACGCTTTCGCTGAAGAAAGCGCATATTGAAATCAAGGGAAGCGAGCTTCTTCCGCTGGTTAAAGGCTTTTTGACCAATATGGTGGCAGATGAAAAAGGGTTGAAAGATTTGCTGGGTCAACTTTACGACATTCTGATGCCGGTGATCAAGGAATCGATGAAAGCCGCGTCGAAGGACAGCGAGGCACCTTCCGAATACAACGACCTCATGACGGCTTATATGGATAATAAGAACCTGGCGGTTGAATTCTTGTATACAACGCTTCAGCAACTCGTGAAGACGCAGCTCGACAATTGGGATGAGACGATGGCGAACTCGGTCTCTGCGGTTTCAGAGCCCCAAATGAAAGCTTTGCTAAGTGATCAGACAGTGCTACAAGCAGATTTGTATATGGATCAAGACAAACAGATTCGTAAAATACATGCCGATCTCTCTCTGCCGATTGTGGATGAGAGCTCCGGTGTCAGCGCCGTGAAACTGGCGTATACCAGCGAAATTTGGAATATCAACAAGCCGGTAAAGGCGGAAACGATTGATGTTTCTGGTGGAACCATTGAATTAAAGGACTTGTCGGGCGGCAATGCAACTGGCCTGCTGAGTTCGGTTAAGAAGGATTCGGCGCTGTACAAGCTGTTGCGGAACGATCTTAAAGTTGCGAAGAAGGATATTATGTTGATTCTGAATCAAGAAGGAGAAGTCTACTATCCTTGGGACTCCAGCCATCCTTTCATTGACGACTCTGGCGTGGCGATGGTATCGGCACGATACCTAGCTGAACAACTGGGTGCTGAAGTAGCATGGGATGCAGACGCTAGTCAGATTACGATCAACGACGCGCTGAGCGAGAAGAAAGTTGTGCTGACGTTGGATGCGAGCACGGCAAAGGTAAATGGCGCTGATGTCCGTTTGGACAGCCCGGCGATTTTGAAGAACGGTGTGACGTTCGTGCCGCTTCGCTTCATCGCCGAGCAGTTGGGCGGCAAGGTGGAGTTCGACGAGAGTACCCATAGTGTTCGTGTTACGCGGGAGTAGCGGCTGGCCGTTTTAGGGGCGGTTGCTTGAATAGGGTTGAATGAGAATAGACCGCCAGCCTTTGTGAAAAGGGGCGGTCTGTTTCTTTTAAACTTCCACATTCCTGATTTTTCCTGTAAAATGAAGTCACAAAAACGACTTTCATTTGTTTTGAAACAGGAGGAATAATGTTGCATCGTTCCCATGATCCAAGCCGCCATAAGCCAGGTTCACCGGAGAAAAACACGCAGCCTGCTATACCATCGGCAGACGCAGCTCCTTCCTTATCTCCCTCGGGCGTTTTACAACTTCAGAGAATGTACGGCAACCGCGCGGTGACGCAGCTATTCAGATCTACTTCCACTAGCGGACCTTTAGAAAGCCGCAATATTCCTCAAAGCAGCTCGACCGTCATACAGCGTAAAAATTTGGAACAAGCGGGATTAAACACAAATATGGAAAACAGCGGGACCCGAGCGCTGGTTACGGATGGCCGCGTGGTAAATTTTTATACAACAGAAGCGCCAACTGAGGCCGCAAGCAAAGTGGAAGCGTTGAAAAAATCCGGCGAGATGAATGCGATTGTCGGTAAACGCGTCGATGAACACGCTGCGAATACATGGGGCAAAGACTCTAACAGCAAGTGGACGGAGCCCAGCGAGGAACTGAATAAAGATACCTTAAATAAAGTCGATCCCTTCTTTTATGGCGTTAAAATTCCGTTTAAACACGCAAGCAAAACGGAGACCCTGGAGCTTTCCTTTCAGCACGCCAAAAACTGGACTGGTTATGTCGAAAATATTTACGACAGTACAAATGCCGACACGGCCAGCGTTCCCACCATGTTTGACAGTGGTACCGAGCACGCCGAGGCTACAGGGAAGATGGATGATAAAGGCCATTACCGGAATCTAAAATTCAGCAATGTGCATGATAAAGCAGATAAGGCTAAAATCATTGATCTTACCGCAGGCGGTGCGGAGAAAAATCTGGATGCCTATACGAAGATTGCAGGGGAAGGAGCACGCTGGCAGTGCGTCCGCAATCACGCAGCCAATGTGCAAAACGATTCTTATTTCTTTACCAGGGACACAACAAAGCCTAACAAAGTGAAGGCAGTTTCTTTTAGATCACTGTGGTTAAGCTGGAAAAATGCTTTCCAGAAAAAATATGATATTTCCGATGCCACAGTTATAGCGGCGCTCTCGAGTGGCGCTCTTGGTTCAAAATACCTGAATTTGTCCAAAATGCGGGAAGGAACCGATTACGATTTGGATGCCGGGAAAAGTTTCAGTAGAAGCTAGGACTGCAGCCTTACAACCAATGTGAACGAATGAGACCCGCCCAAAGGAGAATCTAAAATGGAAGAAATGTTAGGCAGCGTATTGGAGTTTTTTCAATCGGAAGATTGGTCTTATTCCCGTTTGGAGGGGCAAACAGTCATTAAACTGGTTTCGACCGCAGCAAACTCCCGGTGGAACTGTTTTGCCCAAACGCGTGAGGAGCAACGGCAATTTATTTTTTATTCGGTTTATCCTGACAACGTACCTGAGGAAAGACTGGCGGCTGTTTCCGAATTTTTAACTCGTGCCAACTTCGGCTTAATCATCGGCAATTTCGAGTTGGACCTGGATGACGGTGAGATCCGTTTTAAAACCAGCATTGATCTCAAGGAAGCGTCCTTAACATCAGGCTTGCTGAAGCAATTGGTTTATCCCAACGTCGTGACGATGGGACGATACATTCCTGCCATTCAAATGGTCATACAAGGTCAGCAATCCCCGCTTGAAGCTATAGAGGCAATTGAATTGCGTTCATAAAAAAGAGGTCCTAATTAAATTAGGACCTTTTAATATTTTAGCAAAAATAATAACGGCGACTGCTTGCGCAGCCGCCTCATGGGAGAGGAGAAACCGGACGAAGAGCTTATGGGGAAACGTAAGCCTTCTCCGCGGTTGTCTACGACATCCTCTGATGTCGATAATGTAAGGATGGCCGATTTGCGGAAGATTTATACATCGGGATTGGAAAAATTTTTGTGTCGGATAGGAGCATGTGGTACGATATAGCGTATGAAAGAATTTGCATAAGGGGATAGGCGCAGGATGAGAGTGATTTCTGGCACGGCCAAGGGCAGGGCCTTGAAAGCTGTGCCCGGCATGAGCACGAGGCCGACAACGGATAAGGTGAAAGAAGCGATCTTCAGCATGATCGGGCCTTATTTTGACGGCGGGCAGGCATTGGACTTGTTTGCGGGCAGCGGCGGGCTGGGTATTGAGGCGTTGAGCCGGGGGATGGCGAAGGCGGTTTTTACCGATATTGAGAAGAAGAGTGTCGACACGGTACAGCACAATTTGCAGGCGACCGGGCTGAAGGAGCAGGCGGAGGTGTACCGGACCGATGCGACCAGGGCGCTCAAAGCGCTGGCCAAGAGAGCGCAGAAGTTCGAGCTCGTCTTTCTGGATCCACCGTATAAGATGAAGGTCATTGCGGAGCTGATACTCGCGATGGAGGAACAGGCGCTGCTGGAAGAGCAGGCGACGATCGTGGTGGAACACGATGCGAAGGATGATCTGGACGAGATGATCGGTCAGTGCCGGATGATGCGCAGAGCCGACTATGGTGATACGGCTGTGACGATTTACAAACGGGAAAGCCCGACGAGCTGAAGGAGATGAGCAACTTGAAAAGGGACGAACACGGCATAACCGTGGCTGTGTATCCGGGCAGTTTTGATCCGGTAACGAACGGCCATTTGGATATTATACATAGAGCGGCAAAAGTATTTGACAAGCTCATCGTGGCGGTGCTGAACAATACGTCCAAAAATCCGTTATTCACGCTGGATGAGCGCATGGAACTGATTCGGAAGGTCACGAAGGATTTGCCGAATGTGGAAGTGGACGGCTTTCGCGACCTGCTGGTGAATTATATGAAGGAACGCAATGTTCATCTTGTCGTCCGCGGACTGCGGGCGGTGTCTGACTTTGAATATGAACTGCAAATGGCTTCGACGAACCATAAATTGAACTCGGATATTGAAACGTTTTTTATGACGTCCAAACCGAAGTTCTCTTATTTGAGTTCTTCGATTGTCAAGGAAGTGGCCAGGTTCCACGGGCCTGTAGAAGACCTGGTGCCGGTTGAGGTGGAAGAAGCGTTGAAGGAAAAGTATCCGAAAGCCTGAGACACATCCTGACGGAATTATCGCTGTTTTCGAAAGAAACGAATAGCGCTCGAAATTAGCAGCATGACGAGCAGCACCAGAACGAATTGGGTCAGCAGCGGCCACCACAAGCTCCACGCAGATTCACCATTTACGGGGAACGGCGGGGAAGCGGGGCTGCCGGGATCAAGCCACAAGAAGCTGGGCTGTGTGTCCCGCAAGAGCAGTTTCAGCGGAGACCAGAGCAGCGCGGTTATGACGAAGGCAAGTACGGCATGCAAGATGCGGGATTGCAGGAAAAAAAGGTAGCGCGCGCCGGACCGGTGCTGCATGCTGGCGACTTGCGCATGGGCGGAGAGGCCGCCCCAGCCGAGAAATGCGCTGATCAGCGCCATTTGGCCAATCAAGGGCAGCTCCGTTTGGCTAAAAGCATACGCGCCAAGATGAATCTCCATGAACCCCTTGATCCAGGCCGGGGCCGTATCGCTATACACATGTAAGGAGCTTAATACGACGTGTGTAACGGGGCGCAGCGCATCCGTTAGATGCGCTATCGTCATCACATTGATGAGCACGGAAAAAATCATCATATAGCCGCCGATCAGCATCATCGTCTGCACGGCGGACGTCGTGGCATCGCCGAGCAGTCTGCCGAACGGGCGGCCGTCGGCCGCGTGCGCTTCGCGCATGGCGAAGAACGCTCGTTTTAAGAGAGGGCCGCTTACGGGTTGAAACACAAGGCGCTCCTCCTCCGCACGTTTGCCGCGGGGCATGAGGATGCCGGTCAGCAGCGCCGACGCGTAATGAATGACAGCCAGAACGATGCCCAGCTTGGCGCTATGGAGAAAGCCGATCCCGACGACCATGACGAGGAAAATCGGGCTGCACAAATGCGAGAGCGCGGTCAAACGTTCCGTTTCCTTGCGGGACAGGAGATTTTTTTCATGCAGCGAAGCGGTAATTTTGGCCCCGGCAGGAAATCCTACAACAAAGCCGGAGGCTAGCGCCCAGCCGCTGACGCCTGGCAGCCGGAAAATGAATCGCATGAGCGGCTCCAGAAGAATGCCTGTTCCATGAATAAGGCCGAAGCCAATTAGCATTTCGGTCATGATCAGGAACGGCATCAAGGCGGGAAAAACTAGCTTCCACCAGACGGTCAGCCCCTCCAGGGAAGACTGGAAGGCCTTGTCCGGAAATAAGACGATCGAGACCACGACAAGACCGGCGAGCGCGCCCAATACGACCGTCGTGGCTCGAGATTTGGTTTTGGTATTGAAAGACTGCATCGCATCCATCACTCCGTCCTTCGAACTTGCTTCATTGTACGCGGGATTAGAGGAGATTAGACCAAGCAGGGAAGCGCAGGAAAGGGGAACCTGTATGGAGCAGGAAGAAGAGAAATCGGTACGCACGTGGTCCAATGAATCCTATCGTCATCCAAGAAGTTCGTCAACTAGGCGGTATTTAGTTTCGGCGCTGGTTGGCGTCGTGATTTTATATGCGCTGTTTTTTGTGCGGCTGCCTTATTTTATTTTTATGCCGGGGACCGCAGAGGAAATAAAGCCGATGGTCACCATTCCGAAGAGTCAAGGCGCGGAGCAAGGCACTCTAATGCTCACAACGGTTCGTGTGGCCGATGCCAACTTGATGAGCTATTTGGTCGGACTGGTGCACCCGTATGAAGAGATAGAGCCCAAGACAAGTGTGCTGCAAAAAGGGGAGTCTGAGCAGGAATATTCTCAGCGGCAGGAATATGTCATGCTGACCTCTCAGGCCAGTGCGATTCAAGCGGCCTATAAAGAGGCGAAAGTGCCTTACCATATTGAGCATGAAGGTGTGATGGTGCTGCAGACGGTAGCCGGCATGTCAGGGGAGAAATCGCTCAAGCCGGGCGACGTACTGCTCAAGGCCGACGCGAAAGACATTAAAGTCTCACAGGACCTCCTGGACGCGTTAAAAGGCAAAAAAGCCGGCGACACGGTGGCCATCTCGTTCAAACGAAACAAAGTGGAACAGCAGACGACGCTGACGCTTGGCACGCTCCCTCAGCAAGCCGGCGAGACCGGGACGCCGCGGGCAGGTATCGGTGTCGTTCCGGCCGACATGCAGTCCGTCAAGGCGGAGTCTGCGGATCAGCAGGTGGAGATTAAAGCCGGGGAGATCGGCGGTCCATCCGCGGGCCTAATGTTCTCACTGGAAATCTACAACCAGCTCATTCCGGACGATATCACGAAAGGCTACCGAATCGCAGGGACCGGTACGATTGAAACAGATGGCACCGTAGGGCCAATCGGCGGTATTCAGCACAAAATTATCGCGGCAGACCGCGAGAAGGCGGATATTTTCTTCGCCCCGAAAAACAGGACTTACCCTGACGGTACGAAAATCAACAATTACGACGATGCCGTCAAACGCGCACAGCAAATCAAGACAAAAATGAAGGTCGTCGAGATCGGCACGATGGAGGAAGCGATCAAATATCTAGCAGATTTGCCTCCCAAATCGGAACAAACTACCAAGTAACCGATATTTTAAATTGACAAAACCTATGTTGAATGGATATAATAATTTTTGTTTGTTTGGGGTGAAAAAATATGCATTTTCGTTTTAAAGAGCTAGCGCTGAAAACGAATCGAAAACAGCTGAGCGAAGTTTTGGACTTGAAGGAGCCTTTTGAAGGCCGCCAGGACATACTGAGCCATGGACCGATTCGGGCCGATCTTCATGCCGAGTATGAAGACGGGCAGGTAAGAGTTAACGGCACGTTAACGTTAGACGCAGAGTTAAGCTGTTCCCGATGCTTATCGCACACGAACCAAACAATCGTACTTCCGTTCGAGGAAGTCTTTATGCAGAAGCCGGAAGAGGAAGATCCCGATCTTGACGAGGATATTCATCTGGTGGTGGGAGATAAAGTAGAGCTTGAGCCTTACGTTGTAGAGAATGTAGTGGTCGGATTGCCTTACATACCACTTTGTGACGAAGCGTGTAAAGGTCTCTGTCCCGTGTGCGGGGGAAACCGCAATCAACACGATTGCGGCTGCAAGGTGGAGAAGATTGATCCCCGGCTTGCAGGTCTCGCGGACTTTTTTAACAAAGAATAGGTAACACGCACACCCGATATTCGATGAAGGAGGTGTTTTGAATATGGCAGTACCTCAAAGAAGAACGTCCAAAACTCGTCGCGACAAGCGCCGTAATCACTTCAGACTGGAAGTTCCAGGCATGGTGAAATGTGAACAATGTGGAGAACTGAAGCTGGCGCACCGCGTGTGCAAGTCTTGCGGATCTTACAAAGGCAGAGAGATCGTAAAAGCATAAGTTTTGACATAGTACTTCATCCTAGTGTGAGGTGCTATTTTTTTTGCTTTCTTTTTGAACTCAAATTTAATATACTACAGTTTAGTATCTGGTAATAAGACGAGATCTCACGAGAAGGTGGTGCTCACCATCGAACGACTTCCGAAACGGCAGAGGCAGCAGCGGCTGCTGCAAGCCATTGAAGCGAATCCTTTTATGACGGATGAGGAGTTGATGCGGACGTTTGGGGTAAGTATCCAGACCGTTCGCTTGGATCGATTAGAGCTTGGCATTCCCGAGCTTCGGGAACGCATGAAGCATATGGCCGTCAAGACGTACGATCATGTGCGCTCGCTGCCGATTGATGAAGTCATTGGCGAAGTCATTGATTTGCAATTGGATCAAAGCGGGATTTCCATTTTTGAAATTAAGGAAGATCATATTTTCTCAAGAACGAAGATCGCCAGAGGACATCACATTTTTTCACAAGCCAATTCGCTTGCGGTAGCCGTGATCAACGATCCCATTGCGCTGACCGCTTCGGCAGATATACGCTTCATCCGCTCCGTCAAGCTGGGAGAAAAGTGCATCGCGAAAGCTTATGTACGTTCCGTTTCCAAAGGGAAGGCTAGAGTTGAGGTGTTCTCGTATGTGGGGGACGAAATGGTGTTCCGAGGCAATTTTGTGATCTTCCATTCCAAGAAAGAGCATCTAGACAGGGAGGACAAGCTGCATGCGGATTGCGATTGATGCAATGGGCGGTGATCATGCGCCTAAGGTCGTCGTGGAGGGTGCTATCGCGGCAGCCAAAGAGTGGAACGACGTACATATTATCCTGGTCGGCAATCAGGCGGCCATCGAGTCGCATATGACGGAAAAACCGGCAAATATCACGATTCGCCACGCCGAGGAAGTCATTGAAGCTGACGATGAACCGGTCAAAGCCGTACGCCGGAAAAAAGACGCATCGATGGTCGTGGCAGGCAAACTGGTTCGCGAGAAAGAAGCCGAGGCGATGATTTCGGCAGGCAATACGGGCGCCTTGATGACGACGGGGCTGCTCGTCGTAGGCCGGATTCCGGGCATTGAGCGGCCGGCGTTAGCGCCGATGCTGCCGACGATGGATGGAAGCGGTGTGCTTGCGCTCGACTTGGGCGCGAACATGGATGCAACGCCGGAGCAATTGCTGCAATACGCGATTATGGGGAGCATTTACCGTGCGAAGGTGCACGGCATCGCGAAGCCACGCGTAGGACTTTTGAACGTAGGCACCGAGGCCGCTAAAGGGAATGAATTGACGAAGGCGGCATATCCTTTAATGGAACAAGCCCCTATCGAATTTGTGGGTAATGTCGAATCTTCGCAGGTCCTGAGGGCGTCATGCGATGTGATTGTCTGCGATGGCTTTGCGGGCAACATTATGCTTAAAACGCTGGAAGGCGCTGCCTCAGCCATCTTCTCGGCGCTGAAGCAGGAGTTTACGAAGACGCTGTTCTCGAAGCTGGCGGCGGCGATTTTGAAACCGGGACTAACAAAGTTCCGTAAAAAGATGGATTACACCGAGCATGGCGCAGCGCCGTTCCTAGGTTTGGACGGACTTGTGCTGAAGAGCCACGGCTCTTCGGACGCCTATGCCATCTATAATGCTGTGCGTCAAGCAAGAATTGCTTTGCAAAAAGATTTGGTCGGCACTATTTCTGCCGAAATCAGCCGCGGGAAGCGAGATATGGAATCATGAGCCTACTACCAGTTGGTGTACTCGGTACCGGCAAATATGTGCCGGACCGCATTTTGACGAATAAAGAACTGGAATCGATGGTCGAGACGAATGACGAGTGGATCGTGACGCGTACGGGCATCCGCGAGAGACGGATCGCAGCCGACAACCAGGCGACGTCTGACTTGTGCTATGAAGCGGCGCTCAAAGCGCTGGACAGCGCAGGCATTACGGCCGATCAGCTCGATCTGATCATCGTAGCGACGATCACACCGGACATGGCGTTCCCGTCGACGGCCTGCATTTTGCAAGAGAAGCTCGGGGCGAAGAAAGCGGCAGCTTTCGATTTGTCCGCGGCGTGCTCGGGCTTTGTCTACGGGCTTGCGAACGCAACAAACTTCATTTCGACCGGCATGTACAAGTATGCGCTGGTTATCGGTGCAGATAGTCTTTCCAAAATCACGGATTATACCGACCGCAATACGTGCATTTTGTTCGGCGACGGCGCAGGCGCCGTTGTGATCGGACAAGTTCCAGAAGGCCGCGGCTTCCAGTCGTTTGAACTGGGGGCTGACGGGACAGGCGGTCCGCTGCTCAAGATCGAAGGGGGCGGATCGCGCAACCCGGCTTCGCACACTTCGGTAGATCAGCGTTTGCATTACATCTACATGGCCGGTGCCGAGGTGTTCAAGTTCGCGGTCCGCATTATGGGGAACGCGGCGGACGAAGCGCTTCGCAAAGCTGGGTGGGACAAGTCGGACATCGACTTGCTTGTGCCGCATCAAGCGAACACGCGAATTATTCAATCTTCCCTGAACCGCTTGGAATTATCGGAAGATAAATGTATGATCAACATTGATAAATATGGCAATATGTCGGCGGCCTCCATCCCGGTGGCGCTGGCCGAGGCTGTCGAACAGGGCAGGCTTCAAGAAGGCGACCGCGTCGTACTGGTTGGCTTTGGCGGCGGCTTGACGTGGGGCGCATCTGCCATCGTGTGGTAGTGTACTGATTACATTAACGACAATCGTGGAAGGGGATCCTTTTCTCGTATGGGTAAAATCGCATTTGTATTTCCTGGACAAGGTTCGCAGTTCGTGGGCATGGGGAAAGATTTGTACGATGCCCAGCCTGCGGCGAAGGCTTACTTTGACCGCGCGGACGAAGCGCTGGGCTTGTCTTTGTCCGAGGTGATTTTTCAGGGGCCTGACGACCAGCTGAAAATCACCTACAACACGCAGCCGGCCCTCCTCACAACAAGCATCGCTTGTTTGGAGGCGTTCAAGGCTGCGGGCATCTCGCCCGACTATGTCGCTGGACATAGTCTGGGCGAATACAGCGCGCTCGTCGCGGCGGGCGCGCTCGGGTTCGAAGACGCGATCCGCACCGTGCGGGCCCGCGGCGAGTTCATGGAACAGGCCGTCCCCGGCGGCCTGGGCGCCATGGCCGCCGTGCTGGGGGCGGAGCGCGAAGCGCTGGCAGCCCTGTGCACGGCGATCACAGCAGGCGGTTCCGTCGTGGAGCTCGCCAACGTGAACTGCCCGGGACAGATCGTTGTCTCGGGCAGCAAGGAAGGCGTGGCAGCGGTCGTCGAGCGCTGCAAAGAAGCGGGCGCGAAACGCGCGATTCCGCTCGAAGTGAGCGGGCCGTTTCATTCGTCCCTCATGAAGCCGGCTTCCGAGCGACTGGCTAGCGTGCTCGCTGCGGTGGACATGCAGCCGGCAGCCGTGCCGGTCGTCGCGAACGTGACGGCGCGCGAGGTGACGCAGCCGGAAGAAATCCGGGGGCTGCTTGTGGAGCAAGTGTATTCCCCTGTATTATGGGAAGACACCATTGCGTACTTGATCGGCGAAGGCGTCGATACGTTTATCGAGCTGGGCTCGGGTGCAGTGCTTGCCGGACTGATCAAGAAGGTCGACAAATCCGTCAAAACGGTCTCGATCGGCAGTCTGGAAGCGTTGAACAAGTATTTGGAGGTGGAGCAGCATGTTAACGGGTAAAGTAGCGTTAGTCACTGGCGCTTCCCGCGGGATTGGCCGTGCCATTGCCCTGCATTTGGCAGAGCATGGGGCGGACGTCGTTGTGAACTACGCAGGCAGCGAAGGAGCCGCCAGCGAGGTGGTTGCCGCGATTGAAGCGATGGGCCGCAAAGCGATCAAGCTGCGCGCCGATGTCAGCTCCTATCAGGAATCCGAAGATTTGGTCAAGCAAACGATAGAAACATTTGGAAAAATCGATATTCTTGTGAATAATGCAGGCATAACGAGAGACAATCTAATCATGCGCATGAAGGAAGAAGAGTTCGATCAAGTGATCGCGACGAATCTGAAAGGCGTCTTTAACTGCGTCAAAGCGGTGACGCGTCCGATGATGAAGCAGCGCTCCGGTCGAATTATCAATATATCTTCTGTAGTCGGCGTGCTCGGCAACCCGGGTCAAGCCAACTATGTAGCAGCCAAAGCAGGCGTCATTGGCCTCACGAAGGCGACGGCGAAGGAACTCGCTTCCCGTGGCATTACCGTGAATGCGGTGGCTCCAGGCTTTATTGAAACAGACATGACTGACAAGCTGTCTCCTGAGCTCAAGGAGCAAATGCTGAAAGGTATTCCACTGGAACGCCTTGGGCAGCCTGAGGAGATTGCGAAGGTCGTCCGCTTCTTGGCTTCCGACGACGCCTCCTATATGACAGGCCAAACATTGCACGTGGATGGCGGTATGTACATGTAAGAGAATGAAAATGAGAATCTGAAAATTTGCCTACTGGCAATCTGTCAAAGATTCTCGTATAATACCAAAGAGGAGGTGAACCGGATGTCCGACGTATTGGATCGTGTTAAACGAATTGTAGTCGATCGTCTAGGGGTTGATGAATCTGAAGTCACCCTCGAAGCATCTTTCAAAGAAGATCTAGGTGCTGATTCTCTCGATGTAGTGGAATTGGTAATGGAATTAGAAGATGAATTCGATTTAGAAATTTCCGATGAAGACGCTGAGAAGATTACGACAGTAGGAGAAGTTACGAATTACATAAAATCTCATACGTAATAGTCTACCGAGTCCCGTTGCTAATCAAGACGGGACTTCTCTCCATTCTCAGCATGAATAATAATAATGTCTCACTACATAGAAGGATGGTACAAATGAACAGAGTTGTCATTACAGGTATGGGCGTTGTGACGGCCCTCGGTCAAGATTTGGATACATTCTGGGGTAATTTGACTTCCGGCAAATCCGGCGTAAGCCGCATTGAGAATTTTGATGTCAGCGAATACCCGACGCAAATTGCGGCGGAGATCAAAGATTTTAATATCGAAAATTATGTAGACCGTAAAGAAGCGCGCCGCATGGACCGTTTCGTACAGTTTGCTGTTGCAGGCGCGCTGAACGCCTTAAAAGATGCGAATCTCAATGTTGCGGAAGACGCTGATCCAGAGCGCGTAGGCGTGTCTGTGGGCTCTGGCATCGGTGGTCTGGGCACATGGGAAGAGCAGCACCGCATTTTGCTGGAAAAAGGACCGAAGCGTGTATCGCCGTTCTTTATCCCGATGATGATCGCGAACATGGCATCCGGCCAAGTGTCGATGATCACAGGAGCGAAAGGACCGAACTCGACGGCGGTTACGGCGTGCGCTACCGGTACGCATTCCATTGGCGATTCGTTCAAAATTTTGCAGCGCGGCGATGCCGACGTGATGATCTGCGGCGGTGCGGAAGCGACAATTACGCCGATTGGGGTGGCAGGATTCTGCGCTTTGAGAGCGATGTCAACACGTAACGAAGAGCCGACCAAGGCAAGCCGTCCATTTGACGTCGACCGTGACGGATTCGTCATGGGCGAGGGGGCAGGCATCCTCGTGTTGGAAACATTGGAGCACGCGCAAAAACGCGGCGCACGCATCTATGCGGAAGTGATCGGCTACGGCATGAGCGGTGACGCTTACCACATGACAGATCCGGATCCGGACGGCGCAGCTCGCTGCATGAAGCGGGCGATCAAGGACGCAGGCATCTCGCCAGAAGACGTTACTTACATCAATGCACACGGCACCTCGACGCCTGTCGGTGACAAATCCGAAACGACGGCGATCAAGAAGACGCTGGGCGAGTACGCTTCCAAAGTAGCGGTGTCCTCGACGAAATCGATGACAGGCCATCTGCTCGGCGCTGCCGGCGGTGTAGAAGCGGTCATCTGTGGGCTGTCGATTGCCAACAACACCATCGCGCCGACCATCAACATCGACAATCAAGATCCGGAGTGTGACCTGGATTACGTGCCGAACGTTGCCCGTGAAGCGAATGTGAAGATCGCGATGTCCAACTCCTTTGGCTTCGGCGGTCACAACGCAACGATCGTGCTCAAAAAGTTTGAAGCATAATTTACCTTCCTGCGAAGAAAGATAACCCAATATCAGTCTCTCGGGGTGGTGATTCAAAGCAATGAACCGTGATATTAGAGAGCTGCAGAAAGCGATTCGCATTACTTTTCGGAGGTCGGATCTGCTAAGGCAGGCATTTACCCATTCATCTTACGTCAACGAGCATCGCATCGCGGGACATAAAGACAACGAGCGATTGGAATTTCTGGGAGACGCCGTGCTGGAGTTGACGGTTTCGGAATTTTTATATGATTCATACCCGGGGCGTACAGAAGGCGAATTAACGAAGCTGAGGGCTTCCATTGTGTGCGAGCCTTCGCTCGTGACGTTTGCGGAAGATTTAGATTTTGGCGCTTACGTGCTGCTGGGCAAAGGAGAAGAACTGACAGGCGGCCGCTCGAGACCGGCGCTGCTCGCGGACGTATTCGAATCGTTCGTCGGTGCGCTGTACCTCGATCAAGGGCTGGATGTGGTCAAATCGTTTCTGAAAACGCATGTATTCAGCAAACTGTCCACGGAAGGCAAACTGCTCGTCATCGATTATAAAACGCAATTGCAAGAGTACGTACAGCATCACAGCATGGGGACACTGGAATATCGCATTGTCAATGAGCGCGGACCTGCGCATGAGCGCGAATTCGTCGCCGAGGTGCATATGGACAGCGAACTGCTGGGTACGGGAGCGGGTCGCTCCAAGAAAGAAGCGGAACAGCAGGCAGCGGCTGGCGCCCTGTCGAAGCTGAACGTGACAGTACAGAGATAGTGCGAGAAAGGGGCGGCTGCGGCCGCTTCTTTTATTTTTTTTCGCGCCTGCGGCTCTCTGCTTTTGCCAAGGGTTATGGTACAATACGGTTGAGGTGAGACCATGTTTTTGAAACGGATCGAGTTATCCGGGTTTAAATCTTTCGCAGACCGGACGGAGCTGGAATTTGTTCGCGGGATTACCGCTGTTGTAGGTCCGAATGGAAGTGGAAAAAGCAATATCTCGGACGGGATCCGTTGGGTGCTCGGGGAGCAAAGCGCGAAGTCGCTGCGCGGCGGTAAAATGGAAGACGTCATCTTTGCCGGGAGCGATGCTAGGCGCGCCGTGAACTACGGGGAAGTGTCGTTGACGCTTGATAATGCCTCCCAATCGCTGCCGCTGGACTTCTCGGAAGTGACGGTCACCCGGCGGGTGCATCGCAGCGGAGAGAGCGAGTATTTGATCAACAAGCAGCCTTGCCGTCTCAAAGATATTACCGAGCTGTTCATGGATACGGGCATCGGGAAAGAGGCGTATTCCATTATCGGACAGGGCCGGATTGAAGAGATTTTGAGTACGAAGTCTGAAGATCGCCGGGGCATTTTTGAGGAAGCATCCGGTATTGTCAAGTATAAATCGCGCAAGCGCGAAGCGGAAAAGAAACTGAACGACACCGAGCAGAATCTGCTGCGGATTCACGATTTGGTTTCAGAGCTCGAGGATCAGCTTGAACCTTTGCGGGATCAGGCGGAGAAGGCGACGCGGTATAAAGCGCTGCGTGAAACGCTGAAGAGTAATGAGATTTCGATGTATGTTCACCAAATCGAGCAGATTTATGCTTCGTGGAACGAAGCGAAAGCGCTTTTGGACAAGCTGACGCAGGAACAGCTGGAGTTGTCGACGATTGTAAGCACGCACGATGCTCAGCTGGAGAAGCACCGTATGGAGTCCCGCAGGCTGGAGGAAGAGCTGGAGACGCTGCAGGAAAGCCTGCTTACGCTGAGTGAAGAGTTCGAGAAGTGCGAAGGACACGGCGAGGTGCTCAAAGAGCGGAAAAAGAACTACGCCGCGAATCATCAACAATTAAGCAGCACGATTGCCCTGCAAGAGCAGCGGAAGCTGGATAAAGAATCTGAGCTGAACAAGCATCGGGAGAAAATCATTAGCATCGGCGCACAGCTGTTTGAATTCCAGGCGAAGCTGACGGCGGAAGAGCAGAGGTTGCAAGGCGTCAGCGGCGGGATTAACGCGTCACCGGAAGAGCAGTTGAAGGGCGAACTGTTGGAGACGCTGAACAAAATGGCGCAGTCCCGCAACGAGATTCGCTATGCGGAGCAGCAGATGGAATCGATCTCCCGGCGGCTGGAGCGGCTGGACGATGAGCGGCAGAAGTGGGCAGGTCAGAGGGAGCAGATCGTGCTTCGCAGACAGGAGCTGACAGGTAAGCTCGAAGCGACTGTCCACGAGATTGAAGAAGCGCGCCTGCAGTACGTCGCCATTACGCAAGCGCTCAAAACGAAGCAGGGCCTCTTGGACGATGCCCTCGGCATGGTGCGCAAGTGGGAGCAGAAGCTGGACAGCCTGATCTCCCGCCGCGATACGATGAAGGAAATGGCGAACGACTACGATGGCTTTATGCAAGGGGTCAAAGAGGTGCTCAAGGCCAAAGCCCGCGGCGATCTGCGAGGCATTCGCGGCGCGGTTGCCGAACTCGTGAAGGTGCCTCAGCACGTGGAGATTGCGATTGAGACGGCGCTCGGCGCAGCGCTCCAGAACATCGTCGTCGAAACAGAAGCCGACGGGCGGGAAGCGATTGCTTTCCTGAAGCGCCGGCAAATGGGACGGGCGACGTTCCTGCCGATGAATGTCATTCGCGGCCGCTCCATTTCGGAGCATGAGATTGGCACGCTCAAGGCGGCGCGCGGCTTCGTAGGCATTGCTGTGAATCTGGTTGAATTTGATAACAAGTATCACAATATTTTCTCCAGTTTGCTCGGCAATGTCGTGGTGGCGCAGACGTTGGAGGATGCGAACCATATTGCGGCGAAAGCGCAGTACCGCTACCGTGTCGTGACGCTCGAGGGTGACGTTGTTAATCCCGGCGGTTCGATGACTGGGGGAAGCTTACAGAAGAAAACGGCGAACCTCCTGGGACGTCAGCGCCAAGTCGAAGAGTTGGACACGGAGATCAAGAGCTCTGAAACGCAGCTCAGCGGCTTGCGCGGCCAAACCGGCCAGCTCAAGCGGGAAATCGCGGAAGAGATGATGAAGGTGGAGCAGCTTCGTCAGCAAGGCGAGCAGCAGCGTATCACCGAGCAGCAGATCCGCGCCGAGTTGAACCCACTCGAATCCGAGAGCCGTACTGTGGAAGAGCAACTGTCGCTGGACAGCCAGGACCGGAACGCGCTGATCGAGGAGCAGAAGGATTTTGCCCGGAAGAAGGAGGAAGCGGAAGCGGCGCTGGCGGAATTGCAGCAGGAAGAAGCTTCGCTCCAACAGGCGATTCGTGATGCCGAAAGCTCGCGGAAAGCCAGCGAGTCGGCCAAAGAAGAGTTGCAAGGCCAGCTCACGGATTTGAAAGTAAAAGTGGCGTCGATCACACAGGAGAAGCATTCCTTGCAGGATCAGCAGCGTCGTTTGCAAACGGACTTGTCCGAAGCGGAACGGGAAATCGAAGTGAACCGCGGCCTCATGCAGCAGCTGGAAGATGATATGGCGGCGCTGGAGCTGGAAACCGTCGCGCAGATCGAGCTTTTGAACGACTTGAAGCTGCGGAAGCAGCAATGCTCGGAAAGCATCGATTTCAAGCGAGCGGAACGCGCGGACTGGCTGCTCAAGCTGGAGCAGGGCGAGAATGAGACCCGGACGCAGCGGACGCAGCTGAAACAGGTCGAAGAGAGCCTTCGCCAGACCGAAGTGCGGGTAACACGCCTCGATGTGGAGCTCGAGAACTTGCTCAAAAAGCTCGGCGAAGAATATGAATTGAGCTACGAGCTCGCGAAGCTGCGCTACCCAGTGCCGGAAGACATTATCGGTACGCAAAATAAAGTGCGCGAGCTGAAGCGCGAAATCGCGTCGCTCGGCGAGGTGAACCTTGGTGCGATCGACGAGTTCGCCCGGGTGTCGGAACGTTATGAGTTCCTCGCTGCCCAGAAGGACGATCTGATTGAAGCGAAGACGACGTTGTATCAGGTCATTCGCGAGATCGACCAAGAGATGTCCAAGCGGTTCAAAACGACGTTTGACGAGATTCGCTCGCATTTCGGCGTCGTATTCGCCAAACTGTTCGGCGGCGGTCGGGCGGACCTGATCTTATCGGAGCCGGACAACTTGTTGGACACCGGCATTGAAATCGTGGCGCAGCCACCAGGCAAAAAGCTGCAAAACTTGCAGCTGCTCTCCGGGGGCGAACGCGCTTTGACGGCGATTGCGCTGCTCTTCTCGATCATCCGCGTGAAGCCGGTGCCGTTCTGCGTGCTGGACGAGGTCGAGGCGGCATTGGACGAAGCGAACGTGTCCCGTTTTGCGGAATACTTACGTGAATTCTCGGAAATGACGCAGTTTATCGTCGTCACGCACCGGAAAGGTACGATGGAGGAAGCGGATGTGTTGTACGGCGTCACGATGCAAGAAGGCGGCGTATCCAAGCTGGTTTCGGTGCGCCTGGAAGATGAAGAAGCGGAAATGACCGCATCATAGGAGATTATTACGGGGATGGAAGCAGGAGGAGCTATGAGTTTTTTTAAAAGATTAAAGGAAAGCATCGCCGGGAAGGCGGAAGCCGTTACCAATAAGTTTAAAGACGGTTTGGCAAAGACGCGGGATGCATTTGTTGATCGGGTGGATGATCTGTTCTCCCGCCGCAAAAAAATCGACGAGGATTTCTATGAAGAACTGGAAGAAATTTTGATCGGTGCCGATGTTGGTGTGAATACGGTGCTTGAGCTGATTGACCAGCTGCGCGCGGAAGTGAAGAAGCGCAAGATCGAGGATCCGTCCGAGCTGCAGCCAATTCTTTCTGAGAAGCTGATTGAACTTCTCAAAGGAGATCAGGATGCCGGGTTGAATCTGAACCCTAACGGCTTGACCGTCATCCTGTTCGTCGGTGTGAATGGTGTCGGTAAGACGACAACGATTGGCAAAATGGCACACATGTTCAAGTCTCAAGGCAAAAAGGTGCTTATGGCCGCGGGCGATACGTTTCGTGCCGGGGCGATCGAGCAGCTTGAGACGTGGGGCACGCGCGTGGGCGTCGACGTCATCAAACAGCAGTCGGGTGCTGACCCGGCAGCGGTCATGTATGACGCGGTACAAGCGGCAAAGACGCGCGGCGTCGATATTTTGCTGTGCGATACCGCAGGACGCTTGCAGAACAAAGTCAATCTCATGGAAGAACTGAACAAAATTTACCGCGTTATTCAACGTGAAATTCCGGAAGCGCCGCATGAGGTCATTCTAGTGCTGGACGCGACGACGGGTCAGAACGCGCTGAGCCAAGCGAAGATCTTCGGGGAAAAAGCAGGTCTGACGGGTCTTGTGCTGTCCAAGCTGGACGGTACGGCTAAAGGCGGCATCGTCGTGGCGATTCGCCAAGAGCTGAGCCTTCCGGTCAAATTCGTCGGTCTCGGCGAGAAAATGGATGACTTACAAGCGTTTGATTCGGAGCAATTTGTGCATGCGTTATTCGGCAAATGGATGGGAGATTCTGCTGACAAGGTATAATGCTTGACATTCATTCTGGAATTCAGTATGATAGGTTCTGTTGTGCTGGTGTCAAGTGTGCAACCTTTACGGAGGTGGATCATGACGATCGATCAAATGCTTGAGAAAACGAATCGCGTCAACCTGCTGTTTGATTTTTACGAACCGCTCTTGACCGAGAAACAGCGCACGTTTCTACAACTGTATTTTCATGATGATTACTCCCTTGGCGAAATTGCAGAGAATTTTGCGATCTCTCGCCAGGCGGTTTACGAGCATATTAAACGCGCTGAGACGACGCTGCTGGACTATGAGCGGAAGCTGCAGCTGCTACATAAGCATGAACAGCGAATGAAGCTTCGCGAGACGCTGACCGAGGTGCTCGGCGACTGTGAGCCCGGGCTGCAGAGGAAAGCGGCGGAGCTTTTTGATACAATTGTTGGCATCGGTTAAATCCGTACTCATGGTCAGGAGGTGAAGCGCATGGCATTTGAAGGATTAGCGAACCGGCTTCAGAATGTTTTCGGTAAACTGCGAAGCAAAGGGAAGCTGACGGAAGAGGATGTAGGCGAAGCGCTTCGCGAAGTAAGGCTGGCACTGCTTGAAGCGGACGTTAACTTTAAAGTAGTGAAAGACTTTATTGCGAAAGTGAAAGAACAGGCGATCGGGCAAGAAGTGATGAAGTCTTTCACACCGGGCATGGTCGTCATCGATATTGTGAACAAGGAGCTTACCGCACTGATGGGCGGCTCCCAAAGCAAGCTGGCGCGCTCCAACCGTCCGCCGACAGTCATTATGATGGCGGGTTTGCAAGGGGCCGGTAAGACGACAACGTCAGGCAAACTGGCGAAAATGCTGCAGAAGCAAAATCACCGTCCGCTGATGGTGGCGTGTGATATCTACCGCCCGGCAGCGATCAAGCAACTTCAGGTGCTCGGCGAGCAGTTGAAAGTGCCGGTGTTCTCACTCGGCGATCAGGTGAACCCTGTTGAGATTGCGAAAGCAGGCATTGAGCACGCAAAAGCGAACGGCCACGATTATGTGATTATCGATACCGCGGGACGCCTGCACATCGACGAGCCCTTAATGGACGAGCTCAAAAACGTGCGAGCAGCGACGAATCCGGATGAAATCTTATTCGTTGTGGACGCGATGACTGGGCAAGACGCGGTCAATGTTGCGGAAAGCTTTCATCAGCAGTTGGAGCTGACCGGTGTCGTGCTGACCAAGCTCGACAACGATACGCGCGGCGGCGCCGCACTGTCTGTTAAAGCGGTCACCGGATGCCCGATTAAGTTCGTGGCAAGCGGCGAGAAGATGGATGCACTGGAGCCGTTTTTCCCGGATCGGATGGCATCGCGGATTCTCGGCATGGGCGACATGCTGACGTTGATTGAGAAGGCGCAGGCTGGCATCGACATGGAGAAGGCGAAAGAGATGGAACGCAAAATGCGGACCGCCGAATTTACCTTTGAAGACTTCCTTGACCAGATGGAGCAAGTGAAGAAGATGGGGCCGTTGGATCAGATTCTGGAAATGCTCCCGGGTGCCAACAAGATCAAAGGCATGAAGGACATGAAGGTTGACGATAAGCAGATGGCACGCGTCGAAGCGATTGTGAAATCGATGACGACGGACGAGAAACGCAAGCCTGAGCTGCTCAATCCTTCCCGCCGCAAACGGATCGCCCTCGGCAGCGGCAACTCCGTACAGGAAGTGAACCGGTTCATCAAGCAATTCGAAGATATGCGCAAAATGATGAAGCAGTTCTCCGGCATGATGGGGCCGAAAGGCGCCAAAAACTTGAAAAAGCTTGGCAAAGGGAAAGGCTTTAAATTTCCTTTTTAATAAAAGTCGAAAGACGACTTTGAATTCTATGTAGGAGGTGAATTTTACAATGGCAGTACGTATTCGTCTTAAACGTGTTGGTGCTCACAAAGCGCCTTTCTACCGTGTGGTGGTTTCGGATTCCCGTTCCCCGCGTGACGGTCGTTTTATCGAAGAAATCGGAACTTATAACCCAATTGCTCAACCAGCAGCTGTAGTTCTTGATGAGGAGAAAGCGCTGAAATGGCTTCAAACTGGCGCTCAACCGTCCGATACAGTTCGCAGCCTGTTCTCCAAAGCAGGTTTGATGACTAAATTTCACGAGCTGAAATTGCAGAAGTAATCTGTTATCTTTCGGAGGGTGGTTTCATGAAGGATCTTATCACCGTAATTGCTAAGGCTCTTGTTGATCATCCGGAAGAAGTACGTGTCACGGCCGTGGAGAAGGACGACAAGATCGAATACCGGCTTTCGGTTCATCCCGACGATGTCGGGAAAGTCATCGGCAAGCAAGGGAAGATTGCGAAGTCGCTCCGCACTGTGGTCACGTCAGCAGCAGTGAAAGAAACGAAACGGGTTTCCGTTGAGATTGTGTCATAAGAAGTAAGGTTAGGATCTCGCTCCTAGCCTTTTTCTTATATGGTCGCAAGGAATTTATAGTGGAGGTTGGGCAGGGGTCATGACGGAATCACTTAAAACGGTAGGCAAAATCGTAAACAGCCACGGCATCCGCGGCGAACTGAAGGTCGTGCCGGAGACGGATTTTCCGGAGCGATTTGATAAAGGCAGCGAATTGATTATTGTCGATGCGAAAAATGTGCAAACGCCGGTGACGGTGAAAACGTCCCGCTTACATAAAAATGTGTTTATCGTGCAGTTTGAACAGTTTTCCAACATCAACGATGTGGAGAAGTTTAAAGGCGCTCTGCTCAAAATCGAGGGCAAGCATCAGCAGCCGCTTGAAGAAGGCGAATATTATTACCACGAAATCATCGGCTGCAAAGTAGTGACCGAAGAAGGCCGTGAGCTTGGGGAAATTTCAGAGATCTTGACGCCTGGCGCAAACGATGTGTGGGTGGTGTCCTTAGGGAAAGGCAAAGAACTGTTGCTTCCGGTCATTGATGATGTGGTGCTCGACGTGGATGTGCCGAATAAGACGATTCGGATTCATCTGATGGAAGGATTAATGGAATGAAAATCGATGTATTGACGCTGTTTCCCGAAATGTTTGATGGTGTATTCTCGTCCAGCATTTTGGGGAAAGCGCGCGATAAAGGCATTGTTGAACTGAACACGGTGAATTTTCGCAATTACGCGAACAATAAACACAATACGGTTGACGATTACCCATATGGCGGCGGGGGTGGCATGGTGCTGAAGCCGGAGCCGATTTTTGGTGCGGTCGAAGATTTGCCGTTTGTAGCGGATGCCGAAGGTGCGCCTATCAAGCCGCGTGTAATTCTCTTATGTCCGCAAGGTGAAACGTTTACGCAGAAAAAGGCGGAGGAGCTGTCGTCTGAGCAGCATCTCGTATTTATTTGCGGTCACTACGAGGGCTACGACGAGCGCATACGGCAGTATCTGGTGACGGACGAGCTATCCGTTGGGGATTACGTGCTTACTGGCGGAGAACTGCCTGCCATGGTGGTTATCGACAGCGTCGTCCGGCTGCTGCCGGGCGTGCTCGGCAACGAAATGTCGGCGGTGACGGATTCCTTTTCGACGGGACTGCTGGAATATCCGCATTATACGCGTCCAGCGAAGTTCAGGGACTGGGAAGTGCCTGACATGCTGCTTTCCGGCCATCATGAGAATGTGCGAAAGTGGCGGGCTCGGGAGTCGCTGATCCGCACCTTGGAGCGCAGGCCGGACTTGCTTGCTGGCAGGGAGTTTTCAAAGCAGGAGAAGGCGTGGCTTGCAGAATGGGAAAAAGAGAAAGCAGCCAAGGCTGAGCAAGCGGAATAAATCTATTCAAAGATTTTCTATTGCTATTATGATTCGCCTATGATATTATATATTTTGTTGTGGATTTTTCCACAATGTTTGAGTCCGGTGGTCCTCTACGCATCGCAACTATGACTATACATGATGAATTGGCGGAATGAACACCTGTGTGGAAGGAGGGAGTCAACTATGAATCTTATTCAAGAGATTACTAAAGAGCAGCTTCGTTCGGATATTCCAAGTTTCCGTCCAGGCGACACTCTGAAAGTACACGTAAAAGTAATCGAGGGTTCCCGTGAGCGTATCCAGTTGTTCGAGGGCGTTGTTATCAAACGTCACGGCGGTGGAATTAGCGAAACGTTTACCGTTCGTAAAATTTCTTACGGTGTAGGTGTGGAAAGAACTTTCCCACTGCATTCTCCAAGACTTGAGAAAATCGAAGTGGCTCGCCGTGGTAAAGTTCGTCGTGCGAAACTTTATTACCTGCGCGGTCTTCGCGGTAAAGCAGCTAGAATCAAAGAAATTCGATAAGACAAATGGGGGGCTTGTTCGCAAGTCTCCTTTTCATTTTTAGGGTCTTTGACAGGGAAGCCTAAGGTCCTTGTTGTACATACTAGCAGTAATGTGAACGCAACTATCACCTTATCTGGAAGCGAGGCAGTCCGTAATGGAACAAAATGAGCATTTGCAGCAAACGAACCAGCCGGCAGCCGCGGGCGAAGCGAAACCGGCGGCAGCCAAGAACGAGACGTGGGAATGGATTAAAGCGTTAATCATTGCAGGTGTGCTGGTTATTATTATTCGTTGGTTGTTGTTTTCGCCATTTATTGTGGACGGGGATTCCATGCATCCGAATTTCTTTACCGGCGAGCGGCTGATCGTCAACAAAATTTTGTATGATGTGCGCGATCCGAAGCGCGGAGAAGTAATTGTTTTCCATGCGCCGGAAGGCAAAGATTATATCAAACGCGTCATTGCACTCCCTGGCGAGACGGTGAAGGTAGCGGGAGATAAGGTGTACATTAACGGCGAAGAGTTGGCACAGCCATATATTCAAGCCGCTATCGATCAGGCAGTGAAGGAAGGACATCCTTACAATACGCTGAAAGATTTCCCGGAAACGAAGGTGCCAGAGGGGGAACTTTTTGCGATGGGGGACAACCGTCCGAATTCGAAAGACAGCCGGACAAGCAGTGTTGGCTTCGTGCCGTTCAAGAAGATTGTCGGCCGGGCCGAAGTGATTTTCTGGCCGCTGAATAAAATTAGTTGGATACATTTTTGAGGTGAATAACGAATGACCATTCAATGGTTTCCGGGACATATGACCAAGGCTCGCCGACAAATCGAGGAAAAGCTTAAGCTGATCGATGTCGTGATCGAGCTCTTGGACGCCCGCATTCCGCTGTCCAGTCGGAACCCGATGGTGGATGAGATTCTGCACGGCAAGCCAAGGCTAGTGCTGCTGAATAAAACGGATTTGGCCGATCCGAAGGTGACGGCGGAGTGGGTGAACTACTTTGCGGATCAAGGCCATCCGGCGCTGCCGATTGATGCGGCTTCGGGCACGAACGTGAAAGAGATTTTGCCGCGGGTAAAACAGCTGTGGGCGCACAAAATTGAGAGCCAGCTTCGCAAAGGCATCAATCCCCGCGCGGTTCGCGCTTTGATCGTCGGCATTCCGAACGTCGGCAAATCGACGCTGATCAATCAGCTCGCAGGCAAAAAGATCGCCGCAACCGGAGACAAGCCGGGTGTGACGAAAGGCCAGCAGTGGATTAAAGTGGGAACGGAGATGGATCTGCTCGATACGCCGGGGATTTTGTGGCCGAAGTTTGAGGATCAAATGGTAGGCAAACGGCTTGCGGCCACCGGCGCGATCAAGGAAGAGCTGCTGCATTTGGATGAAATTGCGCTTTTCGTGATCACCTATATGGTGGAGCATTACAGTGCGGGCTTACAAGAACGCTTCGGGGGGATCGAGCTTCCTGAGGACATGGAAGATGTGCAAGAGATGGTCAAAGTGATGGAAGCGATCGGACGCAAACGCGGCGCGATTGTCTCCGGTGGTCGGGTCGATCTCGACAAAGCTTCGTTGATCATTATTCGGGATTTGCGCGCAGGCAAGCTGGGGCGGATTTCGCTGGAAAAGCCATAGTAAGATGTAGGGGAAGGACCCAAGGCTGAGGCTTTGGGTTCTTTGTTTTTTAGCATATCAGCAAAGTATATCCTCGAAGTGGTTCTATGCCATAAGTAAACCTCACGTCCTTGAAAGTACGGCGAAGTCGTTTATCTTTGATTACATAAAAATGGTATGGCTTGCTTTGGCACTCATCCTATATAATGGGGAAACGGAAAGGGGAGAGACCGGTGCTGGACTATGAAAAAGGCGTGTGGTCACAAGGATTCCACATGGTTGCAGGCATTGACGAAGTCGGCCGAGGCTGCTTGTTCGGAGATGTTGTGGCTGCGGCTGTGATTTTGCCGAAGGGGCATGTGTTGGAGGGCGTGAATGATTCCAAGAAGCTGTCCGAGAAAAAGCGAGAAGCTTTGTATGCGCAGATTATGGAGGAGGCACTCGCGGTCGGTGTCGGCGTTGTCAGTGTGGAAGGCATCGAGACCTTAAATATAAAGCAGGCGGCGCGCCTTGCAATGAAGCTAGCGGTGGAACAGATGGGGCTGAAGCCGGACTATTTATTGGTCGATGCGGAGAAGGTCGATCTGGAGCTGCCGCAGACAGCGATTACGCATGGAGATGCGTTAAGCCAATCGATTGCCGCTGCTTCCATTATCGCGAAGGTGACGAGGGATCGCATGTGCGCTTCGTGGGACGAGATGTATCCCGAATACGGCATTGCTATACATAAAGGCTACGGCACGAAACACCATAGGGAGATGCTGCTGCGCTATGGGCCGACGCCGCTGCACCGAAAGCTGTTTATCCGCAATATTATGGCGGAAGCGGAGAAGCAAACGGAGAAAGCCGGGGAACAGCTCGAATTCGATATATTTGAAGTGTTATAACGAAATGCGAGGCGCTTGCCGATAACATACATAAGTGGACAAGTCGAGGTGAGCAGTATGAATATCAGTGGATTGATCCGCAGCTTGGTCGGCGATTTAACGGCAGCGGATTCCAAAACTTTGGAGCTCAAGGTCGGGCAAATTGTCAAAGGGGTTGTCCTCCAATTGCTGAGCGATCAGGAGGCGATGCTGAATATCGGCGGCGTCCAGGTGCGGGCGAAGCTTGAGACGCCTTTGAAACAAGGCGATGTCACGATGCTGCAAGTTCAGCCTGAATCAAACGGTGGTCAAATTTTATTGAAGCCGCTTATGAACTCTAACGTGCAAATTTCTGAGGATTCGCTAGGGGATTTGCTGCAGGATTTTGAAGTGAAAGACAGTCTGACGACGCGAAACATGGTGCAGACGATGCAAAAGGAATCAGTGCCTGTGACGAAGGAGAATGTCCGGGCTTTCGAGCAGGTGATGCAGGCCGTTCCGGAAGGCGAGTCCAAAGAAGCTTGGCTGGAAGCGGCTGTGCTGGCCGCGAAGAAAAATTTGCCGGTCACGCCGGCGACGGTTGCTGCGCTCAAGCAGGTCATCAGCGGGCCGCCGGCGGGGCAGGTGTTGGACCAGCTTGAGCAGCAGGCCAACGCGCTGATTGAGGCGCAGCCGGACCATCCTGCCGCGGAGACCGCGAAGCAGGTGGTCGCGGTGCTCAAGGAGCTGCGGACGGCTTCCGCAGCGGTGGAGGGCGTGGCGCCGCGCGGTCATGGAGGCGCCGCTGAGGGGGTTGTGACGCCTCCTGCTGCGCAGGAGGCGGCGGATGGTCTGGCCCCGCTGCTGCGCACGCGGGGCTCGGTTGAAGCGGCGCCTGTGCCACAGGCGCCGCCTGGCAGCAGCGCCCCTGCGGGCGGCGCTGCGGTTTTGACGCCCGCGGCTTCGCCGGTGGGCGAGGCTGTGCCTGCGGCTGCGTCGCCGCCGCAGGAGGACGCCCCCGCCGCCATGGCGAAGCCGGCGGCAGAATCGCAGGCCGCCACCGCGCAGCGGGCGGCCGCGCCCGAGCCGGCTCCGGCGCGCAGTGCGGAGCCGCAGGCGCAGGGCGAACCC
>NZ_JBCMUN010000003.1:0-63970 GCF_050467285.1 Paenibacillus oryzisoli | reverse complement strand
CCAATAAACAACACAAACCTAAAGTTAAAGCAACGTTTCGTATCTAGTTTTCAAGGTGCAAGCCTTGATGAAGCAGTACTGTTTGGTGATGATGGCGGAGGGGACCCACGCGTTCCCATCTCGAACACGACCGTTAAGCCCTCCAGCGTCAATGGTACTTGAACCGCAGGGTTCTGGGAGAGTAGAACGTTGCCAAGCGATTGAAAGAGCCTTACTTAGAGAAATCTGAGTAAGGCTTTTTTCTATATCAGAAAACCCGTCAGGACATGCCTGGCGGGTTTAGTTTATTGAAGATAGCAGGACGTATCCGTGCTTGTGATTTTTACAAGTCCGGCTTTACGATAAGGCCGAAAGCGAAGCATGAACCACAACCGCGGCATCAGCATCCAGCAGTGGAATACCAGCAGGTAGAACAGCCAGCTGTTCGGAATCCATGGGTACAGCAGCGCGATGAGGGCAAGCCCGATCCAGAGCAGTTGCTGCAGAACGGTGTTCACAAGCTTGATCGACGCATGGCCGTCAGGCAGAAAACCCGCCCAGAATACGCCGAAGCGATAGGACCAACCGCGCATGGCCATGCCGATGGTGAATTGAAAATAAGCTCGTATCAGCAGTGTATGAAAAATGAGCACTAACGGATAACTGACCAGCATGGGCAGCAGATTGCTAGAGTCGAATTTATAGGAAACGGCCAGCAGGATGATGGCGAGATAGAGCACGATTTTATACCAGGAATGATAGATGCGTTTGGCGAGGGTGTAGCTGTAGATGGTGGATTGCTTGGATAATTGTGATTCCTGCATGGTTGGCATAAGGTGTGACCTCCGGGGCTAATAAGCGAATATAAGGATATATCGGCAGCTTTCTTCCATATTATAAGGGATAAGCTAGTTTAGGAGAATCGAGAAAGGGATATAATAGTGATAAAAGGTGAGAGGTGATCACATGGAGGAGAGCCGGATTGGTCTATGCATGATTTGTGAGCAGCATAAAATGGGCGGCATTCATATTGTGACGGCGTTCATTTGTGACAGCTGCAGCAATGAGATTGTGAAAACGTCGGTGAGCGATAAGAAATATCCGTTTTTCGTGAGTCAGATGAAGAAAGCTTTTGTTTCCGGAAACTCGCGGCACTATATGAATTAGATGAGGCTTCTTCTTGGAAGAAGCTTTTTTGTTTTTTAGGCCGGAATCCACTACTATAGAGTCAGTAGAAGTGGACATGCACATGTCATGGGGAGCAGAGATAAATGGACAGATGGCAGTTTGGAAAAGATGACGTGAGCCGCGCTCCGCTATTCGAAGCGATGAAGGCACACCATGCGAAGCGGCCGGCCAGCTTCCATGTGCCAGGCCATAAATCCGGTCAGGGGTTGACCGGGGAAGCGAAGCGATTTTATCAGGACATCATGTCCATTGATTATACGGAGATCACAGGGCTGGACGACCTCCATCATCCGGAGGAGGCGATTATGGAGGCGGAGCAGCTCGCCGCGGCGTGCTTTGGCGCGGAGGAGACGTTTTTTCTGGTTGGCGGGAGTACGGCCGGCAACCTGGCGATGATCCTGGCGACGTGCGCGCCAGGGGACTTGATCCTTGTGCAGCGGAACGTGCACAAGTCGGTGCTGCATGGCCTGATGCTGGCCCAGGCCAAGGCGGTGTTCATTGCGCCTCGGGTACATGAGGCGTCGGGGGTGGCCGCGGGCTTGCGGCTCGAGGATGTCCAGGAGGCCATCCGTCTCTACCCGACCGCGAAAGCGCTTTTACTCACCAATCCCAATTATTACGGGATGGGGATAGATTTGACGCCATTTGCCGAGCTGCTGCATGCAAATGATAAGCTTTTGCTGGTAGATGAGGCGCACGGCGCGCATTACGGCTTTCACGAAGCGCTGCCGGCGTCGGCGCTGTCGCAAGGGGCGGATGCGGTGGTACAATCCACGCATAAAATGCTGACCGCGATGACCATGGGCGCGATGCTGCATGTACAAGGGCCGCGTATCGATCGCAGCGCGGTCCGACAAATGTTGGCGATGCTGCAAAGCTCGAGCCCGTCGTATCCCATCATGGCGTCGCTCGACTTGGCGCGGCAGCGCTTGCACACGGAAGGCGCTGCGTGGATCGCGCAGGGACTCACCACGGTGCAAGCGTTCCGCGAGCGACTCGGAGCCACAGGCGTCATCGGCTATTTCCCGCAGCATTTTCCGGTCGCCGAAGGGGAAAGTTCGCACGAAACAGCGGATCCTTTTAAAATCACGATCTACGATCAGACTCGCACACTCACCGGCTCGCAGCTGAAAGATCGGCTCGAAGCTCAGGGCTGTTACGTGGAAATGACGGATGGCCATCTGGTGCTGCTTGTGTTCACACCGGCTACCTCGGAGGAGGAAATGCTCCGCGCAGCCGAGGCGCTGGACAACATTTGTCGGGACATCGGGAGGGAGAAGCAGGAACTTCAGGCGCCTATCTCGAATATACTTAAATTACCCTACTACACACCCATCTCTTCTCCGGTCGCTTTTGCAAGAAATGTAGGGCGGCAGGGGGCTGGTTCTGAGAACGTCTATAGTGAGGTAGATGCGCATGAAGCGATTGGTCACTATTCCGCGGACATGGTCATTCCTTATCCGCCGGGCATTCCGTATTTGTATCCGGGAGAAGTGATTACGGCCTCAAGCGTAGAAGCGCTAATCGCCCTGCAGGGGCATGGCATCAGGTTTCAAGGGACCGATTTTGGACACACGAAGCAGTTGCGAATATACAAACCTATCACGAAATAACAGCTAGGCAGCGTTTGCAGTAGCAGTAGCAGGAGGAAGACGTGAACGGAATTTTCATTACGTTTGAAGGGCCGGACGGCGCCGGAAAAACGACACAGCTTAAACGATTGGCCGAGGAACTGAAAGAGCAGGGGTACGACATCCTTGTGACGAGGGAGCCGGGCGGGACCGTGATCAGCGATAAGATTCGCAGTATTATTCTAGATCCGGCTCACCGGGAGATGGTGGATCAGGCGGAAGTGCTGCTGTACGCAGCTTCCAGGGCGCAGCATGTGCATGAGTTGATTATTCCGGCGCTGCAAGCGGGGAAAATCGTGCTTTGCGATCGCTTCATCGACGCGAGTGTCGCCTATCAGGCGCACGGGCTCGGGATTGCGGCGGAGCAGGTCAAAGCAATCTCGGCGTTTGCGAGTTCCGGCTTGCAAGCCACGCGCACTTATTTGCTCGATGTGCCGGTTGAGGTCAGCCTCAGCAGGCTGCAGCAACGTGCTTCCGCCGCGGCAGGGCAAGGGCTTGACCGCATCGAACAGAAACACGCCGCTTATCACAGTAGGGTGCGGGAAGGGTTTCACGCGATTGCGGCCGACAATCCGGCCAGAGTGTGCGTGATTGATGCTCATCGCAGCGAGGACGCGATTGCCGCAGATATTCGGCAGGATTGCGAGCAGCTGCTCAAGGAACATATTTCCGTCTAAAGCGGGAATAGCAATCTTAGTTTATAATAAGAGGAGGCATCACTTTATGAAACTTGTCGTAGCCGTAGTACAAGATAAAGATAGCAACCGTCTCTCCAACGCATTGATTAAAGAAGGCTTTAGAGCAACGAAGCTGGCAAGTACAGGTGGATTTTTGCGTGCGGGGAATACGACCTTTATGATTGGTACGGAGGATGACCGGATACAGGAAGTGATGCAAGTAATCCGTGCAAATTGTAAAATTCGGGAGCAGCTCGTGACACCGGTTTCGCCAATGGGCGGCACGACCGATTCGTATATTCCGTTCCCTGTCGAAGTCCAGGTGGGCGGGGCGGCGGTTTTCGTACTGCCGGTTGAGCGGTTCGAGCACTTTTAACATAAAGTAGATTAACGCGCGAGGATGGATGCGTCTTGAAAATTAATCCGGGGTGGCAGCCCATCGGTAAAAATGTCAAAGTGAATGAGAACGCCGCACCGCCGCAGCTGGCCCCCCGGAATTTTGCGGACATGATGCTCCAGCATGACGAGAAAGTGACGCAGGAGCAGCTCAGCCGCATGGCGCAGCAGATTAATCTCCAAGGAGATCGCTTGTCGAGAGCGATGACGGTGCGGGAGCTTCTGCAATACAAGCTGCTGATCCGCCAGTTTTTGGAGGAAACGGCCCGTCGAGGCGTGACGCTAAGGGATACGAAAGGCTGGGATCGCCGCGGCCGTTCGAAGCGGTATAAAATTTTGGATGAGATTGATCAGACACTGCTCTCGCTAGCGGATGAACTGCTGGAAACGGAGCAGGGGCGCATCGAGATTTTGCAAAGAATCGGTGAAATCCGAGGGATGCTGATTAACTTGTTATTTTAGGATGGAGCGGTTGCGAAATGTCCTTTAATGCCATACCAGGGCAAGAAGCGGCCAAACGGCTTCTGCAAAACGGGCTGCGCCAGGACAAGCTGTCGCATGCGTACATTTTCAGCGGACCTGTGGGGACAGGCCGTGCGGAGATGGCGAAGGCACTGGCGAAAGCGATTTACTGCCAGCATGGCGTCGATGACGCCTGCGGTGAATGTTTGGAATGCCGGAAAGTCGAGCATGGCAATCATCCTGATCTGCACATGGTGGCACCGGAAGGCGCCTCGATCAAGATCGAACAGATTCGCGAGCTGCAGAAGGAATTTGCTTACCGGGCGACAGCTTCGGGTACGAAGATTTATGTGATTGAACACGCGGATAAAATGACGGTGCAAGCGGCCAACTCCTTGCTGAAGTTTCTGGAGGAGCCGACGTCTCGCGTCGTCGCGATTTTGATTACGGAAAATGGCAATGCCCTGTTGCCGACGATTCAGTCGCGAGCGCAGTGGATTCAGTTTACACCGATGCCGAGAGAGCAGATGCTGCTGCAGTTGTTAGAAGAAGGCTTGCCCGCAGCCTTGGCGCATCCTGCCGTGCATATGACAGCGGGACTTCAGGCGGCCAGAGATTTGATCGCCTCAAATTGGTTTGCAGAAATGAGAAGCGTAGTGTTACAATTAGCGAAGGAGACGCTGACGCGTTATCCGACTTCCATGATTACGGTGCAGCAGCGAATTGTGAAAACAGAGCTGGCGGATCACATTCCGACGTTGTTCGATTTGTTGATCCTCTGGTTTAAAGATATGGTACAGCTGCGTTTGGAACGCAGAGACAAGCTCGTATATCACGATCAGCTGGACTGGATGAGCTCCCTCGCATTCAGTCGGGACGTATCGGCTTGGGTGCGAATGATAGAGCAGGCTGTAGAGATTCAGAAGCGCCTGCGTTTCAATGCGAATAGCCAGCTGGTGATCGAGAAAATGCTCGTGGAGATGCAGGGGGTGTAAGATGTATTCAGTTGTAGGCGTCCGCTTCAAGAAAGCGGGTAAAATATATTATTTTGATCCGATTGATCTGCCAATTGAGAAAGAAAGCGCCGTGATCGTAGAGACTGCGCGCGGTGTCGAGTATGGTAAAGTCGTGGTTGGCAAAAAGACGGTCAAAGAGAACGACGTTGTTCTGCCGCTCAAGAAAGTGATCCGGATTGCGGATGACGCCGATGCGGATTTGGTCGAAGATAATAAACGGGCGGCCAAGGATGCTTTTCAGACGTGCCACGATAAAATTCGCGACCACAACCTTAAGATGAAGCTAGTCGACGTGGAGTATACGTTCGATCGTAATAAAATTATTTTTTATTTCACGGCGGAAGGCCGCGTCGATTTTCGGGAGCTGGTCAAGGACTTGGCGAGCATTTTCCGGACAAGAATCGAGCTCCGTCAGATCGGGGTTCGTGACGAGGCGAAGATGCTGGGCGGAATCGGGCCATGCGGCCGTATCCTTTGCTGTTCGTCGTTTCTAGGCGACTTTGAGCCGGTGTCGATCAAGATGGCCAAGGACCAGAATTTGAGCCTGAATCCGACGAAGATTTCCGGCTTGTGCGGGCGGTTAATGTGCTGCCTGAAGTATGAGCACGACAACTACGAAAGTGCCAAGGATTCCTTGCCGACTGTCGGACGTTTCGTGATTACATCGTATGGTAACGGCAAGGTGCTGTCACTGAACGTTAAGGAGCGCACGGCGAAAGTGCAGCTTTTCGATCTCGGCAAGGCGTTGGATCTGCCCTTTGACGATGTGGTCGAACAAGAATAGATTTGCCTGGGAGGCGCTGGCCAATAAGCATACAAGGCGTTAGAGGTGAAAGCGTGGATAAACATGATATTTTCGGACAAATGGATGAAATCGAAGAGCGAATGGGTGCCACGTACGCCGAATTAGGCGCCTTGAAGAAGCAGATTATTTCGCTCATCGAAGAAAATAAGCGGTTAAGCATTGAGAACCATCAGCTCCGCAAGCTCATTCGTCAAGAAGAGACGGTAACAGCGGCGGAGCCGGTGAAGCATACGGTGGAGCCTGTTCCGCTTCCAGGGGCCGGGTACGATAATTTGAACCGTCTATATAATGAAGGTTTTCATATTTGCAATGTGTATTACGGCCATCTACGGACCGAGGGAGATTGTTTGTTCTGCTTATCCTTCTTAAATAAATAAGTGTGAATGCGCCGTAGGGGTTGCCCTTACGGTTTTTTTCCATAAGGAGACTTTCCGAAATGAAGTGGGCGGTAATTTCGGAAAGCTCCCTAACTAGCGCAATGTACGAAAGGACGTATTGAATTACGCATGAAGCATGTGGAGCTCCGTTCAACAGAACGAATTGATGATTTATTAACGTATGATATGAAAATTATTCAAAGCGACGAGGTGTTCAGCTTCTCGATGGATGCCGTGCTCCTTGGGCGCTTCGCTTCGGTGCCGCCGAAAGGGCGCGTGCTCGATCTATGCACGGGTAACGGCGTCGTGCCGCTGCTGCTCTCGACACGGACGCGGGCGGACATCTGGGGCGTGGAAATTCAGGAGCGGCTCGCGGATATGGCGAAGCGCAACGCGGCGCTGAACGGCCTGGAAGGCAGGCTGCACATGGTGCAGGGGGATTTGAAAACGATCCAAAGCGAGCTAGGCCATGGGCAATTCGATGCGGTTACGGTCAATCCGCCGTATCTGCCGGTGCCGAACGGCGAGCAGAACACGAATGCGCATTTCGCTGCGGCGCGGCATGAGATTCACTGCACGCTTGAGGATGTGATCGCAGCATGCGCCAAGCAAGTGAAAGCCGGCGGCAAGGTGGCGATGGTGCACCGGCCGACGCGGCTCGTCGATATTTGCACGCTCATGCGGCAGTACCGGATTGAGCCGAAGCGGATTCGCTTTGTGCACGCCCGCGCCGGCGAGGAAGCGATGATGGTGCTCATCGAGGGCATCAAGGACGGCAAGCCGGAGATTCGCACGCTGCCGCCGCTGATCGTGTATGCAACGGAGAAAGACTATTGCCAGGAGCTGCAGGAGATCTACTACGGCGGCCGAAGTGCGCTGGCGTTTGCGGAAGAAGACGCAGCTGAATTATCGGAAATGAGGGAGTAACCGTGACGGTAACGATACAAAAAAGCTACGGCGACGCGGGCGGCGTCGGCACGCTCTATCTGGTTGCGACGCCGATCGGCAACCTGGAGGACATGACCTTCCGCGCGGTGCGCACGCTGAAGGAAGTGGATTTGATTGCCGCGGAGGACACGCGGCAATCGCGCAAGCTGCTGACCCATTTTGACGTCGCCACGCGACTGGTCAGCTATCACGAACACAACAAGCAGGCAAGCGGCCCCGAACTCGTTCGCTTGCTGCTTGAAGGGCAGAGCATCGCGCTGGTGAGCGATGCGGGCCTGCCGGCCATTTCGGACCCAGGGTATGACCTGGTCCGAATGGCCGTGGAGGCCGGCGCGCCGGTCGTGCCGATCCCCGGCGCTAATGCGGCTTTGTCGGCGCTGATCGCCTCCGGCCTGCCGACCGAGCGCTTTACCTTCGTCGGATTTCTCCCGCGGGAGAAAAAGGATCAGACGAAGGTGCTGGAAGGGCTGCAGCAGGAGCAAGCGACCATGCTGTTCTATGAGTCGCCGCACCGCGTCGACAAAACCCTTGCGCGCATGGCGGAAGTGTGGGGCGCGGAGCGCAAGGTTGTCCTCGCCCGCGAGTTGACGAAGCGGTACGAGGAATTTGTGCGCGGCACGATCGCCGAGTGCCTGGCGCACTTGGAGGCGTACCCGCCGCAGGGCGAGTACTGCCTCATCGCCGAAGGCGTGTCGGCGGCCGCCGCGCAGGAAGCGGCGGACCGCTGGTGGGAAGCGAAGTCGCTCGAAGAGCACGTCGCGCATTACGAACAGCGAGGGAGCAGCCGGAAGGATGCGATGAAGCAGGTGGCGGTGGATCGCGGCTTGGCGAAGCGCGATGTGTATAATGCTTTGCTGGAGCGCTGAAGACGCCGCTTCGGGTTTAGAGGCTTGGCGGGCCTTTCTTAGAGGCCGACCGCCCTCTTTTTGCAGGGGGAGATGCTGTGAAAGAACGTAACAGTTGCCAGCGAGCCTATTTCATCGAAAAACGGACAATACATCATATAACGGTTGCCACAGCGGCTATTTACATGAAATCGACGAGATTTCGCTGGCATATCGGCCAACAAGCGTTGTGGCAACCGCTAAAGTTGGAAAAGCAGCATATTGAGTCAAATAGGCGCAGGGGCAACCGTTAGACGATTTTTCCGGACAAAAAAAGATCTCTAATTCACAGGCCCCGAAAGACCGACGAATTAGAGATTAGAGGAGATATGAAAAAGGTTAGAATTACCAATAGGATGAGTACTGCTTACTTCTATTATATACTACTTTTCTTATTTTGTCACAGGTGTTGGCATTTCTGCTAAACAAATATGGCAAACAATTTTTCCCTTGAAATAAGTAACACTTTCCGCGTTGCCGCAGAAGATACAAGCCGGCTCATATTTCTTCAACATAATGCGCTCGCCGTCCACATAAATTTCCAGAGCGTCCTTCTCGCCAATGCCCAGTGTGCGGCGCAGCTCGATCGGAATAACAACACGGCCCAGTTCATCCACTTTTCTCACGATACCTGTAGATTTCATCATCTATATGAATCTCCTTTGCGATTTTATAAAATTTTTATCAAGATCGTCACGATTCGACATATTTGATAACCTAATGATACCAACCATTCCCAAAATAGTCAACTGGTTTTTAGCCGTCTGGAAGGAGAAATTTGAAAGTGTTCATCCTTTTGTGACAGTTTCAAAAAACCGAAATCCCTCTTCATTACAGGGTTTTGTAAAGGGTATCTTACATAGGAGCCTTGAGAGGAAGCAGGGTGTCCGCACTGTTGAGAGAGAAGAAGAAAAACGTAAATTGGAAGTTTGATTTCGACACTATTCGACATAAATCTACGGGACTCTCGCAGCTTTGTCGAATTGTATAAAGATAAGCAGCTTCGCCATCCTTTCGAGGACGGCAGCGTTTACCGATAGATCATGTATACAAAGGAGGCCCCCGACATGAAAGAAGAAAAAGTGTTTAAAGACCCTGTACACAAATATATTTACGTGCAGGACGCCACGATTTGGGATTTGATCAATACCCGAGAGTTTCAGCGACTGCGCCGGATCCGCCAATTGGGGACATCCTTTCTGACGTTCCATGGCGCCGAGCACAGCCGATTCTCGCACTCCCTGGGCGTGTATGAGATTACGCGCAAAATCATTTCCCAATTCGAACGCAATCATTATGAGGATTGGCCGCAGGAAGAGCGGCTGCTCTGCCTTTGCGCGGCGCTGCTGCACGATTTGGGGCACGGCCCTTTTTCCCACTCGATTGAAAAAGCGTTCGGCACCCGACACGAGGACTGGTCCTGCCGCATTGTGCTCGGCGACACGGAGGTGAACCGGGTGCTGAGCGCGGTGTCACCGGATTTTCCGAAGAAAGTGGCCGGCGTCATCTGCAAATCGTACGACAAGGAAATTGTCGTGAGCCTCGTCTCCTCGCAGCTCGATGCCGATCGGATGGATTACTTGCTGCGCGATGCTTATTTTACCGGTGTGAATTATGGCACTTTCGATTTGGAACGCATTTTGCGGGTGATTCGGCCGTATAAAGGGCATATTGTGGTCAAGGAAAGCGGCATGCATGCCGTGGAAGACTACTTGATGTCCCGGTATCAGATGTATTGGCAGGTGTACTTCCATCCGGTGACGCGGAGTGCGGAGATCGGGCTGCACAAAGTGTTCGCCCGGGCGAAGCATCTGTACGAGGAAGGGTACACGTTCGGGTTCATGGTCGAGCCGATTCTGCACCTCATCCAGCAAAATATTTCGCTGAGCGACTACCTGCTGCTCGATGAATCCGTCATGCAGACGATGCTGATCTTCTGGAGTCAGGAAAAGGACGGGATTCTGCGCGATCTTTGCCGCCGGTTCCTGGACCGCAAGCTGTATAAATACAGCACGTTTGAACCGGGCGATCAAGCGCTGATCCAGCGGATGGAGCAGGTCATGGCGGAGGCGGGTTTTGACCCGATGTACTATATGGAAATCGATTTCCCTTCCAAGCAGTCTTACGACGTGTACAGGCCTGGAGAGCCTGACGAGAACTTCCCGATTCTGCTGCTGGATCATAAGGAGAGGCTAACGGAAATTTCCCAGCTATCGGAGATTGTGCAGTCGATCAGCGGCATTCAGATGGGCAAGCATCGCGTCTACTACCCGGAGGAGCTGTTAGAGCGCCTTAGCGTCGAGAAGTATCCGGAGCTGTGGGCACTGCTGGGAGAGCGGGATTAAATTATACATACAAGGAGCGTTATCATGCTGACAGATTCACATACACACTTAAATGCCGAACAATTTAACGAAGATCAAGCGGAGGTGATTCAGCGCGCGCTGGAGGCAGGTGTTACCCGAATGGTAAACGTAGGGTTCAACCGGGAGACGATTCCGAGCTCGATTGAGCTGGCGGAGAAGTACGATTTCATCTATACCACAGTCGGCTGGCATCCTGTCGATGCGATAGATATGATGCCCGGGGATCTCGATTGGATCGAGGAACTGTGCAAGCACGAGAAGGTCGTCGCCATCGGGGAAATCGGTCTGGACTACTACTGGGACAAGTCGCCGAAGGACGTGCAGCAGCGGGTGTTCCGCGAGCAGATCCGGCTGGCGCGCAAGCTGGGCATGCCGATTGTGATTCATAACCGGGATGCGCATCAGGACATTTTGCAGATTTTAAAAGAAGAAAAAGCCGCCGAAGTCGGCGGCATCATGCACTGCTTCTCCGGGAGCTGGGAGACGGCCAAGCAGTGTCTGGATATGAATTTTCACATCTCCTTCGGCGGGCCGGTCACCTTTAAGAATGCGAAGCAGCCGAAGGAAGTGCTGGCGCAGGTGCCGCTCGACCGCCTGCTGATCGAGACGGATGCGCCATACCTCACGCCGCATCCGTTTCGGGGCAAGCGCAACGAATCGGCGTACGTGCGCTTGGTCGCGGAGACGGCCGCGGAGATTCGCGGCCTGACGCTCGAAGAGATTGCGACGATTACGACCCGCAATGCGATGGCGCTGCTAGGCCTCAAGTAGCGCGTTCTTTTTGAACTTGCGGCGGAGGAAAACGCCGCACGCCAGCGAGATGAACGCGAGCGCGGCCAGCGGAACGAGCAGCGCTTTTAGCGGCGCGTGCACGAGCAGCGGGATCGCGAGCAGGCACAGCTGGGCGAGCTGCACCAGCCAGATGAGGAAGGCGAGCGAGCCGGGCTTATGCGCCGGATCGAGCGGGTACATCTCGAGCCAGAACGTGTAGCGGTGCGCACGCTCAAGCGTGGACAGCTGCATGAGGGAGACGGCGAGTGTGATGAAGAAAATGACGCCGCCGGTCGTCAGGCTGTCGGAGACGGCAACCGCCAGCACGCCGATGGCGGTGATGCGCAGGAGGATGCTGAACATCTCGGTGCGCAGCAGCGTTTTCATATATAAATAGAAGAAAGACGACTGTTGTCGAAACGGAATCCATGTTGTCAGCCCGGCCAGCCATGCGCGCCGGGTTATTCGCGTTGGCAGCTGCGGCACGTCGACGAACCAGTTGAAGAAAGCGTACAGCCTCGCTTGCTGCTGTTTTTCACGGGCGATCAGGTAATCCCAGCCGATCCAGTATTTATGGACGGGGCGTGTCAACCCCAGCCACAGCACGACTAGCGCGAGTGCACTAAGTCCGGCCCAGACCGGACCGTACGCGAACTGGATCGCAACGAGCCCCAGCGTGGCCGCCCAGCGGAGACCCGCGGAGAGGCGCCGCGCCTGCTCGCGGACCCAGCGGCTCTCCTGCCAGGAGGCGAGGCCGTTCGCGAGCTTGAACAGGAGCAGCAGCGCCAGCATCAGCAGGAAGTCGCCGCTGCCGGCGCCCGTGCAGTGATGGTAGAGCGGCCACACGGCGACCAGCGCGATCGTCTGCCACGCGGCTTGCAGCGACAAGCTGTAGCGCATGGCGCTGCGAAAGTACGCGCCCATCTCGTGCTCGACGCGGAGCAGGAACATGCGATCGGCGCTGCGCGTCAGGGTGCGGATCGGGCTGGATGCGGTGAACGGCACGAGCAGCAGAAGGACGACCCACAGATAGGGATAATCTGTCGGAAGACGCTGTAATATTTTTGCATAATAGTAGGAAGAAACGATGACAAGAAACAACAGGAAGCCGAGAAAATTGCTGCGCGCCGCGTACTGCCAATAGCCGATCGCTTCTTTCATATAATAGTGAAAGCGCCGCTGCCATAAGGCTTGGGCTCGGAAGGACGGTAGGCTCATGGCGCATCTCCTTGCACAAGTTGATAGAAGATGTCGTCCAGCGACGCACCCGGCATCCTGGTCTGCTCGCGCAATTCGACCAAATCTCCCTGCGCGACCATATGGCCGCGATGGAGGACGACGTAGTTGTCGCAATATTTTTCAATTGTAGACAAAATGTGTGAGGAGATGAGGAATGAGGCGCCTTTGTTTTTCATTCGCACCATCAGTTCCAGCAAGGAACGAATTGCGAGCGGGTCCAGGCCGAGGAACGGTTCATCAATGATATAGAGTGACGGCTCGATCAAAAAAGCGTTCATGATCATCACCTTCTGACGCATGCCCTTGGATAGATGACTGGCGAAGCTTCGCAGCTTGTCTTTCATCTGGAACTGCTCCAGCAGGACCGCGGAACGGGTTTCATATTCCTGCTGCGTTAAGCCATAAGCCATGGCGGTCAGCTCTAAATGCTCCTGAATGGTGAGTTCTTCATACAGCTCCGGACTCTCCGGCACATAAGCGAAAGTTGAACGATACGGAATCGGCGCTTCAGAAAGCGTGATGCCGTTTATGCGGATCGTCCCACGGCTGGGCTGCAGGAGTCCGAGAATATGTTTGATCGTGGTGCTTTTCCCCGCACCGTTGAGTCCGATCAGGCCCATCATCTCTCCCCGGCGAACGGAAAACGTGAGGTCATGAAGGACGGGTTTGTTCGGTAAGTAGCCCCCAAATAAAGCGTTTACTTGCAACATCGGGCCCATCTCAATTGCCTCCCTAATCAGCAAAATATTGGTATTTTATACGGTTTTCATGCCAAATTTATTATAAACAAAATTCGTTTTTTCGCCTAGTTTTGATGGCGGAAGTGTAAAAAAGTTAGTATGGGTACGTTATAATGAGTTTCGAGCAGAAATAGTCGTGTTATATTTAAAAAATCATCGAAATCCGGGCCATTTAGACCTTTTTAACGGGTATTAATCCCTTTACAGCTTGAGATTTACAGCGTAATATACTTTTCATAATAACTTAATATCCAATTTGCCATTTTTCCATTCGCTGAGTTCCAGTACTGGGAACGGGGGAACCACTGCGGGCATCGGGAGCGGGTAGACGCTTCTGGGCAGCAGAGTGTGTAACAGGGGTGAATCGCGGATACCGACCGTCAAGGCGGGATCTGCGTAGGGCGACTCTCACGTCCGAATCCGTCAGCTAACCTCGTAAGCGTAAGAGAGGTAACGATTGTCGTGTGTGCTTTTTGTATCTTTACAACAAGGCCGGCGAGAAGAGTCCTCTTCTTGCTGGCCTTTTATTTATCAGCAGACGCAGTCCGTGTCGCACAAGAGGAAGCACCCGACCAGCTAGACATAAATACCTCTGGAACAGTGGAGCTTTCCCGAATTACCGCCCCTTCTTCAGACAAAGCGATTTGTCTGAAATTTAGCGGTACTTTATTTCGGAAAGTCTCAGTAGGATGTGGAATAGGCAAAAGGGGGACGACCGATCGTTCGCAGTCTAGCAGCGGCTGCAGGAACATCGACATTAAGTTAAACTTAAAAACCTAGTCGCGTCAAAATTCTCTCATGCTTTAACCTGGCGGCGAGGCTTTGAAGGAGGACCGAAGAAGTGGGCAGTATCTCTATTAGCGAGACCCATGTAAAACGATCATCCAGCATGTCCTTCGCATTGCGATGGAAGCGTGAAAACTTGCGTTTGATTTTAAGTTTGGCCCTAATTTCAATCGCAATGACTTTCATGTTTTTAGTGTTGTTGTACGGAACGGCTACCAAGAGCGTATCCGTGGTTGTGAACGGACAAGAGACTGTTGTGCATACGAAGCAATGGGTCCTGCAACGCCTACTGGATGAACAAGCCATAACGGTTGGTGAACACGACGAAGTTTCAGTTGCGCTGACTTCGCGGATCAATGCCGGCGACCGAATCGTCATCGAGCAAGCTTCACCGATCCAATTGACTGCTGATGGAAAGACCACCACTGTTTACACAACTGCAAGAACGGTAGAAAGTGCATTGCAGCGTTTCAATCTTGCACTGGGAGATAACGACCGTGTGACTCCCGAGCTTACAGCCCCTCTAGCTTCCGGCGATTCGATCAAAATCGTTCGCGTGAAGAAAGAGACGGAAGAAGTTACCGAACCGATCGCGTTCCAAACTGAAAAGAAGAATGATGCATCTTTACTGAAAGGCAAGGAGCAGGTTGTTCAGGAAGGTAAGGAAGGCGTACTAATAAAGAAAAAAGAAAAAACGTATGAAGACGGCGTTTTGGTTGCAGAAGCAGTTGTGGGTGAAGAAGTACAAGCGCAAAGTGTAAGCAAGGTGATCTCGGTCGGAACGAAGAATCCGGTCGTGGTGCTCTCTTCCTCCTCTCCGAATGTGGATGAGGTAGCCAAGAATGGCGTAACCTTCGGTTACAAGCAAATTTTGAAAAATGTGAAGCTGACCGCTTACTCGTCGGATGTTGCGTCCACGGGCAAGTCGGAAGGTTCGGCCGGTTACGGCAAGACGTACACGGGCACAACGGTAACGGAAGGCCGGACGATTGCTGTAGATCCGAAAGTGATCCCACTCGGCTGGTGGGTCTATATTGAGGGCCTTGGCTTCCGCCGTGCGGAAGACATCGGCAGCGCTGTGAAGGGCCAAATGATCGATGTATATTTTGACGATCACAATTATGCGAACCGTTTCGGCACAAAACAGGGCTACACGGTCTACGTGGTCGGACCGACGAAGCCATCCCAGAACTAAGGAACTGCTGCGAGGAAATGAGCGGTACTTTATTTCGCCGCAGTCTCCAAACGTGTAAACGCTGGGTGGAACGGGAACAATAGCGACATGTGCAGCTTGGCATTAGCCTGATTGCGAAAGAAGAGGAGACCCCTCTTCTTTTTCTGCGTTACTTGGAACTCGTTGAGTGGGGCTCGACCTCGGGTCAGCCTTGTTAAGGGAAAGAGGACTTATTGATGATAAAAGAAGTGATCGTCGTGGAAGGCAAGGACGATACGGCGGCAATCCGCCGAGCGGTGGAGGCGGATACGATCGAGACCGGCGGCTCGGCCATCGGCCAAGCTGTGCTGAAACGCATCGCGCTCGCCCAGCAGCGGCGGGGCGTTATTATTTTCACGGATCCCGACCACGCCGGGGAGCGGATCCGAAAAATCGTCGCCGCCAAGGTGCCTGGCTGCAAGCATGCGTTCATTACGCAGGAGCAGGCTGCGTACAAGGGCGACATCGGCGTGGAGAACGCCGCGCCGGAAGTGATCCGGCAGGCGCTCCAGAGCCTGCGCACGGAATATGAGGGCGCTGTGTCGCAGCTGACCATGGCGGATTTGATGGCGGCCGGGCTCCTCGTGCACGAGGACGCGGCGGCCCGCAGGCTGGCGGTGGGCAACGCGCTCGGCATCGGGTATTGCAACGGCAAGCAATTTTATAAGCGCTGCGCGATGTTTCAAATTTCCCGCGAGGAATTTGAAGCGGCGCTTGAGCATTTGGATACGTAAAACTTACAGATAATGAGGTCTATGCTATGTCTATACCCCGTAACGAAGTGATCGTAACAGCAGAGGATGTCGCAACGCCGAGCAAGACGAAGCAAATTTTGAAGCAGCATGATCTTGTGCTGAAGAAGAGCCTCGGTCAGAACTTCCTGATCGACCAAAATATTTTGAGCAAAATCGTCAGCGCCGCCGAGCTGGATAAGAGCAGAGGGGCCCTTGAGATCGGCCCTGGCATCGGCGCGCTCACGCAGCAGCTTGCCAAGCTGGCCGGCCGCGTCGTGGCCGTCGAGATCGACCAGCGCCTGCTGCCCATTCTGGGCGAGACGCTGTCGCCGTACCCCCATGCCTCCGTTGTGCACGGAGACATCTTGAAGACCGACCTGCCGGCGTTGTTCCGGCAGCACTTCGAGGGCGTGGACGGCGTCTCCGTCGTCGCCAACCTGCCCTACTACATCACGACGCCGATCATTATGAAGCTTCTCGAGGAGAAGCTGCCGCTGGAGAATATCGTCGTGATGATTCAAAAAGAAGTGGCCGACCGCATGGCCGCTCGTCCTGGCACCAAAGACTACGGCAGCTTGAGCATCGCCGTGCAATTCTACTGCGAGGCGGAACTCGTTACCATCGTGCCCCGCACCGTGTTTGTGCCGCAGCCGAACGTCGATTCCGCCGTCATCCGGCTGCGCGTGCGCAAGACGCCGCCCGTTGACGTGGAGGACGCCGACTTCTTTTTCGCTGTCGTCCAATCGGCCTTCGTCCAGCGGCGCAAAACGCTCTATAACAACCTCGCGGCGCGGTTCTTCTCCAAAGAGAATAAAGCCGAGCTGGAGGCGCTGCTGCACGGGATTGACATCGACCCTTCCCGCCGCGGCGAAACGCTCAGCATGGGCGAATTTGCGCGTCTTTCGACAGCGCTGCGCGCGCACGGCTGCAAATAACCCGCACCAAATGCCCAGTCTCGCCATAGGATACCCCTAGGAGGGGATTTGAGCGATGAGGCAAGGCGATTATGTAACTCGGAAGTCCTATGGCGGCGACATCGTATTCAGAATCGAGCGGATCGAGCATTTGAGCGCGATTCTGCGCGGCGTCGACTATCGGCTGCTTGCGGACGCGCCGCTATCGGATCTGACGAAGACGGCGCCGCCGGCGGAAACGATCGACCATCCGCGTTCAGGCACACCGGAATTTCGTGAGGCGTTCCGGCGGCTCGCGCTGGCGCAAGTTCAATTGCAAGAGAAGAACCAGCAGACGGTTCAACATAAACAAAAGGTGCAGGTGCTGCACAACAGCTATTTTGAAGTGCCGGGCAAAGTGCTGCATCTGGACGGCGATCCGGCCTATTTGCGCAAATGCATGCAGCTCTACGGCGAGCTGCGAGTCCCGGCGGAAGGCTTCTTCATCCCGGAGTCGCAGATGGCGGAGGCGCTGCACCGACTGCTTCCGCAGATCAAGCCGGACATCGTGGTCATCACGGGGCACGACGGTATTTTGAAGCATCGGCTGAGCGGCGGGCTCACGAACCTGTCGAGCTATAAAAACTCGCAGAACTTCGTCAACGCCGTCCACGTGGCGAGGCAATACGAGCGCAATCGCGATGCCCTGATTGTCGTGGCTGGGGCGTGCCAGTCGCACTTCGAGGCGCTGCTGCGCGCCGGGGCGAATTTCGCCAGCTCGCCGGGCCGCATTCTCATTCATGCGCTGGACCCGCTGAGCATCGCGGCGAAGCTCTCCTACACGTCCGTGAAGGAAACGATTTCGATGCTCGACATCGTAGAATTGACCGTAACCGGTTTAGACGGCTTAGGCGGCGTGGAGACGCGTGGAAGCTACCGTATGGGGGTGCCAGGCATCCAACACGCCGAAGAGTCTGTATAACGGTTCTGCGCGCCTCTCGCGCCGTGGCATGCATAAGAACACAGCAAGTCTCCCGCGGGAAGCGGGTAGGGCGTGGCTGTGTTCTTTTTTTGTGGGGATAGATCCCGATAACTTCAACTGGAAATGTGTGAATATTTTGCGAACGATGGAGAGAATCTATTGAGGTGAGAATTTCGGGGATACATAAAAATGCCGTTGACAATAGGATTAGGGTACTGATATAATATTTGCCCTCATTTGACATGATTGTCTCCATCGGTTATAATTAACAGGGAAAGAGGTGGTAGTTGACAATGGCTAAAAATGCGCTGTTGGAGATCAAACGCAGTTTGGAGCCCCATGTCGGGCAGAAGATCATGTTAAGAGCGAACGGTGGTCGTCGAAAGACTGTCGAGCGTTCCGGAGTTTTAGAAGAAACCTACCCTTCTGTGTTCATTGTTAAGCTGGACCAAGAATCACATGCTTTTAAGCGAGTTTCCTATAGCTACGCCGATATTCTGACGGAGTCCGTTGAAGTTACGGTCTGTAACGACGACGGCCAGGTACGCATCACATATATTCAACATTAGTTCCATATGGTACGGATCGGACAGGCCTGCGGGTCTGTTTTTGCTTTTTAGTGGCGGGAATAGAAGGACAAACGGCCGGGGCATACTATCTTCATCTACGACAGCTAGTATATGCCCAGTCTACTTTGCTTCAGAGGAGGTCTATGTATGAGTCGAAGAAGAGGCGTTATGTCCGAAAGTTTAAAATATGAGCTGGCCAAAGATCTAGGCTTCTATGATGTGGTGCAGCGCGAAGGTTGGTCGGGCATCCGTACGAAGGATGCGGGCAATATGGTCAAGCGCGCGATTCAAATTGCGCAAGAGCATCTGGCGCAGCAGCATGCGGCGTCGGCGCCGCCCGCGCATGGGTCCGCTGCCGGCGCCGGATATCGCAGCCAGCAAGGGATGAGCGGCCAGGCGCAGGTACCTTATGCGGCAGCCGGGCAGCCGCGCGGGTATGCGCAGACGAGTTCGTATGTGCAGCAGCAAGCGGGGCCGACGGCCTATTATGCGGCGGGTGCGCGTCCATCTCATGGGCAGCAGCCGACACAGCATTCCACCTACAGCTAAAGCGATCAGCTTTAGCTTTTTTAATGCGCATTTGTTATAATATTGCAATGGCAAATGAGCAAAAGAAGGTGAACGGATTGAAGATTTACGAGAAGGCACCGGCGAAAATCAATTTATCGCTCGATGTTTTACATAAACGTGCGGATGGCTATCACGAGGTCGAGATGGTCATGACCATGGTCGACCTGGCGGATCGGATTGAGATGCAAGAGTTGGAGCGGGACACGATCATCATTTCCAGTCAGGCGGGCTATATTCCGCTGGATGAGAAGAACTTGGCTTTTCAGGCGGCGCGGCTGATTAAGGATCGGTATGACGTGAAGAACGGCGTCTATATTCACCTGGATAAACGCATTCCGGTTGCGGCTGGGCTTGCGGGTGGCAGTTCGGATGCGGCGGCGACGCTGCGAGGGCTCAATCGGCTCTGGAACCTCGGCATCTCCATGGAGGAGTTGCAGGTACTGGGCGCAGAGCTCGGGTCGGACGTGCCTTTCTGCGTAACGGGCGGCACCGCCTTGGCGACGGGGCGCGGCGAGAAGCTGCAGCCTATTGTGTCTCCGCCGCAATGCTGGGTCGTGCTCGCCAAGCCGCCGATCAACGTATCGACATCGGAAATCTACGGCAAGCTGAATGCGAACGGCATCAAGCAGCATCCGTCTACGGCGGACGTGCTTGCGGCGATTCGGGACAAGCAGTTTGATCGGCTGTGCGGCAGCCTCGGCAACGTGCTGGAGGAAGTGACGCTGGACCTGTATCCGGAGGTGCGGCATTTGAAGGAATGCATGCAGAGGCTGGGCGCAGACGGCGTGCTGATGTCGGGCAGCGGGCCGACGGTGTTCGGGCTGGTTTCGAAGGAAGCGAAGGTGGCACGGATCTACAACGGCTTGCGAGGGTTTTGCAAGGATGTCTATGCCGTGCGCATGCTGACCTAAGCAATAGGATGAGTGAGAAGAGCCCCACCGGGGCTCTTTTTTTCCGAGAAGGTTGGGGACTGTGGGAATCGATGCGTCCGTGTTTCGTTGTGTCACTTTTGTGTCAGGTCTATGTTAATATAATTTTCATGCTTAGCTTGAATAAATACGTATAAAAGTGGTATATTTTCATTATAATATTCGGATTTTTGGGGGTAGTGCGATGAAAAAGTTGAAAAGGAGCGCCAGGCTGGTGGAAATGACACAGTACTTGTTGTTTCGCCCCCATTCGTTAATTCCTTTAACGACTTTTGCCGAGCGTTACAACTCTGCCAAATCTTCTATTAGTGAAGATCTTGCAATTATCAAAGAAGTTTTTGAAGAAGAGGGCTTGGGGGAACTCAATACCCTGGCCGGAGCAGCCGGCGGCGTGAAGTTCTCGCCGAAAGTGCCGAAGGAAATTTCTCTGAAGTTCATCCAGAGTCTTTGTTTGCAATTACAGCAGCCGGAGCGCATTTTGCCGGGCGGATATTTGTATATGTCGGATATTATGGGGCAACCTCAATATTTGAATGAGATTGGCAAGACGTTTGCTTCGGCGTTCGCCGGGCGCGAGGTCGATGTGATTATGACGGTGGAGACGAAAGGCATTCCGCTGGCGTACGCGACAGCAACGTACATGAACCTGCCGGTCGTGATCGTTCGCCGGGATAGTCGTGTGACAGAGGGTTCGGCGGTGAGCATCAACTACGTGTCGGGCTCCAACAAGCGGATCCAGACGATGTCGCTCGCCAGACGCGCGCTCAAGGAAGAGTCGAAGGTTCTCATTATCGACGACTTTATGCATGTGGGCGGGACGATTCACGGCATGATGGACCTGTTGGCGGAGTTCAAAGCGACGGTGCAGGGCGTCGGCGTCTTTATGGAATCGTGCGAGGCGGAAGAGCAACTCGTGGATGACTATGTGTCCTTGGCGCGTCTGTACGGCGTCGATTCCAAGACGAAGCAGATTACGGTAGAGCCGGGCAACTATTTTGACTAAAATGATATGAAAAGGAGATTTCCCTGATATGGAATTCATTTCAACTTCCGCAGCTCCGGCTGCGATCGGTCCCTATTCGCAAGCGGTTAAACTGGGCAACTTGCTGTTCACATCCGGTCAAATCCCGCTCGGACTTGACGGTCAAATCGTGCAAGGCGGTATTAAAGAGCAAACGCATCAAGTTTTTGCGAATTTGAAAGGGGTTCTGGAAGCCGCAGGCTCTTCGCTGCAGCAAGTGGTGAAGGCGACGGTGTTCCTGAAGGACATGGGGCAGTTCGCCGAGCTGAATGAGATCTATGCTTCCTATTTTGGCGACCACAAGCCGGCTAGATCGACCGTGGAAGTGGCGAGATTGCCGAGAGATGTGTTTGTCGAAATCGAGCTAATTGCTGAAATTTCTGTCGAAAATTAACAGAAACATAAAGAATACATTAAATTATCGAATATTTCAAAAAACGAGAAGGAATTTGCACTGAAATGTGGAATATATCACCCAAGTCTCAGAGATGGAAAAAGGTGGTGAACATAAGTGCAAATTACAGACGTAAGACTCCGCCGGGTTAACTCCGAGGGGAGGATGAAGGCGATCGCTTCCATTACGATCGATAACGAATTTGTGGTCCATGACATTCGTGTGATTGACGGCAACAACGGAATGTTCGTAGCGATGCCGAGCAAGCGTACACCGGATGGTGAGTTCCGCGATATTGCGCATCCGATCTCGTCGACAACTCGTGAGAAAATTCAAGCAGCTGTCCTCGCTGAATACGACCGCGCAGCTGTTGAAGAAGAGGTAATCGAAGAAGGCGCATAATTCTGACAATTGAGAGGGCCCTAAGAGTCAGTCCGATGAACGTTTCGTCGTACTGACTCCTACGGGCTCTCTTTTCATTTATATAGGAATGATGCTATATTGAAATGAAGCACTTATCGAGGAAGAGAACATATTTTATATTTTATTTTATAACGTATATCGTAAAGGGGTTGGATCACCGTTGAAGCTGATGGCGATAGTACTGGCCGCAGGCCAAGGGAAACGAATGAAATCGAAGCTGTACAAGGTGCTGCATCCGGTTGCAGGCAAGCCGATGGTAGGGCACGTTGTGGACACGCTCCAACATATAGAAGTGGCAAAAACAGTCGTGGTTGTCGGCTACGGTGCGGAGGCCGTGCAAGCCTATCTGGGCGAGCAGGTGGACTACGCACTGCAGGAGCAGCAGCTCGGCACCGGACATGCGGCACTGCAGGCGAGAGAAGCGTTGGGCGCGGAAGACGGCTTGACCGTCGTCATTTGCGGGGATACGCCGCTGATCTCGGCCGAGACGCTGCAGCATACGATCGCACTGCACCGGAATACGGGCGCGGCGGCGACGATTCTGACCGCGAAGCTGGATGAGCCGACCGGGTACGGCCGCATTATTCGCGGAGCAGACGGGCGCGTAGCGCGCATCGTCGAACAGAAAGATTGCACGCCGGTGGAAGCGGCGACGCAAGAGATCAATACGGGCACGTACATTTTCGATAACCGGAAGCTGTTCCAGGCGCTTGGTTCGGTGACGAACAACAACGCGCAAAATGAATACTATCTGACGGATGTTATCGGCATTTTGACTGAGAGCGGCGACATCGTGCAGGGTTACTGCATGGCGAACCCGGCGGAATCCATCGGCGTCAACGACCGCGTGGCGCTGTCCGAAGCCGAGCAGCTTATGAAAGCACGCATTAACCGCGAGCATATGCTGAATGGCGTGACGATCATCGATCCGGTGAATACCTACATCGAGAAGGATGTGCGGATCGGCGCGGATACGGTGCTGCTGCCGGGTACGATTTTGCGGGGAAGCACGGTCATCGGCGAGCAGTGCACGATCGGGCCGAACACAGAGATCATCGACTCCGTCATCCAGGACGACGTGACGATCAAGCAATCCGTGCTGCAGAACGCGACGGTGGACAGTGAGACATCTGTCGGGCCATTCGCTTACTTGCGTCCGGGCGCGAAGCTTGGCAAGCAGGTCAAGGTCGGGGACTTCGTCGAGATCAAAAACGCTTCGCTCGGCGACGGCTCGAAGGTGTCGCACCTGAGCTACGTCGGAGACGCGGTAGTCGGCACGAACGTCAATATCGGCTGCGGCGCGATTACGGTGAACTATGACGGCTACAACAAGAACTTGACGGAAATCGGCAACGACGCGTTCGTCGGCAGCAACGTCAATCTGATCGCGCCGGTCAAAATCGGCGACGGCGCCTACGTGGTGGCCGGCTCTACGATTACGCATAATGTCGAGCCCGGCGATTTGGCGATTGCGCGCGAGCGTCAATCGAACAAAGCTGGCTACGCCGACAAGCTGAAAGCGCGGATGAAAGCCCGGAAGGCGAACAAAGAGGGATAAAGGTTGGCATAGGGGAAAGCCGTCGGGTTTTCAGCACCGAGAAGGTTGTGAGAAGCTGAAGAAGGAGGAGCGGAGTGTAGGCAAAACCTACATGAGCACCGCACTTCGAAGCTGAACGCAAGATTCGATGCCGAATCCGCTTCCTGAGCATCTTCGTGATGGAAATCCGAAACCTCTAAAATTTGGATGGAACCTCTTAAGGTTGGGCACGCTATGAACTAGCGATGACTCACCGGCCCCGCAGACGGCAGTCTGACGGGTCAAGCCGGCTAACTTTAGGAGGTTCTTTTTCATATGGCTGTATCTTTACAAGCGGAAGCCCGCAAAGAAGCGACAAAATCCGAAATCAAGCAATTGCGCGAGAAAGGGAAAATTCCCGCCGTCGTGTATGGCGCGAAAGTAGCGTCTACCGTCATCACGGTGGATTGGAAAGACGTTCAGACGGTGCTGCGCACGAACCCGCACGCGATTATCGATCTGTCGATCGCGAGCGCCGGTACGCAGCCGGTCATGATCAACGAGATTCAGCGCAATCCGATGAGCCGCGAAGTGCTGCATATTGATTTTCACCAAATCAATATGAACGAGCCGATCAAGACGATCGTGGCGCTGGAGTTCACCGGCGATTCTGTCGGCGCGCGCGAAGGCGGCATTGTGCAGGTACAAATGCATGAGGTTGAAATTCGCTGCATGCCGAACCAAATTCCGGCTTCTATCGCCGTCGACATCTCCAGTCTCGGCCTCGGCGATAACCTGCACGTTAGCCAAATCAGTGTGCCGGCTGGCGTCGAGATGAAATCCGACTCGAACGACATCGTCGTGACGATTCTTGTACCGCAGAAGGAGACGGCAACACCGGAGCCTGCGAACAACGAGGAGCGGGTGGGCGAAGCGGAGACGTCGAACGAAGCCGCGACGGCGGGCCAACCGACATAAGCGCAGTATGCCCAGTTTGCGCGTATTCCGGTACTTGGAGTTGCCCGCGTATGACGGTACTCCAACCCCGGCGCGCAGCAGCATGCGGAAGAAGCCCTCGCGGAGTGCGAAGGCTTCTTTTCTCTTTTTGCAATGAAAGCGCTTCATCAATTGGATCTAATAGCCTGGCCTGGAAAGAAAAACATGGGAGTTTCTGTTATAGTAGGTATGATTGATTTTTATAAAAAAGCGGTTGTACAATTCGATGAAACCTATATCCTTGTGCACATTTTGATAGTATACTTGGACGGGAATATCGGAGTCGGCATGATCTTGGAAATGATCGTCGCTGGTGAGCTGTTCGCCATTCAGATACATGAATTGGATCACTCTCGGCTTTCCATAGGGTTTGTACCACTATATTTGGGAGATGAACGGAGTATGAAATGTTTTATCGGTCTGGGCAATCCGGGCAAACAATATGAACAGAATCGTCATAATGTGGGGTTTATGGCGCTGGATCGTTTTGCGGAGAAGTGGGGTATCACGACGTTTCAGAACAAAAATAAAGCGCTGCAGGCCGAAGGCGTCGTAAACGGCACGAAGGTGTACCTGCTCAAGCCGATGACGTATATGAACTTGTCGGGTGAGTCGATGCGGGCGTTTCTTGATTTCTATAAAGCGAAGCTGGAGGATGTGGTCATCGTGTATGACGACATGGATACGGCGTTCGGGCAAATTCGGCTGCGCTATCAGGGAAGTCCCGGCGGCCACAACGGCATCAAGTCCATCATTCAGCACGGCGGGACGCAGACGTTCGACCGCATTCGGATCGGCATCAACCGACCTGCACCGGGTTTTAATATTGCAGACTACGTGCTGTCGAACTTCACGAAAGAAGAGATGAAATCGATCGGCGAGGTGCTGGATTTGACGTGCGAGGCCATGGAGTTCTCGCTCACGAACTCGTTCGAGAAGACGATGGCCAAATTCAATAAATAGGCGGGCGAACGCTTTTTAAAACAGAAAGCCTCTGGCAGATTCGGCTAATTCCCCTGAAGAATGGGCATACTGGGATGTAATCGAATTGTCACAGGAGGCATACATATGATCAAGTACATTTGCAGGCATTGCCATACGTTCGTTGGGGAAATCAACCAGTCCGCGATTACGGAGCAGCAGTTGGGCTTCCATTCCTTGACCCCCGAAGAGCGGAGAGATATAATATCGTATAATACGAATGGAGATGTAACGGTCAGAGTGGTTTGCGACTACTGCCGCGAGGCGCTGGAAGCGAATCCGGAGCTGTCCCTGCTCGCCAGTCCGTTACAATGATGAAGATGAAGAGTTCATAGCCTAGGCACGTTGCCGAGGCTTCTTTTTGTGAGGGGAGTGTACTTGTTTGCAAGCTTTAATTCAGGCTTTTTCTGCGGATAACGACTTTCAAACGATTGTGACAGGCCTTAAGTCCGAGATGAAAGAGCAGCTCATCGCCGGTTTAACCGGCTCCTCCCGTCAGGTGATGATTGCCTCTCTCGTCCGCGAGCTTAACCGTCCGTTATTCGTTGTTACCCATAATATGTTTGCGGCGCAAAAAATTGCGGAAGACATGCTCGAGTGTCTGTCTCCAGAGGAAGTGCTTCTCTATCCGGCTCAGGAACTGCTGACGACGGAAGAAGCCGCATCCTCGCCGGAAATGCTCGCGCAGCGCATCGATGTGCTGACGAAGCTCGCAGGCGGTTATCGCGGCGTGGTGATCGCACCGTTCGCAGGCGTCCGCAGACTGCTGCCGGTCAAGCAAGTGTTTGAAGAATCGCGCGTGACCATTAACGTTGGCGATACGGTTGGGCTGGACGACTTGCTGTCTACGCTGTCGGGTCTCGGGTACGAGCGGGTCGAGCGCGTAGAAACGAAAGGTGAAATGAGCGTACGCGGCGGGATTTTGGATCTATATCCGCTAACGTCGGAGAATGCGATACGGATTGAGCTATTCGACGTCGATGTCGACTCTATTCGGACATTCGATGTGAGTGACCAACGGTCAATAGATAAATTATCGTCTATAACCATTCCTCCGTGCCGTGAAATTCAAGCGGATAGGAAGCGCTTACACTCAGCGGCACAGCATGCCTATGAGCTGCTGCAGGCGCAGCTGGCCAAAATGACCGATCGCACAGCCAAAGACAAGCTGCTCGAAGGCATCGGCCATGACATCGAGCTGCTGCGTGAAGGACAGACGTTCCCTGGCATTTATAAATATATTTCTCTCCTCTATACGGAAAGACAGACCCTGATGGATTACATGCCCAAGGACACGGTGCTTGTCATCGACGAACCGGCCCGCTTGCTGGAAACAGCCAAGCAGCTGGAGCGCGACGAAGCCGAGTGGATGATGCATGCGCTCACCGAAGGGAAGAGCTTGCCGGCTTTTGTGCTGTCCAAAAGTTATGAAACACTGCTGCACCGCAGGCCATTCCCGACGCTGTACGTGTCCTTGTTCCTGCGCCAGGTGGCGGGCATTCAGCCGCAAAATATCGTGAATTTCGTCTGCCGCGTCATGCAAAATTTCCACGGGCAGATGAACCTGCTCAAGGCGGAGATGGAGCGCTGGAAGAAAAACGGCACCAACGTCGTCGTGCTGGCGAACGGGGAAGAGCGGGCGGAACGCGTCCGGCGCGTGCTGCAGGACTACCAGATCGAAGTGCCGGAGATTGTGGAAGGCAACTTGCAGACCGGCTTTGAAATGCCGTCGATTCACCTGGTCGTCATCACCGAGGGCGAGATTTTTACCCAGAAGCAGCGGAAGGCGCGCAAGGTCGAGAAGAAGATGGAGAACGCCGAGCGCATCAAGAGCTATCAGGAGCTGAAAGTCGGCGACTATGTCGTTCACGTGAATCACGGGATCGGGAAGTACGTCGGCATCGGCACGCTGGAAGTCGGCGGCATCCACAAGGACTACATCCATCTTATGTATGCGGGCGGCGACAAGCTCTCCGTACCCATCGACCAGATTGACCTGATTCAGAAATATGTCGGCTCCGAGGAAAAGGAACCGAAGATCTATAAGCTTGGCGGGGCAGACTGGGCGCGTGTCAAGAACAAGGCGCGTTCTGCAGTCAAAGATATCGCCGACGATCTGATCAAGTTGTATGCGGAGCGCCAGGCGGCGACGGGCTACGGCTTCGGCAAGGACAGTTCCTACCAGAATGAGTTCGAGGCGATGTTCCCTTACGATGAGACGCGGGATCAGCTGCGCGCCATCGAGGAAATCAAGAAAGACATGGAAAAAGCCCGGCCAATGGATCGGCTCCTGTGCGGCGACGTCGGCTACGGCAAAACCGAAGTGGCCGTGCGCGCAGCCTTCAAAGCCGCGATCGACGGCAAACAGGTCGCGGTGCTCGTGCCGACGACAATTTTGGCGCAGCAGCATTACGAGACATTCCGTGAGCGGTTTTCGGGGTATCCTTTTAATGTGAGTGTGTTAAGCCGCTTTCGCTCCAAGAAAGAGCAGACGGAGGTCATGAAGGGCATCAAGAAAGGCACGGTCGACGTCGTCATCGGGACGCATCGCCTGCTTTCGCAAGACGTGCAGTTCAAAGATCTCGGTCTGCTGATCGTGGACGAGGAGCAGCGGTTTGGCGTGTCGCATAAGGAGAAGCTCAAGCGGCTCAAAACGAACGTCGACGTGCTGACGCTGACGGCGACACCAATTCCGCGGACGCTGCACATGTCGATGCTCGGCGTGCGCGATTTGTCCGTCATCGAGACGCCGCCGGAGAACCGGTTCCCGGTGCAGACGTACGTGGTCGAGTACGGTCCGTCGCTTGTGCGTGAAGCGATTGAACGGGAGTTGGCGCGCGAAGGTCAGGTCTACTATCTCTACAACCGCGTGCAGGGCATCACGCAAATGGCCGACCAAATCTCGATGATGATTCCGGACGCCCGGGTGACGGTGGCCCACGGCCAGATGGGCGAGCAGGAGCTGGAGAAAACGATCCTCGACTTCTTGGACGGAGAGTACGATGTTCTTGTCTCTACGAGTATTATCGAGACGGGCGTCGACATCCCGAACGTTAATACGCTGATCGTCCATGATGCCGATAAAATGGGGCTTTCCCAGCTGTATCAGCTGCGCGGCCGCGTCGGGCGATCGAACCGGATTGCGTATGCGTACTTCACGTACCAACGGGATAAGGTGCTGACGGAAGTCGCCGAGAAACGGCTGCAGGCGATTAAAGAGTTTACAGAACTAGGCTCAGGCTTTAAAATTGCCATGAGGGACTTGTCCATTCGCGGTGCGGGCAATTTGCTCGGTGCCGAACAGCATGGCTTTATCGCTTCCGTCGGCTTCGATTTGTATTCCCAAATGCTCGCGGAGGAAATTGCAAAGCTGAAACTGGAAATCGACGGGGAAGCCGTCACGCCGGAACCGGAGTGGAACACGTCGATCGATATTCAATTGGATGCGTACTTGCCTTCTGATTACATCTACGACAGCATGCAAAAAATTGAGATTTATAAAAAAGTGGCCGCCATTCGCACATTGGAAGAAGCCGCGGATCTGCATGATGAGCTTATCGATCGCTTTGGTGATCTGCCGCAATCCGTATTCAACCTACTGACAGTGGCTCGTTTGAAAGCGTACGGTTCGGAATACCGGATTGAAACGATCAGCCAAAAAGGAGAGGATTACCTGATCAAGATGCACAACGATCAAAACAGCCGGCTGGACGGCCAGAAGCTGTTAGCCCTGTCCAAAGGGTTCGATGGACGCATCAAGCTGAATGCAGATCCACAGCTCCATATCGTGATTCGCATCAAAGGTTTAACCGCAGAGGCTGCGGCGGAATTGCTCGAGAAGTTCTTGATCCAATACAAAGATGTGCTCAAAACGAAAGGGGAACTACAAGATGTTGCCAAATAAGACACGCAGACAACGCTCTTCTTCAAAAAAATGGATGGTAGGCCTGGCGACAGTCGTACTTGCCTTTTCTGTACTTACGGCTTGCGGTAAAAAAGATGGCGAAGCTACGTCTTCGCCTGCTGCTTCTGCAGCAGCGACAGGAAACCCGACGGACGTCATCGCGACGTACAAAGACGGCGGCAAAATCACGCGCGCGGAATTCGACTCTTTTATCAATGTGAATAAAATGTTCTCTCCGCAGCTGGCGCAGTACTTGGCCGACCCTGCCTTCCAGCAGGACATGCTGAAGCAAATGGTGACGTTCCGCGTGCTGTCTTCCAAAGTGGACGACAAAGTGAAAACTGATTCGGACAAGCAAGTGACAGAGCAAATGAAAGCCATCACCGACTACTTCGGCAGTCAAGAAGGCGGTATGGACAAGCAATTAAAAGACAACGGCATTCAACTGAAAGACATCGAAGACCTCATGCGCATGAGCTTCTACACGATGGGCAGCATGGAGGCTAAAATAACGGATCAAGCGGTTCAGGATTCGTATAAAGAGCAAGCGGCTGCGCACGCGTATGACATCGCGACAGTTAGCCACATCTTGATTTCGCTCAAAGATGCCGCGACGCAAGCGGATCTTCGCACGAAGGATGAGGCGCTGGCCAGAGCCAAAGAAGTGAAAGCGAAGCTGGACGCAGGCGGCGACTTCGCAGAGCTGGCGAAACAATACTCCGACGATCCGGGCTCCAAGGATGCCGGCGGTACGTACAAAGATGCGGAAATCAGCCAATGGGTGCCGGAGTTTGGACAAGCGGCAAGCACACTGCCACTCAACAAAATCAGCGATCCGGTTGAATCGACATTCGGCTACCACATCATGAAAGTGGAATCCAGAAGCACGAAGCAGCTGGATGACGCGCTTAAAACGGAAATCAAGTCTCAACTGGCAGAGAAATCCCTGTCCGAGTGGGCAGAAACTGAATTCCCGAAAGTGATTGAAACGAACAACCTGCCGAAACCGGAAGCGGCGACACCAGCTCCGTCTGCGAGCCCTGCTGCAAGCGCGGCGGCTAGTCCGTCCGCAAGCCCAGCGGCGAAATAACAGTGAAAAGGATGCCTGATTGCAGGCATCCTTTTCTTTTGCCTAAGACCTTTTGTCCCCGGGAAGAGTAATTCGGTTATATTTGGACAACCTAAGCGCAGCAGGATGCAGAGCTAAATTAAGTCAAATCGTCAGTAGCGGCTGCTGCATAGAAGCGTGGGAAGTGAAGAATACTATGGTTAGATTTCAAGTTCCCACCAAATCCCGATTAAGCATACAACGTTTCATGCTCGTGTCGTATCTAATTCGAAAGCGGAAAGTGAGGCATCTAGAGGTATGAAAGCAACTGGAATTGTCCGTCGGATAGATGATTTAGGGAGAGTTGTAATCCCCAAGGAAATACGACGCACCCTGCGCATTCGCGAAGGTGACCCTTTGGAAATTTTCGTGGATCGCGATGGCGAAGTGATTCTGAAAAAGTATTCCCCGATTGGTGAGCTCGGTGATTTTGCGAAGGAATATGCCGAATCGTTGTTTGAAAGCACGAATCATGTTGCGCTGATTTCAGATCGTGACAACATCATTGCGATGGCTGGCGGCTCGAAGAAAGATTATTTGGAGAAATCCGTAGGTGCCCTCATTGAGACCTGCATGGAGAACCGCAAGCCGATGCTGGAGAGCAACAGCGGTCAATTTGAAATTATTAAAGATGCCAATGAAACCTTCACCTCCTTTGTGGCGGCGCCGATTGTCGCAGGCGGGGACCCGATTGGTGCAGTCATCCTGATCTCCAAGGATGAGAATGTGAAGATGGGCAACCTTGAGGTCAAGATGGTAGAGACAGCCGCCGGATTCCTGGCGAAGCAAATGGAACAATGACACCATAAATACATGCGAAGGCTTCCTTACAGAGGTGATGGACTGTAGGTGAAGCTTTTTTTGTTGTTTCGCCAGCCTTGGTGTTCTTAGGGGAATTTCGCTATAATACGGATAGATTGATTCGTTGGCAGAGGAGCGCATTATGGGGGGAACAACCGAGCGGCAATCGCATAAAGAAACAGAGGGCCGAGCTAACCCACGGAGCAAGCTGGTGCAGGGGGCGATGCTGCTGGGCCTTGCGGCTGTCATCTCGAAGTTACTCGGCACCCTGCAAAAGATTCCGCTCCAGAATGTCGCCGGGGATGCGGTGTTTGGTATTTACAACGCGGTGTATCCGCTGTATATTTTAATTCTTTTTGCGGCGACGGCGGGCTTTCCGGTGGCCGTATCCAAGTTCGTCGCGGAGCAGGTCCGCCTCGGCGCGCACCGGGAGGCCCGGCGCATCGTCTATGTGTCGGGGGCTGTCTTAATGTGCGCAGGCGTCCTGCTTTTTCTGGCGCTGTACTTCGGCGCCGAGCAGATTGCGGTGTGGATCGGCATAGGGCAGACGGCATCCGCGATCCGAAGCGTATCGTTCGCCTTGCTCGTATCGCCTGTTCTAGCCGTCTTGCGCGGCTATTTTCAAGGCTATCAGAACATGCTGCCCACCGCGGTGTCGCAGGTGGCGGAGCAGTCCATTCGTGTCATCACGATGGTGGCGCTGCTGCTGTACATGACGGCGCTCGCTTATGATGATGCGCGGATTGCCGCCGGTGCGACGTTCGGCTCCGTCATGGGGGCGGTCGCCGGGCTAATTGTGATGGCGGTGTTTTGGCGGCGGGCGATGCGTGAGGGACAAGAGCCAGGGAGCCCGGCGCAGAAAGAACAATGGCGGAAAGGACAATCGAGTCCGTCAGCTAATACGTCCGCTTGGCAATGGGCCAAGCGCATCGCGCTCTACGCGATTCCGGTGTGCCTCGGCGCGATTGTTGTGCCGCTGCTGAATCTTGTCGACACGTTCACGCTGCCGCGGCTGCTCGAAGCGTCGCTCGGCAGTGAAGGCGAAGCGATGCGGGCCTACGGGCTCTACAACCGCGGGCTGCCGCTCGTGCAGCTTGTCGTCATGGTGGCGTCCTCGATGTCCGCGGCGCTCGTGCCGGCGATTGCCGACGCCAAGGCCAGCGGGCGGGACGACCGTGTCCGCAGCCGCGCCGAAATGGCCGTGCGCGTCGCTTGGCTGGTCGGGCTGGGCGCGTCGTTCGGGCTCGCCTTCGCGGCCGTGCCGATCAACATCATGCTGTACCGCACGCAGGAAGCGAGCTGGACCATGGCCGTGCTCGCGTTCACGGCCTTGTTCTCCACGCTGAACGCCGTCTCGGCCAGCGTGCTGCAGGGCGTCGGCGCGCTTCGCACGCCGACACTGGCCCTGCTCGTTGCCATCGCGCTCAAAGCGCTCGGCAACGTCCTGCTCTTGCCCCGCTGGGGCATCGACGGCGCCGCGCTCAGCGCGGTGGTCGCCTACGCCGCTGCGGCGGGGCTGAATCTGGTGCAGCTGCGCCGCTGCACCGGGGTGCGCTTCGCGCTGCGGCCGTACGCCGTCAGTCCCGCGCTGGGCGTGGGACTGATGGGCGGCTGCCTCGCAGCGCTGCAGCTATTGGCCATGCCCGCGGCTGCGGCATGGCACGTGCCGTTGCGATGGAGCGCGAGCGCCATCGCACTGATAAGCGTAGCCGGCGGCGCGGCCGTCTACGGGCTGGCGCTGCTGCGCAGCGGGAGCGTCTCCCGCGCGGAGCTGCAGGAGACGCCGGAGCTGGCGCGGAAGCTCGCGCCGTTATTGAACAAGTTGAAGCGGTAGGGGACTACCGCGCCTCACAAGCTTCAAATCAAAGGAGGTGCTGCGCAGATGGCAGCAACGAATGCACGGATCACCGTCCTGGGACTCGGGACGGGGGATGAAGACCAGCTGACGCTCGGCGTCTGGAAAAAGCTGCAGGCGGCGGGCGGAACAGGAGCCAAGCTCTTTTTACGCACGAAGGATCATCCGATGGTGGGGATGCTGGACGCGAACAACATCAAGTATGACACCTTTGACAATACGTATGTTCAGCATGCGACATTCGAAGAAGTCTATGAATCTATCGCACTCGAACTGATACGGCTGGCGGTAAGCGAATCCGCGGAAATCCTCTATGCCGTACCGGGACATCCGATGGTCGCCGAGTACACCGTGCAGCTGCTCAAGGAACGCTGCCCGGCACAGGACATCTCGCTCCAAATCATGGGCGGCGAGAGTTTCCTTGATCAAGCGTTTCTGCGCTTCGGCTTCGATCCGATCGAAGGCTTTCAACTGCTTGACGCGACCAGCCTGAGCCGCTACACGCTCAATCCCAAGCTGCACACGGTGATCGGACAGGTATACGACACCTATACGGCGTCGGATCTCAAAATCTCTCTTATGGACGTATACCCCGATGAGTATCGGGTCGTAGTTGGCCATTCCCTCGGCGTTGCCGGGCAGGAGCAGATCATCGAGGTGCCGCTCTATGAACTGGATCATGTCAAAGGCTTCAGCAACCTTTCTCTGGTCTGGGTGCCGGCCAGCACACGGGATGAGGATCACTATCGCAGCTTTGGCCGCCTGCACGAGATTGTCGCCATCCTGCGCAGCCCGGAAGGCTGCCCGTGGGATCGAGAGCAGACCCATGAGAGCCTGCGCAAAAACCTCATCGAGGAAGCCTACGAAGTGCTGGAGACCATCGACGAGGATGATCCGGAGCACATGTGCGAGGAGCTTGGCGATTTGCTGCTGCAAGTGATGCTGCACGCGCAGATGGAAGAGGAGGTCGGCACATTCACGGCCTATGATGTCATTGCGACGCTGAACGAGAAGCTGATTCGCCGTCATCCGCATGTGTTTGGCGAGAACAAAGCGGAGGACGCGGACGAGGCGTTGGTGAACTGGAACGCGATGAAAGCGGAGGAGAAGCGCAAAAAAGGCATCGACGTGACGCAGCAGTCCGTGCTGGACGGCGTGCCGCGTGAGCTGCCGGGGCTGATGAAGGCGCTCAAGCTGCAAAAGAAAGCCGCAGCCGTCGGTTTCGACTGGTCTGCACTGGAAGACGTGCTGGCGAAGCTGGACGAAGAAATTGGCGAACTGCGCCAGGCGATCGCGGCGGAAGGTGAAGGCGCTGCACAGGAGCGGGTGAGCGAGCTGGGCGATGTACTATTTTCGCTAGTGAATGTCGCTAGATTCCTGAAAATCGACCCGGAAGAGGCCATTGCCAAGACGAATCTTAAATTTGTGCGAAGATTTTCATATATTGAAGAGCAGCTACGTTTAAGAGGGCAATCTTTTGAGCAGACTGATTTACTAGAGATGGAAACGTACTGGCAGGCTGCAAAAAAAGTTGCGGAATAAGCCGCACCTTAGCAGGATTTTGACGAAAAAAGCAGAATACTAGACTTGGTGCAAGGTAAAATTATGAAAATGTGCAGCCATGTTAGTACATAGAAGAGATGATCTTCGAACATTTTGGGAGGTAAAGAAATCACATGAACAAAACAGACCTGATCAACAACATTGCAGACAAAAGCGGACTTACAAAAAAAGACGTTGAAGTAGTTCTTAACGGTTTCCTTGGCGAAGTAACAGATGCGCTTTCCGCCGGCGATAAAGTACAATTGATCGGTTTCGGTACATTCGAAACGCGCAAACGTTCCGGCCGCACAGGCCGCAACCCGCAAACAGGCAACCCAATCGAAATCGCAGAATCCAACGTTCCTGCTTTCAAAGCGGGCAACAAGCTTAAAGAAGCTGTAAAATAATGCGGATCGATAAGTTTCTCAAAGTATCACGCTTGATTAAGCGCCGCACCGTGGCGAAGGATGTGTCCGATCAAGGACGCGTTTGGATCAACGGCCGCGATGCGAAGGCGAGCACGCAAGTCAAAGTCGGCGATGAGTTGTCGATCCAGTTCGGCCAGAAGAAGGTGACAGTCCGCGTCGAGCTCTTGTCGGAATCAACCCGCAAGGAAGATGCGGCGAAGATGTACACCTTGCTGAAGGAAGAACCGTTTCAAGCAGAGTCGTTGTAACTGTAGAATAGCCCAGGAACCTGAACAGGTTTTTGGGCTTTTTTGTTCTATACTAGGACATCCCCTCATATCGTAGAGATAGATGAAGGAGGGGTACAGGCCATGATCGAACCCGTGAAAAACAACAATAAAAGACAGGAAATCAAGATGCTCAACCGCAGGCTTTTGGAGATCTCCGGCGTTTTGAACGTCGAGAGCTTTGACAGCGAAGAGTTCCTCCTTGCAACGGAAATGGGCCACTTGATGATACGTGGGCAGAATTTGCATATCAAAAACTTGAATCTCGAGCAAGGACTCGTCGCCATTGAAGGAATCGTTCATGAGTTGTCGTATGTGGACGGCAATACCCAGGAGAAATCCAAGGGCTTCCTTGGTAAGTTGTTCAAGTGACGCTGCACACGCAATTCTATACGATTTACATGATGGTCCTGAGCGGCATCTACATCGGAGCCATTTTTGATGTGTTCCGGGTGCTTGCGGGCAAGCTCAGATTGCCGCGCTGGACGATTCCCCTCATTGACGGTTTGTACTGGATTGTGGCGACAATCCTCGTTTTTCGGAATCTGATCGCGAGTAATGACGGACAAGTCCGGATGTTTATTTTTCTCGGCCTCGGCATCGGAATCTGCTTCTACTTTGGGCTGCTGAGCCCTTGGGTCATCCGGCTGACCTTGCTGCTGATCCGGATTGTGATTGCGATTTACCGTTTTCTCAAGAAAACCGTCGAAATCGTCCTCATTAAACCGATTATTGGCTTATATCGTCTAACCGTGATAATTTTAGGCTTTTTGCTCACTGTAGCTATATTCCTGTATAAAATTGTGCTACAATTGCTCTATCCTGTGTGGAGATTATTCTTTTGGATTACGAAGCCTATGCATAAGTATTTGGTGATCCCCGGCTGGTGCACGCGCCTATGGGGCCGAATTGTCTCCCTCTACCGCAGGTTATTCTCGAAATAGGAGGAAGACCTATTCATGCCAGCTCAAGCAACCGTTACGGCCAATCGCGCCCAACGTACAGGTTCAAAGCGAAGACTACGTATTCTCATGATCTTTGTTTTATGCTTTTTATGCTGGGGCATCAACAACATTTGGGGACAGTTTGCCAAGCTGCACGAAAGGAAAGCCGTCGTGGCGGATATGCAGCGCCAGTTAGCCGAAGCGAAGAGAGTCAATGAGACGACGACCAAAGAAATTGCACGTTTGCATAATGACGAGTATCTGGATCAGATCATTCGGCGAGATTTTCACTATAGCAAGTCGGGAGAAACGCCGCTGAGCGCCTCCAAGTCGCAATAAACATGCTTCTTGCAAAACGGGCGAATGCCGTGTTGACCGTGGTTTCTGCATCGGTTATAATCGGCGTAGCCAGTGTTTTCAACATTTTAAGGGAGGAACAGTTTACTTTATGGCAATTGAAGTCGGCACCAAGTTAGAGGGAAGAGTGACGGGGATTACTCACTTTGGAGCATTCGTCGAGCTTGCTGAAGGAGTTACCGGTCTTGTTCACATTTCGGAGATCGCAGACAATTATGTGAAAGACGTTAATGACCATTTAAAGCTGGAAGACAAAGTAACGGTCAAAGTGATTAACGTGGACAAGGATGGCAAGATCGGACTGTCAATCAAGCAAACGATTGATAAGCCAGTTGAGGAAAGACCTGCTCGCCCTGAACGTACAGGTGGCAGCGGCTATCAAGGGCGCCCAAGCGGAGACCGTCCAGGCGGTTACCAAGGCGGCGGACGTCCTATGGGCGGCGGTGGCGGTGGTCGGCCAATGGGTGGCGGCGGTGGTCGCGGCGGCTTTAACAAGCAGCAAAGCGGGCCGAAATCATTTACGTTTGAAGATAAAGTATCTCGTTTCCTCAAAGATAGTGAAGAACGGATTTCGTCCCTGAAGAAGAACACCGAGTCCAAACGCGGTGGTCGTGGCGGAAGACGCGACTAATAGATGCAAGTTAGACCCACATTTGCCTATGGCGGATGTGGGTTTTTATTTGTCCATTAACGGAAAGCTGGCAAGATACTATAACGGTTACCACAGCGCCTACTTGGCTCAAATTGCCTCATTTCAAACTTTAGCGGTTGCGACAGCGCTTATTTGCCTAAATGGCAGCGGAATCCGGCCGATTTCGTCTAAATAGCCGCTGACATAACCGTTAGCCTCAGAATAGTGGCGTTTGGCATCAAATAGGGGCCAGGACAACCGTTAGCGACGACCTGCCTGCACTTGTCCGGGGAGCATGGCCGAGGGGGCTCGGCTGGGGAGGCCGAACGGTTAAGCCGCGCCAAGCGGCTTTTTGTCTATAGGGAATGGGGCTTTCTCGGTCTACCTGACATTTGTGTCGGACGAGCCCCCGCCCCAATCGACACCGTCTTACGGGTATCTCCCGCATGCGCGTGGCGAAAGTTCGAGCGTTTCAGACTTCTGGAAACGTTTTCAATATAAACAACCCAGTCAGGGCGGGGGCTCAGCCCCGTTGACACGACCATCGCGTCTTGTCGGAAAGTTTTTTGAATCTAGCAACTGATTCTGACAAACTTTCTGCTAGATTGTCCCTATACTAGAGAAACAAATCACGGGAGAAATGGAAGGTGTTCGAGAATATGCAAAGACGAAGCATTGGCGTAGTGTTGAGTGACGGTTGGGCAGGCGTGTGGCACAAAGCAAAGGTTGGGGCCGGCAGATCAGCTGTGGAGAATCGCTGGGTACAAGCGTTTGTTGCGAAGAAGTGGACATTCTTACTCATCGTTATGGGCTTTTTGCTGGGTCGGGCTATGATTCTGGAACAACTGTCTCCGTTCGCGCTGGCCTTTATGGCGGTTATCTATTTTACGCGGAAAGATATTCTGCACTGGGTCGGCATCGCCGCTTTCGCCGGTAGCCTGTTGGCGGTGAACGCCCATACCGGCTACTTAGTGACGGAAATGCTCGTCTTCCTCCTCCTCCAAAAGGCGATCGAAAAATTCGAACGATCCGATATCTCGCTCGCACCGCTGCTTGTGTTTGCCTCGACCTTTCTCGTTCAGCTTTTTGCTCAATTGGTCGGGATCAACTTCACGTGGTACTCGCTGATGATGATCACGGTGGAGGCGCTGCTGAGCCTGGTGCTCACGATGATTTTCGTACAGGCGATCCCGGTTTTTACTCTTACCCGCAAAAACTATCATTTGAAACACGAAGAAATTATTTGTCTAATTATCCTCTTAGCCTCCGTGATGACAGGGACCGTAGGCTGGATAGCTGGCCCTGTCACGGTGGAGCATGTACTTTCCCGCTATCTGATCCTCCTATTCGCGCTGGTCGGCGGAGCGCCGTTCGGTGCGTCGGTGGGGGTGATCACGGGTTTGATTCTCAGCCTCGCAAACAGCAATGCTGTCTATCAAATGAGTTTACTGGCTTTTTCCGGGATGCTCGCGGGTCTCCTCAAGGAAGGGAACCGCCTGCTGGTGGCGTTCGGGATGCTGCTGGGGTCGTCGATTCTCTCGTTTTACCTCGGCTCGAGCGCCGACGTCATTCATTCGACTTGGGAGTCGCTCGCCGCCGTCGTACTGTTTCTACTGACCCCGCGCAGTCTCATCGGCATGCTGGCCAAATACGTGCCGGGCACGCAGGAAAATTTGAAATCACAGCAGGACTACGCCAAGCGGGTGCGGGATGTGACCGCAGGCCGCGTGGAACAATTCTCGGAGGTGTTTCGCCAACTGTCCCGCAGTTTCAAGCAATTGACGACGGATGATTCCGTCACGCGAAGAGAGGAGGATGTCGGGCATTTCATGGATGCAGTCGCGAGCAAAGCTTGCGAATCGTGCTGGAAGAAGAGTCAATGCTGGGATCAGCGGTTCTATCAAACCTATACCTACATGACCGACATGATGACCCAAATTGAAGAGAAGGAGACGATGACGAAGAAACAAATCCCTTCGGAGTGGAAGAAGGTGTGTATCCGCACGGAACAGGTGCTCGATGTGATGAAGCAGCAGTACGGCCTTTATAAGAATGATCTTCATTGGAAAAAACAAATCATGGACAGCCGGCACCTCGTCGCCGATCAGCTGTCCGGCGTTTCCCAGGTGATGGAGGACCTGGCGAAAGAAATCAAACGCGAAGGCCAGGAACTGTTCCTTCAAGAAGAGCAAATCCGCAATGCCCTTGAAGAGCTGGGCCTTTCCATTCACAGCATTGATGTCATTTCCTTGGATGAAGGAAATGTGGAAATAGAGATTATTCATCAGTATACGAAAGGATTTGATGAATGCCGCAAAATCATTGCGCCGATGCTGAGCGAAATCATCGGCGAGAACGTCGCCGTCATGCGGGAGGAGATGCACCCGCGCGGCGAAGGCTACAGCACCGTCGTCTTCGGCTCCGCCAAAGAATACGAGGTGGCGACGGGTGTCGCCGGCGCGGCCAAGGGCGGCGACCTTTTCTCGGGCGACAGCTTCTCCACGGTCGAGCTGGGCAATGGCAAGTATGCCGTTGCGCTGAGCGACGGCATGGGCAACGGCGAGCGGGCGAACGCCGAGAGCCAGACCGCCCTGAACATCCTGCAGCAGCTGCTGCAGTCGGGCATGGACGAGAAGCTGGCGATCAAGTCGCTGAACTCGGTCTTGATGCTGCGCTCCTCGGATGAGATGTACGCCACCGTGGACATGGCGCTCATTGATATGTACAACGCCAATACAACATTCATGAAGATTGGCTCGATGCCAAGCTTTATTAAGCGGGGTTCGGAGGTGATCCCGATTACGGCGAACAATTTGCCTGTGGGCATTTTAAATGAAATCGAGGTGGATTTGGTATCGATTCCGCTCCAGCACGGCGATATTCTCGTCATGATGACCGACGGCATCTACGATGCGCCGGGCCATGCCGTGAACAAAGAGCTGTGGATGAAGCGCATGATCCAGGAGATTGACACGACGGCGCCGCAGGATTTTGCGGATTGCTTGCTCGAGCGTATTTTCCGCCATCATCATGGCGAGATTCAGGACGATATGACGGTGGTCGTAGCCCGTGTCGAAAAGCGGCAGCCCGAATGGGCGACCTTCCGTTGGCCGGGGATTACCCGTATGGAGCGTCCGAAGACGGTCAGTTGACGCGTATAGCCGCATCTGCTCATTCGCAGATGCGGCTTTTTCCGTCTTTTGGAAAGTTGCCCGCAGACAAAACGATTTGTCCCACTCAACTTCGTTGCGGGGGGCGAACAGCGGTTACTCCGCGCAAATCTGTTTCTCTAGACCCACTCGAAGTTTGCCTAGTATAATGACACAGAACTTATACTAAAGGTGGGACGGCCCGAATGGAAGCCTTGGAGAAAGGGAAACAGGCGGAATATGGCGCGTGGCTGAGCATTGGTGTGTACATCGGCCTATCGCTGCTGAAGCTGGGGATCGGCTTCTGGGGCAATTCCAAAGCGCTAATGGCGGACGGCCTCAATAATACAACGGATATTATCGCCTCATTGGCTGTCTTGATCGGCCTGAAAATATCGAAGAAACCGGCGGACACGGATCATCGTTACGGGCATTCTCGGGCGGAGACGGTGGCTTCGATGGTTGCGTCTTTTATCATGGTGGCGGTAGGACTGGAAGTGCTGACGAATTCCGTGTTGAAACTGATTCGAGGCGACGTGCAGTCACCGAGCCTGCTCGCAGCGGCTGCCGCTGCCATTGCGGCTTTTATCATGTACGCCGTCTATCGCTACAACCTGCGGCTTGCAGAGAAAACGAACAGCCATGCTCTTAAAGCGGTGGCGGCTGACAATAAATCAGACGCTTGGGTGAGCCTCGGCACAGTGGTCGGCATCGTGATGAGTGTGCTCGGCCTGGCTTGGCTGGACAATGTGACGGCGATTATCGTAGGCGGGATGATTGGCAAGACCGGTTGGGAGATTTTCCGGGAAGCGACGCACATGTTGACCGACGGCTTCGACGAGGAGGAGCTGCGTAAGTACAAGGTGACCATTGCGGCGGTTGACGGCGTGGAAAAGGTGCTCGATATTAAGGGGAGAAGCCATGGTAATCAGATTTTCGTCGACCTCACCATTGCCGTCAGATCAGAGCTGAGCGTCTCCGACAGCCACGACATTACGGAAAACGTAGAGAACGAACTGATCGACAAACATCAGGTTCACCACGTGCATGTGCATATCGAACCGTATGCGTGATTGCCCATCTCTTTTTCGCCGGAATGATTAGACGTCTCTCAAAATGGAAAAACTAGGGGATACATTACTAGAGTGTATCTACTCGTTCGGGAGGCGTAAGGAAGATGATGAAACAAATTTTGCTCATTACGGATGGTTGCTCGAATGTCGGGGTGAGTCCCGTGATTGCTGCGGCGCAGGCGCAGGCGGAAGGCGTAGCCGTAAACGTCATTGGCGTCATCGATCAAGGAGAGCTGGGTGTGCTGGGCTCGGAGGAAATTCGCGAGATTGCGGCAGCGGGCGGCGGCATGAGCCGGATCGTCTCCTCTGATCAACTATCGCAAACCGTACAGATGATGACACGCAAAACTGTATCAACTACGATCCAACAAGCGGTGGGTAAAGAATTGCAGAGCATCCTGGGGATTAAGCAGGTCGAGGAGCTGCCGCCGGACAAGCGGGCTGAGGTCGTGCACGTCATTGACGAGATGAGTGAGACGACGTCGCTGCGCGTAGCGCTGTTAATCGATGCGAGCGCGAGCATGAAGCCGAAGCTGGCTGCGGTGCGCGAAGCGATCCACGATCTGCTGCTGAGCTTGCGGGCGCGGAGCGGGAAGAGCGAACTGGCGGTGTTTCATTTTCCGTCTACGAAACAGCGGGATCAAGAGCTCGAAATGGACCTCGATTGGACGAATCAGCTTGCAAATGTCGACAAGATGTTCTATAAAATAAACATGAAGGGTACGACGCCCACAGGTCCGGCTTTGCAGCAAACGCTGCAGTTCGTGACCGGCAAGCCTATTTCAGGGGCGACGACGGAGGATGGGATGCTGAGTGACTACGTGGTATGAGGAGGCTTTTCGTCCAGGTTCCGAGATTAAGGGAAAATGGCACGGCCACATTTATATCGTAGAGCGGATAATAGGGGCAGGCTCCAACGGCATCGTCGCACTGGTGCGGAAGGGGAGCAGCCGGTTCGCGCTGAAAGCTGGCTATGAGACGGTCGACCATCAATCGGAGATCAACTCGCTGGTGGCGATCACAAGGAAAGACAATTCGTTTCGCAACTACTTGATCGATAACGACGACATGACCGTGAAGGGTAAGGATATTTCCTTTTATGTCATGCGCTATATTGAAGGTCAGACGATCTCGGATTACTTGCAGAAGCGCGGACAGGACTGGATTTACGTCATTGGCACCAATCTGCTCCGCAAGCTGACGGAAATTCATCAGAGCGGCTTTGTTTTCGGCGATTTGAAAGCGGAGAATATGATCGTATCTGGCTATGGTGCAGTGGATTTAATCGATTTCGGCGGCGTAACGCCCAAGGGGCGGGCCATCAAGCAGCTGACGGAAGTGTACGATCGCGGATTTTGGAGCATGGGCGAGCGGGTGGCGGAGGAAAGCTACGATCTGTTTTCATTTGCCATTCTATTGTTAAAATCATTGGATCACCGCAACCGCTTCGCCGGCTTTACCAAAATGCTGCCGCAAAATCGCGAGCTGGACCAGCTCACCGCGATCATGCGGGAGAACAAGCTGGCGCAGCAGCTCTCGCCATTTCTGCTCAAAGCGCTGCGCGGCGAATTCGCCTCCTCGGCGGAGGCGCTGCGGATGTGGCAGCGCCTCGTGTCCGGCCGGAAAGCGTCCGCGCCGAAACTCAAAATGCCGTGGCTCAAAATTTGCTTTGCCGCGTCGGTATTTCTTTTTGCCTTCACGGTGTATATGATGTACGGATAGAAAGGAAGCACGCATGGACAACGATGTACTCGCCTTGGTAGAAAGGCGAATTCGCGAAGAGCATCTCGCCGGAACAGGAGATGTGGTAGTGGTGGCGGTATCAGGAGGGTCTGATTCCGTCGCGCTGCTGCATGTCCTGTTTCGTCTTGCTAGGACATTCAGTTGGCGGCTTGTCGTCGCCCACGTGAACCATCTGTTCCGCGGCGCGGAGTCCGACGCCGAGGCTGACTTTGTTGCCGGGCTGGCGGCGAGCCTCGGGCTGCCGTGCGAGATCGGCGTCATCGACGTGCCGGCCTATATAGAGGAAGCTTCGCTGAATGCCCAGGCGGCTGCGCGGGAGAAAAGATACGCGTTCCTGCACGACGTCGCTGACCGTTACGGCGCCAAGCGCATTGCGCTGGCCCATCACGCCGACGATCAGGCGGAGACCGTGCTGATGCGCGTGCTGCGGGGAACCGGACCGTCCGGGCTTGCCGGGATGCCGGAGCGCAGGCGCGAAAAAAAAGTGGAACTCATTCGTCCTTTTTTACGTATATACAAGTCAGACATCATGAACTACTGCAAAGTGCAGGCTATTTCTTATTGTGAGGACAGCTCGAATGCCTCGCTCAAATATACTCGCAATCAGGTTCGGCTTGAGCTGCTGCCGAAACTGACAGCTTATAATGAGCAGCTGCCTCAGGCCTTGAACCGATTGGCTGACATGATGCAGGCGGAGGACGATTACATGGCGTCCGAAACCGAGCGGGTGTTCAGGCAGATCGCAGCGTTCGAGGCAGGCCGCTACCGCATCGAGAGGCGTGACTTCACCCCTCTGCACGTTGCTTTACAAAGGCGTTTGATTAAATTAATATTAAACTGTCTTTGCGCGGATAGGCAGCAACTGGCATATATGCTGGTTGAGCGGGTTCGGGAGATGATCCTGAAGGACCCCGTTTCAAATCAAGTGCTTCAGGTGGATGAAGAGGTTTATATTGTGAGAGAATATGGATCGATTCACTTTCAAGCTTACGCACCTGAGCCGAGACCCTATGCGTATGCGATTCCGAGAGAGACAAGCGAGGTTAGCCTGCCGGAGCTGAATGGCAAGCTGGTACTGAGCTGGATGTCCGCGGAAGCGTACAAGATAGCGGTTCCCGAGCCGTCCGATATGGACGTGTTTCTGGATGGGGACGGGCTGATTTGGCCGCTGCAGCTGCGCAGCCGCGAGCACGGCGACCGAATGGAACCTTTTGGTTTAAACGGCTCCAAAAAGGTGAAGGATATGTTCATTGATGCCAAAATGCCGTCAACCCGAAGAGACCGAATACCGCTGCTGGTTGACGATTCCGGACATATACTCTGGATTGCCGGGTTTCGCAGATCCCGCCGCGCGCTTGTTGAGGCGCATACGGAGCGGGTGCTGCATGTGAGACTGGCGCTGCAGGAACCCTTGTAAGTTTGGCTTCGTTCGAATGTAAATTTATAAGGATTCATAATATTAACTAGGGGGTTCATCCTTGTACAACGACATTCAAGATGTTCTTTACAGCGAAGAACAAATTCAAGGCAAAATCAAAGAGCTGGGTGAGAAGCTGTCCGCCGACTATGAAGGCAAGAATCCGTTGGTTATTTGCGTGCTGAAAGGCGCCTTTATCTTCATGGCCGACCTCGTCAAGCAAATACGTGTGCCGCTGGAAATCGACTTTATGGCGGTATCGAGTTATGGACAGTCGACCAAATCGTCCGGTGTTGTGAAGATTATCAAAGATCTTGATGTGCCTGTAGAAGGACGTCATATTCTGATCGTCGAAGATATTATCGACAGCGGTCTTACGCTGAGCTATCTCATAGATGTGCTTGAACGTCGCAATGCGAAGACGATTTCTGTGGTGGCCTTGTTCAATAAACCGGCTAGAAGAACGGTCGAGCTTGAGCCGGATTACGAAGGCTATGAGCTTCCGGACGAATTTGTCGTCGGGTATGGGCTGGATTATGCAGAGAAATATCGGAACCTTCCATTTATCGGCATCTTAAAACCTGAAGTCTACAGCAGCTAACGCTATATCCCATTTGGTGCATCGCTTCTGCAAAGTTGTAGCGCTTTACCGGGATATGGTAAAATAAAAAAAGTGTGCCGTTTGAGAGGAGGCTCGTCCATGAATCGAATTATCCGGAATACCGGCTTTTATTTGCTCATATTTTTGGTTACAGTGGGGATCGTTCATTTTATCTCGACCCAGAATGAACAGAAGGAATTAATCACGTATGATAAATTCCGTCAAGCGGTCACTAGCAAGAATGTAGAGTCCGTATCCTTGAAGTTCGACGGGTATTCGTACTCCATTAAAGGGAAGTACATTACACCGCCGAATGGTGCGGACAAGAAAACGTTTGAAACCCACGCGCCTTATGAGACGATGGTCGTGCAAATGATCGAAGCGAATGGCGTGCCGACGGAAGAATACGGTCCGATGGAACGCGACAGCGTATGGATCAGCTTTCTTACGTCGATTATTCCGTTCGTCATTATCTTTATCTTGTTCTTCTTCTTGTTGAATCAAGCGCAGGGCGGCGGCGGCAAAGTGATGAACTTCGGCAAGAGCCGTGCGCGCTTATATAATGAAGAGAAGAAGCGCGTGACGTTCGAGGACGTTGCCGGCGCGGATGAAGAGAAGCAGGAACTGATTGAGGTTGTCGAATTCTTGAAAGATCCGCGCAAATTCGCGGCAGTCGGTGCGCGCATTCCGAAAGGCGTGCTGCTGAACGGTCCTCCGGGAACGGGTAAAACGCTGCTTGCCAGAGCGGTTGCAGGCGAAGCGGGCGTTCCGTTCTTCTCCATCTCCGGTTCGGATTTCGTGGAGATGTTCGTCGGTGTCGGCGCATCCCGTGTCCGTGATTTGTTCGAGAATGCGAAGAAGAATTCGCCTTGTATTATCTTTATCGATGAGATCGATGCGGTTGGCCGTCAACGTGGCGCCGGTCTAGGCGGCGGTCACGACGAACGTGAGCAAACGCTCAACCAATTGCTCGTAGAAATGGATGGCTTTGGTGCGAATGAAGGCATTATCATCGTCGCGGCAACGAACCGTCCGGACATTCTGGACCCTGCCTTGCTGCGTCCTGGTCGTTTCGACCGTCAAATTACGGTAGATCGTCCGGACATCAAAGGCCGTGAAGCGGTGCTGAAAGTGCATGCGCGCAATAAGCCGCTGGCCAAAGACGTGAAGCTGGATTCCCTGTCCCGCTATACAACAGGCTTTACAGGCGCTGATCTGGAGAACCTGCTCAATGAAGCAGCCCTGATTGCCGCACGCCGCAATCGCAAAGATATTTCGATGGCGGAAATCGAAGAAGCGTTCGACCGCGTTATCGTCGGTACGCAGAAGAAGAGCCGCATTATCTCCGAGACGGAGAAACGGATCGTGGCTTACCACGAAGCCGGCCACGCGATTATCGGCTATCATGCCGAGAATGCGGATATGGTGCATAAAGTAACGATCGTTCCTCGCGGACGCGCAGGCGGTTATGTCATGATGCTCCCCAAAGAGGGCGAAGACCGCATGATGCAGACGAAGAACGAATTGCTGGATAAAGTAACAGGCCTCTTGGGCGGCCGTGTTTCCGAAGAGCTGTATATCGGCGAAATCGGTACTGGCGCATACAGTGACTTCCAGAAAGCAACCGGCATCGTACGCCGGATGATTATGGAGTACGGGATGAGCGATAAGCTCGGTCCAATGCAATTCGGCAGCTCGCAAGGTCAAGTGTTCCTGGGCCGCGACATCGGTCACGAACAGAACTACAGTGACGCGATTGCGTACGAGATCGATCAGGAGATGCAAAGCTTCATCCGCACCTGCTACGAACGTGCCCGTCAGATCCTGACAGAGCATGGGGATCAAGTTCACCTCATTGCGCAAACGCTGCTTGAGAAAGAAACACTCGATAAAGACGAGATTATCTCGCTTTTGGAGAATGGCAAGTTGAATAGCTTTGACGAAGACTTCAAAGTGAATATTCAAGGCCAAAACCAAGCCAACGAAAGCAATAAATTGGAGTTCGACAAGGAGAAGGAAGCGAAAGACTCCAAATCCGATACTACCGAAGAGTAACATGCACCGCCAACTCGTAAATCCGGCGTACACGTCCTGTGTGCCCGGATTTATTTGTTTTTTCGCTGGATTTGCGCATTGACAGGGGATGTGAGAATGTGTAAATTAGTTGTAAATCTTTAAAACGCCATACCATCGGCACAGCATTGTGAAAAATGTTTCAAATAGAGATCAAGCACGATCACAAGGCTCGGTGGGAAGATGTCCCTATTGAGGCAATGTCACGATTCGATTGTTAAATTGGCTCATTTGGATCATACTATTTTCAAATAAATTACGATTATATCGACGACCTGGACTAGGTGGAGGAAGCAACTATGGAGGCCTTGGCACTAGAACGTAAGGCGGAGCAGAATAGGGAACTCAAGGAGCGCCTGCTGCAGCTCAAGAAAGAACGCAACGCAATTATTTTGGCTCATTATTATCAACGTGACGAAGTTCAAGAAGTGGCCGATTTCCGCGGCGATTCCTTCTTGCTGGCGCAAAAAGCGGCGCAAACCGAAGCGGATGTTATCGTGTTCTGCGGGGTTCATTTTATGGGAGAAAGCGCGAAAATTCTGGCTCCTAATAAAACGGTGATCATTCCCGACGAGCGCGCCGGTTGCCCAATGGCTGACATGGTGAATGTGGAAGGCCTTCGTGCCCTCAAACGTCAGCACCCGAATGCCAAAGTTGTTGCGTATATCAATACTTCGGCTGATGTGAAGTCTGAAACCGATATCTGCTGTACGTCGGCCAATGCGATCAAAGTGATCAATTCCGTTGACTCGGACGAGATTATCTGGGTACCGGATAAAAATTTGGGCGACTATGTATCAAAATTCACAAGCAAAAAAGTCATCATCTGGGAAGGCTACTGCAATACGCATGATATGCTGACCGTCAAAGATGTCGAGGAAATGAAAGCTCAGTACCCGAACGCACAGTTTGTCGTGCATCCGGAATGCCGTCCTGAAGTTGTGAAGATGGGCGACTTCGTCGGCAGTACGACGGCGATTATCAAATACTGCAAAGAATCCGACTGCCAGGAGTTCATTGTCGGCACGGAAGACGGTACGGGCTATCAACTGCGCCTCGACAGTCCCGACAAGAAGTTCCACTTTGCGACCAAGTATCTGGTATGCCCGAATATGAAAGTCAACAATCTCAAGAAAATCGTGAAATGCCTCGAAACGATGCAGCCAGAGATTTACGTATCGGAAGATGTCGCCGATAAAGCACGATTGTCCTTAGAGCGCATGTTACAAGTGAAGTAGCATGCGCTACTCTCTTGTCTAGTCAAAATTTACCCGGGCAGAGCGGTAAAGCGTTGCAATTCGTCGGCGCAGCCCCTTGCTGGAATGGGACAGAACAGGTGGATGGCATGATTCCAAGATACCTCGTGGATGTAGATTTAGATGGAATTCCGCATATACATACAGATGTCATCGTGATTGGCGCCGGGATCGCGGGCCTTTTTACGGCTTTACGCGCAAGCGAGACCAAGAAGGTGCTGATGATTACGAAAAAGTCGCTGCTCGACAGCAATACCCGCTATGCCCAGGGGGGGATCGCGGCGGTCATCTCCGACGAGGATTCGCCTGAGTATCACATGCAGGACACGCTCGTCGCCGGCGCAGGGCTCTGTTCGCCGGAGGCGGTCGACGTTCTCGTACATGAAGGTCCGAACGGCGTGCAGGACCTGATTCGCATGGGCACCCAGTTCGACTTGGAAAACGGCGAGTTTGCGCTGACCAAGGAAGGGGCGCACAGCCAGCGGCGCATTCTGCATGCCCACGGCGACGCGACCGGCGCGGAGATTGTAAGGGCTCTTTCGGAGCGGACGAAGCAGGATCCGAATATCGAGATTTGGGACGATCACTTCGTCATCGACCTCATTACCCAAGACGGCGAGTGCTACGGCGCACTCGTCCAGAAACCGAGCGGCCAGCGCGTTTTTGTTCGCGGCGAAGCGACCGTGCTCTGCTCCGGCGGGGCGGGACAGCTGTTCCGCTACACGACCAACCCGGACATTGCGACAGGTGACGGCATTGCCATCGCACATCGGGCAGGTGCGCAGATTCAGGATGTGGAATTCATCCAATTCCACCCGACGGCGCTCTGCTACCCAGGCGCGCCCCGGTTCCTGATCTCCGAAGCGGTGCGCGGCGAAGGCGGCTACCTCCGTAACATCAAGGGAGAGCGCTTCATGGAGCGTTATCACCCGCAGCTCGAGCTGGCGCCGCGCGACATTGTGGCGCGCGCGATCATTGACGAGATGGAGGCATGCCGCTCAACGTTTGTCTACCTTGATATTACGCACGAGTCGGAGGAGCTGATCAAGCATCGGTTCCCGACCATTTATGAATTTTGCCTCAATTATGGCTTGGATATGAGTACGGATTGGATTCCGGTTGCACCGGCTGCGCACTACATGATGGGCGGCGTCAAAACGGATTTGCACGGGGAAACGCTTGTTCGCAGACTCTTCGCTTGCGGCGAAGTGTCGTCCACGGGCGTGCATGGGGCGAACCGGCTGGCGAGCAATTCGTTGTCGGAGGCCATTGTATTCGGCCGCAGAATCATTGAACGGATTCAAGAACTTCCGCCGCTCAAGGGCGATATTCAGATTCGTTCGCAGTCCGATGCGCCGAGAAAGGAAATTTCCAATCAAGCAGTCGTGGAGAAGCGGCTCAAGCTGCAGAAGGTGATGCTGCGTTGTGCAGGTCTCAAGCGTACGGCGAAAGGGTTGCAAAAGGGATATGAGGAATTGGCGCGTCAGTTGTCGATTTTTGATTCTGTGATGACAAAACGCGAAGAATATGAATTTGCAAATTTGCTCAATGTCGCATTGTTGACGACGACGGCGGCGCTCACGCGGGAAGAGAGCCGCGGCGGTCACTACCGGGAGGATTTCCCGGAGCGCGACGATGCCCAGTGGAAGAAGCATATCGTTTTCAAGCGTGGGGAAGCTAGGATTGAGGAGTGGATCTAGGATGCAGGACATCAATATCAATATGGAACTCGTACGGGAACAAATTCGACTCTGGCTGAAAGAAGATATCGGCACAGGCGACGTGACGACGCTCACAACAATCCCTTTGGATCAAGTATCCAAAGGGATTATCCACGTCAAAGAGGACGGTATCGTCTGCGGGCTGCCGATTGCGCGGGAAGTGTTCGGTGTCGTCGACGCTTCGCTTCATTTTGAAACAAAAGTGGCTGAAGGATCGTCTGTATCTAGAGGGACGGTTTTGGCCGTTGTGGAGGGGAACACGCGCAGCATTTTGCTTGGCGAGAGACTAAGCTTGAATTTGATGCAGCGTATGTCTGGCATCGCAACCAGAACGCGTCAATACGTGGAAGCTTTGGAAGGCTTGCCGACCAGGCTTGTCGACACGCGGAAAACGACGCCGGGCCATCGGCTTTTAGAAAAATACGCAGTACGCGTCGGCGGTGGTCATAATCACCGTTTCGGTCTGTACGATGCGGTGATGATCAAGGATAACCACATTAAAGGCGCAGGCGGCATTACGCAAGCGGTAAGCGCAGCGCGCGTGCAGATCCCCCACACGATGAAGATCGAAGTGGAAGTGGAGAATTTTGAGCAGCTGCAGGAGGCACTGACCGCAGGCGCGGACATCATTATGCTCGACAACATGGCGCCGGATCGGATGAAAGAGGCGGTTTCCATAATTAAAAGCAAAGCGCCGCATATTGTAGTAGAGGGCTCGGGTTCCGTGAACCTGCACACAATTCGCGGGATGGCGGAGAGCGGTGTGGATGTCATTTCAGTGGGACGCCTGACTTACTCGGTCGAGGCTTTGGACATTTCGCTGGATCTGAACGAGCAAAAGGAGACGGCTCTATGATCCTGGTGATTGACGTTGGCAACACGAACATTGTGCTGGGCCTCTACAATAAGCGTACGCTTTTGCACCACTGGCGCATTAGCACGAATCGCTCGGCTACCGTGGATGAATACGGCATGCTGCTGCACAGTCTGTTCCAGCATTCCGGCATCACGTTCGATCAAGTGGAGGGCGTTATTATTTCCTCTGTTGTGCCGCCGCTGATGCATGCAATGGAGAACCTCTGTCTACACTATCTGAAAAGATCGCCATTCATCGTCGGGCCCGGGATCAAAACGGGGCTCAACGTGCGGGTGGACAATCCGAAGGAAGTTGGTGCGGATCGGATCGTGAATGCGGTCGCTGCACTGGAACTGTACGGAGCGCCATGCCTGATCGTCGATTTCGGCACCGCCACCACGTACGACTACATCGATCCGTCACAGCAACTGGTGGGCTGTGCGATTGCCCCAGGCATCGGGATTTCAACCGAGGCGCTGTATCAGAAGGCGGCGAAGCTGCCGCGCATTGAATTGGTGAAGCCTAAGAGCGTCGTAGGCCGCAATACGGTTGCCGCGATGCAGGCGGGCATTATTTACGGCTATGTCGGCCAAGTGGACGGTATCGTCGAGCGGGTGAAGAAGGAATTTAACGTGAATCCGACGGTCATTGCGACCGGCGGGCTGGCGGAGCTCATCTCCAGCGAGTCGCGGACGATTCAGATTGTGAATCCGCTTCTTACGCTGCAAGGCCTGCAAATGATTTACGAGAAGAATGCCTAGGTTGGGTAAAGGAAGAAGGACAAAGCAATGAGCGATTACTTGATTCGAGGGACTGCGCTTGATGGGCGCATACGCGCGTTTGCCGTGCAGTCGACGGAGCTCACCGATGAGCTGAGCCGCCGTCATCAAACAACGCCGACGGCAACGGCGGCGCTTGGGCGCACAGCCGCTGCGGGGCTGCTGATGGGCGCAATGCTCAAAGGTGATGAGCATTTGATCATTCAAGTCAAAGGCGGCGGGCCGATCGGCCAGATCGTCGTCGATGCGAACGCCAAAGGTGATGTGCGCGGCTACGTCGACAATCCGGAGGTCGACCCGCCGCTCAAAGCGAACGGCAAGCTGGATGTGTCGGCGGCTGTGGGCACGGATGGCTTTTTATACATAACGAAAGACTTGGGGCTCAGAGAGCCGTATAAAGGCAGCGTGCCGATTCTATCCGGAGAGTTGGCGGAAGACTTTACGTACTACTTCGCCATGTCGGAGCAGACGCCTTCCGCGGTCTCGCTCGGCGTATTGGTGAATGTGGATCATTCGATCCTGGCCGCAGGAGGTTTCGTCATCCAGCTGCTGCCGGGGCTTACGGACAGCGAAATTAGCGAGATTGAAGGGGAACTCGCCCAAATCCCATCTTTTACCAATATGCTGGGTCAAGGGTTATCGCTGGAGCAAATTTTGCAAACAGTGCTGCCTTCCTTCCGCAAGTTGGATGAGATGAGCGTCCGGTTTCAGTGCAAATGCAGCCGGGAACGGGTGGAGACGACGCTGATCTCGCTCGGCAAGCAGGAACTGCAAGAAATGTTGGACGAAGAGGGTTCGGCGGAAGTGGTATGCCATTTTTGCAACGAGGCGTATCAATTTGATGAGAAGAACTTGCAGCGCATGATCGAGCAGTAACCATGGGCATCGCACGGCTTCGGAGGCGCATGATGTGCCTTGCATAGCGGCACTGCTAGCGAGAGCAGCAATATGGAAATAGAAGAGGGAAACAGGATGCAGAACGTAAAGCGGTTGTGGGGCGTCATTATCGCGTTGGCGGTAGTTATTCTCGTGCTTGCATCCTTGCTGGTCAGCCGTGGCGGGAGCCCAGCCCTAACGAGTCCGACACCGACGCCTGATCAGCACCAGGCCGAGGACAAGGGAGCTCAGATCGTCGCCAAAATCGGAGACCGCGAGATCACGATGGACGATTTGGAAGCGGCGCTGAAGCGCCACTATGGTGCCGAGCAGCTGGGGCAAATGCTGGATCGCGGAGTCGTTCAGCTGGAGGCGAAGGAGAAAGGTGTTTCTGTGGATGCTGCGGAACTGGCGCGTGAGCTGAAACGGATGCAGCAGGGCTACGAGAGCGAACAGCAGTATTATGAGGCTATGCTGACGCAGCTGGGGATGTCCAAAGAGGAGATTCAAGAGGACGCCTCAAACAAGCTTTTATTGGAAAAACTGGCGACGCTGCCGATTCAAATTACGAACGCCGAGATCGATGATTACATCAAGACGCATGCCGATGAATTTCAGCAGAAGACGGAGTATCACATCCTGCAGATTATTGTGTCGACCAAGGATCAGGCGAATAAAGTGCTCGCCGAGCTGGCGAAGGGCGAAAGCTTTGCCATTCTGGCCCGCGATCGCTCGCTGGATGATGCGACGAACAATAACGGCGGGGATTTAGGTTGGGTGGTCGGCGATGACCCCTTCGTGGATGCAGCCGTGCTGGAAACCGCAAAGACGCTGAAAGTCGGCCAAGTGAGCAAGCCGGTGCCGCTTGCCGAAGGGTTTGCTGTGGTGAGCCTCAAGGAGAAGCGGGATCAGCCGAATCCTGATATGGCTTTTATCAAGGAAAATGTCCGGCGGGAGTTGGCTTTGCAGCAGGCGCCTCCACTCAAGGATTACGTAAACCAATTGCGTGCAAAATGGAAGGTCAGCATTCTGGATGCGCAGCTGCGCTAGTACGGTAACAAAAATAATTTGACAACCTGTAAGCGCATTGATAATATTAAAAGTATTAAAGCCGACCTGTTAACTCGGAAATCATCACTATTTCATCTGGAGGGGAATTTAATTATGGCAAGATTAGTTCAGAACATTACGGATTTGATTGGCGATACGCCGCTTGTGCGTTTAAACCGCGTTGTGCCGGAAGGAAGCGCAGAAGTTTATGTGAAGCTTGAATATCAGAATCCAGGGTCTAGCGTCAAAGACCGTATTGCGATCTCCATGATTGAAGTTGCTGAGCAAGAAGGCAGATTGAAACCGGGCGACACAATCGTCGAGCCAACGAGCGGTAACACGGGCATCGGTATTGCGATGGTAGCAGCAGCAAAAGGCTATAAAGCAATCCTTATTATGCCTGAAACGATGTCTCTGGAACGCCGCAACCTGCTTCGCGCTTATGGCGCGCAATTGGTGCTGACACCAGGGGCAGAAGGGATGAAAGGCGCGATCAAACGTGCGGAAGAGCTTCAAGCAGAGAACCCATCGTACTTTATCCCGCAACAATTCAATAACCCGGCGAACGTGAAAATCCACCGTGAAACGACAGGTCCTGAAATCGTTGAAGCAATTAACAGCTATGACGGCAAACTTGATGCCTTTGTCGCAGGTATCGGTACGGGCGGTACGATCACAGGCGCCGGCGGCGTGCTGAAAGAAAACTTCCCGAATATCAAAATCTACGCGATTGAGCCAGCGGCTTCCCCGATCCTTTCCGGCGGCAAACCTGGCCCTCACAAAATTCAAGGGCTTGGCGCAGGCTTTGTACCAAGCATTCTGAATACGAATATTTATGATGAAGTGATCACCGTTGAGAACGAAGATGCGTTCGAAATGTCCCGTCGCGTAGCGAAAGAGGAAGGCATCCTTGGCGGTATTTCTTCCGGTGCAGCGATTTTCGCCGCGCTGCAAGTGGCGAAAGAGCTTGGCGCAGGCAAGCGCGTCGTCGCGGTTCTGCCAAGTAACGGTGAGCGTTACCTGTCCACGCCTTTGTACCAATTCGAAGAGCAATAAGAATTTCGATCGTGAACATGCCCCCGGCCTTGTGGCTTGGGGGCTTTTTTTCTGTCGACCGTTAGCGTATACTAATGGACAAACTGGAGTCTGTCCGACGAACCGGGTTCAATCCATCGGACAGACCTATAGGTGCGGATGGAAGGTAAGGAGTGCGTATGATTTTAACAACGATGGAACAATGGCGGATGTGGTCCGCTTCCTATTCAATGCTGCCGTATATCATCAAATTGGGTCTCGCGGATGACCGGATGAAGTCGTGGAAGGAAGCGTGGCGGAGCGCGTCGCCGACGTCGTTTATTCTCGAGAGTGGCAAGGGCGGTCGCTATACATGCTTTGGGCTGCAGCCGTCTTCGACGATTCAGGGAAAAGGGCTGGCTGGAGAAGTGCGGGAGAGAGGCCTAGGCGGACAGGAGTCGCAGGTCATCCCTGTGCACGGCAAGCCGCTCGACGTCGTCAAAGCGTGGATGGCCCCTTACCGGAGCCCGAACGTGCAGGGTGCCCCGAAATTCACGGGCGGTTGCGTCGGCTACTGGAGCTACGATGTCATCCGCACGATCGAGAAGCTGCCTGAGCAGGCGGCGGACGATCTGCCGATCCCAGACTACAGCTTCGCGCAGTACGACGAGGTGTGGGTGCTCGACCACACGGACAAAAGCCTGTACATCGCCGTCCACACGGCGATTGACGTGGACGCTGCACGCGACGAGGAAACCCTCGTGGGGCTGTACCAAGCCGCGCACGCCCGTGCCGAAGCGATGCTCGTTCGCTGGCACGCGCTGCGCGCCGCGGGCTGGTCCGGCACGCCGCTCAGCGGCGGCGGCGAAGGGCAGGCGCTGGGGCGCGAAGCGCTGCACATCGACGTCGAAACCATCGCCGGCATCGAGCCGGCGTTCGACAAAGCCGCCTACATTGCGGCGGTGCAGCGCATTCAGGCGTATATCGGACAGGGTGACGTGTTCCAGGTCAACCTGTCCGTCAGGCAGAGCCGGCGTCTCACGACGACGCCGGAGGAGATCTACGAGGCGCTGCGCCTCGTCAACCCGTCGCCCTATATGGGGCTCCTGCGCTTCGCGGACTTTGCCCTCGTCTCGGGCTCGCCGGAGCTGCTCGTGCAGCTCGAGGACGGGATCCTGCGGACCCGCCCCATCGCCGGCACGCGCCCGCGCGGCAAGGACGAGCAGGATGACCTGCGCCTGGCCGACGAGCTCATCGACAACGAAAAAGAGCGCGCCGAGCACGTCATGCTCGTCGACCTTGAGCGCAACGACCTTGGTCGTATTTCCAAATACGGGTCGGTGCGTGTGAAAGATTTTATGGTCATCGAGTACTATTCCCATGTCATGCACATCGTCTCCGAAGTCGTCGGAGAACTTGCAGAGGGCAAGGACGCGTACGATGTCATCGCCGCGACCTTCCCGGGAGGCACCATCACGGGTGCGCCGAAGATTCGCACCATGGAAATTATCGAGGAACTCGAGCCGGTGCGCCGCGGTCCGTACACGGGATCGATGGGATGGATTGACTATAACGGCAATATGGAATTTAATATTATTATACGAACGCTGGTCGCGGCGCAGGGCATGGGGCATATTCAGGCGGGAGCGGGGATCGTTATCGATTCCGTGCCGGAGCGGGAATACACCGAATCCCTCAACAAAGCGAAAGCGATGTGGAAAGCAATCGAATACAGCGAGCGGAGCATGAGCCGAGCTTAGGCCCTGTGGGGCAGACGAAAGGGGAGCTTAGAATGATTTTAGTGATTGATAATTACGATTCGTTTACGTACAACCTCGTGCAGTATTTGGGGGAGATCGGGGAAGACGTCGTCGTACGCCGCAATGACGAGATCGATTTGGATGGCGTCGCGGCGCTGGCACCGGATCATATCTTGATTTCGCCGGGACCGTGCACACCGAATGAAGCGGGTATTTCCCTTGCGCTGATCGAGCGCTTCAAAGGTGTCATTCCGATTTTCGGCGTGTGCCTTGGCCACCAGTCCATCGGACAGGCATTCGGCGGGGACGTCATTCGCGCAGAGCGTCTGATGCACGGCAAAACGTCCGAAATGTTCCACGACGGCAAAACGTTATTCGAAGGGCTGCCGAATCCATTCATCGCAACCCGTTATCACTCTTTGATCGTCAAGCGCGAAACCTTGCCGGACTGCCTGGAAATCAGCGCGGAGACCGCGGAAGGCGAGATTATGGCCCTGCGCCATAAAGAGTACCCGATCGAAGGCGTGCAATTCCACCCGGAATCGATCATTACGGAGCACGGGCACCAGATCCTTCGCAACTTCTTGCGCCGCACAGCCAAAACAGGAGCGTAACGCTGTTATGATCATTAGCATAAATGGCGCTTTACAAGATGAGCAGCAAGCCGTGGTCTCGGTTTACGATCACGGTTTTCTTTACGGTATCGGGTTGTTCGAGACGTTCCGGACGTATCAAGGCGAGCCGTTCCTTCTGCCGGAGCATCTGCAACGATTGACGGACGGCTGCCGGGAGCTGGGCATCGCCTATGAGCCAAGTGAATCGGCAGTTCGCGCATCGATTGCGCAGCTGCTGCAGGCGAATGGCCTCACAGATGCGTACATCCGCTTCTCTGTGTCCGCTGGCGTCGAGGCGTTGGGATTGCCAGCTCGCGATTATACGAAGCCGACGGAAATCATCTACATCAAGCCGCTGCCTCCACGAGACGAGCAGGTATATACGGCCGGCAAGGCACTGCAACTGCTAAAGCTGCCCCGCAACACGCCGGAGGGCTTGTACCGGTTCAAGTCCTTTCACTATATGAACAACATTTTGGCGAAAAGAGAGCTTAGCCTCTACCCCTGGGCCGTCGGGGCCGAGGGATTGATGCTGAGCGAAGACGGTTACGTGGCGGAAGGCATCGTTAGCAACCTCTTTTTTGTCAAAGACGGCATGCTGCACACGCCTTCGCTAGAGACCGGCATTCTGCCGGGCATTACGCGAGGGCATGTCCTGCGGCTGGCATCGTCGCTGGGCATCCCCATCCAGGACGGGCTGTACCGCTGGGAGGACCTGGTGGAGGCCGAAGAGGTGTTCCTCGTAAACTCCGTCCAGGAAATCGTGCCCGTTAGCACGATGTACACACCGAGTGGACAGGCCATCACTGTCGAAGGAGGGCCTGGGCCGATAACGCGCCAGTTGACGGCGCAGTATAAGTAATATTTCTACCCATACAGGAAGTGAAACGCATATGCAACATAAGCTCATCTGCAAAGAACACGAACTGCCCATCGGTGATCGGACGATCGTCATGGGCATCTTGAACATTACGCCGGATTCCTTCTCGGACGGCGGCAGCTACATAGATCTCGACAAAGCCGTGCAGCGCGCGAGGCAAATGGTGGTCGAAGGCGCCGACATCCTCGACATCGGCGGTGAATCCACGCGTCCCGGCGCAGCCAAAGTCACGCAGGACGAAGAGCTCGAACGCGTCATTCCCGTCATCGAAGCGATCAGACGAGAAATCCACGTGCCGATTTCCATCGACACGTATAAAGCGGGCGTCGCGGATGCGGCACTGGCGTCCGGTGCCCACATCATCAACGATGTGTGGGGCGGCCTCGCCGATCCCCGCATGGCGGCCGTCGCGCAGCGGCACGACTGCCCGTTCATTCTCACGCATAATCGGCACGATATGGCGTACACGGACTTCCTGTCCGATGTGCTGGCCGATCTCCAGCACATGATCGAGCAAGCCACCGCAGCCGGCGTGAAGCCGGAGCGCATCATTTTAGACCCGGGCATCGGGTTCGCCAAAACCTATGAGCAGAACCTCTACCTCATGAATCATCTCCGCCCTCTCGTTGATCTCGGCTATCCCGTCCTGCTGGGCACGTCCCGCAAAAGCGTCATCGGCCTCACGCTCGGCCTTCCGCCGGAGGAGCGGCTCGAGGGCACGGCGGCGACCGTCGCGCTTGGTATTGCCCAAGGCTGCGGCATCGTGCGCGTGCACGATGTGCAGGCAATGAAACGGCTCGCCGTCATGACAGACGCCATCGTCCGCAGTTCCCTTTAGTAGGCATCGTCTTTGAAAATTAGGAGGCACACCGCCAATGGATAAAATCACACTCTCCCGCATGCAGTTTTTTGGCAATCACGGGGTATTTCCCGAAGAGAATAAGCTCGGTCAACGCTTCTATGTCGACGTGGAGCTCATGCTTCCACTGGAGAAGCCGGGCCGTTCGGACGCGCTTGAAGACACCGTCAATTACGGGGAAGTCTTTTTCAGAGTCAAAGACATCGTCGAAGGCAAGACCTTCAAGCTCATCGAGGCTTTAGCGGAAAACATTGCATCCGAGCTCCTGCATCACTATACTAGTATCAACGAAGTGACGGTACGCGTCATCAAGCCGCATCCGCCCTTTGCTGTTTTATTTGACGGGGTCACCGTCGAGATTAACCGAAAGCGGGCATAAGGATGACAGATGCAGCACATGAACACGAAGAATCGATAAAAGCGTATGTAGCGCTGGGCTCTAACATGGGCGACCGCGAGCAATACTTGCGGGAGGCGATCCGCCTGTTGGATGCGGAAGCGGGCATAATCGTGACCGGGCGCTCCAGCATCTACGAGACGGAACCGGTCGGCTATGTGGATCAGGACGCTTTTTTGAACATGGTAATTCAAATTCACACGAATTTACCGCCGGAAACCTTGCTCGCGACACTGCTCGCCACCGAGAATCGGCTGGGGCGCACACGTGAACTGCGTTGGGGACCGCGTACCCTAGATTTGGATTTACTTCTCTACGGCAACCATCAGCTCTCTACCCCCGACTTGATCGTTCCGCATCCGCGGATGCAGGAGCGGGCTTTTGTTTTAGTTCCTCTCACGGAGGTTCTCTACGAGCGGCAAGATGCTGCATTTGAATCCATCTCTGCAAATCTGGAGAAACTGGAAGGAAAGGAAGGCGTCATCCTATGGAAAAAAGCTCAATAGCACAGCGCATCCGCGCTTTCCGCAAATTGAAAGGCTACACCCAAAGTGAACTTGCTGATCTGCTAGGCGTCTCGATTGCGATTCTGGGGGCAATTGAGCGCGGCACCCGCAAGCCGGATACTCACATGATCCAAAAAATTTCCCAAGTACTTAACATAGAACCCGAAGAACTGCTTGCCATCGCGGCAAGATGAAAGGAGTGGAATCTTCGATGCTCAAAATCGGCAATGTCGAAGCTCCCAATAAAGTTGTGCTCGCCCCGATGGCGGGCGTATGTAATCCGGCCTTCCGGCTTATTGCCAAAGAATTCGGCACAGGTCTGGTCTGTGCGGAGATGGTCAGCGATAAAGCGATCGTCCACGGCAATTCGCGTTCCATGGAAATGCTGTATGTCGATGAGCGGGAGAAGCCGCTTAGTCTGCAAATTTTTGGCGGCGATACGGAAACGCTGGTGCAAGCGGCTCGAATCGTCGATCAGCAAACGAACGCTGACATTATCGACATCAACATGGGCTGCCCCGTGCCCAAGATCACCAAATGCGACGCTGGCGCCAGATGGCTCCTGCAACCGGATAAAATTGAAGAGATGATCTCGACCGTTGTGAAAGCCGTCAGCAAGCCAGTGACCGTCAAGATGCGGATTGGCTGGGACGCCGAGCATATTTACGCGGTTGAAAATGCAAAAGCGGTCGAGCGCGGCGGCGGCAGCGCCGTCAGTGTACACGGTCGTACGCGCGAGCAGCTCTACACGGGCAAGGCGGACTGGGACATCATCCGCGAAGTGAAACAGGCGCTCTCCATTCCGGTCATCGGCAATGGGGATGTGGTCACGCCTGAGGATGCCAAGCGCATGCTCGATATGACCGGCGTTGACGGCGTCATGATCGGACGCGGCGCGCTCGGTAATCCATGGATGCTGTACCGGACGGTGAAATACCTCGAGAACGGCGAATTGCCTGCCGAGCCGACGCCGGAGGAAAAGATCCGCATTGCCATTTTGCATATGGATCGGTTAATTGCCCTGAAGGGTGAAAATGTGGCTGTCAAAGAGATGCGCAAGCACATGGCGTGGTACCTCAAAGGTCTGACTGGCGCTGCCCGCGTCAAGGACGTTCTGATGGAGCACGTAAAGCGGGATGACATGGTGCGGACACTAAACGACTTCGTTGATCATTTGGTGACAAACGCTGCAGATGACAAGGCTGGAGCACCGGTGGAGACGGCAATCCTCCATTAAACACCATCTAATGGTTGACATTGACATTTTGAAACGGTTGCAATATAATCAGTCAATATTAATGTGTTCCTGCATATATTGAAAGACTAACGAGTAAGTAATTTTTTATATAACGTGAATTCATACTAATTGAATCAGCTCTATAAAGACCTAACTCCTCGCAGGATGCATCGATTCAACGATATGAAAATCTTTCACATGACGGGAGATCAGTTGGCATGGCTGAAAAAGAGGTCATACTTACATCAGACGGTTTGAGAAAGCTTGAAGACGAGCTTGAACATTTGAAATCGGTAAAGCGCCGCGAAGTTGCGGAAAGAATCAAAGTAGCGATCGGCTACGGCGATATCAGCGAGAACTCCGAGTACGAGGATGCTAAGAACGAACAAGCTTTTATCGAAGGCAGAATCATCACTTTAGAAAAAATGCTGCGCAATGCGCGAATTATTAATAACGAGGATGTCGATGTAAATACGGTTAGCGTAGGCGCAATTGTCTCGCTGAAGGATTTGGAATTCGGCGATCTCGTGGAATATACGATTGTAGGCTCCGCGGAATCCGATCCGCTGCAGAACAAGATTTCGAACGAAAGCCCAGTGGGCAAAGCCATTCTCGGCAAGCAAAAGGGTGCCACCGTTGACGTTAACGTTCCTGCCGGCGTCATTCAGTATCAGATTGTTGATATTAAAAAGTAACAAGCCGCCTTTTGGAAAGCTTCCCTCGAGGAAGCTTTTTTTTCCGTTACCACGACCCTATAACGATACAGGAGCTGATAATTATGACCCAGGAAGTAGAACTCAACGAACTGCTCGTCATTCGCCGTAACAAATTGGACGAGCTGCAAAATCTCGGTGTCGATCCATTCGGCAGCAAATTTGTAAGAACGCACACGGCGAAAGACATTTTGGACGCTTATCAGGATCGGACCAAAGAAGAGCTGGACGAGACGGAAGTCGAAGTCAGCCTTGCGGGGCGTATTATGCAAAAACGCAGCATGGGTAAAGCCAGCTTCGCTCATCTGCAGGACATTACAGGCAAAATCCAGATCTATGTGCGCCAAGATGCGCTGGATGCGAACAAATATCAGGCGTTTGATCTGCTTGACCTTGGGGATATTGTCGGGGTAACGGGTGTGGTCTTCAAAACGAAAACCGGCGAAACCTCCATCAAAGTGCAATCGTTGGAAGTGTTGACGAAATCCCTGCTGCCGCTGCCGGACAAGTTCCATGGCCTCAGCGACGTAGAGCTGCGCTACCGCCAACGTTATGTTGACTTAATTATGAGTCAAGACGTCAGAGAGACGTTTATTCTCCGTTCCAAAATCATTCAATCGATGCGCCGCTACCTGGATGCCCTGGGCTTCTTGGAGGTGGAGACGCCTACGCTGCACTCCGTGGCCGGCGGGGCTTCCGCACGTCCGTTCAAAACGCATCACAACGCGCTCGACATGCCGCTGCATATGCGTATTGCGATCGAACTTCACTTGAAACGCTTGATCGTCGGCGGCTTGGAAAAAGTGTATGAAATCGGCCGCGTCTACCGTAACGAGGGGATTTCTACGCGTCACAATCCGGAGTTCACGATGATCGAGCTGTACGAAGCTTACGCGGACTACAAAGACATCATGAAGCTGACGGAAGAAGTCATTGCGCATATTGCGCAAGAAGTGCTTGGCACAACGACGGTTCAGTATGGCGATCATGAAGTCAATCTGGCTGTGGGCTGGAGACGTGTGTCCATGGTCGATGCCATTAAAGAGGTAAAAGGTGTAGACTTCAGCGTGCACATGTCGAACGAAGAGGCTCACCGTCTGGCGAAGGAGCATAACGTTCCTGTAGAACCGCATATGACATTTGGTCACATCGTGAACCAATTCTTTGAGACCTTCGTAGAAGAAACGTTGATTCAGCCTACGTTTATTTATGGACATCCTTTGGAGATTTCTCCGCTTGCCAAAAAGAACCCGGAAGATCCGCGGTTTACGGATCGTTTCGAGCTATTTATCGTGGCGCGCGAGCATGCCAATGCCTTTACCGAGCTGAACGATCCGATCGATCAGCGTGAACGGTTTGAAGCGCAGCTCCGTGAGAAGGAGCAGGGCAATGACGAAGCCCACGAAATGGACGAAGACTTCATTCGTGCGCTTGAATACGGCATGCCGCCGACAGGTGGTCTCGGCATCGGGATCGACCGTCTAGTTATGCTGCTGACTAATGCACCGTCCATCCGTGACGTGCTGTTATTCCCGCTGATGCGCGAGCGTGCAGGCGAATAAAATAGGTGAAATCGAGGCGCCGGTGGGTGCCTCGATTTTTTTTGTATTTGGCACTTGCAAAGTGTAGGGACTCTGTGGTATCTTATAAAAGTTGCTTCTGAGCAACGCGGAATTCACGAAAAACAACTTCAAATTAAAAGTTGCAAAGTGAAATTCGATGTGATATATTGGTCTTCCGGCTTTCGAGAGAAAGTTGTTAGACAAGCATTGTTCCTTGAAAACTGAACAACGAGTGAGTAAGCAAAACGGTTGAGCAATCAACCATAATGAGATTGAAAAATCTCGCTAGCAAGTCAATGAGCTATTCAGCCTTTCTTTTATGGAGAGTTTGATCCTGGCTCAGGACGAACGCTGGCGGCGTGCCTAATACATGCAAGTCGAGCGGAGCACTTCGGTGCTTAGCGGCGGACGGGTGAGTAACACGTAGGTAACCTGCCTTTGAGACCGGGATAACTATCGGAAACGATAGCTAAGACCGGATAGCTGGTTTTCTCGCATGAGAGAATCATGAA
>NZ_JBCMUN010000002.1:0-126720 GCF_050467285.1 Paenibacillus oryzisoli | reverse complement strand
CCTTATCTTAATGACATTGCCGTATGGCCCTCTTCTTTCCTATATCTATTTGTCGTAAATTCGATAGATAACTACAGCTGCCTGCGCTCTCGTCGTCGTAGCTGTTGCGAATTTCAACTCACACAATACGCAGTTCCTCCGGTGTGCTAATCCCCTCATCGAGCGCCATTTGCCGCAGAGCGAGATATAGCTCCGCCCTCGTTGAGTTGTAATAAGGGAGCACAAACAGCACACCAACCCCCAGCGCAATTGCGCCCAGTAAGAACCAGCCGATGAACGACAGATCCAATACAAACGTTCTCCATTTCTGACCGTGCATCATCTCTCGACTGAGCTTAATCGCCCGCTTTCGCCCAATTCCCGGGTTATCGGTCAAAATATAAGGCACCATAGAGTACGAGTACGATTTGATGATACCAGGGATGATGAACAGCACAAACCACCAAAAATTGAGCCATCCCCGCCAAAACATCCCAGCGACAATTCCCAGATAGTTCCCCTTCTTAAATCCGTAACCGACATACCCCATGTCGACATCCTCCTGCGAGGCGCGCTTGAAGTAGTGATAGCTGCCTGCTTTCAGCGGTGAAAGCACGAAGATTTCAAGCGCAATGCCTGCCAGTACGGCTATAACCACAATAACCACAAGGATGCCTACTATGACTGCGCCGAAGCCATTAAACACATCCGGAAATCCGTCCATGTTCCAAGTGAAGCTGGAGGAAGCGCCTGAGCCGCCTCCCGTCGACCCATGATTCGACCTCCAGTTGCAGCTCGGCAGGCTGCCGCTGACAACTGCCAGAAGCAGGCTGACCAGAAATCCTTTCCAGTAAGATGTGCGCAGCGTATTCTTGGCCCTGCTTTTTAATTCACCCCGTGACCAATCCACGTAACCCCTCCTAAGACAATCTATTTTCATAATATTGTAGCTTAGAGAAGGTAAAATTAGTACCAGGTTTTAACAAAATTTTGATTAAATTTCCGCCAACGCCGCTATCGCGTCACCACGACATCATCAAAAAACGCTTTCGTATTCGCATAGGTGCGCGCCCCGATCTTCCCGTTGGTAAGCGAAGTATCTACGACACTGAATTGCAATATACCATCTTGATAGACCGAAATATTGCTGCCGTTCAGTACAATCTTGTACGTATAAAACGTATCGGCCGCAATGCTCGGGTTGGTGAAGGCCAGCGACGTTTTGACGCCGGCGACGGATTTGATCAGCTCCATTTTTCTGCCGGAACGATCGTTATTTTTCAGGAGCAGCAGGTAGTAATTGTCCGCATCGGTATAACGAACGAGCAGCCCGGCATCTTTGTTGCCGTTAATGTTGCTCGTGACATTCACTTTCGCTTCCAACGTGTAGTCCGTCCAGGAGGCGTCACCGGCGATGGAATAGCTGTTCGAACTTCCCGCTTGCCCGCTATACTGGCCGGACTGCACCAACCACGTTCCGCTCGTAGGTGTCCAGCCTGCGGCAGTGCCATTGTTGAAATCACTGGAGAACAGCTCTTGAGAGACGACAGGTCCGGATTGGACGGCACTGCTAACGGCATTCGAGGTCGTATCTGTCGTGTGGAAATAATACGAATGGACGCCCACAGGCAATTTGGTTGTAAACTGGTACGCCTTGCCGTCGCTGTACGTGCTGTCTGCCGGATTTACAGCCTCCATCTGATGAACAATGCCATCCAGGACAAGTTCCATCGAGAATGGTTTCTCATTGTCTGCATCGGTGTACGTAGTGTTGAAAGTGAATGCGGTCTCCACATCGCCGGAAGCGTGATCCACGCTGATCCCGCTTAACGTTGGCGCGGTTCCACTGGCCACATTGGAAGCCTGGATCTCATCCATGAACATCTCGCCGTAGCCAACACTCGTTTGATTTAACCAGATGGCGAGTGTCGCTTTCTTTTTATTGACGACCGGTGTAAGAGCGTCCAGGTTGTAGGATAACGCCGTCCAGGTGCTCGGAACCGCGATCCAGCCGCCTGTCAGGTTATATGTGCGCGAACCGTCATTCAGTTCAATTTTCATCCGCAAATTGGCGTAATTCGGGTTCTTGACCTTGAAATTCAAGTAGCGATACCCGGACAAATCCACAACGTCGTGCCACGGTTGGAATTTGGCATAGGAATTCACAGCAGTTGGCGTCTGCTTGAATGTCCCCACCGTAAGACCGTCCAGCGTTGTCCGTTCGAACGAGGCCGTTCCCCCATTTTGTGTGTACCAGTTCACCCATTCGCCAGAGCCCCCGACTGAGCCCCAGAGGCCGCCGCCGCCAAAGTCATCATAGAGCAGCGGAGTGGAAGGATCGGGCAGCGGTGCCGCCACGGTATAATGGGTGGAGCTGTAGCTCTGTCTGCCAGCCGTATCCGTTCCGCGAATATCTACGCGCTTATTGCTATAGGCAGGGGACGCGCTCTCATCGACGGTTGCTGCATACACCCCGCCCGAGACGGACATGGGCAGGAAAGTCCCTGTCGTGCCTGTGGTCGAGTACTCGATGTTCGTAAGGCCTGACGCCGATCCACTGAACACCGTCACATTCCCGCGTACATAGTCGCCAATGGTCGGTGACGTGATCGGCAGCGCAGCAGGTGTCGACCCTCCTGCGGAGCTGGCGGAAGCATTCGCGCTTAACCCCATGATCGTGTACAACAGCCCAGCTTGAATACTGATGCTGAACTCATTGTAGCGCCATTGATTCGTATCATCCTGATACAACGAACGATCTTGATACCACGGACTTACGCTCAGTTTATCTTTGGTGTCTTTCATATTCGGCCCGCTCACCATGGCACCCGGGAATACGACCCCTGTTCCCGTTGCGGTATTCGCACTTTCATCGAATCGGGTATGCGGGTACGTTACAAAGTCTGAGCCGATACCGGACACCCAGGACATATTCCACGGATTTTCACCGAAAACCCAGTAGATGCCCTTCTCCACCGCGCGCAGCGCAGCAGGATCATGGAACAGCTCGTAATAGCGCATGAGATCGCCTAAGTAAGACACATGCGGCTCATTGACACCGAAGTTCTTGAATTGGTTCAGCACACTGTAAGGCGTGTCATCGGTGGAGGTTAGGAAGAAGTCGACTTGCGCCTTCAAGAGCTGCTGAATATGCGATTGCGTAGCCGAATCTGCCGCCGGATAAAATTCCGCGAGCGACATCGGCCGCATATCCCAATAGTTCGTGGAGGCCAAATCATTAAAAGTCAGCGTGTTAATATTGGAAGTTGCCGCATTCTTGTACGCGTTGTTGTTCGTCAATAAGTAAAGCTCAACATCCGCAAGAAGCTTGGAATTCGGAATGCCTCCGCGCGTCGCGTAGGAGCCGACCGGCCCATTCGGATTCGCCACCACGTAATTGTAAAAGGTAACGGCAGCCGCTTCGCAATTGTTCGCAAAGGTCGTAAGCGCAGCCACCTTGGCTGGCGCAATATCGCCTTTGGCAATCGCCGTATGAATCGCTCTTGCGGTTGCTGCAAGCGTCCCTGCCGCTTTGGCCGAGCCCCCTACGCCTAAACCGGAAAGCTTGCGGTCATCCGCTGTGCCGTTAATGTTGTCCGTTGTTTTCTCTGGATGCACGAAGCTGGCATTGTTCTTAAGATCATACAGCTCGCCGCCCAGTTGATTGGCGAATTTGATCAAATACTCGCTGCCGAAAACGGCTTCGTCAACAAGATCAGGAATCCCGTTGCTGTCATTATCGAATTTGGAGCTGACGGCATCGGCATTCCGGATATAGGCGAGCGCAATTTCGGTGCCAACCCATTGGTTGCCCGCGTATTTGCCGTAATCGCCGGCGTCATACCAACTGCCCGTCAAATCGTAGTGCGTCGTGCCGTCGGCTGATTGAGCATCATCCAAATGGCCGGCTGCATGAAAAATACTAGCCGATGGCGCTACCGAGCTATAGCCGGCCGGATAGGCGTCCGATGTCGCGACGCTTGCGCGCAGAATACGGTAGAACGCCGTCATTTCATCTTTGTAGTTGCTCCAGACATTCGCCTGGATCGCAAATGGATAGGAAGAAATCCCGTTTGTCACGACCGTGTAATCCGTTCCGCTCGCCGAGATGGAGGAGAAGTCAATGGAATAGACGTGCTTATTCCAGAACAATCCCTCATACGTCATGTTGCCGGAAGCAACAACGGATGCGCCATTTTTCACGACATAGGACAAGTCCGTGAGCGGGAGCTGAGCCGTGACTTTTGCATTCTTAAATGCTCCTGTGTTGTAGCCCGCTTGACTGACATTCACATCGATCGCCTGTGTCGTATTCGCCACGACGAGTCCGCTTTGCACGGCTGTTGATACTTGGTTCGAGGTTAAGTCAGTCGTGCGGAAATAATAGGAGTGGGTGCCAACAGGGAGTTTGGTGATGTAGCTATAGGTTTTCCCGTCCGAGTAGACCGTATCGCCATTGTCATCTTCCCTCATGTCATAAACCGTGTCGTCGATCACGAGTTGAAGCGCGAACGGCTTCTGATTGTCGGCATCGGCATATGTAGCTTCGAACGTAAAGGAGGTGTTCTGGTTGTAGCCGCTAGTGGAATTGGCGGTCATTCTGCCGGTCAAAGTAGGCGCAGTACCGCTGCTGCCCGTAGAGGCGAAAATATCATCGATCAGTGTCTCGCCGTACGTGCCGCCGGATTGGCGGAGCCAAATTTCAAGCTTGGCTGTCTTTTTGTTCAAGGCTGGCGTCAACGCATCCAAATCAAATTGACTTGTCGTCCACGTCGTTGGAACGGCCGCCCAACCTCCCGTCAAGTTATAGTTGGTTGTGCCGTCCCCGATCGCAACGCGAATCTGCGAGTTGGGATACCCCGGATTTTTCATCGTGACGTTCAAATAACGGTATCCCGTCAAATCGACGGTCTCATTCATCGGCTGGAATTTGGCCCACGAGGAGCTCGACGTTGGAGTTTGTGTGAATAAGCCCACCTGGCGCGAATCGACAGTCGTCTTCGAGAAGGTGCCGGTCCCTCCCGCTTGGTTGTACCAGTTCATCCAATTCTGCTTGTAAACGCCGCCGCCGCTAAAATCGTCGTAGAGTAGCGGGTTCCCTGGCCCTGGCAGCGGCGTGACGGCCGCCGAGCTTGGGCTTGGCGCAAGAAGCAGGGTGTTTAACACGAGAAGCAGCCCCAAACACGTGCACCAAAATTTCCTTGCTTTTCCTTTCGTTCGTGTGGTGCTTGACATTAATCATTCCTCCCATACAAATTGTAATGGAATCGCTTACACCACTATTATACGTTACCACTTTTTCACAAACGATGATGTAATCTCAACTTCTTGTGATCAATTCCGTTAGATCTAGGTATGGGGAAAAAGAAAAGGCCCCCGCGTCATAGCGAGAGCCCCTCTATTCCCTGATCGATTACTTTTTCTTTAGCACCAAGCGAATCGTTCTTTTTTCTCCAGTCAATTGAAACCGAAGGAACACCAGCTCATCTTGAATCATCTTCGTTTCCACATCGCTGGAGCACGTATCGATTTCATAGCCGCTCAGCTCATCGTCCCAATACACAAGCCCGAACGGCATCGGCTTCCAGTTCCCGATCTCGTAGATGAGCTCGATACGATCACTCGCTTTCTCATACCTGGTGATGAAGATCGGCGGAATCTTCTCCTCGAATTCGTCCTGCATATCCCACTGACCGATGTAATTACGGACAAGCCGCGGCTTGCACTCCCCTTTAAGAAAGGCCATCTGGCACTGGCTGTCGTAGTAAAAGAACGTATCCGGCCAAGGTCCGGCCGCCACACCGCCCAGCGTCATCGTATAGTCGTTCACTGCGGGACGAATCGGCTTATCTCGGGTCAGCATGTAGGACGGCGCCGTGATGGAATTTCTCGCGTGATACGTGGCGAGTGCTTTCGGCACGGTCGTCAGCGTTGCTCCGCTCTGGGCCACGTAGGCAAAGAAGCGGTCAAGCATTCCTGCGCAAGCCTCGACATGCGAAGCCGGAAACACTTGAAAGCGATCGCTGAACTCCATCTCATGCGCCTCTTGCTGCTGCAGGAAATATACCTGATCGTTGTGATCCGTATTGTCCAAATACTCGTCAAAGAGCATTTGCCAGTACGCAATTTCGTCGCCTGTACACAAACCAGCGCGCAGCACGTCGTTGGGATCTGTTGAATAGATGACCGGGCTGCCTGTGTGGTATGACAAATGCAAATCCCGGGCCGTCCATTCGCAGGCTACGACCTTGCCCTTGCCCGTGTGCGGCACCTTGTACCGGTGACTGTCCACATACCATGAGCCCCAAGGGATGCCTTTATGGGTAATGCCGTCCCACCACACTTGTTCCCAGCAATAGCCCCACATTCCCTGAAAATCGAGCTCTTCCAACACTTCGATCACTTCATTGTAAATTTTCCCTCTGCCCGCAATTTTGGTTGTGGCCCAAGGAAAAGCTTCTTTCACCATTGCCCAATCGCTCTCTAATCTCGCTTTCAAGGCATCCTTGGACATAGCGGCATCTTCCATAAAGAACGGGCATTGCAGAATAATATCGTCGCCATAGGCGTCATGCCACTGCCGTATTTGCTCCCCCAGTACGGGGATGGAGCCCCGGTTCACGATCCATGTCACGGGAATGCCATGCGCATGGGCTAATCTTGCTGTCCGCTCTACACCTTCGACCGCCGTTCCATGTCCCCAGGGGGTATCATAATGGGACGCATAGCTGACGAACGTGTAGATGAGGTTCTGGGGTTTCAACAGGAATCACCTCTATTTTTTGTTCTCTTTCCACCAAGCATCAATCTGCGTTTGCAGTTCCGTTGCCACTTTATCCAGTCCTGCCGCTTTCAGCTTCGCATTCCGCTCATCAATTAATTTCGAAGGATTCGGTACTGCACCTGTCGAGATGACTTTGTATTCGTTGACAATCGTCGTGAGTTGAGCAATTTCATTTTTGACTTTCGTATCGTCGAAAACAAAACCGATTAATGGGAAGCGCTTCGCGTCATTGTTGAATTTCTTCCAGCTTTCATACAGATCGTCAGGCTGACCCGGTTTCAAGTAATTGATCAACTGATTCCCCAGCACCCAGAATACTTGGCTGTCATAACCGGAATCCTTGATCGGTTCGATGCGGTTAGGGCCAACTTTTTTGTAATGCTTCCCTTCAATGCCGTTCACGAGCAGGTTGATCACGTAAGGATCGGTATGGAGATAGTTCAGCACCATCATCGCTCTTTCCGGATTTTTCGACGTTCTCGAAATCGACAGCATCGAGCCTGTCGCCAAATCCGTGGTGACAATCGGTTCTTCAACGACGTGGGAAACCCAATCAAAGTTATCGGAAAGCTTCAATTCAATATCAGCACCTGGCTTCCATACCGTGGATTGCACCCAAAGCTTGCCTTGCTTGCGGATATCTGCCACGTTCGTTGTCACCGTTGCCGCATCTGCGTTAATGTAGCCTTTTTCATAATATTTGCGGAACAATTCGGCATCCTGTTTATTCAAATCGATAATGTCCTGATCCAGCACCGTGTGCACCTTCATATCCGTGGCCTTGTAATCCAGGAAGAACATCGGCAGCTTGGCTGGAACAGGGCCAATCGGACGATAGTTGGATTTCGTCTCATACATCATGAAGCTTGCAGGGCCGCCAGCCACATAATAGTCGATCATATTCGGCTCCGCTGCTTTGATTTTTTCAAAGTAAGGCTCTAAATCTTCGACCTTATTAATCTTGTCGACCGGGATCTGGTACTTATCAACAATGTCCTTGCGGAATGTAAACGCCTTGCCTTGCGTAATTTCCTTATTCGTTGGAATCGCATACAATTTGCCTTTGTAGCGAGGCGCTTCCAGGTATAGTGGATGCAGTAATTTCTTGGTCTCCGGCGCGTACTTATCCAGCAGCGAATCCAGCTCCAGGAACGCTCCCTTTGTGACATTGGCCGAGTAATCCAGCCAGGATGCTGTGAAGACAAGGTCCATTTTCTCGCCGGTATTCATCATCAGCTCCGTCTTCTTCTTGTAATCGGCCGAAGCGATCGGCTGCAGGGTGACAGTCGTGTTGATTTTCTCCTTGAGGTACTCATTCAGCTTCTCCTGGACAAGCGCATCGTCCTTCATCGGCTTCGCTTGGTAGACAAGGGAAACATCGTACGGCTCCAGTGTCGCTTTCGGGCTCGCTGGGGCTGCCGAGCCGGCAGTTGTTGCTGCAGGACTTGCTGTACTTGCGGCGTTGTCACTGGAACAAGCTGGCAAGACAGCGGTTAAACCAAGTGCGAGTGCCATAGGTGCGAGCATAGCAGTTTTTCTACGTTTCATTGTGGACCCTCCTGTAAGGAATATTATAACAAACGGCTGCATACGCAACCGGTATTACTGAAATCAACCTTTTACAGCGCCAACGGTTAAGCCTTTGACAAAATATTTTTGGAAGAATGGATATACAATCAAAATCGGTCCCATGCCAATAAAAGCTAGAGCCATTTGTAAAGACTCGTTAGGCAAATTTCGGGCCAGTTCCGGATTCTGGGCGACGAGCATCATATTTTCACGGATGTACTGAACATCTTTCAGCACGCGCATCATCAGGAACTGGACGGGGTACATATGCTCCTTATTGATGAAGAGCAGCGCACTGAACCAATCGTTCCAATACAGAATGGTGGCGAAGAGCGCCATCGTCGCCAGAACCGGCAGCGATAAGGGAATTACAATTCGGAAGAAAATTCGCAGCTCGCTGGCGCCGTCCATTCTGGCCGATTCGATCAAAGCGGGATGGATCGTCGTCTGGAAAAACGTTCGCATAATAATGACATTGAACGGAACGATTAATAGCGGCAAAATCAAGGCGATATAGGAATCTTTTAAATGCAGCGTTTGGGTATAAATCATGTACTTGCTGACTAAGCCGCCATTGAACAGCATGGTGAAGAAAAGAAAGAACGTGAACAAGGATCGATATGGATAATCTTTGCGAGATAAGGGATAAGCATAGAGCGCCATAAGCAGGACGCTGGATAATGTGCCGACGACGGTGATGCCAATCGAAACTTTATACGCGGCTGCGATGGTCGTAAAATCTTTAAACACGGTCTGATACGCGATCAGTGACCACTTGGAAGGGAAAAAGCTGTATCCTTCATTGACCAGCGAGTCATTGTGCGTGAAGGATACGATAATGACGAGAATGACTGGCATGATGCACGCTAACGAGAAGAGAATGAAAATAAGATGAAGGATCGTCTCCGTCAGCGGAGAAATGCGATTCTCCCTGTGATGCAATCGGGTGAGCATGAGATTCACTTCCTATCCAATCTTTTAGAATAAAGCTTGATCCGAGTTGATTTTGCGCACCACGCCATTCGTCAGAAACACCATAATGAATCCGAGAACGGACTGCACCATCGCCGCGGCTGAAGACATCCCAATGTCGTTCAGCTGCATCAAAACGCGATAGACGTACGTATCGACCGTATCTGTAGCTGGATACAACACGCCCGAGTCCATCGGGACTTGATAGAACAGGCCAAAGTCTGAATTGAACACATGCCCCATATTCAGAATCGTCATAATGATAATGATGGGCATAATCGAAGGCAGCGTGATATGCAGGATCTGCTTCCACTTCGAGGCTCCGTCAATGACTGCCGCTTCGTAATACTCGGGATCGATGCCTGCGATCGCGGCGATGTAGATGACGGCACCGATGCCGACGCCTTTCCAAGCGTTGACGATCGTGAGAATAAACGGCCAATATTCTTTTGACATGTACCAGGACACCGGTGCTTTGCCGAACCAAGGCAGGACGGTGGCGTTCAAGAAGCCGTGTGTCGGGTGCAGGAACGCATAGACGAGATAACTGATGACAACCATCGATAGAAAATGCGGCATGATCAGAAAGCTCTGATAGCTCTTAACCGCGAGCCGGCTGCGTATCTCGTTCAGCGCCATCGCAATGGCCACCGACAGAATCAAGTTCAAGATCATAAACGTAATACTATAGGCGACTGTGTTTCTGACAATTCTCCACAAGGATCCATTGTTGAATAGAAATGTGAAGTTCTCGAAGCCAACCCATGGACTCCCCCAAATCCCATCGACATAATTGATTTTCTTGAAGGCAATGAACAGCCCGAACATCGGCAAATAGTTATTGAGCAGCAGCACAAGGGCCGCTGGCACGATCATCAATGTCAAATGCCTGAATTGCCAAAAGTTTTTAAAAAACCGAAATCTTTTTGCCTGTAGGCGTGTAGGCTTTACTTCTCGTGGAGGTGCAACTGTCTCTCTCACTGCGTCCACTCCTTTCTCTGTTGAATTTAGTATAAAATACAGCCCCCCTCATTTCGATGATGTATCCCTTTAAGAGTGTGATGAATCCTCGCAGTCTGAACAAACGAAAAAAACATACGTATCCGTATGTCAAAGGTAGGTGTATATATTAAATTTGGATTGCAGATACTCCATTTAAACAACTAAAGGAGCTATATGATCATGAGCGCGGAGCAGCATAAAGTAGGTCTTTCCTCGACGGAAATTGCCGGATTATGGACGACATATATTAATGACAGTATGTCAATTTGTATTTCTAAGCATTTTTTGCATCATGCGAATAATGAGGATGTAAAACCGATTATTGCCAAGTCAATGGCTTTATCCGAACAACATCTCAAAGAGATCGCGCAAATTCTTCAAAAGGAAAATTGTCCAATTCCTGTAGGATTTTCAGACGAAGACGTTAATCTGAATGCCCCACCCTTATTTTTTGATCTTTTTCCTTTGAGTTATGTTTATGGGATGAGCCGAATGGGGTTGGTCTCTTACGGTTTGTTCTTATCCAATGTTGCTCGCGAGGATATTCGTTCCTTCTTTTCGCAGTGCCTAGTATCAACAAAAGACCTTTACAATGAAGCAATTCAGTTGTTTCTTACAAAAGGCATATATGACCGTCCTCCTATGATACCTTACCCGGATCACGTTGAATTTGTTTCAAAAAAAGAAACTTTTATTTCTAAATGGTTTGAACAGAAACGCCCGCTGAATGTACTTGAGCTATCCGAGATGTTTTTTAACATCGAACGAAACTACTTTGGCCTCGTTCTGCTCACTGGCTTTATTCAGGTTACTAAGGATGAAACGATTCAGCATTACTTGAAAAAGGGGAAAGATTTAGCTCATAAGCAAATTCAATTTCTAAATCATACGCTGATCAAAGAGGACCTCATGGGATCCATCATGGTCAACTCTGAAGTCTCAACTTCAACTGTATCCCCTTTTTCAGATAAGTTAATGATGTGTTTGATTACCATGCTTAATACTCAAGGCGTGTCTTTTATTGGCCATGCGTTGTCCGTTTCTTCAAGAATTGATTTAGCAAGTGAATACTTAAAACTCATTCCGGAAATATTGCAATACGGAAAAGACGGCACGGATATATTGATTGACAGAAAATGGCTGGAAGAGCCGCCACACGCTCCTAATCGGAAAGAATTAGCCAAAATATAAATGACACATGCTCATGGAGAACTTATAGCGGTATGATGATCGACGCGATGAGCCCTCCGCCTTCGCGTTGGACGTAGTTCAGGCCGTAGGGATCGCCGTAATGCAGCTGGATACGCTGCTGAACGTTGCGGATCCCGTACCCTTTGTCGTCGATTTCCCCGCTGACAATCATGTGCAGCTTTTCCAGATTCACAGGGATAAATCCGTTGTCCTCGACGATGATATGCATCTCGTCATCCGTGCGTTTCAATCGAACCCACAGCTGCCCCTCTCCATCCATACTCTGTATGCCATGGAATATCGCATTCTCCACCAGCGGCTGGATGATGACTTTCGGCATTTTCACCGTGTCGAGCGCTTCATCGATGTCCCAGAACACTTCAAAATTGCCCGGATACCGCTTCATTTGCAGCCGGATATAGGCTCGCACATGCTCCAGTTCTTCGCTGACCGGAATGACACTCTTCCCTCGGCTAAGGCCGATGCGCAGCAGCTTCGACAAGTCCTTGACCATGCCGCCCACATCGTGGTTCCCGCTTTCCAGGGCATACCAATAAATAGAATCCAGCGTATTGTAGAGCAAGTGCGGGGTGATCTGCGAATGCAGGGTATTCAATTCCTGCTCTTTTTGCTTAATTTTCATCCCATAGTTTTCTTCAATCGACTCATTGAGCCTGGCTGTCATTCGGATAAACGCGGTATACAAGAGGCCAAATTCATTGGAACGAGTGCGGGACGATTCCTTGCCGAAGTCAAACGGCTTGCCGAGCTCGTACACGCGTGTAAACATGACTAAGCGCGCCAACGGCTTAATAATATTGCGCAGCAGATAGACCACGAAAAGCAGAACAAGCAGTAGATAGATGGCCAGCATGACCATGATGAGCTGTTGAAAGCTTGTTTGCTTCCCCATGATGGATTGGAGCGGAATCTTGTAAATCAGTCTCGTATGGAAATTAAACTCATAGGAAACCGCATATAAATCTTTATGATTGTTCGTTTCGCCAAAATAATAACCCGAAGCCTGGTTGCGAAGATCATCTGGCAGCTCAGACAGCTCCATGTCGGTTTCACCTGACTTCATCAGCAATTCGTCGTGGTCATCGAATAAATAGACACCGGCATGTTCAGGCAGCTGTACAGAAACGAGATTTTTGTTCAATAGCACTTCCAGCTTGGATACGGCAAGGAAGCCGATCGATTGATCATATTTTTCAGGGTGTAAAATACTTCTTATAAATGTGATCGTCGGCTGCCCGTTACTTGACGTTGCCATTCGCAGTGTGCCGGCCCCTTTTTCTTCTAAAGCTTGCAAAGCCCAGTCGGGATACGTATTTCGGCTATCCAGATAAATAAGACCTTGTTTTTTAAATGCTGCATTTAAAGGAAACGGCTGGTTGCTCGTATTCTCCATGTAAATCGCATATTCGGTACCATCCGTGGACCAGCGATCCAGAATCGTATCTGCCTCACTCAGTGCGCTAATGCTGTCAATATGCGTCCAGAAAGTAAATTGCTTCGGATTGCTGAAAAAATGATTGTCCAGAAACGTCACCGTCTTATCTCTGACCGAAGACAATGTGTTCTCCATCGTAGCGTGATTCTGCTTCACCAACTGGAGCATGGTTTTTCCAACTTCATCTTTAATCGTAGCTGATGTGCGCGAGAACGAAATCCAGCCGACAATGAGAAACGGCCCTATGATGAACAAACAGAAGGCCACAATCACCTTATATTGCAGCTTCAGCTTAATTCCCCCTGACCTCTTTGCGATAATCGGCTGGCGAGATGCCAGTGAACCGTTTGAACATGCGGCTGAAATGCTCCGGCGACTGGTACCCTACTTGATACGAAATTTCATAACGCTTTAAATCGGTTGCGGTCAGCAAACGCTTCGCCTCTTCGATCCGAACTTCGGAGACGAAGTCCCATATGTTTTTGTCGGTTTCTCTTTTAAATAAATAACTCACATAAGCCGCGCTGAAATGCACTTCTCCGGCAATATCTTGAATTTTGAGCTCATGATTGCCGTAGTGATTGTAAATGTACGCCGTGATCCGGGAGACGACCGAGAGATCTCGCTCGCTCATGCAAGCCCGAATGCTATCTGCGAGCCCTTGCACGTACTCGTGAAGCTGAGTAACTTTGCAGGGGATTTCCATGCCCCTGAAGTAAACATCCGGGTCCCACTGACGGAAAGTGTTGCTTGATTCTTGTCCGCTATCAAACAGCAAGCCATACAACCGGTACACCAACAATCCGAAAAAGCTGTGAAACAACCCTTCCTTATGGGTCAGGTTAGAGAGGGTTTTGATCGCAGACTGGAGTTCTTTGGCTAATCCTGCCTCGTCTGCTGTTTTGATGTGAAGCACGAGCTCTTCTACTTTGGCCGCCCACTCCATCACCCGCATACTGCCCAGCGCCGACATATCCTCATAATAAAGCACGTTATTATCCGGATGCAGCTTGCGCCATTCAATGGCGGCATTCGCCTCTTCCATCAGCTTGGGAAGCATCGATAAATCCGGGCTTAGCGTACTCATGCCAACGGTCACGTCTACATTCAAATACTGCTTGAGATTGACAATGATCGTCTGACCGATCAGATTGAGCTGGGAATTTCTATTCAGCCTCGTATCCACGGACTCTGAAGCTTCCAATTGAATGACACAGAGGAGTTGATTGCCAAATCCATAGAAGGCTACGCCGCACCAATCGGCCAGGCTTTCTTCCAATATGTTGACGGAAGCGTACTTCAGCAGCTTGCGATCCATCAGCGTAATGTCCTGGTTGCTGAAACCGCCCTTGCTCAAATTCAAATGCACGGCTGCGATGCCGTACAAATACCCTTGCTCCTTCAACGAGCTGCCGATTTCGCGAAGCAGATCTTCGTAATCCTTCTCCTGCAGATCGGTTTCCGTTACTAACTCAATAAGTGCTTCGTGCCTCTTCTTGCGAAGATGATCATCGATACTTGTATCCGCGCCAGGGCGCTGGAGCGTCAGCCGCCCCATCTCCTTCTTTTCTTGGAGAGCTTTCCCGACGACACGCGTTAATTCATCCAACTCAACAGGCTTGATTAAGTAATCCTTTGCCCCCAGCCTCAGCGCCTTCTTTGCAAAATCAAACTTCTCATGCGCCGAGATGACGATGACGGGGAGATACGGCTGTTCCAGAAGAATCGCTTCCATCAGCTCAATGCCGTTCATCATCCCCATCTGAATATCCGTCAAGACAAGATCATACGTATCGAGGCGCAAGCAATCCAACGCTTCAAAGCCGTTCAGCGCGGTTTCCACATGACGAATGCCAAGCGCTGATTTCATTAAATAGCTTTTGATCCCCGCACTCACGGTAGGCTCATCATCGACGACCAGAACTTTATACATGGAAGCTCCCCCTTGTCAGACAACCTGCTGCCAATCCACTTCTATGATATCATGGTAGCCAGCGTTTTTCGCATTGTCGATGATCAATTTCGGGAAGTTTGTGATCATTTCAATTGTTTCCTATACTGCAACGGTGTCAACCCGATATGCTTCTTGAAAGCATGAATAAAATACGAGGCTGAGGTAAGTCCAACCCGCTCTGCAATATAAGTGATGCTGTGGTCCGTATGCTGAAGCAGGAGGCACGCTTCCCTAAGCCTTTTGGCTGTAACATATTCCTGGATTGTATTGCCCGTATCTTGTTTAAATAGACGAGAAAGATAGAAGGGGGATACATGAAGCTGCACAGCAAGCCGGGATAAACTGAAATCTTCTTGGTAATGACGCTCGAGCCAAGCCATCGCCTGCTCGGACAAGCCGGTGTTCCGGTGTATGGGCTGCTTATGTGTATCCAAAACGTCTTTACCGACCGCCCTCACGGCACGAACAATATCCAAAACAGCCAAAGCCACATGCTCCATCTGCTTCTGACTGGACCCGTACTGCATTTCTGTATGTAAAAGCTCGTACATGGGGGCCAGTCCTCCCATTTCAAACGCTTGCACCGGCAATGCGTCTTTCCATAGTCGATGAAAGTACCCTCTCAGCTCACCAAAGGGTGAAAGAAAAGGCTCCAACACATACGGGTCAATAACCAAAATATTTCGAACATATGGCTGGTTCTCACTCGCTTCCGCATGTACGCGGTGCAGCTGATAGGGCTGAAACATATACATCGTTTGCGGTTTGATTGGCATAATGCGATTGTCCACAATCATGTGGCCGGTTCCTTGCTCTACATACAGAAACTCCAAGCCAGGGTGCGCATGAAAGGATGTGTACCCGCTCTTATCTTCGGTCATATTGCGATATGAGAATATAAAAGGCTTGTTCTTAAGTACATTTTCTAAAAATTTCATGGCCTCACCTGCTTCATGAATATAGAGCAATATCGATATTTTAGCACCTTTTTAGAATCAACGTTATGATGAAATAAATCTTTGCGCCACAACCTTGATGTATACTCCGCGAAGAAAAGTTAATTTACTGTGCGCTTATCCTGTGGTAGGTGATAATCTAGCAAAAATATGTATATTGCCCCTGATCATACAGTTCTATATGATAAGTTCACATCAGCGTACGCATGTAAACTGCTGAAGGAAGAACGTACATTTCAATTTATCTTTTGAAAGGGGCAACGAAGATTTATGTCTGGAAATTCACGAAGTTTGAAAGCGCTCTTTTTGGTGATAGCCATGTTAATTAACATGTTGGCGCAGCCACTGACTCCTCCTGCCCATGCAGCCGATGTTACGGCAGACGAGTATGACATGCTCCGGGCAAGAATGTATGATATGCTGACCGGCGGACCGGATTATGATCCGGCAGATCCAGTCATTGCCGAGAAAATCGCAAGCATTACTACGATTGCTCAGAACAACTGGGACACGATGGATAAAAGTGACGCAAGAGCCTACCTCTGGAGTGATCTGGCTGCTACAACGGAATCGGAGCATGTTTCCGGCAGCTATCAGCGTCTTGAAGCGATGACGCTAGCTTACGCTACAAGAGGTTCAAGCTTGGAGCATAACGCAGCCTTGCTGGCGGATATCATAAGCGCGATGGACTGGATGTATGTCAATCGCTTTAACAAGAGTGTGGTCTATCGAGGCTATGATAACTGGTTTGATTGGCAAATCAGCTCGCCACTTAGCATTAACAACATTACGACGATGATTTATTCTAGTCTGACATCAACGCAGATTGCCAATTGGCATGAAGTGATCGACTATCAAGCACTTGCCTGGGGAGCTGGACTGACAGGAGCCAATCGCGTATGGGCATGCAACATTAAAATTTCAAGCGGGATCATCGTCAAGGACAGTACGAAAATTATTGAAGGCAGAGATCAGCTTAGCTCGGTATTCGATTATGTTACTTCCGGCGAAGGCATGTATAGCGACGGTTCATTTCTTCAGCACACGGCTCTCATTGCCTATAATGGGGGATATGGGATCAACCTGATCGATAATTTGACAAAGGTCATGTATATCATCACAGGCTCATCATGGGACATCACGGACCCGGATGTCAACAATATTTATCAATGGGTATATACGGCCTTCGAGCCTCTCTTTTATAACAATTCCATGTTCGACATGGTGAGAGGTAGAAATATGTCCAGAAAAGCCAACGATGATAATGGGGCAACCTCCATGGGAGCGCTCGGTGCGGCGGTTGTGAGGATGTCATATGCCGCACCTTCGGCTGAAGATCGGGCAGCTTACAAATCCATGGTTAAGAAATGGATGCTGGAGTCTACTTCTCCTACCAAGTATGCGGATTTGAGCTCGATCATTATTATCAGTCAGACCAAACAGATTGTAAACGATTCCTCCGTTATACCGCGAGCAGCGTATATAGGAAACAAGCAATACCCGAATATGGCCAGGGCCGTACACCATAGACCGGGATTCGTCTTTGGCGTCAGTATGTCCTCCGACAAAGTCGGGAATTTTGAAATCGTAAATGAAGAGAATCTGAAGGGATGGCATACCGGGGACGGGATGACCTACCTATATAACTCAGATATCACGCAATACAAGGATTCCTTCTGGCCAACCATAAACAGCTACCGCTTGCCGGGTACGACGGTCATTCAGAATTCTACAGCTACCGCCAACACGAAAAATCCGAATAACTGGGTTGGAGGCACAGAGATCTCCGGATTGTATGGGGCTACAGGCATGCAATATACCGCTAACGGATACAATCTCATAGCGAAGAAATCCTGGTTCATGTTCGATGATGAGGTCGTAAGTCTAGGTGCTGGCATCACATCCACAGACAACAAGGTTGTCGAAACTATTGTGGAAAATCGCAAGCTTAACGACAGCGGGAACAACGCACTCACCGTGAACGGGGCTGCCCAGCCAACGACTTTAGGTTGGAGCGAGACCATGGACGGCGTAAATCGGATTCATCTGGCTGGCGATACACCGGGCTCAGACATCGGTTACTACTTCCCTACGACAACGACGATGAATGGCTTGCGAGAGTCGCGAACCGACAATTGGGCGAGTGTTAACCAATACTATCAAGGCACCGATTACACAACTGATTACACACGCAACTATATGAACCTCTGGTTCGATCACGGTACGAATCCGACCGACGGAACCTATGATTACGTTCTTCTTCCTGGTAAAACAAGCGAAGAAGTTGACCAGTATGCTAACCATCCGGATATTGAAGTACTGGCCAATACGGGGAATGTACAGGCTGTCAGAGAAAATAAGCTAGGCATTACCGCGATCAATTTCTGGAATGACGGAATAACTGCCGTAGGACCATTTACAAGCAATAAGAAAGCATCCGTCATGATCAAGAAAACGGAGGAAGATACTGAGGTGTCCGTCTCTGATCCTACGATGACCAATACAGGGACGATCGATCTTACTTTGGATACGGATTTTGGCGATATCGTTTATCTTGATCCTGGCGTATCCTTAAACCATGTGGACGGCAAAGCCAAATTGACCATTAATGTTAAAGACGCATTCGGAAAAACGTTTAAAGTGAAATTCCGCTTGCCGGGGAAAAAACAGGCGATGGATACTCCGAGCGGTCTCACAGCCGTACAAAACACTGCCAATAGTGTCAAGCTGACGTGGAACGGCGTAGATCGGGCCGCAGCAGCGCCTTCCGCTCCTACAGGGTTAAGGGTTGGCGGAGGCACGGAAAATAGCTTGACCGTGGAATGGGATGCCGTTCCAGGTGCGGCGGATTACAGGCTGTACCGTTCCACTTCGGAGAACGGAGACTATTATTCCATTTCTGATCTCCCGAGTGGAGCATTGAGCTACACGGATACGAAACTGGAAAGCGGCCGCCAGTATTATTATAAAGCTGCAGCGATGAATAACAACGGCTTGTCCTCTTATTCAACCGTTGCTTCAGGATGGACAGTGGCTGCTCCGCCTTCCGGCTTGAAGGTCGTGAATATAGCGGGAGCCAGCATTACACTCGCCTGGAATGAAGTGCCGGGAGCTACAGAATATCAACTCTATCGGTCATCTTCATTGACTGGCGAATACCAACCTTTGACAGGGCCATCCGTCATAACAGCGACCTATACCGATTTAGGAATTGCAGAGGGGACGAATTATTACTATAAAGTCGCTGCCATGAATCCAGGTGGCTTGTCCGCCCCCTCAACTCCGATTTCAACCTTATTCAACGTATCTGCGGATGTCCTTCATGAAGACTTCGATGATATGACCAGAGGCGAGCTGAACGGGCAGCGAGGCTGGAGTGCAACGATCCCGGATGGAACAGTTGGCGGAGAGATTACGGTCAAGGAAGATATGGCAGATAGCGCCAATCTGTTGTTGAAGAAACAGAGCACAGGTGATCCTGTTGTCAGCCATACCTTCAGCGTACCTGCTGGAGCTTATGTAACGGCAGAAGTAACCGTGAACGCCGCAGATGCGCAATACAAAACCGTACTTGACATTCGGGACAGCGTGGCTGGTAAAAGAGCGGTTAATATCATCATGCAGAGCGGGAAAATTTGGGGATACAGCGGTTCAACCAAGGTGGATCTGCTTAATCCTATGGATTTCAATAGAGCCTACCGTTTGAAGGCTGTTATTAATACGATAACCAAGAAATTCGATATGTATGTGGATGATCAGCTCTTGGGCTCCAATTGGTCTTTTAGAGAAAGTCCAGTTAACAATTTGGATACGGTCATATTTGCTTTAGCCGGTACGGCCAGCGCCATGACGCTGGATGATATCAAGATCTCTTATGTTCCAGCTGCTCCAACGAATTTAGACGCAGCTGAGAGAAGTGGAACAGGAATAAATCTGACATGGAATTCGGTTACGGGAGCTACTGGCTACCGACTGTATCGTTCCCAGGATCCGAGTGTCGGCTTCAAACAAGTGGCGGAGGTTACTTCCGGAAACTCCTATTCGGACAACGGGCTAACTCCGAAAACGAACTACTACTACAAAATCGTAGCACTAAGCGGCAGTGCGGTCTCGGAAGAATCGAGCATGCTGACGACGGCAACAACAAATACTTCAGGTCTAGATCTGCCGATCGCGCCGTCAGGGCTGCTCGCGAGCGATTACACGGGCTCTTCCATTAAGTTAAGATGGCAGGCAGGCAAGGATGCTGCCAGCTATTCGATCTTCAGGTCAACAACAAGCGGTAATTCATTTGAACCTGTCGGCAACACAACGGCACTGTCCTTTGTGGATTCGGGGCTTGACAATAATACAAGCTATAACTACAAAGTTGTGTCTGTCAACGAGGAAGGCGTTTCCCCGGATTCAAGCATCGTCTCTTCGGCATTCGACGTTGTACAAACCTTGATTGAAGACAATTTTGATGACGATGGGCTCGGAGGAAACCCTGCAGGCTGGACGATTGCCGAAGACACAGGAAGACAGGTATCGGTCATCGATGCCACAGGTACTGCGGCACCAGGTCACGCGGTCAGAGTTACCGGCGGTAACGCGCTCGAAACCAGTGCCGTGCGAAGCTTCGGAGATGCGCAAGGGGTGCAAGGGATCGTTACAGTGGAGACGCTTGTACAGCCGACCAATGCGAACTGGAAGAATATTCCTGTAGTCCTTACCCCTGCCGGTACGCCGGCCGTGCACGTTTATTTTAACTCCAGCCAGATTTTTGCCTATAAGTCATCTAGCTCGAGCTCCAAGACATCGGTCTTCTCTCCGATTGTTTTCGACGGCACATGGTATAAAACAAAACTAATTATTAATACCAACACGAACAAATTTGATCTATATGTCAATGACGCAGTTGCACCGGCTGCTAGCCAGTTTGGCTTTAGAACGGCTACAGCTGCTGTTTACGGGGTGAAGATGGCCGTTGATAACGTAAGCAGCTTCGATTTTGACAATGTCATTGTGTACTACAAGCCGATCGCTCCAACCGCGCTTGCCGCAAGCAGCAGTACGAATTCAAGCATTCAATTGACTTGGGGGGGAGCTGCTGGAGCATCTGGCTATAAGCTTTATCGGTCCAGCAGCGCTAACGAAGGCTACCAGCCCGTGTATTCCGGTTCTGAACTGACCTATACCGATACGGGACTTCAGAGCGGGACAACCTATTATTACAAAGTCGCAGCGACCCATGGCATGGCCGTCTCCGATGCATCTAACATGGTGATGACGTCCACAACGGGCTCGTCGATAGCCACATTGCAAAGCTTGAAGAAAGAAGTGAGGACTCTGTCCGTACCCCAGGATCCCGGACAAGTCGGATATATCCTTTATCGGGATGGCGTGGAAGTAAGCCGTTCGTTCAATACCTTCGATATTGACAGTCCACTGGAAGCAGGTAGAACTTATCAGTATACGATTGCAGCCTATGATAATCTGGGGCATACTTCCGGGGTAAGCTTACCTGTAGCGTACACCGTACCGGTTGTCCATGATGACAACAATGACACGGATAATTCCGGTGCTGGATCAGACAACGGCGGCGCTGCTCCAACGAACCCGGCACCTGAAACGAAGCCAGAAACAAAGCCGGAAACAATACCAGATAAAAATGATGTATTTACAGAGGTTGTTGACAAAGACGAAATCATTTCCAATCTTCTCAAGCAATACGAAGAACATAAGGACGACTCCGTGAATTTCTCTGATACGAAGGAGCACTGGGCTTCTGAAACCATTGACGTATTTGCAAGACTTGGCATCATCCAGGGATACGAAGATCAGTCGGTTCACCCAGACGGGGAAATCACTCGTGCTGAGTTTGCAGTCATTGTTTCCCGTCTGTTCGGTATAACGGAGGGTGGTGATGCTTCCAAACTTTCCGACACTGAAAGTCACTGGGCTGCGAGTGCGATTCATGCGCTGGCCAGCAAGGGTATCGTAGGTGGATACGAAGATGGTACATTCAAGCCAGATGCACAAATTACGCGAGCTGAAATTATTGCCATCATTTCCAAACTCATCGTTTTCAAAGCGTCCACAAATTCCTTAAACGCGTTCACAGACCTCGATGGCGTATGGAACAAAGATCAAATTCAAGCTGCCGCTGATATGGGCATCATCGATGGACAAACCGAAGGTAATTTTGCTCCAAATCGCAAATCCACTCGTGCAGAAGCTTTGACAATTCTCTTGCATACATTGCAACTGATTCCAGAGTTGAACACATTCCTGAAGTAACCATCGACAATAAAAAGTACGCTGGACTTACGACTCTTCCGTATGTTCCTTAATGGACATACGGAAGAGCTTTTTACATTATGGCAGCCGTGTTGATCACCCTGTCATCCTAAAACGGCTAACTTCTAGGACAGCGTATACTTCCAGAGGATGGGATTGGCAACAAAAAACAAACTCCGACCTCTATGGTCGGAGTCTGCTTAATCATATTTTATCCTTTCGAAACTTTCCCCCAGTTGCTATGCGGGTCTTCAATCGCCGGTCTGGTCAAAGCTCCGGTTGATGTCCACCAGGCTTCTACCGTTTGCCGCAACCGGCTTCGTATATCTTCATGCTCTGGGCGGCCAGCAACATTGATGATTTCGTCCGGATCGCTGCGCAGGTCGTACATCTCTTCCAGGTCATCCTCCAGGTAGTAGACATACTTCCATTGCTTCGTCTGTACACCGATCATCGGGTGGCGCCCCCAGTACGCTTTGTAATGCTCAAAGAAGACTTGCTCTTCCTCCGGCGCCGCATCTCGATTCAGAAGTGGCAGCAGCGATCCGCCCTCACATTCCTTCGGTACCGGGATTCCCGCCGCATCGAGCAGCGTTCCGGTCACAGCCGCAGTCGATACAAGATCCGGAATGACTCGGCGTTTCGGTGCTTCGCCCGGCACATAAAGAATGAGCGGGACGTTGTACAGCTCTTTGTAAGGAATCACGCCCTTCAACCGCAGCCGGTGCGCCCCCTGCATATCCCCGTGATCGCTTGTGAAGAGAATGGCTGTGTTATCCAGCAGCCCTTTCGCCGTCAGCTTCTCCATGATGCGCCCCAGATACAGATCCATCAAAACAAGCATCGCGCGATACCGCTGGGCATCTCGACGAACTAGCGCCTCCGTCAGCTCGGATTCACCTTCCGCAGCCCGCTCCCTCTGAAACGGCGGCTTCGTGGAAAGATCATCCTCATCATAGCTGCGCGGTATCGGCATGTCCGCTAACGGAAATTGTTCCGCATATCGCTCCAACAGCTCAAACGGCTGATCGACCGGCGCATTCGGATGCGGCATATACCAGTTCAGCTTCATGAAAAAAGGCTTCTCGCCGTCATGATCCTCCAAATAATTCAAGGCTTGCGCCGTCGTAACGGCATCCCGGTGACTATGAAACCGCAGGTCTTCATTCGCTCCGGCCAAATCCAGGCCGTCCGTGCGATAGTCCGTCACTTGAAACTCGTGATCAGCTGGCGACAAGCCCAGATGCCACTTACCCAAATACACCGTTTCATACCCGGCCCCGTTAAAAGCTTTGGCGATCCCCCACTCCGCCGGATCCAGTACATGCCCGATCTGATAGACCCCTACCTGGTGCGGATATTTTCCGGTCATCCACGTCGAACGCGATGGCGAGCACTGAGCGGACGTGCTAATGGCCCCGGTAAATCTTACGGATCTGTCGACCAGCTTATCGAGGTTGGGGGTATAGTAGCTGCTGTCGACACAGCCCATCGCGTTGACTTGCTGCTGATCGGTTGAAATCATGATGACATTTCTCATAGGTTCTGACTCCTTTCCACAATGACAAATGAGGAGACCGCTTCCTCGCTGTCTTTATATCCGAGGCGGACCGCTTTCGCGCGAATCGTCGTCCGGCCGCTGCTGACCAGCCGAATCGGGCCTGTGTACAGCTTCCATCTCGGAGCTTCCCCTTCGTCCGTCGTATAGGCAATCGAAGCTCCCTGCGTAGCAGAGTGAAGCAGAATAGCCGTCGGCTCGTCAAACGTTTCCTGTGAGGCCGGCTCTATGCCCGCATTTTGCGTATTGATGGCGATAAAAATCGGAGCGGCTGTCTGCGGCTGTATCCCGCCGGGCCACATGCTTCTCACCATCTGTTCCTCCGGCACGTCTCCCCAGACATCGTACTGCTTACGCCAATCTTCCATCGCCGTTCGCAGCCGTTCCAATTCCGCTAGATAAGCGGGGTCCGCAGCGAGATTATGCATCTCGTAGGGATCGCTTTCACAGTCGTACAACTCCTCGGCGGGGCGAGCAGACTGCATCAGAATGCGGGCATCCCCTTCTAGCTGACCAGCAAGCTCCAGCCGCCAAAGCTCCTGGAACATCGCATGATGATGACTGAACTTGATCCATTGCAGATAAGGCTGCTGCGGATCGTAATTCCGGATGTATTTAAACCGCCGATCCCGCACAGCGCGCACCATGTCATAGGATTCATCGTACCGATCTCGAGTGGCGTATACATACGTTCTCGGTTTCTTCCGATTCCCCAGGAAAGGCTGCCCTTGCAAATGATAAGGAAGTACCGCGCCCGCGATGGATAAAACCGTAGGTCCGAGGTCGATGAGACTAACCATCTGCTCGCTGACCGCTCCCGCTTGAACAACACCAGGCCACCTGACAATGAGCGGTACGCGAATCCCCGCATCATACGGCCAGCGCTTGGCTCTCGGGAGCCCTTCGCCATGGTCGCTCCACAGGATGACGACCGTATTCTCGGCGAGTCCGTCCTCCTCCAATTGCTGCAGTAGAGCGCCGACAGCCCCGTCCGCCTCTTCGATCAAGTCGTAGTACTTCGCAAGCGCCGCCCGCGATTTCGGTGTGTCCGGCAAATACGGGGGAACCGTAACCTGATCGGGGTCCGTCACAGACGGCACATCACTCAATGATCCGTAAGATTTACGAATGAGATCGCCCCACATGGCGCTTTCATGCGTATAAATGTGATTAAACACGGCGAAGAAAGGCTGACCCGGCTCGCGGTGCCGCCAATGTGCGGAAGTACCATCTTCGTCCCATGCGGTCAACGGGGAGGCAAATTGGTAATCCGTTTTAAAATTGTTGGTACAGAAGTAGCCTTCTGCCCGCAAGTATTCCGTAAACGTTTTAACATAGGCAGGCGGAACGGGAAAATAAGGCGTAGGCAGCTCCGGCGTATAGGGATTCGTGTGCTCTGTCCGCATATGATGCGTGCCGATCGCCGTCGGATACATGCCGGTAATGATGGAAGAACGGCTGGGGGAGCAAACCCCCGCCGTCGCAAAAGCGTTGCTATATAGCGCCCCCTCCGCCGCCAACTTATCGATGTGCGGTGTCCGCGCGAGCGGGTCGCCATAGCATCCGAACCTCGGGCTGGTGTCCTCCAGCGAAATCCACAAAATATTCGGTCTCTCCGTGGAAGGTTTCACGTTTCTCGACCTCCTTATTTACCTGCCATTCTGGCACCGATCTTCGCTTGAAGATGGTTCAGAAATGGGTTCGGCTCCTGCGGGAACTCTTCGGGATGCCGGCGGACCAATTCCGGTACGAGATGCCCTCTGCCCGTCTCTTCCAGTCGCTTGATGTAGCCCTTGAGATAGCCTCTCGCGTGGAACGGCCCGCCCTCCTGAATGACAGTCCATAGAGGATCGACCGCATCGGTGTTACGGCGCATCATATCGTCGTGCCATTGATTGAGGTAATAGACCGCTTCCATGCAAACACTGCGATTGTCGGCAGCCACATTATGCTGTTCCTTCGGATCTTCGGCCAGGTTGTACAGCATCTCCTCATCAAAAAGATGGAAACCGTCATGGTACGATCGAATGTAGATCCAATCGCCGAAACGTACGCTGCGCTGAACGACGTGTGCGCATTGCGACACGACGAGATAATCGCGGCCGCAGTCGTAGCCGTCCCGCAGGGCAGGCGCATAGCTTCTGCCGTGCCAATCCGGGAAAACAGGCTGATTCAACATGTCCGCGAACGTAGGCGGCAAATCCAGATGATAATGCAGCCCGTCATCCACGGCGCCCATCTTCATGCCCGGCCAGCGAATAATCATCGGAATGCGGCAGGTGCCTTGGTCCGCGGTGGCGTGCTCGCCGTAAATGCCCAACTGCCCCATGTTCTCGCCGTGGTCGGCGGAGATGAGAATAATGACATCGTCCATAACGCCTTGCTTTTCCAAAGCGGCGAACAACCGTCCCAAATGCTCATCCATATAGCGGATGCCGCAGTCGTAGCCGTCGATCATTTCTCGCATGTCATCCATAGTTTGAATCTCGCCGGGGTGGCGCGGGAATGCGGCAGGCCGCTGGTTGTCATACGTTTTATTCTGATAATCGATATTGAGCTCATTCGCGCAGTGAGAACCGACCATGTGCTTATGTCGCTCCAGTACTTCCTCCGTCAGCCACGCTGGCAGCGGCTCGTCTGCGAATGGGTTGCCGAAATCCAGCGGCGCACGGTATGGGGTATGCGGATCCCAATAGTTGATGTACAAGAACCAGTCATCCTTCTCGGCATTGCGTTCAATCCAATCAAGTGCGACCGGCGTGACATGCTCGGCGGATTCATTGCCGTAGCGGCCCGTATTTAAAATTTCATTGAATCCGGCATAGAAATGGAACGTCGAATGTCTCTGGGCGAACGGGCTAATCAGCACCGTGTTCAGATCGCCCATGAGCCCGAGATACGTCGGAAGCGAACCTCCCCGCGACAGCTTGCCCATCAGCTCGCGCGATGTCCCTTCAAGCTTCATATCGCCAGCCGTGCCGCCGTGTCCCACCAAGCCGTTCACGATGCCGAATTTGCCGCTCATGAGCGCTGTCCGCGAAGGTGCGCAAGGCGCATCCGAGGTATAGTAGTTCGTGAACCGCACGCCTTCCTCCGCAATTTTATCGATATTCGGTGACGTATTGCGGTGATACCCGTAGCAGCCCAGGTGGTCCGGGCTTGTGGAATCCAAATCGAGAAACAATATACGCATGGTCCCCATCCTTTCCTACTTCTAGATCAACTTCAAACCTTACCCTTTGACCGAACCGACCATCATGCCTTTATTAAAATACTTCTGCAGAAACGGGTAGCAAATGAGCAGCGGCAGCGCCGTAGCAACAACAGCGGCCATTTTGACGGGAGGCCCGTATTCGAATCCGCCGACGCTTGTCAGCATCGCCGTGTCCGAATCCAGAAGGAACTGCCGCAGAAATGTCTGAATCGGCCATAGATTGGCATCGTTCAGATAGAGAACTGCCTGAAAATAATCGTTCCAGCGGGCCACGCCGTACATCAGACCGATCGTGACCAGCGAAGGCATTGACAGCGGGAGAATAATGGTGTAAAGCAGTCTCCACTCCCCGCATCCGTCCATTCTCGCCGCTTCTTCCAGCTCCGCCGGAATATTGGAGAAGAAGCTTCGCATCAAAATCAGGAGAAAAGGAAAAATCGCACCGGTTAAAAAAAGAGCCCAATAGCTGTTAATCAGATGCAGCTGACGTACGACCAGATACGTCGGAATCAAGCCGCCGTTAAAAATCATCGTGATCAGGACAAGCATATTCATCGTTTTGCGCCCACGCAGCCAAACTTTCGACAAGCCGTAAGCCATTAAGATCGTAAAGAATAACGAAATCGCCGTACCGCCAATCGTGATGATAAAGGTGTTCCCGTACGAGCGCACAAAGTTCCCGTTCATCAGCAGATAACCATATGAGTTAATCGTCCAATCGTGCGGAAAAAGAAAGAAACCGCGCGTTAAAAACTCTGTTTTCGTGGAAAAAGAACTGAACAAAATGTAGGCAAACGGAAAGGCGATGAAGAGAAAAATGACGACCAAGACGAAGTAGATGAAGCTGTCGAAGAGCCTGTTAGACTTTTTCATTTTAGTAGACGCCCTCCTCACCGAATTTTTTGGCCAGCCGGTTAAAGGTTATGACCAGAACAAGTCCGACGACGGATTTAAACAAGCCAACTGCCGTCGAATAGCTGAATTCCCCTTGCTGTACCCCGTTCCGGAAAACATAGGTGTCGAACACATCGGAAACGCCGATATTTAACGGATTCTGGAGCAGCAATATTTGCTCGAAGCCTACATCCATGACGTGACCGATTCGCAGAATAAACAGGACAACCGCAATATTTCGAAGACTTGGCAGCGTAATATGCCACATTTGCCGCCAGCGCCCCGCTCCGTCCACATACGCCGCCTCATATAAGCCCGGGTCGACGGCGGCCAGCGCAGCAAGGAACAAGATCGTGTTCCACCCCATCTCTTTCCAGATGTTCTGAGATAAGAATAACGCTCGGAAATACGAAGGGTCCGTTAACAATTCGAACCGGTTAAACCCATGTTCAGCCAGGAACATGTTGATCCCGCCGTCCTGCGTCGCGAACAAGATGACCGAGATCCCGGCTACGACGACCCAGGAGACGAAATGCGGAATGTAGATCGTGGTTTGCACAATCTTTTTGATCCAGGGCTTTCTCACTTCATTCAACAGCAGCGCTACGACAATGGGGATCGGAAAAAATAAAAACAAGTTGATGGCACTGAGCACAAATGTGTTGCGCATGATGATCCAGAAATCGGCATCCATAAACAGTTCCCGAAAATTAGCCATACCTACCCAAGGGCTGTCGGCAAACCCCGTGATGGGGTCGTAGTCCTTGAAAGCAAGGACTAGACCTCCCATCGGGATATAGCGGAACACGAGAAAAAACAACAGTCCGGGTAGAATCATCAGATAAATCGGCCAGCTTCGGTTTCCGAACAGCTGCTTGGTGAGGCTCTTTGGTTGCACTGCCGCGCGATTCCCCTTTAAAGCTCGCTCCATATTCATGTTCATTGATCAACTCCAGAAATTATTGATGAAGCTGTTTGTACTGCTCGTTGTACTCCTTGGCAATTTGCTCGCCGCCATTTTTGAGATAGTCCGCGGCGGCTTGGTCGACGGCGTCGACCGGCGATTGCCCCATAATAATTTTAATGATCGCAGCCATCCACTTCTGTTCGGCGGTCGGTCCGAGCTTGGACTGTGCGTCGGAAACGACCTCTGCACCTGCATTCGGCCACGGATACTTTGCATTGGTATCAATCCAGGTTTGAAGCTGCTTCACAACGGTCTGGTCATCCCATTTATGCATCTGAATCAGCGGGTCAAACTGACGGAAAAACCAGGTCGACAGCAGCTGCGGACGATCTTTATCGTAGGCATCCAGTTTGACAAATTTGCCGTTATCCGATTTGTAGTGAACGCCTTCGATGCCGTTCTTGATCAAATCGTAGCCCTCGTCCGACACCATATAGTCCAGCAGCATCAGAATGCGCTGCTGCTTCTCTTTATCTATCGCATTGTTGATGACGATTTTCGCCAGTGTCATCGGATTCGTTTGCGAGCCCTGTTTGCCGTCAGGTCCTTTAGGCGGGACGATTTGCGCGATTTCTGCGGCAGGTTGCGCCTTCTTGAGCGTCGGGAACGATGTGCTCATCAGCTCGCCTGGCACATATTCCGCGATCCCGATTTTGCCGGACGAGAACTTGTCCTTATGGTCGTTGGCTTTATTCGTTGCGAAGTCCTTATCCAAGCCGCCGTCTTGATACATTTTGTTCAGAAACGTGACAAATTGCTTGAGTTCCTTCGTTTGGGTTCGATAATTGATCAGCTGCCCGTCCTTCAGGAGCCATTCGTTGCCTAGGCCGAACGCCGCTTGAATCGGCTCCAGACCGCTGAAGCGGTTATTGACAAAGCCGAATGAAAAGCCGGTGGTATCCTGCTTGCCATTGCCGTCCGGGTCCTGCGTAGCGAACGCTTTGGCGACTTGGGCGAATTCATCTACGGTCGTCGGCATTTTTAGTCCGAGTTTATCGAGCCAATCTTTGCGGATGGCCATGGAATCGCGTGTATCTTGAATGTAGTAAGGAAGGCCGAAATATTTGTCTTTCGGATTGTTCAACTGCAGTGCTTCCTGGGTAATCTTGCTGGACAGATTCGGATAATTGTTTAAATACGGCTTGACATCCATAAACACGTTCTTGTCACGCCATTTCACAAACTCATTCTGCTGAACCCAGAACACATCGGGAAAGCTGTTCGAAGCTGCCATAACATTCAATTTTTGGGCAACCGAATCAAGCGGAACCCACTGGATTTTCAGATCGATGTTCAGCTTCTCATTCAATTTCTCGATCACGGCGTTGCTGTCGGACCATCCGCCGCCCGCCGCGCTGTAGGCCATTAAGTCGATGGTCAATTTTTTGCTCGTATCTAGGCTGGCCGAGCCCGCAGTCGACTTCGGCGTATCGGCAGCTTTCCCGCATCCGACAAGACTTGCAATAAGTAAAGAAGACAGCGCCAGTGTAGCTATTTTCTTCTTCATGGTTTTCCCCCCGCTTTTCTCATGTAGGTATCCTGGTAACATCTTCACTATACCCAAGCCGCAGCTGATTTTCGTTACTCAATCTTTTTGTTTCTTGTCTTTTCTTTTTGTGCTATTCTGCGCCTCCAATAATAGGAGCCCATCTAAGCTGAGCAGGAGGCGTTCGATCCAGTACATAATCTCTCCTTCTGCGGCACCAATCCGCCGCTTCCGCATAGGCCGGATTGGCAATGACGTTGTTCAGCTCATTGGGATCTTCTCTTAGATCATATAATTGCTCTGGCACCTGATCAGGATCGTCGTACTGCAGATAACGAATATATTTCCATTGTGAGGACTGAATCATGTGCCATTGTCCGAAGCACTCGGAGAACGCATAATCGCGTACCTTTTCACATTCCCCTCTAAGAACAGGAAGCAAAGAACGGCACGGTACCCGATCGTGAAAGGCCGGCCAATCCTTGCTAAGCGCTTCTTGCGGATCAATTCCGGCAGCATCCAGGATGGTTGCGGTCAAATCGGTCAGCTCGCAGGGCATATCGTTGATGCTGCCTTGCAAATAATCCGGGTGGCGAATCGCAGCAGGCACAACAGCGGATGCGTGAAACGGTGACTGCTTCTGGGCGCGTCCGTGGTCTCCCATCATTTCGCCATGATCCGCCGTGAACAGAATGACCGTGTCCTCCAAAATGCCCTGCTCCTCGAGCTTGGCCAAGACGCGCCCAACTTGCTCGTCGATAATCGAAATCATCGCGCGATACGAACGCCGAAGGAGATAGAGCCGCTGCTTCGCTGATTCCGACAATTCGCCCTGCGGCCCCGGCAGAAAATCGTCGACTTCTTCGTAAGGCACTTTATCCAAATAGGATTGAGGCGCATCGTAAGGCGGATGGGGACCGACGAACGAGCCGAAGAGGAAGAACGGCTGATCCTTCGGACGCGCTTCGATGGCTTCGATGATCCTGTCGCCGATCACGATATCCATATAATTGTGCTCTCCAAACGGAAACGGTTCTCCTGTGAAGTTCTGCGTTTCGGCAAGATTCGTATTCATTCCGCTCCGCGCATTAAATTCACGGTACTTCTCCAGCAATCCCTGGCGGTCGAGATGTTCGGCATAATCACAGTAATTTCGGCTCACGAGCTGTTTGCCCGAAGCCTCCCAGACTTCATCGAATCCATATTGTTTCATTTCCTCTTTGATGCTTGTAAGCGGGTGGCCTTGCCCGATCGGACAGCCGAACTTCCAGCCCTGCAGCCAGTGAAACTTCCCGATGCCATAGGTGCGGTAGCCATTCTTCTGCAGCGCGCGCGGATAGGTCGGATGCTGCAAAGACAAGTCGCCTGACATGGCGGTCATCCCAATCTGATGCGTATACTTGCCAGTTAAGAGCGCCGCCCGAGCCGGCGTACAGACCGGATTTATTGAGATGCAATTCGTAAAGCCTACGCTTTCTGCGATTTTATCGATATTCGGCGTTTGCATCTTGCCGAAACCGTGGTAGCTCACATGATCGAGCCGATGCTGATCCGTCATGAGGAAAATAATGTTTTTCCTTCTCTGGGACATGAGTACACCTCCAGTGCTGAAATCACTACGAGGACAACTATACCTTAGAGGAAGCTGCATGGATTTACCGTATTTTTTTATTTCTTATCCGATCTTTTTGCCGGGAATCGGGCATGCAAAAGGAGCCTAAACACGCTCAGGCTCCTCGTTGTCTCTCTCTATCTTACACCGGTTAATAGACTAACTAAACAGGCTCAACAGCTCATCTACCTTCTCCCGCGGATAGCCCATGCCCGGCAAAAACATAAGAATGGTACGAATCGGCATGCCCAGGAACAACGGGTACATCGGGTTGTCCGGCTCGATCTTCATCTGGCTCAGCACATGCTCAACCTTCTCCGTATGTCTGTCGTCCTTCAACCACGCTTGCAGCGAATGCTCCAACGTCAGCGGCTCACGCACGTCTTCCGCCGCTTGAAATTCGACGTCCTGCGACAATCGAATATCCCGCGATGAAGCGCCGACGAGAATCTCAAATTCGCCCGACTCCACGGCGAACCTTCCTAGATGCTCGACATAGTGAGCGAAGGCCCGTTCGTTCAACTCAATTTCCGCCGTTTTCGTTTCCCCAGGCGCCAGCTCCAGCTTGACGAAGCCTTTCAGCTCTTTCACCACTTTGGGAACTGAAGACACCAGGTCATGCACATACACCTGCACAACCTCTTGCCCCGTGCGGCTTCCGATGTTCTTCACATCCACCATGACTTTCAGCGTATCTCCATTCTGTAGACGCTTGGCAGACAGACGAAGATTGGCGTATTCAAACGCCGTATACGAAAGGCCATGCCCAAACGGGTATTTCACTTCCAGCCTCTTCTTATCGTAGTAGCGATACCCCGTAAAAATGCTCTCCGCATACGTTACCTGCTTTACATTCCCCGGAAAGGAAAGATACGACGGATTGTGTTCCAGAGCAAGCGGGAATGTCTCCGACAGTTTACCCGATGGGTTCACTTGTCCAAACAAAATATTCGCAAGCGCAGAACCGCCTGCTTGACCGGGCAGCCAAGCCTGCAAGATCGCCTTGCAGCGCTCATCATAGGTGCCAATATCCGTGGCAGAGCCGCTGTTCACCACGACAATGACGTTCGGATTCACACTCGATACTGCTTCAATGAGCCGGGTATGACTGCTAGGAATGTGCAGATCGGTTCGATCGTACCCTTCACTCTCAATCCGCTCTGTTGTGCCGACGAATACTATGACGGCATCCTGATCGGCTGCAGCTCGGCAAGCTTCTTGGATGGACGCCTCCATATCCGTTTCATCGTATCCCGCGGCGTATACGGCCTGAGCATAATTGGAGATTTCACCATACGGAATATCGAGACGGACAGGATTCATATGAGAACTTCCCCCGCCTTGGAAGCGCGGTTCCATGGCGAATTGCCCCAATACCGCGACCTTCGAATTCTTGGCAAGCGGAAGAATCCCTTCGGCATTTTTCAGAAGCACAATGGCTTCTTCTGCCACTTTGCGCGCCACCGTATGATGGCCGTCAACATCAAGCTCAGGCACGTTGCGCTTATTGGCCAGCACGTTGTCAATCACGGTCAGGACGCGGCGGACATGCTCGTCAATCACTTGCTCCGAGAGCGTCCCTTGACGATAAGCCGCCAATACCTCGGCATCGCGCGTCCCTGGCCCTGGCATCTCCAGATCAAGTCCGCCTCGGACCGAAGCAGCCTTATCGACGACGGCTCCCCAATCGGACATTACAAGCCCGTCGAACTGCCATTCCTCCTTTAAAACGCCGTTCAGCAGCCGGTTATGATTCGCCATATGCGTGCCATTGACCCGGTTATAGGCGCACATGACCGTCCAAGGCTTAGCATCTTTTACCACCATTTCAAATGGCAGCATATACAGCTCGCGGAGCGCCCGCTCGTCGACCTCGGAGCTGACGACCATACGGTTCGTCTCCTGCTCATTGGCGACAAAATGCTTAATCGAGGTGCCGACTCCGCCTTGTTGAACACCTTTTACGAAGGCGGTGCCCATCTTGCCCGTCAGGAAAGGATCCTCCGAGAAGTACTCGAAGTTACGTCCTCCAAGCGGGGAGCGCTTCCCGTTAAGCCCAGGCCCCAGCAAAATTCCGACATCATAATGCTGGCATTCCTCCGCAATTACAGCCCCCGCTTCTTGGATTAATGCCTCGTTCCAAGTCGCGGCCATGGCCGCTTCAATTGGAAAGGCCGTAGCCGGCTTCGTTTGCGAAAGCATGTCCCCCATATCGGTCCCTGCAGACAGTCGAAGTCCATGTGGACCGTCTGTTAAGGTGATCGACGGCAGCTGCAGCCTCTCAATCGCCTGTGTCGTCCAGAAAGTTGCTCCTGCCAGCAAACTAATTTTCTCTTCTATCGTCATTTGACGAATTCGATCTTCCATGTGAATCGCAAACGCCTCCCTTAATCGTGGGGTTCATACAACCACCCTTACTATACAAGGTTGAGGCGATTTTCACCTTACCCGATCTTTTTATTTATTATCTTATTTTTCAGCGACAGTTTCCTTGTCCTTAAGGGGAATGCGGATAGACGTAACTGTTCCCCGACCCGGAAAAGAGTGAATCGCGACGCCATAATGCTCCCCATATTTTAATCGAATCCGATTGTGAACATTAGGCAGGCCCAAGGATTCGCGGCCATGAATGGGATCGTCGGACATGCTCACCAGGAGTTCCTGCTGGAACGTTCTCTGCTTCGCTTCGTCAATACCTGGACCGTTGTCGGCAATCTCAATGATCAGATCGTTCGCTTCCGCATAAGCAGTCACAATGATGGCCCCGCCACCTCCACGAGCTTCTACGCCGTATTTCACGGCATTTTCGACAAGCGGCTGCAGGGTCAGTTTTAGAATTCGAGCATCCAGATATTTCTCATGAATGACCACCTTGCTGTTGAACCTTTTGGGAAAGCGAACATGGATAATGTCCAAATATTTCCGCAAAATCGTCAGCTCATCGCGCAATTTCACTTCCATATTCGAAAAACTGGCCGCGTATCGATAAACGTCCGCTAAATTTTGCGAGATGGTCCCGATCAGCGGACTATCTTCAATCGAAGCAATCCCGCTTATAATCCCCAACGTATTGTAAAGCAAATGGGGATTGATCTGATTTTGAAGCGCATGGATCGTGGCTTCTTGCTGGTGAAGCTGCAGCTTCACTTCCTTCAGTTCCAATTCCGCCACCAATTGAATGGATTCGATCAGCTGCTCCACCATTTTATTAAAACTAAGACTTAAGCTCTGGAACTCATTAATGTCCGAAATGTGATCTACCCGAACCGAGAGATCCCCCCGGGATACGCGCTCCATCGCCGATTTCATCCTTTTGACCGGTTCAATGAATTTGCGCAGAATTAAGGGAATGATCCCGATTAAACAAATTATAATGATCACAACCGTGATGATCGATGAATTGATGGCAGAGTTCAACCCGCTGGCAATTTCCTGATAAGGCACAATGGCAACGATGTACCAGCCGGTTTGTTCGACTCTTGTAACATCCACAAGCGATTTGCGGCCCTCCCAAGTTTGAATCGTGGATTTGCGTACATGCGTTAAATCCAGAGAAGCCAGACCCGTCTCTTGACGCGGAAGTCCCAGCCAGTTGACGTTCGGGTAATAGATCACCGTATCTTGATCCGATAACATAAAGAAGAATCCGTTAGCACCAAGCCGCGATTTCATAAAAGTCGCCGTCACTTCGGATAAGGAAAACTCCACCACCAGATTGCCGATTAAATTCACATCCTGCGTGCTGTACACAGGAATCATCATGCTCATCACAGGCTGCCCGTTCGATGTACGATAAGTCGGCAGCGTTGTTGTTTTCCCCGTCGGGATCTGCTGAAACCAAGGTTCATGCGAGTAATCGTTGTTCTTGAGCGGATTCAACGCCAGGACGCGTTTATCCGACGACACCAGATACAAATTGACAATTTCCCGAAAGTTAAAGGAAATGTACATTTCAAATGCCTTATTCAGCTCATTCACCTCGTCGGAAGTGAACGGACGCTCACCTTCCAGCCATTCCTGTGTCAACGTGCTCGTAATCATAGTACCTGTCGACTGCAGCATCTGCTTCAAATAAAATTCGAGGTGATAGCTGAGCCGCTCGGAAGCTTCGCCTGTAATCGTTTGAAAGTCATGTTTGACCGCTTTATTGTAAAAATAAAAGGAGAAGCTGGCCATGATGACGACCACGAGAATGGAGAGGCTTATGAACAGCGTGAACATTCTTGCCGTAAGCGATGTATTTTGAATAAACTTGAACCGCTGCCTCATAGCCCCAAGCTCCGCTTATACTCGTTGGGAGATTGGCCCGTAACCGTCTTAAACAACCGATTGAAATAAGGCAGCGTAGAGAATCCAACCATATCCGCCACCTCATAGATTTTCAAATCGGTCTCCAGCAGCAGCTCCTTCGCTTTATCAATTCGGACCTGATTCACATAGTTCACAAACGAGTCGTGGTGCTGCTGCTTAAAAATAACACAAAACCTCGACACGCTAAGATCCGCAACCTCGGCGATCTGGGAGAGCGTTATATCATTCATATAGTTTTTGTGCACATAATCTTGAACCCGCTTAATAATCAATTGCTTGTTCGAATCCGGCGATTTCTCGACATTCCGAAACCACTTCTCCAACAAACCATAAAAATATTTGAGCACCGCTTCCTTATCCTGCACGTTAAGCACAAGTGCTCCCCACGCTTGCAGTTCCCCCTTCAAACGCATCTGGTCAGCCAGTTTATCCGAAAGGATGCGCAGCATCCCCATCTTCTCATTGGCAAGCGCCGTCTTGATCGTGAGAATCGATTTAATCAGATCTGACAATTCACGCCACGCGCCAGCCTGTTCCAACGTATCCAGCTTATGTGTGAACGCATGAATCTGAAGGAAATATTCCCGATGCCGATGCGTTCGTTCCATATGGTGGACGGATTGCTCCAGCGCCAACTTGATCTTCTCCTCAGACAGCGGCTTGAGCAAATATTCAGAAATACCGTACCGGATCGCTTGCTGTGCATAGGAAAAATTATCATAACCGCTAATGATAATGGGAGAAACGGAGATGTTGTATTCATAGATTCTTTTCAGCAAAGCAAGCCCATCCATATGCGGCATCATAATATCCGTAATCAAAATATCAGGCCAATGCTCATTGAGAAGCTTCCACGCTTCCTCCCCATCCTGCGCCTCCCCAATGATTTTAAATCCCTCATTTTTTTCCACCAGCTCAATCACTTGATTCCGTATCCAAAATTCATCCTCGGCCACAAGCACCTGATACATATATGCGCCCCTCTCGGAAAGAACATGCATTTGTAATCGCTTTCATCTATACATAGTCATAGTGTAAGAAGCTAAGTATAGCGTGCTCGTGCTTTTTATGCATTATCCAATTTTTTTGTTTGTTGCATTATTTTTTTAGCTGTATGAAAAGGCTGACGCCCAGCAGCTGGAACTGCCTGGCGTCAGCCTAATGATGCAACGATGAACGTTCAGATTAAAAATCAGTTCTTTCGTCGATAATTTAATTCATACTACGAATAGGCGGATGTTAAACGATGGATAACCTCATTCTTGGCGCATGCTGGATCGCAACTGCTGCGCTACTGGTCATACTCATTAATCGCAAAAACTTGATTCAAGCTATACTAAGCTTTTTATTTATGCAGGTCCCCTCTTGGCTATTTGGCGCTTTAGTCGTTCAAGGCGGATTAATTGAATATCCCGTTGGCTTCCTGCAAATGGTGTACAAAGCAAGCTTTTCTTTTGAATTTTTCATCTTTCCTGCGGTGAGTGCAGTTTTCAATGTCTACTTTCCACAAAAGAGAAGATGGTTTGCAAAATTGATCTACACCCTCAGCTTCCCAACGATCATTACAATTACTGAGGTACAGCTTGAGAAACACACTCATTTAATTAAGTACCTTCATTGGTCATGGTACTGGAGCTTTCTTACGTTGACGTTTACTTTATTATTGTCGTATTCGTTTTGCCTCTGGTTCTTCAAAAAAGTCAAAACGATAAGAGTGTGAAAGTTACTTTCATCATTATGTATCAAGGATTATGTAAGCAGCTGCAACGCCTCTTGGTTATGATTAATGTATGTAAAATGATCGGCACCCAACCCTCGATATGCCGCTCTCGCATTGCCGCGTTTGGTTATAACATGGATCGATGCCGGGTTCCATTCTTTGCAAATTTGAATGTAACGGCAGCACAGATTAAAACTCACTTCAAAGATATACACCTTGCTTATCCGTATATCGGGTGGCGTCCAGCTTTTGGTATCCTCCGTATTCACCATAAGGATTTGATTGACGCCAATAGCCTCAAGGCGCCGTTTCCCGTGATTATTATTGGTGATCGCATAATAGGGAATTCCTTTTTTTCGCAATTGCTGAATAAACTCTTTCCCAGCACGATTTGGTGCTGACACGACAACATACTCTGACCTGTGATTTTGATCCAATTGGTGCAATTCTTTCTCCTCCTTATGGGAGGTAACGAAACGAACGCAAACAACCATAATCCCTATTCCATTGTGATTCGTTACCTCTCCCATGGTACGCTTACGAAGTTAGCTGTCGGATTCGGACGCGAGAGTCGCCCTACACGGCACATGCCGTGATTCACCCCAAATTCACTTGGTTCCCCCGTTCCCGCGGATCACCACGGGATTAAGCGATTTCAATGCCTGAACCCAGGAAGCTCAATCCCGTGCTGCAATAAAGTCTGGTCTTGGCTTTTTGCCGGAATAAGGAGCATTCAGCTTATTTAGAACGCTATTATAGACAATAAACACATTACTTCGAGGATCCGGCGTAATATTGCTGTTGGAGCCGTGCATCAAATTGCAGTCAAACAGCAAGATAGAACCTGCTTTTCCAGTCGGCGCAACAATTCCGCCTTGCTCGGCAAGGTGTCTTAAGCTGTCTTGATCAGGCACGCCATACTCCTGCCGGCGAAGAGAATGTTGATAGTGATCGTCCGGCGTTTCGCCGATACATGAAACGAAGGTGCGATGCGAGCCCGGGATCACCATCAGAGGACCGTTATTGGCATGGTTATCTTCGAGCGCAATGGAGCAGCTGAGCGCCCTCATTCTCGGCATTCCATCCTCGACATGCCATGTTTCAAAATCCGAATGCCAATAAAATTCTTTGCCGGTAAAGCCTTGCTTAAAATTAATTCTGGATTGATGCACGTAGGCCTCGCTCCCAAGAATTTGTTGTACAATGCTCACGATGCTTGGGTGCTCGGAAATTTGCTTGAAGACTTCATCGTCCCGGTGTACGGCGAATATAGACCGAATCTCATCGCTTCCCGGCTCTTTGATAATTTCCGGCCGTTCTAACGACTCACACTGCTTAAAGAGCCTTGCGAGCTCTTTCTTCCAAGTTTGAACTTTCTCCTGATCAAAGAAGGAGTCAAGAAACATATAACCGTTCTCTTCATAGAAACGAAGCTGATCCTCATTAATTTCAGATTGATTAATCGTTGCGTTATAGACAACAGGATCCTTTCTCTCGAGCAGCTCTGGACGGCTGTAAATTCGAGAAGGGTAGGCATCCTGCATACTGGCCCGATTCATCGCGATTTGTCCTTTACTTGTCATCATAGATGGTTCCTCCTTGTCATTCCTGGTTTATTCCAGCGGATACGTGCCGGCAGCATCGTGCACCTCAGTGCCCGTCGTTGGCGGATTAAAGACGCAGATCATTCTCATTTCCGTTTTTCCTCGCAGCAGGTGCTTTTCGTGTTGATTTAACACATACAGCGTCCCCGATTGGATGGGATAAATCTCACCGGTTTCGAGCACCTCCACCTCGCCTTCCCCCTCGATACAGTAGACCGCCTCGACGTGATGCTGATACCATATCAAGGTTTCAGTCCCTGCTTTAATCGTAGTATCGTGCAGGGAAAAGCCTACATTGTCTTTTTTCACCAAAAGTCTTGTGCTGCTCCAGGTTTCCGTATCTACGTCCCATTCCGTGCCTGCCAATGCATGAACATGTCTAACAATCATATCCTTCGTCCTCCCTTATTGTTCCGCAGCAATTTCCATCATGCTTTCACGAAGAATCGCTAACCCACGCATAAGCTCAGCTTCTTCGATCACTAATGGCGGCATCACTTTGGCAACCTCGCTGTCTGTCCCCGATGTTTCCATGATTAGCCCTTTCGTGAAGGCACGTTCGCAGACTTTTTCGGCTATGCCTTCAAGCTCGAATGCAATGCCTTGCATGAGTCCTCTTCCTCTAACTGTCCCCTTAAGCAGCGGATAGGCAGCTACCATCTCCTGCAGCTGCCGATGCAGCAATTTCCCCTTGGCGGCGATGCCATTTGCGAAGCTTGTTGTTTCCCAATAGTTCAACGCTTCAGCGGCTGTAATAAAGGCTAAGTTATTACCGCGGAATGTACCGTTATGCTCACCAGGCTCCCAAATATCCAGCTCCGGCCTTATCAGCGTGAGCGCCATCGGCAAGCCAAACCCGCCAATGGATTTGGATAAGCACACAATGTCAGGCCGAATGCCCGCTTCTTCAAAGCTGAAGAACGTTCCTGTTCGTCCGCAGCCCATTTGGACATCGTCCACAATCAACAGGATCCCATGTTCTTTGCAAAGCTGTTCCAAACTCCGCAGCCACTCGGCACTCGCGACATTAATGCCGCCTTCTCCTTGAATCGTTTCCACAATGATGGCAGCCGGCAATGAAACGCCGCTTCCGCTATCTTGCAGGTAGTTACGCATATAGGCAATGGTATCCACTTCATCACTCATATACCCTTCGTAGGGCATAGACACGGTATGATGAAGAGGAACGCCGGCCCCTCTGCGCTTGAATTTGTTCCCTGTTACGGACAGCGCTCCCAGCGTCATGCCATGAAATCCATTCGTAAACCCGATAACGGTTGAACGACCCGTGACTTTACGGGCGAGCTTTAGGGCGCTTTCTACGGAATTGGCCCCAGTTGGACCAGGAAATTGAACTTTATAAGAGAGTCCTCTCGGCTCCAGAATGGTCGTTTGAAATTTTTCAAGAAACTGTTCTTTGGCTGCAGTTGCCATATCCAAACTATGCGTGACGCCATCATTTTGGATGTATGCGATTAACTTTTTCTTTAATTCCGCGTTGTTATGACCATAGTTCAATGCCCCTGCACCTGCAAAGAAATCAAGATAAGCTATGCCAGCAGAATCCCATAGCGTGCATCCTTTCGCCCGTGTGAACACGGTAGGGAAGGACCTGCAATAACTGCGGACCTCAGACTCCAGCAATTCAAAAACATGTAAAGACGGCTTTTCAGGATTCATTATTTTCATTTATGATTTCCTCCTGTGTGTAATTGAAATGATTTGCTGCTCGATCCAGTCTCGGGAATGGCGCCAATGCGAACTAGCCGCTCATCGGCATGGCCTTGTTCAGGAAATAAACTTACCGGAAACCCTTCACCTTCCACGATCGGTGCATCCAGCTCTTGCGCAATCTTGGCAAACAAACGCCTCGACGCCTCGTTGTCAGGAGAAATGGTTGTTTCTACATAACGGACATGTCTGCAGCGTTCGCTCGCCAATAATTGATGGAGAAGCCTTTTGGCAAGTCCTTTTCCTCGATGCTCCGCAAAGACAGCGATCTGCCAGACGAATAGAACTTCAGGCTCAGACGGATGAAGGAATGCGGTTACGAAGCCTGCGATGTTCCCTTCTGCTTCTGCGACCCAGCAGGTTTCAGCGAAGTAGTGGCAGAGCATGATGTAGCAATAGGCCGAGTTAATATCCAGATTTTTACTTTCTATGACGTTTTGCCATATGAATTGGCCGTCATCCGGCCTAACCGTTCGTAGGATTACGTTTTGTACTTCCAAAGGCAACCTCCTCCTTCTATTCAACGGATGTCGAGGCTTGCTGCATGCCCCCCATGTACCATGTTTGACGAAACCGACTTAGAAACGATTGCAATCTTGCACTTTGAGGGTTCTCAAAAATCTGCTCCGGCGTTCCTTCCTCGACGATCATTCCACCATCCGTGAACAGAATGCGATCGGCAATTTCTCTTGCAAAATCCATTTCATGTGTAATCAGCATCATTGCCATGTCGCCTCGAGCTGCGAGGTCTTTTATGACGTGCAGCACCTCTCCCACGAGTTCCGGATCCAGTGCAGAGGTGGCTTCATCGAAGAGCATCATCCGGGGCTGCATCACAACGGCTCGGGCAATAGCTACCCGCTGCTTCTGTCCGCCCGATAAGCGCGAGGGGTACTCGTGAATTTTATCCGCCAAGCCCACTTTCTCCAACATGTCGATGGCGCGCGCTTCTGCCTCAGCACGTTCCATCCCTTGTACGTGGATAGGCGCCTCCGTTACGTTTCGTAATATGGTCATGTGGGGAAAAAGATTAAAATGCTGAAAAACCATCCCGATTTTTCCGCGCAAGGTTTGCAAATGCTTCTCCGTTGCAGGCACCAGCCTGCCTCCGACTTCTTGGTGCCACAGCATGTCACCCTCCACCTCGATCGTGCCGCCTGTCGGATGTTCGAGCGTCATCAGCATCCTTGCCAACGTTGTTTTACCGGAGCCGCTTGGCCCGATAACGGCAACTTTTTCGCCTGGGTAGATATCGAGGTCTATCTGCTTCAGCACTTCTACATCACCGTATGATTTGCTTACATTTCGATAGCTCACTAAAGGCCTTTTTTCCATGCGATCACCCCCTATCCTTTCATTGTGGGGAAACGTTTCTCCATGTTCTTAATCAGAAGCGAAGACGGATAGCTGAGCAGCAGAAACAAGAGTCCAACAAGCGTAAAAGCTTCGATATACCGAAAGGACCCGGAACCGATCGACTTCGCAGTCTGAAGCAGCTCCACTAATGTAATCGCGGAAAGAATCGGCGTTTCCTTGAACATCGTAATTAAATAATTCCCCATTACGGGAATAATAGGCGTGATGGCTTGCGGGAGAATGATCGCGATCCAGGTTCGTCTCCCGTTCAAGTTCAAGGCTTTGGCCGCTTCCCATTGCCCCTTTGGTACAGCTTCTATCCCCGAGCGATAGACTTCAGACATGTACGTGCTGTAGTGCACGCCAAGCCCAAGGACACCTGTTACGAAAGGCGATAAAGCTACGCCATAAAGAGGCAGCACATAGAAGAGCACAAATAGTTGAACAAGCAGCGGTGTACAGCGTACAAATTCAATTCCCGCCTGTGTTATTTGGGACACAACCTTATTTCTGGATCTGCGGGCTAGAGCCAATGGAAGTCCTACTATACAGGCTGTGAGAAACCCTAGAAGCGTAACACCAATTGTAATCGGCAGCACTTTGACTAAGTCTGGTAAAATGGTATACGCATAGTGCCAATCCCATTTCATCTAGTAACGCCCCCTAGCTGATCTTCGCTCCAAAACGCGAAGCAAGAGCGTCAAGGAATAGGATAATAAGAAATACAAAATCAGCATCATTAAGAAGATTTCAGCGGTCTTCGAGCTATCGAACGTGCGCAGCACCATTCCCTGATAGGTTAAATCCGTAAGCGTAATTAAGTAGACGAGCGAGGTGCCCTTGAGCAGTTCGATCTGCAAATTGCCGAATGAGGGCAACATAATCGGGATTGCCTGAGGAAGCACGATTCGCATCATGCTCAGCTTTGTCCCCATATTCAGAGCCGTGGCTGCTTCATATTGGCCTTTAGGAACGGCAAGAATGGAGCTTCTTACCACTTCGGAACCGTAGGCTCCATAGTTTAATCCGAGTGCCAGTACAGCCACAACCATCGCAGTAATTTGGATATTCAGCAGCATGGGAAGCGCAAAATAGAGCCAAAAAAGTTGAACGAGCAGTGAAGTCCCGCGGAATACTTCCACATAAATCGTTGCAATCAGACGTACATATTTCCGTTTGGATAAGCGCAGCAACCCTACTGCAAACGAAATGATTGCGGATAAAACAATTGCAAACAACGTAATTTCCAGCGTTACCATAGCCCCCTTTAGCAATAAAGGGAGATAGTGAAAAGCTTCTGACCACTTCATCATGTGACTAACCCGACGCGAGCTGATCCGCTGTCATTTCTCCGGGCAGTTCTTGTTCGGTAAATCCAAACGGCTTCAAAATCTCTAAAAGTTGACCTGACTTTCTCAGCTTATCCAGTTCTTCGTTAAATGCTTCCTTGAACGAGGTATCCTCCTTGCGGAAGGCTGCCGCGCCGTAGCCTTTCACGCTTTTGCCATCGATCTCAGGTTGTTTGAAGTCCGTTACCCGTTCGATTTGATCGTCCTTCGAGGACACCAGCATCGCCTGGAGGGATGGTCCCGTCATGGTAACGGCATCTACACGTCCGGCCTGCAAGGCTGAAATGGCCGAGGGCTGATCCGGAACCGTCACGATTTGATCTTTAGCTACACCTGATTTTAGCAAATAATCATTTTCGATCGCTCCCACCATGACAGCAATCTTACTTTTCTTGTTTGAAGCAATATCTGCATAGCTATGTAAGTTTTGTGGATTTCCTTTTTTAACGGCTATCGCTTCACCGATGCTATACTCTGGGTTCGCAAATGCCACTTCTTTGCTGCGTTCCGGGTTAACGAACATGCCGGCCGTTATGATATCAAATCGCTTTGCTTTTAGGCCTGGTATGAGCGATCCGAACTCTGTCAGAACACCATTCATTTCATTGATTCCCAAATTTTTAAGTATGACTCTCGCTACTTCTACGGCTTCACCTGTCAATTTTCCGTCTGGTGTGGCATAGGCATATGGATTTTCATTTGCAAATCCTACGGTAATAAAGCCTTGCTTCTTGGCTTTCTCCAGCGTGCTCTCCTGCGTCGTTGGCTTTTCTTCGTTTGCGGTTGTCGGGCTGTCTGTGGTTTGAGCAGAACAACCTACAACCACGAGTACCAACAGCAAGCTTAGCGAATACGAAAACAACTTTTTCATTCGTGAACTCCTTTTTCAATGTTTTCGGGGCCCCATGTAAAATTGTAACATGATCCGCTTTGTATCACATCCCGCGATAGATGGACTCAGCGCCCTTCAGCCCTACTCAGCCTCCATGAGCCTAGATAAGCGGATATATGCTAGAAAAAACTCCCATATCCCTTAAAATGCTTCTATATACGGCCTATTCATTAGCCCCCGAAATAAGAAAGAAGAGTCCTGTGTAGACTCTCCTTTCATTTCTTATGCCGAAAAAGTGTCTACTTCGCTTCACTTTCCCGTAATAACTCGTCTATTTTCCTCAAGCGTTTCTGTTCTTTACTTCGCAAGTTCTTCTCATCCTCTCTAAGGGACACGATTAACGATACGCACATGCCAATAATGATAACGGCAAACGGGACTGCCGCCACAATAGAGGCCGTTTGCAAGCCGCTTAAACCGCCGCTCATGAGAAGTACAACGGCAATGGCTGACTGCAAGATTCCCCAGACAATTTTCACCCTGTTAGACGGATTCGGATTTCCTTTCGTAGAGAGCATGCCAAGGACAAAAGTGGCTGAATCCGCAGAGGTCACGAAAAATGTAAGAATCAATAGTGTGGCAATAAAAGCAATCACACGGCCAATAGGCAGTTGTTCCAGTGTAAGAAATAAAGCGGTGGTAACATCCTTGTCTGCTGCGGCTGCGATTGGATAATGGTCAAATAACTCCAAGTGCAGCCCTGTACCTCCAAATACGGAAAACCAAATAAAGCTGAATAAACTGGGAACCAGGAGAACGCCTAAAACAAACTCCTTGATTGTTCTTCCTTTCGATACACGGGCAATAAAAGTGCCGACAAAAGGTCCCCAAGCGATCCACCACGCCCAGTAAAATAACGTCCAGACGCCTACCCAGGTTCCTTGTGTAAATGGGGTCATTCTTAAGCTCATATAAATCAGATTTTGCAAATATCCGCCTAATGTTGAAGTAAACAGATCTAAGATAAAGGAAGTTGGACCAACCACCAGAACGAATGTCATCAGCAGCACGGCAATAATTAAATTGGTGTTGCTCAATATTCGAATGCCTTTATCCAGTCCCGTTGTTGCAGAGAGAAGAAATAACACCGTAACGACGGCAATAATGATGACCTGAACGGAAGAATTGATCGTAATCCCAAACATATGGTTGAGTCCGCCATTAATTTGGAGCGCCCCTAAGCCAAGGGAGGTTGCAACGCCAAAAGCTGTAGCAATAATCGCAAGTGTATCGATTGCGCCTCCAACCCACCCCTCTGAGACTTTGCCAAGTATGGGCGAAAAAACCGCGCTAATAAGCCCCTTTTTCCCTTTACGGAATTGAAAGTAAGCTAGCGCCAGAGAAATGATCGTATAAATGGCCCAAGGATGAATTCCCCAGTGAAAAAATGAGTAACGCATGGCCAATCTTGCAGCTTCTGTAGAAGCCCCTGCTGCGCCTTCAGGCGGTGAAAGATAGTGCGATAAGGGTTCCGCTACACCCCAAAAAACAAGGCCGATCCCCATACCTGCACTAAATAGCATGGCAAACCAGGACGCAGTTGAATATTCGGGCTCATCATCGTCCTGCCCAAGCTTAATTCGACCGTATTTGCTAAAGGCAAGATAGAAGGCAAGGACCAAGAAGCTAAACGTTGAAATTAAAAAGAACCATCCAAAATTATTGATTGAAAAATCAAAAAGCGAAGTCGCCGTTGAAGCCAGTTTCTCAGGAGCAATGGCCCCCCAAAGAACAAAAATCAGAATAATGCCAATTGAAATATACAGTACCATGCCCTCAACCTTCCTTACCTTCATTTCTATTTAACCTTTACCTATAAAAGGAAAACAATGCATAAAAAAGCCACTTCAAGATCATTTCATCTCAAAGTGGCCAAGCCCCCCTTTCATCGGGAAAGCTATTCAATTACTTTTCCGGTCATGGAATGAACCGTCACTGCAACTGGGCGGTTCTCTTTTTCGAATGTAATTTTATGTACGAGGGGTACACCATTTCTATCCGGCAAATAACACGAATCCATACCAAGAACTGCACTCCCTTTTAACGATGAATCGTAGGCTAGTGCTGCTCTCTTAGCCTCTTCAAGGGTAACAGCCGCATACATCGGCCTTCTTAATCGTTTCATTTCTAGTCCGGTGTGCAGCGCACCCTCGATTCGTTGAATGACGCCGCGAGAATCTATCTCCACAGCTATTTGTTCACCGCATACAGGTTTTCCATATAATAGTCGCTGCAGATATAATGTAGTACCATTAAGATCAGGCACAACCGCAAGAATGCGTAGGTCCTCTTTTACATTTTTCAAGTCATACAGAAGTTTAATTTTTTCAAAATATTCATAGGTAATCCATCCTGGAGAATGGCGGGACGGTTTGGTTAAGTTGCCTTCAATTAATTCAGGTGTCAGTGTAACCGCACTCCACCTCACAGAAACTGAATTCTGACTTTCTTTTCGAAGCTTATCGAGCAGGGTCTGTATTTTTTTGGAATCGCCAGGGCCTTCAGAAGTTTGTGTGAATAAAGAAAGTGATATCAAAAGAGACAGACACATCTTTGAAGCAAGCATGTAAAATGCCCCTCCCCACAAGAAATTCTCATCTTCTTCAGTATCACCTAATTTCATGAAATTATCACTTATTTCCATTCGATCACTCACATGATAAATAACGCCGGTCATTGCGCAATTTTTTTGCCCCAATGTCTTTACTTCCCCTGCCCTCGCCTGTATAGTAAAAACTGAATTCACATATCGCATGTTCCGGAGGAGTCTGTCAAAGCAGGCTTCTTTTTGTCTTTTTTTGGACATAGAGATGGGCTTCTCTGGAAATCCTATGCAAACCACTACTCAAGGGAGGCGCTATGGAACATCAAGCTTACTGGGCAATCGGCATCTTTGTGCTCATCTATGGCATTATTATTTCTGAAAAAATTCATCGCACGATCATCGCGATGATCGGGGCGGTTCTCATGGTCGCCTTCGGTATCGTCAGTCAGGAAACGGCGCTGCATCATATCGACTTTAACACACTTGGCCTGCTTATCGGTATGATGATCATTGTTGGCATTACCGCCGAAACCGGACTGTTCAAGTATGTCGCCTTGAAAGCCGCCAAGCTGGCGAAAGGAAAGCCCAGCCGCATCCTGATCGCACTCGTTGTGATTACAGCCGTCTGCTCGGCGTTTCTCGACAATGTCACCACCGTCCTGCTCATGGTGCCTGTTACGCTGAGCATCACCAGACAGCTCCGCGTACATCCGTTTCCGTTCCTATTCACACAGATTATCGCTTCCAACGCAGGGGGAACGGCAACGCTAATCGGCGATCCACCCAATATTATGATCGGAAGTTCTGTGGAAGATCTAACTTTTATGGCATTCATCGATAATCTGGCGCCAATCGTGCTCATCATTATGTTGGTCTACATTCCAATCTTTCTCCTGCTCTTCGGAAAACAAATTCGCTCTACACCTGAACTGCAGATAAGCATCCTGAATATGGATGAGAACGCTATGCTCACGGACCGCAAGCTGCTGTGGAAGTGTCTGGTTGTGCTCGGTCTAACGATTGCCGGCTTCTTTCTACACCAGAGCATCCACCTGGAGTCCGCGACTGTGGCGCTGGCTGGCGCTTTCCTGCTCCTCCTTCTAACAGGAGAGCGCATGCTGGAGCCTGCGCTGCACAGTATCGAATGGCCGACCATTTTCTTCTTCGTCGGATTGTTCGTGCTCGTCTCTGGGCTGGTAGAGACCGGAGTCATCGCCAAGCTAGCCGCCAAAGCAATCGAACTGACTGGAGGCAATGAGATCGCAACCTCCATGCTCATCCTGTGGCTGAGCGCCATCGCCTCCGCGTTCCTGGACAACATTCCGTTCGTCGCAACCATGATTCCGATGATTCACGAGATGGGCAACATGGGGGTAAGCAATCTGGAGCCCCTCTGGTGGAGCCTCTCACTAGGAGCGTGCCTTGGCGGCAACGGCACGCTGATCGGCGCCAGCGCCAACCTGATTGTAGCAGGGTTGTCCGGCAAAGAAGGATACCCGATTTCTTTTATGAAATATTTGAAATTCGGTCTACCGTTAATGTTGCTCTCGATCGTTTTGTCCAGCTTGTATATTTATGTGCGTTACCTTATTTAAATTTTAGACGGAGGTGCTTGTTATGCTATCTTACACATTTGATGCAAGTCTGCTTACCATTCAAGAATCACCAAACGGCGACGACATCGAATTCCGGATTCATGTCCTGGGCGGAGATGCCGTTGATCGCCAAGTCAAGGCGGTACAGCACGATTTCGAGCACAATCATGTGCTTACCGACGTCCTATTCTATGCTTTCAAAAATCACGACTACCAGTTTATCGTACGCAAGGACTTCTACGACGACTTTCTGCTCTCACTGATGAAGCATCAGTTGCTGACCAGCCTGGCTTGGACATAAAAATGCCTAGGAGGTTCCCATGATCCACTACTGGCTTGTGCTGACAGCGATTGCGGTAGCGATAGCTTACATCGCCCACCTGATCAAGCAACCCTATCCAACACTGCTGGTCGTTGCGGGCTTGGTGCTGGGCGTCGCTCCGATTCCCGCTTTGCACAATATTAAAGAGTACGTCGCTTCCGATCACGTCTTTCAGACAACGGTTATTCTGATTTTTCTCTCCGCACTAATTGGGGACGCCGCCCTTAAGCTGCACTTCCACGAAGTAAAAGAGAATAAGCGTTCCATTTTGCTGCTTTCGCTGCTCGGCACACTGCTTACCTTCCTTCTGGTGACGGTGCTCTGCCAACTGCTGCTTGGCCTTTCCTTGCAGAAGGCGCTCGTCTTCGGCGCCTTGATGGCCGCTACAGACCCGGTGTCGGTGCTCAGCATTTTCAAATCGCTCGGCCTGAACAAGCGGCTTTCCGTCATCGTTGAAGGCGAGAGTCTTGCGAACGATGGCGTCGCAGTCGTCCTGTTCAAAATCGCCCTGGTAACCACGGCACTAAGCGTATCCGGCGTAACAAGCGGCGCGTTGTCGTTCCTGAAAGTGATCGTCTTTGGCATCGCGATCGGGCTAATCGGCGGCTATCTTGCTTCCCGCATTACATCGCGTATTGACAATTACCTCGTCGAAATCGGACTGTCCATCGTATTATTCTACGGCGTATTCGAAATTGCCGAATTGTTCCATCTCTCCGGCGTCATCGCAGTTGTCTTTGCCGGCCTTATTCTCGGCACCTACGGCAAAAACGTCGGAATGTCCGATACGACATTGGAAAAAATGGACTCCTTCTGGGAGGTCATCGCCTTCCTCGCCAATGCCATTATCTTCCTAATGGTCGGTCTTGAGATTTCCAATATCAACTTTGCCGACAAATGGCTGGAGATTGGCAGTAGTATCCTGATCGTGCTCGCAGCGAGGTTTATCGCGGTTTACGCAAGTCTGACCATGGATCGTTCCATCCCCCAAGCATGGAAGCCGATTATCGCCTGGGGCGGGCTAAAGGGTTCCTTATCGATCGCCTTGGTTCTTAGCATCAGTCCCTCCTTCGAAGGACGAGACCTGCTGCTGGCAATGACATTCAGCAATGTCGTATTCTCCCTGCTGGTGCAAGGTACGACCCTAAGCAAACTGGTAAAAGTATTGAAAGTCAAATAAGCAATCCCCGGGCAGTGAGAAGCCCGGGGATTTTTCATGCCTGCTATTCGGGTAAGAAAGTACAGCGCGACTCCATCAACACTTTTGATAAGCGTATAAGGACAATCCTCATTTTTTGCTATATAATTAAACAATTGACAAGTAGTCTGAAAGATCTTTTGGGAGGCATTATGAAACTTCGTTCCCGCTCATATTTACTAAAATTAATGTTGTTTTCCATCATTATCGGTACGATCCCCGTATTGCTCCTAGGCGCTTTCGCCTATTACAATTCATCCCAAACCGTGCAGGATAAAGTAAACGAGGGGAATAAACAGCTGCTGCTGCAAATGCAAATGCGCGTCGAACAGACGCTCAGAATGATCGATAATTCGGCAACACAGCTGCTGCAATCCCCTACGGTCACAGGGGCATTCAAACGAGACATTTCCAAAAATGATTTTGAAATGGTGCATGAGCTGTATAAAGGAATCGCGCAAATTCAGACCTATGAGCTTGGCATCAAAGATGTGTATCTCTATAGTTTGAATAATAAATGGATCGTCTCCAGCACCGGTGTCAATGAATACAGCTCGCCGGCATTTCGTCCGCAGCTTGAAGCGTTTTCCCAATCGGCACTGGGATCCTTCTGGACACGAGAAACCGCGACACAACCTAATGCGCTCCAAAATGTGTACTTTGTTAAAAAATATCCGTTTAACGCCGTTACGCCGGAAGGCATCATCTGTGTGGTTCTCTCTTCCGATGTGATGAAGCAGTTTATTTCCGATCAAAGCAGCAAGCTCGGCAGCACCTTTATCCTGGATCAAAATCTGGATGTGATTGACCATCTGGATCGCAGTCAATTAGGCAAGAGCATGGCCGGCCAATCCCATTTGCAGCCGTTAATCGAGTCCAACCAAACCTTCGGTCAATATGCGTCTAAGCTGGGGGGAGAAAAGGTAACCGTTACGTACCGGAAGTCCTCTTATAACGGATGGAGCTATATCTCTGTCGCGTCCAACAAGCAAATGAACGCCCAGAATACGATTATTGGCTGGATGACCCTGCTGGTCAGCATCGGCATCATGATTGTGACCTTTGTTGTCGCTTGGTTCGGGTCTAAGAAAATGTACAGTCCGATCCAATCCATTTATACCGCGCTTAATGATGTTCCAGCCGCAGCAAGCGAAGGCAAGCCAGCCGGTGAGCTGAATGTGATCGGTGAACGTGTGGATTTTCTCATTCGGAATCAGTCTCTGATCATGAACGAATTGAAGGGCCAGCAAAGCCAGCTGAAAGAATTTTTCATGCATAAATTGTTCGGCGGCGGCATGCGACCATCCGATTTTGAGGAAAAATTAGGCCTGTACGGGGTGGAAAGCCCGTGGCCTTCCATGTGCGTGCTCGCCATTCAAATTGATACGCTGTCTGATACCCGCTTCAATGAGACGGATCGTGAATTGCTCATGTTTGCTGTCAATAATATCGTGGGAGACCTTGTGCTCCATGAGCAGCGGCTCGTTCCGATCGTCTTCTCCGATTACCAGGTCACCTTGATCGGTGCTTCGAGCGAAGGCACAGCATTTAAAGAGTATATTTTCAATCTCTCCGATGAGATTCAGCACGCCATTGCCCAGTACCTTGAGGTGAACGTGAGCATCGGGATCAGCCGTACCTTCACGACGTTCATCGATGCGCCTCAGGCCCTTCATGAAGCGATGACCTCGCTGAAGTATCGGGTCGGACTCGGGGAGGCTTCGATTCTGTTTATTGAGGATCTGCAGCCTCAGCAAGGCAATCTCAGCATGTTCCCACAGGAAAAAGAACAAGCATTGTTGGATGCGATCCGCGGTGCGAATCTTGATCAGTCAGAGACAGCCTTGATGCAATTGATTGGTGCGCTGTTCGAGCCGCCGAATCAGCATCAAGACTACCATCTATCCTTACTCAGACTGCTGGTAGATCTGCTTCGATTCGGGCAAGAATTGTCTGTGAGTCTAGAACATTCTGCCAACGATGAAGCCGCGTTAATCCAGTCGCTGTTCAAGCTGCGTAACGTGCAAGAGATGGAGCAATGGTTTATGGGCACGTTCGTCTTGCCTTATATCCAAGCGCTCAGCAGTCGCCGCGACTCCCAATTCAAGCAGATTTCAGATGCAATTATCGATATGATTAAGCGCGAATTCGATTCCGATCTAACGTTGGAAAACTGCTCTGCGCGCATTAATTATCACCCGCATTATGTTAGTCGTGTGTTCCGGCAAGAAACCGGCATTAACTTCGGCGAATTTCTAACCCAGTATCGCATCGACATGGCCAAGAAATGGTTAAAGGAATCGGATATGAAAGTTGCTGAAATTGCCGAGAAATTGCAGTACAATAACGCTGCCAACTTTATTCGCTCTTTCCGCAAATTTGAGGGCATGACGCCTGGACAATATCGGGATGAAGGATAGACAAGAAAAGCGTGGGTTCATGGAAGCTGTCAGCTCCATCACCCACGCTTTTCATTTTTAAATTCAACAAGCGTTTCCGAACAAGCCCTTCTGCGCGTTCAGTACGGCAGCAAGGAACGCTAGTGCAAGTCCTTGTCCCCAGCCTTGAATCCGTTTGTCGGGAACGTTCCGATACCCTTCTGCATCGTCCATGACGGCAGTGCCTGCCGAGACCCCCGTTACTGTTCCGTCTTCCGTAATACGAGCCAGAATACCTTCGATCGATGGCTGCAGATACTTGTTGTACAATCGGCCTCTTGATAATAAAGCCGTCGCTATACCCGCAGAACCAGACGTTTCGAGCGGCGAGGCGGCATCATCAACAATCGTGTGCCACAGCCCTGATTCGTCCTGGAGCCTGACGAGGGAGCTCAGTTGGTCCCGAAGCGAGCCATCGATAATCATAAACGACGGATGCGTGACGGGAACAAGCTCAAGCGCTCTGGCCATCGTCAGCGCCGCCCATGCATTGCCGCGTGCCCAGTGGACAGCGGACATGTTCGACTGTACGATATGGTCCCAGCCGTGGTAATAAAGATTTGATCTGTCATCTTGCAGAAAGCGCTCGTGGCCATGATACTGCCTGAGCCCATCCTCGATGTAGTCCTGACGGCCGAGATGACTGCCGACCCGGAGCAGGAAATATCCAGCCATAAACATCGTATCTACCCATGCTTGCTCAGGAAAATTGTATGATTCCGAGTTGACGGTATGCTGGAAAATGCCATCGGCAAACCGCACCGCATCCTTCTGCAGGTACTCCGCCATTTCCATGGCAATCGTCAAATATTTCTGATCCTGCGTGGCTTGAAATAAGGTTAGCAGGGCATGACCGATCGAGACGGCATTAACGGAAAGCTTAGGCAGCCCCTCCTCGATCTGCTCGTCGATCCATGCCTGCAAGTGAGCAAGGTATTCTTTCTTCCCGGTTGCCTCATACGCTTCACATACACCATAAAACGCCACGCCCCCAGGCCAGTCCCAGCTGAAATCCATCCGGAATGTGCGCTCAACAACACGATCGATGACTGCGCGAATCTGCTGTTCATCAATTAGTAACTTTGGCATTCTTTCATTTTCCTCCATGAAAACGCCCTATTTTTTCTGATTTTTGGCATATTCAGCATTAATTTCCTCAATCACTTTGCTTCCACCGGCTTGCGTCCATTTTTCAACTGCCTGTTTCCAGCCCGCTTCATCGATAGACCCCATGATAAATTTCACAGTTGCATCTTCAATGATTTTGGAAAGCTCTTTCCCTTTTTCAACTTCCGTATTTGATATCAAAGGAGCTGCCGGGTTCGCTACCGCGATAGTCGCATTATCCTGGAATAACTTTGTAGTCAGCTTTTCAAGCTCAGTTCCATAACTAACAACTTGGTTTTGCATGACCATAAACTGGCTGCTATCATTAATTTCTGCCTTTATTTTTGGATCCGTAGTTGCCTTATAAGCTCCGTTTTCAAGTGTGTATTGTTTTCCTTCAATGCCATATTTCATTAAATTCTGTGTATCCTTTTCAGAAATACGATCAAAGTAAGTTAGGATTTGTTTAAGTTCAGCTTCCGTCTTGACACTCGTTTTGGGAATCATGTACATCCCCAGATACCCCGCTCCAGCTCGAGCTCGTTCCCCTTTTGGCCCAGAGATTCGATTTACCAAAGTGATTTTCGCATTAGGATCTATTTTTTTAATATTATCTTCGATTCCTTTTCCATCAAACATGTTATCGATCCAAAGTCCAGCCTGACCTTTGGACATTACAGCGCGACCGTCTGGAATCAGCGCAAAATCCTGGTTTATGATCTTTTCATCATATAGTTTCTTATAGAATTTAAGCGTGGTCATATAGGCATCCGTCAAATGGGCGGGAGTCAACTTTCCATCCTTTAGTTCCCACTCATTCGGCCCCCCGTTGTAAACGAGAATATCTTTAAACCCGGCAATAACACCGCCTTGCATGCCCACTGCAAGTCCAATTGTATCTTGTTTCCCATTTTTATCCGGGTCCCCTGTTGCAAATGCTTTTAAAACATTATACAACTCATCCAAATTTTTCGGCGCTTGAATGCCTAAATTCGTTAGCCAATCTTGGCGCATCATTAATCCAAAACGTGAGAGATCTCGCTCCCGATATACACCGTAAATTTTTCCATCGACTGAAATATTCTTCAGTACAATGTCAGACATTTTACTTAAATTCGGGTAATCCTTTAAATATGGGCCCACTTCCCAAAACATCCCCGTTCGGGAGGCATTAATAATGAAGGATGCTTTAGGTTCAAGGGCAACAAACGTTTTCGGGAGTTCTCCAGACGCAACTGTTGCGCTTAATTTATCCGTATAGGATGAAGAAGGCACCCAAGTAACCGCAAGTTTTGTATTTGTTTTTCCTTCGAGCTCCTTTAAAACAGAACTGTCTTGCGGCATAACTTCTGGACTATAAGAGGGGAGCATCATAGATAATTGTAGAGGTCCTTGATTACTCGCTGCAGTGTTCGTTCCTTGAGGAGCTTCCTCTTTCGCCCCACATGCGGTAATAGCCAGTGTAGCCGCAGCGAGCAATGTACCTGTCTTAACCCAAGATTGACTTTGTCGTCTTTTCATTCTAATATCCTCCCTTTATTTAACCCTATTATATCTTTACCCTTTTACCGAACCAAGCAATACCCCTTTAGCAAAATGCTTTTGCAAGAACGGGTAAACCAGTAGAATCGGAAGAGTTGATACCACGATTACCGCCATTTTTACAGATTGCTCTGGTGGTGCGACATAATCGGCCCCCATTGAAGCTGAGTCCCCAATGCCTCCTGATGCTAAAATAACGATCTGTCTGAGCAATACTTGAATAGGCCACATTTTATTGTCATTGATGTAAAGAATTGCACTAAAGAATGTATTCCAATGCCCAACCGCATAAAACAAGGAGAACGTTGCGATCGCCGGCATCGACAATGGAAGAACAATACGTAGAAAAATGCCTAAATCGTTGCACCCATCAATTTTTGCTGATTCTTCCAAGCCGTCTGGCAGTTGTTGAAAAAAGTTGCGAATAATAATCAAGTTAAATGCGCTGATCGCAGTAGGAATTAACAGGGACCAGTACGTATTGATCATCCCGAGCTGCTTCACAACCAGAAACGTCGGAATCATTCCCCCACTGAATAGCATCGTAAACACAACCATCATCAAGATTGGCTTGCGGAAATCCATATCTTTGCGGGCAAGTGGGTACGCCATCAAGCAAGTGAAGAAAATATTGATCAATGTACCTGCAACGGTGATAAAAATCGTGACCAGCAAACTTCTAACTAACGTCTGCGTGGAAAAAATGTACTTGTAGGCATCTAAACTGAACTCCGTTGGAATCAAGATAAAGCCCTTCGTTAATAATTCCTTCTGTGTGGCAAAGGAGCCGGAAATGACATAAATAAATGGGAGGACGGTCACCAACGCGAAGATCAGCAAAAGCGTCATATTAATCCCGTCGAATATTCGACTGCCCCAACTTCGTTTAATCGGCATGGCTTACAAGCTTCCTTTCTAGTAAATTCCTTCTTCCCCAAATTTCTTGGCAAAGTAGTTGGACGAGACGACGAGCACTAATCCGATAATGGATTTAAATACCCCCACGGCGGTGCTAAAGCTGTACTGGCCTTGGCTAATCCCTACCGAGTAGACATAGGTGTCAAACACGTCACCGACTTCTCGGTTCATGGCATTCAGCATGAGGAAGATCTGTTCAAACCCGGTATCCAGAAAGCTCCCCAACCGTAGAATGAGCAAAATAATGATGGTGCTGCGAATCGCCGGCAACGTAATATGCCACAATTGGCGGGCGCGGTTCGCTCCATCCATGTGAGCCGCTTCATACAGCTGTGGATCTACGCCGGACAAAGCTGCTAGGAAAATAATTGTGCCCCAGCCGGTTTCCTTCCAAATCACTTCTGAAGTAACAATTGTTCGAAACCATTCATTACTCGCAAGAAAATTAATCTTATCGCCGCCAAGCCGCACCAGCACATCATTGACAACGCCGCCTTCTGTTGTGAGAAAAATGTAGGCGATCCCCACAACAACCACCCAGGACATAAAGTGAGGAATATAGATCAGCGTTTGAACGAATCGCTTCATCACTTCAATCCGCAGCTCATTTAACATGAGTGCGATGACGATCGGCAACGGAAAGAAAAACAGAATGTTATAGCTGGCCAGGATCAAGGTGTTCCGAAACAGGACGAGAAAATTATCGTCACTGAACAATCGTTCGAAGTGCTTGAGTCCTACAAACGGGCTGTTCCAAAAGCCAAGAAACGGCTGATAGTCTTTAAATGCGATAAAAATGCCATACATCGGCCAGTACTTAAAAATGAGAAAGTACAGCAAGCCCGGAAGTACCATCAAATACAGCCATCGATTTCGTGCGAGCCTGCTCATGAATGTCGACGACCTTGCCGTCGATGACATCCTGACCCGGGCCTTCGTTGTTGTGTCCATAAACGTCCTTCCTTTCATAACCCCATGACAATTGGTTTCACTTGCAAGTTGCAGTCTTATCATAAAGGGCTAACGAAATTGCCGTCGATAGTCCCTGATTGTTCAGATTGGTGACTAAAGGGGCTTCACATATAGGCTCAAGACCGAATTGTCATTTGTTGCGACGATAGTTTTAAGTTGATATCACCCCATTTGGGTTCATGCCGAACAACAAATTTGTAACACCTGGATTTATAATCGCTCTGCCTCCTATATTTACTGGGAAAAATAAAAAAGGTGCTAACTCGTGACGACAACTCACTAAGTTAGAACCTTTTTTATTAGCATTGCTATTTAAGATACGCGATACTCTTGCCTACTAGTCCCTGCTGCTTCATTTCATCAGCAACAAGCAGGCAGAACCCGCAGGAGGAGCCGGAAGCTTGTACACTCCGACGTCAAGGTTCATCGAATACTCTGCTACGACCTCGCCACAACAATCTTGCAGCACAACGGATGCTTGACCAAGCGGCTCCGGTACTTCGATGTAGATGCCTTCGCGCATACGTCCGTTAACGATGCTCCATTCATGTATGTCTTGTACACCCTGATTCAGAGAAACGACAGTATCATAATATACTGCCACAATTTGCTTTTGGCCCTTTGAGGCACGCACGATCGGATAAAGCAGTTCCGGATTCATTGGCTCTAACTTGCCGCCAAGCAAAATTTCACGATTATCGCACCAGTATGTCAGCCAGTATTGAAGCATCCGCAGATGATCTTCCGGCAGCTTTTCTAAAAGCACTGAAATTTGAGGTACTGAAAACAGTGCATTAATTAGCTGCAGCGCCGCGCTCTCTAAGGGATCTTTGTCATGCCACATGATCATGTCCGCATGCGCAGCTGTATCGCCGCAAATTAAGCGGATATCCAGCGTCCGTACCCGGTTCTGAATGCTATCGTTCGGGCAATCCCAAGCCCGAAGCATATTGCCGTATTTGCGCATCGCCGGCCCAATATAGGTTTGGCGGAATTCGACCATAATGTCCGGCTTTACCGCCCGCAACCGACCAATCGAATCCGTCAATAGCCGATCCACCGCTTCTGGAATGGATTCATAATCCCGGCCAGGCGCGGTTGATGGTGTGTGCAGCTCCGGCGAATAGAACGCATCAATGAAATCTAGTTTGAAGCCATCCAGCTGCCATTCTTTTACCGCCTGCTCATATTTGCCAATGATATATTCCCGAACTTCCGGATATCGGGGATCCAATACGCCTGTTCCTTGCCCTTCGTTATACCGTAGGAAATGATTTTTAAACCGATCCCACGCTTTACTGTGCTTGCCCACAAAAGGCACAGAGTACCACAAAATCAGTTTCATCCCCAACTTGTGTACCTCTTCAACATGCTTCCGCATGTCGGGGAATTTACCATCGAATACTTCCCAATCTCCGGCGTATGCATAGCCTCTTCGGTTGTCTCCGGTTTGCCATCCATCATCCACGATCACGGCCTTCATGCCAAGAGACTGCGCCAGACGACACTCCTTTTCAATGCGCTCCGCCGTTACCTCTTGGTGCATATTGTACCACGTCGAGTACATGGGGCTCCGCGCGACCTCCGGAACGAATGCAGCTTTGTAAGCAGGCATCGCGTTCCACCAGTTCGAAACATCCTGCAGGCTGTCATAATAAGGAATATTTCTTGTGTCCACCAGCAATTCCGCCTCATAAGCCGCAAGGGGAGCCGTCATTTCTTTAAACAATTGGATCGTACAATGGAATTGCGCCGTTTCCTCGCATATGGCACCGGTATAATGAACCGTATTTAATGCGTCCGAAAAGGCGAACGTGAACCGATTAAATGAAGAAACGTTATACAGCGAATATACCGGCGCCGATGTAGCCGCGTTGGAACGCAAAGCTTTCATCCAGTCCGGATGAAAGCTTTTGTTGCGATCCATCGATGGATGCCAGCTGGCATGGATGTCACAAGATGGATGGGTGAAGCTGAGCGTCAGCAGCGGAGGTACCACAGCCTCTTCAGCCTTGAAGCGAATCCGGATTAAATCTACTCCCGCCCCGAGCTGTTCAGCAGAGAGTTCAAGTTTCACATGGTCATTTTCAGTCATTAGCTTAAATTCATGCTTTTCAGTCGCAACTATCAGGGTATTCATGATACAATGCACCTTTCTTGCCAAATAATAACTGCTCAGTCTTACCTTTAGACAGCTCTATTCCGGGAGACCACAAAAGGTTACCCGGAATTTTAACAGAAGTTATTTCAAGCTATCTTTATTTTTGTCATACCAATCCTGCACTTGTTTCCAGACAGCCTCGCCGTTTAGACGTTTCCATTCCTTCTGCAACTCAGCAGCGCCCCATTCCGGCGTATATTGAGGGCCCCCCATAATTACCTTGTTATCGATTTCGTCGGCTTTAGGGTTAAATTCCGCTAAAAACTGGCTTAACTCTGAGAATGAAGGTGCATACGGAATGTCTCTTCTGAATTTGCTCTTCATGGCATTTTCCAGTCCAAGCGCCTTTAGCTTCGCGTATTCCTGAGAAACGGGATCGGATGCAGCCATCTTGACCAGATCCTCTGATTTTGGGTCCCATTGGTTAACGATCGGGTACTCATACGCGTAATCGAGTTCCTTCTTGTTCTTCTCGCCATCGATCGCTTGCACGCTGTCATTGACCTTCTTATAGTGTTCGCCTTCCATACCGAACTTGAGCGTAAACCAGCCCTTGTCGACCATCCAATCGAGGAATTCGACCGCTGCCTTTGGATCTTTCATATTTTTGTTGAATCCGATTAACATGGAAGCAGGGGCTTCCTGAAGCAAACCATTCTTGCCGTACTTCGTATTCAGCGGTTCAAGCGGAACAGGCTGTGCATTCGGCGTGTTTTGTTTCATATCTCTGTATTCGGAATCCAGATTCCACGAACCAAGGTAAATGCCCGCTTTACCCGTCACCCACAGCTGGCGCTCACGTTGATAATTCTTATCCGTGATGTACTCCTTGTCGACCATACCGCTGTCATACATTTTCTTGGAAATCGTAAGAACATCTGTGTAGCGGTCTGTCAGTCGGCCCAGCTGCATCTTACCGTTATCCACGTACCACGTATCCATCCGGGAAGCGTACATGGCTGCCGGATAACTCTTGAACTGGCTATTAAACGCAAATCCTACCGTATCGTTCTTACCATTGCCGTCCGGATCTTTCTCGACAAACGCCTTCGCGACGTTCATCAAGTCCTCATCGGTCTTCGGCAATGGCAGCCCCAGTTTGTCCAACCAATCCTTGCGAATCCATATCCCTTGATTAGCGATCGTATCAATACCGCGTTTTGTCGTCACCGCATACATTTTTCCATCAAACATGACGTACGGCTTAAGATCCGGATGCTCCGTCAAATATTTTTTATAAGACGTACTGTATTTCTCGATATACGAATCAATCGGTTGCAGCGCCCCTTGGGAAGCTAGTAAAGCAACATAGTTGCGATCGTATTCCCAGATCAAATCTGGCGCTTCATTTGCGGCAACCATCGTATTGAGTTTTTGCTGGGCAGTGCTGCGCGGAACCGGCACCCAATTAACTTTAAAGCCCGAATTTTGATTAATCCATTTGGTCCAGCGGTTCTCCTCATAGCTTCCTTCCTCCGCCGGGACGCGGCCCCGGTCAAACATAGAAACACTGATTTCCTTAGGCGGAGCTTTTTTGTCGACGTTGTTGGCATCAGCCGCTTCTTTTTTGTCTCCACACCCGGAAAGCACCCCTGTTAATCCCACTAAAACAGTCAGACCTGCTGCAAACCACTTACTTCTGCTTTGGTACTGCATGAACGTAACCTCCTAAGTTTTACTTGTTTGTTATATCATAAGACAAGGTGTCTTATCGATATCAAGATGGAAATGTCATCCTTTGACGGAACCGATCAGAACGCCTTTTACAAAATGCTTCTGAAGGAAAGGATAGACGATCAGAATCGGCGCTGTTGCCATTACAATGGCCGCAGCACGGATGCCCTCCGGCGTCAGACTTTGACTAATCGCTCCCTCCGAACCGCCCCCCGTGTTTAGCAGAGCTTCGCTTACGTTGTTGATTTTTTGATACAAGACCATCATCAACGATAGCTTGGACGAACTCGTAATGTACATAAGCACATTAAAGTAGGCATTCCACCAACTTACCGCATAGAACAAACCAAGCGCAGCAATAATTGGTTTGGACAGCGGAAGAATGATGCGGGCCAGGATAACAAGATCGTTGGCCCCGTCAATTGACGCGGACTCTTCTAATTCCTCAGGCAATCCTTCATAGAATGACTTCATAACAAACATGTTGTATGTGCTGATTAAGCTCGGCAGCCAGAGCGCCCAATAACTATTCATGATGCCGAGTGTCTTAATCAGAATAAAGTTGGGGATAATTCCCCCACTGAACACCATCGTGAACGTGATCGCCATCAGAAGCCCATTGCGGCCGAGGAGCCGTTTGCGGGACAGCGGATACGCCGCAAGGATTGTTGTAATCAGATTGAAGCACGTGCCCACGAGGGTGATGACAATTGTGTTGCGCATGCCAACTAATAATTGTCCGTCTTCAATCAGATTGCGGAATCCTTCCAGCGTCAGCTCAATTGGCCACAAGAACACTTCCCCTGAGACGATTGCGCGGCTGCTGCTGAGCGAAGTAGCGATTACGTTAAGGAACGGGAACAACGTGATAAATCCGATGAATCCTAGGAGCAGGGCATTGACGCCACTAAATAGCCGATTGCTGAAACTTTTTTGTTCGATCATGTCCGTTTCTCCTCACCATAAGCCTTTTTCCCCGAGCATTTTGACCACACGATTCATGGATACGATCAAAATCAAACCAATGACCGATTGGAATAGGCCCAGCGCGGTTGTATAGCTGTACTGCACATTTTGCAGACCCATGCGGTAGACGTAGGTGCTGATAACGTCCGCGACCTCAAACACAGCGGAATTCTGCAAAATAAATATTTGCTCGAAGCCGACATCCATCATATAGCCCATCTTCAGGACTAGCAGAATGGCAATCGTGCTCCGGATGCCCGGAAGCGTGATGTGCCAGATCTGCCGGAGGCGTCCTGCACCATCGATGCGAGCGGCTTCGTACAACTGAGGATCAATTCCCGTAATCGCCGCCATGTACAGAATCGTGTTCCACCCCGCACTATGCCAAATGCCGGACAATACGAACATGATCGGCCACCAGAACTTGCTTGCCAAAAAGTAGATCGGCTCAATGCCGAACACCTTGTGGAGCACAATATTCACAATGCCTGAGCTGGGGCTCAACAATGCAATGACAATGCCTCCAAGCACTACCCAAGAGATAAAATGGGGTACGTACAGCAAATTTTGCACAAGCCGCTTAAACCACTCCACGCGAAGCTCATTGAGAAGCAGTGCAAGCACAATCGGAACCGGGAAGCCGAATACGACATTGTAAACGTTCAGCAACAAAGTGTTCTTAAGGATATTTAAAAAATCCGGGCTGGAAAACAGCTTGTGAAAGTGCTTCAGGCCCACCCATTCACTTCCCCAAATTCCATCTGCGAACCGATAATTCTTGAAGGCGATGATTTCCCCGAACATCGGTGCATATTTAAATAATAGATAGAATGCCACGACCGGGACTAACATCATGTACAGGTACTTGTCCCGTTTGATACTTTTCCATATCCCGTTCAGCTTTAAATGGGATATGTCCCTCTGCGCTGCATGAGCCGCGACCAGCTTCTTGCTCATTGATACCACTCCTTGACTGTCCTATCGGTTATGAATCCATCGTACGTTGATCTGTTCATCTTGGAAATGTTCTATTTTTCATAACATAGGCGTTTCATTGCTTTTGAAGCGTGAACTTTTATTCATATCGTGGATGTTTGTTATGTTTCTTGGTCTACAAGTCCATCTGTACAAAGAAGCTGTCCCGCGTCATGGAAAATGACAAAGGGACAGCCTCTTCGCTAAGACAGCTAGTCGATTAGCCCAGCTTTCTGCAGCAGCCTTCTTGCCAATGCCGCCGTTTCCCCGCGGGTCAGGCTGCTTGCCGGTTGCAGCTTGTCGCCGCTTCCTTGTACAATTCCGGTTTGAATCAGCGCTGATGCTGCTTCGCGCGCCCACTCAGGTACTTCCTCATCATCAATAAAATGGTTGACAAACCGTCCCTCTGCCGCTGACATACCGACGGTATTCAGCTTCGTGATGTTCATCGCCCGAGCCAGAACGACCATTGCTTCGGCTCGAGTTATCGTACGATCCGGTTCAAACAATCCGTTCTCATATCCGTCCATGAGACCATAAGATACGGAAGTTCCTATCGGTGCAGCGTACCATGCATCATTGGCAACGTCGCGGAAAGAGCCCGCATTGCCCACTTTGGCTTCATGCATACCAAGCGCACGTACAATAATGGCGGCGAATTCCGCCCGCGTCACCGGACGATCCGGAACGAACAGTGCGTCACTGATTCCTTGAACAATCAGACGGGAACTCATGTCGCTCACATCAGCTTGGCTCCAGTGTCCGATGATGTCGGTATAGGTGTGTTCGCTCCGAACTACGGTGTATGTGCTGTTCGTCAAACTCTTGATTACGGCGAAAAGCCTGCCGTCTTTCACGATCACCTTTGTTGGAACATGAGCAATATTGCCGTTGTCCTCAAGAACGACGCCAGTGATCACTTTCTTCGTATCCACTCCATCCGGTAACGGAATTGTCCGCTCTACGTAACTGTCGAACTGGCTAATGCTTACGATATGGTTGCCGTTTGCTGCTTCAACCTCGAAGTTGACAGGCTTAACAACGATTTCGAGGTTCTGGTTGAGTCCCTCTGCATAAACCAAATCCGTTGTCTGCGGAGCTGCGTCCGCAATGCGGATACGGATCTTGACATCGTCTGGCGAAACCGTCGGTCCGAATGCCGCCGCGATGCGATCCGTTCCGATTTGCGATGCCGGCAGCGTATAGATGGCCTTATCCGTCTGAATTTCTATGATTGCGTTCTTTTGCTCCATAGCTTTCAGCAGTTTGCCGGTCAATTCGCCAATCACGACATCGGACGAGGTGTTCAACAGAACCGTTACGACCTTGTCCCCTCCTGTCGTCAACTGCGCCATCACACTGTCGCTATTGAACGTAAGCGTCGTGATGGTTTGGCTTCCTTCCTTGATGGTAACTGCAGCAGCCATCGGTTTTTCCTCTGGTGCGGATCTTTGTGACTGTGACTGAGACACACTATTCGTCGTAGGCGATTCCAGATCTGCTGCTCCAGCTGGGCCAACCTGCACAGAGATTGTTCCGGCATTCGATGAAAGCATCCCGTCGCTTACGGCAAAGTTAAAGGTTGCGATGCCCTCCATACCCGGATCCGGCGTAAAGAGAACCTGGCTGCCGCCATATACAGTGGCAGTCACGGTTCCAGCCGAAGGCTGAGTCGTTACCCAATAGGTGAGAGGATCTTGCTCAGCATCGAACGCCGTGAGCATAATGAAGATGGGCGTCAGGCTATCGGTGCTGTAGGCTTTACTCTCGGCTGCCGGCGCATCATTGACAGGCATAATGGTAACTTCAACAGGTGCGGTTTCCTTCTCCATGCCGTCGGACACTTCGATTGTGAACGCATCGGTTCCGTTAACGTCTTGATACGGCTGATAAGTGAACTGATTCGTGTCTTCTACAAGTGACAGTACTCCCTTCGAGGGACTTTGGGTGATCGTATACATGAGAGGATCATTGTCGGCATCGCTCGCTTGAATGGTGCCAGTGAAGTCAGTATCTTCGTCGATAATGATCGGTGACATCGGTGCAATGACAGGTTTATGGTTGTTTGCGCCCGGGTTTACAACTGTGCTTACCGTAAACACAATGCTCACGGATTCTTCACTCATGTTGCCTGCTGTATCCTTTGCCGTCGCCTTCACCGTATGAGAGCCTGCTGTAAGCACTGCGGCCGGCGTATAGCTCCAAACCCCGCCAACCGCAATTGATGTCCCGACCGTGCTGCCATCCACAATTACAGTCACCGTGCTGCCCGCCTCAGCAGTGCCGCTGTATGTCAGCAACGTATCGTTCGTCACCGTTCCGTTTGCTGGAGATGCTATGACCGGCGCAGCGGGTGCGGTTGTGTCTACTTGATCTTTCACCTTCGGGTTCAAACCTGCTTCATATTCCGCATGGTTCGTTAAACCGTCACCGTCCGGGTCCGCATCAGGCCCGCTTACACTAAGGTTGCTGTGCTCGGCAGTTGTGAAATAGATATGGCGCCAATCATCGAAAGGTCCCATAAACTTGGGCAATTGAGAAGTGGGCAGTATCGTCGGAGGCGTACCGCTTTTGATAATGGGATAGTCCGGTTTGACATATTCGGAATACGCGTATGGGACGATCTGCTGATTATATTTGTAATTCTGCGATTCCTGGTAGCCCACCCATGGACGCTGCGACCATCTGCCGTTATAAGTAACGACGTTGTCCGTGTATACTCTGCCGCCTACTTTTATATTCGAGATTCCGTTATCCCAAACCTGGACGTTCGTGAACGAATTGGTTCCCATCTGGGTCCCTATGCCGTATCCAATATTGTTATACACTATGACATTGTTCGCCGTAAAAGTGACGGTGTCTCTCGCCATATTATAAATACCGTTCTCGTTCCCCCAAAACACGCCCCCATCCACGGTGCTGCTCGTGCTGTCGTGCGAGGAAAATCCTTCGTCAAAATTGTTGAAGGCCTCGATATTCTCAAAGCGAAGCTCTACACCGGTACCGTGTATGTTGAAGGCGTCATTCTGCACACCCGTAATGCGAACGTTGCGATAGGTTTGATACGAATCTGGCGTTACTATTTCCAATCCGTTCGTTAGCGTCGAGATCTCCCAGCCGGATGTTGGAGAAGCTTTATCCGGGTTCAGAATCAGCTTGGTACCGTCCGATGACAGCGTAGCGTAATCGCTTGTGAAAATTCCTGCATTCTGCCCGTACGCCTGGTCAAGCATAAGGCGCTGTCCATTGTACGCCACCAGCTGCCGGAATGTGCTGGAATTCCCCGGCGTTGTGAAAGCAATTGGCGCAGGCAGCGTATACGTCCACTGACCGCTTGCCTCTTGGGTAAACTGGAACGGGGTAAAGCCGCTGATCAGTTCACCGTTTCCATCGAATATAATCGGTTTGCCAGCAATGCCTGACGCGTGCATCACAATCGTTTCGTGATAAGGTCCGCTGCCTGGCACAAGGGAAATCATATCGCCCGGCTTGAGCGCCGGAGTGCTGGCAACCGCTTCTGCAATCGAATGGTACGCCCCGCTCGTAAGCCCGCGCTGGTCGACCAGCAGCACCCGTGGTGTTTGAACCATAAATCCGAGCGGATTACTCTCCTTACCACCCACGGTCACCGCAACAGTTCCTGCACCTGACGCAACTGGCGTCAAGATGGTGCCGTTAAGCGACGCAGAGGCAGGCCCCGTCTTGATCACCCATGACGCTGAAAGTCCGGACAAATCGTAGGAGTTGCCGAATTGATCCTTACCAGTAACAGTAAGATTGGCAAGATTGTATCCCGCTTCACTGGTAAACAGCGTCGGAATCGTTCCACTGATCTGCACCGAATTCAGAACCGGCACAGCGACGGACTGTAAGATCAGGTTGATGCCGACTGCGCCGCTATTCACTACATGGACAGCAGGCATTGCGTGTTCCAAATAACCTGCCTTACTGGCGGTCACGGTATACGTGCCGGCTGGTGCATGCGTTATCGTATACACTCCTTGGCTGTCGCTGTAAGCCCGGTACAGCTCTTGAGCCGGCGCCCCTTCACGCGAAGCTTGAACGAAAGCGCCTGGCAAAGCGATGCCCTGACTGTTCCGCACAGTACCCGTAATACTTCCCGGAATGCTTGATACAGTCATCAACATAAAATCAAGTTTGTCGATTCTGGCGTTTTCGGAAACGTTGGACGTTCCCTCTATCGTCACGGTGTCCCACCGCTTGAGCTGGACACCTGAAATCGTATGCGTCGTTCTTGATTTGTCCGACACCGAGCCGGATCCCAGATCTTGATTGGCGATCCAGGCATCGACCTGATTGCCGTTTACAAACGCCCGATAAGCAGCTTCGCCGTCGTTCTCGTCAAAATACTGCACCTTCAGATCATAGATGCCGTCTTCTCCATCAAGTTGGGTGGATGCCGTCCCCGTTCCACTTACCTTGATAACCTTGCCTCCGGAAGCAGATGGATATGTCGTGCTTTCAACTGCGTATCCGCTCAGCGTCATCGCTTCCGCTTCAACGGTCGTCGTTTGGATCGGCACCGGGACGTAGGTCGTATCAACAGTAAATGACACGGACGAGGATTCCTGGCTTATGTTGCCTGCCATATCTTTCGCCGTAGCTTTGACCGTGTGTCCCCCGTTTGCCAATACAGCAGCCGGCGTATAGCTCCAATAGCCGTTTGCATCTGCGGCCACCGTGCCTTCCGCGGCTCCGTCTACGATGACCGTGACGATACTGTTCGGTTCCGCAGTTCCACTGTAAGCCGGTGTCACATCGTTCGTAACCGATTGGTTTGCAGGCGATGCCACGTCTGGTGCAGCCGGTGGCGTTACGTCTGGCGTATCCGTCAGCTTCGGATTCGAACCTGCCTCGTATTCGGCATAATTGGTCAGCCCGTCTCCGTCGGGGTCAGCGTCAGGCCCGCTAATGTTGATGTTCGACTGTTCTACGGTAGTGAAATAAATATGACACCAGTCATCAAACGCCCCCATAAAATGAGGCAACTGGATAGCCGGCAAAACGGTGACAGCCGTTCCCGTTTTCGTAACCGGAGAACGTTCCGAATAAGCATAAGGTTTGATCTCCACATTGTAGGTGTAGTCCTGCGTTTCCTGATAACCAACCCATGGACGCTGTGTCCATCTGCTGTCATAGGTCACGACATTGACGGTATTGATCGTCCCTCCCAATCGAATGTTTGAAATACCGTTATCCCACGATTGGATGTTTGCAAACGAGTTCGTTCCGCCTTGTGTCGCTAATCCGAAGCCGATATTGTTATACATCTTCACGTTATTCGCAGTAAAAGCAATCGTATTATTTGTCTGATTATAGATACCGTTCTCGTTCTGCCAGAATTCGCCCCCGTCTACGATAGAATTCGTGCTGTCATGAGAAGAATATCCTTCGTCAAAATTGTTAAACGCCTCGATATTCTCGAACCGCAGTGCGGTTCCGCTGCCGTGAACGTTGAAACCGTCGTTCTGCACGCCGGTTACGTGCAGATTGCGATAGGTCTGATACGCATCCGGGTCCACGATCTCGACTCCATTCATGAGTGTGGAGATTTTCCACCCGGATGACGGAGAAGCTTTGTCTGGATTCAGGATCAGCTTGGTACCGTCCGCTGATAACGTGACAAAATCGCTTGTAAAAATCCCGGCGTTCTGTCCATACGCTTGATCCAGCAGCAGGCGCTGGCCGTTATACGTAATCAAATGACGGAAAGTGCTGGAGGAGCCTGCAGTGGTGACTGGAATCGGCGCAGGCAGCATGTAGGTCCATTTGCCGTCCGTTTCCCGCGTGAATTGGAATGGCGTAAAACCGTCGATCGTCTCGCCGTTGCCTTCGAAAATAATCGGTTTCCCAGGTATGCCCGAGACGTGCAGCTGAACCGTTTCATGGTAAGGACCGCTGCCCGGTACAAGCGAAACGATATCTCCAGGCTTTAGCGGCGGCGTGCTGGCGATGGCTTCAGCGATGGACAGATACGCTCCGCTTGTTAATCCGCGCTGGTCAACCTGCAATACTCTCGGCGTACTGGCTGCAACAGACAGCACAGTAAAGGCTTCCTCATTACTCTCTTTGCCGCCTACAGTGACGACCACTGTACCCGTTCCTTCTGTAATTGGCGTCAAGACGCCATTCATGATTGAGGCAAATCCTGTTCCCGCTTTTACCGACCAGGTGCCCGTTAAGCCTGTCAGTGAATAGGCGTTGCCGTACTGATCCATGCCCGTAACAGTCAATCCGGAGAGATCGTATCCCGTACCGCCCGCGGTAAGAGCCGGTATACTACCACTCACTTGAACAGTGTTCAGATGCGGAGGCGCTGCGGGTTGCAAAGTCAGATTGACTCCTGTAACAGCTGCATCCGCAACTGCAACACCAGTGGCTGTGTTATCCGTAAAGCCCTCCTTATGCATTGTAATCGTATACGTGCCGGTTGGCGTATGGGTGAGCGTATACATACCCAGACTGTTCGTAAAGGCCTGATACACATCTGCAGGCGTTATTCCGTTGCGGGTTGCCTGCACGTGCACACCCGCCAAAGGGGCGCCTTGACTATCCAGTACAGTACCCGAGATGCTGCCGGGTATCGTCGATTCAGCCAACAGAACGAACTCCAGGCGATCTACTCTGGCTGCTTCCGAAACTTCCGATTTGCCTTCCAGCTTAATGATGTCTCCTCGTTTAAGGGTAAGGCCAGAGACGAGTCGGAACGTCTTCGTGACATCTGCAACTGAAGCGGAGCCCAAATCCTGATCGGCAGTCCAAGCGTCGACCTGAGTTCCATTTACATATAGCTTGTAGGTCGCCTTTCCGTCATTTTCGTCAAAATAATGCACCTTCACATCATAAATACCGTCCACCTCGTCAAGCTGGGTCGAAGCTGTTCCCGTGCCGGACACTTTAATCACCTTGCCTCCGGAAGCTGGCGCATAGGTTGTACTGTCGATGACGTAGTTCAGGAGTGTCATGTCTTCAGCTTCCACGAAGGTGGTCTTAATCGGTGTAGCCAGTTCAACCGTGAACATCGTTTCACTGGAGAACGGGCTCACATTGCCAGCAAGATCAGATGTACTTGCTATGACGGAGTGGTTGCCAATCGACAGCTCCTCAGACGGCGTATAACTCCAGTTCCCGTTGATATCGGCCGTCGTCATCCCGGGGGATCCGCTGTCGATATACACATTTACGATGCTCTTGGCTTCCGCCGTTCCACTAATGGACTGCTTCGTATTAAACGTGTGCGAACTGTTTGCGGGCCTGCTGATAACCGGTGCTGCCGGAGCTGTCAGATCAACCGTAAACGAGAAGACGCTGGACTCCTGAACCGGATTACCGATAGGATCGATTGCTTTCGCCTTAACGGTGTGTGCTCCTTCAGCCAGCGCTACGGAAGGTGTATAGCTGAAATTTCCACTTCCATCAGCAATTACCGTTTGCGGCGGATTGTTGTCGATGAAGACGCTGACCGTGCTGCCGACGACTGTCGTTCCGTTTACGGTCGGCGTGGTATCGGTCGTAAATGAAGCATTTTGCGGTGTGGTGATGACTGTTTCGGGCAGCGATCCGCTATAGACCCTTCCCGAGGGCTGGAAAATCACGTTATCGTAGAACGCATTCTTAAATTCCAACGGAAAATCCGTCTTGTCCGCTGCCTGTACGCCGTTAATCACAATGTTATCAAACGTCAGGTTTGTGATCGGATGGGCTGCGTCATAGCCCGCTATGGAAGACGACTGCTTCGCGCTGTTCAGCGAATTGAAGTCCTTCACGGTTACGCCGTCTATCAGGCCCGGATTCGAATCTGTGGTCCGCAATTGGATGCGGTAATAAAAAATTCTTTCATTATAATTACCGCCGACGAATTCGGCCCGGTTATTGAGCAAGTTGATGTTCGAGATGTGGCCTTCATCTCCTGCCCACACCGCAGCGAACCGGTCACAGTAGATGATTTCGTTATTCTCGAATGTAATGTCGTTAATGTCCATCAACGTTTCATCGCCAATTTTAAAAGCGGATTTCAAACTCCAGAAGACATTATTCTTGATTGTCAGTCCCGTTGTTGGTCTTTTCAGGTTCATATAATTGGTGACCTTAGGCGAAATCGCGTCGTCGCCTGTATAGATGAAGGCGCCTTCAACGATAACATTTTGCGAAGCGTCGATATCAATCCCATCCGTGTTCGTCACTGTCGGGATCAGCACACCCGGACTTGCCGGGTCGGGAGCGCCTCGTAGATCGTTGATGACTTTGATATTTTGCATCACAACATCTTGGGCATACAGCAAATGGAGCGTCCACCTTGCCGAATCGAGGAAGTAGACGTCCTGAACTTGCAGATCCGTTGCGTCAGCGGTTCGCAAGAGCTTGATATTGGCTTTATCATTCAAGGTTCGAGCCGTATAGCCGTTACCATCGATAATCCCCCTGCCGCTGATTTTGACATGATCTGCATGTCCGATGAAGATGAAGGAGGAGTCCGAGCTTTGCTGCACAGGATAGTTGGTCGAGTTGAAATCCGGCACTGCTCTGACCCATGCTCCGCTCTGCAAATACAAATGTACGTTGCTCTTAAGCTTGAGTTGAGCGGTCATATACTTGCCATCAGGCACGTATAATACGCCGCCGGCTCCGTTATTCAACGCTGACGTGGCATCAATCGCTTGCTGGAAATAGCTGGTTACGGCTGCCTCGGGATCGCGGTTTGCCGGCATGTAATCGGCCAGATTGATGACGTTCGCATCGTGAATGTCAGGCGCTCCCGTTTCCAGGCTATCGGCAAATAACAGCAGCTTTTCCAAATTGTTAACGGTTACAACTAGTGTTCTAGGCTGCGTGATGGAGAACGTTAGATTGTTCCCGCTGTTTACGCCTTGAATCTGGTAATTCTTCGGGCTGATTTCGTAGGCAGCTACCGCTTGATTGGCGGTTACATTCAAGTTCGCAGTTCCCGAATAAGAAAAACGGGCGAAGCTGATATCCCCGAACTTCTCAACGAATATCGGTTGTCCGTTGACGGTAAGGGTATAGGAGCTGCTTGCTGCTGCGCCGGGCCTTACCGGATACGCCACAATCGTAGAGGGTGCCGAAGGGGAGCCGCTTTGCTGGTAAAGCGCCGACGATCCTCCGCTGTTGACGTTGACAATATCCGTGTCGCCATCGCCATCGAAATCTCCGACTCCCAGAAATCCGATAAAGAAATGGTTGACGGTCGTACCAGGATAAGTCACGTTATGGAACGGATTGCTGTTCCCCGTCAGCTCCGTGAAGCTGCCGTCGCCGTTATTATTCCAAAACTGCAAGCCGGTATTGGCAGAAATACGGTTTACCAGATCGACGAGTCCGTCACCGTTGAAATCCCCTGCTACAAAATTTCCTGCAAGCGTACCGATAGCCCCCCCGAATGCATGGAGCGGATTCACAGCTGCGCCCTGCAGCACCGTAAAGGTTCCCTCGTCATTCCGGTACATGGCAGCCGAACCGCCGTGGTTCGCATTAAAGATATCCATGTCGCCATCCCCGTCGAAATCCCCCGCAGCAAGCGACGACGTCGTGAAATAGGCGGCGTTTGCCGTAAAGGTAACGCCCGCAAGCGGATTGGCGGCGCCAGTTAACTCGGTAAATGTGCCGTTTCCGTTGTTCCTCCAATACTGGACGCCAGTGCTTGCCGAATTCCGGTTAACAAGATCCGTGTCCCCGTCACCATCAAAGTCGGCGGCAATTGATTTGGAGGAGTTCGTTCCGACCGCCACTGCAAAGGCTTGGAGCGGGTTTGTCCCCGAGCCCTGCAGAACAGTAAAGACGCCTCCGTCATTTCGGTACATGGCAGGCGCTGCGGTTTCCGTTGAAGTCCGGTGATTGGCGTTGAATACGTCAATGTCACCATCCCCGTCGAAATCTCCCACGGTCAAGTACAATGCGCTGAAATAGTTTGCGGCAGTACCCGCAAGCGTCACGTTGCGGAACGGATTGCCAGTGCCTGTAAGCTCCGTGAAAGTCCCGTTCCCATTGTTTCTCCAATACTGGACACCGGTGTTCGCCGAGTTACGATTTACTAAATCCGTATACCCATCACCGTCAAAATCGGCGGCAATAAATTTGTTGTTTCCCCCTGATCCGCCAACCGCCGCTCCGAACCCTTCAAGTGGATTGGCTGCTCCAGTCAGAACGTTGATGGACGAGGCAGCAAATACAGTGGTAGCGCTTCCAAGCGATGCCGCCAGAAAGGAAACCGCCAACCAGACGGACATGAACATATGAAGCCATTTTTTACCCACGTACAAGACCTCCCCTAGAAGTAAATGTTAGACGTTCAAACCGACAAGCATCAAACAACCTGGACACTCCAATCTCCCCCTCCCATTCCAATATATCTTGCATCTATCATCCTACTTTGTTTGTTTCTTTCGGAAAATGTCCCCTTCTTCACAACGTAGCCTTTTCATTAGATAAAGATATTGACGTTTGTTAACATCATGGACGTTTATTATGGCTCCATTCCCACCATCATGACCAAAAAGCGTTCCCTTGCACTTAAGCAAGGGAACGCTTCAATTGATTGTCTACTTTTGCATAGATCGCTTTAGGATTATATGTTCCCGGTACTCTCCAGGCGTCATGCCGGTTACTTTTTTGAAAATACGAATAAAGCTGTGCGAATTGGAATATCCGATTTTAACGGCGATTTCTGCGACTTTATCGTTTCCATCCTCAAGCAACTGCTTGGCCTTCGTAATTCTCAGTTGGATCAAATAATCTGTAAAATTTCTCTCGGTGTAATCCTTGAAGATTTTACTTAAGTACGGAACGCTTAATTGGAACGTGTCGGCAATCAGATTAAGCGACAAATCGCTGTGGACGTAATGTTTGGCAATATATTTCAGGATATTGTCCACCATCTCGTTGCTGCCTCTGTTGTTCCGCTTCTCTGTGATGCGTGCAAGTAAATTGTCGAAAAAACCGGTGATATCCCGTTTTATATCCACTGCATTTTCTGCACAATCAACCTTCTCGTAAAGCTCAACGCCTCCTTCGTTCAACACACCTGTACTAAGTCCAATGTCTGAGCCGATCTTCAGCGAGCGGAGCACCATCTGCATGCAAATCTGCTTCAGCAGCTTCGGAGGCACGCTTTCCTGCATGGCCTGCTGGAACAACATCTCCAGCAGTCTGCCCACTTCAACCACATCAGCTGCCTTCACTGCATCAAGGACCGCTTCCGTCAAGTCGAACAGCCGATAAACATGCTGGCTGCTGAAATCTTCTATGTCTTCTACCGAAATAACGTTATTGGCGCCGAGCAGTATTCGGTACTGCATCGCCTCGTTCGCCTCCCGGTACGACTTATGCAGTTCTTCCAGCTCCTTATACTGCCGCCCAACGCCAATCGTTACCGTCTGATTAAACTGTTCCTCCACGAACGCTTTGATCAGATCGGCAACAGACAAAGCGCGCAAAATATTGGAATGCGGATCCTCCTCCTCAAAGCTGATAATAATGACGACGCGCCCATCAACCACTTCTACCGCCGTCCCTTGACTCTCAGCGTTAATCAGCTCCTCGGCCACATTGGATAGCGCGTACGCATAAAGCGGCAAGTCTTTGGCGGATATGCGCGTCTTCTGATCGAATTCAGCAGACATCACAATATAATGTGCCGGATACAACCGGATGCCCAACCACTCCAGCGAAGGCTTCACGTCCCTATATGTATTGCGATAGCCCATCAGCATGTCGGAGATTAAGCGCCATTTCATTGCCGGAATGCTCTGCCGCACCTGCCGCTGCATGCTGTCATGCTCTTCCAGAAAACTGTCGAACAATCCCTTCGCCGTCTCCAGATTGCCGAGCTCCTCATCCCTTCGTTCCTTGCCGTTGCGCGAATTTAATTGCCTGTTAATCGAGCGGACAAAACGCTCGAACGGACGGTAAGTAACCGCATTTACCCAGAATACAGCCGCGATCGCCGCCACAAACATGAACAGTGCGATCAGCAGCAGCCAGTTACGCACAGTTAACAGCTCCCGGTTCAACTGCAAGCTGGGGATGATGCTGACATATTTCCAGCCCGTGTAGCCCAATGATGCATAGAACACCAAATTTGGAACGCCATCTATCGTCTTTGTAAAGTTGCCTTCACCACCGCTCTGCATGATCCGCGCAATTTCGCTGCGGTCAGCGATATGCTGACCGAGCAAACTTTTATCTGAATGGGAAATAACCTGCCCGCTTTCATCAATTATGAAGGCTTGACCGAGCCTCCTCACGTCTTCGTTCAAGGATGAATCGTAAATCATGGCCTCGTCTATGTTAACGATTAACGCTCCCTTGCGGAAGGATGGCGAAGTGACCGAAGGATACGAGCGCACGAGCGTCAGCACCTTCTTCTGAACCGGAAACTGAGTGGACTTGTCCTCGAGTGTGCGGACACCAAGCCATTTGTAATAGCCCTCAAATTGGTCGAACTGTTCCTTCCAACTCTTGTCAAAAAATGATTCCTCATCTGTAGCCGTATAAGCGGATACATACTTTTTTTGCCCGTACGAGTATAAATAGGCGGAATGGATTAGCGTATTCGAATTAACCATGTTTTCCAGGTTGTGAATCAAATTATCGAACCGCATCAGCCGGTCCAGTTCGCTGTTGTAGTTGCCGTCCATAAACATTCGGGTTTCCGACTCCTGAAGCAGGTTCAATGCTCCCTTATCCACCTCGCGCAGGATCATCTCCATTTTCTGCATAACCTGATGCAGCAGCGCCGTATTGGAATAGATTAGTTCCTGCCTCAAGCTTTTGGTCGTATTTATATACGACAGCCATACGGTTGCCGATATGATGACGAAAAAAATGACAACGTAAATCAGTCCCGCTGCTTTGGTAATGTTCCTTTTTGCTAGACGCATGGTGACCCTCCCTCTGGTGTAATGCGAGCTATCTTTATCCTATATCTCCAGTTGTGACGACAACCGAAAAGCGGGTTCACAGAGAAACTTATCATAGCAGGCGCATGCAAGTAAATGTGCATTTCTTATTAAAATGTAATGGAAATTGATTTTTTCCTCACTAATATGAAAAACTTTCTCAGTAATTATGACATCACACATTTGGTATTCGTTATAGACGAATCACACTCCAAGTGGTATTGTATTGGTATTAAATAAATTCAACATTGGTCTTAATAGAAATGGCGGTACCCCAGAATGAAGAAATCCCCACTCTTAAAAGAAAAATTAACCGAGCAGCTTCGCGAGCAAGTCCGCACGCTGCAAACCGACCAGCTCGTCAAAATCCCTTCGGAACGCGATCTGTCCGAAAGCTTTGCGGCGAGCCGGGTCAGCGTGCGCGCAGCGATTCAAACGCTTGTCCAGGAGGGCCTGCTCGTTCAACTCCAGGGCAAAGGCACGTATATCGTTCCCGCTGTTCATGTGGACACGCTCTATTTGGTGCGCTCGCCGGGCATCAAAGGCAATGACCCGTACTACACCAATTTCCTCGTCGAAATTACGAATTTGGCGGCCAAGCAAGCGATCAGGCTGTCGATGGTAGACCCCGACGGGCCGTTGGATAAGGCAGTGCAAGGCCCGATCATTGTCATCGGCCAAATGGAAGACGCCAAGATTGATGAGCTGCAGGCTGCAGCCGGACAGCTGTATGCGGTTCAGCGGTATGCGCATCGCGAGGACATCGTCCAAGTTTACTACGATGACTACCGCATCGGCAGCAAAGCGGCGAAGACGCTGTATGACGCGGGTCACCGCACGTTCACGCTGCTGGCCGGGCCGGACAAGTACGACTCCTCCCTTCTGCGCAAGCAGGGCTTTCTCGCCTATGCCCAGCAAGTAGGAGTACCCGTCCAGATCATCACGGACAAAATGAACTGGGAAGGCGGCAGGCGCGCCGCCGACCAACTCCTCACCGGCGAGCTGCCGCACGCGATTTTTGCCGTCAACGACTGGATGGCCGCAGGCTGTTTGCAAGGGCTGCGCGAGCATGGGCGCAAAGTGCCGTACGACGTCTCGATCATCGGCTGCGACGATATTCCGCTCGCCTCGCAAATTTCACCGAGACTCACAACGTTCTCGCTCGATGCCAAGCATCTCGTTGAAGAGCTGCTCTCTGTCATTCACCGGGGCAGCCGCACGCAAGCCCACGGCACGCACGAGCAACTGATTCTCACGGCCGCTCTCATCCATCGCGAGTCGGTCTCCACCACAATCCAAAAGGAGTAGATCCCCCATGGCAAAACTAACGATTCATGCGGATTCACCGAAACAAACGATTTCCCGAAATATTTACGGACATTTCTCCGAGCATCTGGGCCGCTGCATTTATGAAGGCATCTGGGTCGGGCACGATTCCCCGATTCCAAATACCGAAGGCATGCGCAACGACGTGCTGGACGCTTTGAAAAAGCTGAACATCCCCGTCCTTCGCTGGCCCGGCGGCTGTTTTGCCGACGAATATCACTGGAAAGACGGCGTCGGCCCTGCGGAGAACCGCAAGCGGATGATCAACACGCACTGGGGCGGCGTTGTGGAGAACAATCATTTTGGCACACACGAGTTTCTGCGACTTTGTGAATTGATCGGTGCGGAGCCGTACATCTCCGGCAATGTGGGAAGCGGTACCGTCCAGGAAATGTCCGAATGGGTCGAGTACATCACGTTCGATGGCGAGTCGCCAATGGCGAACTGGCGTCGGGAGAACGGCCGTGAAGAGCCGTGGAAGCTGACCTATTTTGGCGTAGGGAACGAGAACTGGGGCTGCGGCGGCAACATGCGTCCGGAGTATTACGCGGATCTGTACCGACAGTATTCCTGCTATGTGCGCAACTACGGGGAGAATCGGGTGTTTAAAATCGCCTGCGGTGCCAACAGCGGCGACTATAACTGGACCGAGGTGCTGATGCGCGAAGCCGCGCGGTTTATGGACGGCCTCTCTCTTCACTACTACACAGTGCCAACCGGAGTATGGAAGGATAAAGGCGCTGCGACCGACTTTACGGAAGCGGATTGGTTTAAGACGCTGAAGCAAACGTTCAAAATGGAAGAACTGCTCGTTCGCCACTCCGAAATTATGGATAAATACGATCCAGATAAAAAAGTTGCCCTCATCGTCGACGAATGGGGCACTTGGTATAATGTGGAGCCCGGCACGAATCCCGGCTTCCTCTATCAGCAGAACACGATGCGCGACGCACTGATCGCCGGCATTAACCTGAATCTGTTCCATCATCACAGCGACCGCGTTCGGATGGCGAACATTGCGCAGGTGGTCAACGTGCTGCAAGCCGTGATCTTGACGGAAGGCGCCGACATGCTGCTGACGCCGACGTACCATGTCTTTGATATGTACAAGGTGCATATGGATGCCAAGCTGTTGGCGACTGAAGTGGAGAGTCCCGCCTACACGATGAGCGGAGAGCACCTCGATCAGCTTAGCGCTTCGGCCTCCGTAAATGAAGATGGGCATATTCACATTTCCTTGTGCAACCTTCATCATAGCGAAGCGCTGGAAGTGACTTGCGACGTTCGCGGCTACGCTGGACAGTCGGTCGGCGGCACCATCGTGACCTCCGACACCATGCAGGCGCATAACACGTTTGAAGAGCCTGACGCGGTGAAGCTGGCGGCGTTCGAAGGGTATCGTTTTGAAAATGGCGAGCTGCGCGTCACCCTGCCAGCACGCTCGGTCGTGACCCTTCGCCTCGCCTAAGGAAAGGAGTAGCTTGCTATGATCCGCTCCATAAACCGAGACGAAGAGATGTTAGCGTCCGCGTGCAAAGGCTGCACCGCAACCGTCCATGTCACACCGGAGGAAATCGCCACGCTATTCGGCGAAACCCTCCGGGTGCGGAACCTGAAGTTGGCGACCGAAGCGGAGTACGAGAAGCGGATGGCCGCCTGCCAGAGCTGCAGCGACTACCAGTTCGGCACGACGTGCCGCTGGTGCGGCTGCCTCATGGGCATCAAAGCGAAGCTCAGCTCAGCGCGGTGTCCATCTCCGCACGGGTCGAAGTGGGGGTGAGCCAGCAGGGCCCGCATCTACCGATCAAATAAGTATCCCTTGGACGTGACGGGTAACGCCCAATCAATAAAACGCCGCAAGGCTGTCGTTTTGACAGTCTTTGCGGCGTTTTTGCATGATGGCTGTGCAAAGTTAGAGAGGCCTGTAACTTCTTAGAGGAACGTCCATACGCTATCTCAGCAAAATTGGCTGATTTGGCTTCCAAAGGGAACAAGCAGCCCTTATTTGGAGCTTTTCACAGTAGTTGAACGGTTTCGAGCTCAAATAGTGCCTCCTCGTTCCGTTCATTCGTCTTAATCGCGATAACTCGCTCAATAGAGTCCTCTCGTTCCGCTATCGCGCGAGATTGAAGCTAAGTCCACAAGCTGATATTCAAATCGGAAGGACTCCCGTTTCCCACCATAACCGATTCTCCACGATAGGAACCCAGAACAAGAACGTATATTCCTATTCTCGATGAATACTTTATACTCCTGAATGATCATCTGCCTCTACCAAGAATCGTTCTCCCGCTTCCATTAATTCTTGTCGAAAATTCTATACAAAACCGCTGCAGCCTGTGCTCTGGTGGAGAAGCCTTGAGGCGCAAATACACTCTCGCTCATTCCATTCAAAATTCCAGCTTGCTGCATGATGTTTACCGCTTCCGAAGCATAGTCCACAATATCGTCTTGATCGTTAAAGCGGCTTGCAGGATCCGTCGGTTTCAGTCCAAAGCCTAATGACCGGGCTGCCCGATACATCATCACCGCCATATCTTGTCTCGTAATCTTATCATCGACGCCAAAGGTCCCGTCGCCCTTTCCTTCCACAATGCCTAATTTTTCAGCAGTTGCAATCGGCGTATAGTACCACGCTTGTTCATGAACGTCGGACAGCGAGCTCTTTACCGTTGCGTCGGCAAGATCGAACAGATTGACCAGCATCGTAATAAACTCTGCGCGACTTACATCGCTATTTGGACGAAAGCTGTCGTTTCCGACGCCATTCACCGCTTTTCTTGCGGCCAGGGCTTCGATTGATTCTTTAGCCCATGCCGCTTCCGACAAGTCGTTAAATGTAACGCTTGCGTGAACGGGGAAATACATACTGAAATGTTTGGGTTTAAAGCTTACTTTCCCCGTTGCCGGATCGTATTTCGCATTCTTCACCACTTCAAGCTGGCCGCTAGTAGAGATATAATAAATCACGATATTGCCCGGCTTTTCCCCTGGTTGAAGCGTGTAAGGCTCCTCTACCGCCACTTCTTTTCCGACAAATTGGCTTACACTTCTTCCATCCAGCTTCAGATCGAAATCATATACCGGATTGTTGCCTACAATTGCGCTAGCAGCTACCGGCAAAGATGACGCATCTACTTGCGACACGGTAAACTGTAAAACTGAAGCGGATGAGCCCTCTCGAGCAAATAAATCCTTATTCAGGTAGACCGTTGCAAGACCGCTATCGATGCCAATCATTTGAACATTTTTGGAAGTGGCGTAACGAATCTGTTCCATAGGGATTTCTACGTAAACCTTCTTTGCTTCGGCATCGGATTGAATCGCAATCGTGACGCGATCTCCAGCTACTTGATCGATGACGCTCTTAAGATTGCCGGGATCCACGCTAATCTGAACCACTCCATCATGGTCAGGGGAAGCTGTTATTTGAAGCTGGGAGCCGGAAGCCGTCTGTCCATTTCCTTTTCCGTTATTTCCGTTATTTCCGTTATTTCCACTGTTCCCATTGTTGCCATTGTTGCCGTTATTATTGCCGCCGGCACCACCATCACGAATGACAACTTGGGCTTGGACATTCGGCGTATATTTCGTGAATTTGTCCTCTGGCTCCCCTAACTGTCCTACCAAAATAGACCGGAGTGTAACGGTATCGGCCCCCTTTGCTTTCGCTTTAAACTTCACTTTCCCTAGGGTTACATCTCCATTTTCACCTGCTGCACCGCTTAATTTCGTATATACGGCTTGAAAATGCCCTTCGCTCCACAAGTTCTGTTGTGTCACAGAACTGAAGCCTGCCAAGCTGGAGCTGTATTGAATGGCGCTAATATCCCACAATTGAGGATTAAAATACAGATTAAGCTCGAAGGCAACCATATCCTTGACCTGACTCGCCTTAATTTCCACTTCGGTCTCTTCGCCAACAGCCGGAGCCGTTTTCGAAACCGACAATGAAAATCTTGGCCCCTCCTCGGCAAATGAGGCAGTAGGCAATACGATACACATCAGCAGTATCATCAATCCGAATAATCCTATCTTTTTCGCCAATGCATTCAACTCCTTTCTTCATAAAAAAGCGTGTGAATGAACATCTTCATTCACACACTTTGCATTTCTCACGAGCCCGCTTCCTCGAAGTGCTCGATAAGAGCTTTTATTCTCCGATAATTTTATTCGAAATCATTGTCAGGTCTATCAAGCCGATTTCACCGTCATGGTTCAGGTCAGCCGCTTCATACAGACTCCATTCAGGGTCTGCGTTGGTTTTGCCGTAAATGCCGACCAGAATGCCCAAATCCCCAATGCTAAACTTGCCGTCACCATTCAAATCGCCGAGTTCGATGGTCAGGATCGATACCGAAAGTGGTGCGGTAACGACTTCTGATTCCAATCCTTTGCTATTGGTGATCGCATTTGGCTGAACCGTAAATTGGCCCTCCGCCTGTTGCCCCTGCGACGGAGATTTCGCGATAAATCTCAGCTTCAGCACATCGCCGTCCGCAGTCACCGCACCGCCGATGCCGCCCGTACCGGCCAGGATCAAGCGAACATTGTCCGCATTAACCTTTTGAGTGACAATGGCAACGTTCGGTAGGAGAGACTCCACGGAGACAAATTGGAACAATGCCGGGTCGAACCCGATCGTCATATCCTCACCCACAATTTCACCAGTCACCTGCTTCAGGCTGAAAGTGAGCTCATACTCCTTCCCTCCCAAAACAGTCAGTGAACCCGTAAGTGATCCGGATGCCGATACCGGAAGTGCAACCCCAGCGGTTCTCACTGTGATGAACGGTCCGTCCGTACTCCAGTTGCCTGCTGCATCGCCCGCTTGCACCTGGAAGGTATAGGCCGTATCCGGCGACAATCCGTCCACGGTATATGCCGTTCCGGCTAAAGTCGCAACCTCTTGGCCGTCCTTGTAAATCCTGTACTTCGCCACCCCCGTATGATCGGATGCGCCGGACCAGGCCAGCGACACAGAGGTGGTGTCTTTGTCCATTACGATCAACTTACCTGCAGTCCAAGCGGGAGGCACCACATCACCAGGCTCCTGGCCCTGTGTGACGATTACAATGGCTTCAGCCCTCTTGCCCTGATATTCCGCCGTCAGTTTGGTGGTTCCTGCCGATACAGCTGTTAGGATCCCCGATTCATTCACCACGGCGATTTCCGGATGATCCGTCGTATACGTTACCCCGTAAGTCACCTGGGTGACGGATTGATCGGCGTAGACAGCCTGGGTCACTGCGAGCCGGCTTTCGCCTACGGCCAAGCTGATCTGCTCCGCATCCAGACGGATCGACTCGAGTACATTCCCTTGTCCCTGCACTGGCTTCAGTTCAATAAGGTTGTCTCCGTTATTATAGCTGTAGACATTGAGATACCCTTCTGCAGCGATCCGGGTGTTCCCGTCGTTATCCAGATAGTTCAGTACCGGATTCCCATCCACATTCATAATAAAACGTACGCCTGCCGGGGTCTGAATCGCCCCGATTTCAATATTATATTCCCCATTTGGCAGCAGTGCGGTATTCGGCAAGATTTCCAGCATCTTCTGCCCCGGCTTCCAGGATTGCAACTCAATCTGATTTTCCTTGATAACCACCAGGTAGCCTGTGTTGGACCCCACCCAAGCAGGATCACCGGTCCTTTCGGAGCGTATCGCAAAACCATACCACCCGCTTAGAGGTCCATATTCGTCGATTTTGGCTTTAAACCGGATCAATCCGCTGCCAAACTTCGCACCATTGTAGCCATATACGCCGTTGCTCTTCATCTTGACTGTGCCGTCGCCGAAAGACACCGATTCCGACGCCGTCCAGTGCTCTCGGTCGTTCAGATGCTCATCCAGGTTGAAAATGGGATATTCCGGCGCAACAACCGAAACCGGAATCTCCGTTTTCACTGTTTCATCATCCAGAGAAACGACCGTTATGACCGCCGTGCCCGATGCAACAGCGGTGACCAGCCCGGTGTCCGTAACCGTGGCCACGGCCGGATTGCTGGTGCTCCAGCGGACCCTGCGATTGGTCGCGTCCGCCGGCGCGACTGTCACCTCGATTTGCCCGCTCGCGCCCGGCTCTAATGTAAGGCTTGCCGGATTCGCTTGAAGGGCCGTTACAGGTACTTTGACAATCGATACCACCACATCGTCGAACCACATTTCGCTGAAGCCGCCTACGTAGAAGCCGATCGTTCCTGATGGATTGGAGGTCGGATTGGAGCCTTCCAGCCGCAGCTCGCCATTCACAAACACGCGAATATTCGTGCCGTCGGCAATGATGTGAATTTGATACTCCGTATTCGGCTGCAGATCCTGATAAGGCAGGACGTTCGTTTTCATCTCCACAAAATCCTTGTTATAGATCAGCCACTTCGAGGTGCCGTCGGCAAATTTCTTGTATCCGATGATGCCCGACTTGCCGGATACCTGGCGATCGTACACGTAGAATGTTCCCAGATCCGGAATCACAGCCGGCGTTTTCAGCTTGAAGGTCAGATCATAGTTCTGGAACAGCTTCGGATGAAGCGCATTCGCACCTTTGACAATCCTGTACATCTTGTTGCCGTTCACCGTCACGATGCTGCGGTTCGGATCCACCGGCCAACCGTTGGCGCCCGAATCGAAATTCGTGGAGAGCATAATGTCCGATACGTTGATTGTGGTAGAAGCGGTGGCGGCTGGGTTGACAGCCGAGGTTGCGGTGATCACCGTCTCCCCCTGGGCCAGAGCGGATACTACGCCATTTTCATCAACAGTAGCAATCTCCGGATTAGAGGAGTGCCAGATGACTGCACGGTCGGCGGTATCCGATGGATCGTAGCCCACCACAAGCGGCAGTTCTTCGCCCATCACCATGTTGTAGCTGCTCTTATCGAACACTAAACCGGTAACGTCCTTGCCAGGAACCGAGAACTTGATATCGTCGAACAGCAGATGGTTGAAGCCGCCGGCATAGAATCCGACTTGGCCCGAAGCATTATGCGTCGTGTCGGTAGCCTTCAGCTTGAGCTTGTCGTCGACATAAACGCTGATTTCCGCTCCCTTGACGATGATCTTGAAATTATAAACCGTATCCGCCTGCAAGTCCTGGGTAGCGAGCTTATTCTCTTTGACGGTCGCCCAGGCTCCGTTATAGAGAATCCAGGAGGAGGTGCCGTCTGCAATCTTCCGGTACCCAATGCGGCCTCCGCTGCCGGTCTTGTTCTGCCGGTCGAAGACGTAAAACGTAGCTGTCTCCGGAATAACCGGCGGTGTCTTCATCTTGAAGCTCAGCTCATAATTGCTGAAATCGCTCTCATTTAGCGTCGTTGCGCCCATCAACAGCTTATACATATGGTTGCCGTCGCCCATGTCCAGGATGCTTCGGTTAGCATCGCTCGGCCATCCGTTCCGGCCGCTCTCGAAATCCGTATACTCCATGATTCCGTCGCCGACTTCAACCGTGACATGGATCTCATCCTTCAACAATGGGTTGTCTGCAGAAACTGCAGTAACCACTGCTTCTCCCAGATTAACCCCCTTCAGCTTACCGCTCGCATCCACCTTCACGATATCGGGATTGCTGGAGGTAAACTGGATAGCCGGATTAGTTGCGTTCCAAGGAAGAACAGCATAATAAAGGGAATACGATTTCCCGATTCCTATGGCCACGGCATCCTCATACAGCTTGACGTCCTGCACGGGGATCAGGTCGGCCGCCAGTAATGGACCTACCTTCCCTGAGGTTCCCATCTCGCTGAACGGAATATTCGGGAATCCCGGAATTTGTTGAAATACTTCCGCATCGGGCTTCAGATTCAAATCGCCGCCCGCCAGGTTCACGAAACCCGGATCCCGGTCCGTCACCCAGTTGTTCGCATACTGCATCAGATTGCGGGGATCAAGCGCCCCTTGCGCATTTGTGCTGGTATTTCTCGTCTTCGTCGGGTTGTAGACCACATTATTCTGGAACGTGTTGGTATCCGGATAATAGCGGTTTTCCGTAAAGAAGTCCGCCAACTCCGGGTATTTCTCCATATGCGGCGTGCCTTCAAAGTTGTTGTTTTTCTCGAACAAATCATGCCACGGACCCATATAGTTCTTGTTGATCTGTTGATCCGGACCGTCTCCCAGGTAAAGATCCGCAAATTCGTAAGGAACCTTAGCATCGATAAACAGATTGTTGCGGGTACTGATATGGGAGCCGCCGTTATTCAGAACCGCGGAGTTGCCCATCCGATAGAAGACATTCTCTTCAATCGTGATTCCCATAGTGAAGTTGTCGGGGTATATCCCCTGTACCCCAGCTTTGCCTTCCCCGATGTTATGGAAATAGTTCCTCCGGATCACAGAACCCCGCTCCTGCGGCGATGCGCCCAGATTCATATAGATGGCGCCGAGATCCGAGAAAGTTTTGCAGACATCATAGATATTGTTGTATTCCACCAGATGATCGTTGCCAAAAATCAGGATACCGGGATGAGGGGCATCATGAATCTCGCTGTGCGAGACCCGGTTCCCCACCCCCGTCAGAATCACAGCCGGGTTATAAGCCTTGTGGTAATAGGCGAAATCATGAATGTGGCTGTTCACCACAGCATTGTTGCCTGGAACAAGCGTCGTCTTGTCGCCGCCGTTCAGGATGACGGCCGTTCCCCCGATATGGTGGATATGGGTGGAGATGACAGCATGGTTTACGCCGTCCGCCTTGGCGAAGTCGTTGTACAACCAACGGCTTGGAGCATTGATCCGTACGCCACCATTGGTGAAATTGCGGATTTCACTATTCACAATTTGCACATGGTCGCCGCCCATGATCACTGCCGCCGAATCCCGGCCGTTCTCCAGGATCAAGTCCTCAAAGTTCACAAACGACGTATTGACCGTATTGATAAGTGGAGTTTTCAGCATGGAGACGGTAATTTCGGGATTATCGCCTTCAAAGGCAGCCGTTGGCATGAAATAAAGCTTGCCCTGACTCCTGTCGATATAATATTCCCCCGGCATATCGATTTCTTCCAGCAGGTTCTGGGCGAAGTGGAAATCCGGGTACCAGTTTTTGAACAGGCCACTCATTTCCCCATAGGCCAAGGTGATGGTTTTGTTAGCCGTATCGATGGAGGCAACTTTGTTGTAGGACCATTCCCAGCTGTAGCCGAAAATCCCATCCAGCCAAATATCGTCCGCCTGTGTCCACAAATCTGGACGTTCATAAGGGTACTTGAAGGTACCTCCCCGGGTCTGCAGGTCGGCATCCTTGCGGGTCGGGCCCGGATCAAGAATGTCGCCCATCTGGACAGTTCCGTTGTTGGGCCAACGGGCCAACGTCATGCCTTGCCCGTCGATATACAGCTCCATCGGAGGAACTTCGCTGACATCATTGGCCAGGTAATAACCGTGCCGGCTCATGACGCCGTAATCGGTGATGCCATGCCCGCTCAGATCCGCCTGCAGCACCTTGGTTCGAGCATCCGTGCTGATGATCCGGTTCAGAACCGCAGTGTCCGTCACAGGGGTGAACCAGTTCTTCTCTAGCTCCAGACCTCCGTTCAACCGTACACTTTCACCCGGATACGCCTTGTAGGTGATCGGCTTATCCGCCGTACCGGAATCTTGCTCCCCTAGCTGGAAGCTGGATAGCCGGCTATAGATCCCGCCACGAAGATAAACCGTAACGCCACCGTCCGGCAGGCCTGAATCTTGCTTCAGCTGACGGATCGCATCCCTCGCCTTTTCCAAAGTTTGGAAAGGTGATGCCAGTGTACCAGAATTGGAATCGCTTCCATCATTCGACACATACAAGACGGCACCGGGAGCAGCAGCCTCCTCCGCCTGTACGCCCCCAACGGGGATGCCGCTCAGCAGCAATGCAATAAGCAAAAAGACGATAACCTTCCTTCTCCACATTCTTTACATTCCTCCATTCAAATATGGCATGGAAAAACTGCAGGCCGGCCATCCGTTTCCGTTTGATGACTGAACCTGCAGCTCTCCTTAAACCCGATGATTGTTATCCTTTCCTAAACGGCTGCCATCCCCCTCTGCATAACCGCTTACTTCACCAGTCCCTTTTTCTTCAGGTACTCGTTAAACTGCTTGGTAACCTCTGCCACGTACTTGTCTTCGCCCGCTTTCTTCAGTCTGTCGTACATGGCCGGCCATGTTGCGTCAAAATCCAGGGTACCTGTCGTAAGACCCTTCTTATATTCGCCCCATACCGCGTTCAGATTGGCGATTTCCGTGATGACCGGCTCGGAATTGAATTTAAAGTCGCCGATCGGGTTGACGTTCTTGGTCGCGTTGATCTTCTTGGTTTCCTCCCAGATGTTGGCTGGTTGGCCTTCCTTCAGATAGGAATTGAACACGCTGCCGAATACCCAGTCCATATTAGGCTTGTAGCGGGAATCCGCCTTCGCCTTCACTACATTGTCGGATATCTTGTCGTAGTGGACACCCTCTATGCCATTGCAGATCAGGTTGTACAGCGTCTTGTCGGAATTGACCAGATCGAGCAGCATCATAGCCCGGTCCGGATTCTGGGACGTCCGGCTGATCGCCTGGTTGGTGGTGGCGGAATAGCCGTTGGAGAACCAATCGGTTACCGGAATGGTAATGATATCATTGCCTCCGTTTTTCGCCTTCGCTTCTGCCTCAACGCCTGGCTTCAGGACATTGTTGAATTGAACGGCCATTTGTCCCTTTGTCTCGTAATCGGCCATCTTCGCCGTTGCCGCATCTTTAAAGATATAACCGGCCTTGTACCATTTGCTGGCCAGTCTGAAATTGTCCAGATCCTCTTGGGGGTACCGGTAGAGCTTGTAGCTGGTATCTCCCGTTTTGATATAGAAGTGGTCATCGAGCCCCGGCAGGACCCAGAACATGTCGCTGTTCAAGCCGGTCACCGCGCTGCTGAATGTACTGCCGAACGGAATGACATCCTTCTCGTTTTGCTTGATCTGCTCCAGGAACGGCTCGATATCTGTAATCTTTTTGATGGAGGCCGTATCCAGCTTGTATTTGTCCGCATAGCGCTTTTGAATGAGGAAGCCAAGGCGGTTTCCGTTAATCTGCTGGTTGGGGATACCGTAAATTTTGCCATCGTTGCTCAATCCGTCCCACATGACTTGCGGTACGTCCTTCTTCAAGTTAGGCGCGTTCTTCGCCAGCAAATCATCCAGGGGTTGAATGGCGCCCTTCCGTACCAGTTCCTCCTGCTTAAGCAGATAGCCGGTCCAGAGAATATCGAACTTCTCGCCTGCCGCCAGAATGGTGTTCATTTTCTGTGGATAGTCGCTGATCGGTACCGGCATCAGCTTTACTGTCGCATTCAGTTTTTCCTTGGTGATCTTGTTGACTTCCTGCTCTATCGTCTGTTGATCAGGCTGCATCTGGGACAACGGGTAATACCAAGTGAGCTCGACCGGAGACAGCTTTTGGGTTGCTGTCCCCGCTGGCGACGCACTCCCCGCAGGTGACGCGCTTCCTGCAGCGGTTGATCCGCCATCGTCTTTCCCGCAACCGGCGAGTACCGTGGCGACTAGCGATAGTGCCAGTGATGTCTTCATCCATCTTTTCATTCTACATGACCTCCTGAAATTCTCGTTATGTTCTATGTTAACCCTTAAGGGAGCCAACCGTTAAGCCTTTTACAAAAAATCTTTGGAAAAACGGGAAGATCACCAGCATAGGCCCCCCGGCCAGAACCGCAATCGCCATCCGGGCGGAGTTATTCGGGAATTCCGACAGGTTGATCCCCATCTGACTGGAGAACTCCGAATTGGTTGTCAGGTACTCCATACTGTTCAAAATCCGGACCAGGAGGAGTTGCAGCGGAACGAGCTTCTGATTGTCGATATACAGCATCGCATTGAACCATTCATTCCAATAGGTGAACGAAATGAGCAGACCCATCGTAGCCAAAGCCGGCTTGGATAGCGGAATGATGATCGTGAAGAAAATCCGGAATTCCTTGGCACCGTCCATTTTGGCAGATTCAATAATCTCCTGCGGAATCTTGGACATGAAACCTTTCATGACCATGATATTAAAGGGTGAAAGCAGCACCGGAAGGATCAGGGCAAACAGTGTATCCTTCATATGCAGATACTGCGTGATAAGAATGTAGACCGGAACAAGACCGCCGCTGAACAACATCGTGAAAAAGACATAAAAGGTGGTTACCCGGTTGTACCGGTAATCTCTCCTGGAGATAACATAAGCAGTCATTGCTGTCACGAATAAACCGGCCAAGGTGCCGACTACTGTGATGAAAGCCGTGATGCCGTAGGCCTGAAGGATAATTTCCGGCGTCTCGAGAACATATCGGTACGCATCCAGGCTAAGAGCCTCCGGGATAAACTGATAACCGTTCTTGAGAATACTCGCCTCACTCGTCACGGAAATAATGACAACCAACGCAAAGGGCAGCACCATCAAGACAGAAATGATGACAAACACCAGATGTATAAGACCCTGATACGGTTCGAATTTGGTTTTCATACAATACCTCCTTTCAGTACACTTACCATAAAGAGTGATCCGGGTTGATTTTTTTGACAATGCCGTTAGCGAGAAGCACCAGCACCAGGCCCACAACCGACTGGTACAATCCAGTGGCGGCGGACATCCCTACGTTGCCCAACTCGCGAAGCGAACGGTAGACATAAGTGTCGATGACATCCGTGGTCCCATAGATGAAGCCGGAATTATTCGGAATGAAATAGTGCAGACCGAAATCTCCACGGAACATGCCGCCAATGGACAGGATCAGCATGATGATGACCAGCGGTGCCAAGAGAGGAATGGTAATGCTTACAGCCATCTGTCTTTTGGTTGCGCCGTCAATCTTTGCGGCTTCGTAATACTCGCTGTTAATTCCCATAATTCCCGCAAAATAAATCAGCGTGGAGAAGCCCACTGCTTTCCAAATATGAAAGATGACCAGAATAAAGGGCCAGACTCCCGGTTTTTGGTACCAACTGATCGGATTGAGCCCGAAGGAAGCTAGCATCCCGTTCAGAAAGCCTTCAGAATGGTTCAGGAAGGCATATGCGATATATCCGACCAGCACCCACGAGAGAAAATGAGGCAAAAACAGCGAAGTTTGATAGAACTTCGTCCATTTGGCTCGGATTTCATTCAACAAAACGGCAAATAGGAGCGCGATACAGGTCGTCAATACCATATAAGCTGCATTGTACAGGACCGTGTTGCGGGTGATGCGCCAGGCTGCGTCCCCGGTGAACAAGTATTTGAAATTATCCAGTCCCGCCCAATCGCTTCCGAATATCCCCTTATCGTACCTGTATTTTTTGAAAGCGATGATTAACCCGACCATAGGAAGGTACGCGAAAATCAGTTTGTACACGACACCCGGTAGGGATAAAAGAAACAGCTCCCGGTTTCTCCAGAAATGATGCAGTTCTCTTCCTACAAAGGATTTAGCTTTGGGCTTCCGGCTGAGTTCTCCGGATAAAGCGGCTTGGCTCGTTTCCCCGCTCATAGCGGAATTCTCTTTACTCAGCATTAATTAGCTCCTCCTGTCCGATATGCTTGCTACCGCCTTGCAGGTCTAACAATAGGGGAAGGGCGGGTGTAACGCTACTGTACATACGCAAGATTCCTGTAAAATCACCTGTACATATGCCATTTTGCTGAAGCTGACATGCAAAAAGCCTTCCGCTCTAAGAACGGAAGGCTGGGATTGTACAGAGTTTTTGTGCGGGGTATAGATTCAGTATATGAGAATAGCAGTTGCTTCAGGAATTACGATTGATGGCCGATTTCAGCCTGTACTCCTTGGGAGTGGTACCGTACTGCCGCTTGAACAGCCGGTAAAAATAGCTTTCATTACCGAAGCCCACTTTCTCCATGATTTCCGTCACGGTCAAATCCTGGTACTCCAGATAGATTTTCGCCTGGGCCAGTCGGGTCCGATTGATGAAATCCACCACGGTTGCACCTTCCTGCTCCTTGAAAACCTGCCCAAGATACGTATGACTCATCCGCAGCATGTCTGCAATCTTCTGCACGTTCAGGTCCGGGTCGGAATAGTGCTTCTCCACAATCTCTTTGATCGTATCGGCGATCAGCCGTGATTTCTCGTCGCGTCCGCTTTGACGCTTATCGAACACTTCACCGATGGCATCCATCAGCACTTCATGGATTTCCTCCAGGGTTTCCTTTTCCAGGATGCGCTGGTTGATGGCCTGCAAATTGACCGAAACCGGATTAAGCTTGTTATGGTTCATTTCACTGAGCGTATTGTTAAGCGTCACCACCATATGCAGCAGCGCGGAAAACATATTCTCAAAGCTGAACGTGCGGACAAGCTCCATCCACCTCAGCACAACATCGTTAATGCTTTCCCTGTCCCCGCTTTTTATACCTTCTGTCAGTTGGCGTTCCAGCTCCTGAGGGATGTGAAATTGCCCGCACGCTTCGTTATTTTTCACCTTATCGGGATCAATAATTGCCTGCTTACCTAATATCATCCGGTAATTGGCATGTCGGAGATCCTGTGAATAATGGGCCGTGATGTCCCGGTAAGAGTCAAAGACGCTGCTCAGTGTAACGGAAAAAGTAATGTGGTAGTAATTGCGGATGGTCACCTGCATCTCCCGGAACACCTCATGCAGCCCGCCATGCTCCATCTCCCCGCTCTTACTGATTACAAAAACAAGATGGTCGCTTTTCATATCAGCGGCTTCACAGCCATAGCGGCGGCGCAGCAGCTCCTGCCCGATATTCGAAATGGCAAAATAAAGCAGCGACAAAGCCGCGTCAGCAGTTCGGCTGGAGACATCGCGCAGGTTGTCGATCCGCACCAGGGCCACAACCAGATTTCCTTGCGGTTCGATATCGATGTCGTACTGCTCTCTGCTTTGTAGGAATTCCTGCTCGGATATACTTAAGCTCGCCGTGATCAGGCTCCGCAGTTGGTATACCTTGGCGATGTTGATTTGGACTGCCTGGTCCTTCTCGAGATCCTTCAGCTTGTCCATAATCTCCGAATAACTAGAGGCAATAACAGACAGCTCGTCCCGGGTCTGGTTCGTTTCCTGAAACCCATCGCGTCTGATCAGTGTCAACAGATGGCCTACAGGACGGTAGAGCCGGATGGAAAAATAGATCGAGATCAGCACTGTCATCAATACTACAGAAAACGTGACTGCAGCCGCCGTCCATTTCAACTGCCGGACGTTGCTCATCATCCTGTCGTAATCCTGGAGGCTTATAATCTGCCAGTCATTCATGCCACGGGTGAGATAAGTCACCTTGTATTTTTTGTCTTCATGGCTATAGGTGAAATTATCCAGCATTTTGCCTGAGGAGGTAATGCGCTGAAGCAGGGAATTCTTGATATCCATCTGTTTGGGGAGCATACGGTCATTGGATATTAGCACCTTGCCTTCACTGTCGGTTACAAAGATAACATCATTCTCCCGCTCCGCCAGAGCATTAAGCGCTTCCAGATTGTGCAGCATCCAAGTCGGCTTAATATTGAGAACCAGAAAATTCCCACTTACCGAGTTAACGGAAGGGCCATCGTAGACAAAAAAGGAAAATACATCAAAGCTCTCCTCCTTTCCATCCAGCTCCATAGGAATCAATTGCAGCTTGGGCACCGTTGCATGTGACCCCACATAATGGCTAATGGCGTCATATAACTGATTGTTATCAAGATCATGATTAAGGGAGGAATAATAGCGTCCTTGCTTGGCGTTATAAAAGACAATGGAATGGAGATATGGGGATGTCGCCACAAGCCGGTTCAGTTTATCCAGCTTCAGGATACTCTGCTCGAAATCAGTGCCGGATTTCAATGCGATCATATCATCCTCGTTAAATAAAGAAATGGCCAAATCCTTGACGATGCCATTCATGTTCTCAATATTGTAATTGATCTGGGTCAGCAGTTTGCGATCCGCATCATTCTGCATACTGATTACTTTGCTTTGGGCATTGAAATAAAGGATGACCGACGTCACCACTAGGAGAACGACAACCAACATGAAGCTCAGCACAATCCGCTGCAAGTATTTCCGTGACCGAAGCGATTGAAGGACCCTCATATGAAACCTCCCCCGAAGTAAACTTGTGCCAATACTATATATTGTAAGGTCCCCCTTGTCAATCATAGTGATTTATAACTTAAATATATTATTTTCCTACTTGAACGAACAGGCTCATAAGCGACTTTTTATAGCACGTTTTCTACCATTCCAAGTGATATATAATTTGAGGTGCTTTCATTTTGCAATGAATATCAGATCTGATTAGTTTGTACATCGCCTGGTTACACTACTCCTGTCAGTTCTGTTTCTCATCCTACTCTCATGAAGGTTGCGACTGCAAATGGTGTTTTACTTAGCCTAGCAGTCTTTAAACTTTTAGTTCGTCAAAGAAGATTATTCTCATGAAAAAAATCCCTCAAACCCTTGACTTTCCAAGGCTTGAAGGATGCAGTGCTCAACAAAACTCCTACAGGAGAAGGAATCTCCCAGTCCATGAAAATTAAATTTCGACTTGCATTTGCACTAGCTTTAAGCATGGTTTGTGCAATAGGATTTGGCTTAATCGGAGTTTTAATATCTGACAAACAACTCACCGATTTCGATGAAGCGATTATAAAGTCCATACAAGGGTACGAGTCACCAACGATCACCTGTATTATGAAGGTGTTCACGTTTATAGGTGGCGGCATTCCCGTAGGCATTATCACGATACTTGCGATTTTATTTCTATTTATAGTGCTCCATCACCGAATGGAGTTGACCTTACTAATTGCCGTTGTGATTGGATCGGCTCTAATTAACACTGTGCTTAAAATAGCCTACCATAGATCCAGACCCATGATTCACCGCATCATTGAGGCAAATGGCTTCAGTTATCCAAGTGGACATTCTATGACAGCATTCAGTTTGTATGGCGTATTGGCATTTTTACTTTGGCGCCATATCAAGACGAGTTCAGGCCGCATCACGCTAGTTGTGCTAAGTAGCTTGATGGTTCTGCTCATTGGTGTCAGCCGCGTTTATCTCGGTGTCCACTATCCGACAGATGTTCTTGGAGGTTTCCTGGCAAGCAGTTGTTGGTTGACGGTTGCAATCTGGTTCTATCAATGGTTACAAGAAAAAAGGTGGGAGAGACAAAATTCCGGACAATAGCAGTTGTCCGGAAATTTTGTTCATTATTCTTTGAGGAAGTATATCCTTCCATGCTGCAGCTTACCCCTCCACCCGGCTGTACAACAGCGGGTTCCGCGGCGAAGCGGCCAAGTCCCCTGGCTTCAGGCCAGGCAGCCAGCTGTTCAAATCATTTTCGCGCGCCCGGCTGTCCGGCTCTGCGACTTTCGTCCCGTCGGCAAAATAAATGACGGTCATCACCTTGCGCATTGCATCCGTCGGGTTGCCCGGCGCGCTGTGCAGCGTCCAGCCGGCGTGGAACGTCGCATCTCCGGCAGCCATGGCGCCGTGCGACACCGTTGCTAAGCCTTTGCCCTCAATATAGCCGGTGAGCGTACGGTGGGACTCATCCGAGATGACCATCTTGTTGATATAGCCCATGAGTTGCGACTCCGAGGCGAAGGTCATCGAGCCGACTTCCTCCGGAATCGGCACCAGCGGCATCCACATCGTGATCGTTTTGTTTGTATCGAGCGGCCAATAGATCTGATCCTGATGCCACGGTGTGTGCCCGCCTTGCGGCTCTTTGTACAGCGCCTGATCGTGATACATGCGCACACCATCCACGCCCATTAATTCCGCGGCGATGCGAGCAAAGCGCTTCGCAAATGCAAAGCGGCGGATCTCCTCGCTTTTTTCCCACAAATTCGAAATCTGAATGAACGCTTTCCCATACGTGTCACGCTGATCCAGCGGTTTGTCCTGATTGTTCAGCTCCTGCACCCACCGTGAAATAATCGGCTCATACATCTCAATCTCTGTCGGGCTTGCTACACCGCGCAGCACAATGTGTCCGTCCTGCTGATAGGTGGCCAATTGCTCCGACGACAGTGCGTAAGGGTCTGCCATCTCCGGTAATACGCGTTCAGACAACTTTTCTTGATTGCTCATCTCTCAACACCTCATTTTGTCGATTTCTATTATGATTATAGCGGTGAGAGCGATAACAATCTTTGTCAAAGCTCACTAGATGATTGTCAAAAACAACTGGATTTCTCCTCCCTTTGCGGCTACAATGAAAGCTGGTCCTGTCTCAATTCCCCAGCAGAAGGGAGCCTTTCCTCCATGTCATTACCACCCGGCACCACGAAGTTCCCTCAAGCGTTAAGTCCGATCGTTCCTTACATTCGTGAATGCGATTTTGCCGTACGAAAGCCCTGGAACTATCCCAAACGCAGGCTGCTGGACTATTTGCTCGTCTACATTCAGGAAGGCACCTGCCGGTTCTGGATAGATGACGTGCCTTATTTGTTTAATCCGGGGCAATTTTGCCTGGTCCAGCCAAATCGTCTGCTCTCCCTGGAAGGCCTGACCGCTACGGTGACTCCGTATCTGCATTTTGATCTGGCCTATAACGCTGACCGCGAAAACAGCTTCCCTACACGCCCCGGCCAAATCGACCTGTCTGCCTATCAGCATCTTATGCAGCCGGATCTGCTCGAGCTGTTCGACATCCAGGTGCCGGTTCATGTGCAGCCGCTGAACCCGACACTTGTGAAAGAAGCGATGCTGCAAGCGATCGAAATCGCGCATCTGTCTGATCCGCTCGTCCAACTGCGTGTCCAGCATCAGATGTTGGACGTGCTGATGGCTTTACTAGAACCCTACCACAAGGCAGCTACAGAGACGCCATCGCTGAACTGGATTACTTCCTATTTATCCAACTACCTGAGCGAGCCAATCTCAATCCAGGATATGGCGAATCGGGCGAATTTGTCCGTGTCCAGATTCAGCGCCATTTTCAAACAACGCTACGGGCTGCCGCCGCACCAATACTTGATGAATTTGCGCATCAACCACGCCAAGGAGCTGCTGACAGGCACAGATCTTTCCCATGAGGCGATTGCCGCGTACTGCGGGTTTGCCGATTTGCATCATTTTTCGAAAATATTCAAGCAGCGTACCGGCTCAACGCCAGGCGATCACCGAAAGTCAGCGCAGAAGTGAGCCCAAGGGTCTGGCGCTCCTTCCCATACAAAAAGCCTCCATCCCATACCATGTACAGGAAAGAGGCATTGCCCGGGAAATATATTTTTAGTCGAAATAAACAGCTTGACCCGTCCGCGCCGACTCGTAAATCGCTTCTAAAATCTCCGACACTACACAAGCCTGCTCCGGCGTCACCACCGGCTCGGTATCGTTCTCGATCGCTTGAATCCAGAGACGCATTTCCAAGTCCGAAGGACTTTCCGTCTTCCCGTCATAGAACGCCACGCCGCCAGCTTTCAGCTCGACTTCGGTCGTGAACAAGCGGCTGTGCTTTTCGCCGTTGATGCGCAGACCGTCCTTCATGTCGGCGCCGCCTTCTGTCCCGCAAAGCGTACATTTCGCTTCGTCGACTTCCAGCGTATTCAAAGCCCAGCTCGATTCCAGCATAATCGTCGCACCGTTCTTCATCGTAATCATACCGAATGCGGAATCTTCGACCGTGAACTTGCTAGGGTCCCATGGGCCCCAAGCGTTCGCTGCGTTCTCGCGTTGGGACAGCTTATGGTACGACGTACCGAGCACAACCTTCGGCTCATAGTTGTTCATCATCCAGAGCGTCAAATCCAGCGCATGGGTGCCGATGTCGATCAACGGACCGCCACCTTGTTTCTCCTCATCGAGAAATACGCCCCATGTCGGAACTGCACGGCGACGAATCGCATGCGCCTTCGCAAAATAAACCTCGCCCAGCTCGCCATCCTGGCACAACTTGTACAAGTGCTGGCTGTCGCTGCGGAACCGGTTGTTGTAGCCAACCGTCAGTTTTTTGCCGGTACGCTTGGCCGCTTCCACCATGCGTCTTGCGTCCTCGGACGTTTTCGCCATTGGCTTCTCGGACATGACGTGCTTGCCCGCTTCCAGCGCAGCAATGGTAATCTCCGCATGCGAGTCATTCGGCGTACAGACGTGCACGATATCAATGGAGCCGTCTTGCAGCACCTCACGGTAGTCCTCGTAGACACGAGTTTCGCCTTTTCCGTATTTCTCCGCAGCTTCACGCGCGCGTTCCGGCACGATGTCGCAGAATACGACCATTTCCACATTGTTCAGCTTGCTAAGACTCGGCATATGCTTGCCGTTCGCAATGCCGCCACAACCGATAATTGCGATACGATACGTTGTTGACATGATAATCCTCCTCGGGACGTTCTTGGATTGAGTCCTACATTCATTATGTAACCTACTCTTCCAATTATACGAAACCCGATATGGAAAGAAATTTCAGATTGTGCGGAGATCCTATTCAATTGTGCTGTTTACTTTTTAATCATGCTGGCGATCAGCTTGTAGCCGACCCCGCGAATCGAGTCGATCTGCACCGATTGCTGATTCATTTCCAGCTTCTTGCGCAGCGAGCTTACGTGAACGTCCACCGTCCGCTGTCCGCCGATGTAATCGAAGCCCCAAACGATGTTCATCAGATCGTCCCGCGTCACGACGACGCCAGGGCGCTGCACCAAATAGAGCAGCACTTCGAACTCCTTCGGCCGAAGCGGAATCGACTCGCCGTTCAGCACGACTTCATATTTTTCCGGATATATAAAAAGCTCGCCGGCCTGAATGACCTTCTCATTCGACTTCATCATGTCGGGCGCCGCATCATCCGATTGCGTACGGCGAAGCACCGCCGCGACGCGCGCCAGGAGCTCGGCCACCCCGAACGGCTTCGTGATATAATCGTCCGCGCCATGCTTGAGCCCCTGCACGACCTCGTCCTCGGCATTGCGAGCCGTTAAAATAATGACCGGCGTCCGATTCCCCTTTTGCCGCAGCTTCGTCAACACCTCAAACCCGTTCAGGCCCGGCAGCATAATGTCCAAAATGATCAACTCATAAGACTGCTGCAGCGCCTCTTGAAGGCCATCGCCGCCATGATCGATGACTTTCGTGTCATACCCTTCCTGCGAAAGGTTATACGAAAGCAAGCGAGCCAGCGTCGGCTCATCTTCAATGACTAAAATCTTGTGTGCCATGGGATCCCCCGCATTTACAGATTATTAACAATTGCACAGTTCCAGTGTACCACAGGAATGTAAAATCATTGTAAAGCGATTGTTACCCCCGTGTAAATCCGCGTGAAAATCCGTCTATTTTTAATGAATCACCGGCAGTTCAATCGTAAATCTCGTACCGATGCCGACCTCGCTGTGAACCCGAATCGTGCCTTTATGCAGTTCCACCAAATGTTTGACAATCGACAGGCCCAGCCCTGTGCCGCCTGAGCTGCGCGAGCGCGCCTTATCCACGCGGTAGAACCGCTCGAAAATACGCGGCAAATCCTTCTTAGGAATCCCCATCCCGGTATCCGAGACGATCAGGCGCAGGCGCTCGTAGTCGCCGTCCGCATTCATTTCCAACGGCTCAACCCGCACACGCACCTTGCCGCCCTCCTGCGTATACGCAATGCCGTTCGACAACAAGTTGATAATAATTTGCCGCAGCCGATCCTCGTCCGCTTCAATATAAATATCGTCGTCGACCTGCATGCTAAGCTCAATATGCTTCTTCTCAGCTTCCTTGCGCAGCACGCTCAGCGATTTCTCCAGAAATTCCGGCAAGTAAACTGGGGAAAAATTCATCGGTATCCGCTTCGACTCAATCTTCGAAAGCTCCAAAATATCGCCGATCAGCCGGTTCAACCGTTCGCTCTCGTCCAAAATAATTTGCAGAAACGACACCGCCGTTTCCTTGTCGTTCAGCGCGCCCGCCAGCAGCGTTTCCGCGAAGCCTTTGACGGCAGCGATCGGCGTCTTCAGCTCATGCGACACGTTCGCCACGAACTCGCTGCGCATCCGCTCCAGCCGCCGCACGGCGGTAATGTCGTGAATGACGATCAGCACGCCGGACCACTCCTCGTCCTCCTGCGCAATCGGGCTAAGGTGAATGTCCAGGATACGCTCTTCCGGATAGTAAAAAATCATTTCATCCCGAATCGGTTCCTGCTCTTCGATGCATTCCTGGATGAGCTGCGTAAACTCATACTGCTGCTTCGCTTCATTATAACGCTTGCCCAGCAGCTCCTGGGACGAAAAGCCGAGAATCGTCTCCGCCGAAGGATTCATCAGCGTAATCCGCTCATCGCGGTCGATCATCATAATGCCGCTCATCATATTTTCCATCACGCCCTGCAGCCTGCGCTCGTTCTCTTGAATGCGCGCCATTTGCGCCTGGAGGCTCTCGGACATCCGGTTGATCGCCTGCCCGAGCTGCCCGACCTCGTCGTTACTGTAGGCAGGAACGCGCGACTCATAGTTCATATTCGTAATCTGCTGCGCCACCTTCGTCATCCGCTCAATCGGACGCGTAATGCCTCTGGCGATCCGATAGCTGACGATACCGGCGATCAGGAACAGCAGCACCAAGCCGCCGATCAGAAACAACCAGACGCTGCGGATCGTATCTTCCACCTGCACCAGACTCATGGAGATGCGCAAGTAGCCGAGGATGTTTTGGCTCTTATCCTTAATCGGAATGGCCGCATACAGCATATTCTCATGCAGTGTATCGCTAAACCGGGTCGTGTAGCCGACCCCGTCGCTCCTCGCCGCAGCGATTTCCGGCCGGTCGAAATGGTTGTCCATTTGCGCCGGGCTTTGGTCGGAATCCCCGAGTACTTTGCCGTCTGCGCGCACAAATGTGACTCGTTCATTCGTTGCCTGTTTCAACCGCATGGCTTGGGATGAGTAGTAAGACACCAGTTCCTCTTCTGTCCCGGTGCGATCCCAGACGTTTGTGGCAGCGATAACCTGAAGCTCCCGCTCCATATTTTGCTTTAGGGATTCGATATGCGAATTCTCCAGTACTTTCGCCATAAAAATGCCGGCTACCAACATCGAACAGCCGATCAGCACAATCAAAATTAACGTGAGCTTCGCTCGAAACTTCGTCATCATAGGTGGATAACCTCCGGAAGGTTGTCTGACTCCCTTAACCATGAATAAAGAAAAAAGGGCTACTCTAAATAGTAACCCTTTCCATCCGGAATAATCCAGTTATTTTTTTGTAAAGATGCACCTATTTGAACACAGGTTCTTTCAGCAAAGAAAGCTTCTCAAACGCATTTTTCTCCACATCGGCGTGCAGGCTGTTGCCGTGTGAATCCATCGTCACAATGGCAGCAAAACCTTCGGTCTTCAGGTGCCACATCGCTTCCGGAATACCGAATTCCATGAAGTCGACGCCTTCGACTTTTTTGAAACAGCGTGCGTAGTACTGTGCGGCGCCGCCAATTGCATTCAAGTATACACCGCCGTGCTCCTTGAGCGCTGCCAGCGTCTTCGGCCCCATGCCGCCCTTGCCGATGACCGCGCGAATGCCGAATTTCTTGATAATGTCGCCTTGGTAAGGCTCCTCTCGAATGCTCGTCGTCGGACCTGCCGCTCTAACGTGCCATTCGCCAGCCTGATCTTTGCTCATCACCGGACCGCAGTGGTAGATCGCTGCCCCGTTCAAATCCAGCGGCGCATCGTGATCCATCAAATATTTGTGCAAGGCATCGCGGCCTGTATGCATCGTGCCGTTGATGACGACCACGTCGCCGACTTTCAAGCTGCGGATCTGTTCTTCGGTGATCGGTGTCGTCAGCACGATTTCGCGCGGCTCCTCGTCTGAATTTTGCGCTTCCGCGCTGCTGGCTTCGAACGCTTCCTTGAAGGAAACTTCCGTGCCGCGCAGGTAGGACCAGCCGTTGATTTCGCCGGTTTCCGCATTCAGGATCACGCCTTGACGACGGAACGCCCAGCAATTGTACGCCACGGAAACGAAGAAGGAAGCCGGAAGGCGGTTCATCACGCCGACTTTGCAGCCGAGCAGGGTCACTTGACCGCCGAAGCCCATCGTGCCGATGCCGAGCGTGTTCGCGTGCTCCATCACGTACTCTTCCAGTTGACGCAGCTCCAGATGCGGGTTCACATCGTCCACATGGCGGAACAGTTGATGTTTCGCCAGCTCATAGCCGGTCGTACGGTCGCCGCCGATGCCCACGCCGATAAAGCCCGCTGAGCAGCCCTGGCCTTGCGCCTGGTAGACCGCGTGCATGATGCATTTGCGGATGCCGTCGAGATCGCGGCCCGCTTTGCCAAGCCCTTCCAGATCAGCCGGAAGGCTGTATTGGATGTTTTTGTTCTCGCAGCCGCCGCCTTTGAGAATCAGCTTCACTTCAATATCCTCGCGCTCCCACTGCTCGAAGTGTACCACTGGTGTTCCTGGTCCCAGGTTGTCCCCGCTGTTCGCACCTGTCAAGGAATCGACCGAGTTCGTGCGCAGCTTGCTCGCTTTCGTCGCATTCGCGACCGCTTCAAGAATCTGCTTTTTCATAACGATTTGGTTTGCCCCGACCGGACAGTGTATAATAAACGTTGGCATGCCCGTATCCTGGCAAATCGGGGATACGTTGCACTCCGCCATATGAATGTTATCCGCAATACGGGACAGCGACAGCGCCGAGCGCGTGCCTTTGTCTTCTTTGTCCTGCGCAGCCTGCACGGCGCGGCGTACGTCGCCCGGCAAATTCGTGGACGTTTCCACAATCAGATCATAAACGCTTTGATAGAAATGCTGCATGATGATTCCCTAGCTCCTCTCAATTTGAAACAAAATTCATTGCCCTCGTATCTATGATTATATCATACCTTTTTAGAAGAGTTCGAATGTTCTTCCAAGTGAGTGTTCAAAAAGACGGCTTTTCAGCACCGAGAAGGTTGCGAGAAGTTGAAGAAGGAGGAGCGGAGTGTAGGCAAAACCTACATGAGCACCGCACTTCGAAGCTGAACGCAAGATTCGATGTCGAGTCCGCTTCATGAAATTCTTCGTGATCAAAAGACGGCTTTTTGAACAACCCTACAAGGAAAAGAAGGAGATTCCCTGACATGTCCAAAAGATTGCTGCTAACAGCGCTCATCGGCCTGATCGGCATGACGCTTCTGCTCTCGCCCCTGCAAGCCGAAAAGGCGGGCGAAGTGTATTATCAAGACCAGGTTGCGGTGCTGATGTACCATCACGTTCACGATACCGACACCAGCTCCAGCACGATCACGAGAGCTCTGCTGCAGAACCAACTGCAGACGCTGCTGAGCCGCGGGTTCCATTTCATAACGCTGGACGAATTCAGGCAGTATATGAACGGCGCGTCCGTGCCGTCCAATGCGGTGCTCGTCACATTCGACGACGGCTATCAGAGCTTTTATACGTCCGCCTATCCGATTCTTAAAGAGCTGCGAGTTCCTGCGGTTAACTTTGTCATCACAACGGATCTGGCCGATCCGCTGGCTTCCTATATTCCGTCCATGTCGAAGGAACAGATCAGCGAAATGACGCATAACACGAATTTCATCGATGTCGGTTGTCATACGGATAACATGCATCACAAGCTCGATAACGGCGAAGCTGCCCTCGTCGGGAAAAATGCGGGCGAAACCGAAGCCGCTTACGAGGGGCGCGTGCTCGCGGACGCGCAGGCGTGCGTCGGCAAGCTGACGCCGCTGACGGACCGCCCGCTTGACGCGATGGCGTACCCTTACGGCATCACGTCGCCGGCGGCGACGGCGCAAGTAGCGAAGGCGGGCATCCGCTACGCCTTCACGATCACGCCGGAGATGGCGACGCGCAGCGCCGATCACCTACTCATCCCGCGGATCAACGCAGGCAGCCCGAACATCACGCCGGAGCTGCTGGTGCGCTCGATCCAGCGCCGGGTTACCGCGCAGCCGGGACACAGCCCGCTGCGCGTCGATGCGGCCAGCGCCGCCGCGCAGCTCGGCGGCACGGCCGATCTGGATGGCGGAGCGCTGCAGCTCCGCCTTGGAGACACCGCATTCACCCTTGAGGTGAATGCGCGGACCGCCACGCGCGGCGACGCGCGCGTGAAGCTGCAGGAGCCCGTGCTGCGCAGCCACGGGCAGATCACGATCGCGCTTGACGACCTGCAAGCGCTGATCGGCCGGCCGCTCGTGTACAACGCGGCCACAGGCACGATCGCTGAGCGCGTGCCGCTCAGCATGAACTAACAGAAGGAGCTAACGACAGCTATGGATCATCATTTTTTTGCTTACTTATACCGCCTCAAATATATTGACCGCTGGAGTCTCATGTGGAACATGCGCCGGGAAAATGTCGCGGAGCACTCGTTCTACGTCGCCTCCATCGCCCACATGCTGTGTACGATTGCGAATGAAGTGTACGGCAAGCAGGTGCCGACCGACCGCGTCGTCTCGATTGCCTTGTTCCACGACGCGTCCGAGGTGCTGACCGGGGACATTCCGCAGCCGGTGAAGCACAACAACAAGGAAATCCTGCGCAATTTCCGGGAAATTGAAGATGTCGCCGCTGAGCGCCTCCTGCAGACGATTCCGTCGGCCATTCGGGACACGTACCGCAAGCTGATTCAGGAGCCGGAGCCCGACCTGTACACCTGGGTCAAAGCCGCCGACCTGATCGAAGCGTACATCAAGTGCCTGACCGAGCTGTCCACCGGGAACCGCGAGTTCGTCGTTGCCAAACAGCAGGTGCTTGCTTCCTTGCAAAAAATGAACATGCCGGAAGTCGACTACTTCCTGAAACATATGAGCGCATCGTTTGAGAAAACGCTCGACGAAATTACGTTGACGGAGCCGGATGATCCATCGGCTGACGAATAAAAAAAGCTTCCGCTCCCCAATGAACTTTGGGGGTGGAAGCTTTTTGAATGGGAAGAGCGAAACCTGCAAATAAGCAGGAATCCCAGTCTCTCCCCTTCTGAACCATGAAATTCCTGCGAATCAGCAGGCATTTGGGGTGAGCCCTCTCTTTTCGAAGGGAATCATCCAAAAAAACCTGCTTTATCGCAGGCATTTTGCTAAAAACGGCGATCTTACGGAAAATTCCTGCATTTTTGCAGGAAGTTGCCGCACTACTGCAGTATTTGCGGATTCGTCATGATGAGAATGGCCAACACGACCGCTACCGCCGCGATCCAGGAGAACGTTTTGATTTTCGCAGCGTCCGGTGCTGTGCTTTGGCCCGATTGGCTGTTCTTCACCAATTTCTTGATGCGGCTGCCAATCATACCCGTGACTGCACCAACGATCAGGAGCAGTACAACAGCAAGGCCCATCCACAAGCCGGATGGCATCGGATCGATCTGGCTTACCATTGCGCCACCGGATAAGAAAGCCACAATCAAAGCGAATTGGCCCACACGGTTCAGCGAGGACAGCAGCCCTGCAAAGCCTTGCAGCGCCGCACCAGACAGGCTTGCAGCCCGTCCCACGACAAACGGGAATACCACATAAGCTCCTAGTAATAATGCACTAAGCACATGCAAAAAAATCATAACCTGATACATGTCGTCTACCTCCACAACTTCTTCATTAGAATTGTTCTCTTGTAGTATACAGAATCGATTCCATTTGAACAAGAAAGCGATGTCATCCGGCTCCGATATTCACCATTTCTCCACAAAAATGTGACGGAATCGGCAGAAAGAACCCCGATTGCCAGAACTCGGGCAACCGGGGTTCAACGTTGCTTACGATTGAATAAAGCCGATCACTTGCAGCAATCGTTTCAGCATCACCGCTGCTTCCGCGCGGGTCGTCGTGTCCTGCGGACCAAACGCGCTGTCCGTCAGACCGTTCAGGATGCCTGTATTCACAGCGTCCGCTACGGCTTGCTGAGCAAACGGACTTATCTCGCTTCCATCTGACGTAAAGCGGGATAGGCCTTCGCCTTGTGCTGAAGGCTTCTGACCGGCCAGCTGCAGCGCTCGGATCACCATGACTGCGGCTTGCTCGCGCGTCAAGCTTCCATTCGGACGGAAACTTCCGTCCTCAAAGCCGCTGATCAATCCGGCCTTGGCGGCTGCAGCCACAACGCCTGCGTACCACTCGCTGCCGTTCACATCCGTAAACGCTTCGGATGTCCCTGTCGGCACATTCAGCGCCCGCACCAGCAAGGCGGCGAATTCAGCACGGGAAATATGTCCCTCAGGCGTGAATTGCCCCGCAGCTTCTCCTTGAATAAGCAATTTCGATGTCAGCATGCTAACATCCGCTTCCGCCCAATGCCCTCCCATATCCCTGAAGGAAGGGTGGGATTCCACCAGCGTCAGAATGCCGCCGCTCTTCATTTGAGCTGTAATCGCGGTACCCTCTGCATTCACAGTAAATGTAGCTGGAATAAAACCGAATTCGCCTGTTGCCGGATCATAGAGCGCAGCTGTCACGTGCTTTGGATCCAATTTCTTGGTGAGTTGGATATGCACAAAGGCATGGCCGATCTCCATGATATTACCCACCATCGTTTTGCCATTAACCTGCGCTGTCAAGCCAATTTCCAAAGCGCCGCTCAGCAGCGTTAACCCTGACTGCCCCGCCTTCGCTGCAATCGCTTTGCCGCTCGCATCTGACACCTTCCCGAAGGTCAGCTCCAGCTCGGCTGGAGCGCCGTCAGTTGCAGTTCCGCTTGTGAGAGCGGCGGCATTCATCTTGTTCAGAGGCAGCTCCACGACCACGCCGTCATGGCTGACGGACAATACCGCATCCGGCGCGGTTTGCTTGGCTTCGTTCAAAGCGCCTGCGTCCAGTTTCAGACGCACAAGCTGATCTTCTCCCGGAATTTCTAGCGAAATGGTCCGTTTGCCGCCCTCCAGCGACTTCGCCGCCTGCTTCAACACCGATGCCTCAATTTTCGTCTGCGCCACCACGCGCCCATCTTCGGTTTTGTCATGCATTACCGTCAGATTCGAAATGTGAACGCCATCAACAGCCGACTGAACGGTCTGCACCGCTGTCATAGCGCCGCTGCTTGACGAAGACGTGCTTCCTTCGTTCGTCTCCTCTACAAGGAGCGTTCCTTCTGCACCGGCATTCGCGAGTAGAAGCGCAGGCACGTTGGCCGCAGCATCCATGCGATTGAAGAGTGTCGGCGTCCAGCTCACTGGCTGAATGTTCAAGCTTTGCCCGATTTGAACTTCCTTGCCGTTCAGTACCGAGCCTGTATCCGTGAAGTTCGTTGCGCCGGCGAACACGCCGATTAATGCGGACGCTTGCGTATCGGCATCCTGCTTAAAGTAGTTATTTTGCGCATAAATTTGTGACGAGAAGCCTGCTCCCATCGTATACAGGAACGGGTAACTGGCATGATTTAACGTTCCTTCATAATAATTGTTATACATGTGCACTTGTCCGTATCTGACGCGCGGTGCGCGCTGCACAATGTTCCTGTAATAATTATGATGGAACGTAATGCGCTCTTTCCCGATATCACCGGTAAATTCATCACTGCCGCCAACCAGCGTTGTTTTGTCATGATCATGGAAATAGTTGTACGAGACCGTGACCAAGTCAGAAGCATTCGTGATATCCACTGCGCCGTCATGCTGCTGGTATTGCCGTCCAAAGTACATTTTGCTGTAATCGTCGACCAATGCGCCGTCGCTAAACGTATTGTGGTCAATCCAGATATGCGTTGCACCTTTCAAGGTAATGCTGTCAAAAGCCGAATTCCAGTTGCCAGTATCTCCATCCGTTGGGTCCCATTGCGGGAAGTAATCAAACGCATTCTGGAAATCAAGATTGCGGATGATGACGTTATCCACATTTTGAATCATGAGATTGCCGCCCAAAATTTTGGCTCTGGTGCCCGGCATGCCGACGATCGTCGTATTCGAGCCTACGTTAATTTTAATCTGCTTTCCTTGATTCGCTTCCGATGCGGCACGCGCGGTTTCCAGCGGTCCTGAAGGCACTGCGGCTTTCCCCCACACCGCAGGATCATACGCCGCCAGGTAGGCGTTAAAATCATAAGCCGGATCCTGATAAGCTTCCGCTCCCACCGGCACATCGTTATCATCCACATTCATGTCGATGGTGCCTTTTACATAAATCAGCTTCGGTGTTGCATTGCTTGCATTCTTGCTGTTGTCGCCGCCCAGCGCCTGAATCAGTTCGCTTCGTTTCGTTACAACGTACATGTTCGACGGCGCCGCCATGGAACCGCCTTTCGTGCCCCCGGAGAAGGAAGCCCAGCCGTCATTCGTTGCCAAGACCTGTTTGCCCAGATCCGAAGCATCGGATTGTGTAACGACCACTGTCAGTGGCAAGGAGAAGCTGTCAAAATGAACCTGCAGCGTCGTCGCGCCCTCCGGCAGCTTCGCCAACGCTTCCTTCTTCAGCGTCAGGACGTTGCCGCTCAAGGCATAGTCGTTCTCGTTCCACGCCGCACCATCATTTGTAATGCCTGTCAGCGTATAGCCGCTGCCCGATACGAGTGCGTAAACATCGGATTGCTTCAATGGATTTTTATCGAAGCTGGCAGATAGTGCCGTCAAGCTCGGCGCATAGCTAATCTTTGGCATCATGACAGGCAGCGCAGGGTTCCAGCTTCTGGCCGCCGGATCACTGTTCGACGGATCAGCGAACAGCTGCGGAATCGTCAAGCTTGCCTCTTCCCCTGTCAGTTGCGTCGAGATTTGTCTCGCGGATGGGATTGCGCCCGGACCATAGCTGTCGTACTCCGAGAAGTCATAGGTAATGCAGGAGCCCGCACAAGCCGAAAGCCATCCGCCCGGAAGGAACTGGTCCGAATCAATGAGTGTATGAATGAACTTGATCTTGGCATTGTCTTTCCAAGGACGCCCCAGATCGTAAGTGCCCGACGCCGATGGATCTTCCACGATTTGGGAATTGAAAAATACATACCCAACATCCGACGTATTTTTCTGTGCGCCTGCCGTGATATGGCCGCCTCCGCCGGAATTGCTGACGAGCACCAGCTTCACATTATCAAACACAGCAGCCGTCGCTTCACCAAAAATAAAATCGACATCGCCTTGAATCATACTGTTATGGAAGTACTGGCGGCCCTTGCCGGCACTGTTCAGACCGGTATAAAGCGTATCCTGATAGCCGATCAGCTTGACGGATTCGAGCGCTGCCATGTCGCTTTTCAAGGAAAGCGCCACCGCTTGCGCAACGGCCGATCGCGGAGCCGCGCTGTTCTCAATCGTCAGCTGGGAGGCTTGGAAGTAATCGGCCGTTACCTCAACGGTTTGGCTCAGGAACGTATTGCCGGTATGACCCGGCTGCCCGACTGTCGCCGTTGTCCCCGCATAATCCCCATACACAATCCTGGTTTTATCCATGCCTTCGCCTACAAGACTGATATACTTGCTCTTGATGGACAGCTTTTCTGTATAGGTGCCTTCGGTAATAAAAATGATTGTTCTTTCCGTATTCGATAACGGAACAGCATCGATCGCGCTTTGAATCGTATTGAACACAGTTACGCCATCCGCTGCCGCATTTTTGTCGACCGTCAACACCTTGGCCGGAAGCGCTGCAATCTCTTGCGTGCCTGGACCTTCGCCTGCGGCACTAACAGCCGACACAACATAGTAGTACGTTGTACCGTTGCTGACATCTGTATCCACATACGATGCCGAAGCGCTTGCTGTTACAACCGTATAAGGGCCGCCTGCTGTAAGAGATCTTTTAACCTTGTACGTGGTGGCATCCGGAACGGATGACCATGTAAGGCTGACCTGACCGCTGCTTGCGGCGGCTTGCCAGTTCTCCGGCGCGGCCGGCGCTCCTTCAACGGTTTGCTGTGTGCCTACGGCCAGCTCATTGGAAATGCGGCTGATCTGCCCGGAATGCGATGCCGTGACCACATAATAGTAGGTCTGGCCTTCTGCGATTGAAGCGTCGGTATACGCCGCTTCCGTCATATCTGCAGCAACCGTCGTATAAGGACCGCCGCTAACTTCACTTCTTTTCACCGTGTATGTAACAGCTGCGCCGCTCGATGTCCAGCTAAGTGCCACAGCTGCGCCGTCTTTCTTAGCAGTCAGAAGAACCGGTGCTGCAACAGGTGCTGCAGACGAAATTTTCAGCAATTGGGAACCAGGACTTGCTCCTCCAACGTTCCATGCCGTGACTTGATAATAGTACTCCGTCCCATTCGTCAAGCCCTTGTCCAGATACGAAGTGCTTGTCAGCTTCTCAGCAATCGTTTCAAACGGCCCGTTCGGCGTCGTGCTTCTCAGCAGCGTATAGGTTGAAGGAACGATCGTGTCATCCTCATCCTTACCTGTTACCGAGGTCCATGCAAGCGTCAACTGACTGTCTCTGATTTGCAGCGCTGACGGGATAAATTCCGGCGCCGTTGCCGGAGGTGTGACGTTATTGGGAACGCCCACCGCTTCGTGGGAATAATCGCTGACTTCGCTTCCCTTCACAGCCGCGATGACATAATAGTAGTTCCGCTTGTTCACTAAGCCTGTGTCGGTCCAGGACGGCGATGCTGCAGTCGTGATGAGCGTATACGGTCCTCCTGCCGTTTCGCTGCGGTACACGTTGTAAGCCTCAGCTCCGCTCGCTGCATGCCAGCTAAGCAAAACCTTGTTATTAGCGCCTTCCGTTTTCACCTTTTGCGGCGTCGTTACAGCTTGCTTGTAGACGCGCACATTGTCCACATACATAGAGCCTGTAGATGAACCCGCAGTTCTCGCCTGAATTTTGGCAATATCGGTGTCCGTTTTTGTAAAATTGTAATTCCCCTCATAGATGCCATTCAGGAAAACATCCGCAGAGCTGGTTCCTGTATCCGCTACAAACTTCAAATGATACCAGGTTCCCGCACTCAGGGTCGCCATCGTTTTCAAATTCGTAATGCTGAACGTTAAAATCGGCGTGCTGCTCGTGCTGCTCAGCAGCTCCAACGGATACGAATCGCCGATTAGTGCCGGCTGCATGAAATCCAGCTCGGCCGTCAAGCCGCTGAGTCCCGAAACCGGCTCAAAGCTGTGCGTGAATCCACCGCGGCGTCCGGCATTCGCATTGTCGTTAATCCACAGCACATTCGTCCCATTCCCGGGAATCGTTGGCGATATATTTTTCGCCGGTGCCGTCTCTGTCGGTGTGTAATATGTATTCGTCAGATGACTGTTGCTAACGACTGTAATGTTATTGATCGCCGCATCGCTGGTATTGGCAATCGAGACATAACCTGCAGGCACTTCGCCAAGTGCGGCGTTCTCGAAGTTGTCCTGGATTAAATAGGCGCCTGCCATACTGCTGACCTCCGTCGAGTATGCGCTGACGCCCGACGCATTGGCCGCAGTCACGACATAATAGTAAGTGCTGCCGTTCGCCGCTGTCTCATCGGTAAAGCTCGTATCCATTAATTCATTCGGGCCAATCTGCAGGTAAGGTCCTCCGCTTGTCTCACTGCGTTGAACCTGATAATAAGTTGCATCGGTAACAGATGACCAACTTAAGGCAATCTGATTGTTCCCTGCAGCAGCGCTTACACTTGGCGGATCAAGCGGTGAAGCCAAGCTCGTCTGGAGATTTCCCAGCGGTGTCGACATGTCGGACGTGTAGCTGTTCGTTAGCGTAATGCTGTCAAACGTGGCTGTTGCCGACGTCCCCACCGCTAAGCCCACATACACCGCCTGACTGACGGTCACGTCGGTCATGGCCTTCGCATTGATCTGCGTCCAGGTGATCGTCGTGGCATCCGCAATCCCGATATCGAAATACATGTCCGCTTTACCGGCAGCATTCCACTGCTTACGAACACGCATATAGCTTGGCGGATCATCGTAGGTGACATTCGAACCGCTCACCTTATAGCCGGAGTTGCTCGCTGCACTTGCGGAAGCGGCACTTTTCGAAATGGTGTAAGGCTGATACTTATTGCTGGTCCCATAATAAGCACCATATACGAAAGAGCTTCCCTGTGACATGGCGCTGCGAACGAGGATCCCTGCTGTCGCGCTGCTCACATAGGGAAAGGACTTCAGTCTGGCAATCATAGTGAAGTCCCCTGTCACCTCCGTATACGCATACTGAAATTGCTCATTAACCGAGGTCTGATTAACAATACCGGCACCACTACTGCTCAGCGACAAAGTGCCTGTTGACTTGTCATACGAGCTGGAGCCGCCGGAACCGTTATACCCGAGACTGCTCCATCCCAACGGTATGGATGCAGCTTGTACCGCAGCATTTCCGCCGAACGGGATGTATGCTGCAAACAACAAAAAGCAAAGCAGCATACATTTGAAATTCATCCTCTTCATTCGAATAGCCCTCCTGGTCCACTTCAAAAATTCGCGTCGTTTAAACGCTTTCATCATGCTGATTTCAGCATATGCGGACAGGCTCATTACGTACATAATCCTCATCTCAGAATGCAGGAGGCACAAGGGTTTCAACTCAAAACATGTTCCAATGATTATCATGATTATTGCAAAAAAGCCCCCCTCATTTGACAATGAAGGAGGCTCTTATGTGTACGATTGAAGTTTACCCCGTTACAATTTTCACGACATTCCGAACGGAATTCGCCGTTTTGTCCAGCGCCGCTTTCTCGGCATCCGTAAGCTCGATGTCCATGATTTTCTCAATGCCGTTCGCGCCAAGCACGGTCAGCACACCCATGAACAAGTTCTCATAACCGAATTCGCCTTCGAGCAACGCAATGGTTGGGATAATGCGTTTCTTATCTTTCAGGATCGCTTCTGTCATTTGCACAAGGGAAGCTGCTGGGGCATAATACGCGCTGCCGTTGCCGAGCAGGTTCACGATTTCGCCACCGCCAGTGCGGGTGCGCTGGACGATCGCTTCAATCCGATCCGCCGGAATCAGCTTCTCGATCGGAATGCCGCCGGCGTACGTATAGCGTACGAGCGGCACCATGTCGTCGCCGTGACCGCCGATCACGACCCCTTGAACGTCCTCCACCGACACGTTCAGCTCTTGCGAGATGAACGTTAAGTACCGAGCCGTATCCAGCACGCCGGATTGGCCGATCACGCGGTTTTTCGGGAAGCCCAGCGCTTGATACGCGACATAGGTCATCGCATCCACCGGGTTGCTCAAGATGATCACGATCGCGTTTGGCGCGACCTCTTTGACGTTCTCGCACACGGATTTGACGATCCCCGCATTCGTGTTCACCAGGTCGTCGCGGCTCATGCCCGGCTTGCGGGCGATCCCCGCTGTGATGATCACGATGTCGGAATCCGCCGCATCCGCGTAACTGGACGTTCCGGTGATCTGCGCGTCAAAGCCTTGCACCGGCCCTGCTTCGAGCATATCGAGGGCTTTGCCCTTCGTCGGATTCTCCAGCTGCGGAATGTCCAGCAGCACGATATTCCCCAATTCTTTCTGAGCAAGCATCAGAGCTGTTGTCGCACCGGTGAACCCGGCGCCGACAACCGTAATTTTATTACGACGAATTGCCATTTAAAATTACCTCCTGAACGATTGATTTGAGAGGAAGTTTGAACACTCACTTTGAGAATCTATCGTACCCTTTTCAGGTTAGTCAATTACATGTTTTTGATGATTTCGTTCGCGAACTCGGAGCACTTGATTTCTTTCGCGCCTTCCATCAGACGTGCGAAGTCATAAGTAACGGTTTTGTTGTGGATAGAAGCTTCCATGCCTTTGTAGATCAGGTCAGCCGCTTCCTGCCAGCCCAGGTGCTCAAGCAGCATAACGCCGGAAAGGATAACGGAACCTGGGTTCACCACGTCAAGACCTGCGTATTTAGGCGCAGTACCGTGCGTAGCTTCGAAGATCGCGTGACCTGTCAGGTAGTTGATGTTTGCACCAGGAGCGATACCGATGCCGCCAACTTGTGCAGCAAGTGCGTCAGACAGGTAGTCCCCGTTCAAGTTCAATGTCGCGATAACGTCGAAGTCAGTTGGACGAGTCAAAACTTGTTGCAACGCGATGTCCGCGATTGCGTCTTTTACGATGATTTTGCCAGCCGCTTCAGCGTCTTTTTGCGCTTTGTTAGCCGCTTCAACGCCTTGCTCTTCTTTGATACGGTCATATTGTGCCCAAGTGAATGTTTTGTCGCCGAATTCACGCTCAGCCAGCTCGTAACCCCAGTTTTTGAACGCGCCTTCTGTGAATTTCATGATGTTGCCTTTGTGAACCAATGTAACGGATTTGCGGCCGTGTTTGATTGCATATTCGATCGCAGCGCGGATCAAACGCTCGGAACCTTCGGAGGATACTGGTTTTACACCGATACCGGAAGTTTCTGGGAAACGGATTTTCTTAACGCCCATTTCATTTTGCAAGAAAGAGATCACTTTTTTAACCGCTTCGGAACCAGCTTCCCACTCGATGCCTGCGTAGATATCTTCTGTATTTTCACGGAAAATAACCATGTCAACCAGCTCAGGACGTTTAACTGGGGATGGTACGCCAGTGAAGTAGCGAACTGGACGGGAGCACACATACAAGTCAAGCTCTTGACGAAGCGCAACGTTCAGGGAACGGATACCGCCGCCGATTGGCGTAGTCAGAGGTCCTTTGATGGACACGATGTATTCGCGCATAGCTGTCAATGTGTCGTTAGGCAGCCAGTTGTTGAATTTGTTGAACGCTTTTTCACCGGCGAATACTTCGTACCAAGCGATTTTTTTCTCGCCTTTGTACGCTTTCTCAACCGCTGCATCAAGCACGCGAACGGATGCGTTCCAGATGTCTGGGCCTGTGCCGTCGCCTTCGATGTAAGGGATGATCGGGTTGTTAGGAACTTGCAGAACACCGTTTTCGATCGTGATTTTTTGACCTTCTGCTGGAAGCTCGTAAGTTTCGAATTGTGGCATGGATATGGTTCCTCCTAAAATATATGTAAAATTAGTTAAACACATAGACGCACAAAAAGTGACGGGAGTCGCGGTACTCCCCGGGAAATCCTGCCGGGATTGGGTACCGAACTGCCCGCACCTTAAGTTAAAGCTTAGCCAATTAGCGCTCGCTGATTGGCACGTATTTTTGATTAACCGGACCTGTGTACTCTGCGCGAGGACGGATCAGGCGGTTGTTTTCATACTGCTCAAGGATATGCGCCGTCCACCCGGAAGTACGGGAGATGGCGAAGATCGGCGTGAACAAGTCGCGCGGAATCTCAAGCGTAGTGTATACGGATGCGGAGTAGAAGTCAACGTTTGGTTTCAAACCTTTGAGACCTGTTACGAGTTCTTCCGTTTTGATGGACATTTCGTACCATTTCAGGTTGCCTGTCAATTTGCCAAGCTCCAGGGACATTTTTTGCAAGTGCTTCGCACGTGGATCGCCGCCTTTGTACACGCGGTGACCGAAGCCCATGATTTTATCCTTGCGCTCCAGCTTGCCGTTGATGTAAGGCACAACGTTCTCAATCGTGCCGATTTCTTCGAGCATCGCCATAACCGCTTCGTTGGCACCGCCATGTAGAGGCCCTTTGAGCGTACCGATCGCGGATGTGATACCGGAGTAAATGTCAGTCAACGTTGCAACGGTAACGCGCGCCGCGAACGTGGAAGCGTTCAGCTCGTGATCGGCGTGAAGCACAAGCGCTTTATCCAGCGCTTCGATCGCAATTTTGTCCGGCTCTTTACCTGTCAACTGGAACAAGAAGTTCGCTGCGACGGAGGAGTACCCTGGGGATGCGAGCGGCTCTTTGCCTTCGCGAATGCGTGCAAATGCAGCCACGATCGCTGGAATTTGTGCTTGCAGTTTAATCGCTTTACGTACGTTCGCTTCTTGGCTCATGTCGTTCGCTTCCGCATCGTACAAAGCAAGTGCGGATACAGCGGTACGCAGCGCTGCCATGGAATTCACATCTTTTGGAAACAGTTTCATTTGGTCGATCACTTCAGCCGGAATGGTGCTGGCTGCGTTCAAGTCGCTTTGCAGCTTCTCAAGCTCCGCCCCAGTAGGCAGTTTTCCGAACCAAAGCAGGTAAATTACTTCTTCGAATGTCGCATTTTCAGCGAGGTCATCAATATCAATGCCACGATACGTAAGAACACCATCCACAATGGAGCTGATGGACGAGGTTGTGGCTACAATTCCTTCTAAACCTTTGGTTGCAGTCATTTGGGGAATCTCTCCTTAGCTACTCTATTAGCAAAAAATTGCTGCTTTCCTTTTCTTAATAATAAAGTATTTTACGCGCTAAGTGAACAAAAGAGGGCATAAAACTTTATTTTCACTACCATTAAATATTCTTTTTGGCGAAAATGAGCTATTTTCGTTGCTTTCCGCCTTAAAACACACGATAGAAGTTTTTGTAGATTCCGCCGAATTATGCAGATACCAAGGAAATAATTTGTAGACGCTAACAGAGATTGATACAATGGGTACACAAAGATTAACGGCTCCGCCGTCCTGTCAAGGACGGTAAGCAACTGACCCATGATTCCCGCTAACAAAGGAGATCTGCATGAGCACACCATCTTCCCAGCACATCGGCATTATCGATATTGGCTCCAACTCCATCCGCCTTGTCCTTTACGAAGTGAATTCGTTCGGCGCCTACCGCGTCGTCGGTGAATATAAAAATTCCGCCAGACTCAGTGAGCGCATGGGGCCTGACGGCCTGCTCCCCACGAAAGACATTCTGTCCATCGTGCCGATTCTGGCCCATTATCAGCGCCTTTGCCGCCTGCATGGGGTCGGCACCATTCGGGTCGCCGCCACCGCGGCGATCCGCAACAGCGGAAACACCGCCGACATCGTTCGGCTCCTGCAAGAGCATACCGGACTGCACATCGAAGTCCTGAGTGGCTACGAGGAGGCCAGATATGGCTATCTCGGCGTCATCAACGCCATCGACATTCGCGACTGCCTCATCATTGACATCGGCGGAGGAAGCACCGAAGTAACCCTCGTACAGGGCCGCGAGCTGATCCAGAGCGTATCGTTTCCTTTCGGTGCTGTCAATACGACGAGACAATTTGCCAAAGGGGACGTGCTCAGCGAGCAGACGTCACACAATATCCGCAGCATGGTCGTGCAGGCGATTGCTGAGCATCCATGGATCCGGGAAACACCGGGCCTGCCGATGATCGGCCTGGGCGGTACGATTCGAACGCTCGGTAAAATGAGTCAGCGACGCAAAAAGCACTCGCTTTCCCTCGCGCATAACTATGAGCTCATAACAGGCGAGCTGCGCGAGTTTCTATCGCTCCTTTCCGCAATGCCTCTGGAAAAGCGCAAGAAAATCGACGGTCTTTCCAAAGACCGCGCGGACATCATGGTGCCTGGGCTGCTCATTATGGACACGATCTACGAAGCGGCGGGCGCGTCGAAGGTCGTCATCAGCGGCTCAGGGCTCCGCGACGGTCTCTTCTACGAGCTGTTCAGACCTGAGCAGCCGGTCAAACCCGATGTGCTGGAGGCGTGTCTGAACAACCTGCTCGGCCTGCATCCAAACGCCGCTGTGCAGCATGTGCGTCACGTAGACCGCTTCGCAATGCAGCTGTACGACGCGCTGGAAGCGACGGCCGGCAACGGCAGCTCCCGCGACAAGCAACTCCTGCATACTGCAGCCCTGCTCTATCGCATCGGCGCGAGCGTACACTACTATCAGTTCCTGAAACACACCCAATATGTCATCCAGGGCGCTCATCTGGAGGGACTCAGCCATCGGGAAATCGTCATCGCTTCGCTGCTCGCTACCTTCAAAACAAAAAGCCGGACCCAGCAGCAGGCGCTTGCGCACAAAGACCTTTTGCTGGAATCCGACCTTTCTCTGATCGTCAAACTGGGTATGTTGTTAAAAACAGCCATCGCGCTGGATATCAGCGAGACACAGCCGGTAGAAGAGCTCCGGGTAGCGAAAAGCGACAACCTTCTAGCGCTTACCCTGGTCTGCACCCACGATGTGGGACTCGAGCTCAAAGAATTGTCCAGCCTTAGCAAAGATTTGGAAAAAGCTTGGAGCCGCAAGATCAAGATTGATGTCGAAGCTTCTTCCAAGAAGTAATCCGCAGTGCCTCGAACTGGCTCCGATAAGGGGTCAGTTCATTTTTTATCCGCGTGTACATGCCGTTGGATTGAAGCTCGCGTGCTTTCACGTTATCGTTCAAGGTGACGTTCAGAATCTGGATCATGATCTTCTTCACATCCCGATCCAGCACGGGACACATCAGCTCGATGCGGCGCGTCAAGTTCCGCGTCATCCAATCCGCCGAAGACAGATACACGTCGGTATCCCCGCCATTTTCAAAATAATAAATCCGCGAGTGCTCCAGAAACCTATCCACAATGCTGCGCACCGTGATGTTCTCGCTTAGCCCCGGTACGCCCGGACGAAGGCAGCATACGCCGCGAACAATCAGTTCGATCTTCACGCCGGCTTGCGAAGCCGCGTAGAGGTGGTCCACCATTTCCTGATTGGAAATGGAGTTCATTTTCGCGACGATCCGTGCCGGTCTGCCTGCTTTGGCATGGGCGGCCTCGCGCTCGATCAACTCAAATAATTTATCTTTTAGATCCGTCGGCGCCACAGCAAAAGACTGCCAATCATGCGGGGCCGAATACCCCGTAATCTCGTTGAAGAGCGCGGAAGCGTCCTCCCCGATGACACTATTCGCTGTAAACAGGCCGACATCCGTATACAAACGGGCGGTGCTGTCGTTGTAGTTCCCTGTTCCGACATGCACATAGCGGCGCAGCGTCTGTTCTTCCTGACGAACGACCAGCGTGATCTTCGCGTGCGTCTTCAGGCCGACGAGTCCGTAGACGACGTGACAGCCCGATTTTTCCAGCATTCTGGCCCAAGCGATGTTCCGCTCTTCGTCAAATCTTGCTTTCAACTCCACCACGACAGTGACTTGCTTGCCGGATTCCGCGGCTCTCGCCAAAGCCTGAATGATCGGTGAATTACCGCTTGCCCGGTATAGCGTCATCTTGATCGCCAGCACCTGCGGGTCATACGCCGCCTGGACGATAAAATCCGTCACGGCATCGAACGTTTCATACGGATGATGAACGAGAACATCCTTTTGCCGGAGCGTGGTGAAGACGTCTTCCGCTTCTTCAAATTCTATCGGATACTTCGCCGTGAACCGCGGGTATTTCAGATTTTCAAACCCTGTCAAAGACCCCGCCAGCTTCATACAGTATGTAATATCCAGCGGCCCGTCAATTTCAAAAATTTGATCCTCGAGCTCAAACTCCTCTTGCAGCTGCGCCAGTGCGTAGGGATGAATCCCTTGCTGCACTTCAAGCCGTACCGGAGAGCCCCAGCGGCGGCGGCGAAGCTCCTTCTCAATCTCCTCCAGCAAATCCTCCGCGCCCTCTTCATTGAGCGTCAGATCTGCATTGCGTGTCACTCTGAAACCGTGGACGGAAATCGGAATGTAGCCGCTGAACAGCGACTGGATATGATGCTCGATCAGCTCTTCCAGCAAAATAAACTCCGTCTTCTTACTATTCGTCCGGGTCGGCACCGGAATACAGCGCGAGAGGTTGCTCGGCACTTGAATGATCGCGAAATACGGCTCCTCATCCAATTCCTCGCCATCGCGAACGAGCAGTACCGCCAAGTACAGCGACTGATTATGTACGAGCGGGAAAGGCCGGCTCTGATCTACCGCCATCGGTGTCAGCACCGGAAATACAATATCGTGATAATAAGCGTCCATCGCCTTTTTCTGCGAGATATTGAGATCTTCGTAATCCGTAAAAATAATGCCTTCCTTACCGAGCAGGCGGGTCACTTCCCGGAACGTTTTATATTGCTCGAAGACCATTTTGGCCGTGCGCTTCATAATGCGCTTAATGAGTCCGGCCGGCGAATAGCCTGTAAAATCTTTTTTCGCATAACCGGCTTTAATCTGATCTTTGAGTCCTGCGACACGAACACTCATGAATTCATCCAGATTGCTCGATACGATCGACAGAAATTTGACACGCTCAAGCAGCGGTGTGCTCGGATCCTGCGCCTCCTCCAGTACACGCCAATTGAACTCAATCCAGCTCAAATCCCGGTTGATATAGCGGGTCGACACTTCTTTGAGTTCCTTGAGCTCTTTAACTTCCCTTAAGTCTGGTTCGCGCGCGATACTCATACGTCCTCCAATTTTATTACAAAATTAAGTAGATGATGACATTATTGTACTATGCGATACCATAAGCGACAATCTAATCCCCCCTATTTCACTATATTAAGATTTTGTAAATCTCATGATATTTCCGTATTTATCCATGTTCATGCTACAATAGAAGCAACTTTAACAAGGAGAGAAACGGCGTATGGGAATTCTCAATCCGAGACTGGTACATCAAATTTTCAGAGGCATTTGGGTCGCCATGATCGTCGCGATGATCGGATTGGCCTTTTACTATATCATTCCCCTCATTTATCCGTTTATTTTTGGCTGGGTGATCGCGCTGCTGCTGAATCCGGTCGTGAACTTCTTTCATTTCAAATGCAAGCTGCCGCGCTGGCTCTCCGTGACGCTCTCGATGGTGTTATTCCTGGCGCTCGTTGCCGCGGTCATAACCTTGCTTGTCGCCAACATTATCGTCGAGCTCAGCGCGCTTTCCGACAAGATTCAAATCCAGGTTAACAAATGGGTGGAGCAATTCAACGTCTTTATCAATTCAACGACGTTTCAGGGCTGGATCAACCGCATGAACGAGTTTTTTGAAAATAATCCGAAATACCAGGAAACGGTGAACAATCATCTTTCCTCTTCCGCCGGCTCCATCGCCGATGTGAGCAAATACGTCATTGCTACGATTTTTGACGCGCTCAAGGCGTTCCTGACCTCCCTGCCGAACATTGCAACCATCACCATTATCGTCATGCTGGCAACGTTCTTTATTAGCAAGGACTGGTACGGGCTGATCACCAAATACAAAGGCCTCACGTCCGATGTCATCGTCCGCACGACGAAGCTGATCCGCAACGATTTGCAAAAAGCTCTGTTCGGTTACATCCGCGCCCAGCTCATTCTCGTCTCGCTGACTGCGCTCGTCGTCATTATCGGCCTGCTGATCCTGCGCGTCGATTATGCTATCACCATCGGGCTGCTCACCGGGCTGGCCGATCTGATGCCCTATCTCGGTACGGGTGCCGTCATGGTACCGTGGATCCTTTACGTCTTCTTCGCCCAAGGCGATATCGGGCTTGGCATTGGGCTCAGCGTCCTCTACGGCGTCATCGTCATCGCCCGGCAAATCATGGAGCCGAAGGTGCTCGCCTCCTCCGTCGGGCTCGACCCGCTGGCTACGCTGATCGCGATGTTCGTCGGCCTCAAGCTGTTCGGACTGCTTGGGCTGATCATCGGGCCGGTCTCGCTCATTCTGATCGGCGCCTTCTATCGGGCACGTATCTTCCATGACATTGCGGCGTACATACAAAAAGGCTCGGCGCCTCCCTCTTGAGGGGGCCCGAGCTTTTTTTAGTATCGACGTGAGATAGCGGACTTTCCGCTACCTCCGCCGGATGATATGCATATTTCCTTTACTGATCATGCGGGTGATCAACCCGAGCAGCAGCGCCTTGAAGATTGGTCGAGTATACGGAAAAACAAGCAGAAACCCGACGATGTCCGTCAATAACCCCGGAGTGATCAGCAGGACGCCGCCGAGGAAAATGCAGATCGCATCCATAATGTGTCTCGTCGGCAGCTGCCCTTGCGACCACTCAAATTTGGCGTATTCCAGCACTTTGCGTCCTTCACGCTTGGCGAAGTAAGCGCCCAATACACCGCTGACGATGATTAACGCAAACGTAGTCCATCCGCCAATGGCATGTCCGAGAGCAAACAGCAAGATCAATTCAACAACCGGTATTCCGATAAGGATAGCAATGATGATCCGAAACATTGGCACCACTCCTTTAAGTCGTATACGAAGCTAACAGCGCCCATAATTCAGGAGCTTCCCTTTCTATACGTACCGGCCGCCAGGATGGGTTCACCCAGACGTGACTTGTGGTGCCGGTCACGAGCAGCTCCCCGCTCTCTACGTGGCGGATTTCGTAGCCAAATTGAAGGCGAACGCCGCTTAGCTGTGTGACCCGTGTCAGCACATGGATCGGATCGTCGTAACGCGCAGGCTTCTTGTACACGAGATTCGCTTCCGTAACCGGCAGCAGCAGCCCCATTTCCTCCACTTTCCTGTAAGGAAACCCCAACTCCCGGATCAGCTCAGTTCGTCCAATTTCGAGCCATGCCAAATAATTAGCGTGATACACCACACCCATCTGATCGGTCTCGGCGTAGCGCACGCGCAGCTCGTGAAGGTGCCATTTGTGTTGTGTCATCTCCTATATCCTCCCTGCTAATAAAAAGAGTGAAGCATCGGCTGGAAAATCAACCTGCTTCACTCTTGGTTCTATTCACTTACAGCACGCTAGCCAATCCGGAGTAGATTACGCCTACTTCTGGATAGATGGAAACTTCCGTACCATCTTTAATCAGGTTCACTGCGTTCTCAACGCCCACGATAACTGGAATGCCCAAGCTCAGCGCCACGACTGCCGCGTGAGACGTAATGCCGCCGACTTCGGTAATAAGCGCAGATGCGCGCTGTACCGCCGGCATGTATTCCTTGTCCGTGGATACCGTTACGAGAACAGCACCGTCTTTCATTTTGGAGATCGCTTCTTCCGGTGTACGTGCCGTTACGACAGTCCCGGTTGCCGTTTGGCGGCCAATCCCCGTCCCCTTCGCAATCATTTCACCCACATGGTGAACTTTGATCAGGTTCGTCGTTCCAGAGCGGCCGACAGGCACGCCAGCCGTGATGACAACGAGATCACCATAGGTAACCATGCCGGTTTTGATGGAGCTGTCAACAGCAAGGTTGAATAGTTCGTCGGTCGTTTTCGCTTGTGTGCCGAGCACTGGCTTAACGCCCCAGATCAACGACAAGCGGCGAATGACGCGCTCGTCCGGTGTGACTGCGATAATCGGCGCTTTCGGACGGTATTTGGACACCATCCGTGCCGTATATCCGCTTTCTGTCGCGGTCAAGATCGCTTTCGCATTCAATTCCAGCGCGGAGTTCGCTACCGCTTGAGAAATCGCTTCTGTCACCGTCACTTGCTGCGCTTGCGCTTGACGAAGGAAAATTTCTTTGTATTCCAAAGCCGCTTCCGCACGCTCTGCAATACGAGCCATCGTCTGTACGGATTCAACCGGATATTTTCCTGCCGCCGTTTCGCCGGAAAGCATCACGGCATCCGTACCGTCGAACACGGCGTTCGCCACGTCGCTCGCTTCCGCACGTGTCGGACGCGGGTTGCGCTGCATGGAATCCAGCATCATCGTTGCCGTGATAACCGGTTTACCGACCAGGTTACACTTCTTGATCATTTGCTTTTGGACGACTGGAACGTCCTCTGCCGGAATTTCAACCCCGAGATCGCCGCGGGCAACCATCAAGCCGTCGGATACTTCCAAAATTTCATCGAGGTTGTCCACACCTTCTTGGTTCTCGATTTTCGAGATGATTTGAATGTGCGACGCATTGTGGCGTTCGAGCAGCTCACGAATTTCCATAACATCGCTGGCTTTACGCACGAAGGAAGCCGCGATAAAATCAACGCCCTGTTCGATCCCGAACACAATGTCGTTCGCGTCTTTTTCTGTGATGCCCGGAAGGCTGATTTTCACGCCAGGCACGTTCACGCCTTTTTTACTTTTGATCGTACCGCCGTTGACGATGCGGCATTCGATGTCCGTTCCGCGAATGTCCACAACCGTCAGCCCGATCAGACCATCATCGATCAGGATCGTGGAACCGACTTGCACGTCGCGCGGCAGATCCGCGTACGTCACGGAGATGCGGTCAGCATCGCCGAGAATCTCTTCCGTCGTCAGGACGATGTGCTTGTCTTGCACAAGCTCGATTGGCTCTTCTTTCAGCTTGCCCGTGCGAATTTCCGGACCTTTGGTGTCCAACAAAATCGCAGCGATTTTGCCTGTCTCAGCGGAGGCAGCGCGAAGGTTGCGGATTCGAGAGCCGTGCTCCTCAAAGTCTCCGTGGGAGAAGTTAAGGCGCGCAACGTTCATTCCCGCTTCCAGAAGTTTTTTCAGGTTTTCTTTTGATTCGCTGGCTGGTCCGATGGTACAGACAATTTTCGTTTTACGCATGATTACCCTCCTGAGTGAATGTGAAACGGCCGATCTCTCTAAATTTGCGGTAACGGTCCTCCACTAATTCCTGCTCGCTCATCGCGAGGAGAGGCTGGAGCTGCTCCCATACCGCTGTTTTAATCATGTCCGATTGCGCAGCAACATCACGATGCGCGCCGCCTTTCGGCTCGGGAATGATGCCGTCGATCACGTTTAATTCCATGATGTGATTTGCTGTAATTTTCATTGCTTCTGCAGCATGAAGCGCCTTGGAAGCGTCTTTATAAAGAATGGAAGCTGCGCCCTCCGGAGAGATAACGGAGTAAATCGCGTTCTCCAGCATTAACACCTTGTTCCCGACGCCCAGCGCGAGCGCGCCGCCGCTGCCGCCTTCTCCAATCACGACGCAAATAATCGGCACGCGAAAAGAGGCCATCTCGAGCAGGTTGCGGGCGATGGCTTCGCCTTGACCGCGCTCTTCAGCCGCGTTGCCGGGGAATGCTCCCTTCGTATCGATGAAGGTCACAATCGGACGTTTGAATTTATTCGCTTGGCGCATCAGGCGCAGCGCCTTGCGGAAGCCCTCCGGATGCGGACAGCCGAAGTTGCGGGCGATGTTGTCTTTGGTATCTTTCCCTTTTTGATGGCCGACAACCGTCACCGGTATGCCGTTCAGCTTGGCAATCCCGCCAACGATCGCGAGATCGTCCCCATACAGACGATCACCGTGGAACTCAATGAAATCGGTAAAAATCGCACCGATATAATCCAGTGTCGTCGGCCGCTGCGGATGACGCGCCAGCTGCATTTTCTCAGCGGACGACATCGTAGCGTACAGCTCGTCCTCCAGCTGAGCGTAGCGTTCCTCCAAACGGCGAATTTCCTCGGAAAAGTCAATTTGCTTCTCCGTACCGAATTTACGCAGTTCGGCAATTTTGCTTTTTAGCTCCGCCAGCGGCTGTTCAAACGGCATTTCACCCGGCATTCGTCGTTTCCTCCTTCGCTCCGTGCATCTCGAGCAGCTTAATTAACGTAGGTCGCATATCCTTGCGGCTCACGACCTTATCGAGCTGACCATGCTCGAGGTTGAACTCAGACGTCTGGAAGTTGTCAGGCAGCTTCTGCTTAATCGTTTGCTCAATGACGCGGCGGCCTGTGAAGCCAAACGGCGCAGCCGGTTCAGCGATAATAATGTCGCCCAGCATCGCAAAGCTCGCGGACACACCGCCGAAAGTCGGATCGGTAATAATCGAAATGAAAAGTCCGCCTTCTTCGCTGTGTTTGGACAGAGCCGCGCTGGTTTTCGCCATTTGCATCAGACTGAGAATACTTTCCTGCATACGAGCGCCGCCCGATGTCGAATAAATAAGGACGGGCAGCTTCTGCGCTGTCGCATATTCAATCGCGCGAGTAATCCGCTCGCCTACAACGGAGCCTAGCGATCCGCCCATAAAGTCAAAGCTCATCGCAGCGACAACAACCGGATGGCCGCCAATCGTCCCGTGTCCGGTCAGAATGGCATCCTGCAGCTTCGTCGCATTCTTGGCTTTATCCAATTTGTCAACATAATCCGGAAATTGCAAGGGATCTTCTGAAATCATATCCGCATCAAATTCAACGAATTCACCTTCGTCGAGCGTAATCTGGATGCGTTCCGACGCGCTTAACCGATAATGATACCCGCAAGCCGTGCACACTTTCAAATTCTTCTCAAGCTCTTTGCTTGTCTGAATCGTGCCGCACTTCGGGCATTTATTCATTAAACCCTCAGGGATTTCCCGTTTCGTACGTTCGGAAGGAATCGTTGCGTATTTCCGCTTTTGAAATAAATCCTTTAGCACATTTCCACCTCTACTTGGCTATTCTCTCGGTTTCCTCGATCAGCCAGGGTTAGTTACTTCTATCATCGCTATTTATGTAAAATAGAGTTCAGCACTTCCTGTACTTCTTCAACCTCACCTGCAGGAACGACGATTTCAAATTGATTCTTGGATAATGAAATGCCCCGGACTTGTACCAAAAACCCCTCTTCGGTAAGTCTCTGCTTGATCCGTTCTGCGATCTTCGCAGTAGGAGCTATATAAATCACCGTCCACATGTAAGAAACCTCCTATGACGAACAACTTCAACCATTAAGGCGATTTAGCAAATAGCGATGATAATTATCTCAAATACGCATAGGCACACACAATGGAATAATGATAGCATAATTTCACTTTTGCCCGCAACAGAGTGCTAGCGCAAAACAGCCGTCCTGAGGAAATGGTTGGAAAAAAAGCAACGCCTGAACTTGCCTTGGCTAGTCCAGACGAATTTGGCTGCTATAATCGGGCGCATGCTCGTTCTGATGAGCAATGCGGGCGGATGCGGCGGCGGCCAGACCGCAAACCAGGTCATCCAAGAAAACGTGCACAGCGGAACGATTATCGTTCAGATCGCGAATAATGCCAATTTTTTCTTTGTCCAAAAATCCGAAGCTCGTCAGTCCAATCATGCCGTACACATGGACGATTCCGAGCGCCAGCGTCTCATCGACGCCGTACAGCGGTTCGTCGGCCTCTAGAATCGCTTGCAGCGGCTCGGGCAGCAGCTTCTTCTCCGCGAGTTCATCGAGCGCGATACCCGTGTACAGCGTATACTGCACTTCCCGCTTGGATAGCACCGTCAGCACGCTGTCGACGCAATCCTCCATCGCGAGCTGCGCGTTGTAAGGCTTTTGCAGCTTATAGACGATCTCCGCCACTTGATCGACGGATACGCCGCGTTTTTTTAAAAGCTGAACCATATGTTGTTCGGTCATAGCTCCTCCTCCTTGCGTGGGAACACTGAAATGCCGGGTTCCTATATCTATGCAGGAGGAGCCTGTTTTATTTCACGCGTACGCAATCTTTTCCCATGATCGTCTCGATCATGCGGAACAGTTCGGACGACGGATTCACCAAATATTGGTCGCTGAGCGCGAGCAGCTTATTGCTGCTCTCGTAGAACAACGCGACCGCGAGTGGACCCTTATGCAGCTTCAGCAGTGCTTTGAGCTGCAAGAGCTTATCCGGCTGCTCCCGGTCAGCCGGAATCTTCACAAACACCCGCTGCGGCTGCGCCGCAGCAGCGGAGTCCCCGCGCGGCGGGGGCGCAGCCCCGGCGCCGCGGGTGTCCGGGCGGCCTCCCGCAGGGGCCGCCGCC
>NZ_JBCMUN010000001.1:714690-981225 GCF_050467285.1 Paenibacillus oryzisoli | reverse complement strand
TAACTTAATGACATTGCCCTTATGGGGGCGGTGCTTTTGCGTATGGCACATGCAGATCAGTCAGCAAAGCCTGCAAATCTGGTAACGAGTGTGAGAACAAGGCGTTGGACGACGACGGCACGTTACTGACACTAACAGTTGCCACAGCGGCTATTAGGCCGAAAATCCTTCTTTTCAAACTCCAACGGTTACAGCGAGGCTGTCGATTAATTGTTTNNAAAAATCATATACATTCTCTGCGTGTGTCCGTTCACGGATAAAGCTGTCCACAATTAATCGACAGTCTCATGGCATCCGTTAGAATCAATGTCGCCCGCTTTTCGGGACAATAAGCCCTGTCACAACCGTTACAGCTTCTTCCCCCACAGCTCTCACCGTGATGTTGTCCAAGCAAGCCTTTTTCGCGGAATATTCCTGCATCATCGCAAGAATCACTTACCCCTATACGCACCCTAACCATGCTCGTGCATTTGCCCCGTCCACTCCCGCTCGTCCATCTCACGTATCGCCAGCCCCGCGCCAATCGCCCGAAAGCTGCCGACGACATCCTCGTAGCCGCGCTCGATATGCTCGACACCTGTGATGCGAGTGGTTCCCTCCGCCGCCAAACCGGCAAGCACAAGGCAGATGCCGGCGCGCACATCCGTCGCATGCACCCAGCCGCCATGCAGCGGAAGGCCGCCGCGAATAAAGGCGCTTTCCTGCCTCACTTCAATCTCGGCGCCGAGTCTCCGAAGCTGCGGCACATGGGCGAAGCGCTTCGGAAATACGCGATCGGTCACGATGCTTTTGCCCTTCGCCTGCAGCAGCAGTGCCGTGAGCGGCTGCTGCAGATCCGTGGCAAAGCCCGGATACATCCCCGTGCGAACACGTACCGCTTTTAGCTGACCAGTGCCGTAAGCGGTCATATGCGTTTCGCCGCATTCCACCTGCAGCCCGATCTCCTCCAGCTTGGCAATCGTCGCGCCAAGATGCTCCGGGATGACATCCGTCACGGTCACTTGCCCGCCATGCAATCCCGCCGCCATCAGAAACGCTCCGGCAATGAGCCGATCCGGAATGACCGTATGGAGGCCGCCATTCAAGTACGACACGCCTTCGATCCGAATGTGATCCGTTCCCGCACCGTAAATCCGCGCACCTAGCCGGTTCAGAAAAGCAGCCGTATCCACAACCTCCGGATCGACCGCACAATTAAACAGCCGCGTTTGTCCTCTGGCCCGCACAGCCGTCAGCATCGCGTTAATCGTCGCCCCGGATGTCAGCGTATCGAAAAAAATATCCGCGCCCTTCAGCTCGGCCGCCTCGACGACATAGTAATCTTTATGTAATTCCACCTTGGCGCCAAGCGCCTGAAACACCTTCATATGTTGATCAATCGGCCTTGCAACGAAATCGTCGCCGCCTGGGAACCCGATCGTCACTTTCCCGAATTTGGCAAGCAGCGCGCCTGCAAAATAATAAGACGCCCGATAGCTGGACGCCTTGCCCGGATCGATAACAGCGCTGTGAATCCAGCGCGGATCCACGACGACTTGTCCCTCTTCCCATTGCAGCTTCATGCCAATGTCGCGCCCGATCTCCGCAATGATGCGAATATCGTCAATCTGCGGAATGCCTTCCAGCGTCACGCAATCATCCGCTAGGCAAGCCGCGGCCAGCAAAGCGAGCGAGCTGTTCTTGGCCCCAGGGATGCGTACTTGCCCGTTCAACGGGCCGGAATACTCGGTCTGTATATATTTCATCTCGTGATTCCTACTTTCATTAGGACGATTTCAGCGCCGATTCGAGCACGTACCCGTTCCCACGCACAGCGCTAATCAGAAAGGTGTCTTTCCCAAATTTTTTTCGGACTCTGTACACCAGCGCATTCAATTCTTCCATCGTGACATCGGGGGCACCTTGGGCGCCGGCCGATCGCTCCGGCCATACGCCGGCTTTAATTTCCTCAAGCGGCACAAGGCTGTCCGCATGGTCATAAAGGAGACGGAGCAGCAGGTATTCTTTTTCAGACATCGGAATCCGCTTGCCCTCCACCACACACTCCCGTTTCTCCCAATGCACTGCCGTCTCGAGCTCAGGCACATTCATTCTTCGTGTAATGCTCAGCGGCTCAATTTCGAGCGTCTGCTCGGCAAACATATACGAAAAATGCAGCACGGTCATCCCGCCCGCCAGTCGAATGATATCCGACGTGTTTAAAGGATACGGCACGTTCGGCGTAACCCGATCACCATTAATCTCCGTCCCGTGACGACTGCCCAAATCGTACAGCACTGCACGTTCCTGCTCTCTGCGAATAACGACATGCTGCCGGGAAATAAAAGCATTGGTAAACGCCACGTCCGGCGTCAATTGATTGGAAATCCGGCCCACATACGTTTCCTCTTCGCTAAGATTCACGCAGGTGCCCGGTTGATAAGGCTCGCCTCGAACCACATACAGGCATGCAAAGTTTTCCAGATGTCTTCCCTCCATTACGATGTCAGGGCTTGTCTTGGTGAACATGACCTTTCACTACTCTCATTATCATAGCTGAATCCTTCGCCTATTAAAATCATTTTACACTAACGGATGACTCATAGTTTCCTCATAGGGGATACAACATGCCGGAATAATGGCTCTCTATTGAAAAAACAACAAAGAGGCCGCCCCAAGCTATTCGCTTAGTGCCAGCCCCACACCTCGTTCATGTCATCAACCTTCAAGAAATCTGCTCCACGATCCGATCCAGCAGCGGATACACCAACTCCTCCTCCAACGTAAAATGCTTAAGCAATAAGAGACAAGCCGTCAACAATTCTGAGGCCATCACATGTAAAAAATCTTCATCGATCGGCACCCGCATCGCATTGACCCCGTTGACGTAGGATTGCACGACTCTTTTCGCCAGGTCATGGTCCTGTTCCAGCACAATGATGGATCTCGCCACCGACATGGCCATCGTCGGATGCAAATACGACTGCAAGCTCGGGAACAACTCCTGGTCCTCCCACTCGGAATGCTGCTCCAGCTCTTCGATTAAGCAGAGAATCGCATCCTGCAGCTTGATCAGCTTGCACATGCCAATTGAGCAATCGTCAAGGGAGAACAGGGCGGAAGCCATCGCGCGAATCTCAACCAGCTGCTCACGCATCTGCACATGCTCCTCCTTCAAACGCTGGGCCAGCTCCCGAAAATCCCGCTGTTGCACAAGCCCCGCCCGGTTCGTTTGAATGCTCAAACGGTCATTCATTCGACAACCTCCTTCTTTCATTTCGTCCAACAAACCGGCGTGTATCAGCTCTTCACGCATGCCTGATCTTATGTAAAAAGCTGCCCCAATTCCGCATTAACATTGTATGCGGGAAGGGGCAGCTCTCATGCGCATGAATCGCGCGTCAGCGTATGCGGCTTTCGGTTAAATGGAACTGATTCACGAGCAGCAGCAGCGAATCGGTAATGGCACCGACGTCGCTCGTCGTCTGACGCACGTGCGACATGTCCTGGACGAGCTCTTGCACAGTGCGCTCGACCTCGGCGGAGATTTGGCGGTTTTCCTTGCTGACCGCCGCTACTTTCTCCATCAGGGCGACGACTTCCTCGACGACCTGGGTTTTCATCGTATCGTGGGCGTTCGCCGCACTCAGGATTTCCGATGCGGCCGCCACGATCTGCGTCCCCTCGGTCACAACCCGCGTGCCTTCCTCCATCGAGAGGAACGCTTCCTTCGCATGACGCTCGATATGCCCGATCGTCTCATTGATTTCCTCCGTCGATTTCTTCGTGGAATCGGCTAATTTGCGGATCTCGCCGGCGACGACGGCGAAGCCTTTGCCATGCTCGCCCACGCGCGCCGCCTCGATGGAAGCGTTCAATGAGAGCAAATTCGTCTGCGCCGAAATTTCCTCAATCACTTTGAGCAGCTTCGGAATTTCCTGCGTCGTCTGGAGGAACGTCTGGATCGTCTGATTCGTTTCCGCCACCTTCGCGGAAATATCCGTCATCTTCCCGCCGATCCGCTCCACTTCATCCTGCGCGACCGCAATTTGCGCCGACGCCTTCTGCTCCAATTCGCGCAGCGTGCCGCTCATGTTCTGCGTGACATCTTTTGCGACGTCGATATCTTTGAGCTGACCGCGTAAGGAACGGATCATATCATGGATTTTCACACTCATGCGTCCCGTTGACTGTTCGGTATTATCGGCAGATTCCGTCATATGCCCCTGGCTCAACTGAACCTCAGCGGCAGCCTGTTTTACCTGCAGCATAATGCCTTCCAGGGAATCGATCATGTTATTGATCCATTTGGCCAAATCGCGCGTCTCGTCGCCTGCGAACTCGTCCACCTTGAGACGCTGCGTCAAATCGCCCTTGCCTTCCGCGTTAATGCGGATAAACTGGTTGATTTTCGCCAAATGCCGAGCAACCGGCTTACTGCCTTTGCGCCGCATCAGGCTCGCACCCGCTAAGCCGAACACCAGACTGCCGGCCCCCAGGATGCCCGCTCCCACAAGCGCGGAGACAGCGCCGCTGAGCAGCCAGAAGCCGCAGACGCACAGCACTGCATGAAAGAGTATCAGGCTGAGGTGCAAGCGGAACAGCTTCCAATCGATGCTGCGAACCCGGTACACTTCCTCGAGGTCACCCTCGCACATCATGCCCCACACATCCGGGCAGTGCGGCAGCTGGAACGTCACCCCTTTACCGATAACCGAAATGTGGCGGTAGTCCGAATAGCCGGGGAACTCGACGAATACATTGCTGCCTTTCGCAATGGTCCCCGCAACGCCCGGATGCAGCTGCCCTGTCGCTGGATCTGTAAAAATCAGCTCCAACTCCGTATGCGCCTTAACGCCAACGATGCCGTAGTCCGTGCGCACGCCGTCTTTTAAGTTGTCGCCATGCGTAAACGTCAAATCTTCAAACCGGCTGCGCGACAGCGCCGTCCCCGGCACGATCTGCTTGTTCAGCCCAGGCTTCGCCATGAACAGATAGTTGTCGCCGGAATCGGGGTACACGTGCCCGGATTCGCGCTGGATCAGGTCCCCGAGCACATCGTTCGGCACGCGGCCGATCACGGCGCCCTTCCACTCGCCGCCGACCATGATCGGCGAGATAAACGCCAGCGTCATCGCATCATGGAACGGTGACGTGCTTGGACCAATGGTCAGCGTAAGGGGATCGGAGAAGGGTCCGAATAAGCATTTGCTTCCTTTTTTCGATGCCTCGAGACCTCTCTCCAGCACACTGCCATATTCGTAAACTTTACCAACATGAGAGGCATAGGTAGAGTAAATCACAGCCGATCGGTCATTCAGCACAAAAACTTCCGAGAAGTCCGCGCCGCTCTTCATCGAAGCCGTGAGCAATCTGGCCGCGACGGACGCATCCTGAGACCAGGTCGCAGCGCCCGCCGCCGCATCAGCAAGCTGATCTTGCAGCCGGTCGAGGTGCGACCAGTACGTCTCCACCCAAGTGCGTAAGATGTCCATACGTGTACTCGCAATGCCCTCAAAAATATGCTCGACATCCTCCTTGAGATGGCGATTCAGACGATACGACCACCAGAGCGGCAACCCTTTTCGAAAACCAAGCCAATCAAACATGCTCCAGCCCCCCATGTTCACATTATATGTGACTTTTTATATAACTTTTTGTGACTTTATATAACATTGATCTTATTTTGAAATTCTAATGCGCTTTACAGCAGAAAGCAAGATAAATAACTGAAATTTTCATGACTTTTTCACTACTTAACATAAAATATAATCTACTACCTCCAACACTATGTAAGTTATATTTACATAATTTCCCGAAAAATTTACAATGTTACAGATCCAGACGGAGCCGCTGAAACGCACACTCCCTTTCGATCCGATTCCGCGGATTATCCCGCTAGAGGAACGACTCAAGCTGGAGTGAGGCCTCAAGCAGCGCATTAAGGCGATGAATCTATTGTGGCTTTCGCTGCTGCTCAACATTTTTTGCAAATCGCGCCGAGTCAATAAAAGGAATTCGAGTGCATATGTGGAATACTTACAAATACAGTCGAAATGAAGACGAATAAGCTGCGTGATAGATGCCCCAGGGAGGTAACCAAGTGAAATCGACAGGTATTGTGAGAAAAGTTGACGAACTAGGCCGAATCGTTTTGCCCATCGAGCTGAGACGAACGCTTCATATCGAAATTGGCGACGCCATCGAAGTGTATGTGGATCCGGAGCGGATCACCCTCAAAAAGTACACCCCAGCCTGCGTATTCTGCGGGAATTTCGAGAATATGTCCTACTTCAAAGGTAAGTTGGTCTGCGGAACCTGTATAAATGAAATCGCTTAATTGATATTACGCAAGTGCCTTGCCTCTCCTGAACGGAAAAGAACCTCAGTCCCCACTTGTGGTGGGGCCGAGGTTCTTTTGTTTATGGATTTGTGTACTCAATTCCTTCGGGGCGGCAGGCGAATTCCTGCGATTAGGCAGGCATTTCCCGCAAAAAAGGCGTTTTTCGCAAAATGCCTGCGATAAAGCAGTTTTCTGGGGCCAACTCCGCTCCAAGACGGGTTTTCGCCCAAAAAGCCTGCTGAATCGCAGGCATTTCATCGAATGAGGAGGAAGACGGTGGAAATTCCTGCACATTTGCAGGCTTTTGGCGCCCCCCTCGAATGTACTCCCCCTCACCCCGGCCTCTCTCCTCGCACAGACCTACTTCACCTCAACCTGCACTTGCGACGGACGATACACGGTAGTCAATTCGCCCGCAGCATCAACCGCAAACATCACCGTACGCTCCGCTTCCAGCTCAAAAGCATACATACGGCCCGTCGCCGGGTCCTGCACTGCGATTGATGTATCTACTCCGTACTCGGATACGAAAATGTAAAGCGCCCCCTGCGCAAAAGTCAGCTTGCGGCCATAGACGCCCGGCAGATCGCCGCCGCGCAGCCAGACGAGCTCCGCGCGAACGCCCGCTTCCTGCAGTGCATACGTATACAGCGCCTCCAACGCACCCTCGCGCTCGTTCAGCTCCACAGGCAGCGGGCACCAGATGAGCTGCCCTGCGCCAAGCGCATAGCGCTGCACCGTGCCATGCTGCGAGCTCCACATCCGCTGGTCCGACTCCGACAAGCCAGCCGCCGCGACCACCAGCTCCTTGTTCAGCTTCGCAATGCCCGCGCCGCCGAAGGACACCGGATAGACGCGGTCCTGCAGTACCATCGCCTCCTCCCGCACCACGTTGCTCAGCACCGTGTCGCCCACGATGTCCGCGAGCCGCGGTGACCACGTCCAGTATTCGTTCAGGCCGAGCGGGCCCGTAAACAGCAGCGTGCCACCGTGGGTGCGAACATGCTCGAGCAGCTGCCCGAGCGCGGCATCGCTGAAATTGTGCGCGCTCGGCACGATGATCAGCTTCGGCTTCTGATCCGCGAGCGCGTCCAAGTGATACTCGCCGATGCCCCGGAACGGTACGTTCAGCAAGTACGCGAGCGTGCGCGTCAGCTTGGCGGTCGCCTCGCCCGCCAGCTTGCGCGTGGAGAAGTCGTTCGAGTATGGGAACACCGCGACGACTTCTTCCAACTGCCGATCCACGAACAGCTCGCGGATCGCGCCCATAAAGGCACCGAAATCGTAGGAGACGTCGGCTTCCGGTTTTTCCGTACCATCTGCGCGCAGCGCTCCGATATGCGATTCATTCACATTATTCATATAGAAATTAATGTTCCAAATCCACTGTACAGCCCCCGCGCCACCGGTCGAGAAGGCATACGCGTATTTGCGCTCCAAAATGTTGCGCAGCTCATGCTCCGACCGCTTCGCCCGGCCATCCGCCGTCTCCACATACATAATGCCGGTTTCCTGAATCAGGCTCGGTTTGTACGGCGATTTCGAGAAAATCCCGTCCCAAACGAGCTGATCCATAAGCCACCACGTATGCACCGTCGTATAGTCGACGCTGTCCGCATAGAAGAACGGCGACGGACGCTGCGCGCCAAGGCCTTCGTCCTGCCCAACCGTCGCAAGCTGTGACGGATTGATGCTCCGAATCGTCGCAATCAACTCATCCGCCCAGCGATTGTGCATGTCCATCGTGAACAAGGTGTAATCGAGCCACGGGCCCCCTTTTTTCTCAAGCGTTTCGGTCGTGTTCATGTTCATTTCGGATACGTCAGGCAGCCGCACACCCGCAAAGCTCGGCAGCTCCTCCGGCGTCATATTCCAGCGCTCCTGCAGCAGGCGAATATCGCCGTGCCGCTCCTCAAGCCAAGCGACATACGCAGCTTGCTCAAATCGATCGTGCGCGGACTGCGGGCCTGCGAACGGCTTTTGCGGATTGAACATCGACGGCTCATTGATCAAATCCCAATGCACGTTCGTCGTTTCTTTGTGGCGGGACACGACGGCGGAAATAAACCGTTTTTGCGCCTCCACGCTGCGCGGATCGAGATACGGATTGACGCCCTCCCACGTCTCCGGCGTGAACGCGAAGAAGTTGAAGGTCACTTCAATACTGTGCTTTTTGCACGTCAAAATAAAAGCGTCAATCGCACGAAGCACCTCTTCATATGGATGCCCGTCGACGAACATCACCTGCCGCCACGCCGACCAGATGCCCGTACGCAGCAGATTGATGCCCGCTTTGACCATTTGCGCAATGTCCCGATCCCACACCGATACGTTCGGGAGAAACAAAAACTTTCTCGCCACATCGCTAGTCATGTACGTCATGCCGACGATCGGCAGCGGCTTGCCGTCTTTCCAGAAATAGTCTCGGTCGCACGACATCGGCGTGCCTTCCCGCAGCAGCTCTGCGTCGTAGCCCCAGAAGCCTTGACGGAATGTGCGCGTCTCGCCAGTATTCGAAGTAGCGACGCAGGTTGCGGTATAGTAACCGGCTTGCAAGTCTACGGGCACGTTTGCTTTGTGATACGTCAACTCGCGGGAGGCAGCCATCGCGAATTCCGTACACCAGACTGGCGCAGCTACGCCCTCAGCGCGGACCTCAACCTGAAACGTCCAGGTCGCATTCTCCGATTGCCCGCCGCCACGTTGCGATAATGTCTGCAATTGCACAGTTAACGCCGCCCGATCCCCCGGATCGTAGCACGCATAATTCGGCTTGAACCAAATTTCCGTCACACCTCGGGAAGTAAATTCGGCCAATTCGCCCAGCAGCTCCACGCCTCCGCGCTTCCAGAATGACTCGTCCACAACTACATTCGCAAAAATCCAACGTCCTCCCGCAAAATCCCCCTTCGTATTCTCGAGCAGCACGACGGGCGCAGCTACTTCCCGGCCTTCACCAGAAACACCCTTAAGCAGCGGCGTCATATGCGCATCCATCGGCCCGCTCGAACCGATCTGCCCCGGATGATCGTCCGCTCTCGTCACATGCAGCGCCATGCCCACCGTGGGCTGTACCTCTACAAGGTTTTCCCGGCCGCTGAACAAAGCAAGATCGGAATTTGCTGTATAATGCGCAATCGGCGTGCTGTCGACCGGCAGCATCTCATGAATGCCGAGCTGTTGGTGATACGCCGTCTGCTCATGCTCCAGCTGCCAATCATCCCCACTGGCATAAGCCGGATTACGAAAAGGTGCGCTGCCCAACGTAACCAAGCCTTTTCCTGCGCGAACATGCGTCAAAATCGCGGACCAGGCCGACTTCGGAAAATACCGCCCATGCAAATGAACCAGCGTGTCCGCGCCTTGCTGCAGCGCCGCCGCCAACTGATCAGCGTTCGTCAGCGTTCCGATTTCGCTCAGCGTGCGCAGCGCCTCATCTTGCGGGTGCTCCCCTTCGTATGGAAACGTGCTGTCATAAAAAATCAATGTCATGGTCAACGAAATTACCCCCTGTAGATTCGCAGCATGCAAATCGTTAGTTTTGTTAGGCTAACATTATTATTCGTGACCATAATTTACGCAAAAAAGGCGCTCCGGTCAATCTCTTTTTTCCGTACACAGATTGACATTATTCGATTTATACGAAACAATATATAATGTTTGGTTTGTTAGTCTATGTAAGGAGTTTTCCAGCCATGTCCAAAAAAGTATCCATGCAAGCCATCGCCGACCGCCTTGGCTTATCCAAATACACCGTCTCGCAGGCGCTGTCCGGCAAATCCGGCGTCAGCGAAGACAATCGCCGCCGCATTCAAGAGACCGCCAAAGCGATGGGCTACGTACTGCAGCCCAAAGCCTCTATTGCCGCCGATATTCCGCCTCTGGACCTTACACCGGATACAACCGATGCCGAAGGAACCCGGCCCTACCTGCTCGTCTGGATTCACGCCGTCTATCAGCAGGATAATCCGTTCTGGGGCAAAGTGCTCGCTGGCATCGCACAGGCCAGTATCGACAACGGCTACGATCATCTGATCGTCCCCGTCAGTCAGCACGACAAGAAGCTGCAGGTTCCCGCTTATTTGAACAAATCGCGCTGCGTCGGCCACTTGCTGGCTGGCACCTTTCCCGCCGACAGCGTCGTCGCCTTGAAAATGACGGGGCTGCCGCTCGTACTCATCGACCATGAAGAGCCGCTCGTGGAGGTCGACTGCGTCGTGAACAACAATCTCGGCTCCGGCGCGATGGCTCTGGAGCGTCTCCTTACGGCAGGCGCGAAGCGCATCGTCTTCATCGGCGACGATGCGTTCGCGCTCAGTTTCAAGGAGCGCTGGTGGGGCTGCCGCCTCGCCATGGAGGATCATCGGAGCAGCGCCGATGATCCAGAGAGCCTGTCGCTCAAGAAGTGGCAAGTGGCCTTTGGCCAGCCCCATATGGCGCACCAGCTTGAGCGCAAGCTCAGCGCCTTGTCCGGCGACGGGATGCCGGACGGCTTTATTTGCGCCAACGACCAGCTCGCCTTGGCGCTAATGCCGCTGCTGAAGCAGCGCGGGCTGAGCATCCCTGGCCAGGCGCGCGTGATCGGCCTCGATAATATCGAGGCCGCCGTGTATGCGCAGCCGCCGCTCAGCACGATCGAGCTCGGCAAGGAAGCGCTCGGCATCCGCGCCGTCGAGACGCTGCTGTACCGCATGCAGCATCCGGGCCGCCAGGCGGAGAAGATCGTGCTCTCCTCCCGGTTCATCGCGCGGGAGTCGGGGTGAATATAAAAAGAGGAAGTATGTTCATCTACTGAACATACTTCCTCTTCCCTTACCCCCCCAGCTCACTCAACACAACCGACAGCAGCATGCCTCCCAGCGCGATCCAGAACAAGTACGACCGTCCAATCCGCTTCAAGCTTTTATCCTGACGATCCATCGCGGCCTTCTTGCGGGCACTGCTTGACTTCGGCTCCTCGTCTAGTTCATTCTCAACTTGCGATTTCCACTTCAAAAATTGAAACCCAACGCCGCTAACCACGACGGATACCATTAACAAAATCAATGAAATCATAAATAACTTGTCCGCAAAGGACGCCATCTCACTTCCAACCTCTCTATCCTGCTGTCTAGCCTCTAGTATACTGTATCCGCAGGCGGAAATGCACGAAAAAGCCCTGGCTGCATCTCCGCAACCAGGGCTCTCGATCCTGCTATTGACTTACACCGCGGCTTCCGCCAACGCTTTTTTGAGCTTCGTGACGTTCATGCCGAGAATCTTGTGTTCACCGATCACCGTGACCGGCAGCGACATAAGCCCCATATCGTGCAGCTCTTGGCCATACGCATCGTTCAGGTCGATATTTCTTTCTTCAAAAGCAACGCCTTGTTCCGTCAAGTATTTCTTCAATTGCTGGCAATATGGGCAGTTCGTGCTGGAATAAACGATAGGTTGAGCTGTTTGAGACATGGGAAAAACACTCCTTCAATCTTATTTGTATTGCGGGATCAATTGAGCCCGTTTGTGAATGAACTTGTCAACCGCCATAGCGGCAATAGCACCGTCAGCAGCCGCAACGACCGCTTGTTTGACCGGTGTGCGCCGGACTTCACCCGCGCCAAAAACCCCGGCTACCGGCGATTGCATCAGCGCATCAAGCTGCATGTACCCTTCCTCGTCAAGCGGCACCTGCTCCGCGATAAAATCCGTGCCCGGCTTGCTGCCGGATAAGAAAACGAATACACCGTCTACCTTCAGCGTTTCTTCCTCGCCGCTACCTGTACGGATGCGCAGCCCCTCGACATGCCCGTCCCCAACGACTTCGAGCGGCTTGGCTTTGTAACGCATTTCCGTATTCACGAGTTCAGGCATGTGATGAACGTTTTGCAGTTCCGGACGCGGAACAACAAAGTAAATCTTGCTTGCAAATTTGCTCAGCGCCTGAGCTTCCTCAAGCGCCTCTTCCGAATCTCCGATCACGGCGACTGTCTTGCCTTCGAAAAAAGCCCCGTCACACGTAGCGCACGTGCTGACGCCGCGGCCTAGCAGCTCCTCTTCGCCCGGAAGCATCCGGTTGCGCCCCTTGGAGCCGGTAGCGATAATAATCGCCTTGCTTTCATACATGCCGTCTGCGGTAAAAACAAATTTCGTATCGCCCTCAACGTCCACCGCCGTAATATTCGTCTGGATGAACTCGGCGCCGAAGCTTTTCGCCTGATCACGCATGCTGTCCAACAGATCTTTGCCAGTAAGCTCCCCTTGCACACCGGGGTAATTCGCAATTTTGTGCGTGATTGCCAGCGCCCCGTTGTTCGGCGATTTGTCGATAACCAGTGTTTTCAAATTGCCACGGGCCGTATAAATGGCAGCCGACGCCCCCGCAGGTCCAGCTCCAATAATAATAACATCATACATCGCCATTGTCCTCCCATTCCTTGCTAAACCGCAAATGAAACTCTATACGCTTAAATATGAGAATGTATATCAGATAATAATTATTATAAAATGAGAATAGAAAAAGTCAACCTTTTTTATAATAATTATAAACAAGGTTGACTTTGTGGGATCATCTCAGTCGTATGATCGATATACACAGCTTCCAGGATCGAAGCATTCGCTGCCTGATCAAATCCCGCACGCCGTAACGCGGCGGCACGCTGCTCAGCCGGGACAATTTCACTTTGGAGCGCTTTCATAATCCATTGCGCCCATTCCGCAACATCCCACTCGAGCGGGATATTTTTATAAAAACCAGCGCCGACACAGGCCTCCTTTGGTAGCGCTTCCGAAACGACGCAAGGTACACCTGCCGCCTGGGCCTCCACTACAATCCGCGGCACACCTGCGCGAAAAGCAGGCACAACCAGCACATCCAGCAATTGCAGCAGCTCCTTGCTGCAAACTTCGGAACCGAGCAAATGCACACGGTTGTCCAACCCTTTGGCAGCAATAAGCGCTTGAATGTCCTTGCGAAGCGCGCCATCTCCTGCCAGCACTAGCCGCGCGCGCGGCACGCGTATGCACAACTCCTCAAAAATCTCAATCAAACGCTTCTGATTCTGAGCAGCCGTGAACTTGCCGGAATGCCCGATAACCACTTCATCCTCCGCGATGCCCAACTCCGTACGAAGCTTTCCTTTTCCCGCCTTAAGATGGATATATCGCTCAATCTCAATCCCGCCGTACAGCATCATGTGAGGCTGCCGAACGAACTGCTCCGAGAGCAGTTGGCTTGCAACGGCCGAGCTTGCGATCACATGGCTGGCCAGCCGCTTGACCAAGCGGGCTTCCAGGCGGTACAGCAGCGGATACGCCTCCCGCAGGGATAGAAGAGGACTCACTTCGTGCAATTGCACGATGCGTGCCGGAATGCCGAGCAGCCTCGCGGCGAGCAGCAACGGGCCGCTTGCCACATCCATATGGCTATGTATCGCTTGATACGGACCATGCTTGCGAATGGCAGCAACCAATTGAAGCAGGAACCCTACAGTCCCTGTCTGGGATGCCTTCGAAAGAATCAGAACATGGCCGCCCAAAGCGCGTATTTCTTCCTCATAATCAGAGGGATTGGGAGAAAACATGAGAAAATCAAACTGCAGCTTGCTGCGATCCACTTGCCGATACATGGACATGATAAAATCCTGCGGTCCCCCGCGATTCATGCTCGAAATGAACTGCAAAACCCGGATCGGTTGATTTCCCATCAGCGCACCCCTTTAACATTCATAGAAAGAATGTAAACTTTTGTAAACAGATAGGAAAATTGTAGCACGAAAACCGGGGCCTGCCTATACTTTATTAAGATTTAATTAAAATAAAATAAAAATATCATAAAGATTAATGGATAGAAATGGTTTTAATCGCACAGTAAAAACGCGGCAACCTTTCCCGTGAAAAGATCCCCGCGCATTATGTATAGTTTAATTTAGCTAGTCCTCCATACTCGAAACCATTTCGGCTTCACCCACACCGGATTCTCAGCAGTGATTGCAACATCCTGAATCACACACCAGGCATTATGCTGAAGCGAGCGTACCGCATCTATATCAAGCTTCTCCTGTATAACGTCATAGGCTTTGTCCAGAGCGAAGCCTGATCTCGCCGTGTCGTGCGCATCAGACGCAACAAAGTGCGCCAAGCCGCTTCTGCACATGCGAAGCGAAAGTTGCATGATGGTCTTGCCGTAGCTGCCGAGCAATGAGTGTGCCGTAATTTGCGATAGTGCGCCATTTTCAACCAGCTTCAACAGCTTCTCAGGATTTTCTATGATTTCCCGATTTCGTTCAGGATGAGCAATAATTGGAACTCTGTTCGACTGCAGCAAGTCCTTCACGATTTTTTCCATCACGGACGGAATTCGATCTGGCGGTAACTCGAGCAGCACATATCTGGAATTGCCTAATGAAGAGAGAATGCCTGAATTAAGCTCTTCCAGCAGTTGCGGGTAAATCCGAATTTCCTGGCCGGCAATAACGCGTAGTGGAATATTATAGTAGTCCAATTGTTCTTGGAGAGTTTTTACATACTGTACGATTTGCACGCAATTGTTATAAAATCTACCGTTCATATGATGGGGAGTTGCCACAATCGTATGTATGCCGCAGCTTACAGCCTGACGTGCCATGAGCAAGGCTTCGTCGAGGTCATAAGCACCGTCATCCAGCCCAGGAAGAATATGAGAATGTATGTCTATCATGAGTTGCGCTCCTCGTATGTTACTAAATACCTATTCGTATCATAACAGATATTCATAGAAAATACTGCATATCGCCGCGATTTATTAGAGTTAAATAGTTATATAGACCTATATGTGTTGAAAAATTTGGAAATCGCATTGCCCCTTATCCCATTGAGAAGAGGCAATGCGTTCTGCAATCAAATCCCCGGATAATAAGGATACGGATAATACGGCGGATACGGATACGGGTACGGATAAGGCGGATATGGATAGTAAGGCTGCGTTGCGGCGCCATAAAGCAGAGGCGCTACAACCCAGGGCAGCAGGTTCGCGCCGCCGGGGTACCAGCCAGGGCCGTGACCATGGCCGTCTACAATAACAGGGCCGTGACCAGGAAATCCGGGACCATGACCGATTGGGCCAGGGCCATGACCGATTCCACCTGGACCATGGCCAATACCTCCGATACCGCCGGGACCATGGCCAATTCCACCCGGACCGTGGCCGATTCCGCCAAGGCCGCCGTGAATTCCGCCGCCAACAGGCGGACGATGCTCGTTCGTTGCTTTTGTCGTCATGAATACTTCACTCACATTCCTGTATAGTTTCATTATCTTCTATACAGTATGTGTGCGGACGCCCACTCGGTGATCACTTCATCCAAAAATGGGCGCTGCAGCTCGAGACGATCGCCGTGACGGCTTTTTCCGCTTACGGCTTGCCCCATTTCCAAAGGTCACAAAGGCCAACGAAGAAAACGATGACGGTCACGAGGACGATCGCCCGCAGATCCCAAGCATTCGGGAACTCGTTGATCTTCGCATTCGTAGCACGCAAAACAAGCACAAACAGCAGTAAAATCAGGTTAAAAAATAAACAATACGCCATGCGTGCCGAAAGCTTATGCAGGGGGAGCTTGTCAATCAGCTTGCCGAACCCGAACAAGTCACCAGATTTGCCACTTCCTCGGGTCGGCTTCGACCCAGGAGGAGACGGGCCGGATGAGGGCGCATCATCGGTTGTCTGCTTTGGATTTTTCCCCATGTCGACCCTCAACCCCTCGTGAGGCCTCCAGAACATCCTGCCACATCAGAACGGTGCCAAGGAAGCTTACGACTGCTATGCTGACTCCTCCTAGTGGTGTTAGAAGCCCTGCCTCCCACGTCATGATCATGGCCACGACACTTACCAACAATAGCACGAATCCCCCTGCTAGCTTCATCCAGCTCCTTGCCATAGTCAGGTACACCTCCCCTTTGTATCCATGAAGACTTTCCGAAATACAGCACCGCTAATGTCGGAAAGCTTCAAAGCTCCCAAGCTGATATAACATATGCTAGATTCATAGAGTCGGTGAGGACTACGTCCTAGCTCCGGTGTAAAAGGCGCACCCGGCTCTGACAGTGGCAGTGGACAGAAAAAAGCCCGAGGGAAACTTTCATCCCTCAGGCCTCGTTTTACCGGTTCAACAAGCTTCCCACGTACCGCAGCAGCTCATTCGCACAGACCGGGCAATACCCGTGCTCATCGATTAACTGTTTGGTGACGTCGTTGATTTTCTTGAGCTGCTTCTCGTCCGGCGTCTTCGTGGAGGTCGTTATTTTGACGATGTCCTTGAGATCGGCGAACAGCTTCTTCTCGATGGCCTCGCGCAGACGCTCGTGCGAGCTGTACTCGAACTTCTTGCCCTTGCGGGAGTAAGAGGAGATGCGAATCAGAATCTCTTCGCGGAACGCTTTCTTCGCATTCTCCGAGATGCCGATCTGCTCCTCAATGGAACGCATGAGGCGCTCATCCGGATCCATTTCCTCGCCGGTCAGCGGGTCTTTGATTTTGCCCCAGTTGCAGTAGGCTTCAATATTGTCCAGATAGTTGTCGAAAATCGTTCTTGCCGACTCCTCGAAGGAGTAGACGAACGCTTTTTGCACTTCTTTTTTGGCAATATCATCATATTCCTTGCGGGCAACCGAGATAAAGTTGAGATATTTCTCTCGCTCATCTTTGGTGATCGATGGATGCTGATCGAGCCCGTCTTTCAATGCACGCAGCACATCGAGCGCGTTAATGCACTGAAGATCCTGGCGGATCAGCGCGCTCGAAATCCGGTTGATGACGTACCGCGGATCGATGCCGCTCATGCCTTCTTCCTGGAATTCGTTCTGCATCTCCTTCAGATCGGCTTCTTTATAGCCTTCGACAACTTCGCCGTCGTACATGCGCATTTTTTTGACCAGATCCATGCCCTGCTTCTTCGTCTCTTTGAGACGCGTCAGGATGGAGAAAATCGCCGCAACCCGCAGTGCATGCGGAGCAATATGTATGTGGGACATATCACTCTGTCCGATGAGTTTATAATAAATCTTCTCTTCATCCGACACACGGAGGTTGTAGGGAATCGGCATAACGATCATCCGGGACTGCAGCGCTTCATTTTTCTTATTGGCGATAAAGGACTTATACTCCGTTTCATTCGTATGGGCGACAATCAGCTCATCCGCGGAAATCAAGGCAAAACGGCCCGCTTTAAAGTTGCCTTCCTGTGTCAGCGAGAGCAAGTTCCACAGGAACTTCTCATCGCATTTCAGCATTTCCTGGAACTCCATAATGCCGCGATTCGCTTTATTCAGCTCGCCATCAAACCGGTAGGCGCGCGGATCGGATTCGGAGCCGAATTCCGTAATCGTCGAGAAGTCGATGCTGCCGGTCAGGTCGGCAATATCCTGGGACTTGGGATCGGATGGAGAGAACGTGCCGATACCGACGCGGCCTTCCTCCGACACAAACACACGCTCGATCTGCACATCCTCGATGCAGCCGTTGTATTCGGTTTTGAGACGCATTTGACAGGATGGACATAGGCTTCCCTCAATTTTCACATTCAGCTCGCGCTCAATTTCTGCCCTGAGCTCCAACGGAATGAGATGCAGAGGTTCTTCGTGCATCGGACACCCTTTGATCGCATAGACGGCACCTAGATCAGTCCTGGAGAATTGCTCCAAGCCGCGTTTCAGCATGGTCACAATTGTGGATTTCCCACCGCTCACTGGACCCATCAGCAGCAAAATCCGTTTACGAACATCCAAACGACGGGCTGCGGAGTGGAAATATTCTTCCACCAGCTTCTCAATGGCACGATCCAAACCAAAAATCTCTTGGTTGAAAAACTTATAGGATTTGTGGCCGCTCTGGTCGTTGATCCCTTGCGAAGCGATCATATCGTAGACCCTCGAATGTGCGGTTCTTGCGAGTCCAGGATTCGTGCGAAGCAATTCTATGTACTCCGCGAACGTACCGGTCCAGCTTAACGCATCCTTCTCCGTACGATGCTCCGAAATTCTTTTGAATATGTCCATGGGTACCTCCTTTCACTGCTGCCTTTGCTGTTGATTAGGTCAGCTCGTGATGGTGAATTGTGTACTACAATCCTATGCACCCACGGAGGATAACTTGCCCGAAATTTTAAAGATAATTAGGAGTGCGCGGTCAGCTCGTAGCTCCTGCCTGCGGAGACCGGAAACGATAAAACATGGGAATCACTTGATTCATGGGACACTTCCTCAAGCGGGCGGGCAGTTGCTTCCACTGCAGCTTGCAGCGTTATGAGGCTCTTCGTGCGGACTCGGCAAACGCCGCTGCTTGTGGCATGTAGGACAGCCCTTGTCAATTTGCCTTGCCGCCAACTTAACGCAATACGATAGCCTCCGCGTCCTCGCAGACCAACGACATCACCGTCCGCCCAAGCAGATGGCAGCGCTGGCAGCAGCGACAGCTCATCATCATGAGAATGCAGCAGCATCTCTACAATCCCCGCTGTGAAGCCGAAATTGCCGTCGATCTGAAACGGCGGATGCGCGTCAAAGAGATTCGGGTACATCGATTTGCGCAGCATCGTGTTCACATAGGCAAGTGCGTGATCGCCCTCTTCCAACCGCGCATACATATTCAGAATCCAGGCGGAGCTCCAACCGGTATGCCCTCCGCCGTTTTCGATCCGGCGGGCAAGGGTAACCGCAGCGGCTTGCGCCAATTCCGGCGTGCGGTGCGGACTGATCTGCGTCCCCGGATGCAGCGCAAACAATTGCGAGATATGGCGGTGCCCCTTGTCTTCCTCCTCGTAATCCTCCAGCCATTCCATGATCTGGCCGTGCTTGCCGATGCGCTGCGGCGGAAGCTGTGCTCGCAGCTGAACCAGCTGCGCCCTGAACGCTTCATCGAGCTGAAGAAGCTCACTGCTTTGAATGCAGGCGTCGAACAGCTCCGTGAGGATCTGCGTGTCCATCGACGGTCCCATGCACAGGCTGCCGCTCGTACCGTCCTCCAGCACGTACCGGTTCTCCGGCGATACGGACGGTCCACTGACCATATAGCCGCTTGGCGATTCTACCAAGTACTCTATGAAAAATAAGGCGGCATCTTTCAATAACGGATAGGCACGATCCCGAAGAAACTTTTGATCTTGTTCGAAACGGAACCGATCCCATAGATGCAAGACTAGCCAAGCTGCGCCCATCGGCCAGATCACGCAGGTTGGGAACAAGCCTTCCGGGCGCGTTTCGCCCCAGATGTTTGTATTGTGGTGCGCGACGAAGCCCGAACAGCCGTAGAGTTCTCTCGCCGTCTGCCGACCGCTTTCCTGCATGCGTCCGATATGATCGAACAGCGGCTCATGACATTCGGATAGCCCGCATACTTCAGCTGGCCAGTAATTCATCTGCGTATTGATGTTGATCGTATACTTCGATTCCCAAGGCGGCGTAAAGCTGTCATTCCAGATGCCCTGCAGGTTGGCAGGCAGCGAGCCGGGGCGGGAGCTGGCGATGAGCAAATACCGCCCATAGTTAAAGAGCAGCTCGGTTAGCCCCAAATCATGCCCCTGACTTTCCTTCAGTCGTTCCAGTCTGCGATCGGTCGGGAGCGCGGCAAGCTCATTCTCTGCGGTTGAATCCGCCAGTTTCAGCTCCATACGGCCATACAGCTCGCGGTAGTCCCGCACATGCCGCTCCTTCAGGTCGTCGTAAGAATAGGCCTCCGCGCTGCAAATCTGCGCTTTGCATGACGCCAACGGGTCCTTGCTGCGAAACGTCGATCCCGCAGTGAGGAGGAGCGTGACTTTAGTGGCGCCCTCAACCGACAGAAAATCGCCGACGACCGACACTTGCCCGTCTTCGGCGACAGCTCTGACGGCACACGCATAAGCGACGCCGTCTTTCCCGCACTCGCCACTCATCCATATGCCGTCGTTGCCCCATGCACCGCTTAAGCCTTCATACGGACGCCGGTTCAAATTCGCTGAGAAGTGCAGCTGCCCGGGAGGATCGCACGTCAAGCGGATGACCATGACTTGGTCAGGGTAGCTGCTGAACAGCTCACGGCGGAACTTAACGCCATTCACGGTATATGAGGTACTGGCCACCGCCTGATCAAGATCCAGCTCCCGATGGTAATCTTGTGCCTCGGACGCCATGTGTCTATGAAAATAAAACCTTAAATCCCCTAAAGGGAGATAGGGATTATAATATTTCGGCGTCGAGAACATCGCGAGCCTCGTGAGCCTCGTCGCTTCCTCAACCTTACCTGCAAAAAGCAGACTGCGGATTTCCCCAAAAAAACGGGGAGCATCAGGATTCAGCCCTTCCTTGGGTCCTCCGTACCAAATGGAGTCCTCGTTAAGCTGGATCCGCTCCTCCTCCACTTGACCAAACACCATAGCACCCAACCGCCCATTCCCGATGGGAAGCGCCTCTGTCCAGATCGCGGCTGGCTGCCGATACCACAGCTTGCTGCGGTTCTTCATGATCATCCCTCCTATGTCCTGTCTGAATCCTTATGTCTGATTGGCATCATCATGCGCATACAGGTACCTACGCCTTCCTGGCTTTCAATCTCTAAGCCGAATACTTCGCCATATACCATTTGAATCCGCCTGTGCACATTCAGTACGCCAATGCCGCCCTTATTGCCGGAATCGTCGACTTCACCGTCTGCGAGCCGATTCGTATTCAATTTTTTCTGAAGCTTGTCCAGAACCGCTGCCGACATCCCCACGCCGTTATCTTCCACACTAATCCAGAAGATGCCGTCCCGAACACCGCCGTCAATTCGAATAGCATGGTGGTCCTCAATTCCGTCAGGGAACGCATGCTGGAACACATTTTCCACTAAAGGCTGCAGCGTTAGCCGAACCATGCTGTACAACAGGTACTCCGGCTTGATCGCCACGTCAATTTCAAACTCCCGATCGATCCGGTACTGCAGAATGACCATGTAATTCAAAACATGCTTAAGCTCGTTCGCCACCGTAATCTGCTCGAGATTCGTCTGTACGGCATACCTCAGCATATAGGCCAGCGCCTTCACGATGTCAGAAATTTCCTCCGAGTCCTGAATCGTCGCGTAACAAACAATCGTTTCCAACGTGTTGTACATAAAATGCGGGTTGATTTGCAGCTGGAGTGATTGAAATTCGGCTTTTTGTCGTTCCATCCGAATCTCGGAATTGGTCAGTTCAACCTGAACGACGCGATCAACGGCTTCGGACAGCCTTTTCACCATGACATTGTACCGAACCATCAACTCTACGATTTCGTCTCGGTGCGGAGGCAGCGGGATCATCGCCCAATTCCCTTTCTCCGTCTCGCGCATACCGGACTTGAGCGTTTGAATCGGCTTCGCGAGCGACTTGCCGAACCGGAATGCCAGCAGCATCGCGAGGATCAGGGTAAGAATACCCACAACTATTGTCGTTGTCCGGATATTCATAATCGGCTTGCGCAGCTCACTCAAGGGCATGGAGACAATCAACTGCCAGCCCGAGTAATCGGACGTGCGGCTCACATACAATCGCTCATCCCCTTCAAAATCATCCACAAACGAGTGCGTATCTGAGGCTTCTAGTTTTTGTATAAAAGTCGCCGGCGCATTCCCCCCGACTTTGCTGCTATCCGGGTGATACACGTAATTCCCCCGTCCATCGAGAATGAACATGTAGCCGTATTTACCGAGATCAATCCCTTTCCAGAGCGCTGATAGATCGGAGGATCTCATCTCGATGGCGAGCAGTCCATTCAAATCGGGGGAGGTGAACCCGCGAATGCGGCGCACCATCGTGAGCATCTGATTTTCTTGCCCCTCGATGATCGTATGGTTCAGCATCGTCAGACTTCCGTCAGATTTGGTGTTGGCAAGGAAATAATCTCGCTGTTTTTGAATATCTTTTTTCTGAAAGGACTGCTCATTCACGCCATTATAGTAGTAAAGCGCATTCAGCTTATCGCTGATTAAATAAATCGCCGTCAGTTTCGGATTTCGAATGAACAAGGGCTCGACACTGAAATCGCGGATGTTACTGCGAAACATGTAATAATCGTACTCCTCGCGGTTGACCGGCAAATCAATAAATTCCATGATTTGGCGGTTCGTCAGCAAAGAGACGATGGAACGTTCATAGTCTTTCAAATATAAATCGGTATGGTGTACAGCGTTGCCGACGATCTGGTTCATCTGATTTTCAACCATTTCATCCAACTCGCTGGAGGTAGTCATATAAGTGATCACGCCGACACTGCTCAACGAAAAAATAATAACAATCAGAAAATAGACGACAATTTTCTTTGTTAGACCGCGGATTCTCATTTGATCCCCAAGCTCGCTCGAAACTCAGATGGCGATTGACCTACTACTTTTTTGAACGTTTTCGTAAAATGCGGATAATCGTCGTATCCCACCTCAGCCGCCACATCCACGATGCGAATATGAGGGATCGTGAGCATTTCTTTCGCTTTCGCCATTCGTTTGTTAATGCGGTATTGAACAAACGTTTCTTGGGTCATCTTTTTAAAAAGAGAGCTGAAATACGTCGGAGTCAAACCCACCATCGCCGCCACATCATCCAGCGAGATGTCCTCCGCGAGATGGGTGTCGATGTATAGCCGAGCTTCTTCCAACGGATCTTTGTAGATGCCGCTCCGGGCTGTCTGAAGCCCCTTCACAATCTCCTGAATCCCTTGCTCGAAGCTGTCAAGGGCATCCTCCGTGCGATCCGCCTGCAAATAATTCGGCAGCAAGTTCGGGGAGTAATTGCGCCCCTTCAACCGCTTCACAAGCACGGAATGGCAATCATCCAGCAACTCCTTCAGTTGAGCTAAGGTCAGCTCAGATGACAGGCAATGCTCTCTCCAACGGAGCAGCAGGCTCTTCAACTCTTCACTTTGCAGCTCCCAGATGCGTTGTTCAAGCTCATCCATCCATGCTATGAAACGGGACGGTGGCAAGTAACTCTGTGAGGTTTTCTTGATCAGTTGATCGAACATCGCGTGTACGTCGGATTTGGTCGCCGGCTTCAGCAAATAATACCGGACACCATAGTTCATGCTTTTCTGCGCATACTCAAAATCATTGTAACCGGAGATTACGACCATCTTAATATGCGGATAGTCCTGGTGCAGGATGCGGCACAGCTCCAAGCCGTCCATTTTGGGCATGCGAATATCTGTCAGCACCAGATCAGGCTCAAGCGCCTTGATGCTGGCCAGCGCTGCTTCACCGTTCTCGGCCGTTTGAATTCTGGTAAAAGAAGGGTGGTACAATTCCGCCATCTTGACCAGCCCTCGGCGTATAACAGGTTCATCATCTACGATTAATACATGCATACCCAGCCCCCCTTTTCTCATGCGTACGAACGTTGCCTTAAATGATACCTTACAAAGACAGGTTCCACAACGCGCACGCCGCGTACATGGAACCTGCAGTTCGGTACTCGCCTACCGCTGCAAGCGGGTTTGCGCGAATTGCCATGATATGGTGCTGAAGGACTGAGGGACCGAATGATCGTTGCCAAGAAGCTTACCGGCGTAGCTTCCGTCAGGCTGCCGGGTTACCTGCACCTTCCACCAGCTGCAAGCACCATTTTCGTACGCAAACGTCTCGCCGTCATCGTCATACAGATGACCTTCGCCTGATACTTCGCCGAAATGGACGAAGGTCAGCGGAACAGAGCTGCCGGGCTCCGGCACATGCAGCAGGCTCGGCATCATCGGAATGACGGCTCCGCTGCGCACGAAGATCGGGATGATCTCGAGCTCTGCCGGAATGCGCACGATTTGCCCGCCTTCATAGCGCTCGCCAGTCTCCAGTCCATACCAGACACCGCTCGGCAGCAGCACGTCCCGCTCCGTCTCTCCAGCTACGAACGGTGCGATCAGGAGAGACTCGCCCATCATATACTGATCGTCCCACTCCCGGATCGTTTTCTTGCCATAGGCGGCGTCGGTCGTATTCAAAACTTCCTGTTCGAACGCAGCCAGATGGCCTTCCGCCGCTGCGATCTCAGCTGGCGACATCACCAGCGGCATCGCTCGAAAAGGCGGAACCCCTGTATCCCTGTAAGCAGCAAAGGCCGTATATACATAGGGCAGTAATCTCATCCGCAGCTCAATGTAGTGGCGCACGATCCCTTCCACTTCGGGGTAAGACCAGGGCTTCGTCCCGTCTCCCCATGCATTCAACATAGCCAGCGATGAGAAACACACAGTCTGCATGCGCCGCACCCAATCTTCCGCGCTGACCGCTCGGCGCACTTCCGGCGTCCACAACAGCCCGCTGAACGAGGCGTTGCAAAGCGCCCTGATATACTGCTTATGATCGTACAAATCCGAGTAAAGCACATAGGGCATCGTGGAAGCCGCCACACCCGATGCCCGGACAAGACCGTACGTTCGCTGGTTCTTGCTGCGGTACAGGTCGCTCGTCATCTTCTGGAACATCAGACCGTACAGTTGTCTCATCTGCTCGCCGTCGAGTCCTGAAGGGAACTTGGCATGCGCCGGAAACATCCACGAATTGCGTGTCAGTTCGCTGCCGTCACATTCGTCCAGCTTATAGCCGGAAACGCCTAGGCTGACATGCTCTGTCTCATGTACGTGCTTGTACTGCTCTGCCGCTTCCTCCATCGCGTAATCCGGCGCCACACCGCCCCAGACGGTGTGGCTGCCTGCGTAAGGACGCAGCTTTTCGTAGATTTTACTATGAGGTGAGACAAAGGGATGCTCCCACAAATTTACGCGCATGCCTTTCGCACGAAGCTGCTGCACGAACGTCCCGGGCGCTGGGAATCGACTCGCTTCCCATTCGTAACTTACCGGATAGCTTTGGCTGTGCCAGCCCGGTTCGAGTCCGATCACATCGCAGGGGATCCCGCGCTGACGAAACTGCTCCGCTTCTTCCAGCACCTGCTCGTCGGTGTACAGCGTCGGCACGCGATGCCAGAAGCCGAGCCCCCACTTCGGCGGAAGCACGCCGCCTCCGCAAAACAAGTTGTAACGGGCCACAACGTCCGCCAGAGCGGGCCCGCCGAAGACGTACACATCGGTGCCATCCCTCGGCAGCCGCAGCTCGGCACGTGCGGCTAGCGGCGTTGCCGTCCAACCCGCGTTGGTGTTGCGGTCGCGGACATGCTCGGGGCGCGTGTCCGCCAGCTCCAAGGTTGAGCCGCAATGCATCGTCACGATCCGGGACGTATCAATCAGGACACCGTAGCCGCGGTCGCTTGCATAGAACGGAACCGGCGCATGCGTTTCGCCCGTGTCCTGCTTAGGGTCGCTATTGACCCTAAGATAACGGGTTCTCCCCCGCTGATTCATGCGCATCAGTTGCAGACCCGTTCCGTACAACTTCTCCGAAGGTGTCAACGGAAAGGAAACGATCAGGCCATCGTGGACTTTTTCTATGCGAACCTGATCCCAATCAAACGGTGGCTGCACTTCCGGCATTTGCTTCAGTGCAGCCTCGCGAGGCTGCACGTTCATATAAGAAAGCGGCGTAATCTCCTTCGCTCCTTGCATTTCTTGAAGGGTCATGCGCCAAACCCCTGGCGCCGCCAGGGACCAGCTTGCTGCCATCATGCTGTCATCTCTCCGTTCTCTTTCATTTGAGGGACAAGAATGGCCTGCATCTGTCCCGTTGCGCTCGCCACGTGCGCATAATGAACCAGCGCCTGCGTTTTGAGATAATCCTGTCCGCTGGTTTCCGATTCGCGCTGCTCCTGCAGCGATGCCAGAAACTCAGTCAGTGTATCCGTCTCATCAATGCCGCTTAGATCCTCGATTTTGACAGTAATTTGATCACGTATCAAATAGATTTCCTTGTCTTTTACTTCGATTGCGCCTTCTGTGCCTTCAATGCGCCAATTGCCGCTCCATGGCGTCTCCGTGCCTCTGGCTGCAATCGTGGCCTGATAGGCAGCTGTAATGCCGCCTTCCAGCTCGATAAATGCATAGGCACTCAGATCTGCGCCTTCCTCCTGCCAGCCGTTAACTGGATTGAACAACTTCGCCTGAATCGCCATTCCATCCTTGCCTGTAAAATAGCGGAGCAAATCAAAATGATGAACGCCAATATCATCAAGAATTCGGACCGTATATCGCCGCTGAACATGATGGTAGCGGTAAAATTGAATATCGAGCGAGGATAAGGCGCCGATAGCTCCATCATCAATCAACTGCTTGGCCTTGCGAATATAGGGCATTCTCCGATAATTCTCCGCAATCATGAACGGAATGCGCTCCCGCACCGCTCGCGCCACAATCTCCTTCGATTCTTGGTAATCGAAGGAGATCGGTTTTTCACACAGCACGGCTAGTCCTCGATCAAAAGCGGCCGCATTCACCTTCGTATGCATCATCGGCGACGTCACATTGACGAGAAAGTCTGCCTGTATCGTCTCCAGCGCTTCTTCCAGCGACGTGAAGAACGGAAACGGATCATCCCCCATCTTGATCTTCATGGCAGGATCCACTTCCACCACCGCAGCGAGCAGCCCCCTCTCTCTTAGCCGTTTATACCAGCTGAAGCCTGCGGAACCTAAACCAACAAGTATTGCCTTCATCTTCTGTCACCCCCCCCTAAGTTTGAAGTGGAATCACCATGTTCCACGTGTTCTCCGCATGACGGAAACCACCAGGCCCGTCCGCGACGGCTGCAAATAGGTGCGTAGGCCGGCCATTCTGAAATAGCAAAAACGGCCGCTCGAGGTTGCCCATCGTTTGCACTGTTCCGTCATCCCAATGCACTGTGCGCGAATAGGCTTGCGGTTCCTCCGCCAAGCGCCAATCCAGACCATTTGACGAAACGGCATGAATGCCGCCATGCTTCTCTCCGCAGAGCGTCCCTTCCATATCTTTGGCAATCAATTCGTAGCCACTCTCCGTTTTCCAAATAAACGGATCTTCAATATGAAATTTGGCCGGCGGGAAAATCGGTTCTTCCGATGACAAGACACGGTACGGTCCTTGCCAGTTATCCGCCCAAGCCGCACCAATCGTCATCGCGCCATGCACAATGCCTTCGTACTTGCGCGCTTTGTAGATGAGCAGCACCGAACCGTCTTCGTGAATACATGGCGCTGGATTGGAGGTGAGGTAGCTGTCAAAACGTCCCGGCCGCACCGGCAAAATCGGTTGATCCAAGCGCTTCCACGGACCATAGACACTCGCAGCTACTGCCAGTCCCACTCTTTTATTCGCACGCGCGACGATACAGCGCGGATCGTCCAGCCCGAACCCGTCGCCGGGTATCGGCTCCATTAATGGATGTGTCGAGCCCATATAATACAGCAGATATTGATCGCCATGCTTCGTAATATGCGGGTTATGTGTGCTTCGGCCATCCCAGTATTCCGCACCTCTGGCGGGCAGAACGACCTCGTCAAACTCGTACGGCCCCTCCGGCGTATCAGAAACAGCCCGTACAATCTCGGACGCTACCAGCCAGCCCGGATGCATCGGCAGCGTTTTGGGCCATCGTGAGGCAAACATGTGATACCGTCCATCCTCGCCTTGGATAACCGATCCGCACCATACCCAGTACCCCTCCATACGAAACCCGCCTTCGCGCGGAGCCGGAAGCATACGTTCTGCAAATCTTGCCATCACCGTCACACACCTCTCTGTTGAATCTTGCCTTCATTATAAAAGATTGCAACGAATCAGGAAGGCGAATTCTTACGCTCATATGTCTTTTTTTACGATTTCTGCCCAGCACCAGGAAGAGCCCGGGGCTACCAGGCCCCGGGCTCTCTCCTCCTTATTTATTAATCAGGACCGCGCCTTCCTTCTTGTTCCAGCGATCCGTCGCTTCTTTAATGATCTCGTTGCCGCCCTTGCTCTTATATTCCTCGATGACCTTCGGCCAGTCCGAAATCGGCTCCTTGCCGTAAATCATTTTGATCATATGATCGATAATCAATTTCGGGCCAACGTCAGGCTGCGGCGCAGCCAAATCCGGATACTTGGAGAATGTGCTTAGCTCCGGATAGAATCCGATACCGGACAACCCTTCTTTCGATAGAACGTCGTTGAACGCTTTGAGCGTTGCTTTTCCATTATCGTCAAGCTGCAGTCTCATTTTGTTGTAAGTGGAATCGTGCACCGCCCACAGCGTGCCGCTGCGCCAGCCTTCCTCATCCGTCTCTTCGGCTGTTTTCGGGAATTTATAATTGATTGCTCCGCTGCTGTCTTTCGTATAGGTATCGCCTTCGATCCCTACGGAGAAGAATGTTTCCGCTTCTGGCGTCACCATCCAATCGAACATTTTAATAATATCAGCAGCCTTCTCAGGCTTCACACTTTTATTAATGAAGAAGGAGCGAATCACCGGAGAGTAGTAGAAATAACCACCTTTTCCTTCTGGCCCTTGCGGCGATGGAATGATATCAACCTTGGACCCAGGAACCGCTTGTTGAATCTTCGTGCGGTAGCCCGGCAAGCCTGATCCGTTCTGCGACCAGCTGCCCGCTTTGCCCGACTCGATGCTCTTACCGAAATCTGTTGAGGAGATCGTTGCAAACTCCTTGGAGATCAGGCCTTCGTCATACATCGTTTTGTAGACGGTAAGTGCTTTTTCCATATTTTCAGCATCGAAGAATTTCGGTACAACCTGGCCGTTCACAAGCTCAAACTGGTCTTTGTACGGTAGAACATCGAATGCGCCGAGAATAACGTCGGCATATTTGAAGTTTTCCCGCATTTGATAGGGCTGCTCAACGCCCATTTTCTTAAAGGCTCTAAGAACATTCAAGAAGTCATCCACCGTCTTCGGCGGCTGAAGACCTGCCTTCTCCAGCAGATCGGTCCGAATGTACGTGCCACGACGGGAAGGATTGCTTAAGAACTCAGGAACTGCGTAAATTTTGCCGCCATAGGACACGGTGTCCCAAGCCGCTTTCGGAATTTGTTTCATTAAATTCGGCGCATACTTATTGAGCAAATCATCGAGCGGCATAAACACGCCGTTTTCAACGGAACCGGACATGGATTTGCTCCCTGGACCCCCAATACTGCCAACAACATCCGGAATGTCATTGCCTGCAAACATCAAGCCGAACTTGGAGTCTTCCAACACCTTGAGATCGACGTCCGTATTCGTCAGCTCTTCCAGCTTTAGCACCCATTTATCCTTGTTAATATCAGGAACCCTCGTATGGTAACCTGTGCTGACGGTTGTCGGAAGCACCATTGAAAACTTCGTCGGCTCTTTCTTGACGTTCGCGCTGGCCGACGGCTGAGCAGACGATCCGCTGCTCGAACTTCCACCCGATGAACAAGCCGGAAGCACAGCAGCCGTGAGCATTACTGCCATGGAGAGACTAAGAACTTTTTTCATACAACCCCTGCTTTCTCATATAATTGGAAACGATTTCATTACTTCACTATTATAAAAGGCATCTTCTAATATCTGCATGTGATTCCTTATGCTGGGTTGTCTTATTTTTCGATTGGAGCCTTTTCACTTTACAACTTGCCCAGATACAATACGCCTTTCTTGGCATTGTAACGCTCTGTTGCTTCTTTAATAATCTCGTTGCCGCCCTTGCTCTTGTACTCGTCAATCACCTTCGGCCAATCGGAGATGGGTTCTTTACCGTAAATCATTTTAATCATATGATCAATAATGATCTTCGGTGGCGCATCCGAGCCTGGTGAAGCGGCATCCGGGAACTTCGCATTCGCCTCGAGATCCGGCGCAAACCCGATTCCGGAGAGCCCTTCCTTCGCCAAAATCGTGTCAAACGCATTCAAAATGTAAGGTCCGTTCGGGTCCGTCTGCATTTTCAACCTGTTCACAGTACTCTCGTGGGCTGCATGCAGCGTGCCCCGGAAGTCCTGCTCTTCCAGACCTTCCTTCGTGGTCGGCTCCTTATAATTGATTTTACCATCAACAACGGTATACGTGTCCCCTTCAACGCCATAAGTGAAGAATTTGTACGCTTCATCGGAAGACATCCATTCAAAATACTTCACAATCTCTGCCGCTGTCTCCGGCTTCACGTTCTTGTTGATATAGTGCGCGCTCGTCACCGGCAAATACATCAGATAGCCGCCTTTGCCCTCAGGCCCGATCGGCGATGGGATGACATCGACCTTGGCGCCTTGCACCGCATTTGGAATATTCGTCCGGAAATCGTTCAAGGAGACGAGATTGGATGACCAAATGCCTACTTCGCCTGCCCGTATCGACTTGAGCCAGTCCGTTGACGAGACTGTTGCAAACTCTTTCGCCATCAAGCCTTCGTCAAGCATCGTTTTGTATACTGTTAATGCTTTGGTCATATTCTCGACATCAAAAAATTTCGGTACAACTTGACCGTTCACCAGCTCAAACTGCTCCTTATAGGGCAGCACGTCGTATGCGCCGAGAATCGTGTCGGCGTACTTCAGGTTTTCCCTTCCGCCGTATGGATACTTGACACCCATCTCTTTAAACTTGCGAAGCACGTTCAGAAACTCGTCAACGGTTTTCGGCGGTTGGAGTCCCGCTTTCTCCAGCAGATCTGTTCGAATGAACGTTGTGCGTCGGGACGGATTGTTGAGCCAGTTCGGAATGCCATAAATTTTTCCATTGTATGAAACTGCTTCCCAAGCTTCCTTCGGCACATTCTTCATCAAATTCGGCGCATTCTGCTTTAGCAAATCGTCCAGTGGCATGAACATCCCCGCTTCAACAGAGCCTGACATCGCCTTATCGGTCGCAGTGCCCAAGCTTCCCACAACATCAGGAATATCGTTACTTGCAAACATGATGCCCATTTTGCTCACTTCTATGACCTTGACCGTCAAATCCGTATTCGTAAGCTCTTCCAATTTCTTAACCCACTTGTCGCTGTTAATGTCGACCCGGGTGTGATAGCCCGTATTCGATGTGGTCGGAAAAGAAATCGAGAACTTCGTCGGCGGTTTCTTCGCCGCTTCCGTTGCAGCCGCCGAAGCCGGCTGCGACGAGCTTGCGGGACTGCTGGTAGAACACCCTGCCAAAACGGTACTGACGGTCAGCAATCCTGCAAGTACGATCCCTGCTGTTTTTTTCAAAAGGAACCCCTTCTTTCTGAGCGTAGTGTGGATGAACGCGTTTCCAAATTCATCTTACCTAGATGTAGAAAGCTTGAGGATTGGTAATTTTACGATGAACATGTATTTTTTTGCGTTTTATATAAATTATGACTTTACAGAACCAACCATCATCCCTTGAATGAAATGCTTTTGCAGGAAAGGGTATACAAGGAGAATCGGCAAGGTTGCCACTACGATAACAGCCATTTTAATGCCCTCCGGCGACAAAAACATCAGCAGCTCCGAAGTGACGTCGGATTGGCCGAACTGATCAGTGAAAACAATTTCCCGCAGCCGCACCTGCAGAGGAATCCATTCCCGTACGTTGATGTAATACACGGCTTCGGCATACCGATTCCAGTGCGCAACGGCATACATGATTCCCATTGTCGCCATGGCCGGCTTGGATAACGGTAGCACGATTTTCCACAATACACGGAACTCCCCACAACCGTCAATTTTTGCAGAGTCGAGCAGCTCGACGGGCAAGTTGACGAAAAAGGATCGCATGACGAACAAATTAAACGAACTGATCGCCATCGGCAGCATTAACGCCCATAACGTATCCAGGAGGCCTAACTGCTTGACCAGCAAATAGTTCGGAATCAGCGGAGCGCTGAAAATGAGTGTAATTAAAACCATAATCAGAATAACTTTTCGATACAAATACTCCGGTCGAGATAGCGGATAAGCAAGCGTTGTCGTCATGACCAGATTGATTAGCGTCCCGAGAACCGTAATGATGACGCTGTTGCGAAAGCCGGTCCAAATCGTCGGATCCTTCAAAATCAGCTTATAGCTGCCTGTCGTGAAGCCGACCGGCCATATCCCTACTTCTCCGGCATTAATCGCCACATTGCTGCTGAACGACTGCGCAATAATGTTAAGCAGGGGAAGTATCATACTGAGGCCCAAGAGCCCCAGCAGAACAATATTTACGATATTAAAAATTTTATGCCCTCTTGTCATAATCATCGGCGAAAATCCTCCTTTCAAGTGCCGGTTTAATACAAGCCTTCACCCGTTAATTTCTTGCTAAATATGTTGCTGGACATAATAAGTACTAAGCCGACAACGGACTTGAACAGCCCGATCGCTGTCGTGTAACTGTATTGGCGGTCAACAAGACCCGCGCGATAAACGAATGTATCGATGATTTCTCCATTCGTATTATTCAGCGGATTTAGGAAGACGAATACGCGTTCGAACCCAAAGTCCAAGAAGTTTCCGATATGCAGCAAAAACAGGATGACGATGGTCGGCAAGATGCTGGGAATTGTAATTGCCGTCACTTGCCTCAGACGGCTGGCTCCGTCAATTTGAGCGGCTTCGTACAAGTCGGGATTAATGCCGGCCATCGCCGCCAAATAAATAATCGTCCCCCAGCCGCTGTCCTTCCAAACGCCGGAAGCAATCAGAATCGGTCGAATATATTCATTTTCCCCAAGAAAGTAAATCGGATCGATGCCGAAGAGGCCCAGAACATGATTGACAATCCCCGTTGAAGGCGACAATACCCCAACGACAACCCCGCCAACGATAACCCACGACAGGAAGTGCGGCATATACACCACGGTTTGAACGACACGTTTATAAGCCATCAAGCGCAATTCATTAATCAGCAGCGCTAATAGGATCGGAACTGGAAAGGCGAAGCATAAATCATACAAACCAATCAGAATTGTATTTTTCAAAATCTGCAAAAACTCGGTGTACTGGAACATCCGTTGAAAGTTGTCCAATCCCACCCATGGACTGCTCTTAATCCCTTTGAAGATGTTGTAGTTCTGAAAGGCAATCATGGAACCGAACAACGGGATATATTTAAAGAGCAGGAAATAAATGATTCCCGGAATGGAAATGACATAGATCGGCCAATGCTTTCGCATGAAAGCCCACTTCTGTCGTTGTGTTGAGAACGTATAAATGCTTCGATCGGATGCCTGAATTTTACTGGCCATATTCTCCTCCCCTTCTTGCATGCTGCAGCATGATTACCTCTTCATCTTACAGGGGATAGCGGCCGTCAGCGATGGTGAAACTTACTGCGAATTGTGTTTTTTTACGATCAAGGAAAGGGAGTTCACTGGGCTTGAAAAGCAAAAAAGCGCGGAAAACCCGCGCTATGCCTCTAAGCCGTAGCGCTTGGCGGCGCTTCGGTACAACCAATCCTCGCCAATCTGCAGCGCTGTCTCCTGCGGGATCCAGCCAGCCTCGATCTGCTGCCACAAAAACTCGCTTGCCAATCGCTTGATGACCAGGATTTTGCCGTAGCTCCATTCGATACAGCGGGCGTCGGAGACGATGAGCGAGCTTTTCATCGCCGGCAGCGCCTCTAGTCTGTACTGCATGCTGTCCCGATACGTACTGGATCGGAAATTGAACCACCAATGGCCGCCAACATGCACATTCGGGAAGTTCCACGCCGCCTGCACGATGTCCAGATTGTTAATCTCCGAAGCGACGACGAGCTCGAACGGACATGCGTACCGCTCGAATAGCGCGGTCAGCTTCAAGATCCGTTCCGGATCGTTCGCCGGCACAGCGGTGCCGCACCAGGAACGTTCCACGCCAAGGAAAAGCTGGACAAGCATCCCTCTCTGCGCAGCCTCGGCGCCAATCTCATGCAGCAGTTGGAGCATGACTTCGTCTCGGCTGCAGCCAGGCACCAACGTGATGGGCTGGTTCGCGCTGAGAGCAAGACGCGGCAAGGTCGTCATGATGCCCCTGCAGCCCATCGCCTGGTACGTATCCAGCAAGCTCACCAGCGTTTCACGAACGTGTGCGAGGGTTTCTACAGGGTCACTCGCTTCAGTTATCGTGCGGGTCCATTCACCTAACTTGCCGTCGATGCGCGGAAGCAGAATCGCCGACTCCCGCATGCCTTGAAACGCCGCATGCTCCGGAATATTCACGACGAAGCCCCGGGCTTGCATGCGGTCTGCAACATGCTGTGCCCAGCCCGACTGCTGTGCCGATCGTTTCACGGCCGCATCCAGCTCCAGCACGGATGCACGGTCACGAATCTCGATGCCATACAGATCCTTACAAATATGCGTAAACGCGATATTCATCAGCGTATTTCTCGTCGCTTTGTAAGCGCCCAGGAAGGCCGCAATTCTTTCCTCCTCCGGCAGCTCGGCGGCATTCGCCGGATATCCCGCTGCCTGCATTTCGCGGAATAGCCAGAAATAATGCGCGATTTCCCAGAAATCCGCTGCGCATAGTCGATCCCCAACCAGGTGGGTATGGGTGTCCAGCACAGGCATCTGCATGATGTGTTCCGTAAATGTTTCTTTCGTTAGATCAGCCATCATTGTTTAGCGCCTCCTTAGCGTAAATGCCTTAAAAGGCATGCAGCACCGAAGGAACGGTGTCGTTCTTTCGGTGCTGATGCTCATTGTCCGCTTCGCTTGCTTATTCAGCCAAGATGCGGTCGATAAGGGTCAACTCGTCATCGGTAAAATGTAAATTGCGAATGGCCGCGATGTTATCCTCCAGTTGCTGTACTTTGCTCGCACCGATCAACGCGGACGTGACGAGCCCCTTGCGCAGCACCCAAGCGAGCGCCATTTGCGCCAGGCTTTGGCCTCGCTCTGCGGCCAGCACATTCAGCTTGCGCGATTTGCCAAGCTTCTCCTCCGTAATGTCTTCCGGACGCAGAAATACGCTGCCTCCCGCTGCGCGGGAATCTGCCGGAATCTCTTTGAGATACCGGTCAGTGAGCAAGCCGCGCGCCAGCGGGCTGTACGCGATCGAGCCGATACCCTCGCGCGTCAATACGTCCTGGAGCCCTTGCTCCAATCTGCGCTCATACATGGAATAATGCACCTGATGAATGACGAACGGAGTGCCGAGACGCTTCAAAATAGCCGCCGCCTCCGCTGTCTGCTCCGCATTGTAGTTGGACACGCCGACATAGAGCGCTTTGCCCTGACGGACGGCCTGGTCCAACGCGCTCATCGTTTCTTCCAGCGGCGTTTCCGCATCAAATCGGTGCGAATAGAAGATATCCACATACGCAAGCCCCATCCGCTTCAAGCTCTGATCCAGGCTCGACAGCATGCTCTTCCGGGACCCGCGCTCCCCGTATGGGCCTTCCCACATCCGGTATCCCGCTTTCGAGGCGATAATCAGCTCATCGCGGTACGGATGCAAGTCTTTCTTCAAGATCTGGCCGAAGGTTTCTTCAGCCGAGCCCGGCGGCGGCCCGTAATTGTTTGCCAAGTCAAAGTGCGTAACACCTAAGTCGAATGCGCGGCGCGCCAGTGCACGGCTGTTCTCGAACAAGTCCGTTCCCCCGAAATTATGCCAGAGGCCAAGCGAAATCGGCGGAAGCTTCAGTCCGCTCTTCCCCGTCTTTCGATAAGGCATTTCGCCGTATCGGTTTTCATCTGCTTTGTAATCCATGGCCGTTCCTCCTTGTTAAGTTAAGCCGTTGTGCTGTCGAGCTGAATCGTCGCCAGCCCGGACGCCGGAATGGCAAGCGCATGAATCCCTTTCGCCAAGGTCAGCACTTCGGTGTGAAGCACCTGGCCGCAGCAATCTGCGATCTCCACCTGTGCCTGAGTCGGCACGTCCCCCGTCACCTCAAGGTAGAGACCATCCTCTCTCGTGCCGTTGACAACAAACCACGTCCGCTCGGAACCGTCTGTCTCCAGCGGCACCAGACGGTCATAATACGTCACTACAATGCCTTGATCGCCGCGCACCGATTGCACGAGCGGATAGAGCAGCTCCGGATTGCGAGGCGCCAGGCGGCCTTCCAAGAGAAGATCCCGATGTTTCTTATAAAAAGAAAGCCAATGCCTCAGCATCGCAAGGTGCTGCGCCGGAACCCGATCCAGCTCCACCGAGATTTGCGGAACCGAGAACAAAATATTGATCAATTGCAGCGCTGCGCTCTCCACCGGTTCGTCCGGGTGCCACATAATCATATCCGCGTGAGCAGCCGTCTCCCCGCAGAGCAGGCGCAGATCGATCGTCCGCACCCGATTCTGAATGCTGTCGTTCGGGCAGTCCGATGCCCGGAACATGTTGCCGTATTTGCGCATCGCCGGGCCGATATACATCTGGCGGAATTCCACCATGATCTCCGGCTTCAGCTCGCGCAGGCGAGCGATGGAATCGGTCAGCAGACGGTCAACCGCTTCCGGAATCGATTCGTAATCTTTGCCTGGCGTCGTGGAAGGCAGCTGCAGCTCAGGCGAATAGAAGGTATCGATGAAGTCCAGCTTGAAGCCGTCAAGCCCCCAATCCCGGACAGCCGCTTCATATTTCCCGATGATGTACTCGCGCACGTCGGGGTAGCGCGGGTCCAGCACAGCGGCGCCGTGATTCTCGTTGTAACGCAATATTTTATCCTTGAAACGCTCCCAAACCTTGCTGTGCTTGCCGATGAAAGGCACCGAATACCATAAAATAAACTTCATGCCCAGATCGTGAATGGCATCCACATGGCGCTTCATATCGGGAAACTTGCCTTCGTACGTCTCCCAGTCGCCGCAATAGGCATAGCCTCTGCCGTGGTCAGCTGTCTGCCAGCCATCATCCACAATGACCGCTTCCATGCCCAGTTCCTTGGCAAGGCGGCACTGCTCCTCAATTTTGCGGTCCGTCACATGCTGATGCATGCTGTACCACGTCGAATACATGGGCTCTTTTGCCGTTTCCGGCACAAACGCCGGCGTATAGGCCGGCATCGCGCCCCACCAGGCCTGGACGCCTTGCAGGCACTCATAGTATGGGAGATCCCGCGTATCCACGAGCAGTTTGGCTTCATACGCTTGCATCGGCACCGCTGCCTCCGTAAAAAGCTGGATACGGCAGTAGAAATTCGCCGTCTCTTCACTGATCGCGGCCCGATATTGAACCGTGTTCAGCGCATCGGAATAGGCGAATGTAAGCCTGTTGCGGCCAGCACTGTTATACAGCGCATAAACCGGTGCCGATGCTGCCGCATTCGAGCGCCAACCGCGCATCCAATCCGCCTTAAAGCTGCGGTTGCGGTCCATCGCGGGATTCCAGCTCGCCTGAATATCCCAAGCGGGCTGCGACCACTCCAAATTAAGGAGTGAAGGCGTAAACGAAGAATTCGCGTTCAGTCGCAGCGTAATGACATGCAGATTCTCCTCAAGCTTTTCGCCTAGCAAGGAAATGTCCACACCAACAAGCTCACCGGTTACAGTAAAGGTATGGTTCTCGGTCGTTAGTTGAACGCTCATTCGGCGTCTCCCTTCAGTTGGTTCTTATGCGGGGATGGGCCTGCATGGCACCAGACGGTCACGATCGGATCCTCGAGGCTGGAGTTCAAATGGTGATCCTCGCCCGGCTCTACAATGACGATATCTCCGGTACCGACGGGGATATATTCCCCGTTCAGCTCCATCGTTCCGCTTCCCTGCAAAATGATAAAAGCTTCGCAATCTCCATGCACGTGATAGTCTCTGCCATCAGGTCCGTCATTCGTGTGGCTGCGCTCACCCCGCTTGGCGAACGACAAGCCGCCAGAGCTTAAATAGGCGCCGGGCAGCACATCCTGAAGCACGTGCCCGCTCTTTCTATCTTGCAAATCTGTCAATCGCAGCTTGATCATCGCTCATTCCTCCACTTGTATTCGATATAATCGGCTTCGGAAGTCACCCTTCCAAACAGGCAGATGGAGGCCGATTCCCATCAGTTCATCGCCGCCCCAACGCTCCGTCGGCTCGTCCGGCGCATCTGGATCGGAAACCCGGTAATTGCGCTCCGCGGCCAGCCCCTTCAGCTTCAGCTTCTTCAGTGGCGGGTTCGGTTTCGCAAGCACCTGAAAGTAGGCGACGAGCGCTTCCTTCCTGTCCTCCGACACGAACATCCATGCCGTCTCATTGCCTTCAAACGGACTTAGCAGTCTGTAAAACGTTCCAAATTGGATCAACGAACGAAGCTCCTTATAAAGGGCAGCCTGCCGTTTCATCGCTTCTTTGTCATCCTCGCTCAGCATTGTTAAATCGAGTTCATAGCCAAAATTGCCCGACATCGCCGCATGCCCGCGCATGGCCAGCGGCGTCGTGCGGTGCACCTGATGATTCGGCACAGCGGAGACATGCGCGCCCATCGTGGATATCGGATAGACGAGGCTCGTGCCGTACTGAATTTTCAAACGTTCCACGGCGTCGGTATTGTCGCTCGTCCACGTCTGGGGCATGTAATAGAGCATCCCCGGATCGAATCTTCCGCCTCCGCCCGAGCAGCTTTCGAAGAGCACATGCGGGAACGCAGCGGTAAGCTGCTCAAGAACGTCATAGAGCCCGAGCATATACCGATGCGCAGTTTCCCGCTGGCGTTCTGGCGGCAACAGTGCCGAACCGATTTCCGTCATGTTGCGGTTCATATCCCACTTCACATAGGTGATGTGGCTGCTTGCCAAGATGCCGCCAAGCGCCTGCACAATGTATTCCCGCACATCCTGGCGGGAGAAATCCAGTACCAACTGCTTCCGCCCTTCGGTTCTGCGCCGCCCCGGGACATGCAGGCACCAGTCAGGGTGCGCACGATACAGCTCACTGTCCGGCGACACCATCTCCGGCTCAAACCAGAGGCCGAAAGCCAGTTCCTGAGCCTTGACGCGCTCGGCCAAATCCGCCATGCCGCCGGGCAGTTTGGCGGCGTCGACGAACCAATCGCCCAGCGAACTGGCGTCGCTGTCGCGCTTGCCGAACCAACCGTCATCGAGCACAAGCAGCTCTAAACCGAGCATCCGGCCTTCCACTGCAAGTGCTTCAATCTTATCTGCGTTAAACTGAAAATACGTCGCTTCCCAATTATTGATCAGAATCGGACGATGGCGATCGCGGAAACTGCCCCGGCATAACCGCGAACGGTACAACCGGTGATACGTCTGCGACATGCCGCCAAGCCCTTCCGCAGAATAGACCATGACCGCCTCCGGCGTCTGGAATTGTTCGCTCGGCTCTAGCAGCCAGCTGAAATCAAAAGGGTTGATCCCCATGGCAACTCGGGTGGTGCCGTAAGGATCCACCTCCGCTTGCGCAAGGAAGCTGCCGCTGTACACGAGGCTGAAGCCGTAGACGTCTCCGTGATCCTCGTCAGCTTCCGGCGACAGCAACGCGATAAACGGATTAAGGGAATGGCTGCTGCTGCCGCGGCGGCTCTCAATGACCGTCCCCCCTGCGCTCAGCGGACGTCTTTCGATATGCCGTTCGCGCGCCCACGTGCCCGATAGATGCAGTTCCTCGAATTCAGCGTGCGGCAAATCCAGACTAAAGCTAAGTGCCCTAAGCAGTTTGATTGGCGTATCGCCGTCATTGACGAAACGCACGGAACGTACAATCGCATCCATGTCGTGATAAACAGTGTAGGTCAGGATGACGTGTAAACCGATAATCCCGTCGGATAGCGTAATTTCCAAGCTCTCCGCTTCACTTTCCGATTCTACATACGTAGCGGGAAGTCCTTTAAGCCCAAGCTTCCCTGGATATATGCGATGCGAAGCGTATAGAAGTTCACTGACTGTCGAGCCGTTCCCGGTCTGCACCTGATATGCCGGCATACGAAAGTCGCTCCCGCCAAACGCCGGATACTCCTGCGGCAGCGTATCCAAGGACAGCGACAGGTCGTTCGGATCCGTTGACGGGGAGAATGAACAGCGACGTCTTCGTGTAAGCAGACTGCCGATGTTCGTTCCCCGTACCTTTGGCCCCCAATGGACGTGTGCCAAATACCCGGGTGGAACGAGCTGCATGATGTAACTGGATGCTTTTCCTTGCAAATGAAACGTTTGTGTTGCCGGATCGAACGTAATCGCCATTAGGCTGCTCCTTCCGCTCTTTTACAACTTGAGTTTTTTCCATGCCATTCGTTTATAACGGAGATAAATGAGATGAGAACGCAAAAATTGATCGCAAGCGACCGCGCTCCATAAACCGATCATGCCCCAGCCGAAAACATACACGAACACATAGCTGAGCACGACCCGAACGCCCCAGACGCCGATCATTGTGGAATAGAGCGGGTAACGGGTGTCGCCCGCTCCGCGCAAAGCGCCGCCGACGATGAACTGGGAAATCTGGGATACCTGAATAAAACCGACGATGCGAAGCGCCCAGGTACCTTCGCGGATCATGGTCGCATCGTTCGTGTACAAGCTTAAAATTTGCGGCGCGAATCCGATAAAGATCGCGCCGACCACCGCAGCCAGCACCATACCGTACTTGCGAACCTGCCGCACGTACTGCTCGGCCAGTTCCGCTTTGCCGACGCCGAGCGATTGTCCGACCAGCGTCGAGGCCGCGATGGCAAAAGCCGCCCCCGGCATGAAGGACAGGCCGATCACGTTCGTAACCAACTGGGAGGCGGCGATTGCTGTTGTGCCGAGTCCGGCGCCGATCTTGACAAACGTCATAATGCCGAGCCGCATGACGAGCTGCTCCAGACTTGCTGGAATGCCGATTCTCAGCATGCGTCCTATCGTCTTTTTGTCGAAACGGCTTATTTCCCGCCAGCTTAAGGCTAGCTCGAACTTACCGCTGAACATGACCAACAGAAAGGTCAGCATCGCCCCGAACTGAACGGTAAGGGTGGCCGCAGCAGCACCAGTCGTTCCCAATGCCGGCAAACCAAGATGGCCGTAGATGAATACAAAGCCAAGAGTTACCGATACATAGGCGGAAGCGACATTGATTTTCATCGGCGTGCGCGTGTCGCCGGCTCCCCGCAATATGGCGGATAAGGACGACGACACGCTGGAAAAGGCGACCGAAATAAACATCAATCTGGCATACGTCAGCCCCTCTTGTACGACAGCGGCGTCCGCCCCCATCATGCCAAGCAGCTTTCCAACGTAGAGAAGACCTACCAGCATAATGACGATGGAAAGCATCGCGCCGAGCAGCAGCGATTGGCCCGCGGCTCGATTGGCGTCTTCCTTCCGGCCGCTGCCGACAGAACGGGCGACAATCACAGTCGTGCCGGTATTGAGCGCCGCAAAAATCACCGTCATCAGCGCGTAGATCTGACTCGTGAATCCAACGGCAGCGACAGACGCAGTACCGAGATGTCCGACAAAAATCATCATGATCATCTGTGTCAGATTAATCAGCAGCATCTCGGCAAGCGAAGGTCCTGCCAGTGTAAAAATCATCCTTCTGACGGCACGTCCGTCCTCTGGATCGATCATGACGGCATCGCTGTAAGACTGGGTTCTGTCTCCTTTGCCAGCTTCTTCTCCCAGCTTAAGTCCCGTACTCATCGCAGGCCGCCATTACAACTTCCAACCTGGCAAGTAGGCCTTCGTATTGTGCAACATGCGGTCAAATAGCTCCTCCGCCTGCGACACGCCGATCGTTACCAGCGGATCGCTGACGAATGCTTGGAACGCAAGCGCTTGGTCCTTCTTCAACGCAGCCTGGAGAATAAGTTCCTGGTTCATCGCATGCTGCAGCACTTGATTATGAACAGCAAGCGGAAGCTTGCCTGCATAAACCGGACGCAAGCTATTTGCCGAGAAGACGGCATTCGTCTCCACGACGACGCCGTGCGGAATACCTTCCATTTGTCCGACGTTCGGCACATTGACATTGGTTACGAACGACTGCAAGCCGATCAAGCCTTTCAGCTGCCGCACCTCTTCTTCGCCGGTTGCCTTCAGCGGGAGCTTCTCCTCGCCCGACAGCAGCTTGCCGTAAAAGTCCGCTGTAGCCGCGTTCTTTTCAATCCGGCTCTGCACGGTAGTAAGACCGAATTTCCAGTCGTATACCGTGTCCGGATTTTTTAAATACCAAGGGGGCATGAACTCCGCCAAATGACGATCTCCTGCAGCTGCAATGACGCCATAGCGCCGGAACAGATCGAATTTCACACGGTTGGCCGAGGTGTACGGATTCGTCTTCCACGCATCTTTATTATGCTCGAAGCCTGTGTCATAGTAGCGATCCACAAATTCGCTGTACATCGGCAGGAGGTCTGTACCGAGATAAGTCGCTTGATCGATCCAGGTAAAATGATTCAGCCCCAGCACATTCACTTTAATCTGATCGCGGTGCAGCCCATCGATGCCCTCCATGTCCTTCAGCATGCGGATCAGCAAGCTTTGCGTACCGAAAATCTCATGGCAGCAGCCGAACGCTTTGATTTTCGGGAACACTTCGTAGAGCGTGCGCGTGCACAACGTCATGGGGTTCGTATAGTTGAACACCCAAGCATCCGGCGAGTATCGTTCAATTGCTTGCGCCAATTCGACGTACATCGGAATCGTGCGCAAGGCTCGGATAAGCCCACCCGGCCCCGTCGTATCTCCAACTGCTTGGTAAATGCCGTATTTTTCAGGCTCATGCACGTCTGAATTCATTTCCTGAAACGTGCCCGGCAAAATAGAAATAAAGACGAAATCGCAACCCGTCAACGCTTCTTGCAGGGTAGGATACGCCTTATACTGCCATTTGGCATTCGCTTCCGGGTAGTCAGAAACCGAATTGCCCAATTTCTCATTGTGACATGCCTTGTTATAGTCGAGGTCATACAAGCGCACTGTCCCCGACAGCTGATCGTCAAGCGCTAAATCCGCAATCAAATTTTTGGCCCAGTACATCGAGCCCCCACCGATATAAGCGATTTGAATCTCACTGACTTTTCCACTCGCAAATTTCATGTTGCCCCTCCTTGATATCGTTCCAGTTATTCGTGTAGCTCCTGAACGAATTGAACATCTTGTCGCTCTCAGTATAGGCAACGAACCTCATTTGGGGGATGGCAAAACTTCAGCAGGGTTGTGATTTTTTACACTTTATTTAGAGACAATAAAAAGACGCTGCTTGACATTCAGTCAAGAGCGCCTTCTTCAGTTTACTGGTTATAGATGCGATACACGAGGACGGCGACTTCAGCGCGCGTAGCGGATTTCAGTGGCTCCAGCTGGCTGCCGCTGCCTTGAATCAGCTTTTGGTTCAGCAGTTGGGCAATACTTTCTTCGGCATAGGCGGCGATCTCCTGATGATCCGTAAAGCCCGCAAGCGCAGTTGGAACAGCCGCAGCCGTCAAAGTGCCCGCCTGTTTCAGTGCCCGTGCGGTCATCGTCATCATATCCTGACGGGTGACGCGCTCATTCGGAGCGAAGCGATTCTCCTCCTTGCCGTTCACGATACCGAGCGCTTTCGCAATCAGTACCTCATTATAGAAGAAATCGGACTCCTGCACATCGGCAAAGCTTGCCGATGTTTTCGCTGACAAGCTCAACGTCCTTATTAACAGCGTAATGAATTCTCCTCGTGTGACTGCAGTTCCCGGATCAAAGCTTTGATCCGATTTGCCTTGAACGATCCCTTTGGCTGCAAGCACTTCAATTTCACGAGAAGCCCAATCGTAGCCCTTTAAGTCCCCAAAGCCTCGCACAACATACCCAACCGCATATTTGCTGAAATGGGTGGTTGTAAACGTCACCTTGCCGCTTGATGCATCATATTCCCCGCTTGGGACGGGGATCGCTTTTCCTGTGTCGTCTACGTACCAGATCATGATATGCTCAGGATTTTTAAGCTCCTCCGCCGTCGGCTTATAGGGAATCGCGATCTGAACCGGGGCCGCCGGATCGTTGAATCCCTTCTGCTTACCGTCCACGAGTAAGGTGACATCAATCAAAGGTCTATCGCCGATCTGCTGTCGGACAGCAGGTGAAAGCAACGTGCGGTCGGCTGCCGTGAGTTTTAACTTCACTTCGTTGGATGTACTTAACTCACCGTTTGCAAACATATTTCCTGGCAGCGTTACAGTGCCCAGCTCCGAGCGAATCTGAATCGAGCTGTCTGCCTTGCCGCTGCTGATGGAGGCTGGAGAAATCGTAGCCAGGTAAGCTTGCTCACCGGGCACAAGTGTCGCTTCAATTATGTTTTGCCCGCTCTCTGAGTCCGGTGTCGTTGAGCCGGAATCGGAGCTTGGGTCAGGATCGGAACCTGAGCCGATATCTGTGCCTGGGTCAGGATCAGAATCTGAACCAGTACCCGGATCTACAGGGACACCAAGCGTCGTCACCTGCAGCGGCAATCCGCCAAGCGTTTCATACACAGCCCCATAGACAGACTCATTGACAGCTCTGACTCTGAAGTTATATGTAGTCGCCGGTAATAAGCCTGTGACCTGAGCCTGGTAAACATTTGACGACACGGTCATGATTTTCTGATCGCCTTGATACACATGGTAGCTTTCAGCAGGAATCGTGGTTGTCGCCCCCGTCCAATTCAGCAGCGTTCCCGTTTCCGTCGTATTGGAAGCACTAAGCGTTGAATTGCCTGTAAATGATATTGGACCATACGCCTTCACTTCGTTGACGTTAATATCGCCATCGACTTCATCGACCGTAAACTTGATGTATCTGGCATGAATTGGCGCTGGCAGCGTCAGGCTCTCGGCAATTTGCGTGATGGCAGGATCGCCGTACTTCCCTTGTGCTGCCCGGTCATCGGTTAAAATTTTCGTCCATTTCGCACTGTTCGGATCCTTGAAAGCATCTCCGTCTGTCGCGTAGTAGAACGAAACCTTCTTCAGCTTGTTCTGATAGCTGTAGTATTCCAGCGTATTGACCGGGGTAATGGCCCCAATGTCCACCATCATCCAGGCCGTGGTTGAGCCTTTTAATGCGACCCATCGCGATCCATCGTTGTTGTCCAGCGCTTTGCTTGCGCTGTAACTGCTGGTATCATCGTTCCACACTCGCGGATACTGGACTTCCTTGTTATAGAGCAAATTGTCCGATCCGTGCTGGATACCGGCCGTTACCACCGAAGCTTGGGCAGCTTGGGCGGATAACGCCCCTCTTCGAATCGCATAGATTTTCACTTGATACGAGGTACCCGGCGACAAATCCTTAAGCTGATACGAGGTGCCTGGATACTCGTCCGCTACAATGCGCTCGACAGCGTCCGTCACCAGTGCCACCCGATAGCTTTGCGCATCGGACACAGGCTCCCAGGCGATGCTAATTGTCTTATCTGTAGAAGCCGTTACTGCTGCAGAAGCCGGCGGGTTCGGAATAATTGGACGGCCGTCTGTTTGCAGCGTATGCACTTCACTTTCCGCCGATATCAGCGGTTTAAAGGAATAAGGATCGTTGTACACGTTGCGCACAGATAAATTGTACACGGCTCCAGGGTCAAGATTCGTAAAGGTGTAGCTGCTTCCTTGTACATTATCCACTAATACTTTGCCGTTGTCGTAAATGACAAAATGATCGGACGGCACATCATCCCACGAAATCGTCGCTTGCGATCCAGTTGTATACGCGACCTGAACATTTTTCGCTTTTTGCGGGGCGTTGTAAATTTCGAGCTCGGTAATGCGTGGCGGTCCCGTCATGGTGAAGGTGGGAACACCATTTGTTGTCCCTGCACTGTTGGAGCCTGAACCATTCTCAAAATACAACTTAATGTAACGGGATGTGTACGTTGTATCTAAGTCAATCGTGTACGTTTTATTCGCCGTATCTTCGCCTCCGCTGTTCGGGCCGCTGTACGTAAAGACTGGGCTTGCGCTGAATGGAATCGTATTCAACGAGCTCTCCGTATGATCGGTTTCATCGTCCGATATCCACATATTCAACGTTTTGAGCCTAGCTGTTTTCATAAAAAGCTTGAGCTGACTGAAGGTCATCTTCTTGCCGAGATCCACGACAACGGATCCCTTCTTGGAGCTCTCCGTACCGATCCAGCTAAGATCGCCCAAGGCAGAATTGTTGTCTTGAGGCACGGCTGTTAAGCTTGAATACACAACCGGATCGGTTTGAACACCGTCAACGAGTCGCTCAGCGTGCGCATTCGCCAGTTGCATTGTATTGCCGGATGTGGTGCCAAAATTGTACGCCTTCTTACCGTATGCCAAATTCACGGATGAAACGTCGGTAGCTGCTTTGTACAACGTGATATCGGAGAGATAGATTTTGGCATCCTTCACATTCGGGTTGGATTTATCCGCTTTCCGGTAAATGCCCCATTTCGGGCGGTTGATCATGTTCGGAATCGCTGGATATGGCCCTTCGAACGTGCCGCCGTTGTATTTAATTTCCGGTCTGCGCCAAACGTCCAGCACCCGGTCAGGATCATCATACGCCATCAGCACCTCGCCCGTCAGCGCATCCTTCATCTGCATCGTGACCCAGCCGTACTCGGAATTTAATATTTTCACCGTAATATCGAGCCATCTGTCCTTGATGTTATCAAGCGGGATACTCGCCAGCGTCTCCTGACCTGCATCCGTTCCAATATCCGCGTAACGGAATTCAAGGTTCTGCTTCGCCGAAGAGGAGATCGTAAAAGTCAGGATCGGATTTCCGTCTTCTGAACTGGAGAAATCAGGAAAGTTAACCTTATCGTGAAGCGGCAAATCTTGAACGCCTGCCCCCAGCGAATTGTAGGCTTTATACTGAAAAATATGGAAAAAGCCATCCGGCTTCGGAATATCTTTGTCAATTTTGAGGTTCCAATGATACGCCGTAATATCATTCTCAAGGCCGATGCGATCCCGGCTTTCCTCCGGCGGCCTGATTTCAATGCGCTGACGGTCGTCATTGCCTCCGGACCATGTCCCTGTCGCACTATCGTAAGTCGCATTATGCAAATAACAGGAGAGACAATCGCTTCCGTTGACTTCCACCTTGAATACGTCCTTGCCCAAGACAGGATCATAATAATTAGCGACATGTCGCGCCGCTTCCTCACCCATGATGGCACGCGCCGTTTTGGTTGCGCCTTCCACCGGGTTATCTGTACCGAACGCTTCTCCAAAAACTTCATAAGGTGATCGGTTCGGATCCGCCTGCACCGTTACCGAGTTGCCGCCATGACTTGAGATAAAAGCCGTGTCCAGAATATCCTGCTGTGTGGCTGCGGCAGCTTTCGAAAGCATTGCGCCTGGCCATGGGGCCAATTCCAGCACAACGGCCAATGCCAGGCCGATAGAGATGATTTTCCTGATTCGCTTTGATGCACTCATGTGTAGTTCTGCTCCTTCCACTCCAAAGTCGTGACGTGAAGATCAACGGGCGTTCACATATGTGAACGCCGTTTGATCACCTTTGGATACCCCTTGTTTTACTTAATAATTTGAATGTTAGCGAATTGAATTTTCGCTTCCGGCATGTTGCTATAAATTTTGCGGTAAATACCCCACTTAGGACGGTTAATGGTAGCGCCCTCCCGCCAGTTATCCTTGGTGCCGCTGTAAGACATGAGCACGGTGCCATCCAATTTTTTCAGTGTCATGTTGATGGAACCGCTATCCGCATGCTTGACGGTGACGGTTGCTTCCACCCACTGGCCGTCAATATTGGAAAAGGCCGTTTGCGCTAATGTCTCCACTTGATCCATCGTAGCGCCGATTGGACTGTGTCGAAATTTGAGATAGCCACCCTCCAAAGAGAAGGTCAAAATCGGTGCACCATCATCTCCATCCTGCGCCTTCAATTGGAAGATATGATGAAAGTTGCCTGATGGCGGCATTGGATAAGGACTCACAGCTCTGAACTGCCATTTGTAAGTTGTGGTCTCCCCCTGGTTTGCCTTCACATTACTTGGAGAGCTTTTGTAGGCTTTCATTTCAACTCGCTGGCGATCCGTATTGCTGCCGTCCAAAGCTGCCGTATCCGAAGCTGTACCGACCTTAATCTGCAAAACATTGCCGACGTGCGTGGAAGTCGATTCATACAAATGACCGGAATCGGTAGGTCCGTCAACAGGATCAGATCCCAGATATTGCTGTAATATCGCCAAAGCACTTAATCCCGTATTCGGCCCATCTGAATTAATCGTCACCGTAGAAGCATAAACCGTCGTTGCAATGACAAAAGAAGAGACAAGCGTGGTGCTCAGCGTGATCCATTTTAAGCGTTTTTTCATTATCTTCCCTCCATATGAATAGTTGGATGGTAACAAAAATACACAATAGGCGGAACGTCTCCCCCCCAAAATCCGCAAGCGCTTACAAATTAATCTTACGATAAACAGCGAAATTGGAATATGTGGTATTTTATGGCCTGCTGTGTTTTATTTAAAAATTCCATGCTTTGCCTCACTAAAAAGACCGCCAAGCAAGCTTGGCGGTCTGGAAGTGAATCAGTTAATAAACTGCAACGATTGCAGCATACGCTTCAGAATCGTGGCTGCTTGAGCCCGCGTCGCAAGCTCATTCGCTGCGAAAGTGTTATCCGATACGCCTTGAATGAGACCCGCTGCCAGCGCCTGCGAGACGGCTGATCTCGACCAGTCACCGATTTCCGAGCGGTCGGCGAAACCATTTAATAACGTATTGTCACCTTTGACTTCCTTGCCGCCAACTTTCATCGCCCGCATCAACATCGCTACCATCTGCTCACGGGTGATATTCGTATTCGGCATAAAACTGCCGTCTTCATAACCATCGACTAATCCGGCTTTCTTCGCAGTGTCTACAGCTTCGGCGAACCAGTCGCTCGATTGTACATCGCTGAATCCACTTGCCTTCGTTTCAACCAGTCCAAGGGAGCGAACAAGCATCGCTGTAAATTCAGCCCTTGTAACCTGGCTGTCCGGTGCAAACCTGGCATCCGTCTTACCGTCTACAATCCATTTGTTCGCCAACAGTTCGACATCCGCTTTCGCCCAATGACCTTGCAAATCAGTAAACGATTGATTGGATTGGATGACGGTGTACGTACTGTTGTGCGGCGAACGAATCGTAATTTCGGAAATCCCGTTGTTCGTTGTGATGAGTGACGGAACAAAGTGTACCTTGTTGTTCGCATCGACCCAAACTGCAGTAATCTTGCTCGGGTCAACGGTCATAGTACCCAAACGTATCGTACGGTCGACATATGCGCCACCAAAGTCTGTCATTTCTGCCCCATTGACCGAGACCGTAAAGGCGATCGGGTTCGAAATGATTTGTTTGGCGTTCAAGCCATCCACCGCTGCGCCAACGTCATCTCCCGTTTTACCAGATACTTTCGAAATCGTGATACTTACAGTTGAATCTTTGGGAATATTCGTAAACAAGCTAACTGGCAATTCGTAGTTCACGCCATTCGCTTGAATCTGAATAACTGTGTGGCTTTGATTGCCAACATTCCGGATAGCATTGCCCGGCAGCCCCACGTTCACAGTGGAATCGTCGCCCTTCACATCGATCTTCACGATCGGATTAGCCAGGGCGCTCTCCAGCTTATCCGCATCGACAACGACATGGGTTACTGTTTCTCCATCAGCCTTTGTTTCTTTCGTTACTTTCGTGTCCTTCTCAAGATCGATATTGCCATTGTGGCTGGTTGACCCCGGAGTAGGCGGTGTTGTGCTGCCTGGGCTTGTTCCTATCGGTGCTGGATTGGAAGGGGACGATGAATCGACAGACTGTGTTTTGAAACCGACCTTCGGTCCGTAAACACTTCGGAATCCATCTGCGTCAACGGCCTGGATAGCAAATGTATACAAGGTGTCTGGTGTCAAACCTGTCAACGGATACGCGAGAACATTTCCCGCCGAAGCATATTCCTTATATACGGCCCCAACTACGCTATAAATCGTATAGCCAGCTATGCCTCTGCTTGCTTCAGCAGCGGTCCATTGCAACGTCGCCGTTCTTTCTCCCACAGCTGAAACAGTCAAGCTGGATTGACTTGGCCATACAGGCGGTTCGGCCGTACCTGATTCTGTGACCGCAACCGTTGCTTTTGCCTTCAAGGAAGTACCCGCCACCGTTCCCGATACGTGAAATGTACCTGCGGATGCATATTGGGATTCGTCGATGGTATCCCATACTACAGCCAGTTGTTGTACTGAGTTATCGCTGTAAACCGCAGTGACGACTGACGGCAATTCAGGCGCCGTTCCTGTCTTGGTTATGATGTTAATCGGTGCAATGCTCACAATAACAGGGACTTCTGAAGCAATAACTGTAACTGCACTCACATTGGTAAATCTGCCGATTGTTGCGGAGATCGCCGCTTGACCTGCCCCTACGCCTGTAACTAAGCCGTTCTCATCAACAGTTGCAACAGCAGGATTGCTTGATGTCCAGGCTACCGCCTTATTCGTTGCATTAACCGGCAATACAGTTGCTACTAATTGCTCGGATGCGCCTTGGTTTATGGTCAAGGTGCCCTTGTTCAGTGTTAATGATTCTACAAAAATCGGTTGCTCCTCACTATCCAACGGCACAAGTTGAATAAAGGAGAACGTAGCGGTTCGACCGCTGCCAGTCGCCCCCATCATCGTAAATTTGAACGCATGGTCTCCAGCTGATTCAAATGCGATCTGACCAAGATCCTGAATCGGGTAGGACTGTGCGGTTGCATACTCGTCTACCGGATTGCCTTGGTTCGCACCGTCGACGGATAACTGCATAGTTGCACGATTATTGTTGGTTTTGTAGCCAAAGAGCACCTTATATGTGCCTGCCGGGATGTCACTCAACGTGAATGTCACATCATCGCCTACCGCTGTAGTCCCGTTCAGCTGCGCATATCCCGTCACACTTGCAGGCCATTCCGCCTGGGAGCCGGCACCGCTGGCGCCCGATAATGAAATGGATGAATTCTTCGTATATGGATTATTCTGTAGCGGGAACGTCAATGGCTCCCCGCCAGGCAAAACAAATAACACGGTATACGTTTTTTGGATATTCACATCACTGTTACTCACAACCGAGATCGTAACCGGATCCAACTTGTAATTAGCAGGATACACGATTTCTTTCACAGTGAAACCTTGCGCCGCTTCCGCTGTAACAGCCGGCAACGTGGACATAGATGAATTCAGATCGTATGTGTAACTGGTCTCATCCGGCGAGAATCCCGGGATATCCATACCATCCACCTTCAAGTTGAGCAGTTTCGGGCTATTGTCCGGTTGAGCTTGCACATCGACCAGTAAGGACGGCGCCGAAATCATAAACTTGCGCGAATACGGATCGGTTCCCTTCGATCTTACGGCGATTTGCGTCAAATCGGTCACATTACTCGGCAACGTATAACTAGTTGTGGCTGCCAGCACATCAGCAAGCACTGCTGTGCCATTATAAACTGTAAAACCCTCGCTTGCAGGATTGGCGTCCCAGCTTACCATTTTTGTTGAACCGCTGGTTTCAACCTTAAGATTCTGCGGAGAAGTCGGCGCATTAAACACTTGAACTTGTGTAAGGCGCGGGGGCCCTGTAAGATCTGCGCCTGTATTGCCGCCGGATGCGTTCTCTACCGTTACTTTGATATATCTGGCATGATACGTCTTGCCAAGATCAATCGGGTAGGAGCTATCCGCTGAATCGGTGCCACCATTCGTATTGCCTGTCGCAAACGTGTAGCCGTCTTCCGTGCGTTTATCCACTTGGGTAAAGGTCATGGCATCAAACTCAGCCGCCGAAGCATGGTCTCCCGCATCCTCGGATATATAGACGGTTGCGCCTTTTAACCGGGTGGATTGTGCAAACAGTCTGATTTGGCTAAAATCCATGGCCTGGCCAAGATCGATGACGAAACTGCCTTTTCTCGCACCATCCGTGCCCAGCCATGAATAATTGCCAATTTGGCTCAAACTGGTAACGTTGGTTACTGGCCACTTGGTCGGGTCTTGCAGTACACCATTCGTCAGTTTATTTGCATTACCGTATACATTCGCCCCCGCAGATTCCAGCTGGATCGCGTTAGCGTCTGTTGTAGGGCCTATGTTATACGCGTTTTTATTCAGTGCAAGGTTTACGGCGGAAACACCTGTCGCCACCTTGCTTATGGTGATGTCGGAAAGCTGAAGCTCAGCGTCATAGGCAGAGTTGTTGCCGCCATTGGAGCTGCGATAGATGCCCCACTTTGGACGCTCATATTGATCGAAAGTAGCCGGATACTCAGACTCAAAAGTAGTGCTTTTTTGCGGTCTTCTCCATAAGTCCTTTACTCCGTCAGTTGCGCCCGAGTTCGTATACACTTGATACACATCCGGGCTGTCGTAGGTGTATACTTTGCCGGTAACTGTATCCGTGATCTTAATCGTCAGCCATCCGGTATCTGAAATGAGTGCATTCAGTTCCACTTTAATCCAATGGCCGTCGATTTCCTTTAATGGAATGGTCAGCAGGTTCTTATCACCATCGAATCGGTTATGATTTACAACAAGATTCCTGGAGGTCGTTCCGGAAATCGACATCGCGAGAATATAAGCGCCATTCTCATCGCTGGTGTTGCCGCCCGGTAACGTATTCGCTTCCTGGGCATTCGTCGCCTTCAACTGGAAGATATGTCTGAAGTTTGACTGATTCCACTGGTTGCCGTCCGGAATGTTCCACATCCATGCGTAGTTCACCAGATCTCCTTCGTAGGCGGTAAAATCCTGGGTCGAATCTTCGCTTGGGCGAATTTCAACCCTCTGTCTGTCATTGATCGCTGCGCCGTCAACCACATAGCCTAAATTCCAGTCAAAAACACCTTTGTGGCCGTACTCCCCATCGCGAACCTTATCCGCGAATTCATTATTCACACCTCTGCCGTATTCAAACACCTTGAACACATTTTTTTGCAGGATGCTGTCCCACACGCTCTGAACATGGTCGTCGGCCGCAGTCGCTCGAGGTTGGTCACCGTAATATTCGTGATAAGCGTCTCTGATCCGCTTGGTCACGCCTTCTACCGATTCGTCGGTACCCATGGCACCGCCCAAAACGTTATAAGGCGATACACCTTCGATAGCGTTCATCTTGATCGTCTTGTCGTTTGCACCATAACCTCGGGCTGTTACATCCAAGGCATAGATGGACGGGTCACCGTTGTTGAAATTAAACGTAATCTCATTTGTGCCCAGGGGCAGCTTGGCAAGGTACGGGAGTGTAAATGTAACCGTGTTGCCACCCGATAACGTGTAATCCACATTCGGACGAAGCGTAGTAGCGCCTTTAGTTATGCTCGTGAGCGTCTGCCCGTTAGCAAGACTTATGCTCGTAGATTTAGACGCGACCTGATCCCATGTGCTGTAGGTATCCTTAGCGGGTACCAGCGCAGTCACGTTCGTTACCGGAATTTTGCCGTAAATGGCCAAGCCGGATAGCCCCATCATCGAACTATTATCATCCATTCGATTATCTCGTGGGCCAACCAGCACCGTGTTTACCATCACATACCGGGCTGTAAATGGATACAGGAACGTCTTGTTATCGTAACCCCAGCGCTGCCCGTCGTAAGTGACATAAGACCACAAGCCTTCCGTCTCCGTACCTCCGGCGAGCGACCAGCCATGTGCCTTCCAGTCGTAATTGCCCGCCGAATCCGAAGGCGTGGGCGCACTTGCCCAAGAATTGGGATCATTGGAGTAATAGACCTCAAATCTTGAGGCATTGTTTTGAATATTCGGAATGGTGTTGGGTATTTCAAGATGCAGCTTGTCAATCGTTTTAGGCTCGCCTAGATCAAGGGTTATGGCCAGTGAAGATGGAGAATAGTTGCTCATATAAGTATTGGAGCTTGAATTACGCCAATAACCGCTGCCCTCTGAACGTAAAGCGTCGACACCCGGATGATCTGAAGTTTCCGAGCTTACCTTGAGATTAACACCCGCTTGCGGTGTAAACCGAGATGGATCCAACAGGTTGACAGAGCCTGTCGCTGTAGGAATATCCGGGTCTTTTGATCCAGAAGGTTCACCGAAAATTCTGAATTCATTGGATTTGATTGAGCCTGCCGTATCCGATAGGGTGACATCCGATAAAAGCAGTAAATATTGAGCGGCTACCGGCTCAGCCAAAGTGATATCAGCCTTTTCGTTATTAGAGAGAGCTGTCGCTTTCCCCGCTCCAGGGATCGGAATCCAGGAAGCTCCATTTGCGGTTTGAAGCGGTTTTCTCGTTGCACTCGAAGTCTCGTTCACAGTCCCTCCCCCAACAAGTTCGGCATAAGCTGCCGCATTATTGGTAGCATACACTTGGTAATTCTTCAAATAACTGCTATTGCTGCTCCATTCGATCTGAATTTTACTAACATCGATCTGCTTCTCCAGTTGAACAGCCGCCCAGTATTGATAACCTGATTGATTAGCAGGTGTTTTGGTTAAAGAGCTGTTTGCCTGCCAAACGGTGGATGAATTATCATCGATAAGTAAGCCTCTGCTGCCCCCGCTCTCAGAGACAACCTTGATTGCAGCCCCTGGGGTTGCCGCCCAGTTCTTATAATCCGAAAGACTAACCGTAATGTAAGGCTTAATCCCCTGGGTATTCGTAAAACCCGCGCCGTTAAATGCGCCTTCAATCGTATAGGTGCCCATGCTGTCTGGATTGTAGCCCGCTGAGTTCCATGTTACGTTCACTTTTTCTGTTTTCCCCGTGCTCATGGTGACATCGAGCTGCGCAGGAAGAGCTAAACCATTAAATGCAGTGCCCTTGGAAGCCGTTATTTCTTGCGGCCTTGCCCATGCAACAACATCCTTGTCCTGTACATTAGGATTCCAGCCATCAGGGAAAATATAGCTGTTATCATCCCTCTTGATTAAGTACACATCAGCAAGATACATGGTTGCAGCCTGGAATTCATCTGCATAATCTGCATCCCCTGCGCCGTTGTACATTCCCCGGTAAAGTCCCCATTTGGAACGGTTTTGCTGACCTGCTTCAGCAGGCAAATCAACTCTTTCCTTTCTGCCAGTAATCGGATTTTCCACTTGGGGGCGTCTATAAGTTTCGGCTGTCATACCGCCATCGAAAAGCACCTCATTTGACGCCAGATCAACAACCTTCCCATAGACGTAACCCTTATCTGCGGTTAGAATTGTTACTTCGATATCGATCCAGCGGTCAACGACCTTATCTAATGGAATCGTAAACAAAGGCTTAATTCTGTCGGCATAGTCGCCATCCGGATTATTTCTGAATTCAAGTTGGCCCTTGCCGTCGCTTGAGACCAGTGTAAGTGTGGTCACCGGCTGCCCATTTGCGTTGCCAGCAGCATCTTTCAACTGGAAGATATGCCAGAACCGATGGGGATTAATAAAATCGCCAGCTTGATAATGAGCCGTATCCTGCTGGAACTTTAGAGTCTCCGACGGGAGCATCAATCTCCAGTGATGGGTCATAATTTCGCCGCCCACGCTATTGGCATCACTATTGGATGCGCTGGTGTTCGTTTTAATCTCCAGCCTCTGACGGTCGCTATTCACTGCCCCGCGATCGCCGTCATCCCGGCTCACACCGTCCGGGGTAGTAAAAGGTAAAAATTCGTGATACCGCAAAATATCGGAATTGAGTTTTTCCGTGCCTGGAACATTAGCAATCCCGTATTCGGCAAGCGCTTGCTCATCATTTTTGCCGATGGTCTGCAAATACATGTTGTCGCCCAGCCAGGATTCTGGAACTGTAGAAGCCGCAGGATAGTCCCCTGAACGATCATAGACGGATTCCGTCCATGACTTGCCGCTGTAAGAGGAAGCGCTGCCCGGACCTTCTATGGAACCTGTGCCGCTCCCATAGCCGATTTTAGATGCGCCAATCACATCCCAGGCGGATTCACCAGCCTGAATATTGAGCGGAGAATACTTGTTGTTAGGCCCTACGGTACTTGTTAAAGGAGGAATCGTACTATCCACAGTAACCGTTATGGTATATTTTCGACTGTTGCTGCTGTTATTCTTATCGGTTACTTTCAAATAAAACAACGTCGTTCCGTTTGATGAGAATTGATCCATTTTGGCATCGCCTTTGTTAATACCGCTGGCAGCAAAAGAGATCGCCGATGTTTCGTCGCTTCTGTAAAGTGTCGCAGAAGCACCTGGATTTGTTGTTACATTCAACATTTGGTACAAAGTGCCGTAGGGCAATGAAATATCAATCGTTGCAAGCTCAAGATCAACGACTGCCTTTACCGGCTTGTTCACTTGGATGTCGAGAATCCCCAGGCTTTCCTCCGGCGCTGCATAAACATTCGATGCCAAAGCGAAGGACTGACTCATAAGCGAAATAACAAGTAAAAATGCCAAGATTAAGCTTACTAATTTATTTAGAGCCTTATGCCTATTCATTGTAAGCCTCCTTATAAGCTATTAAAAGCTGCTAAATTCTTGCTCTTAGCTTGCTATTCACTCCTTCCTCCTTTCCTATGGAAAGCTGTATGCGCTTGCAAACAGAGAGCGTTCTTATCATAAGACGATTATTCTGTCATGCGTATGCAGAAATTTACGATGCTATGTTGTTTTTTAAGATGAAGATTACCTACATACGCCTCAGTCTGGAAACCTTCAGGCTCCCCCATTTTGCAGTGAGATGCTATAATAGTGTCAATTCCCGCAACCGACTCGCTCAGAGAGGAGAGCCCCCGTGCCTATTCAACAAGAAACAGAGCTGTACGCGCCAATCAAACAGTTTTTTGAGCAGCGCGGCTATACCGTACGCGGGGAGGTCAAGCATTGCGATCTGGTCGCCGTTCGCGGAGAAGACGAGCCTATGGTGATTGTCGAGCTGAAAAAAAGCTTCAATATCCCGCTCCTCGTGCAAGCCATTGACCGGCTCAAGCTCAGCTCCGAAGTCTATGTCGCCTTCGAGCTTCCGAATAAAGGCCGAGCGCCGCACCGCCTCGCCTGGGAGGACGTGCGCCGCTTATGCCGTATGCTCGGACTCGGTGTCCTGACCGTGCAATTCTACAAACGCAAACAGCCCACAGTCGATCTCGTCTGTGAGCCTACGCCTTATCAATTGCGCCCCAATAAACGGGCTACAGCTAAACTAATGACCGAATTTCGCGAGCGAAGCGGCGATTACAACGTTGGCGGCAGCACCAAGATGAAGCTGATGACCGCCTACCGGGAAAAATCGCTCCACGCCGCCCACCTGCTGAAGCAGCACGGCCCGCTCAGCCCGAAGCAGCTGCGATCGCTCACCGGCAACGCGCATGTCGCTTCCCTGCTTCAGCAAAATTACTATCGCTGGTTCGCGAGACAGAGCCGCGGCATCTACGCCGTCACTCCGCTCGGCGAGAAAGCGCTAGGTGAATACGCCCATGTGGCGCAGGCGTTTCCGGCAACAGAGCCGCTGCCGGAACCCGCGCCCACCCGTAAGCGAAAACGCGCGACTAAGAACGAATAAGCACGCGGTTCACGCCCGCTTCCTCCCGCATATGCAGCAGCGCTTTATTCATCCAGATCGCCGCCTGCGCGCCTTCTCCCATGGCGATCGTGATCTGCTCAGCATGCACCCCGACATCCCCCGCCGCCCAGACGAACGGTACGCTGGTCATTTTGCTGCGGGGATCGGTGATGATGTGGCGGTTCTCCATCCGCTCCGCCCCAAGCTGGCGGGCCAGGTCGGATTTCACCTCATTGCCGCCAAAGGCAATAAAGCCCCGCTCTGCTGCAAGGCGCTTTCCGCTGCCCAGCACGACGCCGCCAAACGCGCCCGCTCCCGCCGTAATCACTTCCTGTATGTCCTCCTGTACCAGCTCGATGCCCTTCTCCTGCAGCGCCTTCACAAATTTGCTTTGCACAGCGCATTGCTGGTGATTGACGTAAGTCAACCGGTCTGTCCGGGTGCTTAACTTCAGCGCCATAGCGGCTCCGGCATCTCCGGACCCCATGACGATCGTCACTTTATCCCGAATTTCGTAGCCGTCGCAGTCCGGGCATACATACACCGTTAGCCCCAGGCATGGTTTTAAACCCGGAACATCGGGGATACGGTCCATAAGCCCTGTAGCGAGCAGCAGCAGACGTCCGACATAACCGCGGCCAGACTTGCCCCATAGCTCAAAGCCTTCGCCGATTTTGCCTTTTTGCACCGCTTGCACGATTTCATCCTGCACGAATTGGACGCCCAGCCGCTCGGCCTGCAAGCGGCCAAGCCGGCGCAGTTCTTCACCGGAAACGCCGTCCGGCCAACCTAATAGATTATGATAGCTTCGGCACAGCGTAGAACGGCCGCCGCCTGAATCGATGACCATAACGCGATGCTCGTAACGCCCCAATTGAATCGCAGCCTGCAGGCCGGCAATCCCGCCGCCCACGACAAGGCAATCCACATTTTCCATTTGAAAGCCCCTTTGCCCTTTTCTCGAATCAGCTACTCTCCATTCTAGGATGGCCGATCCAAGGCGCTTTCATCCTGATTTACCGATTCTTGATCGACGGAATCAAAGCGAACTGCGTAGCGGCCGCCGCCATGAGAATCCACGGAATCCAGCCGCCATCCAGGTTGCTACCCAGCGAAATGAGCATAAAAATCGAAATGATCCGCCCGACATTGAGGAACGTCTCCCGGACGACAACGCTTTCTACCTTCAGCTGGCCTTTCGGCGGCAGTTCGGCGATCAAGCTGTAATAGTAGCCTGTCATCGTATTGCCCTGCAGCGGCGCAAAGATCGAGTACAAAATCATAAACCCGACCACCGACCAAATGTTGAGACTGCCGATAATAAAAGACACGCCGATCAAATAGCCGACCGTCGAAATGAGCAAGTAAAGCCGCGACATCGACGTCCGCGCAAATTTGGAGATCAGGAAGCCCATGACAATGCTCAGGCTGGAATACAGCATGCCGAGATAGCCGACCAGGTCTTCCCGCGGCAGCACCTTAAACAGCAGAATGTTCGGTAGAAACAACATAATGCCCTGCAAGAGGCCCATACCGAAAAATCCGAGGCAGGCTTTCAGCCAGCGGGGTTCTTTTCGCATAATCAGCCCGACATATTTTAAATAGTAGACACGGTGGTGGCTGCCGGACGCTTTGATTTTCAGCGAGATCAGTCCAGCCAGCAAAAACATGACGAACGCAATGGTAAAGACGATCGTATAGCCGCTCAGCCCTTCCCGCATCCGGATAATGAATCCGGCAACCGCAGGACCTGCCAGCGTAGCCGCCGTGAAGAAAATCATATTATAAGCCAAGTAGCGAATCCGGTTCTGTTCGGTAGAAACATCGTACATGAGCGTCAAATACCCCACCCAGTAGAACGCGAGCGCGAGTCCATTAAAGATGCCGAACCCAACATAGTAATCCACCAAATGTTCCTGCGCGATGCTCACGCATAAATAGAAAAGGCCCACCAGCGCAATACCGAGCCGGTAGGAAACCATACGGTCCTTCTTTTTGATCAAAAAGCCGCCAAGCGCAAAACCGATCGGCGTTAAGGCGTAGACGATGATATTATACGTGCCGTTGACGGCCACGCTTTGCGTTAAACGCCATAAATACAAGTTAAGAAATACACCCGACATGGAGGCGCCGAATTGGAAGATCGAATGGATGATTAGCGAAATAATCGCTTCTTTGGACAAGCGCTTTTCCAGCGGAAGCGTGCTCCCGCGACTGTTCAGCCAAGTCCTGATGTTAAGCTGCATGATAAACCTCCGCCCATATGTCTGGTCCCTAATTCTGATTCTATTTTCTCCATTCTATCAGCGCGCCCGCTATCTGTTAAACAGCAAAAACCCTCAGCATTTGCGCTGAGGGCCTGCATACATCCGGATTTGCTTTACTTCTTCAAGCTATCCCATGTTTTCTGGAATTCATCCAGCATTTGATCCTTCGTATACTTCTTCGCTACATAACCTTGCATGATGTCGCCGAATTTTTTGGAGGAAGCTTCGCCGCCAGGGAATTTGAACCAGTTCCAGCTGAGTGTTTTGCCCGCTTTGCTGTACGTGATGATGTCAGCAGCCAAAGGTCCAAGTACTTTCTCATCAGCAGGGATCGTTTTGAACGCCGGGATGAATTTGAATTCTTCTGTGATATATTTCTTACCGATATCGGAGGTAACCATCCAGTTCAAGAATTTTTTCGCTTCATCTTTAACAGCGGAGTTTTTGTTGATAACCCAGTTATTCGGTACGCCTACGAACAATTTATCGTTCGCCGCCGCATCGTCGCTGATCGGCATTGGCAGGAAGCCGACTTTCAGATCAGGGTTCGTTTTATCCAGCTGTACTTGCGTCCAGTTGCCTTGCTGTGTCATCGCGGCTTTGCCTGTTGCAAAGTCAGTTACTTGTGTATTGTAATCCGTTTGCAGCGGATTTTTGTTGCCGTATTGCAGCTGCAGATCGAACAGCTTCACCCATTGGTTGAACACATCGTTGCCAGGAATTTTCGCTGTGCCTTTGTTCAGACCGTCGATGAACGCGTTCGGATCTTTCTGATAGGCGAACGGCAGGTTCACGAAGTGGTTGCCCAGTACCCACCACTCGCCGTAGCCAGTTTCAAACGGTGTGATCCCTTTCGCTTGCAGCTTCTTCGCCGCATCTTCCAGTTGAGCGAACGTCTTCGGCAGGTCTGTGATGCCGGCTTTCGCGAACAAGTCTTTGTTGTATTGGAAGCCGTAGCCTTCAAGGTTAAGCGGTTGGCCGTACAGCTTGCCGTTTTTCGTCATCGGCTCTTTTGCAACGTCAACCAGATCCTTCACCCAAGGCTGATCGGACAGGTCTTCCAGGTTGTCGATCCATTTGTCCAGATCGCTGAAGCCGCCGTTGTTGAAGATGTCCGGTTTGTCACCGGAGTTGAACTTCGCCAGCAATGCTGCGCCGTAGTCTGCGCCGCCGCCTACAGTGTCGACTTGGATTTTCACATTTGGATTCAGTTTCTGATATTCTTGCACCAGTTTGTTCAATTGATCGGCGATTTCGACTTTAAACTGGAAAATCTTGATCGTAACCGGTTTGCCGGTAGCAGGAGCGGCTGAAGTTGTCGCACCGGCTGTTGCCGCAGGCGCTGGCGTCGTTGTCTCTTCTTTTTTACCGCAGCCTGTAGCAAGAACGGAAAGTGAAAGAACAGCAGCCATACTGACCATCGTTAATTTTTTCATTGAGAAAGCCTCCCTTTATCTTGGTTCCCTTTGTGAGCGCTGCCGGCGCTTTCGCACCGTGCCACTCGCTGACAAGATTCATTGTAAACACTTACATGCCCACTTCACACCGAGAATATTGAACATAAAAGTGGAATATCTTGAACTCTTTTACATAACTGTTACCCTTTCACTGAACCTGCCGTAATGCCTTCTACGATATGCTTCTGCAGCATCAAGAAGAAAATGACGATCGGCAGCACACTTAGCGTCAGCCCTGCAAGCGCCAGATCCCACTGCTTCGTGTATTGGCCGAAGAAAGAGAATGTCGCCAGCGGAATGGTCCGCAGCCCCGGGCTGTTCAGCACGAGCGAAGGAAGCAAGTAGTCGTTCCAGATCCACAAGCTGTTCAAAATAATGACGGTCATCGTCATCGGCTTGAGAAGCGGGAAGACGATTCGCCAGAATACCCCGTACGGCGAGCAGCCGTCAACCGTTGCGGACTCTTCAATTTCTTGCGGAATGGACTTGACGAAGCCATGGTACAAGAACGTGTTCAGCGAGACGCCGAAGCCGAAATAGCAGGCGACCAGCCCCAGCTTGCTGTCCATCAGTCCCACATTGCTCGCCACGCGGACAAGCGGGATCATGATGGATTGAAACGGAATCACCATGGCCGCGACGAACGCGAGGAAAACGAGATTGTTGAATTTGCTTGGTTTTCTCACCATACGGTACGCCGCCATCGAAGAGATGACAACAAGCCCTAAGTTGCTCACCACGGTGATAAATAGCGAATTAAAGAACGCTTTCGGGAAGTTCATGATCGTCCAAACTTTGGTATAGCTGTCCAAGTACAACGATTTTGGCAGTTTGGCCGCATTCGCCGCCAGCTCAGGGAACGTCTTGAGCGAGTTGACGACGACAAAATAGAAAGGGACTAGAAACAGCAGCGCCACGATAATCCCGATCACTTCAAGTGTAAACAACCTTGCGCTGTATTTTTTGACGGCATCCATTAGATTTCAACCTCCTTGCGTTTCGTGTACATTACCTGGATGGTTGAAATGATGGCGACCACGATAAAGAATACGAACGCTTTCGCTGTACCCAAGCCGTAGCGGTTATTACGGAACGCTTCTTGGTAAATGTTGATGGAAACCGATTCGGTGGAATTGAACGGACCGCCTTTGGTGAGCGAGAAGTTCAGGTCGAAAATTTTGAACGACCACGAGATCGTCAAGAACAGGCACACCGTGACAGCCGGCATAATGAGCGGTACAATGATACTCCGCAGCACCTGCCAACGTGTCGCGCCGTCAATATGCGCCGCTTCGATCATATCCTTCGGCACGTTCGCGAGCGCTGCGATATAAATAATCATCAGGTAGCCTGCCCCTTGCCATACGCTGACAATCACAATCGCCCAGAAGGCGGTCGGCGCATCGCCAAGCCAAGGGAGCTCGAAGAAGCCGATGTGCGTCAAATCGCCAAGCGTCGCGAAGCCTTTTACAAAAATAAATTGCCAGATAAAACCGAGCAGCAAGCCGCCGATCACGTTCGGCATAAAGAAGATCGTCCGCAGCACGTTGCGCGTTTTGAGCGCTTGCGTCAGCAGCAGCGCCAACAGGAAGCCGACCAGATTCGTCAAAATCACGTTGGTGATCGTCAGCCGTGACGTAAAGCTGAACGCGTGCCGATAATCCGCATCGTGCAGCAGAATTTGCTTGAAGTTGTCCAGTCCGTTGAAGGTGACGTTCGTTGTGACACCGTTCCATTCGGTAAACGAATAGTAAATACTCATCAGAAACGGGATCAGCACAATGACGCCGAAGAATAGCAGCGCAGGTCCGACAAAAACCCATTGCTGCATCCATCCTGACAGCCTTTTACTTGTTTTCATTGGGAATTCCCCCCTACTTCATATCTCACTGTATACCGTAAGTATAGTTCCCCGCCAAACCCGGAAACACAGACGATGGTGATGCATTAGGTGGAATTTGTTGACCTCCCCTGCTACAATGAGGAAAAATCCACGATAGAATCCGAGGGGATCGCTTTGATACGCCACAGCTTCCGCAATAAGCTGATTCTTTTTCTCGTCATCGCCACCATGGTGCCGTTCCTTACCTCGCTCGTCGTTTCCTATTTTTTTACCAAGCAAAAGGTGACGGAGGATACGCTGACGAATAACTCCGCGCTACTTTCCCAAGGCAAAACGAATTTAATCAACTATTTGGACGGCGTGGTCCAAGCCTCCTCCACCATTTACACCGGCATCCATCTTGCTGAACTCGGACAGCTCTATGATATTTTGCTCACTCAGAAAGAAATTGATTACATGAGCGACAAAGTTATCAAAAGCGGCCTTCAAGTCATGTCCCATTCGGTCAAGGAAATCAAGCAAATCTACTTGTACGCGTCCGTCAGTGACCGGTCGTATCTCGCCAGCAACGATTTTCAAGCAAGCAGCGAGGGCAAGTATGGGAAACTGCCGCCTTTCCCGGCAGACAAAAATGTTTATTTCGAAGCAACGCATCTAAGTCATGCTTATAACATCGCGCTTAACGTGCCGCCCGTGGCCGAGCCTGTTCTGTCCATGCACCGGCGCATTGTGTATTCTCCGCACAACGATACGATCGGCGAGCTGATCATCGATCTGAATCTCGGCTTAATCTCGGACATTGCGCAAAGTATGTTTACGCACGACCAGCAGGAGCTCTACATCCTCGACGGTGAGGGACGCATTGTATTCGGGCCCGATCCCGCCAAGTGGGGGCAGCCTGTTGAAGGCGACTGGTGGCATGAGGCGCTTCAGAGTCAGGAAGAGCGAGGCAGTTACACCTGGAACAAGGACGCCTATGCCGGGATTAATATTTATGAAAAAATGAAAACCGATTATGCGGACTGGACGATTGTCAAACGGCTGCCTTATGCGCAGCTGACCGAGAACGCCCGGCAACTGACACTGATTAACGGACTTATCCTGATCGTCTCTATGTTTATCGTCATCGCCAGCACAGTGTACATTTCAATCCGATTCACCGCGCCGATCAAACAGTTGATTCGTTATATCACGCGCATCCAGACCGGACAAGTGCAGATCGGCGATACCCAGGCCGACATCAGCTTTGCGCGAAAGGACGAGCTCGGCATCCTCGCGCACCGGTTTCACGGGCTGATGCAGGACCTGGATCAAATGGTCATGCGCGAATACCGGCTGGAGATCGCCAATAAATCGACCCAGCTCGGGGCGCTTCAAGCGCAAATCAATCCGCATTTCCTGAACAATGCGCTGCAGTCCATCGGCACGCTGGCTCTCCAGCACGATGCGCCCAAAATCTACATGCTCATCTCTTCGTTAGCGCGGATGATGCATTACAGCATGCATACGAACGAATCCATCGTCCCGCTGCGCAAGGAAATCGAGCATATTAAAGCGTATCTGGAGCTGCAGCAACAACGCTTTGAGCATCAGATCGACATTGTGTACGCGATTGAGGAAGGTACCGGGGCCGTCATGGTGCCGAAAATGATCCTGCAGCCGCTCGTTGAAAATTACTTCAAGCACGGCTTTAGTCCCGCAGCGTCGGAGACGAGCCGCCTCCGTATCGAAGCCACCCGTATAACTCAGTCGGATGGCGATTATTTGCAGCTGATCGTCGAAGACAATGGTATAGGCGTCACCGAGCAGCGAATGCAGGAAGTGCGCAGCCAATTGCGAGCGGCGAACACGGAGGGCAGTACCAGCATCGGCCTCAGCAACGTGTGCACGCGGTTGCAGCTTTATTTTAACGGACAAGCGTCCATGGAACTTATTCCCGCAGTCCCTCACGGGCTCAAAATTATCATTCACATTCCAATCAAGGAAGGAGCAGCTTAGATGAAGGTTTTACTTGTCGACGATGAAAAACACGTCCGCGACGCGATCCGGCTGCTCGTTAAGTGGCAGCAATACGGCATCGATACGATTCTGGAAGCCAAGGACGGCGAGGAAGCGATTCAGCTTGTACAGCAGGAGCAGCCGGAAATCATCATGACCGACATGATGATGCCGGTCATGAACGGCGTGAAGCTGCTCGAATGGCTGCATGCGAACGCTCCGACGGCCAAAACGATTGTCATCTCCGGCCACGATGATTTTTCCCTGCTGCGGCATACGCTCAAGTACGGCGGCATGGATTATATTTTAAAACCGATCGATCCTTCCCAGTTGAACGAGGCGTTGGAGAAAGCGATCACGGCTTGGCTAAAGGAAGAAGAGCAGCGCCATGTCAGCCGTGAGTTGAACATTGAGGTTAATTCCATCAAGCCGATGTACTGGGACAAGCTGCTGTCTTCGATTCTGGCAGAGCCTGCCGCCTACGAATCTGCTGCTGAGCAGCTTGAGAAAGAGCTTCGGCTGCCGCGCGGCGTCCAGACCTGCCGCGTCGCCATTCTTTCGCTCGATACGATGGAACGCAGCGTCAAAAATAAATTCGCCCAGAACATCGACCTCTTGATCTTTTCCCTGATCAACATTTGCAACGAGTTCTTGACCAAAAACAAGCGCGGCTTCTCGTTCCGCCACTGGAACTCCCAGCACGAGATCGTGCTGCTGGTCTGGTCGGAGCTGGCTGAGCTGGAGGACCTGCTCGCCGAGATCAACGAGGGCATGCGCGCTGCGCTGCATACACGAGTCGATTTTGGCCTGGGGCACGTGCATCCGTTCCCGGCCGGCTTCCAGAGCGCGTACCAGGAAGCGCGAAGCGCCCTCCGGCAGCGCAACCTCAAATCGAAGGAAACGTGGATTCACCGTTTCACACCCGCGTCCAAAGCCGCACCGCAGGCGCTCGCCTTCAATCAATTCGAGACCGGCATGCAGCTCGCCGTGCAAAGTGGCAACATCGATCAGATCGGAGAGGCGATTCAGCATTTTATCGACGCCGTCAAGGACAGCGACGTAGTGACCCCCGAGCAGCTTGACATGTGGTGGAGCGAGTACCGCGTCATGCTGCGGAGATGGGCGCCCCAGCTCGTCCCGGCGGCACGCGAAACGGAACTGAAGGAGCTGCTGCAGGACGATCAGGCGAACATGATCATTCCGCTCGATGAGCGGGGCATGCTGTCGCTCTCGATCTGGCAGCAGGAGCTGTCGCGAAGCTTGACTCATCTGTCGAAGCTGTATGTCGAAAGCCAGCAGAAGGACAACAATGTGATTTTTGAAATCGCGGCTTACCTGGACAAGCACTATCACGAGGATATTTCCCTGCAGGATATTGCGAGCCGATTCTATCTCAGCCGGGAATATATTTCCCGGAAATTCAAGCAGGAGTTTAATGTCAATCTATCGGATTATCTCGGCAGCATCCGCATGAGCAAAGCGAAAGTGCTGCTCTGCAATCCGCATCTGCGCATCTCTCAAGTCGCCGAGATGGTCGGCTACCAGGATGAGAAATATTTCTCCAAAGTTTTCAAAAAAATGGCGGGCATGACGCCCGGCGAATATCGAAAAACAACGAATTCTATCTAACTTTCTGGATAAAATATGGAATCTCGCTCTCTAGTAGGCTATACTAGGAGGCAGAGGTGATCGTCATGAGTATGCCTGTCGAGAATACAGCGGTAAATTCTTTACCCCGCACGGCTAAATCTACCAAAGTCAAAAAGAGAACGTACCTGTACCTGTTTGCAGGTTGGGTCCTGCTCATCGGAATCGGCGTGGCCGCAACCATGCTGTATACGCAACATTTACGCCAACAAATTACAGCCGATATTGCGCAGCAGACAAATGCGCAGCTTCAAACGATTCAGCAAGACTATCAGAAGCAAGTCTCTGATCTGCGAGACAGCGTCGCCGCCGATATGAAAACGTTGCAGGGCAAAGTCGATTCCTTGAACGAGCTGCTCGCGTTCACTAAGGACAGCGCCAACAGCAAGACGGATAACAGCAATCAGCTCTACACGCAGCTGGCCGATGTGAAGAAGAAGCTTGAAGAGCTTCAGAAAAATCTGGATGTGTTAAAATGATGCAGCCCAGCCCGGTCCAACATATCAATCGCGTCTTCTTGCTGGCCTGCGCCCCGTTTCTCGGCATGCTGATTTGCTTGCTTTTCGTGTCGCTGGATGTGAAGCTGCTGCCATGGCAGCCGTCGGTTCCAACCGCGATGACGTTCTCGCAGGAAACGACCGCGCTGCAAAATGGTCTCGCGCTGGCCAGCGACAACGCGGTTCAGACCAAATCGATCATTCAGCAATATTACGATCTGTATGAGAAAAGCACTGCCGAAGTGACCGCCATGCTCCAAGCCGCCGCTGCCGGCGCGCTCAAACCCGGCGTCATCTACGATTCGCGCATTACAGCGAAGCTCGGCAGCCCGATCCGTCAGGCATCGTCAGGCAACATCGACATCATGCTGTTCAGCTTGAACGAGAAGAACTATACCGGCTATGCGCTGAAAGTGAACCTCAAGAACGATAAGGCGATCAAGCTCGTCCTTGGCAACGATAAGCTTGGCTCCAGCGAGACGACGCTGTCTGCGGCGAACCGCTACGGCGCCATCGCGGGCGTCAATGCCGGCGGCTTCGCCGACGACAGAAGTGGCCGACGCTATCCGCTGGATACGACGATGATCAATGGGAAGTATTTGAACGGCTTCTTCCCTTCGAATAACGGCACCGTGTTCATTGGACTGAACAAGGACCGCAAGCTCATCGGCGGGAAGTTCTCGTCCCAAGCCGAGCTTGACAAGTTGAACCCGCAGATGGGGTCCACCTTCGTGCCAACGCTGCTCAAAGGCGGCAGCAAGCAGGCGATTCCCGCGCAGTGGCAGACGTCGCCGGCCCGCGCGGCGCGCACCGTGATGGCGAATTACAAGAACGACCAGTTGCTGTTCCTGGTCACCGATGGCTATGACGAGAGCGGCAACTCCGGCGCCACCTTGGCCGAGCTGCAAGACAAGATGCAGCAGCTTGGTGTCGTCGACGCTTATAATCTGGACGGCGGGGGCTCCACGACGCTCGTCTGGGGCGGCTCCGTGATCAATAAGCCGTCCGATGGACGCCTGCGCCCGCTAGCCACGCACTTTTTATTTTTTAAATGACCCAAATATTTCACATTTCTGTCGTTTCTTTTTTGGGACGTGTTGGGTATAATAAGCCTAACTGTATGCAAAAATGGCTTTAACAATAACGGAGGTGCAGCAATGTTCGGTCTTTCCGCGACATTTTGGCTTGTAACTACAGTATTCGCGTTATTCATTTGCGCGATGTTGACAGCTTCTTATAACGAAGACAAATCCAAAGGCCTGTAATTGACCAGGCCAATAAAAAAAGCATCGCTGCTCTCGTCCGGAGAGTAGGGATGCTTTTTTCTTTGTTTTTCGCAATTACAAGGGCTACGCTCTAGCCTTCATGCCATTCATTTCCGTGATGCACACGCCGCAAATGTACCGGTCTTTAAACTCGCTCACTTGTTCCATGCTTCCACAAAATACGCATTTCGGACGATATCTTTCAAGAATGATATGGTCCCCTTGCACAAGAATTTCGACCGGGTCTCCCTCATTCATTTGGTATCGCTTACGCAACGATTTTGGAAGTACGATTCGTCCCAATTGATCGACTTTACGGACAACACCAGCTGGCTTCATCATAGGACTTCACCTCTCTTTTCCCCAAGCATATTCGCGTATTCGCCTCGAGTAGGCGTGCTACATCGATTTAACGAATACTATTCGCCATGCCTTCGGAAAATCCTCTTCTTGAACCAGGAAATCTTTCTTTTCTTGTCAAAAATGTTAAGAGGGGCCCTAAATGAATAGGACCATCCGCCTATTTTCTTAGGTAAGACCTGTAAAACCGGTTTGACGCAGTCCTTCATACAAAATAATCGCCGCGGAGTTGGATAAATTCAATGAGCGGACCGCATCCGACATCGGCATGCGCATTAACGTTTCCGGATGTTGGCGCAGCAAGTCTTCAGGCAGTCCCTTGGTTTCTTTGCCAAATACGAAAAAATCGCCGTCTTTGAATTCAAAATCCGTATACCGCTTGGACGCCTTGGTGGTCGCGAAGAAAAACCGATGTCCCGCGTACGCTTGCAGCACTTCGTCAAAGGAATCGTGATACTCCAGCTTCACGGAATGCCAATAATCGAGTCCTGCCCGCTTCAGCGTTTTGTCATCGGTTTGGAAGCCTAGCGGCCGCACGAGATGCAGATGTGTCCCCGTCGCGGCGCACGTTCTGGAAATGTTCCCGGTATTGGCGGGAATTTCGGGTTCAACTAGTACAATATGAAAAGCCATCGCTCTTTATGTCACCTCAATGTCTATCCTATTATAAGCGAGAGCGGATTGCAATTTTACATTGTGTTAACTTCTTCTTAATATACGGATGATAGTGAGCCTGCATACTAGAAGTATCCTTCATTCAAAGGAGCTAACTGAGCGATGAAAAAGAAAATTTTGATTGTCGACGACGAACCTTCCATCTCCATGTTAATAGAATTCAACCTCAAGCTGGCAGGCTTTGAGGTTCACTGCGTCTTTGACGGCGAGGCCGTCTTCGATGCCATCCAATCGTTTCGCCCCGATCTGATCGTGCTGGATCTGATGCTGCCCAAAATGGACGGCCTGCAAGTATGCCGCAAGCTGCGCAGCCAGGGCAACCTCGTGCCGATTATTATGCTGACGGCGATGCAGGATTTGACGGACAAAATCGCCGGGCTCGACAACGGCGCCGACGATTATATGACGAAGCCGTTCTCTCCGCAGGAGCTGATCTCCCGCATCCATGCGATCCATCGCCGCATCCAGACGCTCCCTTCAACGACGGAAGTCGCCCCGATGACGATCGGGCAAATTTCCGTGAAGGCCGATCAGCGCGAAGTCACCGTGAACGGCGCGCCGATCGAGCTGACACCGAAGGAGTTCGAGCTCCTGCTCTTCCTTTGCAAGCACCGCGGCAAAGTGCTCAGCCGCCAGCAGCTGCTGCACGGCGTGTGGGATTATCATTTCCTCGGCGACACGCGCATCGTCGATGTCCACATCTCCCACCTGCGCGACAAAATCGAACGCAATGCGCGCACTCCCGAATATATCATGACCGTCCGCAACGTCGGGTATAAATTAACGGAGCCTGCGGGCAAGGAATCGCTCGCATATTAAGAAGGGAAACAGCGACAGCCGCTGGATGAGAGAATAACGTCCAGGACTGTCGCTGTTTTTTAACTCGTCAATAGGGCTGAAGCCTCTCCGCTAGGAAGGTGAGTGCGCTTTGCCACTGGGCGGAGCTTACTTGATGGCCGATAAACGGATCGACCAACCGTTGTTTGTCCTCCGACGCAATGCGATTATAAGCCGCAAATATGGTCTCTGGCCAGCAGATCATATCCTTCAAGTTGGCGGAAACCAGGATGGGCACCGTGATGCGCTCCGCAAAATTAACCGCATCGAAATAGCTTAGCGTGTCGAGCATATCATCCAGCTTTTCTGGATAAAACGATGCAAGCTTTCCTACCTCTGAAACGGAACCTACGGAATGCATAATCCCCCAGTCCATTCGGCACATATTCGGAACAAGGGCAACAGCAGCAGCCACGTTATCGTTAAGCGCTGTCGCGAGCAGCACCAGGCCTCCGCCCTGGCTCGACCCCACGGCAGCAATTCGCAGCGGGTCTACCTCGGGCTGCTCGGACACCCAGTCAATCGCCCTTACAGCATCGAGTACAACTGCCCGATAGTAGCTTTCTTCTTTCGCGCATATGCCCTGGCTGACCCAGCCAGTAGCCATGCCGAACGTTTGCGGCAGCAGGTTGCCCGATTCACCGCCTTGACCGCGAACGTCAACGGAGAATACGGCCATCCCCATCATCAGCAAATCCGCGTGCTCTTCAGGAAAACCTTTGTTACCTGTGTATCCGTGGAATTTAACCGCACAGGGAAGCTTGCTATCTGTCCCGCCAGGACGATCAGGCACGAGAAACCAACCATATAATGGCGTATGATCAGCGCCGTAGAACTGGACGCGGTACGCTTTAACCGTGGGCATCAGCGACTTGGTCTCCACTCTGCTTCCACCTAATTCACGCTCGCGAACCGTACGGAGTTCTTCGGCCCAATACGTATTGAAATCAGCATTTGCCGTCAGTGGTGTTACGATTTGCTCTAGCGCCCCAATTCTTTCACGTACAGCATTCAAACCGCTTCCTCCCATCACAGCTCCTGCGATTTTCTGAAACGAAGCACATCCTGGTTCGACTGACGAACCAATTCCACGAACTCCCCATACGGCTCGTCTGCCAGATCCAGCAGCCCATAATTGCCAATCAGGCCCTGCGGATCCCCGTAGTCGTACATGGCGAACCAATGCGTTCCCACGACAAAAGGCAAGCGGGCCGCTTCCTCCACAAAACTGCGATAAACTTCTCCTCTGCGAGACTGATTGCGGACAATCACATTGCGGGCTCCGTTCGTATTGATCAGAAATCCGGCTTCCCTGCCTGCACAGAAGCTGAATTCCGTAATCATAATCGGCAGGCCGGTTCGTTCGTGAATGTGACTCATCCATCGTTCAGGGAGGTCGAAGCTGTAAAAGTTCAGCGTGATTACATCGGCATAGTCCTTCATCACATCGAAGACAACCTCCGGCGTGCTCGTTCCCACCATCCGATCCCCTAGGTTGAGCCGGGTCGGATCATAGCGCTTGAGCGCCTCCGATGTTGTTCGGTAATACACCTCAGCAATCTGACGAAGGAATGCTACTTTATCCGCTTCCAGCGTTTCCGGATGATCTGCCCGGTACACCGCGATATGCGCCAAATCTTCAAAATCCGTATATTCGGCTCCCCAAGTCTCATTCAATCGCTCGATCGAGCCGTGGCGTTCCTTTAGGAGCCCGATCCAGGCCAACTTGCCCGGTCCGCTGGCCGGCTGTTCCAAATAATCATCGACCAGACTCGTGTCGTTGGCGCCGTTGCCCGGGTCATTGTTGCCCCATTTGCCCCCATGTCCCCACCAGTGGATCTCATTATCGGTGTAATAGCCGATCACACCCGGATCGTTCAGCAGCGCCTCGCCGCGGCCGCTCATAAAGCAGTCCAGGCATGCGCGCTCGACCGAAGCGTGGAATTTGTTATCGAATACGTCGGGGAAGCCCGTTCCCCAATCCTTATTTACCTTCGGCGCAAAGCGGGACATTCGGATTTCAACCGTTTTCGGAGTGCCATCTCCCCAATAATAGGGTTCATGCCAAGCGCCCAGCGTATTAAAGCCATACTGCTGAACCTGGCTCAGCTTCTCGCTGGCCCAGTTGGGGAACCAGTCTCGCGTTCCGCAGTATTTTTCCACCAGATCCGTTTTCAGCCAATGCGCCTGATCCACAATCTGATTATGTACGCCATTGACACCGATCGAATAAAAAGGGGTGTTCTGCGGCGAAATAAACGCCCAATTGCCGTTGTGCTGCTCTACCTTATAGAACTGACCCATAGTACTCCTCCCAAGAGCTAAAGAATGAGAACGCTTTAATCTTATTGTAAAAAGATCAACGCCGTCTCACAATGAGGGGATTGGACGATATAGATTGGAATCGTCGGAATTTCGCTATCGCTCCATCCGTTTTTTGAATTCAGCGGGAGATAAGCCGAACTGCTCTTTAAACACTTGGGAAAAATGAACACTGTTGTCATACCCGACATCGTGGGCGATTTCATATACCCTTTTATCCGTACCGAGCAGCAGCTCTCTCGCCTTCCCCATCCGAATTTGAATCAAATAGTTCCAGATCGTCGTGCCCGTTTCCTGTTTGAATAAATGGGCGAAATGATTCCTGCTGATCGCCACCTGATCGGCAATTTCCTGCAGGTTCAGCTTATCTGCGTAATGCTCGTTAATGAAAGCTTTGACTTCCTCAATCGCCTTGCGGGACGGTTGGTCCTTTACCGCCTGCGTGACGGAGAAAATCCGGTGTGCCCCCTCCTCCAAACGGCGCACCGCGCACAGCCGGAAGTAGCTGCGCACTTTATCATGCGGAATCGTCTTTTCCCAGAGGCCCAAATCCTTGCCTTCCTGCAGCGCAATCCGCACCTTTTCTTTCTTGAGTTCTTCCACAATCATTTCCAGCCAGGCCATGGAAAGGGGATTTAGCAAATAGAACCGGTCCCCGGCCAGGCTCTCCAGCATCTCCAATGTATCCACGACGAGGAGCGGAAGCGTTTCGAGTTGAACGGTCTGGATGTGCAGCACCCATCGCTGCAGCATGTCTTGATGATGCGGAAGCGACCGCATGAGCAGCATGGCCGCCTCTGCCCGGCGCTGCGAGGCCACCTCACCAATCGCTCGCGCAAGCGCGCCATTGAGCTGCTCCTGATCCACAGGCTTGATAATATAATCGACAGCACCGAGCTGCATGCTAGTTTTGGCATATTCAAATTCATCGTAGCTGGAAACGACGACAGAAATCATCCACGGATATTTCTCGTTGACTTTCTCGATCAGATCCAGGCCGCCCATCAGCGGCATTTTTACATCTGTCACACAGATATCCGCGTAATGGTCCTCCAGCCATTCCAACGCTTTCACGCCGTTGGCCGCAGTGCCGGAAACGACCGTTTCCTCGCTGAATTGCTCGATTTTGCTGGTCAAGCTCGATCGAATCAGATGCTCGTCATCCGCGATAAGTACACGAAACATTCAAGCTATCGCTCCTTTGCGCTGCTCAATCTATAGGGAATCCTGACGGTAACCTTAACGCCTCCCAGGCGGCTGTCTGTATCGATGTCGACACCGACACCTTTCATCTGGTAGAACGCCAGCAAACGGAAATGAACGTTTAAGAGACCGACATTGGTGAGCGAGGCGTATTCTTCTTGCGATGGCGTCACCTGGTGCAGTCGCGTGCGGAAAGCTGCCAGCCGCTCTTCGTCGTAGCCCTTTCCGTTATCCTCAAAAGTGATAGCAACGAAGTCTCCGTCCCGCATGGCCGATACCTCCAAACGCGTCGGTTCGCCGGTCGTTTCAATGCCATGCTTGATCGCATTTTCCGCAAGGGGTTGAAGAACGACCTTTAAACAGAGCACTTCGCGGCAGTCGTCCGGCAAGTGAATCTGATAGCTGACCTCCTCGCCGAAACGGATCCGGCTGATGTTCATATAGTGATTGACATGCGCCATCTCATCCTCCAGCTTCACTAGCATATCCTGATAATTGGAAGTGTATCTGAGCATGCGGGATAACGAGATGGAGGTGCGCTCAATGTCCGTGTGTCCGGCCAAATGTGCCATGGAATTAATCGACTCCAGGGAATTATATAAAAAATGAGAGCGAATCTGGGACTGCATCGCCGAAAACGCGGCACGCTGCTGCATAAGCTTCGTCTCGGTCAGCTGCTGGATCGAGGTTTCGAGCTCATTCAGCATCCGGTTGAAGGAATGGCTCAAATCCGACACTTCATCCGTCCCTTTAATATGAATGCGATCTCTGAAATTTCCATACTGGGCCCGCTTCATATGGGATCTGAGCTTCGACAAACGGCTGGTGACCGACGCTGCCACCAAAGTGACGAGCGTGATCGCAAGAATAATACCTGTTGATGCGATGCCGATCGTGACGTTGCGAACTCTGTTGATGCTGGAGGTAATATCTTGATTGGAAAGAATAGCGACGGTTTTCCAGCCGGTATAAGGAATCGTATCAAAGACAATCAGCTGATTCGTTTCCTTCCGAAGGTAAGTCCCGCTTGGGGCCGCCAACCGTTCGGTTATATCAGGCTCCAGCACGCTCCCCACCTGCGATTGATCCTGGTGAACCAAGATGGTCCCATCCGGCTCGGCGATGAGTCCTATGCCTTGATCTCCCAGCTGCATCTCATTGAGGATGGTTTGCACCGGTTCCAGGGAGATGTCCATCTTTAAGAACCCCTTGGCATCAGGCTCACCAAACTGTCCAGCCATCGACAGAATCAGCACTTGCTCGGGATTGTTTTGGTAATCCACATAGGCGGTGCTTTGAACGACGCGGTGATGGACTTTCTCCAAGCGACCAACTTCATTCAGCCACGGCTCGTTGGCCATCGAATAATCCTTGGATAGCCCTGACGTAAGCGCATAATTAAATTCGCCGCCTTTATCCGATAACATGGAGACGGACATGATCTCCGGCTGGCGGACCAGAAAAGACCGCAAGTAATTGCGCTCCATAGAGTGAAATCCGGATATTAACTCGAAGCGGTCCTTCGGATCCACTTTAAGCCATTCCGTAAACTCATTGCTTGTGCCAAGAACCAGCAGGCCGCGCTCGTATTCCATGTATTGCCGGTTCAGATTGAGATTGGCCTGGCGCAGGATCTGCTCGCTGAAATGAGAAACGTCCTGACGGATCGTCCGTGATGTATCGTAATAGCTGAAAAACCCGATCATCGACACCATAGACACAATGATGACGATGAGCAGGCTGACCAGCTTCCATTTTAACGAGGCATGTATTCTCTGAATCACTCCTGCACCTACTCCCCTTACAGGTGAAGAAGAACCACCCTCGCCCGCCCGGGAATCCCGCGCGGGCGAGGATGGCTTTCCAAACCCGATCCCCTATTTTTTCCTGTTTTTATTGTACCAGTCTGTACGCTCCTTGACCATCTGATCGCCGCCCTGCTTGCGCCAGGTTTTGACGAATTCGTCAAAGTGATCTACAGGAGCCTTGCCCAGTACAATCTTGCTGCCTTCTTCAAGGAACATCGTATCGATGTTGTACGTATTTTTGGCAGCGGGCATACCTACGGCCTCGTTCTTGAAGCCTTCTTTATCGCCTACGGCCCATGCGGCTTGTAATTTGGCGAAAGCAGCCGGATTGCTCAGCTTGGCTTCCTCTACCGCCGGATTCGTGCCATGAAGCTTGAAGATCGCGTTAAAGGCTTTGTTTTTCTCCATCTTCGCGGTGTCAACGACGATTTTGCCGTTTTCCTTTTTATACGTATCCCCTTCTTGGCCCAGGTCGGTAAACATCTGGCCTTCTTCGCTCATCAGCCAATCAAAATACTTAATGACAGCTTCCGGATTTTTGGTGCTCTTCATCACGATGTACGTTTTGGCGACCGGGCTCCAGCGAGTACCGAGAGGCCCGTCATATCCGGTGCCGCGCGGAGTCGGAATCGCGACGACATTCGGTTTTTCGTTCGGGATCGTCTTATCCAGATCGGATTGCCACTGCCAAGCCAGTTGCTGGGTATGCGACCACATGCCAACCAAGCCGGATTTGATTTTTTGTTCCCACACCGTTCTGGAATTGGTCAGGAACTCGGAGTCCATCACTTTCTCGTCCACCATGGATTTGATAAATCCAAGCGCTTGCTTCATATTCGGGTGAATATTTTGTATGATGACCTCATTGTTGTAGAAGACCTCGGTGTAGGAGTTATTGACACCCCACATGCCGAAAATATTATCGCCCCAAGTAAATTTCTCCCGCATGGAGAACGGAATCTCATCCTTCTTGCCGTTCCCGTTCGGATCTTTATCCCGGAATGCCTTCAGAACGGTCATGAGTTCATCCGACGTTTTGGGTGCCTGAAGGCCAAGCTTATCCAACCAGTCCTGACGTACGTACAGCACGGAATTGGAATTGCTGGAAGGCTGCGGAATGGCCAGGATTTTACCGTTTACGGATACCGCATCCCAGGCAGCTTGAGGAATATTTTTCTTCAGGTTGGGTCCGAATTTATCGATCAGATCGTTCAGTTCGAGAATCTTGCCTGCGGCAATCAGATCCGCTTCAGGGCCTGACCAGGATTGATAGACGTCCGGGAAATCGCCGGAGGCAAACTTCAGTTTAAGCTGATCTTCATACTGCGAATGCGGCAGGGATACCAGGTCAATATCCGTGTTTGTTTTCTTCTCCATGAAGACAATATTGGGATCGCTCGCATCCAGTGGAGGAAGCGACTGGTCGGATGCGAACATCCGGATTTTAACAGGCGCCGCCGGTGTCGCAGGGGCTGCTTGCGTTGCTGCTGCAGCTTGTTGGGTTGCCCCGGGAGAACTGGCCGTATTCTGATCCCCATTACTGCAGCCTGCGGCTACTAGCGAGAAAGCGGACAATAGAAATGCTGTTTGCTTCAACCCTTTTTTCATATAAACCTTCCTCCCAGATCTTGTTTATATATCCAAGCCGATTACTCTTTGATCGAACCGATGAGTGCACCCTTGATAAAGTGCTTCTGGATGAAGGGATAAACCATAAGAATCGGAACTGTCGCAACCAGAATCGTGGCCATCTGCAGCCCTTGCGGCGAGAGGACGACATTCGATTCCACCAGAGAAGCCATTTCTTCGTTCATATTAAACTGGGCAATGAGATTGTAAAGATACAGCTGCAGCGGCCTCATCTTGAAATCGTTGATGTACAGCAGCGCGGAAAAGTAATTGTTCCAATGGCCGACAGCATAGAAGAGAATCAGCGTCACCATAATGGGCTTGGACAGTGGAACCGCAATTCTCCACAAAATGGAGAACTCTTTCATGCCGTCCACACGGGCAGCCTCGAACAGTTCCTCAGGCAGCGACCGGAAGAAAGTCAGGCAGATGAACATATTGAAGGCCGAAATCGCTCCCGGAATGATGAGCGCCCACACCGTGTTCAGCAAGTGAAAGCTTTTGACAATCAAATAGGTCGGAATCATGGGCGCTTGAAAGATCATCGTGAAGACGATCAGCATGAGGATCAGATTTTTCCCCTTTAGCCCCTGCTTGCCGAGTGGATATGCGGTTATGACGGTCATGAACATGTTGACCGCAGTCCCGACGATCACGATGAATAGTGTGACGCCGAAGGAGCGCCAGAACACATGATTTTGCATGACGACTTGATAATTGCTGAGATTTGTACCTTTCGGCCAAAACGTAACTTCCCCCCGGATCAGCGCCTCTGGCGAACTCAGCGAGCTTGCGATGATATAGAGGAAGGGCAGCATGACGGCGGCGCACGCGATTAGGAGCACGGCGTAGTTAAGCGTATCGAAGACCTTCTCTCCGAATGTGAGACGGTAGCGCATCGCAGTTCCTCCTCTCTTAGAATAACCGCTCGCCCGTCGTGCTGCGGCTGATCCGGTTGGCAATGATCAATAGTCCGAACCCTACAACCGACTTGAACAATCCGATCGCCGTGGTCATGCTGTATTCGCCTTTGAGAATCCCTTCCCGATACGCGTACGTATCGATGACGTCCCCTACGTCGAAGGTGATCGGATTGAGGAAAACATAGATCTGCTCGACGCCCAGGTCAAGGATATGCCCGATTTTCAGCAGCAACAGCAGCATGATGGCCGGCATCATACCGGGAAGCGTAATGTGCAGGAGCTGCCGCCATCGCCCTGCTCCATCGATTCGAGCGGCTTCGTACAAGGAAGGCGTGATTCCCGCAATCGCCGCAAGGAACACGATGGCGCTCCATCCCGTCTCCTTCCACATCCCGGAGCTGATCACAATGGAACGGAACCAGTTCGGCTCTTGCAGGAAAAAGATCGGCTCGTTTCCGAAAGCTTTTACCATGTGATTAATAAGTCCGATCTGGGGAGACAGGAGCATGTAACCAAAGCCCGCAATAATGATCCATGACAGAAAATGAGGTAGGTAGACGATCGTTTGTATCGTTCGGCGCACTGCCATGCTGCGAATCTCATTCAGCAGAATGGCAAGGATAATCGGAGCCGGAAACGTAAAAATTAATTGATAGAAGCTGATCGCGAGTGTATTCCACAGCAGCCGCCGAAAATGGACAAACTCGAAAAACTGCTGAAACCATTTGAAGCCGACCCATTCGCTTTGCAAAAAGCCGCCGTATAGGTTGTACTCTTGAAAAGCAATGACGCTGCCTAATAGCGGCACATATTTGAAAATTAAAAAGTATAAAATACCTGGCACTAACATCGCATAGAACGGCCAAAATCGCCTCATATAACGAATTGTGGGGGTCCCGGCCAGTCGCTTCTGTTTATCTTGCAGCGCCGCATCCTTCGTACTTGCCGGTGCAGTACTCATGAAGATCGCCTCCTTCTTTCTAGGATATACCTTGTTGCCTTTATACCTAAATTGTAAATGAAGCGTTTTCACGAAACAATTAGGGGATCAACCGAAAAGCATAGGAATCGTCTTGCTTTCTAAGTTGCTTGCCCAAACAGGACCCGCACGCAATCAAGCCGTCCCGCTTGCGCAGAACGGCTTGATCCTGCATGGAATTCGTCTTTTCTCCGATTCGTTATGGCAGAAGCCCTATGCCTTGGTACGGCGAGGTTGGATCCAGCCTGAAATCGTCCTTCATCGGCGTCTGAAGCTGCCAGGTAGCAGGATTCGTAGTAGGATTCTTGCCGGTATGGGTTCCCGGTTCGATATTTTTGTGCAACTCGCCTGTCGGGAAGTAGTACACATAATCCCCTTGATTGAAATAGATCGGGACTGCGTATAAATCCGAATAATCGTCCCATCTTTCGACCAGACTCCAATCAAAGTTAGCGGAGAATGGGGCCACATCCTTAAATTTAATCGGAGCTAAGCCTGATACAGTTGTATTGCCCGATGCGGTAATATTCCCTACGGTCCCGTTGTTTCCACCGATGGTGTCAATGAACACTTGCCCGCCATCCCGAGTATTGTTCGTGAAGACCATCGGATTGTGCGTGTTGTCGGATACATAGAACATTTTGTTGGAATCCACATGTCCGCCAGGAATTTCATCGTAGTGGAAATTGATTTGCCGAATGACATTGTTTTCAAACCTGAATTTCGTTGCATAGTTGGATGGCGTATCATGGATATAGGCAAGAATATCTCGGCTGTGGGAGAAGTAATTGTCATGCATATACACTTCATCCGCAGGATTCGGCGTCTCTCCTGGAGCCGCTGACATTCTCAGCGTAAAGAGAGAGCTGGCCGTACCGATAAATACGTTGTTGTAGATCTCAGCACTGCCAGTCCTTTGGCCGTACTGGAAGCAGCCGTCCTGCCATTGCTGGAACGGATCTTTCCAATCCAAAGCATTCATGACGACAACGTTGTTGTGAACCTTGACGCCATCTCCCATATTGGTCAGCTGGATGCCTTCCGTCCCCGCCCTCAGGACCCTGTTATTATAAATTTCCAGATTGGTGAAAATATGCTGCTTGCTAATATCGCTGCTCGTATTGCCAATATACATCCCTTCCGATTCCGTATCGTGAATGTACATATCATGAATTTTCACGCCGTCCATGGTGGCTGTCGGAACACCGTCCGTTTTAATCAGCAGGCCGGCGAATCCGGCATAGGCGACTTCCATATGCGAAAGCTCAAAGTTCGTGGCGTTCTTGCTTACACTGATGCCATTGGACGAGTTGCGTCCCACTTCGATGCCATACTTGCCCGTGGATGTCGTGTAATTGCCATTGAGATGTCCTTGAAAATTGACATGTCCCGTTTTGAGCACGCTGTCATATTTGCCTGTAAGAATCCAGTTCTTACCCCCCTCGATGGACAGGGTATAGGAATAGGTGCCGCTGACTTTTACCTGGCCGCCATAGTTGGTAATAATCAGAGGATTGCTGGCCGTTCTTTGCGGAAGATTGCCCAGTTTAATGAATTCATAGTTCCCGGCAGGGATGTAAAGCCGTTCAAGCGTCTGCCAGTTGACATTCGGGAAGGAGGCCTGCAAGTCAACGTAATAGATGGAGGAGGCCCCTTGAACCGGCAATATGAATTGACTGTATTGGGACATGGCAATTTCGAGCGTTCCAACGACACCCGAACCATCCTGGGCGGTTGCCTTGACCGTTACAGTCCCATCCGATACCGCTGTCAGCAAACCGCCTGAAGTAATGCTAGCACTTCCGGTTCCGTTCACAACCGACCAGGCCACATTCTTATTCGTCGCATCGAAAGGCTGCACAGCCGCTGACATCTGCAGCGTACTGCCCGTTAATAGACTCGTTGCGCCACCGGTTCCCGTTACCGTTATGCCGCTTACAGCACGATTCGGTGCGTCCTGAACGCCGTTGCCATTCTCGTCAATCCAGCCGAGGAATGCGTATTCACTGGCCCGATTGGTCATCGCAAGAGGGCTTCGGAGCAACAAGAACCTGCCCTTCGGGGCTACAGGGGTCCCGCTGACATCGGAATCCATCAGCCATGGCGTCTCCAGTCCTGTGGAAAGGTTTTGCGCACTGTTGAAGTTGATCCGAGTTTCCGTGAGACCGCTGTCATTTACAGCGTCCATATCATCATCCCACCAAAGCGACGCATAGGGGGTTTGGTTGCCTGAGCTGGATACTCTGTACTTCGTCCATGTTGAAGTGATTCTCACCTTACTCCAGTCCGGTCCAAAGTCAATATAGCCGACTCTGTCGGCGTAAGCCGGCGCATCAGTGGCCGCTGCGCCTCCCGAAGGTTCCCCGGTTAGCGGATTGAGATTCGGTTGACCATCGAAAGCGTTGCCTAGCGGAAAAAACTGACTGCCACTCGCCTGCCCGGCCAACGACGGCGTAATGACCTTGTTCCCTTCGTCTACGAGATACCCAACAATTGCGTATTCGCTGGCTCTGTTCGTCATGTTGTCAGGAGACCGCAGGATCATATACCGCCCTAGCGGTGCGACCGGGCTGCTGCTCACGTCACGATCCTGTATCCAAGGGGTTGTTGTGCCAGTATTGGCTAGATTCTGCACGCTGTTGAAATTAATCTGGGTTTCGGTTAACCCGCTGTCATTGGTCGTGTCGATATCATTGTCCCACCATATTTCGGAATACGGGGTCATGGTACCGACACTTGATGCTCTGTACTTCGTCCACGTTGAAGTAATTCTTACATTCGCCCAATTCGGGCCGAGGTCGATATAACCGACCCGGCTGGTCGAATAGGCAGGCGCATTGTTCGGTCCCGCACCGCCAACCGGCACTCCGGCAGTATCCAGCGAGATATCCAGACTGTCAAAGGCATTCTCCAATGGAAAAAATGAACTGCCCGTCGCCGCGCCAGCGGCGGAAGGTTTAATCACCTGCAGTTCTCCGCTTGCCATTGCAGCGCCTCCCACAAGCATAAAAGCAAACAACATCATGATGCCGATCAGGGTTCCAGTGAGCATGCTTTTCATCCGCTACTTACCTCCTCATAGAAATTTATACATAACCGCCTAAGCGGACTATGCCTTACTATTCGAGTCAGCTACTATGCAGGTGAAGAATGATGACAAAGATGCTATGAAATCCTTACTCAGTTGCCGATCGTATTCTGAAGAACCGCCAAGTCCGCCAGAATGACGTTTGCGAACACTTCGTCGATATGCTTGCCTTTTTGCGCACTTACGGTATTTTGCATGGATTTGATGCTGTTTTCAAATTTCTTGGCATCGCCTTGATCCCGCTGAATATTGTTCACGTGAGACATTAAGCTGTTGCGGATTCCGTTATTGCTGATCCATCCGTTATCAGCGCCGTATTCCACCAGTTCATCCAAATGATTGGCATCCATTCGAATCACAAGCGTGAACTCCGCAACAGTTTGGTTTCCGGCCCGGTCTACAGCCGTAACGACGATCGGATACGTTCCGACCCCCAGCTCAAATGGGTTGACAGCAATCGTTGTTCCCACCGTCTCCCCATTGAAAGTCGTTTCAAGCGAATGCAAGCCGCTTCCTCCGTTATCGTTAGCCGTAATGTTCACCAGAACCGGTTCGTTCTGCAGGAACGACAGCTGTTCCGGCGATCCGATGGCCGGGGGCATGGTATCGAGGGTCTCTGTTCTTCCGTCTAACAGACCTATGCCCTGATACGGAGATGCCGGGTCGAGCCTGAAATCCTCCTTCATCGGCACTAAGAGCTTCCAGGTAGAAGGATTCGTCGTAGGATTCTTCCCGGTATGGGTTCCGGGTTCGATACACTCGTACAATTCACCTGTCGGGAAATAATAGACATAATCACCATAATTGAAATAGATCGGCTCTTTATACAGATCGGAATAATCGTCCCATCTCTCCACTTTGCTCCAGTCAAAATCGGCAGGGAACGTCACATCTCTGAAAAGGATCGGCGCTGCTGGAGTTAACGTGTTGTTGCCCGATGCAGATATATGGCTTGTTGTCCCGTTGTTTCCTCCGATTGCGTCAATGAAAACTTGCCCGCCATCCCGAGTATTGTTATCGATGATCATCGGATTGTTCGTATTATCTTGAACATAGAGAAATTTGTTCGAATTTACCTGATCTCCAGGCAGTTCATCGTACTGGTAATTGAATTGCTGAATCATATTGTTCTCGAACCGGAATTTCGACGCATAGTTGGAAGGCGTATTATGGACATAGCCTAGAATATCCCGCCCATGGGAGAAGTAATTATTGCGGAACACCACTTCATCTGAGGGATTCGGAGTCTCACCGGGAGCTGCGGATAATCTTAGCGTGAAAAGGTTGCTGGCGCCTCCAATAAACACATTGTCATAGATTTCTGCGCTTCCGATCCTTTGACTATACTGGAAGACGCCGTCCTGCCATTGCTGAAAAGGATCCTTCCAATCCATAGAGCTCATCACGACCACGTTGTTATGAACCTTGATGCCATCCCCCATATTGGATAACTGGATGCCTTCCGTTCCTGAACGCAGAACCCTGTTGTTGTAGATCTCCAGATTGGTGAAAATATGCTGCTTACTGAGATCGCTGCTTGTATTGCCAATATACATCCCTTCCGACTCCGAATCATGGACGTACATATCATGGATTTTGACACCGTCCATGGTGGCTGTCGGCACACCGTCCGTCTTAATAAGAAGGCCAGCAAACCCGGCATGAGCAACCTCGATATACGAAAGCTCGAAGTTCGTCGCGCCATTGCCTACGCCAATGCCATTGGACGTGTTGCGGCCGACTTCTATGCCGTAATGGCCCGCGGAATCGGCATAATTGCCGTCTTGATGCCCCTGGTAATGGACATCGCCGGTTTTCAAATCTTCATTATATTCCCCAGTCAAAATCCAGTGGGAACCGCCCTCCATGGACAAGGTATATGCGTAGGTGCCGCTAGCCGCTACTTTTCCGCCATAATTGGTAATAATCAGAGGATGATCGGCGCTTCGTTTTGGCAGATTACCTAGCTTGATATATTGATAATCTCCTGCAGGAATGTAAAGACGCTCCAGCGTCTGCCAGTTCACATTTTTGAAAGAAGCCTGCAAGTCCTTGTAATAAATGTTGCTGCTTCCTTGCACAGGCAAGATCAGCTGGTTGTACTTGGAAATGACGATCTCTTGCATTCCCGTCACGCCTGACCCATCGAGTGCGGTTGCCTTGACCATCACGGTACCTTCCGATACTGCGGTAAGGAGTCCAGTCGCATCAATGGTTGCACTTCCGGTGCCATTCTGGACGGACCAAACATAGGATTTGTCGGTTGCGATAAAAGGCTGCACGACAGCCGACATTTGCAGCGCAGCGTTCGTCAACAAGCTTGTTGCTCCGCCTGCACCCGATACGGTTATTCCGGATACTGCGCGGAATGGCGCATCCTGAACACCGTTCCCGTTGGCATCGATCCAACCAATCATGGCGTATTCACTGGCCCTATTGGTCATCGTGGCAGCTCCCCGGACTAACAAATACCGGGCTTTCGGCGTAACAGGGCTGCCGCTGACATCACTGTCCATGATCCAGGGGGTCATCGCCCCAGTTGAAAGACCTTTTGCGCTATTGAAGTTGATGCGGCTTTCCGTGTAAACGCTGTCAATTACCGTATTGATATCGTTGTCCCACCAGAGTTCAGCATAAGGGGACTGATCGCCGGAGCTGGACGCTCTATATTTGGTCCATGTCGACACGATTCTGACTTTGCTCCAATCCGCTCCGAAGTCGATATATCCGACTCTGCCGCCGTTGTAAGCGGGCGCATCCGAAGCTCCTGTGCCACCAACAGGATTGCCGGTATTCTCATCCAGATCCGGTTGGCCGTCAAAGGCTCTTTCCAGCGGGAAAAACTGACTGCCTGTCGCAGCACCTGCCACAACCGGCCGAACAATTTGCAGTCCTTCCGTCCCTCCAGTCCCCGTAAGGCTTGGAATCGGTTCCTGCACACTTTGTTGGTATTCGTCCACACTTTGAAGCTGGTCACCTTCCATGGCGTAAATGCCAGTGGGAACCATCGTGAGGATCAACATCATGCATATCCACAAACTGCTGAGTCTCTTCATACGTACCTCCTCAATCGTGATTTCATTTATACATAACCGCGTAAGCGTGTCATGCCATTATTCCAACTCATTCCCCCAAAGCTTGCCAGAGCCTTTGGACTTTCTCCATGCATCGCGCCAACGGTGAACGTCACTAGCCGTGATAACGGGCATATTTTGACGCATTGATCTCTGTGGTATGACTGGAAATGCTTTATGCGGCTCGCTTTGGTACCAATAGGCCACACTGGCGATGTCAAGTGTCAGCGCGTTAGCATGCCCATGCTCGATACTGGACCTGAGCGATTGGCGGAAATGGATAGCGTCTTCCATCAAAAAGCGGTAACAATGAGTTCGCCCCATAAAGCCCAGCTTATCCGGGATCCGGGCGTAACCGAAGTAAGGATGCGCATACAACTCGTTCGGGCACCACGAGGAATTAAAAAAATCCTCCGTGCCGGTGCCGTGCAAAGATCCAGGCCACGATTCACCATCCACCATAAACATGTCGTCGCCTTCTCCATACCACATCGGACCTGGACTATCGACATAGTAATTGACACCGACAAAATGCCCCCGCCCTGCTATATCCGCAAACAGATAATTGCCTTCATCCGATTGATTTTTCGCCGGTTCACCCATAAGTCCCCACTCGTTCTCCTGCTCACTTGAGGGTTCGGTTATTTCCCGATTCCACCAAGCGTGGAACCGTCCTGCATCATCCGGTATAGAAGCATGCTCCTCATAATCGATATAATAATAAAAAGAGGGGACCTCGAACTCCGAGTCGTTCTCAAGGGTGATTTTCGCGCCTTGGGCGAACGGCATGGGGAAATAGCAGTTCAGTCCTCTTCCGCCCGCCGGTGCCGCAGCCAACGGAAGGGAGGCGTATGGATAATGCTCGCCCCAGCCCTGTCCGAAGAAATCGCCGATCGGGCTTTGTACGCTTGGCTCCGATTCGCCGTCCCAGTACATGCGCAAAATCAGGTTGCGATTGTGCATGGGATCCTTCGAATTGATTGTGATCCAAATATGCTTGATAATCCCCACATTTTGCAGCTCGGCAAGCACCGCCGTCTCTCCAGGCATAATCGTGATATAGTCGGCATTTCCTCCCGACCGGTCGTAGCTCGAAACCCGAAGCGTCTTGCATTCCTTGAAGCGATATAAGCCATCCAATAAGCCCATTACAATCTCTCCTCGTTATGATTTTCAGAAACAGGCCTCTCCTACGATCCTCATAGTTCTTATTGTAGGAACCCCCTGCCCATCCAACAATGAGGCAATCATCCGATTTGCATGGAGATCGAACGGCATTTCCATCACTTTCTAGAACGAGCCCCGGAACAAACAGCAGCCCTGGACATTTGTCCAGGGCTGCTGCGGTTGTATTCATCCCTCCCGAAACTCCTTTAACATTCTGCTTGCTTCATTGCGGTCCACGACTTGCAGCTTGTTAAGAATCATGGAAACATAGTTGGCAACCGTCTTGGCACTGATTGTCAAACGTGTGCCGATCTGCACGTTGGTTTTCCCCTCAGCAATCAGCTCCAAAATTTCCATTTCCCGTTTGGACAGTTCAGAAAGTGCAGGATGCTCGGAAGTCCCCTGATCTCTCGGTTCCGTAAAGAAATGCATCATGCGTGCTGCGATATCGGAACTGAACACGGCGCCGCCGCTGCCAACAACGCGTACAGAACGCAGCAACTCGATTTCATCGGCATCTTTCAGCACATATCCTTTCGCTCCAACACGCATGGCAGTAAACACCGATTGATCGTCACGAAACATGGTGAGAATAAGCACATGAATATCTGGATATTTTTCTTTGACCAGCCTCGTCGCTTCAATACCATTGAGCCCAGGCATTCGAATATCCATTAAAATTAAATCAGGTCGGCACTGCTCCACAAGCGGCATAACCTCATCACCAGATGACGCTTCACCCACGACGACCAAATCTTCCGTCGTTTGAAGCAAATTTCGAACACCGCTTCGAAAGATGGGATGGTCGTCCGCAATCATTATTCTCATCGTCTTTCTCTCTCCTCTGCTCCGCATTATATTCGCTCAGGTCAAGGGGATTATGGCCAGAATGCGGGTGCCCCCGCCAGCAGGCCGATCCAACTGACAGTAACCTCCTAATTCCGCCGCCCTTTCCCGCATTGAAACGAGTCCAATTCCACCTTTCCCCTCGGGAACCGGACTTGCCGACAACGAAGCGAATTGCGCGCCGTTGTCTCTTATTTCCACCTGAAGCTGGCGTGTCTCCGTAACTTCCAGATTTACCGTACAGGAGGTCGCCCTGGCATGCTTCACGACATTCACTAAAGCTTCCGTGACGATCCGATACACGGCGACCTCCACGGCTGCCGACAGCGAAGGAAGCGGCTCTGGGGCATACATTTGAATGTCCAGCGCTGCAGCGCCCTCCTGTCCTGCAAGCTTCGCCGCGGGTTTGGACAGCAGGGCAATGCGTTCCTGCAGCGCTCCAACCAGTCCCAGCTCATCCAGTGTTGGCGGGCGTAAATCATGAACCAACGTGCGAATGTCCTCCACTGTCGATCGAATGACTTTGCGCAGGTCTGCCAGCATTTCGATGGCTACCTCGGGTTGCTTTTCGACGTAAATCTGGGCCGTCGCCACATTCAGCGCAAGAGCAGCCAGCTTAGGCGCCAAATCATCGTGCAAATTTTTGCGAATTTGCCGCCGCTCTTCCTCTCGCGCTAACACCAGCTTTTCCCGCGACTCCTGCAAGTCCCGAGCCAGCAGCTTCATCCCCTGCGTCATCTGCCAATTCTCCACGATCGGTCCTGCTTGCTTCAAGAGGACATCCAGAAATTTGTTGTCTTCTGCCGTAAACGCTTCCCCAGCTGAGCGAGAGGCAATCTGCAGCGTTCCCAGCTCCACGCCACGCTGGATAATTGGCATGACATGTTGCTCGTGAAGGGGACTGCCGGCAGAAGCCACCAAGGTATCCTGACCGCCGACACTCGCGTAGATCGCTGCATACGGAAGCCGGAGCGCCTCCTTTACGATACGTACGAAAGCATTCAGCATGGCATCCGGAGCCTGAGGCTGAGTGAACTGATTGCCGAGTTCAAGCAATACAGCATAAGGATCGTCATGACGGCCCTTCATTAGCCGGTTAATCTGCAGCTGCAGCCACTCTTTAAGCGGAGCGAAAGCGACAGCCACAACGCCCGTCGCCAGCAGCGAAACGACATAATGGTCTCGCGTTTGAAATAAACGGCTTAAATAAAGAACAGTTACGGTATAAATGAGTATGATACAAATGGACAGAGAACCATAAACGAGTGTTCGCTTGACCAACGGATCGATATTCCAAAGTCTTTGCCTTAGCACGGCAAGTGTTAAGGTAATCGGTATAGCCGTCAGAGACGCATTCAGCAAAGCGTTCAAATACACATACGTTAGCGCTGTCCCATCATTCAGACCTGGAGTAAACAACGCGCTCATGCCAATGAAACCGACAATCCCGATCGTTGCCCCATATACCACCCATTTCGTTTGCTGCCGTTCGGAGGTTGATGCCTTATTTCGGAAACGATGCACTTGTGAGTAAATCAACACCAAGGTGGAAGAAACATACCAGAGCAACCGGAGTACGCCCGGAATGTGGAGCTTCTCCCACATCTGACCTTCATAAAGAAGCTGCATCACGTTTACGATAACAATGAGCACAAAAATGAAGCGCGTCCATGTGGGCACAAACTTGCCATTCGGAAAAAGTAAAAGAAACAAGGACATGGAAATCCAGCTTAGCATTGAGACGACCATGAACCAGTGATGGGCAAAAACAGCCCCTTCGTATGCCGCCATAACCAGCGATGGAAACGTTGTGCCGAAAGATACCATTGCAATAACGGCCAGCAGCCCCACCGGCTCCCGAAATCCTTTCCAGAGCACAATGGCTGAAGTGATATAAAAAACGGATGTAAATAGGACGTCAATGAGTACGAATAGGAGGGCAAATTGTTCCAAGCTAAATCCCTCTGCCGGCAGCTGCAAAGCAGGATAAAGATTACCGCAGCCCTGTATGATGCATCTCTCGATAAGTACTTTGTAATAGACAGGAATTGCGCTTACATAAAGCACTGCTGTCAGTATGCTGAAGCTGAGTGTTAAAAGCTGTGCAAGCCGCATCGCCCATGGCACTTGCCGCTCGTTCACAACCGCCCGAGCGTCTGCTCGGTTAACCTTTAAATTCATCCTCCCACCGCCGATCCTTCTGCATGAAATCTTCCATTATTTATTATAGCTTGCCGCCCGACAACTGGATATGGATGGATGACAATTTCCCGGGCCTTCCCGTGCATTCCCGATTCGCTCCGGCATTATTCCCGAAATTCAGGAACGCCCTGCTCTGTTCTTCATGATTTTCCTTCAAGTAATCTAAATATAAGAGCACCACACTTATAAATTTGGAGGATGAGCAAAATGACAGAACAAAAAGTAATCAAATGGCTAGGCATGATCTGTATACTAGCAGGAATTGCGCGGATGGGAATGACCCCGGCATCCCTGATTTGGGGAACGGACAGCACGCAAGAATTGACGACTGGCTTGATCGCTTGTATCTTAATGTCCGTCGGCTCCATCGTGCTTTATCAAGTACAGTCCCGCGAGACGGGCGTCACCGGTTTTATCACGATTCTCGCGATTATCGTCGGAAATATTTTGACAACCGCGATGCTGTGGTCTCAATTTGCAGCAGGCGGCGCTGATGCGGTTCAACCGGAAGGGGTGCTGGTCAACATTTCGCGGATGTTCGGCATGGTCGGCTTTCTTGGAGGCACTTTCGTGTTCATGATCCTGACTTATCTTGCCAAAGTTTTTCCACGTTGGGTTCCCGTTCTCATGCTCATTATGATACTCGCGATGTTTCTGCCTATCGCAGACAACAAATATTTCGCTTTCTTCTGGGGATTAGCGTACGTCGGCATGGGGTACTGCGTCTGGACGAATAAACTCATCCATGCTGCAGCATCACAGATTACCTATCATGGGGATGATTTCATTTCCGGATAAAATGATTACCGAGGTAATCGAGGTGGCCCATGCGTAATTGCATGGGCCTCTCACAGATCCGGACGTGCGGATCAACGCATCCGGCTCCTCCAAGACTCCATTACGCGTTCGGCCCCTTTTTGTGTTTCGGCAGCAGATGACAAAGTCGTCTGCGTGCCACCATCCATTATCCCTGCGATTACATAGCGGTATCCTTTCGATTGCGCTGCCAAGCGCACCACAAACCGCTCTCTCCGGCAGGAGATGAGCGGTTTTCTTCTCGCCCAGTCCGAAAAGATCCCGTCGTCGTGCACAGCATCGTCGAGAAGATTGACGACGGCGTTAACCACACAAACGAGATGATTCGCTGGAATGTCGTCTTCTAAATCCAACGGCTCCTTTTTGTTTACAAACAAGAGGCCATCCCTCAGTCATTTTATGACTTTTGGGATAGCCTCTCCTTGCTCATTACAGAGACACTTCAAGCTCACTCAGATAGGTGCTGGATATTCCATTTGAAGGGCCAAATTCAAACTCTGTGGACTCGGCGAATTCGCCCGTATAATTGACTCTGATCAGCATCGGCATCGGCGCATGACCTTCCGGCACCCATCGTGCTGTTGCCTTGTATCGGCCGATTGGAATCGAATCCATCCCCGCTCCTCCAGCAATAGGACCTCCACGTTTAATTATTGTTTGTCCTGCGCTTCCGTCAAGCAGCGGGCCGACCGGCGTTAGCGTCAATTCCAGGTCGCCCATGTCGAACTCCGGCAGCGAATCGTTAAAATTTTTGAAATTCGGATAAACATAGATTTGACCGTTAAAATCTGACCATGTGAAGTCTCGAACAGCTCCCTTACTCCCCGAAAAAGGAAGATCACCGTCGGCACTTAATTGGAACGTATATTTTGTACCGTTGTACTGTTTCGTCACTTGAGCTCCCATATGGTAAGTTGTTGCCATCTCCGGAAGTTCAATTTGATAATGTCCTGTTTCATCGGTGACTCCGAGAAGATTGCTGTCATACATGAAGGTGTTATCTGCAAAGACGCTGGCTCCCGGAATCGGCTGGCCGCTTGCGTTGCGAACATATCCTTTGACAACAAAGGGTTCAGCCGCTTCTTTGACGGGCTCGGGGGCAGGTACCGGAGATTGTGTCGGTGCAGGAGTGGTTTCAGGCTTCTGGTTGGTCACCTCCGCATCGTCAATCTGAATGGTCGCGACACTTCCGTTACTGGAGTAGGAGACCTGGAATCCCGTATTTTCCGCCACAAACCGCAGCGGTACTAGCGTGCTCCCGTTGATTATTTGTGCAGGCACTTCCAAACTAACATCGGTTCCGTTTACTTTTGCCACAGTGCTGTTAATTGTCAATTCGATGGTAAGACCATCCTTTGTGCCGATTGCTTGTTGGGTATAACCCGAGTCAACCCACTTTACCGTAAAGCCAAGCGTTTCAAATAATTTGCGGAAAGGAACTAACGTTGAACCTTCTTTCAGGACGGGGCTCGCATCACTAAACGCCAGCTCCTGGCCTTTAAAAAACACGCGGATTGTCGGATCCTCCGATTGAGCGGGAGAAGGTGTGGAGACCGGTACTGTCGGCGTTGCTGGAGTTGAAGCAGGCGTCGTGGATGGTGTTGGTGTCGGGGGTGATGAGGGCGTTGATGATGAAGGCGACGTTGACGAAGTGCCTCCGGTTGTCATGGGCTTCTTGTATTTGATTGGCTTGGAAACGACCATTCCGCTCGGAGTCTCGATTTCCAGTACATAATACTGCGTTTCTTTAATCGTGCCGTTATCGCTTGCGTACAAATCAAAGGTTAGCCCGCCTTCGAACTCTCCCAACGGCTCTTTCACATCTTTGCTAAAGCCAGGGTTCACAATTACCGTTTCATGCGTTGTGCCCGTTGGCGTTGTAACCGCTCGGTCATGAACAATACCAAGCAGCCAGCCGGTCGTCACACGATTCGTTCTCCATACGCCCTGATAGTTATCCTTGCCGTATTCATCCGTTGAACGCAGAACAACGCTGTTAATGATCGTTTTCTGAGCCAGATTCAGCTGCAGCTTGAAGTGGGCGTCCTTCTTGCCTTCGGGTGTAAAATCCGCTGAACCCACGACATCTGTCCCCGTATCAAGCAGGCTAAACTCCTTGATTTGTACGCCCTCAGGCGCGGTTTCACCGAATGCCCCCACCATACTCCCAAACGAAAGGCTGCCCGCCAATAAGAGGGAAAGTATTGCCTTGGATCTCAATCCGTTCAATTTTACCTTCATGTTATTCAGTCTCCTTTTCATACTTTCTAGAATGGATAAAGCAGAATCAAATGTATGCATTATCTGCCTTCATCCTATAACGGAACCCTTCCCGTTATCATGAGTCATCGCAAGGGAAGCTTTGGGAAAAATTTCAGGAGTACATCAGGAAGCTCTGGGAACAAAACAAAATCGAACGCAATAACCGCGGCAGCCCTGGACGTTTATCCAGGGCTGCCGCGGTTATATGGTCTACATCGGTCAATCAAAAAATCAACGGAAAAGCAACCGTCACGAAAGCCGCCCATATCCCGTAAACGGGCAAATACGCCGTAACGGCATTTTGGATCGCGGAGAGGCCGAGTTTGTTGCGCAAAAACTGCAGATAGGTGAGCATGATCCAAAGCAGATTCGCCCAGATCAATAGATTGATGCCAAGGACCGCTAGTCGGTTCGGCGTAATCCCGTAAGAAGAAAGCCTGAAGACGATGGCCGACAGCGCTACACTGTCGATGACAAGTGCAAGCACAATGAGGGCCAGATTAATGTAGTCCGAGATGGTCTTTTTTTCGGTCGCACCGCTTTCAGTAATGGAGAAAATGGTGACCGCCAGCACAATCAGCAGGATGCCATTGAAGGACAGGAGGAAATCGCGATCCAAGAACGGATTTTTCCCGACCGCTATCACCGTAATCAGATAGGCCAGCAAGGTGACCAGCACAAGGGGGCTAAAAATTTTGGCGATATAGGGCGCAATATTTCTAGCAAGTTTCAGGTTCTTGGTTACAAGGTAGGCAGCAACCACGGCAAGCGCGGCCGCGCCGAACAGCACAACATTGCGGAAGTAAAAATCCTCGATATTCATGCCGACAAACCGGAATAACTGCATCGTTAACGCAGTTAGCAGCATGCCGCTGATCGCCATACTGGCGTAAAGGATGCCGAATTCCCCATTGAATTTTAAATAAGCGAGTCTCGTGCTGCCTGATCTGAATTCCTTTCCTGTAAAAGCAAGCCCTACGACGACCCACAGGAAAATGGGAAGGTGTAGATACACCAGCAACATGCTATCTGTCTCCTCAAGAGGAAGCAGGTTTAGATACACGCCGGAGAGCACAAATAGCGATACCAGGGTAGCGAGCACCTTCTTGCCGGGGGCAGTCTTGTATACGAAATAGGCCGCAATAAAGGGAAATATCCCATAGACCAGGTTAATCGGAGCGATGGCCTTCTGTTCGATATATTGGAAAAGAACTCGGCTGACCAATCCGGCCAGCAAGGCCAGAATGCCCATGACCAAGAAATCTTTTTGAAAGAAGGAAGCTCTTTCGGTCGTTTCAGCTTCTTTAAAATGCAATCGTTCCTGCCATACGGCAAGAACCTGCGATTCGGGGTGCTCCTCCCAAACACTGGGGAAGGCCGATTTGAAAGCTTCGGGATCACGCCTGAACAGCCGCTCCAATTCACGAGGACTCGCCATGTTCTGAATGATTGAGTGGTGAATATCCATGAGATTACCCCTCTTCTTCTTCCATTTTATACTCCAAAATATCGCCAGGCTGGCAATCCAACGCTTTACAGATCGCTTCCAGCGTCGAGAATCGAATCGCTTTGGCCTTGCCGTTCTTCAAAATAGAGAGATTCGCCATCGTAATTCCAACCCTCTCCGAAAGCTCCGTTACACTCATTTTCCGTTTCGCCAGCATCACGTCAACATTAATGATAATCGCCATGTCGTCACCTCAGACCGTCAAATCATTTTCTGATTTAATATCGATTGCCTCTTGCAGCAGCATTTGGAGCACAGCAGCAAACACAGCGATCACCAGCGAAGCGACAATCATCACCATGCCGATGACAATAACGCCCGGCGCATCGTCCTTTTCCCCAAGAAGATAAAAAAGCGGCATACCCACCACATACAATCCGCTAAATGCGATTGCGCAGTATTTAATCTTTTGCAATGCGCGTACCGACAATTCCGAAAAAGCCTGGTTCTTATCAATATAGTTTAGAAGCTTAAAGGCCTGGTACAAAGCCATGTAAAAAGGAATCGCCGTTGCCAACAAATCCAGGTCAACCAGATATTCCAAATACGCATAGTCGGGATACAATTCCGCTGCATAGTTTCCGATCTCCGGCAGCACAAATATGCACAAAGCAAGCACCGGCAAACCAATTAGGAAAAGGGCGGCCTTTAAAAAAAGCGTTGATCCTCGTTTCATCACATGCACCTCTTTTTGTTTTTTCGATTTTAATCTATCACAATATTTATCGTTTTTCAATAAATATATGCTGTTTATAATTAAAATTTTATTTTTAAAAGCCATCCGTGTGGGATGGCTTTCAACTTGGCGCATCTATTCCGCGATGCTTACGGACAACAGCTTGCCGTCTGCCTTGGATTCCGTATACGTGATCGGCAGCATCCCATCCGGGAACGGCACTTCAAACCGGTAAACCCCGATCTTATCATCGCTTTGATCCACGATTTCTTTGCTTTCGTAGCCGCCTTGAACGCCTGCCTTCGTCAGCAGCTCCACGGTCTGTTGAAAGTTTGCCTCTCTATATTTGTTCTGCAAGTTATGCGTCCACGTCAGCTCATCCCACTCGGGAGCTTTCACGTCTACACCGCCCTTCTTCAGCGTCTCCAATAACTTGACAAGCATGCGTCCATCTCCTTCTTGCATGGCAGAAGCAAGCGCAAGGTATGCCCGGTTCGTCGTCGGCATGTAGTTCGTTTTATTTTTAGCAGCCAGCATGTCAAATAGATCTTCGGTGTTCGGTTCTGCAGTGAACCAATAGGCGTGAAAATCCGACGGATTTACTCGACTTGTTGCCGGGATCAAGTATCGCCCATCGTCGGAAACACGGAATACTGGGGTGATATCAAACCGGCTGGGGTATTGTAAGGCAAATACATGTTTACCGTCTCCGCTAACCATGATTTGAACGGACAGCGGCTCGCGCGGTTTCTCCCCGCCTGGCAAAATCGACGCAGTCCCCCTCATACTCGAGTAATAATAGCTGCCATTGCTAGCTGTCTCCCGGACAAGTCGGTACATCAAACGGCTCTTGTGCATGATGGCTTTCACATCAATTCGCGTCGAATTTCCTTGTACCGTGCGGATTTCCTCATTCACCTGCCATGTAATTTCGGCGATTCCTCGCAATTCGCCAGGCTTCTCCTTTTGGGACAAGTCAGGAAGCTTTATATCCAAGCTGTAATCTCCCGTCTTGAAGTCGTAAGCTGTGTAATTCATCTGTGACGCGTAGAAAACATCGGAGAAATTCGTCCTGTAGAGGAAGCCGTTTAGCCGCTCTTTGCTGCCGAATTCAAATGCGCTGATATGCCTTCCGGAGGCTGCGAAAATCCCTGCAAAGACCAATACCGGCACGAGCAGCACACTTACTGTATTTATCGCTCTTCGAGCGCGAATCTCTCTGAATGGCTCATCCGAGACCTTCGCGCCGTCAAGCGTCAATTTCAGTGCCAACCTTCTCATCACCGCGCCAATCAGCAAAGTCCCCACACTTGCGTAAACGAGCAAGGGTACAGCGTATCCCCAAGGGGACGTCAGCAGATGGAAGGGGCCGATAAGCAGTGTGCACAGCATAGCAAGCAGCGCAAGCGGAAACAGCGTGCTGAAATAGCGCCGAAACAGGCGTGGTGCCTTCGCCATTGCGTCTCCGAAGGATATATTTTGGAGTACTATTAGGTAAGGGGTAAGCGAATAGAACAATAGGGCGAGCATGAATAGGAATCCTAAGGGGATAAAAGCTACCCCGATGAAAACGACCAGCAGACCTGTCACGTTTTGAAAGAGTGACCACGCCAGCATCCGGCTGAAATATTGGCGCCCACACCGGATCAGCGGAACTGTCCTACGATTCAGTACCCACGCTTTCAGCCCGCCGAGGTACATCCCCCGAACAAAACTTTGTACCGCCATAACAGCCGCTGAGACTACGATAGCCGCGGTCCCCCAGGACTGAGCTCTGGTCTCCAGATAGGTGTATGGTATTTTCAGATCTGCCAGTGAAGGCATGTAAAGGGGAATCGTTGCATGAAATCCGGCTGCCTGCACGGCTGCCCCCGTGGCAGCTGCCAATGATTGCGAATAAGGAAACAAGGAGAACCCCCAATAAATGCCAAGTCCGGCTACAACGGTAACAAACACCTCAAACGCCATCACCAACACTACGAGTCGTGTATAGGCCATCTTTGCCTCCTCCCCAAAACTCAAACGCCAGTGGTCGGGCCTTCTCATCCATCCATTTCCAAAATTAGTGTACCATATCCTACGCTTGAACGGCCATCGCGGATCGTCGGAGGCTTTCGAGGGAAAATAAGAGGAGTAAACCACATTGTCATCAGGTTATGAAGATAGGGCGCCCGCTTGTCGAGAGTTTTTGAAAAATGGCCGGTGGTCCTACACATTCGCTTCCCCCATGTTGTCAGCTTAAGCCAACTTGCAGCATAAAGACGACCTTAGGAGGCCGAGATTGTAAGGGTAGAACAGAAAAAGACTTCTTTTTCGATTTGTAACGGTCATCGGCGACTATTACAGCGAATTTTTCTAATAAAACGGTTCCGTCTCCTTCAAGGACGGTAACATTTCCAGATGATATGAAGCTGCTTCGAAGAGCTACACGCTGTGGAGCTCTTCCGCTCCTACTCCTCGCAAACCCGCTCGACGATGACCCATTAAGAGGGGCCAGACCCTGCTAGCTACGCGAAATTAGCCGATTTTGGCGACTTAGAGGGGGCCAGACCCTCTTAAAACCCGCCATTCGAGGCGAAACCCGCTCGGCGATGGCCGCTAAGAGGGGACAGCCCCTGCTAGCTATGCGATATTAGCCGATTTTGGCGACTTAGAGGGGGCCAGGCCCTCTTAGCCTCCGCCATTTCATGCGAAACTGGCTTCCCTATGACCTCAGCCCCCTCAAATCCCGATGGATTTTCGCCATGATCTTTTTGTTCAAACAGTTCTTCCCGATCACGTAATTTGGGCAGGTCCCTGATAAATGTCCCTCTCCGGCGGTCCCCTCAGTATTTTCGAAGAAAACGGCTCTGCCGTCCTTCAAGGGCGGTAGCGTTTCCTAATGATGTGGAGCAGCTTCATGAATATACTTTCCAACATGTTAAAAAAGGACGCCCCCCAAGCTTCCGCTTGGATTGCGTCCTTCACATGCTAGAGCAGCCTTGACCTTCAAGGCCTGCTCCCGCTTCTGACCCTTACCTTCCTTCCGCAGCAGCTTGCGCCTGCACGTGCTCGACCGACTCGGTGAGGCGTTCTTTGCTCATCGCCAACGCCATGACCACGGCAATCGCGGTCGGAATGAGCGCCCACAGGAACGTTGTCGTGATCGACGAGGACAGCGCAGCCGTGATTTTATCCAGCACGGGCGCCGGAATTTGAGCGCGCGCCTCCGGTGCAAGCAGCACGCGCGGGTCGGTCATCGTCGGATTCTGCGCGAGTCCGGCAGCTTGCCCGCTTCCCGCGAAGATATCCTTGAGGCTCGCGGTGAAGTCGTTGCGCTGCAGAATCCCGAACAGCGTGATCCCCAGCGTCATCCCGAGCGAGCGGATGAACGACATGGTCGCATTCACCGAGCCGCGCAGCGCGGGCTCGAAGTGGTGAATCGCCGCGTTGCTAAGCACGGAGAAGCTGGCGCCGATGCCGAGGCCGGTGACGATCATGCACATCGTGACGAAGAAACGGCTCGAGTCGACCGTGAGCGTCGTCAGCATCACCATCCCGGCCGTGAACACGAGCGCGAAGACGATCATGATGCTGCGATAAGGGATTTTGCTCATCAGGAAGCCGCCGCCGACCGCCGAGAACACGGAGCCGAGCATCATCGGCAGAAGAACGAGGCCGGAGTTCGTTGCCGTACCGCCAAGAACGCCCTGAATATAGATCGGGATATACACCGACGCCGTGATAAACGCCATGCCTGTTAGGAGCCCGAGCGCATTGCTCGTAGAGAACAGGCGGATTTTAAACATCGGGAACGAAATAATCGGGTCATCTACCTTCCGTTCAATGAAGACAAATGCAATGGCCAGGATGGCGAATACAGCGAACAAGCCGACAATAACCGCTGAATCCCAGGCATATTTGTTGCCGCCCAGTTCCAGGGCGAACATGATGCTGACGACGGCACCGATCAGGGTAATCGCACCCCACCAGTCGATTTTTTGCTTCTGATGGATAGGCGATTCTTTGTAGAACACGCTGATAAAAATTAACGCCAGCAGCCCGATCGGAATATTCACATAGAAAACCCAGTGCCAGCTAATATAGTCAGTAATATACGCACCCAGCAGCGGTCCAAAAATACTCGACAATCCGAACACCGCGCCGAACAAACCACCCAGCTTGCCGCGCTGTTCCACCGGCACCGTATCGAACATAATCGTGAACGCGATCGGAATGAGCGCCCCGCCGCCGATACCTTGAATCGCCCGGTAAATACTAAGCTGCACAATGCTTTGCGCCGTTCCACACAGGATGGAGGCTGCCAGAAACACGATTAAGCCAAAAATGAAAAATCGTTTGCGGCCGAACATATCCGACAGCTTGCCGAAAATCGGCATCCCCGCCATTTCCGCCACCATATACGCGGAGGTCACCCAGACGAACTTGTCGAGCCCTCCAAGATCCCCGACGATCGTCCCCATCGCCGTCGCGACAATCGTGTTGTCCATCGACGACATCAGCATCGCCAGCAGCAAGCCGGCTAACACAAAGCCGACATGATTCGTTTGTTGTTTCGTCATTTCCACACATTCCTTCTCTCATTATTGAAAATTTGAGCTTCCTCTTAGACTTGGCGTTTATTCGCCACTTCAGCGTCTTTGCTTACAGTTAACTCCTCTCTGTATTCCACAACTCCGATCTTGCAGCCGGGCCCGATGCGGACCTTCGTTCCACGAATGACATCCGCATGCGTATGCTCCACATAAATGTCGTCGCCTTCAATGGCCCCCACTGTCAGCTTCGCACTCGCTAAAGGCCGGAAAAACAAGCTGAACGGATGCAGCAACGAAGCTTTGCGAATCTCAATGCGTTCCCCGCCGATTTCATTCGCCTTGCATTTTTGATACAGCTTAATGTCCAACGTACCGGCGTTCAGCAGGCCGCCAACGTCGAACATCCCTCGAAGACGAAGCTGATCCGCTTCGAAGTCTCCTGCCGTTGCAATGTGTCCCTTCACATCGACTTCCTTCGCCGTGAGCTGGCCTTTCACTTCCAGCAGGCCGGATCCCATCAACTTGTGAATGACAGCATCTTCACTGATCGTGACGGTGCCCGAGTTTTTCAGCGATTCCGCTTGCACACTGCCGGTAACGGCACAAGTCCCGACAATACCTAACCGTCTGCCTTGCAGCCGACCCGTCATCTCCATCGTGCCGATACAAGACAGGGAGGTGCAAGTCAAGTCGCCTTCCACCATCGCTTCCCCGACAACCTTCACTTTGTCAAAATGGCCTCCGCCTACCATCGAGCTTCCCGTAACGCGAAGGTTGCCATTCGTAGCGCTGCGCTTCCCCGTGATTGCTCCCATACGTTTCCCCTCCTTTACCGAGTGATTTGCTCCGCCCGATTCACTTTCGCGCGCGGGTCCTGCTCCAGCTTGGCTGTGTACTCCACGAGTCCAATTTCACAGCCCGGCCCGATGCGCACCGTTGCGCCGCGAACGATATCCGCCGTTGTACACTCCAAATTGATGTCGTCGCCTTCAATCACTTTGGCGGTCAGCCGGTTACCGACCGGCAGGGGAAGCTTCTGCAGCCATTTCGCAAAATCAATGCCCGCCTGCTTCCGCACCACAATCTGCTCCCCGCCCAGCTCCGTAATAACCGAAGGGCCATGCAGGGTCAAATGAATGCGATCGGCGCTCAGCAGCTCTGCGGTAACTCGCCCCGCCGCCGTAAAGGTTTCCGCCTCGCAGTTTCCTTGCAGCAGCAGGGATCCGTCTACTTCCATGCTTTCGCCTGAAGCCGAGCCGCCAATTTTGAAACGGCCTGCTAGCTCCACCCGCTTCACCTGCACGCTGCCGTCAACCGTCGCCGTGCCTTTCAAATCCGCACGTTCCGCGGTAAGGCTGCCGTGTACGTCCAATCTGCCATTCAGCACAAAATGTTCGCAGCGAATGTCGCCCTCGACGCGTCCGACACCGTCGATTTTCGCCGTCTGAAAGTCACCTCCGCCCGAGGAGCCGATTCCCGAAATAACCAGATTCCGCAGCTTCCGCTCTGTCTTCATGAACCTTCCTCCTCTCCTACACCGTCGTCAGTTTAAGCTTGAGCTCCTCAATCTTCTTGCCGACATTCACACGCAAAACCTCTTTCGCGCCGCGCTCTGCGAACACTTCGCTGCCTGCCGATGCGAGCAGAAACATACTGACGCCCATTTTGCGGAAAAATAACAGATCGCAATCCTGCCCTTCGAATTTGCCATAGTTATCTTGCAGCATCAGAAGCAGCGCCCTGCCTTCGTCGACATTCATTTCACCCGACTGCAGGCCGTCTTCGAGCATGTAGAGAAACAACGTTTGGGCAAAACTGTACGTCTCGGCCTTGCCCAGCATACTCGCCGCATGCTCCGCTGCTAATTGTGAAACAATGTTTCGTTTCACTAACTCCAACCAATCAATTTGCACAGTGGAAGGAACGACAGAGAACACATCCGCCAATTCATCCAGCGATAAATCGTCTTTCATATTCGTAATTTTATCGATTCTAGCCAGGATCAAAGCTCGTGGGAAGAACGTCTCCTGCCCGGTAAAAGCGGACTTTCGGATAAACCAGGCTTCCGGGATCAAGTTTTTCCGCTTCCAGCGGTACAACTGGCCATAGGAGATGCCGGTCAATTCAAGCAATTCTTTTTTGGAAATCAGATCATCCTCCATAAGGAATCCCTCCTCACGAAACAGTGTAACATAACATTGTTACGTTGTAAATGAGGTAGCACTTCCCTCCGCTTTCCATTACAATGAAAATGACATTGCAAGAAACGATGCGGATGCAGGTGATGATTCTTGTTTAAGCTTTTACTCATTGAAGATGACGCGACCTTGTTCACCGAAATCAAAGAACGGCTTGCCAAATGGTCGTACGAAGTTCACGGCATCTTTGATTTTAACAGAGTGCTCGAAGAATTTATCGGTCTCAAGCCCGATTTAGTCATCATCGACATTCAACTGCCGAAGTTTGATGGCTTTCATTGGTGCCGGCTGATTCGTTCACACTCGAACGTGCCGATTGTGTTTCTCTCTTCGCGCGATCATCCGACCGATATGGTCATGTCCATGCAGCTTGGCGCCGATGATTTCATCCAGAAGCCGTTTCATTTTGACGTGCTTATTGCGAAGATTCATGCCATACTCAGACGGGTTTATAACTACAATACCGAGCAGGCCACGAGTCTCAAAACATGGTGCGGCGCTACGATCGATTTTGAGAAGAACCATGTGTCGACGCCTGGCGGCTCAATCGAATTGACGAAGAATGAAATCTATATTCTAAAGCTGCTGATCGAGCAAAAGAACACGATTGTCTCCCGCGAAGCGATCATCAACAGCTTGTGGAACGACCAGCGGTTCGTCAGCGACAACACACTTACCGTGAACGTAAATCGGCTGCGCAAGAAGTTGGACGAGCTGGATCTAGGGCGCTTCATTGAAACTAAGGTCGGGCAAGGCTACGTCGCGTTGGAGGAGTACCCCGCCTTATGATCCGAGCGTATCTTATCGAACGCCTGAGCTGGCTGCTCATGTTCGCCGTCGCTCAGGTTCTTGTTCTCTTGATTGCCTATCTCGATTACGCCATTCCATTTGAACCGCTGCTCTATATCGTCTTTCTGACGACGCTGCTCTTTGTCATCTTCCTGACTTGGCGCTATAAGAAGGAAACTTCGTTCATCAAACGGCTGCAGGATTGGGAAAATAGTTTGGACGTGTCCGGCATCGGCGAGGCTTCCAGCCCTTTCGAACGGACCATTGAACAGGCGCTCACCGACCAGACGAACCGGCTGAGGCAGCTCGCCTCCCAGCAGCAAATCGCCCTGGAGCAGGAAAAGGACGAGCTTCTTTCCTGGATTCACGAGGTCAAAACACCGCTCACCGCCATGCATCTCATGATCGGACGGCTGGGCGACGAGGCGCTCAAAGCATCGCTCACCTTCGAGTGGCTGCGCATTCACCATCTGCTGGATCAGCAGCTTCATCAACAGCGCCTGCCTTCGATTGAAAATGACATCTTCATCGAGAACGTGGACCTGGAGCCTCTTCTCTACATGGAAATCAAATCGCTGCAATCGTGGTGCATGCAAAAGGGGATCGGCTTCGACGTCCAGCTGGACGCCGCGGAGGCGCTGAGCGATGCGAAATGGCTTGCTTTTATCGTTCGCCAGATTCTGACGAACGCGGTGAAATACAGTGATAAGGAAGCGCCCGACATTATTGTGAGGAGCTTCAGTCAAGACGAGCGCGTCGTCTTCGAAGTCGCCGATTTCGGCCGCGGCATCGACCCGAAGGATTTGCCCCGCATTTTCGACAAAGGCTTCACCTCGACGACTTGGCATCAGGACAGCGCCGCGACCGGCATGGGCTTATATCTCGCGCAGAAAGCCGCGCATTCGCTCCATATCCGGATCTCCGTGCAGTCGGAGGTTGGGAGCGGCACGACCGTTACGCTCTATTTTCCGAAGCCCAACGAACTCGTTCGACTTACAGGCGTGTGACAAAGTTGTCACATGCCTTTCTGCTTTGTTCGGCCAATCGAAGGATAAATGACGGGGAGCTTTTTATAATAAAGCTATCGTTTGAAAGGAGTGTGCCACACCGTGTCCATCTTGAACGCAGTGAAAATTCATAAAAGCTTTGGCAATAAACATAACAAGCAAGAAGTTCTTAAGGGGCTCGACCTCGCCATTGAAAAAGGGGAATTCGTCAGCATCATGGGCCCTTCCGGTTCCGGGAAGACGACGCTGCTGAACGTGCTTTCCTCCATTGACAGCGTGAGCCAGGGCTCCATTCAGATCAATGGCAAAGAAACGACAGGCATGAAAGAAAAGCAGCTTGCCGAGTTTCGGAAGCAGCATTTGGGCTTTATTTTCCAAGACTACAATCTGCTCGACACACTGACGGTGAAAGAAAACATTATGCTGCCGCTGTCCATCACGAACTTGTCTAGGAAAGAAGCCGAGCACAAGTTCCAATCCGTCGCCTCCGAGCTCGGCATTCTGGAGCTTCAGGATAAGTATCCCAACGAAATTTCCGGCGGGCAAAAGCAGCGGACTTCCGCAGCCAGGGCGTTCGTGCACGAACCTGATATTATTTTCGCCGATGAGCCTACGGGGGCGCTCGATTCCAAATCGGCTTCCGACATGCTGAACAAGCTGAGCGTGCTCAATCAAAGCCGGCAGGCCAGCATCGTGATGGTGACGCATGATTCCGTCGCCGCGAGCTACAGCTCACGCGTAGTTTTTATCAAGGACGGCCAGATTTACTCGCAGATTTATAAAGGCCAGGAAACGAGACAAGCGTTCTTTCAAAGCATCATGAAAACGCAAGGTGTGCTAGGTGGTGTGCAGGTTGAGTATTAATCGTCTGATTCTGCAAAATCTGAAAGCCAATCTCAAGCACTATTATTTGTATGTGTTCGCTTTAATGTTCAGCGTCGCGCTGTATTTCGCGTTTGTCACCCTGCAGTACGACCCTGCGCTGGATGCTGCCAAAGGGACGATTAAAGGCGCCGCCGCAATGAAAACCGCTTCGGTCCTGCTGATCGCCATTGTCACGGTGTTCAACTTGTACGCCAATAATATATTCGTCAAAAGACGGAGCAAAGAAATCGGCCTGCTGCAGCTCATCGGCATGACCAAAATGAAAATTTTTCGGATTTTAAGCACTGAAAATTTTATTTTATACTTCGGCTCCTTGATTGTCGGTGCCTTTATCGGGTTCTCGGTATCCAAGCTGATCCTGATGATTTTGTTTCAAATTACAGGTGTAAAAGCGATGGCGACGCTGCATTTTTCTTTGCAAGCGTTCGTTCAGACCATCGTGGTCTTTAGCGCAGTCTATCTCTTCATTCTGTTGGTCAATTATTTGTTTATCAAGCGGCAGAGTATCCTTTCTCTATTCCGGGTCTCTTCGTCCACCGAAGCAAAGGTAAAGCCCATGTCCACTTCGGAAGCGGTCACGGGCGTACTCGGCATCAGCCTTATTCTGCTCGGATATTACGTCTCTTCGCGGCTGTTCTCCGGCAGCATTACGACGGCACCCGCTTTATTATCCAGCATGCTGCTGATCCTGGCTTCCGTTATCATTGGCACCTATCTCTTCTATAAAGGCTCCGTGCGCTTGATTCTGAATGGCATCCGCCGGCGGAAAAAAGGCTTGCTGCGGGTGCACGAAGTGCTTTCCCTGGCTTCAATCATGTTTCGCATGAAAGCCAATGCGCTGCTCCTGACCATCATCACAACCGTCTCGGCGCTTGCCATCGGCCTGCTCTCTCTAAGCTACATCACGTACTACTCCGTTGATAAAACGGCCAAAAACAGTCTGCCCGCACACTTTGTTTTTACCAAACAGCAGGACGCGGATCTTTTGACGAAAGCCTTGGATGATGGCGGGATTCCGCATAAAGACACTCGGATCGAGGTTATTCAGGTGAAAGCGAATCTGGATCAAGTCTTAGATGCCAAAGGCGGCTTGATTTCGGAGCCGGGTCCAAGGCAAATGGCTGTGATCAGCGATGCCTCGACGGGAGTGCCGGATGTGGGCATGGATCAACTCCTGTTCACTGGCGCCAGCGACGAAATGTTAGCCCTCGTTAACTTTCATAAAGGCGGCATCACGCAAATTCTGACACCAACCACATCTGTCCCATTAACCTATATCGGCATCGAAAAACAAGCTTTCGTTTCCTGGCATTTTTCCAGCAGCTCCCTGCCCGTTGCCATTGTGGACGATGCGACGTTCCAACTTCTCAAGCAAAATCTCGATCCCAGCATTCAGCGGAACGCCTCCGTCTATCTCGGGATTGATGTCGCAGACGCGAAAAACTTAGAGAAAGCGAACCAATTGTTCCACAGCTTCTATGATAAAGATCGAAGCGGCTATGGTTCCCGCCTGGATATGGCCGCGGAATCCAGAAACCGCATGGGCTTGCTCATGTTCATCGTCGGCTTCCTGGGGCTGACCTTCCTCATTACGTCCGGCTGCATTCTGTACTTTAAACAGATGGACGAAAGCGAAGACGAGAAATCGACGTATACCGTGCTCCGAAAGCTTGGTTTTACGCAGACCGACCTCTTAAACGGGATCAAAATTAAACAATTATTCAATTTTGGCATTCCTTTGATCATTGGGCTGTTTCACAGCTATTTCGCGGTTCAATCCGGATGGTTCCTGTTCGGAACCGAGCTTTGGACACCGATGCTGGTGGTCATGATTCTCTACACGGCGCTGTACTCCGTGTTCGGTATTTTGTCGGTACGCCATTACCGGAAGGTGATTGCTGACGCTTTGTAGGTTTCATAAAATTGAAGGAGGGGATCCCAATCGGGGATCCCCTCCTTCAATTTATTCGACGGAAATATCGTCAATGGCCACCCAGCCCCCCGCGCTGGCAGGCGCGCTGATCCACACCTTGATGGCATCTCCGGCAGCTGCGTTGATCGTAAAGGTTGCCTTTTTGTACCCGCTCGGCGTTACCGTCACTTGCCCCTTGTTTACGCCGGCGACGTCTGCCCCCAGCTTCACATCGCTTGCGATGTTCGTATTGATGTAGGCGGTTACGGTGTAGGTTTTCGTGGCGGCAGCAGTCACGGTCTGTGCAAGCTTGGTTGCTGCTGTTGTGCTGAACGCCGCCTTGTACGTGCCCGAGTAAGCCCCCGTATTTTGAACCGTAATGCCCGCACTGTTGAGCTCCTTGGCCCAACTGCCCAGGTTCGTCCATTCGAAGCTTGGGTTGCCGATCAGATTCTGACTTTCGTATGCTCCGCGATCAGGACCTGCTCCACGGGGCCGTGTGTTATATACGTAGTCCGTGCTGGGGGCCAAGCTGGATGTTCCGGTATCGATCGCGTTAGAGCCAATCTTCACCCGGAAATCGCCACCGGCCGCGTTCATGAACAACGGGTCACCCCAAATGTCATACGATCCACTGACAACGGGATTGCCATTGCTGTAGATATTATAATTCGTAGTCACATTCGTATTACTGTAATTCGTGTTGATATTTCTCCCCGTTCTGGCCACCATAATATTATTGAGAATATTCACATTGTTGGATGATTGTGCAAATATTTCCCCGTAATTCAACTGGGACGAATTGTTGTAGGCCGTATTGTTGATGATGTCTACATCTGCGCTTTTAAATGAATGAATACCGGAGCCCCCGTTCAAATAAACGAGATTATTGGTCACCAGTGTCTTGCCTGTGTAAGCAGGCGCATTTTGGGTGCTGTCGATAATGATGCCATTGCCATCGGAATAGTCTTGTATTTTCCACCATTTAACCAGTGTTTTATTGTTATACACCCGGTTGTTGCGGATGATATTTCGATAGGTTGACGTATTCGAATCTGCATTCTTTGGTGTAAGGATGGAGATGCCGCTATTCCCATAGAACGTATACCAGGCGTTGTTGTAAACCGTATTACTCTCAAAGGTCAAATAATCAGCACTCGTCGCACCGATTCCACCTCCAGGCACATCATGAACAATATTATTCTTAATGATTACGTGATGAGGATATGAGGTGCTGCCTCCCACGGGTGCGATATAGATGCCATTTGTCTGCGTTTTTCGAACATAGTTCCAGTCGATGGTGCCTGTTGGATTATTTTGAACAAAATGATTATATCGCGCCTCTCCATCGCTTAAAGTCAGATTAGCGTTATCGCCCTCGATCTCTAGCCCCTCAATTTTAATGTAGGAAGCGTTTACAATAATATGATTCCAGGCATCGATCGCCTTGAGCTTGGGGTGATGCCCCGGATATGCCACATAATTGATATATCCCCCCGTCGCACTCCCGGATCGTGTAATTTGAAAAACCGCTTGATCACTCGTCTTGTAATAGGTGCCGTTCATCACATAAACGGTATCGCCTGGATTCGTTAAATTGGCGGCGTATTGAATGTTTTTGAACGGTGTGCTGGGACTGGTTCCGTAACCGCTGGCATCCACTCCGGTATCGATGTCGACATAATAGGTTTGCCCCGCAGCATACACCGGATTGCTAACAACAAACCCGGAACAGAGCGCCAGCAGAAATACGAGTATACCTATGATCTTTGTTGACTTGGTAAAGCCAAATTCTGAACTCATCGATCATTCCTCCTTAGTAAAATTCACATTTTAGCAACGCCTGCAACAACGTTACGACGACAATGTTTTTGAAGACCCCCACCTCCTTAACCAAGTATGTAAGAAAAATGGGGAATAATCCCTCGATTATTCCCCGAATCTCGCAGCTGCATTTTATGAAAAACTATCGATTGTACAAGCGATACATGAGTACCGCCACTTCGGCTCGCGAAGCGGCCGCTTGAGGAGCCAGCATGGCGCCGCTGCCTTGTACAAGCCCTCCCTGCACGAGTGCCGCAACGCTGCTTGCCGCGTAGTCCGACACACTGCCTCTGTCGCTGAATGCCGCGAAGTTGTGGGCTGTGGCTGCTGGAAGTGCCTTGCCTGCCAGCTTCATTGCTCTTGCCGTCAGAACCATCATATCCTGGCGCGTAATCGGTTGCTTCGGCTGGAACTGATTGCCGCCGATTCCGTCGGTGATGCCGAGTGCTTTGGCGATGCCAATCTCGGTGAAGAAGTAGTCCGTGCTTTTCACATCTTCGAAATTGGATTGAACGTCTTTCTCTAGGCCCAGCGTGCGAACCAAGAGAGCGAGGAAATCCGCTCTTGTAATGCGTTCGCCCGGAGCATAGGTGGACTCCGTCGTCCCATTCACGATTCCTTTGGACACAAGTACCTCGATGGCATCTTTGGCCCAAGCGAAATTGCCCAAATCGCTAAAGCTTTTCACTTCGAAGCCAACAGCATACTGGCTGAAATGCGTCGCGGTGAAGGTAATGGTTCCCGTTTCCGCATTGTATTTGCCCGAAGGTATCTTGATGATCTTGCCTGCCCCATCGACATACCAGATCGCGATATGCTCCGGTTTTTTCAATTCTTCCGCTGTTGGCTGATAAGGGATAGCAACCGTCACGGGCGCTTGATTGTTCTTCCATTCGATGCGCTTGCCGTCCGTCATCATGGCCAGGTCAAGCACGGGCTTGCTGCCGATCTTGTCCTTCAACTCCTGCTTCCAGCCGGAGGTATCCGCTTGGGCAATGCGAAGTTCAATCTTGGAAGCACCTGCCAGATCTTTCCCCTTCAGCATATTGTCCGGTACAGTGACAGTTGCCAAAGCCGTTTGAATCACAAGCTTATTCGTTCCTGTGCCCGCTGCGAACAGCTGCGCAGGAAGTCCTTGCACATAAGCTTTGGCGCCTTCTGCCGGTTTCACGTTAACCGTGGATTGCTTGACGCCTGCGTCGTTAGCTTGCGTTTGCGCAAACAGCTTCTGAAGCGTCTCCATCGTAACCTCAGATGTAGCCTCAGTACCTGCCATCGTTGGGGTTACTTTAAGAACAGCTCCTTCGATGACAGGTGTCGTTCCGCTGGATGTCGTTCCCCCGGATGTCGTTCCTCCCGATGTCGTTCCTCCCGGCGTCGTTCCTCCCGGCGTCGTTCCGCCCGGTGTCTCAGTTGCAACGACAACATGAGCAACAGCTTGAATGTCGGTGCCTGTCACCGTACCATGGACTGTAAATTCTCCTGCACTTGCATACCGGCTGGAATCAATAGCTTCCCACACGACAGCCGCGCTCGCAATAGCTCCGCTCGTATATGTTGCCTGTACGACGGATGGCAGCGTCGGTGCATGACCGACGGTCGTATTCACAGTGACCGGTGTCAAACTCGCAATGGTTGGTGCCGCTACGAAAGTGACATTGCCATACCACTGAGTTGAAGCATTGGAATTAATCCTGCGATTGCTCCACATCGTAGCGTTATCCCGAATGCCGTCATAGTTGCTGTCGTCGCTGGCACCGGCATCGAAACCAATGATGGAACCAACTGCACCGGTGATGCTTGTCAAAGGAAGCGCAGCTTCAATAATATAACCGCCATCAACGACGCTGGTCGCTGAAGTAAAGATGTCAGGGGTAACGTTGGTGCCGCCGCTTTTCAAATTCAAATAATTGACGCGATAATGCCGATCATCGGACTGGAAGGAAGTTGTCTTGGCGTCGTTCTCATCTACGAAAAACTCCATGGAATCATGCTCCCATAAGTTGCCGCCGGTGGCGTTCAAATTGTCGTCCTTGACTTCCGCAAGCACATACAGATTATGTTCGCCCCATAACAGACGCACAGTTGCTAAAGGTGCCGGCCTCGTATAATCGCTGAGATACAGAGCCTGGAAGCCCTCGGTTGTGGACCAAACATCTTCGATTTGCCCATCAATGACCGGTGTGCCCTTAGCCGCTGTCGCTGACTTCGAGACATCCGGTGTCGGCTCTATGAATTGTACGCTGTCGTCGGCCAGGAAAGCCGGATTATTGCTTGCCGTTTCGTAAGCGCCGATATCTACTCTTGTATTGGATCCCGCTCCTGCATAAGGACGCGCTTGACCATCGTAATCTATATCTTGCAATAAAGTACGTGTGCCATTATCTATCGCCGGCGAGTCTGCCTGCAGATGGAAATCGTAGACAGCTCCTGTGACAGAGACAAACTTCGGATCGGCAACCCGATCATTTTTTCCGAGGAACCGGGTTAAGCCGCTATATAAATTGTTCGCAAAAAGGTTATTGAAGCCGCTGCTTTGGTTCGCGTATTCCCCGTCTTCATCTCTTGCGACGGAGATATTGTTCAGGAAGATCGCATTATCGCCGGATTGCACATCCATGTTCGGATATTTTAAATAAGGACTTCTGCTGTTATGAAAAACCGTATTGTTGATCACATGAACATTATGACTTCTGTAGATATGAATGCCGCCGCCTCCATTGTTGAAGACGATGTTGTTCATCACCAGTTTCTTGCCTTTATACGTTTCGTCTACATCGAAAATAATGCCGTTGCCATCGGTATACCCTTTGTTTTTTTCCCACTTAACCTTCGTCTCATTGTCGTAAACAAGGTTGTTGCGCACAATCATCTTGTAATCGGTCGTGTTGTTATCGACGTCCACATCGTTTAAAAAGCTGATGCCGCTCGTGCCATAGAAGGTAAACCAAGCGTTGGAGTGAATGTCATTGTTCTCAACAGTAATATAGTCTGCTCCACCAACGTTCACCCCGCCGCCGGACAAATGATGGACATGGCTATTCCGGACAACGATATGGTGACCCTGGACGTTGATTCCGTTCGTATTCGTTTTGGCATAATTGGACCAATCCGATCCGCCAGCCACCTTGCTGTTATAATTCGCTTCTCCGTCAGCCACAGTTAAATTCATGTTGTTGCCTTCGACTTCAAGACCATCGATGATAATGTAGTTGGCGCTGACATCAACCATATCCCAGACGCCTTTAATATTGTTAGGGAGAAGGAGTTTCGGTTTATTATCAGGGTCATAAGCCTTATACGTAATGTAATGCAATTCCCCCGTATGCACATCTTTTGCCCCGGAGCGGTTAATAAGAACGAAATCGCCCACGTCATTCGTCGGTGAATACGTGCCCGGCATGAGATTCACGGTATCTCCCGGATTCGTTACGCTTACCGCTTTCGTAATCGTTTTGAATGGCGTTGCTGTGGACTTACCGTCATTCGTATCGAGACCAGATGGGCTTACATAATAAACGACGGGATTGCCGATGTACGGCTGTTCGTCGAAGATCGATCCCGGGTTCGGATTAACGACTGGCGCTGTCCCCGCTGCACTCGATCCCGACATCTGAATGTCGTCAACGAGTATTTTGGACTCCTGTCGCGCTCCATCCTTCGCTTCCAAATAAAAGCCTTTCAATCCGCCCAAGTAGGCGTTGTTTTCCAAAGGCTCACTGTCTACAAGCTTCACATCATTCACGTACATATCATAGCTTTTGGTATCCACATGGAAAACAAGCTTCACTTTATACACCGTATTCAGGCTCCATGGCGCCCTGGCTGCCAACGCTCCCACAGGTGTATTGGCGGAACGGGCATAGATCTGGTTATCCATCCCGAAAACAAATACGGAGCTTTCCAGTCCAGCTGCACTGATCAATTTAAAAATATAGTTCGCCTTATCATCCTTCAGCATAAAGCTGGATTCCAGCGTATAGGTCTTCATCGGCACTGGCGCAAGCCAGCTGGCGTGGAAAGGGAAGCCGACAATGCCTTGTTTGGCTGCCGGAGATGTGACTTCCGCCCAGCGGGAGCCCGCCTCCTGCACGAGTTTCACCGTGCTGGCCGCCGTGCTTTTGAGGGCGCTGCCCAGAATCAGCGGCGAATTCGTTGCCGCTCCCGTTGCCGTGCCGGCAATGACAGGATCCACATCGGATGTCTCAAAGGTAGTCGTCCGAAACGTTTGATCGCCCAATTCCATAGGGGCCTCGGAGACAATTTCAAATCTGTCGATCACCGGTGTCGCATTTGCACCGATTCGTTCAATCTTCAGCGTATTCACCCCTGCGTTGAAGGTGATCCCCGTTAGTTCCTCATAGGACCAGTTCGCCCATGAACCAGAGGATACCCCTTTGGCGTCCTGCACTCTCGTGCCATTGACCGTTACCGCATAAGGACGGGAGCCGCTTAGCAAGCTGTACCTGACTTTAATCGTATACTGGCCTGTTTGAGGAACAACCACGTTGGTATACAGCAAATAACTCGTTGGACTTGGCTGCAAGCTCACATAACCAGACCCGGAGAAGCCCGGCGCAGTTCCCACATTAGCTGCCACGCTTGCACCCACATGTGCGGCTCCGCCGCCATTCTCCGCTTCAATAATCGTCGCGAAAGACGTCACTTCAAGATCATCGACCAAAGGGCCGTCTGCACTTTCGGAAGTAACTTTAACCGTATTGTTGCCTTGATTCAAAATCACGACGGCCGTAAGCGAGCCCCAGATCGGCAGCGGCCCTTGTCCTGTCGGGCTGCCGGCAAACTTGGCAACCTCCTGGCCGTTGACAATCAGGTTAATCGGTTTCGCATCCGCATCCGTATTGCTGTATTTCACAGTAAGAATATAATTCCCGTAAGTGGCTGCTTGAACGGTCGTCCACGTCACACTGGCGCCATTTGCCTTGCTGCCCAAATCTCGGTAGCCCGTTCCCGAATACACAGCACCGGTGACCGTCTGCACGCTCGCATCGACAGCTGCGGCCGTCTCAGCTTCATATTTGGTTTCTCCTGCGGCATAAGCTTTGACCGCTGGAATGACAGGTGCCATTACAGCCGTGCCCACAAGAGCAAGCATGAGCAACCATAGGTGCACTTTTTTTACAACATTCATCCATTATTCAATCCTTTCTTTGGCTAGTCGTTGAGCAGTGCCTCTTGAATTAGAAGCGCTTACAATCGCATATGGAAAAATCGGACAGTGAGCGGAAACGCCCACCATCCAGCTATGCCGTTGTCCTGATTACTTGCCGCCAAATAATGCCTTATAGCTGGCATCTCTTTCAGCAAGAATCTTCTTCATATTCGGATCCTCTTTCATTTGCGCTACATATTTATCCCATGCCTCGATCGGTTCTTTGCCCATGATGACTTTAATTCTCAGGTCTTGTATCTTCTTCCCGATCTCGCTCTGGAACTTGGTTTCCGTATCCGAGCTTACACCGCTGTTGTTAATGAATACGCCATTCTTCAAACGCTCGTCGATCACTTTCTTATCGCGCTCGAAATATTCTTTCGGATAGTCAGGCGCCGCTTGGGTAAGACGGCTGTAAGGATCGACATTCGTCCAGATATTGCTCAAAGACGCGCCTGCAATTTTCTTGAACTCGTCATTGGTTGCTTTCCGCCCATCCGCTCCTACCGTGAAATGGACGTCCTTGATGCCGAAATTGGCAAGCTCCATCCCTTCCGGCGTTGCGCCGTAATCAAAGAATTGCAGAATCTTCTTCAGCTTCTCCTCAGGCACCTTTTTGGAAATCAAATAGTTGCCGAAGGACCCGATTTCTTTGGTCGCATAGGGTTTACCGGTAGACGGCGAAACCAGCGTAGGCACATGCACAATGTTGGCGTTAGGACTTGTTTTTCGAAGCGTCGCAACCATGTCCCCGATCTTCGAAGCATCCATCGCGGTAGGAATCATCCCGACTTTCCCTTGTTTCATCATATCGATGACCTGGGTACCCTTCATTATTCCGAAGTCAGGAGCCAATACGCCCTCTTTGTAAGCCCGCTGAAGCCATAGAATTGCATCCCGCTCGGCAGGCTCCAGATCTCGATTGATCGTCGGTTTGCCGTCCTGGCTCAAGTAGTAATTGTCAAAGCCTTGGAAGACGTTCTCCACAAAGCTAAGCGAATCCATATAGCCGTCGGCTACAGCTCCGGTAAAACCATACGTATCTTTCTTGCCGTTGCCATCTGGATCTTGTTCGGTGAAAGCTTTAAGCACGGTATATAATTCATCCATCGTTTGCGGCATTTTGAGGCCCAACTTATCCAGCCAATCCTGACGGAGCGCAGGGAAGGCTGCGCCGCCAACCAAAGGACGAGGACGAGGCAAGCCGTAGACTTTACCATTCACTTTTGTATTCTCAAAGCTTTCTTTCGGATACGTTTTTTGGAGATTCGGGTAATCCTTCAAGTATGGCGTCAAGTCCCAGAACGCACCCTCTTTGATAGCCCGGGTTACTTCCGACGCATAAATATACGTGATTAAGAGCACATCCGGGATTTCGCCCGATGCCAGCATGACATTGAATCTGTCCCCGTAGTTATTAGAAGGCAAATACGTAATGTTAAGCTTGGTATTCGTGCGCTTCTCCATCTCTAGCTCAATCGGATTGTCGTTAACAGGCGCTTCTGCGTTGTAGTTAATCGTTGTGATGTTGATTTCTGTAGCCGCTTCTTTCTTCGGTGCGGCTGATGCTGTCTCCGATGCTCCGGATGCTCCGGATGCCCCCTCATTGCCATTGGAACAAGCGGCAAGCGCGCCCGTTAACGCTACGGATGCGGTGAGCAACAGGATAAGAGATTTTTTCTTCATTTTTTTTACTGCCTCCCTTTCGTTTCTCCATTTCAACATTGTCATCTATGTGATCATCCCTTAACAGAACCAAGCATGACACCCTTGGCAAAATGCTTCTGCAGGAATGGATACACCACGAGAATAGGTATCGTTGCAATGACGACAGCCGTCATTTTAATCGTCTCAGGGGGAACAACCTGCTCACCTGCGCCGGCGGCCTCCCCGATCCCTGTGTTGGACTGCACCAGCATGCCTTGAAGCAGTACTTGGAGCGGCCGCTTGTCGGGATCCGAAAGATACAGAATCGCGTTGAAGAACGTATTCCAGTATCCCACGGCAAAGAACAGACCAAATGCAGCCAGTGCCGGCAGTGACAGTGGAAGAATGATACGGAAAAATATTTTCAAATCATTGGCGCCATCGATATAAGCAGATTCCTCAAGGCTATCGGGAATACCGTCGAAGAACGTCTTCAGCAGCAACGCATTCCAACCGCTAAGCAAGCCCGGCAATATGATCGACCACAGCGTGTTCATTAAGTGAAGCTGTTTAACCACCAAATAATTCGGAATAATTCCCGGGTTGAACAAAATGGTAATCATCAGCGCCATCATCAGCACCTTGCGTCCAAATAACCGTTTACGGGAGAGCATGTAACCGAAGGCGGCTGAAACGATCAGACTTAATAGGGTTCCAACAACCGCCAAATAGGTGCTGACTCCTGCTGCTTTAACGAAGGTATTCGTGGACAGGATATACCTGTACGCATCAAGCGACCAAGTTTTAGGATATAGAATGAAGCTGTTCTTCAGAAACTCATCCGGACTTGCGAACGAGATGATGACAACATAATAAAAGGGGAACAATGAAAAAATCCCTATCAAAGCCAATAGAACTATATTCACTCTCGAAAATATTTTCTCGCCCAGCGACTCTCGCATTGCTGACACTCCTTGTATGTCTGATTAGAAAGTTTAATAGAAACCTTCTCCCCCGAACTTCTTCACCATTTTGTTAGCCGAAATGACCATGATGAGACCGATGACAGATTTAAATAACCCAACTGCCGTCGTATAGCTGAACTGCGCCCCCTGCACCCCAACCCGATAAATATACGTGTCGAATACGTCAGATACATTGGATACAGCTGCGTTCTGCATGAGGAACACATGCTCAAAACCGACATCCATGATACTGCCGAGTCTTAGAATCAGCAGGATAATAATGACATTCTGAATGGCAGGAATCGTAATATGCCACATCTGCCGCATTCGGCTTGCCCCATCCATGCGCGCAGCTTCATATAATTGCGGATCGACATTGGCCATCGCTGCCAAGAAGATGACTGTGCCCCAGCCCGCTTCCTTCCAAATACTCTGGCCTGTCAGCAGCCCCCAGAAAAATTCCGGCGTTGTCAGCCACTCCACCCTTGAGAAGCCCATTGCGATTAAAATATGATTGATAAGACCTTCTCCGGTAGCCAGCATTGTAAACGTGAGGCTAGCAATGATGACCCAGGACAGAAAGTGCGGCAGATAGACGATGGATTGAATGATCCGCTTGAATCCTTCGCTGCGCAGTTCATTCATCATCAAGGACAGCAGAATCGGTGCCGGAAAATAAAAAATCAAGCCCAACAAATTAATCGCGATCGTATTCCTCATTAATAGGAAAAAATCCGGATTACTGAAAAATCGTTGGAAATTTTCGAATCCGATCCATTCGCTTTTCATGAAACCAAGAAATGGCGAATACTCCTTGAAGGCAATCAGCGTCCCCCACATGGGGAAGTATTTGAAAATAATTAAGCAAAGCAGGCCGGGCAGGCCGAGTAAATAAAGGTACTTATCCCTTTTGAGGCGACTCCAGACCTTCTTGCTCCGAGGACGCGGTTTCACCAGAAGCTTCGTTGACAACACGTGATCACTTGCCGTATTCAATTCCAAGCATCTCCTTCATCCGATACTGTGTTGCATCTGTCTATGCCTTGACAATACATTTCACTTTCCTTTCCTGCAATAAGTGTTAATTGCTGCGCTTGTTTCCTTGTGGATCGCGTCTTTTTCACCTTGCTTTCTTCCAGGTCAAAAAAATCCTAGCTCAGGAAAGCCTTCGTTCCGACTTGTCCAATTGCAGGAAATGCTCAAGGCGTATATAGTCTTATTGAGATCAGGATATTTTCAACGATATAAGGAAGGTGTGAATATGCTCCAACGTATCGCCGCCAGGTTAAGCAGCAAAGCCAGGAACTATCACATACGCTCCTCCTACTTTCGAAAGAGCCTGGTGATTGTGCTGCTCATCACTTGCTTGCCTACCACCTTCATAGGCATCAGTCTTTACTTCATCGGTGTGAACCGTGTTGAAACAGAAGTGAACAAGACCCATCAGCTTTTGCTGAATCAAGTGACTCAGCAGCTGGATGAAGAACTTTCCCGCATGGAAGTCAGTCTGTCCCAATGGTCCTTCAACCCAATGTTCGGTGACAAGCTTAAAACAATGGATTTCCCAGACAATTATGTATTTACCAGGGAACTTCTGCAAACTTTGTTCGTTATGCAGCAAACCAATCCGCTCATCGATGAGGTTTATCTCTATATCGACAGCAACGCTACCATGATTAGCAGCACCCGCGGCGTGAATGTCATTCCTGAATCGGAACAAGCATTTCATCGTGAATTTGGAAAGCTGGTCGATGGGAATAAAACGATGTTCTGGACGCGATCTCTTCCCTTGCCAGGCAGCCAACCCGATAACCCCTCCGTCCAAACGGACTTCAAGTACAGCTTAGTGCACAAGCTTCCCCGCGACAGCGACGACCGCTATGGCGCAATTATCGTACGGCTGAATACGTCCAAGCTCAGTTCCTACTTCCGTGATTTTGCAGATGAAAGCATTTCCATGCTGCTGGACAATCAAGGTGACCGGTTGCTTACTGGCGATCAAGCGCTTGATAAACATGCACTTGTGACGAACCAACTGCGCACAGATGTGATGGAACACTGGTCAAAACAAGCGCAAGGCACTTTTTTGGCTGCATATCCGAACACCAAATATTCCGTCTCGTACCATACCTTCTCCAGATTGGGCACGGAATGGATCTTCTCGACGGCCTCCGATATTTCCAAAGTTTCGGAACCTGTCGTCGTGATGTCCCGGCTCATCCTCTGGATCAGCGGCATTGGTTATGCAACCGCAATTGTCTTATCCTGGCTGGCTTCTCACAGATTGTATCAGCCGATAAGCCGTCTGACCGGCGCTATTTTTAAAGGGGGAACGAGTCGTGGCTTGAAGGATGGCGATGAACTCAAGCTCATTGAGAAGGAATGGAATAATCTCTCCAGGGAGAGCCGCATACTGCAAACACGGGTAGAGGAACAACTGCCAACCCTGCGGGAAAGCTTCATTTTACAGCTCGTTCAAGGCCGGTTATCTTATATGGTCGAAGAGGAATTAAGAACCAAGATCGCCTACTACGGCTGGGAGACGCAGGATAAACAGTATACGGTACTCGTTGCACAGCTGACCGGGCTCTCCAACACAGATGGTAAATTTAAGGAGGAAGACGAACAGCTCGTCACCTTCGCAGCCGCGAATATTATCGACGAGTTAACACGCTTGCGGTTGTCGCAATCCTATGTCATTAACCTTCAAGACTTATCCGTAGGCATCATGATCGGTCTGCCATCGGACCTATCCAGCTCGGCAGTGAAGAAAGAATTGACGCAGTTGTCTGAGGACATTATTTCTACCTTGAACCATATTCTCAAGCTCCAGGTTACGGTCTGCATGGGGCAAATCTCCACAGAACTTGGCCGTATCCCCCATCTGTTTGAGGAAGCCAGCCATACGCTCCGTTTTAGAAAGCTGATGGAAACGAACCAAGTCATTGATATGGATACCGTGCTTGTTACTGGAGATTATACCTTCCGCTACCCATTTGAGATGGAGAAAGAATTAATTCATGCAATCCGGCTTGGGCAAGAGGAAGAAGCGCTGCTCCGTTCAGCGGATTTCGTGAAAGAGTTGGAGAAAAGCGTTACCGTGGAATTATCTGTGCAACAAGCCATGTCTCAGTTGATCGGCAATCTGAATAACGCCCTGCTCCAAGCGGGCTTCCAAGTCTATTCCTTCCATGAAGGCAGGGATTTGTATGAGGAACTCAGGCAGCTCAGACAGACGGATGAAATCCTAAAATGGCTCACGACGATGATCGTAACACCTTACGTCAGAGAGATGAATCAAACCTATCACTCCCAGATGACGAGAACGGTAGAGAGAGTCATTCACGTCATCGAAGAAAAATATATGACCGATTTGTCCCTGGAGGAGTGCGCCGACCTGCTCGGCGTCAATGCCTCCTCGCTCAGCAAAGCATTTAAGCAAATCAAGGGAATGAATTACGTGGATTATGTCACCCAAGTACGTATTGAGGTTTCCAAGAAACTGCTTTTGGAGACGACCCTGAAAATCAACGAAATTGCGGAGAAAGTTGGCTACCAGCATTCCTGGTATAACCGGGTATTTAAGAAGTTTGAAGGCGTTACGCCTTCGCAGTTCAGGGAAAATCAATTATAACGGGCGGGAGTAGTCCCCTTTGAAATAACGTTAGCCGTGCATCTCCGGATGCAGGCTCTTTTTGTTTTCGCAAGAGACGGCAAGACCATAATGACCACTGCATACAACAACTTTAATTGGGTATATTTTGAATATCGCGTTTAAAGGAGGAAGCCATGTTCGAGGTTATTGGCGTTAGCGGCTGGTTGCTGGCCGGTTGGTTATGGGGCGATTGGCGTCACTGGAGAAAATATGAAAGCACGATCCTCTACATGATCTTATTAGATATCTTATATTATTACATCACATGCGATCACAGGCTCTGGTCGCTAATGCCCCAAGCTCCCTTTAAGACAGAGCTGCTGGCCATACTGGGGGAGTTCACAGTATTCGCGAGCGCGATGCTGATGTTCCTTGGACGCTTCCCCAAGAGCTTGAAAAAAGGCTCCCTCTGGACGCTCTTCTGGATCGTCCTCTTTATTGTCAATGAGTGGGTCCTATACCTGACCGGAACTTTCCGCTACTCCAACGGCTGGACGATCTTCGATTCAACCATCTTCTGCCTGGTGATGTTCCCCATGCTAAAGCTGCATGCCGCGAAACCGCTGCTTGCTTATGGGTTAACCATTCCTTTTACATTTGCTTACATTTACTTTTATCATGTGCCAGTTCAATGAAAAAAGCCGCCGCCCCATCAAGGGACAGCAGCTTATCAACAGCTGAATACATTAAAACACAAAATCATCATCCGTCAGCGCCTCAACGTGAATCGTGCGCACATACCCATTTCCTTTTTTGGAGAAAAAGTCATGCTGCTTCGTCTTCGTGCTGAGCCCGTTCAATACGATCGGATTGATCTCCTCTTCCTCGAACATCGGTTCCACGCCCAGGTTCATGAACGCCTTGTTCGCGTTATAGCGAAGGAACGCCTTCACGTCGTCCGCGAGACCGAGCGGCCCGTACAGGCTGTCCGTATACTGCTCTTCGTTCGCGTGCAGCTCCTTGAGCATTGCGCACAGTGTCGCGTACGCTTCATCCTGCTCCACAGAGCTCAGCTCGGCGTATACTTCTTGCGCCAATACACCAACATACAGCCCGTGAATGCTCTCATCCCGCAAAATCAAATCGATGATTTCGCCGCTGCTCGTCATTTTGCCTTGGCCCGCGAGGTAGAGCGGATAGTAGAAGCCGCTGTAGAACAGGTAGCTCTCCAGCAGCACCGACGCCGCCATCGCGAGGTACAAATCTTTATATGTCGAAATATTTTCGTAGTAATGCGAAATTTTCGTCGCTTTGAATTGCAGGTGCGGGTTGCGCTCCACCCACTGGAACAGCTCGTTGATCTCTTCCGTCGTCGACAGCGTCGTGAAAATCGAGCTGTACGACTTCGCATGAATTTGCTCCATCATGCCCATGAAGCTGAGCACCGCTTTGCGCTGCAAGCCGTCGACGTGCTCCAGAATTTTCGGCATGCCGACGCCGCCTTGCATCGTATCGAGCAGCGTCAAACCGCCCAGCACCTTCATGTACAGTTCGCGTTCCTCTGCGCTCAACGTAATCCAGGACATTTTATCGTCGGAAAGCGGAATTTCTTCGTCCGTCCAGAACTGCATAATGTTTTGATTCCAGAACGTTATCGTAAAATCGTCATCCGGCCGGTTCCAGTTCACCGCTTTTCTGACGATTGGTTTGCTAATGGTAGGTGTAAAAGACATGTTTCGGGTTCCCCTTCCGAATTAGATCGCGCAGCTGACGCATTCCTCGACCGAGAGCTGATTGGTTCGTGTATAGTAGAGCGATTTAAGCCCTTTATGCGCCGCGTACAAGTACATTCTGGCGAGCTGTCTCGTCGTCACATCGCTGTTCACGTGCAGAATCGTGGAAATCCCTTGATCGATATGCGGCTGAATTTCCGCGATTAGATCGAGAATTTTAAACTGATCCATCTGGTAAGCCGATTTATAGTAAAAATAGTTATCACGCGACATGAACGGCATCGGATAGTACGTCGTCGAATTCGCATAGGTACGCGTTTCGATTTGCTCTACGATCGGCATGACGCTGGAAGTCGCATTCTGAATGTACGAAATGCTTTGCGTCGGAGCGATCGCCAGACGGTACGCATGGTACAGACCATTCGCTTTCACTTGCTCGCGCAGCGCCGCCCAGTCTTCTGGTGACGGAACCGGCATGCCATCAAACAAAGCTTTCACTTTGTCCGTCTGAGGACGGTAGTCCGTTTCCACGTAACGCGTGAAGTAGGCACCATTCGCATATTCGGATTGCTCGAAGCCCTCGAACGTTTGGCCGGTCGCCTTTGCAATCTCCATACTTTTCTCAATGGAATAAAAGTTCATCGCAGCGAAGAACGCACGAGCAAAATCTTTCGCCTCTTCGCTTTCGTAGGCGATTTTACTTTTGGACAGATAGCCGTGCAGGTTCATCACGCCCAGACCGACCGAATGCAGCTCCTTGTTCGCTTTCGCGACGCCCGGCGCATTCGAGATCGTCGTCATATCCGTCACGGACGTAAGAGCGATCATGCCTTCGTGGACCGTTTCGCGCAGCTTTTTGCGATCCATCACATTCGCGATGTTCATCGAAGCCAGGTTGCACGAAATATCCTTGCGGATGATGTCCTCCATGCCGTAATCATTAATCTCCGACGTCTCCTGCAGTTGGAAAATTTCCGTGCACAGGTTGGACATCTTAATGGATCCGAGCTCCTTCAGCGCGTGATCCTTGTTCGCATTCGAGCGGTTCATGATGTACGGGTAGCCGGACTCGAGCTGCGTCGTCGCAATTTTCACGAGCATGTCGCGCGCGCTCATCACGACTTTCTTCTTCACCTTCGGATTCGCCAAAAGCTCATCGTACATCTCGTCGAGATCGAGATCGTCCAAATGCTTGCCATACGCTTGCAGCACCGTGTAAGGCGCAAAAATATGAAGCGGCTTGTTCTCCTCCGCCAGCTTATAGAACTTGTTCGGCACGATCAGGCCGATCGACAACGTCTTCAAGCGGGATTTCTCGTCCGCGTTGATTTTTTTGCTGTCCAGGAACTCCATCACGTCCCAGCCGAAAATGTTGTAGTACGCCGCGCCGGAGCCTTTGCGCTGCCCCATTTGATCCGCGTAGGAAAACGCGTCCTCCATCAGCTTGAGCACCGGCATAATGCCTTTCGCCGCGCGCTCCACGCCTTTGATCGACTCGCCGCGTCCGCGAAGCTTGGACAGATTGACGGCAACGCCGCCGCCAATTTTGGAAAGCTGCATGCACGTCGCTAGCACGTAGTTAATGGAGTTGAGCGAATCGTCCATCTCCAGAAGGAAACAGGACACCATCTCGCCGCGACGGCTCTTGCCCGCGTTCAGGAACGTCGGTGTCGCCGGCTGGAGGCGCTGCTCCATCATCGAAAGCGCCAGCGTTCGCGCCGTTTCGGCATTGCCGCGTCCGAGGCTCAGCGCAACGATCGCCACGCGATCCGGAAAATGCTCAAGATAAAGCGATTTATCGTCGCTGCGAAGCGCGTAATCCGTATAAAATTTCGAAACCGCCATGTAGGAAGCGAATTCGAATTGATTGTCGTGGGCCACTTGGAAGACGGAGTTGACTTCCTCTTCCGTGTATTGCTCGTAGACGTTCTCGTAATAGTTGTTCTCGATCATGTAGCGCACTTTCGAGGTTGTATCGGGGAATGTCAAGCTTTTGCTCAGCACTTCCTGCATGTAGACCTGTACAGCTTCCTTGTCCTTCTCCAATTGAAAAAATCCGTCGCTACCGCGCTGCATTAATAGGTTGTTGAGTTCAATGTGCCGCAATTGCTTGTACCCCCTGAACAAATCGTTCTACATCTTTTTTGGTGCCGGATAATTCGAATTTCGTTAGGACAGGCACATCGTACAGCTGTGCGATCGTATCTGCGCTCTTCGCGAAGCCGTCGCCCCAGTTCCGGTTGCCGCTTGCCGCGACGCCAATCAGCCTTTCACCGTTGTTCGCAAGAAATGTAGCCACCTTCTCAGGCACTTGACCAAATCCGGTTGTATAGGTAACGAGTACGAATGGCTCTTCCATTGTCATCGCTTCCTCAATTTGCACGGCAGGCAAAGCGGTCTTCGCAATAAAACGACGAACATTGCCAGTCTTGGAATCATAGGCTATCAGCATAGTAGGATCGAGCTCCTGTCTCTCTTAATTCGCGTTGCATCCGGTTCTAATGTAGAAACCCAATATGTAGTGTTCAACCGTTCAAGATGTTGTCAGATCCCTCGTCCGGAGACTAGCGTTTCGACAAAATCGGATACCGATCGGTATCCCGAATTCGGGCAAAAAAAAGAGGAAAACAGCGATATTATCGGCTTTTCAGCACTTTCTTCGGCTTTAGCTCCGATGTTCGGAATCCGCTCATTTGCACGACATCTAGTTGATAGATTCAAATTTATATCAAGATATAGTGTTTGTCAACGATCTAAAAGTCCCAAATCCCCCCTCAAATCATCGAATCTCAGGCAGGGCGTGGCCTCTCGGCTTTTAAAAATTTATTTTCGAAAAACACTTGATTTTTTCGAAATGTCGAATACATAATCCGGACGTCCTACCACAATATCTAGGGGGGCGGCGTCTATCATTTGGACCTCTTCTAACCCCTCTACAAGCCTCTCAGAGGCTTTCTAGGACGGCGCCTGATAGATTGTTCCTTGAACGCAAAAAAAGCTACCCATGCGCACACGAGGTGCCATGGATAGCTTCTCCCTAACAGAATCTGGATTAGCTGTTGCGCGTTTGGAAATCTGCCATGAAATCAGCCAGCGCTTTGCACGATGCATATGGTACGGCATTGTAGGTGGAAGCACGTAAACCGCCAACGCTGCGATGGCCTTTGAGACCGACGAAGCCGTTCTTCTCGGACTCTTTTACGAATTGCTTCTCCAGCTCTTCGTTCTGCAGACGGAACGTAATGTTCATCGGTGAACGGCTGCCTGCGTCTACCGGTCCGCGGTAGAAGCCGCCGCTTTGGTCGATCGCCGAGTAGATCAAGCCCGCTTTTTCGATATTGTTTTTCTCGATCGCGCTGAGACCGCCTTGCTCTTCGATCCATTTCAGCACAAGGTTCACCATGTAGATGGAGTAAGCCGGAGGTGTGTTGTACAGCGAGTTGTTCTTGCTGTGCGTTTCGTAGCGCATCATCGTCGGAATCGATTTCGGCAGGTCTTGGAGCATCTCATCCTTGATAATTGCTACTGTAACGCCCGACGGCCCAAGGTTCTTCTGCGCGCCGGCATAGATCATGCTGAACTTGGAAACATCCACTGGGCGGCTTAGAATGTCGCTCGACATATCACCAATAAGCGGAATATTACCGGTTTCCGGGAACGCTTTGAACTGCGCGCCTTCGATCGTTTCATTGGACGTCACGTGCAGGTACGCGGAATTCGGGTCGAGGTTGATTTCGCTCAAATCCGGAATTTTCATAAACTTCTGCTCGGCAGAGCTTGCTGCAATCGCAACTTCGCCGAACAATTTCGCTTCTTGAATCGCTTTCTCCGCCCAAGCGCCGGTCAGCACATAGCTGCCCACCTTGCCCGCTTTCAGGAAGTTCATCGGAATCATGGCGAATTGCGTACTTGCGCCGCCTTGCAGGAACAAGATCTGATACCCGTCCGGGATGCCGAAAATACGTTTCAGCAGCTCCTGCGTTTCATTGTGAACTTGCTCGTATTCCGCGCTGCGGTGAGAAATTTCCATAATGGACATGCCGATACCCTTAAAATCGACAAATTCCTCTTGTGCTCTCTGAAGCACTTCCAGCGGCAGCGCCGCAGGCCCTGCATTAAAGTTAAACGCTCGATTTCCCATGATGCACACACCTTTGCAAATTTGTATTATGGCTATGATAGCAATATTCTGTCCAAGCATCAAGTAAAAACTGGGACGAAAATGCCTGTGCAAGAAGGTGCTTCACGATAAATACATATGGATTCCCTTGTAAATTTCAACCATCTCCTCCAGTTTCATGCGAACAAGTCCGCTGGAGGACGGACAGACGTACTCTACGATGCCGGGCGTAACGGGCGGAGCCTGCCTGCCCCAGGCCATCCCTTTGAGGCCGCTGTAGTGCTCGTAGACGCCTTTGCCGACGAAACAGGCCACCTGAGGCCGGTAAAAGGCGAGCTTTTCCCGCAAAATGCGACGGCCCTCGCGATACTCCTCAGGGGTAATCTCTGCCGCCGCTACGGTCGGCCGCGCCACGATATTCGTAAACCCGAACCCCATCGCCAGCAGTTCGCCGTCCTCCTCCGGCTTCACCAGCCGCGAGGTAAATCCCGCCTCATGCAAAATACGATAAAACTTGTTCGTCGGATTGGCATAATGATGACCGGTTTCGGAGGATCGGATGCTCGGGTTATAGCCGACAAACAGAATACGCAGCCCTTCGCGCACATGATCCATAATATATTCGTACTCTGCCACTTGCGCTATCGTCCCTCCCTCGCCAAGCAACGCGCTAAATAAATTTCAAATTCTCATACGCTTTTCCGAGCACCGCCGTCGTGTCGCCCTGCAGCCACTGCTCGATCAGCGTCGCATACACGCTGCGGAAATCTACTTCATACTTCAGATCCCCGTTGTCGAGGGAACTGAGGCTCGGATAGGCGCCGTACAAGCCGCCCTTTACCTTGCCACCGATGACGAACACCGGCGCTGCCGTGCCGTGGTCCGTACCGCCGCTGCCGTTCTCCTTCACCCTGCGGCCAAACTCCGAGAACATCATCACGGCAACCCGATTCTGCAAGCCCTGAGCCTCCAAATCTTTATAAAAAGCTGTCAAGCCCTCATCCACCGTCGTCAGCACGCGCGCATGTTGAAGCTTCTCGTCTGCATGATCGTCAAAGCCGCCCACCTGCACTTGAAACAGCCGCGTGCCGGAATTGCCGGCGAGCAGCTTCGTCACCAACTGCAAGTCCTGGGCAAATGCCGTTCGCGGGTATTCCACCTTGGTCACATACCCCGTCTGGAGCGATTGAATCGCCTCCACGCTGCGGTACGCCTCGCTGCCGCGATTCGACACGACGCGAAGCTGATCCAGCGCAGCGCTGCCGCCGTACATCTCAAGGAACGCCTGCTTCAGGCGATTCTTCTCCATCATCCCCGTCTTTGGGTCGATCAGATGGTACGCATCCAGCGACTGCACGACGGGAAAGCTCATCGTCTCCGAGGCAAAAGCTTTACTCCCCGCGCTGCCAACCTGAATCGCCTTCAGCGGATTTTTGTCGCTGCCCAGCGACGATTCCGCATAGCGGGCCAGCCAGCCGCTGCGGATCACCTTCTCCGGCTCGGCGGTCTGCCAAATCTCCATCGAGCGAAAATGCGAATGATCCGGCTTCCCATAGCCGACTCCTTGTATAATCGCCATTTTTCCCAGTTTATATAAGGCGGCGAGTCCTGGCAAGCTCGGATGCAAGCCAACGCGGTTGTCGAGCGGAAGCACATCTTTCTGTTGATAAGCCAGCGTCGGCCGAGCATCGTAGTAGGCGCCTTGCCCATACGGTATCAACGTATTGATGCCGTCATTGCCGCCGCTGAGCTGTACGACGATCAGGATCGGATCTTCTGCCTGCGTATCCTGTCCCCCCGTAAAAATTGACCGCCCCGTCTCCGTGAATAGAGCGCCGCCAAGTCCCAGGGCAGCAAACAGCGTCGTCCCTTTAATGAGAAAATCTCTCCGCGTCAGCTTCATCTCTTCGCCTCCTCTTATTTCATTTGTGCTTCCGGGCTGATCAGCACAAGCTGAAGCAGCCCTCGCAAGCCGGTCGTGTTCATCTTCTTGCTATGGACAAGCGAATCATTCGCATAGCTGCTGAGGCTCGCCTGCGTCTTCTCAGACAGCGTCGCGATCCCGAGCCGCTCCGCCCACAACTGCACCCAGGCGGCCGCCTGCTCCGGCGCCTGAGGCTTCCAATCGGCGGATGTCAGCTTCGCTGCGCCGATGCCTTTGGCCAGCCCCTCAGCGAACTGGAAGCGCGCCAGCAGATTGTTCGACGTCAGCCAAGCCTGGCCGCCGCGCCAACCCGCCACATCGGGCGGAACGAACAGCTCCTGGCCCATCCGGCGCATCGCCTGCGCATGGCCTTTGGCCGGAGCGACGCCCGTCATGCGCAGAATGCCGGCGACATAGTCCGCCGGCGTCTTGATGAGCGCGAGGCGCAGCTTCTCGTCGTAGAACTCGTCTGCGAGGAACAGCTCGCGCAGCACATCACCGACGGTCGACTTCGCCGTGAAGTCCGCCGCCACCTTTTGCACCCAGCTCTCGGACGGCGTATCCGTCGCAAAATAATTCAAGAGCTTCGTCGCCATGAATATCGGCAGTGCTTGTTGATGAAAAAGAATGTCGACCGCATCGTCCGCATCCAGCTTGCCCGACTCCCCGAGCAGCGTCTTGCTGTCGCCATCGTGCTGCTTTGCATTGAAAGCGACGTCGTGCGTCTCCTTGTTGTACGTCCAACCTGTAAAAGCCCGCGCCGCCTCCTTCACATCCGTCTCCGTATAATGACCGATCCCGAGCGTGAATAGCTCCATCGCCTCTCGGGCATAATTTTCATTCGGCTTGCCCTTCTTGTTCTTGTTCGCGTCAAGCCAGATCATCATCGCTGGGTCTTTGCCGATGGCGTTCACAAGCTCCTTGAAATTGCCCAGCGCATATTTCCGGAACAGTTCATTCTGCTGCGCCATCAGCGCCGCATCTTTCACCTTATAGTTGGCCGTCGCAAAATGGCCATGCCAAAACAGCGTCATCTTCTCGACAAGCGGCGCCGGCGTGGCAACCATCCGATACAGCCAGTATAGCTGCTGATCGGCAATTTGCTGCGGATCGAGCGCCTTGCCGCCGTCCGCTTTGAACTGCTCGAACGCGAGCGCAGCCTGCGCGCCCTCAAGCAAAGGGACGCCGGCGACCAGGCGCCTGACTGTCTCTTCCCGTCCAAGCGAGACGCTTGCCGCGATGTCCGCTTGGCTCGCACCAAATCCGGCTCGCGATAACAGATGAACCGCTTCCTTCTTCGTCCACTGGATGCTCATACGCTAAAGGGCCTCCCGACCTTTTTTGCCTAACTGTAGCATGGAAATGTGTCAAAAGTATGTATTCCGTCCCCAACACAAAGAAACAAGCCCATAACGAGCTTGTTTCCTGATATGTCGACCGATTATTTGCCGGCGGATAATTGCTTGGCCAGCGAGAGGAAAGAGCCGACGACGTGACGGATCCGTTTGTCGATTCCCGCTTCGACCTCCTCAAGATTGCCCTCCGGTTGGAAGCTCTTGCGCTGGTCGCCGCCGATGGAAATCCATTCCGGGCAGTTAATGCCATGCAAATTGCGCACGATCGTTTGCAGCTGGGTCAGCGAGCTTACCGCGATAGCCCCGCCGGAGGAGCTGACGGAAAGCACCGCTTTTTGACTAAAATAATCCTTGTTGACGTGATCCAACGCGTTCTTGAGCACACCGGAAATGGAGCTGTGATACTCCGCTGTAGCCAGCACGATCGCGTCGGCTTGGAACAAGGCTTGTTTGAAGGCTTTCAGCGCTTCGTGACCTTCATAGCCCCCTTCCGGCGAGTAGAAAGGCAGCGGCGCTTCGTAAAGATCCAGAAGAGTCGCCTCATGTCCTTCCTGAGCGATTAATTTCTGAATATAGGTGGACAATTTGGTACTTGTAGCGAGCTTATGATTGCTTCCTGCAACAATTGCAATTTTCATGACTTACATTCCTTCCATAAATGAGATGGTTCGCTTGAATAAAAAACCGCTCCTCCCATAAGGAGAAACGGCTTTCTTCTATAATAAGTGCTATCGATTAGCAATCGAAGTACAGGTTGTACTCGTGCGGATGAATGCGGATTGCAACTTGTTTCGCTTCGCCGCGTTTCAACTCGATGTAGTTATCGATAAAGTCTTGTGTAAATACGCCGCCTTCAGTCAAGAACTCGGAGTCAGCTGCAAGAGCGTCAAGCGCTTCTTCCAGTGTACCTGGAACGCTGCGGATTTCCGATTTCTCAGCGTCGGACATTTCATAGATGTTTGTATCGAAAGGACCGTAGCCAAGAGCGCGTGGGTCGATTTTCTTTTTGATACCGTCAAGACCAGCCATCAGCATAGCTGCGAACGCCAGGTAAGGGTTAGCTGTGCTGTCCGGTGTACGGAACTCGATACGGCAGCCTTTTGGAGTTACAGCCGCGATTGGAATACGAACTGCAGCGGAACGGTTACCTTTGGAGAATACAAGGTTAACTGGAGCTTCGTAACCAGGCACCAAACGTTTGAACGAGTTTGTGCTTGGGTTTGTGAGCGCGATCAACGCTGGAGCGTGGTACAAGATACCGCCGATGTAGTGAATAGCCAGCTCGCTCAGGTTCGCGTAAGCGCCTTTTTCATAGAACAAAGGCTCGCCTTCGTTGAAGATGGACATGTGAACGTGCATACCGCTACCATTGTCACCAAACAGTGGCTTAGGCATGAATGTTGCTACTTTGCCGTATTCTCTCGCTGTGTTAGCAACGATGTATTTGTATTTGAGCAGGTTATCTGCAGTTTTAGTCAAAGAGTCGAAACGGAAGTTGATTTCAGCTTGACCAGCTGTTGCAACTTCGTGGTGGTGACGCTCGATGCGAAGACCAGCATCAGCCAATTTGTTACACATTTCGGAACGGATGTCTTGTTGGGAATCGATTGGCGCTACAGGCACATAACCGCCTTTAACTGGAACTTTGTATGCCAGGTTGCCGCCCTCTTCTTTACGACCAGTGTTCCAACCTGCTTCTTCGGAGTCAACTTCGAAGTAGGATTTGTTCATGCCGTTCTCGTAACGTACATCGTCAAAAATGAAGAACTCGGACTCAGGCGCGAAGAACGCTTGCGTACCGATACCTGTTGTTTGCAGGTATTCTTCGGCTTTTTGCGCGATGGAACGTGGGTCACGGTCATAACGGTCACCGTCTGGTGTATGGATGTTGCTCATGATAATCAATGTTGGATGTGCAGTGAAAGGATCAATGTAAGCAGTTTCTGTATCTGGCATCATTACCATGTCAGATTGTTCAATTCCACGGAAGCCCGGGATGGAAGAACCGTCGAAAGCTACGCCATTTACGAATGTTTCTTCATCAACTTCTGTTGCAGGCAAGGAAATATGTTGTGCTTTTCCGGAAAGACCAACGAAACGAAAATCTACCCACTCAATATTTTTTTCCTTGATAAGGTTCAACACATTTTGAACTGACATTTAAAAAACCCTCCCATTTCCGTACATTCAACGTACTTCGCTTGATTAATGTTCAACTTTTGGCTTAATTCTTGCACTTATTATATAGCGATTCCGCAAACATCGTCAATACTTATGTCAGGTATTTTTTATTAAGGTGTAAGATATGCTTACACTTAGTCACGACCTGTTCACGAATCCGAAAACAAAAAAACCGGCTTCTTCCATATTAATGAAGAAACCAGTTTTCTGATGGTTATGATTAAGCGAGAATCGCTTCTTTTTTCGTGTCAAATTTCTTGCCGAGCAGCGGAGCCAGCTTTTCAAGATCCTGCAGCAAGTGAGCAAATTGATCTGGGAACAGCGATTGCACACCGTCGCCGGTCATGGAGTTATCAGGATCCGTGTGCATTTCTATGATGAGACCGTCGGCGCCTGCAGCGACAGAAGCTTTCGTCATCGGTACAACCAGTTCTCTGCGGCCTGTTCCATGACTCGGATCGGAGATGACCGGCAGATGGCTAAGCTGCTTGAGTACCGGAATGGCCGATAAATCTAACGTATTTCTTGTGTACGTCTCGAATGTACGGATTCCGCGCTCGCAAAGCATAACGTTCGGATTGCCGCCGGCGAGGATGTATTCCGCAGCATTCAGGAACTCATCGTACGTTGCGCTGAACCCGCGCTTGAGCAGAACCGGCGTTTGAATTGTGCCGAGCTTGCGCAGCAGATCGAAATTTTGCATGTTGCGCGTGCCGACTTGGAGAATGTCCGCGTATTCGGCGCACACATCGACGTACTCCGGCGTCATGACTTCAGTAATCGTCAGCAGGCCGTGTTTCTTGCCTGCTTCCGCCATCATAATGAGGCCTTCCACGCCAACGCCTTGGAAGCTGTAAGGGCCTGTTCTTGGCTTGAATGCACCGCCGCGCAGCACTTGGCCGCCAGCCGCTTTCACCAGGCGAGCGATTTCATCGATTTGCTCCGGTGATTCGACGGCGCAAGGGCCGCCCATCACGACGAGCTGCTCGCCGCCGATTTCAACGCCTTTAATATTAATCACGGTGTCTGCCGGATGGAAGTCGCGGCTTGCCAGTTTGTAGGATTTTGAAATTTTCACAACTTGCTCGACGCCCGACATGGATCTCAGATGCTCAGCAAGCTTCGGATCCGCTTGGCCGATAATCCCGATGACTGTACGATCTTCGCCTTTGGATACATGTGCCTGCACGCCTTGGCTCTCGATGTATTGCACGATCTCCTGAATACGTTCGTCCCCGATTTTGTTGGATGTAATTGCGATCATAATAATCCACGCTCCCTAAATTAAAATAGTTATGTTATGAGTCCATTGACTTCAACGCTAACACGCTTCGACGCTTGTTCGCTTTTAAGCTTTTATGCTTTTAACCGCTAAAGCAAATATACAACGCTTGACGAGTTTTCGTCAAGCGCTAATTTATTTATTATTCATTTGTTTGCGACGGAGCTAGTTGATCTTTGCGAAGTCTGCGTTTCTCTTTGCGGCGATTCGTGTGATATCTGAGAAGAAAGACAATGGGGAAATAGGCGATAATCCCGAGCATGAGCCCGACGGCCATGCCTCCGACGATGAGATCCAGTCCGCTTCTAATGATGTTGGACAGGATATGCGGCAAATGGTGGATTAAGTAACTCTTGAAGTGTTTGGGAACGAGCAATTCGCCAACCTGTTTGTTCAGAATCGACATTGGAATATAAATGACCTTGCCGAATACAAAACCGATCAAAGCTGCCGGCAGATTCGCACGCAATAAATAAACCAATGGAAAAATAAGCACAAAGGCAAATCCCGCGGTCGGAAGTGTGAACATCTCCACGAACAGACCGATCGAAAAGCCGCGGGCGACCTTGGAGGGGCCGCCCTTCGCTCGTAATAGCTGAATATATTTATACCGGAACCATCGCTTTATACTGTTCCATTCGAAGCGAGCCTTCATCATTTTCACCTTCTGAGTACTGTACATGCTGGCATCAATCCCGTCGAGTGGAATAAGCAGGTTTAGGAGTGACTTGCTGCTTTGCTTTTTACAGTCGGAATAAGTTTCTTCATATTTACAGTACGTATGATATCCCAAGTGGTTTCATCTTTTGGATTAAAATTCTCCAAATAAGAAATAACTTCTTTCGTAATCGGCGTCGGCGTCGAAGCCCCCGAAGTTACCCCTACTTTGCGAACATGCATCAACCATTCCCGCTGGAGCTCTGAAAGATCGGAAATACGGTACGCCTTCACACCGGCGATTTCTTCCGACACTTGCGCGAGACGATTGGAATTGTTGCTTTTCGGATCTCCGACAACGATGACCAAGTCAACTTCCTTCGCTTGCTCAGCCACAGCTTCTTGCCGAACTTGCGTTGCGAGACAGATCTCATTGTGAATTTCCGCACCTGGAAACAGTTCCAATAAGCGGTTCATGATATGCCGGATGTCCCACTGGCTCATCGTCGTCTGGTTCGTAATAATGATGCGGCCGGCCTCCAGCTGAAGCGCCTCCGCTTCCTCCAGCTTCTCGATCAGATGCACGCGGTCCGGAGCTACCCCTACCGCGCCTTCCGGCTCAGGATGGCCTTTCTTGCCGATATAGATCACGTGGTAATCGTCCGCCACTTTCTCCCGGATCAAATCGTGCGTCTTCGTCACATCCGGACAAGTTGCGTCAACAACCGTCAGCCCTTTCTCACGTGCGCGGCGTCTAACTTCCGGCGACACGCCATGTGCGGTGAAAATAACCGTGCCCGACTCGATGCCTTCCAGAATTTGCAGACGGTTCTCTCCATCCAGCGTAATGACGCCTTCTTCCTTGAAAAAATCGGTTACGTGCGCGTTATGAACGATCATCCCTAGTATATAAATAGGTCTTGGCAGATTTAAATTTTTAGCCGTTTGCATCGCTAATGCCATCGCGTCAACTACGCCATAACAATAGCCCCGCGGCGATATACGTACCACTTCCATGCGCTCCACCTGCCTGCTATGTCTTTTTTCCTATATTATATCCCATTATACAGACAGAGGAAAGTTTGCCGGCAGCCAGATGAGGAAAGTACTCCCTTCGTCCTTACGCGTCGTCACTTCAACGGATCCGTCGTGCTCGTCAATGATCCATTTGGCGATGGAAAGGCCAAGCCCCGTCCCGGTTGTCACGCCTCTGGATAAATCCGCCCGATAAAACCTGTCGAAAATATGCGGAATATCCTCGCGGTCCATGCCGATGCCCGTATCCGAAATGCGCAGTCCGATGAAGCTGTCTCTGCGCCTTGCATCAATGGTCACCGTACCCTCCGGGGTATACTTAAAGGCATTCTCGATAAAAATGAACAAAAGTTGCTGCAAATAATCGCGATTGCCGTGAACGTAGACGTCTTCAAGCGCCGTTAAATCGCCGACGCGCCATTCGGCGCGGTGCTCAAGCAGCTGCGCGCGGCGCACGACTTCCTGCACCAGCGGCAGCATCTCGACCGGCTGCTTCTCCATCGTAACGCCCGCGTCGGCGCGCGCAAGCGCAAGCAGGTCGTTCACGAGCCTGCTCATTCGCTGGGCTTCGCCCGCGATGTCCTGCATCGCCTCGAGCGACATTTGCACTTGATCCGGCGTGGCCAGCATCGTGCTGCCGGATGTTTGCTTCCACATTTTTTCCAGAAGGTCGACGTTCCCCCGGATCGTCGTCAGCGGCGTCCGCAGTTCGTGCGAAGCATCCGACACGAACCTGCGCTGTGCGCGATACGCCTCGTCGAGCTCGTCGTACCCTTTTTGAATACGCGACAGCATGCCATTGATCGTATTCGTGAGCCGCCCGATCTCATCCTGCGGGCCTTCGTAAGCGATCCGCTTCTCGAGATCGTCACCGCTGTCGATCTGATTCGCCGCGTCGATGACACGCTCGATCGGCTTGAGTGCCTTGCGGGCGAGGAACCAGCCCAGCGAAGCGGCGACGATGATGGTCAGGATCGCCCAAATGATCAGCGTGTAGCGCAGCGTAACCGCTGTCCGCTCGTAGCTGCCGACAGGGACCGCGGCTTGAAGCACGCCGATGAGGCGTGCGCCGTCGCTTGCGCGAATGCCCAGATAATAGATGAGAAAATCTTCGCCGAGCACTTTCGTTTTCTCAAAAAAACCGATTTGACTTTGCAATTTATTGAGATGCTCAACCGCCAAAGGCAATGTTAAATCATAATGCTTCAGGTTAGCGGATCGGTTGAAACTTTTAAGATCAACATTGTATAACTGCAAGAAAGTGCTTGTGGTGTAGAAGTCTCTGCTCTCCAGTTCAAGATCTAGCACAAGCCCTTTTTGCGTCAGCGTGAGACTCTTCTGAACGCGAAGGGAACTGTTGTTTGCTTCATTTTTGATATCCTGACGAATCTGATCGTAAAGAAAGTAGTTCAAGAAGAAATAAAGAACGACGCCAAACAGCAGCATCGTCAATGCTAAAATGCCCGAATACCACAGCGTCAACCGGAGGCGAAGCGACATCTAGCTATCCCCTCTCAACACGTACCCCGCTCCCCGAACCGTTTGAATGATGCGTTTATGGCCGTATTCTTCCGTTTTCTGGCGCAGCAAGGCAATGTAAACTTCCAGGACGTTCGACTCGCCGCTGTAATCGTAGCCCCATATTTTTTCCATAATGATGTCGCGTGACAGGACGCGTTTCGGATTGAGCATGAACAAGTGAAGCAAGTCGAACTCCTTGGTCGTTAGCTCAATCAGCTTATCCTCGCGGAACACTTCCCGCGTATCCAGATCCAGCACCGCATCTTCAAAGGTCAGACGATTCGTCACCGTCTCCGGACGTTCCACCCGACGGCGCAGCAATACCCGCACGCGTGCTAGCAACTCTTCAAGCGCGAAAGGCTTGACCAAATAATCGTCAGCGCCAAGGTCCAGCCCTTTGACCCGATCGCTGATATCGTCTTTGGCGGTCAACATTAGAATCGGTACTTCGCTACCGCTCTCACGGACGCGTCGCACAACTTCCCAGCCGTCAATCTGCGGCATCATCACATCGAGGATGATCAGGTTCGGCTCGGCTTGCAGCATTTGCTTCAGGCCGTCGGCTCCGTTACTGGCCGTTACTACGGAGTAGCCTTCGAAAGCCAGACCTCTTCGCAGCATGGAAGTAATTTTCTCATCGTCATCGATCACCATAATATTTTCTCTCATCGCAGTAACCACCCTTCATCTTTCTTCTATTGTAGCATGTATCAATACTACGGCGAGTCTGAAAACCCGCTCAGGGGCATCTTTCACCACCTTTTCGCCCCCTACTGCGTCACTTTCGCTTGACGTACCCCCGGTACGCCTTCACAAAAGTTCCTTGCATGGAACGAAAATTCGGCAAAATCTGCGGCCCTCGGAGCATTCAGACTCGCCCTAGCAAAAAAGAAGCGGAGCCTGCAGTCTTGCGGCCGCGGGACTCCACTTCTTCTGTTCTTGCCGGTTGTTATTCCTGTGTATCAGCCAGCGTATTTTTGTCTCCGACCGTAACGGTTACGTCCATGCGTTTACCGTCGCGAATGACGCCCAGCGTCACTTTATCGCCGACTTTCGTCGCTTGCACCTTGGTGATCAGCTCTTGCGAGTTTTTCACCTTCGTGCCGTTAATGTCCACGATGACGTCGTATTGGCGCAGCCCCGCTTGGAACGCCGGGCTCTTTCTTGTCACGCTGCCCACCAGCGCACCGTCGGTATTCGACAGCTTCAGCTCGCTCACCCAGTCTTTGCCGATGTCTTGCAAACCAACACCGATAAACGGAACAGGCTCTTTCGGAATTTGAATGTTGTTTTTCAAGTTATCAAGAACGGAAGAGATGGTGCTTGTTGGAATTGCAAAACCGATGCCTTGCGCCTGAGAGCTAACCGCCGTATTAATCCCGATGACTTCACCGTTTAGGTTCAGCAGCGGACCTCCGGAGTTGCCAGGGTTAATCGATGCATCCGTTTGCAGCAAGTGCTTGTAGTCACGTGTGCCTTTCTCATCCGGAATCGAAATCGGACGCTCTTTGGCGCTCAATACGCCAACCGTTACCGTGTGGTCGAAGCCGTACGGGTTACCGATCGCAACGACCCAGTCGCCGACATTCACATCGTCGGATTTGCCAAGCGGCAGAATCGGGAAGTCTTTGTCGCCTTCGATTTTCAGCACAGCAAGGTCCAGATCGTAAGAGTTGCCAAGCAGCTTCGCCGTGAACGGCTTGTCGTAGCCTTCAACCGTCACTTGAATTTCATCCGCACCGTCCACGACGTGCTCATTCGTCAAGATATACCCGCTCTTCTCAAAAATAAATCCGGTTCCCATCCCCGCCGGTTGAAGCTCGCCGGAGCTGCTGCCGCCATTGCCTTGGCTTTTTGGCGCTTGCGAGCCGCCACCGTTGTCGCCAAAGAACTGGCGGAAGAACGGATCGTCAAAGATCGAGCTGCCACCGCGGGAGGACTGCTTCGGCTTCACCAGCGACTCCACTTTCACGATCGCTGGACCGGCGTTTTGCGCGATGGAGGAAATGTTGCCTGGACGTACGACGTCGAGGGAAACATTTTTCACATCGCCGCTGCCGCTGCTTGTCGTTGATGCCGCTTGCGAGGCAGTACCGGATGCAAGCGGTTGATTGCCGCTGAACATATTCGTCTTATCCGCAGCGAACATGAGACCGCCGACCACGACGGCGCCTGCTAGGAAAGCGGCGAAAATGCTTTTAACCGAGGAACGCTTCTTACCGCCGTCCCAAGACGAGCTTTGCGGCGCCGCTTCCGGACCGAAGCTGAACGGACGCAAGTTGCGCGGCGGCGTCACTTCCACAGACGACGTTCCTTCCGAGGAGGAAGAAGAAGTCGTCATCGGTTGCTGCTGCGGGTCGTTCTCTTCCTGGAACGAGGATTTATAAGGACCATATGAGTAGTAGTACGACGGTCTTTCTTGGTTAGCCTCTTCCTGCCGGTTCGAGGAGGAATCTTGCTCATTTTCATTATGATTGTTCTGCGGCTTGAAAAAGTCGCTGTAATCTTTTTTGTTATCGTCCATAGGTCTTACCTCCATATATTGAAAGTTATCAGTGCGTTTTTGTGTAATGTCTCGTTTGCTATGTCTCTATCATGCACTCACAACCTTAAACGTAGATTAAAAATCAATAAAATGGAGGTAAAAAAAGGGCTTTTATTTATTGAAACCAGTCATTTTCGACATTTTTCAGCACGTCTTGCGCAGCTTGAACCCACTTCTCTTCGACATGGCCATCGGGATCGAGCGGAGCCTGAAACTGATCCACAAGCGCGCCGTAAGTTTCGGCCTCTGCCGAAGTGTCAAGCCCTTCGTTATATACGTGTTTCAACACAAACGGCGTTCCGACTTCAACCACGGCATCCGTTGCTTCCGTATCGCCGTCGATGCGTCCGGTTACTGCCTGAACGGGAATCCGCAGCCAAACCTTGTTCGCCTCGTCAAGCGATTTATCGAAGTACCCGTGATCATAGTCCCAGTTGCCGCCAAGCGAAAAATCAAATTTCGACAATTGGGCGCGCACGCTGTCAAACGTTTCTTTTACATGTTCAATCGAAGAGGTTACAGTTCTCATTGGGACACTCCTATGCAGCGTATTGAATTTACTATGGAGCTTTCAGAAATAAAATACTGCTAAATTTCGGAAAGCTTCCTTATTGCATAGAATGTGTCAAAAAACGGTTTTTATGTGCGAATTCTACGTTATTTGCCCGAGACGTTACACCCAGCCTTTGCGGTGCGCATAAATCGCCAATTGCGTCCGGTCCTCCAGCTCGCATTTCATCAGCAAATTGCTGACATGCGTTTTCACCGTTTTAATACTAATAAATAATTCCTCCGAAATATCCTTGTTCGTCTTCCCTTCGGCGATCAAAAGGAGAACTTCCTTCTCTCGCGCCGTCAAGCCTTCCTCCTCCGGCTTGTCGTTGCGCTGGCGAATACCGCGCGTAAGCGCCTGCGATACCTCCGCGTTCATCACCGGCATACCGCGGTAAGCGCTGTGAATCGCATGAATGAGCTGATCCGACGAAACCGTCTTCAGCATGTAGCTGATCGCCCCCGACTCCACCGCTTCGAGCACCTTCGCTTCCTCCAGGAAGCTCGTCAGCATAATCACTTTGATATCCGGAAAAGTTTCGCAAATCAGTTTCGTCGCGCCAATCCCATCCAGCACCGGCATCGTCAAGTCCATCAAAATCACGTCAGGCAGCGGCTGAATACGCTTCTGCTGCAGTTGGTCGAACGCATCCTTGCCATTGGACGCTTCCCCCACAACCGCCAAATCCGGCTCCAGCGAAATGTATGTTCGAAGTCCTACCCTTACCATATCGTGATCGTCCACAATCATGACATTGATCGTCGTCATTCGTTATTTCCTCCTTGACTGATTTGTGCCTGTGCCGAATTAAATCTCGGAATGCGTACGCGCACCCGGGTGCCCGAACCGATTTTGCTATCGATTGTCACTTCGCCGCCGAGCTTCTGCGCCCGTTCCCTCATGGTCGACAGCCCGTGGGAAGCGGATGGGATGTCCCTGCGTTCAAAGCCTTGCCCGTCATCCTGAATTTGCAGCACATACTGATGTTCCCCTTCAAAAATCGTAAGCCGCACCTCCTTCGCCGATGCATGCTTGACGACATTCGCCAGTCCCTCCTGAATGATGAGGAAAAATTGATGCTCAATCGCCTCCGAAATCGTTTCCGGCAGTGAAACCTCAAGTTGACCCTGAAGTTCATGGGTCCGGCAATATTCCGGAAACCACTTCTCCAGGGCTTCTTGCAGCGAGCTGTCCTTCAGTTCGATTGGCCGTAATTGCGAAATGAGGCCGCGCATCTGCTTCTGGGCGTGATGCGACATTTGGATCAACTGATCCATCATGCCCGGCGCCGCTCCAGGATTGCGCTCCAGCACCTTCGGCAGCGCAGAAGCTGACATGTGAATGGCGAACAGCTCCTGACTGACAGTGTCATGCAAGTCACGCGCCAGTCGGCGTCGTTCTTCCATCACGGCATTCTCCGTAAGTTCTTGATCGCGGATCGCCTCGGCCTCGCCGAGCTTTTGGAGCAGATGGACACGTTCTTCGACTTGCGCCGCCATGTTATTGAAAGCATCGTACAGATACAAGAACGGTTCGATCGGTTCCATTTCGATGCGCGCCGAGAAATTCCCTTTCGACAGCTCCAGCATCGCAACGTGCAGCTCATCCACTTTCCGCTGCCACCTTCTCGTCGCAAAGAAGCCAACCGTGAGGCATACCGCGAACAAGGCGATCACCAGCCACATGCGAAACTCCCAGTAATCGAGCTTTTCCCTATAATGCTCCAGCACGATGTACATGCTCGAAACCGTCAGCAGCCCTGAAATAATAAAGTAATTGAGCAGCTGCCACTTCATATTGAATATTCGAAATTTGTACATGCTCCATCCTTACCCTATCTTTTTAATAGTAATGTCGCCAATGAACATCGAGGTGGTCACGATAATTTTGTACTCCGCTTCCTCATAGTGCGAAGTCTGCGTCCGCAAATTGCGCAGGAACCCGCTCTCCCGACGGTCGAGCACTTTCATGTCCCCGATAAATGAGCTTGCCATGACGCGCACTTCCACATCCATATCGTTCGGGATAAAAATCTTCACATCGCCGATAAACGCGGACACATGAATCGGCGTCTCGCCGCGCGGGATCGAGGCGCGTGTCAAATCAATCACGGAATCCCCGATAAAATGGGAGATTTGAATCGGCTTCAGCTCCCAGGCCTCCTGGCCGAGGTGAACATCGCCGATAAAGCCGTGGCGATGCAGCACATCGCCATCATGAAAGCTGCGCACAAAATCATCGTATTTGTGATGATGATGCTTCGGCGGCGCATAGGATGCGGGCGGCACCTGGTGTGATGGCGGCACAGGCGGCACCTGCCGAGTCGGTGGCGCTGGTGGTGCTTTCGGCTCTGGCGGATCAATTGAACTCCATGCGCCGGACAAGTCGTGATTGTCGCCGTGAATGTCTTTCAGCACAGCTTTCTCTTCTTCGCTCAGCGGCCCTTTGCAAATGGGCTGGTTCAAATCCTCCGGAGCCGGATCTGTTTGATCCCCAGATCCGCCCGACCAAGCGTCCTTGTCCCACGGATTGCGATGTTTCCCATAATGAGAGTGGCGTTCAGCCCGGCGAGCCATACGTTCTTGTATTCTCATATGACGCGCTTCGATCTTCGCTTTCCGCATCTCCAGCCAATCAGGCGATTCCTTGCGGCTCGGTCTGAAAATAACGCTGAGTCCGAACAAAATCAAAGCAATCGGACCTGCATACTTGAATAGTTCAGCAAAGGATAGATCGGTGACTTGCAAATTTTTGAGGAGAAAGACCGTGCCGACACCGCAAACGACTAGACTGCCGATCGAGCTCCCCCAATGAAATTTGCGCTGCCATACAAATCCGACCAAGCCATAGAAGATCAGAATAACCGGCCAGTACGTGGAAAAAATATAAGCGAGATCAATATCGAAAATACCCAACTGATCTAATAAGAAGAGCGAGCCGGCGGCAACAAGAACCAGGCCCCACATCATTCTTTGAAAGATATGCGGATTCATATGTGCTTCCTCCAATTTTGTGATCGTCTCGTTATGATACTTCTAGTTTATAAGAACGGTGTTGGAATGAAAAGAGACGATGGATTGACCGCTGCCTCGGTCTCGAGACCGATATTCAAATTGTAATATGCATGAAACATGACATGATATTTTGAAATTACGAACAATCATCAATTTATGTTATCTAATCTTACGTAATTCGTTGACATGCCTATCACTAGAACCGTATAATTGGTGCGAATACTGATCGGCACGATTAAGGAGCGATAGGAAAATGGATACCCTTCAACAGCTTAGCAGCGGCCTGGATACCGTTTGGGTCGTCTTGACGGCAGCGATGATTCTGCTTATGGAAGGCGGCTTTGCCCTTCTGGAAGCAGGGTTTGTCAGACAGAAGAACGCAGTCAGCATCATTATGAAAGTGTTCGTGGACATCTCGTTTGGCGCTCTTATTTTCTATTTCGTCGGTTTTGGACTTATGTATGGCAAGGATGCCGGAGGCTTCATCGGTACGTCAGGTTTCTTCATGGGAGGAGATTTGACACACATCAACTTAAATATCTCACATGAAACCTATTGGCTGTTCCAATGCGCCTTCGTCATTGCGGTGATTTCCATCGTTTCCGGGGCCGTTGCCGAGCGCATCAACTTCCGCGCTTATATTTTGTATACCATCGCCATGACCGGGCTAATTTATCCGATTGCCGGACACTGGGTATGGTCGGTTGGCGGTTGGCTCGGCAAGCTGGGCATGGTCGACTTCGCAGGCTCTGCCGTCATCCACGCGTTAGGCGGCTTTGCGGCGCTCGCTGCTGCCATGATCATCGGTCCACGGATCGGCAAATTTTCGGCAGACGGCTCCGCCAACATCGTCCCACCCTCCAACCTGCCGCTTGCTTCTGTAGGCGCCTTCATTCTGTGGTTCGGCTGGTTTGGCTTTAACTCCGGCAGTACGCTCAGCGCGACCAACTCGTCCATCGGCCATATCGCCGTGACGACGATGCTGTCGGCAGCAGCTGGGAGCGCGACGTGCATCCTGTTCACAATGCTGCGCTACCGCAAATCCGACCCGCCGATGGTCATTAACGGTGCCTTGGCCGGACTCGTCGGCATCACGGCGGGCTGCGCCTTTGTGAGCGACGTGGCAGCGATTCTGATCGGCGCGGTGTGCGGCATCGCGATGGTCTACGCGACCGAGATCCTCGAATCGAAGCAGATCGACGATCCTGTCGGCGCGTTCCCGGTGCACGGCGTCAGCGGAAGCATTGGCACCATCGCCGTTGGTTTGTTCGCGCAGCCAGACGCTGTCCGCGAAGGAACGGCCGGCTTATTCTACGGCGGCGGCTTCTCGCTGCTGGGCATTCAGGCATTGGGCCTTTTGACCGTCTGCCTATGGGGATATATCATGACATGGGCGAGCCTGAAGCTGATCCAAAAGGTCGCTGCGCTCCGCGTTTCGCGGGACGAGGAACTGGTCGGCCTGGACGTCGGTACCCACGGCGTACCGGCTTACAGCCAGGAAGACGGGTTCATCGACCTGCAGCATTTGAAGAAGAATTGAGAGGTCACCGCAGCAAGTATCGAGAAGAAAGCCTGGCGAGGAATCGCCAGGCTTTTTTGCACGTTGGGCGGCACACACCGCAAAAAAAGGGATCGCTCCCGCAGGTCCTCACATGACCTCCACAAGCAATCCCTTCATCCCTATGTTACTTATGAGAAAATCTCGTTCAAATCGTCCGGAATCGCGATGTCATCGCCCGGTTTTGTCTCCAGCATGATCTGCCGAGCCCGTTCAATCTCCGCCCGCAGCTTGCGCACCTGCTCCATCGGCTTTTTCACATAATGGATGTACTCGACAGCCAGATGGTGATCCGGCTTTTTCCCTGACAGTAGACGCCGAAAAGATGACATCGACTGATACGCCCGTTCTTCTTTCATCCGTTTTCTCTCATATCGTTCAACAACTTGCTCAATTTCCAGAGCTTGCTGCTCTTTACGCTGAATATAAGCTTCCAAGAAAGGAAACACCTCAGCCGCTTTGCGCGGTGCCGGGTGCGGCCTTCCGTCCGAACGTAATGCGCTTATCATGAACGATCACCTACCTCTTCGTGTCAAGAATTATCACAGTAATCTTATTTTACACCAAAGAGGCCGGTTTGAGAACTATTAATTTACAACCAAATCGATACCAACGACGCCTACCGCTTTGCCCATGTCATCTTTGATCGCTCTGGAGATCGTTATGCACGGCTTTTTCGTAATAGCTGACACGTACTCAGGAGAAACGAACAACTCGCCTTCCATGGCGCGCTTCCACCAGTCGCGGCCTTTCGCATTCACAAGCCCCGCTTCCGGTTGAGAGAAAATAAACGTGCCGTCTGCACGGTTGGACCAGATCGCCTCAATGCCCGTCGTCTTGCGAAGCACACCGCTTAACTGTGCCGCATGCTTGTCCTCCAGCAGTGACAGAATGTCAGCTTGCAGCACAAGTCCATTCAGCAGCTGCTTCATCTCTTGCACGTTCGCATTCACCGTTCCCTGCTTCTGCCGCAAGCCGACTGCTCCAATCGCCTGAATCAGCTCGGTCGACGACTTGGCGAGGTTATGATTCACAAGTTGAAGGCCGGACACTTCGTGGCGCTGCTGCTTCATTTGCGTCAGCGCATGCTCCACGCTCGACATCGTCTCATTCATGAGATCGACGACGCCCCCAAGCGACGTCCGCGTCCCGATCACGAGCGAGGATTGATGCTCGGTCGAGCTTGTCGTGCTGGCCACCAGACTATTCACATTCAAAATGAGCGAGAAGATCGTGTCGATCTTGCCCTTCATGATTTTCATTTCTTCGATGCCGGAAATAACGGACGCTTTCTCGAGCTCCACCGCAGACACGACCTGCGCGACGCCCTGCTCGATAGCGGATAGCAGCTCGGAGGAGCTTTGCACCGCCTCGTGGCTCTGCGCCGCGAGCTTCTTAATTTCCTGCGCCACGACGGAGAAGCCGCGTCCTTGCTCGCCGGCCCGTGCCGCTTCGATGGAGGCGTTCAGCGCCAGCAGCGAGGTCTGAGCGACAACTTCGGTAATAAACGTGTTGATCTCCTCGATTTTCGACGTATGCGCCGTCAAATCTTTAATCTTCTCCTGCATCGAATCGTTGTTCGTATGTAAATTGTTCATCACTTCGTCTGTTGCATTGAGCGAACGGCATACGTCTACGACGGTATCCTTCGTCTGCTCGCTCTCGCGGTGCATATGCAAGGAGGAATCAAGAATCTGGTCGGCTGCAGCAGCTACCTGCTGAATGGCCGCGAACGCCTCTTGCAGCTGCCCCGCTGCGTGCTTGCTTCTCGCTTGCAGTTCTTCCTCGCTTTGAATCGAAGCGTCGGCGATTTGCGACAGGTGGCTAATGGAGCGATTTACTTCTTCCACGGCGGCAGCCAAACGATCGGCAACGACCTGCGATTCTTGAATAAACGTCCGAATCTGATCTTCCGTGTTGTTCTCGTTCAGTTCCATGCGTACAGCGCTTCTCCAGCTCATCCAGGCCCCTACGCCAGCCGCTAACAGCACAACAAAGCCAATGACATCCACAAGCTTGGAATCCAAAAATAAAGCGATTACAATTGCGGCAATTCCCACGACGAACAAACCTGCAAGCCAAGCTTTCTGTTTCGATTCTGAGCGCATGATTTCGAACTCCCTCCAACAGGAAACGATTTGTTATATTTTGTTATATTATATCGGAATCCGTAACCCTTGAAAAGAAATAAAAACGGAGATCCGCTTGGATCTCCGCTGTTTCTTCGTTATTTATTTTGGTTTTGCGCGTTGTTGTTGTTTTGCTGTTGTCTGCTAGGTACCGCTGTTTCAGCAGCGAATTCAACGTCCTGAGCTGCTTGCTTGTTGTTGTTGTTGTTGTTTTTGTTCTTTGCCATGGTCAATCACCTCCTGTAAACATATAGTTCCCCAGGAGAGAAAAGATTATGAGTTTGGCGAAAACAAATTTAAACGTTACAGCGTCTTCCGCGGAGCGAGAATCTCATCCTTAAGCTGATTCCAAATCGTTTCCGTGACCTTGCCGTCGCCTTTCTTGACGATGAACACTTTCACGGTCTTTTTGCCCCACTCCTTGTAAACCTGTGCCTTTGTGTCGAAATAAAGGTCGATTTTCTTGCCCTTGATGGCACTGCCGGTGTCGGCCACAACGCCGTAGCCGTAACCCGGAATGAAGAGCACCGTGCCAAGCGGAAACACCTTGGTATCCGCCGCGATCGTGGAGAGGGCCTGGTCGTCCCGAACCACTTTAACCCCGGAGTAGGTAATGCCGTACTCGGGATGCCCCGGCGTTTTGCCTGTCGATTCCTTCCCTGCAAAATAACCGGTCGCCGTCACTTCAACGGACGTGTATTTCGATAAATCGGTGTCGAGCCGCGGTACGTAGCGATAGCTTGCTTGCTGCCGGTGTTCCTGGGCGACTGGAATCGCCGCAGGCGCAGCTGCTGCCAGACCTGGCTGAGCTTCTCTATGAGTAATGGTTGGATTAACAGCGTAACCTGTGTGACCTGCCTCTTCCCCGAACAGCACAACCAGCAAGGTAACCAGCACCCAAGCAAGCAGCCATTTCGATTGATGCGGAGATCTCGTAATCATCATTGTTCAAAGCCTCCCCCTACTTTCGTAGGATGTCCATTTCTTGCCATCATTAAACCTCCATATATAGACTCACGATATAGCGTGTCCTCAAATGTCAGGAATATGCATGGACGGGAAGAGGATTCAGTAGGCTTTTATGCTGCAAAAAAAGACCGAAACCGCGTATCGACGCGTGCTCCGGCCTTTCGTTTCTATATTTTTTTCGCGATTTCTTCGGTAATCATCGCAATAACTTCGCTAACCGGGTGGGTGCCCAAATCGCCTTGTCCGCGTTTGCGGATCGACAGGCTTTCATTCGTCACTTCGTTCTCGCCGACGACGAGCATAAACGGAATTTTCTCCAGCTGCGCCTCACGAATCTTGTAGCCGAGCTTCTCGTTCCGGTTGTCCGCTTCAACGCGGATGCCCGCCTCACGCAGCTTCTCGGTCACTTGTGTCGAGTATTCCTCGAAGGCCGGGGAAACCGGAATGACCTTCGCCTGCACCGGCATTAACCAAGTTGGCAGCGCGCCCGCGAAATTCTCAAGCAGGAACGCCGTCATGCGCTCCATAGTCGAGATGATGCCGCGGTGGATAACGACCGGACGATGCTTCTGACCGTCTTCACCTGTGTACTCGAGCTGGAAGCGCTCAGGCAGCAGGAAGTCGATCTGCGCAGTCGACAGGGTTTCTTCTTTTTTCAATGCAGTCTTGATCTGAACGTCCAGTTTAGGGCCGTAAAATGCCGCTTCGCCTTCCGCCTCGAAAAATGGCAAGCCCAGCTCCTCAACAACTTCGCGAAGCATGCGCTGCGCAGTTTCCCACATTTGATCGTCCTGGAAGTACTTCTCTTTATCGTTAGGGTCCCGGTACGAAAGACGGAAACGGTAATCGGTGATCCCGAAGTCTGCATACACTTGACGTATCAGATTCACGACACGAGCGAACTCTTCTTTGATCTGATCCAGACGGCAGAAAATGTGCGCGTCATTCAGCGTCATCGCACGCACGCGGTGAAGGCCGGTCAAAGCACCCGACATTTCGTAGCGGTGCATCGTGCCAAGCTCGGCGATACGCACCGGCAGATCGCGGTAACTGCGCATTTCACTCTTATATACCATCATGTGATGCGGACAGTTCATCGGACGGAGCACGAGTTCCTCGTTGTCCATGACCATTTTCGGGAACATATCCTCGTGATAGTGCTCCCAGTGGCCGGAAGTTTTGTACAGCTCTACGTTCGCAAGCACCGGTGTGTAGACATGATCGTAGCCCAGACGCTCTTCCAGGTCGACGATATAACGTTCCATCGTGCGTCTGATTTTGGCGCCGTTCGGCAGCCACAGCGGCAAGCCTTGGCCGACTTCGCGGGAGAAGCCGAACACTTTCAGCTCGCGGCCGAGCTTGCGGTGATCGCGCTTCTTGGCCTCTTCCAGCAAGTGCAGGTGCTCGTCCAACTGCGCTTTTTTCGGGAACGCGGTGCCGTAGATGCGCTGCAGCATCTTGTTCTTCGCGTCGCCGCGCCAGTAAGCTCCCGCTACGCTAAGCAGCTTGAACGCTTTAATGCGGCCGGTGGACGGCAAGTGCGGCCCGCGGCACAGGTCGAAAAATTCGCCTTGATCGTAAATAGTCAAGACAGCATCTTCCGGCAAATCGCGAATGAGTTCCAGCTTGAAAGGATCGCCAAGCTCCGTGAAAATGCGGATTGCTTCCTCGCGGGAGACGACGCGACGGGTAATCGCCAGATTTTCGCCGACAATGCGTTCCATCTCTTTCTCAATGCGCACCAAATCTTCAGGATTCAGCGGTGTATCCAGATCGATGTCATAATAGAAGCCGTCCTCGATGACAGGACCGATGCCGAGCTTCACGGTTTTTTCGCCGTAAATGCGTTTGATCGCTTGCGCCATCAAGTGCGCTGTGCTGTGACGGTACATTTCGAGTCCCGCTTCGCTGTCCAGCGTCAGAATCTCCACATCTGCATCCTGCTCCAAGGCATAAGACAAATCAACGGATTTACCGTTCACTTTGCCGCCCACAGCATTTTTCTTGAGGCCGCTTGAGATCGATTCCGCCACTTGTTCAATTGTTGTTCCAACGGCATATTCTCTTATTGCTCCATCCGGTAACTTCACTTGTACAACCATCTTCGGTTCCTCCTATGAAATAAATTGAACGCAAAAAAGCACACTCATCCCGGTAAGGGACGAGTGCGCTCGGCTCGTGGTTCCACCCTAGTTCGATTATCGCTATTATAGACAATAGGACTAATCCTCATCAGCATTCGATAACGGGAATGACTCCGGTGTTGTATAGTAACGTTCTAGCTGGAGAAACGAATTCCACAACACGGCTCCAAAGGGGTAAACGGTTCTGATTCGCTGAAGAAGCTTGCAGCCTTGGCTTCTCTCTCTGAGCAGATCTTGCAGAACGTTCATGTCTTTGTTGTAACGCCTTCGTCCCTTATTATAATCAGACGGGGCAGCAAGGTCAAGGGGACAGCTGATCGTGCTTCTTGGCTTCACCGAGATATAGATCACAGGTCCGGCAATAGGCGCATACCGAAGTCCGGTCTTCAAAAATTTGCCGAATCGTCTTGATAATCGTCAGATCGGCATCGCGCGTGTGAATGTAAATATTCGCCGGCGAAACGGAAATTAGCGTGGACACGATCATATCCTCAAAGTTGATGTCTTTCTCGAGCACCTCCATGCGCAGCGTCGTATCCAGATCGCTGGCATCGATTGGCTCCATTTTATCATTCAAAATGACAAACTCATGCCCGCCCTTGTGGATCAGATGGACCGCAGGAATCTTGGCTTCCTGGATATAGACAAAATATTGAAGGAGTGAAATAAACTCCTGATACTGGCGATCCATCATGAATTCATCGATGGCATACTCCACGATTTCCCGCAGTTCCTCCCTATATTCCTGAATGCGAAATGCGAGAAAACCGTCCAGATTCAGCACTGGATGTTCGCCGAGCATATGCGATAACAGTTCTTTCAGCATGCCTTTACGACGCTGCTTGCTCGGTGAGCTGTTCATGGTCAAGAGTCCGTCGTCAACGCCGCATTCCGATTGCAGCGACTGCTGGCAGTAGCCCTCGATCGCCTCCACATCGGCGGTTTTATCGTAATTAAACTCTTTTATAATCAAATGACGTAAAATAGCCGGCTCCTTGTCCGCCACAATATACCCCGCAAGCGCTTCGGAGAGCGCCTCTTTCACCCGCACCAACAGCCAGGGCATATCCACATCCTGCTCCAGCATCTCGGCTTCCACGCGAATGATGCCATGCTCAGGATATCGTGCGAAATCTGCTTTTACCTGCGCTTCACTCATATGTAAAAGCTGCAATCCTTGCTGCACCTGCAAGAATAGCGACTGATCCTCCGCATCGTCTCCATGAGAAAATGCCACTCCAAACAGCTCCACCATATCCTCGCTCCTTCCGTCTGTCGCATCCTCCTCTTACAAGTATATGGCCCTTGCCGAGGAGATATACAACGAACAATTTGCCAGCCGCGGGGGTGTGGAGCGCAAAAAAAAGAAGCAGCATCAAGCTGCTTCCTGGCTCAAATGAATGAGATCATCAATATAATTGCTCCAGACATGCCTTCACGAGGAGAAACGGCAGAGCCCCAATCGAGACGAAGGCAAACAGGAATCCTTGAAAAAAGCTTTTCAATGTTTTCACAACAAACCACTCCTATCTTGACTCCGAATTTGAAGGTCTGACCCCATTCTACTCCTCTTGTGCATGAGAAACCTGAAAATAACATTAAATTTTCAACAGTTGGTCAAAAAAATTTCACTGGCTGGCCTTACTTTTCGGAAAAGGAATAAATGGACTTCGCTGAAAACGTTTGCGTAAAAGTGCCGCCGGAAAGCGTCACATCCGTCATATTCGCGAGGTTGTCGGTCACGCTCGTTTTCAGCTTGGATGCTGCGGTCGAAGTCGTGGAGAAGCCGTTAACGGTCGCCGTAATATCGGACGAAGACGTATTGATGACAACGAGCTGCGCCTTGCCGGTGGAGTTGATTTTGGTACCCAGCACAAGCAGCGAAGGGTTGCTGGAGGACGCCGCGATGCGCACATAGCCCGGTCTAATCACTCGGCTGAAGTTGCCCATCGCATACAACACTTTGCTAACTGTATAGATGTTGTTCGTTGTATCCATATTAATTAATTGTTGGGCTAACGATTCGTTGCTGCCGACGCTCCACCAGTAGAAGAAGCCTCTGGCCGCGTTGGCGTCGCCGGTCGTCAGCGCCCGCTGAATTTTGACCGCGAGATCGACTGCTTGCTGGTTATCATAGGTCGTATTCCCGGGGTTCCAGAGGTTGTTGGTTTCATCTTTAAAATTGTATTCCGTCATTAATTTGGGCTTCGTCTCCGCGTACAGGCTGCTGTTATTGTTGCCGTAATTGTGATAGGCGATATAGTCGACAAGGCTCTTGTTCGTCGGCATGTTGTTCAAGAAATTCATCGCCACATTCTCCGATGTCGCTTCCGGGGCCGTCAGCTTCACCTGCGAGCGAATCCCTTTGGCGGTAAGTGCGGCATCGACCTCGCCGATCACACTGTCCATTTCAGCGTTAAAATAACGCGCGGATGCCCAGGATGTATTTTCATAATCCGCTTCGTTCTGAATGCTCAGCCATTTGATGTTATAGCCGAAATCGTTCCTGTACTTCTCCACCCATCTCGCCACATAGCTCGCGAAATTCGGATACTTCCCGGCGAGCAGGTGGCCGCCTTTCACCGAAGCCGAGTCCTTCATCCAGGACGGCGGGCTCCAGGGAACCGCATAGAACTGCATGGGGCTATAGCGAGCTAACGCTTGGTCGGCAAACCAACGTTGGTGCGCATCCGTGGTCCAGTCTTCCGTACAGTTATTCCACCCACAGTAGGAAATTTCAACGCCTGAAGGATCCTCGCTCAGCTTGAACGGATTGATTTCCCACCGAATTATCGTGAGCCCCGCATTCGAGCCGCTGTTCAGAAAAAGCTTATCCAGAATCGCCGATTGATTCGCCGCGCTCATTTTATGCTGAAGGTCGTAGACAGGCTTGTTGGCCGCGGCGCCGAAGCCGTCGATCGTTTGGTAGGTGGTTGCTTTGGTTAGGGTGATTGTGTCGGCTGCTGCGGCCACGGTGGAACCTGAAACCGCTATCCATATTGCACATAACAAAGCCCCCATCCCTTGTTTCGTCATCCATTGCCGTCTCTTCTTCATACCTGTCAACTCCCCTTCTGTTTGGTTAGAATTTAAAACAAAAACAGGCTGCAATCGCGACCTATTCGGTTGGATTACAGCCTGTATACTAACGTCTTATGGAAGATCTATCTTGTTGGATAACGCTGCCGGTAAGCTGTCATTCAAAGCGCTCCAATCGCTGACCACAAACACACGAACGTGATAATCCGCGTTGTCGGGATCAGTCACATCGAAGTGCCCGGCTGCCTGTTGTCCCCCAGTGAGATCGCTCTCTACTGCCGTATAAGCAACGGGTGTCGTGCCTTTGAGCAGTTGGAAGAACACAATTTCCGAACCCGCATGATCCGCGGCGCCAGCCGTGCGATTCACCGTCACGTTCGCGGTCAGCCCGCCTGTTCTGCTAAGCGTGCCTTGCAGGGTAAAAGCGGGCTGTTCCACCGGAGGATCGACCGGAGGTACGACGACGTCCGAGATTTCCGTTACTAGGAAATCATCGATTCTCGCAAGCTGGTTCGCCACGCGAATCCCGGATTTGCCTTTCGTCAGCGCAGGCGGATTGCCCGAGAAGAGCGTGCCGTTGTCGATCTCGTCGAAAATGAGATTGTCATCGACGTAGCCCTTGATCCGGTTGCCGTCGACAACCAGTCGCAGTTGATACCAATTCCCGACAATGTAGGGGTACGGGATTTTTTTGCTGTCGAGCTCTTTGAGGCTGCCATTGACGACGCGACCGAGCGCGATATAGCCCGTGCTGCCGCCCGGCAGGCCGTTGGTGCCGTTATGGATGCGCAGCATATAGAAGTTTTTGCCGTCATCGGACGCGCGGGCAATGATGCCCGGCAGCGCCGTGCCGACCTGCGCCTTCACTCTGGCGCGGACATCGTAATTCGTCCAGTCGCTTTGGCCGACGGTGAAGGCCATGCTCGTTGTGGTATATTTTTCAAGCACCTGCCCCTGATCCTCCGTCACCACGCGCAGATGCGAAGCGGCTGCATTCGGTGTGGCGCCGTTGTTCCAGCCTGTAACACTGTCGGCGTTAAAGCTGCCGTTTTCAAAATCCTCTTGGTAGAGCACCGCCCCGATTGGCGCTTCAGCGTTCGCTACAAGATGGAGCGTGTAGACGGCGGATGTTCCCGCTTCCGAGGTGACGGTGACGGTCGCCGTTCCAGTCCCGTTCGACATAACGCCGTCGGTGATGTTAACCGTCGCTACGTTGCTTGCTGTCGCAACCGCTTCTGCCACTTTCACATATTTTGTTCTGGACGGCACATGGATCGTGTAATCCGTCTGTCCCGGCACAAGGGTAATGCTGGAGGCCGGCATTTGGCCCGGCGGCGTCAGCGGGTCAGTGACCAGCGAAAGCCTTAAGGAGCTGAGCGACGTATCGGCGCTCGCTTGCTTGAGCCGTACCGTGTAATAGTTCGCACCGTTGCCTTCGCTGGATAGCGCAGCAAGGGTGTAGGTCTTCTCTTGTCCGACCGTATCGAAGGTCACTTGACCGGAGGCGGGAGCAACTACGATGCTGCCGGTTCCATAAGCGGAGCCCGTTACGGTGACGGTGTTGGTCGTCATCGGCACAAGCACGGTATAGCTGTTAATCCCTGGATCGAAGCCATTGATCGGAACGCCATCCACCTGGATACCGCCCAGCTTCGGTACGAGCGGATACACCTTCACATCGTCGAAAATCGCCAAAGCTTCATGGCTGCGCAGCCCGATTTTGCCGGAGGTGCGGCTTGCATCCGTTACTTCGAGGACCTGTACGCCGTCGACGAAGGCTTTGATCGTTGAGCCTGCCGCTTCCAGATTGAGCTTATACCATGTTGACGAATCGATCGGTGCAGGTAAATCATACGTGCCGAGCACCGTCGTCGTGCCGCTGATCCGTTTTTCCAGGATCGCTTGATTCTGCGTGCTGGTCCGCTGCAATTTGAAATAATACTGGCTGTTGTACGTGCTCGCTCTTGCCAGCAAGCCCATCTGCACATTGCCGGTGTAGGAGCTGTCCGCCACCTTTACGCGAGCTTCAACCCCGTAATCTTTGAGATCGTCTCCGAAAATCGCAAAACTTGGCGTGGACGGATATGTGCTCACCGGAATCGCGTACGTATTGTTCGTTACGCTGTCTGTCGCGAACGTCCATGGCGTAGAGGCGCTGCTGTAGCCCGTCATCACCCAACTGGAGGTATCTCGGTCGGCGACAGATTCGAAGCCGTTTTTGTACATGGCTTCCGCAAAAACCTTCACTTCATTGATGGACAGCGGTCCATCGTAAGTGGAGCCCGTCACCGTAAGCTTGACGTAGCGGGCTTTCTCATTGAACCATTCCAGGCTGTTGCCAACCTGCGGAACGTAGGAAGGATCAGAGCTCTTGTCGACGACTGGCGTGTACGTCACGCCATCCAGGCTCGTCTCGATTGTGTATTTGTAGCCTCTTGTCGCGCTGCTCGTCCATTCGATGCCCATGCCCGCAAGGGAATAGGCTTTGCCCAGATCGACCTGAACCGTTTGCGGATAAGCGTTCGTTGAAGCTAAGGCTGCCGTCGCCGCGTTGCCATCCACCAGGTTGGCGCCGCCGGTCATGCCGGAGGATACGGTTACTGTTTTGCCCGCAGATACAATGTTCTTAATGCTCGGATCCACGGCTTCCAGCTCGATCAGCATCACCGCGTTTTTCTCCAGTGTCTGGCTGAGTGTGAGACTGTCTGTAACGTTTACAATGCCCTCATCCACAATTTGCAGATCATCGATTTTGTTGTAAGCATAATTGCTGTGCGTTTCGTCGACGAGCACTTTTTTGTAGCGCACGCTTTTGCCTTGGAAGCCGGCAGGCAGGTTTTTCACCTGAATTTCGACATTCGCGGACGCGCTGCCGTCGCCTTGCTTGTTCCACACCATCATCGTCGCTTTCGTATCGCTGTTCTTCGTCGCCAGCATGCGCGTGCCGTAAATGTCCGTGCTGCCGCCGCTCGTGTGAATGCGCGTATCCCCCAGCTGACCGAACATGCGCATGGTGTTGAAGTACGGCGTGAAGAACGTGTGGCCAAGCACCTCATAATAGTGAAGTTTATCGGCAGTGCCAATCAGTTGGAACGTATTGATGTCCGCATTGCCCCACAGGATGTCGACACGGGCGATCGCCGGAGCGTTAGGCCCCAGATCGAACTTCAGCCACGTCCAGTAATCGGATTGCGTGAACTGCGTAGCCTCATCTCCATCAGTCACAGCTGCAATCGCGGGATCACCCGCCGTATTCGGAATCGGAATCGGGTTATTGCTGCTGTCGAAGAAGCGGATTTCTTTGATCTTCATCGGCTTCGACGTGGACGCGGATTCGCGCCAGCCTCTTAAATTCAAGTATTGCAGGGATTTCGGGTCGCTGTTGGTAAAAGATTGCCAATTCGTCGTATCCCCGCTGCTCAGCGCGTAGTCGACATCGAACTGGTTTTTGAAATAGGCGTTCAGCGTGTGCACCGCCACCCAGTTCATCGGAATGTCGGTACCGCCGCGTGCAAAAAAGTACGCCGCATCCGTCATAAATGCCGCCTGCTTCGAGAGGCCCACGTTATTGGTCGGATCGCTGAGACCGCCGCCGCCTTTCCAGCCATACTCGCTCACAATCGTCGTCGCGTTCGGATAGAACTGGTGCAGGTACGTTTTCATCTCGATTTCCTGCGTCTCGTTCATCCGCACATCCTCTTGATAACGATGCCAAGACACAAAATCCACCTGATACCCCTTCGCATACGCGATGTCCACGAACTGCTTCTGCTTCTCAAAGTTGTAGCCGGATAACACCGGTCCTCCAACCTTTACCGGCTGCCCTGCAAGCCCCTGGGTATTCACCCATTTGACCGCTTCGGACATCCCTTCATACATGCGCATATAGCCTGGAATATCGTCTTTCGTATGTCCATAAAACGCCGGCTCCAGGTTCGGCTCATTGCCGACCTCGATGTATTCGAGTTCCGGATTTTTTTCCTTCAAGGTCAAAATAATCTTCTTCATCGCCTTATCGAATTCCGGCCAATTCATCGTCGTTTCGCCAGCCAGCAGGCGGTTCTTGCCGGGGTTCGCGTCACCGCCGTACGAGTACGCCAATGAGATCAGCAAGGAATCCGAGAACTGCGACATGAAGTCGTACGTCTCTTTGCGCGCACTCAGCAGGTCCGGATTGTCGGCATTCCGCGGATCGTCGATGGAATAGGCCAGGTAGTCGCTGTTCGCGTTGTCCTTGTTGTAGTACCAGTTGATTTTGACAAAATCGCGGACGACTTTCGTCTTCAGCCCTTTCAGTTCATCTACGACATGAACGGGCAGCGGCGTGTAGTTCGTGTTGTTAAATTGCTCCGTGCGGACGAGCGGCCCTTCGGAGACCGCGTAGTCTGCTTCGAATGTGGCGCCTGCGGCATGCGCAGCTTGCGGCGGCGTGAGCACGGCAGCGGTAGATGCGATCAGGAAGGCGGCTGTCAGCGCCGCAATCTGTTTTTTGAAGCCTCGCACGCGCGAGGCTGGTTGGATTCCCATTCTTAGTTCCCTCCCGAAGATTGATAGATACGGTAGAGCAGTACGGCTGTTTCCGCGCGGCTCGTACTGGCCAGCGGCCTCAGGAAGCTGCCGTCGCCCTCGATGATGCCCAGGCGGATCAAGGCGCTGATACTGGCTTGGGCGTAGCTGGCCACGTCGCCGGCGTCTTTGAATCCGGCCAACGATGATTGGGTCGTGACAGCAGGCAGTTGGCCTGCGGCTTGCAGCGCCCGCGCTGTAAGCGTCATCATTTCCTGCCTGGAAATGGTTGTCTCGGGCTCGAAGCGGTTAGCGCCGGTTCCGTCGGTGATGCCGAGCGCCCGCGCCGTTTGAATCGCATCGGCGTAGTAGGTGCTGGCAGGCACATCGATGAAGCCTTGCGACGACTGCGCAGGGAAGCCCAGCGTCCGCATGAGCAGGAGGATGAAATCGGCGCGCTTAATCGCCGTTCCCGGCGAGAACGTGGTCTCGGAGGTGCCAGCGATGATGCCTTTGGCGGCGAGCGCTTCGATCTGCTTCTGCGCCCAGCTGTAGCCGGTAAGGTCGCTGAACGACTTCACGACGTAGACAACCGCATAGCTGCTAAAATGCGTCGTCGAGAACGTGACCGTTCCCGTACTCTCATCGTAGCGGCCACTCGTTACTGGCGTTGGCTGTCCGCTGTCGTTGATGTACCAGACCGTGATGCCGTCCGGCTGACTCCGCTCCACCTGCGTCGGCTGGTAAGGAATCGCCACGTGCACCGGCGCCTTGGGGTTGTTCCATGCGGCGGCTTTGCCATCCAGCATGATAGTAATATCGATAACCGGCCGATCGCCGATCGCCGTTTTGACGTCGTCGGAGAAGCCGTCCGTACCGACCTGCTTCACCATAACGGACACGTTCGTCTTCCCGGCCGTTTCTCCGTGTGTGAACATATCATTCGGCAGCGTGATCGTGCCGAACTCGGTTTGCAGCGCCAGCTGGCGTGCTGCGCTGCCTTCGGTCAGCAGCGGCGCCGGCAGGGCCGCTTCATAGGCGCGTGCGCCCTCGACTTTCGGGAAGTCGAGTGTCAGCGTGCCTCCCGGCGCTCCTGCGAGCGCTTGCTCGATCGCCGCTTGCGTGGCGGCGGCTTTCGCAACGCCTGCTGCATCGGGCGAGCTCGCAGTTGCGAGCTTCAGTGTCGCATCGCCAGCAGCAGTGCCGTCCCCAGTGCCGGGGCCGGAGTTGTCGCCCGGATCCGTTCCCGAATCTGTCCCGGGGTCCGTTCCCGGGTCTGTCCCTGGATCCGTTCCTGGGTCGGTTCCAGGATCTGTTCCCGGGTCTGTCCCCGGATCCGTCCCCGGATCGGAGCCCCCATCCCCTTTTGCCGCAACCTCAAACGTAATCGCTGCATAATCGTCACCCTCGCCTGCCTTCACGGTATAGCTCCCCGTCGGCGTATCGGACGGCAGCGTCACCACCATTCCCGACAGCAGCTCGCCTTTGGCCAGTTGATCCATGATCAGCAGTGTGCCGTTCGGCCTGAACACCTGCACGATGACGTGCTGCAAGCTCGTCGTCCCTTGGATCAAGACGGCATCACCCTGCTGCTTGGACGGGATCGCCGTCAACGCCGTTGAGGGGCCAGCAGCCTGTATCCAGCTAGCTGGAACCAACATCACCAGAAGCAGAAGCATGCTTATCCATCGTTTTCTTAACACTCCAAAACCTCCTTTTCACATACGTATAGTTGGTTATTATGCAAAACCGCCGTGCCTACGAACGCCTTCCTCCATATGGGAAGCGCTTTCGCAACTTCTTATTCAGCTTCACAGCCCACTACCTGCAACTATAGGGGATTTTGATTCTCGCCAATGAGTGTGCGTTGCGTGGCCGAGAGGCATCAAAACCTGCAAATAAGCAGGGATCTTCCTCGTTACCCTCCTGATTCTATGAAGAGCCTGCAATTCTGCAGGCTTTTCCGACAAACACCCGCTTCTGAAGCACGCTCAGCCCCAAAAACTGCTTTCTCGCAGGAATTTCGCTGAAAACGCCACTTTTGCGGAAAATTCCTGCTTTTTCGCAGGAACTAGCCCGTTCACCTCGACAGGTACCTAAGCACTTACCCTAATCACAGTCATTCGCCTGCGCCCACCAATCTTCCCTCACCCACGCCTCGACAAAGGGAACCTTATTCAGCCCCTCATTCGAGCTCCCAGCCATCTCATCTACCTCTCCGGCTTCTCCCGATATTGCCCCGGCGTAATGCCCTCCATTTTGCGGAAATAGCGGATGAAATTCGCCGGATTGTTGTAGTTCAGCTTCTCCGCGATGTCCGTCACCGTCATGTTCGTCTCCCGCAACCAGCGCTTGGCGACGCCTAGCCGGTATTGCGCCAAATACTCGGCAAAGTTAATGCCGGTCTCCTGACGAAACACGCGCGAGATGTATTGCGGGTGGTAGTTAATGCGCGCAGCGCATTTTTCCAGCGTCAAATCCGTGTCGAACGCTTCCTCGATCAGCCGCTTCACCTCGTCCGAGATCGTCCGGAACTGCGTATCCCGCCGTTCCTCGAGCAGACCGATGCTCGGCTCTACGATCCGCTCGTAGAACCAGGCCTCGATGTCGCGCGCAGCGTGTAGATGCAACAGCTCGTCGAAGAGCGTCCGCTCCCGCTGGTTCAGCGCGTACAGCGAAATGCCGGCATCCTGCAGCAGACGAATCAGATCCACGAGCAGCCGAACGAGCGACAGCTGGTAATCGTTATGATGCTCAGCCGACTTCGAGGCGTTGTCGATAAAATCGGTCAATGCCTCCCGCGCCCGCGCCTTATCGGACGACTGAATCGCGTCGATGACCTGCGCAGCGGACTCCTTCGGGTACGCCATGTCTTTGCTTTTTTTCGGCTGCACATCCTCACTGAACAAGACGGCTTCGCGCCCGAGCTGCACCCGGTATTTCAGCGCCGCTACGCACTCTGCGTACCCCTGCTCCGCTTCCATCCACTGCGTAAAGCTGCGGGAGATGCCGACGCTGGCCTCCACGGACAAATACCGCTTGACCTCCTCCTGCACGGAAGCCGCCATGTCGTACACCCGCTCCTTGAACGCTTCTTCGGAGACGGCTTGCGCGCCGGTAATGAGCAGCACCGCATCCTGAAAAATGATCGGCGCCAGCCGCGACTCGCTCGGTACCAGCTCCGACACCATGTTGCCGATGGCATAGAGCAGCAAGTCTCGATCCTTCTCGTCGAACCGACTCTCCGTCAGATCGTCGATTTGGAACAGAAGCACCCGCATGCGATCCCACTCGAGCGTATAGCCGTAGTACTGCAGCCGCTCCTGGATCTCCGACGATTTGGCTTCGCCGGTGACCATTTTGCGGACGAGCAGCTCGGTCATGTGCGCCTGTTGGCCTTCCAGTTGAAACTGCATCCGCGACTGCGTCGAGAGCAGCGATTGAATGCCTTCGGAGATAACGCCGAATTCGTCCTTTGCTTCGCGCGACGTTTTCGCGCCGGCCAGCGAGCGGTAGATGCTGCGGACAGGCCTATACACGCTGCGCGTCCCCAAGACGGCAATCACAATCGACGTGCACAGCGCGATCAAGCTGACCCAGAGCGATGTCCAGGCAATGCTTTTGGCCCGCTGCGTCATTTCGCTGATCGGCAGCACCGACACATACGTCCAGCCGTTATACGTCGATTTCCGGTAGGAGACCGACATGTCGTCTTCTCCCACCTTCGCCTTGAACAGCCCCGTCGCTTCCTGTGAGGCGACAATTCGCCCCATAAACTCCTCTTGCGACAGATCCTTGCCGATCAGCGAACGATTCTGGTGAGCGACAAGCTTACTTGTCTCATCTACGATGTAAATCTGCCCCATATCGGCATCTTCCAGATCGATCAGGTTGTTCGTTTCCTTCCCCGACAGCAGAATCGCCATAAGTCCCTGGGGATTCTGGGAATTGATCGGCCATTTTTTCACATTCATGATCGTATAATTATTGCTCACAATCGGCGACTCCGTATCGTAGCGACCGGAAAGATCGAGACTGACCCACTTGGAACCGGGCTGCATGGTCGTAAAGCCGCGCAGCAGCTCTTTCATTTTGACCTGACTGTCCTCGTTAAAGCCCGAATTGCTGATCAGCCAGTCGTTCTCCAGACTGAACAGGAACACGTCCCTGATCCCCAGCTCGAATGTCTGAATCCCGAGCAAATTATCGTAGAGATCGTTGATCATATCCGTATCCATGATCGTAAGCCGTTTGCCGATCGCTCCCGCCACCAGCGGTGTATTGAGCATCTGTGACGCCGTGTAGTCGATCGTCTTGAGCGTCTGCTCAACACGCAGCTGCGTCTGCCGCAAAATCTGTGCGTTGCTCTCGTTCACCTTTTCCAGCACCGTATGAGAGGAATATGTATAGGAGTACCACCCCAGAATCAGTACGGGAAAAGCCCCCACTACGAGCGTCAGCACGATTAATTTGCGTAAATAGGAATGTGACTTCATGCCCCGGTTGTCTCCTTCGTCAGGTTAATCTAGGTTTATGTCATGCTTCCAGTATACCAAAAAGGGTCTGCGTCATGGGGGCGAACACAGACCCTGACAGCGATTGTTATTTCTTGACGGCTTTGTTGTACTCGGCGGTATACTCGTCAATCACTTTGCTGCCGCCCTGCTGCTGCCACTGATCAAGCACTTTGTTCCAGCCGTTCTCATCAATCGAGCCCATGATGAATTTCGTTCTCGCATCTTCAATCAGCTTGTCAAGCTCTTTGCCTTTATCGCTGTACGTATCGGAGATGAACGCATTGACCGGATTCTCGATCGCGATCTTTGCATTTTCTTTCCAAACGTTGTCGCGTTGGTGAACCAGCTCAGGTCCAAACGTCGTTACCTGGTCTCTCAGCACAGCTAGCTGGGAAGAATCACCCATGCCGTACTCGACGAGCAGCTTCGGATCAGTCGTTTTCTTGTATTCGCCGTTTTCCACCGTATATTGACGGCCTTCAATTCCGTTGTAGAGCATATTCTGCATCTCTTTATCGGACAACTTGTCAAAATAGTTCAAGATTGCTTTCAGCTCAGTTTCCGTTTTCACCGTTGTTTTCGGAATCATGAAGATGCCGTAAGAACCGCTGCCCGCCACACTGCGAAGCCCCTTAGGCCCTTGCAGCGCTCCGATCAGCGTCACCTTCGCTTTCGGATCCACCTTCTTCGCCTGCTCTTCAATGCCGTTCGCATCGTTCAGGTTCGCCACCCAAGCGCCGGCCGTTCCTTTGTTCATCACCTGACGGCCGTCTTTGACAACAGCGAAGTCGAGGTTCATCAGCTTCTCGTCATATAACTTCTTGTAGAACTTCATAGTCTCCAGGTAAGCCGGCGACATGTGCGCTGGGAGCACTTTGCCGTCGCGGAATTCCCAATCCGCTGGTCCGCCGTGCCAGATTAGCATATCTCTCCAGCCTGCAGGCGTTTGCTGTTCGACAAGGCCGATCGTATCGTTTTTGCCGTTTTTGTCCGGATCGTTATTCGTAAAGGCTTTCAACACATTGTAAAACTCATCGATCGTCTTCGGCTCTTTGAGACCAAGGTTATCCAACCAGTCTTTGCGCAGCGTCACACCGTCCCGTGCCAAATCGCGCTCCCGATAGATGCCGTACACTTTGCCGTCAATGGAAATCGCGTTGAGGGCGATCGGATTCATCCGGCTCAGGTTCGGATAATCTTTGAGATAAGGCCCGAGCTCCCAGAACATGCCGGAACGAACGGAGTTGATAATGAATGGCGCTTTCTGGTTCAAAACCGTAATGACCGTCGGCAGCTCACCCGAAGCGACTGTTGCACTTAACTTATCTGTATAGGTTGCCGATGGCACCCAGTTCAGCTTTAATTCCGTGTTGGTTACGCTTTGTATCTTTTTGAAAATCTCACCGTCCGTCGACATCGGCTCCGGGTTGAAGCTCGGCAGCATGATCGACATTTTGTAAGGCGCCGACGGGGTCGCTGAAGCAGCGGCCGCAGGTGCTGCCGTGCCGCCTGTGCCGGCAGCCTCCTTGCTTCCTTCTCCGCAGCCTGCGGCTACGCCGGCCGTCAAGGTCAGTACGGCAATCAGTGCGATGGACTTGCTCGTTGTCAGTTGTTTCAAATGTTTCATGTTTACGTCCTCCCTTTATCTATGATACATCTATCGAGAAACTGTGGAAACAGTTTACCCTTTAACGGAACCGAGCAAAACGCCTTTGGCGAAATGCTTCTGCAAAAACGGATACACCAGCAGGATCGGCAGCGTCGAGATGACAATGACCGCCATCTTCACGCTCTGCTCGGGCGGCTGGACGAAATCGGCGCCCAGCGCCGTCGAATCCCCGAGGCCCCCGCCGTCGGACATGATGACAATTTGCCGCAGCAGCACCTGAATCGGCCATTTGGCCGCATCGTTGATGTACAGCACGGCGCTGAAAAACGTGTTCCAATGCCCGACCGCGTAGAACAGCGAGAACGTTGCAATCGCCGGTAACGACAGCGGAATCGCGATGCGGAATAAAATGCCCGGATCGGAGCAGCCGTCGATTTTGGCTGACTCCTCCAACCCATCCGGCAGCTGCTGGAAGAAGTTGCGCATAATAATCAAATTGAACGCTGAAATCGCGCCTGGAATGAGCAGCGACCAGTACGTGTCCATCATGCCAAGCTGTTTGATGACCAGAAACGTCGGGATCATGCCGCCGCTGAACAGCATCGTGAAAATAACCGCCATTTGAATCGGTCTGCGGTAATCCAAATCTTTTCGAGCCAGCGGATAGGCCATTAAACAGGTCATGACAATATTGATAAACGTACCTGCAACCGTAATAAAAATCGTAACGCCCATACTGCGCATCAGCGTACTCGTGGAGAAGATGAATTCATAAGCGCTGAGCGAGAACTCCGTCGGGAACAAAATAAACCCTCTTTGCAGCAGTTCCTTCTGAGTCGCAAACGAGCCAGCGATGATGTAAATAAAAGGGATAAACGTGATCAGCGCGAAAATGAGCAGCAGCGTCACATTGGTCACGTCGAACAAGCGACTGCCAAATGAGCGATCCTTGACCATGAGATGGCCTCCTTTCTAACTTTGTGAACCTTGGTAGATCCTCTACACGACGCCTTCTTCTCCCATCTTTTTGGAAAAAAAGTTCGAAGCGACGACAAGCACCAAACCAACCACCGATTTAAACAGACCAACAGCCGTACTGTAGCTGTACTGTCCGTCCGAAATCCCCGTCGAGTATACGTAGGTATCGAACACCTCGCCGACTTCGCGGTTCATCGCATTCAGCATCAGCCAGATTTGCTCGAAGCCGGTGTCGAGGAAATGACCTAAGCGCAGGATGAGCAAAATCACGATCGTTGAGCGGATCGCCGGCAGCGTCACGTGCACCATTTGCTGCATGCGGCTTGCACCGTCTATGCGGGCGGCTTCATACTGCTGCGGGTCCACCCCCGCCAGAGCAGCCAGGAAGATGATCGTGCCCCACCCGGTTTCCTTCCAAATGACTTCCGCGGTAATAAACGCCCGGAACCAATCCGCGCTAACCAGGAATTGAATTTTGTCCCCGCCTAGCGCTTTGATCGCCTCATTCACCAGCCCCCCTTCCGTTGTAAAGAAGAGATACACGATTGAGACAATAACGACCCAGGACATAAAGTGGGGGATGTACACCAGCGTTTGAATCGTCCGTTTCAGGAATTCCTTGCGCAGCTCATTCAGCATAAGCGCGATGACGATCGGCAGCGGGAAAAAGAACACAATGTTGTACAGCGCCAGCACGAACGTGTTGCGCAGTAGCCGCCAGAACAGCGGATCGCCGAAGAAACGATCAAAGTGCTTCATACCAACCCATTGGCTGTCCCAGAAGCCGAGGAACGGTTGGTAATTTTTGAACGCGATCAGCACGCCATACATGGGAATGTATTTAAAAATAAGAAAAAACAAGATGCCGGGGAGCAGCATCAGATACAGCCACCGATTCCGCAGCATGCGTTTCATTTGCTGCTTGCGATACATCGCTCTCTCCTGCTTGGCCGAGAGCCTAACTGCGGCTGCCGCAGATTGCGTCTGCATAACGGGCACTTCCTTTCTGCCAAACTGTTGTGTCGGCTATCATGATGGTAACGCGCTGCTTGCTACCTCTGCATCATAGGGAACGCCTGCCGTTGCCGTCCATAGTCATTCCTGCACGTCTTGACTGAGGTGCTGAAAAGCCAGGCAGGACAAGGGTTCTCGCCGCGTTGTAGTCATCATCAAACCAGGGATAGTCATTGTTTTACCTCGGGAAAAACGCAAAAACGCCTGCCCGTATCGTTCCCGCGGTGGGTTCGATAGGGACAAGCGTTGTTTTTTGTAACTGAAGTTCGTTCGTGCCGGCGTACATGTACTACTGAACTTCTGTCACACTTACATTGTCGATCGAGAATGGTTGATTATAGGACCTTGCTCCAATTTTACCGCTGCTAAACGTTGTATCCGTAACAGTGATTTTGGCTATACCGTTCACATACCCGGTCAACGTAGATCCGTTCAATTCCAGCTTCAGCGTGTATGTGGTGTTGGACGTGATGGAAGAATCGCTAACTTGGCTGAGCAGGGTAAAGGTTCCGCCCACTCGTTTGTATAACTGCACTTTGCCGGGCAGATTCAGCCTGAACATATAGAAGTTGTTGTTGTCGACGTAGCGGGCCAAAATACCCGATCCGGTGTCTATCGCATTATTGTTCAGCTTTATGTCCGCTTTCACAGCATAATTCGTCCACGAAGCATGCCCCGTGCTGGTGATGGCTTCATTACTTGAACTCGTTTGTTTAAGAACTTTTGTGCCGTCCGTTACCACTGACCAAGTACCGTTCACTGGCGTCCAGCCCGTGGAGTTCCCATCTTCGAAATCGTCGCTGAACAGCGCTGGCTGTGTGACGTGGAAATAATCAAAATTCGCTGTAAGCCCCGTTCCTGCAACAGCGAGCAAACCAACTTTGAGATCGGTCAAGCTGGCTGTTTGCGCCGTTCCGATCTGCGTGTACGCCATACCGTCTGCGGAATAGTACGCGCTGTAGCTGTTACCGCTTTTCACAAGGCGCAGATAGGATACTGTCGAAGCGATGGTATCGGCTACCTCCGTATGTGTGCGCACGCCAGCGATCTGCTTGTCGAACTGGAATTGATTCCCGCTGCCGTATAACCGGGTTACACGCAGATACGTAATATCATCCACATAGACAATCAATCCGCCTTGAGACCATTGGGAGGATGGCTTGCCGTCGAGCTTCGTTTCGATCGTCCAATCGCCTGCAGGCGCTCCGGTAAGCAATACGTTTTTCGCATCCGCTCTCCCCGCCAGGTCTCCCGCTTCGCCAATGATCTGCATATAGCCGGGATTCGCACTTAACGACCACTTCGCGTTATTCTCTCTGATCCACCGCCACTGTGCCGTCAACGTCGTGTTGTTGAATTCGTCGTTTGATCCCTCGACAAACACAGGTCCCGTACCGCCCGGCGCCGCACTGTACTGGTACAATTCCAGATCGTCGAAGTATACATCACCGGTGACGCTGCCTTTGTACAGGTAAATGGTCGCACTCGTATTCGAGCTGCCCGTCGTGAAGGTAAGTTCTTTCCTCGAAGATGTGGATGAGGTCACATGGACATCGATGGCGGTTCCACCGTAATTTTTCACACCAAACACCGCATCTCCGCCGCCCGCACTAACACCCCATGCATACAATTTATAGATTGTATTCGGATATAAGCCCACGACGGTTTGCTCGATCCCCGCGTTAGCTCCCGTCACTTTCGCCGCATACGTGCCGGAATGCGCGTTCACCGTGCCGATCGAGGATCCATTGTAATGATTCGGCCAATAGGTGAAATCCCCCGTTTCAAATCCGGGATTCTTCAGCAAATTCACGTCCTCCGGCGGCGTCGGCAGTGGCGGAAGGTTATTCGGGTCGAGCCCTGGTCCTCCGTACGCACCGATATTCGGAGCGGCTGCAGCGGATACCGTATTGCCGTAATAGTCTCTGCCGCCATTATTCGCTACCACTTTCCCCGTGCCAATCGCTGGAGACGTATTCAGCAGATTATAGCCGATTAAGGAATCTCTGCCGATCCCGCCGGAGCCAGGAGAAGCGAGCTGCGGATCTGTCGTGATTTTATACGGATCGGCCGGCTCTGTCGTCGGATGGTTGCCGTAAAAAACGTTATGCTCGAAGACATTGTTCGTGCTGGTGGCAAACGTGTAACCGCCCGTTCCTAAATTGTAGATGATGTTATTGTAGAAATACGTATTCTTAGCATACCCGCCCCAATTTGAATGGTTGATGACCTTAGCTTGCGACGCTTTAGGCAAATAGATGGTATTGTTGTACACCGTCGTCGTATCCGGCGTTCCGTTGAAGTTGAACACAGCGCCGCCGTCGTTCTGACTGACGTTGTAGCGAATGACGGTATTCGTGTTAAAATTACTCGTCACCGTGCCGTCGTTGACGACCAAGAAGCCGCCTCCAGCATTGTTATGGCTGTAGTTATATTGAATGATCGTTCCGTCGCTTTTATAATCTGCATCATAGGCCATGGCGTCACCGCCTGCTGCCGTATTATAAACCTCATTGAATTGAATCACATTGTTCTTGGCCGCAAATACCCAGAGCGGCACATGGTAACCGCTTGCTCTTACGTGAGTGTCATGGACAACGTTGTTCTCGATCAGACCGTTCGTCGTATTTAATACGAAAGCTCCATCGGCGGCTACGTCATAGATCAAGTTATTCGTCACTTTCAGATTCGAGGAATACGAGGTTTGGGCACCGTTCAGATAGATGCCAACACTGTCCACCGTATAGATTTTGCAGTTGTTGATCGTCACGTCAGCAACATGATAGTCCCAAGTCGTCCCCCAGACGATAATGCCGCCGTTGTGAGCGTAGTCCGTGCCGACATCGCCCTTCACGTTGTGAATGTCCAAATTTTCCAATACAAAATGCTGGTATACCTTCGGATTTGTCCAGGTACCGCTGCTGCCGTCCAGATGGATCCCTCTACGCACTCCTTTGGTCGCTGCATCGTTGGTGATCTCCAGATTTCGAATTTCCCACTGCTCCTGATTGTAAAAATAGAGTGTCGACGCAGCGCCGGCACCGGCAATCAACGGCTTGCTGCCCGTGCCGTACTTGTCGATCTTGATCGGACTGCCTGCCGTGCCTGAGCCCTGCGGTGACAGCGTGCCGGTCCATACGCCGCCAGACTTGAACAAAATCGAATCGCCCGGCTGGAAAGTGATGCTGTTTACTTTGGCAAGTGTCTGCCAAGGCGCCCCTGTGGATGTACCGGCATTCGCATCGTTCCCGCTAACAGCATCCACATAATACACGGTGCCCGCTGCATGGACAACAGATGGGCCGGTCAGCGGCATGAAGCACGCCACCGCCATAGCCAAAACCAGGATCATGCTGAAAAGCCTGACATTCTTCCACTTCACTTCATTTCCTCCTCACATGGTTTAGTTATCTAAAAAGCGGCTCTTTCATTCCTTTTCAGAGACCGCTTTCAAGAACGATCGATTACTGCATCACAATCCTATCGTAGTTTTTAGGGTTAATTTCAACCTTAGCTTCGTCGGCGAGCTTAGTTAAGTAGGCTGAATAGGCCGTGTCTACATAACTTTTCCGGACATCATTCTCGGCTTTGTCAAAGCTTTTATACCCGGATGCTTCCCGTCCCGTTATCTGAATAAAAACATATTCGCCTAGTATGGCTTCATCAAAGACACCGCTAATCTCGCCTGCCTGAAGGCCGCCGGCCAGTATGGAGAACAGTGTCGGTTGCGTTTTGAAATAGCTGCCGGCTGTATTCGCATTCAATTCTTCTTCGGTATATCGAATCGAATGACCAGCGCTATCGGCTTGCTGCACCTTAGCCGCTTCACTCATCGGTATGCCTTGATCCGCACGCTGTCGGATGGCATCCAGCCGTTTTTTTGCCGCCTGCTTCTGTTGATCGCCGCTGCCGCCTGATTGGGCATCTCTGTATGAGACCGAAATCTTCTGGAACCGAATCCTATCCTCGTCAATAAACTGGGTATCCTTCACCTGCTCATAATATCGCTTTAATTCCTCATCGCTCGCTTTCAGTTCGCTCTCGGACAGCATCTCTTTGAGATTGATCCGAAGCTTAGATATGTAAACATTTCGAAATGCGCTCTCATCCAACTGAACAGGACCGTAAATCGGTCGATTCGCTTTCAGCGCTGCTTCTCTTTGTCCATTCTCCTTGTCCATCTCGCGCTGTAAATCCTCATCAGAAGTTCCCTGGACCAGACCGTGCTGTTCAGCGAGCTCCAGTTCTACCTTAAACTTGACGATTTCGTCTAAGGCTTTCTTCTTAACAGCAGCCTCAGGCGTCTCCCCGTTGTAGCTAGTCTGCCAGAAATGACTACCGTACTCCGCTCCATACAAGCGGCGAAAGCTATCGATGACTGAAGCTCTTTGCCGCTCCAACTCGCTTCTGAACGCCTTCACGGTGACCGGGCTTCCGTTCACCTCCGCAACTAGAGCCCGATCGGATAATCGGCCCGCCAACGTCAAATAGATGGACAAGCTAGAAATTGAAATCACGGCTAGAATTGCAGCGATCTTCATTTTACGCTTCAACCTCATCACCCCGATTTCATCATATTACAGCGCTTACATTTGGATAAGAGATAAAGTTTTAAGATCGTATGAGAAAATGTTAAGATCCGAAATGTTTCAAAAAGAGCCCGTTTCCATACGAAAAGGCCCGCTGACCACCAGCGGACCCCCCGTTTATTTTTTCGTTTTTTGATAGGCTTCATTGACTTCTTTTGTGATATTCTCGCCGCCCAGACTCATCCATTCCTTGACAAAGTTGTCGAACTCGTCGACAGGCTTTTTACCGTAGATGATGCTCAAAAATGTATCGCCTTCCAGCTTCACCAGAATACCTTGTTTGGATTGCATCGTCGGCGTGCTCGATCCCATGTAAGCTTGCGGAACATAGATGCCCGCTTTCCAACCGTCATCAACAATGCGCGCGGCAATAAGTCCGTCTTTGACTCCCCCAGCCACTTTTTTCTCGGATGGCGTTACAGGCGTCTCCCCTCGGGCTATTTTGGCCCTGATCGTCATCCCCAAGAATGGATCTGTCGGTGCCATTAAGAAATACTTGGAAGGGTCCACTTTTCCACCCGGAATATCTTTGTCTATGGATGACAAGGTTCCGTCCGATTTAATCGTATAATCGTAATCCTTGAACCAACCGTTCACGAACTCGCTGTTCTCATCCGGATTGACCCCGGCAAATAGACGGTTCAAGTACAGGAACAAAGCATCTGCATGCTGGAAGCCTTTCTTGACAAGCAAACCGCCATTTAAGTAAGTGGTGTCTTTGGCCACAGCTTTACCGTTAAGTGTTGGGATCGGGTAGGGCTTCATGATGGATCCCGGGATATTTTTCTGCATATCCGTTTGCGGCCAGCCGGACATCCAGGAAGGCGCCACCACGACACCCACACGGCCTTGAGCAATCAATTCACCCAATTTATTCTCGTCTTGAAGCCCTGCTTCCTTGGAGATGTAGCCTTTGTTATACCAGTCCTTCAACTTAGCCAGACCGTCCTTCATCGCAGGCAGCGTCGAGCCATGCACCAGTTTGCCATCCTTCTCCAACCATTGGTACGGCACCGTGCCATAAGGGCCGAACACCCACGTCGTCTCGCCAAGCCAGCTCGCGAACGGATTCGGTGAAGAGCCGCCAGAACCGAAGCTGACACCGAGCGGAATCACGTTATCGCTGCCACCCGGCTTCTTGTCCAGAAAAGCTTGCATCAAGGTTTCCAGTTCTTCAAAGGTTGTAGGAGCTTTCATCCCCAGTTTATCAAGCCAATCCTGTCTGATCCACATGACCGCATTGTCGTTCCCTGCGGTTCTAAAATTCGGAAGCGCCATCTTCTTTCCGCCGATGGTAACTTGTTGCCAGTTCAGCGGGCTCGAGTTGTAGATTTGCTTCACTTTTGGAGAAGCATATTTCTCGAAGTCAGCCGTGATATCCTCATATTTACCCGATTGCATCAGCTCTTCCATCAACGCCCCATCCATGGTCATGAGCACGTCAGGCAGCGATTCATTAGCGGTCAGCATCAGCCGCAATTTCGTATTAAATTGATCGCCCGGCACCTGCCACAAAAATTTGAGGTCGATCCCCAGTTGATCGTGCGCCCATTTGGTATGAACGTTGTTTTCCATGGTCTCCCCATTTTTGAATTTCATGGTGGAATCCGTTGCTTTGACGGTTGTAATCGTCACCGGCGGATCAAACTTGTAGGTCCCCTGCTGTATCGCTTGGACTGCGGCTTCCTGCTGTGTGTTAGGCGCAGGCGAATTCGCTCCTGTCTTTTCTCCGGCATCGGTGCTTTCGGAACAAGCGGATAGCCCCAGCGAAAGCACAGTGACTGCCGCAAGCGCGATCATCGATATTTTTTTCCCCATCTTTTTCAACAACCTCCCCTTAAAATTGTGCTGTTCTGCTCCTTTATCTTATTACAGCGCTTACAGCCCGATAAGAGATAAAGTTTTAAGATGGCATAGAAAAATGTTAAGGTTTATGGGGTCAAGCGGTCCCTGTATTCCTGCGGCGTCACACCATAATACTGCTTGAACAATTTACTGAAATACGGCGGATTTTGAAAACCCAGCTCACTCGCAAGCTCATAGATCTTGATATCCGTCGTGCCAAGAAGTACCCGCGCTTTGTCCATCCGGTAGCGCATAATGTAATCGCTGATGTTTTCATTCATCTCCTGTTTGTACAGCGCGGATAAATAAACCGGATGAAGTCCGACATGGTCTGCGATCGTTTGCAGCGAAACATCATGCGCAAGGTGAGCTTCAATGAATCTGTGAATTTTGGCGATCAACTGGTTCTTGCCATCCCTAAACTCCCGCGTACTCCCAGCTTCAATGCCATCCAGCAGCTTGGTCGCCCACTGCAACATCCGATCCGAACGACTGAGCGTGCGTAAGTCCGCCGTCATATCTACTTCCCAGCCGGACAGCTCCAGCAGCGTCTTATTTTGAAGGTGCGCCGTATACAAGAATGCATTCATCAAAGTATAGGCGACCTCCATTGCATGCTCTTCCGTATCCAGCTGCTTCGCTTGCATCTCCTCCATCACAGCGTTCAGCTTAGCTCTCGCATCCTGAAAGCGTCCAGCCTCCAGAAGTTGAGTAAAACCTGGCGGACTGTACAGCGCAGACAACGATTTGGACTGAGCGCGCGGCTCCAAAGCCTTGATAATCACGCCCTGCTCACTTCGAGGAATTTTCCGGAACTCGTTCAATGCCTTGTAGTAGAGTTCCACGACTCCCTCGGGAAACTCCCCATGCTCGCTAATCAATACCGATATGCAGCCCTTCAGATACCCCGACACTTTCAGTTGGAGGTCGTGAACCGCTTTATCGAGCATTTTCTCCTTCTCCAAAGCAACTTCACGGTCTTTCTTCTTGCTCTGAAGCAGAAAAATCATATAACCGAAGGCGTCCTTACAAGTCCAGGTGTCATAATCCGCATGCAAAATTTCACAGGCAATATTGTGGACGGCGAATTCATACAGCAACGCATCACCCGGCGTCCGCCCGAATCCATCCTCCATGCGGATCATCATCACGGCACACTCGGAGCCCGTCATAAAGGGGAGTCCGTACTCGTGTATCCTCTCATTCAACGCGTTAGCCGACGTGCTTACCCCGGCGAGGAGGTCGTTCAATAAATTCGATTTTAACAGCGGCAGATTGACGTGCAAGGTTTGTTTGGCCTGTTCTAACGAACCGATTTCCTCCCACTCCTGCTGGATGACTGTTCTAACCCTGGCGACCTCCGCTAGCAATTCTTCGTCTTTGATCGGTTTAAGCAAATAGTTCACTGTCCCATACCGAATCGCCTGTTGAGCATATTCGAATTCCCCGTAGCCAGACAAAAGGATGCATTTCGTATGCGGATAGTGCTCTTGAATGTGCTTGCATAGCTGCAGCCCATCCATCCCAGGCATCCGGATATCTGTCACGACAATATCAATGGGCGTGTGTCTCAACAGCTCCGCTGCCTCCAGCCCGGAAGCCGCCTGAAACACCTGTTGCACCCCAATGCCTGGCCAATCATTGGCAATCATACTTTTCAGAATGACCGGTTCGTCATCTACCAGCAAAAGTTGTGTCATAACGGTCTCCCCCCTCAGCATCATCTTCCTCATCTTTCCAACTGAGCCTTACACACAAGCCTGATAACTGTTTCGAAGGCTCTATGCAAATACCGGCCCCAGGCCCGAATCGTTGTTTGAGCCGTTGATGAACGTTCCACAGCCCACAGCCAGTACTTTCATCCATGGGCTGTTCAAGACGGCGCATATACGCCATGATGCGATCTTCCGTCATGCCCATGCCGCTATCTTCGACTTGCAAGATATTCCACCCGGATGATTCGCGCCGTCCGGATATCCGCACACTTCCTCGCCCAGGCTTTGGTTCGATCCCGTGCATCACCGCGTTCTCCACGACGGGCTGCACAATCAGCCTCATGACCGGAGCGTCCAGCATGTCCGGCGGTACATCAATCTGGTAATCGAGCCTCTCGAGCCGCAGCGCGTAAATTTGCAAATAATGCCTGACAAGGTCGATTTCCTCTTTTAACAGCGGCATCTGATTCTCCACCCGGGTCGTGTAACGATAGTAACCGCCAAGATGGTAGGCCATCTCTTTGATCGTATCCGTTAAGCCTGCTTTCGCGCAGCCGGCAATGAAGGATAAGCAGTTGTACAGGAAATGCGGATTGATCTGTGACTGCAACTGCTTTAAGGTCGCCAGGCGGGAACGGTTCTGTTCCTCGTAGACATTTTGGATCAAATGCTGGATCTCCCGTCCCATATCGTTAAACCGCTGCATCATGTAATCAAACTCATTATGAAACCGCTTGTTGATCCGGAACGCATAATCCCCCATCTCAAAATGCTTCAAGCCCTTCATGATGAGCGAAATCGGCTTTTGCACGTGCAAATATAACAAATAGGACGCCACGAAACCAAGGACAACCAGTACCAACATGCTCGCGTAGAATAAGTTTCTGCTTTGGACAATTGGCGCGTGGAACACACTCAGCGGAACGTAGTCGATTAACCAGGCGTCAAGCGCCGGAAGGTAAGCATAGCTCAAATAGGTCTGCTCCCCCTCAAACGCCAAAGATCGGTGCCCGATGTCGCTTAATTCGCCTTGCAGCAGCGATGCGCCAAGACCGGCAACAGCTGTATCCCCTGTTTCGGAGTTCGAGAACACGTGACCTGACCGTGTCAATAGGAAGCAGCCGCCCGGACTTTCCAACTTGTAGTGCTGCAGCATTTTACGGATATTATCCAGACCGAATCTCACCTCATAGACCGCGTTGACCGGCGTTGAATTCTCTTTCGAGAAATACGGATCCCAAATCAGCAGTTGATAAAAAGGAGCTTCATTGCCGCTTCCCGGCTGAAATTGCCACTTGCCATTGGCGGCTTTGTCGAGGTCGCCCCCATTATAGCCCTCACTCAGATTCGTCGATATGCGGGTCTGCAGATCTGGCAAATAAACGGATATCGTATTCGTCCAGTTGCTGGAAAAACTTTGTAAATACAGCTTCTCTTTCAGCTGCATTTGCAGATCGATCATCCTGTAATAATCCTTCGTCAGCATACTTACTTGCAGGTTCAATACGGATGAGTCCCGCGTCAGCACACTGGAGGACAAGGCAAGACGTTCGGCGCCAAGTTCGATTTGGCTTTTCAGAAATAGCAGTTGGCTTTCGTTGTAATTCGATATTTGCTTATCAATCACATGAAAGCTCGTTTGGCTAAAATACGTGTAGAGAAGCACAATGGGAAGCAAAAGAATAAGGATAACCCCCGTTATTTTCACAAAAATCGGCCTGTTCCCTTGCATAGGCTTGCCCCCTCTTAGCCTTAAAATATTGATAGTCACCTTGAATATGTATTCTACAAAAAAAAACGCTTCCATCTTACAATGAAGTACATTAGACGTCAACGTGGGGCCCCAGAAGAGCAGGAGGAATCTGAATGAAGAATAACGCAATACAACCATCTATGACAAGTCCAGCAACGAAAACAAGCACCAAAAAATTTCGACCTTTTCGCAAAACATGGCGGCTTCACTTAATGCTGCTGCCCGCCTTCCTGGCCGCGCTCGTTTTTAAATACGCCCCAATGCCAGGCATCATCATGGCGTTCCAGAATTTTAAGCCCTGGCTCGGTATTACCGGGTCTGCCTGGGTCGGCTGGGACAATTTCCGCATGATTTTTACGATGCATGGGTCGGTGCAAGTCATTCTGAATACTTTGCTGATTTCCGTGCTTAAAATTGTATTCGGCTTGCTTGTGCCGGTTGCCTTCGCTCTGCTTCTCAATGAATTCCGAAACATGGCGTTGAAACGGACGGTACAAACGTTCGTATACTTGCCCCATTTTATGTCCTGGGTGATCTTGTCCGGCATTTTGCTCGATGTGCTCTCGCTGGATGGCATTGTCAATCGGCTGCTTACCTTCCTGCATCTAGAGCCTGTTATGTTCCTGGGCGATGGCAATTGGTTCAGGGTCACGGTTATCGTGAGCGATTTGTGGAAAGAGTTTGGCTTCTCCGCCATCGTCTTCCTGGCCGCGCTGTCGGGCATTAACCCGGATCTGTATGAAGCTGCCGAAATCGACGGCGCTGGCCGCGGCCAGCAAACGCTTCATATCACGCTGCCTTCGCTGCTGCCCATGATGTCTGTCGTATTCACCTTGTCGCTTGGCAGCATGTTAAGCGCGAACTTCGACCAGATTTACAACTTGATTAATCCGCTCGTGCTGCAGCAAGGGGATATTATCGACACATTCGTCTTCCGCAATTTCCAGGCGGGACAATACAGTCTGGCCGCGGCGGTAGGCCTGTTCAAGTCGGCCGTCGGTTTCATTCTGATCGGATGCGGCTATTACGGCGCCTACAAGTGGACGAATTACCGTGTTTTTTAAATTGAGTATTCGCGGAGGTAACCCTGATGTATTACAAAAATCCGTCCTACAAGGTCTTTTACGCGATTAACGTGACCCTTCTTCTTCTCGTTTCCATCCTCTGTATTTTGCCGATGGTGCATATTTTCGCCGTTTCCCTCAGCGGGAAATCGGCGGCCGAAGGGAATCTCGTCACCTTTTTCCCCATTGATTTCAACCTGGAAAGCTATGTGAAGACGTTTGAGAACGATAATTTTATCAACGCGCTGCGGATTTCCTTAATGAGAAGCGTCGTCGGCACAGCGCTCGGTATGATTGTAACCGTGCTGGCCGCCTTCCCTTTGTCTCGTAGCAGCATCGACTTCAAACCGCGCACGTTCTATGTTTGGTTTTTCCTTATCATTATGATTTTTGACGCTGGACTAATCCCTCACTACTTACTGATTCAGAAGATCGGATTAGTCGGCTCTTTCTGGGTATACATTTTTCCGCATCTGCTGAGTGTATGGAATATCATTCTCATGATGAATTTTTTCCGAGCGCTTCCGAAGGAGCTCGACGAAGCCGCCATTATGGACGGAGCTACTTCTTTTAAAATTTTGACCTCCGTCTATTTACCGATTTCCATGCCGGCGATCGCAACGCTTTCCTTATTTTCACTCGTCGGACAGTGGAACAACTGGTTCGATGGGATCCTGTATATGCGATCACCAGAACAATGGCCGCTCGCCACACTGCTGCAGACAATTATCGTTGCACAAGATTTGAGCAAGACCGGCATTGATTTCGAGGATTTGGAACTGTTATCAAACCGCGGGGTGAAAGCGGCTCAAATCTTCATTGCCATGCTCCCCATTCTCGCCGTGTACCCACTCTTGCAGCGTTACTTTGTCAAAGGCATTGTTCTCGGGGCCGTTAAAGAGTAAGCGCATAGATACGAATAAGAGGCTGACGTCGATATGCATCGACGCCAGCTTTCTTTTAGCATATCAGAACGTATATCCTCGAAGTGGCTCTATGCCATCAGTAAACGCTCCCGTCCTTGAAAGGACGGCGAAACCGTTTATCTTTGCCCGATTTCAAGCCACTCAATCCCTATGGGATTCCGCTCTGCCTGGATAACCAACTTCCCCCTTCCTGAGTTCGGAAGCTGGTTAGCTTTGAGCTCAATTTGCTGCCACGCGCCTTCTTTCCAATCGACTGCTACACGGCCGATTTCCTTCCCATTCACCGAAAGCTTCACACAAGCGCCTGCTTCTAGCATGGCCCCCATCTTCAAACGAACCGTGTACGCCGCCGATTCTGACCTTTCCATCGTAAAGTCATAAGCAAGCCAATCACCTTCTGCCAATTGAACAAACAGCCGCTTGTCGGTCTTCCCCTGTCCTTTCCAGTAATTAGGAAACATCTCCCCGCACTCGTAGCTGCGAATATCTGTGCCATCGTTCGTCCGAAATACCGACTGACGGTCCTCTCGCACCGCCGCTCCAAAGCTGATGCCCTCTCCTTGATAACCATAGAAGACGGCTGGAATCCGAATCGGAGCTCGGCGGAAAAGGGAGCGAACGACATCCTCGTGATAGACACAACGATCCAAAGGAAGACCTTCTAGAAACGACCACAACATGCGCTCAGCCGTGGCGGCGTCCGGACGTTCTCCACCCTCCAGATAGTCGATTATCAAATGCCAATCGGCCGGCATAGAGATGGAGCAGGGGGCATTGGAGGCATCCAGCTTCTTCCACGGCCAGAAATTCCACGAAATGCCGTGATCTTCGAAAAGCTGAAAAGCTCCGGCGTACCAATCCTTTCCGTTTTCCCCGCCCTCGCCCATAAAAATAGGGACGTTCCACTCGTCTCGCTTATCCAAATAAGGACGCAAGCTTTCTGTATCCGGAGCGCTCCAGTATTTATGAAATTGAAGCATCAGATTATCATCGATTTTTTCCGTAAAAATAGACCAGTCCGTCGCCCAATGAGCACCCTCCAGAATGATCAAATGACGCTGATCCACTTCTCGGATTGCCGAAACGATCTCCTTATACAGGGGAAGTAAACGGCTGTTATAGGTCGAAAACCAATCGGGCAGCGGCTCATTGAGCAGATCGTACCCCGCCACAATCCATTCGTCCTTGTACCTGTCTGCAAGAAACCGCCATAACTGGACGGTAAGTCGCCAACAGGCATCATCCGTAAAAAGATCAGGATGATCCTTTTCCGAATCATCAATATTCGTGCCCGTTTGTCCACCTGGCGCGCCATGCAGGTCCAGAATGACATAAAGACGATGCTCCTTGCACCAGTCGATCACCCTGTCGATATACGCTAGACAATTCTCTTTGATCTGCAGCGTTTCTCCATCCTTCAGCAGAAATCGCGCATTGACCGGGACACGTATCGAATTGAAGCCCTCCGTCGCAATCCGCACGATGTCAGCTTTTCCGATGTATCGCTCATAATAAAGCTCCCAGAAATGCTCCGCTTTCCTAGGACCCATTAAATCCTTGATCATTTGCTCAATTCTTCGCGGGCGATCCCCTTGCTGTGGAAACTTCCACATATATCCTTCTGGGAGCAGCCAATTGCCGAGTCCGACACCCCGCAGCAACACTTCCCTGCCTTCCCCGTTGACCAGCCTGGTTCCTTCCGCCCTCACAAAGCCAATAACATCACTTGCAAGTTGATTCTCCACAGATCCTCACTTCCTCCCCACGCTATCTGGCTAAAAAAGTAAAATGTCACCTTTATTTTATTACAGCGCTTACATGACTGATAAGAGATAAGATATTAAGATGATCTATGAATTTGTTAAGACAAAAAAACGCTTATCCACGTATCATCCCTCCGAAGGGGATGATCGTAGATCAGCGTTGTGATTTTTGCATGTAATTCATGCGTACATGAAAGCACGGAGTACTAGGCTCTAGCCAATAATGACCCGTGACCTGCGAAGGGATAATCAATGGTTATGCGCCCTGTCTGACAGTCGCCTATGCCGCTGTACAGATCGGCTTTCCCGTCCGGCCGCATGACAATGCCTGAGGCGAAGACACAATCTGTCAAGTAAGGCTTTTTGGCCGGCCCAGGCGGGTAGCAGGAACGGCTGCCGATGAGATGAAGATTCGCGGACTCGCGAGTGACCGGATCGAACACAAAAGCCATGTTCAGGTATACCCTTTGAGTTCCTCCGCATTCATCCTGATCCAGATAACAGATATGGCCAATAATACCGATCTTGCCGCTATCCAGCAAATACGCTTGATTGACGCCTCCCCATTCGCCTTCCCCGAAAATGCCGTAAAGATATGGGGCATTGGCAATCACATCGGCGGTCAGCTCATCCAAACTGTTGATGGTGGTGAAGCCGATCATGGACTCACTGCCATACTTGACTCTCAAATTGCTGTTGCGCGGACGAGAAAAAACGCCAATCTTGCCATCCGCCAGGGGAACAAGACGAATGTCCTTCATTTTGTCCGGCCCAGTCGTGAAATAGTACAAATCATGGAGGTTTGTTCCCCGGAAAAAGTAGCCGAAGAACGTGCTGTATGATCCACGATCGTATTGCACATGTGTCCCGCCCAGCACCAACTCATCGCCAATTTCCGTGATATAAGGATCCTCAAGCGTATAAATCATACTATTTTCCACGACTGTCCATTTATCCTGTCCCGTCTCCTCGAACAGCCGAACCCAAGAGCGAGCCCACTCCTCCCGGCGTTCCAACCGCCCGAACATATAGCGTTTCCCGTTCCTAGTGAACGGAATGGATACATTGTACACATCAAAGCCATCCGCACCATGAAATCGCAGTATAACACTTTCGTAGATACGTTTCTGAACTTCAAAATTCGCTCTGCGCTGTTTCAAGGTCAACCGTACCCACCCCACATTCATCTGAATATTATTCCTCTTGTTCGTCGGTCAGACCCCTATATCGTTTGCTATTTCCCCAACTTGTTCATAGCTTCGATATATTCCTTCTCCGCATCTGCTGTGGCGGGGTACCATTTCTTCTCCATGAAGCTTTTCAATTGCTCCACGGTAATCTCACCTGTGATGTACTTCTGCTCTTGCTCATCCTTCTCCTTGATCAGATCGGGAATTGTGTTGCCGAGGTTCAACAACTTGGGCGAACGGACAGCGGGTACATTCACTGTCGTCATCTTCTTTTGAGCAGTAGCCCACTGCTCCTTGAACTTGGCCAACTTCTCGGGCGAATCGGCATTCTCGATAATGGCCCCCTCCCCGTTGATCGCGTTGGCCAATGTCATGTATGTGCTGGTTAGTGAATTCACCTTGGTGGTTTGCTCCGTACTGCGGACAAGAGCTTTGCTTGAGGGATCATAGCTGTCGTAGGTCAGATCCTTCAGCCCGATTTGAAACAACGCATTGGCTTCCGGCGTATTCCCCCAGTCCAGGAAACGCAGCACTTCATCCGCATTCTTGCTATTCTTGCTGATCATCCAGCCCCCCCAGGTGGCAACGGTCACTAGACTCCTCGCTTCCCCCTTGCTGTTTTTCAGTGGGGCCTGAAACGTAAACTTCTTGTCCGCATCCTTGTCCCGGCCCAGATCGGCCATGACCCCATATTGATGGGAGGGAATGATTCCCACCTTGCTCTGATTTAACTTCTCCAAATCCACATAAGACTTATTAATAATAAACTCAGGATCCATAATTTTCTCACTATACAACTGCTTCAAGTAGGTCAGATAAGGGATATACCCGGACATCTTCTCCTTGATCTTGTAGTTTCCATCCGTATCCTTCACACCATTTGTCAGGGGCAGATCGAAGGCGTTGGCAATGAAGTTAGAGGGCGCCCACACACCGACCTGGCTTATCCCGTACGTATCCGCCTTGCCATTGCCATCCGGATCGTTCTTAGTGAACGCCCGCAGCACATTAGTCAGCTCATCCAGGGTTTCCGGAGCCTTCAGCCCCAGCTTATCCAACCACACCTGATTGACCATATAGCCCCAATGGTTGACGATATTGGTTTTGGGGATCATATAGATCTTGCCGTCATTCACAGACTTGACGCTATCCCACATTTCTTTCGTAATATTCTTCATCAAATTGGGATACTTGGAAATCTTGTCATCCAAAGGAAGCAGTAAGCCGTTCTGCGCCCAGGTTTCCATGCTGGCGTCGGCGCCGCCCCAGTTGTAGATCAGGTCCGGCAGCTCACCCGATGCCATCATGACCTTCAGCTTATCCGTGTAATTGTTAATCGGAGGCGCTTCGATGGACAGCTTCACATTGGCCAGCTTCTCCGCTTGGGCAACTACCGGGTTATTCTCCAGGATAATCCCGGCGTTCACCCGGTTGAACATCTTGATTGTGACCGGCGCTTTGGCTGCCGGACTTGATCCAGCGGAAGCAGCCGGATTGGTTGCACCTTCACTTTTTTTGTCATCGCTTCCACATCCGGTCGTAACTACAGCCAAAACCAAGGCGGACGCCAGTACACTTGCTGAAAGCCTGTTTGATCTAGTCAACGTAAATCTCCCCTTTATCCTGATTATCTATTACAACCGCTGCCTGCGCAGTTATAACCAAGTCAACGCTGAGCTGCTTATCCTTTGATGGACCCACCCAGCAAACCTTTCATGAAAAACCTTTGCAAGAACGGGTAAACCAAAATAATAGGCAATGTAGCAAATACAATTATCGCCATCTTAAGGGTAAATTCTGTTACACTGCCGCTATCCATCATATCCCGGGCCAACCCTCCGTCCTCTACCACCAAGTCCCGCAGAATGAGCATCAACGGCCACAAGCTGCGTTTGGAGGTATAGATAATTGCGGAGAAGAACGTGTTCCACTGACCGACTGCATGGAAAATAACGAATGTGGCAATGGCCGGTTTGGACAGCGGGATAATGATCCGGAACAGCACCTTAATCTCGTTGGCGCCGTCGATATAGGCGGATTCCTCTAGGCTGGCAGGAATGGAACCGATGAAATTTTTCATCAGAATTAAGTTATACGCCCCCAATGCCCCAGGCAATATCAAGCTCCAGAGTGTATTGTATAAGCCCAGCGTTTTTATCAGATAGAAGTTAGGGATGAGGCCGCCGTTAAAGAACATGGTGAACACGATGAACGCCAGAATGACATTCCGACCCTTCAAGTCCGGCTTGGACAGCGGGTAAGCGGAAATCACCAGCAAGAAGATGTTCAGCGCCACACCTGCAAGTGTAATGTACACTGTGACCTTATAGCCGCTCCACATCAACGGCATCTGCAGAATTTGCTTGTAAGCGCCAAACTCCAAGCGGCTCGGAATCATCCTCAAAGGATGCTCAAGGTACTCGGCATAAGGCGTTACCGATAAGGCAACCACATAGAGGAAGGGAAACAGGCAGGCCAAGGAAAACAGCGTCACAAATGTATAATTAATCACACTGAACACGCGATCACCTATACCATTGTTTACCATATGCCATCCTCCTTCATCAGTTTGGCCAGGCGGTCGCCCAATATCAGGAAGATCATGCCAATAACAGAAGTGAACAGCCCCACTGTCGTTCCGAAGGAGAAGCGGCTGCCTAGCAACCCGACCCGGTACGAATACGTCTCGAACACTTCGGATACGCTCAAATTCATCGGATTTTGCAAGACGAATATTTGCTCGAAGCCGTTGCCCATTATATGTCCCAAGCGGAGAATGAACAGCACCATAATGGTGGACTTGATGCCGGGAAGCGTCACATACCAGATGCGTTGCAGCCGGCTGGCGCCGTCTATACTAGCGGCTTCGTACAATTCAGCGTTAATGCCGGTAATAGCGGCAAGGAAAATGATGCTGCCCCAACCGGCTTCCTTCCAGATACTGCTCAGCACCACAATAGGGCGGAAATAATCCGGATCAGCCAAGAAGAAGATCGGTTCGATGCCCAATTGTTTCAGAAAAATATTGACAATTCCCCAACTGGGGGACAGGAAGTTCACCAGAATGCCGCCAATGACTACCCAGGAAATAAAGTGAGGTAAATATATGATGGTTTGGGTCAGACGCTGATACATCACCTGGCGAATTTCGTTGAGAAAAAGCGCCAGCAAGATCGGAAAAGGAAAGGTGAATACAAGCCGCAGCAGCCCCAGATAGAACGAGTTCCAGAACACCTGGTAGAAATCACTCAATCCGAACATGTACCTGAAGTGCTCCAAACCAACCCAAGGACTGTGGATAATCCCTTTGGAAAAGTTGAAGTCCTTGAACGCAATAATAATTCCATACATGGGAATATAATTAAAGATAAAAAAATACACAACACATGGAATAAGAAGGATATAAAGGTATTTCTTCCTATCCAGATAACGTAAAGCATTTTTGGTCCTTGCCGATTTCACAATCACTTTGCTCCCCCCTCTGATTTTCAGTATACCGTCAGGGGAATGGACAAACATTCAGAAATCATCGGAAAACAGATACGATTTTTCGATTATCATTTCATTTTCCTTGGGCGGCGCGCTGCTCTCTGAATATCTGGTAGATATCCTTCGTCATAATCGCCTGATCCCTGTCATGGGCATAGAAATTTCGGTACCATTCATCCACTTTCTTCCCGCCGGCCTGCTCCCACAGCGATTCAGCCTCCTTGCGGGCTTCCCCGGGAGAATAGTTCGGAGTCAAAATTGCCTTAAGCCAGAGGTCCCCGTCTGTGCCGACAACGCCTGTTATTTGGTTTAGAATCCCCTGCAAGTCCTGGGGCAGTCTGGGCATTTGCTCCGCATGGGTAGGACCCGCTGTCTCCAGAGAGAAGTTCACATAGGAGGAATTCAGCTCGAACATCTGCTGAACCTCACGCTGCAGTGGTTCCTTCTCGTCCAGTTTTTCTGTACCGAAATAACAGCGGCCGGCAAGGGTGGGAGAGGTCAGCATACCGAAATCCCCGACTCCGTAATTAAACTCCTTGCGCCACTTCTCCATGCCTGTCAGTTTAGGGCAGCCGTCAGGCGCCACCGTGTGATGAATACCGGCAAAACCGAAATACATCGTCTTCATGAATAGCTCCGAAACGGCGAAATCGACGTACTGCATTACTGCCTTCGGATTGCGGGTCGCGGCATTGACGACGCCAGTCATCTGCACAGGGTTAACGAATACCGGATTGAACTGCCCTACCGGCGTAACCGGATAAGGAATAACCGTAAGCCGGGCATCGGGGACATTCCTTTTTAGGCGCATATAGAAGTCGTTATAGAAGGCGGTCGGAACATTGAATTGATCCATATAGATTCCGATCCGCCCACGCAAAAAGTCTTGTCTGGCACGATATCCATTCTTGTCGTTCCAGAATTCTCGATCCGCCAGCCCTTCATCATATACCCGCTTCTTGAAAGCGGTAACCGCTTCAATATTGTCCCAGCCATGCACCAATTCCCCGTCGCGAACCACGTAATCCGGATAAATTAATCCGAACATCTCGTCGATCACAACGCCGGGAGTGCCTGCCAAGGCGATGCCATATGTATCCCGCTTGCCATTGCCATCCGGATCCTGTTCAGTGAATGCTTTGGCAACTTGAAACAGCTCCTCCGTCGTCTGCGGAATATCCAACTGCAGCCGCTCCAGCCAGTCCGTACGAATGAACGCTGCCCGCATAGGCACCGTCTCGTTGATCCGGCCAAACTGGTACAGCCGTCCATCCTCACCAGTCCCCGCTTTGCGCAGAATAGGATAACGCTGCAATCTTTCCTTATAGGTGGTACTGTACTGTTCGATCATATCGTCAATTGGCCGCAACAGCCCTTGGTCGATGAGCGTATCCTTGATTTGCGGAGCATACTCCATAATTAGGTCAGGAGCTTCTCCTGCAGCGAACAATCCATTCAGCTTCTGCTCGGATTGCGTCCGCAGCACGGGAACGAACTCTACATTTACAGGACCTGCTTCATTGATCCAGCGAGTGATCTTGTTGCTAACAATAGAACCTTCACTGGACGGAACATTCACCCGGTCGTAGACGGAAACCTTGATCCGCGGCTTCGGCTTTGCAGTTGATGGATCGCCGCCGCTTGTTCCGCAGGCAGTCGTTCCTAACGCCAGCAGCATAAGCCCGGTTAAAAGCAGCCTGCAACGACGTCGCTTCTCCTTCTGTCTGTTCAATTTGTTCCCCTCCCAGCTTATTCGATGGATGCCGCCTGTCTATGACTGATGTTGCTTCCGGTATTCCTTGGGGGTCAATCCGCTGTGTTGCTTGAACAGTTTGGCAAAATAATTAGGCAGATCATACCCTACAATGCTCGCCACCTCTGTCACGTTCAAGCTCGTACCGGCCAGAAGCTGCTTCGCCTTTTCCATCCGCATTTCGATCAGGAGGGTAACAAAGCTGCGACCTGTTTCCTTCTTTAACAAATGACTAAAATAAGCTGGGCTCAGGTGGGCCTGGCCGGCCACATCCGCCAGTGCCAGTTGCTTGCTCGCATAGTGCTCCTCCATGTAACGGATAGCGGCAGCCACAGAACTCCCGCCATATTTGTTCTGCCACTCTGCCAGTTCCTCCAGTAAATGTTCTATCGCCTCCGCCAGCCACGACCGCAGCTCTTCCAAGCTGCCGCATTTATGAAGACGCTCTATCCGGGCTGTCAACAGCCCAGCGTCAGATTCTGACTCCAACTGTTTTCGGGCCGTTTGCTGCAAGGCAAAAACCAGTGACAGCGCCTCCAGCTTCCGTACCACCGGGTTGGAGGCGCACACAGCTTCGGTTAACTGCTCCAGGCATTCCTTCAATCCCTTTAGGTTCCCTTCCCGAATCAGTTCGGCCAACTGCTCAGCGATCATCTGCTGCTTCATCCTGCTCGAGCCTTCGTCGGGAAGGGATTGCTCGACCTCCTCCCGGGACAACGACGATGCGGGAATACCGCCAAACACTGCTCCGCTCCGCCAAACGCCAAGCCGTTCCTCGTACAGATCCGGAAGCTGTTCGAGAGCGGTCACGGCAACCGCCTCCTGCAGCTCCGTTCGCAGGCCAAGGAAGCTCCACAGGCTCCCCGCAATGGCGCTCTGCAGTTGCCGCTCCTGTTCCGCTGCCAAATCCTTGACAAACAGGGCAAAACAACCTGTCTCCACGATCAGCAAGCAGCCCGCCGCATCTCCTTGAACCTCCCTCATCACCTCGCCGACAATATTCAGCACAGCAAATTGCAAGAGCGGTATATCCTTCTTCACATATTGCTTGTGGGTAGGAGAATAGTCGGCGATATAGAGCAGGATCAATTTCGTGCCGTATATCCGGCGCTGCAGGACTGCCTCAATGTCCGGGCGGCAGGGCAGCCGCAAAAACAGCTCCCGCAGTGCATTGTCCAACCGCTGGGCTTCTTCCCACTGCTCTATGCCCCGCTGCTGCCGCTTGACGGCTGCCGCCGCTTCCGCTTTATCCAGCACAAGGCAAATGTCCTGTTTGCTGCAGGGCTTCACCAGAATATCCAGTGCACCGCAGCGCAAAGCAGATTGGGCATACTGGAAATCCTGGTAGCCGGTAATCACAATGACCTCGATGTCGGGATGGGCAGCCTTCACCCGCTGCAGCAGCTCCAGACCGTCCATCAAGGGCATCCGAATATCCGTAATGACCAGATCCGGACACAATTGTTCCACGAACTGCTCCGCTTCCTCGCCGTTCTCCGCCTCCCCGCATACTTCCCAGACCGTATTCAAACCAGCGATCATCTTTGCCAGACCCTTGCGGAACATAGGCTCATCCTCCACCAGTAAAATCCGCATCCTCCGGTTCATCCATTTTCTCCTCCTCCACGATAAATGGCAGCTTAAGACTTACCTGCGTTCCCTCTCGAAGAGGATGAATCTCAAGACCATAAGCGTCTCCATAGACCAGATCAATTCGTCTGATCACATTGTGTATGCCGATACTCTCTCGTTCCTCGGGTCTCCTGCCCGCCGCAGCAAGCCGCTTTCTCAGCAGCACATGCAGATTCTCCGTCGGCATGCCGCAGCCGTTATCTTCGATATCAATCCGCAGCCTATCCTCTCCTTGCCTGAAGGCGCGGATGGAAAGCCGCTTTTCCCCGGACATGTCCCGGAACGCGTGAACGAACACATTCTCCACCAACGGCTGCAGCAAAAGCCGCTGCATCCTCCCCTGCTCCAGCCCCTCCTCCATGGTGATACTGACATGGAGATTGCTTCCGTAGCGGGCCTCCTGGATATTAATGTAATTGCGAATCTGGGCCAGTTCCTCCTGCAACGTGCTGGGGGTGGAAACAGGCTCCAACGAATACTTCAGCAAATTCGACAAGCTGGTGACAAGAGATGCCGTTTCCTCATCATCGTATAGCAGCATGATTTTCCAATAAATCGTATTCAACGTATTATGCAAAAAATGGGGATTGAGCTGTGCCTGCAGCGCTTTCAACTCCGCTTCCTTCTCGCTGAGCTTGCTGACATACGCCTCCTGTATCAATGTATCGATATGAAACATCATCCGATTGAAGCTGTCCGTCAGAAAGCCGAACTCATCAGCGGACGCCTTGGGAATGGCCACCTGAAAGTTGCCATCCCGAACCCGGTGCATAGCCTTCACCAAGACCAGCAAGGGCTTGAGCATTTTGCCGCTTAAAAAGGAAATGCTCGCTGTCATCAACAAGATGCTGATGAAACCCGAGACCAGCGCCAGCTTGTACACATTGCGTCCCTTCTCCTTGATCCCGGACAGAGAGACGCTGCTTAACAGCTTGAAATCCCGAGGTTCATACACGCTGGTAACAGTCAAGTAATCTGCTGTGCTGTTGCTTTGAATGAAGGTTCCCGCTCCTTCCTCCAGCTCAGGCATCATGCCGGTGGGTTGCCTAGGCTCGAGGCTATACAACAGACGGTTGTATTGGTCATACAGATGCACTCCCGTAGCCCGAGCTGACATTAGTGGATAGAGGGATTCCTCGAATAGCGTTTCATCGATAATCAAAATAATCGTACCGTACTGTCTGTACTGTTTCGTAGACATCAATTTCCGGGCTGCAACCAGATAGCTCTTTTCTCCCGATGGTTCCAGCTCATCCTGGAGCTTCAGCCTCTGCCAGACAATCTCTGCCGAGGAGCCCGGTATTCCTTTTTCCACCTGATTGTAGAACTCCGGGAACTGAGGCGGAACCAGCATATTCGATTGGCTATAGAACAAATTGTTGCCGCGCACATCCGTGATGTACACTGCCCGGATATAGGGAGTCTCGCTTTTAATGGGCAAGAGCACCTTAGCCAACACCCGCTCCAACTGATAATTGCGGTATGCTGCGCTTTCATGCTCCCCGGCTTCCGCCTGCATGTCAAGAACAAGCTGCTCCACATAAGGGTGAAAAAAGATGAAGTCCGTTATCCGATAGATGTCCTGAATTTTGTACCCGATCTGCTCCATCGTCTGCTCGCTGGTCTTCAGGTATTGGTTGCTGATCTCGTCTTCAAATAATTGAAGATTGATCCGGTAAGAGATATACCCGATTACAACGGAACAGACCGTAATAATAACGGATAAGCTGATAATGAGCTTTACCTTGAATTTTTGGCGGATATATCGAATAAGGGAACGCCATTTCGTCATCTGGAATACCTCCGAATCACAAGAAGGCGAGAAGCTGCTCAAGCTCTTCCGCCTCATAGGGACTTGCCGATACGTGTATTGTAGCACCGCCTGACGCGAGCCAGACAGCAAAAATCCACGGATAAACGGATAAAATCTTACGGTTTTCAACGAAGCAATTTCACCAAATGGGGTAATAGAGTACCTCCTTGGAAGATAATTATAAAGCGAGAAAATCGTGGAATATAGATGTTAATATTGTTATTTCTAGTAGAATCTTAATGAGTTTATCAAAACACCATCTGATCGTTAATATCCGGAAATTTCAAGTTTATTCTTCCCGTATATCCCTGCCAGACGCCAAAAAACGCTTATCCATACCATCCCTCCAAAGGATTAGATATTAGATAAGCGTTGTAGTCTACGCACACAATTCACATGGTGAAAACACTATTTTGTGTCGTTCATACACGCAAATTTAGTTATGAAGTTTTTACCCTATTCTCTCCATAATTCCCCTGTCATGCCCCTAATTCTGCATCACAAAATCCTTATCAACCTTCGCGTTCTCATCGTCGAACACACGCAGAATCTCGTACTTCGTATTCCGCTGAGCTGGGATTTTGCCTGCCTGGCGGATGATGTCCAGCGTGGAGCCGATGTTGACTTTGTGGGTGGTGCCCGCCGCGGAGACTACGTTCTCCTCGATCATCGTCGAGCCGAAGTCGTTGCAGCCGTAGCTGAGCGTCAGTTTGCCGATCTCAGGGCCCATCGTCACCCAGGAGGACTGGAAGTTCGGGACGTTGTCGAGCATGATGCGCGAGATGGCCAGCGTCTTGAGATACTCTTCCGGCTTCACTTTCTCGGCCTTCATGTTGGTGTTGTCCGGCTGGAACGTCCACGGGATGAACGCCAGGAAGCCCGGCGTGTTCAGTTGCTGCAGAAGCACATCGTCCTGCGCGTCGCGGATGCGCAGCATGTGAAGCGCGCGCTCTTCGAGCGATTCGCCGAATCCGATAACCATCGTGCCCGTGGTATGCATGCCGATCTTATGCGCGGTTTGCATGACGTTCATCCAGTCGCGCCACGAGCCTTTGAGACGGCTGATCTTGCGGCGTGTCCGGTCGTCAAGAATTTCCGCGCCGCCGCCAGGCAGCGAGTCGAGTCCCGCTTCATGCAGCTGGCGAACGACTTCTTCAAGTGAAAGTCCTTCGGAGACGTCTTTCATTTTCATGATCTCAGCAGGAGAGAAGGAGTGCATCGTAATGTTGAAGCGTTTTTTAATCTCACGCAAAATGTTTGTATAATAGCTGAAAGGAAGGTTCGGATTCGTCCCGCCTTGCATGAGAATTTCGGTGCCGTCTACATCCAACGTTTCTTGAATTTTCTGGAAAATCGTCTCATCCGGCAGCACATAGCCTTCTTCCGAGCCAGGCGCACGGTAAAACGCGCAGAAACGGCAGTACACGTCGCAAATGTTCGTGTAGTTGATATTCCGTCCGATAACGAACGTCGTGATTGGATCCGGATGCCACTTTTTCATAATCTGGTTGGCGGTGTCGCCAATTTTCTCTATTTGATCGGACTCAAAGAGGGTAATACATTCTTCCACATCAATACGTCCGCCTGCTTGTGCCTTCGTTAAAATACGATCAATCGGTTTCACAGCAGCTCAACTCCTTCGCTTTCTCTTTTTCGCTCATATTTATTCATTGTACCATAGAAATGCTCAAGGTTAAACGGCTTGGCTGTTCCGTGGCTCGCCAGGCCATGCCGCGGATGAGCCGCAAGAAATAGTGGGGGCAGACCACTTCTATTTCATATTAATTCGGTGTTCATCCGAAAATAAGCGTACTAAACCACTTCTATTAGGTGAAAGGAGGCCTCAATTCCGCAATATTTGCACGCATAGCAGCGGTTTACCGCTCTTATTTTCACGCGATGCCGCGAACCGCGGCAATAAGCGTGGTTTACCACTCCTAAGCGCGGTCACGTCTACAAGGAAAACTACCCAAATGTAAAAAAAGCAGCTCATCGCTGCTTTTTCCACTAACTACCAACTATCCGCGTAAAGCCTGCTCCAGATCCGCAATAATGTCCTCGATGTCCTCGAGACCGACCGAGTACCGCACCAAACCGTCCGTAATGCCGCGCTGCAGCCTTACTTCCCGCGGCATCGACGCATGCGACATCATCGCCGGATACGACAAAATGCTCTCGACCGCGCCAAGGCTCACCGCGACGAGCGGAATGTGCACGCGGCTCATGAGCTGCTTCGCCCGCTCGCCGGAGCCAACGTCAAAAGAGACGACCGCGCCGTAGCCGGTGGACTGCTTCTCGTGGATCTCACGGCCCGGATGGCTTGGGAGGCCCGGGTAATACACGGCTTCGACGTCCGCCTGCTCGGACAGCCACTGCGCCAAACGGCGGGCACTCGTCTCCGAGCCCTCCATCCGCGCTTTCAACGTCTTCATGCCGCGCATCAGCAGCCAGGAATCCTGAATGCCCAGCACGTTGCCCATGCCGTTCTGGATCATCTTCATGCGACGGCCGAGACTGTCGTTCGCGACGACAGCCAGCCCGGCCAACACGTCGCTATGGCCGCCAAGGAACTTCGTCGCGCTGTGCAGCACGATGTCGACGCCAAGCTCAATGGGACGCTGGTGATACGGCGTCATGAACGTGTTGTCGAGCATCGTCAGCACATCGTGCTCTTTCGCAATTGCCACAATCGCGGCGATGTCCGTGATTTTCAAAGTCGGGTTCGACGGCGTCTCGAGGAAAATCGCCTTCGTGTTCGAACGCAGCGCCGCGCGCACTTGCGCCAGATCCGTCATGTCAACGAACGTGGACTCGACGCCCATCCGGTTCATGATCGTCGTCAGCAGACGGTATGTACCGCCGTATACGTCTTCCGTGCAGACGACATGGTCGCCCTGCGACAACAGCATCAGCGCGGACGATATCGCCGCCATGCCGGAGGCGAATGCGAAGCCGCGCGTGCCACCTTCGAGCAGCGCGATATAATCCTCCAGCGCTTGGCGAGTCGGATTGCCGGAACGCGTGTAATCGTACGGCTGATTCGCATCGACGTCCTCTTGGTGGAACGTCGACGCCTGGTAGAGAGGCACTGAAGAGGCGCCGGTCGCTTTATCAATTTCAGCGCCGAAATGGATCAATTTCGTCGCGAATTTTTTGTTTTCTCCCTGATGGCTCATGCTTGTGAAGCTCCTTCCAATTCAGCTTGCGCGGCTTCCAGCGCGCGGGACAGATCGGCGATCAGATCGTCCGCATGCTCGATGCCGACAGAGAAACGCAGCAAACGGTCGTCAACCCCAACCTTCTCGCGAATCTCAAGCGGAATGTCCGCATGCGTCTGCACAGCCGGGTAGGTCATCAAGGACTCCACGCCGCCAAGGCTTTCAGCGAATGCGATCAGTTGAATGTGGCGAAGGATCGGCTCGACCAGACGAGCATCCTTCACTTTGAAGGAGAAAATCCCCGTGTTGCCGCTCGATTGTTTATTTTGAACCTCGTAGCCCGGATGCGTCTCCAGCGCCGGATAGAACACTTCATCGATCAGCGGATGCGTCAGCAGGAACTTTGCAATCGCCGTCGCGTTGTATTCGTGGCGCTCCATGCGAAGCGCGAGGGTTTTCATCCCTCTCATGAGCAGCCAGCTGTCTTGCGGCCCGAGAACCGCGCCAATGGAGTTGTGCAGAATAGCCATCTGCTCGGAAAGCTCTTTGCCCTTGGTCACGATCAGCCCGGCCAGCACGTCATTGTGCCCGCCGAGATATTTCGTCGCGCTGTGAATAACAATGTCCGCGCCTAGCTCGATCGGACGCTGGAGATATGGCGTCAGCAGCGTATTGTCGACGATGGAGACGATCCCTTTTTTGCGGGCCCATGTACAGACAAGCTCCAGATCCGTGATCATCATCAGCGGATTCGTCGGCGTTTCAATGACAAGCCCCTTGGTGTTCGGCTGATAAGCGCCTTCCAAAGCGTCCAGATCGTTCGTATCGACATACGTCGCCGTTACGCCAAAGCGAGCCATGATGCGCTCCAGTAGACGATACGTACCACCGTAGAGGTCTAAGGAAACGATGAGGTGATCCCCCTGGCTGAAATAAGCGAAAATCGTTTGCAGCGCAGCCATGCCTGACGAGCAGGCAAAGCCGGCATCGCCGGACTCCAGCTGCGCAATGGCGTCTTCAAGCACTTTACGCGTCGGGCTTTTCGTGCGGGCATAGTCAAATCCAGTGCTTTGACCAAGCTTCGGGTGACGGAACGCTGTCGCTTGATAGACGGGGAAGCTGACCGCTCCTGTCACAGGTTCTTGGATCGAGCCAATTTGGGCGAGACGACTTTCGATTTTCAACGGGAATTCCTCCTAAGAATTTAAGTTCGATTAGTTGCTCTTTATAGCTGTGCACTTGCCAAGCTTTCATTAATATTCGCAGTCAATTCATAAGGCGTTTCTTGATACACATAATAGTTCAGCCAGTTGGAGAACAGCAAGTTCGCATGTGCACGCCATGTATTATAAGGCAATCTGCTCGGATCGTTGTTCGGATAATAGTTTCTCGGAATCGCAATCGGCAAGCCTTTCGAGACGTCCCGGTCATATTCCCATTTGAGGGAACAAGCGTCGTACTCGGAGTGGCCTGTGACAAAAATTTGCTTGCCATCCTTCGTCGCAGCGATATACACGCCGGATTCCTCGGATTCGGATAAAATCTCGAGCTCCGGACATCGTACAATATCTTCGCGGCGGACGTCGGTATGGCGGGATTGCGGCACGTTGAACACTTCGTCAAAGCCGCGGAGCAGCTTCGTATTCGGCACAGCAACCGTGTGCGGGAAAACGCCGAACATTTTCTCCTCAAGCCCATACTTTCTCACGCCGAAATGATGGTAGAGCCCAGCTTGCGCGGCCCAGCAAATATGCAGTGTAGAGGTCACATTTTCCTTGCTCCACTCCAAAATCTGCGTAAGCTCCTGCCAGTAGTTCACGTCCTCAAAATCCATCTGTTCTACCGGCGCGCCGGTGATGATCATGCCGTCGAGCTTATCTTCCTTAATATCGTCAAATGTTTTGTAGAACATTTCAAGATGCTCGGCAGACGTATTCTTCGATGTATGGGTCTTCGGATGCAGCAGAACGAATTCCACCTGCAGCGGTGTATTGCCGATCAGGCGAAGCAGCTGCGTTTCCGTCGTTTCTTTGGTCGGCATCAGGTTCAACAATGCGATGCGAAGCGGGCGAATATCTTGGTGGTACGCGACAGATTCGTCCATGGTGAAAATGTTCTCTTGGTTTAGTATTTCTTTGGCTGGCAAGTTGTCAGGAATCTTAATCGGCATCCTGTTCACTCCTTCTCATTCATTCTGATTGAGCCGTTTCAAATTCGTATGAAATGCAAAAATGACCTTCTCTGGAATCAGAGAAAGGCCATGAAAAATCAGTATCAATGTCCTTCTCTTATCTCCCAGACGTGCTGTAGCAGCATATCCGCAAGAATTAGCACCGTGCAGTCCTTCTGATAAAGGATTGTCGGTTGCCGGGTGTCATAGGGCTAGTCCCTCCACCTACTCTTGATAAGAAAATGAAACGTATTCAGTTAATCTCATCATACTATAAATCAGATCATTGTCAAGACCGTCTTGCTTGGCCAAAATTTCCCGCTAAAATTGCAAAATTGGGAGCATCTGAGTTATAATTGATACATATCGTATCAAGTTTTAGGTTTCAATCGTCCCGTTTTGGGGGACATAAAGGAGAACAGGATAAAATCCCTTCTTACAAAATTTTTGTAAAGAAACGAGGTCATTGACATGCCTGCTCAAACAACCGATCAATTCTCCGCCTTTGCTTCCTTGCACCGTTACTTCACTCTAATTGAAACAGAAAAACCGACCCTGGCGCAAGCCGAAAAAGCTGCCGAGCAGCTGTACCGGATCTTCGGAGCGGACAGCGAAGAAGATTTGCTGCGTCGAGGGAATGAAGAGATCATCCAGACGTACAACGAAATCAAGCAAAAAATAATTGCCGCCGCCATCTGACATGGCGGCTTTTTCTTCACAATTGGAGCCATTTTTCCATACGCTATCACATCAATAAATTCGTCAAGTTCCCGTGCGCTTTTTGGCTTGAAACGCAATATATGAACGGGTATACTAGACAAGTATTCGACACGCAAAGATAAACGACTTCGCCGTCCTTTCGGACGGAGCGTTTACTGATGGCATAGAGCCACTTCGAGGATACACTTTCTGATATGCGAAACAAAAGGAGGGCATTACGGTTGGACGGAGACCCGAGGAGTTGCACCTATAGCGCTTTTCAACAATTTCATAGCGTAGGAACGCAGTCGGTTATTCCTTCATCCTGAGCCTTTTGACGACCCGGAATGAACATAACCGGCTGCTGCTTCCATGCTTCAAAGGGGTGGACAGATGAAAACACGGTTGGTTCAGAACGGTATTTTTACGCTGGTGGAAGACGTGACTGCGGCCATATCTCCGCCGGAGCACGGCTTTTATTGGATTGACGCAGGCATTGAGGATTTGGAGCTGCTGCAGCCCTTGTTCCATTTGCATGATTTGGCGGTGGAGGATTGTCTGAGCGAGGAAGAGCAGCGTCCGAAAATTGAATTTTACGATTCCCATTATTTTATTGTAATAAACAGCATTCGTTTCGACGACGAAGAAATTTTTCTCCGCGGCCTTAATATTTTCTTAAGCAAACATCTCATCATTACGGTTACTCGTCAAAAAATCAATGAGCTCCGCGCTCTGAAACCTTTCCTCTGGGAAGAGGAGGTCAACAGCGCAGATCGCTTCTTATATCACCTCGTCGACCTTGTGGTCGACAACTACGTGGCGGTCGGCGACCGAATCGAAGCAAAGATCGAGAAGCTGGAGGAAGACATTCTTGTCGCCACCAAGAAAACGCACTTGAGTGAAATTATCGGGCTTCGCTCCGAAATTTTGTGGCTCAAGAAGGTACTGGTCCCGCAACGCGACGTGATCGGCACGCTGAATCGAAAAGAACTGCGGCTCATCGATCATCAGCTCCAAAAATACTTCGGCGACGTTTATGAAAATGCCGTCAAAATCGTTGATACGTTTGACACGCTGCGCGACCTCATGGGGAACTTACGAGAAGCGTATCAGTCCAGCGTTGCTAACCGAGCGAACGAAATCATGCGCGTGTTCACCGCGTTGACGACGATTTTCATGCCGCTGACCTTCATCACAGGCGTATTCGGAATGAACTTCGATAACATTCTCGGCCTGCATGTCGCGCACGGCGATGAATTCGTCCTCGCCTTTATGGGCTTCCTCGGTATCGCCATGTACATTCTATTCCGCAAAAAAGAGTGGCTATGACACCCTCGTTCCTTTACAGAGGCTTCTTGCCGCAGCCTGACGGGCTGTCGCAGGGAGCCTTTTTTGCCGCCCGTCGACGGTTTGACCTCAATCGATGCAGCTCGACTAACTCGCCGCCTGCGCCGACAGCTTCTCGCGGCGGAAACGGATGCGCAGCAGTCGCAGCCATTCATACGCGCGATCCAGCTCCTTGCCCTTCAGCTCTGCTTCCCCTGTCAGCCGCTGCAGCACCGGCTTCAGATAGCGGTCGCCGCCCGTTTCAAAGGCCTGCCACGCTTTGATCTGCTCCTCTTCCGGAATCGAAGCCAGCTCCGCTTCAACAAGAGGCTCCATATCGTAGCCCTCTTTATCCAGCTCCTCGACCCACAGCAGCAGTTCTCTGCGCGGCATGTCAAGACTTACCTGCAAATCGGCGAGCGTTCCGCCGCCGGAGACGACTTCCAGCACCTTGCGCTTGCTGACCTCGCGGTCCAGCTCCATGCGCAGCTTTTGCTCTTTTTGCGCGAGCAGCCAGCCCTCAAACTTCACCAAATCTACAACGCTCACTACCCAGTCCAGCGGGAACTCATGCATGCGAACTGCGGGCATCGTAATTTGCAGAATATCTTGGGCGTAGATGGCCGCCTTCTGTTCGCCAAAGCCGGGAATTTGCAGCAATTCCTCCTTCGTCTGCGGCAAAAAGACAGAAATCATGCGCAGCACGCGATTCGTCGCCAAAATATACGGCGCCTTCTTCTCCTTCACCGCTTGCTCCCGCCGCCATGTGCGCAGCGCCTCAAAAACCTCCTCATTCGGATGCTCTTCGCAATAATAACTGAGCATTTGCGACGTCCGCGCCTTGTTCGACATGCCCTGCGACAGCTCCACCTCTGTCTGAACAAGCGGTCGATAGCCGTCTTTCATTTTCTCCCGCAAGCCCTGCCGGAACACATGCAGCATCTCATCCCAACTAATGCCCTGATACCAGAGAACAGGCTCTTCCTCCGTCGCGGCGTCCGTATCTTGCCAATGCACGCTCCATACGCCCTGCTCCTCTCCAATCGAAACTTGCGCATTACAAGCCTCCTGCTTGTCTGTCCCCCGCTCCAACGTGTTCAAAAATACAATATTCATACGACGACCTCCCAAACCATGAATTTAGCGTAGAAAAACGAAAAAGCACCTCTCCCGCCTCTCGGCAGAAAAGGTGCTTCCCTTTTTCCAATATCCAAATCATACCATGTTTGTAAGATGGGCGCAATAGCTGTTTTGTAGACGGGCCGACATCGGGTATAATGGTCTCATACTAGGAATTTTGGAGGACTTATCAATGAGTGAATTTGACTTTTTATATGATCACAAAGAAGAAACGACGACCCGGTTTGTCTGCTTTGTCGGCAAAGCCCTGCACCGCTTCGATTTGGCCATTATGACTACCACCCGTTATTACGGCAAAAAGATGGTCATCGACCTGCAATCCGGCCGCAGCGCCGTCATTGGCCCGGACGATCTGGCGGAAGAAGGATACCTGGAGTACGCCTTCAAACTGAACGAAGAGCAAGCGCAAGAACTGACTGAATTTTTATCCGAAGTCATCGGCTCGATCCATTTTACGGATATTTAAGGCTGCCGCGGGGGAAACTGGACTAAGACCTTAACCATGAAGGAGGCTTAGCCATGCGAAAAGACAAACGCACCCATCTCCCCGATCTGCCAGGTTATATTTCGGAAGACCGTCTGCCTTACACCGACTTGAAATCCGTTGAATCGCAGCGGAACAACTTGATTCCCGAGGAGTTTCCGGAAGGCCCCTATGGTACGAGCATGGCCTATGAAACGCTCGGCAAAAGCACGCCGTGGCGGGAAGAGCAGCACTGGACGACCGCTTACTCTTACGAAAATCAAGAGCTGCACAAAGACATCCCGCGCGGGTATCCGGGCGAAGACGATACGCTGCAGTCAGAAGATGTGTAGCTAGATGACGTTATGATAAAAGACGCTCCCACCCCTGACGGATTGGAAGCGTCTTTGTCGTTGTCTTCGTATGCCTTACTTGCCCAGCAGCTCCAAGTGGCGGCCGATGTGCGAGCGCAAGCCTGCAGCGAACACGTCTTCTTGCTCTGCCAACGTTTGGAAGAACTCGTCTGCGAATGTCAGGCTGCCGTCTGCATTTTTCGCTTGCAGCAGCAAACCGTACGTAATGTGCAGTAATTGACGCGCATTGTTCTCGTTCATGTATTCCGGAAGCTGTGCGTCCGACACTTCGCCAAGCGGAGCGATTACGCTCAGATCGGTTGTGACGTGGTAGTACGCCGTCGCTTCTTCAAAATGATCCAACGCATATTGGTGCATGCGGCGGTACAGATCAGGGTTCACTTTCGTTACGACGCGTACCGCTTCAAGCCAGTTCGTGCCGGCTGTTTTGATGTGGAACAGACCGTTCGTATATTGACCGATCAGCGGGAACACGCTGAACTTGTCGCTGCCGGAGTGAATGCTGAGCTTATAGCCAAAATGAACCGCAATCGCCGCATGGCTCGCCAATTCACGCTCAAACTGCGCGATGTCGCCGATGTAGTCGATGCCTTTTTGGAATTCGCCGCAGAAACGAGGCGCCATCGAGAAAATGCGGACGCCGCGCGCTTGCAGCTCGTTCGCCACGAGGTAGTGCGCCTCAGGTGAAGTCGGCGTCGCTGTTTCGTCGATGGAGATTTCGAAATCGACTTCGCGGTCCAAGCTCTCGATGTAGCGACGGTAGATCGCTTCCATGAAGTTGATCGCTGCGTCGTAGATCAGCACGTCTTTTTTCAGCGCGAGCGCGGTGTAGTTCAGCGATGCGCCAGGCACGTTCGGCGCGGACGCCAGATAGCGCGTTTCATAATGGCTGCGCAGCTCTGCAGGCAGCGCTGCGTACTTGGCATCCACTTCCGCTTCGCTAAGCGGATCGATTGTATTGTCGATGTACTCGGAGCAATCGAGCGTCAGCATCGTAAAGCCGAGGCGCAGCGCGTACTCGATGTCCGCTTCTTTTTTCAAGTGGTCGCCGTCAGCGCCGTAACCGTCTTTGTAGCCTTCTTGCAGCACGGCGTAAGCCGCTGCATCCAGCACGTCTTCATACGTGCGGCCTGTCAGGGCCAGCTCACGAATACTTTGCTGCGCCAGCACCGGACGGATGTCTTTGCCGCGAAGCGTTTGGATATGGCCAGGGCTGGCAATGCCCAGACGGTCGCCAAGACCCATCGTCGCAACTTTTGTGCCGAACGCTTGCGGCGCTGTGTACGGCAGGAAGCGATTCAGCGTCAAGCGGTTCGCGTGGGACAACGGAGCCACTTTGGCACCGGCAGCCGCTTCTTCGCCTTGGAGCTGGTCGAACAGCTCACCTTCGCCGACCGCGATCAGCTTTTTCCCTTCCGTTGTACGTACAATTGCAATCGTAGTGCCCCCTGCAGTTGTCAGGGAAGCCGGGTAGACTTTCAAGCCCTCGCCTTTGAAATCGGCGATATTTCCAGAACGAATAGCTTCAATAAGTTGCAGCATTTTTATTTCCTCCTCAAGGGTTGTAAGCGTCTACTTTATTCATGTATAGGCTTATCATATCGCAAACAAAGATAGTTTTCTCATCATATCCTCCTATATTCGCGCAAAACTATTCATATTTTGCACTCTCATATGCTAGGATGAGAAGATCAATCTCTTGCGGAGGAGCATGCTGCCATGTCGCGCACCATTACGTACGGAAATGAAAATGAAGGGCCGTTGTATATCCAGCACATCCATCGCACCGGTTCATTCGAGCGAACCCAGCATATGCACGATATGTATGAGTTGTATTATTTATACGAAGGAGAAAGGATGTATTTTATCCGCGATCGCTCTTATCTCATTTTGCCCGGTGATCTCGTCCTTATTAACCAGCGGGACCTTCACGCAACCTCCGATTCGGAAAAATTGGGCCACGCGCGCGTCGTCATTAACTTTGCGGAAAGCTTGATCGCGCCTGCTGCAAATGAAGCGCCGTTTTTGCTGCAAGCCTTCACCCACGCCTCGCCGGTGCTGCGGCTGGATTTGCCTGCACGCCGGGCCGTGGAAGGCATTTTGGATAAGCTGCTGCATGAAGCGAAAGACGGGATGCTCGGGCAGGCTTTTGCCATCCGTCATTACTTGAGCGAGCTGCTACTGTTTACCGCCCGCTTCGTGCAGACGCAGCCCGTTGCCTCGCCTGAGCATGTCTCCCCGCTTCACCGCAAAATTTCAACCATCGTGCGACATATCAACATGCACTTTGACAGCCCGCTGCGGCTGGAGGAGCTGGCCGAGCAGTTCGACATCTCGCCGGCCTACTTGAGTCGGATGTTCAAGGAAGTCACGGGCTTCTCCTTCGTGGAGTACATGAACCTCGTACGCGTACAGGAGGCGCAGCGGCTGCTCGTCTGCACCAAGCTCAAAGTCATTGAAATCTCCGAGCTTGCCGGCTTCGGCTCCCTCGTGCAGTTCGGCCGCGTCTTCCGTCAGTTGACGGGGATGACGCCCCTCAGGTATCGGCAGCAGGCTGAACGTCCGCCGCTTTCAAGGTAATCAGTTCACTCTCGTCAATTCCAACGTGTCGAATGCCAACGTATAGGCGCTGCTGCTCGGATCTTTTCCTGTAATCTGAAACTTGAACTGCTTGGTGCCCGATGAACTGAATGTCACCTCTCCCAGTCCCACTACCTCATAGCCTTGCACGCTTTGGGCAAGTTCTAAAGGATTGCCTTGAACAAGACCGTCTATATAAAGCTGGGCTGTTCCTCTGTCAGGATGCTTCTTGACCCTTGCACTTACGGAATACGTCCCTGCGTCCGGAACGGGGATTGCATACTGAACCCAATCGCCCACGCCATTAAAACCTGCGAAGCTAAGTGCGCCCCCGCTGGCAGAAGCATCGTTGGCTAGTGTAAACGAATCTCCGGCTGAAACTGACGTGCTGAGACTTTCAACCTCGTATTGAAGCGGCTGCTTGGTCAACGAGATATAGTCTGTCGCCAGCGTGTAGGCATTGCTGCTCGCATTCTTACCCGTCACTTGGAATTTAAACTGCTTGTTCCCCGGCGAACTGAACGTGACATTGCCCAAATCGACGGCAGCATAACCTTGCGTGCTCTGATATTCATCAATCGGCACACCTTGTGCAGCTCCATCGATGTATAATTGAGCCGTTCCTCGGCTGGGGTGCTTTTTAACCTGCACGTTGACGTTATAGGTTCCAGATGCCGGTACGTTGACCGCGAACTGCACCCAGTCGCCAACAGCGGTTGCGCCAGAGTAAGCCAGGGCCTTATTGCTTGCTGCAGAGTCGGAGCCTATTGTTAAAGAACCGCCTGCGGAAACGGTTGTGGTCAGGCTCTCCGCTTCGTATTTAACGGGCTCTGGAACCGCAGGCGGTAAAATGACATCGGGCGATTGGTACGTCAGCCGTACGTAATCGGTCGCGAGTCCGTAACCGGTACTTGCGGAATTCTTACCTGTGATCTTGAATTGAAACACTTTGTTCCCGGCAGAGTTAAAGGTGACCGTTCCCAAATCTAATTCCACATACCCTTGGGTGCTGGCGTATTCGTCGATCGGTGTGCTCTGAGCGATTCCGTCGATGTAGAGCTGGGCGCTCCCGCGGCTTGGATGCTTTTTAACCTGTACTTTCACATTGTAGGCACCCGCTGACGGGACATTGAGTGTATACTGCAACCAATCGCCTACCGAATCAAATCCGCCATAACTTAACGATCCGCCGCTGGCGGCCGAATCGTTCCCCAGCGCGTAGCTGTCTCCACTTGAAACTGCAGTCGTCAAGCTTTCCGCTTCGTATTTGGTACCAGATTCAATCGTCGCGCTGCCTGTTCCATTCGCGCCAATCGTCACACTGCTGGTCACGGTTTTGTGTGCCGTCCTGTCATACACAATGATCTTGCCCGTGGTATTCGCAGCTCCGGTGACGTTAACGGTCAGGTTCGACGAACCAGGGCTTTGCGTGTACGACGTAATTTTGTCGTCCGCATACAGGACTTGCATACCGGCTCCGTTGTCCTCCTGAATCCATAAGGCTTTGCCTCTGGAGGTGTTCTCAGCTAAATTCACGCTAAGCCCCGGCGACTTGAGCTGAGCCCCAGTAAATCTTCCCTTGTAGTTGTAAGTGGAGGTGCCATTGTCATCCATCGTAATGTCTTCAACGAGATAGGTTTTACTGCTGTCCAGCCATCGCATATTTAGGGTCAAATCGTTCGCGACTCCTGTTTCTCCCGCTGCTGTCACAATCACGAGTGCCTTGCTTTTATCGTCGGGCATATACATCCAAGCAAAAGGACCGGATGTATCGAAGTTCGGACCTGCATAAATCGGCCTCGTCGTTTGATCAGTCAGCGCTTTGATCCGCGGATTTTTTCGCCAATCATTGAACTTCTTCAGCAAATCCATGCCTGACGCGCTCCACGTAGCGGGATCGGTATTGAACTTAATTACCCTTGCCAGCATCAAGGAGTAGTAATCTTCCATCTTGCCTGTCGGAGAACCCCCATAATACACGGAATTCATAGGTAAGTAACCGAAGCTGTACATCGCGATTTTCATTTTATCGTCGACGTCGCCTTTGGAAGAGACAAAGCCGTTGTCAGCAATATGGAGCAAGCCGATGTTCCGATCCCCCTGTGTCGGGTATAGATCCACTTCACTGGTCAGTTTGCCGAGAAAATCAGGGTGCCGGGAGACAAGATCGTTCAAGTAGTTTCGGACGAGTACGTTCTTCCGGTACACGCTGTCGCTTGGATGCGAAGTTGAGGTCGCAGAGGGATTGGGCCAAAATTCCGTTAAATCAACCATCTGATGAGACAGATGGTACTGCGGAATCATGAAATCTTCCACTTGGCTCCTCTTGAATTCGATATTGGCCGGATCGGCCAAATCTCTGCCCAGATTGTGGTTGTCGCCTGTCATGCTGAACCAAAGTCCGAATCGCATCCCTTGCGACACGATATAATCCGTCAAGGATGGGAGGTTCGTTGTAAAACTGCTTACCGGCGTTATCGTATCTCTTGTCGTATTCCATAAATCATCCAGCATGATCATATCCATGCCTGACTGCACCGCTTTCGGAATTACTGTATTCCGGTAATAGGCATCCGTTCGTTTGCCAAGCCAATCCCAATCATTCGTCGTAGCCACGGACGTGACATCATGATATTTATATCTTTTACGGAAATGCTCTTCCATCGCCATCTTCCCGTCCAGAACATCCCCTTTGAAAACGGTCATATCCACAGAAATGTACTCAAATTCTTCGCCCGGAAACAGAACCAACTGCAACGCCTCGGCATTCGTGGATACTTTAACGTTGGAAATGCCGCTCCACACATTCACATTCGCAAAAGGAAGACGGTTGGGAGCTCCTTCGGTTTTCCAGTTCATCTCCGGTTGTATGACCCAGCCGTCCCCCGTATTGTAATTGACGACGGCATTGCGTCCTTCATTCGGCGCAAGTGGGCCTGTTGTACTGTACCACGTCATATTAGGGGCATAGTGGATGGTATGAGGATCATTCGGAAAGTTGAGGGCAATGATATCCGAATTTGTAATGGTTTTTTCCGAAGATGAGTTGTTTTTGATAAAGTTGGCGTATTTGAGGCCGGCACGATCGTTGTAGATTTCAAATTTCAGAGTTACCGTGAGGTTCTGCGGCGTACTTCGCGTGATTGGAATCTGCACTAATTTGCCCCACGTTGTCCCAAACTTGGAGATGTCCGTAATCGTACTGGTACCTAACGTCCATCCGCCGTCATTGGCATAGAGATCGCTGCCTCCATAGTTATAGTAGAATAAATAATTTCCCCCGCTCCCCGTCAAATATTCTTTGCCCGCTTCTTTGTTGTAGAAGCTGGTCATTTGGATACTGCCGTTTGAAAAAGAGATTACGGCCCGGAGCACATCGTTTTCAAGCATCCACGTATTTCCCGATTTGGTTGCCAGCGATGCGGCTGCTTCTGCCGTCTGGATGCCTAGCTGTCTAGCGATTGGCATCCAGCTGGACACTAACGATATAAGGATCATAACGCTCAACAGCAAGCTTATCTTTCTTATTTTCATCATTTACACGACCTTTCCCCTCGTAATAAAGCGCTTACAATCCACTTGTAGAAAATAACATGCACTCCCTCCCCGAACGAATCGGGAAGGGAGGATGTGATTATTTTCCTACTTTATTCATGTAGTCAACGTATTCCTTCTCAGCATCAGCCGTTGCCGGATACCATTCTTTATCAAGGAAGTCTTGGAACTGCTGCAGCGAAATCGCACCCGTCATGTATTTCATCTCCTGATCGTCCTTCTTCTTCACGAGATCCGGAATCGCGTTGTTCAGGTTCAAAATTTTCGGTGCCCGCACGGCTGGAATATTGATCACTTTCATTTGTTTGAGCGCATCATCGGTTTGCGTCTTGTACTTGGCGAGCCGCTCTTCTGTATCCGCTCCTTCAATGGTAGCCGCACTTCCGTCGATCGCGTTGGCGATCGTCATGTACGTGCTCGTAAGTGTTGCCAGCTTAGCCGATTGATCCGCCGTACGGACGATTTTCTTCGTCGCCGCATCATAACTATCGTATGTCTGACCTTTTACGCCGATTTGGAACAAGGTATTCGCTTCGGTTGTGTTGCCCCAATCCAGGAACTTCAGAACCGCGTCTACATTTTTGGTGGACTTGGGAATCATCCAGCCTCCCCACGTTGCAGGTACGACCCAGTCGGACGCCACACCTTGGCTATCCTTAAGAACAGCGTGGTACGTTAACTTTTTATCCGACTCCTTATCTTTGGACAAATTGGCCATAACCGCATACTGGTGCCCGTAAATGATCCCGACTTTGCCTTGATTCTGCTTCTCTTGGTCAACATAGATTTTGTTGATCAGAAACTCAGGATCGATCAATTTTTCATCGTTCAATTGTTTCAGATACGTCAGATAAGGAATGTATCCGGACATTTTCTCGCGAATTTTATACGTGCCATCCTTATCCTTGGCCCCGTTTACAATTGGAAGACTGAATGCGGAAGCAAGGAAGTTCGAGGCGTTCCAGATGGAATTGTTGCCAAGCGTCGGATTCGAGAAGCTGACACAATACGTATCGGCTTTGCCGTTGCCGTCGGGGTCATTCTTCGCAAACGCCTTGCAAACGTTCGTGAACTCCTCTAGTGTTGTCGGTGCTTTTAATTGAAGCTTATCCAGCCATTGCTGATTAATCAGGTAGCCCCAGTGATTGACGACATTCGGTCGCGGGATCATATACGTCTTGCCATCGTTCACCGACTTGACGCCGTCCCACATTTCCTTCGTAATGTTTTTCATCAGATTCGGATATTTGGCAATTTGGTCATCAAGCGGCGTGAGCAGGCCATTCTTCGCCCACGTTTCCATATTGGTGTCGGCGCCGCCCCAGTTATAGACAAGATCGGGCAGATCGCCGGAAGCCATTAAAACCTGCAGCTTATCCACATAGTTGTTGATCGGAGGCGCTTCGATGGAAAGTTTGACATTCGCCAACTTCTCCGCTTCTGTCACAATCGGATTGTTCTCCAGAACGATGCCTGCATTAACTCGGTTAAACATTTTAATCGTAACAGGCGCCGCCGGTTTTGACGTTGCCCCTGTGCCAGTCCCGGAACTCGCATTTGGCGATGAAGAAGAACCGGATGCATTCCCCGAATTCCCGTCTCCACAAGCTGTTGCAAGAGGGACGATCAATGTGAGCGTTACTGCTGTCATTGCCGCACGTCGAGCCATCTTTTTCTTCATATTAGCACTCCCCTTTGAATGATGTATTACAACTGCCCGAGTAGGCAGAGGTAAACGAGTGAATCGTAGTCAGCCTTTAATCGAACCGACTAATAAGCCTTTCATGAAAAACCGCTGCAGAAACGGATAGACGGTAATGATCGGCAGCGTGGCGAAGATGATGATCGCCATCTTAATGGTAAATACGGTGACACCGGATCCTGTATCCATGATGTCCTTCGCGATGCCGCCATCGTCGACCACCATGTCACGCAATATGAGCATGAGCGGCCATAAGTCCCTTTTGGACGTATAGATGATAGCGGAGAAGAACGTGTTCCATTGGGTTACGGCATGAAAAATAACGAAAGTAGCGATCGCCGGCTTGGAGAGCGGCACGATAATTCTAGCTAGAATCGTAATTTCATTGGCTCCATCAATCTTGGCCGATTCCTCCAGGCTCGTGGGAATTTCAGCGATGAAATTTTTCATCAGAATCAGGTTATAGGCACCTAGCACACCCGGTAAAATCATACTCCACAACGTGTTGTATAGATGCAACGTTTTGACAAGGAAGAAGTTTGGAATAAGTCCACCGTTAAAAAACATCGTGAAGGTGATAAACATTAACACGGTATTGCGGCCCTTAAGATCTCTCTTGGACAGAGGGTACGCTGATATGAGCAGCAAGGCAATATTCAATGCCACGCCAATGACAGTGATGAGGAGAGTATTTTTGTACCCTGACCACATGAGCGGCATTTGGAGAATTTGCTTATATGCGCCGAATTCCGGATGGCTCGGAATCAATTTCAGCGGATTCTCTAGGTACTCCGAATACGGCATGACCGATAAGGAAGCGACGTAAAAAAAAGGAAACAAGCAAGCTAGGGAAAACAAGGTAATGAATGTATAGTTGATTCCGTCAAACAGCTTGTCTCCGATCGATCTGATTTTCAATGCAATTACCCCTTTCTGGCGGATCCCTGCAGACTGCCAACATGCCTGGCATCAGCCTCTTTTACCAAATACCGTCTTCTTTCATCAGTTTGGCGATTTTGTTGCCGATTAGCAGGAAAATCAAACCGATTACAGATGTAAATAGCCCAACTGTGGTGCCGAAAGAAAACCTGCCGCCAAGAATGCCGACGCGATACGCATAAGTTTCAAACACTTCGGAAACGCCCAGATTCATCGGATTTTGCAGGACAAAAATTTGTTCAAATCCGTTGCCCATCATTTGACCGAGCCGCAGGATGAACAGTACGATGATCGTCGATTTAATGCCCGGTAATGTAATCGACCACAGCTTCTGTCTGCGATTCGCGCCATCGATACTGGCGGCCTCGTACAGTTCCGAGTTAATGCCTGCAATCGTGGCCAGATAAATAATGCTTCCCCAGCCGGACTCTTTCCAGATGTTGCTTAGGACAACAATGGGCCGGAAATAATTTTCATCTGCCAGGAAGAAGATAGGCTCCACTCCCAGCTTCGCCAAGACCATATTGACGATTCCCCATGTCGGTGAAAGGAAATTGACAAGAATGCCGCCTATAACGACCCATGAGATGAAATGAGGCAGATAGATCAGTGTTTGGGCCGCTCTTTGATAAGCGAGGCTCCGAATCTCATTCAGAAACAGCGCCAGCAAGATCGGAAACGGGAACCCGAAGACGAGCCGCAAGAAGCTTAAGTAGAGCGAATTCCAGAACACATTGTAAAAATCGCTGAGTCCGAACATGTACCGGAAGTTGTCCCATCCCACCCAGGGGCTGCCCAGAATGCCCTTAGAGAAATTAAAATCCTTAAAAGCCATCAGGATGCCGTACATTGGAACATAGTTGAAAATTAAAAAATAGAGGACGCACGGGGCTAACAGTATGTATAAATATTTGTTCCGATTTACATAGCGTAGCCCCTGCTTCCAGCTTGATTGCCTTGCTCCCATCGCATTCACCTCTTGTTCTTGTTGCTTGATCTTAGTTTACGTTTTTCTGCCAGAACGAACATCTAAGAACTTTGGAGAAATGGATACGATTTTTGGAAGTCGGACATTCTTCGATACAAACAAAAAAAGCCCCGAACTTGGGGGCTTTCTCCTTCTGAATTAATTCGCGTTCTGCGTAGCACGTTGTTCCTGGAAGATGTGGTAAATATCCTCTGTCAGGATGATTTTCGACTTATCAGTGGCATAGAACTTCCGGTACCAATCATCCACTTTTTTACCTCCAGCCGACTCCCATGCAGCAACTGCATCCTGCCTAGCCTGCATCGGTGAGTATCCCGGCGTTAGGACAGCCTTTATCCAGATGTCCCCTTCCATCGAGCCAACGTGTTTCGTCATATCCGTGAGGATCTGTTGAAGTTCCTTCGGCGGTTGGGGCATCTGCTCCGAATGCGTCGGACCGGCTGTCTGCAAATTGAAATCTACATTCAGAGAGTTTCGTTCGAACATCTCCTTGACGCGCCTCTGCAGCGGATCGTCATTGCTTAATTTCCTCGTACCATAATAACAGTTGCCTGCAAGGATTGGCGAAGCTAGCATCGCAAAGTCGCCAGAGGCATAGTTGAATTCTGTTCTCCATTTCATCAGATCCGTTACTTGCGGACAGACGCCAACTTCCGATTTGCTATGGATGCCTTCAAAGCCGTAGTACATTGTTTTCATAAATCGTTCCGAGGAAGCGAAGTCGACATACTTCATGATGGCCTCCGGATCTTTGGCCTTGGCATTCACAACCCCCGTCATTTGAACCGGATTCACAAAAATGGGGTTGAATCGTCCGACCGGCGTCTCCGGATACGGCATGATGGCGAGATCCGCTTCCGGTACATTCTTTAACAAGGGCATGTAAAAATCGGTTAAGAATGTGACGGGAACGTTAAACTGTTCCATGAAGATACCGGTCTTGCCATTCAGGAAATCCTGCTTCGCCCTCGACCCCGTCTTGTCGGTAAAGTAGCTTCTGTCCACAATTCCTTCCTCGTACAGCCTTTTCTTGAAAGCCGTGACTGCCTCAATATGATCCCATCCGTGAACAAGTTCACCATTCTTGACGACATAATCAGGGTAAGTCACACCAAACATCTCATCCAGAATGGCTCCGGAATTGTAGGACATCGCGATGCCGTATGTATCCTTCTTGCCGTTCCCGTCCGGATCCCGTTCAGCGAACGCTTTAGCTACGAGATACAACTCATCCGTCGTCTTCGGTAAATTCAACCCGAGTTTTTGAAGCCAGTCCTTCCGAATAAAGACGCCGCGCTGCGGAATCGTCTCGTTAATACGGCCAAACTGGTATAACTGACCGTCGGCGCCGGTTCCTACTCTTTTCAAAATCGGATATTTACTTAGCAGCTCTTTGTATTCGGTACTATAAGCTTCAATCATTCCCTCTATCGGCTGAATCAGCTTTCGGTCAATCAGTGTATTTTTGACTTGCGGCGCATATTCCAAAATCAAATCCGGCGCTTTCTCAGCAGCAAATAGGGTGTTGAGCCCCTGTTCCGATTGGGTGCGTGACACCGGAATAAATTTGACTTCGACGGGACCGGCCTCGTTGATCCATCTCGTCATGATGTTGTTATCGATGGTCCCTTCACTGGCTGGGGTAATACCACGGTCATAAATGCTTACGGTAATGCTCCCCCGCTTGGCCGCGCCTTGGGAAGGCACTGGCAACTGGCCATCGCCCGTCGCGCATCCAGCACTTGCCAGAGCAAGCAGCACAAGTAACGCTGCGTATCTGCATCCTTTAATCATCCAGACGCCTCTTTTCCTGAAGACTTGTTCCCCTCAGTCATATCTGATTTTGTTTCCGGAACTCCTTTGGGGAGAGCCCTGTACACTGTCTGAACAATTTGGCAAAGTAATTGGGCAGATCATACCCAATTGCACCTGAGATTTCTGTAATGTTCATATCGGTGTTCGCGAGCAATTGCTTCGCCTTCTCCATGCGCATCTCAAGGAGATACTGAACGAAGCTGAAGCCGGTCTCTTTCTTGAAGACATGGCTAAAATAGGTTGCGTTCAAATGCACCTGAGCGGCTACCTGCTGCAGCGACAGCGATTCGGTATATCGCTCCTGCATATAGCGAACAGCTCGAGAAATGGCGCCGGCACTATGTCTGTTCTGCCACGCTTGAAAAGCGGTCCAAAACCGCTCCAGTTCTTCCTTCATCCATGCCCCCGCTTCATCCTTTCCATGACAATCGTGCAGCTTGCTAATCCGATCCGTCAAGGAAAGCGAGTCCGACTCCTGACCAAATTGCTTGCGCATCGTATCCTGCAGCGCAAAGCTAAACGATAGGGCTTCGATCCGCCAAGCTTCCTCGTTAATGCCGCTAATTTCTAATGCATGCTGTTCCAAATACGATTTCATGGCGTCAATTTGCCCGGAAGAAAAAAATGCGGCCAGTTGAGCACTAATCAGTTGCTGTCTGGCCCGATTAATCGCCATAGCCGCTTCCTGTCCATTCGCCTTATCTACTGGAATTGACGCTTTCAACTTCTCCAGTAACGACTCATAGACATCCGGCAGTTGTGTCCACTCTCCAACAAGGCCGGAACATGCCGCGCCCATCGGCAAACCGAGCAATTGCTGCACGGTTCGGCAAGAAGCCTCTACGAAAGGCTCCTCTTTAGCAGCCGCATCGAACAAGAGAGCGAATCGTCCTGACTCTATGCCCAGCAAGGTTCCCGTGACGCCATAAATGTCCATCATTTCCCCTATAATGTTCAGTGCTGAGAATTGCAGCAAAGAAACATCCTGCTTTCGGTAGGCGCGATGAACCGGGAAAAAATCCATGATCTGGATCATCAGCAACCGGTACGAATCGGGCATGCCCTTCAGCTCTTCCAGCATGCCCAATGCGTAGGGAAAGCGCAGCATAACGGCTCGAAGCGTATTTTCCAAGAGCAATTGCTTGTCACTCGCCGCTTGACGGGCGACAGCCTCTCGCTCCGCAAGCAGAACCTCCACTTTGTGCAGAACATCAAAAATATCTTGCATGCTGCAGGGCTTAACGAGCAAATCCAGTGCACCGCTGCGCAGCGCAGTCTGGGCATAATGAAAATCCTGATACCCCGTAACCACAATAAACTCGGTTGAAGGAAAATGAGCTTTCGTTTGTTTAAGCAGCTGGAGTCCGTCCATCGCAGGCATGCGAATATCCGTCATCACGAGATCCGGCCGCAGTTCCTGAATCATCAGCTCCGCCACCTGACCGTTCTCCGCTTCTCCGCAGACGGTCCATCTTGTTCCTGATCCTGCTATCATTTTGGCGAGCCCTTTCCGGAATAAAGGCTCATCCTCAACCAACATGATGCGCATGCTGTGTCTCTCCTTCCTTGGGCGGCTCGAGCTCGAACGGCAGTCTAAGTACAATCCGTGTTCCCTGTTCCAACTGTCGAATGTCCATACCGTACGGCTTCCCATGAACAAGGTGAATACGTCTCATCACATTGCGAATGCCGATGCTTTCCCGCTCTTTGCGGTCGTCCTGTATACTGCGGTCATCATGCAGCTGTGCGATTACTCTGTCTGGCATTCCGCAGCCGTTATCCTCGATTTCAATGCGAAGTTCGCTATCTACGCGGCTAGCCCGGATTGACAAACGCTTGTCTTCTGACTGATTCGCAAAAGCATGAACAAACACGTTCTCCACCAAGGGCTGCAGCAGCAGCCGCTGCATGCTTCCCTCCAGAATAGCCTCTTCAACTTCGAGGCAGACCGTTAATTCCTCTCCGTAGCGCGCTTCTTGAATCGTCATATAGTTTCGGATTTGCTTAAGTTCTTCCCTTAGCGTACTGGGGGCGGAGATCGTGCCAAGGGAGTATTTCAACAACTCTGACAAACTGGAGACCAACGAGGCCGTCTCGGCATCTTCATATAACAATATTATTTTCCAATATATGGTATTTAAGGCATTATGCAAAAAGTGAGGATTGAGCTGCGCCTGCAGCGCTTTTAGTTCCGCTTCCTTCTCGCTTAGCTTGCTGACATAGACTTCTTGAATGAGCGCTTGAATATCTGCAACCATCTTGTTGAAGCTGTCCGCCAGAAAAGCGAATTCGTCCTTAGATGTCTTGGGGATGGATTCGCGGAAATTCCCTTCTCTTACCCGCTGCATCGCACGTACTAACTGGTGTAGAGGCCGGAGCATCTTGCCGCTAAAGAACGATACGCTGATGGCCATTAGGGCAACGCTGACAAGCCCGGAGATAAGCGCCAGTTGATATACACTGCGGCCCTTGGCTTTAAGATCTGCCAGCGATATGCCGCTGGTCAGCGTGAATGAGCGCGGCTCGTACACGCTTTTGACAAACAAGTAATCGGTATTGCCAATATGACGAATTAATCGCCCGTCCATGCCAGCTTTCAGCATTTGGGGCTCGTAGCCCTGCGCATTGGCCGCTTCCTTGCTGTACAGCAGCTTCCCATGCTGGTCATACAAGTAGGCCCCCGTCGTTCTTCCTGCCAAAAGCGGTTCCAAGGAGTTGCTGAAGAAGGACTCATCCAAGATCAGTATGATCATGCCGTACTCCGTCTGTTGCTTCGTCGATTTCAGCACACGCGCCGCGACAATCGTACTTTTGAATCCCGACGGTTCCGATGTATCGGGAATGAGCGTTCGCTGCCAGACGATTTCCGCGGACGATGGATTCATACCGCCCTTAATCTGCGTATAGAAGTCGGGAAATTTGATCTGAATGGATGCGGCTGCCTGACTAAAATAAACATTGTTCCCCTGCTGATCGACGATGTACAGGGCGCGGATCTGCGGCGTTTCATTTTTGAGGGGAAGCAGGATGCTGGCCAAGTCGCGCTCCAACATGAAGTTGCGGTAAGCCTCGCTTTCTCCGTCTTTGGGAACCGCATTCATCCCCTTTACAATTTCCTCCACCATCGGATGAAAGAAAACAAAGTCGGTTATTCGGTATATATCTTGAATTTTAAACCCGATCTGCTCCATCGTCTGCTCGCTCGTCTGAACATATTGCCGACTGATTTCGCTTTCGAATAGATTAAGGTTTATCCTGTATGAGACGTAACCGGTTACAAGGGAACAAAGGATAATGATGACGGACAAACTTAGGATAAGCTTGACCTTAAAATGCTGATTAATATAATTGATAATCGATCGATGCTTCATGCGGCAGAATAGCCTCCCTGAGCCAACTTGCACGGTGTCCGAACGAAACTTGGCGACCGCTTTATCAGCGGTTCCTGTAGATGATTAGAGCGTTGGCTTAGGCGGCCCGATGCCCCTATTCTAGCCGTTTTCCCCTGACCGGACAGCTAACTTCCCTAGATAAATGGATAAAATCTTTAGAATCTCGATCGTCATTCGAGGAATAAGAAAAACAAGACCCCTCTCAGGATCTTGCTCATTTATTTAGCCGATTAATTTCATAAGTCCCTTAAATTCCAATTCCTCGAATTTGCTGATCACTTTCTCCCGCTCCATCGCCCAGTTGCAATCCTCCAGCGCGCAAGCGACCGGCGCATCCAGACGTATCGTTGCGAGATCGCGGGAGAGATGCAGCATCTCCAGCTCCGCTTCGATTTTGGCGCGTACGCCTTTGGGCAATTGTGCCAGGTTCTCCAGAATCCCATCAATCGTCTGGTACTCGTTCAGCAGCTTGACCGCCGTCTTCTCGCCAATCCCCTTAACGCCCGGATAATTGTCCGCCGTATCGCCCGTCAGCCCCTTCAGATCGATGATCTGCGGCGGCGTCAAGCTCTTTTCCTCCATGAGCGAGTCGAGGTTATAGACCATGTAGTTGGAGTGGCCTTTTTTCATAATAATGACTTCCGTGTTCTCATTCACCAACTGCAGCATGTCGTGATCGCCGGTCAAAATCTGTACCTTCATCGACGCGCTGTAGTGCGTAGCGAGCGTCCCGATGCAATCGTCCGCCTCATATCCGCTGACCCCGACATTCGGGATGTTAAAGCTGGCCGTCACTTCTTTGACCAGATCGAACTGCGGAATCAGTTCTTCCGGTGCCGGCCCCCGGTTGGCTTTGTAGTTTTCGAACTTCTCGGTACGAAACGTCCGGCTTCCCATATCCCAGCAGCACGCCACGTGCGTGGGCTTAAAGGTCTGGATCGCATCCAGCATGTAGCGAAGGAAACCATACACACCGTTCACCGGTGTGCCATCACTTGTTCTCATTATGTATCCGCCAGAGGAAGTGGCATAGAAACCGCGGAACAGCAGCGCCATCCCGTCCACGAGCAGCAAAGATTCAGACTTATTTTCAGACAAACGAATTGCTCCCTTCGTTCAACAACTTATTTCAACGCAAACATACTGATCCTAGTATATCACGCCGCTTCCAACCCGGCATTAACAAATCCCGCCAACCTCACGCCTGGCAAAAAAAGAAAACCGCTTCCAGCACGATGTGCTGGAAGCGGTCTTAGTCAACTACGAGCGGCTCGTATGCCACTTCACTTCCTGAATAAAATCCTGCACAGCCTTATCCAACCGCTCCGTAATTTCCTCATCGAGAATCGCTTGCCCGCCTTCGCCCCACGTGACCTGCTTATCGAGCACGAAGACGCCTTGTAAAATATTTTGCGCACCAAGCGCGGACAGCACCGGCTTTAGTGCATAATCAATCGCCAGCAGATGTGACTGCGTGCCGCCGACCGCGATCGGGAGTACGACTTTGCGTTCGAGCCCTTTTTGCGGGAGCAGGTCCAGGAACGCTTTGAGTACGCCGGTGTAAGACGCTTTATACACAGGCGTTGCCACTAGCACCGCATCTGCGCTTGCCACGATGCTGTTCGCGTTCACGATCGCTTCGCTGCCAAAGTTCGCGTACATGAGATCTTCAGCAGGAATGTCTCGCACTTTAATCCAATCGACTTCCAGTCCAGCCTGTACGAAGGCGCTGCGAGCAATCTCAATCACACCGTGAATTCTTGAAGTCGGGGTCGGACTGCCGGAAATAATGACGATTTTAGCCATGAACGTTCACGCTCCATTTTCATATTTAGAAGAAATTCCAACCCGGCAGCCAGCGCAGGAAGAACGAATATTTCGCCGGAATGATCATGCCGGACAGAATCGGATAGAACAGGAAGAACAGCAGCAGCACGCCGCCCAGATAAACGAGCACCCATTGCCGCCGCTTCGGCGGACCTTGCTCCAGAAACTGCTTGATGTAGAGCGTAAGGATGAGGACCAGGAAAGGAACCATCGCAAAATAGTGATAAATAAACGTGAGTCTCGGCACCAGGATCCACGGCAAGTATTGCGAGCCGTAGGCGATCAACAGCAGGCGCAGCCGCTTATCGTTATTGATGAACACCATATACAGCGAGAACAGAACAGCGATAAAACCAGGCCACCACACGAGCGGATTACCGAACGACACGATGCTCGACAGCGTGCCCGCAGGCATGAATTTCGCCTGATAATACCAGATCGGCCGCAGCATCATCGGCCACTCCCACCAAGGTGAGGAGAACGGATGCGTAGCGACGAGATCCTTATGATACTTATACATATGTACCTGGTACGTCACGACATCCTTCAGTCCATGGCCGGGGCCCGGCACCATCATGAACGGGATGTACGACAAGGTGTAGATGGTCACAGGGATCAGCACAAAGGTCAGCACGCACCAGAGCAAGGTCCAAATGGTCCCAGGCACAAAACGCCGCTTCACATGCTGCAACTGCATGCTTTCTTCCGGAGTAAGACGTTCCTCCAGCACCATTGCTTCCGCTTCGGGCGTCTCGTAAGCTAGCGCTTCTTCGCTATCCGCTCGCCTCAGCAGCTTTTTCGCAAACCGATACTCCATGTATCGCTCCCATAACGAAATCGCAAGCAATACGGCCAGCCCCGCGCCGCCATAGATGACTATCCACTTGGAAGCCGCGCCGATACCGAAGAACAGCCCGGACAGCCCTAGCGGAATCAACGTCGCCCATAGCCGGTGACGATAGAAACTTCGCGTCGTGTAGCGATACATGAAGAAAAACATGAGCATGATGAAGAAAACGCCGTACACATCGATCGTTGCAATCCGCGTCTGAGCGAAATGCATGAAATCGAACGTAAATAAAAAAGCGGCAATGAGTGCGTATTCCGGTCGGCCAAACAGCCGTTTGGCGAACACATACATAATCGGGATCATGCCGACGCCGAACAGCGTGCCGACAATGCGCCAGCCGAACGGGTTGAGCCCGAAGAGATAGATGCCGATGGAGATTAGAATTTTGCCTAGAGGCGGATGCGTGCTCTCATAGGGCTCGATTTTATGCAAATGCTCCCAGGCTGTTCGCGCATGATAAATTTCATCGAAATACGTGCCGTTCATATAGGTCGGGCTATAAGGCACATCCTGCGGCTCGTCGAACAGACTCGCGGGCGCTCCTTCGTCAGCCGGGTTGACATTCAAGTCTTTGACCTGCTGAATGTGCAGCGGTGTCGTCTGCCCCTCCCCGAAAATGCCGATCTCATGCAGATGCAGCGCCGCCGATTCCTGCGTGTCGAACACCACTTTGATATAGCGTGCCTCTTTCTTCGGCTCCTCCGCGTGCCACGTGAGCACTTGCGTATGGTCGGACTTTACGGCGATCTGATCTTGCCAATTCTCACCGTCCTGTGAGAACCAGTAGGAGTACGCTCCTTCCCCCACACCTGCAAAACTATTGATACGCGTAATCTGATGCGAGCTGCCCAGGTCCACAACCGCGGCCTCTCCGCTCATTGCCGGCTTCCAGAACGTTTTGGGATCCGTATGCCCGCCAAGGTGGAACAGCGCGATGATCGTGTAGACAACGACCAGTGCGCCAAGATAAAGCCAATCTTTGCGAGTGAACCACCGTCCGCGACCGTGCTCACCGCTGTCTATACTCCCCTCCTCACCTTGAAAAATAGACTTCCACAGCTTCGTTTCCCGGAAAGAAACAGGACCTGACTCCGTTTCGTTCGATGCGTGCTGCCCCTCCTGCGAAATATCCTCTAACGAAGCCGCCTGCTCCGCCGATGCGGTCGCATACTGCTCCTCCTGCCGATCTTGATCTGATTTCACAAAAAGCCTCCATCCCAACTGACATGCATAAATAAACAGTACCACATTTGCCGCCGACACAGTGAGCATAAGCGGGTCATACCTCGGTATGTGATAGTCTTGATGGAAGCTTCGCAGCAGCACATCCGCAATATTGATAAAATGCGTCGCGCTGAAGCCGATGAACAACCATAGAATCCGCCTGTCCCGGATATAAATAAAGCTCAGCAAGGCCAGTACAAGACCGTAATGCAGGTAGCGCTCATGCATTTTCGTCATGCACATGAAGACCGCCGTAATAAACAGGAACGACAGGTACAGCACGGCGCCGCGCCGCTGATGCCCCAGCAAGTAAATCAGGCAAATATAAATAATGGCGAGAACCATCAACACAAGACCGATCCACTGATAAGGAATATGTAGAAACGTTTGATTCAAATCGATAAAATTGCCACCAAGCAGCGCCAGCACGTTAAACGCATTCAGTGAGCCGTACGGATAGGATGCCAGCGTTCCGGAGTACAGGCCAACTAACCAGCCATAGCCTCTTCCAATGGCAAAAGGAAGCGAGACGACAGCCATCGTCGCAAGCCCTGTCAGCACGCACAGCAGCCACGTCATCCAATTGCGCTTGCGGGCGACGTCGATGAGCAGAAATACGCCAAAGAGCAGCGCTTGGGGCTTGAGGAGCAGCGCCAACGCGATAAAGAAGGACGCTTGCTGCAGCTTGCCCCGCTGTTGAAACAGCAAGGTTGCCGAAATAAACAGCATGAAAAACGAATCCACCTGCCCCCAGACCGCCGAATTCGACCAAATGGCTGGGTTAAACAGATACAGCGCCGCGAGTCCCAGCGCCTGCGTCCATGTCCGCAGACCGCCCTGTTTGCTGAGCGCTACGCGAACCAATACCACCGCAGTTGCAATGTCCGCCAGCATGGCAGGCAGCTTCAGTATGAGCAGCGAGCCTGCACTTTCCCAAGGAATGGAAAGCTTATGATGGAGCATGCCGACGATATAAAGCACATACATATACCCCGGAGGGTAATCGAGAAAATAATCTTTTGCATTCGTATACAGTCCGTTTAAGCCTACGGTGTAAGCGCGATCAGCCCACGCCAGAAAAGTCCGGACGTCGGTATCATAGCCGATCCAGATCGGAGCCACGAACAAACGAAGCAAGAGCGCCGCCGCCAGCATTACGCCGAACAGCATGATACCGGAAGGCGCAGAGCCCTGTTGTTCCTGTTGCTTATACAAGCTTGCCATGTGACAACTCCTTAGCTTCATATAACTCCTCTCTATTATACTCGTCCACACTCTTCCAGAAAAGTAAAGAAAAAAGCACCGACCTTCAGGTCAGTGCTTGGGACCGAGCTTCTCCATCCGCTCGCAGATATCGTGCAGCCACTCATAATCCGCCGTCATGGAGGCGCACAAAGATAAATTTTCCAGCTTCAATCGATTCCACACATAAGTCGCGTTCGCTTCCATGCAGAGCATCAATTCGTCGTGCTCCGCTTGCGTCAGCTCGCGCCCTCTGCGCAACGTCCACAATTCAGCCATGCGCTGATGAATGGCCAACATGCCTCGTCTGCCCCCCGCCAGTCAATTCGTTCAACTACTAGCAGTATGGACAAAGGAAATGGGAATGAAACCTGCCCGCTCCCCGGCGGCAAAAAAAGAAGGCAAGAGCGCACCCGCTCATTGCCTTCTTTGACCGTTAGTATGATTAAGGAATGTGGATGACAGCAATTTTTTCAATGTTGATAAAGAAGATTGTGTTTCCGCTAGCCATAACAACGTTACCATTTTCAATGCCCATAAATCTACCCGTGTGGTTAGGAGTTGTGCCTGCATGAACCGTGATCACTGTACCAAGTCCAATACGAGCCAGAGTCGCATAAACGGAGCAATTCATCTATAATTCCTCCCTTCGATATTTATAGAATATTCTATTCTAGCTCGCTAGTTTTGATATAGACGAATGAATAGTAGAAAGCGTATATTTTGAGATTCCGTGCTAGAAACCAAAGATAAACGGCTCCGCCGTCCTTCCGAGGACGGTAGCGTTTACTGATGACATGGAGCTGCTTCGAGGAAATACTTTCTGACATGTACAAAGAACCTTCAAGCCCCTGCCTGAGCAGTTGCTGAAGGTTCTTTGTCCTAACATTTAAGCGGTGCTGACTTCCTCGCCGCTCTCCGCCGCATCCGTGCCTTCCAGGAAGAACTGGACGAGCTTGACATGCTTTTTGAGCGACTTCTCATGAATCAGGTTAATCTTGCCGTTATCGAGCGCGCCGAAAATGTAGATCAGTTCCTCGTTGTCATGCGACCAGTCGAAGCCGTCTAGCATTTGGAGGCACTTCGTCCACTCCTCGTTGTACTCGCCGTCCGGGAACAGGAAGCGGCTTGCATAGAGCGCGATGCTTTCCTGAATCACACGGTTCGCCGACGTATACTGCGCAAGGCCCGGCTGTTCCGGCATCATCGGCAGGATCGTATTGAAGAACTGGTGCAAAATCTCCACATATGTCGATGGATCGTGACGAATTTTGCGCTGCAGCTCGTAAGACGGTTGCATTCTGCCCGAGAAGAGCATCGTCGCCGTCGCATACAGCCAGCTGAAGCATGTAAAGTTTTTGTTGAACGAAGTCAAATTACTTCTGCGCTCAACACCGGCCGCTTTCAGATAGACGTTATGATCAACGACTTGCTGAATGACAAGGTTAAGCGGATCGATCGAGTCGAAAGAGTGGCCGAGCTCTTTGCTCACGAGCTGCACCTTCGAGTTGATGTCGCCGAACAGCTGCTGCTCTTCGTCCTCGGTGAGACCGATATAGATTTGCACCGCCAGCTGCGTTTCCATCAAGTCAAGACGGCGGCCTTCGAGCTGATTGATCGTGCCCTCAGTTTCTTCCACTTCCTGCTTCACGTCCGCATCGTCCGGCATTTTGCGCTGTTTGATTTTGAGCATCGCCAGCTTCTTCTCGTAACGGCGCACTTCTTTTTGCATCTGGTCGTTCACATAGCCAAGCGCCAAGATCCGGTGCTGTCCATCCAAAATGGAAAGCTTCGAGCCGTGTCTGAGCAGAAACTCATTCGCGCCTTTGGACAGTTGGTTCACTTCGCGCAGCGACAGCGTAACCGGACCGAAGAAGACGTGATCAAGCTCGCGCTCCTGCAGGTATGTGGAGATTTTACGACGCTGCATATTGCTCAGCTTCCGCTGCACCATCGGATCGATCATCGTATAGTTAAGCAAATCCTGAACGCGCAAAGCGACGGTCGCAAGACCGAACTTTTCGCAAAAAGGATAAATCGTCATTTTCAGGCGCAATCCTTCCATTAGCCTACGTCCTCCTTCTCTTTATAGCTGTCGCTGTCCCCGATCAGGAACGCGTTCTGATCCTGATAGAAGGATTTGATATGGTTAAAAGCTTTCACGATCCGCGTCCGGCGAGGCAAACGGTCTTTCTCTTCACCGGCGTAAATCGCATTCCAATTGACATGCGGTAAAATTTTCAAAATATGCTCCATCGCATAGCGATTGAAGCTGCCGGTCAGCGTCGCTTCTCCGTGCATGAAGAGCGCCAGTGCGATCTGGATATTTTCCGACCAGACGATTTCACCTTTGGACGGAGCAGGCAGGTAGTTCAGCAAGCCGTTGAAATATTGCCCGGCCAGCGTCACCAGTTCCTGCAAATCCTTCTCCTCATAGGTGTAGTTGTTGTTGCGCGCCGCCGATTTCATCCGGCCTTCGAACAAGGCCACCAGAATTTCGATCAGCAGGTGGTACGAGAACAAGTACTCCGGCGATTTGCCGCGTTCCGAGAACATGTCGACCGTCAGCTTCTGCATCGCAGGCGCCTTCGCCGCCAGTTCTGTCGCCGCCACATGATAAAATCTGCGTTGGTCGCGCAGCACCGCCAAGTTGCCACCAAGCTTGCGAGGCAGCTTGTTAATGTCGGAGAACAATTGGCGCTCCTGACGCGCGTTGATGTCCAGATACGTCATCGTGGAAATCGGGAACGCATAGAGACGGCGGAGCTTCTCCGTAATCTCTTCCATTTTGTCATATTCCCTGCGGTCCTTGGCGCGCGCCATTTGGCTTTGCAGCGTTTCCATAATACGTTGGAAAGCGGCCAAACGATGCTGTCCGTCTACGACATAGAGCTTTTCAATCGGCTGCAAACGCAGCGCTTGCTGGTCTTCATCGTAGTAGCCTGCGCCACGCGCAGAGAAAATGATGCCTGGAAAATAAATCGGCTGACGCTCTTCCAGGTATAAGTTAATGTAATCGATGAGTTTGGATAAGTTGCGCGGAATGATCGCGCGCTGCACTTCCAAATCTACCTCATAAATCGAGAATAATTTGCTAATCGGCAATGTTGCCGCAATCGTCGCTTGCCCGAACGTCTGTCCCAAATTCCCCGGAATTTCTACGTACGAGGAAGGTTTCTGATCGGCGAGCAGCTCGGATAGGGAAGAAATCGCATCCATAGGCGTACCCCTTTCAATATGTGAAATAATTTTTTGAACTACCTCTAAATTGGTTTCTCTCATTCTCCTATTTTTACCAAACTCGCTATATTTCATTCTTTCGTAGCTCGAAGCCATTCCCCAATGCGTCTTGCCGCTTCAAGCAATCGCTCTTCTTCTTGCACAAGGGCGATCCGAACATACCCTTCACCTTCCGCTCCAAACGCATCTCCTGGAATCACGACAACCCCGGCCTCATACAACATTTCCCGGGAAATTTGTCGAGACGTCCACCCGGCAGGTATCGGCGCCCAAATAAACATCGTCGCCTTTGGCGGGGGAATCACCCAACCGGCAGCCTGCAAGGCCGATATAAACAGATTGCGTCTTCGCTCATAGATGCCCGAAACGGAATGATCATGTTCCATATCCTCTTCCAAAGCTGCGATACCGGCAGCTTGAATCGCGCCGAATACCCCATAGTCGATATTCGATTTCAGCGTTCTCAGCGCGCCGACAGCGGCGCTGTTCCCCGTCAGGAAAGCGATGCGGCAGCCTGCCATGTTGAAGCTTTTGGATAAAGAATGGAATTCGACGGAAACCTCCTTAGCGCCTTCTATTTCCAAAATGCTCATCGGCTTATAGCCGTCAAAAGCCATTTCGGAATAGGCAAGATCATGTACGACAAGCAGGTCGTGCTTCTTGGCATAAGCGACAAGCTTTTCAAAGAAAGCGCGATCTGCAACGGCGGAAAGCGGATTGCTCGGATAGTTGAGCAGGATGAATCTTGCTCTGGCAGCCACTTCAGCCGGAATGTCTTCAAGTTTAGGCAAGTACGCATTGTCAGCACGAAGTGGGATCAGGTAAGGCTCCACTCCCGCCAACGTAAGACTCGCAGCATATATCGGATAACCCGGATCCGGCACGATCGCCATGTCGCCCGGATCACAGAGAGAAAGCGCCAAGTGAGCAAGCCCGTCCTGTGATCCCATTAATGTTAAAATTTCGGAAGCCGGGTCCAGCTTAACGCCAAACCGGTGAGCGTACCATTTGGCAACCGCTTCGCGAAATGCCGGACTTCCTTCCGAAGTTGGATAGCCATAGTAGGCAGGATTTTGGACCGCTTCCACCATGGCGCTCACGATGCGCTGCGACGGCGGCAGGTCAGGGCTGCCTATACCTAAATCTATGACGTCAACCCCTTGCTTCATAACCTCGCTCTTCCACTGCGCCACTTCCGAGAAAATCGCGGAACCGAGCTGGTTAAGCCTGCGTGAGCCTGTTATTGTCATCTGTCCATTCTCCATTATGTCGTGTAGTTATGCGATGCCAATCTGATGAACCACCCTAATCATATACAGCAAGAACAGTGCCAGAACCAAATAAGCGGTACCGAACAGCCATCGCGTACGGGTTGGCACCTCGTAGTAGCTGTCGTTAACAGCTGCAAGCGGCGTATATTCGACCTGCACTTGCAACCCCAAAAAGAAGCCGTTTTCCTTCTCCAAACGATCGACCTTCACCACCTGAACCTTGCGAATCAGCGATTGCGTCGGCATGTACGCATGGCCTTCGAAGCCGATCCCCTGCCAATACATAATAATCGTTTGGCGCCCGTCCGCAGCTCCCTGGATATCCGAATAGGTGGCAAACTCCAGTTCTCGGGTGTGATTTTCGCCAGGTATCCCATAGCTCTGCCCAAGCAAATGATTCGCCGGGTGCTCAAATCGCGTCGAGACGGTAACTCTTTCTTCCTTGTGACGGAACCGTACAAATTTCTTGTACAAATCCCATGCGAACATCGCCCAGACCACAAAGAAAATCAGTTTATTAAGCGGCTGGTCGAGATACCAGATGAACACAAGACCGCCGATCAGCCCAATCAGCCACAGCCAGCGGGTGACAGCCGTCGCAATGCGTCCGCCATCGAGCGGATGAATCGGCAGCAAGTTAATCAGATTCAGATAAAAGGAGGCATAGGCCACGGAGAGGAGCACACCCGAATCCAGATACATCCCGACTCCAAAAACCGCCACACCCCCGAGCGTGCCTGCAATAGGTCCTGCAATCCCGATATACGCTTCGGTCGCCGCATCGGTCGGGTGCTTTTTCATCGCGATAAGCGCACCTACGAAAGGAATAAATACGGGAGCGGAGACAGGAAGTCCCTTTATCCTAGCCGCCAGCACATGGCCCAACTCATGAATCAGAATTAACAGCACAATTCCGATCACAAATGGAAGGGGAGCCAGCAAAGCGTAGGCCCAGATCGTGACAAACATCGAAATGATCGCACCGCCGACTTTGCCAAGCTTTAGGGCAGCAAGCACCAGCTTGCCTTGCGATAGGAGAACAGCGAGGAAACCGCCGATAGCAAGCGGCGATTTTTTGCGGGAAGTCTTCCGCTTCTCATCCAACGTGCCTCACCCTTTCGCCCATACACCCTCAAACTCATCTTCCTTAAAACCAACTGTCACTTTCTTGCCGTCCGTGACGATCGGACGCTTGATCAACCTGCCGTTGGAAGCCAACAGCTCTAGCATTTGCTCCTGCGTCATACCTGGCAGCTTGTCTTTCAAATTCATTTCTTTGTAGACTTCGCCCGATGTGTTAAAAAACTTCTTGATCCCAAACCCGCTTAATGCCAGAAGCTCCGCCAATTCCTGTGCGGAAGGCGGCGTTTCAAATAAAGGAACCTTCTCGGAAATCTCAACTTGGTGCGTGTTCAGCCACTTGATCGTACTCCGGCAAGTCCCACATTTATCGTAACCATACACTTTGACTGCCATGTTGCAAACTCCTTTTATGCGGTATGATGAAAAATACAGAACTATCTAAAATTTTGGGCTAATTGACAAGGAAAGTCAAGCAATTGCAAAGAAAAACCATCCATAATTTGGGATGGTTCTTACATTTTTACGATTTTTCTTGCAGCCAGCGATGAAGTTCGCACAAATCGCCCGGAAGCGGCGCCCGAAACTCGGTCCATGCGCGCGTTCCCGGATGCTGGAAGCCCAGCATATGCGCGTGCAGCGCTTGACGCGACAAACGCCCGCTCGCCTCCAGCCCTTCGGCCTCCGCCTCATATTGCGGCAAGGTGTACATCTTGTCCCCCAGCAGTGGATGGCCAATATGGCGCATATGCACGCGAATCTGGTGCGTCCGCCCCGTTTCCAGCCAAATGCGCACTAGTGCAGCGGACGCAAATTGTTCCACGACCTCATAGTGCGTCACAGCCGAGTAGCCGTCCGGCGTCACGATGCGCACATGCGGCTGCTCAGGATCGCGGTCGATCGGTCCCGTGATCGTCCCCTTCGGCTCAGCCACGTTGCCCCATACGAAAGCCAGATATTCCTTTTTCACTTCGTGGCGAATCATCTGCTCGGAAATCTGTTGATGCACATACGGATTCTTGGCAATGCAAAGCACGCCGGACGTTTCCTGATCAAGCCGGTGAATCGGCCGGAATCGGCAGGAAACGCCCATCTGCTGCCAATGATACACAACGCCGTTGGCGATCGTATTCATGTAATGTCCATGCGTCGGATGCACAATGATGCCGGCATCCTTCGCCAGAATGAGCAGTTGCTCATCCTCATGCAAAATGTGCAGCGGCATGTCCTGGGGCAGAATGTCCTCCGACACTTCGGCTTCCATACGAATTTCGACCCGGTCGCCGGCGTTGACCTTGACATTAATGTATTTCCGCTCTCCATTCACCGTAATGCCCTGCTCGGTCAATTTAATGCGGGAGAGCAGCTTGCGGGACACCATCAACCGTTTTTGCAGCACCGTTTTGAGAAGAAAACCCTCCTCTTCCTCCGGCACAATATACACTAAAGGCTCATAATAGCTCATGATTTGCGTCTGAACACCTCTGCGCTTCGCACGTACTCCACATCCGGCACACCCTCGCGGAAATTCGCGGTTCTAGCTACGGTAAAGAAGAAATCCGACAACCGGTTCAAATAGCGGCGAACCTCCGGATTGATCTCCTGCGTGCGCGCCAGCGTAACGACAAGGCGTTCAGCTCGTCTGCAGACGGTTCGGCACACATGCAAGGTAGAGGAGACTTTTCCTCCGCCAGGCAAAATAAAGCGCGTAATATCCGGCGTTTCCTGATCGTATTTATCGATCCACGCTTCCAGCGCGTCTACCATCGCAGCTGTTACTTTATAAGGGCGCAGTTCCGGCTTCAGCAGCGCAAGATCGGAACCGCAATCAAACAGCTCGTGCTGCACCTGCAGCAGATCCGGCAGCAAATCCGGGTACAACTGCGGGTCCATAAAGCTCATCGCCTGACCCACGAAACAGTTCAGCTCATCCGTCGTACCGTAAGCTTCGACGCGATCATCGTCCTTATCGACCCGTCCGCCGATAACCCCCGTCTGCCCGGCATCTCCCGTACGCGTGTAAATTTTCATCCTAGCACTTCTCCTCCTTGTGTATGGATAAGGGCAGTTCTATCATCTCATAGATAGCGGCAAGATCCAAATGCTCCCGCACATGGTCCGCCAACCGGTCGAAAGCCGCCTCCCGCTTCGCTTTAAAGCGAACGCCAGCCGTTGCCAGCGTCATCCCTTTACCCGCACGGATATGGTTTAACCACGCCCGCCGGAAATCATCATTATGCAAAATGCCGTGCACATACGTCCCCCACACGCGCTGATCGAGCGCTGCCGCCCCGTCGGGATGCCGCTCTCCGTCAGCAGACGAAGTTTCGGCGATATGAAACGGCGCGTCGACTTCGCAAGAATACCGCGTGCGGCCCATATGAATTTCATACCCTTCAATCTCATAGCCTATTCCATCTTCCGAAAAAAGAGAAGTGACCCCGGCCACTCGCACCGTTCTTTTTTCCGGCGTGAAAAAGGTTTCCGTCGGCAATAAGCCCAATCCCCGCAGCCGCACATGGTCGGATTCAAAGCCGTCCGGATCGTGTAAAATCCCCCCTAGCATCTGGTATCCTGCGCAAATGCCGGCGACATGGCCCTGCTCCTCCTGCGCAAATGCCTGAATACGGGCGGCAAGCCCGCTTTCCTTCAGGTGGTAAAGATCGTCCATCGTGTTCTTGCTGCCCGGCAGAATAACCGCATCCGGCGTTCCCCACTCCGATACGTGGGAAATGTAACGAAAGTGAACGTCCGGCTCCTCTTCTAACGGATCGAAATCCGTAAAATTCGAGAGCCTCGGCAGCCGAATCACCGCAATATCCAGCTGATCCGGCCCCTTCTCGCGCGCCTCGCGCTGCTTAAGGCTGCGCTTGCTATCGAGAGAAGCGGAATCTTCATCCTCAATGCCAAGCTGCGGCAAATAAGGAATCACGCCGAGCACCGGCTTACCGGTTTTGGCTTCCAACCAATCGAGTCCTGGCTTCAGGAGGGAGACATCACCGCGAAATTTATTGATGATAAACCCTTTGACCCGGTCCCGTTCCTCCGGCGTTAAGATTTCCAATGTACCGACGATCGACGCGAAAACGCCGCCCCGGTCAATGTCCGCCACCAGCAGCACCGGCGCATCCGCCCAGCCTGCAAGGCGCATGTTGACGATATCGCGATCTTTGAGATTGACCTCCGCCGGACTTCCCGCACCTTCAAGTACGATCAAGTCATGCTCCGCGCGAAGGCGAGCCAGCGCCTCCTTGACGATGCCTTCCGCTACCGCCAAGTATTGCTCCCGATACGTGCGCGCATCCAGATCCGCATACGGCTTGCCGTGCACGACCACTTGCGCCACCATATCCTGCTTCGGTTTGAGCAGAATCGGATTGTGATCCGTCGTCGCGAGAATACGGCACGCATCCGCCTGCACGCCCTGCGCCCGGCCGATCTCCTTGCCGTCATACGTGATGTACGAATTGAGGGACATATTTTGCGATTTAAAAGGCGCCGTCCGCCAGCCATCCTGTACAAAGATGCGGCACAGCGCTGCCGTCAGAATGCTTTTGCCGACATCGGAAGCCGTTCCCTGCACCATCAACGTGGCCGCCTGCGCTTGGTGAGGCTTCGCTTGCATCACGTCATCATTTCCTTCCTCATGCCTCATGGTGAACACCTCCTCTTCCACCAGAGATGGGAAACGCTTCCAGTATTGTTGAGAGCGCAACAACCAAATTTTCGTTATCCGCTCTCAGCCTCACGGCTGCCCGGCAAAACCGCTCGTCCAGCCCTTCGAAGCGAGAAGCGTCCCGGATGAGAATGCCCATCTGTCCCAGAAGCTGCTGCGCTTTGGCTGCCGTCATCCCCGTTGCCTTGGGGAACGAGAACAGCAGGAAGTTCACGTCGCTCGGGATGACTTCGAGTCCCAATGAGCCGAGCTGCGCGCTAAGCCATGGCTTCTCCTCGCTTAACCAGCGACGGCTTGCCGCCTCGAACGGCTCGTCCTCCAACACCGCACAACCGATGCGCTGCGCCAGGTCGTTCACGCTCCACTGTACTTGCAGCCGGCGTGCCTCGCGAATAAGCTCCGGATGCGCGACCATGAAGCCGAGGCGAATGCCAGGAATCGAATAAAACTTCGTCATGGAGCGAATGACGATCAGTTCACGGCTTTGCGAGGCGAGCCGAAGCATCGAATGCGCCCCCTCATCCTCAATGAAATCCATGAACGCTTCATCCAGCACGAGTCTGCGCTTGCTGCGCAGCAGCATATCCAGAACGTCACGCGAAATCAACCTGCCTGTGGGGTTGTTCGGATGGCCAAGAAAGAGCAGATCCGTGCTCGAAATGGCGAGCTCCAGTTCAGGCTCAGCTAATGCGAACCCGTTCCCGGCTAGCAGCGGGATGCTGAGCAGCTTCCCATCTGTCTTATGCACCGCTTCCTCGTATTCGCTGAACGAAGGTCTGGCCAGCCCCGTTCGTTCCGGCTTCAGCACGCGAACGATCAGATCGATCAATTCTGCGGCCCCGTTGCCGACCAGGATGCTTTCCGGGTCAATCCCGTATTTATGCGCCAGCTTGCCTCGTAAAGCCCGAACCGCCGGATCGGGATATTTGTGAATGTCCTTCCATCCCTCTGCCACAATTTCCCGCACACAAGGCGGGGGGCCGAGCGGATTCATGTTCGAGCTGAAGTCCGTAAAGCGCTCTTTCGGTAGGCCGAACGTCTCCTGCGCTGTCAACAGGTCGCCGCCGTGCCCATATCGTTCCAGCATGCCAATGTCTCCTTTTCACACGCTAAATATGAAGCATAGCGATTATAGATCCTAGTAAAATCACACTTTCCAGCAGCTCGTTGAGCGCCCCGTACGTATCCCCGGTCTGCCCACCCAGCTTGCGGGCGAAATAAGCGCCGATCGCGACACCTGCCAACACGGTGAGGAGCGCTGCGCCAAGCAGCAGCTGGGAAGCCTCGCTTACGCCTTGGCCGGCGATGCACGCCACAAGCGTAGTGGTGAGCAGGGCTACGCCCAGCGAAGCTGAAGTGAAGCGCGGGGTGACGCTTTGAAACAGGCTGCCTAGCCCCGCCTCTTTGCGGGCATACGGCCAACCTTGGATCGCCGCCACCATAAACCAGCGGCTCCACATCGGCGCGAGGATGATCCCAAGCCGCCAACTGCCTCCAGCGTCCGACTTCAACATTTCAAGCCACGTATATAATAATGACAGCTTCACAAGCACATGCATCACGCAAACAATGACACCCATCGCCCCGACGCGGCTGTCTTTCATAATTTCCAGCATCCGCTCACGCGAGCGGTGGCTGAGCACACCATCGGCGGTATCCATCAGGCCGTCGAGATGAAGGCCGCCGGTCAGGGCGATCCAAAGGCCGAGCAGCAGCGCAGCGGCGGGCAGCGGCGGCAGCAGATGCGTCAGCAAGGCCCCTGCGCCGTACAGCAATCCCCCAATAACCGCCCCGGCGAGCGGATAAAAAACAACGCTTCGCCGAAACACCGCTTCGTTGTAATCGATCTGCAGCGGAATCGGCAGGCGGGTCAAAAACTGAAAGGCGGCGACGCACGCCCTCAGCCAATCCATGCAAAGACGAGTAAGGCGCACAGCAATCCTCCCATCATGACATAACTGACGCCGTAGAGCATTCCTACGGCGTACCTGATATCCCGCTGCGTCCGCGGACGCAGCGGCCACCCGAGGCGCGCGCGCTCGCTGGCGACGCCGCCGTACACATTCAGCCCGCCGAGCTCAATCCCGAGTGCGCCGGCGACCGCCGACTCGGGTATGCCGCTGTTCGGGCTGGGGTGCAAGTGCGCGAAGCGGCGCACGGCCGCCGCCGCACGCCTCGCCGAGAGGCCCGGCTTCGCCAGGGCCACGAGCACGAGCAGCATCCCGGTGAGACGCGCCGGGATCCAGTTCATGACGTCGTCCCAGCGGGCCGACGCCCAGCCGAAATGACCGTACCGGTCATTTCGGTAGCCCACCATCGAATCCAGCGTATTCGATGCCCGGTACAGCATGGCGAGCGGTGCGCCGCCAAGCAGGGCGTAGCAGAGTGGCGCGACGACCGCGTCCACGATGTTCTCCGCGACCGTCTCCACGACGGCGCGCGTCAGCTCCGGCTCATCGAGCGCCGCCGTGTCGCGGCCGACGATGTAGCCGGTGTATTTGCGGGCGTCCGCGAGGTTGCCCGCCTGCAGCGGGACGGCGACGAGGTACGCCGCGTCCTTCAAGCCTTTGATCGCCACGGTTGTCGAGATGAACCACGTGGACACCGCATAACCAAGCCATGGATGAATGGCGTCTGCCGTCCATACTAGCGCAGCCATCACAAGAAAGATCAGCAGAGTCGTGGACAGCATCAGCACAATCCCTCTGGCGCGAAGCTGCTTGTCTGAGTAAGCGGTGATGGCGGCTGAGCCCAGCTTGTTGTAAAGCTTCCCTTCCACCCACCGGATCCAGCGGCCGATAAGAATAACTGGATGCGTCGGCCATTTCGGATCGCCGACCAGCCAGTCGATAAAGATGGCGGCTCCCGTCATGCAGAACAGTTCCTGCCAGGAATACATCCACATGGACATCACCGCCCTTGATCTGGAGAAAGCACCCTTGGCGCAATAGTATGCGGAGCTGACGCTTGCGAGCTTGAGGCTTGCTTGTCTGGCATTTGCTTGTCTGGCATTTGCGTGCCAGGCGTTTGCGTGTCTGGGTTTTGCATGTCTGGCGTTTGTGTGCCTCGCGCTTGCGAGCTTGGCGCTTGCGTGTCTGGCATTTGCTTGTCAGGCGTTTGCTTGTCAGGCGTTTGCGTGTCAAGCGTTTGCGACGGCAGCCGTGAGTCCGCCTGCCCCGTCGCTGGGTCATTCCCGATCCGGTAAGCGATGCTTTTCAACTCAATCGGAATGCCTGCCGTCACAAGGAAAACCTCCTCGCACACCTCGGCCAGCCGTTGATTCATCCAGCCCGCAAGGTCGCGGAACTGCCGCCCGAGCGGGTACTCCGGCACGATGCCGTCCCCGACTTCATTCGTCACGAACAGCAAATGTCCACTGTAGGAGGATACCGCAGTCGCCAGCACCTTGATCTGCCGCATGACCAGTTCCTCGCAGTCCGGCTCGCTTTCTACCTTCAGCAGCCAGTTCGTCAGCCACAGCGTCAGGCAGTCCACCAGCACGACGGCCTGCGGGTCTTCACCGCCAAGCCCCCCCGACGTCAGCAACTCTTGCAGCGCCAACGGCTCCTCCCGTGTCATCCACGGGAAGCCTGCCGTCTCACGCTGCCGCCGATGATGGCTCACCCGCTCGCGCATTTCCTCGTCATAAATTTGCGACGTCGCGATATAAATCCCGTGCGTACCGCGATGCATCGCGAGCCGCTCGGCAAAGCCGCTCTTCCCACTCCGCGCGCCTCCCGTTATTAGAACAGCCACGAAAAACCTCCTCTTTTGTTACACCGTGGAACTAGCCCGATTCTCCGAGCGCTCGCCTGCGTGAAATTCCATTCTTGTGGTGCCTCGCGTACCGCAGTAAATTCCTGCGAATAAGCAGGAACTTCTCGCAAAAAGGGCTCTTTCAGCAAAATTCCTGCGATAAAGCAGTTTTCCCCCCAGAGTCTGCTCAAAAAGGGGATCCCAGCCAAAAATTCCTGCTGATTCGCAGGAATTTTATTAAATCAGGTGAAGATCGAGGGAAATTCCTGCTTTTTTGCAGCTTTGGAAGCCCAATCTGGCCCGAACCCCTGAACTCCAGAACTCTCGAAACCCACACTCAAATTCTCAAGCCTTCGAACCCCCGACACCCGCACACGATACCATCGATCTCTCATATTCCCGCATCCCGACCTCAACTCACAATCCCTCAAACTTCCCGCCTTCCGATCCCACTACTTCCAGAACTCCCCCTGCATGCATGACAGACTAGAAAAAGCAGCTCATCACGAGTATACATAAGGAGGGATCGCGGCTTGACGTGACAACATAGCGGGAAAGCCATGAAGAAGCTGTAACGGATACCAGCGTGCTTATTCTCCCGAAAAGCGGGCGGTTTTGAATCTAACGGTCACCACCGCGCTTATTTCAAAGAAATCTAGTTAAATCGAGCCGAATTCATAGAAACAGCCTCTGTGGCGCCCGTTAGCGGCAGCGACGGGTCCACCGTAACGTGCTCACGCCGCTAACTACGCTCCATTCGGTTAGTGGTATGGAGAGCAGGTGAGGCATACAATAGCTCCTCTCTCCGAGCTGTTACCCCCTCGACACGCCCGCACTCTCAAACGTCGCCATTTCCTTCATGATTTTACCGGCCGCTTCGATCATAGGGAACGCCAGCACGGCGCCGGAGCCTTCGCCCAGCCGCATGTCCATATGCAGCATCGCGCTGAGTCCCACCGCTTCCAGCAGCTTCGCATGCCCCTGCTCCTGCGATAGGTGCGAGGCCAGCATGTACGACGCGCTGAGTGGAGCCAGACGGCTGGCAACCAAAGCAGCTGCCGACGAGATGAAGCCGTCGATCACGACCGGGCAGCGATGCTGCGCAGCGCCGAGAATGACGCCGACAAGTCCGGCGATTTCAAGGCCGCCCACTTTTTCCAGCACCTCCAGGGCCCGTCCGCTCGCCGCCTCGATTGCCTTGCCACTGATCTCATCACTTACCTCGCCACCTACCTTGCTGCCTATCTCATCACTTACCTCGCCACCCACCTTGCCGCCCATCTCATCACTCATCTCGACGCTCTTCTCACCACTCGCCCCACGCAGTCCGTGCAGATCGAGCACGCGATTCACCACGCCCTGCTTATGCAGCCATTTGGCGTCGTCGATGCCTGTCCCCCGGCCAACCGCTACACCAGCGTCCAGCCCCGTCAATGCGCATAAAATCGCTGCGCTGGACGTCGTATTGCCGATGCCCATCTCGCCCGTGGCAAACAGCCGATAGCCCTGTGCGACAAGATCGTTCACCACCTCAACGCCGGCCATCACCGCTTGCAGCGTTTCCTCGGATGTCAGCGCAGCCTCTTTCGCCATATTGCGCGTTCCCTTCCGCACCTTGCGGGATAGGAGTCCCGGATGCTCCAGATCAGCGTTCACGCCCATATCGACGCATACAACGTCTGCCCCGGCATGCCGTGCCAGCACGTTGACGGCAGCGCCGCCAGCTAGGAAATTCAGCACCATCTGCGGCGTTACCTCCGCCGGGAACGCCGAAATGCCTTCCTCGCACACCCCGTGATCGCCGGCCATGACGATAACGGCTTTTTTCTCAAAAGCCGGCATGATCTCCCCTGTGATCCCTGCAAGCTGTCTGGCAATATCCTCGAGCTTGCCCAAGCTGCCGGGAGGCTTAGTCAGTTGGTTCAAATGGTCGTCCGCCTGTCGAACAACCTCATCCTGCAAAGGTTGAATACGGTCAATTACGGCTTGCAATTGTTTCATTCTTGTCACTCTCCATTCCTTTATTGGCCCGGTTGAAGCAGCACCTGCGGCACTTCGCTAACCGGATGCTTCAGAATAATTGGGGTCGTCCCGTATACTTGAGCAATTAATTCGCTGGTCAAAATTTTCTCGGGCGTCCCCACTGCAACGGCGCACCCATCGTGAATGACGAGCAGGCGCGAGCAGTACTGCGCTGCCAAATTCAAATCGTGGAGCACAGCTACGGTTGTCAACCCGGTTTCTTTTTGCCAGTTCGCGATGTAATCCATCATTTGAATTTGATAGCCAATATCGAGGAACGTCGTCGGCTCATCCAAAAGCAGCAAGCCCGGCTGCTGGGCCATCACTTTGGCCAATGCCGCCCGTTGCCGCTCGCCTCCGCTGAGCCGTTCAATCGCGCGTTCCGCCAGGGCCGTCAGCTCCAGCTTCTGAAGAATCGCCGTAATGAGCGCGTCGGCGTCTTCCTTTTCTTCCCCGAGCCAGTTCTGAAAAGGAAACCGGCCCATCTCCACGACCTCGCGCACGGTGAATCCGACTGGCGGGAGCGCGTCCTGCTGAAGCACCGCCAGCCACTTCGCCAGTTCTTTGCGGGAATAGCTGCCGACAGGTTGGCCTCCAAGCCGCACCTCGCCGCTGCGCACCGGATCTACGCCGGACAATTGGCGAAGCAGCGTCGATTTGCCCGAGCCATTCGGCCCGATGACGCCGAAAAACTCGCCCTCCGAGACCTGAAAGCTGATCTCCTTCAAGATAACCTGATCTTTGATTTTATAAGAAAGCTGCTTTACGTCGATCATGCTCATGCGCCTCTGACCTTCCTTTTTTCCTTATACAGCAAGTAGGCAAAAAATGGCGCCCCCAGAAACGCCGTCACCACACCCAGCGGGATTTCCGTAGGGCTCAACAGCGTGCGGGCTACTGTGTCCGCCCACAGCACGTAGATGCCGCCGCCCAGCGCGGATAACGGCACGATAAGCCGGTAATCCGGCCCGACGACCAACCGTACCAGATGCGGCACGATGAGCCCGACAAAGCCGATTACGCCGGCTACCGACACGGCTGCCGCCGTAATGAACGTCGCTGTGACGAGCACGACAATTTTGGTGCGTTCCACATGAACGCCGAGATGCGCCGCCTGCCGCTCGCCCAGCGCCAACAGGTTCAACGACCTCGCATTACTAAGTAAAATGATAAGACCAATAACGACATAAGGCAAAATAATGCCAACATACGCCCAGCCATGCATCGCCAGGCTTCCCATGAGCCAAAAGACGATTTCGTTAATAACCTGCTTGGACATCGAGATCAGGAAGGACACAATCGCGCCCAGAAAAGCTTGCATCACGACGCCGGACAGGATCAGCGTTTCCATCTTCAGCTTGCCGTCCATTTGCGCGAGCCGAACAACGAGGAACAACGTGATCAGCCCGGTACCAAACGCTGCAACCGGAATGGACCATTGACCGAGCCAAGCAGCCTGCAGGCCAAAATAAATGATAAAAGCCGCTCCCACCGACGCGCCTGACGACACGCCCAGCGAATACGGGTCTGCCAGCGGATTGCGCAGCACGCCCTGGAACGCCGCACCGGCGAGCGAAAGCCCTGCGCCGACCAGCACGCCCAGCAAAACCCGTGGCAATCGCACCTGATTCATAATCTGCTCCGAGGATTTGGGCCACGTCACCTCGATCTGGCTGCCGAGCCACGGCACATGTTTGCCCAAAATCGCTACGATTTGGGAGATCGGGAGATGAGCCGACCCAATAGATAAGCTTACCACAATAGAAAGAAGAAGGAGAATAGCTCCTCCTCCTCCCGCCAGCACTAATTTTCTTTTCATTATTTCACCAATTCAGGGTAAATCGCTTTCGCCATCGCAAGCAGACCATCGGTCAGACGAGGGCCGGGGCGGCTTAGCGTGTTTTGGTCAAGTCCGACTACTTGCTTGTTCTTCACCGCAGCAATCGCATTCCACCCGCTGCGCGTTTGGATAATATCCTCAAGCGGCTTCTTCGTCTTGGAATCTACTACACCGCTCGCAAACAAAATAACAGCCGGATCCTGCTGAATAATATTTTCCTCGCTAATTTGGTAGTAGCCCGATTTTTCAGTCGCCACATTAACACCGCCGGACAGCTTGATCAGCTCATCCATGAACTCGCCGCTGCCGACCGTCCAACCTGGTGCGAACTCGATGTACACTTTCTTCTTGTTTTCCTGCTTCACGTCTTTGACAGCGCTTGTTACTTTCTCGATGTCCGCTTTCATTTTGGCGACAACCTTATCCGCTTGCTCTTGGTGATCTGTGATCTGACCATAAATTTGAATATTTTTGATCACATCATCCAGCGTTTTCGGCTCCACTTTAAAAATGTTCACTTTCATCTCGCGCAGCTTCTCGACCGTATCGGCTTTCATCGACACGCCGGTGAACACGATGTCCGCATTCGTGGCGATGACGGCTTCCGTGTTTGGCTTCGTAATGCTGCCGAGCTTCGGCTTCGATTTCGCCGCTTCCGGATAATCGTCAAAATCGGAAACCCCCACGATGTTGTTCTCAAGCCCAATCGCGAACAACGCTTCCGTCTCAGCCGGCGATACGGATGCAATCTTCTCCGGCGCCTTGGTGAACGTAAACTCCATGCCTGTCGCATCCTTCACAGTCAGCGGGTATACCGTCTTCTTAGACGCCGCTGCTGGCGATGTGCTTACTGTCGGCGCTTTTGTCCCTTCGCCGCCCAGCTTCGCCGGATCGGAAATACTCGTCTCGCTTTTGCCGCACGCGGCCAGGCCTAGCATCATCGCCATCGCCAAAGAGACGATGAGCCCCTTTTGAACCCCATTCCACTTCTTCATCCTGCTTTTCTTCCTCTCTGCTCCTATGTTTTCGATTGATCCGACAAAAAAACTCCTTGACCCAAACGGATCAAGGAGACGTAAATCGCGGTTATAGGCAGCTAGAAATAAGAAGCCGCTTCCTGATTTAACGCGATCCTTTCCTCGAAGGATTGTCGTACGCACCGCAAATAGGCAGGTATCTGACTGTTCAGCGCATGAACGAACTTGGCGCTCGGACATGGCTGAATTACAGTGGCGGGACCGTGCCGGACTCTGACCGGCTTCCCTTTTAAGCTCATCACACAAACACTGTGCGACTGAGCACCTATCGCTGACATATGAACCTATCAATCTAATGGTCGATTATAGACGTTTTTTTATTTTTGTGCAATCACTTTTAGCACTTGTTTGGCCTCGTCCATTTTCGGCGCATTCGCCGGGATAAACGCGACAAGCCCTTTGCCTTCGTAGCCTTGATCCTTCATCCATTTGTTGCCTTCCAGCGGAATGCCGTACAAATGCTTCTCGGCCGGCTTGCCCTCTTCCTGGATTTCGACAACGCCGCTTGGGTAATCCGCAGGATTAATCACTTCATCGAGCGATACAAAGCCCGCTTGCGAGCTCAACCCTTTAAACTGCTCTTCCGGCAAAATAAAAATGCCGTTCCCGCCGGCCGCCAGCTCGACGATCATTTTTTCCATGGAGAAAATCGGAGAGGTATTCAGCTTCACCGAAGGCACTTCGCCGATTTTGGATTTCAACGACGCTTCCATCTTCTCCGCCGCCTCGGTCGGGAAGCCATTTGGCCCCATAACAAATACAGACACATCCACCTTCGGCCCGCCGCAGGCAGAGAGGACAAGCATCATGCCTAGCATGACCGCCAGTACCCATTTCGCTTTCATTCGTGGTTCATTCCTTCCTCATATCCGTTTTGGCCTTTATTTCGGCAGAAAAGCCGGTTTTCACCGACTTTTCTTTCCGCTCGCCATATATTCATTTATTTTAAGATCTAATTGCGTGCTAAGCAAGACGACCTCTTCTGATGTCATTTCCCGGCCGTCCATGACTAATTGCTCCATTTTCCGCCGCAACGCATGAATTTCTTCCTCTAGTACGCTGAGGGTACTGTGCTTCTTGGCGCTTCTGCTCAACCAACGTTGACCGAAGTCTTGTTCACAAATTTGCGGCTGTCGTTGATAGCTTGTTAGTTGATACTCCAGAAAAGCCATGCTCATCCCTCCTCGCTTTAGCATACCAGTTTTCCGAATATTTGAACACCCTTTTGCGCATTTCAGCAGAAAGTATATCCTCGAAGAGACTCTATGCCATCAGTCCACGCTCCCGTCCATGAAGGACGGTGGAGCCGTTTATCTTAACCGCTATAGCTTTCTCAGAAAATTCCCGATCCGCTCCAGTGCTTCATTCAATTGCGACACGCTGTACGCATAGGAGCAGCGCAAATGACCTTCGCCGCCAAGTCCGAACACGTCGCCAGGCACGGCCGCCACCTTGGCTTCATGCAGCAAGCGCTGCGCGAATTCCTCGGAGGTCAAGCCTGTTTTGGTAATGCTCGGGAACGCATAGAACGCGCCTTGCGGCTCATGACAATCGAGGCCGATTTCCCGGAACCCACGTACGATAAGGCGTCTGCGTTGGTTATAGGACTCCATCATGCGGTCCTTTTCTTCCAGCCCGTTCGTCAGCGCTTCATGCGCTGCAACCTGGCCCATAACCGGCGCGCACATGACAGTGTATTGGTGAATTTTGGTCATCGCCGAGATCAGCTCTCTGTGGCCGCAGGCATAGCCCATCCGCCAGCCTGTCATCGCGAACGCTTTGGAAAAGCCGCTGACGAGAATCGTCCGATCCTTCATGCCCGGCACTGCCGCGAAGCTCACATGCTTTTGACCGTAAGTTAATTCTGCATAAATTTCGTCGGAGATGACGATGAGATCGTGTTCCTCGACGACTTTGGCAATGGGAAGCCAGTCTTCATAAGTCATGATGCCGCCCGTTGGGTTGCTCGGATAACAGAGAATTAGAATCTTCGAACGCGGCGTAATGGCAGCGCGCAAAGCTTGCTCCGTCAATTTGAACTGATCCTTCGCATACGTTTCAATGCCAACCGGCACCCCGCCGCTAATGCTCGTAATCGGGGAGTAGGAGATGTAGCACGGCTCTGGAATCAGGATTTCATCCCCAGGCGTTACCAGCGCACGCAGGGCCAAATCAATCGCTTCGCTGCCGCCGACCGTCACCAACACTTCGTTCGATGGCTCGTACTTCACTTTGAATGAGGTATATAGATAGTTCGCAATCGCTTCGCGCAGCTCGGGAAGCCCAGAGTTCGGCGTATATTTCGTTTTGCCGCGCTCCAAAGCGTGCACAGCGGCTTCCCGCACGTGCCATGGCGTGGAGAAATCCGGTTCGCCAACACCAAGGGAAATTATGTCTTCTTTGCTGTTGCTGACCAAATCAAAAAACTTCCGAATCCCGGACGGCTTCATATCGCGTACCGCAGGCGCAAGGTAATCCTGCATGGATTTGGGGTTTAAGCTTACTTTTGTCTCATCTTTTATCATGGCCATCCCTCTTCCTTACGGCGACACAAGCATCCGGTGATCATCTTCCTGATCCTCGAAAATAATGCCGTCTTGTTTATATTTTTTTAGAATAAAGTTTGTTTTCGTAGAAAGTACGCGGTCGATCGGCGACAACTTATTGGACACGAAGGCCGCGACTTGCTTCAGGGAATGCCCTTCAACCTCGACAAGCAGATCATACGCGCCTGACATCAAGTAGACTGATTTTACTTCTGGATATAAATAAATCCGTTCCGCAATCGCATCGAATCCGCGTCCGCGTTCCGGTGTAATTTGCACCTCTATAAGGGCGGTAACTTTCTCATCATCCACTTTGCTCCAGTTGACAACCGTGGCGTATTTGACGATGACCTTATCCGCTTCCATCTCGCTTATCGCTCGCGCCACTTCGGCCTCCGTCGTACCCAACATGGTGGCGATCAGATCCGCACCTCTGCGGGCATCTTCTTTCAGTAATTCGAGAATTTTAAGCTTCAAAGCATCCATAGTCAAACCTACCTCTCCAAAATGTTTTCGTTCATCCATTCATCTTACAATGAAAGGCCGTCCTAATTCAATTCCTCCTTGCTGATCTTTTCCTGATTATTTGCTTATATTTGAAAATTCTTTATCGTCAGAGTGTGCAAAACGCGCAAAAAGGCCGCCAAGGCTCGTCACCCTGGCGGCCTCCAGCCGCTACTCCCAAATATCCATGCTCAAATACCGCTCGCCTGTGTCCGGCGCGATGCACAGCACGCGCTTGCCACGCCCCAGCTCGCGCGCCACCTGCAAACCCGTCCACACCGACGCGCCCGCGGACGGCCCGACAAGGATGCCCTCGCGGCTCGCGAGCTCGCGCATCGTGCGGATCGCGTCCTCGTCGGCGACCTGGACGATCTCGTCGTAGACGCTCGTGTTCAGGATCGCCGGGACGAAGCCCGGGCTCGTCCCCACGAGCTTGTGCGGGCCCGGGCTGCCGCCGGACAAGACCGGCGAGCCCTGCGGCTCCACGACATAGATGCGCAGCCCCGGCAGGCGCTCCTTCAGCACCTCGCCTGTCCCCGTGATCGTCCCGCCGGTGCCCGACGTGGCGACGAAGGCGTCCAGGAGGCCGTCCATCTGCTCCAGCACTTCGAGCGCCGTCGTCGTCCGATGAATGTTTGGATTCGCCGGGTTCTCGAATTGCTGGGGAATGTAACTGCCTGGAATACCGTCCCGCAGCTCCAATGCCTTCTTGATCGCCCCCGGCATGCGCTCGGCGGCCGGCGTCAGCACCACCTCAGCGCCGTACGCCTTGAGCAGGTTGATCCTCTCCTTGCTCATGTTGTCCGGCATGACGAGAATTGCTTTATAGCCCTTCGCTGCGGCATTCATCGCAAGGCCAATGCCCGTATTGCCGCTCGTCGGCTCGATGATCGTCGCGCCCGGCTGCAACAGTCCGTTCAACTCCGCTTGGTGAATCAAATTATAAGCAGCCCGATCCTTCACGCTGCCGCTCGGATTAAAATACTCCAGCTTCACATACAGCTCGGCATCGTCAGGCCCAACCAGACGGTTGATACGCACGGCCGGCGTTTCGCCGATCAGCTCTGCGACACTGTTGAACATTTTCTGAGTCTTCAAGGATGTCCCCTCCTCTTTCCACTTGCCAACTGCTTCCATTGTCACAGGGAACCCTCACCGATGTCAAGATTTCGCAGTCGAAAACCGCCGCCGCATGAAGAGCCACGAAATAAACGTCGAACTCCCGATCCCCAGCAGCAGCACATTGATGACCAGCGGCGCTTTGCTCCAGGAGATGACCAGATTAAAGACCAGCACGCCCAGCACACGCCCCACATTCAGCGACAACTCCCGAAGAACGATGTACTCCTCCCTTTGCCTCGCACTCTCTTCATCCGCCCCGATCAAGTCGAAAACCGAAGAGACCATCGGCACAGAATACAAAGGAAAGAACAGCGCAGAACCTATGCCGAAAATCAGCAGTGACCCAAACGACATACGCCAAAAGAACGGAAAAATCGCCGCTACGACCATCACCGAACCGATCAGCATGCTTATTCGGCGATAGCGGGGTTTAATAAACCGCCCCGTCAGCCAGAAGCTCACAAGCGAAACCGCCGACGTAATCAGCGCAAAATTCCCGAGACTCGCCTCGCTCGACGTCGAAATGTAAACGAGGAGCCCGATCATGAACCCAAAAACGCCTTCGCGTACGCCTTGGAACATCAGCGCAACCGACACACGTTTCCACGGCGTCTCCGCCTTGCGAAAGATCCTTAGAGGCAGCAGCCATTCATAGGTGCCGCTCACTTTCCGTTTTTTCAGGAAAAAGGAAAGAACCACACCCGCCACAAAGATTCCTAGCGAAATGGAAAAAATCAACCGATATCCCGCCAGATCCCCCAGGCTGACGATCAGCATCCCCGAAATCCATGGCGCCACAATGCCCGCCCCGGCCGCCAGCAGCCCGACGGTGCCGTTAAACTTGTCACGGTTGTCCGGGTCCGTCACCTCGAAATAGACCACATTGAAAGAAAGCCAAAAAAATCCAACCGACACGCCCTGCACCATGCCAAGCCACACAAAGTGGTTGACACTGCCTTTTCCAAGCCAAAGCACCAGCATATAAAAGCAGGCCGATACAAAAACGCCCGCGCGCAGCACGTTCATTTTGTTATGCTCCTTGACCCATTTGCCGGCGAGCCAGAACGTCACCATCATCGTCAAATGCGTCATAAGCGTAAACCAGCCGACGATTGTAAAATCATTTTTCGCCTTCCACATATACACGCCGACGAACGTGCCGGACAAAGCATTCGCGCTGCCGAACAACGTGTGCACGATCAGCAGCAGAATCGCTTGCGAATCCAGCTTGCCGCCGCTTGCCTTCACTTGCTCCATGCGCCTCCTCCTCTTTGCGGGGGTAAAAAGCTTTAGTTAAGCTTCCCCATTCGAGGGAAAATATGAGGATACGCCGCACAAAAAAACCGACTCCCTTAGGAATCGGATTTCGTTCTATACCGCTTAATCGTTCTTGATGCGCTCCACCATCAGCAGGCGGTCCGTATCGGACAATATTTTCTCCACGCGAAAACAGGAAGGACACACGTATACGTCGGACGTGAACGGCCCCGTCAGAAAGGCGCTGCCCAGCGTTCTCGAAATGACCGGCGTAAACGCCGTTTCGCTCGTCACTTCTGTGCCAGCATGCAGCATGAACTCATGACAACTCGGGCATTCCGGCGCCTCCTCCTGTTCATCGGAGATTAGCTGAACCTTCTCGCCGTATTTATCAAGCGGTTCGTCCGAATCATCCCACGCCAACGCCAGATCCTCTTCCGAATCCGCATACTCCTGCTCGTTGAAACGCAGCTTCTGACCGGTTTGCTTCACTTTCAAGTCAATCGAACGATAATCGTTTAATTCGTTAAAGCAGTGCGGGCATTCATCCTCAGGACCGATCTCCGGATCCCATACGATTTCGGTCTGGCACCAAGGACAAACGATTTCCTCATGAGCACTCATTTCTCTATCCTCCACAACTTCCCATCATGCATACTTTATTACATAATAAACCCCTATCGCCATAAAAACAATCGCCAGGGCAAATAGGGTCCCCCACAGGTATTTCATCGTTCAAGCCTCCAAGAAGTTGTAACTACTAGGTTACGCATGCGCCTACAACGTACGACAGTGAGACAGAGATGATCAAGGAGAGGAAGCCAACCGCACGATTGTCGTTCTTGATTTCAGCATCAATTTTGAAAAATGGCGTTAAAAACTCAAAAATAAAATATGCCACCAGCAGCAGCAAGAACCCGTATCCCGCCCAAATGAGCGAGTGAATCATCGTATCATTGTTTAAAATGGCAAATCGGAACAGGTTGCAGATACCGAAAATTTTGCCCCCGGTCGCCATGGCAACGGCCAAGTTCCCTTTTTTAATCTCAGCCCAATCATCGTACTTCGTTACCATCTCAAATATCGTCAAGAAAATGACCAACGCGACGACAGCCACTGCAAAAAATGCAAGCGTCGCCAAATACGGGTTGCTAAGCAAGACATCCACCTCTTCGTTCATTATCGTCTCCTGCCTTCCTGTATAAAAATCCCCATACATGATAGTAGAGACTGAGTTGCCTCAGTCTCTCGCAGGTCGTTCTAGTATAACATTAAGATTGTTTCTTTTCAGCCAATTTCGCTTTCATTGCGGCAAGCTCATCGTCAATCGCGCCTTTGCCTGCGCCCAGACCGTCCAGCTCGTCGTCAAGGCTGCGGTTCTTCGCGCGGATCTCACCGCTCGCTTGTGCTTCAGCTTCCATTTGCAGCACTTTTTCGCTCATGCGGTCGAAGCCTTTCGCCGCGTTATCCGTACCGAAGCCGGACATCGCTTGGTTGATTTGCTTTTGCGCTTTCGCTGTTTCTGCGCGGGCAATCAGCAAATCTTTCTTGTTTTTCATTTTTGTAAATTCGTCTTTCATTTCGCTCAATTGAGCGCGAAGCTGGTCAGCATTCGTTTTGGCCAAATCATATTGCTGCTTAAGCTCGTCATAACGGGATTGGTGCTCTTTCTTGTCTTCGAGTGCGCGGCGGGCCAAATCTTCGTTGCCTGCTTCCAGAGCTTTCATTGCTTGCTCCGTACGCTTCGTCACCATCTCTTCGGACTCTTCGACTTGAAGCTTGAATTTCTTCTCGATCGCGATCTGCTTCGCTACCGCAGCTTCAGCTTCCATAATGTCTTCTTCCATGTCGCGAAGAAATTGGTTCAGCATTTTAACCGGATCTTCCGCTTTATCCAGCAAGTCATTGATCGAAGCCATTGTCATATCGCGAAGTCTTTTGAAGATACCCATTTGTGTATTCCTCCTAAAATTAATTACTGTTTTTATATCTCTTTCATACGTAACTTCGCGTTCGGGGTTTCAAAAAAGAAAAAAGATTTTGTCGTTTATTTCAGCTCGACTACAGTAACGCCTGCTCCGCCTTCGTTGTAGTTACCCATGCGGTAGCTTTTGACGTGTTTGTGGCGGCGCAAATACTCCTGCATGCCCGTGCGCAGCACGCCCGTGCCCTTGCCGTGAATAAGGTATACTTGCCCGAAGTTGGCAAGGAACGATTCGTCGAGGAAGCGGTCTGCCTCGATCATCGCCTCCTCCATGTTCATGCCGCGCATATCGAGCTCCATCTTGGCGTTGTCGTCGCGCGTCCGCTTGACAGAGGATGATGCTTTCGGCTGCTGTGAGGCGGCCTTGGGTGCGCTGCCGAGCTTCTCCAGGTTCGCGATCGGCACCTTCATCTTCATAATGCCCAGCTGCACGCTCGCTTCAGTCGCGCTCACAATCTCGACGACGTGCCCCTTCTGTCCGAGGTTCACCACCCGGACCTCGTCGCCGGCCTCGATCGTCTCCTGCTTCTTCTTCGCGGTGCGCACCTGCTTCGCGCGCAGCTCCGGCGTCGCCTGATCGAGGCGACGCTTCACATCCACGAGGCGGTGGTCCTTGACGGCCCCCCGCTCCTCGAGCGCCATGCGGCGCAGGTCCGCGATGACCTCGTCGGCCTCGCGGCGCGCCTTCGCGACGGCGTCACGCGCGTCGCGTTCCGCTTTTTCGAGCAGCTTGTCGCGCTGCTCGTCGAACTTCAGCTGCTGCGCCTCGAGCGATTTCCGCATCGCTTCGGCCTCTGTGCGCAGCTGTTCGGCTTTGCGGCGATCGGCCTCCGCGAGGAGCCGATTCTCTTCGAGCGAGGCGATCATCGACTCGACGCGCTGGTCTTCTTCGCCGACCTGCGTGCGCGCATGGTCGATGATCCGCTTCGACAAACCGAGCCGCTCGGCGATGGCAAAGGCGTTGCTTCGGCCCGGAACGCCGACCAGGAGGCGGTACGTTGGGCTCAGCGTCTGGATGTCGAACTCCATCGAGGCGTTGATCGTGCCCTGCTTTTGGTACGCGTAAGCCTTCAGCTCGGAGTAGTGCGTCGTCGCAATCATGCGGCAGCCGAATTGATGAATGTAGTCCAGGATGGAAATGGCTAGTGCCGAACCTTCCGCCGGATCGGTACCCGCGCCAAGCTCGTCGAGCAGGACGAGGCTTTTCGGCGTCATGTCTCTTAATATGGAGATAATATTCGTCATATGGCTGGAAAATGTACTCAAGCTCTGCTCAATGCTCTGCTCGTCGCCAATGTCGGCGTAGATGGCATCGAAGACACACAGCTGCGTGCCCTCTTCGGCAGGGACGAACAACCCGGACATCGCCATCAGGCTGAGCAGGCCGACGGTTTTGAGCGATACCGTTTTACCACCGGTATTCGGTCCTGTGACGATAATCGTCGAGTAGTCGTTGCCGATTTCGAGATCGAGCGGCACGACGACGTCGGCCGGAATGAGCGGGTGGCGGCCGCGTTTGATTTTGATAAAGCCGCGGTCGTTGAGCCGCGGCAGCGACGCTTTCAGCTCGCGGGCAAGTCCTGCCTTGGCGAAAATGAAATCTAGCTCCGCCAACTGATCGACGTCGTAGACGAGGATATCGACTTGCTCGGCGACCAGCGCCGTGAGTGCGCGCAGCACCTTCTCGATCTCGGCTTCTTCCTTGAATTTCAGCTCGCGGATTTTGTTGTTGAGCTGGACGATCGCGTCAGGCTCGATATACAGCGTCGCACCGGATGCGGACTGGTCGTGAATCATACCGCCAAAGCTGGAGCGGTACTCCGCTTTGACCGGAATGACGAACCGGTCGTTCCTGATCGTGATGAGGACGTCTTGCAGCATTTTCTGCACGGAGGAGTTGCGGATCATCTGCTCCAGACGCTCGCGCACACGGCTCTCACCGGTACGCAACTCACTGCGGATGCGGCCGAGCTCCGGGCTCGCGCTGTCAACAACGACGGCGTTCTCGTCGATGCAGGCGTTGATTTTATCCTCGAGCGGTTTGTTCTCGGTGAGCAGTTCGACCTTCTCTTTTAGCATCGGCAGTGGATACTCTTCATGAACGGCAAGGATGAACCGTTTCAGCCTCCGCGCACCGAACATCGTCGTCGAAATGTCGAGCAGTTCCGTCGGATTAAGCATGCCGCCAATTCTCGCCCGGTGCAGCGGGGCCCGGATGTCGCGAATGCCGCCGAACGGCGCATTGCCCTTCAGCCGCTCCACGTTGACCGCTTCGTCCGTCGCTTGCAGGCGCAGCTTGACCAGTTCGAAGTCGCCGCTCGGCTCGAGGGATTCCACCGCTTCTTTTCCCAGGGATGTCGCGGCGTGATAGGCTAATTTATGTAAAATCTTTTCGTATTCCAGCGTTTTGATAATTTTTTTATTCACGTTGTCCAACCTCTTTTCTTCGCTTCACCCCATAGTATAAACCAAATTGGAGCCGCTTAGCTATGGAGACATTGATTATATGGAAGAATCTCCCGCGATAAACGGTGGCCAGTTGGGTAGACTAAGCTGTGAATCTACATCAAGTGCCATTATGAAAAGGAGGTTCACACATGCATCTTCTTGGACATCTGGTCAGATTTATCGTTTCAGCTTTAGTTCTTATGTTTGTCAGTTGGTTGGTTCCTGGGTTTAGCGTCGGCGGGTTCTGGAGCGCCTTCTTCCTCGCACTGGTGATTGCCATTGCGGCCTGGATTATCGAGGGCATCTTCGGTAAGCAAATCACCCCGTTTGGCAGAGGCATCGTCGGATTCTTGGTTAGCGCGCTAGTGATCTGGGCCGCACAATTTGTCGTCACAAATGTATCGACGAGCATAATCGGTGCCATACTAGCTGCATTAGTCATTGGTATCATCGACTTGTTCATTCCGGTCAAAACCCCTTTCGAACAAGGGCTGACAGGAAGAGAAGATCGTCGTTAATACGGAAACCTGCTTTGCCGTATAAAAAGGTCGGCCTGCTGCGAGTATACATCGCCGGGTCGATCTTTTCTCTTTTGACACGTTTGTTTCACGAGTTTGTCACTGCTTTTTGAAAGCAGGTCGTGTAGAATAAAGGGGAAATCCAAATTGTGGAGGGGTTCCCTTATGAAAAAAGCATTGGTTCTACTCATGGGCATTGCGCTCGCTATCGCCCTTGCAGCATGTGGAAATAAAGAGGACAAGTCTGCGGCAACTCCAGCGGCGGGGGCGCAAGCGTCCGGTCAGCAGGTTGTGCTGAAAGCGACGAATTTTAAGTACGATCAAACTGAGTATCATGTCAAAAAAGGCGAGCCAGTGACGATTACACTCGATAATACGCAGGGTGTTCACGGTGCGTCGATTAAGGATTTTAAAATCAACCTCGATAATGGCAACAAAACTGCAACATTCACGCCAGATAAAACAGGCTCGTTCCCGATCACATGCTCAATCATGTGCGGTGTAGGGCATGCAGATATGAAAACTGTTCTAGTTGTTGAATAAGTTGTATAGGGTCGTGAAGCACACAGACCGCTCTCTCCTTTGGAGATGGGCGGTCTTTTTTATTAATTTGAGATGGAGGGGTGATTAATTGAAGTTTGATGTTACGTATGAAACGTTTATGGAAGTGCAGGCCAGGTCGCGGTCGGGAGAGGCACTGCGACGGCTGTTGGAAGGACATCGACATGCGGAGAAGCTTTTCCTCGAGGAAGTTTGGTGGCCCGCTGTTGGCCGATTCGATGATCTGCATGCCGAGTATGAAATTTCGGATTTTAAAGACGGCGTCCGCTATTTGGATTTTGCTTATGTTCGCGGAAATTATCGCGTCTGTATTGAAATTGACGGATATGGAGCCCACCATAGGGAACTGAATCGTTGGCAGTTCGCAGACCAATTGACACGGCAAAACCATCTTGTTCTGGATGGGTGGAAAGTGCTGCGTTTTGCCTATGACGACATTCGGGAGAAGCCGCGGCGGTGTCAGCAGTTGATCCTGCAGATGCTGGGCAGTTGGTTTGGGGAGGGTCAGGCGATGATGACGCTGTCTCTGGAGCAGAAGGAGATTCTTCGGATTGCCAGCCAATCGAGCGGACCGCTGCAGCCAGCAGAAGTCATCAAGCGGCTTCAGGTCAGCCGGAACTATGCCGGCAAGCTTCTACGCTCGCTGGTTCAATTGGGGCTGCTGCAGCCTGCTTCTGGTAGCCGGCGTATACGGTCATACAAGTTGACGGGGAAGTACGTAGGGCGAGACGGAGCGGTCTAGCGCGGCCGGTGGATTCATAAGCACTCGCGGAGTGCTTATTTTGAGGAATTCGCGGCTTTGTGGCCGAATAAGACCACAGGAAGTGCTTATTGTGGCGATATGACCTTGTCGCGAGCCATTTTAGATGAAATAAGCACTCGGGAGGTGCTTATTCGCCTCAAAATGATGAATCATACATAAATAAGCACTCGCTGTGGTCTTATATTTCCCCGGTGCCATCGAGCGCACGAAAAAGACGCCCTCTCCACACGCTGCGGTGGATCAAGCGTCATTGAGAGGTTAGGCCGGTTTGCTTCCATAGATCGTGGAGCTTGCCGGCCACCTGCGGCAGTTCGTTAATAAAATAAGGCGCGATGGATGACTCCGCCATCAATTGCTGCACGCCGTCCGAGGGGAGGATCGTCATGACGTTAACGGCGATGGTGACGATCAGCAGCGCCTCAGCGAGGCCGAGCAGCGCACCGCTCCAGCGGTTCAGCATGTTAATGCCGGGCGTCTTTGCCAGCATATTGAGCGCCCGGCCGATGACGACCAAAGCGATCTTCACACCGAAGAAGAGAACAGCAAAGGCTAATGCGTTAAAGAAGTACGTGTCCAGATTTAATCCTTTGACGATGAACTCGTATTGCTCGTAGTTTTGATAGGTCGGTGTTGCGATAGCGTTTCGCAGGATTGGCGCCGTATCTTTGTAAAAGTAGAACGCCACCAAGTAGGCGAGTACAAAACCGGCAATGGACACGATCTGGGCAACGAATCCGCGAAAATAGCCCAGCAGGAGTCCGATTACAAGAATCGCAAGCAGCGCGTAATCCAGAGTATGCAAGCTCACAAGCGGTTACCGAATCGGACTGTCGGCTTCTACAAGCTCAATCCATTCATTATACTCCGATTGAAGCTTCCGATACTCCTCTTGCAGTTTCCGATAATCTTCCTTGATCGCCAATAGTTCCTGCTGATGCTCATCGCCAGCGCCGGTCTGCTGTACCAACGTTTCCATCTCTTTGCGAACTTGGTTGAGCAACTGCTGCTTCTCTTCCTTGAATTGCGCTTCGCGCGCGCTTCGCTCCGCATTAATTTGAGCGATTAACCCGTCAAGCTGGGCCTGATACTGCTCAATGACCGTTCGTCTCTGCGCTTCCAATTGCTGAATAATATTCGATTGCTGCTGTTGGTATTGAAGGATAATGTTTGCTTTCTCGTCTTCAAAACGACGGAAATTGCTCGCTGTTTCCTCCTGCATCATTTCATTCAACACGGTCACTTCCTCATCGAGGCGGGCCGCGGCAGCTTCAAGTTCAGCATTGTGCTGTTCGGAAAGAGCAGCCAACTTCATCTCATATACTTCTTGCGCTTCGGCAAGTGCCAATTCGTATGCCTCCTGCGCCGCTGCAAGCTCAGCTGCCAGCTTCACTTCGTATGCCTCACGCGCTTCTGCAAGCGCCGCTTCTTGCTCCTCCTGCGCGGCTGCTAGTTCAGCAGCTAGCTTTGCCTCGTACGCCTCTCGCGCTTCCGCAAGCGCCGCTTCTTGCTCCTCCTGCGCAGCTGCCAGTTCCGCCTGCAAGGACGCCCGAACCTCCGTAAGCTCGGCCTGGTGCACTTCCAGTGCGACCGCTGCTTCCGCAAAAAGCTCATCTTCACGCAGCGCCAGCTCGGCCTGATGCCGCGCGTGGAGGGCTTCAAGTGAGATCTGATGATCGCTCGTGATTTTGTCGATAACCGCTTGATAGTTTTTCTGCAGCGTTGTCCGTTCAGTCAGGTACGTGTCGCTTAAGGCAGCCAACTGACCTTGATGCATTTCACGCAAAGATGCCAATTCCTCCTCATGCGCGGTCTGGAGTGCAGCAATTTCTTCATGATGCATATGTTTCAGGGTACCAATTTCTTCTTGGCTGTTAATCTTCAAAGCGGCAATCTCATCCTGGTGGCTTTGCGTCAGCGTTTCTATTTCTTCTTGATGGCTCTCTGTCAGTGCCGCAATTTCATCCTGATAGTGCGTTTGCAGAGCGGCAAGCTCCGCTTGATGGTTCACTTGATGATCTTCAAATTCAATTTGACGCTCATGCGTATATTCAGCCAACTCGGCTTGATGCGCTTCCTGTAAAGCGGCAAGTTTCTCTTCGTACTGCTCCGCAAGCAGCCTCTCCTGCTCAGCATGCTGAGCACGCAGCTTGGACAGTTCGTCTTGAAGCAGAGCGGCTGATTCTTCTTTTTCCTGCTGATGCAGTTGAATCAGTTCTTCCCGCTCCAACTGCGCCAAGGTTTGCAGCTCTTCACTTTGCAGCAGATGACTCTCGGCAAGCGCCTTGATCTCCAGCTTATGCTGCTCGTTCAGCTTTTGCAGGCCCTGCGCTCGCTGTTCGAGCGCCTGCTCGTACTGCTGCGTGCTCTCGGCATGCTGCTTACGCTCTTGCTCTAGCGTCAGCTTCGCTTGTTGATGCTGCTTACGCTCTTGCTCCAGCGTCAGCTTCGCTTGCTGATGCTGCTTGCTCTCTTGCTCCAGTGTCAGCTTCGCTTGCTGATGCTGCTTGCTCTCTTGCTCCAACGTCAGCTTCACTTGCTGATGCTGCTTACGCTCCTGCTCGAGCGTCAGCTTCACTTGCTGATGCTGCTTGCATTCCTGCTCCAGCGCTTGTTTCGCCTGCTCCAGCTGTTTCTGAAGCTGATCTTGCCCCTGCTTGACTTGGGCGAGCTGCTGACCAGCCTGCGTCAGCTGTTGACTCGTGCTTTGCAGCTTCAGGTCAAGTCCTTGACCTTGCTGCATGACGCCCTGCAGCTGCTCTTCAAGACCTTGACTATGCTGCTGCGCTTCCAGCAGCTGCTTCTCAAGACCCTGCCCCTGCTGCTGAGCTTCCTGCAGCTGCTTCTCCAAGCTCTGCGCCTGCTGCCTTGCGCTTTGCAACTGCTGCTCCAAACTTTGGCTGCGCTGCTTGGCATTCTGCAGCTGCTGCTCAAAGCCCTGCCCTTGCTTGCTCGCGGTCTGCAGCTTCTGCTCCAGGCTTTGCCCTTGCTGCTTCGCGCTCTGCAGCTGCTGCTCCAAGCTCTGTCCATGCTGCTTCGCACTTTGCAGTTGCTTCGCCATTTCATCGAACTGCGTTTTCAGCTTTGTCTGCTCCTGCACAACCTGCTGCATCCGTTGCTGCAACGCCTGCTCATTTTCCTGCGCTTGCTGAAGCTTGCCAGTCTGCTCGTCCACAAGCGCTTGCTTCTTCTCCTGCTCCTGTTGCAGCTCGCGATACTGCTCGGAGAGCTTCTCATATTCGGCTTTCCGTGCTTCCTGCTCCTTCTGGATTTTGCTGAGTTGGTCCAGGACTTCGTTCATTTTAAAACATTCGTCGGCCATATTGACCGCCGCCAGCACAGCAATACGCTGCGCGTCCAGGCGAGGATAGCTTTTGGCGATCGTGAACATCTGCTCGTCCACGAAGGCGGCCACATTTTTCATGTAGTTGGTGCTGGTGCTGGCTTTGAGTTTGTATTGGTGCCCATATATGTCAACGGTAATTTTCGTTTTATCGTCTTCGATCGTCACAGTGATTTCCTCCCTTAAAATAAAAGGCTGATCTTAACGAAAGAAATTCGCTAAGACCAGCCTGTTCTCCTGCACCACACAAGGAAAGTTGCACTATTTTCTTAATTCCGCCCCAAATTGCTGTTCAAGAGCGGCGACGACTTTGGCATGAAGCTCTGTAACCTCTTCATCCTGCAAAGTTCGCTCCGCGTGACGGTACACGAGGGCGATAGCAACGCTCTTCCGACCGGCGCCGAGACGCTCGCCCGTGTAGATGTCGAACACTTGAATGGACTCAAGGAGTTCGCCTGCAACCTCAGAAATCGCCTTCTCCATGGAGCCTACCGGAACACCGGCGTCCACCACAACCGCGATGTCGCGACCGACCGAAGGATAGCGCGGCAACAGCTTGTAGACAATCGCATCTCCCGCCGCTTCAAGAATCGGCGTCAGCTCAACTTCGAGCACATACGTGTCGTCTAGATCACGCTGTTGCTGCACAGTCGGGTGCAATTGCCCGATGCGGCCGATGACGCCGACGCCCGGCAGGGAAAGCTCGGCAGTACGCCCCGGATGGAAGCCTTCCGGCGCAGCCGATGTATATGTCAGACCTTGAACGCCCAGATACTGAACCAAGCGGTCAAAAATCCCTTTCAGGTCGTAGAAATCGACCGCCTCGGATTTGGACGCCCAGTGAGCGCCGCGGCGTTTGCCAGTCAGCACGATGGAGAGCAGCAGCTTCTCCTGCGGCAGCCTTGTCAAAGCAGCTTCATCCGTGACAAAAGCTTTGCCGATCTCAAAAATCGCCACATCATCCATCGAACGGTTACGGTTATAGCTGACAACTTCCAGCAAGTGCGGCACCAGGCTCGTTCTCAGCTGGCTGCGCTCCTCGCTCATCGGCATCGCCAGACCAATCGGTTTCGCCTCAGGATACAAACCTGGAATTGCCGCAGCATCGCCTTCCACTTGCCCATTGGCGCGCGGATGCGTGAACGCGTACGTGATGACTTCATGCAGACCGCTTTGCGTCAGCACATTACGCGTAATGCGGCGGATCGCTTGTTCTTTTGTCAAAGAGCCTGGTGTCGTCACGCCGGTCATCAGCGTTGTCGGGATGTTGTCGTAGCCGAACAAACGAGCTACTTCTTCGATCAAGTCCACGTCGCGCGTAATATCGCCGCGGCGGCTCGGCACATGCACAAGCAGCTTGTCGCTACCTGCCGATTCAAATGTGAAATGGAGACGTTTCAGGATCGCTTCAATATCGGTCACAGACAACGCTGTGCCGAGATAGCCGTTCACACGATCTACCGCCAGCTCAATGCTGACCGGCTTGGTGGACCCGCTCACAGCTTCCACGATGCCGTCTGCGACTTGGCCGGACGCGTACTGCGCGATCAAAGCAGCGGCACGGTTCAAGGCCGGAATGACAGATTCCGGGTTCACTTCTTTTTCGAAGCGAAGGCTCGCTTCTGAGCGAAGGCCCAGCTGGCGCGACGTGTGGCGCACGGAGCTGCCGGCGAATTTGGCCGACTCCAGCAGAATGCGAGTTGTACCGTCCGTCACTTCGGAATTGGCGCCGCCCATGACGCCAGCGATTGCAACAGGCTTCGTGCCGTCGGTGACGAGAAGCATGTGCGGTTCCAATGTACGCTCGACGTCGTCGAGTGTGGTCAGCTTTTCGCCGGCCTTCGCGAGACGCACGTCGATGTGGCCGTTATGCAGTTGATCCGCGTCAAACGCGTGCAGCGGCTGACCATATTCGAGCATCACGAAATTGGTGATGTCGACAATGTTGTTGATGGGGCGCACGCCTGCGGCCATCAGACGGTTTTGCATCCAGAGCGGCGAGGTGCCGACGCGCACGCCTTCGATCAGGCGAGCGGCGTAGTGCGAGCACTGTTCAGTCGCCGTGATCGCAACGGAGATGCGATCAGCAGCTTTTACGCCGGCCTTGGACGCTTGCAGCGCGGACTCCGCATCCGGCAGCTTCACGTCGCGGCCGAGGATAGCTGCAATCTCGTAAGCCGCGCCGAGCATGCTGAGACAGTCCGAACGGTTCGGCGTCAAGTCAAGTTCGAGCACTTTATCGTTAATGGCAAGCACATCCAGAATGGACGCGCCAACCGCTGTATCTTCCGGAAGCACCAGAATGCCTTCCTGAATTTCTTTTGGCAGCAGCTTGTCGTTCAGACCAAGCTCTTTTGCGGAGCAGATCATTCCCTGCGATTCCACGCCGCGCAGTTTCGCGCGCTTGATGTTCAGGCCGCCCGGCAGCACGGCGCCCACGACCGCTACGGGCACCTTTTGCCCGGCATCAATATTTTTAGCCCCGCACACGATTTGCAGATCTTCACCTGTCCCCACATCGACCAAACATACGCTCAATTTGTCCGCGTCCGGATGCTTGTCGCGCTTCTTCACAAAGCCAACGACCACGTTCGAAACCCCTTGATTACGATCCTCGACGATGTCGACTTCGATCCCGCTGCGGGTTAATTTTTCAGCTAATTCTTCGGCTGTGAAGCCGGTCACGTCCACATATTCGGATAACCATTGATAAGAAACGTTCATGCCTAACCCCTCCTTCTCCTAAATAGCCTACACATGTAAAAACTGCTTCAAGAAACGCAGATCGTTCGTATAGAAGTGACGAATATCTTCAATGCCGTATTTCAGCATCGCAATCCGCTCCACACCCATGCCAAAAGCAAACCCTGTATACTCCTTGGGATCGTAGCCGCCCATCTCGAGCACACGCGGATGCACCATCCCTGCGCCGAGAATTTCAAGCCAGCCTGTTTGCTTGCACGTACGGCAGCCGGAGCCTTTACACATTGCGCAGCTGACATCGACCTCAACGCTCGGCTCCGTGAACGGGAAGAAGCTTGGACGCAGACGGATGCGCGTCTCTGGGCCGTACATCTCCTGCACGAATTGCAGCAGGGTGCCTTTCAGGTCGCTCATGCGCACATTGCGGTCGATGACAAGACCTTCAATTTGCGTGAACATGTGGGAGTGGGTCGCATCGTCGTCATCGCGGCGGAACACTTTGCCTGGGCAAATGATTTTGATCGGCACATCGCCTTTACGCTTTTCCATCGTGCGAACTTGCACGGGAGACGTCTGAGTACGCATCAATATTTCTTCTGTAATATAGAAAGAATCCTGCATGTCCCGCGCCGGGTGATCTTTCGGCAGGTTCAGCGCTTCAAAGTTGTAGTAATCCTGCTCGACTTCAGGTCCCTCAGCAACGGTATAGCCCATGCCAATGAAAATATCTTCAATCTCTTGGATGACCTTGCTGAGCGGATGCACAGCCCCTTGTTGTGACGGGCGGCCAGGCAGTGTAACGTCGATCATTTCCGCGCGCAGGCGGTTTTCGGTTTCCTGCTTGGTGTAGGCCGCTTGCTTCTCTTCGATCACCGCTTCAATCGCCGCGCGAACGTCGTTAGCCACTTGGCCGATGATCGGTCTCTCTTCAGCGCTCAGTGCACCCATGCCGCGAAGCACTTCGGTTAACGGGCCTTTTTTGCCCAAATATTTGACTCTCAGCTCATTCAGTTCCTGCTGACTCCCTACTGCGCTTAGCTCTTGCAGCGCTTCTTGCTTTAACGCTTCTAACCGCTCTTTCATTGGATACCCCTCCTGATTATCGTCTTACGGTTGCCTTGGAACAACGCAAAAAAGGCTTCCCGCTCCCTCACAAGGGACGAAAAGCCGTGGTACCACCCTAATTAGATCGTCTATGTGGACATGCCGAATAAACGAATCTCACTTCATTTCAGATAACGGACGATAGCCCGGTTCCTCCTACTAAATGCTCTTTCAAAGCTTTCGTTCAAAGGACTGCTCAGGAGCGAACTTCAGCAGCCTGATTCTCGGAGAAAGCTCTCAATCTCTGGCTTTCCCTCCCTGTCAAGAAGCACTGCATACTCTTCTCCGTCAAAGCATTTCAACGTATATGTACCAGTTATTATATGCAAGATAAGGGCGATATGCAAGTATGCCTGTCATTCCCTCTTAAAATTCTATTGACGGCAGCAGCCAAACGGATTATATTTTATTTAAACAATTTAACTATTATTCAATTTAATAATTTCATTGTTTAATATCTTAAAAATTCAAACAATTTAACTGATAAGGAGGTGCATTCACTTGGAAGACGATTTAATTTCCTACACCAATCGCTTCCGTACCGCCTATGAGATCGCCCATCGCAAAATTCATCAAGCGGTTTTTGCCGAGCTTGAAACGGAGCTTACGCCTCCGCAGCTATTCCTACTAGCGATGATTCATAAACAAGGCACCCCCAAACAGAGCCATTTAGCTGAACTTATGGGCGTTAAGCCAAGCGCGATAACGGTCATGATCGACCGTCTGGTGCAAAGCGGTCATGTCGCGCGTCTTCAACACGAGACAGACCGTCGCATCGTGTTGGTCGAAGTGTCGGAGAAAGGCAAGCGCATGTTTGACCAGGCTTCCCAAGTTACCCGTAATGTGATGGAGCGCGGACTCAAGCAGCTTTCCAAGGATGAACTTCATACGATGGTTTCCGCTTTTGAGAAATTTACTGCAACCTATTAAGTCAGAGGAGAGGATACTTCATGGAATCAGTACCGCACACAGACTCGGATACGAATGCCGAGAACAACACGGCCCATTTTAAAAATAAAGGGCTGCTTATTACAGGACTTATTATCGCTATGCTGTTCGGCGCACTGGACGGCACCATTGTCGGCACTGCCATGCCGCGGATCGTCGGTGAATTCGGCGGGCTCGGTCTTATGGCTTGGCTGACCACAGCGTACATGCTGACATCAACCGTTGTCGTTCCAATCGCCGGTAAACTGGCGGACTTGATTGGCCGCCGCGTCATTTATGTAACAGGACTTATTATTTTTATCGTCGCTTCAGCGCTGTGTGGCATGTCGCAGAATATGACAGAGTTGATCTTGTTCCGCGGTCTTCAAGGCCTTGGCGGCGGGATTATGATGCCGATGGCGATGATTATTATCGGGGACATTTTTACAGGTAAACAGCGTGCCAAATGGCAGGGCGTTTTCGGGGCCATCTTCGGACTTTCGTCCGTCATCGGCCCGCAAATCGGCGGCTGGATCGTCGACGCGTGGAACTGGCGCTGGGTGTTCTATATCAACTTGCCAGTCGGTATTCTTGCCGTTATTCTCATTGCATTCGCACTTCCTAAGCACAAAGCGACAGGCAAAGTTACGTTCGACGTTCCGGGTATCGTGACGATGATCGTCGGTGTTGTCTCCCTGCTTCTTGCTTTGACATTCGGTGGAAAAGACTACCCTTGGAGCTCGTGGCAAATTATCGGCTTGTTCGTACTTGCGGCGGTCTCCTTAATCGCCTTCGTTCGTATCGAGAGCCGCGCCAAAGAACCGATTCTTCCTGTTCGCCTGTTTAAAAATAAAATCTTCACGACTCTCAATGGCGTTGGCTTCCTGATGTCGGTCGGCATGTTTGGTGCTATCATGTTCGTACCGCTGTTCATGCAAGGCATCGTCGGTATCTCCGCCTCGGCCTCCGGCACGGTGATGACACCGCTGATGGTCACGATGATTATCGCCAGCATTGTCTCCGGCCAACTCGTCTACAAGCTGGGCGTTCGCAATCAGATGCTGATCGGGATGCTAGTCATGGCCGTTGGGTTCTACATGCTGAGCTCCATGGGCATTGATACAACGAAGCTGATGGCTTCAAGCTACATGATCATTCTCGGTCTGGGTATGGGCCTTGTGATGCCGATTCTGACGCTTGCGCTGCAAGAGAGCTTCCCGAAATCAGAGCTTGGCGTCGTCACGTCGTCCTCCCAGTTCTTCCGGCAAATCGGCGGTACGTTCGGGATGACCATTCTCGGCGCGATTATGAACCACAAGTCGACAGTGCTCCTTGAGCATGATCTCGAACCTGTCGTGAAACAACTGCCCGCGGAATCGAGCCAACTGGCGAGTCAGATGACGGACTTGATTCACACGAATCCGCAAGGCCTGTATTCCTCGCTGCTTAACCCGGAAAAACTGGCGGAAATGCCGAAGGAATTCGTGGAACACATGGTGCCTATGATCAAAAACGCACTCGTCACCTCGCTGCAAAACGTTTTCCAGATCGGTCTGGTGTTCGTCATCCTGGGTGCCGTACTTGCGCTCTTCATCGGCAATATGAAAATTACCGAACGCAAGTCACGCAAGAAAGGCGATAAACCGGATGACGGCGATCTCGCGGCAGGCATGGCTTAATAATAAAAAGCTCCTTCCTCTTCACAAGAGGACAGGAGCTTTTTGCCTTATTCAATCGTTCCCAGATGATTGAGCGGGAAGAGCCGGAATACGGCCTTGCCGATGATGTCTTTCTCCGGTACGAACGGCGTTGGCCACAAGTGGGCATCATAACTGTCGTTGCGGTTATCGCCGAGGAAAAAGTAATTGCCCGCAGGCACGGCAACTGGACCGAAGGTGTATGTCATTTTATCTTTCACATAAGGTTCCTCGACAGCTTGGCCGTTACGGTACAAAGTGCCGTTCTTAATTTCAATTGTATCGCCGGGCAGACCGATCAGCCGTTTCACATAGCGGTCTTTGTTGCCTTCGAGCGGCGGCCAGAAGACGACAATGTCGCCAAATTCAAAATCGGTGAGCGGCTTCATTTTTTCCACGATAATCTCGTCTTTCAGCTGAATTGTCGGCAGCATGGACCCCGATGGTACGGTCATGGCCTGCGCCACGTACGTATTGATGACCAACGCAAGGAGGATTGCAAACGCGATGGTGGGCACCCATTCCTTGGCGAATTTCCAGATGGAGGTCGATTTCAAGCGGATCAGCTCCCTAATCTTCATAATCTCTTAACGCTTCTACCACCTTACCCTATTTCCTCCCCGTCTGTATTAATATAAAATAAATTGTTGTTGTATAATGAGTGGAGACACACAAAAAAGGAGCGTGTACACATTGAAATTTCGCAGACTTGGCAAAACCGATCTTAAAGTTTCCGTCGTCGGCGTCGGCACCTGGCAATTCGGCGGCGAGTGGGGATTGAACTACACGCAAGATGAAGTTGACCGCATCCTCGACCAAGCGGCAGAGCTTGGCATTAACTTGATCGATACGGCGGAATGCTACGGCGATCATCTGTCGGAGTCATTCATCGGCAGCTACCTTAGCCGCCGCGACCGCTCCAAATGGGTCGTCGCCACGAAATTCGGCCATCATTTCCACGATTTATTTACGCGTACGGACGATTACAGCGCACAATCCGTCGTTCAGCAGTTGGATGCGTCCTTGAAAGCTTTACATACGGACTACATCGATCTCTACCAGTTCCATTCGGGACCGGACTCGCTGTTCGATAATGACGAACTCTGGACGACCCTTGATAAACTGACCCAAGCGGGCAAAATCCGCCATCTCGGCACCTCGATCGGCAGCAATGCCAACATCCATCAGACGGCGGCTTCCACCAAAGTCGGCTCCAAGGCGATTCAGGTCGTGTACAACCGTCTGGACAGAGCGCCGGAGGAGCAAGTATTCCCGTCCTGCGTGGAACAGGATCTCGGCGTTCTTGCGCGCGTACCGCTTGCCAGCGGCTACCTGAGCGGCAAATATAAGCCGGGCGCTGTTTTCGCCGGCAACGACGTCCGCCATCGCCACGATGCGGAAGCTGTGAGAAAGAAGCTCGAAGAGGTGGAACGCATTCAGCGGGAAGAAGTGCCGCAAGGCATGGATATGGCCAAATGGGCGCTCGCCTGGTGCCTCAAGCACGATGCTGTCACGACGGTCATTCCGGGCTGCAAAAACCCTGAGCAGGTCATCGCGAACGCCGCGGCGACGGAGCTTATTTCGGACGTGCATCCGCAAGCTTGGAAAAATTAATGCAGAGAAGGATGACTCCTCATGGGACACCAGCAGCACCCTGATACTTGGCAGCAGCTTCAAGCGCATCTTGGCGAGTGGGTCATCCAAAGCAAGGCGCAAGCGCCAGAAGGCCACGTCGCCACCTACATTCCCGAATTGGCGAACGCGTCTGAGGACTCGCTTGGCATCTGCATCATGGACGGCTCCGGCGCCACGGTGATAGCCGGGGAGACAGACTGTCTGTTCACCCTGCAAAGCATTTCCAAGGTGTTCACGCTGATGCTGGCCTTGATCGATCACGGCGAAGCCATCGTGTTCTCCAAGGTTGGCATGGAGCCAACCGGGGACGATTTCAACTCCATGCTGAAGCTGGAGCTGGTGGAGCCTGGGATCCCGTTCAACCCGCTGATTAACGCGGGGGCTATCGCGATCTCCTCCCTGATCGGCGGGGATACGCCGGAGAAGCAGATTGAGCGGGCCTTGGCCTTTTTCCAAGATATTGCGGACAATCCGAGCCTTGCGATCAATCAGGCGGTGTTCAAATCCGAGTCGGATACGGCGCACCGCAATCGGTCTTTGGCTTACTTCCTCAAGGATAACGGGGTGCTGGACGGCAAGGTGGACGACATTCTGCGTGTCTATTTCAGTCACTGCTCGATTGAGGTATCCTGCGAGGATCTTGCCCGGATGGCGCTGGTGCTCGCTTTCGACGGCGTCGATCCTATCCGGAATAAGCGGCTGATCCCGCGGCGCTATGTGCAGATTGCCAAGACGTTCATGATTACATGCGGCATGTACAATGCCTCTGGCGAGTTTGCCATGAACGTCGGTCTGCCGGCCAAGAGCGGCGTCTCCGGCGGCATCTTGACGATCGTGCCGGGCCGTTACGGCATCGGCGTCGTCGGGCCTGCGCTGAATCGCAAAGGGAACAGCACCGCGGGTGTACATCTGCTGGAGACACTCTCCCAGGAATTCGATTGGAGCTTGTTCTAGGGTTCGAACAGAATTAATAAAGCGGCAACACCGACATGATGTCATGTACGGTTTGCCGCTTTTTTGCATGTCTATTCCTCGTCCCGAAACAAATCCGCCAAAAATTTATCCGTCCGGTTCAAAAATGATTTCGTGATCTGGTAATGCTCCGTCTCCTCGTAGGAGATGCGTTCAACCGCAGAGGAATCGAAGCTGTAAATATGCGCGCCGGGAAAGCCCAGCAGAATCGGTGAATGGGTCGCGATAATGAACTGCGACTTGCCGCCATTCACCAGGTCGTGCATGATTCGCAGAAAAGCCAGCTGTCTGGCCGGCGACAGGGCGGCCTCGGGCTCGTCGAGCAGATAAATGCCTTTACCGCCGCCAAACCGATTAATAAATAGCGATAAAAACGACTCGCCATGCGATTGCTGATGCAGCGATTTGCCCCCGTAAGCTTGGTACCTGAACGTCGGGTCTTCTCTCGCCAGCTGGTCGAGATGCGAGGCAAAGTGGTAAAAGCTCTCCGCCCGCAGGAAAAATCCCTGCGTCACCCGCGGCAGCCAGGACAGGCGGATGAAATTTCCCAGCGCCGACTGAGACGCATCGACGTCATACACATTATTTCGGCCGCCCCCGCCGAGGTTGAAGCCGCACTGATCGGCGATCGCCTCAAGCAGCGTCGATTTGCCCGATCCATTTTCCCCAACGAAAAAGGTAACCGGATGCTTGAAATCGAGCCGCTCGAAGCCGCGAATGGCCGGGATAGTGAAGGGATGCGACTGACGGTCCGTCACTTTTTCTTGCAGCAGCGTCATACTTCGCAGAAACATTCAATCCACACTCCTTGAACAGCAGATTGACGAATACAAATACGCACAAGACCGGAGCGGCCTTGTGCGCTTCTTTTTCTAATACACGATGAAATCCCTCGTATACACGGTCTCATTATCGTCCGAGTCCATGACGCGCATCTCCACTTGCCAATTGCCGCGGAACGGCAGGAACGCGCCTTGTCCTTTATAATCGTACTTGGCCAAGTCTGTGCCGTAACCGTCCACCTGAAGCTGAACACTGTCGACGTACGGCTCAAGCGGAACGGAGATCGGAGAAATCGTCTCGTCGTCCTGATTGTGAAGAATCATGAGCACCTGCTTCGGTTTGCCCAAGTTTTTGGGCAGCCACACGGAGGCTTCAAACGTATTCGTTCCCGGTACCTTCGGAGAAATATCGACGGATACGTGCACCTTTTCGCCCATTTGATGCCAGGTAAACGGTTGGTTGGACGGAATCGGCGCCATGTACGTGATCAGTCCGACTAACGCCACAATGACGACCATCAGCGACAGATCCAGCTTCACCCAGATGTGCGTTTGCTGAATGCCGCCCTTGCGCAGGAACAGGCGAATGACGAATCCGACCACAGCGACAAGCACGACAACACCGACTTTTACAAGCAGCAGCTTACCCCACGTCGTATACAGCAAATAGTGCAAATTCGGCAGGAACAGCAGCACGGAAAGCACGCCGCTCACCGTCAGCACGACAATCGAAATGAACGCCATCCGCGAGAAGCTGCGCATATAATCGCCGAGCTTATCGTCTTTCTTCCGCCACAGAACGAAGAGCAGCACAAGTCCCCCCGCCCAGCAAGCCGAAGCCGCCAGATGAACGAAATCAAGCCCGATCGTCAGCCATTTGGGTGAAAAGGAAGCTGCGTGTCCGCTGAAGCTTTTGGCCGCGAGCAGCGCAATCGCCCACACGACGTCCAGCCACAATCTCCGGCCGACCAGCAGAAAACCGGCGAGCGACAGCGCAAGCAGCAGCACCCACGAAATGCCGATCGTCGTCGCGCTGATCAGCTGCCACAGCTCTTCCACACCGCCACCGCCCAGCAAATCTTCAATGTGGGTAAAAATCAGCAGCAGGAGCGCCACCAAATGCCCCCGCTGCAAATTCAGCGTCCAAGCGGACAGCGTTCCATTCGCCAGTAAGCCCTTCGCAGCTGGCATGCGCAGCCACAACATCCAACCGGTCAACACGAGCAGCGTCAGAAACCACAGCCCGCGCGAAGCATACTGCAGCAAGCCCTTGGTCGTCAGCGGTCCCGAGCCGTGATCGTGATTGTGCAGCGCCGGGGATGAAGACAACTCGTCCGACTCCGGCGGGTTCCCGACCGTGAACGGATAGCTGCCCCCGACCGGGTGTCCATCCGCCGAAATGATGTGGTAACTGATCAGATAGACGCCGTCCTCCAGTTTGGGCAACCCGATCGCGATGCCGTTGCCTTGCTCGTTCATGTGCGCTTTGTTCGACGTAATTTCTTTACCGTTGTTGTCGTACACCTTGATGTAATAAAGTCCGCTGTCCAGCTCTTCATTAAACGTAATCTTAATCTCAGGCGGCGACTGAGACAACCTGGCGCCAGACACCGGCACGGATTCCACTAACGATGCGTGCGCAGATACGGATTGCGGAGCCACCGTGCCTAGGCTTACAGCCAGGAGCATGATCAGCAGCCCCAGCATCGCGAGCGAAAGCGATCGCCGACATCCCTTAACTCTCATAATCCCCTTATTCATCGGCTAACGGCCTCCGTCCGGCAAATCCATCGTGCAGGCCGTGGTAGAAACGAATCCGATCCTCGCCCTGTCGCCAGCACAGCAGCACTTCCTCGCCATCCAGCATCGCCGGAAAATCGACAAGCCCCGTATCAATGTCCTTGAGTTCAATTCCTGTTCCTTGAAAATGTTCAATAAGTCCACGCGCTTCAATCTGTAAAAACTCCAGCGCCGCTTCCTCCACGAAAAACGGATCTTTTTCCGTTTGCTGCCGTTCTGCGGCCTCATTCTTGAGTCGGCGCAGTTCCATATATTTGTGCTCGAATTCGCGCTTAATCGCTTGCATCTTCGTTAGTTGCTGATCAACAAACGGGAGCAAGCTATTCGCTTCCTCGAGCGTAAACCATTTTTTAGCAGACATTGTGCACCTCCCCCGCTTATTGTAGCAAACCTGCCGATGAACTTCGAGTTTTGCCGCAGTCCTTTCATCTGCCTAATGATGCTCTCCGTTCGCATGCCCATGCCCGTGATCGTGGCCGTGCTCGTCCACATGCGTCACAGAAAGCTCCGCGTAAGTGACCCCTTTGAGCACCTGAATGCGCTGCTGCAAATCCCGCAGCTTCGCCACTTCCCCGCGCACGACGAGAATCTCCAGACACTGCGCATGATTGAGATGAATATGCATCGTAGAAATAATAGCATGATGATAGTCGTGCTGGAGCTCCGTCAGCGTAATCGGCAGATCCGTGCTGTGATGATCGTAGACCATCACAATCGTGCCGGCGACCGTCTCGTCCGGCTTCATTGTACTGGAGGTGAGCAGCGCCTTGCGCGCCAAATCACGAATCGCCTCCGAGCGATTATCGTAGCCCTGCTCCGCAATCATGCTGTCGAACTGCTCAATCAGCGACTGAGGCATCGAGATCCCGAAGCGCACCAAATTTTCTTTTTCCGACAATGAAAACGACTCCTTTATGTACCCTGGTTGCGAATACTTCCATTATGACGAAAACGGGGACGGGGTTCAAGGTGGCTGCAGCTCAACGCCAAAAAGAGGCCAGCTCACGCCTGCCCCTTCCCGCATTTACCCGATATTCATAAGCCGCTTCACACGTATCTCCAGCTCCACCAGCGAGAACGGCTTCGTCATGTAATCGTCCGCACCCAAATGCAAGCCTCGCGCGATGTCATCCTCTTTCTTTTTGCCCGAAAGCATCAACACTTTCAAATCGGCCTGAACGTCGCCGGCTTCCCGCTTAATTCTTTCCAACAAGGAAAAGCCGTCCAAGTTGGGCAGAACGCCATCCAGAATGCACGCATCAAACGATTGCTGTGTCAAAAGCGCCCACGCTTCTTCGCCGTCCGAGATCTGCGTAATCGCAATCGGCAAGTGCTCAAGCTGCGACGTCAAAATCGCGCGAAGAATCGGATCGTCATCGACGATCAGCAGCTTCTTCTTCTGAAGCTGTGCCTGCGCATGGGAGACCAGCTTCGTAAACTGCTCGTTCTCCCCTGCCGGCGCTGAACGCCGAACCTGATTTTTGCCGCCCTGCTTCGCTTGGTACATCGCATCGTCGGCTTTCGTAATCCACTCGTTGACAAGCAGACCCACCTGATACTCCGCTACGCCGGCCGAGAATGTAATGTGAAACTGTTGGCCGTCGTATTGCGCAATCGTCCGCTCACGGACCTTCTCCAAAATCTGCTGCATAATGCCGACCGCCTGGTCTGCCGTCGTATTCGGCAGCACGATCACAAATTCTTCCCCGCCGAATCTGGCCAGCAGATCGGTAGACCGAAGATTGACTTGAAGCACATGTGCCAGCCCTTGCAGGACGAGATCGCCGACATGATGCCCGTAGGTGTCGTTGACGTTTTTGAACGAGTCAATATCGATGAAAACAAGCGAAATCGGCGCCGGATACCGCTCAATGCGCTGCAGCTCCAAACCAATCTGCAGCTCAAAATAACGGCGGTTGAACACACCGGTGAGCGGATCGCGGAACGCCAGCTGCTCGAAGTTTTTGGTCCGTTTGAGCAGCGCGTAAATGCGCACGGCCAGTTCCTCGTACTGGAACGGTTTCGTCACGTAATCGTCCGCGCCCAAATGGAAGCAGCGCACCTTGTCGCTGAGGTCATCCCGTCCGGACAGCACGATAAGCGGCAGCCATTTGAGCGTTGGATCTTCTCGCAAAAAATCAAACAACTCATAGCCGGACTCGGGATGCATCAGAAGATCGAGCGTCACCAGGTCGTACGTGTGCTCGCGCAGCAGTCTTTTAGCCGTAACGACGTCACCCGCTTCATGCACGAGACAATCGTCAAGCTGCAGCCTCCGGGTCAAATAAGTGCGCAGCGAATCATCATCGTCTACGAGCAGAATCCGGCCTTTCATCGTCCGAAGCAGCGAACTGCCGCCCTGCTCCTTCTGCTCATCCATGCTTAGCTCCGTCAAGCCGATCTCCTGCTCCATCTCCAATTCGCGAAAAAGCTCTTTGCTGCGCAGCAGACTCTCGTCAAGCGGATATAGCGTGCGCAGCAGCACTTCCTGCGATTCTTCGAAAGATTGCGTCCATTCCCAGGTGCGAACCAGCTTTTCCGCGAGTCGACCGATCCGGGTATAGCCGAAAATCGGTGCGCTCCCTTTTAACGTATGCACAATCCGATAGACGCGAAGCAGCCCCTCCTGCGCAGGCTCCCCGTCCTGAAGCATGAGCATAAGCGTGCGCAGCTCAACCAGCTGTTTTTCAAATTCGCCCAAGAAAACCTTCTTGCCTTGTCTTAAAATGCGAGCCCCCCGTTCATCAGCACTTTCGGAGCTCCTGAGTGTCTGATGTTGCGTATCGTTCATACCCCACAATCACCCTTTTTAACTCAAAAGTATCGTTGCTCTATCGCGCAGCCCGGCCAGCTCCGCTATTTCTGCAGCAAGTGTTCAACCGTGTCCAGCAGCTGCAAGGGACTAAACGGCTTTACAATATAGGTCGTAACACCGGCGGCTTTCGCTTTTTCTTTGTCTTTTTCCAGCGCTTTGGCCGTCAACAGAATAACAGGAAGGTCCCGATTCCCGTTATCGCTCTGCCTAAGCCAGGTGCACACTTCCACGCCGGTCCGTTCCGGCATCATATAATCGAGAATCACCAAATCAAACTCGTGCGTGCTGAGCAGATCAATTGCCACTTGACCATCCTCCGCTTCCGAAATGACATATCCTTCGTCCGATAGCGTTTCGGTTAGCAGAAACCGCAGCGCGACTTCGTCATCTGCCAGTAAAATTTTATAAGACATCAAAGCGCTCCTCTATGCAGTCTTCTTTTACCAATTATAGCATCATCCTAAAGCCCAAGATAGAACACTGTCGAAAAATAGCCAAAAAGATAATATTATGTCGAATTACTTTTTTCGATAAGCCCTCCAGGAAGTTCCGTCAATGGGCGGCAAGTCTTCCGGCGGCCCTGGCCAGTGGTACACCCAACCTTCCCGCTCCCCGGAAATGTCCCGCACCCAGCTGCGTTCGTACTCGTTGTCAGGATGCCCCGGACCGAAATACCACTCAAGTTCATCCATTGCCTGAAGACCTTCCTCCGTCACATCGAGCCATTCCCCCTCAACGATCCCTTCTTCCACGAGCAGCAGCGCCGGATAGTCGCCGACATCATATAAACGGCCGTGAACCGCGCCAGGTTGCACGTGCTGAACATAGGGTTTCGCAACAAAGTGGTTGTTTTCGCCCGTAAGCAGCGTGCCGTAGACAAACACAGAAACCAAAACCGCTCCCTCCTCTTATGGCGCTAGCGTTGCTTTCCCCTTTTTTCGACATCCCCTTTGCCAATTCCTACTTAAAAAAAGAAAAGCAGCACCACGAGGGGGCTGCCGCTATACTTGATTCGCTGTTAATTCGCGAGTTTTCACAATAATTTTCCGAATGCTGTCCTCCGAGAGGTGGAACGTCTTGATCAGCTCCATCACCGTAGAACCGGTTTGATACATGCGGTAAATCTCCCGATTTCTCCGCTCAATGATAATGCGAGTCCCGTTGTTTTCTCCCCAGCCAGCGCGCTTCTGCTCTTTCTTAGGGATATACACGATTTCGCCTTGGATATATTCTTGCAATTGTTTTAACAGGCTCGGGGGAAGAACGTCTTTCCCGTTCTTGTAACTCATGGATGAAAACCTCCTCAAATTGTCGAAAAGCCAAAGTCCTTTTTGACTGATTTGCAGAGTGTCCTGAGCGCCCCGTAACCTCCTACCATTCTCATAAAATGGAATAAAAAAAACACGACCATAATCGTGCCTGTCGGTTGTATATTCAGTTATACAAATTCAGGTGAACGGTTATTCCACGAATGATATTCAGTTAGGAGACGCGTACCTCTGCGGTTGCCGCTACAATCATCGCTACTGTGGTTGTCATTGTGTTCATTTGATAACACTCCTTTCACCTAATTTAGGAAATTTGTTGTTCATGTACATTATATGTAAAAAGCAAGATGCTGTCTACTCGTGGTCAAAAAAACTTCTTGGCTCTGTGGGAAGAGAAATTCGTCATGATGCGGGAGGCCTTCGCCTTAGTAGACCAATCCCCTATGATGACAGATGACTTCTTAATTGTCATGATGCGGGAGGCCTTGCGGCCCCCCGACTTTAACAACGGGGTTTCTGCATTACGCAGAAACCACCTCTGCATTTGTTGTAATCACCTCGATCACTCCTTTCCGAAGGATTTGAGCCGGCCGGCTACATTCCTATTAACTCATATTCAGGGATGAGCCTCAAGTGAAAGAATGGTTATAGGGATTCTTTCCCTGGGAGGGGAGTGTCAGCGGCAAGAATGAGCGGCGGGCAAAATAAGATAACAGCTGTATCTTATTTTGCCGATTAAACCGAGGTGAACGGAGATAAGTTAGGTGAACGAACTTATTTGCTGCCCATGTGCCCGAAACACGATGAAAACCAGCAAATAAGATAAGACGGTTATCTTATTAGGGGAAATCAAGGGCAATCCGCGGAAATAAGGTATTCGGGATAACTTATCTCGAAAGACCGCCATTCAAATGAGGAAGATGACCTCTGCCACCTTAGCCGGATAGCCTTTGGGGGGCGGGCAGTTTTAAAAAAACTGGCGGCGGCATGCTTGGGCATGCGTGGGTTCAAGAGCCGATCGGAGTCGCGCTGTCGGTATGGTGACTTCAAGGTCGAGCGGCGGCAATGCTTGGGCATGCGCGGGCTTAAGAGCCGATCAGACTCGCGCTGTTGGTAAGGCGACTTCAAGGTCGAGCGGCGGCTTGCCTGGGCATGCGCGGGTTCAAGAGCTGACCGGACTCGCGCTGTTGGCAAGGCGACTTCAAGGACGAGCGG
>NZ_JBCMUN010000001.1:0-714653 GCF_050467285.1 Paenibacillus oryzisoli | reverse complement strand
GGCACGCGCGGGTTCAAGAGCCGATCGGCAGCACCGCGATGCCGCTGCTTGCTAGCAGCGCGCGGATGTCGCGCGCGAACTCCACGGCGTACGCCCCGTCGCCGTGCAGGCAAATCGTGTCCGCTTGAAGCGGAAGGTCCTCTCCCTCCAGGGAGCGGACCTTCCCCTCGCGGACGAGGCGCACTACCTGCGCCGCCGCATCCGCGGCGCTCTCGATCAACGCCCCGGCTTCGCCTCGGGGCGTCAATGCGCCGTCCCGCCGGTAGGTGCGGTCCGCGAACGCTTCGCTCGCGGTCCGCAGCCCCGCGGCGGCGCCCGCCCGCAGCAGCTCGCTGCCGGGCGGGCCGTACAGCGTCAGCTCCGCGCTGACGCTGGCGGTTGCAGCCGCAATCGCGGCCGCAAGCTCATGGCGCTTCGCCGCCATGTGGTAGAGCGCGCCATGCGGCTTCACGTGCTGCAGGCGTCCGCCTTCGGCGTGGACGAATGCCTGCAGCGCTCCGAGCTGATACAACGTCAGCTCGTAAGCTTCGTTCGGCGTGATGGCCATCTCACGCCGGCCGAAGCCGTTTAGATCGGGCAGGCCCGGATGGGCCCCGATCGCAACGCCTTTGCGCACGCACAGCTGCACTGTCGTGCGCATCGTGGCTGGATCGCCGGCATGGAAGCCGCAGGCGATGTTGGCGGAGCTGACATAGTCGAGCAGCTCCGTGTCGCGGCCGAGGCGATAGGCGCCGAAGCCTTCGCCCATATCGCAGTTTAAGTCAATGCGCCGCATTGGGCATCCTCTTTTCTATTCATTCGATTGATTAGAACGAGCTTCTTTCCCACTCAGTCAATGAAAAGTCGTCAAGATAAGTTCGTTAAAGTGGAATTCCTCCAGCTGATTTCGACCATTTCCAAGTAAACTAACAGCTGAACTGGAATTTCTCCATGTTGTTTGCCCAATTACGCCTATTTTGCACAAAAAGGTCCATCTGAACTGGAGGTTTTCCAGGTGAGCCTGGTAAATTAGCCTTTATCACCGCAATGAACAGGAGAAATTCCAGTTGAGCTCCTACATGCAGTAGCGCTGCAAAGTGCGGGGTAATAATTTCGCCAGCTGAACTCGCACGCGAACGCCCGCGACCAGTTGCACCAGCAACACCGTCTGCCCTATGCCCACACACAATCGCGCCCTTCCGCCATACGCGATTGTCCGCAGCTAGCTACCTCATCATAATTACTTTTACTAGCTGCCCCCCTCCCAACGACTCCTCATCCTCCAACCGCTCACCTACACCCCAGTGTTGTCAGGTTAAGAGGAAAAGCACGTTTTGAAGGGAGGAGAAAAAACGCTGAGGTCAAGGCAAACAGAAAAGGTAGCTATGAAGGAGTATGGTAATAAGTTTAGTAAGGGAACCCATTTCTGCAGATGTTACCGCATGTGCTTATTGAGTTCAATTCCCTGCGCGGCGGGCTGATTTGATAAAGATAAGCACTTTTCGTGTGCTTAATTTCCAAAATTGGGCGCTCCACGGCCCAATAAGCTCCCTACAAGTGCTTATTGAACTCAACTCCCTGCACGAAGGGCTGGTTTGACAAAGATAAGCACTTTTCGTGTGCTTAATTTCCGAAATTGAGCGCTCCACGGCTCAATAAGCCCACCGCATGTGCTTATTGATCTCACTCCCCCTGTACGGTGGCGCGCCTCGACAGAGATACTTTTCGAGTGCTTACTCTGCCACCACACCTACACTCCCACGTCCCTCCTCCACGCGCTGACGCCCGCTGCCAGCTGCCGCAGCTCTAGCTGCTGCACCAGCAGCGCTTCCTGCGCCTCCTGCAACGTGACTTCGGCGAAGCGCAGCTTGCCACCGGGCCGCACTTGCGCGGCGAGCGGGAGATCGGCCGTGATGACGTGGCCGATACGTGGGTAGCCGCCGGTCGTCTGGCAGTCCGCCAGGAGCAGCAGCGGCTGCCCGCTTGGCGGCACTTGCAGCGTGCCGGCGGCGACGGCCTCCGATACCAGCTCGGTCTCGGCACCGTCCAACCGCTCCAGTGCGGCTTCGCCGGCCAGCCGAAAGCCCATGCGGTCCGACTGCGGCGTCACGACGTACACTTGCTCTAAGAGCTGCGCCCAGCTCGCCTCGCGGAACAGCGGCTGCTCCCGGCCGCGCACGATGCGCAGAATCGGCTCGTCCGCATACGGCGGCCTGCACCGCGTACTGACGGCTCGCGCGTGCCGCACGTAGCGCTGCATGTCTTTCAGCTCGAGCGCCAGTTCGTGAATATCGAGCCGGTCGCCCGCCTGCAGCGCCCTGCCGGCAAAGCCGCCGATGCCGGCGCGCACATACGTGCTGCGGCTTCCGAGCGCTTCATCTGCGCAGAAGCCTCCGCCGACGGCGAGATAGGCGCGGCAGCCGTGCACGGCATGCCTCAGCTCCAGCATGCTCCCGGCTGGGATCACCCAAGGCCGCCAAAGCGGAGCCGGCTCGCCATCCACGTGGGCGTCCAGATCCCCGCCGCATATGGCAAGCAGCATGTCCGAGCGGGCGATGAGCTGCGGACCGATCCACGTCATTTCCAGTGTCGCCGCACCCGCCGGATTGCCGACGAGTACATTCGCAGCCCGATGCGCAAAAGCGTCCATAGGACCGGATACAATGACACCATGCTTGCGATACCCGAAACGGCCTTCATCCTGCAGCGTGGATAACAGGCCCGGTTTGATCACGTCAAAAGCCATGTCCCGCTAGTTCCTTTCACAAGCAGTTTCGTACTCATCCGGCGCAATCGGCACGAAGCGGACGACATCTCCCGCTTGCAGCAGGGAGGGCGGCTCCGCGTCCGGCCGGAACAAAGCGAGCGGTGTTCGGCCGATTACATGCCAGCCACCCGGCGTCATCAGCGGGTAAATGCCTGTCTGCGCACCGCCGATCGCGACCGAGCCAGCCGGAATCTGCATCCGCGGCACCGATCTGCGCGGCGTTGCCAGCCACTCGTCCAGCCCGCCCAAATACGGGAAGCCGGGAGCAAAGCCAATCATAAATACGGGATAATCCCGTGAGGTATGTAAGTCAATCACTTCGGCTTCCGATAGCCCGTGAAAGGCTGCCAGTTCCGCGAGATCAGGTCCATATTCGCCTCCATAACAAACCGGAATACGAACAATCCGATCCGCAGCGGATGACTCAGCCATGCGAGCTCCTGACACTTCGTACGCGTCCAATAAATGCTGCACCATTTGGGCAACCTGATCATAGGGAGACGGCATGACGGAGGACCCTAACGCACTTGCACTTGCACTTGCACTTGCACTTGCACTCTCACCTGCACCTGCACCTGCACTCGCACTCTCACTTGCCGCAGCCGCATACTCCGCCACGCTCAAAACATCGTAATAAATCGTGATCGTCGTATACGCCGGAACCAGCTCAATAAACCCCGGAAAACGGTGCCGCTCCAAAAAGTCCGCCAACTCGCGGATCACCGGGAGCAGCGCAGGCTCAATCGAATCGCCGAGCTTCATGACGACGGCTGAATCCCCCAGCGGATAGCAGGTATAAGCGCGGCCCATTAGGCAAATTGCTGTTTGCGCAGCCAGTTCGCACAGACGTCCGGCCAGACGTACGCTTCGGGATGATTGGCTGCAATGCCGATACCGTGGACTCCCGATTCAAAAACATGCAAATCAAACGGCACCTTGTGACGGCTCAGCGCCGCCGCGAACAGCAGGCTGTTCTCCACGGGAACCGCGGCATCGTCTGCCGTATGCCAAAGGAATGTCGGCGGCGTATCGGACGTCACTTGCTGCTCGCTGCTCATGAGCTGAATCAACTCTTCGCCCGCGTCTTCGCCGATGAGATTGTTTTTGGAACCTTGATGGCCGAGCGCCCTCATTGTAATGACCGGATAGCACAGCACCATCAGATCGGGACGGCAGCTTTGACGGTCGATCGGGTCCACCGCTTCCGGATTGCCTGCGTCGTAATGCGTGCCTGCTGTTGAAGCGAGATGTCCCCCTGCCGAAAAGCCCAAAATCCCCACGCGCTGCGGGTCGATGCCCCAGGCTTCGGCATGATGGCGTACGGTGCGGATAGCGCGCTGCGCGTCCTGCAACGGAACTGGATGGCGATAAGGCGCCACACGGTAGTTCAACACAAAAGCGGAAATGCCAAGCCCGTTGAGCCAACGCGCAATCGGCTCGCCTTCATGCGGAGCCCTGCGGCCGTAGCCGCCGCCCGGAAATACGATGACTGCGCCGCGCGGTTTGTCCCGTCCCTCTGCCAAATACAGCGTCAGGCTCGGGCAGCCCTGATTTTCCTCCCCAATCGCGTCTTGGGTAACTCCTGGCCATAGTTCAATCGTCTGATTTTCGTGCAACACTGAAACCCCCTTAAGAAATTAGCGTACTAATCTTTATAATAGCGAATCCCTTCAGGGGTGAAAAGCATCTATTTGATATCAAAAGGAGCGAATGCAGATGATCGTCGTTACAACGGAAAATATCCCTGGTTATGAGGTTACGGAAGTGCTCGGCAGTACGTTCGGAGTCGTCGTTCGGGCAAGAGGCATCGGGGGCGACATTCTGGCTTCCCTGAAAGGTCTCGTCGGCGGAGAAGTCACGCAATATACGCAGATGGTGGAGGACGGACGCAGACAGGCGATGGATCGACTGGTGAAAAATGCGGCCGCGATGGGCGGAGACGCCATCGTCATGATGCGCTTTGACAGCGGCGACATCGGGCAGAACATGACCGAAATCGTCGCCTACGGCACCGCGGTTAGGACGCGTCGTCTATGAGCGGATGGGCTCCGGTCCTGATCTCCTATTATGCGTTCTGGTTCATCGGACTTATCGTTCTTTTTCTTCTTGGTTATCTCGTTTACGACAAACGGTATAAAAGCAAAGGCGCGCAGACGCCGGACACGCCGCCTAACGGCTATCTGCACACCGCCGAAGTGTTCATCGATCCTAAAGACGGCTTCACGTACCGGGTGTATTACAATCCTCGAACCGGCGACCGCGCCTATGTTCGAGAGCGTTAGAAGCACCGCGCGCTTGGCCTCACGGCCCGCCGACACAGCAAAAAGACGCCCCCATTCCACTTGCTCAGTGGCGATGAGGACGTCTTTTTTTACTCCCAAATTACTTTCCAATTCCCGTTCACCGTCGCCTCAATCGTGCCGCGCTCCATAATGTAGCCTGCCAGCAGTTCGGCAACGTCCGTTGGAATGTCTTTGATAACCGGTTTGTCCTGGAACATGGCATAATTGCCGCCGCCCGCCGCGCGGTAGTTATTCATGACCACGTCGAACTCCCCGGCGGGATCGATCGGCGCCCCTTCATACAGCAGCTCCACAACACGCGAGCCGACCGGCCGGGAAATATTGAGCGTGTAGGTAATCCCTTCCCACATGTCATAGTTGTAATGCTGCGGCTTCGGCTCGCGGAATGAAGCGGAGATACCGACTTCTCCATCCGCCGCCGACAGCTCGAAGTAGCCCGCAGATTGCTCCAGCGCCGCCCGAATATCCGCCCCGGAAATACGAATCACTTTCAACGTGTTCGGGTAAATATAGTTCGATACAATATCCCGCATCGTGATGTCGGACGGAAAGCCCGGCGAAATATTATCGAACAAGGCCGTATTCGAAATCCGCGCGCCCGAGAGCTCCATCTGCACCTTATTGATAAACTCAATCAGGGCATTATCGCGAAGACGCGTCTGCATCGGGTCCTTCACGAGCATGTCGCCGGACAGTCTGCCGATCGGCTGATCCAACCAAACCTGCGCTGCCGCTTCATACGGCGTGACCATCTCAACTAGCTTCGCGTCAGCCTCTGCGTCCTGCACGGAGAGAAGTTCCGAGCTTTTCGCCGTAACTTGCCATTTGCCGTCCTCCTGCGCAAGCGTCAGGTTCACTTTGCCAAGCACCGCGCCAGCCACGCCCGGCTGCACAATTAGCACGCCGTTCACCTCGATACCGGCCAAGCTGCGATGCTGATGCCCCGTCAGAAGAACGTCGATACCTGGAACCTCCATGCAGAGACGGTAGCCTTGATTTTCACCCGTCAGCGGTTCAGTTGGCTCACCCGTCGCGAGATCCCGCTCAAACCCGCCGTGGTAGGAGACAACGATTACGTCGGCTTGCTCCTCCTCTTTTAACACACGAACCCACTGATGAGCCGCTTCCACCGCGTCAATAAACCTCAGACCCGCAATGTTTTTCGGCTCTTCCCAGTTCGGTATGTACGGCGTCGTTAAGCCCAGCACCCCAACGCGAACGCCTTCCGGCAGCTCTCGAATGAGGTAAGGCTTACCGAGAAACGGCTCGCCGCTCTTCTCGTCCACAATGTTGGCGCACAACCATGGAAATGCCGATTCCCCCACAGCTTTGCGAAGCGTATCCAGCCCGTAGTTGAATTCGTGGTTGCCGACGACGCCTGCGTCGAATCCCGCATAATTAAGTGCAAGCACCATGGGATTCACGGGCTCACGATTCAGCTTGGCATGGTGATAAGCGAGCGGCGTTCCCTGAATCAGGTCCCCGTTATCAATGACCAGGACGTTCGAATCGGCAGCGCGTTCGGAGGCAATAAGCGAGGCGATTTTGGCGATCCCGACCGGGTTCGACTTATTATTGGCATAATGAATCGGCAAAAAATTTCCGTGCAAATCGCTCGTTTCCAGGATGGTTAGCTGGCACTGAGGCCTTTTGTCCATATGCTGCATGAGGCTGTATCACCTATTCCATAATTTGTATTTGAACACATAGCTATTGTGAGTTTTACAAATACTAAACACTATCTTCCATATCTCTTATGTTAATGTTATAGTACAACATAGATTATAAGAAAATTAAACGGAGGTCAAATGAAATGAAAAAACTTACTGTCCTAGGCTTGTCCATGATCGTGGCGGCAACGACGCTTGTCGGCTGCGCGAAAAAAGAAGAAACAACGCCATCTGCTTCTGCTGGAGCAACAACTGCAGCATCCGCAGCGCCAGCGGCTGGCACTTTCGTCCCTAAAGAGCTTAAAGTGCAATTCGTTCCTTCCCAAAATGCTGAAACGCTCGAAGCGAAAGCAAAACCGCTGGAGAAGCTGCTTAGCGATAAAATCGGCATCCCTGTTAAAGTATCCGTATCCACTGACTATAACGTCGTTATCGAAGCAATGGCTTCCAAGCAAGTTGACGTAGGCTTCCTGCCTCCAAGCAACTACGTTGTTGCGCACGATACACGTAAAGCGGCTGATCTGCTCGTGCAAGCGACTCGTTTGGGCGTTGACGATGCAACAGGCCAATCCACGAAAGATCTGGTTGACTTCTATAAAGCTGAAATCCTGGTCAAAGCAGACTCCCCGATCAAATCCGTCGCTGACCTGAAAGGCAAGAAAATGGGCTGGCAAGGGGTTACTTCCGCAGCAGGTTACGTATACCCTGGTTATGTTCTGAAAAAAGCCGGCGTTGACCCAGTGAAAGACGTAACCGGCGTTCAATTCCAAGGTCACGATAAAGCGGTAATCGCGCTGCTGAACGGCCAAGTTGACGCTGTCGGCGTATTCCAAGACATCCGTGCCAACATGACGAAGGACTACCCGGACGTCTTCAAGCAAACAAAAGTTCTTGCGTTCTCCGACAAAATCCCGAATGACACGGTTGCGGTTCGTTCCGACATGGATCCAACTTGGAAGAAGAAGCTGACTGACGCGTTCATCGCGATCGGCAACGATCCAGAAGGTCAAAAAGTTATTTTCGACGTATACTCCCATAAAGGGTATGTAGCAACTGACGATTCGAAATTCGACATCGTTCGCAGTGTCAACAAAGAAATGGGCTTGAAATAATAAGCTCCGCCCGATAAGCAAGTGCCTCATCCCGGTTGCTCCTAACCTGGTGGGGCTTTTTACATTCTATTCCTTTCTTTCCTTGCATATGATGAATGTGGCGTGCCGGATGGTGGTCGTTTCATAACTCTGAGTGGGGTGAATGTTAGAATGTTTGAAGGGCTTATTCGCAGTAAACAACGCGTGAAAATCCGGTGTGGCAAGGACGAGATCGAAGGGGTCATCTCGCATTTTTATGCGGAGTTTGGCCTGCTGCGCGTGGGCAAGCTGATAATCCCGATCGCCTGCATCGAGCAGATCGAGGAAGTGGAACCCGAACAGCAACATCAGGTTCCTGTCCGAACAAAGCGAGAACCCTTCCTCCGTCTCGTCTCGGATGGCAGACACACCCATTAGCGCCTGCAGGGCGCTTATATAAGCAGAAAAGGCTGTTCTCCTGTCCGTTTGAAACGGACGCGGAGACAGCCTTTTCGCTTGCTAGACGATACGCTTGCGCAGCGTACCGGAAATATAGTCGATAATCGAGACGGTTACGATAATCCCGATAAGAATGATGCCGACGCGCGGCCACTGTCTCGCGTTCAGGGCAAAGATCAGCGGCGTCCCGATGCCGCCGGCGCCGATAATGCCGAGCAGCGTCGCGGAGCGGACGTTGATCTCAAACCGATACAGCGTGTACGAGATGAAATCCGGAATGACCTGCGGAATGACGGCGAACGACATCCGCTGCCAGAAGTTCGCGCCCACGGCGGTCATCGCCTCGGTCGGACCCATGTCCATATTTTCGATGGCCTCCGCATACAGCTTCCCGAGCATCCCCACGGAGTGCAGGCCAAGTGCCATTACCCCCGCGTAAGCGTTCGGGCCGACCGCTTTGATGAAGATGAGCGCCATGATGATTTCCGGAATCGTCCGAATGACGCTCAGGAAGAACTTCCCTGTACCCGATACGGCGCGGAAACGGCTCATGTTCGCCGCAGCCCAGAAGGCAAACGGCAAGCACACAATCGCGGATACGAAGTTACCGAGATACGAGATCGACAGCGTCTCCAGCAAGGTACGGAGCAAATCCTCGCCGTCCGCATTATAGATGTAGCCCCAGTCCGGATGGAACAGACCGGTAAACATCGCTTTGGTGAGCTGCCAAGTCGTTGGCTGGAAACCTGTAAGCTCAAGGCCGGTCAGCGACCAGACGATCAGCGCTACGACAGCGAGAATGCCGACGATGCGGTACGTGCGGGCACGGGATTCGGACATCGGCTTTTTGCTGCCTTTGAGCAGGTAGGTACGGAATCGCGTGCTCACCAGGTCGATAATGACCACGACGATCAGCGTGTAAATGACGATCGCGCAGGACTGATCGTAGCGGAACAAGTCCAACGTGTTTTTGAGCAGCAGGCCGATGCCGCCGGCGCCGACCAGACCGAGAATCGCGGATGCCCGGATGCTGACTTCGAACGTGTACAGGAAGTGCGCCAGATACGTCGGCGCCACTTGCGGCAGCACCCCGAAGCGAATCAGCTTCAGCTTGCTGGCGCCGACTGCGGTCATCGCCTCCAGCGGGCCGGGATCGATCGCTTCGGTGGATTCATAGGAAAGCTTCGATAAAATCCCGAAGGTAAAGAAAATAAGAGCGAGCGTACCTGCTGTCGGACCGAAGCCGACGAGGACGGCGAACAGCGCCGCGTACAGCAGATCCGGGATCGTCCGGATCAAGTTCATGAACAGGCGCGCCGGATAGAACAACCACGACGAGCTCGTGATGTTACGCGCTGCGAGCAGCGCCATCGGGAATGCGAATAGCGCGCCAATCACGGTGCCGAGGATGGACATTTGCAGCGTTTGCGCCATCGGCTTCCAGATGTCGCCGAAGAACGCCCAATCCGGCGGGAACATTTCGCCGATGAATTTGAAAATCTCAGGCGTGCCTGAAGCAAGCTGCGTCAAGGTAGCGCCGGTTTGATAAATACTGCCTACCAGGAACAGCACCATCAGCAGCAGCGTCATGTAAAAGCGGGTACGTGGCGGCCTTTTGGCTGCGGAAGCACTCATCACGCCTGGCCTCCCAGCAGCTCGTCTTTCTTGATGGCGCGGCCGTAAATGTCAGAGAACACTTCATCCGTCGCTTCCGCAACCGGACCGTCGAACACGACTTTGCCGGCGCGAAGTCCGATAATCCGGGTTGCGTACTCACGCGCCAGATCGAGGAAGTGAAGATTGACGATCGTCGTGATGCCCAGATCGCGGTTGATGCGCTTCAGGTCGTCCATCACCTGACGCGTCGTTAAAGGGTCAAGCGAAGCGACAGGCTCGTCCGCCAGGATGATTTTCGCTTCCTGCGCCAGGGCTCGCGCGATCGATACGCGCTGCTGTTGACCGCCGGACAATTCATCCGCGCGCGCAAACGCTTTTTCACGGATATTGACGCGTTCCAGCGCTTTCAGCGCAAGCTCGGTATCCGCTTTCGGGAACAGACCGAAGATCATGCGGAGCGTTGAGTGGTAAGCGACGCGGCCGGAGAGGACGTTGCGCAGTACCGTGGATCTTTTGACCAAATTAAATGTCTGGAAAATCATGCCGATGTCTCGGCGCATCCGGCGAAGTCCCGCACCGTTCGCCTTGGTAATCGACTGGCCGTCAATCAAAATTTCCCCGCTCGTCGTCTCATGCAGCCGGTTAATCGAACGCAGCAGCGTCGACTTGCCCGCGCCGGACAACCCGACAATAACGACAAACTCGCCGGGATGAATCGTGAGGTTAATATCATCCAGCCCGACGGTCCCGTTCGGGTACACTTTCGAAATATGTTTGAATTCAATCATTCAGCATCCTACTTTCCTACCACAGTCTAATGTACCTCTAATAGTATACGACAAATTACTTTCAACGAGCGACAATAAAATCCTTTTTTCTAGGATAACCTTTAGAAAAAATTCATATGCCGTTGTTCAATGTGACAACGAATGAGACGAAAGACCCCCGGTTCGCTATCGCGAAACCGAGGGTCTTTACGTTACGAAGGGGTTTTGGCGCCCCATCGCTCTTCAATCTTCATACCTTTCCAGACCGCCACGGAGACGATCCACGCCACGATGAACAAGGCAACAAGGATAAACCCGAGGACGCCGAAATCGATATCCTGCAGCCACGTCCAGAAGCCGCCCTCCATGCCGAACTTCTCGGACAGCACCTGTCCCAGCTCAATGACGCCGATGATCAGCGCTGCGACGACCGCCAGCGCCGTAACCGTCAGGTTGTAATAGAGCTTGCGCACCGGCGTGTGGAACGCCCAGCGGTACGCTTTGGTCATGAACATGCCGTCCGCCGTGTCGAACAAGCTCATCCCCGCCGCGAACAGCAGCGGCAGCGAAATGACGCCGATAAACGGAATCGCGTCCTTGGCGGCATGGGCCGAAATCGCGAGCAGCGCAATTTCACTCGCCGTGTCGAAACCGAGTCCGAACAGGAAACCGAGTGGGTAGACGTGCCAGCTTTTGCCGATGAAGCGGAAGAACGGCTTGATCAAACGCGTGATGAGCCCGCGGGATTCCAGCAGCTCCTCGAACTCCTGCTCATTGTGCTTGCCGCTGCGGAATTTGCGAAACATTTTATAGAGAGAAATCAAGATGACAAGGTTAAGCACCCCGATGATGACCAGGAACAAGCCGGACACCGACGCCCCGATGACGCCGCCCAGGCTCTGCATCCAAGGCAATTCCCGCTCCGCCCATTGCACGGAGAATGCTGTGATGACCGCCATCACGAACACAACCGAGGAATGGCCGAGGGAAAAATAAAAGCCGACGCCGAGCGGGTTGCGCTTCTGCTGCACCAATTTGCGCACGGTGTTGTCAATCGCCGCGATATGGTCGACGTCGAACGCATGCCGCATGCCAAGCGTATACGCCAGGAGGCCGATGCCCCAGAAAGCCGGCGACGATTTGGCGACGGTAAAGAGGCCGATGATGCCGAACACGTGCAGGAGAAGGATGAAGAGGGCGTATCCTCCCCAGCTTTTACGCTGCGCAAAGATCGATTTCCACATGAGTATGTATCCACACCTTTCATTTCGTGTTACGATTCATACAATATGTAACACACTTCTGAAATCAGTTTAGCACACGTGTGCATAGAAGAAAAGCATTTGTTTTTGCTGGAGGGCCCGGCATCGGGTTAGGAATCTGCTATAATAGAAACGGTTCTCCGGGAGAGGGCCAAGATTTGGGAAGAAGGAGTCGATCCCACCTATGTCACTTGGCAAATATAAATGGTTCACGATTCTCGCACCGGTGCTGATCATCGGCGGGTTTGAATATATTCGGCACGCCTTCTTGCTGCGCTATTTGACGATGGAGGCGGGCAATTTTGTCATTACAGTGATTACGCTTCTGCTCTCTTTCCTCTTCGCCTCGTGGATGTTCGGCCGCATTGAGCGCAGCAACGAGCTGATGCTGCTCGGCGAGGCCCGCAGAGCCGTCTACGAGGAGCGCGAACGGTTGGCGCAGGAGCTGCATGACGATCTGGCGCAGACGCTGTTTTTTTTGAATGTGAAGCTGAAGCAAGGGGACCTCGAGGAGGCGAGAGCCGCGGTATCGGAGATCGATCAGTCGCTGCGGCAGGCGATTTTTAATTTGCGAACCGCTCCGGAGGAGGGTACGTCGTTCGGTCAACGCATTCACAAGTTTGCGGCGAACTGGTCGTTGATTTCGGGCATCGAGCTGAAGCCTGAGCTGAATCTTGCGCCTAGCAGCTTCACCTCGGGTGAAGAGGTGCAGCTGTTCGGGATCGTGCAGGAGGCGCTGACGAACATTCGCAAGCACTCTATGGCGTCGAGCGCCACGCTGGAGCTGAGCGCGGACGAGGTGGGCTGGCGCCTCGAGATTATGGACAACGGCTGCGGGCTGCACACGGCTGCGAAGCGGTCCGGCAAGACGTACGGCCTGGATCTGATGCGAAAACGTGCGGAAGAGCTGGGCGCTGCGCTCAGCTTTACAAGTTTGGGAGCGGCGGATGCGGATGATGGCGGTACAGGTACAAGTACTGGTGCCCCCGCCGGAGGAAGTGCGGTTGCAGCCGTCACCGAGACCGGCACGCGGCTGGTTGTAACGTGCGAAAGGAGTGAACGTTAGTGGCACCGATTGTTCCTTTTCGAATCGTCATTGTTGACGATCATCCCTTGGCCCGCAAGGCGATTCGCAGCATGCTGGAGCCCGCGGCCGACTTTGAAATCGTCGGCGAAGCGGATTCCGGCGAGGCCGCCATTCGCCTGTGCCGAGACGTCGCGCCTGAAGTCGTCCTCATGGACATTCACATGTCCCCGATGAACGGGCTTGAAGCTACGCGGCTTATTAAACAAACCTATGCCGCCATTCGGATTGTGATGCTGACGGTATCCGACGATGTCGCCGATCTGTTTACGGCGCTGCAGTTCGGCGCGCAGGGCTACCTGCTCAAAAACATGGACCCCGACGAGTGGCTGACATATTTACGCGCCTTGCTCGACGATAACTCCGAGGTTGCCCGCGGCATGGCGGACAAGCTGTTCGCCCGCTTCCGTGCGCCGGTGAATGCCGCCCCATCCGGACCTGTCCCCGGCATGCTGACCGTGCGCGAGCAGGAAATCACGACTTATGTGGCGCAGGGCGACAACAATCGGCAGATCGCCGAGAAGCTGCTCATTTCCGAACATACCGTGAAAAACCACATGAAAAACATCCTCGTCAAGCTTGGCCTCGAGAACCGAGTTCAGCTGACAGCGTTCGCCATTAAGCATGGCATGACACGAAAATGACAAATCCACTCGGAAAAATAGCCCAGTCGAGTCATAGGCGAGCGCTTGTCTTTCGGGTAATATGGACAACATGATAAGAGTTCATGACCGAAAGGGGAATGTTGTTCCATGTTTAAAAAGCTATTAATGAACCTCAGCCTGCTGCTGATCGTTTCCATGCTGGTCGCCGGCATCGCCAGCGCTCACGTCGTCGTGTATCCGAAAGAAACGACGCAGGGTAATTACGAAGTATTTACGGTGCGTGTCCCTTCCGAGAAAGATGTGTCGACGATGAAAGTTGAAGTGAAGTTCCCGCTGGACTCCGTCGCGGTCTCCCGCTTCGAGCCGAAGGAAGGCTGGAAGTATGACATCGCCAAGGACGCTGCGGGCAAAATCACCGGCGTCACCTGGACGGCGACGGGTAACGGCCTCGCAAGCACCGAGTTCGGCGATTTCAGCTTCCAAGGCAAAGTCGCAGATGCCGCTACGCAAATCGTTTGGAAAGCGTACCAAACGTACAAGGACGGCAGTGTCGTGGAATGGGTCGGCGCGAACGGTTCCGACAAGCCGGCTTCCGTCACGACGGTGAAGGCCAAAGCCGCAGGCGCCGCTACGACGGATAGCCACGGCAATGTGACTGCCGGCGCAGGAGCTGCTAGCGATGCGTCAGAGTCGAAGACGCCGCTGATCTTATCCATCGTCGCCGTCGTGCTTGGCGCGTTGGCGCTGATTGTTGCGCTGGTGAGAAAGCGCAGCTGAAATAAGGTAATTTGAAAAAGAGCCTCATCCACCAAAAATCGGCGGATGCAGGCTCTTTTTCACGCGCTATGCTTCGCTGCGCTCATAAATGCGGAAGGAGTAGTCATATGGATTTTTCTCATCGCGGACACCTTGCTCGCTGGACACAAGCGTCCAGCCGGACAGGTCAAGCTCGCTCATAAACGTATCCGCTTCGAACTCATGCTCGATGAACGTGATGTACATCTTGCTCACGCTCGCGCTGAACAGGCGGAAAATTTCCGCGCCGCCAATCACGAACAACTCCTGGTTGCGAAACGCCTCGACCGCTTCCTCCACGCTGTGCATAACTTCGCAGCCCGCCGCGGTATAGGCCCGATTTTGCGTTAAAATGACATTGCGTCTCCCCGGCAACGGCTTGCCGATGGATTCGTACGTTTTGCGGCCCATCAGGATCGGGTGTCCCATCGTGACAGCTTTAAAAAACTTCAGGTCTACCGGAAGGTGCCATGGCAGCGTGTTATTCACGCCGATCGCGCGGTTTCGGTCCATGGCAAAAATAAACGAAATGCTCATTGCGGTATGCTCCTTCTATCTTATAGGCTACGGAATGGGAATGACAAATGAGACGACCGTGCCTTCACCAAGGCGGCTCACAATGGTCAAGCCTCGCCCGTAGTGCTGGATGAGTCTGCGGTTCGTATTGGCGATACCGATGCCGCCTTTTTCCTTGAAGGCTGGATCCAGCAGCTGGGCCACTTTGTCAGGCGGCATGCCGACGCCGGTGTCCCGCACTTCGATCTCCACGCCAGCTGCGCTGCGAGCCACTTTCAGGGTGACGGTGCCCCCCGTGACGCGCCCCATGGCACCATGCCGCACCGCATTCTCCACCAGCGGTTGGATCGACAAGGGCGGCAAGAATAAGCCGAGTTCCGGGTCGATATTCAGCTCGATGTGCAGCTTGTCGAGGAATCGTTCCTTTTCAATATACAGGTAAGCTTCGACCAATTCCAGTTCGTGCGCCAAATCTACCTTTTCGCCCATATTCATATAATCAAAGGAGACGCGCAAAAAGGAGGTAAACGCCTCGCCGAGCTTGCGCATTTTCTCGGTATCGATTTCACTGAGCACCATGAGCGAGTTCAAAGTATTGAAAAGAAAATGCGGCTGAATCTGCGCCTGCAAATAGGCCGCCTCGATTTTCAAGCGATCGTGGATGGACTGCTTGAGCGAGATCAGCGCCCTGATGCGATAACGCAGCTCTACGGCGTCGACCGGCTTGACCACATAGTCATTCGCGCCGGACAGAAAGCCGGTGTAAATATCCGCAGGCTGGCTTCGCGCCGTTAGCAGCAGAATCGGAAGCTCCGACACGGTGTACCGTTCCCGGACGCGCTGCGTCAGTTCATAGCCGGACATGCCTGGCATCATGACGTCGGCAATCAGCAGATCCCAGCTCTGCGTCATCAGCAAGTTCAGCGCCGCTTCCCCGGAGCGCGTCGTGACCACGTGATACGATTCGGAAGAAAGAGTGCCCATCAAGACGTTCAAGTTAATGGCATCATCATCGACGGCCAAAATATGAACCGGCGCGTCCTTGAGCAAATTAGGCAGCCCCGTAGGCACATGCCATTGGTCCGCCGCCGTGTGCTCCGCATAACGGATATCCGCCAAAGCGGGGACAGGTTCTTGCTCCGAGAGCGGAACGTCCGCAGACCAAGCATTCTCATCGGCTATCGGAAGAATGACAATGAAAGTCGTCCCCCGGCTAAGCTCGGACTCCACTTCAATGCGGCCGCCATGCAGCTCCACTAGTTGCTTGCAAATGCTGAGACCAAGGCCGATTCCGCTGCCTTCGTCAATACCATGCTCGCCTTGAGCGTAGCGCGCGAAGATTTTGCCCCGGGTTTCTTCGTCCATCCCCACTCCCGTATCCGCAAAACGAATTTCCGCCATGCCGCCCCATACGTCCGCGGAAATCGCAATAACGCCCCGCTCCGTATACTTGAGCGCATTGTGGAGCAGATTGTACACGATTTGCACGAATCTTTTTTCATCGGCCATAATCGGCGGCATCTCGTCCGAAATGTCCATCCGCAGCTCAAGGGGGCGGTCGTCCGCCATGTACCGCAGCATTTCCATCACGCCTGGAACGATCGCCTGCACATAGAGCGGCTCCAGACGCAGCGTCACGCGATGCTCCTGGAAACGGACAATATCGAGCAGATCGTCAAGCAGTCTGGACATGCGCCTGCTGACGGTGCCGACCAGCTCCATCTCTTTGCGGCTGTTCTCGTCCAGCTTGTCCCGCTCCCGTTCGTAGATGCTCCTCGTCATGTTCATAATGCCGTGCAGTGGCGTGCGCAGCTCATGCGACGTATTGGCCAAAAATTGATCCTTCCGTTTATCGGCAATTTTCAACTGCTCATACAAGGTGATGATTTCGTCCGAGTTGCGCAAATATTTTTTGATCCAATACATGGAAAAAGCGGATACAGCAATCAAAAGATCGATGGGATAAAAGACGCTCGTGATGTCCTTGACAGTTTCCAAAATGCTCCAAGCTAGGTTGGAAATAATGCTGATTCCCGTTATCAGCAAATAAGGAACATCCGGCTCGAACTTCTTAGGAAGTGACATTTTCGCTACTGTCCAGATGTACCACGCATACGTAAACAGATAAAGGCCAAGGAATATGTACCCATCATAAATGAAGTTCACATACGAGGCTGGTCCCACCAGAATCACGCCGCTAAGCGCAGACAGAACGGCGACGTACACTTGCATCACCCTGCTGCGCTTTTGAATGCCGATGAACTTTCGGTACACAAGTACGAGAAACACATTTTGCCATAACAGGACAATCGCTCTGATCTTGAGCACCGCAGCGTAGCTGATCGGCAGCCAGTGCACAAGCACCTTATCGTGACCGCTGAATATCGCGATGCCAACCGATACATAGACTAACCCTGTATTAAACAGACTGCGGTCTTTGGGACGATGCAGATACACGATGCACACATAGAAACCGTGCAGCAGCAGGAACATAATAATGATCCATTGGAACCCGATCGAGTATCCGCTCATCTTATCAATGGCAGTCTGCGAGCCGAAACGCACGGAGCGAAGGATGCCGCCGGAGAGAGGCGAATCGAAGTTGGAAACGCGCACGAGCAGTTCAATTTCTGTGGTTCCTCTTCCGGAATAGGAAGCCTTGAACGAGTAGTTATGCGGCACATAATCAGCCGGCATAGCGGCCACTTTCCCGGCCCCTCCGGCCACTTCTCCCCCAAGCTCCACTTCTGCAGCCGCTTGCACGTTCTTGAACCAGAAGGAGACATTCCGCTCAAGCGGATCCGTTAAAATGCGCAGCCGATAGGTGCCAACTCCGTACGACGTCAGCGTATCGTCGCTCTGAACGTTTCCCCATTTGCCGGGAACCTGGATAAGTGCAGGCTTAGCGCTTCGGAAAGCTGCTTGTTGCCCATTTAGAAGTTCACCCGGAAACCATTCCCATTCCCCATCAATGGAAAGGACTGGAGATGTCGCAAGCTGGACGCCGCGCAGATCCACGATCCCGCCGTGTGCCTGATAAGAGCGATCCAGAGGAAAAAGCACGCTGTTCCACAGCATTCTCATGCCCGAGAACAAACCAAGCAGCAGCAGGCACAGCAGCACATAGCGATAAGGGAATACAAGTCGCCGTAAACTGCTCATGCGGGCGCTCCTCCCGATGCCTTCCAACGCTTATACCAGTCTATGACTTCTTCGCTTAACGGCAGTTCCAAATCACGCTCCACTCTTTCTTTCAGCAGCCAGTACTGCTCCTCCACGCCAGCTTCATGATGAAGGGAATCATATAATTTCATTAGTGAAAAATAGCTGATCTCCTCATCCGGACACATCTTTTGCAGCGTTCTGAATACGTCAATCGCTTTGTCTGACACCTCATGCTGCACATAAAACTCGCCAAGCATCTTGATATGATGCCGCCATAGCAGCAGAAGGCGCTCCCGTTCATGTTCCGCCCAAAGATACGGATAATTACCAAGATAATCGCCAGAGTATGCTGCCAATGCACGCTCGTAACTCTCCGCCGTATCTATGTCCAGCGCCCTGAGGCGGTGCACTTCTTCTTCCCATATATCTGCATCCACCCGTGCATCCCCAAGCTCCAGCCGATACCCAGTCTGCAGCTCGCCGATCCGGATAGAAATCGTTTCTCCCATCCCGCTGGTTTTCAACGTTTGCCGAATATGATAAATCGACGTGTACAGATGCGAAGCCGCTTTCGCTTCCTCGATGTCCGGCCATAACAGCTCGAGCAGCAGGCTGCGGTACACCATTTGGCCCCGATGATGAAGCAGGTAGGCAAAAAGCTCCTGCACCTTACTCGTCCGCCACTTGGGCACAATGGCATCAGCATTCGGAAGCTGAAACCGAATCTGCCCTAAACAGCGAATCATCGGCACATTCGCGTCCGTGGCTTTCATCATCTTTTTGAGCATCAGCTTCTCCTGCACACGCTGAATCGTTTGCCGCAGGCGTTGGCTATGCACCGGCTTCACAATATAATCCAGCGCGTAGAGCTGGAAGGCACGAACGGCGTAATGATCATAGCTGGTTACGAAAATAATTTCGATTCCCGGAACAGCCGCCTGAAGCTGGCGGGCCAGCATCAGCCCGTCCACCTCCGGCATATGAATATCGAGAAATACCGCCTCGGGGCGGTGCAGCAGAGCACCTTCAATCACTTCTTTGGGACTGGTATACGAGGCCGCGATTTCGATCCCGCGCGCTTCGCGTTCAAGCGCTCTCTGCAGTCCAATTAACGCTAACGGCTCGTCGTCGACCAATATCACTTTCACAACTTACGCCCCCTGCATCCCACATTTGCTTCCCGCAAGTTCTCCTTTTAAATGTTCTATCCAACCTTATCTTTGAAGTTTAAAGCACGCTTCCGGCAAAATCAACAGGCTAGCCCGGCTGCTGCTCCCTGGCAAGTTGCACTTGCTGCCTCTGTCTGGGGAAGGCATGCAGCACAAGCCGCGTATCATCGGTTTCATTGCTGCACGTCACCAGCGTCAGCAGCCTGCCCGGATTCGCCGGAATGACCGGCGCCGGGAACAGCGATTTCTTGCTGTAGCTGCCTATGGCCTGCAGCAGATCAGACTCGCTCGCGTAGGCGATATCGACCTGATCCTTCTGCGCGTTAATGGTATAGACTGAGAAAATTTCCCACTCCGTTTCTTGCGCAGGGGTTTCTAGGATAATGACCCGATGTTCATTGAAAAAGGCCCGATTTTTATAGCGCTGCAAGCTGCCGAACATCGACCCGTCCAGCATGTTGTGCCCATAAATGACGATATTTTGCTGCGATCGCTCCAAATCCGAGCGATAGTCCATGAAAATGCTGCCATACATCGACTTTCTGCCCGCTGCATCAACATTTAAATAATAATCGTTATCCACATGCTGCAGAATCGGATAGTCGACCTCTGTGCCGTCGACATGAACCCAGCCGACTACTTCTTGATTTATGACACGCAGACGCTCCCAGCGTTCCGCCCGCGCCGCTTCGGAAGAAGCGCTGTCCGCTGGCTGCCGTGCCGGAACGTCCGCAGGGATTGACGTCGTTAGTGGAGCTTCCGCTGTGGAGGCGCTCGCTTGCGTATGAACCTGCATCAATTCTTTTTTGAGCTGGTCCGACTGTTTCCTTTCCATGTGCTGCTTAGAAGTATCTACGGTAATCAAAACAATACCGCCAACCAGCAGCAGAACAGCCAGCCAGTACAACCGTTTGTAGCGCTTGTCAGTCGTAGGAAAACTATGAGGCTGGGTCATTTCCCTTCCCCTCCCGGGAGTGATCTGATCTGAAAAGAAGCAGGGACACTGTTAAAAAGTGCCCCTGCTTGTCTTATTTCTCGCGGCGTGAGCGCCAATAGGTCGTGCCTACCACGGCTAGACTTGAGAAAATCATCGCTAAGCCTGCCAGATAAGCTTTGCTGTAAGGCGCTTGCCCGGTTTTCGGTACAAGCGAGGCAACCGGCTTGGCTGCTGCGGCTTGTCCGTTTTTCGGATTGACACTGACGGCTACGCCCTGATACTCTTTGCTGCCGTCCCCATTGCCAACCGCAACGGTAAACGAATCATCGCCTGTAAATCCTTCGTTCGGGGTATACACCCAGTTGCCGTCTTCCGTAAGCTGAACGGTGCCGTTCTCAGGCTGTTTATCAACCGTAAAGATCGGAGGAACTTCTCCCGCTTCCTTCTTCGGATCGGTTGGAATTGAACCTTGAACCGGCGTATCTTCATCTGTCGTCACAGCTGACGGCGGTGTCACTGGCGGTTCTACCGGAGGTATCGCCGGTGGTTCCACTGGCGGTGTCACCGGCGGCGTTACCGGAGGTGTCACCGGTGGTTTCACCGGAGGTGTTACTGGTGGTTTCACCGGCGGTGTTACCGGCGGATCCACTGGCGGTGTTACCGGTGGTTTCACCGGCGGCGTGCCTCCACCGCCTCCTCCCCCGTCGTCATAAACATAAATCCCGGCATCGATCGTTCGATTGTCGTCACCGGACTGCAGAACAATACTGTCCGTACGACCGGATGAGTTCGCATTCGAATCGACCGCCATGTCGGATCCTTTGTTCTTATAGGTGAGAGCATAGCCGCTCGGCGGAATGAACTGAACAACGTAAGATCCCGGGTCCAACTGATCGAACAAATAATTGCCGTTCGTATCTGTTGTCGTCGTCGCTAGCGACGTCAATAAGTCATCTGCTGCGAACAGCTTGACCGTTACGTTCTGTACGCCGGCCTCCGCCAGGTCCTGAATGCCGTTCACGTTGGTATCGAGGAATACCTTGTCCCCTAGTTGCGCCGGGATGTAGAAACCGGCATCCACCGTCAGGTCATTCACGACAGTTATCAAAGATACCGTGTGGCTGAACGCTGTAGTGATATCACGGTCGGAATCCACGCTGTCATCCGAGCCGGCGTTCGCCCGGCTTCCCTTGTAGCCAGCAGGCACAAGGAATTTCACCTTATAGTTGCCAGTGAGCAAGAGGTTGGCAAAGAGATAACGACCATCGACATCGGTCGCCGTGGTTTTCAGCAACGCATCCGTGTCGGCGTCATAAAGCTCAACCGTTGCGCCCGACAAGCCCGGCTCTCCGGCGTCTTGAACGCCATTGCCGTTTCGGTCGTGCCAGACGAGATCGCCAATCTTGCCAAGATAAAAGCCGGTATCGATCGTATTGTTCGTTTCGTCTGATCGCAGAACTGCCGTATCGCTAAACCCGGTAATTTCATCCCCGTCCGAGTCGCCGGCAGGTTCCCCTTGGTTTTTCAGCGTAGGCTTGTACCCCGCAGGTTTGATGAATCTCACCTTGTAGCTGCCAGGGTCCAGGTTCGTAAAGCTGTAGTTCCCATTGGCGTCCGTGGTCGTGCTTTTAATCGGGGTAGTCAGATCCACTGCAAGATAGAGTTCTACCGTTGCACCAGTAATACCGGATTCCCCGGCATCCTGACGGCCATCTGCATTCGCATCAAGAAACACTTTATCGCCCAGTTGAGCCAGCTTATAGAAGCCTGCATCCACCGTCAGATCATTGACGACAGTCAGCAAAGATACCGTGTGGCTGAATCCTGTCGTGAGATCGCGGTCGGAATCCACGCTGTCGTCCGCACCGGCATCCGCCGGGCTTTCCTTGAAGCCGGCAGGCTTCAGGAATTTCACCTTATAATGAGCGGAGAGCAGAAGATTGGTGAAGAGGTAGTGGCCTCCTGCATCCGTCGTCATTGTGTTCAACAACGCATCCGTATCGGCGTCATACAGCTCAACCGTTACCCCCGATAGCCCGGGCTCACCGGCATCCTGGATACCGTTGGCATTGAGGTCATGCCACACAATGTCACCCAGCGTCCCGTTCGTGAGCAGGAACAGCCCTGCATCCACTGTCGTGTTGTTATCTTTGGACAATAGCGTGATGGTGCTCGTACGACCTGTTGCCAGATCGGCGTCGGAGTCCAACGTATCGTCTCCGCCTTGATCCTTCGAGGTCATGCCGTATCCCGCAGGCGTTGCAAATTCTACGATATAACTGCCGGGGTCCAGATTCGTAAACTGGTACAGCCCTGCCGAATCCGTGGTCGTTGTTGCGATCGCGACGGCTGGCGCCGAAGCGTTGTAGAGCTTCACCGTTACGCCTGGCACACCGGGTTCGCCCGGATCTTGAATACCGTTCTTGTTCACGTCAAGGAACACTTTGTCTCCCAGACTTGCAGGGCCATATACGCCTGCGTCAAAAGAGTAGTCCCTGCCGCCGTCAACCAGCGTAATGCCGCTAACGACGGCCTCGCCATCCGTCCGCACGGTAAAGACGGCATCGCTGTCTTTGGCATCGTCGGCCTCTTGATCGCTTGGCGAGAAGTACGCGTATCCCACAGGACGAATAAATTTGACGATGTAGTTGCCCGGCATTAATCTCGTGAATTTGTAGTTGCCGCTGGCATCCGTCGTCGTCGTATTGATAATTGTGTCCGGATCTCCAGCATCGTACAGGTTCACCGTTGCCCCGGTAATGCCCGGCTCGCCGGCATCCTGTACACCATTTCCGTTGCGGTCATGCCAGACCAGATCACCGATCTCGCCGAGATAGAAGCCGGCATCAATCGAGTTGTCGGTTTGACCTGAGGTAAGCGTTACGGAATGGCTGAAGCCCGTTGTCTCATCCCGATCGGAGTCCTTGGCATCGTCTCCGCCTTGATCCTTTAGCGTCGGCTTGTACCCTGTAGGGTTAAGGAATTTTACTTTATAATTGCCTGGATCTAAACCTGTGAAGCTGTATTTGCCGCTGGCGTCCGTCGTCGCGCTTGCCAGCGGTGTCGCCAAATCAGCGGCTGCATACAGCTGGACCGTTACACCACTAATCCCCGGTTCCCCGGTATCTTGCTTGCCATCAGCATCAAGATCCTCCCAGACAAAATCGCCGATGGCGCCTTTCGTATATATGCCAGCATCCAGCGTCATATCCGTTTCTCCGCTCGCAAGCGTTTTGTTCACGCGATACGTGCGGGTAGCGTCGTCATACAACGTAAAATCGCTGTCCTTGGTATCATCACCTACCTGATCGTTTGGTGAGAGATAATAGCCGCTAGGCATCACGAATTCCACCGTGTAATCGTCCGGAGGCAGATTCGGGAACTCATAGTAACCCGGCTTGCCCGAGATATGGTCGTTGAACGTGCGTGTATACGAATAAGGGGTCGAGAAATCGCCGCCTTTATACAGGTTGACCAGAACGCCGTTAAGGCCGTTCTCGCCTGCCTCCTGAATGCCGTTCGCATTCGTGTCAAGCCAGATAAAATCGCCTAGATTGCCGGTTCCAGCCGGGTCCGTATTTTGAACGAGGAAGCCGACTTTAATCGGTTCCGACGGGAGGAACGCTTGCGGGCCGCCTTCATCCGGATACGTCGCTCCGTAACCGAAGGAGTTCCACGCAATTTTGCTTCTCGGCGCGTTCACAGGCGCACGCATGTCCCATTCGAGGGTAAAGGACTCACCCTGATTCAGCGTAATGTTGCCAAAATCAAACTTGAGCGCGGTCACCGTCGTAATATCCGCCGGCACCGTTGTCGTCCAGTTGTTATGATGCGTCCGGTGCAATGGATCGGCAAGATCGCCAAGATCTGGTGTATTCGATGTTGAATAGTACACCTTGATTTGCGGATCAAGTGCCGCTCCACCTGGTCCCGTCACCTTATTCACCAGGTACGGCCGCCAGTCAGAGCTTCGCGGGTTAGTGTCTACAACGCCGATGTCGCCAATGCGCGGCAGCTTATCGATAATGACAATGTTGGAAATCGGCCCATTGGAGTCGGTGTTGCTGACCACTAACTGGTACATCGCTTTCCCGCCGGGCAGCGTCACGCCGTTCGCCGGGTATTTCGTGAATACGCCGTCCAGCTCCCCTTTTACCCATTTGACCGATTCAAGGGAACCTGAGAACTTCACGTACACATTGGCCGTCGAGGTGATGAATTGATGGGTGTTGCTGTTATTATCCCGGTCTTCTGTGGTATCGTCAATCGTCGTCCCTTTGTAATCATCCGTAACTGCCGTCGTGGCAAACATCGTGTTGCCGAAGCTTCCGTTTGGCGCTCCATGCTTCACTGTGCCTTTAACGGTCACGTCGATGTACTCGCCAGGGAGGAGCACCGCACCAGCGAACGTCCACAGCTTCGCTTTATACGTCGTCGAACCGATGGTCTTATCGTATTGCGTAGCGATCGGTGAGAGATCCTGTGTGGTGGCATGCTGATCGACGCTGACTACCGTGTAGTTCTCCAGCTTGTCCTCCGGGAAAAAGTCCAGAATCTCCGGCGCCGTCATATTGCCGGTCGCGAACGGATGATTTTGCACTCTCAGCTTATACGTCACCGTATCGCCTTCCCGAACTGATGCAGAACCGACAACCGATTTCTCGGCAACAACCCAAGGTTTCGGATCGACAACCTTGATCACCACGCTGTCATTGCTAGTCAAAGGCGTCGCCCCATACGCTGCGTTCAGCGTGGCCGTGTTCGTAATCGTGCTGCCAACCGGCACCGCCGCACTCGCATGGTCGACGCTCAGCAGCGTCCCCTTCACGCCAATGTCTGAAGCGATGCGGAATTCGACCGGCACCGCGCCGAACACCCAACGCACTTTGGACACGTACTGTCCGCCCGAGAGGCCGAGCGCAGACACATTCAGCGTCTGATTGCTGCTCGTGCTAAGGCCTGTCCCGCCAGCCCAGTCATACCAAAAATCCACCTCGTTAAGCTGGTATTGAACAGTGACGCTAACGTTAGTGTTATTGGTATAAGAGCCTGTCGAAACACTCGTCAAATCGATCTGTTTCGGAATCGCATCTTCAACCGCAAACGTGTCCAGATCAACGTTCCCTTTGTTGCCAAAACCGTTGATCTTGTACTGCACGGTTTGCCCCAGCGCGTACTCGTCATTGTTTTGACGGGAATCCTTGTTGATTCCATAAATGCCCGGCATCGCCGCGGCAAGCAGGTGAGTGGCTGTGGCCGTATTCGTCACCAAGGCTGTGCCGGTAAGCGATGTCCCTGAGGCGTAGACGGAGTTAGTGACAGTATCACCGACATGAAAGGTCGTACTTGGATAGCTCAGCACTACGTTGTACGATACGTTCTGTCCCGTATTCAATACCGGCAAATCCCAGTAGACGCTGCCGTATACGGAATTGTACACCCCGCCGCCGGAAGCCAAGACGAATGCAGCGCCAACAGGCAAGGTGTCAAACACGCGAACATTCTGAATGTTCGATCCGCCCAGCGCACTGTTTCCTTGCAGATTCACTTGATATGTGACATTGCTGTCCAGAATTGGATCAACGACTGGAGACACTTTGCTTTTGGAAATCGACCAGTCAGCCCCATTCACCTGAGCGGTAACGATCGGCGCCGTCGAAGACACCAGCGTACTGTTATCCGCTTTAGCTGTAGCCGTATTCTGCACCGTATCCCCTTGCTGCGTCGTGCCTGACTTGAACTTCGTTTTTAGCTTGAGTATACCTGTTTTCCCGGCAGCAAGCGGCGTTACCATCACAAACTTAACTGTACCCGGAGTACTGGTATCGACGCTGGCAACATCGGGTGTCGTATCCACGCCTACATAATCCAGCGCAGCAGGCAAAACATCCGTAATCACCATGTTAATCGCATCGTCCGTTGTGCTCGGATTCGCATACTTGATCGTATACGTAATCGTTTCACCCGGCAATGCCGTCGTCTTGTCAACTGTTTTCTCAAGCGTCAGAGAAACAGCCCCTGCAGCCGAAACGATGAAGTTGTAATAGGGCAAGACGGAGAGCGATATGGCCAGCATCAGGAACAGCACTCTTTTACCAAACGATAAAAGGTTGCGTCTGCTGCTCGGCGATCGCCGCATTCTTCTCATATATTGCTCCCCCAAATCCGTCGACATGAGCTGGCCAGGTATGTTCTTTTCAAAAATAGTCCACACTCATGCCTTACCATAAAATAGATCAACCATTCTTCTTATGGCATCAGGTAAACCCGCTATCGCCAACACATCGGCAACTTTTTTCGACAAACCCCTCCCCGCACAAAAGTGTTTACCTTGTAAAATTTTGTCATAAAAAGAACCTGGTCTAGCATATCATAAGAACCTAGACAGAACCTATACAACGCAAAAGTCAGCTCCTGCATATGCAGGAGCTGACCCGTTTTTCTTAATCTATTGGCATCTATATCGCAATCGGTGCCTTAATCCCGGGGTGGTATTGATACCCCTCAAACTCAAAGTCCTCAAACTTATAATCAAAAATGGACTCCGGCTTACGCTGAATCGTCAGCTTCGGCAGCGGATAAGGCTCTCTGGTCAACTGCCGCTCCACCTGCTCCAGGTGGTTCAGATAAATATGCACGTCGCCGCCTGTCCAGATGAGATCGCCGACTTCGAGATCGCACTGCTGGGCTACCATATGTGTGAGGAGCGCGTAGGAGGCGAGGTTGAAGGGGAGACCGAGGAAGGTGTCCACCGACCGCATCTGAAACATGCAGCTCAGCTTGCCGTCTGCAACGTAGAACTGAAAGGCATAGTGGCAAGGCGGCAGCGCCATATTGTCCACTTCTGCCGGGTTCCAGGCGCTGACGAGATGCCGGCGGGAATCCGGGTTTCGCTTGATCTGTTCGATCAGCTTCGCGATTTGGTCGATGACTTCGCCGTTCGGGCCCTGCCAAGTCCGCCATTGGGCTCCGTAAACCCGGCCAAGGTTGCCTTCTTCGTCTGCCCATTCATCCCAGATCGTCACGCCGTTGTCGAGCAAATACTTCACGTTCGTGCTTCCGCTGATGAACCACAGCAGCTCGTGCACGATGGATTTGATGTGCAGTCTTTTGGTTGTCAGCAGCGGAAAGCCTTCTTGCAGGTTAATCCGCATTTGCCGGCCGAACACAGAAGTTGTGCCTGTCCCGGTCCGGTCTTCTTTACGAACTCCATGATCCATGACGTCACGGAGAAGATCTAGGTACGCTTTCATTGTTCACCTCATACGTTTTTTCGCCGCGGGGCCTATCCCTACATTATATAACGAATCTCCTTTTTTCACTATGCTTTCGTAGGCATTCCCATACAACGCAAACAGGAGCCCCTCAATCGTCGGCTCCTGCTTTATTTCTTCACGGCTGCTTCGCGGGGAGCGCCTTCCGATACGTTAACAACTCAGAGACAGTAACAAACCGATAGCCTCTCTTCTCCAATTCGGGCAAAATCCGCTTCAACGCCTCGATCGTTTGCGTACGCCCTTCCACATAATCGTGGAACAAGACGATGTCCCCATTTTTCGAATGGTTTAACACTTTGGTTACAATTTTATCGACCCCTGGCGTATTCCAATCCTTCGTATCCAAATGCCAGGACCACATGATCATCTTGTAACCTTCTTGTTTGACAATACTGACCAGGCTTTCATTATAAAACCCGCCAGGCGGCCGAAATAATTGACATCGAATCCCAGCAACGGAGAAAATGACGTCCTCCGCTTTTTTAATTTCGGCTTTCATATTGGTTCGTTTAGACAGATAAGCGTGACTATAGGTATGATTGGCAATTTCATGCCCTTCGCTCACTTCCCGTTTGAGCACGTCAGGGTGCAGCATGATCTTATTCCCAACCACAAAAAAGGTCGCTTTCGCATGGTATTGCTTGAGCAAATCCAGGATCTCGGGGGTATACTTTGGGTGTGGGCCGTCATCGAACGTTAAGGCGATCACTTTCTCATCGGTAGCGATTTCCCATACGACTTCCCCGCGTGTTTCATAATAAGATCTGTCTTTCGGCGAAGCGGCATAACCAACGGACTGAAAAAGTAAGAAAAGGACAGAAAGGGTGAGTAGCTTGCGCATTGTTGCCTCCTGATGTCAGTTCATGTGTAAACATTAGGATGCACCAATTCATGGATTTAACTCATTTCATTTTGCCCCACTTTACAACTCCCCCTGACAACACCCCCATCTCGCAGCCAAAGCGTATAGGGATACGGGCGTTCGGCACGAATCTCATACGTTCCCGCGGACAAGCAATAAGCCACCTCGGCAACATAATTGAGCGAATCCAGCACAATTTGGAAATGCTTCGTGTACAGGTAACCGCCGATTCGCAAGGTGCCTTGATCGGGAATGGAAACGGGCTTGTCATGGCATCTGCGATGGGAATCCGCAGCTTGCTGCATAGCGGTCAAGCGTTCGGCGGTAATGCCATCCAGATGACCTTGACCTCCAACCCCCGGAAGCTCCTCGTACTGAACGAGCCGCGCTTTGCCAAGATCTTGCGCGCGGCTTGCGTAAGCTCTCGCATGAGCGACGGGGACGCGAATATCTCCGTCTCCATGCACCATGTAAAGCGGCGTCTGCAAGTTGCCGGCGAGGTGAAGCCCGCTTCGGGCCTCGTATCGCTCAAGCTCTTCGTCCGGCGTGCAGCCGATCCAGATGTCCATGTCATCCCGGAACTCTCCGGTTTGGTCCTGACCATACCATCGGGCGTAATCCGATATGGGATAAAAGGCGGAAGCCGCCGCGAACGTGTCCGGGAATTTGCCTAGCATCGCCAGCACATTACCGCCGCCGCCGCTCCCTCCTTCCAGATAAACGATCTCCGGGTCAGAGAGATAGGCGGCATACTCGCTTTTGACAAACTCAATCGCATCATAGGCGTCCATCAGCTCATAGCCGTTGCAGTCAGCTTCGCCTTCCGAGAAGGCTCGGCCTCGCATATCCACCTGGACGATCAAGTACTCCTCAGTATGCTCAGAAGGCGCATCTCGCTTCTGCGGTTCAGGCATACTCATGTGCCAGCCGTGCAGTTTGACCAGCATCGACGCGGGCTTGCCTGTAACAGGCTTGAGCACGTTAACGGCAAGCTTGATTGCAGGCGTGACCGAGGAGGCATAATACCGAAAATCCTGATACGCGCTTGTAAATTCAGGCAATAACGCTGTTTTCTTCAGCCTTACGTGATCCTCATACATCTCCATAGAGACAATCTCCCTTTCAAGAAGCCGCCGCCGTTTATTCTTTCACCGCGCCGAGCGTCGCTCCTTGCACAAAGTACTTCTGAATGAACGGATACACGAGCAGAATCGGCAGCGTGACGAATATAATCGTAGCCGCTTGCAGTGTCTGTGAATTATACGCCATCAAATTCAGATTAGCGGCTAAATCCGTGTTCACCATCGTTTCCCGCAGCTTCAACTGCAGCGGATACAGCTTCGGGCTGCGAATGAATAAAATCGCGTGGTAGAACATATTCCAGTAAATAACCGCGTAGAACAGGCCCATCGTCGCCAACGCCGGTTTGGACAGCGGAAGCACGACTCGAAATAAGATGCCGTAATCTGTGCATCCGTCGATGCGAGCCGATTCCTCCAGTTCAAACGGCAGCTGCTGAAAGAACGTGCGCAAAATAATGAGATTGAATGCGCTGATGGTGGAGGGTAAAATTAACACCCAGATGCTGTCGAGCAGACCCAGCGCTTTAATGGTCAAGAAGTAAGGAATCATGGGCGCTTGAAAAATCATCGTAAATACAATGCCCAGCATCATAATTTTACGCAAATGAAAGTCTTTGCGCGCGAGCGGATACGCGAGTAAAGAAGACACGAGAAGGCTGAGCAGCGTACCGACTACAGTGATAAAGATGTTCACGCCCAGCGCACGCCACAGATCAGCCTTGTTTACAATATGCGTCCAAGCAGCGGAAGTGGGCTCGATCGGCACAAATTGCACCTTATGGGCATCGACCGCCGCCGGATCGCTCAAGGACAGGGCGAGCACATGAATAATCGGCAAAATCATCGTAATGGACAACAGCAGCAGCACCGCATAGTTCGCTGCGCGAAAGCAGGTCTCTCCTAAGCTTGACTTTATCATTAGAACAACCCCTGTTGTGTTGTTTTTTTGGCCATATAGTTACAGCCGTACAGCAGTACGAAACCGACGATCGATTTGAACAGGCCAACGGCCGTTGTAAAGCTGTACTGCCCTTCTAATATGCCTGTTCGGTACACATACGTATCGATAATATCGCCTACAGCTATGGTGGACGGCGTCAGCAGCACATAGACGTGATCGAAACCAAGCTCCAGGAAATTCCCTATTTTCAGCAGCAATAAAATCATAATCGTCGGCATCAGCGCAGGCAGTGTAATGGACCAGATTTGCCGAAACTTGCCTGCCCCATCCACTTTCGCCGCTTCATACAGGCTTGGATTGATCCCGGCTATGGCCGCCAAATAAATAATCGCGCCCCAGCCGATCTCCTTCCAGATGGAAGACAAAATGAAAATCGTGCGAAAAAAAGATTCCCGCTGCATATACAGAACAGGCTCAGCTCCGAACCAGGTCCGCAGCGTATTCACGAATCCCCCCAACGACAGCAATTCAAAGATCAGTCCGCCCACAATGACCCAGGATAAAAAGTGAGGCAAGTAAAAGAACGTCTGAATCGTCTTCTTCAGAAACATGAGTCTGACTTCATTCAATAGAATGGCAAGAAGGATCGGTGCGGGAAATCCGAACACGAGCTGGTACGCCCCGAGGAGCAGCGTATTTTTGAGAACCAGCACAATATCGGGGTACGTAAACATGAATTCAAAGTGCTTGAAGCCGACCCAGGGGCTTTTCCATATGCCGTTTAAAATTTGGAAGTCCTGAAAAGCGATTACCGAGCCAAGCAGCGGCACATATTTGAATACGATAAAATAGAGCAAGCCGGGCAGCACCATCGTATACAGCATCCATTGGGAGCGAAATGTACGAAAGGTTCGCCGGGGGACGGTTGTTGGACGAGCTGCTTTTACTTCCGTGTAATTCTCGTACATGCGGTTTCCTCCATCTTTCATCTCTTGTCTGAAAAGCAAGGAGAGTCCTCCCGTGGAGGATCTCTCCTAGTGTGAGCCTTACTTTTTGCTCACTTTCTGATACCATTCGTTGGCGCGTTTGGTAACTTCCGTCCCGCCGGTTTCGTACCATTTTTTTACAAATTCATCAAATTTCTCGATCGGCCATTCCCCAATCACAATATTAGCCAAGTACTGTTGGTACAATTTGTGCGTCTTGATGTCCGCAAAGCCGTCGTACACGCTGACCGGCATGCCGTCGCCGGCGAGAACCTTAGTCGTTTTGTTGATCCGATCGTACATCTCGATCATCTCTTTATAGCGCGTCGGATATTTGATGGTAAGCTCCGCTACCTTGGACTTGTAATCAAATGTACTGACAGAAGCGGAGAAAATCGTTTTGCGCTGCGTCCAGTTTTCGGTGGTGTCTTTGTCAGGCAAATATTTTTTCTGCCCGTTTTCCATCACAAAGCTGTCGTTTTCCAGCCCGTACGAGTTAAAATCGATTCCCTCCGGCGTGTAGTAAAAGTCCAGATATTTCAAGACCGAAGCCGCTTTCGCCTCTGCTTTTTTCGGGATGACCCACTCCACGAACCCGAATCGTTTCAAGGAGTAAAAGCCGTCATATCCCGGTACCTTCGGAACCGGCACCATAGTGAAATCTGCGTTCGGATTTTTCTTCCGCAGCCCCTCATAGCCGCCAACGGTAATGGTACTGTCAACAATATGATAGAAAGCGCCTACCGTATCGTTCAGGATTTTGCCGGTCCATACTTCCTGTTTATTCAGGAACGTTTCGTTATCCAGCAGCTTTTCCTTGTACAAGTCTCTAGCGAACTTAATGGCTTCTTTCATATTGGGCTGTACACCGCCATATTGAAGCTTGCCGTCGATCAAATCCCACTCCGGATACCCTTCCCACATCGGAACCCCGTACATCGCGAAAATGTGATCAAACCATCTGCCCTGCTCACGTCCGCTTGTTGGGATCTCATCCTTTTTCCCATTGCCGTTCGGATCTTTGTCCCTGAACGCTCTGAGCATTTCAACAAATTGCTCCCGGGTTTCAGGCAAGCCCAGTCCGACGTTCTTCAACCAGTCGGTCCGAATGATCAAGCCTCGGTTATTCGTGTTTTGCAAGGAAGGAATGTAGTAAATTTTGCCGTCGGGAGAGGTGGAGCGCACAATGTCCCAGATTTCTTTCGGGAAGTAGTTCCACAGGTTCGGCGCGTATTTGGGCAGCAAATCATCGAGCGCCAACGCGCCTCCTTGCGTAATCAGTGTCTGTTCAATCCCGTTCATCGGTCTAATGATGTCGGGAAGATCACCTGAGGCAATCATCGTTTGCAGCTTTTGCGCATAGTCCGCACCGCCGCCCCAAGGAGCGGTTTCATAGACAGGCTCGATTCCCAGATTCTTAATGAAATACTGCGTGTACTTATTGTTGGTGTCAGGCAGTGGCGGATCAATCGGTCCTCTGAAAATCCTTATTTTTTCCACCGGTTTGGTACCGCCGTCGCTCGGTTGGGCAATGGGATCGGCATTGCTGCATCCAATAAATAAGGTTGCCGCAACAGCTAACAAGGTTCCCGAGCGTCCTGCATGTCTCCAAGATGATCGCTTCATTCTTCAAGCCCCTCTCTGTTCATATGCTGGTTCCCTTGTATCATACGTTCATGAAAACCGTGCAAGCAATAGTTGAAAACGCCTAAGCATAGGCTGATCCATCAAACCTACCGCTCATTATTGTTTCTGTATATCCGCTGTTGCAATGGACGATTGTCCGTCATAGGCAAGAAGGCTGTATATTTAGATGTAAACACTTATAATGGAAAGACAAAGTCTTAGTTTCGCGCAGCGAGAAAGGTGGAACTCTGGTGCAGACGATCAGAAACTGGTATACCTACTTTACTTCCAATCGAAACTCGAGACTCATTCTGCTCGTTACGATGGGCATGTTTGTGATGATTACGACAGCGGGTTCATCGCTGTATTTCAGCAGCAAATCCGTGCTTCAGGGCGAAGTCAGCGAACCGCAAATCCACCTGCTTCGCATCGGCATGGAAGCCGTCAATACTTCCGTCAATACCGTCGATCAAATCGGCGTCAATATTTTGCTATCGAATCTCACCTATCAATTTCTGAACCCAGCCTACACGATGCAGCAGTCGGAAATTGCCCATCTAGTCGAGTACCTGGATAATCTGACCGTGTCCCCGGCGGTTGAGTCGATCATGCTGTATGACAATAAGCGTCAACGCGTGATTGGCAGCACGCCCTACGGATTCAGCTCGCAGATTTCCAATTTACTCGATACCGATTGGCAGAACTATTTGACCGATTTGAATCCGAAGCATTTTACGATTGTCGATCGGACGAAAAGCAATAATTTCGGTTTTGAACAAAAAATAGAAACGATCACCTTGTTCAGACCCGTGGTCCGCGATGAAGCCATCGCCGGCGTGATCATGATCAACATCAACAAGAAGAAGCTGTTCGATAAAATCTTTGATAATTATACGTCCCAAACCGACGCTTATCGTTTCGTCATCAACGACAACAATCATCTGATTTATGAAACGGATAACCGCATATTGTCCCAGGAGCAAATTGCTTCCGCGCTTTCGCAAAACAATAAAACGTTTTTCGATTATGGGGATGGTCAGGACAATTATTTGATTTCCCAGGTCTCTTCCGATCTGACCGGATGGAAGTATGTATCGGTCATTACCCAGCAGCGGCTCTTGCAAAAGGTTACCACGATCCGGAATGCGGTATTCGGCTTCTCGATCATCTCCATTATGGCGGGCATGATCGGCATCTTCATTACGCATCATCTGACCTTTAAACCCGTCCGCAGAATCAGGCATCTGCTGCTAGCCGGTCAAAGCCATGCAGCCCATATGGAAAACCGGGATCTGGAAGACTATTTGCTGAAGCTGACCACGGATTTTGCCGATGTGTCCAGTATGATTAAGCATAATCGCAGCGAGCTGCAGACCAAATATATTCACGATGGGATCGCCGGCCGGATGAGCCCCTGGGAGATGAAGGATCGTTGGCATCGCCATTTTACCGATTGGACTGATCTTCCCCTCTTCTCGCTGCTCATTTCAATTGACCGTTACTATCAGTGGTCGGGTGCCTACAACGAGGAGGACCAGAACTTGCTCTGGTTTGCCATTAAAAATGTGTGCGAGGAATGGATGGGCCGCCACTATCGCATCGCGCTTGTCGAACACGATTTGAACTTACTATTGATCGTGCAGAAAACCGATGAGCGCCAGAACGTCCAGCACCTGCGTGAAGATTTGTCCGGGCTGTTGTCCACGATTCATAAGCTGATCCATGTGGACATCTCCGCCGCCGTAGGCGAGGAATTCGGGGATTACACTCATTTGCGGCAAAGCTGTTTGCAGGCCGAGCTGACGCTGAGTTACCGACTGTATAACGGGTATTCGACGGTCTCGTTTTTCGGAGATTTGCAAGAAGCTGCGGAATCCAAAACGATCGATCCGATCTGGAGGAAGGATCTGCTCACCTGCCTGGACGTGGGGAACGAGGAAATTGCCGTCAAGCTGCTGGACGCCTTGCAGCAATATCTGAAGGACGCTCGTCTCTCTCCTGCTGAAGCGGTAACGTTTTTCCGCCAGTTGATGGACGGTATTGCAGCCTATCTTGGTGATCACGGTCTTGCCAAGCCCGGTATTCTGCGGAGATATAACAGCCATTGGTTCGATACGATGAGCCTTGACGATATTATCCAGCTGCTGGTTCAAGTATATAAGGAAATTTCGCAGTTATCCGATCAACGTGCCAACAGTCGGGATTATCTGATCGTCCAGCAAATGATTCAGTATATGAAGCAGCACCTGCATGAGAATATCGGGGTATCGGAAATTGCCGACTCTGTGGGACTGAGCAAGTCGTCGGTCAACAGCATTTTCAAGCAGGAGATGAACCGGACCCTCTATGATTATTTGACCGAATTGCGCATGCATGAAGCCGAAGCTCACTTGGCAGGGACAGATTTGAAAATCGCCGATATTGCCCTGAAAGTCGGATATCAGAACGAGAACAGTCTGATTCGCGCGTTCCGGAAACATCGAAGCCTGACACCGGGACAATTCCGGGACATGGCCAGAAAACAGCAATCGACCGATGCATCACCTTATCTACCATAAAGCCGATGTGCCGAGACTGGACGATTGGAAGATCAATTCGTTGATCAGACGATTGTTTCTGCAGTCTCTTTTTTTTATTTTAAATATAAGACGGCAAGTCGAGGGGGGTGTTGATGTCCGCCGTAAACGAGTTCATTTCAAGGATTTCCGCTGTACTAAATGTGATAAGGAGGCATGTACATGATGTTTAATCTGAAGAGGGTTCGCTCCAAAACAATGGCCTGTACGCTGATCGTCTCGGTTATGCTGCTGAATTTGGTAATCGCTTTCATGAATCCTCACCCTGCTTTCGCCGCAGCCCTATATGAAGACTTCAATGCGCAGACAACCGGCGCCGCTCCATCCGGCTGGACCTTGACCGGCACAGGCGGCACGGCGCTGGTCGCCAACGTACCGGACAGTGTGAATAAAAGCCTAAAATTAACGGATACGAGCACCACGCAAAAAATTGAAGCGGCCAAGTCATTTTCCGTGTCCGGCGATATCTACACCGTCGAATTCGATGTAATGTCAGCCCAAACGAATATGCTCAGCGCTTTTTACCTGAGCGGCAATGCCGGGCTGCAGGCTGTTACGGTCGCTTTTGACGAAACCGGACATGTGTATACGTACTACGGCGCCACGAAAACGACGATCCAAACGTATTCAGCCAATACCTGGTACCATATCAAAATCGTGGCCAGACCGGCCGACGATACCTTCGACTTGTACATCGACAACGTATTGAAAAGCGCCAACCAAAGCTTGAAAAATGACGTCACCAGCCTGACGAACGTGAAGGTTGCCACGGCTACCGCCCAAACCGGAACGGTGTATTGGGATAATATTTCCGCCGATGCGGCTTCCGCTCCTTCGAGTGAGTATGCGGATTTGCGGAGCAAATGGCGAAACTTTTTGACAGGCGGCAGTTATTCCGTGTCCGATCCCGACATTGCCGCCCAGTTGACGGCTTTGACGACGACCGCCTCCGATTATTACACTGCGTTGAATACATCGGGCGGACGCACCTATTTATGGGCCGATCTGGATGATGCCACGACCTCCGTCGCCAATACCAAATCCAGCTATATGACGTTGAATTACGAACGGCTTGAAGCGATGGCTCTGGCCTATGCCTCCGTCGGGTCCAGTCTGTATCACGATACTGGACTACTGGCCGATATCATTGATGCACTGGATTGGCTCTATGCCAATAAATACAATGAGACCAAGTCCAAGACGGGAAACTGGTTCGATTGGGAAATCGGAACCCCGCTCACGCTGAACAATACAACGATGCTGCTGTATGACCAGCTCACTTCAACGCAAATTGCCAACTATATGAATGCCGTTGATCATTTTTCTCCCAGCGCAACAACAGCGAACGGCGGGACGGCCACCGGGGCGAACCGGGTCTGGAAAGCCAAAGTTGTCGGCATTCGCGGGATTATCGTGGAAAGCAGCACCAAAATCGCGGCAGGACGCGACGCGCTCACCCAAGTGTTCAACTATGTCACGAGCGGTGACGGCTTTTATACCGACGGTTCTTTCATTCAGCATACTGGCTTCGCTTATACCGGAGGCTACGGAAACTCACTGTTAAGGGAAATCGTGCCGTTCATGTATGTGTTTGACGGCTCCACCTGGGCTGTCGTCAGCGCGAACTCGCAGAATCTATACAAGTGGGTGTATGATTCGTTCGAGCCTCTAATTTATAAGGGGGCCATGATGGATATGTCCAGGGGACGCGGCATTTCGCGGCGTGAAACCCAGGATCATGCGGTTGGCAACGAGGCCATCAGCGCCATTCTGCAATTATCCCAAATTGCTCCGCCCAGCGATGCAGCTAACTATAAAAGCATGGTGAAGTACTGGATTCAGACAGATACGTTCCGGAATTATTATACGAACGCAGGCTCGATCTACCATATTGCCAAAGCCAAGGAAATTGTGAACGATGCCGGCATCACCGCACGAGCGGAGCTGGTGACCTCCAAGCAGTTCCCAGCTATGGATCGTGCCGTGCACCTCAGACCCGGCTTCGGGTTCAGTTTAGCGCTGTCATCCAGTCGGATTAAAAACTACGAATCCATCAACAGCGAGAATCTGAAAGGCTGGTATACGGGAGACGGCATGACGTATTTATACAACAACGACCTGGGGCAATACAGCGATGAATTCTGGGGGCTTGTGAACAAATATCGGTTGCCGGGGACAACGGTCGATACGCAGACCCGATCGAACGCCTCCGGACAAGGCTATTTGAGCAGTAAAAACTGGGTCGGCGGCACGACGAACGGCTCCTATGGCGTTTCGGGGATGGAACTGGATGCCTATAGCAGCACGCTCACGGCCAAGAAGTCGTGGTTTATGTTTGATGACGAAATCGTCGCTTTAGGGGCCGGCATTACCTCCACCGACAATCGGACGATTGAAACGACCATTGAGAATCGGAAAATCAATAGCGTGGGAAATAATGCTTTCACCGTCAATGGTACGGCCAAATCAACCGCCCTGACCTGGTCCGAAGCGATGACCGGCGTCAATTGGATGCATCTTGCCGGCAATGTGACCGGCTCCGACATCGGCTATTATTTCCCGACAGGCACAAGCGTGAAGGGCTTGCGGGAGGCGCGGACCGGTACATGGGCCAGTGTGAACACGTATGCCAAAAGCATCGACAATACGTCGCTTACCCGTAACTTCCTGACCTTGTGGATCGATCATGGCGCTAACCCGACGAACGTCGCCTATTCGTATGTGCTGCTGCCGAATAAAACGAGCACACAGGTGAGCAATTACGCGGCAAGCCCCAACATCACCGTGCTCGAAAACTCAACAAGCGCTCAAGCCGTCAAGGAAACGGGCCTTAATGCCGTAGGAGCCAACTTCTGGACGGATACGGCCGCTACGATCAACGTCGGCGGCAGCGCCTTCCTCAGCAGCAATAAGAAAGCATCGATCCTGACCAAAGAATCGACGGACGAGATCGAGCTTAACGTCTCCGATCCGACGCAAGCGAACACAGGAACGATTCAGGTCGAGATTAACCGCAGCGCCAGCAGCCTGATCTCCAGCGATCCCGCCATTACCGTCACGCAGCTGAGTCCGACGATTAAAGTTACGGTCAATGTCAACGGGGCGAAAGGCCAGACCTTCAAAGCCCTATTCGATAAATAGACAAGGAAAGAGATGAATTCACCCGCCATGCTATTTGAAAACATGCAGTTCCATAATGTCGAGGAATTGGAACCTTCAGCGACGCTTCCCGGCTTCATCTTACAGCGGTTCCCCAAAGAAGTTCGCCATCGCTTCGGTCGCGAAGGCGACCAGCGGGGTCGCTTCATCGCCGCCATGTCCACGGGCTGTGAAATCCGGTTTGTAACGGCATCGCCGGTTATCCGCATAACGTTATCCGCACCGATAACAGGCGGGGATATCGTCGTGTACAACGGCGATTACGTCCATTCGGTGCATCGGTTGGAGCCGGGCGTACCGACAACCCTCCATTTGGAAGCACCGGCTGGATTTAAGGAGGTGCTTCCTGCATCGCTGCGGCAAGGCGGACGCTTCTCGCCGGACGTGTGGCGGGTATTCGTCAGCCGCAGTTATCTGGGCGGCCCCGGATTTCAAGTTGCTTTCCATCGACTAGAAACATTTGGATACGAATACCGCCCGCCGCTCCCGAGCGAAATGCCGGCGCGCCGATGGATCGCCTACGGCTCTTCCATTACCCAAGGCTCCGGCGCGACCGTGCATCATCAAGCTTATATCCAGCAGGCGGCTAGACGACTCGGTCTCGATGTGCTGAATAAAGGCATGGGCGGTTCCTGCTTGTGTGAACCGGAAGCCGCGGATTTCCTGGCCGCTCACAACGACTGGGACGTCGCCACGTTGGAACTGGGCGTGAATATGCGAGGGCATTTTACGTGCGGGGAATTTATGGCGCGGGCGTCTTACTTGATTGAACGAATGGCTGGCCAGCAGCCTGGCAAACCCATCTTCCTGCTGAACATCTTCCCGAACAGTGCAGACTTTCTGCGCGATGCCGTACACCCGACGGCTGTCGCGAACCGCGACTTCCGCGAAGCGCTCCGCAACATGCACAGTCAGCTTGGATTGCCGCATCTCCATCTGCTCGAAGGGGAATCGATCTTAACGGATTTCAGCGCTTTGACAAGCGATCTGATTCATCCGTCGGATTACGGTCATAGTCTGATGGGGCAGCGGCTGGCCGAAGAAATGCAAGACCTTATATAAGTACTGAGGGGAACGAGGTCAGAAAGCGCTTGGTCGTCGATAGCGAAAAGGAACCATCGAAAGCCCTCGATGGTTCCAAATTAAACTTTTATCGCTTAAACACTTGCGGGAAATATTCGCCTTCAAACCGCTGGCCCGCATAGGGGCGAGGACCGAGCAGGCGAATGTTAGAATGATGCTGAACTCGCGGCCGGTAGGATGTGTCGCCAGGCATCAAATGCGCAACGATCGATAATCGGGGCTGATCGGTCTGATTGGCGCCGGAACCGTGAAACGTGAGGCCGTGGTGAAAGCTCGCTTGCCCCGCTTTCAGTATGCAGGGCTCCTCCACCCAATCGCGGCCCCCGGCGTATTTCGCTTTCAGCTCCTCCATATTTTGATTGAAGAATGTATCGCTGTCCGGAATCAATCCCCACTTGTGAGAACCAAGAATCGTCATCATGCCGCCATTGGTCAGATCCGTATCCTGCAGGGCGATCCAGACCGTAACCATATGGCTCGTACTCGCGCACTGCCAATACCCATAATCCTGGTGCCAGCCGACATTGCCGGAACTCGATACCCTATTGCCAACCCCTGGCTTCAAAATCACTTGATCATGCCACAGCCGTATCTCATCCACAGCCAGCAAGTCCGCAGCGAGCTCACCCATGTAGGGATCCGTGACCGTGCTTCGAATGTCGTCGTTAATCCACCAACCATTGTCGAGCTTTCGCAGCGCATCCGGATTCGCCGAAGGGCGATAGGGGTTCATCGGCATCCCGTCACCGTCATAATCGCCGGACCATACGCGGTCGTGAGCCTTTCGCAGCTTTTCTATCTGCTCATCGCTAAGCAGCTTGGGGCTGATCCAGTAACCGTCGCGCTCAAAAATTGCTTTGTCTTGCTCCGTAATTTTGTACTTGAATTGAACTTGATCCATCGTAAATCCCTCCCTTGGGTTATGCCCCTAGTATATAGGCACTAAGGCAGGCTTGACGTTCACTTCTTTGCCAAGTAGTATCAGAAACAAATCGGTATTCTTATGTACAAAAGGAGAGCTCGTAGCTGACATGAAACGTCATCGCTGGACTTATAACGTTGTGCACCAAGGAGCTGTCGAAGCGGTACCTGAGCTGCTCCTTGTGGGATTTGATGAAATACACAGCGCCCTTCATCTCGGCTATCATGAACACGAAGGCTATGAATTCGTATATATCGAGAAAGGCAAAGCGAGCTGGGAGCTGGACTCGCATATTTATGAGACCCGGGCAGGCGATGTATTCCACACCCGTCCGGGCGAAATTCATCGCGGCGGGTTCAACGTCATTGAACCCAGCCGTTTCTGGTGGTTCATGCTGACGCCGCCTGCGGGCGAGAACTGGATGTGCCTTCCTGCCGCCGAAGTCGCTGCACTGCGCCTTATGCTGGAGCATCTCCCGCGCATAGTCCAGATCGGCGTACAGCCTGTCAGTGCTTTGCAGCGTCTCCAAAGAGCGCTTATGTCCACCAGCGCTCTGCAACAGACGCTCATCCGCCAGGCTCTGCTTGAGGTTCTTCTGCATATTGTACAGCCTATTCAACCGGCCGAAGCGATCTCAGCCGACCTTCTGCGACAGTTCGATGCGCTGATTCACAGGTCAGCGGAGGATCCCGTCTGGCGGCCATCGGTCGAAGAAATGGCAGAGATTGCGCATATCAGTCCCTCGCATTTTATGCGCACTTTCCGGCAATACACCGGGTTTTCTCCTATGGCCTATTTGGAACGGCAGCGCATCAAATACGCCTGTGAGCTTTTAAGCGGAACGAAGCATTCCGTGCTTGCCATATCAACAGCCCTAGGCTACGCATCCAGTCAGCACTTTGCGACGGCCTTTAAACGGGTTACGGGAAAAAGTCCGCTTGGTTGGCGAAAATCCGCTGATTGAGTAGCTATAGTCATTGTTCTTGCAAAAGATTCGACAATACCTCCCATTTTCCACCCGTTTACAAGCCCGAAAGGGTTCGTCATAATGAAGGTTGGATTCCTAATTATTTCCAAGGAGTGATTGTCTGCCATGTCCAAAAAGATTCTGCTTCTAACCGGCGATGCTGCCGAAGTGCTGGAAATCTATTACCCTTACTTCCGTGTATTAGAGGAAGGGTACGATGCGGTGATTGCTTCACCTACGAAAAAAGTGCTTCGCACCGTCGTTCACGATTTCGTGGAGGATTGGGAAACGTATACGGAAAAACCGGCGCACCAGCTCCCTTCGCATATCGCCTTTGCGGATGTGGACCCGAGCGAGTATGCGGGTCTGATCATTCCCGGCGGGCGCGCGCCGGAATACATTCGCGGAAGCGAAGACGTGCCGCGCCTTCTTCGCCATTTTATTGAGGCAGACAAGCCGATCGGCGCGATCTGCCACGGGGCGCAAGTCTTTGCTGCGCTCAAAGACAGCCGCATCTTCGAAGGCCGCACCATGACGGCCTACAACGCCTGCCGCCTGGACGTCGAGTCCCTCGGCGCGACCTATACAACAGACACGCTGCACGTGGACGGCAAGCTGGTGAGCGGACACGCATGGCCGGATTTGCCGGGCTTTATGCGTGAGTTTTTGAAGCTGCTGGCGTAGAGTACGCCAGAAGAATAGAAAGAGGCTGCCCCGTAGGGCAGCCTTCTTCATTGATAGATGTGCAGCAAGTCCGCTTCCGTTTCCTGCAAATGGCGCGCCATCGCTTCCCTCGCATCCGCCTCAATCTGATTCCGGATCGCCTGTAAAATCGCGTGATGCGCACCCATCACCCGCGCCATATTCTCCATCCCGCGAAAAGAGAGCACTCGGCTCTCATACAGGTAGTCCGCCAGCGAGTTCAACACCATCTCAAGCGCCGGCTGCTTCGCTGCCGCCACAATCGCCTTATGAAAGTCGACATCCGCGTCCGCGTAGCCTTTCTTTTCACTATAGTGCTTCTCCATAATCGTCAGACATTCTTCCATGCGGACGAGATCCGCCTCAGTAGCCCGCTTCGCCGCAAGCCCGGCGGCTTCAACCTCGAGCAATTTGCGCACTTCATGCACATCGAAGACAGAGACATGGTTTCTTTTAAAAGCAATCAACACCGACTCCGCCATTTTGTCATGGGAAGGCGGGCGAATCGTGATGCGTTTGCCGTGCTGCACGTCCAAAATGCCGCGCGACACCAGAATTTGCGTCGCTTCACGAATGACCGTGCGGCTGACGCCGAACGACTCACACAGCTGGTTTTGCGATGGAAAAGGCTCCTCGGGGCTGATTTTGCCTTCCAGAATCGCATCCATAATATATTGCGCCGTCGTTTCCGACAGCGAGGCGGACGTAAGTCGGGTTGCGTTCACTTTAGAGCCGTCAAACGCTTTTGCCATACGCTCCCTCCTCTACTAATCCTCCAGCTCGGCAACAACCTGGCAAGGCCCGCTGTCGACACCCGCCACAAGCAACGGAAGCGCCGTCACTTTGCGCAGCCGGTCAGCCGCAACCCCTTCAAACGTCAAATCTTCAATGATGACCATCGGAACCTTCCGTTCAGGATTCAGAAGCTGCAAATGCGCGCGAAGCCCCTCTTCCTTGAGCATGAAGCAGGACAGCGACAGCCAGTCCAGGGCTACGCCTTTTAGCTCAGGGCATTCCTCGGCCAAGTAGCGGCAGGCTTCTTCGCTCACACCCGGCCCGCGTTCCGAGTAGCCTTGAGGATCGACCAATCGCTTCTCCGCGAAGCCGCTGCGAATCAGCAAGAGATCCGCCTGCTTGAGCTCAGTTTCGTAAGCGCGCAGTTCATCGGCAGTCACGAGCTCGCCGTAGGACTTGGGAATGTCCAAGAGCAGCGGGCGATCGTAGACGAAGGCATCGATGCTCATGTCTGACAGTGTTAGGCCATTATCGTAGACATGCTTCTGGGAATCCATATGCGAGCCGAAGTGGTTAAACAGCGTAATGCGATACTCGTTGCAGGTATCCCCCTTCGGAATCGAAGAGTACTGCGCAAATTCGACTTTCGGATTGCCGGGCCAGACGGGATCTTTGGCATCGAGCAAGTAGGACAGACGTTGATAGACAGGCATAGCAGCACCTCATTATTAGGATATATGTTTATCATATATAATCTTATATTACATGTAAATCCCTGGTAGGATTGCTGGGTAAAATTTTTGTTCTCTTTCTCAAAAGCGGTAGCATTCACAGACGTCTCACGCTTAAAAGGCTGCCCCGCAGGGCAGCCCTCTTGATGTCAGTTCGCCTACTCCGCTACCATGCGGTTCGTCAGCGCGCCCAGCTTTTCAATTTCAACGGTCACAACATCGCCGTCCTTCAAATAGACCTGCTTCTCCGGCGGATAGCCGAGCATAACGCCTTCCGGCGTCCCCGTCAAGATGATGTCTCCCGGTTCCAGCGTCATGTGCTGGGACAGGTACGAGATGATCTCGTCACAGTGGAAAATCATATCCGACGTGTTCGAGTTTTGCCGCTCTTCGCCGTTGACCCGTGTCCGAATCGTCAAGTCGTTCGGATTGCCTACCTCGTCAGCCGTTACCAGATACGGCCCGATCGGCGCGAACTTGTCGCAGGTTTTGCCAAGGAGCCACTGCGATGTGCGCATTTGCAGATCGCGCGCGGACAGATCGTTCGCGTTGCAGTAGCCGAACACGTAGCCCAACGCTTCTTCGCGGCTGACATACTTCGCCTTGCGGCCGATCACGATGGCGAGCTCCGCCTCGTAATCGACTTTCTCCGACGTGCGCGGCAGCGGCACGTCTTCCCCATGCGCAGCAAGTGCGTTGCTGAACTTGTTGAACAGAATCGGCGACTGCGGAATCGGCGCATTCGTTTCTTCTGCATGGCGGCGGTAGTTCAGGCCGACGCAGATGATTTTGCCCGGCGGCGTGACGCAGGGGCCGAGGGTCAGTTGCGCTTCCTCCAGCAGATAGGAAGCATAGTCTTGCCCGGGCGCCAGCGCGCGCTCGGCGAGTTCCTGCAAAGCGAGGAGCGCAGGAGCGCCGCCCTCCAAAAGCTGCTGCACCGTGACCGGCGTAGCTGGATCGGCTCCCTCAACCGCATGCGCAGCCAGCACGTCGATGATGCCCTGCTCTTTTACCACGCCCAGACGGTATGTCCCTTGCACTTCAAATGTTACAATTTTCATGAGCTACTACCCTCCTGTTCCTACTTCACGATAAGTTCCTTCAGCACACTCTCAATGATGTCCAGCGTGTTCTCAACATCCTCATCCGTATGGCTGTACGAGATATGGTTACGTTTAATATTCATCGGCATTTTGAAAATCCCTTTATCAATCAGCTTTCTGCGGTACGCCACGTACAGATCGGCATCATTCTGCTGCAGCTCCGCATAATGCTTCGGTTCCGTCTCCATAAAATACGTCGTCCACACCGAGCCGAAGCCCGCGACGTAGGCCTTAATGCCAAGCCGCTCGTGGATCGCGCGAATGCCGGAACGCATTTTCTCCCCTAAGCGGAAAATGTGCTCATGCACCGGCTCGTTCTCCATCATCTCGAGCGTTGCAATCGAGGCGGCCGTGCCGACCGCATGGCCGTTGTACGTGCCGGCGAACCAGACGTCGCCGCCCGGATACGTATTGAAGCGCTGCATATATTCGCGCTTGCCTGCCACCGCGGCGATCGGGTAGCCGTTCGCCATCGCTTTGCCCATCGTGGTCAGGTCCGGCGTCACGCCGGCGACTTTTTGGAATCCGCCGATGCTGTGGCGGAAGCCGGTAATCACCTCATCGAAGATGAGCAGGGCGCCGTACTTCGTGCACAGCTCGCGCAGCCCTTCGAGGAAGCCTGGCTGCGGCATGATGCAGCCGATGTTGTGCGGGATCGGCTCCACGATCAGGGACGCGATCTGCCCTGGATTTTCCTTGAACGTCCGCTCCACGTCGTCCAAGTCATTGTAGGTGCAGATCAGCGTATTGTCGATCGCTTCGTCCATCATGCCCGCGGAGCCCGGATCGCGCTTGCCAATCATATCCCAGGCGCTCAGCATGTTGCGGGCGACATAGTCGTGCCAGCCGTGGTAGCAGCCCTGGAACTTGATCAGCTTCGTGCGGCCGGTGATCGCGCGCGTTAAGCGGATCGCGTGGTACGTCGCCTCCGAGCCGGAGTTGCAGAACAGCACCTGCTCCGCAGAGGGGACGTGCTGGCAGATTTTGCGGGAAAGCTCCACTTCCAGATCCGTACAGCCGACGCCGTACAAATCCGTCCGCTCGATTGCTTCAATCACCTTACGGTTCACATACGGATGGCTGTGTCCCAGAATAATCGGGCCGAACGCCGCCTGGTAGTCGATGTATTTTTTGCCTTCAGCATCGTACATGTAGGCGCCTTCCCCTTTCGTAAACACCTTCATCGGGTTCACATTGCGGATCGACGTATGCACGCCGCCCGGCGCGTACAGCTTGGATTCTTCGTAAAGCTCTATATTTTTAGACATTGGAGTGCCTCCTTGTTCGAAGTGAGATTAGGTTAACCCGAGAATGTCCGGCGTGTTGCGGTGAATGATGTCTTCGATGATGTGCTCGGGAATGCGCGGCAAGTTCGTGCCATCCACCAAATGATTGATGTTCCGCGTCGCGTCAATCATCCCCTGGGTCGTGAAGAACGGGAAGTCGGAGCCGAACAGGATTTTGTGCGTCACGCCGTACTCCATCGCCGACACGAGTGCATTGTAAAACTGCCACGGCCGCGAGCCAAGCGCGGATAAGTCCATGTACATGTTGACGTTTTTGCGGACGACGGAAATGCATTCATCCACCCAGGGATGGCCCATGTGGGCGATAATCATTTTGAGCTGCGGGAACGCCCGCGCAATCGGGTCGAGGAACGCCGGGCGTGAGGCGTCGAGGTAGCCCTCCGGCACGAACGACGTCCCTTGATGCCACAGAATCGGCAGGTTCAGCTCCGCGGCTTTGGCGTAGAGTTCGAAATGCTGCTGATCGGTCGGGTAAAAGTTTTGATAAATCGGGCCCAGCTTCAAGCCTTGCAGCCCGTATTCCTTGATCGCTTCCTCGAGCAGCCCAGCCGCGTTCGGGCGATTCGGGTCGACGCTGGCGAAGCCGAACAGCCTGCCCGGCGCCGTGGCCACATACTCCGCGACCGTTTGATTCGGCACAGCGATGCCGGTCGCCGGTGCGTCGAAGGCGAGCACAATCGCCCCGTCGAACGGGCGGATATTCGCCTCGTGCTGCGCTTCCGTCGCGATAATGTCCATGTGCTCGCCCCAGCTGCGCTTCACGGCCGCGCGGAACGGCCCGCTCGTCTGGCCGGGCAGAAATAAATGCGTATGGCAGTCAAAAATCATCGTAGATCCCGCCTTTCATCAGGTGCCATGCCGTTTCAAGGCATGGGGAAAGAACCCCTTGCTGATCGCGATTCGTTAAGGAATCGCGGTCGCGCGAGGCTGATGCTTGTTATATGCGTCGTTGTGCGGATAATTAGGTTTCTGCGCGTCATTACGGAAAAATATAACGTCTGCGAAACAGTAATAACTATTGCCTGGGTGCTCGGAGCAACGTCACGCTCGTTAGCAGCATTCAAGCGGAATACGTGCGCGATAACTCTCGCCGCCCCAGCGCCATGCGCTGGTGAAGCAATGCGCGCCCCACCATTCGATTAAGTAGGCAAGGGGCTGATTGGTCACCGCTGAGCGTCCAGATATAGTACCTGGAGGGGTATGTTAGGATCGAGCGTCAAAGCCTGCAAAAAAGCAGGAATTCCCTTCTTACCCGCATGTTTGTAAGAAATTCCTGCGATTTGGCAGGCATTTCAGGCAAAAACTCGGATCTGGGGCCGATCCGCCCCAAAAACCTGCCTTTGCGCAGGCATTTTGCTAAAACCAGCAATTCGGCGGGAAATTCCTGCCTAATTGCAGGAATCGGCCTGCTGCTTCCCTGCAAACCTCGGCGTTGGGGAGCGCTTGGCCTTGGCGCCAAGCGAAGTTCCACATGCCTAACGGCGTTGGCTTGAAGCCGGGGCGCATGGCATGAGCGCGAAGCGAAGTTCCACGTGCCTAACGGCGTTGGCTTGAAGCCGGGGCGCATGGCATGAGCGCTGGCCATAGTTACACATGCCTCCCCGCATTGGCTGGGTGCAATCGCAGCCCCGTTGAGTCGGGCCACATCCCATTGGAGGAACATCGTCTGCTTCCCGCCGACGGGATTCTACCATCCGCCTTGCATCTCACAGCTGCTCCCAGCACCATCCCAACCGCTCCCTCATCTCCGAGCCATCCACACCGCTACATCGTCTCCACAACCGGCCTCTTCTCAATCTGCGCACACAGCGCCTCTTCCGTCTCCAGGCCTGCCCAGTACATCTTGAGCTCCTGATTGATGTCGGCCAGCTCGCTGGCGCTGATCGCCAAGTCGGTGAAGTAGCGGAAGCCCGGAATCGTCTCGCGGAACAGCGAGAACCGGGACGGGCGGTAGCGCTTCTCGTCGCCGACCCATTCCGCCGCCGCTTTGCGGGCAGGCAGCGTATACGTGTGCTGACGTACAAACAGCTGCGCCTGGTACCCCGTCAAAAACTCCACCAGCTTGACCGCCGCGTCCTTCACCTGCGATTGCCGGTTCACGGCAAGCCCGGTGTTCAGCAGCATCGTAATCGGCGTGCCTAAGTGCGGCACCGGCGCAATGTCGAACGACAGCCGCTCGCCGAGCAAATAGTTTAAATAGAAGTAACTCGTCATGATAATCGAGGCTTTGCCTTTCGCCAGCAGCAGCTCCGACTCGCCGGTGGTCACCCCTTCCAGCAAAGACGGAATGCTGTGCCGCATTTCGCCGCAGTAGCGCAGCGCATCCATCATCGCCGTGCCTTCCAGCTTCAGGCGGCCGTCCTCGTAGCGCTCGAACTTTTTCCCCGTCTGCAGCAGCAAGAGCGGCCAGCGGTTCGAGGAGTACAAGTCGCAGTGGAAGCCCAGCCGTTCGCCCGGAATCGCCAGCTTCGACGAGTAGTCGATGAGGTCCTTCCACTGCCAGGAGCTGTCCGGCTCCGGCAGGTCCGCTTCCCGGAAATGCTCCCGGTTGTAGCACAGAATGAGCGGCGAGAAAATGAACGGCTGCACAAGCTGCGTGCCCTCCGCCGCAAAACCGTCTGACAAAAAGGAGTAGATCTCCTTATTGCGCTCCAGCGGCTCGAGCATGCCGGTATCGCCGGCTTCCACGCACTCCTGAAAGTTCGTGACGTTCATCATCACCACATCCAGAATGCCGCTGGACAAATATTCGCTGATATAGCTGTATTTCGTCGAGGAGGTCGGCACTGCCTGCACCCGGATGTGCGGGTTTTCCTTCTGAAACGTCGCCAGCAGCCGGTGAATATCCGCCTCGTTCGTCACTGAGCTGTGAAAACCCAGCTTCACGGTCACGAAAGCGCCTTCGGAAGCGCCGACAACTTTCGTGCCGACACGCGGGATTTTCTCAATCAGCCCTTCGGCGACCAGAATGTCCAGCCCTTTGCGCACCGATTGATTGCTTAAGTTGTAGTCCGTGGCGAACGTTTTCTCGGAGGGCAAATAATCGCCGACCGGCCGCTTCCCGGTTAAAATATCCTCCCGCAGCGTGCTGACAAGCTCGCTTAACCGTGTGCGGGACGAACTGCGCGTTGATCTTTTCTCCATTCGCTAACCTCTCTTCGTTCCGATACATTGACTTTATTGTCCATTATAGCAACCATCCACCAGCCCATGTCAATGTACCCAGGAGGCCGTGTCAACTTGAAATTTCTACTACCCCAACCCAGCCCGATCGCCCAACGTCACGGCAGTAGCAAATTACCTTCCAAATGCCTCACCGTAGCGGATTCCGCCGGCAGCATCGCGCGATTCACGCCTTCTTCCACACAGGACGCCATGTAGAAATACGCGGCCCCACCAAACGCAACGTCCACACCATACTTCCCGCCTGCAAAATGAGAACCGACCGCCTTCAGCTTATGCAACCCGCCCTGCAAGCCAAAATGCATCGTGTCCGCAGACGAGGCCGCGCTCGTGCAGTTGCCGAACTTCCAGGTGATCACATTGGACGGATCGACGCTTTTCAAATACGCCTTCTCCGGGTTCACCCCGCTGAACACGGCGCCACCATCAATGGTGACCCATTGATCGGGCTTGCCTTGCGCATTGTTGACGTCGCCAACTTTGTCCCAAGCGCCCGTGAACAGCAGGCAGCAGTCGACGAGGCCGCCGCCCTGCATGACGATTTCACGCGTACCAACCTTGACGGTGCCGCCTACACCGGGAACACCTTTAAACCAAGTATTGATCAGGCTCAGCTTATTGATACTCCCCAAATTCACGTCCACAACACCGGTAAATTCACTATTCAAAATCGTGAGCTCGCCATTGCTCGGCGTATAGCCGACCTGCGTCGTCCCCGACCGGATCGGTCGGGCCAGCTCATAGCCCGCCAGCATGCCGAACGAGCAGCTGTCGATGATGTTTTTTCTTTTGCCCCGGGAGGAGCCTTTGGAAATCGTGACCATCTCCTGCGCCGTACAGCCCCGCATCTGCAGGCCGTCCATATTGACCCAGATGGAGCCGGAATTCGCCATTTTCACGCCGGGCCTCGTGTACGTCACCACCGCATGACAATCCTCCAAGGTCAGATCGGTCAAGCGTTTGTTCGCGACGATGCGCGAGGCGATATGCTTTTTCACGGTGATCCGTTTGGCGCTGTCCCCCCACGTCGTCCCGCTGTTCGCAAACGATAGCAAGCCCGAATTCCCAATATACGTCAAATCATGCTCAAATTGTCCATGCGTCACAAACGGCCCGTACTCGTCACCGTCCCCGTGGCAGTTCTCCACCATGCAATAAGCCGCACATGTAAAATCGTTCAAATGCCGCGCATTGCTCGTATTGCAGTCGCGGATATGACCGTACAGCACGTTGATCTGCTGCGTCATGTAGCCGGTGCCGCCCCAGTCGCGCTCCTCCGGATTCATGAGCTGGCAGCGCTCCGTCACATAATGCGTGTTATAGCGCCGCATCACGACCGGCCAGAACACCTTCGTCGCTTTTATGCCCGAAGCATCGCATTCGACCGCAAATTCATACGCCACCGGGTTCGAGCCCATTTGATCCCACGTCGGGAAAGGCCTTACGCTCGTGCCGTTCGGCGGCACCGGAATCCCCACGAAATTCATATTGCGCACGTTGCAGCGAAAAGCCGGATTCACCCGGGTATACGTAATGGAGCGGCCTTTGGCGAGCAGCCAGCCGGATTTATAATTCAGCCTTATATGTGTCCCATCGAACACTTCCGTCACCTTGACGAGATAATCCAGCTCCCGCTGCGCACTGCCGGCGGCATTGTTCTTGATCTGCGCGTGCCACCAACTGTCCACCTCGAACATCGACGAATTCGCCACTTCGTAAATATCCGAATACTCGGGAATATCCTCGCTGAGCGTCACGGTTTGCGTCACGGACGTGTTTTTCACACCTTGAAAGAACATTACCGCGCCGAACGGGTTATCCAGCGTGTTCAGCTCAATCCCCTCAGTCGTCACCGTGTAGTTGTGAAAATCAACCTCAATATCGCTGCGGTGATACACGTGGCGTCGCACGAAGTTCAGGTTGGAATGCCCTTCCACGCGATAAAAAGCAGGGTCGCCCACGAGCGCATCCAGCGCATCATCCGCATTAACGTTAGCGCCGAAAATACCGAACCAGCGCAGGTCGCCGACGCCGCTGTGGACGACCTCGAACGCGCCGTCGCCCCGATCCGGCTTACGCCCTTTATCGTCGACCTTGTCGCGTGGCTGGCCGTTTTTCACCGGCTTGTGCACGGTGCCGCCGTTGTCCGCCTTCGTACTGCCAGCGACATAGCGAACGAGCTTCGCGCCGCCGTCCCCTGCGGCAGTGTAGCCGGCGACGAACACATACAGACCATCGTAAAGCTGACCCAGGGGGATCGCCTTCAGTTCGGCAACGCTGCTCACGCTTTGCACGGGATCTTCGATGCCGCTGGCGCCGCCGCCCTTGCCGAAATCGTTGTCGGCCGAAGCCACATGCGGCGCAATGGCATTGCCTGCCAGCATCGCGCCGGTCGCGCCGAGGGCGGCGAGCATTTTGCGGCGGCTCATTTTCGTATTGGCTTGGCTATCTTTCTCTTCACTCTGGAAGAACATCGTGTCACAGCTCCTTTATCATCTAAGAGATAAGTGCAGTCTGTCTTCACTTGGTGTTTCGCAGCTCAGGGGGCAGCAGAAAATCAAAATCGCAGCCCTCGTCCGCCTGGAGCACCCGCTCCAGGAACAGCAGGCCATAGCCGCGATCGTACGCCGGCGGCGGCGCCTGCCACTGCGCGCTCCGCTCGCGGAGGGTCGCCTCGTCGACGTGCAGCTCCAGCTTGCGGCCGTCGATGTCGAGCTCGATGAGATCACCGTCGCGCACGAGGCCGAGCGGACCGCCGATCGCCGCTTCCGGCGCGACGTGCACGATCAGCGTGCCGTACGACGTGCCGCTGATGCGGGCGTCGGAGATGCGCACCATGTCGCGCACCCCGCGCAGCAGCAGCTTCTTCGGAATCGGAATCTGGCCGATTTCCGGCATCGCCGGCGCGCCCTTCGGACCTGCGTTCTGGAGGACGAGTACACTGTTCTCGTCCACGTCCAGGTCCGGATCATCGATGCGCGCGTTCAGATCGGCCGGCGAGGTGAACACGACGGCGCGTCCGGTATGTTTGCGCAGATGCGGCGACACCGCCGTCTGCTTGATCAGCGCGCCGTTCGGGGACAAGTTGCCCCGAAGTACGGCGATACCGCCTTGCGGGGCGATCGGCGCCGCAAGCGGATAGATGAGCTCGCGGTCCGGCACGAGCACGCCCTGCAAGTTCTCGGTCACGGTGCCGCCCGTGACCGTCAGGCAGCCGCCATGCAGCAGCGGCTCGATTTCCTTCATGAGCGAGGGTACGCCCCCCGCTTCAAAAAACTCCTCCATCTGGTACTTGCCGGATGGACGGACATTCAAAATAAACGGCGTCGTCGCGCTGATCTCGTCGAAGCGTTCCAATGGCAGCCGGTAGCCGAGCCGACCGGCAATCGCCACAAGATGGATGATCGCATTGGTGGAACCTGCGCACGCCATCGTCACCCGAATCGCATTGTCGATCGATTCGGGGGTAATGATGTCTCTCGGCCGGATGTCCCGGTGGACGAGTTCAACGATCTGCTTACCGGTCAGCTCCGCCATATGCCGGCGTCTTGAATCCGGCGCCGGGATGGCGGCGCAGCCGGGCAAAGCCATGCCGAGCGCCTCGGCAATCGCCGCCATCGTGGAGGCCGTGCCCATCACCATGCAGTGACCGTCGCTGCGGCAGATCGCATTTTCCGCGACGGTGAGCTGCTCGTCGGTGATGTTGCCCGCTTTATGCTCCAAGGTAAACTGGTAGCAATCTGTACAGGCGCCGAGCGTCCGGCCATTCAGCTTGCCGTTCAGCATCGGCCCGCCGGTGAGCACAATCGCCGGAATATTGGCGGAGACGGCTGCCATGAGCTGGGCCGGCACCGTTTTGTCGCAGCCGCCGATGAGGACGACGCCGTCAATCTGATGCGCTTTGATCATTTCTTCGGTGTCCATCGCCATCAGGTTGCGCAGCAGCATCGTCGTTGGCTTCACATACGGTTCACCAATGGAAATCGTCGGGAATTCCATCGGCAGCCCGCCAGCCTGCCACACGCCACGCTTGACATACTCCGTCAGCTCCCGAAAGTGAGAATGGCATTTATTAAGCTCGCTGAACGTGTTGCAAATGCCGATCACCGGCTTTTTCAAATCGTCGTCCGTGTAGCCCATCGATTTCGTAAACGAGCGGTGAATAAACCCCCACAGCCCGGTATCGTTAAAAAAAGCTTCCCCCCGGCGCTGTCCTCCCCGCTCCGAGCGATCATCTTGCTCTGACATGGCTGCAAGTCCTCCTCTGGATGTGTTCTGTTCCTCTACAAATCGCACGCGTTCGCCAGATGGCCGCCATCGACGACTAGCGTCGTGCCGGTGATATAGGAAGCTTCGTCGGATGCCAGGAACAAGAACGCATTCGCGACCTCCTGTATGCTCCCCAATCTGCGCATCGGCGTGCGCGTCGTCAGCTGCAGCGTCCCCGCCGCTTGCTCCTTCAGCTCGCGATCGAGCGGCGTGTCGATGAACCCCGGCGCCACCGCGTTAACGCGGATGCCGTATGGGGCAAGATCCACCGCCATCGACTGCGTCAGCAGCACAACGCCGCCTTTCGAGGCGTTGTAATGCGCCAGCACAGCGCTGCCAGCAAGGCCGTTCTTCGACGCCATATTGACGATAGTGCCGGAAATGCCTTCGGCGATCATACCTCTCGCCATCCACTGGCTAAGCTGAAACGTCGCGTTCAGGTTGACGTCGATGATTTTCTCCCAGCGCGCCAGCGGGATGTCGACGAACGGCTCGCGCTGGGCGATGCCGGCATTGTTCACGAGCAGGTCGATGCCGTCGAAGCAGCGCCATGCCGCTTCGGCCGCCTGCTCCACCTGCGCCGGCACGCTGAGATCGCAGACGACTGTCGCGACCTCGGCATCGCTTCCCCGCTCGCGGGCAGCTTCCCGCAGCCGCTCCGCTGTGTGCGCCAGCTCATCCGCCCGATAGTCGAGCAGGACGACATGCGCGCCCTCCTGCAGGAACGTCTCAGCGATGCCTTGGCCAATTCCGCGGGCGCTGCCGGTAATGCACGCTCTTTTTCCTCGCAATCGCACGTCAACAACCTCCTTTGTGAGCGAAAAAAGGGATAACGAAACAGTCAGACCGGCGAGCAAGAGGAACTTGCCAGCCTGACTTGGTTTTCCCTAGACTTTGGAACGAACGCCTAGTTGTCGGATTTGAACTTGATCGGCTTGCCTTTCGCTGCGGTTGCCAGCTCAGCATAGTTGTCAAAAATCGCTTTGCCGCCGAATTTAGTCATAATTTCTTGACGGTATTGCGGCCAGCTCGATGCGTCCTTGTCTTTGAACAGGATTTGTACATGCAGCTCATTCATCCGTTTGCGCATCGCCGCCAAATCCATGCCTTCCTTCACCGTCAGCGCTGTGCCAACGGAAGGGAGTATTTTATAGGAATTAATTTTCTCGATGATCTTCTTGTCGCGCTCTGTGATGTTCGGATCGATGACGTTCAGTCCGTATACTTCCGGTTTACGTGGTGTGAACCAGCCGTACACTTCCAGGAAGTTGTTGTTGTCGGTCACGTCTTTTTTGTACGCCTCTTGATTCACTTCAATGTTATTGCCGCTGCGTTTGTAGTCCACGCCTTCTTTGCCGTAGCGCGTCAGCAGGAACCCTTCTTCGCCGGCGAGCCAGTCAAGAATTTCGATGGAACGCTGCACTTTGGCGTCAGACGATTTCGAGGAAATCATAAACGGATTGCCAGGGATCGTTTCGACCCAAGTGCCCGTCTTCTCCCACGGATGGAACGGCTCCCAATCGGCAGTCGTTTGACCCGCTTGCTTGGACTTCATTTGCAGGCCTGCGGGGTTATTGTCAAACGCGAGGTCGCGCCCTTGGCCGATGACGATGCCCGCTTTGCCTTGCGCCGCCTTATCAAAATGCTGGCCATATTTGTTCAGGAACCAGTCCGGATCGACGACTTTCAGATCAAGCAGCTTTTTAATATCATCCAGCACACCTTGCATGCGAATGTCGGTACGCACATCGATAAATTGATCGTTGCTATCCACATACGTGTCACCGACAAAGCCATTTTTCAGGAATTCTGGAAAATCCATCGACACGCTGGTACCGCTGCCCGCCGCCGTAAAGCCGTACGTATCGTTTTTGCCATTGCCGTCCGGATCGTTGAACGTGAAGGCTTTCATCACATTGACGAGCTCGTCGTAATTCGTCGGCATTTTCAGATTAAGCTTATCCAACCAGTCTTTCCGAATGTAGAACGTACGGTAGTAGTTTGTTTCATACGGCACCGGTGCGCGCTTGAAGGCGCCCTGCACTTGATACGTTTTGAGGTTGGCCTCGGTCACCCAGTACTTGAAGTAGTTCGGCATTTTCGCCGGCGTCACGATCCCCGTCAGATCACGGGCCACACCGTCGCGAATATAGTTATTGGAAGAAATACCGTCCGCATAAAAGACATCGGGAATGTCGCCGGACGCGATCATCGTGTTCAGCTTGGTCGTGTAATCCTGCCCGTTCGGCAAATACGTCCAATTCAGCTTGACGTTGAACTTCTCTTCAATGACGTTTTTCACAAAATCCTTGTCAGCCGCAGGCAGCTGCGCGCTGGCATCGGCGATGACCATCCATTTCAGGTCAAGCTTTTCTTTCTTCGCGTCCGGGTTGGCAGATGTTGCAGCAGAATTAGCCGGGGTTGTCGACGACTTCGACTCCTCCTTGGAATCCGAACATGCGCTGAGCATGAGCGAGGATGCCACCAGTGAGATAGCTACTTTTGATAACGTTTTCATTTAAAAGACCTCCCTGTTCGTTGTCTGAATAAGTATGATCATGAAACATTACATAGCGCACAATTGCCTCTGTCTGAATCGGACTGCAGCGCCGGTCTGCCGTTATGCGAAACCTTCCAGCCCGTCACCTCCCCGGATAAAATAAGCGGATCACGCTTCCCCCTGCCGAACCGGGGCCGCCAAGGGTCATCCCTTCACGGCGCCGAGCAGCATGCCTTTAACAAAATATTTCTGCAAGAACGGGTACACCACCAGCACAGGGACAATCGCGACGACAACGGTCGCCATCTTGATGGTTTCCGGCGGGAGCGTGTTCAGCGCGGATTGCGGAACCGCAAGCTCTTGCGAGACGGCCGGCGAGACGATCATATTGCGAAGCACAACCTGCAGCGGATACAGCGAGCGGTCATTCAAATACATGACCCCGCCGAAGTACGCATTCCAGTGATTCACCCCGTAGAATAAGCCGAGCGTCGCCATAATCGGAAGTGAAAGCGGAAGCACGATGCGAAGCAGCGTGGCAATGTCCCCGCAGCCGTCCACCTTGGCGGCCTCTTCCACCTCATGCGGCAACCCTTCAAAAAACGTCTTCATAATCAGGATATTAAAGGAAGACACAAGTCCCGGAATAATCAGCGCCCAAATGGAGTTCATTAATCCGGTCGCTTTGACCGTCAAATAGGTCGGGATAATCCCGCCCGAGAACAGCATCGTGAACACAATGCCCATCAGGACGACGTTGCGGCCTGGCAGGAACTTTTTGGACAGCGGATATGCGAGCATCGTCGTTACCGCCAGATTGCAAGCCGTTCCGACGACGGCGAGAAAAACCGTCACTTGAAGCGCCTTAGGTACTGTGTTGCTGGAGAAAATCGTTTTAAACGCTTCGAACGTCACGGAATGCGGAACGATCACGAAGCCGCCATTCTTGAGCACTTCCGTATACGGCGTGACCGACATGACGAACACGAAGTAAATTGGAAACAAGGTTGCCAGGCAGAACAGCCCGAGCACGGTATACAGAACGGCATCTACGACGCGGTCGGATTTTGTTTTTTTGAGTACGAATGCCATGGTCGATGCCTCCTTTACCAGATGCCGGATCCGCCGACTTTTTTGGCCAGCTTATTGGCCCCGACGACAAGCACGAGACCGATGACGGATTTGAAAACACCCATCGCAGCCGGCACGCTGAACTCCATCTGCTCGATGCCTCGCCGGAATATCCACGTATCTAGAATGTCGCCGACATCATAGACGCGAGCATTCAGGAAGATGTACACCTGCTCGAAGCCGGCATCCATAATATGACCGATCCGTAGAATCAGGAGCAAAATAAATACTTCGCGGATACCCGGGAGGGTAATGTGCCACATTTGCCGCCAGCGCCCCGCCCCGTCCACAACCGCAGCCTCATACAGCTCGTTATTGATGGAGGCCAGTGCAGCTAAGTAGATGATGGCGCCGAAGCCCGTGCTTTTCCAAATATCCGAGGACACCAGCAGCGTCCGGAAATACTCCGAATTCTGCAAAATATCGAGATTACCCCAACCCATATCACGGAATAGCGTTGTCACGAGCCCGGCACCAGGCGCAAAGAACGAGAAGACAAGGCCATACACGATAATCCATGATAGAAAATGAGGACCATACGTTATCGTTTGGACAACTCTTTTGAACCAGGGCGAGCGAATTTCATTTAAAATCAACGCCAGCATCACGTCCGGCAGCATATTAAAAAGGATGCGGTACAAAGAGATCAGAAGCGTATTTCGCACCAGACTTGGGAATTCCGGCGAAGCGAAAATCACCCGGAAGTTATCGAATCCGACCCAATCGCTGCCCCACATGCCTTTCATGAGATTATACTTTTTAAAAGCAATGATCAGCCCGAGCATCGGTACGTATTGATACACAATGTAGTAAGCGATGCCCGGCAGCATAAGCAGGTACAGCCACTTATAACGAAGCAGCGTTTTCCATACACGTGTTGCTAACGGTTTCTTGGCGAACGTATCGCCGGTCAGCGGTTTGGCGCTGGCTCCCATGATCCTTTACCCCCTTTATCGTGTGCCAAAGGATGCGGATTGTGCAGGCTGAGCGGGTTCAGGCTGGTAATAGCGAACGACGATTCCCATCGAGGCTTGCGGTGTGTCAAAACACTGCTTATACATCGAAGGCAAATCATCGATCATGCATTCATTCGTAATCAAAGAGCGGATGTCGAGACGCTTCTCGGCAACTAAGCGGATGAACTCGCTCATATTGCGGCCTTCCGTCCATCTGACAAAACCGATCGGATAGTCGACGCCTTGCTGCTCATACGTATCCTCATAGCGGCCAGGGCCGCCTGCCCTTGAAATGTGTACACTCGCTTCCTTCATAAAAAGCAAATCCCGATCGAAGTCCGTGCCGGTATCCCCGACAATGACGACGCGTCCGCGATCCCGCAGCCAGCCTATGGCATCATCCATCATACTAAACTTTCGGTTGCTGGCACAAAGGAGAACGGCATCTGCGCCCTTGCATGCGGGATCCGCTTCGATCGCCAGCTTCAATTCTTCGGGGGTGCGGCACGCTTTTGCACCGATCTGCTCCAGAATGCGGCATCGCTCTTCCATGAGCTCGAGACCAATGACCTTGTAAGAAGCGGCGTGCGCGATGCGGGCGATCACTTGACCTAGAATGCCCAGCCCCGCGATGATAACCGTCTCGCCAAAACTCAGATTCGCCTGGCGCAGCGCATGGATCGCGATCGCCCCGATACCGACAAAAGCGGCCTCGGGCTGGGAGACATTGTCAGGCACCGGCACGACCAAGTGCTTCGGTACCAGGAGCACCTCCCGATGCGCGGGAACGCCGTAGCAAGCTACACGTTGTCCAGGCACGACGTGCGTAACACCCTCACCAACCTCTTCCACGATGCCGCTGGCGCTATACCCCAGATTCGCATCTCCGCTATTCGATATCATCATTAACTCTGTCCCAACGCTCACGACAGAGAACTGGGTTCGTACCTTCACGAATTGCGAAATCATGCTCGGGTCGGGAAGCTCCAATAATTGCGCTGAGCCATTGATGCCTTTGACTGCCTTCATAACCCTACCTCTTTTCTGATTTACTTCTGATTTGTAATTTAAACCACGATTGTGCATTAACTTCGTTTTGTGATTTGTTTCTGATGTTTTTCATTATAAAGAGGCTGGGGTGGGCTGTCAACGATTTTTTATTTTTGGAATCGTTTTCAATGTTATGTTATATGACTTTAAATAGAGAATAATTTAATATTCGGAATTAAATGTCATGTTAAGTAACATTCAAGTAACGCAAAATAGGCTCCTGCTGGGTTATTCCTAACCTACAGGCAACCTGATATAGTTACATTGGATAGAATCAAGTTCGTTTCTGGAGCAAATTATAGAGGCATCGGCTGAATTTCCGGATGGATGGGAAGGGATGAAATTGGTGTGGCGTTGTTGCGCCTCTGTCACCTACCTAATAAATGTTTGTATAAATTATCCATTTAAAGAGCAAAATGCTCATATATCTAACAAAACAGCATTTTCGCGGAGGTTAGAAGGATGACTCAAAACGAAATGGAATCTATGCAATCTCAATTAAATACTTTGAATACAAGTCATTGGTACAACCATGAATTATTCACTTCAAATTGGTGGATCATTTTACTTTTTAACTTTGTTTTATTTGGGTTATTAATCTTACTTGCAGATCGGAGAAGAACCTCAACCATCGCAGTTGCTTTTTTAATTGCTTTGGCGATTGTTGGAACGTTTGATGAAACGGGTACTTATATGGGAAGGTGGATTTACCCTTACGAATTCTTACCGTTCAGCGCTAGACTCAATGCCGTAAATTTTTTGGCTATTCCAAGCATAATCGCATTAGTGTACCAGTGGTTCACACGATGGAGTTCTTTTTTATTGGCGACCGTAATTTATTCAATTTTAAACTCCTACATTGGTGAACCGATTTTCGTCCATTTGGGTATTTATAAACTAACGAATTGGACATATACCGGGTCATTTTTAGTAATGCTTTTAATACCTATAGTTGTTAAGTACCTTACGGATGTCATATCACAAAATAGAGCAAGTAATAAAAATGACCTTGATTTAAACATTAACTGGTTGCGCCGGAAAGAAAAAATACATTAGGTTTGTACCTATTGGCCTCCGCTTCTAAAATGGGGGTCTTAGTTATGATCCTCAGTCGGTGTTCCAAATTTACCGCACCAACATCTCCCTATTTCGGAGCCTTCACGTTTACAACTATCCACCGAGCGCGCATTTTCTTTCAGAACCTCAGCATCTTCTGCAGCAACTCTTTACGGTTTCGATAATAACCCTCAGTCATAACCATCGTTATGCCTCCCATGTCCTTCGCTATTCAGTCGCGTTCTCTTTCTCCAGCATCATTTTCTTTGTTTCTTCAAGCGCCCAAATCGCTACATCGATCGATTCAACCTTATCAAATGTCATTCTAACCGGCGTTTCTTCCGCTGGCAGCACTACTGAAGGATCGTGTTTGCTATTGGCATATTAGCCCTCCAAGTCATTTAATATTCAGCCGGTGTTCAATGCCCTACCTACCTTGACTGTATGTTTCTTTTGCATCACACTACGAAGAAAACAATATGAAGCGAGGGAATGATTATGTCATGGATTGTCTGTATTGGGATTCTGGTGCTTGTAATGACGTTCATCTTATATCTACGAACAAAGAAAAATAGTGAAAAAATTAAGAAGTCCAAGGTAGTTAAACTTAGTTCGAATCGTAGTAAGTCAAAGTATCAGGCCTGTACTTATTGTCGCAAAAAATTCAATCGACTTTATTTTTATTCTGATGAGCTAGGAAAGGTCATTGGTCTTTGTGACTCATGTAAACCACGAGCAGAAAAAAGGCAACTATTTCAATTATGATGAAACCTCGATGTGTGATCGATGTTCTTCAATATTCATTATGCTACTTTTCTAGACTGCGACTTTTTGGGGTGCGATGATGATGCTGTAAGTAGACTGCTACTGTTGCGAATCCCCTTCCCCCATCCAGCTAACTATTCTCCTGCTTCTTCTGCTTCTGCTCCTGCTTCTACTTCTGCTCCCACGGGAAATTCCTGCGAATTTGCAGGTATTCCCCCCGGACCGAAGGACTTTAAAAAAGAAACCTGCGATTAAGCAGCTTTTTGGGCAAGTTTGCCCCAAATGAGGCCATTCTGCCAAAAATACCTGCTGAATCGCAGGCATTCCCAAAAATCGAGCGCGATTTGGGAAAATTCCTGCTTTTTTGCATCTTTGTAGCGAGATAGCCCGGGCCTGGCCACAAGTGACGTATGTGCTGGTCCGCCCCGCTTCGGCCATTATCCCCTTTACTCAGGAGTTTGACCACTCCGCCTGGAGCGGCTCCGTTGGAGCCTACTGCAGCAGCAAATTCCCCGCCGTGTGCCGCACCGTTTCACATTCGGCCGGCAGGGCAGAGCGGTCGACGTCCTCCTCTACGCAGGACATCATGAACAGATAGGAGCCGCGCTCCAGCGCGCCCGGCTCCACGTCGAACCGGCCGCCTGCGAAGCCGGCGCCGACCACGCGCATGCGGTGGCGTCCCGCCTGCAGGCAAAAGTGCGCCGTATCGGCGCCTGCCGCTTCGCTCGTGCAGGCGCCGATGCGCCACTGCACAAGGCGGCCCGCACCGCCGCCTTGCAGCAGCGCCTTCTCCGCGTTCGTGCCGCGGAGAACGGCGCCGCCGTCGACCACCAGCGTCTGCTCCGCCGCTGGTGCACCCCCCTCGCGGAAATCGCAGAGCGCGATTCCGCTGTCCACGAGGCCGCCGCCGTGCAGGCGGACTTCCGCGCAGCCCGCCTGCAGCGGCCGAGCCGCAGGCGAAGCCCCATACAGCCACGTGTTGATGAACACGAGGCTGCGAATGCTGCCGATCACGTTACCGTCGAGGCCCGTGATCCGGCAGTTTTGCACCGTGACGTCGCTCGTCACGGGCCCAAAACCAGGCAGCGCGCTGCCTGGCAGGCGCGCCAGCTCGGCGCCGGGCTGCATGACGAACGCGCAGCCGTCCAGCACGTTCGCCCGCTTCGAGCGCGCCGAGCTCTGCGACAGCGTCAGCATCGTCTCGGCCGTGCAGCCGCGCATGTGCAGACCGTCCGTGTTCGCCCAGATCGTCCCGGCGTCCACGAGCCCCTCCTGCCAGATCGCATGCACATCTTCCAGTGTCAGGTCGGTGATGCACTTGTGAGCGACGACCCGGGACGCCACATGCTTTTTCACGGTAATCCGCTTTGCGCTGTTCCCCCACGTCGTTCCGCTGTTCGCAAACGAAAGTAGGCCGGAGTTCCCGACAAACGTCAGGTCGTGCTCAAATTGACCATGGGTCACGAACGTTCCGTGCTCGTCCCCGTCGCCATGACAGTTCTCAACCATCGCATACGCCGCGCACGTAAAATCATTCAAATGCCGCGCATTGCTCGTATGGCAATCCCGTACATGAGCGTACAGCACGTTGAGCTGCTGCGTGAGATAGCCCGTTCCGCCCCAGATCACCTCCTCCGGATTCGTCAGCCGGCACCGTTCCGTCACGTAATGCGTACAGTAGCGCCGCTCCACGACCGGCCAAAACACCTTCGTCGCCTCCACATCGCTGACATCGCACGACACCGCGAACTCATAAGCAATGGGATGCGAGCCGATGCCGTCCCAATCCTCGGTCGGCCGCACCGTCGTCGAGCCGTTATCCGGCACAGACACGCCGACAAAGCGCATATTGCGTACATGACTTCGGAACACGGGCTGCATTTTTTTAAAAGAGATTTCGCGTCCCGCCGCCAGCGGCCACCCCAGCTTGTAATTCACGCGCACATGCCGCTCATCCACAATCTCCGTTACCTGAAGCAAATAGTCCAGCTCACGCTGCGCTCCACCTTCCGGAAGATTCCCGATGCGGGCGATCCACCACTCCTCCACAGCAAAAGCCCCGGCATCCGCCACCTCCAGCACATCCGTGTGCTCCGGCAGCTCCTCCGTCAGGACAACGGACTGGTTCTCCCCCGTCGCCTGACCCTGAAAAAACAACACAGCCCCGAATGGATTATCCTTCGTATTCCGCTCGATCCCTTCCGTCGTCACCCTATGGCCGCCAAAATCAAGCTCAATCCCGCTGCGATGAAACCGATGCCGTCTGGCAAAATTCAAATCGTTTCGCGCCTCCACCCGGTGGATGGCCGGATCGTTCACCATCGCGTCCAACGCATCGTCGGCATTGTGCTCCGGGCTCAATACCCCAAACCAGCGAAAATCCCCGACGCCCTGATGCACAGTCTCCCATCGCCCCTCGCCGCCTTGACAAGCTGCGTGAACCGTCCCGCCGTTATCCGCTCTGCGGCTGTCCGACTGCCAGCGAACAAGCTTGCCACCGCCATCGCCACGCCGCGTGTACCCGTCCACATAGACGAGCTGCCCGTCGCCGTCCGGCTGCAGCTCCCGAAGTTCCGCAACACTGGCAACGTGCTTGAGCAAACCAGAGGCATTTCCAGCACTTCCAGTACTCCTCACATTCCCAGCATGCCCGAAATCCTCGGTACCACCCACGCCTCCAACACTTCCAACATCCCCCGTACTCCCTACTCTCCCCGTCGTCATACGAAATTCACCCTCCTCGGCTTACTTCCTGCAACGCGTTCCATTCGTTCTAATTTAATCGTGATTCACTTTCTACAACGGCACATCTATCTGGTTTACTTCAGGTTCACTTTTTTCACCATCATCATTCCGCAAAACATTCCGCTTGTCAATCCCTTTTTGCCGGACCTTCTTCGAGCTGACCCTCCCGCTCCACATTCAGCTTGCGCAAATACTGCTTCGGCGTGCACCCGTTAAACCGCTTGAACAGCTCATAAAAATGCGCCATATTCTCGATCCCGACCGCTTCGGCAATCGCGCCGATGCTGCGGTTTTCAGTAACGAGCAGCCGTTCGGCCTTCGCAATCCGTTTGCGGTTCACGTAGTCGGTGAAGGAGGCTCCCATTTTCTTTTTAAAAAACCGCGAAAAATACGTATAACTCATCCCCGCCAGTCGACTAACCTCGCCCATATCGATTTTCTCAGCCAAATGCTCGTTCACATACTGCACAAGCTCACGAAACACGTCCATATCCCGGTCAACCGGGGAGTCCACCGCCAGTAGTTCCCGTTCGTCATAGCGCAGCAAGAGCAGCAGCATATGCTGGATATGCATGGATACGGCGATTTCGTAGCCTTTGCGCTTCGCCATCACCTCGTCATGAATGCGAACGATGAGTGCTGCAATCTCCTTTTTGGCCGCCGCATTTTCGTGAAAAATATAGTTCAAGTCCTCCAACGGACGCAAAATCTCCATGAAATTGCGATAGTAGTTCATCATGGCTGGATCGAAATACGGATGCAGATCGACGTGCAGCACAATATAGACGAGCTCCTCCTCGCCTGGCTTGCGCCCTCTGTGCAATTGCGACGCCCCAACCAACGCAATGTCGCCCGGCTCCAACCGATACACCTGATTCGGCGTATGAATCTCGTGCACACCTTGTTCGACCAGCACGAACTCGATCTCTTTATGATAGTGCCAGAGGTCGGCTTCGTACTCGGCCTTGCCCGATTGTGCAAATCTCCATACTTTCATGCACAGCGACGGGTTCTGATACGGGATTGGTTCCTGAAAAATTTCCACGACACGATTCCCCCTTTTCACAACAAGAGCAAATTTGGATACAAAAAACATAAATGCCCGCATATACGTCCGCAGTCTGTCGGCCTATCATTAAGCTTAGTTAGAAGCTATTATACCTTATAGTTTTTCGGGAGGGTGAATTGGCATGAAAGTAGCCGTAGTCGGTTGCGGTGGCATGGGGCGGATCCATGCCCACAGTTACGTTCAAATGCCGGACGTCGAGCTTGTCGGCGTGTGCGATGTGGACAGCGCGTTAGCGGAGGAGCTGGCGATTGCGACAGGAGCGCGCGCATTCACCTCGTTCGAGGTGATGCTCCGGGAAGCGGAATTTGAGGCGGTCTCCTTGACGCTGCCGAGTTTTTTGCATAAAACGTTTGCCATCCAGGCGGCGGAAGCCGGAAAGCATGTCATTTGCGAAAAGCCGCTCGCGCTTGCGGCGGACGACGCCCTTGCGATGATCGCAGCCTGCGAGAAGCATGGTGTGCAGCTGTACGTCGGTCACGTAGTGCGCTTTTTCCCCGAGTATGTGGGAATGAAGCAAGCCATCGATGAGGGCAAATTGGGCCGCATCGGCGTGGTTCATGCCAAACGAATCGGTTCACACCCAGGCGACGCCCGTCCCTGGTTCAAAGACGAGCAGAAAAGCGGCGGCGTCATTGCCGATTTGATGATTCACGATGTCGACTTCTTCCGCTGGGCGCTGGGTGAAGTGAAGTCCGTTTACGCACTAAACCGCGTCACGGAGGAGCTGGATTATGCGCTGGTGACACTGCATTTTGAGAATGGCGCCATCGCCAACTTGGAGGCTTTCTGGGGCTATCAAGGCCCGTTCCAGACCGCGGTGGAAATCGCCGGCAGCAAAGGCATCCTCCGCAGCGACAGCCAAAAGAGCAGTTCGCTGCACATCGTGAAGGCACCTGCTCCCGGTGAAGAGCGGCGCTTCGCGGAAGTGCCGCAAAGCCCTGGCTACAACTCGCCGTATGACGTCGAGCTGGCGCATTTTATCGACTGCCTCCGTCATGGGAAGGCGCCGGTCGTGACCGCGCATGATGCCTATCAGGCGCTGGAGATCGTGCTTGCCGCTCGCGAATCGGTGCGTACCGGCAAGGCTGTGTACTTGAGCAAGCCAGTAGGAGGGGAACTCGCATGACAACGTTGAAAATCGGAATGATCAGCTTCGCCCATGGCCATGCTTTTTCGTATTTGGAGGCGCTGCGCGCGCTGACCCATGTCGAGGTGCGCGGCATCGCCGACGAGGTCGCGAGCCGTGTTGCGGAGGTAACGGCACGGTATGGCGTGCCTTACTATGAGCGGTATGCGGACCTCTTGGCCACCGACATCGACGCTGTCGTGATCTGTGCGGAGAACGCCCGCCACGAGGAAATCACGATCGCCGCCGCCAAGGCCGGCAAGCACGTGATGTGCGAGAAGCCGCTGGGCCTGTCCGTCAGCGAGATGGAAACGATGATCGCGGCGTGCCGCGAGAACGGCGTCCAGCTCATGACGGCGTTCCCTTGCCGCTACCTGGCCGCCGTCGTCGCCGCGAAAAAAGCCGTCGATGCCGGCGAAATCGGCGACATCGTGGCCATCAAAGGCACGAACCGCGGATCGCTGCCTTCCGGCTGGTTCGTCGACCCGAGCCTGTCCGGCGGCGGCGCTTTGCTCGATCACACGGTCCATGTCATGGACCTGATGAACTGGTTGACCGGCTCCGAGGTCACGGAAGTGTTCGCGCATGCGGATACGCTTTTTCATGAGGGGCTGGAGGTGGACGATGCCGGAATGATCCACGTCAAGTTCGCCAGCGGCGTAGTCGGCGTGCTCGACACAAGCTGGTCGCGGAATCCGGCATTCCCGACGTGGGGCGACGTGACGATGACGATTGTCGGCACGAAGGGAACGATCGCCGTCGACAGCTTCGCGCAGAAGAACGAGCTGTACAGCATCGACAGCGGCAAAGGCGTCTGGTCGTTCTGGGGCGACAACATGGACGCGCACATGGTGCAGGCTTTTGTGCAAGCGTTGCTGGACGGCACGGAGGTGCCGATCACCGGCGAGGACGGGCTTCGCTCGACGGCGGTTGCGCTTGCCGGCTACCAATCTGTGGCGTCGGGGCAACCGGTGGCCTTGTAGGTATTTCCCATTTTCGGGAAGGTGCATTTTCCTGCTGAGTATGATACATTTTTTATGAAAATAGGAAGAGGCTTATAAGAGGTTCGCGAACTCCCTCTCTAAAAAACTAAGAAATGAGGATTTATCATGTCAGCAGGAAGAAGTCACGAAGATTTACAGCACATTTCGCTGCTCGGCAACCAGGGGACGAAGTACATTTTCAGCTACGACCCTACGCTGCTCGAGGCGTTCGACAACAAGCACCCGAACCGGGACTATTTCGTCAAATTCAACTTCCCGGAATTCACATCTCTGTGCCCTGTGACGGGCCAGCCGGATTTTGCCACCTTGTACATCTCGTACATCCCTGAGATCAAAATGGTGGAGAGCAAGTCGCTCAAACTGTACCTGTTCAGCTTCCGCAACCACGGCGATTTTCACGAGGATTGCGTGAACATCATTATGAACGACCTCATCAAGCTCATGGATCCGCGCTATATCGAGGTCTGGGGCAAGTTCACACCGCGCGGCGGCATCTCCATCGACCCGTATTGCAACTACGGCCGTCCCGGCACGAAGTATGAAGCGATGGCGGAGCACCGCTTGATGAATCACGATCTGTATCCGGAGAAGATTGATAACCGGTAGAATAGGAAGAGCCCGACCGCCTTTTGGGGTGGTCGGGCTTTTTGGCATAACGGATGTTAATGTTGGGGTCTGCCTAGTTCCTCGATTTCGGACTCCGATAAACCTGTCATTTTAACGATCACAGAAATCGGCATATTGGCAGCCAACATGTTCCTCGCTACTTCAGTTTTCCCTTCTACTTTCCCTTCTGCTTTCCCCTCCTCCCGCGCCCCATAAAGCATCGACGCTTCATCATGCAAAGCCTTCTGCCGCATCTCATACAGCCTTCTCGCTTCTTCATTCTGACTCAGAAACTCCAAGGTATCCATCGCTTTGCGCAGCTGCGGTTCATTCATCGCCAACACCTCCCACTGTTCTCTTTCCGTTCCTTTTAAAAATAGCAGCCATTTTACAAGCCCTTCTTCCAGGCTAATCGCTGTTTCTTGCAGCTTGGGCAATTCAATAAAGTGCAGCTCTACATCATCAATTAATGGTGCATATGTCGTAATCTCTCTCAATTGAAAAATACTATGGTAACGAATATAGGCTTCGTTTCTCAATATCGTATTTGGAAACAACAAAAATCCCGGCAACCCATAGGCTGCCGGGATTTCCTCCTATTTCCTAAACGTCAACACCTGCAGCATCCGCTTCAGAACAACCGCCACCTGCGCACGCGTTGCCGCTTGCTCAGGTTCAAATGCGCCACCGTTCACGCCATCCATGAGCTGCAGCTGTGCCAACTGCTCCACAGCGCTTGCCGCCCATGGCTGAATGCGAACTTGATCTCCGAAGTTGATTGGCTTACTATCACCCGCAGCCTCTTGATACCCGGCAAACGCCAGCGCCCGGTTCAACATCACGGCCATCTCTTCGCGGGTGATCGTTTGTTCGGGACGGAATGAGCCGTCTTCATAGCCGGTAATTATGCCGGCTTCAACAGCGGTCTGCACGTTGGCTGCGTACCATTCCGATCCCGTCGTATCGGTAAAGCCTGGCTCCGAGGCCGATGGTGCAAGCCCCAGCGTTCGCGTCAGAAGCGCGGCAAGTTCAGCTCGCGTGATCGCTTTATCCGGCTCGAAGGTATCACCCCCTGTGCCCTCCACGATCCATTTGTTCGCCATCTGCTCAATAGCCTCTTTCGCCCAGTGGCTGGCTGAATCCGAAAACGAACGGCTACGTTCAACGAGCAAGATCGTATCCGCACTATGACTGTAGACTGTAACTTGCCCATTTTGAACAGTGAAAGGAACTGGCTGATAGGTCATTTTGCCATCCGCCCCTTCAACTACACGAACCGCAGCCAACTGTTTCTCGTTCACCGGTTCCTTCACATTCACCATGAAAGGCACATAATGCGGAAACTCCGAGATTTCGGCCGCTTTCCCGTCAATGCCAATCACCTGAACTGAAAAATCAAGCGACGCCGCGACACGCAACCCTTGCTTCTTGGCCTCCTTTGCAGCAGCAGGGTCAGACTCAAGCTGAGTGCTTAGTTGCAGTTGCTCTGTTGAGACTCCCGCCTGAGCGGCCCATTGCGCAACGAGTTCCGCTTGCACAGGAAGCTTCACACCGCCAAGTTGTGTCTCGACAACGAGTGTTCCACTGCTCTGCAGTTTCTTCAGCGCTTCGCCGGAAACATTGAGCCTAGTCGGCAGGCTGCCATCACCCGCTTCCACCACAACACGAACCGAACCGTTCGGCTGCTGCTTCAGCAGTTGATCAATCGCTTTACTGTCTAGAGCAGCTACCTCAACATTACGTCCATCTACTTGCTGCTGTTCTGTTGTCAATTTATCCGAGGTACTCACCAAAGGCTGCTCAACAGCCCCTGCGCCGGAACCGGTCCCCGTACCTGAGCCTGTTCCAGGATCCGTATCAGGATCTGTCCCCCCTGCTCCAGGCTGCGGCCATGTTTCCGTCGCGGTCACACCAGCCGCTTTTTCATAATTCGTTCCCAAGTTGTCTACAACGTTGTTCGTCACTTGAATTTGCGTGCCTGCTTCCAGTTTGATTCCATTGGTATTGCCCGTAATCGTATTACCGGTGATCTGCACATTCGCAGGATCTCCTGCGCCGACGCCGCCAGCGTTGATATCGCCGCGATCATGCTCCAGCAGGATGCCCCAGTAGCCATCAGCGGTATTGTTGCGGATGATGTTGTTCACTATTTTCGTACCCGGTCCGTTCAAAACGTTAATACCAACGGCATTCACCACGGTCGTCGTATTCTCAATGATGTTGTTCTCGATGCGGGTATCCGGTGTGCCCATTGTCACAACAACACCCTCACGCGAATTGCGAATGATGTTGTCGTGGATGTAGTTGTTCGGTCCGGATTTACTGTGGTTGCTCGGCGCCGTTCCCCCGGTATTCCCAAGGCCGACACCACCGCCGGTGTAAATATTTTGAATGGTATTCCCATAAATTTCATTCAAATATTCCAACTCACCATGAAGATCGATGGAATCCAGCTTTGTGTTGGTATAGGTGTTATTGCGCAAAACGTTATTATGCGCGACGTTTTGAATGAGCGAGCCGTGGCGCAGATACGGTCCTTCAAATATGGAATCTTCCACGACGTTCCAATACGTATCATTTTCGAAACCAAGCCGATCAACCTTGGGCATCCCTTGAATCGATGTACCATAGCCGGCTCCGCCGCCGCCAAGATCGGTTGCATTGCGGAACGTGCTGTGCCTTACCACGACGTCGTGACTATTTTCAATCCGAATCGCCATCCGTCTGAAACGCTCCACTGTCACATGATCAATCGTCACGCTGTGCGATGGTGTCTCGCCATAGTTGGCGACGGCGATCATACTATCAGGTCCTCCCGCATCGGGGTTATTCGTCGCATGCTCCGTCGAGAACTGACGGTTCCACGTCGAAGTAATCGTCAGATTGGAGACCAGAATGTCGTGCTGACTGGACGATTTGATGACGGCACTGTTTTTAATATCGTCGATGCTGGACCGGATAATCGTGCCGGCCTCGTTTTCTCCGCGCAGATTAACGCCTGTTTTCAGCTTAATGTTGGTAAAACCGTCCGGCGTAGACATTAGGTTATAAACGCCATTCGGCAAATACACCTCGTCGCCTGGCGAAGCGCTGTCGATGGCCTGCTGAATCGCAGCGCGGTCATCCTGCCCGTTATCGGCCGGGTCTGCACCATACGCGGTCGCGTCAATGGTCATGCCCGTTACCGGATGCGGCGGCGGCGTCACATGCACGGAACCGTCCGGATTCGTAAGCCCCGGCTGCGTAAAAGGCACAGTGCCCGGAGGCGCTTCAGGCGTAATGTTCGGCACAATCGCCACAGGGGTATCGCCTGAAGGATACGGTGCGTAGATCATGACCTCTGTTAGACTCGTAAATGTGCTGCCATCGGAGTTTCCGTGACCGACGATTCGCACGAAACGCGCATCCGTGTCCAGAATATCGAACGCCTGCATATTCACAGTAGCAGGCCGGCTGTAGCCGCTAAAAAGCGTTGTCCATTGACTCGCATCGTCGGACGTTTGAATATCAAGCAGCGTTGCCCGCTGGTCTCCTTTGTAGAAAGCAATGCCCACATATCCGATCCTTTTCGTTCCTCCAAGATCGAACATCACATACTGTCCATCGCCCGAAGCGGACCAGCGGCTGAACAAATTGTTATCAAGCGTGTTGCTCTCTACATTGCCGTCACTGGAGCTGGCGTTTACCTCCACAACTGGGATCGGATCAACAGGCGCAGCAAGAGTTGTCGTACTGTACGTCAACGGCTGGGTCGAATAATTCCCCACAGCATCGCCAGCATAAACAGCAAACGATACGCTCGTATTCGGCGTTAACCCTGTTTCCGTATAGTACGTGCTTCCCGTCACTGTAGCCAGTAAACTATCATTTTTATAAACTTTGTAGTTGGCTACTGCACTATCGTCGGAAGCAGCCGGCCAAGCAAGCTCCACAAAATCCGTCCCTATATTAATCGACTTCAGTGCCCCGCCAACAGGCCATATCGGCGGCGTGCTGTCCGCATGAACAACGCGTTTTACGAGCAGCTGGGTCTCAGGGTTGGAGCTTGACGTATTCTCTTTGCCGTAAATGTTAACGGACTTTCCGGTATTATGCAGATCCGCCACAACAAAAGTGATTGGACCCTCTTGAAGATGCTGCCTTACATAAGACGTCACATCCACATGATGATAGACCGGTTTGGCCCCATTCAATGTCGTAATCGTAAACTCGCCAACTTGCTCCAATTGCGCAAGATCGGTTTGCGGCGCATTGTTCCAAGTAATCGTGTTCTCCTGCCAGGCCGAGCCGATTAATGCAAAAACCTGCAAATCCGCTGTTTCCAAACTCGAACCCAATTTCGCAGACACCTGCAAATAGTAGTTATACGTAGCATCCGCTACACTGGATACATCAAATTGGAAGTACATGTACTTTCGGGTTGTGGAGCTATTGGAAATACTGAATAAGCCTAAGCTGGAGCCTGTTTTGGTATCGTAATTGGTTTCCGCCATTGCCGTGGGTCCAGACTCTCCATTTTTCCACTGGATCGCCGCATCCCCCGACGATGGCAGCGCAGCGACATCCACCTCCACATCCGCCGCCATTCCTACGCCAGGCAACAGCAGCAATGTCCCGATGATCGCAGCCACGAGAAAACCAGCCAAACTGCTTTGGAATCGTTTCTTCTTCATCAGCAAAGCTCCTTATCTTTTTAATATTGAAAGCGGATACATAATCAAAGATGACCCCATCATACCTTCTTTCGCACGGAATTTATTGTCATTTATTTAGGTCGTAGTTGGACAAATTTCGGATTTACACAAGGATACACTTTCCGCTATGCACAAAAAAGCCGATCCTGACGGATCGGCTAATATGTCACTGTTTTTGCCTTAGTACAGCGGCTGCGGATGAGGAATCGGCGGCTGTGGTTGCGGACAGTGCGGAAAAGGCAATATATCTCGAACTTGATTAAATGTATAGTGTTTGGTGGCAAATTGCGTATGGTACAGGTACTCGATCACGTAGATCGAACCCCCGTGCACGCTGCACAAAATGCCGGATACACCGGTGCCGTCCGTCAGAGAAATGCCGACGGGGCGACCGAGCATCATGTAAGCCTTTTGCTGAATAGGCATGGGCAATCATCTCCTGCCACATCCTATGCCCCGTACATGCAAAGTGCTACTGCGACGCAGCTTTTTCTACGTTTACACGCCCAGAGAAAAAGACTGCCCCGTCGCCCATGTCTGCGACACGATCCGGGGTTAGCGCGTTGACGCGGGTTTTGCCGCCCGGCTGGTCCGCCCATAAGCCCTGGCTGACTACGACGCCGCGCATGACGTCTTGCCCTGTGACTACGACAAGCTCGCACTCGCCGCGCTCGTTCCATACCCGCGCAAGCTCCCCGCTTGCTAAACCCAACGCCTCGGCATCCGATTCATGCATATGCAGCTTCGGCGCTTTTTCCATGCGTACGTGCTTCTCGTTATGCGCAAACGTGGAATTGAGGAAGTTATGATTTGGCGCCGGAATAAAATGGAAAGTCAGCTCGCTGTCCTCCGGCAGCGGAATGTACGTAGGGAGCGGCGGGTAGCCTTTCAGCTCCATTTGTCGGGAATACAGCTCAATTTTACCGCTTGGGGTCCGAAGTCTGCCCGGGAAGAGCGGCTTCACATCCGCTTTTATGAACGATTTTTCGATAAGCGTTTCGTACGTAATCTCCGCCAGCGCCGGATTTTTCGGATTGTCGAGCGCTTGCCGAATGAGCGTCTCTTCGGTCTCATGCAGCGCTTCCTCCTCGTAACCCATTGCCTTAGCTAACAAGCGGAACACTTCGACGTTCGACTTGCTTTCGCCGTACGCCGAGATGACCGGCAATTGCAATTGCACATAATGGTGCCAGTACGAACGGTAGAAATCCGTGTTTTCAAACGAGGACGTCGCCGGCAGCACAATATCCGCATACTTGGCGGTCTCTGTCAGGAACAGGTCATGCACGACCGTGAACAAATCGTCACGCAGCAGCCCTTCTTTGACCTTATTGGCGGACGGCGCGACAAGTGCCGGATTGGAATTATAAACATACATCGCGTAAATCGGCGGGTTGAGCTCCTGCAGTGCGCTCCCCAACAGATTCATGTTAATTTGTCGCGCATGCCCTTCTCGTAAATCAGGACGCTGCAACGCTGTCACATTATGCTCCAGATAGGCTCCGTTTCCTTTAATGGCACCGCCGCCCGGGTACTGCCACTGCCCCGTCACCGCAGGCAAGCAAGCGATCGTGCGAACGCACATACCGCCGTTGTCGTGATGCTGGATGCCGTTGCCGATGCGGATAAAAGCCGGCGTCGTCCCGCCGTACAAGCGCGCCAAACGGTAAATGTCGTCCACTGGCACGCCTGTAATTGTAGAAACAGAAGCCGGATCGTAGGACTTCACATGCTCGCGCAATTCCTCATGCCCGAGCGTATACTCCTGCATGAACGCCTCGTCGACGAGCCCCTCCGCGAACAGCACGTGCATCAGACCGAGTGCTAGCGCCGCATCCGTTCCCGGCAGGATCGGGATGAACCAGTCCGCCCAGCGGCCGGTCTGGTTGCGGTGCGCGTCGATGACGACGATCTGCGCGCCGTTCTTGCGGGCCTGCTCCGCGAGCATGACCTGGTGCATATTCGTGCTGACGGCGTTAATGCCCCACATGATGATCAGCTTCGCCTGCGGAGTCGTTTCCGGATCGGTGCCGAAGCTGCTGCCCATCGTATACGCGTAGCCTTCCGTACCGGCGGACTCGCAGATCGCGTACAGCAGACGGCTCGCGCCCATCCGGTTGAAAAACCGGCGGTCCATGCCCTCCGTGCCGATCCGCCCCATATTGCCATAGAAACTGTAAGGCAAAATGCTTTCTGGCCCTTCTGTGGCGATCAGCGTTTTCCAGCGATCTGTGATCGTCGCAATCGCCTCGTCCCAGGAAATCTGCTCGAAGCGACCTTCACCTTTGGCGCCTACGCGCTTCAGCGGATATTCCAATCGTTTCTCATCATAAATGCGTGCCGTCATATTGCGTACTTTATTGCAAATTGCGCCCTGCGTCACAGGGTGATTCGGGTCGCCTTCGATTTTAATAATTTTTCCATCTTGCTTGTGCAGCAGAAGGCCGCATTGATCGGGACAGTCTAGCGGACAGACCGACGGGAAAACGCCATTCGGTTCGTCTCTCATGGTAGTTGTAAGCTTTGTGTGCATGACGCTCTTCCTTTCTCTATCATCTCTCTAACTATACCTGAAATGCCCTAAAAGAGAAAAGCCTCCATCCCCGTCCAGACTAATACCGCTACCGAACTCTACAATTTATCCTGAATAGGTCGTTCAAAAATAATCTCATAGGCCGTAGGCTTACCGTGACCGTTATAGTTCGTCGGTAAGACCTGTACCAATCTCCAGCCTGCTCTTGCATGTTCATCAATCGTTTCTCGATGTGTTGCCGCAGAGAAAAAACCACCCAACGAAGTTTCTACATATTTGTACTCGTACAATCCTATCCCACCATTCTTATCAGGTTTTCAATACTCTTTGTTTCATTTTACCATTAAACAAATTAGCCCGTTTATCGTAATTCCTTCAATCAGTCTATTGACTTCGTTAAAACTGCAAATAAGCAGGCATTTCATCCAAACAGGAGGAGAGAGCTGGAAATTCCTGCAATCTTGCAGGCATTTCGGGGAGAACCCTCTTTTTTGAGCAGACTGGGCGAAAAAAACTGCTTTATCGCAGGCATTTTGCGGATAACGCCATTCTCTTGAAAAAAGCCTGCTTTTCCGCAGGCATCCCCCCTCCGGCTCTCATTTCCAAGCCCCGGCCAATGCAAAAAGCCCGCCACCCCCACGGCCGCGAATCGACCGAGGAGCTGCGAGCCTGATAGCTTCCGCGTTATTCCTAGCTTTGCTTCTTCCTGCCCAAATTCAGTTCCTTCATAATTTGCCGACCCGTGGGCGTCTGGGCCAGGCCGCCCTTAGCCGTTTCGCGGTGCTTTTCCGGCATCGCGGTGCCGACCTCATACATCACTTGGACGACTTCGTCCGAAGGGATGACGGAACGGACGCCGGCAAGCGCCATATCTGCCGCCGCCATCGCGTTTACCGCACCGAAGCCGTTGCGCACGATGCACGGAATTTCCACGAGGCCGCCGACGGGATCGCAGATCAGGCCGAGGGTGTTCTTGAGCGCAAGCCCGACGGCATGCATCGCTTGCTCCGGAGTTCCGCCGCGCAGCTCCACGAGCGCGCCCGCCGCCATGCCGATGGCCGAGCCGACCTCGGCCTGGCAGCCTCCTTCGGCGCCGGAGACGAAGGAGTTGTTCGCGATGACGTAGCCGATCGCGCCGGCGGTGAGCAAGCCGCGGACGAGGTGATCGTCATCCCAGCCGAACCGCTCCTGCGAAGCGAAAAAAACGCCAGGAATGATTCCGCACGACCCCGCCGTCGGCGTCGCGATGATCCGTCCCATCGAAGCGTTCACTTCCGAGACTGCGAGCGCATATGCCATTGCTTTGCAAGCTTCCTCGCCGAGCGATGGCACGTCCGACGTCATAAACGCCATCACACGCTGAGCGTCCCGCCCCGTCAACCCGCTGCGCGAAGTTGTATCCTCGGTCAGCCCCTTGTGCACCGCCTCTTTCATAATGAGGTAATAGGCGCGCATTTTATCCATCACATATTCCGGCGGCTTGCCAGACTCCTGACTCTGATCCGCAAGCATCACTTCGGCAATCGTCGCCCCTTCCGCCACACAAAGCTCCGCCAAACCTTTCAATGTTCGAAATCTCATCCCATGTCGCCTCTTTCTGCAAGATCCACCACGCGAATTTTCTGGATCATGGCTAGCCCCTTTAATTCATTCAACAAGCCGTCCGTCACTTGCGCATCCGTTTCAATCACCGTCATCGCATCGCCGTCTCTGCCTTTCCGATCCAAATCCATAAAGCCGATATTCATGCCGCAGCGCCCCAAAACCGCCGTAATTCCGGCGATCATCCCGGGCCGATCCTGATGCGAAATAACGAGCGTCGGATAATTCGCGGTAAATTTGACGTCAAATTGATTGACACTATGAATCTCCACATTGCCGCCGCCGATCGAAGCCCCTCGCATGCTGACCGAGCCGTGTTCCGAAGTCAGCACGAAGCCGACCGTGTTCGGGTGATCCGCTTTCTCCTTGCTCGGCCGAAAAGCAATCTCCACCCCCAGCACTTCCGCTTCTTCCGCTGCATGAGGGATGCGCGGATCGTCCGTATCAAAATCGAGCAGGCCGCCGATCAGCGCAAGATCGGTTCCGTGCCCCAGATACGTATCGGCAAAAGAACCGTACAGCGTCAGCTCAGCCTTAATCGGCTGCTCACCCAACAACTGTCTGGCGACACGTCCGAGCCGCACCGCTCCTGCCGTATGCGAGGAGGAAGGACCGATCATCGACGGACCGATAATGGAAAACACATCTTTAAACCGCATGGCACACGCGCCCCTGTTCATCGTAATTTCTCTTATATTCTCCTATTGTATGAATCGCGCCAATAAAAGACAAATCTTTAAATCGGCTATAAATACAAAAATAAATTCGAACATATGTTCTTTATTTTTCTTGTGAAATATGGTAAAAATAAGAAGTGGACTTTTCCCCCTAAAAAAGAAGGCTAAAGGAGCTGTATCTCATGTCGATTCGCATGAACCCTTATCTGGTGATGGATGGAAATACAAGAGAAGCTATTGGCTTCTATGAAAAAGCGCTTGGCGCGCAAGTGTTGTTCATGCAGACGTTCGGGGACGCTCCGGCTAATCCCGATTTTTTGATTCCGGACGAAGCGAAGGAACGCGTCAACCATGCCATGCTGCAGGTCGGCGAAGCATCGCTGATGTTCTCTGACACGTTTCCAGGCCATCCTGTACAAGTCGGGAACAATGTGACCATTTGCCTGCAAACGAACGATCTTGAGAAGGCTCGACAGTTCTTCGAGGCTTTGAAGGATGGCGGCCATGTGATTATGCCTTTCATGGAGACGTTTTTCAGCCCTGGCTATGCACAGGTGACAGATAAGTTCGGCGTTACGTTCCATATTTTCACGGAAGGCGCTTCGATGTAGCCTTTAGCGCTTACGCTTCCACCCGCAACTAAAAAACGGCTTGCCGGTCTAGTGAACTAGATGCGGCAAGCCTTTACAAAACACCCCTTATTTATGGAAATGAACGCTATCGGTTCATATATTCGTGCTCGGCGTATCCACAACATCCGGATCAACCGTATTCGTGCTGCCGTTAAGTACATTCTGCACGCTCCCAAAGCTGTCACCAGGTGAAAATGAGTTCGCCCCGGCAAAAATTTTGGTCGAGCTGGTTAAGTTCACAATGAAAGTATCCCCGATCTGCACATTGGAGCCTGAGGCTACATTCAGAATCTTGATTCCGCCATTAATGACTGCCGGCATTGTCTGGAACACTCCCTTCCCTAACCTTAACCATTGTATGTGCGGAGTCGCCTATCGGTCACTTGACATTTCGCTGTGATGTCTCGGCTGAGCGTTTGACAGGCTCATCTGTTTTCGCTAGCATATAGGAACTAAATTGGACAAGGGGGAAGGAACAATGGTTACAATTCGGCCTGTGGAACTTAGAGATGTGGACGTGATTTACCGCTACCGGTTGGATGAAGAAGTCATGTTCTGGGGATCGGGCGGCTACGGAAATGCCATTCCGGCCCGCGAGCAGATGGTGGCAGAGATTCAGAGTCAATCTTCGCTGGATACGAAGCGTATCTTTGCGATTGAAGTCACAGAGGCTGAGCAACAAGAGCCCGCAGTCATCGGCACAATCTCCTTTCGCGATATGGATCGCATCGCACGCAGAGCGACGATCGGCATGCTGATCGGTGACCGCATTTACTGGGGAAAAGGGTTCGGGACCGCCGCGTTGAATGAATTCGTGACCCTGCTTTTTGCTCGCTATAATCTCAATCGCATCGATTTGGATACATTCTCAGATAACAAGCGAGCTATTCGCTGCTATGAGAAGGTCGGTTTCATTGTCGAAGGCGTGCGCCGCCAGGCCATGTGGACGATGAACGGCTATCGGGATCAGGTTCTCATGGGACTACTGCGGGAAGAATGGCTGGCGAAGCAAGGGAATCGGTCTTTTTATTTGGAGTAAAAGAGGCTATTCATAACAAAAGGGGGCAGCATTCATGAAACTCCAGAATGAGCAGGATATCATCGAACTGATTCAATCCGATGAATGGATGATGACCATTCTGCATAATGCCAAGTCCCTGCAACTGCCTGATTGGTGGGTATGCGCAGGTTTCGTTCGTGCAAAAATCTGGGATACCCTGCACGGGTTTGCGGAAAGAACACCGCTGCCGGATGTCGATGTCGTCTATTACGATACAAGCGACCTTCGTGAAGAGGTTGAAAAAGAGCTGGAAAAACAATTAGAACAAATCAATTCTTCCGTCCCGTGGTCGGTCAAAAATGAAGCGAGAATGCACGTCATGCATAGCATTCCGCCATATAGTTCTTCTGTTGATGCCATTTCCAAATTTACCGAAACGGCAACAGCCTTAGGCATTTCACTGAATGAACGCGACGAAGTCATCCTTGCTGCTCCATGCGGAGTTGAGGATGTGTTGCATTTAGTGCTCAGACCGACGCCGCATTGTGCAGAAACCCCAGAGCGTGTCCATAAATTCGAGGAGCGTATCGCCAAGAAGAACTGGTTGAACATCTGGGATAGGCTTCGGATTGAATCAAGGATTACATGATTAGGTTACTTTTCTGACCGACCACGTCACAACATCGCTTTTTAAAAGTACCGGTTTACCTGCTCTTTGAATTTCAAGCTCATACCCCTTGACTGTCTGCTTCAATACTTGCCAATTTTTATATAAGGTTTCTAGCTTATGCAGCAATTCGTCCGTTTCAAATAACAGTTCGAACATGGGGTCCAATGAATTTCCGGTTTCAACTTCGATTTCTTGAATATTCGAGGAAATAATGAAGCAGTTAATGCCTCCATTTTTAGTTCCGGCTTTCATTCGCTCGATCACACGGTCAAAGGTTTCTTTTGAATCCAAATGCTCGAGTGTTGAAACCGCGTAGATATACTGATAATGATTCGGAATTACCGTGAACTCGCTTATATCCGATTCGATCATCTCTAATTGTTCAGCGACACCGTATAGCTTACTGTAACGCTTCAGATGATGAATCGCTGAGTCAAGGAAATCCACACAGACGACCTTTCCATTCGAAGCCTGCAAATGCCGGGCAATAGGAATGCTATTTCTTCCAACGCCGCAGCCCAGATCCAGCACACGCATTTCACTCACAGGCTCCAACGCTTCAAACTGATCCAGAACTGTTTTTACCGGTTTATGCAGCCATGAACCCGCTTCAAATAGAGTCTGATTTTCATAACAATCATCATGGTACTCTTTTTCGCTCATCCGAATCATGTTAATTCGATTGGCCACGGTGAAATCTCCCCCTGCATTGGTTAATGATGACCTATTCGATATTCACACCACGTTAACCTGCAAAAGAAATAAACCGCCCCAATCAGGTCGCGGTCTATTTCAGGCAGTTCTTATTTAATCAAAATCATACCGTTCCTCTTTAAACGGATCGCCATACATGTGATACCCGTTCCGCTCCCAAAAGCCCGGCTTATCCTTCGGCATAAATTCAATGCCGCGCAGCCACTTCGCGCTTTTCCAGAAATAGAGATGCGGTACGACCATACGCACTGGGGCGCCGTGTTCCGGCGTAAGCAGTGTTCCGTTATGCTTAATGCCGAGGAACGACGTCTCCCGCAGGAAATCTTCCAGCGGCAGATTCGTCGTCCAACCGTGCTCGGCGTGCAGCATAACGTGCGTCGCTTCCGGCTTCAACTTAACTCGACTCATGATCTCGGAAACGGCGATCCCTTCCCACTCGTTGTCCAGCTTGGACCACGTGGTAACACAGTGAATATCGTTGGTAAACTGCCTGCGAGGCAGTGATATAAATTCTTTATAGGTAAACGTGTACGGTTCCTCAACTAGCCCAAACAGGCGCAAATCCCATTTGCTCATGTCATTGTAGTAAGGAACGGATCCGTAGTGCAGCACAGGCCAGTTCTGCGTCAGCGTCTGCCCTGGCGGGACACGGTTGCCGTGCGCCTGCGAGGCGTTTTGAACGTTCTCCATCTCTTGCCCTCCACTACCCTATGCCTGGCCGGTGTATTCGGCGTATTCCGCTGCAGTTAGCAAGCCTTCCAGGGCATCCGGACCGGAAATTTCCACTTCCACCATCCAGCCTTCGCCGTAAGAGGACGTGTTGACCAGTTCCGGCGAGCTCTCCAGGCTGCCGTTCACCGCCGTCACTTTACCGGAAACCGGACAAAAAATGTCCGATACCGTTTTGACCGATTCCACACTGCCGATACTTTCATGCGCTGTAACCGCTGCGCCAACTTTCGGAAGCTCTACAAACACGATATCGCCGAGTTGATCTTGCGCAAATGCCGTAATGCCGATCCGCACCGACGTATCCGACAGCTTTTCCACCCATTCATGCTCTTTCGTGTATAAAAGATTAGCTTGTACGTCACTCATCGTTTCACGCCTCGCTTATTTGCAAATTTTGCTTATAGCTTAATCCAGACGGAATAGCAAAGTCAAGGAGAACAAAGATAAGCAGCTCCGCCGTCCTTTACGGACGGTAGTGCTTACTGATGACATGGAGCCGCTTCGAGGAAATACGTTCTGACATGTTGCAAAATGCGCAATCCGCGCCATTTTCAAAATTTCAGGTTGACATTTTGCACCAGTTTAAGCACATAATGAATATAATTTCATATAGGCGAATGAGGATATAGGGAGAGACCGCAACGCACGCTCGCGGCGCCGAAGGAGTAAGCCGTCACCGGTGAATCTCTCAGGCAAAAGGACCTGTATCGGACGCAACTCTGGAGAGCTTCGAGCCCAGCCATACAGGCGGGGCGTCGGACACCCAAGGGGAAACTTGACGGCAGCTAAAGCCGCGAGGCAACTCTCAGGTAAATAGGACAGAGCAAAAGGTATGTTTGGGCTGCATACTTTTTGCTCTTTTTGGCATTCCTGTAAAAGAGCGCTTTTTAAAATGCGGATGAAGGTGAGGAAGCTACATGCTGAAACGAACGCCGCTTTACCCGGTTTATGCGGAGCACGGTGGCAGAGTGATTGATTTTGGCGGCTGGGAACTGCCTGTCCAGTTCAGCTCGATTCAGAAGGAGCACGATGCCGTCCGGCAGCAAGCGGGGCTTTTTGACGTGTCCCATATGGGCGAGATTCTTGTGGAAGGACTGGGCGCGCAGCAATTCCTGCAAAAGCTGACCACCAACGATGTCGCGAAGCTAGCAGACGGCCAATGCCAATACAGTCTCATGTGCTACCCGAACGGCGGGGTTGTCGATGATTTGCTCGTGTACAAAATGGCCGATACCCGCTACATGCTTGTGGTGAACGCCTCCAATATTGAGAAAGATCTGGCTTGGCTCACGGAACATGCTTCGGACGGTGCCCAACTGACCAATATGTCCGACCAGACGGCTTTACTGGCGCTGCAAGGTCCGATGGCGGAACAGATTTTGTCCAAGTTAACCGATGCCCCCCTGAGCACGCTCTCTTCCTTTCATTTTCTCGAAAATGTTTCCATCGCCGGCATTAATTCGCTGCTCTCCCGCTCCGGTTACACCGGCGAGGACGGTTTTGAATTGTATGTGAGCGCCAAGGACGCCATTCCGTTGTGGCAAAAGCTGCTGGAAGCCGGCGGGGCACACGGCCTGCTGCCCGCCGGTCTGGGCGCGCGCGATACGCTCCGCTTCGAAGCCCGCCTGCCGCTGTACGGGCAGGAGTTGTCGGCGGAGATTACGCCGCTAGAGGCGGGACTCCACTTTTTCGTCAAGCTGAATAAAGGGGATTTCATCGGCAGGGACGCCCTCCTGGAGCAAAAGGAAAAAGGGTTGCCGCGCAAGCTCGTCGGCCTTGAAATGCAAGAGCGCGGCATCCCCCGCTCGCACTACAAAGTGTATGCCGACGGCAAGCCCATCGGCGAGATCACGACCGGCACGCAGTCGCCGACGTACAAGCGCAATGTCGGCCTCGCGCTGATCGATTCGGCCTACAGTGCCCAAGGAACGGAAGTCGCGGTAGAAATCCGCGGCGCGCAGGTGAAGGCCGTCGTCGTGCCCACCCCTTTTCACAAAAAGAAGTAGCCGCCAGGGCGGTTTGAAAGGAGATTGCCTGCCATGTCTTATGCCCATCGTTATTTACCGATTACCGAGCAGGATCAGCAGGAGATGCTGGACACCATCGGCATCTCGTCCATGGAGGAGATGTTTCAGGATATTCCGCAGGCCGTTCGGTTCCAAGGCACCTTGGACGTGTCGCCCGCGCTGGATGAGCAGGGCCTGCTGCGCTATATGCGGAAGCTGGCCGGCCGCAATGCGGATTTTCATCAGTATGCCAGCTTCCTTGGCGCCGGCATTTACGATCACCACCTGCCGGTGGTGATTAACCATGTGATTTCGCGTTCGGAGTTCTACACGGCGTACACGCCGTATCAGCCGGAAATCAGCCAAGGGGAGCTGCAGGCGATTTTCGAGTTTCAGTCGTACATCTGTGAGCTGACGGGCATGGCCGTGGCGAACGCTTCGATGTACGACGGCGCGACGGCCCTCGCGGAGGCCGGCGCGCTCGCCAGCGGCGCTACGAAGCGCAGCCGCCTGCTCGTCTCGCGCGCGGTGCACCCGGAAGCGCGCGCCGTGCTTCGCACGACCGCCCGCGGGCTGAACCTCGAGGTCGTGGAGATCGCCGTAACGCCGGAGGGCGTCACCGATCTGGCCGACCTCGCGGCAAAAGCCGCAGCCGGCGAGCCGGCCGCCGTGATCGTCCAGTCGCCGAATTTCTTCGGCTGTCTGGAGGATCTGGCGGCGGTGGAGCCGCTCGCGCACGGCGCGGGCGCGCTTATGGTCGTGAGCGCGAACCCGCTCACGCTCGGGCTGCTCGAGGCGCCGGGCAAGCTCGGCGCCGACATCGTCGTCGGCGACTGCCAGCCGCTAGGCATCCCCGCTGCGCTGGGGGGCCCAAGCTGCGGCTACTTCGCCGTCGCCGAGAGCTGGATGCGCCGCATGCCGGGGCGCATCGTGGGGCAAACCGTCGACCGCGACGGCAAGCGAGGGTTCGTGCTCACGCTCCAAGCGCGGGAGCAGCACATTAGACGTGAAAAAGCCACGTCGAACATCTGCTCCAACCAGGCGCTTCTCGCGCTTTGCGCATCGGTGTACCTGTCCACGATGGGCAAAAAAGGCATTCAGGACGTCGGCAAGCTCAACGTCCAAAAAGCCCATTACGCGGCTGCCAGACTCGCCGCGTCCGGCAAGCTGCAGCCGGCTTTCAGCGGCAGCTTTTTTAATGAATTCGCCGTCAAGCTGCCAGACGGCGCTAATCCAGAGGAGCTGAACCGCCAGCTCCTGGAGCAAGGCTTTATCGGCGGCTACGACCTCGGCCGCGATTATCCCGAATACGCCGGGCACATGCTGATTGCCGTCACCGAGCAAAGAACGCGCGAAGACATCGAAGGCTTCGCCGAAGCATTGGAGGGTCTTCTATGAGTGAACAACCGAACCTGGATCTGAGCGGCAAAGCGCTCATTTTTGAAATGAGCCATCCCGGCCGCGTCGCGTATTCGTTGCCGGACTCGGATGTCCCGGAGCAAGCACTCGACGAGCTGCTGCCCGCCAAATTCCGCCGCACAAGCGAGCCGGAGCTGCCCGAGGTGTACGAGGTCGATGTGATCCGCCATTACACCGCGCTGTCCCGCCGAAATTTTGGCGTGGATAACGGCTTTTACCCGCTCGGCTCCTGTACGATGAAATATAATCCGAAAATCAACGAAGACGTCGCCCGCTTTCCTGGCTTTGCGCATATTCACCCGTATCAGCCGGAGGCGTCGATCCAGGGAGCACTTGAGCTGCTGTACAACTTGCAGCGTGACCTTGAAGCGATTACCGGCATGGACCGCGTCACGCTGCAGCCGGCGGCCGGCGCGCACGGGGAGTGGACCGGGCTCATGATGATCCGCTCCTACCACGAAAGCCGCGGCGAGAAACGCACCAAAGTCATCTGCCCCGACTCAGCGCATGGCACGAACCCGGCAAGTGCTACGGTTGCGGGCTTCCAGACCGTCACGATCCGCTCCAATGAGCGCGGTCTCGTCGACCTCGACGAGCTGCGCGGCGCCGTCGGCCCCGACACCGCCGCGCTCATGCTGACGAACCCGAACACGCTGGGTCTGTTCGAAGAACAGATCATGGAAATCGCCGCCATCGTTCATGAGGCCGGCGGCCTGCTTTACTACGACGGCGCGAACGCCAATGCCATCATGGGCATCACGCGGCCGGGCGACATGGGCTTCGACGTCGTGCACCTCAACCTGCATAAAACGATGAGCACCCCGCACGGTGGCGGCGGGCCCGGCGCCGGCCCTGTCGGAGTCAAGGAACGGCTCATGCCGTTTTTGCCGACGCCGCTTGTCGCCAAGCGCGAGGACGGCAGCTTCTATTTGGATACGAATGTTCCGCAGTCGATCGGCCGGGTGAAAGCTTTTTACGGCAACTTCGGCATTCTGGTTCGCGCCTACACCTATATTCGCACCCTTGGACCGGAAGGCCTTCGCAAGGTGTCCCAGTACGCGGTACTGAACGCCAACTACATGCTGGCGCGGCTCAAGCCATACTATGATGTGCCGCATCCGCGCTTTTGCAAGCATGAATTCGTTCTCTCCGGCAACCGGCAAAAGAAGCTCGGCGTCCGCACGCTCGACATTGCCAAACGGCTGCTGGACTTCGGCTATCACCCACCGACGATCTACTTCCCGCTCAGTGTTGAGGAATGCATCATGATCGAGCCGACGGAAACCGAGAGCAAGCAGACGCTGGACGCTTTCGTCGACACGATGATCGGGATCGCGAAGGAAGCGGAAGAGAATCCCGAGCTTGTGCGTAACGCCCCTTACACCACGGTCGTCTCCCGGATGGATGAGGCGCTCGCGGCTCGCAAACCGGTGCTGAACTGCTCCTGCGGATAAACGAAAACACCCTCCATCTGCGCACATTCTCACGAGAATGGTGCAGGTGGAGGGTGTTTTATTCAATCTTTAGGGTATGGCTTGCCGTTTTTATCAGGCTATTTGGTTACGACGCCGCTTCTCATGCGCTAACGCATCATCCTGTTCCACCTGCCGCCCGCAGGTGCAAAACCGTGTCCAGTCTCCTTACTCCGCCAGCCGTTCCACCAACTGATGCGAGCTCATCACCAGATCCGCTCGAATCGTACAAGCCTCCGGCCGATCCAGACTATCGATAAAGTGTTTCACAACCCCTGCGAAGCCGCGGCGCTCAAGCACAGTGCTCCAACTGCCGAATCCCCGCAAGCGAGGCTCGCAGCCCCGTTCATAGAACACGGCCGACTCTAGATTCGTCACCTCGACGGAGCGTCCGCTGCCGTGCAGCTCGACCTTTTCCAAATCGACGCCTGCCAGTCTGACCATGCTGTACGTCCCGATTGCGCCACCGGCCCCGAAGCCGAGGCTCCCCGATGCATGCAGCAGCCTGCCTTCGCCATCAACATGTTCATGCGATGTCTTAATCTCATACGGTTCTTCCCCGAGCCATAACAGTAAGTCCAGCATATGAATCAGATCGTCATAGACCGTTTCTTTGGCGCTGTGCCCCTGCTGTTTGATGCGATGCTTGACCGCGGAACACCAATCAAAGCCGCCCCCTTGGGCAAGCCATGCCTTCGCTTCCTGATACAGCGGTGCGAAGCGGCGGTTAAAGCCGGCCGCCAACAAAATCCCCTTTTGCTCGGCATACGAGGCCATTTCAACCGATTCTTTCCAGTCGTACGATAACGGCTTATCGACGTACACGGCAACACCGCGCGCCATGCAGCGCATCGCAATCTCGTAATGCGTCGGCGTCGGACTATGAACGAAAACCGCGTCCAGCCCGAGCGCCAGCAGCTCGTCCAGCGACGTCGTACCGAACGGAATCCGGTACTTCGCCCTCAACCGCTCGACAGTGGCGGGCGTATAACTCATCAAACCGACCACGTCCACGCTTTCATCCACCGTGAGCAGTGGTAGATACACTTTTTGGGCAATGTCGCCAAGCCCGATGATGCCAATTCTTTTTTTCGCCATCCTATACTCAGCCCCTCTTCACTGGTGTCCCCAGCACGTGACGTCCAACCCACAGCCCAAGTATGAGCAAAACCACGCCAATACATGTAGACACACCATAAATTTGTACCCACAGCGGGGCATCCGTAATGAGTGCATAAATTTTACCGCCAGCCACCGGTCCCAGAAAAGCTGCAAACCCAGTAATCGCGGAATACGTTGCAATATACATCGGCCGCTCGCTTTTCGGCGTGTCGCCAATCGTAAATGCAAAAACCATCTGGTTAAAGCCGCCCAATCCGATCCCGAGAATAATATGGGCCGTAAACAAAATCAGCACCGCAGGCAGGAAGGAAATCGCGCCCCACACTAGACACGCCAGTGCAATGACCGGCAGCGACCACAAAAGCAGCGTCTGCGCCGAATGCCGCGCGTTCAGATTGCCCCACACATAGTAGCTCGCCATCATAACCAGCGTATGGACGACCGTAATATAGGAAACCATGCTGTATGAAATCCCCATGAGCTTCAACATGACATACGAGAAAAGCGGTACCGCCAGCCCCTGCACGAACAGAAAAACAGCGAGAAAAACGATCGCTTTCAAAAAGCTCCGATCCAGCAAAGGCTTCCGGATCATCCCCATCGGGTTCGCTTCTGCCGAAGGTTCGAACGGGGGGTTCGGATACCGGCTAAACGCAATCATATTGAGCACGACGCATACGGCGACGATCATGAACACATAGCGAAAGCCCTGCTCCCCCGGAAACTTATCGAGAATTTGCCCGCCGATAAACAAAGCAAGCGAGCTGACGCCGCCCAGAATCGTATTCCGCAGTCCAAAATAGCGCCCACGCACCGCCGTAGGCACCATATCGCTGATCATCGACGTCCACACGACGCCTCCGGCGGCATTGCCGAGATGGGCGACGGTATAGAGGACGATGTACATGAAAACCCACATTTTTTCGGGAAAAAGAAAAGGAATCAGCCCAACGGATGCCCAAAGAATCCGATGCGACGAGCCGAAGATCAGCAGCAGGCGCTTGCGGTTGGTGAATTTTTGCATGACGACGGCCATGCCGATTTGCACGATGTTCACGATGGTCGTGATCGCGAGCACAAACCCGATTTCGGTCGAAGTCGCGCCCAGATTCAGCAAGTATCCCGTCAAAAAAGGCCCGCCGAGCAGTTGGAAAATAATAACCGCCGGAAAGCCTTCGAACACTGCTACGCGCATGCCGCTTCGGTAGGAGGATGGTTTTCTAGATTTGCGAACCAGCTCTATCTTACTCATGGTGCCTGAAACCTCCAATTGTGGGACTTGCTAGGAAAGCGCGATCTGCTAGTTTACAACCTATAGGGCGCGTATGGTAAAATAGGAGTGATTACCTAATCTACCATGTCAGGCGGGATCACCTACTTATTATGAAACCAAAAATGTTTGGTCTACTTGCCAGCTTTCTCCTCTTCGTGATTTTCATTGTACTCTCTCTTGTGTATCAGTCAACCATTTATTTGTATATCGCCAGCGCGCTGCCGATCGTCATCGTACCGTTCCTTCCGGATATTCGGACGGACCAATATGTGAAAGCCAATCGCACGGATGGCAAAGTTCGTCTGATCGCGATGGAAAATAAAAACGGCGCCGACACCGATTTTCTCGTGCTACTCGTTGAGCCTGGCTACCTCCGCTGGAATCGCGGCCGGTTGTATTTCAACCTCGCCGATGTCATGCAGGATGTGTATATCAAGCCCGATCCGATGGCTGCGACGATCACCGTGCTGAAATACGATCTGCACCTGCACCGCCGCAAAAAGAACTGGGTCGGCATCACCCTGCCACAGCTCGCGCAGCGGACTGAGCAGTTGTCCTACACGACAGACGAAATCAACCGCCTGCTCATTTCCGTCTCCGACCTTCAGGAATTGATGCAGGCGTCGGTCAAACGTCCGGCTGCCGTCGGGCAGCAGCATATCGGCGCATAGCGAAGCGAATAGGCATACAACAAAAACACCCGCTTGAACCAGGAACGACTCCTGTGTCATCAGCGGGTGTTTTAGTTATGATCAAGTTAGGCTAGGCAGCAGCTCTTTCGGCAGGCACAGAACGCAGACCACCGACAACAGAACGCTGCCGCAGAGAGCTGACCGTAGGTTAGGCGCATGAACTGGAATTTCTCCTGCTTATTTTCGCATTTTAAGGCCAAATTGGGAGCTGAACTGGAATTTCTCCAGTCTATCAGACCGAATGTGGCGTAAATAGCGAAAATCCGTGAAATGAACGGGAGGTTTTCCAGTTCAGAGAAAGGAAAACCGCCGGACTGGCAGCATGAACTTGAGAAATTCCAGTTGAGCGCCGCGCCGCGACGCCATGCCATGCCACGTCACGCCTTGTCCCTCCGCTCCTCACGTTTTCCTCCTCCTACTCCCAGGAAGCCCCAAGCCCCATCGCCTCGCCGCACAAGTAGGCCGCCAAGGTGCGCACCATGACGCCCGTCGCGCCTTTCGGCTCGATGCCTTTGGCCGACCAGAGCCATGCGGTGCCGCCGGTATCGAGGTGGATCCAAGGCGTTTCCTCGGCAAAATAGCCGATGAACAGCCCTGCCGTGATCGCGCCGGCCCAGCGGTCGGAGGAGGTGGCGTTCTTGATGTCCGCCACATCGCTTTTCAGCATCGCCCGGTACTCCGGATAGTTCGGCAGCTGCCACAGCTTCTCGCCGGCTCCGCCTGCTGCCGTAAGCAGCGGCCGCAAGAACGCGTCGTCATTCGTCACGGCGCCTGTCGCCACATCGGCGAAAGAGATCAGGATCGCGCCGGTCAGCGTCGCGACGTCGATCAAGCGGGTCGCGCCCAGCGATTTGGCATAGGTAATGCCCTCCGCCAAAATAATGCGGCCCTCGGCATCCGTATTCAGCACTTCCACCGAGTGCCCGCTCAACAGCGTCACAATGTCCCCCGGCCGGTACGCCGCGCCGGACGTCATGTTCTCCGCCGCGGGAATGACCACGGTCAGATTCACCTTCGGCTTGAGCTGGCCGACGACATGCAGGGCCCCGAGCAGCGTGGCGGCTCCGCCCATATCGCTGATCATCTCCTCCATGCCGTCCGGTCGTTTCATCGAGATGCCGCCGGTATCGAAGGTGACGCCCTTGCCGACGAGGCCCAGCATGTCGGCGCTGTCCGGATCACCCTTGTACTGCAGGGTGATCATCCGCGGCGGGTGCACGCTGCCCCCGCCGACGGCCAGGACGCCGCCCATTCCGCGGGCGGCGATCTCGTGCTCGTCCAGCACTTCTATGGCGAAGCCGTAGTGCTGGGCGAGCATCACGGCTTCCGCGGCCAGCGAAGCCGGCACAAGCTTATTGCCCGGGAGGTTCGTCAGATCCCGGGCATAGTTCGTGCCCTCCGCCACCGCCTCAGCAGCGGCGATCGTGCTCGCGAGAAGCGCTGCATCCGCAGGCGCTTCCAGCTCAAGCACCGCCTGCCGCAGCTCCGCGCGGGCAGGCGCGTCTTTCCGGTACGCCGCGATGCGGTACGTACCGAGCAAGAGCCCTTCGGTCAGCGCGTATACGGCTGACCGCACCTCCAAGCCGCTTGGCGTCTTCACGGCCAAGCGCTCCAGGCGCAGCGCAAGCATCTTGCGCGCGGCAAACACCGCGGCTGCGCGCAGCGTATCGCGCGTCGGTTGCGGGCCGAGCCCCGCAACCAGGACGTACGCGTACGGCAGCAGCCCGTAGGTCGGCAGCGCCTCAAGTTCGCCTGAGGCGCCCGTAAACACGCCCTTGGCGACGAGGTCCGCCAAGGCACCGTCAAGCTGCGCTTGCCCGAGTACTCCGGGTCCGCGCAGCTCCGCTTTCGTCAGACAGACGAGGATCGCGTCTGCCCCCGCCGCATTATCCGTCAACGCGGTAAACGGCGCCGCAGTAATTTCCATGACTTTTTCAAACATACCCATGTCTCCTCACTGTCTAGTAAAAAGAAGCCGCCCGCTGAATCACCGACTGCATCGGCAGCTCGTACGGACATTTCGGCTCGCACAGCGGATTCACCTTGCACGGATCATGCTCCGCACAGCCTAATAGTTTATCCTTTTGCCGCTCAAAAAATCCGTTCCCCTTCGGCAGCAAGCCGAATTTATCTCTGAACTTCGACGAGATCATCACGTCCGGGATCGCAATTTCCAGCGGACACGAGCAATAATTGCAGCGCCGGCAGTTATGCTGACCGAGCTCCAAAGCGAGCTGCTCCATCTCCTTGCGCTCCGCATCGCCAACTTCCCGCTCCTGCGCCGCAATATTTTCCTGCACTTCCTTAATGCTGACCATCCCCGAAATCGTTACGTGAACGTCCTGACTGTACGGATACCGAATCGCGAGGTCCACCGGTTGAATAAAACCACCCGACAAAGGCTTCATCGCCACTTTCATCAGGTCCATTTCCGTCGCTTTCGGAATGAGTTCATCCAGCGCAAATGGCTGCGCCAAGTTCAGATGGAACAGAATCTGGGAAAACTGCCCTTTGCTGATCCACTTCACAAGCAGATCCGGACGATGACCGGAAATGCCGATAAAGCGCACCTTGCCCTCGCGCTGAGCCTCCAGCGCCGCCTTATAGGCGCCTTCGGGAGCCATCGCTTTTTGATACTCCGTTACGTTGTTGACATAGTGAATTTGCAGCAAATCGACATGGTCCGTCCGCATACGAACCAAGCTTCGCTCAATCTCCGCCTTCGCAGTCTCATAATCCCGCGCTCCCGTCTTGGTCGCAAGGAAATATTCGCTTCTTCGATGCGAGATGCATTCCCCGATAATCTCCTCGCTGTTGCGGTAAGCCGCCGCCGTATCTATGTAATTGATGCCGTGATCGAGCGCGTAATTCAGCGCCTCTCTCGCTTGCTCCAAGGGAACGCTCGGCAAATTCATGGCCCCGAAGCCTAATGAAGAAACCTGATAACCCGACTTTCCAAAAGTTGAATATCTCACAATCCGTTCTCCCCTCCACGTTTTCCCTCAACGATTGCTTGCATGTGCAACTATTTCATTGTAATACAACTTCCCTCTTCTTGCTATGAATGGTGTTTAAATAAAAAACGGCCAAACAGGCCCTATCGCCCTGTCTGGCCACTTCGCAGCAATTCGCTGCGCACCGATTATCTCCGCTTATCCTCATCCTTGTTCGAATCCGAATCCCGATTCCAAGTCCAAGGGAATCCTTTGTTTTTGTCCTCATGCGTCTGAGACGGGGTCGCTTTCTCCGTAGGCTTCACTGTAGGTTTGCTTGAAATGGTCGGCTTACTCGTAGGCTTCGCGGTTATCTTTGGGGACGGTGTAGGCGTCGGCGCCTTCGTCGATGAAGGCTTCTTCGTCTCCTCTACGCGTCCCCTGCCGCCCCGGTCGTCATTGCCTGTTATACCGAAGCGGTTATCGTTCCGGTTGTCGTCGACATTGCCGCCACGGGTGTTGCTGTCTTTACCGTTATCTTTATCGTTATCCTTACCATTGTCCTTACTGCTATTGCCGTTATTGCCATTATTGCTGCGGTCATTGCTGTTGCCGCGATTGTTGCGGTCGTCGTCTTCGCGACCTTTCCCGAACGTTGGCTCGTTCCAACCCATTTTATTCCCTAATGTCGGCAGCGGCTTCACGCTTGTTTTGCCTTGTGCATTGCCGTTGCCTTTGCCATTCTGGCTGTCATTCTTGCCCGGCGTGCTGCCGGTCGCCACACGCTTTTCTTGGGCCTCGCGCATCTTCTCGCTTAACTTTCCTGACTTCTCGTCGTCCAGCAAGCGCTGCAAAGAAGATTTATCGATCTGCTTCTCCGGCTTGACGATGCTGGCAATTCCGCTGTTCTCTTTCGCCAGCTGATGAATCGACGTCGATTTCAAATCGTCGATCGAGACGTCAACTCCGCTGTCCACCGCGTTCAAATAGATTGCATACTTCCCGGCGGAAACCCCACTGGCCTGCGCTTGCTCTCGAATTGCCTGCGGTGCGGCAAAGGCGGTAACTTCGTAATTGCTCACTTGGTCGGGATGGCTCGTTTCGATATGCTTGTCGACCTGAGCTTTGAGCTTCGTGGCAATTTCCTCATCGCTTACCTTCGCTTTCTCGTTCACAACGGTCGAAGAAATGACGATGTCGCCTTCCCCTTTTCCGAGTGCGCCTTGCTCCGCCTTATCGAGAATGTCGGAAGTGACGCTCGTAAGCGACTTGCCCTTATACGCAACGTCCTGAATCAATTGATCCCCATCGCTGTTCAAACCGTGCAGGTCCACAACCACTTCATTCTTATCGATGCCGATTTCGACGCTCGGATTGATGTCGATGGTCACATAAGCCGCTACCATGCCGGATGCGACACCACCGGTCAACGTCGACACAAGGACAAAGCAGACGACTATGGCAGCGGCCAGCCCCGACACGATCGCCGTTTGCGGGATGCGGAGCCGCCTCTTTGCAGGCGTATAAATAATTTCTTCACCGATCTCACAGCTTCTCGTTCCTCTTGGAATCTTATCGAAGCGCCCCTCCGGGTTCATCACGATAATGGAATGCTCGCCAAGTTCCATTACAATTCCCTTGTTCATGCTCGTTCTTCCTTTCTCAAGCTTCCTCATCGCGAATATGTAAGTAATCCCGTAAATACGGATACGGTCCGTTAAAAATAAGTGCAATTGCGATCAGATATTTGCGATTTCGCTCAAGTGTTTTCCTGGATACCTGCACCTGTTCAAGCAGCTCCTTGATCGGCAGCTGCCGCTTCGACAGCAGAATCCGCATCAGCTCAGGGTCCTGTGCCAGCGTGCGGCCGATGCCGAACAGCATTTGCCGGGAATCGTCATGCTTCGGAGAAGCGTCAGTCAAATCGGAAAAGGCAATGCCGAAATCGCTGAGGCAACGATTGAAATCCACAATCTCGCTGCGCCTCTCTTCCGTGCCCTTCTGCTTCTCATAGGCTTCGATCGCCTGATGAACCTCAATCGGATTCATCACATGATCTTCTTCGTCCTCCTGGTCGAAAGAGCTGTAAGGAATTTGTCCTTTAAACCGCTGCTCTTTGCGCAAGAAATCGATCAAGCGCCGCCTGATCACCGTCTCGGCAAATCCAAGAAACGATCTGCCCATGACGGACGAATACTGATTGATCGCCTCGTTAAACGCCGCAAGCGCAATGCTGAATTCGTCGTCTCTTGCGGGATCGATGAATCTTTTACAGAAACGGCTCGTGACTTTGGCGACGTAAGGCTGATAATCGCTGATAAATTGATTCCGAAGTCGCAGGTCTCCAGATTGGATTTGATGTATAGTTACCTCAAGGGAAGAGGCAAGGGGCTCATTTTTTTCTCGGGATCCTTTCTTCCCAAGAAACTTGTTGAATAGTACCAGCAGCACCGTTCCACCTCACAGTATAGTAGTTTCGTCCCGAAGGCATCTAATTAGGGGGGTCCGTTTCGTAAAAAAACAAATAATTTACAGCGACATTATACCATAGAACCCTAAAAGAGCACCTAGTGGCAAATAAATCCTTGGGCACGGTATCAATTTGATTAAGAATCCCTTACAATTATAGTAAAGGAGGGGTCCATTTGGACGCAAACAATCAATTTGGCAAATTCCTTGAATCACTGCGAGGTAAAGCCTCCTTGCGCAAAGCCGCGCTGAAAAGCGGTCTTTCTCATGCTTATATCCGGGATCTGGAACTTGGGCGCAACCGGAGCACCAATGATTCGATCAAACCCTCCCCGGAAACGCTGCGCAAGCTCGCCGCCGCTTATCAGTATCCTTATACGGACTTATTAAAACGAGCTGGCTACCTGGAAGAAGCCCCTCCTGTCCGTGCGTTGCTGGATACGCCGTTGGATGATGTGTGGTACGTCGAGTTCGGCGTACAGTCCATTCGCTTCGTCTCCCAAGAAAGCAGGAAAGAAGAATATGTCGATTCGCTGCTCGCGTTAACCAATTTTATTGAGGCGCTTACCGAGCACCAATTTGTCAAAGTTGACGCGCATCTTTTCGTAAATCTGAACAAAATAAAAAAGTATGCCCCTTTTGAGGGCAAACTTTATTTTGACTTATATCAAGACGAGCCGTACATGCTAGTTGCAGCCGTAGCCCAACGAAAACATCATCAGCTGTTTATGGAATATATCTCCCGCCATAACGGTATTGTGCTCGAGACGGATTCGGACATCAATCATTTCTCATCCAAGAGGCCAAGCTCTTTGCCAAGTGCAACATAAATGAAAATAGCCGCAGACAGCGCCAGGATTGGCACCGGCATGAACACGCTAAACACGCTGTATGTAAAAACAGGGCGAAGCAGAATGCCTGCTAAGACGACGAAAATAAGCAGATACGTTCCTGCATTTTGCGGAATCGGCGGTATCCTGGAATAGGAGCACAGGAACGTGAAGCCCAGACGCTTACGGATAAAGGCTCTGATCACAACCCATTTCGTCATCAGCACAAGCAGTATCGTCAAGAGGAATGTCGGAGAAGTCCCCTTGATTTCCTCGAAATTCACCGACGGCATACCGTCAATGAGGACGAAGATCAGCGTTGAGATGATCACCGAGAGCATATAGCCCGAAACCGCGATCAGCAGCGCGGGAACAATATGATATTTCCAGGTTCTCCACAGCAGCAAGGTGGTCACACCGATATATATGAATTGCGTTCTATGAAACATCATAAGCGCGGCGCCGAGCACGACCGCAACGGCAATTTCTTTCCAGAACGGTTTGATTTTTTGGCGGAACAGCACCAAGGAACATAAGATCATCATGCCGAAATCTATACTTAAGAGCAGTACATGCATCCAAGACAACACTGACAATTGACAATTCCCCTCGTTTCTATCTTGCACTATACAAAAAACTATACAAGAAAATGACTGTTTTGCCTTCAACGTGGCGCAAGTTGGCAGTTTCTTGGCTCAAGTTGTCACAGACGACAGTTCAAAGAGGGAAAGGATAGGAGCGCGATTACCGAATGAGGCACCGTTTCACCGTGGCCATTGTGGAAGACAACTATTGGATTGGCGAATTATTGCAAAGCTATTGCCAGCAATGCGGCCTGGACGTCATCAGTGTGAGCGCGGACGGTGAGCAGTTTCTAAAGCAATTTGGCGTCCATCTGCCAGACATCATCCTGATGGATATTGGCCTTAAAGGCGACCTGGACGGGCTGACTGTCGTCAAAACCTTGCGTATGGCCGGCTATAAGCAGAAAGTCATTATGGTGAGCGGAACGACCAATTTGGAGCATATTTTGACGGCGTTCCACGAGCTGGATTCCGTCTATTTCTTGTCCAAGCCTGTCGCGATGCCGAAATTCAAAGCTGCAATCGATAAAGCCATTGCCGAGATTCAACTGGAGCGCTCGCGGATGACACAGCCTCTCGTGAAACATACGGTCACGTGGATTACCGTCAAGAACCAAAAATCGCACTTGCCAATTTCCGAGGATTCCATCCTTTTTGCAGAAAAAGAAAACAGACGGCTGACGCGCATCCATCTCATTAACGGCGAGCAAGTTGAGTCCAGCACCAATTTATCCGATATTCTAGCTCAAAGCACTTCACATCTGTTCAGCCCGTTCAAAGGCTTTCTCGTCAACCTGAAGCATGTCACTTCCTACAGCAAAGAGGGAGGATTTCCGACCTCGCGCCGTTTTTTGATTCACTTGAATTATACAATGGTCAAAGTGCCGCTCAGCCGTGATTTGCAGAAGGATTTTGCGAATTTGCTGAAGGAACTGGAATAAACGTAAACATAAAAAACATGCCCCCTCCGGATAACCATTTCGGAAGATGCATGTTTTTTTATTGGGATTCATTCGGCTAGCTATTTTTTTGAAGTTTTTTTATTTTTCAACTTGTCGCGGCGGGCACTGAGCATCTTAAGCCGTTTCATCAGCTGCTCCTCCCACTCCTGATCGTGCAGCGACTTGGCCACACCAAGCAAATCAAGCGCCATATCAATCTGACAGCGCACAATTTCGATCGGCTCCTCGCCTTCGTGATTGACGCAGTTATCGTGCAGCAGATGGTCCTTGCCGTCGACATAGTCCATAAAATCCACTTCAGCTGCGCCGTCGCCATGCGCGTAATCCGCAAGGATGTCATATTCATTTTCAATGAGATAATGAACTTCAATGCGATGACAGACCGGACAGAAGAGAATCGGTACATTATGAATTTGTGTGCGAATATGCTTCAAGGTCCCTTTCGTTCCAATCATGCTGGCTCCACAGCAAAAGCTCATGGTATTCCCTCCTTTGGATGCATAGGCGAGCAGTTCGCCGTAAGGCGAACGTCCAGCCCTGTGTGCAATCCGGATTAACTGAGTATATTCGCCTTGCGCCCTGCAAATTCCTTTAATGCCCGTGCTGATTTCCTCTGGGAGCACCCCCATATTCTGGTTCAAACCAACCTCATTCTAAAAGCGCGCCTGAACGCATAAGGATAATAAAGAACGTTCCGAGACGTGTTTACCGAATATTGATGGAGAAGGGGAGAGCGGCGTGAATATGATTCCGAGTGTTTCCAGACAGATCGCTTTTGTGCAGTACGACGATCAATCATCCTCTATGATAGTCCAATATCATACCGGATTCAAAGCCTCTTACACCGATGTGAAGCAAGATGAATATCAATTGATATTCCGATCCGTCAATCGGTATGATTCGCTTATGCGGTTAACGGAAAGCAGATTCAAACACGTCCAGCATCCTTCCACGTAGCTGCGGACAACTAGCGATCTCCCCCCTTCATGCAAGGGAGGAGATTTTTGGTTTGTAGGCGCATATGCTACAATCGGAGATAAGTCAGAATATGTATTTCCTGAACGCTTATACCCTAAGAAATTTGGAAAAGGTGAGCCCCATTCTTACGCCTGCATGCGCTAATTCCCTGCAACCGAATACACTCCGCCTCCTTCTGCAGACGCCCGATGTCCTGTTCGCTTACTGGCAGCTCTCCGCCGTGAAAGAGCGCATGATCGAGGTTCATTTTGACAAGCCTTGGCGCGAACTCGCGCCAGCACTGCGTTTCTGCATGGAAACGGCTGAAGAGGCTAGCTGGCTCGAACTACCGCTGCCAGACGGAGAAGCCTGTTTCCTAACGGGCTTCCATGCCGGCGCGTTCGTCTCGGCTGACCTCGGCATCTATAACACAGAGGGGCAGTTTCTGCCGCTTCTGCGCTCGAATCGGCTTCAACTGCCGGGAACCGGCTCCGTTAAGGCCGCAGCGCAGCATGCGCAAGACGGGCGCCTCACTGTGCTGTATACGCCGCAGCCGCTTTCCCTTGCGCAGGGCAAGCCCCTGGCATCGGAGTTTTTTTCAGCTTATTCGGTTTATTACCCGACATCTCCTCAGCAGATTTGATCATCCGGAGGCGAGCTCATGCATTCACAAGCTCATGGTTATGTCGCTGTGCTTTTACACGCTCACATGCCTTATATCCGCCACGACAAACGAGACGTTACCTTGGAGGAACGCTGGTTCTTCGAGGCGGTCACCGATACGTATCTCCCCCTGATCGCGATGCTGGAGCGGCTCATGCAGGATAACGTTCCGTTTCAGCTCACGCTGTCGCTGTCGCCGCCCCTGCTTGCTCTGCTCGGAGATTCTAAGCTAAAATCCCGCGTGCGCAAACATCTATCCCAGCTCTGCGAACTTGGTGGACGCGAGGTCATTCGTTTGTGGGGCCAGGAGGAGCTTGCCCCGCTCGCCAAGCTGTACACGAATCGCTACCATCAACTCTTGCAGTTGTTCGACCGTCTGCAAGGCGACTTGATCGGTACATTTCGCAATCTCAGCCTGACCGGGCAGCTGGAATTGATTACCTGCGGGGCTACGCATGCTTTTTTGCCTTTGGTTAAAAATAAAACCTTTCTCCGCGTGCAATTGGAAGCCGCCGTGCAGGAGTTCAAGCGGCATTTCGGCCGCGGGCCGGCCGGCATCTGGCTGCCCGAGTGCGGCTACACCCCGGAGGTGGAGCCGCTGCTCGCGGAGCTGGGCCTTCGTTACTTCGTCGTCGAAGGCCATGCGCATGCGCTGGCGCGCGGCCCGCAGGGCGCGCCGCTGAAGGGCCGACCGCTGCGGACGCCAAGCGGCGCCGCCAGCTTTGCCCGGGATGCAGAAGCCGGCGCTCAGGTCTGGAGCGCCGGGATCGGCTACCCGGGCGACCCCGATTATCGCGAATACTATCGCGATATCGGGTTTGACCTCGGCCACACCGATGCGGCCGAGTGGGCGTACTTGAAGCCCTATGTGCTGCCGGACGGCGCACGCATCCCTACGGGCTTTAAGTATTACCGCGTCACCGGGGAGGGTGACGCCAAAGCGATCTACCACCCGGCCCGGGCCGCCCAGAAAGCTCAGCTGCATGCTGAGCATTTTGTGGCCTCGCGGGTGGAGCAGCTGCGCCGCCTCGCGGAGCCCGCGGTGGATGCGCCGCCGGTCATCGTATGTCCCTACGATGCCGAGTTGTTCGGCCACTGGTGGCACGAAGGCCTCCAGTGGCTCGAAACCATGCTGCGCGGCTTCGCAGCGCAGCATGCCGACAGCGTAGTCGTGCACACGACTACGCTCGGCCGCTACGCCGCTGCGCATCCCCCAACCACCGAAGCGGAGCTTCCGGTGTCGAGCTGGGGGCGCGGCGGCTACGCCGCAGTCTGGCTGCAGCCGCGCAGCCAGTGGGTCACGCCGCGGCTGCACGCGGCGGAGGATCGCCTGCTGCAGGCGGCGCGCCGCTACAGGCAGCCTGACGCGCTGAAGCAGCGCGCGCTCAGCCAAGCGCTGCGGGAGTTGATGCTTGCGCAGAGCAGCGACTGGACGTTCATCCTGGATGCGGGCACCGTCACGTCCTATGCCGAGCAGCGTCTGCATGACCATCTGGCCAACCTCGGCCAGTTGCTCGAACGGTTGGAACGCTCAGATTCCGCAGAGCAGCCGCTGCGCGAGCTGGTGGATCGCTTAGAGCGGCGGACGCCGTTTTTGCCTGAGCTGAACGCGCTCGCCCTCCTCCAATCATCGTTCGAGGAGGAACCATCAAACGTCAAGGATACCGTTCTTTCGTCGAGCACACGCTTCGCCGATCCGCCGAGCGGCGATCCCTCCGCCCGCTGCATCCTGATGCTGGCCTGGGAATACCCGCCGCATGTGATCGGCGGACTGGCGAGAGCTGTCTGCGAGCTTGCCAAACAATTAGCCCTGATGGGGCATTCTATTCATGTAGTTACCTGCTTAACGCCGGAAACCGAGGCCTATAGCTTCCCAGACGGCGTACACGTTCACCGGGTCGCGGCTTTGCCGGGCGGCGAGGAGCTGCCTTTTCTCGATCGCGTGTTCCACGTCAATCTGGCATTTACGGACAAAGCGCTTGCGCTTGCCAAGCAAGGGCTGCGCTTCGATGTCCTGCATGCCCACGATTGGCTTGTCGGCTATGCGGCGCTGGCATGTGGCCAGGAGCTTCGGCTGCCGCTTGCCGTCACGCTGCATGCCACAGAGCATGGCCGCAACCGCGGAACATTGGTCTTTCCCATGCAGCACCGCATTCATGAGCTGGAAGGCAGGCTGGCGTCGTCCGCGGACGCCGTGATCGTCTGCTCACACTATATGGCACGCGAAGTACGGGAGTTGTTCCCTTTGGACAGCATCCCTGTTCACGTCATTCCGAACGGAGCACCAACGCCCGGCGTAATCGAACCCGCACGCGCTTACGCCGCTGCTCAGCCGCAGTTAGCCGCCTTATTACAGCAGCAGGCCGAAGCCTCCTTCCCACTGCTCGTTTTTCTCGGCCGGCTGGTCTACGAAAAAGGCGTTCATGTGCTCCTGACTGCCTTCGAGCAGGTGCTGGCCGCCATGCCGGAAGCCCGGCTTGTGATTGCCGGCACAGGCCCTGAGCGCGAAGCGCTGGAAGGCCAGGCTGCCCCGCTGAGCGAGCATGTCGTGTTCACAGGCTTTATTGAAGGAGAAGATAAGCTTCGGCTTCTGCAGTCGGCTTCGCTCTGTATCTTCCCAAGCCTTTACGAGCCGTTCGGCCTTGTCGCACTGGAAGCGATGGCAAGCGGAGCGCCGCTTCTCGTCTCGGACACGGGAGGGCTGGCGGAAATCGTCCAGCATGAAGTCACTGGCTATCTCAGCCCGCCGGGAGATGTCGACAAGCTGGCGGCAGCGATTCTCCATCTTGGGCAGCATCCCGAGCAGCGTCACAAGCTCGCCGAACGAGCGAAAAAAGCGGCAGCCGAGCTCTTCACCTGGAAGAAGAACGGCAGCTTGACCCTAGACGTATATACCGGCGTTATGCGCAAGTCGACCACGCAACCAGAGCTGAAACAGGAAAATTATTGAAATTTTACTGCCCTTACCAGATGTAAGCGCGCCCAGCAATAATTTTCAGAATTTTTTCAAAGAATCATTGATTCCTTTGTCATAATTAGGTAACCTAGTTGCAGGACTTGCGCTTTTTCAAAACGATTTTCATCGGACGGTTAGATCGCGCGATCAAACAAACAAGTGGGGAAGTGATTGTTTTGCCAAGACATCTGGTCATCGGAAACGGACAATTTCTTATTAATCTTGATCAGCATTCCTACATGCGGGATCTGTACTATCCTTTCGTCGGCCAGCTCAACCACATCGGTGGCTATCAGTGCCGTGTCGGCATTTGGGTAGATGGCGACTTCGCCTGGCTCAACGCCCCTGAATGGCAATTCAAGCTTGCCTACGTCGAAGACTCTTTGGTCACGGAAGTTACGGCTACGCATCCCGGGCTGGGGATTACCCTGCTGATGAATGACGCCGTCCATCAACGTGAGGACATTTACCTCAAGCGCATCCACATTACGAATCACAAAAGCACCGTACGCGAGGTTCGCATGTTTTTCAATCAGGATCTGCTCATTAACGAGACCGAGGTTGGAGATACAGCCGCTTACTATCCCGCGAACAATACGGTATTTCATTATAAAAAAGACCGCTACTTCATGTTCAACGGCAGCACGGGTACGGAAGGCATCTACCAGTTCTCAACGGGCGTCAAACGGTTCTACAACGCCGAAGGCACTTGGCGTGACGCAGAAGACGGCCATCTGATGGGCAACGCCATCGCGCAAGGCTCTGTCGACAGTACGATTTCGTTCCGGCTGTTCGTGCCGCCAAACGCCAGTCAGACGCTCTACTATTGGATGGGCGCCGGTAAAAACCTCGAGGAAGTCAAAAAGCTCGATGCTTACGTCAAAGACAGCCATCCGGGCAAACTGCTCGATCGAGTCACAGTGTACTGGCAGCGCTGGGCGAACAAAATTGAGCGCGACTACTACGATTTGAACCCGTCGGTGCAGCGCCTATTTAAGCAGAGTCTACTGATTGTCCGAACGCAAACGGATGCGAACGGCGCCATTATCGCCGCCAACGACTCCGATATCATGCAGAGCAACCGGGATCACTACAGCTATATGTGGCCTCGGGACGGTGCACTGATCGCTTATGCCATGTCGATGGCTGGCTACCAAGGAATGATCATCCCGTTCTTCAACTTCTGTGCGAACGTGTTATCGCCGGAAGGCTATCTGCATCACAAATACAACCCGGATGGAACAGTCGGTTCCTCTTGGCATCCTTACATCCATTCGGGACGCGTCCAGCTGCCGATTCAAGAAGACGAGACGGCGCTCGTGCTGTTCGCGCTTTGGCAAGATTTTCAGAAAAACGGAAGTCTCGAATTCGCTCAATCGCTCTATCGCAACTTGATCCGCCGCGCGGCCCGCTTCATGTCGACCTACATCGACCAGGAGCTGAATTTGCCGAAGCCGAGCTACGATCTGTGGGAAGAGCGCTACGGCATCTATACATTCACGGCTTCTGCGGTGTATGGCGGTCTAATCGCCGCGTCGAACTTCAGCAACCTGTTCGGGGATGAAGAGCGCAGCAACCGCTATAAGCATACCGCGGAAAAAATCAAAGCCGGTATCCTCAAGCATCTCTGGGACGAGAACGAGCAGCGGTTCGTTCGCGGTCTGTATATGGAGGACGGTGAATGGGTCAAGGATATGACTTTGGAAAGCTCTGTGTACGGCATCTTCGAATTCGGCGTACTGCCGGCGGACGACGAGCGCGTTGCCAGCACGATGCGCGCCAATAAAGCCGGGCTGATCGTGAAGACCGACATCGGCGGCTCCGCCCGTTATCACCATGATTACTATTTCCAACGTTCTACCGATATTGAGAAAGTGCCAGGCAACCCGTGGATCATCTGTACGCTCTGGATCGCGGAATGGGAGATCGAATCGGCCAAATCACTTGAGGATTTGGAAACGCCGCGGCAGACGCTTGAGTGGGTCGTGAAATATGCGATGGAAAGCGGCGTGCTCTCCGAGCAGCTCGATCCGTTCAACGGAGATCCTGTCTCTGTTGCTCCGCTGACGTGGTCGCACGCTACTTACGTGCTCACCGTGGTCAAATATTTGAACAAATACAAGCAGCTTGCAGGGAAACAAAGATAAACGGCTCCGATGTCCTTTCATGGACGTGAGCGTTTACTGATGGCATAGAGCAACTTCGAGGATATACTTACTGATATGCTAACATTGTGCAGTGAGGACAAGAGGCTTCTTGTCCTCTTTCTTTAGCCGAAAACAGGGGGAACACGCTTGGGGAACTTGAATTTTTACATACTGTGCGCCATTATCATCTATCTCGTCTATCTAGTTGTCTCACGCAGCCGAAGGAAAAAGAAAAATGTAAATCCGAACCCTTGGAGCAATCCTGGCATTCCCAAAAAACGGGGCGACAGCACGAGCGATAGTTACTACTACGATACACCCGATACGCCCGATACTCACCATCGCCATCATCACCATAGCGGCGGCTCGCACCACCACAGTCATCATCATAGCGACCATGGCGGAGACAGCGGAAGCAGCGGGGATTCCGATAGCGGCGGCGGATCCGGAGATTCCGGAGGAGACGGGGGCGGCGGCTCGGATTAAGCTTTTTCCAGGCGAAGCAGCCAGCCTTTCACAGTTGGGGATGCGTACAGCAGCTCGGTCGAACGCTCCAGCAGCAGGTTCACGGATGTCACCTTGCCGCTTATGGGTGCGCTTAGATCCCATTCGCTTTCAGCGGTCTCGACCAGCCCCATGTACGCACCTTCCTTTAATTCCGCGCCGACTTCCGGGAGCTCGATGAACAAAATCATCCCCCACCGCTCCAACGCCGCTTCCGTTAACCCGACCACGGCATGCGTGCCTTCGTCTCGAATCCAATATAATGCGTCATCTCGATCGTTGGCCGATTCGTTATCTATCATTTCTTTTGTCTCCTCCTTTCCTGAACGAACAACCAAAAAAAGACCCCTTCGCCGCAGCTCATGCAGCCAAGGGGTCTCTCTACAACCCTGATTCGGATTAAACCACCAGGTTTTTGTCGCCTGGTTTCCAGTTCATTGGGCACAATCCGCCGGATTGAAGCGCTTGAAGCACGCGAAGCGTTTCTTCTACGCTGCGGCCTACGTCGTTGTGGTTCACAACTTCGTATTTCAATTCGCCTTCTGGATCGATGATGAACAGACCGCGCAGCGCGATACCTTCTTCTTCGATCAGAACGCCGTAGTCACGAGCCACGGATTTTGTAATGTCCGCTGCAAGTGGGAACGCCAGCTTGCCAAGGCCATTGCTATCTTTCGGCGTGTTGATCCATGCTTTGTGCGTGTGGATGCTATCGATGGAAACACCTAGAATTTCAGTGTCCAATTCAGAGAATTGAGCCGCTGCTTCGCTAAGTGCTGTAATTTCTGTAGGGCATACAAATGTGAAGTCCAGCGGATAGAAGAAAAGAACTAACCACTTTCCTTTGTAGTCGGACAATGAAACTTTGCCAAATCCTGTACCGTCACCTGTTGCTGTCTCCATTGTGAAATCTGGAGCTTGCTTACCAACCAAACGCTCTGCCATGGGTATAATTCCTCCTCTAAATATCTATCATATTCGTTTAAAATGGTAACACTCGTCTACCTGAAAGTCAATATTAGATTATATATTAAATAATAATTATTTTAAAATAAGAAAAGTTCATGACAAATGGAGCATTCCCTTTTTCTACGGATTTTTGAACCATCTGCTTCCCCTGCCAGATTCCCATCAAGGGCAGCTCCCATTCTGAACAAGCCCCGCTCATTCAACCTCTTTCCAGCGCTTGCGGATCGCATCCTGCGGGACGCTTAGGGCTTGGCCGCCTAAACCGCCTAAAGAACGTTTGTCATCCACGAACTGGAATTCCTTCTGTTCACTTCACCTGAAATCTCCCCTCGCTCCCTATCAACTGGAAAAACTCCAACTCATTTCAGCAGTTTTCGGGGAGAGCCGCCAAAAGTGGGATATGCTATTGGGATAGCATGGAGCCCCTCCGAGGGTATACTTTCCGGCGCAACCCAAAGCGCCTGTTTCAGCCGGAGAACGTGTCCGCCATCCTGCCAAGCAGCCGTTCCGCCTGCTCCATCGTGCGGCGCACCACATCGGCCGCGGCAGCTTCGCCAGCCAGCCGTAAGCCTTGCCCCGCCCACAGCGACATATACGCCGGCCTGTTCGCCCTCGCCGCAGCCTGCCGAATGTCCCGCGTCATCGCGTTCTGAAGCGGATACGCCGGAATCGCTCCCGGATAACCCTGCATTTCGCGCATAAAATCCGTGCGAATCCCGCGGGCCGCTTTGCCCGAGTATGCGGTGGTAATCTGCGTCGCGTCTTCCTGCGAAGTCACAACCATCCGCTTATACGCCGCGTGGGCACCGCTCTCAGGGCTGGCCAGAAAAGCCGTGCCCATTTGCACGGCGGAAGCCCCCAAGGCCAGCGCGGCAACCAAACCGCGGCCATCCATGATGCCGCCCGAGGCGATCACCGGCAGCTTGACGTGATCCGCCGCTTGCGGCACAAGCGCCATCGTGCCGATCAGCGCATCGGACGCAGTGGACGCGAACGTGCCACGGTGCCCGCCCGCTTCGCTCCCCTGCACCACGATCGCGTCAACGCCGGCGGCCTCGAGCAGCTCCGCCTCGCGAACCGTGGTCGCCGTGCCAATGACCGCCGTACCGCGCTGCTTCAGCGCACGAATCACGCCCTGCGGCGGAATGCCGAACGTGAAGCTGACGACATTCACATCCTCCTCCAGCAGCGCCTGCACCTGCTCTTCAAAGTTCTCCGCTGCCAGTGGAATCTCCGGACTTCGCGTAATGCCCAGTTCATCCCGATACCGGTCCAGATACGCGTTCATCCGCGCAATCGCCTCCGCATCCTCTTGCGGCTGCTCCGGTACGAACAAGTTCACGCCGAACGGCCGGTTCGTGCGTACCCGAACCTCCCGAATGGCGGTGCGTATTTGCTCCGGCGTCAAATAGCCAGCTCCTAAGCTGCCCAGCCCGCCTGCGTTCGAAACGGCCGCTGCCAGTGCAGGCGTCGCGGGACCTCCGGCCATAGGCGCCTGCAGGATCGGGTAATCGATATTTAGCATACGTGTGAGTGTGGTTTTGAACATACGAGGACCTCCTATGGGTTAGCTAAGTGAGCTTATGGGAGCAGCATCACGCATACCGCGCCTCTGCATTTGCCCCCATATTCGCCAATAATCGCGGCGTTATTTCCACACCCAGCTCCTTCAAAGCCATCAGCACCGCACCGGCAGCCGGCGAAAAAGCGGGAGCGGTAAGGCGAAGCTTTTTCCGATTCCCCTGTTCCATGCGCAAGGCTAGTTGTTCCCCAAAGTATGCGCTGTTCACAACACTCCCGACCAAGGCAACCTTCACCTCCGGCTCTGCAAAATAAGCGGAAAGCATATTAACGCCCACCGCGATCTGATGAATCGCCCGATCACATACGAGTTGGGCTAACGGAACGTGCTGCTGCGCGAAATCCGTCAGCGCCGGAGCCAGCTCAGCAAACTTGCGATTGCGCTCGCGCGGATCGGCGATAAAACCTTCGACAGCCAGCTGCGCCAGCTCTTCCACCGTGGACACGCCCCAGAAGCGGAACATCGCTTCAACGAGCTCTGCATCCTCCTCTTGTGCGTTACCGGCCAGCACTTCATAAGTAGCATCATAAGCCAGGAACCGGGCTGCACTTGCCGCATAATGATGAAGATCATAGTTTCGAATGTGTTGCCCAGCCTCGTTAACTGCCACAATGATCGACCCCGTCCCTGAAACAACGATAATGCCGGGTTCGGAGAGCAATGCGCCGCTATGGGCGACCACCGCATCGTTCACGTGCTGCCTCGGGCAATGGAGCTCCGGAACATCAGTGAGCGGTTCAACCCAAGCCAAATCCGCTTTGGCATCAAACCCTGCAACTCCGGCCGTCAACGCCGCTACATCACCTGCCTGCTTCCCCGCTTCGCGCAGCGCATCTCCAATCGCTTGCTGCACGTTGTCTTTCGCATGCACATCCTTATGAATCGAAGAGGCCCCCCGCTCCACATAAGCAAGCAAGCGCCCTTCGAGATCCGCCACCATAACCCTTGTGTGCGTACCGCCCCCGTCTATGCCCATCACGACACAGCTTTGATTCTCCACACTGCTCACCCTCCCCTATTCCTTCTTCCGTACAACCCCATTTCTCAATTCAAGTCTACCATATTCTGTCACCCACGATCTATTCCTTCTATAAAAGGCGTCCACTCCCCCACTGCATACAGCAGCAGCTTGTGCATAGCACGGGTACACACCGTGTAAAAAAGCTTCCGCTCACTCTCTCGGCCATACACGTCCGAAGACGCATCATAGACCAGCACCGCATCGAACTCAACGCCTTTGGCCAAGTAAGAAGGAATGACCGCGATCCCCTTTTCAAAAGAAAGCGTCTCTTTCGTGATCAGCCGCAGCGATTCGCAGCCTTGTTCTGCCAACAACCCGTAAGCCTCAGAAGCTTCGGCTGCGGTTTTCGTGATCACAGCGACGGAGCCCAAGCCTTCGGCGGTCAGCGCCGCCAAATCCTCCGCCATTCGCGCCGCCCGTGCCGCGCTGCTGCTTAGCTGGAGGAAGCGCGGCTTTTCACCGCTCCTCTCAAACGGGACAATGTCCCCGCCCCAAGGCAGCAGCGACTTTGTAAAGCTTATGATCTCCTGCGTCGAACGATAGCTGCGGACCAGACGGATCAATCTCGTTTCCTCCTCGCCGTACAATCGCACCAGCGGAGAAGCCTCTTCCTGCAGATTGGTCGCCTGCGCAAAAATCGCTTGATTAAAATCGCCAAGCACCGTCATGCGAGCGCGTGGGAACAGCTTTTTCAGAAAAGCGTACTGAAACGGCGAGTAATCCTGCCCTTCGTCCACGAACACATGGCGGACCTCCGTATTGACGCGCGTCCCTTCGATCAATTCCTTCACATACAGATACGGCGTCGCATCTTCATAGAACAACATCTTCCCGTTCAGCTTCTCCTGTGTTTGGCGGCAAATCGCAGGCCACGAGGCTGGCACCTCCGTCTCGCCCGTCATGCGATGGAAGGTGTCTTCGTCCTCAAACAACTGCTCATACAGCCCGATGAAATCGATAAAATGCAGCCGTCTCACCTCCCGCTTCAACGGCTCGGCATGCGCCTTCACGATCATTTCTCGCAGAAGTTCCTCTTCCTGATCGGCAAAATCGAACAAGCTCTCCTCCCCCGGCCCCTGAGTACGACGATCACCGTCATATTGATCGGTAAAATCAAACACCGCCTCCTCCCGCCGATACTTGCGCAGCACCGTGCGGTAGGCTTCGTCATAGCTCTCAGGATCGAGATAGTTGACCTCATCCTGCACCCAATCCGCCTCCCGCTCGCGGCGCTCCCATCGCGACAATTCCTTGAGCAACCAATCCCGAAGCAGAATCACCCGATTTGCCAAACGAACGCCCAGATCATAGCTGTAAAATTGCTCCCGCATCCGCGCCGCCGAGATCAGCTCGCGGTTCTGGAACCGGATGGGAACGAAACGCATCCCTTCCTTGCCCAGCCACAGCGCGTATTGTTGAAGTGCATGGAGAAAGCGCTCCGACGCCTTATAAGCGATCCCGGCCATACGCGCTTCGTAATCCAGTGTTTGCGGTGCCGTCAGCACATACTCCATCTGCTCGAACGGGTCTTCCAGCGCAAGGCTGCCTTCCAGCCAGTACGACAAATACTCCTGAAAAGTCGTCTGCTGCATATTCTCTTCGCCCAGCTCCGGCAGCACCGTAGCAACGTAACTGTTGAACATCGGATTTGGCGAAAAGAGGACGAGCTGATCCGCCCTGAGTTTATCGCGGTTTCTGTACAGCAGGTACGCCGCCCGCTGAAGCGCGGCAGACGTCTTGCCGCTGCCGGCCGCCCCTTGCACGATCAGCATGCGGCTCGTTTCATCGCGGATGATGGCATTTTGCTCCCTTTGGATCGTCGCCACAATGCTTTTCATCTGCGCATCCGCACCTTGCCCCAGCGCCTGCTGAAGCAACTCGTCGCCGATCGTCATGCTCGTATCAAAAACATGACGCAGCTCGCCGTCCCGAATCTGATACTGCCGCTTGCGCGTCATCTCCCCGTCAATCCGCCCGCCAGGCGTTTCGTAATGCGCAGGGCCAGGCATGTAATCGTAATACATGCTGGCAATCGGCGTGCGCCAGTCGTACACTAGAAAGCTCAGCTCCTCTTCATCTGTCAGCGAGGCAACCCCGATATACACGGACTCGCTCTCCTTCGTTCCCTGTTCCGTAAAATCAATACGGCCAAAATACGGCGACGGCAGCAATCGCTTCATCCCGTTCAACCGCTGAAGCCGTTTAAGATGACTCCGCTCCCGTTCGGATAACAGCGCCTCCTGCTGCTTGATGCTGTAGAACGTCTCCTCGAAATCCTCGTGCGTACTGGTGTTCAGCGTCACATCTTCCCAGAACCGCTTCCGAATATCCGTCACTTGGCTCCGCAGCCCCGACACCTCCGGCTCCAGCTCAGCGATGCTCGCCTGAATTCTCAGCTTCACCCGTTCCAATCGCGCTTGTTCCTCTTCCCGGTTGATTTCGTTTGCCATTCTTGACCACACTCCTGCCTCGTATTTTGAATACAAATACTGTTTGACAATCGGCTCATCCACGTGCTATACTTGTAATGTAGATAAAATAATCTATTTATGTTTATTTTGATAAAAGAAAATAAGTTTCCTAAGCATAACATATTGCCATTAGGCATGTAAATAGCATCAGTGAAATAAAAGAACCGGCAAATTTTGCCGGTTCTTTTTATGTGTTCAACCTCTATGGGCCTCATCAAGGAGTCATTAATAAATGGTCGGCACCATGCCCCCGTCCATGCGGATTGGAGAACCTTTAAAAGCAGAAGCATAAGGGCTGCATAGAAAAGCTGCCAGTCGTCCGATTTCAAAGGGTCTGATAAATCGCTCAATCTCAGACTGTGGCAGGTTGGCGGCCATAAATTTTTTCTCTTTTTCGGGGAACGTGATATTCTCATCCCTGTAGATACCGTCAATGATCTGATGCACATTCTCAGAAAGTGTTGGTCCGGGCATGATCGTATTGACGGTCACTTCCGTCCCTTTGGTTAATTTAGATAAGCTTTTTGAGAGTGAGAGCAGCATCGATTTGGTCATCGCATACTGCGGCATTTGCCCCGAAGGCATTATAGCTTCCTCGCTCGCGATAAAAATGATGCGGCCCTCCTTTTTTTCTAGCATGGTAGGCAGATAAAATTGACATAGTCCATTTGCGGCAAGGACATTCGTACGGAAGTAGGTATGCCATATGTCATCGGTTATTTCGTCGTAACGCATCATTTCATAGATACCCATATTGTTAACCAGAATATCCACATGAGGATATTTCTCAAACAAAGCTTTTCTCTGTGCAGGATCGGCCATATCTGCAGCAGCATTTTGAGGCGAAGTAGCGGGAAATTTCGAGCGGATTTCGTTTACCGTCTGTTCTGCCTCTTGATTGTTTCTTCCATTAATCAGCACGTTCACGCCTTCTTTGGCCAGTTCAATCGCAGTGGCTTTCCCTATCCCCTTCGTTGATCCTGTAACTAAAGCTGTTTTATTGTGCAATCCCATATCCATTCTGCATTTCTCCTCCTAAGTTCTGGATAGGGACAATACTACCTTGTCTGGAGCGTTCAGTAACTAGCCCGCGGCGCCAATCTTCTTGCCTCACACGCCAACCCCTTTACTCTTTACCATGTTGAAAGCCTAAGTTCTCCGATCGCCAATGCGAGGGTGTCTCCCCTTCCCATATCCGGAATGCGCGATAAAACGAATTCTGGTCCTCGTACCCAACCAGACAAGCCACTTCTTTAATGTCTAGTAGCGGGTCGGCTAAATACGCCCTTGCCTGCTCATGCCTAGCCTGCGTTAACAGATGCTTGAAATTCGTACCTTCTTCCGTTAGCCGTCGCTGCAGCGTCCGGTCACTCATCGCAAGCTCTTTTGCGACAGACTGTATATCAAGATGTCCGGCCATCAGATTCCTTTTGATGATCCATTTCACGGTCTCGGTCATGGAGAGGGGGACTTGTTTTTCACCCAACTTCCGGTCCAGAACAGGTGTCAATATGTCCAGCAACTCTGAATTATACGATGCAAAAGGAATATCCAAATCTCGGCGCAGCAGCGTGAGCCGGTTCCTGTTGGTGCCGATGCGAATCGAACAGCCGAAATAAGCCTCCAACACCTGCACGTCACCCATAGGGTACGCAAACTCAACGCTTCGTGCGCGCAAAGCTTGCCCAGTTCCCCGGCGCCCAAGCTCCAGAAGCTGGGCCAGCGTGACCCCAACCAATATTTTCGGAACAAGCTCTTCCGCATGCTGCCACTTGAGCTCGATGGTACATTCCTGTCCCTCCTCTGTGATTAGCAATTGCTCAGGAGGGCACATTTGTTTATATCTAGCCATGCGGCAAAGCGCATCCCGATAATCACGGGCATGATAAATAGCCAACATATCCGGCGGGTATTGTGCCGTTTCAAAAACAGTTACAAGTCCAAATAATCCTTTGGCAATATCACCGATGAGGTCCGAAAAAGCCTGCCAGATCGCAAAGTACACTTCCGTGGTTACTTGGGTTTCCGTAATTACAGTCACCGGCAGCTGCGCTTGCCGAGCTATATCCTTTGGAGCAATACCTAATTGTTGTATCCCGGACCAAAAGCCGAAAGGAAACTTAATCATCCGTTTGGTGGCAGGTGCATTCATATCTCAGTCTCCTTGCAGATGCTGGGGATGTGTCACGATATTCATCGTAACCAATCCGATTTCCAAGTGCAACTGGCGTCGTCACTCGCTCAAACGCAAAAAAGCCTGCTCTCCGCAGACTTACGGAAGCAGGCTTTTTATTATTTACGCATCGCGTCAACGATCAGTTGGCCCATCGCAATCGTACCGATCGCTTTGCTCTTATCAACCGCGATGTCGCCTGTGCGGTGACCCGCATCCAACACTTCCTTCACCGCGCGCTCGATGGAATCAGCAGCGTCGTGGTAGCCGAACGTCAAGCGGAACATCAACGCGACGGACAGGATGGTCGCGATTGGGTTCGCGATGCCTTGACCCGCGATATCAGGTGCAGAGCCGTGCACCGGCTCGTACAGACCGAAGCTGCCTTCGCCCAGGGATGCGGAGGACAGCATGCCGATGGAACCAGTCAGCATAGCCGCTTCGTCGCTTAGAATGTCGCCGAACATGTTCTCGGTAACGATAACGTCGAAGGAAGACGGACGACGCAGCAATTGCATCGCGCAGTTGTCAACCAGTACGTGCTCCAGCTCAACATCCGGATAGTCAACCGCGATGCGGTTAACCGTTTCGCGCCACAGGCGGGACGTTTCCAGGACGTTCGCTTTGTCGACGGAAGCCAGTTTTTTGCGGCGTGTGCGTGCAATATCGAACGCTTGGCGAGCGATGCGCTCAACCTCAGCCACTGTGTAAGTGCAAGTGTCAACCGCTTGTTGACCGTTCTCTGTCTCGCGGCGGAACTTCTCGCCGAAGTAGATGCCGCCAGTCAGCTCGCGCACGACGATCAGGTCTGTGCCTTCCAGCACTTCAGGCTTCAGCGTGGAAGCTTCTTTCAGGCAGTCGAAGATCACAGCCGGGCGAATGTTGGAGAACAAGCCCAACGCTTTACGAATGCCGAGCAAACCAGTCTCAGGACGAAGCTCCTTCGAGTTGTTGTCCCATTTCGGGCCGCCTACTGCACCAAGCAGAACCGCGTCGGAACCTTGGCACACTTTCAGCGTTTCTTCCGGAAGCGGCGTGCCTTTCTCATCGATTGCAATACCGCCGAACAGCGCGTGCTCTGTTTCAAATTGATAACCGAACAGTTCTTCGGTACGTTTCAATACTTTTTCTGCTTCTGCAACGACTTCGGGACCGATACCGTCACCGGCGATTACAGCAATTTTTTTCACATCTGCCATGTTGGTTACACTCCTTCTATTGGTCAAACCGCTTATAAACACTACGGATGATTCATTTCCTACGCCCTATTGTACCATATCTCGCATTCGCACATTAGATATAAAAGCTATCGCTTCCATAGGCAAATCCTATAGATGCTCAGTTTCCAGCGGCATTCGGCTCAGGCCTTTTTTCCGTAAGATAGTACAAGAATGCCAACACCGGCAAAAGAAATCCAACCATCGAAGCCAGCCCCCACCCGCCTTGCGCGTAAGCCCAGCCTCCAACCGAGGAACCCACCGCTCCGCCCAGGAAAAAAATCGACATGAACAGGCCGTTTAAGCGGCCTCTCGCTCCACTTCCAAGCGCGTAAATCGCCCGCTGTCCGAGAACCAGATTGCCGGACACCGCCATATCGAGCACAATCGCTGCAATGGTGAGCGCGATGAGCGCAGCGATGGAGTGGCTCGGCAGCAGGAAAGCTAGCAAGAACGATAGCGCGGCAATGAGCATAGCCATGCCCGTTAACAGGCGCGTCCAGCCTTTATCTGCCAGCCTGCCGGCAATGGGAGCCGCCACCGCTCCACCAACACCAGCCAAGGCGAACCAGGCGATCCCCTGCTGGGATACGTCGAATTCCTTTGCCAGATGCAGGGGAATCACGGTCCAGAACAGACTGAACGCGCCAAACAAAGCAGCTTGGTACAATGCACGGCGGCGCAGCACAGGCGTTGCCTTGAAAATGGTGCCAAGTGAAACGATCAGTTTGCCGTAATTCGGTCCGGGTGCCGGCTGCCGCTTCGGAAGTGCAGCAAACAGCACAATCGCCAGCAGCGCGACAAGCACAGCGGACACGATGAAGATCGCCTGCCAGTTGAGGAAGCTGGCGACAAAGCTCGCAACCGGCCGGGCAAACATGATGCCCAGCAGCAAACCGCTCATGACGTTCCCGACGACGCGGCCGCGTTCTTGCTCCGACGATAAATATGTCGCATAAGGCACCAAGATCTGCGCGACGACTGCGCCTAAGCCGATCATAAAAGATGCTGTAAGAAAGACACCTGCCGTATGGGAGAACGCAGCCGTCAGCAGTGCCAATACGACGACGATCAAAGCACCGACGGACAGAATTCGATTTTCCACAATATCACTAAGCGGAACAATAAACAATAAGCCGATGACGTAACCGATTTGCGTTATCGTGACGATCAGCCCGGCCGCAGCGGCGGACAACCCGGTTGCTGCGCTAATGGGTCCGACCAGCGTTTGCGCGTAGTACAAATTCGCTACAATAATGCCGCAGGAGATCGCCAATACAAACATCAGCCAACCCGGCATGCTCACCTTTTTCTCAACGTTTTGATTCATACAAACCAGTCCCCCTTCATATTGTACCTGCGTTTACGCGAGATGTAGAAGTAATAAACGCTGCATTTAAATAGTGAACGTTTAGTTCAGTAATTATATAGAATATAATATACTGAACGTATCGTATTGTAAATAGGCAAAGCAATTTATTTTTCACTAAATTATTTGTATAATAAACGTATCGTTTAGAAATGTACGAACAACTTCCAAAGGAGGAACCATCATGAGTACTGGGAAACGCGGCCGTCCCCGCAATCTCGAAACGCAGCAGGCCATTTTGCAGGCCGCCTACGATTTGCTGTTTGAGATCGGCTTTGCAGACATCACCGTGGAAAAAATCGCCGAACGCGCCGGCGTCAGCAAAGCCACCATTTATAAATGGTGGCCGGGCAAAGCTGCCGTTGTCATGGACGGCTATTTGTCCGCCGCTTCGCAGCGGCTGCCTGTACCCGACACCGGCAACGCCTTTGAAGATTTGCTCGCGCACGCCACCAATTTAACCCGCTTTCTGGTCAGCGGAGAGGGTCGCGTGATCACACAGCTCATAGGCGAAAGCCAGACCGACCCCGGCGTCGCCGACGCTTACCGGAGCCGGTACGTGCAGCCGCGGCGCAAAGAGACGCGCCAAATAATTGATCGGGGCATTCAGCGGGGCGAGCTGCGCCAGGATGTCAACCCCGATCTCTTCATCGATCTGCTCTACGGTCCCATCTTCTATCGATTGACAATGACCGGCGAACATCTCGATGACACTTTCGTCAAAGACATCGTGACGCTGGCCTTTCAGGGGATTGGGCAGCCTCGGCCTTCAAAAGCTACGTGAAACGTTACGTCCTTGCTTATGGGCTACTCAGGAGTTACTTAAGGGGGGACTTGGGCTGATTGGGCTGATTGAGGTGACTTGGAGCTGCATGGAGCTGCGGGATATACGGAGCTACTCTGTTTGGCTAAAATCATCGCAGCTCGCAATAGGAACCTGCATTTCCTACATCAAATCTTGAGAAATACACCGATTTGACAAGGAATCCTGTACTTCCTACAGTAAATTCGCCGTCTCCCTCCCGATTTTCGAGGTAAAGAGGCCGGAAAGCGAGATCTTGCTGTAGGTTTTGCAGGATTTTCAGCATTTTGGCCCCTTCCGTGAGAATAACCTGTAGTTTTTACAGGAAAAGGGGGAACAGTGGGACCATCTCCTCAGTCTTCGATGAGCCCCATTCGCGCAGTAGAACTTCCCGGTGAACGGAAAATGACAAGCGGACGAAGCCATAGCCTCCCTCTCCGCTTCCTGAAACATAAAAACAGCACGTCAGGCTCTCGCCCGACGTGCTGTTTTTATTTACACTTTTGCTACTTGCTGCAAATAGGATTCCATCGCTTTGTTGAGCTTCTGCATGCCGAGCACAGTTGTTTCCCGGTCCGTATGCGTATAGTTCAAACGCATGGTGTTGTACTGCGGATTCTCCGCAAAGAACGTCGACCCCGGCACAAACGCCACGCCTTCTTGCACCGCAATTTTCATCAGATCTTCTGCGCGGACGCCTTCCGGCAGCTCCACCCAGATGAACATGCCGCCTTTCGGCTCTACATATTTCATCCCTGGCCATTTCAGCTCGGAGAGCAGGCCGGACATGAACTTCATTCGGTCATAGTACTGCTCGCGGATCAGCTGAATGTGACCGTCCAGATCAAAATTCTCCAGCACATGATACAGCGTCTGCTGATCGATCGAGGAGGAGTGCAGATCCGCCGACTGCTTGAATCGAGCAAGCTGACGGATAACTTCAGCGTTCCCCATGATCCAGCCTGTGCGGAACGCAGGCGCTACGGTTTTCGAAAACGTGCTCGTATACATGACCACGTTGTCTTCCGCTTTTCCGCCTAGGGAGTAGATCGTCGGATACGACGCGTTCGGGTCGAATTGGATCTCGCCGTACGGGTCGTCTTCCAAGATCAGTACTTCCTGCTCGCGGCACAGGTTCACGAGACCTTGACGGCGCTCGAGGCTCCATGCACGGCCAGCTGGGTTGGAGAACGTCGGAATGACGTACACCAGCTTCGGATTGTGCTTCTTGATTTTCGCCGCCAGATCGTCCAGCAGCATGCCGTCATTGTCGCTTTCGACGGAGTAGATTTTCGCGCCTTTGGCCTGGAACACTTGGATCGCCGCCAAATACGTCGGACGCTCAACCAGAATCACGTCGCCTTCGTCGATGAACACGCGCGTCATGAGGTCGATCGCTTGCTGCGAGCCTGTCGTAATCAGCATCTCATCCGGCGTGACGATCATGTTCTTCTTCGCCATCCGCTTGCAGAGCGATTCGCGCAGAGGCTTGTAGCCCTCAGTCAGCCCATACTGCAAAGCGGACTTGCCGCCTTCGACCACTTTTTTAAACGCATCGCTCACCGCATCGATTGGAAAATATTCTTCAGCAGGCAGTCCGCCAGCGAAGGAAATGATCGAGCTGCCTTGGGTCAGCTTGAGAATTTCCCGTACCGCCGAAGATGAGAAGCCTTCCAGCGATTTTGAAAACCGATATTTCATACATGTACGCATCCTTTCGCTATGGTAGAAAGCACTGGCAGCTTTCCGAAATAAAGTGCTGCTAATTTCGGAAAGCGCACTTAGATCAGCGTTACATTGCTGCGGTTGCTGGTAGGGGTTTTGCGTTTTTCGATCAGACGGTTAACGGCATCCAGATACGCTTTCGCGCTCGCTTCCAAAATGTCCGTAGAAATGCCGCGGCCCTGTACGGACACTTCGTTCTGTTTCAGCACGACATGCACTTCGCCCAGCGCGTCTTTCCCGTGCGAAACGGATTTGATGGAGTAGTCGTCCAGCTCCACTTCTTCTTTGGTCGCTTTGTCGATCGCGTTGTAGATCGCATCTACCGAGCCATTGCCGACTGCGCTCTCCGCCACTTCGCTGCCGTCTTGATGACGGACGTGGACGGTCGCCGTAGGCGTCATTTGGTTGCCATATGCCACTTGAAGCGTGCCAAGCGCAAAAACCTCCGGCGTATCGATCAATTTCTCCTCGATTAAAGCACGGATGTCTTCGTCTTCGACTTGCTTCTTGCGGTCAGCCAGATCCTTGAACTTGGCGAACGCCGCGTTCACCTGCTCGTCGCCCAGATCGTAGCCGAGGTCGATCAGCTTCTCGCGGAACGCATGGCGGCCGGAGTGCTTGCCCATGACGAGCTTGCTTGCCTTTACGCCGATTGTTTCCGGGGAAATGATCTCGTACGTCGTTTTCTCTTTCAGCATGCCGTCCTGGTGAATGCCAGACTCGTGCGCGAACGCGTTGGCCCCGACGATCGCCTTGTTGCCCGGCACGACCATGCCTGTCAGCTTGCTGACCAAGCGCGACGTGCGGTAAATCTCGTTCAGCACCAGCGACGTCTTCGCTTGGTAGAAATCCTGGCGCGTCTCGAGCGCCAGCACGACTTCTTCGATCGACGTGTTGCCTGCGCGCTCGCCGATGCCGTTGATGGTGCCTTCGATTTGATCGGCGCCGTTCAATACCGCTGCCAGCGCATTCGCTGTCGCCATGCCGAGGTCGTCATGGCAGTGCGCGCTGAGCTGGATTTTCTCAATGCCGGGAACCGTTTCCTTCAGCATTTTGAAAATATTGCCGTAGTCATACGGGGTCATGAAGCCAACCGTGTCCGGAATGTTCACAACGGTTGCACCCGTGCGAATCGCCATCGCCGTCACTTCCGCGATGAAGTCCAGCTCCGTACGACCTGCATCCTCGAGGGAGAACTCGATTTTGCTAAAATATTTCTTCGCATATTTAATCGCCGCTTCCGCCGTTTCCAGCACCTGATGCTTCTCCATGCGCAGCTTGTGCTGGCGGTGGATCGGAGAAGTCGCAAGGAACAAGTGAATGCACGGGTCCTGCGCGCCTTGGAGCGCTTCGCGCACCGCTTCAATGTCCTGCTCTCGGGATCTGGACAAACCGATGACAGATGCGTTCTTCACCGCTCTCGCTACCGCGTTGACGCCGGCCAAGTCCCCTGGAGATGCCGCCGGAAAACCGGCTTCCATCCGATCGACGCCGAGCTTCTCAAGTTGAAGCGCGATTTCGACCTTCTCCTGCATATTCAGGTTCACACCCGGCGACTGCTCTCCGTCTCTGAGCGTTGTATCAAAGATGTAAATCTTGCGCACCCTGGCACCTCCTAAAATAATTCTCGTCTAAATAGTATTCACAGGGAGCGATTGGGAAATTCTCCGCAATGCACTCCCTGTGAAAGGTTTGACGCTATATAAGGTCAGTTATTATTTTTTGATCCAGTGCATCATTTCACGCAGTTGGGAACCAACCACTTCGATTGGGTGCTGCGCTTCATTACGACGTGTAGCGTTCATGAAAGCAAAGTTGGATTGGTTCTCCAAGATGAAGTCGCGAGCGAATTTACCTTGTTGGATGTCAGCCAATACAGCTTTCATTTCTTTTTTCGTTTCAGCTGTGATGATACGAGGTCCAGTTACGTAGTCGCCGTACTCAGCTGTGTTGGAGATGGAGCTGCGCATCGAGGAGATGCCGCCTTCGTACATCATGTCAACGATCAATTTCAATTCGTGCAAGCACTCGAAGTAAGCCATTTCCGGCGCATAACCAGCTTCAACCAACGTTTCGAAGCCTGCTTTAACGAGCTCGGAAGCACCGCCGCACAGAACTGCTTGCTCACCGAACAGGTCAGTTTCTGTTTCTTCACGGAAGGAAGTTTCGATAACCCCTGCGCGTGTACAGCCAATACCTTTTGCATAAGCAAGACCGATGGCTTTTGCATTGCCAGTGGAGTCTTTCTCAATAGCGATCAGACCAGGAACGCCGAAGCCTTCAACATACGTACGACGAACCATGTGACCTGGGGATTTAGGCGCTACCAGGAATACGTCTGTACCTTCTGGAGCCACGATTTGTCCGAAGTGGATGTTGAAACCGTGGGAGAACATCAGGGCTGCGCCTTTTTTCATGTTCGGTTGGATAGATTCACGGTACACGCGAGCTTGCGTTTCGTCCGGCATCAAAATTTGGATCACGTCAGCGCGACGAGCTGCTTCTTCTACGGAAACAACTTCGAAGCCGTCGTTTTTCGCTTGATTCCAGGAACGGCCTTCACGAAGACCGATGATTACGTTAAGTCCGCTGTCACGCAGGTTTTGTGCTTGCGCGTGGCCTTGGGAACCGTAGCCAATCACAGCAATCGTTTTACCTTTAAGTACCGCTAAGTCTGCATCTTTTTCGTAGTAAGTCGTAACTGCCATTTGAATAAATCCTCCTTTGATATGATGAATCCGTAATATCTACCCCTTGAGTGGGTGTTTCAGCGTTTTACCGTGGTAAACCATTGAAACCCCCACTCAAGGGGAACCCTTGTTTCGTACAAAAGAACCTATAAAGCTTACTTCACGGAGCCGCGAACCATCGCGGTTACGCCTGTGCGGGAAAGCTCGCGAATGCCGTAAGGACGAAGCAATTCGACCATTGCGTCGATTTTCTCGGAATCCCCAACAACTTGAACAATCAGGGATGCAGGTCCGATGTCGACGACTGCGGCGCGGAACGTTTCCACAATGCCCAGAATCTCAGGGCGCATGATCGGCTCAGCCGCTACTTTAATGAGCGCCAGCTCTCTCGCCACCATCGGGTTCGAGCTGAGATCGACAACCTTAATCACGTCGACCAGCTTGTACAATTGCTTGGAGATTTGCTCCAAAGTGCTATCGTCGCCTGTCGTCACAATGACCATCCGGGAGAGTCCGGTTTCTTCGGACTCCCCAACCGTGATGCTTTCAATATTGAAGCCGCGGCGTCCGAACAAGCCGGATACACGCTGCAGAACGCCGGGCTGATTGTTTACGAGTACGGAAATTGTATGTTTTGTCATGCTCAATCCCCCATTATCATATCACTAATCGTATCGCCGGCTTTAACCATCGGGAACACGTTCTCCCCTTTAGGCACGACGAACTCGACAACGACAGGCCCCGGAGTATCGAGCGCTTCCTGCCATACTCTTCTCGCTTCTTCCTTCGTCTTCGCGCGCAAGCCTTTTACGCCGTAAGCTTCTGCCAGCTTCACGAAGTCCGGGCTGCCCGCTAGGTCGATATGGCTGAAGCGGTTGTCGTAAATGATTTCCTGCCATTGGCGAACCATCCCAAGCACCTGGTTGTTGATGATAACAACCTTAACTGGAATGTTGTTGATCGCACAGATCGCCAGCTCCTGCGCACACATCTGCACGCCGCCGTCACCGTTGATGGAGACAACCAGCTTATCCGGGTTGCCCATTTGAGCGCCGATCGCCGATGGGAAACCGAAGCCCATGGTGCCTAGTCCGCCGGACGTTACGATCGAGCGAGGGTTCTTGAAGCGGTAGAACTGCGCTGCCCACATCTGGTGCTGACCAACGTCCGTCGTAATGATCGCTTCGCCTTTCGTTGTCTCGCTAATCAACTCGACGACGAATTGCGGCTTAAGCTCGTTATCCGTTTGATCATACTTTAGCGGGAACTTCTCTTTCATCTCTTGCAGCTCTGCGATCCAAGCCGCACTCTTCGCGGAGAGAGCTTTGGTGTTCGCGTAAGCAAGAACCGCTTTGACATCGCCTACGCAGGGGATGTCGGTCTTCACGTTCTTCCCGATCTCTGCCGGATCGACGTCGATGTGCGCGATCGTCTTCACCTTCGGCGCGAAGCCGTTCAGGTTCATCGTCACGCGGTCATCGAAGCGCGAACCGATGGAGATGATCAGGTCGGCGTTCTGAATCGCCGTGTTCGCCGTGTACGTGCCATGCATCCCCGGCATGCCGAGCCACAGCTCGTGCGCGCTTGGGAAGCCGCTGAGACCCAGCAGCGTTGTCGCAACCGGCACCTGCGTCGCGTTCACGAACGCGATCAGTTCTTCGGAAGCATCTGCATAAACAACCCCGCCGCCTGCGATAATGATCGGGCGCTCTGCCTCTTCAATCGCTTTGAGCAGTTTGTCGACTTGCAGCTTGTTCGGCTGCACCGTCGGATTGTAACCGCGGATGCTCACTTCGTTCACCGGCTTAAATATCGTTTTATGAGCGGAGACATCCTTTGGTATGTCAATAAGAACCGGCCCCTTGCGACCTGTGTTCGCAATATGGAACGCCTCGTGAATGATGCGCGGCAGATCATTGACATCTCTTACCAAATAGCTGTGCTTCGTAATCGGCATCGTAATGCCCGTAATATCCGCCTCTTGGAAAGCGTCCGTTCCGATAAAGTTCGTTGCCACGTTGCCGGTAATGATCACCAGCGGAACCGAATCCATATATGCTGTAGCAATCCCCGTGACGAGGTTGGTCGCCCCCGGTCCGGAAGTTGCGATACATACGCCAACTTTGCCTGTGGAACGTGCGTAGCCGTCAGCCGCGTGAATGGCGCCTTGCTCGTGACGCGTCAGCAGGTGGTTGAAATCGTCAAACCCGTGCATCGCATCGTAAATGTACAAGACCGCGCCGCCCGGATAACCAAAGACGCAATCCACACCCTCCAGCAATAAGCTTCTCAGCAAAATCTCAGAGCCTGTGATCAGGTCCGGCTGCGTCAGCTTCTCAATTAGTTCTTCTTTAGAGCGTTTTGGTTCTGTTTGAACATTCATTGTGATCCTCCTCTCGAAAAGTCAATCCATTAAAGGTAGTACGAACTTACCTCTTAAAAACAAGAAAAACTCCGTTCATCCCTGACGCGATGATCGCGTTCAAAGGGACGAAAGGAGTTTAAGCTTCCGTGGTACCACCCAAATTTGCTACATGCCTTACAGCATATAACCTTAGCAGGCATGTTCGTTCCCGAATCAATGCCCTCAGCACGATAACGTGTGCTCTTCCGATTCCCCTTAATCATCGGCGCCAATGCGTCACTTTCAGGAGAATAGCTCCGAGGCGACTTCGTACGTAAGGGATTAAGGCGATGGTTTCAGCTAATCCAACGCTCTCTGAACATAAGTGCCCTTAAGACTTTTTCCTCTTCATAGCGATTCATTCGATATGATTAAAGATTATTATATGCATCCCTCAGGCAATAGTCAATAGGGAATCGAATAAAACATTTCAGAGTGAGAGAAGATAATACCAATTTCTATGAAAAATGGGAAGGAGACTGTCCATGAAAGCAGGTCTGCAGGAATCGTTTCTTTTGTCTGCGAGCCTTCAGCACAATGTCAGCTGGTTCAAGCAGCAGCTCGGCGACAGCGCTGACATCGTGTACCGGCAGATTGAAGTCGGCTGCTATCCCGACACGAATCAGGTCGCTCTCTTTTACATAGAAGGCATCGTCCAGTCCGACATCGTTAATGAACATATTCTGCAGCCGCTCTTTTTCACGCAGGAGAACAGCTCCTACTGGGAACAGGATCTTTGCTTCCACGATCTGCTGTATCAAGCCATCACCGTCGTTGAATTGATCCTCAGCAAGAACGGAGCCGAGGCGCTCTCCGCCCTGCTCAGCGGCAGTACGGTCATTTTTGCCGACGGTTATGACGAAGCGATCATCGCCGGCACCTCAGGCTGGGATAAACGCGCGATCGACGAGCCGCAGACGCAAACCGTCGTGCGCGGCCCGAAGGAAAGCTTTACCGAAGATATTCGCACCAATACGTCGCTGCTGCGCAGAAAAATAAGATCAGCCGACCTGCGCTTAATCCCACTGCAGATTGGCAAATATTCCCGTACGGAAGTTATTGTCGCCTATATTCAAGGCGTAGCCGACGAACGGATCGTCCAGCAGGCGCTGACACGGCTTCAAGCCATCGACACCGATGCGGTGCTGGAAAGCGGGCCGCTCGAGGAGTATCTGGAGGACTCGACCTACTCCCCTTTTCCGACCATCATGAATTCAGAGCGGCCGGACGCCGTTGCCGCCGGGCTGCTGGAAGGGCAGTTCGCCATTGTCGTAGAAGGAACGCCCTTTGTTCTACTTGCGCCTGTCACGTTTTTTAACTTTTTGCATTCCAGTGAGGACTATTACCAACGGTATGATATAGCGACCTTTATTCGACTCATCCGCTACATGTCCTTTCTCATCTCCATGTTTCTGCCGTCTCTTTATATTGCCATCACGACGTTTCACCAGGAAATGCTTCCGACGACGCTGCTTATCTCCATTGCCGCCCAGCGGGAGGGCGTGCCCTTCCCAGGGCTTGTCGAGGCGTTTCTGATGGAAATCACGTTTGAGGTGCTGCGTGAAGCCGGGGTTCGTATGCCGCGTGTGATCGGCTCCGCGATCTCCATCGTCGGCGCGCTCGTGCTCGGGCAAGCAGCCGTACAAGCCGGGCTTGTGTCTGCCGCTATGATCATCATCGTATCGTTCACAGCCATCTCGAACTTCGTGACACCGGCTTTGAACATGGCGATTGCAGCCCGTCTTATCCGATTCGGATTGATGATCCTGGCGGGGACGCTCGGCTTATTCGGCATCTTGGCCGGATGCATGGCGATTCTGATTCATCTCGTTTCGCTTCGCTCCTTCGGTCTGCCGTACTTAACGCCGATTGCACCGCTGGATCTTGAGAAGCTGAAGGACACGATACTCCGGGTGCCCAAATGGCTGGCGCGCAAGCGGCCATTCAGCACTAAGAATCCCATCCGGGAGCAGCCTTACAAGAAGCCGTCCATCCATAAACGCAATTCATAGTTCAACATAGAGGAGGTCGGAAAAGGATGAAAATGTCACGGGCTCTTCTGCGGCGCGTCCGCCTCGGTATGCTGACGGCCAGTTTATCCTTCCTCCTCACCGGATGCTGGGACCGCAGGGAACTCAACGATCTCGCCATTACTTCCGCCACCGCAATCGACTGGGACGGGAAGGAATGGACCATTTCCTATCAGGTTGTCATTCCCCAGGCGATTGCCAATCCGAATACAGGCGGCAGCCCTGGGCAGCAAGCCCCTGTGATGGTCTTCTCGACCAGCGGAGGCTCGATCCGTGGCGCCGTGCAGAAATCGAGCCAGGAGATGCCCCGCTCGCTCTTTTTCTCGCACTCCCGCATTCTGGTTATCGGAGAGAAAGCGGCCGAGCAAGGCATCTCGCAAATGATGGACATTTTTCTGCGCAATTCCGACTCCCGCGAGACAATCACTCTCCTACTTGCGGAAGGAGAAGGCAAACGGATATTGGAGCAAGTCATTCCCCTTGAAAAAATGCAGGGCACTGCCATTAAAAATCTTGTGGAAAACGAGAACAAGCATAGCTCGAATTATAAGCAAGTAAGGATGTACGAATTCATGATGAACAATACAAGTGATTCCCCGTACACCTTGATTCCCGAAATTCGCATTTCCGGCAAAGGGGAGAACACCACGATTTCTTCGCTAAGAGCGACTTCTTTTGAAAACAAACTGAAGCTTGGCCGCATCGGCATATTTAAAAAAGACAAACTCATCGGGTACTTCGATAAACTTGTGCAGTACGGCATCACCTTCATCAATAATTCCGTCGACGGCACGACCTACTATTTCGCCTGCTCCCAGGACAGCACCGATTACAAAGCTGCGCTGCTCGTCAACCATAGCAAAAGCAAACTCAAGCCGGTCTTTGATCAGAACGGTCACATGTCAATGCGATTAACTGTGGATCTGCAGGGGGATCTCGTGGAGAACGGCTGCAAGGAAGACCCTTCCAAGCCGGAGGAATTAAAAAAGCTGGCTTCTTATGTTAGCGCGGATTTGAATAAGCTGATTCTTCATGCTTTTGAAACAGCCACCTCACGGCAACTCGATGTGTTCGGAATCGCGGATTTGCTCCACAAACATTACCCTAAAAAATGGAAGGAATTCAAAGAGGATTGGCCCGAAAAATTCGCCAAGCTCAGTATTGAACCGGAAATTCACGTCGACATCGCCCGCATCGGGATGAGCAGCAAGCCGTTCGGCGCCCAAATCGAGGAATCAAGCGAGTGACATCAAGGAGGAGCTACTCATGGATCGCACCAGCAATTATCAGTTGGCTGTCATGATGATTCTGTTTGAAATCGGCAGCACGCCGATTTTTGCGCTTGGCAGCAGCGCGAAGCAGGATGCCTGGCTGGCCATGCTCGCGGCAGCTATCGTCGGCTTTATTTTGCTGAACATGTTCTTATTCATCCAAAATAAAGCGCCTGACGAGGACCTGATCGGCCTGCTGCGCCTCTGCTTCGGCAAATGGCTCGGCGCCGGCATCGGCATCTTGTTCGCCCTTTATTTTGCCTATGAATCCATGCGCAATGTCCGCGATTTTGGAGAAATAGCCAATCTGACTTTGCTCAAAGTTACGCCGAAGTCCGTTACGATGTCCGTAATCGTGCTGCTTGCGATCTATGCGATTTCGATGGGCATCCGTACGTTGTTCCATATTACCGAGGCCCTACTGCCGATCGTGATAATCAGCTATATGCTGCTGACGTTTCTCATCTTTCTGGCCAAGCTCGTTCAACCCGGCAATCTCCTGCCTGTGCTGGAGCACGGCATCGCTCCCGTTCTGAAAGCGGCCTTTCCCGATATCATCTCTTTTCCGTTCGGACAAACCGTGATTTTCTTCATGCTCTGGCATCTGGTCCCGGACAGGAAAAAAATGAAAAAATTCAGCCTCATCTCGTACACAATCGTTGCCCTATTTCTCGTTTCTATGAACATGCTCAATATTACGGTGCTCGGCGTTACCCTCAACGGCCTCAGCATTCTGCCCTTTCTGCAGGCGGTTCAGCTCATTGAAGTCGGCAATATTTTGGAACGGCTGGACGTCATGGTCACCTTGCTGCTGTTTCTCGGGCTGTTTGTTAAAATGATGACCTTTTACTGCGGCTCCGTCTACGCGTTCGCTCATCTCTTTCCGCGCATACCAAGAGGCGTATGGCTCATCCTAATCGGCGTCGTCATTTATGCAACTTCCTTTCTCGAACCGAATTATACGGTCCACGCCTGGATCGGCCTCGTCGTTGTCGTCAAAAAAGTGTTTCCGATCTTTCAGATCGTCATTCCGGTTATCATGTTCATCATCCTGCTGTTCCGCAAGCTGCCCGCAGGACAGAACGCCCTGCCGTCAGGACCGCCATCCGGAGGCAAGCAATAGGGAGAGTATAAAAAAACTCGCCCCATGATAAGGGCGAGTTTTCTATTTCCACGCGAAGCGAAGCTTACGCGTTTACTTTTGCTTTAGCAGCTGCAGCCAGGTCGTTGAATGCTTTCGCATCGTTAACAGCCAGGTCAGCCAGGATTTTACGGTTTACTTCGATGCCAGCCAGTTTCAGGCCGTGCATCAATTTGCTGTAGCTCAGGCCGTTTTGACGAGCGCCAGCGTTGATACGCGTAATCCACAGTCTGCGGAAGTTGCGTTTAGTTGTGCGACGGTCACGGTATGCGTATACCAGGGACTTCATCACTTGTTCTTTTGCTGTTTTAAATAAACGGTGTTTGGAACCGAAATAACCTTTTGCGAGTTTCAAAATTTTCTTGCGACGGTGAGCGCGAACGAATCCGCCCTTGACTCTTGCCATTGTGAACTACCTCCTGGAATTATATATGATGTTCGATTAGTGATCTCTTAACAATTAACCTTTGATCAATGTCAATTGTTGTTGCAAACGACGTACATCGCCAGGAGCCATTACTGGGTTTGTGGACAGTACGCGTTTTTGCTTGGACGATTTACCGGAAAGCAAGTGGTTCTTGCCTTGTTTGTATCTCACGACTTTGCCAGATCCAGTAATTTTGAAACGGCCTTTCAGGCTGCTGTGTGTTTTCATTTTCGGCATGGTGTTGTTCCTCCTAATTTAGTATACCGCCTAAGAAGTTACCTTTGGCGTTAAGATCATGATCATGCTTCTTCCCTCAAGCTTCGGAGCGCGCTCCAGCGAGGAGATTTCGGCTGTTTCACTAGCTAGACGCTCAAGTACTCTGCGGCCGATTTCCGAGTGCGCAATTTCGCGACCACGGAATCGAACGCTGGCCTTCACTTTATCGCCTTCGCCAAGAAATTTGACTGCATTGCGAAGCTTCGTTTGGAAATCATGCTCATCAATCGTCGCGCTCAGGCGAATTTCCTTGATGTCCACGATCTTCTGATTCTTACGAGCTTCTTTCTCTTTCTTCTGCGTTTCGTAACGGAACTTGCCGTAGTCCATAATCCGGCATACCGGCGGTTTCGCTGTCGGTGCTACGTTAACCAAGTCAAGATTTGCGTCCTGTGCAATTTGCATCGCTTCGCGGATCGGCGTGATGCCGAGCTGTTCTCCGTCCGCCCCGATCAGGCGTACTTCTTTCACGCGAATTTCATCGTTAATCATATGATCTTTGCTAATTGTGTTCCACCTCCATAAAGTATGTAACGCTCTCTTCTCTAATAAAAAAAGATGCGGGCGCAAGTCAGCCCACATCTTCATCAATAACAGGTTCAGTTCCAAACCTATTGCATGTTCATGATGATTCATTCAGACCAGCTAACGCGGAGTTAGTCAGGTGAGAAGCGGGCGCCTCTGCTTTTACTTGAAGTATAATATCATTTCACGCAAGGAATGTCAACTCACTTGTTTGCTTTTCATTTCATCCAAACGAATGACACGGGTATGCTCGGTGTGGCTCCATTGCTTGTTGTTTTGCGTGAAGAACGCATAGAACGTAATCGGCCACCACGACAGCATAAAAATCGGGTACAGCAGCAAATATTTATACGTCTTCTTATGCGCCTGTTCAACCAACATGGACAGCGGCAGCAGGACGTAAATCGCCACGCTGAGCGAGTTGATCACGACCGGATTGATATGTACCAGAGCCGAATGATCCGCAGGCCCCATCATCGAGCGGACCCAAAGTAAGACGGAGAGTATCGCACCGAAAAAATAGTTGTACACATTCGCCGAGTAAATCGCCGCGTCGATCTTGACCCAGCTCGCTTGCTTAATTCCCTGCCACAAGAGCGGGAAGAAAAAACGCTTGGCCACTTCAAAGTGTCCCTGCATCCAGCGCAGGCGCTGCTTGGCGGACGCTTTGAACGTGAGGGGCTTCTCATCATATACGCGCGTATCGTAGTTGTACGTCGGCTTAATGCCCATTTGCACGCACATCATGGAAAACTCAAGATCTTCGACGAGACTCGTCGCATTCCAGCCGACCTGCTTAAGCAGTGCGGAGTCAAAACACATGCCCGTGCCACCAAGGTAGTTGGCGAGGCCGAGATTGGAGCGCGGCGTTTGCACGAAGCGGTTCGCATAGAAGAACGAAATCGCAAAGGAACCAGTGATCCAGGAATCGTTCGGATTTTTCGTATCCAGATACGCTTGAATCACGCGGGAGCCGTTGCACAAGTCATTGTTCATATGTGTCAAATAATCCGGGCTGACCAGGTTATCCGCGTCAAACATCACGATGCCGTCATACTGGCGCTCACGCTTCCACAGCTCTTTGAGCATCCACTCGATCGCGTAGCCCTTCCCTCTCAGGTTCGGGTTATGACGCTCCATGGCGTATACGCCATGGCCGCGGGCAATGTCCGCCGTTCCATCCGTACAGTTGTCGCAAATTACGAAAATATCGTACAGCTCTCTCGGGTAATCCAGTTCTTTCAGGTTTTCGATCAGCGCGCCGACAACTTGCTCCTCGTTGTGGGCCGCGATCAGCACGGCAAACGATTTTTGCGGTGCATGCAGCTTCTTCGTTTTGGGACGATACCAGCCAAAAAACGTTAGTAACAATTGATACGCACCGACCAAGGCAAGAAAAATTTGAACGGCAAGCAATATCTTGTCGAGCATGAAGCCAAGTCCCCCTTTTTTATTGCACAGGAAGCTTCTCTTTTTGTATCGCTTCTGTGTCGATTATTTACAAGACCACACGTATATGTACAATCGTTAATGATTTTCCCTTACTTCCCTTCGTTTGTCAAAGTCTGCAAATAACGAAATTTGCGCAACTATAGATCAAATTAGAGAAGTTGACTCATAAGGGAATACGCGATCTTGACCTGAGATCAAGAAATGTCTTGTTTTCATCGTTTTTCATTTATTGTGTACCAAATGTTCACCATTTAGACGAACTAACGCGCCAATGAGTTCAGCGGATCATCCGGTGAGTGACAATCGACGGTTCAAGCTCGGTGCTACGCTGAACAACTTCTTCATAACTGGCTAGCAGCCTGCTGAAAATAGAATCCCACGATTGGCGCTGCGCATAGGCCAGCCCCTCCGCGGCAAGCCGGCGTCTATCGGCTTCCGACAGGTACAATCGCTGCAGCGCTTCCGTGAACGCCGCGACATCGCCGGGCGGGCATAGCAACCCTGTCTGCCCGTGTGCGATCGTGTCCTGCACGCCGCCGGCTGCAGCGCCGATGACGGGCGTTCCCGACGCCATCGCCTCCAGCACGACGTTCCCGAACGTTTCCGTCGCGGACGGGAACAAGAGCACATCAGCCGCCGCATACAAATCGGCCAACTGCCGGCCTTGCACGAATCCGGTGAACGTGACATCCCCTCCATCTTCACAGGATTCGCGCAGAAGCGCTGCAGAAGGTCCGTCGCCTGCGATAATCAGGCGGCTGTTCTCCCGGATGTCCGCAGGGAGCGATCGGAAGCTTTCGATCGCAACTTCCACACTTTTTTCGGGGGCCAAACGTCCGACATATAGAATAACGAAATTTTGGGAGGAAATACCATATGCCGCAAGCACTGACTTTCGTTCGACATTCGGGTGAAACTGCGCCGTGTCGACACCGCGGCTCCATATTTCGAGATTGCGCATGCCCTTGCTCTCCAAATGGTGCAAGGTCGACTGGGAAGGCACATACACTTTCTCGCAGCTGTGATGGAACCACTGCATGTACTTCCACAGCGTGGGCTCTGCCCAAGGAATTTTATAGTGGCTCAAATATTGGTCGAAGTGCGTGTGGTAGGAGGCGACAAGCGGGGTTTTATATTTACGGGCGTGATGTAAGCCGAAAAGTCCCAAATTGAAAGGGGTTGCACAGTGGACTAGCGTAGGCTGAAAGGCATGGAGGGTTCTGCGAAGCTGCAGCGGATTCGGGATGGCCAGCCTGCATTCGGGATATAATAGCAAAGGAATACTGTAAAATCGTTCCACACGAAACGGATCGTGATCCTTCGCGTGGAGACTGCCCGGTGCGAATACTTTAATCTCGACCCCTTTGGCTTCCAGAAACTGCGTCCATCTTCCGAGCGTTTTCGCGACACCGTTGACATCCGGCAGGAACGTGTCGGTAAATAAGGCGACTCTCATCCTCATCAATCCCTTCATCCCATGGTTCCTTCCATTGTAGCTTGGGATTGTTATCGACAGATTAGAAGGACGTAAATTTCCACGTCAGCCAAAATTAATGTTGCGTTAATCTTCCTCTAATAAATCCTCGCTATGCTTAAGAGGCAAGGCAATTTGTCGTGAAGGAGGCCATCCTTATGAGCCGTGTCGTGCTTTGGCTGCAGCAACATGAAACACGTGTCTTTCATTTTGTCAATCAGCGGATTCAGCACTTCTTCCTCGATCAAGTTTTCACTAAAATTACGCATTTGGGCGGCGCCACAGCCTCCATTCTCATTTCGCTCTGCATGGCCGTGTTCGGTCATGGCGCATTGCGGGTTGCAGGCATGCAGGCTCTCGTGGCCTTAACGCTTAGCCATATTCCTGTAGCCATTATGAAAAAGAAGTACCCTAGGCTGCGCCCGTATCTCGTTCTTCCGCAAACCAAAACCTACAAAAACCCGCTGACCGATCACTCCTTTCCTTCCGGGCATACGACCGCTATTTTTTCCGTCATCTATCCGTTTATTTATGCGTATCCCGCAGCCGGGCTTGTGCTGATTCCGCTTGCGCTCATCATCGGCATGTCCCGCATGTATCTCGGACTGCATTACCCCTCGGATGTCATCGTTGGCTGCGTGATCGGAACCACCGTTTCCCTCTCGACTCTCGCTTTCTGGGGATAAAAAAAAAGGCTATCCACTAGACGCCGCGGCATCTGTGGACAGCCTTCTTGTATTTACGCTTCTTCCTTCTCTTCAGGTTCAGGCTTCGCTAAATTCGCCACATGCGCGGCGAGCGCATCTTCCCCGATCATCACTTCTACACGGTGAATGGGCATACCCTGGCCTGCAAACTTCGTTTCATATTCCGTCATCACATGATCCGGATGAAAACCGTCGCTGTGCAAATTAAGCGAAATGTTCCGCATTCTCAGCCCCATGTCAGCAAACGAATTCAGCGAGAATTCAAAAAGCGACACGGAATCCGTTTTGAAATGAATTTCGCCTTTTTCATTCAAAATTTGTTGATATTTTTCGACAAATCCCGGATGCGTCAGACGACGGCGGGCATGTTTCTTTTTCGGCCACGGATCGCTGAAGTTCAAATACACTCGCTCCAGTTCGTCCGGCGCAAAAGCTTCTTCAATCTTCTCGATATTGAACAGCATCAGCCGCAGGTTCGGAATGTTGATCAGCTCCTCGCTGTCCTCACCCTCTGCCAAACCGTGCGCCGCTCTCGCCTTCTCGCTCGCTTTGCGAATCAATTCGTCGTACATATCGACGCCGATGAAATTAATGTGCGGATATTTCCGGCTCATTTCGCTGATAAAACGTCCTTTGCCCATGCCGAGCTCGGCATGAATCGGGTTGTCGTTGCCGAACAATTCCGCCCATTTGCCTTTATAGTTCTTGGCATTCAGGACGACGAGTTCCTTCTGGCGCTCAATGTCTTCCCGGATTCCTTTTCTTCCCCGTAAACGCATCTATGATTGCCTCCTACACGTACATGCTATTCGAATACAAATCATAGACGATTCTATGAAAAAAATCAAAGTGATTTGGCTTCCAAGTTGATGAAAAAGGAAGACACCCTCCAAAGTGGAAGGTGCCTCGTTCCTTGGGACGGCTGTCCGTTATTTGTAGCTTTCGTCTCTTCTGCGGTTGCCGCTTCTCAGTCCCGCAAGACCGATCAGACCGACAAGTCCTAACCAGCCCCAGTTCCCAGAGCTAGTTTTTGTTGTCGAATAAGCGCGGTAATTGCCAGAAAGGGTTGTTGGCGTTGTGGTAGCGGTGCTTCGGGTCGTCATCCGATTCACCATGTTATGACCGGCGTTATTCACGTTCTCCGCCACATTGCGACCTGTGCTGTTAATATGCTCCATTACACCTGTCGTATTGTTCGGATAAGTGCCGGTCGTTGTTCGGTTCGTGCTGTAAGTACCATAGGTGCTTGTACCATTACCTGCACTTGTGCCAGTAATCGGGCTTGTTACCGTGCCTGTTCCCGTCATTCCTGTGCCAAGTCTTGTCGTTGCATCATAATTGTTCCCCGTGTACACGCCGTTCGTGTAGCCATTCGTCGTAGTGCCTGTCGTATAATCCGGTGTAGATATCGCAGACCCCGTTGCCGTTCCATACGTTCCCACTGTCCCCGTCGTCCCTGCGTTCCCCGTATCCATATTGGTCGCAAAGGCACCTGTCGCTCCCATCGTCAAAGCTGTTGTCAATGCTGCGGAAAGCGTCAGTACTTTAAACTTGTTCATCGTCCATTGCCCCTCTCCAGTAGTGTAATGGTGATGCACGTTTATATTGCGCTGTTCCGCCGTCTTTTAACGGGGGACTTGTTGGAAAGGCAGGGGTCGCTTTCATGCGAATTTTTCGCTACAATAGAGGGAAGGAAGGAGTCTGCTGTAATGTCTACGATTATTCAGGAGTCCCCCCTCTTGTGGGGCGACAAACGTTTCCATACATGGAATTATGAAATGCGCGAAGCTTTTGGCGGAAAAGTGTTCAAAGTCATGCTCGACGCCGGATTCACCTGTCCGAACCGGGACGGCAGCATTGCAAAAGGCGGCTGCACGTTCTGCAGCGCGCGCGGTTCCGGCGATTTCGCCGGAAGCCGCCGCGACGATCTGGTGACGCAGTTCAACAACATTCGCGACCTCCAGCACAAAAAATGGCCGGAAGCCAAGTATATCGGCTATTTCCAAGCCTATACGAACACATACGCGCCTGTTGAGGAACTGCGTGAATATTATGAAGTAATTTTGCAGCAGCCGGGCGTTGTCGGTTTGTCCATCGCTACGCGGCCGGATTGCCTGCCGGATGACGTTGTCGAGTATTTGGCCGAGTTGAACCAGCGCACGTATCTCTGGGTCGAAATGGGGCTGCAGACGGTCCATGAATCGACGTCCACGCTTATTAACCGGGCGCACGATACGCAGTGCTACCTGGATGCGGTCGCCAAGCTGCGGAGGCATGGCATCCGCGTCTGCGCGCACATCATTTACGGGCTGCCTGGCGAAACGCACGAGATGATGATGGACACCGGCAAAGCCGTTGCTCAGATGGATGTGCAGGGCATCAAAATCCACCTCCTTCACCTCATGCGCAAAACGCCGATGGTCAAGCAGTACGAAGCCGGCCTGCTGCGCTTTCTGGAGCAGGATGAGTACGTGAAGCTGGTCGTCGACACACTGGAGCTTTTACCGCCGGAGATGATCGTACACCGCCTGACCGGCGATGCGCCGCGGGACTTGCTGATCGGGCCGATGTGGAGCCTCAAGAAATGGGAAGTGCTTAACAGCTTCGACCGTGTTATGGCAGAGCGGAACACATGGCAGGGGAAGTATTGGCAGGGGTAGATTTCAAAAGAATTACATCACATGCAAGATGCGTAAGAGCTGCGAACCGACAGGGGCAGCTCTTTGCTATGTCAGGAGGTCAGGAACTCGAATGGGATTCGTTTCGGTTTTAAGTTTTGTGCACCAGCTGCTGGCGCAGCGCGTGCAGCCGGGGGATGCGGCGATCGACGCCACGCTCGGAACGGGCGTCGACGCTTTGTATTTGGCGAAGCTGGTCGGCCGCCGCGGCCGCGTCTATGGCTTCGACATTCAAGCAGAGGCGCTGGACCGCACGCGCCAGCGCCTGGAGAAAGAGCTGCCGGCGGAAGCCGCGGCAGCGGTGGAGCTTCATCTCCGCTCCCATGCGGAGATGGAGGCGGCTGTGCCGCCAGACCGCCACGGGCAGGTCGCAGCGGTCACGTTCAACCTCGGCTACCTGCCGGGAGCCGAGTCAGCCGTGATCACGCAGCAGGCGTCTACGCTGGCTGCGCTGGAGGCATCGCTCCGCCTGCTGCGGCGGGGCGGGATCGTCAGCATCGTGCTCTATACGGGGCACGATGGCGGCTCAGAGGAAGCCTCAGCCGTTGAGGCGTGGGCTTCTGGATTGCCATTGGGCGCATACCAGGTGCTGCGCTACCAGTTCGCGAACGGGAATAGGACGGCGCCCTACCTTTTAGCGGTAGAAAAAAGGTAGACCCGTGATATAATGCTAGAGAGAGAACCATCCAATTTTTATAAGAGACTAGAGAAAGTAGGGATCGTCTTGCAAGCATACCCGCTTCAGTTTCAACCTGAAATGAAAGAACGTGTCTGGGGAGGCCGCACGCTTGAGAAATTCGGCTTCCAATTGCCGGAAGGCGCCATCGGCGAAGGCTGGATGATCGGCGACCATCCGAATGGCACGACGAAAGTTATCAACGGCGAATTAGCAGGACTTGGGCTGGACGAGATTCGCGAGAAATATGGCAAAGAGCTGTTCGGAACCAAAGGCTTCTCCGAGAAAAACGGACGTTTCCCGCTGCTGATCAAGCTGCTGGACTGCGAAGACGATCTCTCGGTGCAAGTTCATCCGAACGATCACTATGAAAGACTGGCGGCCGGCGAGCTGGGCAAAACCGAAATGTGGTACATCCTGGACGCCAAACCAGGCGCCAAAATTATATACGGCATGAAAGACGGCGTCACGCGCGAAAGCCTCGCCGCGGCGATTGAAGAAGGCCGCATCATGGACTGCCTGCAAGAAGTTCCGGTCGAAGCCGGCGATTCTTTCTACATACCAGCCGGTACGGTTCACGCGCTGGGCGCAGGTGTACTCGTCGCTGAGATTCAGCAAAACTCCGACACGACGTATCGATTGTACGACTATAATCGGCCTGGCCTCGACGGCAAGCTGCGCGAGCTGCATATCGAGGACTCGCTCAATGTCATTGCGTACGAAGGCTCCGGCTCCACGCGGATGAAGACCGGACAAGAAGCGCCGGGCACATGGCTGACACTCGCGCAATCCCCTTTCTTCACCGTGGAAAAAGGGCTCGTCGGTCCGCGCTGGGAGCTGTCAACAACGGCGGACAGCTTTGTCATTCTGGTTGTGGCCGAAGGCAGCGGGATGCTGCAATGGGCGGATGGCGAAATTGCCGCGAAGCCTGGCGACTGCTTCCTGCTGCCGGCGAACCTCGGCTCCTATGCGCTGGAAGGCGGCATGACGGTGATTCGCAGCTATTTGCCTTAGAATCTTAGAATGAAGGTGAACTTTTTTAAGTTCATCGCATACAGAAATGAAGAAAGGCAGCGATTGCTGCCTTTTTTTTATTTTCGTCTTTATTTGGAATTTACTTTTTATTACATAAGTGATATCATACTAATATGAAAATGATTTGACTTACATTTTGGTTAAGGGGGCTTCTTATGAAAGAACAAAAATCATTTGCCATGAACGGCTTTTTCGGCATCCTGCTGATGGTCCTTTTAGTGATTAGCGCCATTTTTTCATTTATGAATGCGAATTTGCTCGTCGGCATTCTTGCCATCCTCGCCTTCTTGCTTGTCTGGAGCGGACTTACTGTTATCCAGCCGAATCAGACGGCTGTCGTTACGTTTTTTGGTCGTTATTTAGGCACGCTCCGTCAGAGCGGATTTTGGTTCGTCGTGCCTCTCTCTTCACGCAAACGCGTTTCAATTCGCGTTCGGAATTTCAACAGTGTCAAGCTGAAAGTCAATGACGTTGCCGGTAATCCGATCGAGATCGCAGCCGTTGTCGTCTTTCGCGTGATTGACCCGGCCAAAGCCGTGTTCGATGTCGACAGCTATGAGAAATTCGTCGAGATCCAAAGCGAAACGGCCCTGCGGCACGTCGCGAGTAAATATCCTTATGATGACTACCAAGGCGCTGTCCAATCCCTGCGCGCCAACGCGGAGGAAGTGGCTGCTGAACTTGCTGCCGAGCTCCAGCATCGCTTATCCTTGGCCGGTGTTGAAGTGATGGAAGCGCGCCTGACGCATCTTGCCTACTCGACGGAAATTGCCAGCGCGATGCTGCAGCGTCAACAAGCCGACGCCATTATCGCCGCCCGCCAAAAAATCGTCGAAGGCGCCGTCGGGATGGTACAAATGGCGCTCGCCCAGCTCCAGCAGGAAGGGATTGTCGTGCTGGATGAAGAGCGCAAAGCCGCGATGATCAACAACCTGATGGTCGCCATCGTGTCCGATCGGTCCGCCTCGCCGGTCATCAACACAGGAAGTCTGTACTAGCTGTCAGCAAATGGCTAAAAAAAACTTCGCGCTGCGTATTGACCCAAAGCTGTACGAGGCGCTGGAGCGATGGGCACAGGATGAATTTCGCAGCGTTAACGCCCATATCGAATATGTGCTCCGTGAAGCGACTCGCAAGGCAGGGCGTCTGTCTGGTCCGAACGTTGCCGCTCCGCAGGAGGAAGAACTGCCCACTGATCGGTCGTGAGATCATAGAAACGCCAAAAAACTCCCCCACCGTCCAACATGGGACAGCGGGGGAGTTTTTGCATGCGGCATAGTCTGGATTACGACTCTTCCGACAAGCTGCTTTCTTTCAGAATCACGTCGTGCGCGCCGCCCTCGACAAGGCTTGTCGCGGAGACGAGCGCGATGCGGGCGTTCTGTTTCAGCTCGTCGAGCGTCACGGAACCGCAGTTGCACATCGTGGATTTGATTTTGCTGAGCGTCTTGTCGAGGTTCTCTTGCAGGCTGCCTGCATACGGAACGTAGGAGTCGACACCTTCCTCGAAGACGAGCTTGCTTTTGCCGCCAGTGTCGTAACGCTGCCAGTTGCGCGCCCGGTTGGAGCCTTCGCCCCAATACTCTTTGACGAAGTTGTTGCCAACTTTGAGCTTGCGCGTCGGGCTTTCGTCAAAACGGGCAAAGTATCTGCCCAGCATGACGAAGTCCGCACCCATAGCCAGCGCCAGCGTCACGTGGTAATCGTGCACGATGCCGCCGTCCGAGCAGATCGGAATGTACACGCCGGTTTCTTTGTAATACTCGTCGCGCGCTGCGACGACTTCTATGATGGAGGAGGCTTGTCCGCGGCCGATGCCTTTTTGCTCGCGGGTGATACAGATCGAACCGCCACCGATGCCGACTTTCACGAAGTCCGCGCCGGATTCGACGAGGTACAGGAAGCCTTCGCGGTCGACAACGTTGCCGGCGCCGATTTTGACGTCAAAATTTTGCTTCACGTATTGAACCGTTTCCCGCTGCCACTCGCTGTAGCCGTCGGAGGAGTCGATGACGAGAATGTCCACGCCAGCCTCTACCAGGGCAGGTACGCGCTCCATGTAATCCTTCGTGTTGATGCCCGCGCCGACGATGTAGCTTTTGTTTTTATCCAACAGCTCCGTCGGGTTCTCCTTGTGCTCATCGTAATCCTTGCGGAACACCAGTGTGTCCAGACGCCCGTTCTCATCGACGATTGGCAAGCAGTTGAGCTTGTGATCCCAGATCAGGTTGTTCGCTTCGGACAAGGTAATGCCGGATTTGCCGTAAATGAGCTTGTCGAACGGCGTCATGAACGCCGATATCGGACGATCCAGCGGGTCGCGGCTCTTCCGGTAGTCGCGCCCTGTGACGATGCCCAGCAGCTTGCCGTTCGCTGTGCCGTCTTCCGTGATGGCAACCGTTGAATGGCCGGTCTCTTCTTTTAGTGCCAACACATCGCTGAGTGTGTGATTCGGTGTCAAATTCGAGCGGGAGACAACGAAGCCGGCTTTGTAGCTTTTGACCTTGCGCACCATTTCGGCTTCCGCTTCAATGGATTGCGAGCCGAAAATAAACGAAATCCCGCCGCTACGCGCCAACGCAATCGCCATTCCGTCATCGGATACAGCTTGCATGACAGCAGAAGAAAACGGGATGTTCAGTGAGATTGCAGGCTCCTCACCTTTTTTGAATTTGACTAAAGGCGTCTTGAGTGTGACATTCGCCGGTGTGCATGCCTTCGTCGTAAGGTTAGGGATGAGCAGAAACTCACTAAACGTACGGGACGGTTCGAGATAATACGTAGCCACTTGACTTTTTCCTCCTCAGTGATCGACAGGTAAATTTTTATAATCTTATCACTGAATCTATCTCGCGGTCAATGGCTATTTCGGGAAAAGAGCGCAGTTTATGGCTGCCACACCTGCGGCTCTTCGGTATCGCTGACATATTGAATGTTCGTCGGTGTAATTTCAAGAACGACATAGTTTGGATCCTGCGGACCGTCGAACCATTTTTTCATGTCTGCGTCCCACAGCTTGTCACGCAGAATCTGATTGCTGCTCACTTCCGCTGTCGCTTGAATTTGCAAAATTTGCGAAGACGGCTTGCCGTCATAGCCGACCAGCACATGCACATGCGGATTTGTCTTCAGTTCATCGACTTTGTCGGTTAGGCGGCTTGTGGCAACGTACAGCTTCAGCCCTTCGTGATGCAGCACCATGTAGCGCACGATCGGCTTGTCGCCGTCAATGGTGGCGAAGGAGCAAATGTGGTTGGCGTCAAGGACGGCCAGGATTTTGTCCTCTAGCTTCGTTTGAGTTGTTGTTGACATACGTGTTGGGACACTCCTCTCAAAAATGGGTGAACTGTCCTAGATTGCCCTGCGGGGAGGGACTTCATCCAGAAGTGTCCGGCGTGCGGGTGACCGACGGTGGTGGACCAAGTCAATGGGCGGGAACGGACGGATGATGGGCAAGTAGCGTGCCTTGCTTGTTCACCAACTGGAAAAACTCCCGTTCATTTCGTCTGGAAACGGCTCCAGCGTCGGCTGAACTGGAAAACCTCCAGCTCATTCAGCCGTTTCTGGGGATTGGCCGCCAAAAGGACACATAGACTGGAAGAATTCCAGTTAAGTCCCCCATTATGGGCGAAATTGCGAAATGAACTGGAGGAATTCCAGTTCGTTTGGGAGCAGCGGCGCTGGGGGATGAACTGGTTTGCGGGGAGGGCGGTGGCGAGCACCGTGATAGTTAGACGCTGGCGGCAGCAAGCATAACGACTGCAAAAGCAGAGGACAGCGGGCGGCGCAGCAGGCCGCCATGCAAAAAAAGCCGCATACCCGAAGGCATGCGGCTTACGCATTAAAGTGCCGCCAGCTCCTGCAGCGGCATCGTATAAAAGCTCGCCGGTGCGCCAGCATCCGGCGGGAAATGCACGACGAGCAGCTCGTGGCTGCGCTCGTCGATCTCCCCGCTTTGCAGGTACGCCTGCAAAGCGAAGGGCAGCACCTCCACCACCGTGTGCTTGTGGAGGTCTTTTTCGCTGATGCGGAGACTGGCGAAGTCTCCGCTCACGCGGCCCGGCTCCTCCGCCAGCAAGCGGAGATACGCGTTCTGCTCGGACTTCTCCAGGGAGAAGTCCCACCAGATTTTCCGCGGCTTGTATTTGTGGCCGAGGAAATAGTCCAGCTTCATCAAGGCTTCGATGATGGGGTAATTGTCCGTTCCGCGGTGCAGCAGGAAGTCACGCAGGCGTGTAAACAGATCTTCGAGCTGGTGCCCGATCTTTTGCCAGCCGCGCGCTTCCCAGTAGTCGCCGAACTCCTGGAAGAAATCGAACGCCGACTCGAACTCGTTCGCGATCAAATACTTCACCGTATGGTCCATGCGGTGGGCGTTCCAGTATTTTTCCAGCACGTCTTCGACGCGCTTGATGCGGATGAGATCGGTAAACGGCAGGATGTCGTTGCCGAGAATTTCATACGGGGCATGGTCCATGTAGACATAGCCGTATTTCTCGGCGTCGGCCCGCATGCCGGTGCCGCGCAGCATTTTGAGGAAGCCGAGCTGCAGCTCTTCCGGCCCCAGCGCAAACACGTCGTTGAACGTCTTGCGGAACGAATTGTAGTCCTCCTCCGGCAAGCCGGCGATGAGGTCGAGATGCTGGTCGATTTTCAGGCTGTGCTTCACTTTCGAGACGGTACGTGTCAGCTTGGCAAAATTCTGTCTGCGCTGCACAAGCTCGTTTGTCGTATCGTTCGTCGACTGCACGCCGATTTCGAAGCGGAAGATGCCTGGCGGCGCATGCTCCGCCAAATAATCCAGCACCTCCGGCCGCATGATGTCGGCGGTAATCTCGAACTGGAACACCGTGCCGCGATGGTTTGCGATCAGAAATTCAAAAATTTCCATCGCATAATCCCGCTTGATATTGAACGTCCGGTCGACGAACTTGATCAGTTTCGCGCCGGCATCGATCAGGTACAAAATATCGGCCTTCGTCCGCTCGATGTCAAAATACCGCACCCCCACCTCGATACTGGAGAGGCAGAACTGGCACGAGAACGGACAGCCGCGGCTCGTCTCAAAATACACAACCCGATTCGCGAGGCTTGGTACATCTTCTTTAAACCGGTGCGGCGACGGAATATCGTCCAGCTTGAGCTTCGGCCTGCCCGGCATGAGCACAACCTCATCCTCTTTGCGGTACGCCAGCCCATAGACAAAATGATACTTGCGCGTCGTGGAGATCTCCGTCAGCAGTTGGTGGAACGTCTCTTCCCCTTCCCCCATGACGATGAAATCAACCTCAGGGATGCGCTTCATCCAGTAGTCCGTGTCATAGGATACTTCGGGTCCGCCAAGGACGATGAGAATTTCCGGGCGGATTTTTTTGATCATTTTAATAATGTGAATGGTTTCTTCAATGTTCCATATATAACACGAAAAGCCCAGCACATCCGGCGCCTTCTGATAAATGTCGGAGACGACGTTCATGACCGGATCTTTGATCGTATATTCCGCGATTTCTACGTCAAAATCCTTCTCGCAAAACGCTTTCAGATAGCGCAGCGCCAAGGAGGTATGGATGTATTTGGCATTCAGGGTTGTTACAAGTACTTTCATGGTTATAAACCTCGTTCTATTCTCAGATATCGTGCCCTCTCATTTTACACGAAAAATGAGAATTCAACAAAGCCGCCGTCCCCCGGAACAGATCCGGTCGCGGCTGTCTTGAAGCGGCATCGGGGTTCAATGCCCCCAAAACGCAACAAACCGCCCCAAGGGCGGCTTGCTACAGAACCATATCGTCGTCCAAATGCGGAACCTCGTACGGGAATTGCAAGAAAGAGGCTTCCTCAATCGCCTGCTTCCACCGCTCCGCATGGGCGTAGAGCTGCTGCTCGACCTCTTCGATTCTGCGATGCACGTCGCTGGCGTTATCGGTTGCTTCCTTGCGCAAAAACGCCTGCAGGGCGGAGCGTTCTTCAAACCACTGCGTTAATTGATATAACAGCATGGGATTTCCCTCTTTTCCACTGTGAAATACAGCCTATAGGAAAAGTGTTCCCATTCTGGCGGCGGCGTATGCGTGGGGCCCGCTCAATACCAACTCGTAAACACCGACGAGCTCCCATACGCAATCGGAAAAGCCGCTGCGACCATAACAATCGGCCCCCACCAGGTGAAGAAGGAAAGTCCTCCAACGAGGCTAATCACGATCAATGCTGGGAGCACGAGAATCGGAACAGCCTTTTGCAGCGCTTGATGCTTCATCTCATCCTTGATTGGAAATAGGTTCAGAAACGGCGTCGTAAGCTCGTCCTTGCAGAACGATTTGCGCCAGAAGACGAGCAGCACCGCTGCGAGAATCCAGACAAGTACCTTGATCCCTACAGGGAGCAGAAATATAGCTGCACTCACCGCAACAGCAAACTGGATGGATTGCCGCCATTGCAGACCGTTTCTGAAAAAGGACTTAATCAGCATTTCGGCCATCCCGGTGCCGGCTCCCTTGCCTTTCAGCAGTCGTTGCGATTTGCCAAATAGAAGCGGCGTTCTGCGGATTGGCTTCCTTTTGCGTTCCATCACACGAATGAGCATCAGGGAGACGATTCGCATCCGCGCATCGCGTTCCCTCTCCACATCGGCAAAAAAGGTGCCTCTGGCACGCAGTCTTGCCCGGGTCAGCAGCGCGAACGTCAGCGCTCCTAACGCTATCGAGACCCAGCAGTAGAGCACATGATCCGCGAGCGCTGTCACGATGAACTGGAAAAAGGCAACGCCGACCGCGAACATCACAATACGCCATACCCAAAGCATGAAACCACGAAACCGCAGTGCCAACAATTGACGGAGTAATCCGATGTTCAATTTGAACACATAAATGAGCAGCCAGAAACACGCAACTTGCAAGACACTATACGCATACACGGGCACAAGCAGCGGCAGGAAAACAAGCGTAACCAGCAGCGACGTGAGGCCCTGCAGTGCCACCGAATACCGATAGCCGAGATGCATCAGATGGCGGAACCAGCCTTCATTTTGCCGGAGAAATAACTGATCCCCCTCCTCAACAAAGTATCGCAAGGTGCCCAACCATGTAAATAGATAGCAAAGTGTAGCGACGGTATGCACAGAAATCCCATGGAGCCAAGCGGGCGGCGTCATGTACCAAGCGTAATAATGATAGCCGGCCACAAGCAGCACAGGAATGACGAAATAGATGGCAATGACCCAGTCCACAGCCATACGCATGGCGCGAATCTGAAATTTCCAATCCGAGCGTACTCTTCGGGTAAAAAGCTGAAAGCTGCTAGTCAAACCGCGGTCTCCTCTCATAATAGCGAATGGAAGCAGTCAAATAACGGGGCATCGGGCATGTCGCACTGCTTCTGAATGTCCTGCAACGTGCCGTTCGCCACTAGCCTTCCGCCCGAAAGCAGCACGAAAGAGGAGCAAATCCGCTCGGCCGTATCGAGCACGTGCGTACTCATGAGAATACCGGCGCCACGCTTACGCTCCTCCTCCAGCATCCCGAGGAAGTCCTTGATGGCCTTCGGATCGAGGCCGATAAAAGGCTCGTCCACGATATACACATCCGGTTTATTGAGGAAACCGAGAATGAGCATAATTTTCTGCTGCATCCCTTTGGAAAATTTCCCAGGCAATTGATGCTTTTCATCCTGCAACCGGAACCGGTGCAAAAGATCGTCCGCCCGCTCCAGAAACACGGCACGATCCAGCTCATAAACCGAAGCCGCGAACTCCATATGCTCCCACAGCGTCAGCTCATCGTACAGAATGGGATGCTCGGGAATGTACGCGTAGGTTTTGTTTTCACCCATGAAGGAAATTTTGCCTTTAAAATCTTTCAAAAGCCCGAGGATGCTCTTGATGGTCGTGCTTTTGCCGGCGCCGTTCGGCCCTAGCAAGCCAATGAGTTCGCCTTGCCGAACGGTAAAATGAATCCCTTTAATCATATCCGGCTTCTCTTCATAACCGGCTTGTTCGATATATACGTCTAGTAAGGCTAATCGTTCATCTGGCATTCCGTGACGTCCTTTCTTCCCTTTTCTTGCCTCTATCCTATCACGAAAGTATGCCCGATATATGAAGGGAAGATAAAAAAGAAGAAAATTGCGGCACTTCCTGCGGCAGGTGAACCCCGCCTAGGACGCTGGGTTCAAACTGTCCCCCGTTACCTGCATTTCTTACATGTAATCTCGCAGAAAGGAAGGGATTGCAGGGGATTACCTGCATTTCCTACATGTCTCTTGCCCAACTTTCCTTCAAAAGTGGCTGAAATGGGCGATTTCTTGAAATGTTACTGTAGGTTTTGCAGTTCATGGGGCGATTTCGACTGATTTCTGGGAAAAGAGCTGTAGGATTTACAGGTCATCCTGGCGGGGGCTCCTAGCTGGGAGTCTATGAAGCGGCCCTTCTGCATCGAAAACCTGCAGCGTAGCTTCGATCCCAAACAAAAAATCCGCGCAGCGCGCGGATCGATAATCGATAGCGGCCCCCCAAGTCTCCTAAACGTTGGGACCGCTAACTGTGCCTCTTGTAGATTACCCTGCAAGAGGGCAACCTCTTTTCAGCTATAGAACACCCAGCTTCACTTCATTGATGGTGCCCTGCACGCCTTCGGGCAGGCGAATCTGAACGTCCACGTTCTCCGGATACGTGACGGTCAGCGTCATCGTCTGCGTGGACGTATCCAGCGTCCACGCGACGTCGATGCGGCCGCCTGCCGGATGCGGCACGCTGCCCTTCGCCCAGGTCAGATCGCCGGGGATCGGCGCGATCTCGACCTTGGTCCAGCCTGGCGTCAGGCTGCGCACGCCAAGAACTTCCCGGCCGAGGAAGTAGGCCGGCGCCGCCGACCAGGCGTGACAATGGCTGCGGCTGAGCATGTCGGGATTCGCCCGATTTTCGAGGAAATTCGGGTACTGCTCCCAGCATGTCGTCGCGCTATGGCGAATCATCTGACCGTAGTTGCGGCGGATGTCTTGCACCATTAGCTCCGTTTCGCCTAGCTTCGCCAGCGCCTCATAATAGAAGAACGACATGAACGGGCTGCCGATTTGAACGAAATTCGTCGGAGGCGCGATGAGATACGTGTCGATTACCGCTTTGCGGTCGCTCGGCGCGACACCGGTTAGCGACGCGACCACCTGCGTCTGCATGGAAATCACCGTAGAGCGGCGGCCATCCGCGTGAATGCAGTCGATGTAAGCCTGCGCTTCCTCGTTCCAGAGATGGCGGTTGATCGCCTCCTGGAGTTGATTCGCCGCCTTATCCAGCTCGGCTGCCCCCGCTTCGTCCCCGGCCAGACGCCCCATCGCCGCGCCGGATTTCAGCGTGTGGACTAGGAACATATTTTGATGGGTCACCACGCCATCATTCGGCTGATCGATTGGCGACCAGTCGAGCAGGTTCCAGCCTTTGATGTTAAATAGCCCTTTATCGTCAATATGCTTGAGGTAGTGGGTCAAGGTGAACTTGATGTGCCCATACATCTCCGCCGCAAACTCCCGGTCTCCCGTCTGCTCGTAATACTCCGCGCACGCGATTGCCCAAAAGAACGTCCAGTTCGGAATGACGCTGCTCCAGCCGCTCGGCACCTGATCCGCGAACAGCGGCGTCTGGAACTCCGAGCCAGGAACCAGCTTCAGACAGCGCTTCACGATGTCCTGCACACCGAACAAATAATTGCTCACCAGCGCTTCATTCCGGCTGTCGCCGACCCAGAACACTTGTTCAAACGCCGGGCAATCCACGAACGTGTCTTCCATGCAGAGCTTGGTCGTATGGCGGGAAATTTCCCAGATATCGTTAAGCAACGCGTCAGAGCTGGTGAACGAGCCCACCTCTGCCACCGGGTAATTGGACTGGAGCATTGTTACGCTGTGAATCTTCACCGGCTTGACAGCTCCGCGCACCGTCAATGTCAAATAGCGAAGCCCCCGGCGAATCGGCGACTCATAGCGCTCACGGCCCCCCAAAGCCACATAGCGCAGCGTGTGATCCAACCCGAACATATCCTGGCGGTACTGGCCCGACATATATTCAAAACCGTACCAATCCAGCACCGTCCCCGCTTCCGCTTCAATCTCGAATTGCAGGTAGCCAGAGTACTCCTTGCCCAAATCGAAGAGCACCTCGGTATCATAGCCTTCGAAAATCGGAACTTCCGCTGGCTGGCGATGCGGGATGACCGCGTTCTGCAGCTCCGCAGGCACCGCATATTTCACATTCTCCTTGCGCCAGACGCTGAGCGCGAAGACGTCCGCTTCCGAGACATGAGCGGCAGCGATCGGCTTCACCCATTCCCCGTATACCGACAAGTCGTCCAGGGTGATCGCTTTATCGCGCAGCGCCACGTACGTGGGATGCGCCTCGTTCAGCTCTCGCGTATGCTGATGATCGAGCAGCTCGACGCTGTCGAACGGGCCGATGCGCAGCCAGTCGGACAGCAGTTTCTCGCCTGCTGTGGTGGATTGGCCAGGCCACGTCGGCGCCCGAAACGACACGGAGGCCGGCTCGTCCGCATAGACGCCAACTTGCAGCTTGCCGGTATGAATATTGCTGGATACGTCAATGGCCAGCAAATTATCGCCTTCGTGCAGCTCCACATCGACATAGCGCTCCGGCTTCGAACCGTAGAACTGTTGCTCGAGCCTGCGACCGTTCACGCTGATGGCTCTCAAGCATTCATTCGACTGAACGAAACCGATCGTCGCTTTACATGCCCGATCCGCATAAAGCGAGGTAATCACATACCCGAGAAACACATTGCGATTCGCATGATTCTCACTGCCTTCAACCAAAGCGTTCCGAACGTCCACCGTTGCTGTCGCTCGGAAAGACTTTACTTTCGCCAGCGACTCTACGCGCACCGGCACGATCGTCTCCTCCGTGAGCAGCGGAATGTCCCGCAGCTTCAGTGCTGTCCAAGGCGCCATTCCCACGGCGCCAAGTGCAAGAGATGAAGCCCACGCCGTGTCGTCGAAATGCTCACTCGTCCACGCGGCATCCCAGAGCCGAGCATCCACAAACTCTGCGAATGCATGTTGACACGATGCCCGCGGTGCCCGTGGATGGTGCCCGAGATGCACAGCGTTCCGCCAGGTGGCATCGGTGGCCGCCAACACGTTCCCGCTGCCGTCCTGCACCTGGGCAAGCAGCCCGCCCCGCCCGCGTAAATAATAGAACGTGGAGATGCCAAAATGCATCACCAACACCGCGATGGTGTTCGGCTGACCGGGCTTCAGTAAATGCCCGATCTCGTATTGGTCGTAAGCCAGCTCGGACGGCCAAGAGCGAACCGGCCCACGCCCGAGCCGCGTGCCGTTCACATACAGCACATATCGCGAATCCGCGGTGATGCTGAGCAAAGCACCGCTTCTGCTTTCATTTGCTGCCGGGACCTCGAACGTTTTTCGAAAACACCGCCATTCATTTCGCGGGCTGGCCTCCCCCTCGCCCCAAATCCAACTTGCCTGCCAGTCTATGTTCGTCATTCACGTAAACCTCCTGTCGATGAGTCCGTTCTTTCCTTTATTTTAAAAAATACGGCTCGTAATGTTAGGGGTTTATCACGACATTTAAGGGGTATATAATGACATCAAGAAAGCCGAACTGAAAAGGAGATGGCGGCAGTGCGTAAAGCAGATTTACTGATGGAGAAAGGCGAGTATTTTTTCACGAACGGCTTCTCCATCTTCGTCAACAAAGTGAAGGAGCGTTTTGAGCTTCCGGAGCATGTGCACGATTTTTATGAGATTTGCTACGTGGTGGAAGGCAGCGGCTTTCACTATGTCGAGGAGGAAACGATTCGCGTAAGCAGGGGCGACCTGTTTTTCCTTCCGATTGGCGTCTCGCACATTTTCCGCCCGGCCTCGGCTGACCCGAATAAGGCGCTGGTGATCAGCAATTGCATTTTTGACGAACGGCTGTTTCAATTTCTAACCTCCATTCTGCCGGATCAGTTCGGCATGTATCGGTTTCGGGAGCAGCTGCTTCAACGCGACAACTGGCTGCACATGCGGGAACGGTCCGGGGAATTTGGCCTTGTGTTCGCATCGCTATTCGAAGAATTTCAGCAAAAACGAACCGGCTACGAAACGATGCTGTGCGGGCTGCTGCTGCAGCTTTTCATTCAGATGGAGCGTGCGCTCGAAAGCGCAGAGGCCCCTGTCTACAATCGAATGGAAACGATTTTGCGCGTGGTGCGGGAACGATTGGGGGACAAAATGACGCTGGCCGACGTCTCGGATGCCGTTAATCTCGGCGTTCGGCAGCTCCAGCGCATGATTGCCGAGCAGCTCGGCTGCTCCTTCTCCGAACTGCTGCTGAGCGAGCGAATCAACCTGAGCTGCCGCCTGCTGGAAGATGCGGCGAACTCGCGCCGCTCCATCGCGGACATCGCTGCCGCCGTAGGGATGCAAGATGTAAAACGGTTTTACCGCGTGTTCAAGGAGAAGACCGGGATGACGCCGGGGGCGTATCGGGTAGGTCGAGGGAGTGAAAATTTTGTCGGTTTTCCCTGAAAATTGTAATTTATTTAGTAAAATTTTCAAAATAATACTTTAGGTTATATCTCTTTTGAGATATAGTAATAGGGGTGGGAATAACTAACAAATATACCAAGGGGGATTTTTAGAATGTCGATGAATCAAGTGAATTTGGGTACAGATCCAAGAGAACAGGTGATGACGGTTAAAAACTGGCTGATTACCAGCTTGATTATGTGTATTCCGCTCGTCAATATCATCATGCTATTTGTGTGGGCTTTCGGTGACGGAACAAATAAAAACAAAGCTAACTATGCGAAGGCCGGCCTGCTTCTTATGCTGATTGTCCTTGTTCTATATGCCGTCATTGCAATTATTTTCTTTTCAGTATTCGCCAACGCTTTAAAAGACGCTTCCTTCTAAAACACGACATAAACCACAATGACCGTTACCAGGACCTCCGCAGCAGGAGATCGAGGAAACGGTCATTTGTTTTTCTATTACCCTTCCTTCATATCCGAGGAATCTTAACGCTCACCGTCGTTCCCCGGCCTAATTGGCTGTCGATCTCGACCCCATACCCTTCGCCAAACAGCAGCTTGATTCGGTTATGGATATTGGAAAGGCCGATGCTTGCCCCGTCCGGACTGCTGCTCACACGCTCGGCATAGTCCATATTCAGTTTATGTTTCAAGTGTTCAAGCTCGTCTGGGCCGATCCCTCTCCCGGTATCGGTAACTTGAAAACAGACATCTCCATTCGCATCGATGTAACCACGCACAGAAAGCTGTCCCTCTGCATCCATGCGTTCAAGTCCATGATAGACGGAATTTTCAACGATCGGCTGCAAAATCATTTTCGGCGTTTTCTTCTCCAACAGCCGCTCATCCACGTGGACTTCCAGCGAAAACTTGTTTTCATAGCGGATGGAAATAATATTCAAATAAGCTTGCACACATTGCAATTCTTCGCTGATCAACACCAGTTCGTCTTTTTTAATACTATAGCGAAAAATTTTGGACATCGATGAAGTGATCTGCGCAATTTCCTTACTGCCGTATTCGAGTCCGATGGAGCTGATGCAATTTAACGTATTGTACAGAAAATGCGGGTTGATCTGGCTTTGCAGCGCGGAGAATTCAGCCTGCTTTTTGCTGAGCTCGGATTCATATAATCTTGCCTGCGTATTGAGAATGTTGCCGGACATCTCTTCCATTTGATCAATCATCGAGTTAATATCGTACGCCAGAGCGCCAACTTCATTGGTGGAGCGCACCTTAATCCGAAAGCCTCTGTCCCTGGTGCCAATTCTTTTCATATCGGCGACAAGCCCCATGACCGGTCGGGTCAAATTGTTCAAAAAGAAGTAGCCCAGCAGCAGCATACTCAGACTGATCCCGACGCCGGCAATGATGCTCATGCTTTTCATATCGTTCATGTCGGTCGTCAGCTCGCGCACAGGAATGATACTGACGATACGCCAGCCGTCGGCCTGCTCCAGGCCCTTTTCCTGCACGATCACGTCCTCCCCGTTAAGGTTGGTTTTGACGCCATTTGTTAAACTGCTTCGGTCTACAGAGAGGATGTCCTTGTATAAAATGCCGCGAAAATTAGAATTGTTGGACGCGATGACCTCATTTCGGCTGTTGAGGATGTATAACGTCGACGTAGGCGTTAAATCTGTATTTTTCACAAGCTCTTGCAGCTTCTCCGAATTCACCATGACCGAGCAATAGCCGGTTTGTTCGGAGAAATGAATCCCGCCAATCGCTTCAATAATGGGGGCTATGTAAAAGAAATATTCGCTTCCAGTTTTTTCATCTTTTAAAATATCGGTGAACGTTCCTTGCTTCACATTTTTATAAGCATTGATGAAAGCATCATATTGATTGAAGAAAAATATATCGCTGTTTGCCGTAGATAAACTGTAAATTCGTCTTCCCGCGACGTCATTGATCGCGATGCCGTTCACATACGAGTTAAAGGACCTCATCGATTCCATGAGATCCAGGACATAAGGGCCGATGTCGAAAGCCCGTTTATAATCGTCATCCGCGATGGTAAATTCTTGAATTTTTTTATTATTCACCGCGATGCTTGTGCTCACTTCGATATCTTTAAAAACGGAATCGATCTTCTGACGTGTTTGTTCAATCATTTTATTCCCGTAGTTGGTTGCCCTTTGCTGGGTCAGATTGGAGAAGCTGTAATAGAAATAGCATTCCATCGTTGTGAAAAGGATGACCGTGAATACAAAAATAAGCAAAATCTGATGCTTCAGTTTCAGTCTACTAATCTGCAAACGCCCCACTCCGATCCCAATCCATCAGCTTTTTCTGAATTTTGCAGGTGTAACTCCGCACTGCTTCTTAAATACTTTATTGAAATAATAGTAATCGACGAACCCCACTTTGGTCGCCACTTCTTCAATCGAGAATTCCGTATGCTTCAACAATTCACAAGCTTTTTTAATCCGTAATTCCGTCACATATTCCGAAAACGTTTTGCCCAGATTTTTTTTGAAAAGTTGGCAGCAATACACTTGGTTAATAAAAAATTTGACGGATAAATCCTTCAGGTACAGCTTGGTCTGAAAATGATTGTCGATATATTTCACCATCTGGTTAAAATGCGCGAGGATGTCGCCTTCATGGACAGGCTGGCTGTTTAATTGCTTGATATACGTAACAATATCATGCAGGAAACTGCACAAGGACTCAAAGTTCTCAAAGCGCTCTTTCAATTCGGAATAATTGAGGAAATCGAGTTCCATGTCCCTCAGCTCTTCGTAATAGGTGCCGACCAACACGCTTACCAACTGGTTCCAGAAATAAACGACCTCGCCCATACCCAGTTGATGCTGCTTAAAGAAGCGTACGAGCCTCTCAACGAGATCATCCATTTCATCGAACCTGTTCTCCTGCATCATGGAAGCAATGCCGTCTGTCAAGGGCTTAACCACAGTCAGCTTGGGTTCATACTCGAATACTCCGTTCTCCTCATGCACAAAGATGTGAGACGCTGCGAGATCGGCCTCCTTGATGAGCTTGGCCATCTGATCATAATTCGCCGCCATGCTGCTAATCCCCACCGCTTTGATCGGGGATCCGGCCTCAGTGCCAACGGAACGACTCCATTCATCCTTCCAATCGGAGCTAAGGTCACCTTTGAGAATATATAACGTCTTTCTTGATCCCAATTCAACTTTTAACGTATGCCTGCGATCGAAGAACGTAAAGTCTTGATGAACTTTGTGATCGCCATTGGCGTATAGGATAAGCACACGGAAGTAATCACCCGAGGAATGTTCAAAAAAAGGCGTTAGGCGATTCAATTCGCCTTTATCCCCTGAGGTGAGCGCCTCCAGGATTAAGTGATTTCGCGTGCTTCTTTTTTTAGCAAAATGCAGGGCCAGCTTTTCGATTAACGGGTCGGCCATCTCAATATCCAGCGGCTTTAAGCAATAATCCAGCGCGCCGTATCGTAACGCCTCCTGCGCATAAGCGAATTCAGCGAAACCGCTTACAACGACAAACTCGACATCCAATCCCTTTTCCTTGGTAATTCTCATCAGATCAAGGCCGGATACTTCCGGCATTCGAATATCTGTAAAAACGAGGTCAGGGCACGTCTCGGCTATAAACGCCAATGCCTTATGTACGCTGGTAAATTGGCCTGTGATTTCGAAGCCGTATTTCTCCCACTGGAATGCATTTCGTATGCCTCTTATCGCCCATGGTTCATCATCGATAATAATAACGCTATGCATAGGTACCCCCTCCGCGCTGACCTTTCAAATTTTAATGCTTAAACGGCAAGATCACAAGACGGCGCCAAACAGCAAGGCACCTGACAGGCAGGCACCTTGCGCATAGGACCAGCGGGGCAGCCGCTGCGGCTGTGATTACTTCTTATTGGCTTGCATCGCCCTGTAAATTTTCACGTTCTCATCCATAACGGCCTTCCCGCCCGCAGCCATATACTCGGCAACCAGCTTATCGTACAAGCTGTCGAACTCCGCAGGCTTGCAAACGATCAATTTATCCGTCATTTGCTTGTTCATATCGCCAAGCGTTTTGCCGAGCTTGATATTGGACTCATTCGGCGTATCGAAGAAGAAGCCTGTGTACGTGTCCGTCGTATTAATCTTGTAGGATTGTTCCGCAACAGCCTCATATCCGGGCGCCGATGCAGCCAAAGCTTTGATGTTCTTCTGCTGGTCGCCAAGCTCCACACCGTTGACAACCAAGGTATAGTCAAGATTCAGATAGCTGGTTTGCATATTATCGCCCGTTTGGTTAATCACCTGCGGAAGACCGGCAACCATCTTGTGATTGACTCCCTCCTGTCCATATTGCAGGAAGAATAACACTTTGGGGTCGGACATCCAGTTCAAATATTTAATGGCCAGCTCGGCGTTTTTACTGCTTTTCGGAATAATGATATTTACGCCGTTTTCATTGTACGCAATTTTCTTGTATTTTCCTTCATCGTTCAAAAAGGTATCAATCGGCACAAAGTTGGCTGTAGGCGCATTTGCTTTTAAAGGTTCGCTGATATTTTGCCGCAGCGGGTAATCCCAGTTGGCACTGAAGAAGCCAACTTTCCCGTTCGTCAAGTCAGCGTCGGCTTGCTTGGCTGTTTTATCTAAAGCGAAATCAGGGCTGATTAACTTCTCATTATAGAGCTTGTTGAGGAATTTGAGCGCATCCTTGTTGCCCGGTTTTAGCCAGTTCGGCATTGTCACGAATTCTTCATCCGACTGTTTCCCCCAGAAAGATTCCGCTAAATTTCCATAGCCATAATTCATGCCAGTTGCTGCCAGTCCCCAAGGGATAACGCCATTGACGCCGCCCGGATTCTTATCTCGAAAGGCAACTAAGGCATTGTAGAGTTCATCTCTGTTCTTAGGAAGGGGCAAGCCCAACTTATCCAGCCAATCCTTGCGAATAAACGTGCCAATCCAGGCCAGTGAAGTTCGCTTGGCAGGGATCGCCATCTGTTTTCCTTCAAAAACGCCGTAAGAGAGAACCGTTTTCCCCAAGTAATTCGTCAATTCCTTGCCACTCTTCGCCAGCAGATCATCGAGCTGCATGATGCCGTTGATTTTCGCATATCGGGACACGGTCGGACTGTCATACGTAAAGGAAATATCGGGGGCCTCATTCGCGGCCATCAAGACATTGAGCTTATCGATTTCCTGCGATCTCGGAACCGGAACAAATTTCACAATCGCATTGTTCATCTTGCCGAAATTATCGTTGATATACCGCGTCCACGTATTATTGTTCAGGTCCGGCTGTCCCTGTATGCCTCTGTCAAAGATTTCAACAGTCAGTGTAGTCGGCGGACCTGAAGGTGCTGCAGCTGTCGCTGACGTCGATGCTGCCGCTCCCGTTGATTGGCTCTCTGGGGTCGTATCGCTGCCGCATCCTGCGAGTGCACTTGCGAACAACGTCAAAGCCGGCAATACAACCATCATCTTTTTAATTTTCATAGGTACCCTCACCTTTTTCAATTTATCATACTCCCAAACCTGTACCGACGGCCATCTTGCCTCCCAGCTCCTCGCTGATTGGCAGCCTAACCACCTCCTTTCGAGCCGAGCCTGTTTTCACCCTTTGATCGCTCCTGTCATGACGCCATCCACAAAATATTTTTGCAGCTTCGGGTAAACGACAAGAATAGGAACGGTTGCAAACATGACACTCGCCGCTTTCAAAGACTCAGGTACAATAAAAGCGCCGATACTGCCCTCGCCTTGCTGCGTATCCAACTGCTGATTGGCCGTTATAATCTGGTACAACTTTAACTGCATCGGATACAGGTTCTTATTCGTGATGTAGAAGAGCGCGTCCTGAAAACCGTTCCATCTGTCGACCGCGTAAAAGAGGCTTAACGTTGCGATCGAAGGCAAAGACAGCGGCAGCACAATGCGCACAAGTATTCCCAGGTCGCTGCAGCCATCGATCGAGGCCGATTCTTCCAAGCTTTCCGGCAGCGAAGAGAAAAAGGTTTTGAGAATAATGACATTGAACACACTCATCGCGCCCGGCAAAATCAAACTCCAGACCGTGTTGATCATGTCCAGATTTTTGACCAACAGATAGCTCGGGATTAGACCTCCGCTAAAGTACATCGTGATGACCAGGACGGTTAATAGGAAGTTTCTTCCCTTTAATCTTTTCTTTGTAAGCGGATACGCTGCGCAAATCGTTAAAAACATACAGAAAAGTGTATATATAATCGTAAGCACGATCGTATACCCAAGCGTATAAATCATTTCAATATCGCTTAAAATTGTTTTGTACGTTTCAAGGGTAAACCCTACCGGCCAAAGAGTAACCTTCTGAGAAGTAATGGCATTATTCGAACTTAAAGAAAGCGCAATCATATATAAGAATGGAACAAGACACGTGATGGCTACACCAGTTATGAAGACGATAATACATAGATCCACCCAATTGAATTTTTTCTTGCTGCTCATCCCAGGCACACTCCTTACCAAATTCCTTGCTCGCCAATTTTCTTAGCGATATAATTCGCTCCCACTAAAAACACCAGCCCGACCACCGATTGAAACAGCCCAACTGCCGTTGCCTGCGAAAAATCTCCGGAACCAATACCGATCCTGTACACATAGGTACTGATGACATCCGAATATTCGCTTACCAGTGAATTCCCCATCACAAACGGACGATCGAATCCGATGGAAACCATTCTGCCAATTTGCAAAATAAGCAAAATAATAATCGTCGGCTTCATGCCAGGCAGCGTAATATGCCAGACTTTACGAAGTCTGCTGCACCCGTCAATATCTGACGCTTCGTACAGCTCCTTATTAATCCCGATGATGGAGGCCAAATAAATGATGGTTCCCCATCCAACACTTTGCCACACCCCAACGCCGACATACATGACCAGCCAGTTCGCTTTTTGAGATAGAAATTCCATCTTCCCAAAGCCAAGACTGGATAAAACGCTGTTGGCCATGCCACCTGAAGCAAACATCAGGTACACCATGCCGCCGATAATGACCCAAGATAAGAAATGCGGCAAATAGAGAATCGTTTGGGTTATTTTTTTGAATCGTACATGCCGAAGTTCATTTAATAAAATGGCCAATATAATCGGTGCCGGAAACCCCGCGATCAAATCCAGAAAGTTTAAAACCAGCGTATTGGTCAGCGCGCGGTAAAAACTGCTTTGATGAAAAATGAAGTTGAAGACATCGAGTCCAACCCACTCGCTCCCGCTTATCCCCCCAAAAATGTTGTAATCCTGGAACGCCATCAAGACGCCGTAGATCGGGGCATATTTAAAGATAACGATGTACGCGATGGGCAGCAGCAGAAGCAGATAGAGCAGGGCATCCTTTTTGATGTAGTGCAGGATACTTTTCTTTCTATGTACTTTGACGTTTTCTCCAGCGTGGTTTAAAACCGCTTTCACAGATGTCATCCCCTCGTCTAGCAAGTTTTAGGTCATGTACCTCATTATAGTCTTGAGCATTCCGAATAAAATGTAATTTCTTAAATGGATTTTGGTAATAAAAAAAGGAACAGTCGCCGATTACGGCAAACTGTTCCTTTTTCGTTCGTATTACCCGACCTATTTCAGCAGCGCACCCGCCGCTTCCAGCACCGCTTGCAGCTCCGCGACGTCGATGTCCGCCGGCAGCACGCCGTGCTTGATTGCGAGTCCCGCCGCCGAACCGGCCGCCTGACCTGTCGCCATGCAGCTTGGCGTCAATCGTGTCGTGGCGAGCGCCTCGTGGCTCGTCGAAATGCAGCGCCCTGCGGTGAGCAGGTTCTCGATCTTTTTCGGCAGCAGACAGCGGTAGGGGATGTCGTAGGCACCATCGCCTTTGACCCATGCCGCCGTCACGCCTTTGCCGGACGGATCGTGAATGTCGATCGGATAGCCGCTGCGCGCGATCACATCGTCAAAGTGGCGTCCCTCCACGACGTCGTTGACCTGCAGCGCGTACTGCCCGTCGATACGCCGCGTTTCGCGAATGCCGATTTGCGCGCCGACATTAGAGATCGAGGCTTTTTCAAAGCCAGGCAGGTTGTTCCGCATGAACTCCGCCACCATCAACACCTGCTTGCGGCCCAACTCCTCCGCTTCCGTCAAATCCTCGACGTTCGTGCCGTCCAGCCCTTGGACACGCGTCGTGTTCACGAGCACTTCGTCCGCCTCAGGCCCGGTGAAGAACAGCACCTGATCCCGGTTGATCGGCAGGTTCGCTTCCTTCCAATGCTTGAAGTAGCCAAGCACGCCGGACAAAGGCAGTTCGGCCAGCTCGGCGAACGGCGTCTTTTTATAAAACTCGTCCGGATGGTCGATCATATACTGCTTCACCCGGTCCAGGTCCACACCGCGCATCCGGAATTTCATCGTCATCGGCTGCGTCAGCTTGTCGCCGTCACGCCCTTTGAGACAAGGCGCACCCGACAAGTACGCCACGTCCGCATCGCCCGTCGTATCGATAAACACTTTGCCGCGGACGTCGATTTTGCCCGACTTGCTCGTCAGTTGTACCGATTGGATGCGGTTATCCACCGTCTCCACGCTGTCGACAAAGCTATGCAGCAGCAGCTTCACGCCCGCCTCTTTCATCATATCGACTGCCAGCACCTTGTAAATTTCCGGATGATACGGGGTAATCGTGTTGACAAAGCCTACCGTATCGCGCAAATGCCCCGGCGAAGCGTTCATCGCCATCAGGCGGTCGATCATTTCCTGGGCAATCCCCGCAATGACCTGCTTGCCTTCCGTCGTATGAAACGTCATCCACGGATACACAAGCGCCGCCGTCGACATCCCGCCAATAAAGCCGTATTTTTCGATTAAAACGGTTTTCGCACCGCTTCTTCCCGCTGCAATGGCAGCGTTCACCCCCGCCGGTCCTCCGCCAATGACGACAATGTCTGCTTCTATCGTTTTGTTCATCGTTCTCGCGCTCCCCTAAGTAAAGTTCGTTGCTACTTCTTTCAGTATAAGTGTAAATTAAGCTTCAGATTAGTTTAAAATTAGTTTAAAATTGATAGCAAATAAAGAAAGCATGCACACGCTGAAAAGGAGACACCCAGACGATGCGCAAACGAATTACGCTGCAAGATTTGGCCGATCAACTTGGCCTCACGATCCAGACCGTATCCAAAGCGCTGCGCGGACTGCCCGGCATGTCGGAGCAGACGCGAAGCGAAGTGTTCAAGCTTGCACGCGAGCTCGGCTATATGACCAAAGAGCAAAAAACAACACTCCGTCACGATCTCATCTCGCCATACCCGACTGTGCAACGCCGGTTTGTGCTTGTGCAGAACAAGCTCTCGCTCAACTTCAACCGCCTGCTGCTGCAAGGCTTGCATGAACGGTTCATGGAGTTCGGCCATACGGTGCAGCCCTTGCTGCTGCCGCCCAAGCTCAAGGCATCGGACTTTGACGATTGGGCCGAGGAGGCGGGATTGCCCTATGCGGAGGGGGTTTTTATCGCGCCAAGGATGAATTTCGACCTGCTGGAGCAAAAGCTGCTGGAACTCCCCCTCCCCCGTATCCTGCTCAACTATCCCCCGCCGGAGGCGAAAGTGGACAGCGTCATCTGGGATGTGTACGAGGCGGTGTTCCAGGCGGTGCGGCGGCTCGTGCGTATGGGGCATCGCGACATCCTGTATGTGGGTGACACTGAGAGTCAGCGCGGTTTTGTGCTGCGGTGGCAAGCGTTCGGCGAGGCGATGAAAGAAGCTGGATTAGGGGCAGCTCCGGACGAGCATGCCATCCGGCGGGACGGGTCGGACCGGTGGCTGGGGGAGTTTGAGGCGCTGCTGCATGCGCGCAAGCCGACAGCCATCATCTGCGGCATCGACGAAGAGACCGCGCCGGTCTATCATAGGCTGCGCAAGCTGGGAATCGGCGTGCCGCAGCACATCTCGCTCGTGGCGCTGCTCAACGAGCAGACCGACACGCTGCCGCTCCTCTCCCGCCCGCAGCTCGCCATTCGGGAGGCCGGCTACCGCGCTGCCGATCGCATGCTGTGGCGGATCGCCAATCCACACCTGCCTTTTGAGCAGGTGCGGGTACAGGGGGATTTTAGCATGGGGAGTACGATTCAGCGGTTGTGCATGATATAGTAGATAGAAAGATTGGACCGGAAGGTCTGATCGCCATAGGAGGTTAATTTCATGCATAAAAAGCCAAGCGTACGCCCATCGCGTCCCGCTGCCAAATCTGGCGCGAAGCCCGGCTTCTCCCCTCGCGCAGCGCAAAGCAAAAGCGTTCAGGTCAAAAGCACGGCATCGGATGGGAACGTTCGCCAATATAGCGTAAAAGAGCCGCAGGAGCTGCTGTCTTTTCTACTTACAACGCTGAATCAAGGCCGCAATGCGGTCAAAGCGATTCTTGCGCGCGGTCAAGTCGCCGTGAACGGGAAAGCCGTCACCGCCTACAATTATCCGCTCCAGACCGGTCACACGGTGACGATCAACAAGGAGAAAATCGTGGAGGATATTCCTCTCGCCGGCATGGCGATTTTGCATGAAGATGAGGATGTCATTGTCGTTCACAAGGATGCCGGACTGCTCACAATCGCGACCAATCCCGAGGAAAAAGAAATCACCGCCTACCGCCAGCTGACGGCGCATGTGCGGCATCACAATCCTAAGGCGCGCGTTTTCGTCGTGCATCGTCTGGATCGCGACACCTCGGGCGTCCTGCTGTTCGCCAAAACGGAAGAAGCCCAGCAGCGTCTGCAAACGACGTGGCAGGACAGCGTCAAGGAACGCACCTACGTTGCGCTTGTGGAAGGCCTTGTGAAAAAGCCCGAAGGCACCGTTTCCTCCTGGCTCAAAGAGCATCCCAAGTCGCTGAAAATGTATTCGACGCCGTACCCGAACGACGGTCAGCACGCCGTGACGCATTATAAAACGCTGCAGGCGAATAAAAGCTTTTCGCTGCTGGAGGTCCAGCTCGAAACGGGCCGTAAAAACCAGATCCGCGTCCATATGCAGGACATCGGCCACCCCATCGTCGGCGATAAAAAGTACGGCTCCCGCACGAAAGAAATCGGCCGGATGGGGCTGCACGCCCGCGTGCTCGCGTTTGTGCATCCAGCGACTGGCGAGGAGATGCGGTTTGAGACGCCGGTGCCGAAGTCGTTTTTGCGGCCTTTTCAGGAGCCGGGCACTAAGAATTAATTGAAGGGAAAGGAGCAGCCAACATGAAAATGGTTGTCTTGGACGGATATACGCTCAATCCAGGGGATTTGAGCTGGGAAGCGCTGCAGGAGATGAGCAGCGAATGGGTTGTCTACGATCGCACGGCTGTGCATGAGATCGCGGAGCGAGCAGCCGGCGCCGCCATCGTGCTGACGAACAAAACGCCGATCAGCGCCGATACGATTCGCGCGCTGCCGGCGCTGAAGTACATCGGCGTGCTCGCCACCGGCTATAACATCGTGGATACGGCGGCAGCGCGGGAGCGCGGCATCATCGTCACGAATGTGCCGGCGTACAGCACTCATTCGGTCGCGCAGACCGTGCTCGCCCTGATGCTGGAATTCGCGAATCGCGTCGGGGCGCACAGCACAAGTGTGCTGCAGGGCGACTGGGCGAATTCGGTTGATTTTTGCTACACGGTTGCACCGCTCATGGAGCTTGCCGGCAAAACGATCGGCCTCGTGGGCCTCGGCCAGATCGGCAAACAGACCGCAGCGGTGTGCACCGCGCTGGGGATGAACGTCCTGGCCGTCGGCAGCGGCCGGAGCGTGCCGGCGCCGGTCGCGGGCGTGGAGTGGACGACCCTCGAGGCGCTGCTTCAGCGCTCGGACGTCGTCTCCCTCCACTGCCCGCTCACCCCGGCGACGCAGGGGCTGATCAATCGCGAGCGGCTAGCGCTGATGAAGCCGGGCGCGCTGCTGATCAACACCGCCCGCGGCGGGCTGCTCGATGAAGCGGCCGTCGCGGCTGCGCTGAACGAGGGCCGCCTCGCCGGCGCCGGGCTGGACGTGCTCAGCGTGGAGCCGCCGAGCCCGGACAACCCGCTGCTGCACGCGCGGGGCGTCATCATCACGCCGCACATCGCCTGGGCGACGAAGGAAGCCCGGACGCGGCTGATGGCAATCGCGGCGGACAATGTGCGCGCTTTTCTCGCCGGGGAACCAGTGAATACGGTTGGCTGATTGAACTTGAACCGCCAGGCACGGGAGTGCTTGGCGGTTTTTTGCTGTGCCGGTACGGCACCGGGCTTGCGCCGAATCGCGTTAAGCCTTGGCAGCAGCGGCCTACCTTGGGCACGGGGAAGTAGGCCGTGTAATGAGTGCGCTGGGCCTGATGGCGCGGGGTTTTGACGGAAGGTGCCCATCTTACTTACAGTTAGTTGGCTGCGGAGAATGGCGGTTGTCCCACTGCTGTAAGGGGACTTTAGCTGGCGGCCAATACCTGCATAATGTACATCAAATTCGCGGGGTTCGGCGTTTTGCATGCGAGTACCTGCATTTGATACATGTAAAATTGCGCCCTCCCCTGCAGAACCGGGTAAAACGTCGACTTCGGCGCATTTTTACTGTAGGTTATGCAGGTTTTATGCTGATTTCCGCCTCTTTGGGCGGAATTTGATGTAGGTTTTACATGATGTATGTGATCAGAGTGTGGCTCGTGCGGCAAGATTGGGCGGTGGAAGGCTGTGTGGCGAGTATCGCGGGGCAACGGATAGTAGCTAAGTAGCGAGTTTGGCAGGACACGGGAAGTAGCTTTGTAGCTTGTTCCGGCGAGTATCGTGGGTACCGGAAACTAGCTTGTTCGGCGAATTTGGGGGCACGGAAAGTAGCTTGTTCCCCCCGAACGGCTGGACACGGGAAGCAAATTACGGTTTCACAGGTCCCTTTCATCCCCGAAAGCAAAAAAATGGTTGACATTTATAATGATAATGATTATCATTTTCATAAAATCGAAACCATGTATCTTTCTAGGGGGAACACACTTGAAATCGCCGATCAAACTTTTCATCTTCGCCTTATCCGCGTTGCTGCTCGTCTTCATGACCGCATGCGGCTCCGGCAGCAGCACTAGCAATTCCAGTGCAGGCACAGCAACGCCTGCCGCTTCAACCGCAGCTTCCGCTGCTCCTTCTGCACCACCCGCCGGGCCAAAAACAATCAAACACGGACTCGGCACAACGGAAGTCAAAACGACGCCAAAACGCATCATCGTTCTGGAGTGGACGTATGCGGAAGATTTGCTTGCCGTGGGCGTACAGCCTGTTGGCGTCGCCGATATTAAAGGCTACAAAGCGAACGTCAACGTGTCGACGCCGCTGGCAGATACAGTTGTGGATGTCGGCACGCGCCAAGAGCCGAATCTCGAAACGATTACAGGCCTGAAGCCAGACCTGATTATCACGGCCGCGTTCCGCTCCCAGAAGAACTACGACGCCCTGAGCAAAATCGCGCCTACCATCGCGTTCAACCCCTACCCGGCTGAGAACGAAGGCGACCAATACACTGAGATGGAAACGACGTTTAAAACGATCGCTGACCTCGTCGGCTAGCAAACCGAAGCGGACAAAGTGTTGGCCGACCTTCAGCAAACGTACAAAGCGGCTGCCGACAAGCTGAAAGCTGCCAACAAAGCAGGCGCCGAGTTTGCCCTTACGCAGGCCTATACAAATCAAAATGCCGCTGCCTTGCGCCTTTTCACCGATAACTCTATGGTCGTCAAGATTTTGGAAAAAATCGGACTGAAAAACTCGTTTAAATCGAGCAAGTTTGAGAGCTATGGCTTCTCGCTCGGCTCCGTCGAGCTGCTGACGCCGATTCAAAACACGAACTTGTTCTACATCGTGCAGGACAACGACAATGTTTTTGAGAACCAATTGAAAGACAATGCTGTCTGGAAGGGCCTCACGTTTGTAAAAGAAAACCGCACCTTCAAGCTGCCGCAGAACACGTGGACGTTCGGCGGGCCGCTTTCCGCGAAGGTGTTCGTGGATCAAGCAACGACGGCTTTGCTGAAAACCAAATAAGCCTCAGCTAGCACAAGAGGGCGTCCCGGCCAGCCTAACGGCTCGGGGGACGCCCTCTTTCTTGTTCGCCTTGACCAAGGCGAACGGCTATTTCAGCAGCGCCGCATAGTCCTGCTGCGGCACAAGCCCTTCCTCCGCGGCACGCTGGAGCAAGGTGAGCACCGCGGCGTAGCCGCTGTCGCCGAGCTCCGCCGTGAACGCGTTCACGTATAGGTCGATGTGCGCCTGCGCGACCGCGGGGTCCATCTCCTGTGCGTGCGCCATCACGTAATCGCGCGACGCTTCGGGATGCGCCCAGGCGTACTCGACGCTCGCGCGCGCCCATCCCGCCAGCGCAGCAAGATCCATCGACCGGCGCGCCACGATGGCGCCGAGCGGAATCGGCAGGCCGGTATCCTGTTCCCACCAGTTGCCGAGGTCGGTGAGAAGCGCTAACCCGTAGGACGGGTACGTAAAGCGCGCTTCGTGAATGACCAGGCCAGCATCGATCCGGCCGTCTCGCACCGCCGGCATGATCTCGTGAAACGGCATAACGACGATCTCGCCGACCCCGCCCGGCACCTGTTGTGCCGCCCACAAGCGGAACAGCAGATACGCGGTCGAGCGCTCGCTCGGCACCGCGACCCGGCGGCCGCTGAGCGCTGCCGGTGTCGGCGCCTCTGCGCCGTCAGGACGCGTCAGCACCAGCGGACCGCAGCCGCGGCCCAGCGCGCCGCCGCAAGGCAGCAGCGCGTAATCCTTCAGCACCCACGGCAGCGCCGCGTAGGAGATTTTGAGCACGTCAGGACCTGTGCCTTCAGCAGCCAGCTTATTCGTAATATCAATATCCGCATATAAGACGTCGAGCTCCGGTGCGCCCGGAATCAAGCCATGCGCCCAGGCATGGAAAACAAATGTATCGTTTGGACAAGGTGAAAACGCAATTTTCATATTAAAGCACCTCCGCTAAGACTGAACCTGCTGCTTCTAACGCTTGCAAAGCATCGCCAATGCGCCACGCATCGCGATCCCGCGGACCTACGCGGTTGGAAATCGTGCGCAGCTCCAGCACGGGAACCCCGAGGAGCTGTGCCGCCGTCGCCAGCCCGAAGCCTTCCATGGCTTCGGCTGCCGCCCCAGGCACGCGAGCTGCCAGAGCCGCCGCCGTAGCGGCCGTGCCCGTGGCCGTCGCCACGGTCAGCACCGGCCCCGCCTGCGCTGGGAGCCCGGCGGCCTGCAGTGCGGCTGTCGCGCGCTGAGCCAGCTCGTCCGCGACAGGGACGCGCGACGCCCCAAAGCCCAGCTCTTCCAGGGAGCTGAAGCCGTCGAGCAATTCCGAGCCGAGGTCCGCCGCGACGATTTCGCTTGCCACGACGATCGAGCCAACCTCGGCTCGTCCTTCGAAACCGCCGGCGATCCCGGCGACTAGCAATAAATCATAAGGCGCTTTGGACAGCGCCAGCGCCCCGTTAACCGCACTGGCGGCCAACCCTACGCCCGCCAAAGCATATTCAAATCTCGGATCGTCGCCGAGCCCGCGCCGAATGGCGTCCCGCTCAGGCGCGACCGCTGTCATGACCAACACACGCATCTGTTTAAATCCCCTTTTCCCATCAACTTGCTTATCTTCTATTGTACATGACCTGTTTCGAATAAGAAACTTTTCCTCCATCTCCGGTGTATCCGCACGCTTGACACTTCCACCTAATTTAATTATTATCTAATTAGATACTCATTAAATCAAAGGAGCTCCCCTCCATGCAATTAGATAAAATCATCCTCTACCACAAAGCGCTCGCCGATCCGACACGGATTCGGCTGCTTATTCTGCTGGCGGATGGCCCGCTGAACGGGCAGACGCTAGCCGAGAAACTGGGCGTCACCCCTGCGACTGTCACGCATCACGCCGCCAAGCTGCGCGAAGCGAACCTTATTCATGAGCGTCGGGAGAAGAACACGATTTTCTTCGCCATCAACGAAAAGCAGCTGCGCGCAAATGCGCAAGCCTCGAACGACATTATTTTTCGCCAGCGCCAAGGAGGCCAGGAATCTATGCCCATCGACAATTCACAAGCCAGTCTGGAACAGTCTGTGCTGCGCAACTTTTTTACACAGGACGGCAAGTTGAAGCACATTCCCGCCCAGCTCAAGAAAAAACTGATCGTCCTCACTCACCTCGCCGGCCAGCTTGAGAAAGGCCGTTCCTATACGGAGAAAGAGCTGAATCAGTGGATTGAACGCTTCCACCCTGATTTTGCCACGCTGCGGCGGGAGCTGATTATGCACCATTTTATGTACCGTGAGCATGAAATTTACGAACTCAATCCGCCCGAAATGTGGGCCAAGTGGGAACAGCTCGGCTAACTGCACAATCCTAAGCGGATGGACACGTTTACCTATTTTCATATGTGCTATCAGGGCATTCATCCATACCTCTCCTAGTCACCTGACATATAGTAATCTTGTGAAGGGAGGGATTGGCATGGGTTATGGTTGCGGCACTCCAGGTTACTCCGGTGCTTCTGTAGTTCTCGTATTATATATCCTCTTGGTCATCGTTCTGGCTACTTTCGGGTTCGGATGGTAATCACTTGCCCCCAATAGCATCACTTGCTTATCTATTCCCATTGCTCTTGGGGGAGCCCCCTACATGGACAAAACAAGCGGCCGGCGCGATATTCTCGTTCCTGCCGCTTACGTTTTTCCCTCGTAATACGTTATAATGAAAGCTTAAGGGGGCTGGACGCGCATGATTGCGGTGTACAAGCTTCCGTTGACCTTATTTGAAGCAGGATGGTGACGAAGATTTGTGGCTAACCCAATCTTGACGATCGTGGTTCCTTGCTATAACGAAGAAGAAGTGCTCCCGGAAACGGTATTTCGGCTTAGCGCGATCCTGGACGGTATGATTACGGAGGCATTGATTTCTCCCGACAGTACGATGCTGCTCGTAGACGACGGCAGTAAAGACGCAACCTGGCAGCTGATCGACCGTTTTCATGAAGCCAATACATTCGTAACCGGGCTGAAACTTGCCCGCAACGCCGGCCATCAGAGCGCGCTGCTCGCAGGCCTTATGCAGGCCAAAGCCTACTCCGACTGCGTTGTATCGATCGACGCCGATCTGCAGGACGACACGGATGTCATCCGCGAGTTCGTCTTGAAGTATCGGGAAGGCTACGACATTGTCTACGGTGTGCGGCAGGACCGTTCGTCGGATACGTTGTTCAAGCGGGCGACGGCCCAAGGCTTTTATAAACTGATGACCTCGCTCGGGGTCAAAATCCACTACAATCACGCGGACTTCCGCCTCATGAGCAAACGGACACTGGACGAGATGGAACAGTTCCAGGAAGTGAATCTGTTTCTGCGCGGCATTGTGCCCCTGCTTGGTTTTCCTTCTACGAAGGTGTATTACGACCGGAAGGAGCGTTTTGCCGGGGAGTCCAAATATCCGCTGCGGAAAATGCTCGCTTTTGCCTTCGATGGCATTACGTCATTCAGCGTCACTCCGATCCGCTTTGTGACCGTGCTTGGCTTTCTCTTGTTCGCACTGAGTGTCGTGGCCGCGATTTATGCACTCATCGGCAAAATCGTCGGCGCCAACGTCACCGGTTGGACGTCGCTCATTCTGTCCGTATGGTTCATCGGTGGGGTACAGCTCCTGGCGCTCGGGCTCATCGGCGAATACATAGGCAAAATCTATAAAGAAGTGAAGCACCGCCCGAAATTTGTCATTGAAAAAAGGCTGCTGGCCCCCGCTGCGCTTGAAGATGCGCATGCCAAGTCAGCAGCTCCCAGCTTTGCAGGTCGGACAAGATGAACAAGTTCTCGCGACTGCTGACCGGCAGCTTTGCCCGCTTCCTGCTCGTCGGTCTGCTCAACACGCTGATCGGCCTGTCCGCCAGCTTCATGCTTTTTAATTGGCTGCATCTCAATTACTGGGCTTCCACGTTCGGCGGCAATACGATCGGCGCCATTGTCAGCTATTTCCTGAATCGCACTTTTACGTTCCGTTCGACCGCGCGTATCGGCAGCTCTTGGTGGAAATTCGGGCTCGTCATTCTCATCTGCTACGGCTTATCTTACGGAGCCAGCTGGGGGCTGGCCTCGTTTGCCGCGGCGCTGTTCCCCTCCGTTCCTGAGACCTGGCTCCATAACGCCGCCATTCTGGCAGGCAACGGGTTGTATACGATTGGCAATTATTTCGGGCATAAACTTTTCACGTTCCGGGCTCATGGGATGGAGGAAGGCAGGGCAACCTAACTTCCAAGAGGTGATGCCTAATGGCACGAAGAAGAAGCAGCCGGGCTATGGTTCCCGGTGCAAGCGAAGGATTGGGCTTGCTGAAAGCCCAAGTGATGAAAGAGCAAGGGTACGCTGTCGATCCGGCGCGGCCCGATCTGGTGAAATACGAAGTCGCTCGCACGCTTGGCGTTCCTCTGCAGCCCGGTTACAACGGGCAGCTGAAATCCGAGGATGCCGGCCGGGTCGGCGGGCCGATCGGCGGCGCGATGGTGCGCGAGCTCGTGCGGATGGCGCAGCAGCAGTTGGCAAAGAAATAGTGAGGATGGCCAAAGCCGGCGGTGTGTCGGAACGGTGATCCTTTGTTCCCTCACATCGCTGTGAAACTAAGGGATGGCATAATGCCATCCCTTTTCATTATGGAAACTATGTTAGATAACCGACCGACTGCTGCCCCTCGGACTGCTTGTTCACCGCTCTGCCGGTAAAGGTGTAGGTGCCGGACCCAAGCTTCACCTGCGTTCCTTCCGTTTGCTCGAGGACAGGGATCGCCGCGTCTCCCTCACCAGCTTTTACGCCATCTATGCTTATATTGCGTGCCGGAACGAGTACGCTTGCGGTCGTATTCGCCGGGATTTCTACGATAAGCGTCAGCTCTCCCGCTTCAATCAGCGACCACTCTACGGCGATTCGGCCGTACAGCGACGCATAGGAGGCTTTCACATGCTTAAGATCGCCGCCCGGCTGCGGACGAATGAAGGAATGACGGAAGCCGGGGACGGACGAATCCGCCTCAATTCCTGCCATGTAACGGAACATCCATTCGCCAACGGAACCAAGGGAATAATGGTTGAATGAGTTCATCGAAGGCGTTTGGAAGCCTTTATCCTCTGTCCAGCCGTCCCAACGCTCCCAGATTGTCGTAGCTCCATGCAAGATGGAGTACATCCAGGATGGGAAAGCCTTCTGGGTCAAAAGCGTATAGGCGACGTCCGACTCGCCGCTTTCCATCAAGGCCGGCAGCAAATACCCGACGCCGAGGAAGCCCGTGGACAACCGGTCGCCGCGCGCACGGATATTGTTCGTGAGGTGCCGGATGGCGAGCGTCTTCAACTCCGGCGTGAGCAATCCGAAGTGAAGCGCCAAAACGTAGCCGGTTTGGGTTTCGCCATGAATACGGCCGTCGCTGCGGACGAACCTCTCACAGAAAGCCTTGGCGATGTTCGTAAAGTGAGTTTCGTACAGGAGCTGATCCTCTACTCGTCCGATCGCTCCAGCGATTTTGGAAAGCAGCTTCGTACTGTAAGCGAAGTAGGCTGTGGCGAGCACCTCGTTCGGAGTGTCAGCTTCGATCGAGAGCCAATCCCCATAATTGGCGTAATTCGGACGAATCAGATTATCCGTACTGCTCGTTAAATAATCGACCCATCGAACCATGGCGTCGTAATGCGTTTGCAAGATCCGCTTATCACCGTACATCGTGTACAACGTCCAAGGAATAATGACACCCGCATCGCCCCAACCTGCATTATCGGGAGCGAACCAGTTCAGACGCGTGTTCCACATTTTGTGGCGAATCCATCCGGCGTCCGGAGCGACGTCTGTGAACGCGCCGGACGGCTGCTGACAATCGATGATGTCTTGCATGTATTTAGTAAAAAACCGTGAAACGTCCATATTATAAGAAGCCGTCCGAGCAAAAATCTGGGCATCCCCGGTCCATCCCAGCCGCTCATCGCGCTGCGGACAGTCCGTGGGTACGGACAGGAAATTACCCCGTTGGCCCCAAGTAATGTTCGCGTACAGCTGATTCACCATCCCATCCGACGTTTCGAGCGCACCTGCAACCGGCGTATCGGAATGAATAACTTTGCCGGTAATCGCGGTCAAGTCTGGTTCCCCCGGATACCCGATCACTTCTACATATCGAAAGCCATGGAACGTAAAATGCGGTTCGTACTTCTCTTCTCCGTCTCCCTTGAGTATATAGTGGTCCTGCTGTACGGCAACCCGCAGATTGTCGAGATAGAGCGAACCGTCGGGATTCAACATCTCCGCATGGCTTAACGTAATTTGCGTACCGGCTGCTCCCTGTACGTTCACTTCCGTCCAACCCACCATGTTCTGCCCCATATCGAAAATGTAACTGCCCGCTTCCGTTCTTCTCACAGTGATCGGCTTCATCGTTTTCATGATCCGTATCGGAGGCTCGACGGCGGCCACAAGCAGGCCATTGTAGCCCGATCGAATATCCGGAGTCTCCCAGTCCGAGTCGTCGTAGCCCGCTCGATCCCAGCCGGTCAGCTCCAGTCTGGCATCGTAGATTTCGCCCTTGATCAGATCGGAATACCGAATCGGCCCTTCTGTCGTTCGCCATGTGGCATCCGTTGTGACAATTTCCCGGCTGCCGTCCTCGTACTCGAGGCATGCCTGCATAAGGAAGAAAGGCCGTTCCCCATACACGTGCCTGCCCAGAAACCCGACCGTACCCGCATACCAGCCGTCTCCGAGAATAACCCCGAACGCGTTCGCGCCTTGCGTAAGCTGTTCGGTCACTTCATAGGCATGCACCTGAACGCGCTTGTCATAATCCGTCCAGCCAGGGGCAAACAGATGGCCGACCGGCTGCCCGTTCACCTTCAGTTGAAATAAGCCAAGTGCCGTGACGTACACCATCGCACGGCGAATATCGGAGCGAACCGAGAACTCTTTGCGCAGAAACGGCGACGGCTGCATGTTCAGCTCGGGCTTCGCTTTGCGGCCGATCCACTTGCCTTTCCATTCACTGCGGGAGAGAATCCCCATCGACCAGAACGCGGGCTCGCTCCATGCGGAGACCTGTCCCTGCTCATCCCAAACGCGCACCTTCCAAAAGTATAACTTCTCCGATTGCAGGGCTTTGCCTGCATAAACCACTTGAATCGAATCGTCCGAATCGATCTTGCCGGAATCCCACTGATCGCCCCTATCCAGCTCCAAATCTTCCTTTGTGGAGGCTACTACAATTTGATAGGTGCTCTGCCGAACATTCCTTCGATCCGCTTCCAACTGCCAAAAAAAGCGAGGCTCCAGGCAATCCAGCCCTAACGGATTCATCAGATATTCGGTTTTACATGCCGTCACGCTTACTGTCATTAGGGAATCCTCCTATTGTAGATAGCGAACAATTGTAATTTGGCATACAGGTCCTCCAAGGTAAACCGGGAATCCACATAACGGTAAACCCGAATCTTCCTCGCTCCCGGCTGCGGCACATACCGCTGATCCGGCCCGATCAGAGGCGCTTCCAGGAAATCATATTCAAACATATGGTCATCCAGCAGCAGCGACACGGCGGGCGAATCGCCCAAGCTCCACATTTCTCCCTTCGGCCACCGCGGCTTGCTGCCCCATGCCATATTGAATTCTGCCAATTGATCGAACAAATATTTCCCGATTTCTCCATACGGCCTCACCCGAACAGCAAGCTCCGCCAGGCTTACCCGGACCATGGAATACACGTTCTTGGGCACCTGCCACAACGGAATCGGTGAGCGCAGCACCACGTTGGCTGCTGCGATGTCGTTGCCGAGATTGAATTCCTCCCCGCCCTCGGGATACGTGCCGCCGCCGATCCAAACAGCCGTCAAGCGCTCCGCAATACGAGGCTCCTGCAAGTAAGCCGAAGCCAAATCGGTGAGCGGCCCAAGGAAAATGACATATAAAGGAAGGGAATCCTCTCTTAATGCCTCCCGAATGATTAACTCAGAGCCTGCCGAAGGGATCGGCGTCTTGTCATCCAGGAGAGCGGAAGGCGCTCCCTTGAACACCTGGACGTCTGATTCCATTCCCATAATACGTAGGACCTTGCCGATTTCTTCGTAGGAATCCTCCATGGAGGTTGCGCTTCGCTCCCCGAAGTTTGCCGCAATCATGCCGCTAATGCGGAAGCGCGGCGTCAAGAGCGCATGCACAATCGCATATTGGTCGTCCGCCTCATTTTTAGCGTCCGTATTGACGATAAGCCGGATCTTTTTCTCCTCCGGCACGGAATAAGGCCAATTCATGAGATCACTCCTTCGTCCAGCACGAGCTTCACAATGGTGTCGACGGTCTGCCAATAGGCTTCCGGCACGGAGATCGTCATTCCGCTGTCATCCTGCGTGAACGGTAGACTCTCCAAAGCAAGCGTTTGGCAGGCAAGCACCTTCCGCTCCAGCGGAGGCAGCTTCACGTCGCGGAACGCTTGCGGATTCAGAATGTGCACATACACGATGTTATCGCGGCAGGTGGTTCCATACACGCCGTCCGCCGGCTGCCAAGGGCCGCCGCGCGTGCCGTAGACACTCTCACCGTTCGCGCGCATCCAATCCCCGATCCGAAGGAATAGCTGCACTTGATCCTCCGGAATCACGCCATCTTGATCCGGCGTGACGTTGAGCAGCGCATTGCCGTCGCGCACGAAGACATTCAGAATCAAATCCATCACTTTTTCGAACGGCATTGCCTTATTTTCCGGCCGCCATGCCCAGGAGCCTCCTATGCTGAAGTTTTTCTCCCATGCGAACGGAATGATCGATCCGTTGATATCGTGCGGACCTTCGTCACAGGAGAAATCCCCTTCCCAGCCGGAGCGCTCGTTGATGACGGTGTTCGCATTGTATTTCCGCACCATGCTGTTCAGCTTGATCGGCTCCCACAGCCAGGCCCCGCCTGCGTCCGAGCCCTTATGCGCCAGCCACGAGCCGTCATACCAGAGGATATCGATCTTCCCATATCGCGACATCAATTCTTCGACTTGATCGTAAGCTTGCTTTTTTAACAGCAAGGCGTTATCGTACTTCTCCACCGGCTCGAAGTAGCCGGGAAATCGCCAATCGAGCGGAGAATAGTACAGCCCGACCCCAAGCCCTTGCTCCCGTGCCGCCTCGGTATATTCCTTCACGAAATCGCGCCTTGCCTCCGCCTGCATCGTCGTATACTGCCCATAGCTGCCCGGACTGTCCCAGAGGGAGAAACCATCATGGTGCCTTGCGGTCATCACCATATAGCCCATGCCGGCATCCTTCGCCAGCTTTGCCCATTTCCTCGCATCGAACGACTGTGGGTTAAAGGACATGGCTATCTTGCGGTACTCCTCCTCCGGCACTTGTTCATGATGCATCACCCATTCACCGCGTCCGATGATCGAATACGCACCCCAGTGGATGAACATCCCCAGCCTGGCTTCACGCCACCAGCCGAGGTCCTCTTCCGACAGCTTAAGCTCCGAACATTTAATCCCGTCGGTGCTCTTGAACCGGACGTTGCTTTTCAGCATCGAAGCGAGCTCCGCCCCGCTCATGGGAGACGGTTCGCCGTTCGAATAGGAGAGTCCCAGCTTGGCGATCTTCCTTCGGTTCGACTCGTTATACATAAGCTTTTTGACTTCCTGCAAGGAGAACCAGTACGTATCGTCCGGATTCAGTTCCGATTGATAACGATTGATCTTCCCCGCGTATACCTCCAGCTGTTCATCGGCCAGCGTATCCAACTGGACACGAAGATACTCCGCTTTCTCTTCAGCCGGCAGGCGGCCTGCACTCAGAAATTTTTCAACGAAATCGAGCTCGGTTTGCGTAAGCATCCTTAAGTCCTCCTTATTGCCGAAGCGAATAATCGCGTAAAATATCGCTGACCCTCACCGGCTGCCCCGTCTCCATGCTTCTTTCCATAGCGGCCATGACCGCCAGCGTATGGATGCCTTCGTTCAAATCCGGCTTCGGCGTCTCCCCACGGTCCAGGCATTCGGCAAAATATTCGATGTAGTTTTGATACTCCCCGGCGTGATGACTTTCTCCTTCGAAGCGGAAATAGTAACCGTGCTTCTCTTCGAACGAATGCGTTATCGGCTGCTCGCCGGCAAAATGGGTGTGATACAGCAGCTTCGAATAAAGCGATCGGCTCGTTCCTTTGGAGCCCCTCAGCGTGCAGCCGATGCCCGAATCGATCTGGCGGAGCGTCGGCTTCGTATACGAGCCGCTTACTTGGGCGATCCTTCCCTCCCCGTCGCGAAGCAGGAATCTCAGATCATCGGGTGCGGAGAGTCCATATTCCTTGTTCACTGTGCTGGCATGGCCGTAACCGAACACTTCCTCTATGCCGGGAAGATACCATTTGGCCAAGTCAACGGCGTGGCTCATGAAGTTGTGCATCCAGCTAAACCCTTTCTGCCGGGCCCAATCCCGCTGCAGAAACCAGCGCGCGTCGGAGATGTAGTACGTTTCGATCGTATCGACATCCCCGTGCCGTCCTTCCAAATAATCTCGCCGCTGGTGCATCATCGGCTCGAAGAACCGCGAGCTCTGCCCGACGAAAACGAGCTTGCCTGCCGTCTTCGCCGCTTCCAGCAGAGAGCCTGCCTCTTCGAGTGAATGCAGCAGCGGCTTCGTCACGATAACATGCTTGCCGGCCTCAAGCGCTTGCTTGATATGCCGGCCGTGCAGTTGATCCGGCGTATAGATCGCGATAACCTCAATTTCCGGATCTTCCAGAAGGTCGTCATACCGCAGCGTATAGCGGCTTAAGCCGAATTCCTCCTGGCGCGCCCTGCATACTTCCTCATTCAGATCGCATATGTTTATTAATTGCCAGCGGCCGCTCTGCTGCGCCGCCGATAGGATGCTTCGTCCTTCGCCCAATCCGATTACGCCTAACTTATACGTCTTGGCTGCCATGCCCGCTCCACTCCTTAGCTCTTTTCCTCTTCCGTGTATACAGGGTCTTTCAGATCCCATATAACGTTCATCCGATTAATTTGCGTTCGTCAAAGCCTGATGCTCCGCATACAGCCAATCCAGGGAGCTTGCACTTTCGCTTAGCGGAGATACATCGCGCTCGACCAGCTTCTGGTTCGCCGAGATGACGCCGACGATCGCAAAAGCCCCCTTGCCCAGATTCAGCGAGTGCCGTCCGGGTTCGTACAGAAACGCATGCACATTCGCGCTCGGGTAGAAAGCCGGCTTTACGCCCTTTCGCAAAACCGGCGCGAGACCGCCTCGAGCATCGGCATGGGTGTTTTCGTCCAGTGTCGGGACTTGCAGCCATTGGGCTTCGGGGGATTGGAAATAACCGACGAGTACACGGGCCGGTTCGGCCAGCTCGAAATCGACGATCACCCCGCGATTAGCCGCCTCCTCACGGCTGAACCGGATCCCGGTCAAGCCCTCCAGCTCCTCCGCATAGCTATGCGCGAACACTTCGCCGTCCGTGAAAAGAAAGCTGTCCTTGCGGAAGACATACGTTTCGGCATCCGTGGAATGCAGGATGAACGGCGCGGCACGATAAGGCGTGATCTTCTCCTCGCTGCCCACAGCCAGCGGCAGCCTTCCCTCTTTCAAATCTTGAACGCGCGCCTTGAAGTTCTGCAGTTCCTCCTCGTAAAGCGGCAGGCAATCCCTCCAGTGGCAATATTTTTCTCCATCCGGAAAAGGAATTTTTCGATGCGCCGTCAGCATGCTGTTGGCGTACATGTACGTTTTTTCCGTGAGGGCGGTCAATTTCCGGTACCACTCCACGCTCTCCTGCAAATAAGGCAAGCCTTTCTCCAACACCTCAAGCCGAGTCAGGTAATCTCCCTTCGCAGCTTGCTTGTAGAGCAGCACCTGAACCGCTGCACGCACCTTAGCTCCGTAAAAGCGAACCATATAACGAATCGCTTGGATGTCGGTTGCGATGCGCTCGAATTCCTCCGGGTTGCTCGTCACGTGCGGCCGAGCCCGCTCGATCGCTTCCGCGGCCAGGTCAGCGAACATCTCCGCCGCTTCGACGACGTCGAGCGGCGTCTCGCCGATATGCGGCTCGCCGTTCGCCTCCCGCTCCGCATACAGCTCGAGGCGCTCTCCTTGCGGAGCATGATCCTCCCAAAGCGCTTTGTACGGAGAGTACCGGTCGGGATTCGTCAATTGGCTCATCGTCATCCCGAGCGACAGCGTCTGCCGGTTGCCCTCGGTGATGCCGAACCGGCGGAGAAGACGCGGTGCGCATTCGCCGAATGCATCATACGCCTCCAGAAGCGCGGCGCCCGCTTCCTGTGAGCCGAAGCGGCTCGCAAGCTCCTCGGCCCAGTAACTGCGCTCTGTCTCCTGATCGCGATCCGGATTCCAAGCGTATCTGGCCCAAGCTGCGTACCAGATCCAGTCGCGTTCGACTTGGCGCAGTCTCGGGGATACCTTATCTGCCGTGTAGGGCCAATCCCAATAAAACAACGGATACACGTGCAAGCCGTTCGCCTGCTGCCGATGTTTGGCAGCCTGCATGCTCTTCTGAATAAAGGCCGGCGCTCCATAGCGGAACGGCTCCAAATTAGCCAGAATATGAATGTTGACGATGTGAACGGATTGCATCGAGCTCAAGTTATTGTGCGTTTGCACCCAGCCGCCTCTCGGCGTCCATGTGGTGAGCGATTCACCGTTATATTTGGCTTCCGTATAGAGGTTCGGGTAAAGCGGCAGCGCCTTCTCTACGATCGGCTCCGCCTTAACGGCGTGCGCACGCAAAATGATCGGAGGCAGCTCTTTCACCTTCAGATCCGCAAGCCCTTCCTTCATCCCGGCGATAATCGTTTCGGTAAACCATTCCATCCCGTACACGCTGCCGTGCAGAGCCTCGCCGAGACAGAGCATAATGCCGACATTCGGGAAGGAACGCACGAATTCAGCGATCGATTTGCGCGTATAATCCGCCGTAATCGGCAGAGGCTTCGGCTGGTGCAGCTCCAGTCCATGCTTTTCGGCGAACGGCAGCGGAATATGGATGTTGTAGAAGTTAAGCACCACCCAGATCCCGCGTTTGTCGGCCTCCGCCGTAAGCCAGTGGAAGATCTCAACATTCTGCAGGTATTCTTCTTCCGTCACCTCAAGCGCTTCCGGATAGTCTTTCAGCTTGACGAGCGAAGCGAACGGGTGGCCGGTCCAGATGTAGACGACGTTGCTGCGCTGTTCGAGAAGCATATCCAGATATTCCTGCCACATTTGTTTGTCATAAAACCACGGAAAGCGGTCCGGTGTAATCGGATACTCATACGTTCTACGCGGCGGCTCAATCAACGTCTTCTGGAGACCGAGCACTGGTCCGCGCAGCACGAACGCCGGCGTTTCGCCAACTGCCACAAGCTCCGGTACCCGCCCCGCCTTTCGGATTCGCCGTGCCAGTTCCTGCGCGCCATACAGCGCGCCGGTGTCGTTACCGCCGGACACGACTATCAAACCGCCCGGCAGCGTCGCGAGATAAAAGCCTTCTTTGCCGGGAGACATACTGTGATAAAGGAGCACTTCCTGCTCCTCCAATGTACGGATAAAATCCGATTCTTCCCGGTTGCCGACAAAGATCTTAAGCCCTTTCGTATTGCGGTAAGCCGCTGCGGTCCAGACATCCCTGCCCGCGCACTTAACCTCGTAGCCGCAAGATTCCAGGCTGGTTTGCAAAAGCGTTAAACCGTGCAGAAGTCTGTTTGAGGCATCTTCCTGCACACCGATATACACGATTTCCTTCTGGTTTTGCATGGTTTTTCTCCTCCTGGCGGTATACGCAATGTATTTTTTACTTAAGCAATCCGGATATTTCCGCATGCAGTGTGCAGCCTGTCGGATCGGCTTTATAGAACCGGACTTCCGCATCGCCGAAGCGCTGTTTCCAGCAATCGCCCGTTCCGAGATAAGGGGCGGCCGTTTCCCGTGCGTCATCACTCAAGAAATCGTTGGTGACAAGCCATACGCCTCCTCCGGGAAACCGGCGGCTTTCCTTCATGCCGGCCGGAGCAAGCCACTCCGCGATGATCACGACGGTGCCTTGTTCCGCTCTGCGTTGCAGTGTGTTCAATGTATCCCCGGACAGGCGGGAGCCTGCAGCGATGATCAGCTTAGGGCTGCCCAGTTGATCATCCCGCACGTGTTCATCGAAGACGACGACGTTGTTGACGGGGTCGAACAGCGTATGCATGGACGTTTGCGGAAGCTCCGCGCACCCTGATGGAAGCGGATACCCTTCCGGCGTCACCCGCTGCTTCAATTCATGCCGGGGGAAGGTGTATCCCGGAATGTGCATACAGCTGCCGTGCGCCGGGATAGAACCTTGACTGAGCAAATGCCATGCTGCGAAAATGCTTTTCGTCGATTCGGCCGGCTCCAGCTCGCGGTTCCCGTAAAGCCGGGCGTTCTGCCCGTAGTTGCTGTCTTCCGAATGAATGAGGACGATATCCGGGCTCGCTTCATGATGAGTCCAGCCTAGCGGATGGTTCGGCACGAAGTCCTTGACGAACCGCTCCCAAACGTCGCCGTAGGCCGTTTTCGCAAAGCTGTTGCCCTTATGATGGAGCAGCACATCGACGTTCTCGACGAACAGATGGGACGGTCCCATCAAATAGCCCATCCGCAAAGCCGATTCGAATTCCTCCGGCGAATGTCCCGGGAAGCCCGACGTCCGCGTGAACCAGCGGCCGATATCCGGTCCCCAAAGGTCGGCGCATATCCACATCGAACGGCCGTATTGCTTGGCGGCGCCGAGGGCCGTTCCGAGCTGAAGCGCCTGGAACGATTCCTTCATGATTTTCGGGCAAATGTCCATGCCGGCGCGGGCTTTGGCGTGAAACATAACCGGAAAAACGTGCTCCGACACGAGCGGAAACTGGGCCGGATTCAAACTGTGCTTCTCTGCAAGCTTCCGAACATGGTCCGTTCGCGCTGATACCGACGCCACCAGATGCTGATACGACGCCTCCAGTGAAAGGCCATCTGTCGCCCCCCAATGCGGGTGCCAGCCGTCCTTGCGATATTGTCCGGCATTGATTTGCAGATGCTCCGGTTCGTCGTACAGCAGGCCGATCAGCCTGCCGCTTCGAGCGGCCTCTACAATCGCTTCGTCAGGTACGTCCCAGCGGTTGGTTCCTTCCACCCAAGGCCCGTTAATATTGCCGTACTCGTTGCCCAAGCACACATCCATCCCGCTGCGCACCATATCCTGGAGCATCTCCGAATGTCCCTCAAGACCTGGCATCATATGGTGCACGTAAAATTCCGCCCCCAAGCCTTGAAGCGCTTCTACAAATCGTTTCCCGGTCGGGGGAGGATCCTGCGACAAATAAATCATCCCTGTACCGGTTCGCATGATCTCATCTGAGCTATCCCCCGCCCACGGATCCTGCCAGGCCAGCACAGGCCCTTGTATCCCAAGCTTTGGCTGCATGGACTGCCGCTCTTTCGTCATTGTTCAAGACCCCCTATTTCATACGTAACGGCTTCGGCTGCGCTTGCCGGTTCGAATGAAACGGTTTCCCCGGCACGCAGCCCGAGCTCGATGACGCCGCCTGCCGCAGACACAACCGCCCTTCGCCCGTCCCGAAGCACCGTTGCTTCGCCCTCAAACGGATGGAATAGACGGAGTACATTCCTTTGCTCACTGTACACCGTCACCGAAATCACCTTGCCGTTCTCCTTCTTACCCGAAAGAAGAAAAGCTCCTTCCGCCCGAACGCCCGAGAACGAGGCATCCTTAAACCGTGCGGGGACTCCCGTGAATACCCGGATTTTCCCTCTCACGCACTGCACGAACATTTCAAGAACGGCCGCCGACGCTGCGATGCAAGCCTCGATCTGCATCGTTTCCCGGCCCGCGAATTGCGTGAAGCCCTCGTAGGTCCCATTATGCTGGCTGGCATAGCTCGGCATCATAAATACTTCTTTCAATAACTTCAGCGATAGAAGCGCCATATCCGGCTTCCCCAAGCGATTGTGGATCATGGACGCCCACGGCATCGACCATCCGGCCCAGCGGCCCATCCCTTTATCCACCCACGATTTGTAGGAATTCAAGACGATAGCCGCTTCCTCCGGGTCCGACATGTCCAGCGTGTCGAACGGATAAATGCCCGCCAGATGGGAATGGTGCCGATGAGAAACTTCAAGCGGCTGTCCCTCCCACAGGTAAAGCTCGAGACCGGGCTTGCGGTCGAATTCCTGGAATTGCCGAGGACCTGCGGTATACGCGGGCAGCTTTGCACGAATGTCGGCGACAAACGCGGCATACTCCGCATCGAGCCCGTAGCGCTCCTCCAGCTTCAGCAGCTTGTCGCAAAGGAAGTGTACGTTCACCAAGAAAAAGGTAGAGTTACGCCCGAGCCCCTCCGGACTCGAGCCGCCGTATTCCGGCGAAACCGACACCGGCAAAGCGTACGCGTCTCCATCCCGTTCCATCATGGCGAAGAACACATTCAATGCTTTTTTCATGAACGGATACACGTCTTCCAACAGAAATTGTTCGTCCCCGGCGTACTCGGCATATTGCCACATCATTTGCGCCACCCAAGAGGTGTTGGCCTGGTCGATCGTGCCAGTCCACATGCCGCCTACCGGCCGGCCGCGGTCGTCGACCGAATGCCCGAGCATGTAGCCGTCGTCGATACCGACGAAGCGCTTCGCGTTGAGCGCAAGCGTCGGCTTCCAGCTGTCAACCATTTTGAACAAAGGCTTCAGACTGTCCAGCAAATTCGCACCGTACGCCGGCCACAAGCATTCCTGAACATTAATGTTGAAATGATAGTCGCAGCTCCACGGCGGGTTCCGGTAATCCTCGGCCCACGGGCCTTGCAGCGTCGGAGCGATGCGGCCCGGCATTGAATTCCCCAGCATGCGGTAGAGTCCCAGATAGTACATGTTCTCGATCTCCCGGTCAGGCAGCGAGATGTCGGCCGCTTGCTCCCAGAGGGCGTGCCAGTGCATTCTCGTCGAGGCGAGCGCTGCGTCGTAGTCTAGGTGCCCAGCTTCGCGTATCCGCGAATAAGCGGCTTGAACGGCCGCCTCCACCGAGCTCCCATATTCGGCAGCGATCCACAACCTGCTGTCGGTATGTTCCGACATGACGGCGCACGCCGGATCCTCCGGCAGTTCCTGCACCCACCCACCCCGAATCCGTCGAGGTGCGGGGATTTCGAAATCATTCCAATACGCTTTCACTTTCTCGAAGGAGTAGGAGGGCTTCGCTTCCACAGACGCAATCACCTCGGCATCGCAGGAAACGGCAAGCGTCGGGCTGTCAATGGGCACACTGAGCCGTATAAACCGTTCCCCTTCGCTCGTGCGGCAGCGGAGAACCGCTTCCGCCTCCTTCAGCCGAAGCTCCGCGGAAACAATCGAAACGCCAGGCTTCAGCTTCACCTCGTATCGTCCCATCGCAAGCCGGGCGGGCCTTTTTTCTTTGCCGTTCATCATCATCGTCGTATAAAGCTGTCGGGCCGCCTCAAAATCTCCCCCCTGCAAAAACGATTTCAAACGCTCATAGGTGCACGCTTCCTGCCAAATCATTCCACCCCGGTGGTCCCAGAAATCCGCACGGTTAATTGTCAGCATGACGGTTTCTCCCTCAAACCAGACAAGCGCGCCGAACACCCCGTTCGACAACGGAATTCCGTCGTGACAGAAGCTTGTTTCCAACGTCCAAGGAATGGTATAAGCCGGCTTGATCGGTATGGCTTTCACGTTTCCAGCTCCTCGCTATTCCGAATTGATTCTACTTACACATGTTCTTGCAGGACCGCTACGAGCCGCTCGTACGATCCTGCAGATTCGCCACCTTCTGCGCTCCCCAACTAAAACCGTCAACCCGAAGCCGCTCTACCTTCTCCCAGTCGATGTCCATGCCGAGCCCCGGTCTATCGGCATCCGGCACAAGCAGATAACCGTTCTCGTAGCGAACCGGCTCCGTCGTTACATCGTCGATGTAAAGCTCCGGTCCCGTCGGGTCGGAAATTGCGTTTAGATTCGTCAGACTTGCCCCGAAAATCGCCTGTGCCGCCGTTCCGAACGACAGCTCCTGGGTCGTTCCGATCAGCACGCCTTTGCCGGACACTTCCGCCGCCGCCGCTGCCTTGCGCGCCGCTTGGAAACCGCCGATAAAAATAAGTGCGATGTTGAAAATGTCGACCGAGTCGTATCGGATCATATCCTGCAGCTGCTTGAAGCTCCACACGTGTTCGCTGACAGGCAGATCGACCGCCATCCGAAAATGCCGAAGCCCCTCGAAGTCGTTGCGATAGGCAGGGCTTTCCACAAGCTGCACGCCATAGGGAGCAAGACGCTTCGTGATGCGCAGCGCGCTTTTCCAGTCCAGCAGGTGGCTGTAATCAAGCGATTTGATCGTCACGAGGCTGCCGAATTCCTGCCGGACCCTATCAAGGAACGCCTCGTCGGCGTCGGGATTAACCCCCGCATACAGCCGGAACACGTCAAAGCCTTGCGCCAAACGCTGGCGAACGACATCCACATTGGCGTCCACTTCCTCGATCGTCCGAGATCGAAAAATCGGATAACACACCTTCAGCTTATCCCGCACACGGCCGCCGAGCAGCGTACTGATGTTGACGCCGAGCGCTTTGCCAGCCAGATCGTGCAAAGCGATATCGATTCCGCAGCGGATGAAGGTGCCTTTTTCGTAGTAATACATCGTCTCGGGGAACATCTCGGCCATTTCCCGGTTAATGCCGACCATGTCGAGCGGATTACGACCGACAAGCTGAGCTTTAAGCGTCGCTTGTAAGTCGCGGACGTCCACCGAGTATTTCGGCAAATGCGAGAAGTCGGACATTTCTCCGATGCCGACGACCCCCTCGTCGGTCAAGATTCGCACGATGGCATGCTGACACACGAACCCGGTATGGCGGGGAATGCTCACAACATAGAGCAGCAGGTCTGTAATCTTCATCTCTATCCACTCCTTAGATCGACAGCGAAATCGTCTGAATATGGGTAAAAAAATCCATAGCCGCCCGCCCTTGTTCCCGGGAGTTCGAGCTGGATTGCTTCAGGCCGCCGAACGGCGCCTGGTACTCTACGCCGGCCGTCTCGGCGTTGACTTTCACCATGCCGGCTTCGATGCGCGAAACGAACGCCATCGTGTTGGATAGGCTGTTTGTGAAAATAGCTGCGCTTAAACCGAACTCTGTGTCGTTCGCCATCGAGATGGCCGCTTCCAAGCTGTCCGCCTCCATTAAGGCGAGTACCGGACCGAAAATTTCCTCCCGCGCGATTGACATTGCCGGCGTTACGCCAGCAAACAGCGTCGGCTCGACGAAGCAGCCGTCCCGGTTAGCCGTGCCGCCTCCCAGAAGCAGCTTGGCGCCTTCGTCCTGGGCTTTTCGAATATGCGCCAAGACGGATAACTGCGCGCTTGGGGTAGCGACCGGACCGAAATACGTTTCCGGGTCCATCCCGTCCCCTACTCGAATCCTGCGAAGCCGCTCCAGCAGCTTTTCGGTGAAAGTCCCCGCGATAGAGCGCATCACAATCACCTTGCTTGTCGCCGTACATTTCTGCCCGGTGCTCTTCATCGAGCCGGAAACGACGAGCTCGGCCGCTTGATCAAGGTCGGCGTCCTCCATGACGATAACGGCGTTCTTCCCGCCCATCTCAAGCTGGTACTTGATACCGCGTGAGGAAGCCTTAAGCGCAATCTCCTTCCCGACCGCGTTCGAGCCTGTGAAGCTGACGGCTGCCAGCCGAGGATGCTCAAGCAGCGCATTGCCCGTCACGCTGCCCGAACCGTGAACGAGGTTCAGAACCCCTGCCGGTACGCCGGCATCGACAAGCGCTTCGACCAAAAGCCCGGCGGTCACAGAGGCGTTGCCGGCCGGCTTGAGCACGACCGTGTTGCCGTAGGCAAGCGCCGGCGCCAGCTTCCACACCGGGATCGCAACCGGAAAATTCCACGGTGTAATGAGACCTACCACCCCAAGAGGGATTCTTCTCGTATAGAGAAGCGACTTGCCGTCGGCAGGCGGGATGTGGTCTCCATTCGCCCGCTCGCCTTCACCCCCATAAAATTTCAGGATAGCCGAGCCCCGCAGCACCTCGCCCCGCGCTTCAGCGAACGTTTTACCCATTTCCCGAGTCATGATTTCCGCAATAGCATCTGCACGTTCTTCAAGCAAACGCGCAGCCGCATCCAGCACCTTTCCCCGCTTCGCGCCGGGCAAATCCCGCCAGGAAGCGAAGGCTTCCGCAGCGGCATCCACGGCCCGTTTCACATCCCCCTCCGTCGAACGCGCAACGAGCCCAACCGTTTCTCCGGGACGTGCGGGGTTGTCATTGGCAGTCCATTCTCCGGATTCCGGTTCACACCAATCTCCGCCTATATAGTTCAACGTGCGTTTCATTCGTATCTCACTCCGTTCCCTGATTCAGCAAACCCCAGCTTGCCAAAATTTCGCTTACCCGCTTCTTCTCGCTGGGAAGCAGTTCCGCAATCGGCGGGCGAACATAGACGTTCAGCCGGCCCAGTTGCGCCATCGCTTCCTTGACTACGCTGACGTTATTGCCGCTGCGATTCGCCTCGCGCAGCTCCTCGAACGGCCGCATGTCGTCCCAGAGTGCCATGGCCTCTTCATAATTGCCCGCATTCAGTGCCTCCAGCATGCGCTGCGACCTCTTCGCATCGACGTTGACCATACCGGACGTGAATCCGACGGCTCCCGCCGCATAAAAGAAAGGCGCCCACATTTCGGCGGTTCCGCAAATCCATACGAGATCGTCTCCGATCAAACGGACGGCTTTGGCAAACGAAGGCAGATGGTTAACCGCATATTTCACGCCGACAATATTCGGCTCTCCGCTTGCCTCGCGAAGGGCTTCTGCCGTCAGATTTTCGCTGCGAACGTACAGGATGAGCGGCAGCCGGGTGGACCGGGCGACCGACTGATAGTAAGCAACAAGGCCGCGGTCCAGCATGAACGGATGAACCGGCTGATGGACCATAATGCCGTCCGCCCCCGCCTGCTCTGCATGACGGGCCAGCTCACCCGCGGTCTGCGCATCGTAGCCGACGCCCGCAATCACCTTCGCCCTGCCTCCAATGTGACGGACAGCGAAAGAAACGGATTCCCTGGCTTCTTCCTGCGTGAGCGAATAAAATTCTCCGGTGTTGCCGCATGGATAAATCGTTTGTATCCCGCTTGCGATCAAATGCTCGAGCACTTCGGCGAACACGGGATAATCAATCCTGCCCTCCGCATCGAACGGTGTAACCGGAATGGCGTTTATGCCCTTAAGACTTTCCATGAACGCTTGGTACATGAATGCTGATCCCTCTCATCTTCGCATCGATTTTTTATTCCGCTCTCTGGAGCGCGGAGCGACCGCCGTCGACGACCAAAGTCGTCCCGGAAATATAAGCGGCGTCATCCGAGGCGAGGAACACGGCCGCAGCCGCCACATCCTCCGGCTGACCGAATCGGCCGAGCGGGTACGTCGCCAGCATCGCCTTCGCCTTCTCCTCGCGGTTCGGAAACTGCCGCATATGCTCCTCCGCCAGCGGTGTCTCGACAAAGCCCGGACATATGCTGTTGGCCCGAATGTTCTTGCTGCCAAAATCAACGCAAATGCCATACGCCATCGCAATCATGCCGGCCTTCGACGATTGGTAAGGAAAATGATCCTGCTGCGTACGGTAAGCATGCGTGGACGCGATGTTCACCACGCTGCCGCCGCCGCTTTCGATCATGAACGGAATGGCAAACTTGCTGCAGTACCAAGAGCCTTTCATGTTGATATCCATGATCCGCTCCCAATCTTTATCCTCGGCTGCTACGACCGACTTTCCACCGGAAACACCTGCATTGTTAACCAGAATATGCAGGGAGCCGAATCGTTCGTATGCGGCCTGCATCAAAGCGGCCGCTTCCTCCCGGCGGCGCAAATCGGCCTTGAAGAACATCGCCGAACCGCCCGACTGGATAATCTCCTTCGCAATGTCTTCCCCGCTGTCGCTCACATCGTTCACGATAACGTTCGCTCCCTCCCTGCCAAAACGAAGAGCGATTGCCATACCAATGCCGGACGCTCCGCCCGTCACGACAGCGGTCTTCTTCTTCAATCTTCCATGTCCCATCTCTCTGTCTCCTTCAATCGATCTGGTTCTTGGCTGCGAGAGAAGCGAGAAGCCGGTCAAGCGGAGGGTTGCAGCCAATCCGGCCTTCCAGCTCCAGCCCGATGAATACGAGGCTGCCCTCGCCAAGCATCCGCGAACCGACAACCGCAAGCTTCGGCTTGCCGACCGGTGTCGGCGGCTGTCCATGCGGCGGCCTCTCATACGTATACAGCAGCGGCGTCAATCTCTCCGAACGCCAGCCACAACCGGTCAACGGATCAATTCGATCCGTCATCCTGTTATAGAAATAGCTGAAATCCGCCGGCTTCGTCTCGCTTAAGAGGGGTTCGGAACCGTCTCGCGCCAGTGTAAACAGCGCGCCAATGGGCTCCTCATGCACGATCACATCGCCGATTCTCCATTGCCGGTGTCCAGTCTCGTCAGAGAGGAAGACTGCCGTCGCCCCCGCTTCCACTCGCTGTCTCACCTCTATCTCATGTACCCGAAACCGTTCACAGGAGGATACGATGATCGTGTCGAAGGGGCTTTCAGGTGAAAAGCTCGCCCCCGACAATTCGAGCGCGGAACAGAGCTTCTCCGCCTTCTCACCGATATAAGCGATGCGGCCGCTCGTGACGGCGACGTCTGTTCTCGCGAAAACTTCGATTTCGAACCGTTCTCCGTTAAGAATACACCCGGAGGCATCGATCAGGCACGCCTCCGCGTAAACGGTATGCCTTCCTTCTACCTCCGGCATAACCAGCGTCACCGTTCCCGAATAGCAGGAAGATACGCCTTTCACTTGAGCCTCAATCGCGAACGAAGCGTAATCCGCTTTCTCGTCCCGCAGTGTGACGATGATGCTGCAGCCGTTATACGCTGTCGATGTATCATTGAGCAGCCATGCCTCCAGCTCGACAACCTCGCCCGCATACGCGCGCCAGCGATCTCCCCGCACATGTACCCGAATCGGCTCAAGACTCTGTGCATAGGCAAAATAGGCAGGCTTCGGCACGCGATCGACGCCGACCAGCGACTTCATCCAGCCCGACGGCCACGCGTCGATCAGCAGATGAATCGCAGATTGCACGATGCGGTCGGAGCGTCTGCGGAGCGTATCCGTCATCAGCTTCGTTACGAAGGCTTGATACCGCTGACTGTCGCGAATCCAATCTTCGATGCAGGATAGCTCCGGGTACCAATCCCCATGCAGCGCATAAGACTGGGCGTCCACAATGGCGTTCGGCATCCAGGTATCGCCGAGCTTTTGCGGCAGCCATTCCCGTGGATATCGCGCCTGCATGAGCTCAAGCCGGTCAAGCCCTTCGGAACCGTACTCGCCGCACCCGGTTTTCCAGCCCGCCTTGATCGGAGGCAACCCTCCTTTGTACAGCTCCCCGAAGGGGATCATATGATTCGTATACCACATCGTATAGCAATGAAAATCGGACAGCCCCTCCGCGGTCGGCGGGTCATAATCGCCATCCGCATTTTTGACGACGCGGTCAGGATTCTCGATGTAGATCGCTTGACGGGCTGCCGTGAAAAAAGCCTCCATCTCATCCCGGAATAGGTGACGATGCCCCTTGCCCCGCTTGGCTGGACGGGACGGTTCGTTGATCAGCGAAACCATGATGACGCAAGGGTGGCTGCGCACGAGCCGCTCCATCTCTGCCGTTTGGCGCACCGCTTCGTAAAATTGACTCCGTCTAATAAAACCGAAAGCTGGAAGATCGCATTGATTCAGCATCCCCAACCGGTCCATGCAATCGTAGATTTCTTCCTGAACCGGGCGCTGCGTCACTCGGTAAAAGTTCAAATTCGCCAGCTTCGCGATCAGAATGTCATCCACCAGCTGGTCATAGTCATCATTCATCACACACAGCTGAAGATGCCCCATCTCATTGGCACCCCGTAGAATAATGGGCCGGTTATTGAAAAAGAGTGATCCCTTCGGCTCCGTCGATTCGTCCATGCGGAACGAACGCATTCCAAAGCAGCGGTCGTGCACGTCTTCGCGCTCCTCTCCTCGAAACACGGAGACCCGCAGCGTATACAGGCGAGGCTCGTTCAGTTCCCAGCTTTTAAATTGCGGAAAAGCAATCTTATACCGGTAATTGTTCAAACCCGGCCCGGCATAAGCGACGGGAAAGCGAATCTCGGAAAGCCCCTCTCCCTCAAAATTATCCGCATGGACTTCAAGCCGCAGCTCCGCATGCTCGATCAGCCCGTTGGTCGCGTTCATGACGTCCACCCATGCCTCGAACATCGCTTCGTCCGGATTCGTTCTTACGAAAATGTCTTGAACGAACAGCTCGGCGCGCTCCTCCACAAACACGCGGTTATAAATGCCGGCGCCGGGCGGACAATGATGCCAGCCTTGGATCGGCTCATCCCAGCCAGGTCCGGTCGCCGCATACATCTTGTCGCCGTCCAGCCTTGAACCGTTCACACCCATCATCGGATAGTCGTTGTGCACCTCTACGACCAGCACGTTCTCCTCTTGAAGCACGGAGGTGATATCACATTCAAACGGTGCGAACAGCCCCTCGTGGCTGCCAACACATTTGCCGTTGACATACACGACCGCCTTGTAATCGACGCCTTTAAATACGACAAACACCCGCTTGCCGGCCGCCGGGCGCGAGCTCTTGAAGGCGGTTCGGTAGTAGCCGGTCCAGCGGCCGTTCTCTTTGGTAGGTCCGCGGAAGTCAGGCACCGTTACATGCTCCCACTCGCCCAAGCCGGCAAGCACGCTGCCGAATTCCCTGTCCTGCTGATCCTCGTACCGGAAGTCGAAAGCTTTGAGCTCTTGCCGGGGACGGGCAAATCCAGCAGCAGGTGTCAGCCGACGCAGGTACGGACGGTAATACGCCCGAAGTCTTTCCAGTTCCAGCTCATACTCCTCTAATTGCATGTCGTAAGTCGGCTTAGGAAGACGCGCAGCCGCTTCCGTTCCCAAAGCAAACATGCGTTTCTCCCACTCGCGCGGAGCTGCCGCCTCGAGGCCGTCTCCCGCCAGCGGGTGTTCCCGCAGCGCGATCTCGGCGAACGGATCCCTTACAAGTTGTTTATCTGCTTGATCAGCCACGCCATTACCTCCTGTTCAACGGAAGGAAGAAAGCACCCGCCCCTTAGGAGCGGGTCCAGTCTGTTGCTTACGAATCATTACTGCTTCATCGCTTTGTCGTAGATGGCTTGCGCCTTATCGAGCCCCACTTTATTCAGATTGGCCAGGTGCTCCTTCCAAACCTGATCGTCATTGACATTCACAAGTCCCATGATCGCTTTAGTCGCAAATTGGTACACTTCGTTCCAAACGCCAGTCATAATCGTATTGACGGTGCTGGAATCATCGTCATTCATATTGGCGGCTTGGGCATACATTGTCTCCATTGACTGGAAGATCGGAGCGGCTTCTTGATCGATCTTGAAGGCCGGGTCGGTCTTCTGTGCGTCGTCATTCTTGGTGATATAGTAGTCGAAGCCAAATTGCTCCAGCACTTTCTTGCGGTCAAGATCGCCTTTGTACGTCGGCAATCCATCCTTCATCTCGTAGGAGAGGCCTTCGACGCCCATTTGGTTGAACAGCTCGCCTTCCGGTGTTGACGACCAATCGATATATTTCAGCAGACGGTTTAGTTTATCCGGCTGGTCGGCCAATTTGTTGCTGAGAATGGAACCGAACAACGCAAAGTCCGGCCCTTTGAACATGACGGGATTTTTACCGAAAGCCGTGTCCTTCACGAACGCCTTCGCATAATCCCAATCCTGCGTGCTGTCCGCCTTCTCCAGGCTGACAACGTGGCTGACGTATTGGAAGTCGATCAGATCCTTGCCGTTTTTCCGATTCTGGTTGAATTGGTCCTCCGTCGCTGTCGCGAAGTCCTTCTGAATGAGACCTGCCTTATACAGCTTTGCCAAATAACTAAGCATGGCGCGCTGCTTGTCGGTCGCCGGAGCGAACACCATCTGATTGTTATAATCGGGATCGTGCCAGAAGCCGTACCAGCCGTTCGAACCGTTGAAGTCAGGCGGGATCCGGAACGTGTTGTCGAAGCTGATCAACAGGTTCCGGATGCCGGTATTCCCGGAGCCTCCCCGAACCGCGAGCCCAATGAAGCTCGGGTTGGTCTCTTTCAGTTTCTGCAATGCAGCGGTCAACTCGTCGGTCGTCTTGGGGAAAGAAGTGATTCCCGCTTTGTCAAAGGCGTCCTTCCGGTAAATGAAAGTCATCGGATCAAACGTCGTCGTGATGAATGGAACCATATACATTTTTCCATTAACGCTGGTGAAGTCCTTAAGCATTTTCCACTGATCGTCGGTATAGAGCTTGCGGTAATTCGGCATCTTGTCAAAGTAATCGCCGATCGGCAGCAGATAGCCTGCCGCCGCCCATTTGCGAACGGCGTTCCACTGGTTCATGTTCGGAATAAATTCCGGATAGTCGCCGGACGCGAACATAACGTTGTACTTATCCATACCTGCGGACAATGGGATAGCCTGGTAGTCCCATTTCATATTGAACTTCTGCTCGGTCTGCTTGGTGTATTCGTTCGGCACGGAGTTCGGTGCGTATTTGGTCTGGCTGACGACCGTAAGCGATACGGTTTTGTCCATATTGTTCGGGTCGGCAGACGAACTTGCTGAAGAAGGCGCTGACGACGAATCGTTCGATACCGGATTGGATTGCGAAGAACATGCGGACAGAACAACCGCCATTGAAAGTGCCGTCAAAGTGCCTGATGTTGCCCATTTTTTCTTGCCCATACTCACATTCGCCTCTCTTTGCGTAATTTGAATTCCATTTGACATCCCTTTTTCCAGCAATCCCTATTTCGAGCAGTGTCCAAGGCATCCCTCCCAGACGAAATTTATGGTTTCTTTCGCCGGCTTCCCTTAACCTTTCAGGGAGCCGATCATCACGCCTTTTACGAAATATTTCTGAATGAACGGATAGACGATCAGCATTGGAACGATGGAGACGACCAGTGTCGCGTACTGCACGCTCTGCGGGGTCAGACTCGTTTGAAGGTCGTTCGCAAGCGCCGCATTCCCCTGCGATGCAAGCTGATCCGCAAGTGTATTCTGCAGGACGATATCTCTCAGAAGCAACTGCAGCGGATACTTCGCGTAATCATTCAGGAACATGAGGGCCGGGAAGAAGGAATTCCAATAAGAGACGGCATAGAACAAAGCAATGGTTGCGACGGCAGCGGTAGACAAGGGCAGAACGATCCGGATCAGCGCGCCAAAGTCGCTGCAGCCGTCGATTTTGGCGGCTTCCTCCAATTCAGCCGGAAAGGTGCGGAAGAAGGAGATCATGATGATAAGCCACCATGGACTGATCAAATACGGAATGATCAGCGCGGAATAGGAGCCGACTAGGCCAAACGTCTTCACTACGAGAAAAAGCGGAATGATGCCGCCTCCGAAAAACATCGGAATAACCACGTAGGTCGTAAAAAATCCACGGAATACAAGGTACTTTTTGGATAAAGAGTAAGCTGTGATCGTCGTTAGGGCTACGTTGAAGATCGTCCCCACAACCGTAATAAACACCGAATTCAAGAACGATTTTGGAATATGAACATCCTCAAAAAGAATGGTATAGTAAGCGCTTAAATTAAGGCCCTTCGGAAGCAGAAAGACCTTCCCGCTTGCAATGTTGTCCGGGCTGCTAAACGATACCGCAAAAACATTAAGCACGGGCAAAAGCGTCGCGACGATGACAATCACCATAACGATATGAATGACGGCATCGAGCACTCTCGAGCTCAGCGATGTATCTTTAATCATCGTAACTCTCCTTTCACACAAACAGCGTTACCAGAGGCTTTCCCCTGAAATCTTTCGCGCAAGATAATTAGAGCTGACCAGGAAAATGACGTTGATGGCGGAATTGAACAAGTCGACCGCCGCTCCGAAGCTGAAATCCATGTTGACCAATCCCTGGCGATATACAAACGTCGAGAAAACATCAGCCGTATCGTACGTAAGCGGCGAGTACATGAGGATAATCTTCTCGGCACCGACGCTCACCACATGCGACAATCCGAGAATCAGCGTGATGACCACCACAGGTTTAATGGCGGGAAGTGTAATGTGCCACATCTGCTTGATCCGAGTAGCCCCGTCGAGAACAGCGGATTCGTATTGCTCTGGATCGACCTTGGACAAAGCTGCCAGATAGATGACCGCTCCCATCCCGAGATCTTTCCAAATGTGCGACCCAACGAACAAGGTGCGGAACCATCCCGGCAGTCCGAAGAAGTAAATCTGCTGCAAGCCTAGTTTCATCAGCAGCACATTCACAATTCCGGAATCAGGGGCTAGCATAAGCTTCATCATCCCGACAACAGCGACAATGGACAGGAAGTACGGCAGATAACTGACCGTTTGCACAAGGCCCTTATAGTAGCGGTTACGCAGCTCATTCAACAAAAGCGCGAAGATGATCGGTACCGGAAAGCCGAATAGAATGGAATAACATCCAAGCAGGAACGTGTTCTTAAGCAGCATCCAGAAGTAGGGGCCATTAACGAAGGTTTTAAAATAGTCGAGACCGAACGGCCCGGCCCACGGTGCTGTAAACACCGAGCTCCAGAACGGATGTCCCGCCTGCATGCGAAACTTTTTAAACGCGACCAGAATGCCGTACATCGGTACATACGAAAAGATAAAGAAGTAAATAAGACCCGGTAACAACAGCAGCAGCAACACCTTCTGCTGTTTGATTCTATACCAAAGTCCGCTTTCGGCTTTCGCCCGCTTTGCTGTCGCGCTCATGAGGACGGAATTTTGGCTTGCATCCATGGTTCGTTTCACCAGCCCTTCAAGTAATTGAAACCGTATTCAGTGGCATCGTTTTTGTAAACGCTTTATTCAAATTGAATGTACGGCAACAAAGTGCAATTCGTAAAGGAACAGTTCTTTTTTCACACCCATTCAATGCGATTATTTGCCTGAATCCCTTGTAAGGCAAGGGATTTGGGTTCTGCATAAGGTTTTGCACGGGTGCGTTGTGCATAGCCTTCTGAATGCAAGGAACAATAGTTTTTTCACGCTCTTTTCTTTCCGAAATAAGAAAACCTCTATCCAGGACCACTCTGAGAAGAGTGACCTCGTATAGAGGTTGGGTTTATCGGGAGGATTCGCGATAGGAAGTCGGTTGAATACCGTACACCCGTTTGAATGCTCGACGAAATGTCTTATCGCTGTTATATCCACTTTCCTGCGCGACCAGTACGATGCTCTTGTCTGTCCCCTTCAGAAGCCCGCATGCCAGTTCGAGCCTGAGTCTTTCTACATAGTCGGAAAAATTCTCCCCTACGTGGTCTTTAAATAAAATCGAAATGAAGCTTTCCGATAATTTGAAATGCGAGGCCAATCCCGTCAGACTGAAATTCGGGTCCGTGAACTGGGCTTTCGTCATTTCGAGGATCGCGATTGCCGTTTTAATATACTTGTCCTTTTTCTGATGGGAGAGATGTTCGCAGATCGTTTGGAGCGCTTTCTTCCATACCTCCGGATTGAAGGCCTCCCCGCTCTCAGTATTCTGTGCGGCCAACTTCTCTCGCAGCTTCCCAAACGAATCGGAGCTTGCCTCCACCTGCTCCAGCAATTTGGCTAATGTCCCCTGCAATTCGTACTGAAATTGCCTTCTCGTCACCGTGTTCAATCGCCGTTCCAGCAAGTTGACATCCAACAAATGCTGCAGCAAACGATCAAGCCCTTCCATATCGCCGTTCTTAACCGTCTGGATTAGCTTTAGTTCCATATCGAGCGGATAATAATAATAGGAAGAATCCTGAACTCGCTCTTCATACCAGATTAATTCCCCGCGATCCGTCGGAATATGATATTCCAGCGCCTGACGCGCTTCATTATGCGAGCGCCACAGTTCATGCAGCAAGGCGGTGCCTCTCCCGATTCCGATGGTCAGCAGCAAACCGTTCTCCTCCTGAAGCAGGTCTGCTTGTACAAGCCATCGCTCGCCAAGCAAGGCGCGCAATGCCTCCGGATCGTTTTCCTCAAAGGCAACAATCAGATCGGCACGATTCCCCTCCACATTGATCAGGAAATCAAACCCCTCCAGCATTTGCTCCAGCCGCTCCGTTAAAAAGCTGCGAATCTCTTCCGTTTCTTCGTAGGCAACCTCCGCCCGATCATCGCGGTTGGCCGTAACGGAAATGGCAAAATAACCGACGCCTCGAAGTTGGATCCAAGCCTCTTCAAGGGCAGCTCGGGCCCCTGCCTCGTCCTTGTAGTAACCTTTAAGCAAACGATCAAGCACTGAAGCCCGTAAGAGCGGCAGCTGATGTTCAATCTGGGAGCGCAGCTCCGACATGGAATTCAGCAATTCCGAGAAAGGCTTGCTGTTCCTGTAGGCCAGGAACAGCGCAGCTAGAATGCCCAAGCCAAGGGTGATTCCAGCGAACGTCAGAATCGCCCGTTTAATCGTTTCCGCCTTTGCCAGCACGACGGAAGATGGTTGAGCTGCAATATAAGTCCAGCCATTTTGGTCAGAGCGGGAATGGGATACAAGCATGCTCTGGCCGCCAAGCTCCTCGAAGGAGGAGCCCAGCTTCCCTGTCAAAGACTGAGGGAGCGTAAGTCCGCTCTTCAGCTGCTCGGACGTAAAGGTAGGTGCAATCACCTGGCCTTGCCCATCTCGAATGTAAGCGTATCCATTATCTTCAACTAAAAGTTGAAACAAGTCCGTGATGTCTTTCTGATCTATAAAAACGATGATGGAGCCCAACACTTTTCCTTGAACGCCGTTTGGCAAGGGGCTCACATAAGCGAGCATGGATGACTGCTTTCCTTCTATCGTCACATCATTCAAATTATAGTATTGCTTTTGCGTGCTTCGTTTGGACACCTCATCCAGCCATTCGCTTAACTTCATTCCGTTGATATTGACCAAACTGTCATTCATATCGAAGGCCGTTTTCGACGACACGACCGCTCCGCTATTAGCGAAACAAATGAAAATATCCTGCAGCAATTTATTCGTTATCACGTATCGATTCAAGCTGCTGCGCAATAAGGAATAATTGTAAAGCTGCTCGGGAGTCGGCGGTGAGGTTGCGTTTAACAGCATCGACAGGACATTGTTATCATCGGAGATCGCGGAAACGACAGCATCGGATTCAACGAATAGCCGGTCCACCGTGTTTTGACTCATTCTCAAAATTTGCAGGCTAAGATCCGTTGCGCTCTTCGTCAAAACCTCTTGCGTTTGCACATATTGCTGAACACCGAACGCAATCGGAAGGCATAAGAACAACAAATAGGAGAAGACATATTTTCTAAACACCGATTGTTTATTTCTCCTGATCGGCAGACGCAGCAAGTTCCTCATCACCGGACTTCGTCCTTTCAGCAGGAATATATGGCATATATACCAAACTAATTTTGGAACCCTTTTCAAAAATGCTTGTTATGATATATTTATGTTATCGGTAACAAAATAATAACATTGCCTATCGCGGAGGTCAACCAAACCATACATCAGGTTGAGAACTTTTATGGCATTGTCCCATTATGTAACGTATTCAAGTAGAGAGGATGAATGGTGATGGTGACCATTTATGATATAGCGAAGAAAGCCGGCGTGTCTCCGATGACGGTGTCCCGGGTTATCAATCGCTCCCCCTTAATTAAGGAATCGACTCGAATGAAAGTGGAGCAAGTGCTGCGGGAAATGGACTATCTGCCGAACAAACAGGCGCGCAGCTTGACCTCGAGGGAAACGGGACTGGTCTCGCTCGTAATTCCCGATATATCCAACCCGTTCTTCACGAACGTTGTGCGCGGAGCGGAGGATAAAGCCCTGCAGCTCGGATACCAGTTAATATTGGGAAACACCGACGAGAATAAGGACAAAGAGGCCAAATACACGGAAATGCTGATGTCGACCCGAGTTGATGGCGTACTGATCGTACCTGCCAGCGATGAATCCGAGGACAACATGAAGAAGCTTGTTAAACGCGGGATTCCCTTCGTTTACGTGGACCGTACGCTTGATGCGATCCCGGCCGACTCCGTCAAGGGGGATAACTACAACACGACCCGTCTGCTGGTTCAGCATCTCATCCAACTCGGGCACAAACGAATCGCCTTTATTAACGGTCCAAGATACTTATCAAATACAAGAGAACGCGCTTTGGCTTTTCGGGAGACAATGGGGCTTCATGAGCTCGAAACGAACCCGGTGTACATGTTCGAGACCCATTTAAAGAAGGACAGCATGGAGGAGATCATCGACAAATGGGCTTCCCTCCAATCCGTAGAGCGACCAACCGCCATCCTGGCTGCAAACAATTTTATTGGGGTTAATACGCTGCGAGCTCTGCAAGCTCTACATCTCCAGGTACCCGACGATGTAGCTGTGGCCTGCTTCGACGATCCCGACATTATCCCGGACTACAACCCGTTTCTGACGGTTGCCAAGCAGCCTGCCTACGATATGGGGTATCTGGGCATGCAGCTCTTGATCGAGCGAATTCAGGGCACTGCCCCTGCATCTCATCGCAAAATCATCCTCCCTGCTGAAATTGTAATTCGCCGATCAACGCTTAGGGCGGACTTAAACTCCTCTTGACAATCAGGGATTTCAAGTTTAACCATAATCCGCAGCTTCCCTTCATAAACTAAAGAAGCAGCGCATGTCGCGATCCTAGTGGAAGTCTGAGGTGATGGCAGATGAGTGCTCCCGGCGGTCGTCCGCCGAAGCCGGATTGGAAGGGTCTTACCGCGCAGGCCGGCGACGTGCTGGGTCCTGAATTTTGGCAGGACATCGCCAGCATTATCCCGCTGACCGGTCCGCGCATTGATATGTACGAAACGCTGCAGGAAGTCGTCGTGGTGGCAGAACTGCCAGGGCTGTCTTCCCCGGAGCAGATTCAGCTTTCTTTTCACAACTCCGCCCTGCTCATCCGCGGCTCGCTTGTGCGGCCCTACCCTGTGCAGGACGACCAAATGAAGCTCTCGGAGCGCTTCTTTGGCGCTTTCGAACGGACGGTCCGCCTGCCGGCGAGAGCGTTAACGGCGCATATGCGTGCGCAGTACCACAACGGCCTGCTCATTGCCCGCATTCCCATGGCTCCGCCGGACGACGAAAAGGTCGTCCCCATTCAATTCACATGACGTCCCCTCGTCCGAGCACATTGCCGCTTGCGGGGGGCGTTATTTTTATCTGTAAAGAGAAATGAAACGCGATTTGTCCCCATATACTGAGGAGAGGGTGCTACGAACCTGATACTAGGGGGAATCGCTGTGGTACGGATCAAGTTTCAATCTATTCATATCGATCAAATCGCGGCTTCATCGAGCGTGAATAAAGGCACGAATCGCATCGTGGGACGACGTTCGGACGACAAAGTCAATAACGGGCTGGGCGCAGTCAGAGGCGACGGCAATCTCGTGCATGACAGCAAGCATATTGTGTATGATGCAGATACGCTGGATTACAAGCCTAATCGCGAAAAGAGCTGAGCCCTATGTGGTTTCGCCGAAAAAAACATTCTCTTCCCTTAGCGCAAAAACCGCCGTCAACCGCAGCCCCCTCATCTTCGCCCGCAATTATGCGAACGGAAGTAGCTCCTTCCGCCGCGTACACCGACAAGCTGGAACGCCGCATTCAGCAGTTGGAAAAGCAGCTCGCAGCGCTGTCTGAAAGACCCGCGCACATTCACATCGAAACACTGCATGTGCACCAGCCCGTGCTGGACAGCTTGACGTTTCGACTGGATCAACTCGACATTGGAGAGCTTAGCGGCTCCTTGAATTTAGGCAACAACTTCGGCGCCAAAACCGCCGATCTCAGAGCGCACGGGGCGTCCCCCGCCATGAAAACCCGCACTGGCTCCGCCGGCGATGATGCCAAGGCAGCGCCCGCACAGCAAGTCGGCGCCAAACCTTCAAAAGCCACAACGCCCTCTGCAGCGGGCTCAGAGCGCAGTCCCGCCGCAAGCGCGGAGGAGCCTGTCCGCACGGAGACTGGCTATCGTTACCATCCGAAGCCGTCTCCGCCAGCTTAGAGTCCACAAATAAAGGAGATGAACGAGCATGTCCTCCTTCATGTCGCCCACGTTTGTCATCGGCTCGATCCGCATCGGATCAGTCGAAAGCGCGTCCTGCATCAATATGGGCAACAATTGGCCGACCGATTTTCAAAGCAACCAGAAAACCGTGCAGGGCTTCGGCTCCGTGGAAGGCGACAACAATCAGCTTGTCGGCACCCGTGCCATGCTGAACGACTCCGACTTCCTCGATATGCTCAACGTCGGCGAGCAGGAGACGCCTGTATGGCTGCAGGACCTCATAACGACGGGCGCGCAGGCTTCCCGCTTCACGCAGCCCCAGGACGCTGCCGTCCCTCCTTCGGACGCCGACGGTGACAGCTGAGTCGGCCCGCAAGCTCCCTAGATCGGCGCATGTGCGCAGATCCGGGAGCTTTTTTACACCCGCCCAATAATCAAATCGCCCTTCGTGTACGGCGCGTCGATAATATCGTTGTCGTAAATGACGTTCGTCACCTGCTCAATCCGGTTATGCTCCCCGCTGATCTCGCCGACCCCTTTGTTCACTTTGGCGCTGGAGGACCAGAGCACTTGCGTGTTCGTCCCGATAAAAATACCGGACCCCTCCGTAATCGCGTTCACATGAATCGCATCAAACTGAATAGCCGGTGGGTCAAGCAATATCGGTACTCGCTGCTGCATCGCGACTTCGCCTCCCTACGCCTGACTCTGATAGGTTAGCCTATTCAGATTCGCGGCGGTGTGTGCCTCATCGGTCTGAGATGCACAAAAAAGGACCCTCTCCACACGGAAAGAGTCCTTGCCTGTTATACCGATGCCATTACCAGAAGAACCCTGGACCGCCGAAGCCGCCCCCAAAGCCCCCGAACGGGCCGCCAAAGCCGCCTCCGAAACCACCGCCGAAGCCGCCTCCCCAACCGCCGAAACCACCATACGCATATGGGGCTGTACCGATGGCGAGCAAATCGAACAAGACGAGCGGAACGATCGCTTTGACCTGCACCTTTTTACCGTTTTGCGGAGCGACCAGAAGCGTGTTGCCGCTGATGCGCACCAGTTTGCCCGTTACGTGCGAGCCGTCTTTTTTCACCGCGACGATGTCTTTGCCGATCAGCTTGCGCACGTCTTCTTTACGAATTTTGGATGCCATGTACATCCACCTCCTCAGCCAACAGAGATACATTGCTCTACAGTGTACGGCTAAGCGGGTCACATGGCTTGGATAACTGTCCCTATTTTGAGCAAAATACGCTCATGTCCGTGCATACGCCTGTCCGTCAGGGGGATCAGGTCGGGTTACGCTTTGCGCAGTTTACCCAGTTCGGTCGTAATCGCGTCGATCTCGCTGATACTGAATCTATCTTTGCTTGCAACCATTTCGTACAGATCCCGCAAATCTTCGTAAACCTCTTCGCTTACATTCGAGGCTTTAATGGAGCCGCCTGTCGCCATGCGCAGCTTTTTCTTGATTTCCTCGAACATAAACTCCACATTCGCTTCCGACCATACGCTCAAATCCATCCTTGCTCGCCCACCTTTCCCTCATGTCATTCCATCATTTTATAGTACAGGCATCCGAATGTCTAGGCGGCTGTAAACAAAAAAGCGAGCCTCGCGGCCCGCTCCATCATGATTAACCAAGCATTTTGACAAGCGGCCGCTGCTGTTCGTAGGCATCCATATCCAGACTTGCACAGATGAGACGGATGTGCTCGTCAGCCAGTTTGCGCGCTTCTTCGTAAGTAAGACGGAATTGAATACAATAGGAAATAAGACCGTGTAAAGACATGAACAAATTCCAAGGAAGCGTGTATCTGCGGCTCTCGGCACCCGGCTGTCCAGCCACGACATCGCGAACAACAATGGCGAACAATTCTAGACATTGCGCCTGCTCCGTTCTCGAATACTGCTGAAGCTCCGGCTCATTCATCATGAACATCATCTCGTAATGATTCGGATTCGTCAGCCCAAACCAGACAAACTCCATCATTAACTTCTGAAGCAAATTCACGCTGATGCCATGCTCGCGGGCAACCATCTCCCGCTGCCGTTGCAAGAGTAGGGCGAAATCGTCTTTAATTAACGCATAAAACAACTCAGCTTTTTCCGTAAAATGGTAATACAACGCTCCGTGACTGTATCCCATTGCCTTTGCAATGCTTCGCATTGTTAAAGCGCGATAGCCAAAGGTAGCGAATAATTCCCGTGCTTCCGAAAGTATTCGCTCTCTGCTAAGCTCTTGCGCGACTGCTTTTCTAGCCATGCCAATCCCTCCGCATCCTTAGCTGTTATGAAGTTGTCTTGGTGTCTTCGTGCTGTGAGCCCGCCTTATTCCGGCAAGCTGGTATGTTCGATGTACTCGCAATCTCCTGCTAGAATTACGCCTTGTCCTTGCGTAAAATCTGTGGCCCAATCGATGAACGTTTCCGCCTCCGCCTTCAACGGGTAACACGGTACCGTCACCTTGTCCGTAAATTGAATATCACCGAGCAGCATAGTCCGGTTTCTTAACTCATTTTCAAGCTTGCCGAACCACGTATAATCCACTTCAATCAACACTTGCTGATGATTCACTTTGTACACCGGCTGCGCTGCTTCAAGACCTGCTACGGCTCCATCCGTATAAGCCCGAATCAGCCCGCCCGCACCCAGCATGATGCCGCCAAAATATCTCGTAACGACAACCGCCGTGTTCTTCAGGCCTTGCTGTTTAATGACTTCGAGTATCGGCTTACCCGCCGTTCCGCTCGGCTCTCCGTCATCGGACTGCTTCTGAATCTGGTCTCGCTCTCCCAGCACGTAAGCGCTGCAGTTATGGGTTGCGAGTTTGTGTTCTTTCTTAATCGCTTCAATAAATTGAATCGCTTCTTCTTCCGTTTCCACCGGTTTGGCATGTCCGATAAAACGCGACTTCCTGATGACAATTTCCGACAATCCGAACGACTTGACAGTTTTGTAATAAGCTAGCATAGCCGACCTTTCTGGGTAGAAGAAACAACTGGTTTCATTACATTCTACACACATCTCTCTAGTTCTACAATATAGAAAGAAAATTTACCACATAAATATTGGAAAATCCAGCCCCTTATATGACCACCATTCAATTAAAAAACGACCAACCCGATGGGATTGATCGCTTTTTATTTTTTGACGCTTGATTATTGCTGCAGACGCGCTTCCAAAGCCGCTTTCTCTTTCTCATAGCCCGGTTTGCCGAGCAATGCGAACATGTTCTTTTTGTACGCTTCAACCCCTGGTTGATCGAAAGGATTCACGCCCATCAGGTAGCCGGAGATGCCGCAAGCTTTCTCGAAGAAGTAGACCATGTACCCGAAGGAGTACGGGGTCATGTCAGGCAGCGTCACGATCAGGTTCGGCACGTTGCCGTCCGTGTGCGCCAGCATAGTGCCTTCGAACGCTTTTTTGTTGACGAAGTCCATCGTTTTGCCGCTCAGGAAGTTGAGCCCGTCCAAATCGTCCGCATCGGTACCGATGGTGATGTGATCGGAAACTTGCTCCACTTGGATCACGGTTTCGAACAGGATCCGGTTGCCGTCCTGCACAAATTGGCCCATGGAGTGCAGGTCCGTGGAGAAATCGACGGATGCCGGGTAGATGCCCTTGTAGTCTTTCCCTTCGCTCTCGCCGAAGAGCTGTTTCCACCACTCGGATACGAAGTGCAGGGACGGCTCGTAGTTGACGAGAATTTCGATCGTTTTGCCTTTGCGGTATAGCGCGTTACGGACTGCCGCATATTGATACGCCAAGTTCTCGCTCAGCTTCGGATTGGCGAATTCTTTTTGCGCATCGGCTGCGCCTTTCATCATCGCTTCCACGTCAATGCCTGCTGTCGCGATTGGCAGAAGGCCTACCGCTGTCAACACGGAGTAACGTCCGCCAACATCGTCCGGGATGATAAAGCTTTCGTAACCTTCCGCTGTAGCGAGCGTTTTGAGCGCGCCTTTCTCACGGTCCGTCGTCGCGTAGATGCGTTTGCGGGCGGCGTCTTTGCCGTATTTTTTCTCCAGCAGCTCACGGAAAATACGGAATGCGATCGCAGGCTCCGTCGTTGTGCCGGATTTGGAAATGACGTTCACGGAGAAGTCTTTGCCTTCCAGCAGTTGAATCAGGTGGGTCACATATGTAGAAGAAATGTTATTTCCTACGAAATAAATTTCAGGTGTTTTGCGTTTGCCTTTCGGTAAAATGTTATAAAACGAATGAGAAAGCATTTCCAACGCCGCACGCGCGCCGAGATAGGAACCGCCGATGCCGATGACGACAAGCGCGTCCGAATCGGATTGAATTTGTTTGGCAGCCGCCTGGATGCGTGCAAATTCTTCGCGGTCGTAATTCTCAGGTAGATCGACCCAACCTGTGTAGTCAGAGCCTGCCCCTGTTTTGTCGTGCAGTTGGTTATGCGCCAGCTCCACTTGCGCCGTCAAATAATCAACCTCATGCTGGGAGATAAAAGATAATGCCTTGCTGTAATCAAAGTCTAGCTTTTTACTCAAAAGGTTCGCCTCCATCTCTATTTTACCTTTTCCTAGCATACTGATTTGCTCCTTTAAAAGCAAGTAAAGAAGCCATTCACAGGGATACTTTCCCATGCTAAAATGAAGCTGAGGTGAAGGAGCATGAAACGTATCGGTTTTATCGGACTTGGCACGATGGGTAAGCCCATGGCTGCTAATCTGCTTCGAAAAGGGTTTATGGTAACCGTCTACAATCGGACTGCCGGCAAAACGGACGAGCTGGAACAGCTCGGCGCCGAGATCGGCGTAACGCCGGCCGCGGTCGCGCGCAACTCTGACGTTGTGATCACCATGCTGAGCCATGACGCGGCATTGTTGGATATTTTTTATAGTGAGAACGGTGTTCTCAGCGGGATTCACCCTGCGCTCACGATTGTGGATTGCAGCACGGTTTCTCCGCAAACCAGCCAAAAGCTCGCCGGCGAGCTCGCCGCGCACTTCGTCGACTTCCTCGACGCGCCGGTGACCGGCACGAAGCCTGCGGCTGAAGCCGGAACGCTGACGTTCATGGTCGGCGGCAGCAAGGAAGTGTTCGACGAGCAATCGGACGTGTTCCAGGCGCTAGGCAGCAAAGCCCTTTACCTCGGACCGAGCGGCTCAGGCTCCTATGCCAAGCTCGCCCATAACACGATGGTGGGCATTAATTTGGCCGGCCTTGCCGAAGGTTTATCGATCGCGACCAAAGCAGGCATCAATCCTGCTCAATTCCTAGAGATCGTTCGCTCCGGCGGAGCGAACAGCAAGCAAGTCGAGCTGAAAAGCGATAAGATTCTCGATCGCGATTTCAGCAATCAATTCTCCCTGAAGCTCATGCTGAAGGATCTTCAGCTGGCCCAGGACATTACGGGCAAGTTCCAGCTGCCAGTGCCGATGCTGCAAGCGGCGACGAACCTGTTCCAGATCGGCCACAGCCAAGGGCTGGGCGATCAGGATTTGAGCGCGCTCATCCAGCTCTATGAGGGCTGGATGGGACAGCAGGTCGTCCGGCAGGACGAGCAGGCGGCCGCGGCCGCCGCGGCGTCGGCACAGCCGGCTGCGGGACTGGCGGGACTGGCGGGATTGTCGGGGCGTGAACGCCGCCGGAACACCCGCGTGAAGCTGGACATCGATTTGAAGCTGTCCATCTATCAGTGGGAGCAGGAGGGTTCCTTCTCCGGACAAAACATCGACGGCACGCTGTTCGATTTGTCCGAAAGCGGCCTGCAGATCACGACGCCGGTCATGCTGGCGCCAGATATGTTCCTCGTGATCCACTTCCCGCAGGAAGCGGATCTGCCGCCGATCACAGCGCGCGTCATCCGCATCGAGACGGAAGGCCGCCTGTTCCGCTACGGCTGCATGCTCTCGGGCCTGCCGCCGTACGTGCGGCTGAAGCTCGAGAAATACATTGAGGCGCGGATGGAGTTTGCGTTGTAGGGGATTCACGAGGCCGGTCACGGCAGTCAGACGCATGGCGCGGTCTTGCTAAGAGGGGCTCCCCCCTCTTATCGCAGCGATTTTAGTCATTTCCGGCGAGTTAACAAGGGCTAGGCACCCTTATGTGGCTGAAATTTACGGTTTAAGCTCGATTTCGCCGCTGTTAAGCAGGGCTGTGCCCTCTTAGCTGAGCGATTTCTGCCATTTCCGGTGATTTAACTGGGGCTAGGCACCCTTAGCGAGAATTCAATACCCAATTTAGACGCGTGAAGCACACCGTCCTTTCCAGATAAATGGAAAAGGCGGTGTTTTTATTTTGAGGAGGTAACTTGCAAATGACAGTATCGAAAGAATTCACCACAAATTATGAACAATATCTTCAGTACCATCACACTCACCGCTCTGGTGAAAGGCTTCGAAGACTGCTTGAAGGCCATGCGCATGCAGAGAAGCAGTTTCTTTCGCAAGTATGGTGGCCCAGTATCGGCAACTTTCGGTATCTCCATCCCGAGTATGAAGTAAAAGACTTTCAAGATGGCACTCGCTTCATTGACTTCGCCTATCTCCGCGGATCCTACCGAATTGCTATTGAAATAGATGGCTTTTCTGCTCATGCAAGAGACATAGACCGCACTCGGTTCTCTAATCAACTCATGCGGCAAAACCAACTAGTACTGGATGACTGGAAAGTGCTTCGCTTTTCCTACGATGATCTTTCACAGAGAAGCAGACGCTGTCAGCAAATTATTTTGCATGTGATGGGGCATTGGTTTGGGGAAGCAAAGCCTACCGTGCCGCTCAACTATAGAGAAAGAGATATTATCCATCTAGCTAAAATGTCCTCTGATCCGATAAACTCACGATTGGTAAGCGAGCACTTAGGCATACGGATGGACAGCCCTCGTGAATGGCTGCATCGTCTATACGCCAAAGGCATTCTGCGCCCTGCTCGCGGTAAGACACGTGTTCATTCCTATGTGTTGACTGCTACCAATCAAATGTACGAATTCTAGCGCAGCTCCCTCTCCTTGGCATGAAAAAAGCCCCCCACCATCCCCAAAGGGGATGGTGAAGGGCTCGCTCGCCAACTACTCGCTAATATACGAGCAGATGTAGTCGCTCACAGTTTTCACGTCGAGCTTGAATTTCGCGTTGGCTGGCACGGTGAATTCACCTTGGCCGCTGATGGAGATCCACTCGTCGCTGCCTGGCAGCTGAACGTTCAGCTCGCCGGCTTGGATTTCCATGATTTCCTTGGTATCTGTGCCGAACTCATATTCACCTGGCAGCAGGATGCCAAGTGTTTTCTTCGTGCCGTCTGCGAAAACGACGGTGCGGCTTGTCACTTTGCCATCGAAATAAACGTTGGCTTTTGTTAGGACGGTTACATTTTCAAAGCTGGACATGTGGACCATTTCCCCCAATATGCTTAGTCATGTGCCCGGCCGTAGCCGGGCTGTTATATGCAAGCTTCAGAGCGAGCCACCGACGCGCCCCGAAGCCTCGAATCCCGAAGCCCTCTTACCCCAGCAAAGCCTTCACGCGTGCTACCACGTTCTCCGGTGAGAAGCCGTACTCTTTGAGTACGCGGTCGCCAGGCGCGGAAGCGCCGAATGTAGAGATCCCTAGGATCGAACCCTCGTCGCCGACATAACGTTCCCAACCGAGTGGGTAAGCCATCTCGACAGCCAGACGTTTTTTCACATTAGGCAGAATGACGGAGTCTTTGTATGCTTTGGACTGTTTCTCGAACAGTTCCAAACTTGGCAAGGAAACAACGCGTACGTTGATACCTTCCGCCGCGAGCAGCTTCTGAGCCGCAACCGCAAGCTGCACTTCAGAGCCTGTTGCCAAGATTTGCGCATCCGGCTTGCCGTTTGCCGCATCGGATACGACGTAGCCGCCTTTGCTCAGGTTCGCTTTGGCGCCTTCGACGGTGCCTTCCAGAATCGGCAAGTTTTGACGCGTCAGCACCAGCGCAACCGGGCCTTTCGCTTCGGCAACCGCATAGCGCCAAGCTTCGGACGTTTCGTTGCCGTCTGCAGGACGAATGACCGTGATGCCTGGAATGACGCGCAGTGCAGGCAATTGCTCGATCGGCTCATGCGTAGGGCCGTCTTCGCCAACCGCGATGCTGTCGTGCGTCAGGACGTAGATCACCGGAAGCTGCATCAATGCGGCAAGACGGATGGATGCGCGCAGGTAGTCGGAGAACACGAAGAACGTCGCGCCGTACACTTTGACGCCGCCGTGAAGCGCCATGCCGTTCATCGCTGTGCCCATGCCGAACTCGCGCACGCCAAACCATACGTTGCGCCCCGCATAGTTGCTTGCGCTGTAGTTCGATTCGCCTTTGATCATCGTATTGTTGGAGCTCGCCAGGTCGGCAGAACCGCCGATCAGTTGCGGCAGCTTGCCTGCAATCGCGTTGATCGCATTGCCGGAAGCGACGCGCGTCGCCATTGGCTTGTCAGCCGTCGTGTATACCGGCAATTCCGCATCCCAACCAGCTGGAAGCTCGCCGCTCACTGCTGCGCTGAACTGTTTGCCAAGCTCAGGATATGCCGCGATATAGTCATTCAGCAGGCTGTTCCATGCTTGCTCAGCAGCCGTGCCTTCTTTTTGAATTTCCGCGTAGTGCGCGCGAACTTCATCCGGAACCAAGAAGTCTGGTTCTTCCGGCCAGCCGTACGCTTGCTTCGTCAGCTTCACTTCGTCGCCGCCCAGCGGGGATCCGTGTGGTCCGACATGGCCGCCTTTGCCGCCTTTGTTCGGAGAGCCGAAACCGATCGTCGTTTTCACTTCGATCAGCGTAGGACGCGTCGTATCGGCTTTCGCTTCTGCAATCGCGTTCGAAATCGCCGCCAGATCGTTCTGCTCTTCCACGCGAAGCACTTGCCAGCCGTACGCTTCAAAACGCTTGTGCACGCTCTCGGAGAACGCCATATTCAGCTCACCGTCGAGGGAGATATCGTTGGAATCGTAGAGCATGATGAGTTTGCCCAGCTTCAGGTGCGCCGCCAAGGAAACCGCCTCGGACGAAACGCCTTCCATCATGTCGCCGTCGCCGCAGATCGCGTATGTGTAGTGATCGATCACCGGGAAGCTTTCTTTGTTATACGTTTCTCTCAGGTGTGCTTCAGCCATTGCCATACCTACAGCCATACCAACGCCTTGACCAAGCGGGCCTGTAGTGGCGTCAACACCTGGCGTGTGGCCATACTCCGGGTGACCCGGGGTTTTGCTTCCCCACTGACGGAAGTTCTTGATCTCTTCCATCGGCAAGTCGTAGCCGCACAGGTGGAGCAAGCTGTAGAGCAGCATGGAGCCGTGGCCTGCGGACAGCACGAAGCGGTCGCGGTTGACCCAGTTCGGGTTCGAAGGATTGTGTTTCATATGCTGCTTCCACAGCACGTAAGCCATTGGCGCAGCGCCCATAACCATCCCTGGATGGCCGGATTTTGCTTTTTCAACTGCATCGATCCCGAGTGTACGAATGGTATCAACTGCAAGTTGCTCGATTGTTTTATTTGTTGCCGTCATGCGAAAATTCCCTCCAATTTCTCTGTATATTCATCAGCATTCGACTTCTTAGACAAGTCATTTGATCGCTTGCATTATTGTACCATTTGCTTTAAGGCTTTGCCACAATAACTCATGAAATCGGATCGCACGCGGACAGACGCAGAAACCCGCCGAGAATCCCGCACAGCAGTTTCCGCCACCGCAAATGGATAAAAAAGCCAGGCGAAGCAGATGCTACCTCTAAATCAAGCTCAGGTGATCCATATGCTGATCTTTCTCGCTACATTAGCAGTACTTGCCATCGGGTACCCTCGAAAAGCCGCCCGTCAGCAAGATGCCAGACTTGTCCCTGCGTACATATCCCTGCTGCTCATCGGACTCATACTTGCCGTATTATTTGTTCTTGGAAAATCCGATCTGTTGACGACGCTTTTGCAAAACGTCATGGATATCTTTGCTTCCGAGGAGGGCGAATAAACTTGTCATTATTAGGAAAGCTTCTTATCCGCTCCGCAACCCGAACGTTGCCCGACAGCTCGGAATCCAGCGCCGACTTTCAGAGCATTGCAGAAGATCCGCTGAGCAGTAGCCTGGACAGCAATCTGACGGCAATCCGCCAAGCCATCCCTTACGCCTCCGATCTCATCCTGCGCGAAATACCATTGCGCGGTCCCGATGGCTCAGAGACGCGGGCGGCCGTGCTGTATATCGACGGACTCGCGGAAAAAGACATCGTGCATCAATGTGTTACCTTGCCCTTGGTTCGATTAGAACCTGCAGGACAAGTGACCCTGCCTTACCTGCAAAATCATGTGATTACGGCCAGCGGCATCAAACTCGTGCCTTCGCTGCGGGAAATCCTTCGCGGGCTGCTGTACTCCAACACGCTGGTGCTGTTGGACGGCGCCGCAGGCTGCTTGCTCATCACGTCCGAGGGCTGGGAGCATCGCACGATTTCCAATCCGACAACGGAGCCCCTGATCCGGGGGCCGCAGGACGCTTTTAATGAAGTGCTCCGCACCAACACCGCCTTGCTCCGGCGCAAAATCAAAGATCCGCATCTGGATCTATTCCCCGTTCAGATTGGCAGTCGCACCCAAACCGATTGCGTCGTCGCCTATCTGCGCGACATCGCGAATCCGCATATCGTGGAAGAAGTCAAACGGAGGCTGGCAGCCGTCACCACAGAAGGTATTCTGGACAGCGGACAATTGGAGGATTTTCTGGAAGACGCTCCCTTCTCGCCTTTTCCGCAAATTGCTTCTACGGAACGAGCGGACAAAACAGCGGCAGCCCTGCTGGAAGGCAAGGTGGTCGTCCTGGTCGACGGAACGCCATTTGCCCTGATTATGCCGGTGACCTTTCCCGAATTTCTGCTAGCCACGGAAGATTACAACTTAAATTATCTCGCCGTCACGATGGTACGCGGGGTTCGCCTCTTCGCGATGCTGATGGCCTTGCTGCTGCCTTCTCTCTATATTGCAATCTCCTCCTTTCATCAGGAGATGCTGCCCACGCAGCTGATGCTGGCCATTGCCAGCAATCGCAGCGGCATCCCATTTCCCGCTTTCTTCGAAGCGCTGATCATGGAGATCAGTCTGGAACTGCTGCGAGAAGCCAGTCTCCGTCTGCCGGGCTCCATGGGCCAAACGATCGGCATCGTCGGGGCACTCGTCATCGGCCAGGCGGCCGTACAGGCCAACATCGTCGGACCTGTTCTGACGATCATCGTGTCTTTTACGGCAATCGGCTCGTTTGTCATTCCCAACTTCAATGCTGCCCTGGCCATTCGTTTGCTGCGGTTTCCCATTATGGTACTCGCGGCGGTTTTCGGCATTTTCGGCATCGTTTTCGGTACAGGCTGTATTCTGATTCATATGATCCATCTGCGTTCCTTCGGCGTCAGCTACCTCGCGCCTCTGACGCCGCAAACACTGGGCCTTGTGGACGATTCCATCGTGTTCAAAAAGCCGACACCTTTCAACCACTACCACTTGGGGTTCCTCGGCCGCAAAAAATCAAAAACTTAAGCACGTGGAGGTTACGTCTTGTTACCCGGACATCTCTCAACCAAACAAATTATCATCCTCAGCTGTTTTACCGTGTACGGTACGATCTTTTTCACGCTGCCGCGCATCTTGGCCCAAGCAGCCGGGCACACTGGCTGGCTCTCCATTCTGATCGGCAGCCTCCTCTCCGTGCCTATGATTTGGCTTATCTCCCGGGTCGGCGGCGCGATGGATGAAAAAAATCTAATCGGCCACGCCTTGCACGTATTCGGCCCGGTTATCGGGCGCCTGTTCGCGCTGCTGCTTTTACTGCCGCTGCTGCTCGTCTCAGCCATGACCGTGCGCATCATCAGCGAGCTCTTCGTGGCCCTGCTGCTCCCGGAAACGCCGCTGGAACTGATCATCCTGATGCTGCTCTTGCTGCGCTGCTACCTGATTAAAGACGGCATGCGGGCTGTCGCCCAATGGGGAGAAATCGTGCTTCCCGGCGTCGTTTTGCTCATGGCCGTGCTCTTCACCCTCTCGCTGAACGATGTGGAACTGCAGCGCATCACGCCTTATTTCACCTCCTCCTTCAGCGACGTATTTCGAGGCTCGCTCGGCATCTGCAGCCTTTTCTCCGAGATGATTTTGCTGCTTTTTATCTATCCGTCAATTAAGCACAAACATCACATGTTCCGGATCATGCTGTGGTGCGTCGTCGTTGTCACGCTGTTGTTCGAGGTTACTTTCTTCCTTACCTTGGGCACATACGGCAGCGCCTACACGCAGCGACTTACATTCCCTGTCGTTGAAATGATCAAAGACATTGACATCTTTGAATTTATCGAGCATCTGGAAAGTCCTTTTATCGCCGCATGGGTATTTATCAATGTCACGAAAGGTAGTTTCACACTCTATGCCAGCTGCGTGGGCTTTCAGGAATGGTTCGGTACACAAACCCACCGCAGTCTGATCGTCCCTATGGCAGTCATCGTCTTCTATTGTGCATTAATTCCGGGCAATATTTATCAGTCCATTGTCGAGTTTGAAGCGGCAAAAGGACTCATTTTCTGCGTCTACGCCTTGGTCATACTTCTCCTGCTTTGGGCAGCCGGCAAACTAAAAACAAGGAGATCTCGGAATGACTGCTCTTCGTAAAACAGTTCTCGGCTTCCTGCTGCCCGCACTCTTGCTCCTGACGACCGGCTGTTGGAATCGGCACGAAGCGGATACGGTAGAATACGCCCTGGCCGCCGGCATTGACCTGAACGATAAGGGACAAATCGTCGTTACCGTCCTCACCCCCGTGCTGGAGGCGATGAAACCATCGAACAATCTGAAGGGTGAGCAGAAAAAAACATTAAGCGTCTCGGGCCCAACAACCTTTGAAGCCATTCGTAATTACGTCAAAATTACAGGCAGAAAGCTGTACTGGTCCCACCTTCAAGTGCTGCTCATCGGCGAGAAGGCCGCCAAAATGAACGTCCGGCACTATCTGGACTTCTTCTCATTAGATCCCGAGTTAAGAGGTACAGCCTATATTGCAATCGTCAAAGGAAGAGCCCTGGATCTATTGGAATCAAGCCCTGACATTGCGACCATATCCGCCAATTACTTGCGGGAGTTGATCCAGCATACCGACATGGAAGGCAATTGCGCCAAAGTGCAATTCACCGAATTTGCACGCAAGTTTGCGCAGCCGACCGGCGGTCAACCATTTTCACCGATTGTGCATCTGATCGATCAATCGGACTATGTCAGTCAAATTGTCGGAATAGCGCCTTACCAGGGAAAGGATACGAAGCAGTCCACTTTATTTTACGCAAACGGTACGGGGGTTTTTCGAGACGAGCGGATGGTAGGAACATTATCAGGCAAAGAGACGAGAGGCTTTCTGTGGGTGATGGGGGAACTAAAAAGCGCAATCGTCGCGGTTCCTTGCCCCAATGAAACTAACTGCCACATCTCGTTGGAACTGGTCGACGATTTGAAGACAAAGCGAAAAGTGACTTATGAGGGTGGCAAAGCGAGCATCCATTTGTTTATCAGCGTCGAGTTCAACCTTGGCGACAAATCCGGCACCTCGTTTAAAGTCGACAACGCCACCATCGCCTTCCTGGAGAAGGAATTTGCCAAAAAAATCGAATCTGAGGTCCATCTTGCTTTTCATAAAATCGCGGTCGAGCTGCACTCCGATATTTTCGCCTTCGGCAATACGGTCGAAGACCGCAACCCCAAACTGTGGGAACAAATCAAAGCAGACTGGGAAACCTCCATTTTGCCGAATGCGGAGCTCACATTGGAAGTCGAAGCCAAGATGCGGCGGACCTCACGTACGCTCTACTCGCCTTGGGTGAAATCGAGGGAACGGTAAGCTCATTTTTAGCAAAAAAGGCTTCCCGAGGCCAGGCTCAACGTTAGCCTTGGCAGGGAAGCCTTTCTTATGTCCTCCCCGCAGCAAGCAGGGAATTAATTGAATACGACTGTTTTATTATTGTGTACAATAACCCGGTCATCCACATGCCAGGCGACCGCCCGTGCCAGCACGATGCGCTCGATGTGACGGCCTATCCGCTTCAAGTCCTCGACATTGTCGCGGTGACTTACGCGCTGCACGTCCTGCTCAATGATCGGACCGCCGTCCAGCTCTTCCGTTACGTAGTGCGCGGTAGCGCCGATGATCTTGACGCCACGGTTATGCGCCTGCGCATACGGCTTGCCGCCGACAAACGCCGGCAGGAAGGAGTGATGGATATTAATGATGCGGTTCGCATAATGCTTGATGAACGTCGGCGATACGATCTGCATATAGCGCGCGAGAATAATCGTGTCGACCGTGTCGCCGACTACTTCCAGTTGCTTCTGCTCCGCTTCCGCCTTCGTCGCAGCGGTCACCGGAATGTGGTGATACGGGATGCCGAACGGCTCTACCAACTCGCGCATGTCCGGATGATTGCTGACGACCATCGCGATGTCGGCGTTCAAATCGCCGGCGCGCCAGTGCCACAGCAGCTCCATTAAGGCGTGATCTTCTTTGGAGACAAAGATCGCGATCCGCTTTTTCCGGCTGGCCAGCGAGAGGCTCCACGACATGGACAGCTTGTCCGCGATAACGGAGAAGTCCTGTCTCAACTTCTCGACACGATCGGCCAGGTTCTCAAGATCGAATTCGATCCGAATGAAGAACATGCCGCCTTCCGGGTCCATCGTATATTGATCGGACTGCACGATATTCGCGCCATACTCATACAAAAACTGGGATACCGCTGCTACAATTCCCGGCTGATCCGGGCAAGAAATCAACATTCTCGCTCTATTCTTCCATTCGCTTTCCCTGCGAACAGTGCTGCTATTGCTTCCCACTTCCATGGTTCTCCCCCTAGCTAAACGCGTCTTACGCTTTCTTCAATACATCGCTGCCAGCCAGCCAAACGATCAAACGCTGATTGATCTGCTCTTCGCTCAGATCGGCGAACAGTTGCTCTTCATGCAAAATATCGTACAAACGCTCTAGCGGCTCGCGTCCGTCCGCTTTCTTCGCTTTGGCGTCGTTCTTGAGCAGCTCCCAAGTCTTCACAACGAAATCGCGGAAGTGAATGTCCCGCTTGTTCATGAGGTGCGCGATGCGCTCAACACCGTCCAAGAAATCGCCGCCGAAGCGTCCGCCGAGGTTGCCAGACAGCAGCGCGATCTCTGCTTCGTACATCGGACGCTGCGTCTTGTCTTCCTTGCCGATCCACGGCGTCTCCAGAATCATCGGCAGATGCTGCAGCGACTCGTGGTTTGCCACGTTGTTCATCGCCTCGAAGCCGATCCAGCCCGAGCCGAGCGGCGCATGGCGGTCTTTGGCCGCGCCGCGCGGGTTCTTGCTGTCGTTGAGATGGAGGACAGCCAGCTTCTCAAGCCCAACCGTACGGTCAAAGTGGCGCAGCACACCGTCCAGATCGTTCACAATATCGTAGCCGGCATCGTGCACGTGGCACGTATCCAGGCAGACGGTGAGTTTATTGTTAAACTCGACCTGCTCCATAATTTCCGCGAGTTCCTCGAAGCTGCGGCCGATTTCCGTGCCTTTGCCCGCCATCGTCTCGAGCGCGATGTTCACGTTCGTGTCTTTGACGCCGGCAAGCACTTCATTCAAGCCTTCCGCGATACGCGCAATGCCGTAATCCGAATCCTTATCCGTGTAAGCGCCCGGATGCAGGACGATGTTCTTCACGCCGAGGTAATCCGTGCGGCGAATTTCTTCCTGCAAGAAGCGGACCGCGAGCTCATACGTATCGTCTTTGTAAGAGCCGAGGTTGATAATGTACGGCGCGTGAACGACGATTTCGTTCATCGCATGCTTGTCCATCACCGCTTTGCCTTCTTCGACGTACTGCTCTTCGATCGGCTTGCGGCGCGTATTTTGTGGTGCACCTGTGTATATCATGAAGGTAGAGGAGCCGTAGGAAACGGCTTCTTCGGCTGCATTCAGCAAGCCTTTGTCCGAAAAGGAAACGTGCGAGCCAATTTTGGGCATGGTTCAAAACTCCTTTGTATGTGAGTACTACCTTCCTATTTTACTCGGAATGTCGCAAGAAATCTAGAAATACGCTATAATTCTTAACATATCCTTACACGCTGCTGAGGTGACATCCATATGGCTCACGATACATTCATGATTTTTATCCTGTTCTGGGCGTTCGTTCTCCTGTTCTTCATGGGGGTCGGCGGCTATTTCATGTTTCGCAAATTTCTCAAGGTTCTGCCCAAGGAAGACGGCAAATCCAAGCTGGATTGGCAAAATCATTACGTCGATAGCTCCCGCCATCTGTGGACGGAGGATTCTAAAGATTTCCTCGACAAGCTTGTCTCGCCTGTGCCTACCGCGTTCCGCGACATCGCGAAGCACTCGATCGCCGCGCGAATCGGACAAGTCGCGTTGGAAGCGAACGCAACCGAAGTGACCCGCGCGCACTGCATCGAGGGCTACATTTTGGCGACGCCGCGGCGCGACTATAAGAGCTTGACCTCCTTCCTGGATCGGGAGGAGATCGATTACAGCGCATATCTGCATTTGCTGGGGTAGGGTGGAACAACTCCGGAATACCAAAAAACCAATCCTTTCTTTTGTAGTTAGGATTGGTTTTTGCATTAATTATTTTATAAGTACGCTATCTCACCAAGATCATTCGAATGAAATTTTGTTTTTCCCGCATCAGCGATAATCCCAACTTCTGTTATTCTATCTTCTATACAAGAGCAATATTTGCAATGACATAACGGAATATTCGTTCTATAAAAGCCTGTTCTAAATATGATTTGCGCTTCATTCCTTAGTACTAACAAATTACACTCCAAACAGTAAACCGTAGTAGCTTCATTCATGTAACACGTCAACTCCTTTACCTGTTCTATCACACCGATAGATACATTTTGTACTTATATATATAATATGATACAATATGTATCTAATCAAGTTCTTTTTCAAATATTCTATTATTTTTTTATTGAGGGGGAGCTTTTGCCGTGTTCAAATTGGACTACAAGCATATAAGATACTTACTCTTAGTTATTGCTATTCTCCTTGTTCTTTTTTTAATATACAAATATTTTCATCCAACTCCTACCATCCTCAACGTTAAGGATTTTGGTGCGAAAGGAGATGGTATTAGTGACGATACTCGTTCGATTCAAACAGCTCTTGATGCCGGTACTAAGAAAAAATTAAGTATCTACTTCCCTGCAGGTACTTATATCGTCAATGCCAATGACACTCTTATGATAAAATCAAATACCAGAATGGTTGGTGATGGTTTGAATTCGGTCATTAAAGCCGACAAATCCAAATTTGCATGGAGCCTATTTTACATATCCGGTTCAAACATACAGATTAACCAGATACAATTTGATGGCAATAACACCGTCAACCGCGTGGTGGTCATCCAGCCAGGAAGCTCAAAAGTTCAAATCTCCAATAGTCTAGTCTCCAATGCCTCTCAAAGTGATGACAAGTCCAGCGATTTTTATTCTTCCATTGTTGCTGGCATTCTGATTTATGGGAATACCTATTCAATTGCCATTGATCAAACTGAAATCCAAAACGTAGTTTCTCTTCACCAACTGGATGGAAGCTTAATTGCAAGAGGTATTTACATTACGACTACGCCCGGCGCCTCAGAAAAATCTTCAACAAACCTAAGCATTCAGAACACCACAATTCATGATATTGGTCCTGCCGATGATGGCGATGGTATTTATTACGAGGATCCTCTTCTTAATAAAAATATAATTCAAAATACAAATAGTACTATAAAAAATAATACCTTCTACAATTGTGCAAAAAGGGCAATCAAACTTTACGCAAATGGAATTGAAGTAACGGGAAATCACATTTTGAATAATTATTTAAACAACAATTACTATCAAGGCAAAGATAAAGGCAAGTTAGCCCCCGATATGTATGCAGGAATTAGTGTATATGGAAATAATATCAAGGTAGCAAATAATGTATTGGAAGGAAGAGGAAGCTTTTATTCAGGGATAGAGATTACTTCATCTCAAACAGTTAGGAACATTGAAGTGAGTGCTAATACAATTACAATGGGGACACAAAGCAAAAAAATAGGAACCACATCCATCCGAGTGGGGAACATAGAAGATTTTTCAATTTCATCTAATATCCTGGAGAACGGCGAGCGCGGTATTTGGAATTGGCAGAATGCCACCCGAGGAACTATCACTGAAAATATCATTCATATGCCTGATGGTGGCGGCATCGATCTCACGACCTACTTACCTAACTTCATACAAAATAATATTCGTTGTTCAAATAACAATATTACGGCTAAAACCTTTGCGATTCGTACACCTGAAGGAAACTCATCTATTTATTTAAATAGCTGACAGCACCATAATATCAAAGAAAGAGCCCGTTGCCCGTTTATGGTTAGGGCTTATTTTCACTACATCACTTCTTGCTCGTAATATTCTTTAATTGTCATAAATTGATGATTATTCCGCACGAGCCAGTCTAGGCAGTGAAAGGACATTTTCGATAATCCTTTTGGATGCGAAATAATATTTACAACATCTTGCTCCGAATGTTGAATGATGCGGGATAAGTCTCCGGGAAACATGCGTTCAAGCGATACCATTTCATAGGCAGGTAAAAATCTGTTTACAGAAGATACTGGAATGCCATTTCCATCACCATAAGGGATCAGTTCATTGCGATGTAATTTATTCTTGAACTTTCTTTTTATCTTCGAATAACTGCTGCATCGGAAGGTAGATATCGGTATTTCAATTAAATCTCCATTTTGTTCACTCTTGGTTGGATCTGTATTAAAGCGATAGTAACTCATAGGCTTAACTTCCGAAAAATCGAAACTATGTACGGAGCTGCTTCCCTTCATGTAAGGTGCCACAGAACTATCTACGATCACGCCGCATTCCAGAAAAGATTTCTTTAACTGCTCGAAAGGCTGAATACACCAACCGCCTGCTCGATACGACATCACTTTGTAATCATTCTGGACTTCACCTGCAATTTCTTCTAGAACACGGCAAGACTTACGAAACAAACCTATAATTTCAGATTCATTTAATGCCTGTAAACGGTAACGTTGATAATGCGGGAACTCCCAAGCGCCGTTGACATAAGTGGCATCTAGCCAGTGAGGATGCAAATGCGGCTCAATTCTGCTGCCTGAAAGAACTAATCGCTGTAATTGTGATTTGAGAAGTTCTGCAGTAGGTCTCGTTTCCTCATATTCAAGCAATCTTAAATAATACAAAACATCAACAAAAAAAGTGGCACCAATGTTATGCGTCTCAAAAAATACTAACAAGTCATTTACAGGTTTTTGAATGCAGTACTCAAACGTTCCCGATTTTCTGAAGAAAACTTCATAATCAAATGTTAAAAGTATCTTTTTTTTATTTTCCTTCCGCATAATAATGCTATTCCCCCTGTTCAGTTCCATACAAGTATTAACCAAAAAAGGCATCCAATTGACTTACAATTTGCTGTGATGCATGCCCATTGCCATATAAATCATCTTTATAGCTTGACATTCTTTTTTGATTCATGACTTTGTTTAGATCCATTGTTAATGGGTTCACCAGCGTATTCCACCCTGTCTCCACGGTCTCTTCCCATTCTGTTTCGTCTCTCAATGTGAAACAAGGAACCTTGGCAAAATAAGCTTCTTTTTGCACACCACCAGAATCGGTAATAATTCCTTTTGCCTCCATTTCAAGAATAATCATTTCTAAATAGGACACAGGCTCCATCAATTTAATATGTTTGTGTTTATGGATTTCCTCCATAAGCCCTAATCCCTTGAGAATTTTGTGCGTTCTAGGATGAAGAGGCAAGAGAACAGGAATCTCCAGGCCAAAAAGTGAATTTATAATTGCCTTTAATCTCGTTGGCTGATCCGTGTTCTCAGCTCTATGAATTGTACATAAATAATAGGATCCTTTACTTTGGCCCAAATTACTTACATCAAACTTACTGCGAGCGAGTTCATAATTGTATCGTACTGCATCATACATCACATCACCGCTCAACCGCACATTATGTTTGATATTCTCTAATGCAAGATTATGTACGGCTCTCTCGGTAGGAGCAAAGAGCAAATTTGATAAATGATCCGTCATAACACGGTTTATTTCTTCTGGCATTTGTCTGTTATAACTTCTCAGCCCCGCTTCTATATGAAAAAGAGGAATATGTAACTTACTTGCTGCCAATGCTCCTGCTAGTGTTGAATTGGTATCGCCGTACACTAAAACACCGTCAGGCTTTTCTTTCATTAATATTTCTTCGATTGCCCCCAACATCATCCCCGTTTGTTTACCATGCGTGTGCGAACCAACTTCCAAATTATAATCAGGCCTTGGAATTTGCAGTTCTTCAAAAAATACACCTGACATATTAAAATCATAGTGTTGACCTGTGTTCACTAGGAGCTCTTGATAAGTTTGTCTTAAAACTCTAGAAACCGGCGCGACTTTAATGAATTGTGGTCTAGCCCCAACAATGGTTATCATTTTTTTCATACCCTGCTCCTTACGTCATACATACTTTTGTTTTGCATTCATTACGCATTTAATTTTACTCCTAACTGTATGTCCTCTACTTTAATACCTTTTGATTGCTCCCGATGCAGAACGACAAGAATGGTTTGAAATAAGATTTTTAAATCTAAAACCAGCGAATAGTTTTTGATATACATCAAATCGTACCTCAATTTATCTGACGGCAATGTACTGTAATTTCCCATAACTTGTGCCATTCCTGTAATACCAGGCTTCACCATAAAGCGGTAAGGATACTGTGGTAACTCTTTAGTAAAAGCCTGCGTAAAAAAAGCACGTTCAGGCCTTGGACCCACCAAACTCATTTCTCCTCGAATGACATTAATCAATTGAGGCAATTCATCAATTCTAGTAGCTCTTATGAATGCACCAATCTTCGTGATTCTGGCATCTCTTTCTGTAGCAAGTACAGGACCTGTGTGTTTCTCTGCATTATCTACCATGCTTCGAAACTTTAAGATCTTGAATGGCTTCTCATCTTCTCCAACCCTTTCCTGCAAGAAGAAGGCTTTACCCCGTGATGATAAAGGAATGATGAACATCATCAATAGGAGGATTGGCGAAGTACAGATGAGAAGTGTTATCGAAATAATCAAATCCAAAGCACGTTTCATTGCTTTCTCAAACTGGTTCAAATGCGGAGGTTGAATCGAATAAACGAGCATATCGTCAATTTGCTGGGTTTCTGCACCTAGTATGAAAAGCTCATAGAACTCTGGAATGAGCAAAACTTCTTTGCCTTGCATACCTGCCAATCGTAGCAACTCTTCTTTTATTGCAGGATCAATATCCGGGCTAATGATAAATAAATCACTATCCTGGAAAGCATCTGCTTTAATCTCTATCCCATCTGCTTCTGTCTGAACGACACCGCTCACTTCAAACCATTTTTCTCCTTTGGTTAAAACCTTTTGGATCATACCATTGTCCGGTCTTACATTTTTAACAAAAATAAGCGCTCTTTTTTTACTAAGTTTTTTGGATTGCACTCTGAATAACATGATTCTAATGCCGGTTATCGAAGTGAGTTGGATGATCAGTGCCATGAGAACCATACTAGTAGTCATGCTTAATGCTTTGATACCATATTTTAGCAGCATCCATTCAACAACGATCATCATATGCGCAATGATGACATTGTAGTAATATTTCGAATGCGAGATGCGTCCCGCGAATGCATATAAGTTAAAAAATTGATATGTTAGGATGCACATTAACACAGTCCAAGGGATATAATTCAGGATGTTAGTTAAAGTGGCAGCAGAATCGCTTAATTGGCGACTCACGCTGTAAGCAAGGAGATAACTAATTGCAACCACAATGCAATCCACCAGACAAATGACCCACTTTAATCCCCTAGACCGATTTAAGTTATTCATATGACCAAGCCCTCTCCATGAATTTGCGATGCTGATGCAGCAGGCAGCTTGTTATGAATGAAATAAACTTCATCCAGCATCGCCATAATTTGTTTCAAATCATACTGACTAGCCTGAGCATAGCTATTACGTCCCATCTCTCTACGTAATTCCTGATTCGAATAAAGCAGCTGCAAAGCTTGAATCGTCTCTTGGTCCCCGCCTACTGGCACAACATATCCGTTCACCCCAGAAGACACGAGTTCTCTGCTCCCTCGAACATCGGTAACAACCATGGGCTTACCCGCGGCTAGCGCCTCCAATATCACTTTAGGAAGTCCTTCGCGCCTAGACAATAAGGCAACCGTGTCCGCCAGCTGCATTAAATTAGGAATATCTTTCCTAAACCCTAGGAGGTGTATACAATGTTCCATTTGGAGCTGCTTGACAAGCGATCGGAGATATCCTGACTTGGCTCCCGTACCTACGAGCAAACATTGAACAGGAACACCTTTCTTATGCAACTCATATGCGCTGTATATTAGTTGCTCTTGATTCTTATTGCGATTTAATTCAGCAACACATAGAACGATAAAATCAGTTTTCTTGATTCCCAACTCATCTCTTAAATTGTCTATCACTTGTTCGTTTACACCCCGATAAGCTTGAACATCAACACCGACACCCGGGATATACGCGGCTTTTTTTCGAACTGAAAGTTTGCTAGCCCGCTCATAATCCTCCTGATTAATCGTTACAAGTACATCTGTCCAAAATGCCATTAACCACTCGACTGGATAGTAAAAAAGCCAGTTCACCCAGGAAGCGCCTTTAAAAAAATGAAACCCATGTGCTGTGTAGACGACATTCCTACATCCTGCAAGTTTCGCAGCTATGCGACAAATCACACTAGCATTTGGTGTATGCACATGGATCAGATCATACTGCTCGCGCTTAAACCACTTTGTAAGTGTAATAAGTGCCTTAAGGTTTCGAAGCGCTAGCGGATTCCGACTAAACGATATATCTCGGCATTCAATTGACGATTGTTGTAGGTCGACCTTGCAGTGATCTTGACCACCGTAAGCATGCACAGCATAACCTTGTGATTTCAGCCGTTGGATGAAGGGAATGTGAAATACAGCAAGATGAGAATATACGGTCGCAACATAGGCAACTTTAGGGTTTGTCATTGAATTCCCCTTTCTATTTTTCGATATTGCGTTCTAGTCGATAGCAGTTCACCGTAAATAGACTCCCAGCGCAGGACAATCGCATCAATGTCATACTTGGCTAATACGAACGCACGGCCTTTTTTTCCCATCTCTTCCCGAGCATCCTTCGATAACGACATCATCTTTTGCATGGTTTTCGAAAGATCTGAAGCATCTGCCGGGCGAGCAAGATACCCAGATACGCCGTCTTCCACAACTTCACCATTACCTCCAACATCCGTAGCTACCATTGGAAGCTCACTCGCTGATGCCTCCAGTAATACCATTGGCATGCCTTCCCAAATCGATGAAATCACAAATGCATCTGACGCATTCATTAAACGAGGAATGTCTTTTCGAATACCAAGAAACATAATATGATTTTCCAACTGCAGTGATTGGACATAAGATTCTAGCGTTTCTCGTAGTACCCCCTCGCCAACAATCAGCAGCCTGGCATGCGGATTACACTTCACAACTTCTGCAAATGCTTTGATCATCGTATGATAATCCTTAACCTCAACAAGTCGACCGACGGCCAACCAGATGAATTCTTCCTCAAGTCCCAGCTCACTCCGAATTTCCTTATAGTCCTGTTCATGTTTATTAAATCTTTTCAAATTAATGCCATTGGGTACGAACATTATTTTGTTCGCAGGGCATGCCTTTTTCTTAATGTAACTCTGCACAGCATCTTGACTTACGTTCGTCGTTATTTCACACAAAGCATCCGTCGCTCTGTAGAGCAGCATCCTTGCTTTACCACCTTCATTATTACTATGAGCCGTTGAAACGAGCACTGGTATTTTGACAAATACCCGAGTAACCCTGGCCAGGATGTTGGCATGGATCATATGACTATGTACAATATCAGGCTTGAATCTTTTAATGATTTGTTTCAGTTTTCGGATGGCTCTTGGATCCGGAACCCCTTTCTTCATGTTGAGCGTGAAGAGTTCGATACCAAGTTCATTTAACTCCTCGACATACGCAGAGGGTTTAATCATGGATATGACTTGAACGAGCCAGCCTCTAAGTTGTAAACCTATTGCCAATTGGATTACTTGAGCTTCGGCTCCTGCGTAGTCTAAACCGGTTAAAATAAAGATAATTTTGTCCATGCCTGTCAACATCCTTTTCTTTCGCTTTTGGCGCTAAGGCCAATGCAGTAATTGCAACTAATAAGTATTCATAGTTATAGCCGTAATCTCCACTGAAAAGTGCAGATACCATGCTTTGGATTAGCAATACCAATAACACGCCGCTGAACCTTGCTATATAACAAGAGTAGAGAAAGGCTATCCCCCATAAGGTAATACCAATTAAACCAAGCTCACTCGCAATTTCTAGAATTATGTTGTGAGGATAATAAAATCTGCCCATTAATGAATCCCCGCCTAATCCCGTACCAAAAAAAGGGTGATCGACAAATTTATTTAATGCATTGATCTGCAAATACTTTCGCCCCAGAAAGTTTGCGTCACCCGTTAATTGACTCTGGTTAACCAATACCGTAAAGCGACTTCCTCCAATAACTTCCAGCGCCTGTTCTTTGTAATGCATGGCAACAAAACCGATCACGATAAGGAACAGCAGCGCACCTATCTGGAACGATTTACTTATTCGCAGCTGATCATTCTTGTATTTCTTGTACAGGACATAAATGAGCACAAGCACATTCGCAATGACTAATGCCAGTAATGGCCCTCTAGATTGCGTTGCAATTCCTGAGTAAATTCCAAAACCAATCGTCGCTACTCGTAAGACAAGAGGGATTTGCTTACCCCAAATCGCTATTGTAACTGCACCGAATAGAATACGTGCGTCGAAAATAGGATTACCGCCAGGGAGCGTTAATCGCCCAGGGTATTCTGGCGTATACAGTGCGAATACGTGATGAGTAATCGAGTACGCAAGGCCAAACAGAACTACCGAAGTCCAAGAGAACTTCTTGTATTTCTTGTACACAATAAACGTGTAGATACCAGGTATAATTCCATGAATGAAGAGGATTTGCAGTTTGGAAAAACCTAACTCATCATTGAATGCCCATCCTAACGAAATAATGCTATAACTAAGAAATAGGAACCATAGCAGTAAACCTTTGTTAGTGAATAAACCCTCACTTAGTCTTTTTTTGTGTAGAAATGTTATACCGACAAGAACGAAGGGAAGGGCCAGTAGAAGAAACAGCGAACTACCATGTACATATTTTTTGTATAGAAAACCGATTAAATCGAAAAAGAAACTAAAACCAAAAATCCAACCCGCATCTAGCTTCAGATTCAGCTGCATCACACATTGTAAAAAGAAAACAAATATACAAATACTGAGACAACCCAACATAAGTAATTGAACACTCAATATTGTCACCTTTTCTCTGCAATACTTTTCATATAGGCGATACGAATTGCTTCTTTCTGCTTCGTATCTAAATGCTGAACTGACTCTCTTGGTACTCTTTTACCAGTCCAATACATGGAGAATTCTCTTATTTTATCTAAGTGAGGTACGATATTATCGGATTCATTGGGCAGCTCTAGTATGAATGGGGGGGAGTCATGAAAATCAGTATCCTGATAGCCTACGATAACTGGAATTCCATAAGCTAAGTATTCTCTAACTTTCAATGGAGATGCTTCTTTCATATTCTTTCGATGTAAAGCCAAAGTTCCAATCGCAATGTCTGCTTGCTGTAAAATTGGTTGGTATTGGTCCTTCGTTAATTTTCCGTGAAAGGTCATGTTGGGGGGGCTTTTTTTCATTACATTTTCTGTACCGATCATATCGAACTTCCAGCTTGGCTCGCTTTCTGCCAATAAAATAATTTTATCGATACCATGCCAGATTTGGCCTGCAGATCCAATAAACACTAGTTTGGTCGGCCCATTTTTAGTACTCTCCGTGTGTGGATACTTCTCTAAATCTATGCCATTGCCAATCACAATTTTGCTTTTGACATATCGACTATAATGCCTTTTCTCAGCCAGCTCCTTTGTTACAAAAACGAACCCTTTGCTTACTTTTAAAGCTCTAGTTCGCGTTAGGCGATGATACCAATACCTAACACCTAATATGGATTTCATTTCTGTCAAGTCATTTGAGTTAATCTCAAGAACTGAGGGAAATTTACGCAATAAACGATTTAAATAGGGATAGTAAAGATCAAATCGATGATAAATCGCGTCCGGGCTCCATTGTTCGATTTGGGCTACTAACATTCGAAATTGAGACAATCTACTCCGCCATCCATCGTATTGCTGCATGACGACTTCAATTTGATCGCAGTGCAGATGCCAATCATTGATACTTCTATTGGTGAATATAAATAATTTAACTTCATTCCCCAGCTTTCTCCATTCATTAACTTGAGCGCATATTTTCTTAAAAACCCCGCTCTCAGGGCCTTCATTCCAGTGAAATAAATAAGCTAATTTCATTGTGCACCTTCTTTCCTAAATTGTTTTTAAAAGACCCATACACGCTTCATACAGCGATAACTCCTTTGGCTTCACTAACTGACTGTTATGCCATAACAATGTGAAATCACCATTAAATTTCTTGCATTGAGAATGAAAATTTCTAATTACCTCTAAGGCTTCCTGCCCTTGCACGCCCATATACTGCTTATGAAGTACAGTCTGTTCCATGACAATGAGTGGTCTTTCTTTTAGTTTTAATGGTTTTCTCGTCACTACATTAAACACAGAGTATTCGTAACATACGCCACAACGAAACCCAGGATAATCCGCGTAGCTTAATGTACTGTCATAACTTAAACCAGCATCTTCCCAATGCTGCCACGTTTCAGGAGCACTCCATCGCAAGTAATGTTGTCTGCCTCCCCATTCTTTCTGATAGATCCCATTAGCTTGTATAACATCGAGTAAAATATCAAATTGTTGCTTTATCCTTTGAGGATTAGAATAGGTGTGATAACTTGGGTGCAACCCAATCTCATGCCCTCTAGCATGTATTTCACAAAGCAATTGTTGAATTTCACGATCATACATCGAATAGTTACCATCCAAGTCACGGGCAGTCTCTTGTGTGATAAAATAAAATGCACTGCGGATACCTGCTTTTTCGCTTTGATCCATGATCCAACGAAATGTATTAAAAGGATCTTTCGTTAAGTCTCCGTTTCTTGTCGACCATATGGCCTTTGCCTTTGCATAGGCAGACTGTAGGTCACGCCTTTTCAAAGCATCTGACATGACTTCCTTCATCATTCTTGGGTTTGTCTTCCCTCCCACATAAAAGGGCCAATCAACATCGTGACTTACAATAAACCTTTGTTTTCTTGGCAATCTCTGCATATGGGGCCAAAGGTCCCGCATACATGCCCACAAAATTTCTAGATACTCATTAATAATCGGGCGATGCAGAAATTTTTCTCGAAAAGCAAGGGAACTGCGCGCGGAGAAACGATCACGTTGATCTCTCTCTGTAATGACATACTCCTCATACCGTGTTAACATGAAAAAAGCACTTCCAAATATATCTAAACCACAATGAATCGTTTGCGGATGTTTTTCAAAGTAAGAGCCATTCCGGTATCTCTGTCCAAAAATAATGGGCAGCGTCCCAAACGACTCGTGCTCCCACACTTCCAGCGGAGAATGAGGCAGGGAAGCTTGTTGTAACCATAGCCGTTCTTCCGTTTGTAAGAATACGTCTGCTACTATGAGCTTCGAATCGTTATTGCCTTCAATTGTAATTTCAAATTCCCTTCGCTCTTCAAATAGAACTGTGTAATCAAGACCTAGAAACTCTTGAAAAATAACCTTCAATATATATTCTCTTTCTGGTATATACCTGAACGGAGATCGTATAGTCAGCACTTCATTGTCCCCCATGCTTTTTCATGAAATTTATCCACTCTCTGCCCGTTCGAAATAACTCTTTGATTCCTTGTTTCCTTACAAGATAATAAGGGGTTAGCTTGCCTCCCCAGGGCGATTTGGCTTCGGATACAGATGGAATATTAGCGCCACAAAAGTCAAACCCCCCTATACCGTCTGAAGACAAGTCCTTAAAGGAGAAATCAATTAATTGCTGCGTGACGCCATGAGACAGATAGGCTTGTTTAGTGCCCAATACCCAACCTAAAGCACATTTCTTATTCAGTACGAGTATGATATTGGCACTAACGGGTACCCCCTCTTTGCTATAACAAACATAGGAACGGAAGGACTCCTCGCCTAATAAATTTTTTGCCAATTTCATATCCGAAATGGATAACTGGTGCTGGAATCCTTTTCTTGTTTCAGTTTCGACTAGGCATTGATGAATGTCCTCAAAGTTGTCCGTTTTTTCCACAACATAGCCTTCTGAATTAGCCTTCTTTATCTTCCTTACAATGAGACTGTCCAGCTCTTCAGGTTTGTATGGAAATTCAATTTTATAGGTATATTGGACACTGATCTGAAAGCCTGCCCAGATCCAAGGTCGAATATCGGTAATTTCTGGGGGAAGTACAAAGTCGACATCAGATCCATTCTTGATCATATCTCTTAGCATCACATCAGCTACATCATTCCATTGCCGAAGGATACGATAACTTTTGTTCGTCGGTGTGGGGGAGAATTCAACAGGATGGTAGAAATTTAATGGCGGCAAATATAGCTTTCCTTGCTGATTTAGAAAGAAAATACTCTCACAATACGCATCTGAATTGGGAGCTTGAAATCGCTTCAGCTGAACCTGGCATTTCCACTTCTGTCTATTAAATTCCGCCCAATTAACTAAAGCTTCTTGAACTTGAACTTGCATCATGCTCGCTCCTTTTCAGTCCCCTCATTTTTCGAACAGCATACCAAGATAAACTTAGATGTAAACTGTATCCTAGCGTGGCCGCAATGCTTAAGAACGCAACTGCCATATCCGCACTTTGATTTGTTAGGCGAGCAAGATATAGTGATCCAAGAATCATTATGATTCGAATCACTTCTCTATATAGATGAAGATCCTGCCGCTCCATTACACTAAGTGTTGCTCCTACCGAAGTAGCAATAAACTGACTTAAGTACATGATTGAGATAATTCTCATAAAGTGACCCGACCTCTCCCAGGCATCACCGAACAAATAATGGAATAACATAGGAGCAAAGATGACGACGCCTCCGATGATAATAATCCCAAGGATAAGTGCCTTTTTGACTGTACCTTTAAATAATGAATATATTTTAGATGGATTTTGGTTCAAACAAATGGCGAATTCAGACATATAAACTTGATTAATTGAAAGGGAAATCAGTGTGATCGGTGCTCCCAGGAACCGCTGTCCCATTGTGAAAAGTCCCGCAATAACCGGGCCGTACAAAGCAGCCAGTATGATGTTTGGGAGATACAAACCAATACTATTAAGAATATTCGACCAGCTCGAGAGGAGCGGAAACCTTCGATACCGATGAGCACTATCTTTCATTTCCATCCATGTCGATCGAAGATTATCCCTCTGAACATCTTTACGCCATAGCTTCCACTGCGAATGTACGCCCGTCACGCGACCGAGCAGTTCACCGATAATAAGGCCTAGCGCACCCCAGCTTGTAAAACTTAAGAGGAATTGCGAGGAAACTTGACTGATGCTTTGCATAAATTTCGTGCGAGAGAGTTGATTAAAGTATTCTTTTCGAACAGACCACAGATTTAAGATTTGGTGACATCCTGCACCGAATAAACTTAGCGCGAACAACCAAACATAGTTCTGCATATCCTGCTCATCCAACCATCGTGATAACTGGGCGTGCAACAAATAAAAGCCAATTCCACCAACGATACTAATGATCACGCATAATAATAAGGATAGCTTGACGAGGCTTGAGGCGATTCGATCGTTATCCGGCAAGGGAATCGCAATTTCATAGGATAAAGAGACAATAACGAGTACAATTGAAATAATCGAAATATATACAGAGAAAATGCCGAAATCAGCAGGGCTATATAGACGAGTTAATAAAGGTAACGTCACCAGAATGATGACTTGACTCAGCACCGTTCCCCTCGCCAAAATAACGACATTGCGCATAAACTGGTCCAAAGATAGCCCCTTGAGAAATTTCATAGTACGCTCCATTCACAGTGATTCGATCAACTTTGAACTTACATAGCTTTGAATTTGAGGGTCAATTTGCGGCCAAATTGGCAATGATAATACTTCACTGGCTAATTTCTCTGCCTTCGGCATCTGAGCTCCCATTGCCCGATAAACCGGAAGCTTATGAACAGGAACAGGATAGTAGATCATCGTGCTTACACCTATCTGTTCTAACTTCGCTTGAACCTGTTCCCGTTTTCCTTCGTTAACCCGAATTGTGTACTGATGATACACATGCTTGGCATAACCGGCTTCCTCGGGAAGAACAATGCCGTTCACTTCACTTAACATCGCTTTGTAAGTATTCGCAGCTTGCCGCCTGCCCTCATTCCATTTGTCAATATGCGGCAGTTTTACGCGTAGAACTGCTGCTTGCATTTCATCAAGCCTAGAATTATATCCAATGATCTCGTTAAAATACTTCTTCTTGGAGCCATGTACTCTAAGCATGGCTGCTTTCACTGCGAATTCTTCATTATTCGTAGCTAACAATCCACCATCCCCATATGCACCTAAATTCTTGGATGGAAAGAAAGAGAAGCAGCCGATATCACCAATCGTCCCTACCTTTTGTCCGTGATATTCCGCCCCAAACGCTTGAGCGGTATCTTCAATGACAAGCAGTTGATGTTTGTTGGCTATTTCCAGGAGCAACCCCATATCAACAGGATGACCGAACAGATGAACAGGAATGATTGCCTTTGTTCGTTCCGTAATAACAGCTTCGAGCTGTGACAAGTCTATATTGTACGTGAGTTCATCCACATCTACGAAGACCGGTGTTGCTCCAACTTGACTTATCGCTTCCGCCGTGGCAAAGAAAGTGAATGGTGTTGTAATAACTTCATCGCCAGGACCTATTCCGGCAGCAAGTAGACCAATTATGATAGCATCCGTTCCAGAATTTAAAGTGATTGCGTATTTAACACCTAAGTAATCTGCCACTTCCTGTTCAAACTTTTTAACATTAGGTCCCATAATAAATGTTCCCGCATCTAAAACATCTTCAAACGCTTGCATCAGCTGAGGCTTGAGCTCTTTAATTTCGTAACTTAAATCAAGGACAGGCACCGATTTCATTGATAACATGGCTATTCCTCCGATACTTTCGATAATGTTCCATCATGTAATCGGTATCTTCGACCGCATTCTGGGCAGTCCGCCGCATACCCGTTCATTGTTAAGTTGTGACCACACTCGCATACCCAGCCTATTCTTCTTGCAGGAACACCTGCTTGGAGAGAATAAGACGGGACATCTTTCGTAACAACAGCCCCAGCAGCGATAAAGGCCCATTCGCCAATCGTTACGCCACAGACAACTGTTGCATTAGCACCAATGGACGCTCCTCTTTTAACAGTCGTTATGTAATAATCATCACGTGTGTTTCGCGGGAATGCGGATCTTGGTGTTTTGACATTCGTGAAGACCATACTTGGCCCGCAAAACACATCATCCTCAAGAACGACACCTTCATAAACAGAAACATTGTTTTGAATTTTCACGCCATTGCCAATTGCTACATGATTCGCAACGAACACATTCTGTCCTAAACTGCAGCTCTTACCAATGACAGAAGTGCTGCTTACATGTGAAAAGTGCCACACCTTCGTTCCTTCACCAATGCTTGCACCTTCATCTACAATCGCTGACTCATGCTTGAAATAAGTCATTCTCTACGCTCCCCACTATAATAGGAAATACTGAGCCGGCTTCTTGCAATGCTTCATTGCATTTCTCGTATCAAATACAATCGAAGCCGTGCTGCCAATTAACTCGTAATCAAATTGTGTATGGTCCGTGGTAATGACGGTGATATCGGCTTCGGTTAATCGCTCGCTTGTGACAGCCACGCATTCATAATGGCGATTGTGATGTTTAAAGGACCGAATGCACGTATCACTTAGAATAACTTGTGCTCCTCTGCTCTCCAGCTCTTCAATAATGTGAAGTACGGGAGATTCTCGATAATCATCAATGTCCTTCTTATACGCAACACCTAACAGATATACCGTCGAACCATTAATGGATTTACTTTGCGCATTTAGAATTTCACCAATCTTCTTTACAACGAATTCTGGCATCGCATTATTAATTTCGCCCGCTAATTCAATCAGTCTCGTATGATAATTAAACTCTCTTGCTTTCCATGTCAGGTAAAATGGATCGATCGGGATGCAATGGCCGCCTAGCCCTGGTCCAGGATAAAATGCCATGAATCCATATGGCTTGGATTTGGCTGCATCAATGACTTCCCATACATTAATACCCATACGATCACATAAGATTGCCATTTCATTGGCTAAAGCAATATTGATATGCCGAAACGTGTTCTCATAAATTTTTTCCATTTCAGCTACGGAAGGACTGGAGACCGTATGTACATCACCTTCTAGCACTTCTTGGTAGAGCGCAACTGCTGTTTGTAAACATGCCTCGGTCACGCCTCCAACCACTTTAGGTGTATTCTTTGTGCTAAAAAATTTATTTCCGGGATCAACACGCTCAGGAGAATAGGCTAGGAAGAAATCCACACCACAGCGTAAACCCTTTTGTTCTAAAATAGGTTTAACAAGCTCTTCTGTTGTCCCTGGATATGTTGTACTTTCAAGAACAACTAGCATGCCTTGATGCAAATAGTCTGAAATCGCTTTGGCTGAATTTACCACGTAGCTTGTATCCGGTTGTTGGTAAATATCGAGCGGGGTCGGCACACAGATGGCGACTGCATCCACCTCGCTTAAAAATGCGAAGTCCGTGGTCGCTTGTAAGCGTCCTTCTTCGATAATGACTCGCAAATCTTCGTCAATAACGTCTCCAATGTAATTAATACCTGCATTCACCATATCTACTTTCGTTACTTGTACATCGAAACCAATGACTTTATAGCCTGCTTTGGCTTTCTCAACGGCAAGTGGAAGACCTACATACCCAAGTCCAATCACACCAATGACAGCCGTTTTATTTTCAAATTTATTGATGAGTGTCTTGCTATGATTATCAACAACACTTTGCGTATCCATTAGCATACGAACCCTCCTATTTCTCTTGTCGGCATATTTCTCAGCCCGTCTTCACAGATTTCAAGCACTAATTTCACAGCACTTCTTCCATCTGCAGCAGATACAATTGGTTGACGATTCGTATAAATGGCTTCAACCATATCGTTAAGAATGGCTTGATGGCCTGAAGTGCCGATAGGATCTGCTTCTACTTGTTTGATCCATTCATTAACTTCCTCTGCGGGGTACTTAGCACAGTTCCATTGTTTGATCCAGCTCGCCGTAGGCCCGCCAATAATGGCATAGCCCTCTTCGCCGAAAACACTGATGGATTCTTCTAAATTGGCACGATAGATCGTTGTCGCGGCTTCAACAACGCCTAGGTAACCATTGGCGAATCTTAGTGTTGCTACCGCAACATCCTCTGACTCGATGTTTCGAATACGTGTATCAATCATCGCCTTCACTTGAGTAATAGAACCGAATAGCCATTGCAATAGATCCAGACTGTGTATAGCTTGGTTCATAAGTACACCACCATCCATACTCCGTGTTCCGCGCCATATGGATTGATCGTAGTACGCTTGATCTCGGTTCCATCTCAATGTTGCGCTGATATGACTGATTTTTCCAAACACCCCCTTGTCGAGAGCCCACTTCAATCTCTGCACAGCAGGGCGAAAACGGTTGGGGTGGACGACAGCTATCTTCACATCATGCTGAGAAGCCGCATCTATGATGAGATCAATGTCTTCCAATGTCATGGCCATTGGTTTTTCAATAATTAGATGCTTCCCCGCTTTGGCTGCAGCGATTGCATGCTTGACATGCAGTCCGCTTGGTGTGCAAATACATACCACATCAATCTCAGGTAAGCTTGCCAGCATTTCTGTTAAATCTGTAAAACAGGCAATTTGTAAGCTCGCGGATAACTCCTGCAATCTCATCAGGTTCGTGTCACAAACTGCAACTAGTCTGGCTTCTCCAATTTTATTAATTGCTTCAATATGTTTGTTAGCGATATGGCCACAACCAACTATGGCAAAATGAATCATAACTTACCCTCCAACTGGGTGGAAATCTCCCTTTTAACTTGCGTCTCTAAGCGAAAATTCGGTAAACGATCTTTTTTTTTTACTTTTTTTAATCGTTTCTTTTCTAAAAATAGGCTAAAGCTTGCAGCTGCGAAGAAACCTATAAAAAAGCTTACTGCTAAATTAAACATTTTCTTCGGTTTGACCGGCGTAGAAGAATTCTCATAAACAGCAAGGTCTAACACATTCACATTAGCTTGATTAAGAATTAGCGTTGAGTTACTTACAAAGGATTCCGCAAACGCATTTGCGATAGCAACAGCCTGATTCGCATCATTCGCATTCGCGTAAATCGATAAAATTAAAGCACCAGGATCCGTCTTCACTTGGACTTTTTTCAACAATTCACTTGGAGTTAAATTGCTCGAAAGCTTTGACTTTACAATGTTTGCGATAAATAGACTTTGTATAGCTTCCTGGTATGTGGTTGTTAACATTTGGTTAGCAAGCAGTTCATTATATTTGTTTGAAAGATTATCAGATCTATCAAAATTAGCAATCAATGTCGATTTTGCTTGATATTCGGGTTGAAGCACCGTATTTAATGAGAATCCTGCAGCGACAAAGCAAATCAATATGATTGGAAACACGATAAAATGTCTACGAATCGCGATAAGAATCTGTTCTCCCATTACCTCACCTCTCTCATTTTTTGACTCATGGTTAGAACTTCTTGATTATGCTGAGTTCCTAGCACCTTTTCGCATAACTCCTCCATGCTCGTACTTACCATGCCATATTGCTTTTGAAGCCTTTTAAAATGCTCTATAATTTGCTGAAAAGCTGCCATATTGGCATCTTCGTCATTGGCGAAATTGTAAGGATGCCACCAGAGGTGGTATACAAGTCCTCGCTGAGCAGCATAAGTCATACTAGACAGCACTCGCTTTAATCTTAAAGTCTCCAACAAATTCGTTCTCTGAGAATAGGGTCTTAGGAAATGACTAGCAGGTAAGTTAAGAGGAATTTGTTTCTGCAGCTCATGCATAGCGTAGCAATTGTGTCCTGAAATGTTGATGTAGGAGTCAGCCAATCGAAAAATCCGTTTCACCATGGAGTCTGATCTGGAGTAACCTTTTTTATAAATCCAATGTGATGGATTACCTCGGTAAGAAAGAATGCCATATTTCTTTAACACGTTAATGTAATTGTCATTGACTTGGTTTCTGGGAAAAATAATACTTTTCAGTTTCAGTCCTTTTTTTTCGGCAATTCTTACAGCAGCCTTTAAATCCGCTTCAAAATGCTCTAAGGATTGTCCCCGCTCTAAGCAATAATAATGAGAAAAAGTGTGGGTTGAGATCTGTTGGTTTCGAGTCTCTTTAATAGCTTTGATCAACGAAGGCGCATAATGATGAGGATCCTGCAACTCATTTAATCCTACATTCCCATTCTTTATGTAAGGATAAGGCGACAGTTCAGGCGAAGAGTACTCAGGCTTCATGACAGGCAAGTTATTCGCAAGTTCGTCGTAATTTTCAAAAAATAATAGTCCCACAATAGCCCAGGTCACATGAATTTCGTTTTCCTCTAGGTATGTAAGGAGCTTGGGAATTAATTGCCTTTCGCCAGACATCTCCTTATCATACCGATGAAGCGAATAGATATCTCGAATTCCCCAATACATTTCAAAATCAAGTGATATGACAAATTGTCCTTGTAATTTTTCCATATGATCTCCAGCCAATAATTTATACCCAGCTTCTTTCCAGTTCAAATGAACTTTCATAACCGTTTGGATTATTCACTTGCCAACGCCAAGCATCCATACACATTTCTTCAAGACCTTTCTGAGCTTCCCAACCTAACTCAGCCTTCGCTTTTGTAGGGTCGGCATAGCAGATTGCCACATCGCCAGGTCTACGGTCAACGATTGAATAAGGAATATGCTTTCCAATGATTTGCTCGAATGCTTGAATCATCTCAAGCACGCTATACCCTTTGCCTGTACCTAAGTTGTAAGCATTTACTCCGGTTACACCAGACATTACTTTCTCAATCGCTTTAACATGGCCTAGTGCTAAATCTGTTACATGGAGATAATCTCGAATGCCGGTTCCATCTGGCGTCGGATAGTTATTTCCAAAAATGCTCATCTCCCTTAACTTCCCAGCAGCAACTTGCGTAATGTAAGGGGCCAGATTATTGGGGGTACCATTTGGATATTCCCCAAGACGTCCACTTTGATGAGCTCCCACTGGATTGAAGTATCTTAAAGGAATAATGCTCCATTCGTTATCGGATATATAAAGATCCCTCAGTATTTCTTCAACCATCAATTTCGAACGGCCGTAAGGGTTGGTAGCTTCCAAAGGAGAGCTTTCAGATATCGGAACTTGTGCTTTCAATCCGTATACGGTCGCTGATGAGCTAAACACTAGTTTCTTGACATTATGCTTTTTCATCATTTCGATCAGTGTTACTGTTCCATTAATATTATTATCATAATATTTGAGTGGCAGATGAATGGACTCTCCAACTGCTTTCAGCCCTGCCAAATGGATTACAGCATCAATACGATTTTCCATGAATACTTTTTCAAGCCTTTCTTTATCCCGCATATCTAATTGATAGAATTGTAAATTCTCGTTTGTTACTTCGTAGATTCTTCGAAGAACTTCTGGCTGACTGTTGCTAAAATTGTCGAACAAGACAATATCATAACCAGCATTTAGCATCTCGACACTAGTATGAGCCCCTATAAATCCACAGCCGCCAGTGATTAAAATTGCCATCTTCGTCCACCCTTTCAAGGTACTAGCCTCTTGGTTTACCCAAATAAGCATGTCATTCATGATACAAAACGGATACGTACATCTAGTCACCGAAACATTTTGTATCATTCACAATTTAAGGATACGATACAAAACGTATCTAGTCAAGCACTACTTTGCATTAAATTAAATACATTTCGTATCACCACAAAGACATGTATATTAATTTCATTCACTTTGAAGGAATTCTTCAGAGATTTCTTTCACTTTAAGCATATCCGGAATCCAATACCAAACAGTACTCTTAACCAGTGGATCCATTTCCAAACTTGACTGTCCAGGAATTTGAATATAACTAAAATCGGATGTTTTTACTCCCTTTAAAAGCCAAGCTAAACTAATCAAATCTCCATCAGAAAAATTTGTATCTGAGATATCTTTCTTAGCTAATGTAAGCAGCTTAGGTAGCTTGGGAAGTTGATTGGGTTGCAGTAATTTTACCGCAACTTCTTTTAGCACCTGAGATTGGTGAATTTGCCTTCCGAAATCGCCGTCTTGCAACGAATGTCTTTCACGTACCAAACTTAGGGTTGTCAATCCATCAATATGTTGTGTGCCTTGATGCAGCAACAGTGACGACTCCCCTAAATAAATATCCTCCGGTATTTCAATATCGATACCACCTATTTCATCAATTATGTTGATAAAACCCTTGAAATTTGTTTTTATGTAATAATTAATTGGGATATTGAGAAATGTGCTTACCGTTTGAAGCACCAATTGAGTTCCTTCTTTATTCCCTCCGCGAAGTTCCCCCACGATATGCGCATGATTGATTTTGGTATAACCGACGCTTTCAACAAGCACTCTCGAATCGCGCGGAATAGATACGATGGCAACCTTTTTCTCATTTGGCATGACATGCGCTACAATAATAACATCTGAACGAGAGTCTTCGTCCCCAATTGCATCTGTACCTAGGATCAGCACGTTAAAAGATGCATGCTTTTCTTGTTGCTTTTCTTCTTGTTTTTCTTGAATACCCGTCGACGTTGATGCAGGATCTACTACAATATTCGCATCTGGTTGATTAGATTGATTTAACGATGTAGATTGCACATTCGGTGTAGATAATATAGGTAATTCACTTCCTTGAAAGTGACGATTGGGCTCAAAGCTCAAATAGATCCAGCAACTACCTGCGAGTCCTAAAGAAGCAATAAAATAACAAATGGTTTTGCGTCTCATTTTTCACCCTTCTTATCTAAATTGGCACCTGAACGTAACAAATTGTATCATTCACTCGTTTACTTTACGATACATTTCGTAACATGTCAACAGTTGACTTTAGCTGTAAAATGAAGAAAGACGGTAAAGTTCACCGTCTCTTTAACGATATACGATCGCGGCCTTTCTCGCCTGAATTTTATTATTACTCTCTTTCACATTGGAGAATGGTTTACCCGTTACATAAGTACTAAACTGAATCCCATAATCAACTTCACTAATATCATTGCCGGTGATTGTACCATTCTGAACTCCCTGCCACGTCCAAATTCCATTACTGCCTCGCACTATTTTATTATTTGAAATTTCGAAATTTGCGATATCACCAATTCGCATTCCGCTTGTACCACTTTGGTTTGAGCCTGCTCCCATCGCAACCGTATTATTTGTTATTTTAATACGGTCTACCATTGTTTCGGCTGAGACCTCAATGCCACCATAAAAGCTGCCGACTCCATCTATGTTGTTGCCACTTACAACGACATCGTTGGCATATACAGATATACCTGCATACATATCTATCCCTGGTACGGGATTACTCGCCACATATTGATTATTATTCAAGAAGGAATTTATGATATGGTTATTTGAAACGGTAATGCCTGGCGTTGAAATTTTAATGCCACGTTTTGCAACCCGTTCAAATGTATTGCCACTTATTACGGAGTTAGATAAGGTGGTACTTGAGTCGAAGTAGATGCCATCAGCGTCATCTTTTGGATAAATACCCGAAATCGAATTATTACTGATCGTCACGTTCTTGGCAATCGTACCATTGTAGCTCGAAACCATGACTCCTCGAGACACAGCTGGTGCATTTTTGGCTCGAACACTTGTAATCGTATTGGCATCTAAGAGTACACCAACGATTCCAGTTTTTATCATAACACCAGCGACAAGATCCGTTGAATAATTCCCGCCTTGCGTGATGTTCTTAATTGTACTGTTTGTTATTTTAATGTTGGATATGTTCTCATAGAGCGTTATTCCAGTCTTACTTAGGTTATTCCCGTCGACAATTAGTTTATCGATCGCTACATTACTGCCCTTAATTCCGATTACTTCGGCTGCATGACCGTTTCCTGTCATCTTAATGGTGGATCCATTACCCTGTACACTAACGTTAGCTGCAATAGCTAAGGGAGCTCCTGTAGCGATGGTATATTGACCATTTGCGGGGAATACAACCGTTCCACCAGTGACAGCCGCGGCATCTAAAGCCTGTTTAACTGTACTATAATTCCCAACATTATATATCTTTCCCGTTGGTGTCGTTGGTGTTGTTGGGTCAGGTGGCGTAACAACTGCCGGGGTTGCTACTTTGGTTGTTTGCTTACCATCGAAGATATACGCACCATCATCGGGAATAATAACATAAAATGGTTTTCCATTAACGAAAGCATTATCCAGCGCCTTTTGCATTTCTGCATCAGCCATGCTCCATTCATCTCCTTTTTTCATTTTTTAGCATTCATGTCTTATGACAATTCATGCTGTAATTCAGCTTATGCACAAAAACGCCATTTGCTCGCGGCCAATGACTCTATGACATTGATCTCTTAAAATTTAGTTTCTAGTAAAAAGAAAAGAAGCCAGCTTAGAGCTGGCCTCTTCTTCCTTTACTAGGCACGATTTACATCATAATCACTTGCATGAATATGATTATTGTTGATTTCAATATTTCTCTTATAGTTGTTTGGCAGATATGTCTCTAAATTGATTCCCCCGCCACGAGGCATATTAATTTTATTTCCTTTTATGATGCCATTTGAGGCGCTCTGCCAAGTCCAAATGCCGGTTCCCCCATTTTCCAACTCATTATTACTTATTGTAAAATAATCCACGTATCCAATTCGAATACCCGTTGTCCCTTTTTGATTACTAGTCGCACCCATTTTAATTTTATTATTGTTGATTATGACATGACTAACCATTCGTTCCGCTGCAATTTCAATCCCCGCATAATAACTTCCTACTCCCTGGAGAATATTATCAGAAATCATAGTATTATCTGCATAAATACTTATGCCCGCATACATATCTGGAGCTAGGCTTCCTTCGTCTTTACCTTTGTAATAGTTATTGTTCAAATAATTGTTAATGATTTGATTACCAATAATTTGGACGCCTTGGGCGTTTATTTTAATGGCCCTCTTTGCGCAATTTTCAAATCTATTATTTGAAATTTTGCTATTCGTGTCTTCTTTAACATCACGACTTAAGTTTGGATCTTCATAAAAAATGCCATCTCCATCATCTGCTGGACCAATATCATGGATGAAATTATTGATGATGGAAACATGCATAGCAGCCTTTTCATGCCATCCCGACTTATTTTCCGTCAGATAAATACCTCTAGCCACCAAACTACCTTGATTCTCATGAATAGCTTTCATATTTTTTATTTCTGTATGATCAATCGTTATATCCGTAGTATTCCCATAAATTGTTACACCACTTACTACTTCATTATAATCGTCTCGAGAGGGGTCACTACTCTGGGAAGCATTTTCAATGACACAGTTACTTACGATTATATTGGAGCTATTTGAATCAACTAACACAATATTAATCGCCCGTTGATCTCCATCCAAGGTAAGATGACTTATTTCAATATAATCACCGGAAATGGTTAATAAATTACTTCCAAATTCCTCATCTGATTTCGCCTTTAAGACCGTTGTAGCCCCCTCTCCAAATATTTTGGTATTAGAACTGACCGTTAGTTTTTGAGTTGCATCGATAAGGTAAGTACCACTTGGTAGAAATAACGTGCTATTTTTTATAGATACTTGTTGTAATGCAGTTTGAATGGCTTGTGTATCATTGGTTAAGCCATCACCTTTAGCTCCAAATTGCTTTACATTAAAAGCAACAATGCCTAACGGATTTAATTGATCTGGTAGGATATTATCCGGGGTTTGAATGCTAACAATTCGAGTATCGGAATCCCAATTAATCGAATAGCCACTATTTTCACTAATAAAACGAAGCGGAACAACTGTCACATTATCCACTATTTTTGCAGGTATTTGGAGCTTGATCGGTTTATCATTCACATAAGCGATGGAGCTATTGATCGGCAATGTGATCCGTAGTCCAACCTTTTCTCCTGTAACCGTCTGTTCTTCTTCATTCCAGAAAACGTCAAAGCCCATTTTTTCAAAAATCGATCGAAACGGAACAAGTGTACTTCCTTCCTCAATAAAAGGACTGACCTCAAACTGCATCTCTTCATGATCAAAAAGAACCGTAACATTACTTTCTGCTCTTGCTTCGTTGGATGCGAGTACGAATATCCATAAAAATACGACTTGCACACCGAATAGTAATAACTTCAAATTATACTCTCTCCTAACATGATGCAGAATTAGCATTCAACTTAACATTCATAGCAAAAAAGTCTTGATTTACAAGACCTTTTTGCTCACGCCCGATTTATTAATTTGTAATAAACTATTTTTACCCACTCTAGTGGAACGTTTTCTTTGGTATCATGATGTGTCCACCATTGGTCAAACGTATATTCAGAAGGAGCTGCTACAAAGTGCAATTCAACATCAGACTCTTTGAACACTTTTCTGAAGGTTAACCGAGTTCGAAGTGTATGCCAATCTGAAGTAACTACCAATGCTTTCTTCATATTTTGTTGAAGAAGTATTTCCTTCGAATATTTAGCATTTTCATAGGTATTTTGAGACTGTTTCTCAAGAAGAATAGCTTTTTTAGGTATCCCTAAGGTTTCAACTCTTGAGAGCATTTTATTAATTTCCATATCATGTTTGTAATCAAATGTTCCATCAGTTAACAGTACCTTCGGAGCGTATCCATCCAAATACAATTCAGCAGCTTTTCTTGACCGCTCTGAAAAATCCCCCTCTCCACCGAGCAAAATAATGACATCACTACTAATGACATTGTCAGCAACGATTAATTTGTACCCTAGAACATTCAACCACTTATCCTTTGTAAAATACAGCAATAGCAACATAACAACCATGAGAGGTATGATCCATCTCATGGAACGTAATATTACTTTTATTACTTGCATAATTTCCACTCTTTCCTCTTGCCCTTTTTACAAATCATTGACATAGTAAGTCGATTTATTTCCTTCAACTGTACGATATTCATTACAATAAGTATAACTCTCATAGGCATGTGTACTTACTGGTTGTGGTTGAATAAAAAATGATAAGACAAGACGACCTAATTCTAGGCCACCTTTCCATTCCACTTCGTATTCAGTTCCATCTTCACATGGATTTACATTTACAAGAATGCCCTCGACAGAAAAAGTCATCTCATGCAATGTTAATTGAAATCTCCAAGTGACATGCCGACTGAGTGGCAGTACCAATGGCGATAAAAATCGCAACCCCCTCGAAGTAATTTCAGTTAGAATCACTTGAGACGAGTTGGATTCCACCCGCTTATTATTAATTTCTACAATTCTAATATGGGAATAGATCAATGTCTCATTTTTAAGGTCGAATTTTCGACTTCTGATAAAGTTATTGCCCATACACTCAGCTTCCTTTTTTCAATGATGGAGATTCTAGTTTTGAATTTTGTGAAGCATAGAATTAACTACGAAATGGCATATTTCATTTTCATATCTACTTAAACACTGGTATAATAAGTCTTACTTAATGGATAAACTAATATTATTTATATGGAAAGATGAGGAAATAAACAATGACAAAATACGGGGACAGAATTGCCCTTCTGAGAGAACGGCATGCACTCACCCAGGAAGATTTGGCAAGTAAGCTGGGTATTTCAAGAGCTTCACTATCACATTATGAGACTTCACGTAGAGAACCAGACTATACGACACTTAATAAAATTGCTTCTTTCTTTCATGTATCTATTGATTACTTATTGGGAAGAACGAATCAATCAAATCGTACACTCGATGTAGAAGTACGTGATTTCGTTGATAATTTAGAACTTTCTGATGAAAAGATTATGGAAAAATTCGCATTAACTATAGATGGGAAAAAGCTATCTCCGGATGAAGCGCGGCGTTTTATTGCCTTTGTAAGGGCTGAACGCTCTCTAGATTAATTGTACTAGTTGTTACATGCTACTAACAGATTTTCAGCCTGTTTATCTAAATGAACACCAATATAACGCAATGTTACCGATGGGGCAGAATGATTAAACAAATCACGAAGAACAGCAATATTTTTCGTCCGTTGATAGTAATGGTAACCATAAGTTTTTCGTAAAGTATGTGTACCTATATCTTGGAGTCCGATCTGCTTCGCAGCTTCATTTAGTATACGGTACACACGAATACGCTTGATTGGCTTTCCAGTTCGCTTTGAAGGAAAAACATAATCATTATCATCCATATACTTGACATAATCTAAAATAGACTCAGTAAGATTGGCATTAATACTAAAAGTCTTTTCTTTCCCTGTCTTCTCCTCCCGTATACTGACTTTACTCTTACCCTTTAAATCTAACACCTTTAAAGTTAATAAATCGCTTAAATGTAACCCGGAATTAATGCCAATTGTAAATAGGAGCCAGTCTCGATGGGATTGCCTAATTAATATCTCTTGCATTTGTGCAATCTTTTCTTGATCACGAATCGGTTGTACCACTTGCATGAATCAACGCTCCTCTTTATAAATTATTGATACAAAATGTAACTAACATGGTATGACTAAGCACAACCAATTAATTTTAGAGCTAAGTCCAATCGCCCCCCATCCCTAAATTAATAGTTTTTTAATTCTTATTTGTAGAGCATTGCATGATACATATCGTATCATTAGAGTGATACAAAAACAAGTGTTTTATTAAATATTTATACGTTTAAATACAAACTGAAAAAAAACCCTTGTTTAAGATCTTTAAAGGGCTTTTTTTCAAAGTATTTCGTCTATGGCTCCTCGTCTACATCCCTGCCGAAACCATTCGCGCAGACTCACTTGATCCAAGCTTTAATACATGCAAAGCTTGCTGCGAGGAGAAGCACAAGCAGCTTGTGCATCGAGCTGATGCCTATTTTCCCCATAATATTTGCCAAATGGATTTTTACAGTTTTCTCGCTGATACAGCAGCTTTCCGCAATTTCTTTGTTGGTGTAACCATATGTCGCCAGCAAAGACAAGATTTCTGATTCCCGCTGGGTAAGGCTGTAACTAGCATAGTACTGGAAGGGCTTGTACATGGCTCTCAAACTCCGCTTCACATGCCATTATGGTCACTTTGTCTACGCCTGCGGCTCCTTTATTGCGTTTCATCTCTTAGAAAGCTTCCTCCAGGTTTGGTGTTGCCCAGATCTTATCGAAGAGGCTTTACGTTATGTATGTTCAGCTAGCACTTTACCTCATCCCCGCCGAAGCAACCCTTGCCGACTCGTTCGTCCCAAGCTTCGACACGTTCAACGCTTGCTGAAGCAGCATCGCCAGCAGCTTGCGCATAGAGCTGATGCCGATTTTACCCATAATGTTGGCAAGATGAATCTTTACCGTTTTCTCGCTGATGCAGCAGCTTTCCGCAATCTCTTTGTTCGTGTAGCCGTGCGCAGCCAGCAAGCCCAGAATTTCCGTCTCCCGCTGCGTCAGCCCGTAGTTCGCGTAAAAATGCTGCAAAACCTCTTGCTCGTAGGATATTTGCTGATTCATATCACAACTTCCTTTATATGTATATTCCTTTCGCGGCTAAGGTCCAGGAAAATATTTTCGATTTTTACCAATGGCTTCGTATCGTCCGACGGGTTAATATACACCACTTCACCCCAGCGGCCATCCGTAAGCAGGACTTGTCGTCCGATTAAATTTTTGATCATATTATTCAGAAAAACAGAAACGATGTGCGGGTCCAGCTCGCCGAAAAAACCTTTTCTAAGCCGGCTGACAACTTCATAAAAAGGCATCATTTCGTGATACGGTCGCTTCGACGACATCGCATGAAACACATCCGCAACGGCGACGATCCGGCTCATTTTATCCAGTTGACTGTCCTTGAGCTGCAGCGGATACCCCTTGCCGTCCGCCCGCTCGTGATGCTGCAGCGCCACAAGCGCCACCCGATAATTAATGCCGACCGTTTCCCTGAGCATGTTGTAGCCCAGAATCGTATGCTTCTTGATTTCTTCGTACTCTTCCGTCGTCAGCTTGCCGGGCTTCATCAATATTTCTTGGGAAATTTTGATTTTGCCAACATCGTGCATCGTTGCCGCCAGGGAGAGCAGAGCGACTTCCGTATCCTCCAGGTTCATCCATTTGCCGATCAGCGTGGAAAGGACGCCAACTCCGATATTATGCTGGTGTGTATATTCATCCTTCGCCTTGACCGCCTGAAAAAGCTGGAACAAGTCCGGATTCTCGGCAGCCTGTGAAACGATCGGGATCAATTCGTTCTTTATTTCCAACAGCGGAATTTTCTTCTGCGTTTGAATGCGTTCGAAAATATCTTTGGCATACTGCGCCGCTTTTTGTACGAGTCGCTGTGAAGAATCCTGCTTCTCGGCTGCTTCCTGCCGATGATCCGGCATGTTGACGGTTACAATATCCAGTACGTCAATGCGATGTTGGCGGAACAACTCCAAATGCTCTTCCAGCACCATCGTCTGACTGGGAACTAAAACTAACCCGTAACTCGTCGTAACGTCATACTTTAGCACTTTGCCCACTAATTCTCTCACGAGTTATCGCTCCATCTATTTGAAAATTGTACCATTTTTCTATTATAAACGACAAATTACAACAAAGGAATGGGAGATATCACCTAAATTTTTACTATCTCGTGTAGGTTAAAATTACCAAAACAAGAAGATGAAAACATCCTTGCAAAACAAAGCAGCCCCCCGTGACATTCGTCTAACGCCCTGCATATAGTAAGTATCGACAATCCGCTTCTACCTAAGGAGGACTTCAAGAATGGCATCGAACAATAAAAAGCAGCAAGAACTTCGCGATCTCGAGATTATTTCGGACATCGACAACTCGCCGGAATCGGCTTATCCCGCTTACTATCCGGAACCGGGTCCTTACGCATACGGCTATCCGGTCCCTGCAGCCTACGGCTGGGTATCGGCATACGATCCGCGCAATCTGGGATTGCCCGGCTTTCCCGGCGGCGGATTCCCAGGCATGCCAGGCGGATTTCCCGGTGCGCCGGGCGGGTTCCCTGGCGGCCCTGGCGGGTTCCCGGGTGCACCAGGCGGATTCCCGCCTCCGCCGCCATTCCCAGGCGGCCCTGGAGGTCCCGGCGTTCCCGGAGCACCGGGCGCAGGGCAAGCGCCAACCTCGGCGCCGCCAAGCTTTACGCCGCATAAGCCGCATAAAGCGCCAGGCGTATTCGCCGTGGACCCAGGCGGCATCTCACGCTGTATGTTCCGCTTCACCTACGTGTGGCTGACCAACGGCCAGCAGTTCTGGTACTATCCGATTTTTGTCGGACGCCACTCCATCGCCGGCTTCCGCTGGACGGGATTCTCATGGATGTACTTCGGCGTGGATCTGCGCAACATCGATTCGTTTACTTGCTGAGAAGCCCAGTGTACAGTTACACACAAAGCCCTCCTCTCGCGGTTAGAGAGGGGGGCTTTATGTGTGCTCGTTGGTCTTCCAGCCGGCTTAATCTGGCGTCAAAACCGATGAAGATTCCTGCAAATCTGCAGGAATCTTCATCGGTTTCGCAATTGCATGCTCCTCAGCGACGTATTATTGATCCCATGGCCCGGGAACATCGCATTGCGGAGGCGGCGCAAAGTAAAATGCATGTGTGCCGTCACGCGGAAAACAGTTGCGGCCAACCACCACATCCTGATCCCTAAACTCCGCCACCATGCCGCCACCGACCATACGTCCGTCCCGAAGCACCATCACGTAGCGCCCGAATAGTATGGCATCAAAAAAGTCGCAATCCCATTGTAATTGTTTCATCAAGCGACGATTATCCCCTTAAGTATGATATGACTATGCACTCGTTGTATTAAACATACAAATGAATCATCCTCGATACAATGGGCACGTATGGTAAAACTTACAACTTCTCCATCAAATTTTCATTAAGTTTGAATAAAGGCGATCCCGCAACCACGGCACCTACCAGGCTTAGCCTGACATTGCAGGGGGATAGCTCAAACGTGTTGGAAGCATTTACAAGTAAACTAGCTTCGAATACGATAATATAGAAGGAATGCAAGCTAATTTTGAAAAAAAGGAGTCGTCGCCAACATGAATCTAAAAGTGGAAAAGCTTCATCTGGAAATGGCCGATATCTCGGAATCGACGTTCGACAAATTGAAAGCAGAGTCACTTCGTTTTAACAACGTCAACTTGGCCAGAACGGACATTGTCAACGCCAACATGAGCGGCATGACTTTGGACGATGTGAATATGTCCAATACCCGGATCACCAACGCAAATTTATCAGGCAGTGAAATCAGGGGCGCAAATTACAGCAACGCCGTTATTGCAAATGTTCATCTTTACGGCACAACGATTCGGGATGTCATTTTGCCAAAAGAAGGCGAAGGTCCTTACCCTGCCGGGGAACATCCGCCGGTTCGTTTTGAGAACTGCAACTTGACCGGGGCGAAGCTAACCGCCTGTAACTTAAGCAATGTAGACATTTCAGATTGTGAGATTAGTGGATTGCGAATTAACGGGGTGCTGGTCGAGGAGCTACTGAAGGGGCTGGCACGCAAGGAAAAGAGCCAGGAATAATCGGCTTCACCGCCCTTCACGAACATGCGCTTCCCTCCCCCGATGTCCCTACTTAAGTAAGGGAATTTACGCCGCCTAATCCCTCAGCTCCCGATACTCCGTCGGCGTGCAGCCCACCATCTGCTTGAACAGTGACATAAAATATTTGGCGTTCGGGTAGCCCGACAGCCGGGAAATGTCTTGAATCTTCAGCTGCGTCTGCTTGAGAAAGCCTTTAGCCTTCTCCATGCGGCACTGCGTGACATAGTCGGAGAGGTTGATGCCGGTTTCGGTTTTAAAAAGCACGGACAAATAGCGGTGGTTCAAATTCACCTGATCCGCCAGATACTGCAAGGAAATATCCTGATCGAGCCGAAGCGCGATCAGCTCCTTGACGCGACGAATGATCTGCCGCTCCTCATTGTCGAAGGCGGCGTCGCCGCTTCGAGAGCCCCCGGCCGGGGCATCCGCGCCGGATTCTTTAGCGCTCCCGGCTGATGCTGCGGCTGGGGCGCTGTTTTTTACCTTTTGCGCGAGCTTCTGAATGACCAACGTCAGCTCCACACGATCGACCGGCTTCAGCAGATATGCCGTCACTTCATAGCGAATCGCCTCCACGGCGATGGCAAAATCACTATACCCGCTAATGATCACTACCGGCATCGCAGGCAGGATCTCTTTGAGCCGGCGCGTCAGCTCGATACCATTCATATCCTTCATGCGTACGTCCGTGATGACGGCGTCCGCCGCATTCGATTTGAGCCATTCCAGCGCCTCGGTGCCGCCTGAGGCTTCCCCGACCACTTTGCACCCGCCGATCATATCCTCAAGCAGGCTGCGGAACCGGGAACGGAGATTCGCTTCATCCTCCACAAGCAAAATTTTCAGCATCATCAGCCCTCCTCTCCAAAGCGTAAAGGTATTCTGATTTCAAAAAGCGTGCCTCTGGCAAGCACGTCCCGAATAAACAAGCCGTACCCTTCTCCGTACAGCAGGATGAGCCTCATGTGTACATTGCGCAGCGCGAATTCCTTCTTTTTCTCGCCAAAGCGGGCGATCTTCGCAGACGCTTGCCCTTGTCCTTGTCCGGCATACATCCCCTTCTCCACTTGCACTCTGCGCTCGGCCGTCATGCCTGCCCCGTCATCCTGCACGCGAATCACAAGATCCTCCTGCTCCATCGCGGTCGAAATCGTCACGGTGACCGGCTCTTCCCCCAGTGCGTGTTCGATCACATTTTCTACCAAGGGCTGTAAAATCAACTTCGGAATCAGCAGCGACTCATGCCCCATATCGACATCAAATTCCGTCCGCAGCTGAAGTCCTAGCCGTGAGGACTGAATTTCCAAATACGACTCTACAAAAGCGATCTCATCCCCGAGGTAGACGTGTTTTTCATTCTTGTCGACGGTATAGCGAAGTAAACGCCCGAGATTCACCACAAGACTCGACACCTCATACTGCTGCGAGCGCAGGGACAGCGTGTTAATTGATTCCAGCGTATTATAAATAAAATGTGGATTGATCTGGCTTTGCAGAGCATAAAATTCCGCCTCCCGCTCGCGCAGGTTACTCTCGTACACTTCCTTGACGAGACGCTCGATTTCCATGACCATTACATTAAAACCTTCCGTCAACTGCCCGATTTCATCGTATGTGGTGACTTTGGCTCGTTCGGTGAAGTCGCCTTTTTGCACTTTTTTCATCTTGCTTTGCAGATGCCGAATCGGCTTGACGAGCCTTCCCGACGCGATGCCTGCGATGAAATATGCAACGAGAATCGCTCCTAGCGAGATGAGGATCGTGAACCGAATCAATTGCTTTGGCCCCGCCTGCATATCGGATTGCGGAATGAGTCCGGTGACGACCATGCCGGTGTAATCCGACTGCTCGACCGCGGTAAGATACGTTTCACCCACCATCGAGACGTGGTTGTCCGTGACGTACTGCGCAGGATCTTCATGCAGCGGGTACAACTGATGCCCCTGCCGATCGGACACGTAGATGTGGCTGTTTTTGCTGAAAGACGCGGAAGCAAGAATTTTCTCAAACCCTTTCTCGGAGAGATCGATCTTTACAATCCCGAGATGCTTGCTGGTCGTCGTTGCGTCCCGGATGACACGGGCGATGGAGACCACTGTTTTATTTTCGCCAAAATAGTAATTCACCTGGTGGGGCGGAATGACCACGAGCCCGCCGTCGGCCCTGACGACCTCATCCATCCAGCGGTTCGAGGCATAATCCCAGTTCTGCGAGATGCTTTCTTGCAGATTGCTGAAAATGATGCCGTCATTGCTGAAAATCATAATGCCTTGAATTTCATTCCGATCGATGGCGAGCGACGTGATCATGAAGTTCATTTTGAGATTTTCATCCGTCTTGACATAGCCGTTCGTGTGGTTAGTTGAGAGGTGGGCGTTCAGAATTTCCGTCGCATTGCTATCGTAATAGGGCGCTAGCGTCAGCCGATCCATGTCTTTGATATAACGATCCAGGTTGATCGTAATTTGGTCGATAATTTGCCGGGTATACGCCCTGGCATCGGCTTCAACGTTCTGAGAATACAGTCGATACGTCATGTAACCGCTTAACAAAAAGGGGATCGTAATTAGCATGAAAAACAGAAAGATAAACTTTGAGCGCAGCGGTAAAAAGATCTTCTTCGGCTTCATGATGCCCCCCTAACCCCTAGCCGCACACGGCTTTGTCCCTTCATGTTAGCATGAATCGATACGGTTCGGAAGAAGATAAAGATCCTTGTTGGCAAGGGGGGTTCTTCCCTCCCCAAAGCTGCAAAAAGAAGCCCGAAGGGGCTTCTTCTCGTGCAGTTCGCTCGTCATCAAATACGGAAGCGGATAGTGGAGCCGTGCAGCCGTGCCCGGATATTAAGGCACCGGATCGAATTTCACCGCATCCACGGTGACATACCCATTCGCGCCATCGTTGCGAACCTTCACATACCCGCCCGAGCCTGCAGCAAACGGGAACGTGCCCAACAGGTTCCACTGGCCGCCGTTCAGCTGCTGATTGATGGTCACGGTCGTGCTGCCTCCGTCATATCCAATATCCACTGGAATGTTCGTCGCACGGTTCGCGTGCGCAGGCCACCACATGTACACGTTGTAGTTGCCTGCGCCTGTCAGCGTCGGCGTCAGCGTCACGCTCTTCGTGCCTTGACCCGTGTTGCTGTCATGCACATAGTTCGTCAAATATTTGTCGGTTGCCGTTGAGGCCGTCGTCCAGGATCCGACTTTCGTCACGCCGGAGCCAGCGTTATCGACGATCACCGTAGTGCCAGCTGGCGGCGTCGGCGGTGTAACCGTACCGGTGAAGTCGAATTTCACCTTAAACGATTTGCCTTTAGACGCCCCGACATTTACCGTAAATTTAATCGTTGGGCTGAGCTGTGTCACCGTAACGCCGGCATCTGCAGAAATGGTGCCGGTTGCAGCTTTATTGATTTCGATCTGAATGCTGCCGGTATTCGCCTGGGTCGGATCAGAGACGGAGACGCTCAGATCGCTTGCCGTCTCCTTCGTCATGACAGACGCCTTCTTGGTGGACGTAATGCCGCCGACCGTTTTCACCGCATCGTTCCAGAAGTTGACGCCAACGACATTCAGCGTATTTTCTTTAACCGCCTGCGCATCGTTGGAATTCTCCAGCACCGAGATATTCGGATTACTGGCGTAGCTGGTCACCTGAGCGCTTGTTTTATTCGGCAAAATCACATATTGATACGAAGCATTCGTCGGGTTCACCCCGTGATCGAACCACATCGTCAAATAATTGCGTGTGTAAGGTGTGGAAGGCGTTGATGCCCTGGAATTAATTTGCTTCCAGTTGCCGGTTCTCGCTTCCCGCTTCGCTTGAATCGTCGGGGATGTCGGGAAGTAGTAGCCGATGTCGGAGCCAGCCACATTGCCAGCCATGTGAATCGTGTTTACATTCGTTAGCGACTGAGCCCAGCCCAGTGCCGTCGATTGCGCTGTGCCGTTCACCGTAAGCGCGTTCGTGCCTGCGCTGTTCAGCTTGCGGTTCTCGACAATCGATTCGATCGTTGCGTTGTCGGTGCTGGAAATGCCCGCACCAAGAGCCACGATTTCGTCATCGAACGTAAACCAGGATTTCTTTGCCGTCAGTGCATTGGAGGCAACTCCCTGCGCCATGCCGGTCGTCCCATAAGTGCCGAGCAGATCGGTGCCGCCAACCCAGTTGTTCGTACCGAATTGCGCCGTGGTACCCGTTTGCGAGATGACCGTCGTTCCCGGCAACCGGTAACTGTCAACCGTTGGCCAGTAGCTGTCGCTGTATTGATCAAGATCATTATTGTACACATACGTCGTACCTGCACCGCTGTACCATCCTTTGGCGTTCTCGCTATTAATCGACTCATAGTTTTGGGTTCGCGTAGAGAACATGCCGATGCCCAGACCAAAGCCCGGACGCAGGAACACAGCGCGGTCCATCGCAGCAAACTGCTGGTATTTAACAAGTTCCGGCGCTGCCGTAATTGAAGCATTCGCCATAATCGCTTTAGCCAATGCAATCATGTTGACGCTGGCGTCCCCGTAGAAATTAATCCCTGTGCCAAGTGAATTTTCGGATGAAATCCAGCTTTTAATCATCGCTTTATAAGCCGCCGCATCCGTGGCGGGAGCAAACTGCGATACGCGAATGATGCCCTGCATAATCAGATGGCCTGTGTTGCGATCCTGTGCATAGTACCGGGAAATTTCACGGCCCCGCACCATATCCATCATCGCCCCTTTGTACAGCAAAGGCTGATACGCATTGTAAATCCACTGATAAAGATTCGATTGCTCCGGCGCCGTCACAGCCCACGTCGAACCGCTGAGCAAGTACATCAAATTAGCCAAGTCCATGAGGATGCTTGCCCCATACCCACCGGTGTATCCGAAGTAATTATGCTGAATGAAGGAACCGTCATTGTAAAAGCCGTCGCCCGACGCCACATTCGGGAACACGGAAGTAAGGCCGTCCCGGGTCGCAGCAATCTTCACGCTGTCTTTCACAATGACCGCGCGAATGCCGACAGCCGTCGCTTTCCAGACGCGGTTAGCACCTGTTTTGTCTACGGTCGGCGCGAATCTATCGACAGCCGCCATGTAGTTGGCAATTTGCGTTGAAGAGAGCAGATCGTACATCAACACAACCGTGTCGTTGAGTGCCAGCGGCACGCCGATTTGCCAATCCCACCAGTTTTGATATGACGTCTTGGTCGCATAGTATTTCCAGGTGTCCATCCAATCCAACGCCATGATCGTATCGGCAATTAAATCTGTGTTGCCGTACAACGTAGAGCCCGGCGTTTGGGAGGCGAGCGCCATGCTTTTAATCCGATTGTACGCGGTGGTCAGTTGGGATGAATCGGAGGACGACCGAAGATCGACCCACAGATAGTTCGTCGTACCGCCCGGCGTTTTGTTCAGGTTGGTCCAATTCGTCTGCGCTTCAGCGGTAAGCGTCGTAATCGCCGTCACAACATCCGGATCAGACGTCGATACGGAAGAGCCGCCGATCAACATATCGCGCCATTTCAGGCGCAGCGTATCATACTCGTCCGAGGCATGTGCCGGAGTCGGCAGCCAGCTAAGCAGCAGTACCAGGGAGAGCAAGGATGCAAGGAAGACCTGTACGTAATTTCTGCGCGCTAAGCTTCTGGTTAAACTCATCATATTCCCTCTTTCGCATGCATATTTTGAAAGCGCTTTACTCAACTTCATTATAAGTAAAAAAGAACATCAGGATAATGCCCTAATGTTCAGAAAAGGTTTGAATTGTATTGATTCGCGAACCCGTTTGCGATCCCTTCAGATCTCGACGTCCACCAACTTGAACGCCGTCACATCGACCAACCCGCGGTTGGAGATGCGGATTTCCGGAATGACCGGCAGCGCAATCAGCGAAAACGTCATGAACGGCGCGTTGAGCGGGCAGCCGATGGCCTTCCATGCCGCATCCAGCTGCGTCACTTCCCGGACGACCTCCGGCAGCGATTTGTCTGACATGAGGCCGGCGATGCGGAGCGGCACCTGCGCCAGCACCTTGCCCCCATCAACCACAATCGTGCCGCCGCCGAGCTTGATGAGTTCATTCGCGGCTAACGCCATATCCGCCTCGCTGACCCCCATCACGATCAGGTTATGGCTGTCGTGCGCCACGGTCGACGCAACTGCACCGGTCTTCACCTGAAAACCGTGAGTAAAAGCAAGCGAAATCTGTCCTGATCCGTGATGCCGGTCTATGCAGGCGAGCCGGATCACATCCTGCGCCAGATCCGGCTGGATCAGGCCGTCACGGACCGGCAGCTCCGCCGTCCGCTTCTCGGTGCGCGCGCTGTTCTCAATCGCGCCTACCACATTCACCCGCGTCACAGACGCTCCGGGGTCGCGACTTGTCAGGCGGAAGTCCTCCAGCGTCAGCGGCCTTTTTACATTCATGGAATTCAGAATACGGTCCGGGTACACGTACGCCGGGAAATCCACGCAAAGCTGCTCCCCATCGTAGATCACCCTGCCGTCCGTGATCACGGTCGACGGCTCCATCCTGCGCAAATCCTCGATGAGCACAATGTCCGCGCACTTGCCCGGGGCGATGCTCCCCACATCCTGCTCAAGGCGGAAATACCGCGCCACGTTGATCGTCACCATTTGGATCGCGGTGACCGGATCGACGCCCTCTTCGATCGCGCGGCGCACGACGTGATTGAGGTGCCCTTTATCCACCAGCGTCTGCGGGGAGACGTCGTCGGTCACAAGCGAGATGTTCGAGGTGTCGACCTTGTCCTCCGTCACCACCTTGATCACTTCTTTGACATCGTGCCAAGCCGAGCCCTCGCGAATCATCAGATGCATGCCCATGCGCAGCTTGTGCAGCCCCTGCTGCCGCGTCACCGTCTCATGATCGGACGTGACACCGGAAGCCAAATACGCTTGCAGCATGCGGTCATCATCGCTTGGAAAATGCCCTGTAACCGCTTTCCCTCTCACAACGGTCGCCTCAATCTCGCCGAGCATCTTCGGATCGCCGTAGACGACGCCCGGAAAGTTCATGACTTCGCCGAGGCCGATCACGCCCTCCCAGTTCAATCCCGCTTCAATGTCCGCCACGTCAAGGCTTGCGCCCGCATCCTCCAGATCGTTCGTCGCCGGCACACAGGACGGGAACGTCGTGAACACCTTCAGCGGCAGTCCTTGCCCTTCTTCATGCATGAGCCGCACGCCTTCCGAGCCGAAGACATTGGCAATTTCATGCGGATCCATGAAAATGCCGGTCGTGCCTTTCGCCAGCGCCGCTTTGGAAAATTCCGTGACCGAGAGCATCGTGCTCTCCACATGCATATGCCCGTCAAGCAAGCCCGGCACCAGATGCATCCCTGCTGCATCCCGAACGACGGTCTGCGGGCCAATCGTATGCTCTGCATCGCCGATCAATGCGATTCGCCCTGCGGCGATCGCCACATCCGTGCCCGGCAGCAGCTCGCCTGTATAGACGTTGACCAGCGTGCCGTTGCGAATGACCAACTCGGCCGGCTCTTCCCCCAACGCCACCTTGGCCAGCGTTCGACTTACCTCCGTAAGTCTTTTTCGTTGATGATTTGCCATGCGTAGAACCTCCTGTTCGTTTGTTGCCATAATAGCCCTGCGCGAGAAGTGTGTCAACTTCCTCATCACAGCAAGAAAACGGCATCCCGTCGGATGCCGTTCCCTTAGGAAACGCGTGAATTATCTTTCGCTTCTTGTGCAATAGCCAACAGACCCGCCATCTCCTCCGGCGGAGCCGGATAGCCGTGAAAATACCCCTGCACCGCGTCGCAATGATGCTGCTTCAAGAGCTCGAGCTGCGCGCCGCTCTCGACGCCTTCGGCCAGCACCTGAAGCTGGAGGCTGTGCGCCATGCCGATGATGGCGGAGACGATCGCCATATCCTCCTGCTTCTGCGCGATGTCTTTCATGAACGATTTATCAATCTTAAGCGTATCGATCGGGAACTTCCGCAGGCAGCTGAACGACGAGTACCCTGTGCCAAAGTCATCGAGCGAAATCAATACCCCAAGCCGCTTGATCTCATGCAGCTTGCGAATCAATTCCTCTTCATTGTTGGAAGAGGCCACCGATTCGGTAATTTCCAGTTCAATGTGGCCTGGAGCGATGCCGTTTTCTTTTAGAATCTGGGCCAATCTCTCGGCCAGATCGTCCTGCTTGAATTGGCGCACCGACAAATTTATGGCCACCGGCGGCACTGTGAGGCCGAGCTGCTGCCAAGCGTTGATCTGCTCGCACACGCTGCGCACGACCCACTCGCCGATCGGAATAATGAGACCGGTTTCTTCAGCCAGCGGAATGAATTCAGCAGGCGATACCATCCCCAGCTTCGGATGGTTCCATCGCAGCAGCGATTCAAGTCCGATCAACTGCCCCGTCTGGATGTTCTCCTTCCGCTGATACACCAGATGAAGCTCACGCTGATCCAGCGCTCGTCGCAGATCATGCTCCAACCGCAATTTGCGGCTGCTTTCCTCACTCATCTGATCATCGTAGCGCACATAATGGCTGATTCCCTGCTCCTTCGCCGAATACATGGCCATGTCCGCATGCTTGATGAGCAGTTCGGCGCTGCGGCCGTCTTTCGGATACATGGCAAGTCCTACGCTGGCCGTTATAATAATTTCTAATCCGTCCGTATGAAACGGATAAATCAGCTCGTCCATCAGCTTGGCAATCAGCTGTTCGGCGTCCCGGTTCGTCGCATGCGGCAGCAGTGCAACAAACTCATCGCCGTCAAGCCGCGCGACGAAGCCGTAATTCGGCAGCAGCGTCCGCAGGCGCTGAGCGAAGCTTTTGAGCAAAAGATCGCCTGCAGCATGGCCGAACGTGTCGTTAATCATTTTAAACCGATCCAGATCAATCAGCATGACCGCCAGCCCGCTCATGCCTTCCTCGGCGCTTTGAATTTCTTTTTCGAGGCGCTTGACCAGACAGTTGCGGTTCGGAAGATCCGTGAGCAGATCATGGTACGTCATATAGCTCATCCAGTCGCGGGACTTTTTCACTTGGGTAATGTCTCGGATGCTCGTGAGGATCGCGGGCTGCCCGTTAAAATGCAGCAAAATGGAGTTGACTTCTACGTCCATGGCTTCGCCGTGGTAATTGTAAATTTGCAGCTCCGTACGCTCCAACTTCTTGCCCTCCTTCAAGAGCGTCAACCGATGGGCGAGCAGCGGCTGGTACTGCGGCAGGATGAAAGAGGAAACGTTCAGCCCGATCACATCCTCCATGCGTGAAGCCCCGAACATGGCCAGCCCCGCTTGATTCACAAACAGCACCTGATCCCCGCGATGCACGAGATTGGCCTCCGGCGCCAAATCGAAAATATGCCGATAGCGGGACTCGTTATCCAGCGCAACCCGTTCGCTGCGATGAAGATCGGCGAAGAATCTTTTTCCAATGATGCATATGCTGATACACGTCAAACAACACATGCCAAAAATCGTGTACAGCACGATAGCACTAACGGAATTCAAGTTAAAGTAGGCATTCAGCGAGTGATGGATGCTCAAGACGATCAAACCGTACAATGAAGCGAGCAGCGTTACCCGAAGATTCAAATAGATCAGCGACAGTGTCACATATACCAGCACAAGAAAGCCGGCGTTTGAGGACGGAATGAACCACAGCGACGTGAACTCAATGATAAAAAGGTAAGCGGAAATCAGATATTTGCCGATCGCCTTATCATACGTCAGCCTGTACAGCCCGTATAAAATGAATGCATGCGGAACGACATACAGCATATGCTTCTGACATAAATCGGTCGGAATCAGATGCAGCGAAGCGGAGACATAGTAAATGGGAATTGACACTCCAATTAAGATCAGCATGGTATAAGTAAGCAGTTTGGAGCTAAGCCTGTTATAATGGGTTACCACGCACGTACACGTCCTTTTCTCATCGTTTGAATCTCCGCACGAAACCTCGACAAAAAACCTTCCCGCGCCAAGTAAAGGATCGCCCATCACAACCGATGAGTCCTATCCAACCTGTACAAGAAGGTTAAGAACTTAAACATTCGGCGGTCTGGCAGCCATATCTCCCCGATCCGGGAGACTTAGACCCATGACTTTGCGTCCCCGACTTTCGTCGGATTTGCCCTTGGAAACTGGTTTAATTACTATTAACTAGGAAAAATATCCTGATACTACCGTTTTACCATGACTTGTCTATGTTTTGTATAGTTCCAAATAACTATATTTCCATGTTGGTCCTAGAAAAAAACTCTGTTATCGTCGTAAATTATCGTTAATTGTCGAATAAAAACGAATTTTCTTGGGACTTGATTAAATTTTGATTAAGACCTGGCAGCACTATTCAGCTTCTTACGAAACAGCAATCGCAACGTCAGCAACGCCAGCGGCAAACCGAAAGCGATCGGCAGTGCAATCTTCGGCCAATCCTGTTCCAAATAATGAATGGCGCGAAAATGATCCTCCACGATCCATGTCCCGAATATGCCCAGCATGAGGCATACCGGAATAATCATCCACTTGTGGCTCTTTATCCCGATGATTTTGGACAGCGTGACGGATGTGCCATAGATACAGAACATTACCTCGAATAGAATAGAGACGGAGTACAGCGCAATCATAATCATTTCATACCGCTGCAAAAAGTTTCCGATATGCGCATTCCGCGCCAACTTCATGCACGAAATTGTATATTGGCTCGTGACTTCCGCCGATAGCACCGCTCCCTCCAGGATCGCCCAGATGACGATCAACATGCCGCTTACGAGAATGCTGACCACGCCAAGCTGGCTGCCGCGGGGCACCGCTTCGCTTACGAACGGCATAATCAGCGCAACGAGCATAATCGCAAGCGACCAGTCTACGTCAAAGTGGAGGCTTGCTGCTGCCGTTTGCGGAAAGCCATGCTCCAAGAGCGGAAGCAAATTGCGTATATCGAATTCGTTCGTGGAACCGATAATAATCAGAATATTCAACAGAAAAATAAAAAGCAGCCCGATCAGCGCAATGCGCCCCATCACTTCCAAACCGTAAAAGCAGCCAATTGCACCTACAATTAATGAGGAGACTGTAAACAGCCATACCGGCGCTTCGGGGAGAAAGTAGTCTTTGATGTGATAGACAAAGGTGATCAGGACCGGGCCGAAGCCTGCCAGATACAGGATGAAGATCAACAGAGCAATGATTTTGCCGAACCATTTGCCCAGCAGCACTTCGCCCAGCTCGATATAATTCAGATGCGGCGTTCTGCGGACGACCAGATAGGCGATATACATCATCGCACAGCCCTGCAGCATGCCGAGCAGCGTCGCCACCCACATATCCTGGCCGATTGCGCGGGCAAGCACGCCCTGTGTCAACCCGATGGCCTTGGCGAAAATCAAGTTCACCACCATCGCGATAAACATGCCGTTCGTGATCTGGATTTTCTTCATTTAACCCCCTGCTTCCCTGCCTTCAGCACCGTAGACTTAATCGTTGTTTGGACCTCGACCGTCGTTTCCGCCTTTGCAAAGACAGCATTCCAATCCGCGCCAATCCTCTGCCATTCGACAGGGAACTTGTTCCGAAATACGTCGCCGAGCTTCAACACATCGGACTGATACTGCTGCTGCAGCTTGGCGATGACGCTCTGAATTTCAGCCGTTACTTTCTGATCCACCGCCTCTTGGATCTCCTGACGAAGCTCCGCGGTCGTCCGCCCGCAGTTGTTCTCCACAACATCGGCCTTGTTCTTCAATCGAATATGAAATCGCGGAAGTCCGTTTATGTACGCAGGCGCTACCTTGAAATCCATCTGTTTAAATTCCACCGTTACAAAATTATCTTTGCTGTTGGGACAGTCAACGACCTCATCCGCACTTCGCAGATTCTGCAAAAAGTACATTAACCCCCTGGTTTCCTTGAAGGATAGCCAGCCCGCCATTTTATCTTTCTGAAATACCGCAGCGCCCGCCAATTCTACCTGGTTCAGTGAGCCGTGCTCTTCCGGCTTCTTGTTGGAAATGCCCCTTGGCACAAGCCGGATCTTCGCTATTACCGGTTGGACGGATTGGCTCATGTAGGCCTCTTCCAAGCTTCTCATATTCGATGCCGGCGCCAGACCGACAATCTCCACATTGCGGAACAGCCGATCGACCGCCTCCCCGGGTACAACTTCAAGCCCTGTAATTGTGGAGATGACCTCATCCGGCGAATCCGGGGTGACGGCCACCCACGTATTCATCCGAAGCTCATGATTCCGTGTAAAAAAATCAATCATATCCGAAATGCCGCGCCGGGCGTAATCCTCTTGCATCACGATCAAAAAATTATGTGCCCAATAGACCCGCCGCGAGGTAAAATGGCCCAGGTTGCGGATCGCTTCGAAAATACTTCTGCCTTCCGCACTGATGGAATAAATCGGCTGTCCCGTCCCGCCGGCAGGCGCTCCCGTCTGCCCCCTGGCGTCAGCTGGACGTATAATTTGCACGGACAGTTTGACCGAGCCGGGCTCTTTCCCAATGTCCAGACCCACAGCTGTCACCAGCGCGAGCTCGTTAATCTGGCGCAGGCCGTAGCAGGATGTGGTGAGCAGCAGCTGCAGCACAGCCAGCATGACAATGAGGATATGTCGTAGGCCGCTCATTCCTTCGGCACCCTCGGCATTTGGTCGTCGCTCATCCGCTGTGTATCCTGGGCAAAGGCCGGCCGCCCATCGAGCATCCACAGCGGGAATCTAATCATCATATCCCGCTGGTCCGCTTGGCGGAACGGACTCACCGGCGCCATGTACGGTTCTCCGAAGGAGCGGATCGAGAGCGCGTGCAGCAGCAGAATAAAGAACATTCCCGAGAAGCCCAGCAGCCCCAGCGTACCGGAAGCGATCAGCAGTGGAAACCGGAAAATGCGCAGCGCCAGCGATGAGGAATAGCTCGGAATGGCAAACGAAGAAATGCCGGTTATCGCGATGACGATGACCATGAACGGTGACACCAGCCCCGCCTGCACCGCCGCTTGGCCGATAATCAGCGAGCCTACGATGCTCACCGCTTGGCCGATCGGCTTCGGCATGCGAAGCCCCGCTTCGCGCATCAGCTCGAAGGCCAGCTCCATGAGCACCGCTTCCAGCAGCACGGGAAATGGCACGACCTCCCGACCGGAGGCAATCGTCAGCGCAAGGGAAGTGGGAATCATCTCGTGATGAAAGGAAACCAGCATGACATAAATAGAAGGCAGCATTAATGAAATCAGAAATGCGAAATAACGCACAATGCGAAAAAACGAACCGACCCAATACCGGTTATAGTAATCGTCCGGCGCTTGAATGAACTGCCAGAAAAACGTCGGTACAATGAGCACGACCGGGGTGTTGTCCGTGAAAATCGCCACACGGCCCTCCAGCAAGGAGGAAGCCACCTTATCCGGGCGCTCCGTGCTCTGTATCGTATTGAACGGGGAGAAAGGAGCGTCCTCGATCAATTCTTCAATATAGCCACTTTCCAGAATCGCATCGATCTGGATGCGGGAAAGCCGGCTTTTAACCTCATCAACAAGTCCGACCTTCACCAAATCTTCAATGTAGACCACATTAATATCCGTTTTTGAGCGCGTTCCGATGACCATGCCCTCAATCCGCAGCATCGGATCCTTAATCCTTCGGCGGACGAGCGCCGTGTTCGTGCGGATGCTTTCCGTAAAGCCGTCACGCGGACCGCGAACGTTATTCTCCGAAGACGGCTCCTCGACGCTGCGATCCTTCCACCCTTTGGTGCTGACCAGCAGCGGCTGTTCGACGTCTTCAATCAGCACCAGTGTATCCCCAGCAAGCACGCCTTCAATCCCCGCTGCGAACGTACTGCAAGCTTGAATCGCCGCATTGAACATCAGACTGCTGAGAATCTCTTCCGCCGTGGCGAGGAGCGCAGGCTCTTCCACCAGTTCATGGCCTTTGACGACCAGCGCCCTGAGCGCGGTATCAATGATCGCTGCATCCGCAAGCCCTTCGACATAGAAGCAGCAGCCAGGATAATCAGGATTTCCGCAAAACATAAAGTCACGGCGCTGGAAATCGACACATTGGCCAAATATCCCCTCAATCGCCGCTGTTTTCTCTGCCAACCTCAACCCTTCAAGCCCCTGTCTCATTTCCTGCATGAATGTCCCCCCATCTTCTGGGAATAAGCCGCACACCGCTGGCTACACTAACTACACATTATCGAAAGGAGCGGCTGCCATGGACTTTTATCATTCCTTCATCTATCTGTCCGTGCTGAACACGGAATGGTTTATGTGGATCATCGTCAGCGCAGTGCTCGGCATCAACTTTTTGGCACCGGTCCTCGTGTGGTACAGCCTTCGCGGCAAGCAAGTTATTCAGAAGTTTATGGCACTGTGGCGACAGCGCAAAGGTTAGGCAACCGCCGGTACGATCGTTATATTTTGCCAAAAAAACAGGAAAATATTACGGTCGTGTTGGAAGAGTCCCGTATATTTATGTAAATTTAATTTGACATATCATGACAATTTTTGAGATAATCCTCCTAATTATTGGGTCTATCATCTAGTATTTTCGTAAATTAGGTCCAATCTACTATATTTCTATTAGGGGGAATGTCAGATGACAGCATATTGTACAAAGTGCGGGGAGCGGTTGGAGGGAGACAATGCGCACGTATGCCTGGCGCAAAGCGAGCAAGCGGCTTCACTTGCAGAAGTGAGAAGCACGACGGCATCATCCGGTTTTTCACTCGACACGAATCTTCTCTTGCAGTTGCTTAGGAATCCTTATGCCGGTACTCGACTTGACGAACACCAGGGCTTCATCTACGGCTTGATTGGCATTGCGGCAGCGATTCTCAGCTTCTATATCTGGGCGTGGTCGCTGAAGAAACAAATCGTTTCCAGCATTGCAGATACGATTGGCGGCGGACTCGGCATGTTTGGAGGTTCAGCGGTTAAATCAGGCATCAAAAGCGTCGGAAAGCAGCTTCCAATTGATTCTCACATGCTGCTGCTTGGCATCGTTTCGATCTGTGCGCTCATTGTCCTTGTCTTTCTTGTCGGCAACTGGATCAGCGGGACGAAACGCAGCATAAAAGATATCGCAACAAAACTTGGCGCGATGCAGCTTCCATTTGCCGCCATCTATCTGATCTTGGCCATTGTCAATGTGATTTCTTTAAAAGCTGCCCTGGTGCTGCTTATCATTACGCTTCTCATTCAACTGAACACGATTCTTCTTGCCTCCATGCAAATCTATGAAATTCGCCAAGAGAAAAGCCTCACATTCAATGGAATCGTGATTGGCATTCAACTCATTGTAATCGCTGTTGTCTTTAGTTCATTATCCGCCAAATACGGAAATATCTTTACGAACATTGGCGATTCGCTCTTCTAAATTTCAAGAGAAAGTAGGAAAATTGTTTGTTTTGTTCAGCATGTGGAAATAAAACCGCGCTCGAAGACCTCTATTGCGGCGGTTGCGGCCAGCGCATTCAACAAGCGGCATCGGCGGCGATAGTTCGAACGTCTGGCAATATCGCACTCCCGGCACTCACCCGCAGAAGTAAAGTCGGGCTTGGCGCAGCAGGCGCCATCATTGGCGTCCTCTTGACGGGATACTTTATCGCCCATGCAACTTATGGACCGTCAAGCCCCGAAGCCTTGGAAAAGCAAGTGAACGCGGCACTATCCGCCGGCGACATGGCCAAGGTAGCCAGCTTTCTCGATCCTAATCAGGCTCAGTTGAAAGCTGCCCCCCTGTTGGAGGCTTTTAAGAACAGCCTGAATGATAAGGTGAAAAATCAATATCAAAACAGTTTGGCGGATGCCAGGCTTTCAGCCTCTCAAGCCGCTTCCCAAGACAGCACAACGAAACAGATTAGCGCGTTCGGCAGCGCCAGAGGCATTCTGCAATTTGTCAGCACCTCGAACTGGCGCGGTACCAAATGGAGCTTCCACGTCTACCCGTCTGAGTTAGCTTTTCAAGCCGACGGGACAAACACCGTCAAAGGAACGATAGGCACGCTCGCAGACAGCGATGGGACGATTCGAAATCTTTGGCCGTCCGAATACAAATTCGAGGGCACGCTCTCCAACGATTATGCCTCCCAGCCCTTCAACGGTACCGCCAACTTGCTGACCTCCTCCAAGTTTACCTACACCCCTGCCAGCAAAACTTACCTTAACATCCGATTTCCTGATATAAAAGAATTCTCCGTTACCTTAAACGATAAACCGGTCGTTCCTACCGCAGGTAAACAAGAACTTCAACTTTCCCCTGCGCCTGCCACTGCCAAATTTGTTATTTCAGCTAAAATTATGGGGAGTTCCGTTCAAGGATCTATGACCGTTGACGGCTCCAAGAGCAGCCAGGTTCAACTGATCGACGCCTTGAAAGAAGCGGCGAGCAAAAAAGCGCTTGATGTCATTCTGCAGTCCGCAGACACATGGGCTAAAGCAACGAATGCCGGCGATCCTTCATTGATAAAAGGAATTCAAACGGATTCCGCTTATTACAAAGATCTTGTTGGCACAATAACTAAGCCCTCTGATCCTAAGATCAAGCTGTTAAAAGCCGCTGTGAATCCCGATTCGTTAACGATACGCGGTGATTCCATCACACTTAACGCGTCTGAAATGTACGAATATGCACCTGCCTCAGACAGCACTTCCACCCGTCAAACGACATCAAATTGGACGTATACCTTGCAACAAACTGCCGGAAAAGACGAATGGTGGATTACATCTCACAGCTCAAGCTGGTTTGGCGAGAACGTATTCAACGCTAAAAACAACTACAGTAAAGAGCCCGCTGCCGTTTCGGCAACATGATCGCAGCTAGGACGACGCCTCTTCTCTTCCGCACTGTCGGAGACGGGAACTTTTACGGCTATCCTATTGTTTCGAGACATCATACTTCCCGAATATGAGAAAAACTTCTATCGAAGTCCTTCAAGGATGTGCGACCGTGTTTTAAAGGTAGTTTTTATCGCCAATAAGAATTTGTTCTTCCGGGTATTGGAAACTTATAAATTCTTATGTGGTAAAAAAATGGCTGCCGGATGGCAGCCATTTTTCTTGCTCAAGACCCGATTGCCGCTTCGTACCGCGCCGAATTCGAACTGCCGCGCAAAACAAGCTCATTCACCAGCCCCAGCTTCTGAAACACATGCAGGTTGCTGTTCACCGTCATTGCCGTGATCGCCGGATATTTGGCGCGCAGCGCTTCGCAAATTTCCTTCACACTTGTATCGCCGGTCTGCGTGTACAAAAACTCCAGTAACGCATACCGCTGCGGCGTCAAATGAATATTCTTCGCGCGCATCCGCTGCAGCGCTCCGTTCAAATCATGTGTGGCTGCCATCCTGGGCACCTCCTCGCCTTACGTAAGGGGAAATATCGACGTTCAAGCCAGCGGCAAGCCGCTCACCGAACCGGGCATCCGCGCGGTAGAAATTACAGATCGCGAGCAGCTTCGATTGCTCGTGCACCGAGGCCAGGTCGCCGATCAGATTGGCGATCAGATTCGCTTGCTCCTGCTCGCTGAAGCTGCGGAACGTCTCGCCGGCTTGCCCAAAATCGTTCGTCTTGGCAATCCGCTGCCGTACGACTTGGCCTTGCAGCGGCGCGGAGCTTTCCTGATACGCCGGCGCTTCCTTCGGCGCATCCGCGTGGCGCGTCGGCTCGTAGTTGACGCTGCCGGCCTGCGGCTTCATCTGCATCGCACCGTCGCGCTGATTGTTACGCACCGCGGCATACGGGCAGTTCACCGGGATTTGCAGGTAGTTCGCCCCAAGGCGGTGCCGCTGCGTATCCGGATAGGAGAACAAACGGCCCTGCAGCAGCTTATCCTCGGACGGCTCGATGCCGCTGACGAGCACGCTTGGCGCGAATGCCGCCTGCTCCACATCCGCAAAAAAGTTTTGCGGATTCCGATCGAGCGTCATCGTCCCGACTTTGTGCAGCGGAAGCTGGTCTTCCGGCCACATTTTCGTCGGGTCCAGCGGGTCGAAATCGTACGCATCCAAATCCTCCGGCTGCAGCAGCTGCACGTAGAGATCCCATTTCGGGAAGTCCCCGCGGGCAATGGCATCATACAAATCCCGCGTCGCATGATTGAAATCCCGTCCCTGCACCTCTGCGACTTCCGACTTGTTCAAGTTCCGCACCCCTTGATGCGGCTTCCAGTGGTATTTCACGTAAACGTAGTTGCCGACCGCGTTCACCCATTTAAAGGCATGCACCCCGAACCCGTTCATCTCTCGGTAGTTCGCCGGCGTCCCATAGTCCGAAAACACCCAAGTCAGCATATGCGTCGATTCCGGCGAAAGTGACATGAAGTCCCAATAACGATCAGGTGTCTGCACATTCGTATCCGGCGCCGGCTTCAAGGAATGCACCATGTCCGGGAACTTCATCGCATCGCGAATGAAAAACACAGGCAAATGATTGCCGACCAAATCGTAATTGCCTTCCTCCGTGTAAAATTTAACTGCGAAGCCGCGCGGGTCACGCGCTGTCTCCGGCGATCCTTGGCCGTGGATGACCGTCGAGAAACGGACGAACACTGGCGTCTCTTTGTCGGCTTCGCCGAGAAAAGCGGCTTTGGTGTAGCGACTCATCGCGTTCTCCACCTTGAATGTGCCGAAAACGCCCGCGCCGCGTGCATGCACGACCCGCTCTGGAATGCGCTCCCGGTCAAAATGCGCCAGCTTCTCCAGCAGATGATAATCCTCCAGCAGCGTCGGCCCATGCTGGCCGGCCGTTCGGGAATTCTGATTGTCGCCCACCGGCGCGCCTTGGTTCGTCGTTAAATAGTTCGGGTTATGTGTCATGGAAAAAGTCCTCGCTTTCAAAATTAAAATGAATACTTATTTATAATTATTATAATTTAATATTTATTTTATTTTAATTGATAACGATTGTCAATTCTTTTTCCAGCATTCCAGCAGGAATCTGACGACACAAATGTGGCCACATTGTATCCTATCCGCTTGAGATGCGGGATTATTCGACCGAAATTACCAGAAGAAGGAAAGGGGGCTGCCGTGGCAGCCCCTTCTTTTGCATCATGACACAGACTCTTACCCTGTGTTGATGAAGGTATTCTGATTTTGTAGAGATATGAAGGATAAGGATGGTTTTTGTCGAATTTTTACAATAGATTTATCTTCCATTCAATTAATCCATCAGGAGGTTTCTTCATGCATTCCAGTAAGTCTCGGCGCATCATGGCAATTGTTTTCGCATCTGCACTTGCATTCTCAGTATTTAGCTCAGTGTCCTTTGCGGCGACACCTGCAACACCAGCAGTTGCAGACAGTAAACACATCACTGATTTGGATTTCTCGAATCAATCGGCAACACCAGCAAGGTTGGTGAGTAAGACTGGTATTGATTCGATTAGCGCTATAGGAATTCTTACGATTACAGATAGTAACAATCATACTGCAGCAATCTCCACAGCCGGCAATAATAGCATTTTCGTATTGGTAGATTGGATTAACGCCAACATGGGGACCACCGCGGCAAGGGCCTACGTTGAAAATCCAGACAACCCAGACAAATTCGTAATCGAGTCCACTGCAACTGGTTCTTCGGCAACTTTGACTCTCGGTGATTCTATGGCAAGTTATTTATTCACCACCACATCAGCTACAGGTACCAGTGGGATTAAAAACAAGACATTCACAATAGCCGACATGGACAATGATACGGCAACAATAAACTTGACTACTGACTACACCTCGTCTGGCATCGGTGGGATTGTGGCAGATGTAAATGCTGCCCTCAATAACGCTCATGTAGATGTCGGCGCTTTCGTACTTAATCCAACCACCATCGAGCTGATCAGCACAGGAAATGGCCAAGCCGCAGTAATCAATCTTGGCGGGGCAAACTACACGGATTTTTTCGCTGAAGCATCTTACCAAGGTCAAGATGCGGTGAAGGCAAATGTAAATTTGAATAAATCTCTTGTAGCTAATGCAGTCTTTGGTCAAGTGATAAACAGTTCGGTAACAATCACTTCGGATGACCCTCAAGTAACTGCCGCAGCAACTGGTACAGTTACTCTTACAATTGACAATGACTCATCTCAAACGGCTTCGCTTTCAAACGGGGTAGCGAGTTTTGTAACATCTATTTTGCCCGCTGGTGATCATACGTTTGTATATACTTACGGAGGTGATGCTAACTACAACGGGGCAACTACAACTGGAACTCTTATTGTAAATCCAGCGGTGGTTTCGTCCCTGACGGCGAATCCGTCGAGCGTGTCCATCATAGCAGGTCAATCTGCTTCGCTTCCTGTAGTAACGGCAGTATACAGTGATCAGTCCACAGCAGTCATCGCACCTTCCGATATGACTTGGACTTTCGGAGTACCGGGTATAGCTTCCATCGTCAATGACGAGCTAAACGGCGTAAATGTAGGTAACACGGTGCTGACGGCTACCTATGGCGGTCAATCGGTCAACATTCAAGTTGCAGTTACGGCTCCAATTACGGTAACAGCGGTGGATGTTTCTCCTACCGACATGGTTGTAGACTTTGGCCAAACACAACAAATCACGGTAACGGCGCACCTGAGCAACAGCACGATTCAGGATGTTACTTCCTTGGCAACGTTTGATCCTGAAAAGAGTGGTATCGTTAACGTAAACAACACAGGTTTGGTCACGGCTCTCAATTCTGGGGAAACGACCATTAACGTCACTTACTTGGGAAACACGATTCCGATTACGGTCACAGTTCCACAGCATAGCAGCGGAACGTCTGAGCCGGCTTCAACACCTACATCGACTCAAACCCCGACACCGACTCCGACTCCGATTCCAACTACTACTTCAATTTTTAACTCGGACGTAGTGAAAACGGATAAGAACGTGGTAGATTCGATCAAGGAGAAGGTAGCCGAGGTCAAGGTTTCCCACTCGAGCTCTAATCCGGTTGTTGAGCCTTCGGATACCAAGGGTCACTGGGCGGAAAAGACGATAAATACTTTCGAAAAGCTCGGTGTAATTAAGGGGTATGAAGATGGCTCCGCGAAGCCGGATGCTCCAATTACACGTGCTGAGTTCGTGACGATCATTACCCGCACATTTGGCATCACGGGCGGCTCTAAGTCCGATGCATCATTCTCCGACGTTAGCGACCACTGGGCATATCAATCGATTATGACCCTTGCTCAAGCAGGAGTCATTAGCGGCTACGAGGATTTGTCCTTTCGTCCTGATAAGACAATAACGCGCGAAGAGATGGTCGTTATCCTGTCCCGCATCATCAACATGAATGGGGTATCGAAAGATACATCTAAGGGCAATTTTTCTGACCTGAACGATTCCTACGCATCCGACGCTATAAAAAATGCGGCTGAAACCGGAATCATCGACGGTATTGGCGACAGTAAGTTCGTTCCGAAAGCACGGTCTACCCGCGCTGAAGCTTTGACGGTCATATTGAAAACACTAAACCTTAATCCTGATGTGAAAACTTTGTTGGATTCTATCAATTAACCTAATCCCATCAAATAGTGTACCTTTTCACGAGATGATGTCTACGAGGCATCATCTCTGTTTATTTTCGAGCGAGAACGATCCCGAGCAGCAATATCAAAGAACCCTGTACAGATCCATCAGCCGAGGAAGACCGAGCTTCTTCGCGCCGTCTACATATTTATCCCAATCGTCCATGCTTTGCAGCTCACTTGCAAGCAATCTTGACGACAACTTCACCTGGTTGCTCACTGCAATCAACCTCGTAGAAGCCCTCTGCAACCACCGCAGCCTGCCGCTCCGCCTCATTAACCAGCACGAGCTCGGGTTTCACTGGGGCGTAGAACAAGAACTTGCCGCCCTCCCGCAGCCGCACCACATCCGCATCCCCCAGTCGCGACTGTTGAATAAGTGCGTGGGAGGAGGCGAATTTGTCCGCCAGCCCCAGCGGCGTCACACCGGTCACATCGCTGCTCAGCGGTGCGAGAAGAAACAACTTGCATGCCTCCGGCTGCAAATCAAACGGGAACGCTTCGCCCGCTTCCAGCACGCGGCACGTCTGTGAGAAATGCTCGTACAGCGCCACGCGCTGCCCGGCAAGCGCAGGCACGTCCTCGGCGGATACGGTGCCCTGCACCGCGCTCGCCGTTTCCGCGATGTGGAACGCGGCGACCAGACCAGCGCTCCCGGCTGTGTTCCACAGCTTGAGCGGGATAAGCTCGCGCGTCGGATCTCTCAGCAAGCCGTCCAGGGTCGGCACAGCCGGCTGATCGCAGCGCAGCAGCTTGCCGTCGCGGTACGTCAGCGGCAGCAGCTTGGCCGGATCGGTCCGCTCCAGCGGATCGCTGATATAGACGGGACCGCCGCTGATCGCGCGGAGCACGGCATTTTGCAGGTCGTCATGATTCATCGTCCAGAACATATCCCAATCGCCCCAATAGAAGGGCCCGTGATAAAAAGAATTGTACGCATTCTGCAAAGCATGCTCCCTGAAGCCGTGCTGACTTCTCGGCATAAAGTCATCACTGTTCCGCGATACCGCCGAGGCCGGACGGTGCCAAATATTTTCGGCGGCGAGCCCCATGCAGTTGATCATCCTCTTATCAAAATGCAGCGCTGTGGAAGCTTCAAGCGCCTGATGAGTAGCGGATGCCGCAGCCCCAATCGTCTTGTCATATTGCATAAAATTGCCGATCGCTGCTTGGCTGTCCACCTTGACGAAGTCGATGCCCTGCCGCCGCAAATAGCCGTGCCAAGCGTTCCAGAAGCCGAAACCCAGCGCCGGATCGGGGTATGGGATCAGGCTGCCGTCAGGCGTGGCATAAAGGTATGGGCGCAGTTCTGCAGCCATGACGCTTAGCGGGTGAATGCCGCACCAATATCCCGCAATCGTATGCCAGACGCCGACCCAGCGGATGCCGTGCTGCTCTTTGAGCCGGCGGGCTGTATGCCCGAGCCCTTCCGGAAATTTAGCCGCATCCGCCTCAAAACCGAGCAGCTTGCCGTCAGCCGTCGTCGACCAGCCGTCATCGATCATGACCCAGCGTACAGGAACGCCGAGCGCATTGAACTCCGCCGCCTTGGCGAGTACCCCCTGTTCATCCACTTTTTGATAAAAGGCATCCCAGCTGCACCAGCCTAAGTAATCCAGCACTTCGGGATAGGTTTTGCCCTTTCGCAGGATGGCGGGACCGTTCAGCGCCAGGAGTGCAGCGTCCGTGGTTCGCTCCGCCAGTGCGTAAGGGTCAGCGCCGCCGCCAAGCACAAAAGCCAGCGCCTCAGTCCGCTGCAGCCCGCCCCGATGCGAGGACAAGCCGACCGAGAAGCCAGCGCCCTCCTCCCCGCCGCCACCCGTGACATCGGCCCGAACCTCCGGCCCGCACACCGGGAGCAGCCTGAAATAGGCGTCCTCCGTTCGCCACAGCAGGGAAATCGTACGTTCGGGAAGCTGCGATACATCCGAGCCAAAATGCGGCCGCGTCCACCACTCGTTATGCTGGTAGTTCGCCATCAGCCCCTGCACATCGTTCATCTCCTCGACTGTGACAGCCACCCCTTTGACCGGCGCGAACGATCGCCGGCTCATAAAAGCAGGCCCGCCAAGCACCTGCGCGTCCACGAAGCCAAGCACAGTATCTCCGCAGCAGCGCAGCCGAAACGTCGCCGATACGGTTGCAGGCTCAGCCTCATCCTGGAATCGCAGCGTGTATTCCTCAAACGCCTCGTGCTTATCGGTGCCGGTCACATGCTCGCAAGCTTGAAATGTGAGCCGTTTCGGCGTTTCCCCCACGAGCGAAACGGTTAGACCGAAACCGCGCAGCACCGGTGCCCCCGATCCCGCAAATAAAGTTAAGTTCTGGTAGGTAAACATCATGGCCCACTTCCTGATCGTTGTATAGTCTTGTTTCTATGAGATAGAGCAGCCGGCTTTGTCGCTGGCACATAAAACGGATGAGAGTGATGCCCTCTGAGCGAGCATCACTCTATCGAAAAGCTTGCACATGCAGCGGAACGCTGCGGCAGAAGCAGCAGATTGTCGAACCCCTCGCATCCAGATCCTCACAATCTCACCGTCTCCAACAAGAGGAACGTGGATGCACTATTTTTGCAAGATTGGCCGACTTTTGCTGGAAGCGGAGTGAGATGCCCTTATTTGCGCCTTTTTGCAGCATTCTACGGGTTTCGGGCCCGAATAGCGCATCCTCGTTCCGCATCTCGGGAAAATCAGCGAAAATTAACCAAATAGCGCCCTGACGTTCCGTTGTGTTTGTTACCCGCGCGCCTCGCTCCTCCACCGCTTCCCCGCACTCACTCAAAGCTCTTGCAAAGCCAACAGCCGGCCCGCGCCTCTCAGCCAGTGCCGACCAGCCGCACCGCTTATTGCAGCGTCACCGCATCCGCTAACGCCGTCATATCGTTCGCGTTATCCCAGATGAACGCTTTAATGGAGTACCCGGCAGGCACTGCCGGCACCGTCAAAGTAACGCTCAGCGCTTGGTTATCGTACTTGTTCACGACAACCTCTTGCGTCTTGTACTCGACGAGCCCCGTCGGGCCGTACAGAGCGGCAATCAAAGCTGCGCTCATGTGCGTCTCCGAAGAATTGACCACGCGCGTCGACACGTTGACCGTGCCGGAGGCCAGCGACGTCAGCACGCTGCCGCTCACATCGGTAAACGCTGGCGCATCCACGATGACATGCGGGCCGACGATCACTTCCGCCGGATTGCTCTGCAGCGTCACGCCGCCGAAGGTAAAGCCTGCGTGGAAGTGCGTAATGCCGTCGCTCACACCGGTTATGACGCCGCTGCCGACATTCACAATCCCGGCATCGTCAACCGTGTACGCGAGCGTTGCGTTATCGGCAGTCAAGTCCACCCGCTGACCGAAACTATCCGTTCCCCAGACGGTGAACTTCGCCGTTGCCCCTGTCCGCAATTGGAGCTTGTCGGTCGCCAATTGCACGCTTACGACATCGTCCAGCCCGAAGTCCTGCAAGTACACGAACTTCACGGAGTCCGCCGCCACCTCGCCATTGCCGGCATCGCTCAGCTGCACGTAGCCCGATGTGCCCTGGTTGAAGCGATGAATGCCAAGCGGCACCCAAGCCCCACCCTTCACACGCTGATCGACGGTGTACGTCTTGGAACCGCCAGCCCCGCTGACGGTGTATCCGGCATTCCCTGCGCGGGAAGCTGAGCCGTCCGGCAGGAAGTAATACACCATATAGTAGCCGCTGTACGGAAGATTCGGCATCCACTTGACGGTATTCGCGCCGATCCCCGCAGCGATCCGGTGATAATCGTTATTCAGCGCATTCCCGCCGGTTGCCGCTGTCCAGCTGCCGGTGCGAACCGCTTGCGCATTGTCGACGGTGACCGCCGTCATGGTCGTGGCGGAGACAGTCGCGCTCGGTGCGGAGGCGTTCCATTTCCGGTCCTTCGCCACCACATAGAAGCTGTACGCTGTTCCCGGCGCCAATCCCGTCACCGTCACGGTGTTGCCGGAAATAACCGACGCGACGACCTGATGCGTCACCGCATTGTAAACATCGGCATCGAGCTCAATGCCGTTCTCCAGCGATGTCCAAGCCAGCGATACCGTCGTATCGCTCTTGCCCGTGACGGCAACCGACGTCGGCGCACTTGGCGCAACCGTATCGTCGACCGTGCTTGTCGGGTCCTCGAACGCCCCGATATCCGGCAGCCCCGTATAGATCGGATTGTTCCAGAAATCGCGGACGCCATGATCCCCTACCACGGCGCCGGCGCCGATGAGCGGAGAATCGGACCGCAATTTATAGCCGTCGAGCGTGTTGAAGCCATCGAGCCCCTGGCCCGGATTGACGAATCGGGGATCGCCAACGATGTTGTTTTTGCCTTGCGCCGGCGCAGCCTGACCGTAAAAAGCATTATAGAGAAATCTAGGTGCTGACGCATAGGTTTCCGTGATCGGATTCGTACCCGTTACATAGAAAATATTGTTCATAAACGTGGCGTTGGCATTATTTTTCATTTGGAACCCGATGCCCTGGTCGTTGTAGAAGACGTTATTGTAAAAGAGCCCCGGATCGTTAATGTTCATCGTATAGCTGTGCCAGCCGTTGCGCTTGTCGTTCTGGCTGATGTTGTAGCGGACGATGTTTTTCCCGTTCTTGAGCTGCCCCATGTCCATGAAGAATCCGCCTTCATTCTCATGGGAATAGTTATATTGAATCGTGTGATCGCCCCGAGCGGAAATGTCGGTATCAAAAGCCGCAGAGTCCGTATCCGACTTAATCTCGGCATGGACGCGCCCCACTTCGTTAAACTGCAGCAGCGCCTGATCCGTCCGCCAAACCCACATGCCGGCGATCCACTTGATCCCTGGTGCATACGCACCCGCATCCAGGCTGACGTTGTGCTCAATCAGCGGGTTGCTCGTCGCGCCGACGACAATGCCGTCCGCGCCGTTATTGAGAATTGAATTTCCGCGAACCGCCACATTGCGGTTAAAATACGTCACATCGGACGAGAAAGCCGCAATAGTAATTCCCATCGTCGACATATCGTGGAGGTAGTTGTCTTCCAGCGTCAACCCGTCGTAATAAGCCTTCGGCTTGTTCGTTTCCCACTCCCACGCTTCGATTTGGATGCCGGCGTTGGAGTTTTTATTGACGCCTTTATCCTTGCCATCCGTCGTTGTCGTCGTCGTTTCACCGGTCAAGTTCATCCCTGTGACATCATGAATGTCCATGTTTCGAATCGTAATATCTTTCATCGGACCGTTATGGAACGCCTTGATCCAGATCCCGCTCCGCCGGTAGTAACCGGTCAAATAATCGTCCGGATCAGCGGGCTTAAAGTTCGTCAGCTCCAGATCCTGAAGCGTAATGTACTGGATGTTTTCCAGATCGATCGCCGCATAGGTCGCATTCGCATTGATGACCGGCCGGGCATCGCCGCCGTATTTGCCGACAACGATCGGATTGCCCGCAGCTCCCGAGCTTTTCAGTTTCAAGGAGCCCGACCACGTACCTCCCGATTTGAATAAAATATGGTCCCCCGGCAAATAGTTGGTTTTCGCATTCACTTTCGTCAGCGTTTTCCAGGGGGTCGTGGTGCTGGTGCCATTATTGCTGTCGCTGCCCGAAACGGAATCCACATAATACGTCGTGTTGTCGGCATACGCCCGCTCGCCCGGCACAGTCGCAACCCACGCTGTCATCAGCACCGTAGCCGATAGCGCGATGGAAGCGATTCTCCTGCCTATTCCTTTGAGTTTCATGGTTACCCTCCCCCTATTGGCCGTTATTTACAACAAAGGTCGTGGTCTGCGGAACCTGGATGCCGGCGCCGCCGACTTTCACCGTGTAGGTCCCGTTCGCCGCTCCCGAGCCGCTCAAGCTGTAGCTGAACGTGAAATTCCCGGACCCATTGCTGACCGTCTGCGCGAGATAATTCACCGCACCCGCAGGATTCTTCACAGTCAAGGTTACAAAAGAGTTGTTGACCGACAACGTATGCCCCGTCACCGTCACTACGTGCGTGCTGGCGTTATAGCTGGCCGACAAGGTCATTTCCGCCGCCGGTGCTGTCGAGGTCTCGAAGCTTACGCTTCCCCACTGGCCTCTGGCCTTTTTCGCCGCTTCACCGTTCGTCGTCCAGCCCCACTGCCCCCGGCTCGCATAACCGCCGTCACTGAGCACGGCATTCAGGATCAGCGCTTTACCTGACCATGGATTGGCAATGCCCAGCGCATATAGCGGTACCGCCGCCTCCATCGTATAACCTTTGCCGTCCGTGTCTCGAACAAGCTCCATGAAAATTAAAGGCTTCGAGTTCACGCCATTCGTGTACAAATAAGACTGATACCCGTACTCCGTACCGCTGCCAAGGACAAGCTGGCGATCGCTCGAGAGCATCGTGCCGATCAGATCCGGATGCTGGGTGTAATCCATATCCTCGTCACCGAAGAAAATTTCAAGGACATCTCCATTCCAGATGCCGGTTCCGGTTTTGGTATTCACCATCGGGGTCGGGTCCTTGATCTTGGCTCCGATGTACAGCTTCTTCTCGTCATATTTCAGGAAAACATCCGCTCCCCGATGATCCCCGTTGTTATCTGTAACGCCTTCAATGTGAATGCGTTCGCTGCCCGCCCATTGCCCGGCCGGATTGCCGCTCGAATCCGTCTCGACAACGCCGTCGATGGTGATGCTCGAAGATGTCCGTCTAATGGTAACGTCCGTATCCACCGGCTGCACCGCAACTTCCTCTCCGTAGCCAAACGCCAGCTTCGTTATATAAGGGAAACCGTTGCCGATATTGCCAACAAGCCGCACTCGGACATACTTCACCCCATCCGGCAAAAAGTTCGCCTGCAGCACATCCGGAATGCTGTTATTGGCGGAAGATCCAAAGGCAGGGTGTTTGTAAATACCGGACAAGTTGTATTGGGTAAAATCGGTGCCATTGGTTGACGTCCACAGCTCAAAGGAAGGACTGCTCGGCTGGTTCGCGAAGTAGTAGCCTTCGATATAAGCCGATTTAAAATCCTTGCCGCTCGGCGCCGCATACGTCATCGCCGTTGTCGCCGTGCTTGTGTTAATGCGCTTTACATACGTCGTCGTGCCGAACGTCCGGATAGACGACAAGTTGCCGGTTAGGTTCACCGCTTGCAGATTACTGGTGTCGCCTCCCGCTGCATACATCGAGAAGTCCGCCATAGGATCGATGACATAGCCATCAGCCACGTCCGAAGTGGATTGCGAGCTCTCGAAGTTAATGAGGTCGATTTTAAAATCGCCCGCAACCCCCGTCTCGCTGAAATAGCCGGCCTGCGGCAGTTTCACGTGCACATATTTGGTGCCCGGTGTCAGAGGCTCCGCCAGCGCATAGGTCGCTTTCACATACTGCACACCCGACATCAGCTCCGGATGGAGCCTGCGTACAAGCGTCACTTTTTTGCCATCCACCAGGCTGCCGGTTTGTGAATTATACGACGCTTCGTATACGGACAAATCATCGGCCGGCGAAAAATTGAGCGCCCATTTGTTATACGTTACATCGATTGCTAGCGACTTAAAATCACTGGCACCGGCATAATAGGCAAAATCGCCGCCAATGCCCACCGCGCTGCCACCGGAGATCGAAGCCCCGTTCGTTCGGAACGCGTAATTCCACTGTGTCAACTCATCTGTAAAACGGCCCGTTCCATCGAACGGCACAACATTCCCCTGCACAGGGATATACACAGGCGCGCTCAGTGCCGGCGTGCCCACCAGAACGCCCGCCGCAGCGACCGGAGTCACTTCAAACCAGACGTACCCGCCTGCATCCCCTGACGCCACCGTGTAAGTTGGCGAGACAGCCCCGGCAATCGCCGTTTTATTCGAACCATCAGCCAGCGTTCCTCTGTACCATTGCAGAGTCGTCGCCGCTTCGCTGTCCCCATCCGCATCTGTGAAGAGATAGCCGCCTGTCAGCACCTGCCCCGGCGCCGGAGTACCGTACACGTTCAGCGACACCGCTGTCGGCGCTTGATTCGGCGGCGCAACGAACTCTTTGTTTACAACCAGATCGTCTACCCGCATAGTGCCTGACTGGTAGCGATACGAGGAAAATCCGTACTGCGTCACCTCGGTTGCCGCCTTGTACAACGCAACATTCGTTGCCGAAGTAATCGGCACACCGTCAATCGTGACACTGTAGGTTTTGGCGTCCATATCGACATCTACATGCACGTTGTACCATTGATTTGCGACGATGCCGGACTTCACGGTTGCCTTCAAGTTGCTGCCGTATCTGCGTGAAATCGTACTTCCGTTAAACAACAACTCCAGCACCTTATCACCGGCGCTGTCGCGCAAGAGGAGGAAATACCCTTCATACGAGGAAGTCGTCTGCTGAGTCATCGCACGCAAATCTACGCTAAACGAAGAGGTGATGGGTGCTGCAAAATCATAGTTGGCCGTATTCGGAACCGAATTGTTCGTCTCCGAGGTGCTTAAATATCGGTTGCCTCCCGTTTCTTCCGCAACGCCGACGAGATTCGCTCCCGTTGTTGCCACCCAGCCGGACGGAACCTGCCCGACCGTCGTACTGTCAAAATTCTCGGATAAGACCGTGACGCTTGCCGCTTCCGCAGCCGGCATTCCCACAGGCGACCATACACCGAATAACAGCGCCGCCAGCGTTAACTTTGCGATACCTTTTCTCATTGTGCCACCTCATTTTCTTCTCAGATTTCTACTTGCTCATGAGCACTTGCGATTCAACCGCCTCCAGCACCTCCTTGTTCAGAGTCAACTGCGCCCGGTCGACCTCCTCTTGCAGCCTGCGTTCGAACGCCTGGTCGCTCAGCTTGGCCGCAATCGCATCTTTAACCGCTGTGAGCGGCAGCAGCGTATCCATGAGTCGATCTGTACATTGAACCAACGTCAGCACCTGCTGTTCCTCGAACACTTCACTGAGCTGCCCTTTGGCGAGTTCCTTGACAGCGGTTGTCAGAAGCGGACTGGCCAGCGTGTCCTTTCTGGCGGTGTCGCTGCTGAACTGCTGCTCCCTACAGGTGTACTTCGAAGATTGGGAACGGCATACATCACCTGTCACCGCTGCAAAATCCTCCCCAGCCGCCACGCGCCTTGCAATCGCTTGCAGGCTGCGCTTCGCTTCCTCCTTGGACACGCCGCCACCCGTCGTCACGGTCGAGATCATCTTCACATGCACCGTTCCCGCCCGGACAAACATACTGCTGTTCTTGTCGTAAAAAGCCTGAATATCAGCTTCGCTAACTGCTGCCCCGCCGCTTAGCTTCATCTTCAAATCGTCCAGCAGCTCGGACTGCCGCATCTCGTAAAAAGCTTTTTCCGTCAGCTGCTTCGGCCCGTACACCGGTCTGCCGCTATTCACCTCCTTTTGTCTGCGCGCATTCTCCTGCGCCAGCTCCCGCAAAAACGCGCTGTAGCTAGCATCCTGCAGCACACCGAGCTGAACGCCCAGCGCCTGCTGCACCTTCGTTCTGACCACTTTCTGCAGGACGTCTTGCTCGATTTTGGCCAGCGGCACCTCCCCTTGATAATTCTGATTCCAAAATGAAGGACTGTCCTCCGCACCGTACTTATCCTGGAAGTAGGCGTAGGTCTTCGAGCGTTCTCCGCTCAACGCAGCGGCAAATTCTCTCGCCTCCACGATCTGTCCGTTAACGACAGCAACGCCGGCGCTATCCGGATTGCCTTGAGCCTGAAGCTTCATGCAGCCTGATAGGACCAGCGTCGCTATGACGATCACGCCTCCCCAAGCCTGCAACGGTCTCCCTTTCCACAGCTTACTGATCTGCACCACGGTCGCTCCTCTCGATAACGGTTACAATGCACTCACATCGTAACAAGATCGACTTTGCTCCAGCTATAGGGTTTCATGACAAAACTATCGAATTTGTAACCTTTTCAAGAGTACATGGATTTCTCACCCGATCCAGCCATCGATGCCTCGCTTGCCTGCGCCTCAGGCAGCTTCACGTTCCGACCTGCGCCCAGCCCTGCCCAGGTAAAGACAGCCACCGCCGCCAGCAGCACGCAGAGCGGCATGTTCCAGCCTCCGCTGACATCGTGCAGCCAGCCGAATAAGGCCGGGCCTGTGCAGGCCAGCGTGTACCCGATGGACTGAGCCATGCCGGACATTTCGGACGCTTGGCGGGCGCTGTTCGTCCGCAGATTGAAGAACATCATCGACAAGCTGAAGGCGGAAGCCGCCGCACTGCCGATCAGCGCACCGCCCAGCCCAAGCAGCACGGCGCTGTCCATGAACAAGCAAAGGACGCCTGCTAAGGACATGAACGCCGCCATCATGGCCAGCCAGCGCTGATCCTTGACCTTGGCCGCCAGGAGCGGCATCACAAAGTTAAACGGCAGCCCGCAAAACTGCATCAAGCCGACCATGATACCGGACGTACCGGCGCCAATGCCCCGCTCAGCGGCAATATCCGGCAGCCACGCCATAACAATAAAAAACATAAACGATTGCAAGCCCAGGTACAGTGTCATCTGCCAACTGAGCAGGTGCCGCCAGAGCCCAAGCCGCCGTGAACCAGACGCTTCTTTCTTGCCGCTTGCAGGGACTTGAACCCGGAGCCTCTGACACAACAGCCAATAACAAGCTGTAAATAAAGCGAGAAAGCCCCACAGCGCGAGCGTTCGCTCCCATCCGAGGCCCATCGAACGGGCGATTGGAATGCTCAAGGCTGACGCGACCGAGCCGATCAAATTCATGGCTACCGTGTACGTGCCCGTCATCAGGCCCAGCCGCTTGGGAAAATACCGGTTGATCAGCACCGGCAGCAGCACGTTGCAGACAGCGATGCCGACCCCGGCGAGCAGCGTGCCAACCAGCAGCTGGCTCACCCCGAACCAAGGGCGCAGCAAGAGCCCTGCCGAGAGCACAAAGAGGGCGATCAGAATCACCCGCTCCAGCCCGAACCGGTTTGAAAGGCGGGGCGACAGGATCGAGAACGCAGCGAATGCCATCAAGGGCAGCGTCGTTAACAGCCCCGCTAAAGGATGCGACATGCCGAGCTGGCGGCTCATCGACTCCAGCAGCGGGCTCACGGACGTAAGCGGCGCCCGCAGATTCGTCGCGATAAAAATAACTGCGAGCACCAAGACAACGTTTTTATTACTCAACTTCCACATCCCAATTCCCCCTGCTGCTCTTCCAGTTATCGTAGATGCAAGGCGCCCCTACAGCCAGACAGCGCCGGATGTGCCAGGCACAAAGAAGGCTTCAAGTTCAGGGAATAACGCCCTCAACAGATCGACAACCGCCCGCATCCCTGGCTCTTCACTGGACATATGGCCCAGCACAAGCATCGCTTTCAAAGCCCCCACATCCAGCGCATCCTGCACATACGCCTCCGTTTCCCACGAGAGCGTTTCTCCTGCGATAAGCAGATCAACGCCATCCCGCATCAGCTTCGCTATCTGCCTCCGCCCGCCTTCCATACCGGGGCTGAGACACACCACTGATACCGCTTGCTCCGGATTCCCGATCAGCTGTATCGACGGCAGACCAAGCCTCCTCTTCACGTCGTCCGCCAGTTGACGAACCGTGGTCTTGAGCACATCCACAACAAATGGCGTCTGGGCCCTAGCGCAGGTCTCCCAGCGCATAGCCGCCAACAAACCGCTCAGAATCCCATCCGGCTGGTAACGGTGCCAGTAATCGTGAAACCGATAGATCGCGAGGCCAGACTCCTCAATCAACTTTCGCTTCTGTTCATAAATCGCTTCGCCTTGCAGCCAATCCGTCTCATCAAGATGCGAATAAAACGTCGGCTCATGGGTAATGAGCAAATCCGCCCCGCCGTCCACTGCGCTTCGAATACTCGCATAGGATGAGTTGAACGTGACAGCCACACGCCGCACCTCCCGAGCGCTGCCGCCGGCTATCAACCGGTCCGTTGTTTCTTTCAAAACGCCGACCGGCTCGGTCAGCTTATCGATGATCGTCTGCACCGTAATCATGACGTTTCTCCTCTCAAGAAGGAACGGCCCCGAGCAAGTCGGAGCCGTCATCTTTCGCCTGTAACAGCGTATTACTTCTTGTTGTTCGCCGCAGCCCAAGCATCCAGCTGCTTTTGCACCTCGGCGTTGATTTTTTCCATACCGGCTGCCTTCAGTTTTTCCACCATTTTCGGCAAGTACTCTACTGGATCCAGGGTGCCTGTGATCAGACCCGGATAGAACTCGGCGAGGGCGTTAGTGTAAGCACTGATTTCGTTTTTAACATTCTCGTTGTTGAAAATAAAGCCAATTCCTTTCGCTTCATCCGCATCCGCATTAAACTTATTGTATTTCTCCCATTTCTTCGGATCTTCGTTCGTCCAGAGGTAGTCAATAAACTGGTTACCGAACATGTAAGGTGCGCCAAGGGAGTATCCGGACGTTTGCGCTGTCATGCCCGGCGGGAAGTCAATCGTGTTCTCATCTTTCTTCACGAAGTGCTTGCCTTCAAGCCCGAATGCAATCATATTGAGCAGCGTTTTGTCTGTGTACAACAAGTTCAGGAACATCATGACACGCTCCGGATTTTTGGAGGTGCGGGAAATCGACAGCATGTTGCCGAGCGTACTGCCCGTCGTGATCAGCGGCTTCGTTAACTCAACTTGCACCCATGGCAGACCAGTGGCCTGCGTCACTTCCAAATCTTTTCCAGGTTTCAGCGTCTCCGGGAAGGCAAATACTTTACCCGAACGATACGTGCCGGCAAAATCAGTCAGGGTCGCAGCGTCTTTGTTAATATATCCGGCTTTATACCATTTGTTCGCCAGCTTGAGCATATCCATGTAACGCGGATCGCTGTAGAGATCGATTAATTTCAAATCCTTCGTCGCACGATCCATCACCCCGAGATTCGTCGCACTGGAACTCGCCGAAACGAACATGCCTTCCTGCAAAGCGATGAACAGTCCGTTCGTCTTGCCGCTCAGGAACGGAATCATGCCCGTCTCATTCTTCTTGATCACGTCGAAGAACGGTTCCATATCTTCCGGTTTTTTCACCGTGCTGAGGTCGAACTTATACTTATCGACTAAATCCTTGCGCACCAGGAACCCTTTATTGGCGGCAAATTCTTTATTCGTCGGCATGCCATACGTGACCCCGTTATACTTGATACCGTTCAGCACCTTCGGATTCACAATTTTCAGCGCATCTTGCCCATATTTGGCCATCAAGTCATCCAGCGGAATGATCGACTTGTTCTGGATTTTGCCAGGCCAGTTGTCCCATGACGTCGTCCACGTAATATCGAACACTTCGTTAGACGCGTATTTCAGGTTCATTTTGTCCGCCCAGCTGCCCCAATCAATGACCTGCATATCGAGTGTCACGTTGATCTTGTCTTTCAAATACTTACTGACCTCGGCGTTAATCAACTCCTGATCCTTCTGTGGAACGCCGGGCACGAACATCTTGATCGTGTACGGATCCAGCTTGGGCTGGGCGGCGGTAGAAGCCGCCGGACTTGTACTTGCAGCGGGTGCGGGGCTGCTGGTGCTTTCCGAGCTTGAGGAGCAGGCGCTGAGCACAAGGCTCGCGGTTAGGGTAAGCCCTAACGCAGCGCCAATTCGACTGCGGATTGATTTCATCTTTTTAACCCTCCATTTAGTTAATTGTTGCGAACATGCTCTATGCTCGACCGGCGCGAGGGCCGGATGAAGCCTACCCTTTTACAGCGCCGACCGTTAAGCCTTTTACGAAATATTTCTGGAAAAAAGGATACGCCAGCACGATCGGCCCCATCCCGATAATCGCCATCGCCATCCGGGCTGTCTCGCTCGGAAGTTTAGCCGTCTGATCGCCAAACCCGCTTACTGCAGCGATCGTATTCAAGTACTGCAAGTTTCTCATCGCCTTATACATCAAATATTGGATCGAGATGAGTTTATCTGAATTCATGAATACCAGGGAATTAAACCAATCGTTCCAATAGCTCAGCGTATAGAAAAGACCGATGGTTGCCAGTACCGGCAACGATAACGGCAGTACAATGCGTGTAAAAATGCGAATCTCGCCGGCTCCGTCAATTTTGGCGGACTCCAGAATGGACGGATGAATGCTGCTCGTAAAAAACGTCCGCATAATGATCACATAGAACGCGCTTAGCAAATGATTCGGAACAATCAAGCCCCAGATGGAGTCCCGAAGGTCGATGAAATTCGTGTAGACCAAGTACCAAGGCACCAAGCCGCCGCCGAAAATCATGGTGAAGAAGAAAAAGAAGGAGAAAAAGCTTCGAAACGAGAAGTCTCGCCTGGACAGCGGGTACGCCACTAACGCCGTAATCATGAGGGCAACGATCGTGCCGAATACCGTGACGAAGATGGAGACAAGATACGCGTCTATGATCGGCCCGATGTCGCGCAGCAAGTAAGCGTAGGCCGACCAGCTGAATACCCGAGGAATCACGTTGTAGCCGTAAAGATAAATCGTATCCTGATCGGTTAGGGAGACGCCAAGCACAACGAGCACCGGGAAGACGCAGGCCGCCGAGAACAGCAGGAAAAATAGATGCAGAGCAATTTCCGTCGGCGTTTTAATCGAGTTGATTTCGCGTTTTCGCCTTATCAGCGGAAGCTTATGCTCCTGAGGAGGAGCTTGCGGCGACACAGCCACAGTGGTCACAGATTCCTTCATAGCAGCTCCTCCTTCTAGAACAATGCGTTCTCTTTATCAATTTTGCGAACCACATAATTCGTGGTCATGACGAGCACAAACCCCACCAAAGCTTGATATAAACCGGCTGCCGAGGACATTCCGATGTCGCCGAGCGTAAGCAGCGCGCGATACACATACGTATCGATGACCTGCGTAGTATTGTAGAGTGCTCCGGAATCCAGCGGCACTTGATAGAACAAGCCGAAATCCGAGTTGAAAATTTTACCGACTTGCAGCAGCGTCATCACAATCAGCACGGGACGGATGAGCGGCACCGTTATGCGCGTAATCTGCTGCCATTTGCTCGCGCCGTCGATGTGGGCTGCTTCGTAATACTCGTTGTCGATGCCGATGATCGCCGCCAGATACACGATGCTGAGGTACCCGACATGCTTCCACAGATTGACAAGCGGGAGAATAAACGGCCAAAGCTTCGACTCGCTGTACCACGATACGGCAGGGAACCCGAGCGGCTCCAGCACCGTTTTGTTAATGAAACCATACTCGCTGTTCAGCAGGGAATAACCCAGATAGCTGACGACGATCATGGACAAGAAGTGCGGGAGAAACATCACACTCTGATAAAATCGCGCCGCCAAACGCGCCCGCAGCTCATTCAGCGCAATCGCAAACGCCACGGCCACGACCAGATTCAGCACAATAAACAGCGCATTGTACAGCACCGTATTCCGGGTAATGATCCAGGCGTCTTTCGTACTGAACAGAAACTGGAAATTGTCCAGCCCGACCCAGTCGCTTCCGAGAATCCCTTTGGAGTAGTCGACATGCTTGAAAGCAATGACGACACCGAACATCGGGAGATAGTTGTTGAGAATGAGATAAAGCACCCCGGGCAGCAGGAGCAGGAGCAGCGCTTTATCTTTGCGCACGTTGCGGATGAATCTCAGCATCGCGTTCTGCGGCTTGGGTTTGGTTATTGCCATGCGTGTCACACCTTTCACGTTGGTTGCTATAGGTTAAGTATAGCTTCGTTTGGCGATCCCCTCTATCGGGTGGCGTGACACTTTCCTCGTTTTTGTGACTGCTTGCAAAAAAAGCACAGCCGTTAAGCTATGCCTCTTTGCTGCTCCCTGCGGTCAGGTCAAGTAATATCCAGGCTCTGGAACCGCTTGCGATACTCCAAGGGCGATATGCCGACCTTTTTCTTAAAAGCTTGCCCGAAGTGCGAGTAATTCTCGTACCCGATCTCCTCACACACGTCCACAATCTTCAGATTGGACTCCGTCAGCAGGATTTTTGCCCGGTCCATCTTGGCCTGAATGATAAAATCAATGAGCGATTGCCCCGTCTCCCGCTTAAAAATCCGTGATAAATACGCCGAATTGAGATAGATATAGTTCGCCGCTTTCTCGCGCGTCACGTCTTTGAGATTCGCCTTGATGTACATCTTCGTCTTCTCGATAATGAGCGAGCATTCGTTCCGCTGATTGTCCAAATACCGCGAGCCTGTATCGATTAGCTTCTCCGCCCACGCTTTCAGCTGGGGAATGGAGCGAATGGCGGCCAGTTCCCCGCTTCGTTCCCGCAGCCCCGACCATTCTTTCACCGAGAGCCCGTTCTTATGTGCGACGTGGTACATCATATACGTTAACGCGTGATAGAGCGCGCTGGCCGATTCCGTATCCGCCTGTGCCTCCTGCATCTCCGCGAACAGCTGGTTGAGGCGCTTCAGGAGCTCCGCTTTGTTGCCGGACTCAAACAGCACGACCCAATCCGACCAGGGGATGGACAGCGGCGTCTTATTGCGGTTTCCTTGCAGGGCAGGCTGCCGCAGCTGTTGGACGGAGAGCGGACTGGACAAGTTCTCCTGCTCCAATTCAATCAGACGGTGGACGACTTCAGTGAGCGAATGGATCGGCACCATATGCCCGATATAGCAGGACACCGTACAGTAAAAATAGCGGTTGCAGGCGTCGGCGAACGCCCGGCACGCTTCAGCCAGCGCAGCAGGGTCCGGCAATCGCCCTGACGTTTCGTAGACGAGCGCAAACAGGATGCCGTTCTCGTCCTTGATGATGCCGCCGGCGTAGTCCCCCAACAGCAGTTCAGCCGCTGCATTACGGATCGCATACTCCAGCGTGTCCTCGTCGCGCAGCGAGAATTCCTTATGCCACTGCTCGATGCTGAGGAGGATCGGCAGGATCTGCGAGTGCGGGTGGATCGGCAGATTGACCGCCCGCATATTCTCCTCGCCAGGCACGATCCGCCCCGACAGCAGATTTTGCCAGAAGCGTTCGACGACGACCGCCTTCTGAAGCTCCCACAAGGTCTGGTACTTCTTGCTCGTTTCCAGCAGCCCTGCTGCGGCGCGGTCCTTCTCGATTTTGTCAATCGCCAGCTGAATCGTGGCCGTCAGCTCCTCCGGCTTGACCGGCTTCAGTAAATATTCGAAGCTGCCCAACTGGACTGCTCTTTTCGCATACGCAAATTCGGCATGGCCCGTCAGGAAGATCGTCTCCACCTCCGGCGTATGCTCGTTGACCCACTCAATCAGATCTAGCCCGTTCATACCCGGCATCTCAATATCGCAAATAATCAGATCGATGGCCTGCGTCTGCAGAATGCTCATCGCTTCCTTCGCCCCCATCGCCTGATGCACCTCGTCAAACCCGAGCGCAGCAAAATCAATAGACTTCCGCATCGCGCGCAATACGTAGATTTCATCATCGACAATCAGCAGCTTTAGCATGGTCATCCTCCTCCATTTCGCTTAAGGCGCCGCTCGCGGGCAGCACAAGCCGCACCACCGCGCCATGCGGAGCTTCCAGCGCAAACGAAAGCTCCGCCTCATTTCCGAATACCATCCGCATGCGCCGGAATACATTTTGAACGCCCATGTGAGCTCCCGTCTCATCGCCAAAATCTTGACGGTTAAACCTCGTGAGCGTCGCAGGTGGAAAGCCCCGCCCGTTATCCTGGATCAGCACTTCCATGCGGTCGGGCATGTCAGGAAGTACACCTGCGGTAATCGCAATATGGAACGGGGCGCTGCCCTCTTCCATGCCGTGAATGACAGCGTTTTCGACAAACGGTTGAATCATTAACGGCAGAATCGACGTACCTGCTAGCTGCTCTTGCACATGAATGTCGTACGACAGTTTTTCCGGAAACCGAACCATCTGGATCTCAAGGTAATTGCGAATGTGCCGCATCTCTTCGGTGAGCGTAATCGTATCCCGATGAGATCTTGTGATGAACCGGAAATACTCCGCAAGATGCTCCGTCATTTTCTTAATCAGTTCATTTTCCCCGAGCGTGGACAGGCTGTTAATAATATTCAAAGAATTCAGATAAAAGTGCGGATTAATCTGCGCCTGCAAATGCTTGAATTCCGATTGCTGCGCTTTCAGCATCTCTTCGTAGACGTTAATTTTCAAATGGCTGATCTGCGACACCATGTGATTGAACGTCGTAATGAGGAAGTTCAGCTCCTCAGTATCCGCTTCCTTGACGCCGATGTCCATATCGCCCTTGACGACCCGCCGCATGCCTAGAATCAACCGGTTCATGGGGCCAAACAGCATTTTGCGCAGGTAGAAGGAGTAGAAGTAAAAAAGAATGACTACGCCCAGCGGAATCAGATAAATCACGCGCTGGAAAAAGGGCAGCTGCTGCAGCAGCGACTTCTCCGGGATCATCGCCGCCAAGCTAAGCGGCGCCTGCTGGAACGGCGTGGAGACGAGCAGATAGTCCGTCCCGTCCGTAGGACCTTCAAACAGTTGGAACGCTTTTGGATTAGCAAGCAGCTTCTGGCTCGCGGCGATCATCGTCACATTAGACAGCGCCGACTTCGTCAACGGATTTCCTGTCGCGTCGAGCAGAATCGCCTCCCAGCTGCTCCCATAATCGAGCGCGCGCAGCGGCTGCAGCAAGTCTTCCAGCCGAAGCACAGCCCCGATGTAGACGCCGTTATTCGCTTTCGCGACACGGACGAGATAGGCGTCCTCGCTTTGGTTCAGCACCGTCCAATCCCCGAATACTTGTCCGACCTGCTGCAAATAAGTCTCCAGAATGGTTTTCAGGTTGGTCGTATCGGCGTAGGAGGATCGCGAAAAAATAAAATCATCTTTATCCGCCGCATAGGTGAAAAAGGAATAGAAATTTTCGAACGCCCCGCTCCACGCCGTCAGATCGTTATGGACTTTGATTTTGGCCAGCGTGTAATCACCATTCGTTTCCGGCAGAGCCGCCATCGCCAAATAGGAGGATTGCGTATCCGGCGTGACGATCTGCCGCAGGAGATAATGCGTAATTTCCTCGAGTGTGCGATCAATCTGACCAATATGCACGGCCAGCGCCTTGCTCGTCGACTGTGACACTTCTTCGCGGACGACTTTGATGGCATAGTAGTTTTCATAAAATAAAAATAAAGCCATCGGTGTTATGATCATTAGGAAACTGCTAATCAATTTGATTCGAAGAGCCGGTTTTTTCATTCGCATTCCACCCGTCGATTTTTCTCGATATGATCATATCATGCATGCTGTTCCGGGGATTCGTCAATTCGGAAAATAAAAAAACCTGAATTCCTTAATAGGAATTCAGGTTTCGTTGGGATGCGGTCGGAGGGATTTGAACCCTCACGCCTTGTGAGCGCCACCCCCTCAAGATGGTGTGTCTGCCGTTCCACCACGACCGCAAGAGAGTAAAAAAAGTGACCCGTAGGGGACTCGAACCCCTGTTACCTCCGTGAAAGGGAGGTGTCTTAACCACTTGACCAACGGGCCATAATATCAACTTAAAGCTGTTAGCCCGCTTGGACGACAAAAATGATTATACTGCATTTATGAATAAATGACAACCCTTGCGCGCAAAAAAAATGAATCGTCAAAAACAGGATGCAGCGACCGACAAGCGGCCCCTGCATCTGCCTTCATTTCCGGATCAGCCGACATGTTCGGCCAACCGTTACTTGATTTTAAATGCCGCCACAGCTCCGGTCAACGCATCCACAACCGTGCGCAGCTGCTCGGACGCCGCGGCAATGTTCTCCATCATCGCCAGCTGCTCTTCCGTTGCCGCCGCTACGGATTGCGACTTCGTCATCATCTGCGAAGAACCGGCTGCCGCATGGTCCATCGTCGCCGAGATCTCCTCAGAGCTCGCCGACATCTGCTGCGTAATCGCGGACGTCTCATGAATTTGCGTCACGATCTGGTTAACCGAGCTGTGAATGGTGTCGAAGCTTTGATTCACTTCCGCCATCAATCGCGAACCTTCGCCCGCCTCTTGCAGCGTCTGAGCCATCGACGACGACACACTGGCGATTTCCACCCGCGTCTCGTCTATCAGCTGATTAATCGTATCCGCCGATTCCAGCGACTGAGAGGCCAGCTTGCGAATTTCGTTCGCCACGACGCTGAACCCTTTGCCATGCTCCCCGGCCCTTGCAGCTTCTATCGAGGCATTCAACGAAAGAATATTCGTCTGATTTGCAAACGACGTAATACTCGAAGCAATCTCACCAATTTGATCGGACTTGCGTGTAAGCGACTGCACGGTGCCGGACAACTGCTCGACCGCATTTAGCATATTCACAATCTGCTCCTGGAGCTTCGCCAGCATCGTATGACCGAGCCCTGCGTGCTCCGATGTATAGGTGGAGTGATCCGACATGACACTGGCATTTTCCGCAACGCGTTGAATGCCGATCGCCATCTCCTCAATCGCGCGGCTCGTCTCCTCGCTGCTTCTTGCCTGGACTTCAACATCCTGCGCCATCTCCTGGATGTTCGCAGCAACATGCTCGGCTGCCCGTGCAGATTCCTTCGAGCTGTCGGACAAATCATTCGAAGCATCATGCACATATTGCGTATGCTGGGCAATCGTTCCGATCAAGCTTTTCATATTGTTCAGCATGAGATCAATCGCTTGGGCAATTTGACCGAATTCGTCTCGCGCATACGTTTGCTGCGGCTCGATACGCAGGTCGCCTGCAGCAATTTTACCCGTAACATCCAGAATACGTCTGACAGTCCGCATGATTTTCCGGATGACAATTCCGCCAGATAGCAGCAAAATGATAACCACAACGGCAACACCGATATAAACGCCGCGCGCCGTTTTGTCGTTCTGGGCTTCAATATCCGTTATGCTGCGGAGCGCATCCGCATCCAAGATTTCGCCGATCCGGTTTAGAGGGCCTCGCCCTTTGTCGAAAACAGCCATAAGCTTAGGATCATTCACAATCCCTTTGCCAACTGCACCGCTTTGTACGACGCCGTTCGCTTCCTTCACCCACTGGTCAAAAGAAACCTGAAAGTCAGCCGCATTTTGCTCAATCGTCGTGTTCGTCTCCGCATGAGCCGTTTGCAGCAGCTGTTTTTCTTTTAAAATCGCAACAGCTTGCCCAACCCTTGTATTCGTTTGCTCAATGTTTTCTTGCAGCGCTTTCAACTGAGTCGCCTTCTCCTCAGCACTTAGCGTGCCCGATACCAACAGTTGATAAGCCGTCAAGGCTTGATACATGTCGCGATCCGCGTTGAGGATCAAGGAAAGGCTGCGGTCCGCGGTTTCATACAACGAAGATTTCAACGAATCCGTCGTGGAATGATTCACTTGAAGCATATACACACTTGTGAACACATACATCAAAGATGGAATTAAAAGCAATAAAATCAAGCGCAGGCGTACGGATAACAATTGAGCCACAGCGAGTTCCCCCATATAGATGTTTTATTTTCAATATATCGGACAATCATTTAATCGTTGTTAGAAATTTGTTAGAAAACTTTTATGTAAATTTTGGAAAACAACTAAAAACCGAATAACCGACATAACCGACAAAAAAATAAGCCCAACAGCAATATGCCGTTGGACTTATTTCACTTACGGAGAGAGAGGGATTCGAACCCTCGCACCGCTTACGCAGTCTAACCCCTTAGCAGAGGGTCCCCTTGAGCCACTTGGGTATCTCTCCATGATTGGCTCCCCGAACAGGACTCGAACCTGTGACAACTCGATTAACAGTCGAGTGCTCTACCAACTGAGCTATCAGGGAATGGACAAGTTTTATTGTATTATGAAGGCTTCGTGAAGTCAAGTGGATACGATTTCAGTTTCCCCCTGCATTTGCCGCACGCATATTTGCGGACATCGACTTTTCGTTTGCGCAAATATTCGGTCCGGCAGTCCGCGCACACCAGCTTGTATTTGTAAGCCTGCTTCGGCCTCGCCTGCGGCAAGGATTGACAGTACCGGGAGCCCCCGACCTGGGCCAGCAATGTTTTAAAATCCAAATCCCGATGCTTGTATCCCCGCTTCAGCAAATGCAAATGGTAATGGCACAGCTCATGCTTAATGATTTTCTCCGTTTCCTCGCGACCGTACGTCTCCCATTGCAGCCAGGAAATTTCGATGTCATGGGATTTCATAAAATAACGCCCGCCTGTCGACGTCAGTCTACGATTAAACCGCGCCCGATGCAGGAACGGCCTGCCGAACGATGTGAGCGAAACCTGCTCTATCCATGCCTGCAGTTCTCCGTCATCCATACACCTTACACTCCCGCTCTACAAGTCTCACTTGAATTTGTACCGTATGTACCGCTATACTGTCAAGTAGAAAAGAAGCTCGAAAGACAGTGAAAGAAAGGATCTGACCTCCTCTTATGCCGAAAATGCGCTATGCAATTCTACAGCTCGACAACCAGCTTGAATTTGTGGCTATGCCTTCTTCTTATTCTTATCAGCTTACCGCGCTCAATCAACGTCTGCACAAGGAACTCGACAAATTAACTGCCGATCACGTCCCACTGCTGCCTCGTGTAATCGCGGAATGTGACGATCTGGAGCTGGTCGGTACCACCTACACACTGGTTCAAGGACTCGATTATTTGAACCGCTTGGAGCAAAGCTTCGCTGCCATCCAAGAGAAATCGTACCCGCTGGTATCGCTTCTGACCGAAATTCGTGCGCTGCAAGCCCAGCTTGAACAGTGGTACGAAGAGGAATTTGAAGCATAGGCTCTCCTGCCGACAAAGGGACCTGCACCCAAAGCCGCCCCCCTTCATATGCTATAAGATATGGTGAAGAAGGGGATGGGCATATGCCTCAATGGCTTTGTAATCAATTAATGCGTGCCTTCCAGAGCAAAAATCGCAGACAAATCCGTCTGCTCAATGAAAGTTGGTTCTTTTACCGCACACGCCGCTCGCAAGAGGAATGGCCGGATTCGCAGTCCGATGGACCCGGGAAACGGAAATTTTAGCGTTTCGCCTCATATCTTGTAAACATTTGTAAAAAAACCGTTGACAATCCTCAAACATACTCGCTATACTGTAAATAATTGTAATCCAGAGTGAAGCACACTCGTTCTGCGCAGAAGATCGTTCTGCCAGGCCGGGTGTGCTTTTTTTCATACTCATTTCTAAAGGAGAGGTCATATGTCGTATCGAAAACCACGCGGATTTTTAAAACAACTGCGCGAGCTTGGCTTGCGCAAGCTGGAAGGTGTTCCTACTTCTTCCGTTCCGATGACGTCCGGGACCGCCCAGCGCATGCGGAACTTGCGCATCGTATTTGCCGCCAAGATCCTGCATGAGCTGTCCGTTCGCGCCAAAACCCGCCGCGCCCGCCGCCCGGCAGGCCGTAAAGTTGTGCCTTTTATTCGCAAGGAAGCGCCTCGCCGCTTTATCGACGAGGACCTCTGGGAATTGCGGCGCCATATTGTCCTGCAGCTCGCCAAGCGGCTGGGCGGCCGCATCAAGCTGCAAGACGTGGCCGCCGAATGCAACGTGCACATCCGCACAGCGGCGGACTGGCTGGGACGGCTAGCGACCGAAGGACGGCTCGCACTTGTGACCGAAGGACACCGCCTTAAGGTGTACGCGCTGAAGGAGGTGGATCCGCTCGCGGAATCCGGGGATTGAGCGATGGAGAGCCCCGTCCCCCGGTCAGCTTGGAATCCGAGACTCTAGCGTCGCTTTCGTTGGAATCCTGTATTTTCAACATCAAATTTCAGGAAAATAGGCCGAACTTAGTTAGAATCCTGTATTTCATACAAGTAATTCACCCAAGGACTCCCCTTTTTCGATGAAAAAGGGCCTGATGGCGGAATTTTGCTGTAGGTTTTACATGATTCTCGGCGTTTCGCCACCTTTTAGCAGAAATTACCTGCAGTTTTTGCAGGAAGGGAGGGACAAGGAGGATCTATCGGAGGATAACTACATAATAAAAAAAGCAGGCAAGCCCTCCGGCTCAACCTGCTCCATCTTTACTGCTGCGGCTTTTTCATCGTCAGGCCAACGCGGCCTTTCTTCTGGTCGACGTTCAGCACCCAGACCTTCACAATATCGCCGACGGACACCACGTCCATCGGATGCTTCACAAACCCGTTCTTGAGCTGGGAAATATGCACCAGCCCGTCGTTTTTGATGCCGATATCGACGAACGCGCCGAAGTCGATGACGTTGCGCACCGTGCCGGTCAGCTCCATGCCCGGCACCAGATCCTCCAGCTGCAGCACATCCGTGCGGAAGATCGGCGCCGGGACTTCGTCCCGCGGATCGCGCCCCGGGCGCTGCAGGCTGTCCAGGATGTCCCGCAGCGTCGGGACACCTACGCCAAGCTTCGGAGCCAGCTCAGCCGGCTCCACGGTCTTCAGCAGCTCGAGCAGCTGCTGAGAGCCCAGCTGCGCCAGTTCCAGGCGCAGCTCTTTGAACAGCCGATCCACCACGTCGTACGACTCCGGATGGATCGGGGTGTTGTCGAGCGGATTGCGGCCGCCCGGAATCCGCATAAAGCCCACGCACTGCTCGAAGGACTTCGCCCCGAGCCGCGGCACCTTCGCCAGCTCCTGCCGGGAGCTGAACTTGCCGTTCTCCTCGCGATACTTCACGATGTTTTTGGCCAGCGTCGCGTTCACGCCCGACACGTACGAGAGCAAAGACGGGGACGCCGTGTTGAGGTCCACGCCGACATGGTTCACGGCCGACTCGACGACGGCCTTCAAGTTCTCATCCAGACGTTTCTGCGACACGTCATGCTGGTACTGACCGACGCCGATCGCTTTCGGCTCGATTTTCACAAGCTCCGCGAGCGGGTCCTGCAGCCGCCGCGCGATCGAGATCGCGCTTCGCTCGGCGACGTCGAGCTCCGGAAACTCCGTCTGCGCCAGCTTCGACGCCGAGTACACGCTCGCCCCCGCCTCGCTGACGATCAAATACTTCAGCTCGCGCTCCTTGATCTCGCTGATCAGCTCCGCAACAAACTGCTCCGTTTCACGGGACGCCGTCCCATTGCCAATAACGATCAGCTCCACCCCGTACTTGCTGATCAACTGCTTGAACTTCGCCTTCGCTTCCGCCACCTTGTTATTTGGCGGTGTCGGGTAAGTGACGGCGATTTCAAGCATTTTCCCGGTGTCGTCGATCACGGCCAGCTTACAGCCTGTCCGAAAAGCGGGGTCGACACCAAGCACCACATGGCCCTTCACGGGCGCCTGGAGCAGCAGATTCCGCAGATTTTCCGCGAAAATCTTAATCGCCTGCTCCTCGCCCGCCTCGGTCATCTCACCGCGCACCTCGCGCTCGATGGAAGGTGCGATCAACCGCTTGTATGAGTCCTCGACAACTGCTCGAAGGACATCACGTACCACCGATTCGCCACGCACCACTTGACGAAGCATGTACTCGTGAATCTTGTCCGCCTGCACATCAAGGCTGACCTTCAGCACGTCCTCCCGCTCCCCGCGATTAATCGCGAGAATCCGGTGCGGCGGCAGCCGTTTCACAGGCTCCTGGTACGCATAATACATCTCGTACACCGATTCCGCTTTAGCGTCTTTCGCCTCCGTGCGAATCACACCTTGATCGTGCGTATACCGGCGCACCCACGCCCGGATTTTCGCGTCATCCGCGATATTCTCCGCCAGAATATCCATCGCGCCTTGAATCGCCTCAGCCGCGCTGCCAACGCCCTTCTCGGCGTTCACATAGCGCTGCGCCTCGGCTTCCAGCGAGCCTTGACGAGGCTGCTTCCAGATCCACATCGCGAGCGGCTCGAGGCCCTTCTCCTTCGCCACGCTGGCTCTCGTCTTCCGCTTCTGGCGATACGGCCGGTACAAGTCCTCGATCTCCTGCAGCTTCACAGCGCCCTCGATCGCCTTGCGAAGCTCGTCCGTCATTTTGCCCTGCTCGTCAATCAGACGAACGACCTCGAGCTTGCGGTCCTCCAGATTACGCAGGTATTGCAAGCGCTCCTCAATATCCCGCAGCTGGTTCTCGTCCAGCTCCCCCGTCATTTCTTTCCGATACCGGGCGATAAACGGGATCGTATTGCCCTCATCGAGCAGCCCCATCGTCGTTTTCACTTTGCCGGCAGGCAGCCCCAACTCGGCGGAGATTTGCTTCAGTATCCTCTCCTGAATCTCCGCTTTCTTTTCCTCAGAGAGCTGCACCTTTTCACGAGGCTCGTCCGCCTCAATTGTTTTTGCTTGCTCCTCAACAGTCGCCATAGGTATGTATCCCCCTCTAATGATGGATAAGAGTATGTATGCACAAACCAAAAAACGAGGGTAATACCACGCCCTCGTCCGTTCCAGATCCTATTCAAAATTCTATCAGGCCCACACTAATTTGCAAAGCGTCGTCAACCTTTCGCATCGTTTCTTCATCCAAATGCGTGATCTTATCCGTCAGCCGCTGCTTATCGATCGTTCGGATCTGCTCAAGCAATATCACCGAATCCCGGTCGAAGCCATGCGTTTCCGCATCGATTTCTACGTGCGTAGGAAGTTTGGCCTTCTGGATTTGCGCCGTAATCGCGGCAACAATCACCGTCGGGCTAAAGCGGTTGCCGATATCATTTTGGATCACAAGAACAGGACGAACGCCTCCCTGCTCCGATCCGACGACCGGCGAAAGATCTGCGAAAAATACATCGCCACGTTTCACAATCACTAACCTACACCCCGCTTACTAAGCGATCAAGCGTACCGTCCGCTTCTTCCTCCGCTTGAAAAGCTTCAGATGCCATGCTGAGATTTATTTTTGCCATTTCCATATACCCACGCTGCATGGATTCGCGTAGACTGCGCTTTTTGCGTTCAATTAAATACAGCTTCATTGCCTGACGGATAAATTCGCTCCGGTTGGAGTTCTCCTTCTCGACAATCCCGTCCACTTCCTGCAACAGATTGTCAGGCAAACTAATCATGATCCTTTTCGTATTATGCGCATTGCTCACACTCTCGCACCCCCAGAAACGATACAAAGACAATATTACCAGTATGTCATTCCCAAAACCAAATTATACAATACTTATATGCCTCCGGTATATCAAATATGTTACACTCACAGATATAAGATTGTGCTTTACTACAATTCGCCGCTTCCGTTGAAAATCCTCTCCAATACCTGCAATATTTGCATGGTAAATTCATGAAACCACTTTCAGTCTAGAGACAACGACGAAAAACGTACCGCTAACTTCCTCGCAGCTCTACTAGTAGCGATGCCTCATCAATGGATTTAACGCCTCGACTCTTTGGCCTCCGCGCACATACACGCGAGCCACTCGGTGGGATATCATGCAGATGATTTCATAATTCACGGTTCCCAGCTGATCGGCCAAATCCTCCGCCGTAATGCGTTCGCCGCCCTGCTCTCCGATCAGTACGACCTCATCCAACGCTTCCACGTCCGGTACGTCCGTCACGTTGATCATGCACTGGTCCATACAGATTCTGCCGACGATCGGCACTCTGCGGCCTCGTACAAGCACCTCCGCTTTCGTCGAAAGCATACGGGAATAGCCGTCTGCATATCCGATCGGCAATGTCGCGATTCGCTCCTCGCCCTTCGTACGATAGATCGTGCCATAGCTCACGCCCGAACCCTGCGGCAGCGTTTTGAGATGAACAATTCCAGTTTTGAGGCTCATCACTGGCTTAAGCTCGACAACCGATTGGTTAACCTCCTCGGAAGGATAAAGTCCATACATAGATATGCCGAGACGAACCATAGAATACGTAAAGCCTGGCAAATCAATCGCCGCAGCGCTGTTGCCGGCATGAATATAAGGGAATTCCACCCCTTGATCGGTAAAATGGCTCACAATCCGCGCAAAGCGGCGGTATTGCTCCATCGTATAGCTTTTATCGCTCTCATCCGCGCTCGCATAATGGGTGAACAAGCCTTCTACAACCACATTCGGCAGCTTCAGTGCTTCCTCAATGAAAGGAATCGCATCCGCTTCCGTATGCAGTCCGAGCCGGCCCATCCCTGTATCCAGCTTAATGTGGATTTTCAGCTTCCGCTTGGCCTGGTCCACCTGTTGGCTTTGACGGCGGAGTGCCTCCAGCACGTCCCGGCTGTATACCGCGATCGTGACATCCATCTCCTGGGCACGGGCGATGCCTTCCGGCGGCGTGTAGCCGAGCACGAGAATCGGCGCCATAATGCCGGCATTGCGAAGCTCCAGCGCTTCATCGAAGAAAGCCACGCCCAAATAATCAACGCCCGCGGCGAGCACCTCTTTGGCTACTTCCACAGCCCCGTGTCCGTAAGCATCTGCTTTGACGACCGCCATCTGCTTCATGCCCGAGGGCAGTACTTTCTGAAATTGCTCTATGTTGCTGCGCAGCGCATCTAACGATATTTCAACCCACGTGGGACGATAAAAAGCATCCACCGGTTTCACCTCTTCTGTCCTGTATACATCCTGCTGCGCTGCCTGATTACAGGCAGCACTTCTTATATTTTTTGCCGCTTCCGCATGGGCACGGATCGTTGCGTCCAACCTTTGATCCGCTTACAACAGGTGTGCGCGGTGCCGCTGGCTCTTCCTTCGACCAGTAACGGAAAACAGCATGCCCTGCAGGCTCAATCGCCATCGACAAAGGCGTGCGATCAAATTCGTATTTGATGTCCGATTCCAACGGGAACTCCGCGCGAACAAATCCGAAGCGCTTCAGCAGCGTTACAACAGAGAACAAGAATACACTTGTTACCAGCGTAGCCTCATCAAACTCGTTATTGGCTTTGGCCTGCTTCCAAGCCGGATCGACGTCCAGCGCTTGCCCCACCGGCCAGCTTGCGAGCACTCTAGCAATGGCCGCACACGCCGTAGGCGTGGAAAGATCATGCCAGAACTCGCCACTATCCTCAGTGAGCTTCTCCCATGGCACATGGTTCCACAGCGTATCCAATAGGACAACAGCCTGCTCTTGCTCTGTTAAGGAGAGATACGTTTCCACTTTCGGCGTTACGACACCGTTTGCTCCTGTTACATCGATAAGCCCCAGGACATCAGCCGCAGCATAGAAAAACTGGAACAACGGCTCCTGATTCTGATTCAACGTCGGCTTACGGATCAGCTGCCAACCAAGCTGCGCATCCAGCTCGTGCCAGAATTTGCGGGGCAGATGCTTGCGCGCAGATGTCAGCTTCACATTTTTACCTGTGCCCACTGCTGCCAAGAACGCGCGAAAATCCGCCACAACCGAAGGAACCGCCTTTTGTCCGTCGATCCAGAGCTGCTTCAGCTTCTCATCGACAACTAGCGGCATTGCTTGCGGGGTGCTTCCTTCTTCCTCATTCAAATCCACTAGATTGGCGTTATGCCAGTCCATCATTTCTTCTTCCGTATCCGCCTGCATGTATTGGTCAAAACGGGCCAGGAAGTAATCTTTCTCCTTGAGGACATCCATCATCGCTGTATACTGCTCATTCGATATTTTACCAACTTGTCTCAGGTACGGCAGCCACTTTTTAAAAGCCGTTATATAATTCGCAATGTCCGTTTTCGTACTGTTCAAAATATGGCTGATCGCAAAGCGGCCTACAAAATCCCCAACCGTTTCACTCGCCAACTCGTCATACCCGATCCCGTACCGGACCAAATAAATCTCTGCAAAATCATTTACACGGCTCACATGCTTCGCAATCGTTTCTTCTTTTAACTTGCCTTCATCCGCGAGATGTTTGCCGAACAAAGCCGTTTCCTTTTCCCAAAAAACTGTTTGTTGCTCAAAAGTTTCAAGTTTCATCCAAGACACTCCATTTTATCTATTCGCTCTAAAGTTGCATTATACCAAAAAAACGCCCGTTCGTGGGAGTTGGGTAAATCTTCTTGCACACAATTTAGTAGAAAATTGAGAGAAAAAGAGAAAAGCACCCGCCGGAAGCGAGTGCCTGTTCCCTTATTTCATCCTATTTTCCGGATTGACCTTCCGTAGAAATTGCCACTTGGATCATCTCATTTGTTGGCATATCCCCCGTGGACATCCGGTATTCAACACCGTCATTCGTCCATGTGAGCGTTTTGATGCCCTCTGTTTTCCCATCAACGGCTCCGGTCAACACACCAATCGTAAAGCCGAGGTCCACGATGTCGCCAGGCTGCAGCGCAACAGATTTCGCTTGCGGTCTCACTTCTACGATGTTAAAAGAGTATTTGCCCTTATAACGAAGCAGCACCGCGGCATCTTCACCGAGCTTCATATCCGTAATGTCCTGCTTCACCACATCCTTCGGCAGGTAGAACGGCTCGACAATGCTGCCAAAGCTTTGCGCTTTCGTTGCTGCCGGTTCTGTTTTGGACGTGCTGCCTGTCGCAGCGGATGCTTTCGGATCCGTCGCTGTGCCCGCTTTTCCGGTCGCTTGGTCAGATTGACCGCCGGTTGCCGTCAGGTTTTTATCCGTCACCGATTTGCCATCTGCCGGATGGTCGGCGTCTGTCACCGCCACATCGCCCATCGTCGCCATACTTTGCTCCATATTAAAGCTTGTCATGTTGCGTTCCATTTGGAAATAATCCTTATCAAAGTTTGCATCGAATTCAAAATGGGTAAAGTTCACTTGCACCAGCACATTTTGATTCGCATCCGACACCTGGACCTGTGTTGGCGCCAACGTCTTCTTATTCAGCCAAATCTTTTGGCGGGCTAATTGCTCATTTTGATAATTCGCCGCTACATCGAACACATAGGCATCCTTGTCCGCTGTGAACTGGCGATCTTGATCCGCGATAATGCTTTTCGCGAGCGATTGGAACAAATACACTTGGCCTTGATTTTCCGGCCAGTCGCTTTGGAAACGGAAGCTTTTCTTGAGGTGCGGCGTCAAGACGAACACGCCCTCTTCATTGCGAAGCACAATTTGCGTAACATCCTTCGTTGCATTTGTCAGCGCAATCCGGTAAAAATGCTCCGGCGAGAACGCCACTTCAACCGAATACTCCTGCGGCTGCTGCCCCGTATTCAGAATCATGCTGCCTGTTGCCTGGTAGCTGCTTGCCTTGCCGACCACACGATCCAAATCCTTGACGATAGAAGCTGCATCCTTCTTGCCCATCCCGCATCCTGCGAGAATCAATGTTACGCACATTACCACGGCCAATACCCATGTGACCCGGCGCATTCGATCATCCCCTCACTCATGATTAACATCAACATAGTACATGCATATGAGGGGACTTGGCCGATTATGCAGCCAAGCTTGACAAGCTGGGAAAAAGAGTTGCGGCAAAGGCTCCGACACTAATCTCTATAGAAAAAGAGCAGGAATGAAGTGAACTTCATCCTGCTCTTACTTAATCAGTTTTAATGTACGAATGCTCGCGGTATGCTCCAACATCGTGACAGCAATACCTGCAATCTGCTCACCTTGTTGCGTTTGCAGTTGTTTTACATCCAATAAAGCCTCCTCAACTTTACCCATGCGGCCTTCCATGCTTTCCATGCGATTTTCCATACTATCCAGACGGCCTTCCATTCTGTCTAACCGCCTGTCAATCTGATCCACACGATCCCGTATAGCCGTTACATCAGCACCAATCTCATTCATTCTTCCAAGTATAGCACTCAGAAATTCCCGTTCTGTCATTTCAGCCAAATTTATCAACCCCCTGCACATATAGATATATTACTCATTATACCTCAGAGAATTGATAAATGGCATCAAATTTCGATAAAAAACAATTTCCACCTACACCTCCGCATCCCGCAGCGACGGATGCTTCCCATCCTTCTCCGACAAAATCGGGCTCGCCGTCGGCCACGTAATCCCAATCTCCGGATCGTTCCACATGATGCCCCGGTCATGCTCCTTCGAGTAGTACGCATCTACCTTGTAAAGCACCTGCGTATGCGGAGCCAGCGTGCAGAAGCCGTGTGCAAAGCCCTGAGGCACCAACAGCTGCCGTTTATTCGCTTCGCTAAGCTCAACCCCTACCCACTGCCCAAACGTCGGCGAGCCAGGCCGAATATCCACCGCGACGTCATAAATCGCGCCGGTCACCACGCGCACAAGTTTCGTCTGGGCATACGGCGGCAGCTGATAGTGTAGACCGCGCAGCACCCCAACCTCCTCCGACAACGAGTGGTTATCCTGCACAAACGTCATCCCCACGCCATTTTCCGCCCATTTGGCCTGATGATAACTTTCCATAAAATATCCCCGATGATCCCCGAACACATCCGGTTCAAGAATCAACACACCTTCCAGCTTGGTCGTAGTCACTTTCATCTCGTCTCACCTCAACCTATCTTATGCGGACCGGCAACTTCCTGTCCACGCGAACTGCCTCTGCCCACATGACACAAAAAAGAGACTGAACCAAGCGATTCCCGCTCGTCAGTCCCTTCGCTATTCTCTAATATTACCACATATACACAATCCCGGCGATAATGGCCGCCCACATCAGAGCGCCGAACAGCACACCAATAAGCAACCCTCTGCCCATCGACATCTGTTCATCCTGGTAAGCGTCTTCATGATCAATCATAGCCATCCCTCCCCGCTACTTTACAGTATATGCGTTAGTATGGGGAAGATACTGGCGAATCATGCGTTTTTTAGAAAAAAACTTTTAATATGCGTTCTTATTAATGAATCCGTTGATCACCGTGCGCCAAATAATCTTAATATCGAACAGAAAAGTCCAATTCTCAATGTAAAAAATGTCATGCTGGATGCGTTCTTCAATCGACGTGTCGCCGCGAAGCCCGTTGCTTTGCGCCCAACCCGTGATCCCGGGACGGATGTGATGCTTAACCATGTATTTCGGAATCTCTTCCTTGAATTGCTCCACGAAATATGGCCGCTCCGGCCGAGGCCCTACAACACTCATATGCCCGAATAGCACATTAAAAAACTGAGGCAGCTCATCCAGACTCGTCTTGCGAAGAAACGTTCCGACCTTCGTCCGCCGCGGATCATTTTCCACCGTCCACTCCGTGTTCGACGCACTTTCCGGCAGCACCTTCATGCTGCGAAATTTATACATCATAAACGTCCGGCGATTGAGTCCCACCCGCTCCTGCTTAAAAATGATCGGCCCCGGCGACGAAAACTTAATCGCAATCACCGTGGCGAGCATCACCGGCATCGTCAGTACGATCGCCACCAGTGCAAACGCAATGTCGAACGCTCGTTTAAATAGTCGATTACGCAGCTCATCGAGCGGAATGTCCCGCACATTAATCAGCGGCATATCCGCGAAATTATCGAAATACGGCCGCGACGGCAAAAAGTCAAAAAAGTCAGGAATAATCAGCGTTTTAACCCCGATCTTCTCGCAGGTATTAATGATACTACCGAACTTGCGGTGAGCATCCAATGGCAGCGCAATAATAACCTCATCCACAATAATCTCATTCAAAATCGTTTCCAAATCATCAATCTTCCCGATGATCGGCTTATAATTCTGGTACGCAACGTCATGCTTCTCCTGAAAATCGTCGAGAAACCCAACAACCTCATAACCAAGCTCTGGATGCTGCTTGAGCCTCGTATAGAACTGACGCCCCAGCGAACCCGCGCCAAGAATGAGAATGAACTGCTTGTTGTACCCTTTGCGGCGCACGCGCTTTAGCGACACCTTAATCATATACCGATAAAAACTGATGAACAAAATATTATTCACAAGAAATAACAAGAGATAAGAACGGGAAACATCCACTTCTTTTAAAATAAACAATACACTAAGCAGCATCAGCAAGCTGAGCACATGGACCTGAACGATTTTCAAAATTTCAAAAGAAAACCGCTTCCTCCGCTTCGGCGTATAAAAATTAACCAAATAACTGATCGCAACCGCAATGAGCGCATAGGCCACGCTCCACATCACGTAGTGCTTAAACGGCAGCGGGGAATCGAACGGAATCCAGCCGCTTCGGAACTTCAGCCACCACGACAGCAAGAACATCAACTGAATGACTATAAAATCCGCGACCGCATAGAGCTGCGTCAAAAAACCTTGACTCTGCCGAATCAAACCAACTCACCTCACGGGACGTAATTTATTTCGTGCTAGCGACAGTGCAAACTTCACGCCTACCCCTATGTAAACCAAGCCATCCGTCAGCCAAGAGTACTTCTTGCGGTAGTGCTTGTTATGGAACAGAATCAGGCGTAGTATATTTGCGAATATCCCAAGCGATCTTAATTTTGCTAATTTAAAGAATTTGATTTTGAATCAAGTACTCGATAATGCGCTCAGCAGATACCTCAAGCGAATATTTCCCGGTTTCTATGTTCAGTTCAGGTGAGTTTGGAGCCTCATAAGGCGCAGAAATGCCCGTAAATTCCTTTATTACCCCATTCCGAGCCTTTTTGTAAAGCCCTTTAGGATCTCTCTTCTCACAGATGTCTAAAGAACAATTCACATAGATCTCGATAAACTCACCCGAATCAAACATGTTTCTAGCCATGGCCCTGTCTGCTTCATATGGTGATATGAATGCCGCCAACACTAATACCCCTGCATCCACGAATAATTTGGATAGCTCTCCAATTCTACGAATATTCTCTCTTCTATCCTCTACACTGAAGCCTAGGTTCTTATTAAGACCAAGGCGAATATTGTCCCCATCGAGGATATAAGTCCGAATTCCTCTTGCATAAAGCCGCTTCTCTACTTCATTAGCCAGCGTTGATTTTCCTGATCCAGATAAACCAGTAAACCACAATACGCAGCTTTTATGTTGATTAAGCTCATGACGATCTTGCTTATTAACTGTAGATTTATGGAATGTTAGGTTTTGGGATAAATTTTCTATGTTTAGCCCCCCTCAGTAAATGTTGAATTTTCATCATCATGTTAACCTTCTCTGTTAGAAGCGTCAAGTCCTCTAGCATCGTTATATCAATAAATGATGAAAATACAATCCAAAGCCTAAGTGTATGGCGAAAAAATCTTAGGCTCGCCATTTGTTTGACATCCACAGAATTTATAGCTGACAATAGCTTGATCCCCTTAATGTAAAGATGAGGATAGGCAATTTATTATGTTAAAACAGGAGAATGCTCCCCGACCTTTAATAAGGGCATTGGGAGCATTCAAATGCGTTTGGAATCCGTACTCTTTAAAAATACATTGCCTAAAATAATCGCGCTTTTAACCACTCTATTACGAACTTCGTTGAAATTCCAATAACAACCATCGTATTCACAACAAGCGAATGCTTTTTCCAGTAATGCTTTCGATGAAAAACCAACATTGCCCTATGAAACTCATATATCATTTTGGTCGGCTTCTTACGCCAACTTGCACGTTTATGATGCAAAATCATTGTCCGTGGGTAATAATAATTTATTAAGCCTGCTTCTTTAATCCTGTAACACCAATCAATATCGTCTCCATACATAAAAAACTGCTCGTCCAACATTCCTACCCGTTGAATTGTCGTTGACCTTACAAGCATAAATGCGCCCACTAAACAATCAACTGGATATTCTTCATCGGAATTTAGATAACCAAGCTGATATTGATTAAAAACTTTTACTTTTGGAAAAAGTTTAGAAAGCCCAAAAAAATAATAGAAAGACGCTGATGGTGAAGGGAATCCCCTTTTGCATGCTTTATCAAGCGAACCATCAGGAAGGACAACCTTACAACCACTTGCCCCGATCTCCGGACGGTTCTCCATTAATGTAAGCATAATTTCCAAAGTGTCAGGTTGTATCTCAGTATCTGAATTCAATAGTAATACATATCGTCCTCGCGCTACTTCCATACCTTGATTATTTGCTCGTGCGAATCCAACGTTCTCATTATTCACGATTAAATGAACATATGGATATTCCGCGAATATCTTCAGAACAGAGTTATCCATAGAGGCATTATCAATTAATATAACTTCAAAAGTAAAAGATGATTTAGATGCGAACACCGATCTCAAGGCCTTTAATGTCAGTTCACAAGTGTTATAATTCACAATAAGGATACTCAGATCCAAGTTGCCATTCACCACGCTTATAACTTGAGTTTACCAAACTTATCGCCAAGGTTTAAATCCTGTGCTAACTCATTCGCACGTAAAAACGATGAATGCGTCCCAGCGTCAGTCCACCAACCTTCAAGTTGATCGTAGCTTAGCTCACCACGCTCAATATAGCTGTTATTTACATCAGTAATTTCCATTTCACCTCTAGCGGAAGGTTTAAGCTTCTTCACAATTTCGAAAACAGTTTGATCAAACATATAGATGCCAGTCACTGCAAAATTGCTTCTAGGCATCTTCGGCTTTTCTTCAATAGAAATAATCCGATCTTCATCCAATTCTGGTACGCCATAGCGCTCAGGATCGTGAACACCCTTAATTAAAATTTTCGCACCTTTTCCTTGATTTTTGAAGTTACTCACGTATGAAGTGATGTCATCCTCAAAAACATTATCACCCAAAATAACAACTGATAAATCAGTACCAACGAACTGCTCTGCCAGCCCAAGTGCTTGTGCGATCCCGCCTGCCTGATCTTGTACCTTATACGTGAAAGTGGCCCCGAATTCATATCCACTACCAAGCAGGTTCACAACGTCTCCCATATGCTCTCTACCAGTTACGATCAAAATATCTTGAATATCTGCATTCAGAAGCTTCTGGATAGCATGATAAATCATTGGATATTTACCGACTGGCAGTAGATGTTTGTTCGTAACTTTTGTCAGTGGAAAGAGTCTCGATCCTGTTCCCCCCGCCAATATAATCCCTTTCACGTTAGTTCTCCTCTCCGTATTAAAGATATTCTTTTCTAGTCAAGTATTCTCTGAGCGCATCAGGCCATAATGGCATCTGATGAATCTTACTAATTTTCTCATTGGAAAGAACACTGTTAGCGGGGCGTTTTGCTTTGGTAACAAATTCCGATGAGGAAACTGCTGTAAGATTAACATTTAGGTTTAATTGTCGAAAAATTTCAATTGTGAATTCGTACCAACTACAACTTCCATCTCCAGAACAGTGGTAAATACCGTATTCTCGTACATCTTTATCAAGGAAGCTCTTTATTGCTTTTGCAATATCTAATGTATGTGTAGGTGACATATATTGGTCAGAAACTACCTTTAGTGGCTTACCCTCACGAGCTAGTCGTATCATTGTTTCAACAAAATTACCGCCTTTTCCGCTCGCACCTGCCTTACCAAATAATGATGAAACGCGCAAAATAAAAAACCGATCATGATACGCTTCAATAGCCTGTTCACCAGCTGCCTTTGAGATACCATATACATTCACAGGCCTAGTAGCATCCTCTTCCGTGTAGAAAACATTACTTCTGCCAGAAAACACATAATCGGTACTTATATGAAATAACAGCTTATCATTGGCGTAACAAAACTTTGCCAACTCTGCAACCGAAACGCTGTTAATCAAATACGTTTTCAACGGATTATCTTCACACTCATCCGTCTTATGATATGAAGTACAATTAATCAATACATCAAAGTTTTGTTTGTTAAGGTATGAGGAGACCTCGCTTGTCAGCTCCATATCCAATTCGTTTCTACTAACTGCTTGTACCTGATAATGGGTGGAATTACTCAAGACCTCTTGTACATCAGTACCTAGCTGCCCATTCGCACCAAGCAATAATACACTGATCAATTGAATCATCCTTTTAGATTTCTATTATACCGCCATATCTTTCAACATTCTTAATAATCTGATGCCACTTAATAAGCTCATTATACCACTGTAGAGTAATTGTTTGTTCAATATGATTTAATTTATCGGTTACAAGTGCATCGTAGATTTCTCTTGCACCATCTGCTGCGGTCCATTTGGCTTTCCAACCTAATGTTTTTTCAATTTTTTCAAAATTCACACGATAGGATCTGTGGTCTGGATCGCCATACCAGTCAATTTTCACATCAATAGGTAAAGAAGTAGCAATCTCTTCTGCTAAAGGCCCTAATTGATAGTTATTCTTATCAGAACCAACGTTAAAGATTTGTCCATTAATTTTTTCGTGCTCTGCTCTTAGCAACAAAATCATCACATCTGTCGTATCCTGAACGTGAAGCATAGGGCGCCACTGCGAACCGTCACGCATCAAAGGAATTACTCCTTTATTCCATGCACCAAGCGTCATTCCATTAATAGCTAGGTCAAAACGCATTCTTGGAGAAAATCCATAAATAGTTGCCTGACGCATTACTACAACAGTGAAATCATTATCGGCTAATGGAAGAATTCCTTGTTCGGCCTTTTCATTCGCTTTAGCATACGTAGTCAATGGATTAGTAGGGGACGTCTCATCTACTGTAATGTTTTGGTCTACAAATCCATAGATACTGCAGGAGGAAGGAAGAATGTAACGTTGTACTCCAAGCTTCTTAGCCATATGCGCTGTTGAGACACGAGAAATATGGTTAATTTGGTAAGTTGCATCTTGGAACAACTCACCACTCGGATCATTCGAAATAGCCACTAGGTCTATGACAGCATCTACATCAGCAAAATATTCTTCACGCATTCGGCGAGAATCATCTTTAATTAAAAACAAATTTTCATGTTGAGGAAGCTTGTCTTCACCGAAGAAGAAGCGATCCAGTGCCTTAACTTTGTATCCGCTGTTTAGTAGTTTTGGGACCAGAACGCTACCAATATAACCGCCAGCTCCCGTAACAAGTACTGTTTTCATTTGTTTAAGTTCTCCTCTAATCAAAGTTTATTTCTGCTTCTTTTAATCGCGGTTGTTTCAGATCTTTGTCAGAAAGCACAGGTTTTGATGTAGGCCATTCAATTGCCAAATCTGGGTCGTTCCAAAGTATGCCTCTATCATTCTCAGGAGAATAATATTCATCGACTTTGTAAAGAATCTGAGTGTTAGAAACAAGTGTACAAATACCATGCGCAAATCCCTTAGGTACAACAATCTGGCGATTGTTATCCTCGCTCAAAATAACGCCAATCCATTGACCAAATGTTGGTGAATTTTTACGGATGTCAACAACGACATCATAGATTGCACCAACCAGAGCTCGTACAACTTTCGTTTGCGCCTTTGGATGAAGTTGATAATGTAAGCCTCGAATAGTACCAGCTTCAACAGAAAGGGAATGATTGTCTTGAACAAAATCAAAGTTTAATCCCATTTCCTCAAACTTCCGTTTATTATAGCTTTCCATAAAATAACCACGATGATCACCAAACGCCTGAGGCTCAATGATATAGACATCTTTTAACTTCGTTTCAACCAATTTCAATGTGAGAACCTCCTCTTTTTTTCAGTTCAATCTCGTCCACCACATATTTTGCAAAAGGCATCGAACATGTGAAAGCAGGAGAAACTGCATTTAAGACATGCATAGAATTTGCATCTCCCTCTATTACAAAATCCTGTACTAATTCAAGCGTTTTTTTATTTAGTAATTGTGCTCGGATTCCTGGTCGTAGGAATTGACCAAATCCTTCTTTATCGAGCTTTTTCACCATTTTTAATGATAACCCAATAAAAATGGATTTTCTATATTTTTTCATTTCATCAAATGCTAAACTACGGAAGTTAAATGAGTTTTTAAGAAATAGTTTAGCTTCATAGTAAAGAATCTGTAAGAACTCATCAAATCGAAATTTCTGTAAACCTTTATAATTTTCCCGCCAAAATGCCGGAATAGCCGTTGGCCCGATCTTGATGCTATTATCAACCGTCTTAGTAAAATGAACCCCAAGAAAAGGATTCTTTAAATTCGGTACTGGATAAATATTGGTTGCAATATCCGTTTTATTTTTATCATACTTTAAATAAATCCCCTTAAAAGGTATGATTGTATATTTCTTTCCGAATCCAAACTGATGGGCAATCTTGTCAGCATATAATCCAGCAGCATTAACAAGATAGTCGCAAGTATATATTCCTCGATTTGTAATAATTTCATTATTTCTTTTACACTTGAAATTTGCATTATAAATAATTTCAACTCCATTAGCTAATATTTCATTCTTTAATGCATTACATACCTCAACTGGGTCAACAGATGCCGTATTAGGTGAATATAGGGCTTTGAGATATGTTTTGACATTAGGATCGATTTCCGTCACTTCTTCTTCCGATTTCCAATGTAGTGTAACACCATTACGATCACCGCGACGTTTAAGTTCCTCAAGTCCTTTTAACTCATCGACATCAGTTGCCACAATAAGTTTGCCGCAATTATTAATACGAAGGCCATTCACTATGCAATATTGTTGCATCGCACTGTTACCCTCACGGGTAAACTTAGCCTTTAAGCTGTCTGCTGTATAATAGAAACCAGCATGAAGAACTCCACTATTTCGTCCGCTTGAATGTTGTGCTATACCAGATTCTTTCTCCAATATACCAACTGTGAGTTCAGGATTGCGTATCAATAATTCACGAGCTATTGTAAGTCCAATAATCCCACTGCCAATTACCAAATAATTATAGTGTTTCATCTTCACGCCTCTTTATTATTGTTGGATTGCCAGAACATCTAATAACCCGTCTGTCAACTAGTTTTGTCGACTTCTATTAAATCAAAATTGCTAGAGCGTTTTATTTCCATCGAAGTTAATGAAGTTAACTGCAGATTGTAGAACTTCATCATAATAATAAATTCGAAATTTGTTATCATTACTTTTTAATTTTTTTTTATCAATAATAGTAATCCAACCAGCTGTAGTTATAGACGAATCGTTGCGCGCTTTTGAAACATCTGGTCTGTCAAAACAGTTTTTGGTTGTTGCCAGTATATGATCTTGAGCATCAGTAACAATAAGCGTTACGTTTGGTTTACCTGGGATATTAATCCAACCTTCTAGTACAATAGAGAAACTATTTTCTTCCACACTATCCAAATTCCCAGAGGCTTTTACTGTGCGATTTTCAGAAAAGGAAATACTTAATGGAAGGCCAAAGTTTATAATAAAATTACTTTGATAGTTTTTTAGTAATAAAAAATAGCTAGTATCGATATAAGCAATCTCCCAACCTTCATGTTTTTTCGCGAGTTCCCTAACAATTTTCGGCAAATTTTCTTTTTTTGAAATAATCCCATTAACTCCAGAATTAATAGATGTATGGAAAGCATCGGCATACGTCGGCTCAGTTGTTTCAATGAATCCTTTTGCTTGTTGTCTTCGTAATCCTTCTATAGAATCGCCATATTCTAGAAAATAATGTTGAACTGAGTTACTTCTTCCTGCTTCCAAACGGATATTATGATTCAATAAAGGAAGAACAGCAACCATTTCGTCAGGAATCAATAAGTTAAGATTATTATTCAAAATAGAATTTATTTTTTTTGCCGAATTCAGAACTTTCTGATCAAACTTGTAAGCAAAAGGGGGTTTAAAACTTATCTCTTTGGGAGAAATACTAACCTTTTCAATAGTAACCAAAGTTATTATTATAATTGCAAGCGCCAAGATCGGTCTTAAATATACTCCGCTTCCTTTGTATTGCTTCCACTGCTCAAATATATTAGCAATCAAACCAAAACTTAAAGGGATTGGCAATAAGTACACTAATCTCCAGTATGACGCTGGTTCTACATAACTCATTACTATTGGTCCTACTAGTGGATTAAAAAACAAAAAAGTAATGCTCAGAGAATAAATAATAATAAGCAAAGCCTTACGAAAGGGAAGAGCGATGAACGGCACTATAAGCAAGATAAGAACATCTCGTACTAAAGTTGAATAGTCTCCAAAAACTAGCATAATATTTTCGAACCAATGAGATGGCCAACCATATACCCAGGCCGTTTTATCCTTAGGTTGAGGCAGAATTCCCAAGGTAATAAGCAATGCTGCAACACTACAATAAAGACTTCCAATAATAATTAAAATTGAGTGATATATTTCACCTTTTAGTACTCGCTTGTAGATAAGCAAGTTGCTAAAGAAATTAACGCATCCAACAGTTATTACCATAATAGGTATTAAAAACACACCTGCATTACTTAAACCCAAGGCACAAACTGATGCCATAAAAATACAGAAAAAATAAAAATTATTTTTGGAGGTGATGTATTTATAGATAATGAAAAAACATATTGGAATTAATGTTGTCCATAAGATCGTTTTTCCCTGCCATAATCTAACAAAAGCCATATTTCCAAACGATCGATGAACATTTCCGTCAATGATAAAAAAAAGAACAGTAAGTAATACAGCAATAAAAGAAGTTTTTTGTTTCGCCCCAAACATTCTAAATAAAGAATAATATGTAAGCAATGTAATTAATGAAGCAAGCCAGCTCATACAATTCTGGTAAACAATTACTGGATTAATCCCGATTATTTTTGCAATAAATATTATCAAATATTCATATGATGTAGTCAAATGCAAAATAGATAGAGGTGGCAATCCACTAAAATTTAGTAAGGTTTCATTAACATATATGGGATCATGAAGGTGAAAGAACTGTAAAAATGCTCTATGGAAAAATTCAATATCATCATTATCTGGTCTTGATATAATCAATGACATTATTGAAATAATGCTAAAAATTAATAAAATTAATATGTTAGAGTAGGAAATAAAACCCTTTAATTGTTTTACACTAGTAAATCTATAAAATATTATTGTACTAAATATAAACAATATAATCCATACTGGAAAAATATACAATGCTGGTACTTGGAATAACAATATTATATGATATCCAATTGTCCAATTGTCCAGTTTGAAAGAATCGATAATATAAAATATATGAAAATACTAGAAAGATCTAAATCAGTTTTTTTGGCAAGTTCATTGTTAGTTGACACAAGACTTCCCTTTCCTAAATTGTTAAATTAGATGGCGTCTCTATTTATCTGTTGTTTCTTCTGTAGTACTTGCAACTTGATTTCGAGCTAGATTATAATTGAAAGATTTTAAACTCTCATCTTCTTCATCAAAATTATACCTCTCCTTTTCTATTACAAGAGGTCTTTTTAGTACCTGAGTATGAATTGATCCGATATACTCTCCAATAATACCAATAAAAAACAATTGAATAGAGGAAAAGAAAAATAATCCAATAATTAGTGGTGCCATTCCTACAGAGAAATAATTCCAAAAAATAACTTTAGCTAGAAAATAAATAATTGCCACGCTAAAACTTAAAGCTGACATTCCAAATCCGAGCATTGCAGCTAAACGTAATGGAACTTTAGAATGATTGGTTATTCCCAGCATAGCGATATCATAAAGTGTATAAAAATTATTTTTAGTTATCCCGCGGCGTCTAACTGGCTGTAAATATTCAATTTTATAACTTTTGAAACCAATATCAGAAATTAATCCTCTGAAATAAGGATAAGGATCTTCAATACCTTTTAATACTTCGATAACCTTTCTATCATACAATCCAAATCCAGTATTATTCTTTGTCAGTTCTATTTCAGAAACACGATTAATGAAATTATAGTAAGTTTTTCGAATCGCAAACATAAGGGCTGACTCTTCACTATGACTTTTCACTCCAAGCACAACCTTATATCCCTCTTCCCACTTTTCAATAAAATTACTTATTAATGTAGGAGGATCTTGCAAGTCAGCAACAAGCAAAATTGCTGCATCACCAGTAGCTTGAAGCAGAGCATGATAAGGTGATCTAATATGACCAAAGTTTCTGGCATTTACAATAATCTTAACATTAGCATCTTTAGAAGCGATTCCCTTTAATATTTCTACTGTATTATCCGTTGAGGAATTATCAATAAAAATATGCTCATAAGTAAAATTAGTTAATTCATTAATCTGATGCTTAACCTGATTGTATACTTCTTCGACGTTTTCTTCTTCATTAAAACAAGGAGTAACAATGGATATCTTCTTCATTTTTTTGCCTCGCATTTCTATCTATACTTATTACGCCAAAATATGAAGCAACTCATTCTGAATAGTTTGCAAAGTAGAATAATGAGGCTGGTAGCCTAACTTAGATATTTCTTTATTGCAAGTATAGTAATTGCTTTTGTTTCCAGTAGCCGATACTGAAAACTTTTCATTTGTATAATATTTAAGCCCATATTTTCGTACAAAAAAATCCAAAATATCCATTTTACTAATTGGCTCAACAGAATATACATCAAAAGCTGCATTTAGTATTTTGTCGGAATTTATTACTATCTCGATAAGCCTTACAAAGTCAATTGGATGGACATAATCTCTAATTATATTACTTGAACTAGTTTCAAGGACTTCTTTATTGATTATCGCTTTAATAACATCTGTCATAAAAAACTGAGATTGCAAATCAATAAATCTACTAAAGAATCCGAAAATTCTTAAATCGACGATTTTATAATTACTTAAACTTCTATGTTTTGCTTCTGAATTTAATTTTGCAATACCATAAAATTCTGAGATATTAATATGATTTACTTTTATTACCGCTTCTGTATTTAGTGAAGCCGGTTCCTTAAAATCATTAAGATAAACAGCTCCAGAACTTAAATTTATATACAAAGTTTTAGGATGATTTGATAAATATTCACAGCATAAATTGTCAAATTGTTCTGTTATTTTAAAAACTTCATAATAATTTTCTGAAAGCTTCCCCGGATCACCTATACCTACACAATTTATTAGAACATCAAATTTATAATTAGTAAAATCGCAATAATTGGCAAAGCTAATTCTTTCCTTTGCGGGGAGCTTCATTAAAAATCTTTCTAGATTATGTTGATTTCGATTAAATAAATAGAATTCCCAATTTAGATTTGCATACATATGATAAATAAGATTTTTAGCAATATGACTTGTGGCACCGAGAATCGCGATCTTTATCATTTAGGTACGTCCATTTCAGCAACCAAATTTATTTTCATGACACTTTGTAATTCCTCTCGAGATAGAAAAGGATACATATCTTCTATAGGTCTATTGACTACCAATTTAGGATTAACTGCCGTGTTCTGCTCCAAAGATACTTCAACCAAAACAGCACCTTTAGTGGAAAAAACAGTAGCAAGAATTTCACTGGTTTCTTCTGGTGTTGTAATATGATAAGAAGGTATCCCATAAGAAGTAGCTATTTTTGTAAAATCCGGGTTATTATAAATAGTCGATTGCTGTCTTCCATTAAAATAAATATCTTGAAATTGTCTTACCATTCCAAGAGAACTGTTATTTAGTACAAAGATTTTTACTGGAAGTTTTAATCTCACGATAGTATCTAACTCTTGAATATTGACTTGGATTCCACCATCACCAGCAATCACTACCACATCTTCATTAGTGACCAATGCTGCGCCAATAGCAGCTGGCAATGCAAAACCCATTGCCCCCATACCACCAGAATTTAAAAGTCTTTGATTCTTCTTTAATTTAAAAGACTGTGAAGCCCACATTTGATGCTGTCCAACATCAAGGCAGATTGCGGTTCCTTCTGGAGTCACCGAAGACAAATGTTGGATAAACCGATTGGGTTCTATTCTGTCTTCCTTTTGCTCGGCAGAATATGTTGGATATTTTTCGCGGTAAATATCAATAACTCTGTACCACTCTTGTAGATCTGGCTTTTCGTAATTCTCTAAACTAGAATTTAGAATATCAAGAAATGCTCTAATATCGGATTTTACAGCAATATCTGCCTCGACCTTTGCATTGAGTTCATTGTCATCTATATCAACATGAATAATTGTTGCTTCTCTAGCAAAAGTATCAGGTCTTGTACCCGTCTGCCTACTATCTAACCTTGAACCCAAAACTATTAATAAATCGGAATTTGCCAAAATCAAATTACTATATCTATTCCCATATGAACCTATCATCCCATAATATAAAGGGTTCTGATGAGATATAGCATCAATTCCCATCAAAGAACAAACAACAGGTACTCCTGTAATTTCAAGAAATTTATCCAATGCAGTTGTTCCGTAACTTGCCCTAACTCCGCCTCCGGCTAATAGTGCTGGTCTTTTTGCCTGTGCCAGTAAGTTAACTACATCATTTATTGTTCTCTCTGAAATGAAATTCAAAAATGTTAGCTGTTTAAATTCTGAACTGTCAAAAAAACTTTCTAGTTCTGTAGGATTTATATCTGCTCTTTGCAAATTCATAGGAATATCTAATAATACAGGACCTGGTCTCCCATGTTTAGCAAGAAATATCGCTTTTTCCAAACAATATCGAATCTTAAGTGGATCAGTAATTAACTCTGCATGTTTAGTCAAGGGCTTGGCTACTGAAACAATATCAGTTTCTTGAAAACCAATTTGCCTTATGGATCTATCAAATTTATACTCATACGTATTAACTTGTCCCGTAATAAATAAACAAGGAACCGAATCAAAGAAGCAGCTTCCTATTCCTGTAAGAAGGTTTAACGCTCCTGGACCACTAGTTGCCATTGCCACTCCCAAATTCCCGTTTACACGAGCATATGCTTCAGCAGCAAAAGCCCCCGCCTGTTCGTGACGAACTGAGACACATTGAATATCATCTCTTGCGGCTATTGAATCTAGTAAGTGCACAATCGCACCACCTATAAATTCAAATACATGAGAGACACCTTCTTTTGCTATCGTGTCTACTACATAATCAGAAAGCTTCATGGCAATTTCTCCAATCTATTTAAAATAATCTTCTATTTGTTGGAAGCACACTTCAGCCATATCTTTGTCATTCTTATATGCTTTATTCCACTCTAAAATCTTTTCCAAAGCAATTTCTAAACTCCATCTAGGTTGCCATTTCAACCTGGATTTTGCTTTAGAAATATCAAGTTTTAAATACTTGGCTTCATGAGGTTGAGATGTATTATCAACAATGTAAGTAGAGCCTTCTGCCCACATATCACATAACTTTTGAACAATCCAGCTGACAGGTTTAGTATCGACCTCATTGGGTCCAAAATTCCAAGCTCCTATAAATTCACGCCCATCCTCATAAAGATTCTGAGCTAGTAGCAAATATCCGCTTAATGGCTCTATCACATGCTGCCACGGCCTTATGGAATGAGGGTTACGTATTTTAATAGGTACAGAATTCGTGAGGGATCTAAAGCAATCTGGTAACAGTCTGTCTTCTGCCCAATCACCTCCTCCAATTACATTTCCAGCCCTTGCCGTTGCAATAGCTACTGATGTATGACCGCTAAAAAATGATTCTCGATATGCGCTTGTTACAAGTTCAGAGCAAGCTTTACTGCTTGAATATGGGTCAAATCCCCCAAGCGGCTCCGTTTCACGATATCCCCATTCCCACTCTTTATTATCATAACATTTATCTGTGGTTACATTGATAATAACTTTTAACTGGGTTAACTTTCTTGCAATTTCCAATAAATTCACAGTACCCATTACATTAATAGAATAAGTATCAACAGGATTTTTGTAAGAATCCCTAACTAATGGTTGGGCTGCCATATGAATAATAATATTAGGTTCAACAGATGTTAATGCTTCATCCAGCTTATTATAATCGCGAATATCACCAATAAATGAACGCTTAATCTTAGTTTCTACCTTACACAAACTATATAAACTTGGTTCTGTCGGTGGTTCTAAGGCATAACCATATACATGGGCTCCATACTTCGTTAGAATCATACATAGCCAAGAACCTTTAAAACCTGTATGACCCGTAATAAAAACTTTTTTATTTTCCCAAAAATTCATCGATATCATTTGTCCACCGTCTCATCTGAATTCCATGTCTTCCATGGGGCATTTCCACTTTTCCACAGTTCCTCAAGGAAATTTTTATCTCTAAGTGTATCCATAGGGTGCCAAAAACTATTATGTTTAAATGCCATAAGTTGATTTGACTTTGCTAGATCTTCCAATGGTTCTTTCTCAAAAATTGTAGAATCATCTTTAATAAATTTAAACACGTCTGGATTCATAACAAAAAAACCAGCATTAATCCAAGAACCATCCCCCTTAGGCTTCTCTTGGAATCCATTCACTTCATCTGACAAATTGATGTCTAGTGCACCAAATCTTCCACTTGGTTGAACTGTTGAAACTGTTGATATGCGTCCATGCAATTTATGAAATTTCACAAGCTCCCCAATATCAATATTGGAAACCCCATCACCATATGTGAGCATAAATGGTTCACTATTAATATATTGTTCAATTCGCTTAATTCGGCCACCGGTCATAGTATCTAAACCCGTATTTACCAATGTAACTTTCCATGGCTCAGCTGAGTGCTGATGTGTGATCATTTCGTTGCCGTCTCTAAAATCAAAAGTAACATCAGATTCATGTAAAAAATAATGTGCAAAGTACTCTTTAATGTAATAACCTTTATAACCTAAGCAAATAATAAAATCATTATATCCATATGAAGAATATAATTTCATAATATGCCACAAAATAGGTCTTCCTCCAATCTCAATCATTGGTTTGGGTCTCAGATGTGATTCTTCACTTATTCTGGTTCCATAGCCACCCGCTAGAATAACAACTTTCATTTTAGTCCCCCTAATTTTGTTAGTTATTTCTTAAGAACGAATTCCCTAATTTTAGTAATCACATAATCAATCATCGTCGAAGTCAATCCCGGGTACACGCCGACAAGAAATGTATCTTTCAATATTTTATCTGTATTTGTCAGGTCGCCATGAATCCGGTAGTTAGCATTTTGAAAAGCAGGCTGTCGAATAAGGTTACCTGCAAACAACATTCTAGTTTGAATGCGGTTGGATTCCAAGAATTGGACTATTTCATTTTTAGTAAAAGGTACACCATCCCTCAACGTAAGAATAAAACCGAACCAACTTGGATCTGATTTCTCAGTAGCTCTAGGAAGGATGAAGTAATCCGATAAGTCTTTTAATCCTTCTAACAATTGATTGAAATTATTTTTCCTTGCTTTTACGAACGAAGGTACTTTCTTAAGTTGTTCCACACCTATTGCTGCTTGCATCTCCGTAACTCTTAAATTGTAGCCTATATGAGAATAAGTATATTTATGATCATATCCATAAGGGAGTGTGCCTAGCTCCCAACCGAATCGCTTCTTACATGAATTATCACATCCAGAAGGACACCAGCAATCTCTACCCCAATCCCGAAATGATTCAATAATCATTTTTAATTGAGGATCATTGGTATATACCGCTCCACCTTCTCCCATAGTCATGTGATGCGGTGGATAAAAACTAGATGTACCAATATGACCATAAGTTCCCGTTAATTTCCCGTCAAATTTTGAACCTAAAGCGTCACAATTATCTTCTACAACCCACAGACTATATTTATTTGCGATTTCCATTATTTTATCTAATTCAAATGGATTTCCCATGGTATGTGCTATCATAATCGCTTTTGTTTTTGGTGTTATTGCGGATTCCACACGATCAACAATAATATTATAAGTACCTAAATCAACATCAAGGAAAACAGGAATTGCACCATTCTGAATAATTGGAGTTACGGTCGTAGGGAATCCTGCGGCAACAGTAATGACTTCGTCTCCTTGTTGGATACGGCGATCTCCCAGTTTAGGAGAAGTTAGTGCTGAGAAAGCCAGTAAATTCGCTGAAGAGCCGGAATTCGTAAGCAAAGAGTATCGAACTCCTAAATAACTAGCATATTGTTGTTCAAATTGCTTATTATATCTTCCAGCAGTCAACCAAAAATCTAAAGATGAGTCAACAAGACTGCGCATTTCTTTCTCATCATATACACGACCACCATAGGATAACTGTGTAAATGCAGAATCAAACTGTTTGTCACTTTTATGAAATGAATAATAAAAATCTTCTACCTTAGAAAGGATAATTGCTCTTGATAATTTTTCATAGACCTCTTGAGGCAAATCAGCAATTTCTTTAATCTCTGAACTTGAAACATAATCTACCTTAGCTATGTCAATTTTAAAATTACTGGTTACCTCTATGACATTTTGCAGATTTGAATTCGAATCTGCTTCAATAACAACTTTGCACTTACTGTTCATACTTTCGACTACAACAGCTTTTAAAGTTGTAATTTTCATCTCCACGATTGCTCCAGGACGACTCATTCAATATTGCTCCTTTTTTTCTTTTTGTGAAATGCCCAATATTTTTGTGAAATAAAGCTAATAACCGTTGTAATGATGATCACAAGTAATTGAGAAAACACTTTATTTCCACTAATATATCGAACAAAAATAGGTAACAACGCCAAGTTAAACAACAATGTGATAGCATAAGTAGCACAAAATTTAACAATTGTTTTGAAATTATGAGAGCCCGCCTGAAATGTCCAGTTGCTATTTAATAAATAACTGTTAAGCACACCAATTATATGAGCAAGAACTAAGGCAAATAAATAATGTAGCGTGGTAAATTTCAGTAATAAAATGTAACTCAAAAAGCCCACACCTGTATTAATTACGCCCACAATAATAAATTTAACTATTTGTTCTCTCAATTAAATAATTCCTTTATTTTCTTTTTTCTTAATTTACACTCTAGCGCAGCGATTGGTAGAGCAAAATAGCTAGCTAATAATAAGAAATATAAGTATCTCCATTCTGCTGTAGATAATACAATAAACAAGAATGGAATATTTATAATAAATACAAATGCATACAAAGAGGCTGCAGGGATGTATTTATACAGTACAATAAGCATAATTAATAGTAGCATACTTGGTAAAGTATTAAACACGGTAAAACCATACAATCGATTATATATAAACTTTTCTATAAACGTTTGCAATCGTTCGTTCACGGTAGATAATTTAAACCGATAAGCTTCTATAGGTCTCCAAGTACTCTGGTCACTTCCCGCGCCTTTCAATTCATTTGTTGTGAAAAAAACATTATCAGCAAAACCCATTGTCCCAAATAACATCGAAATCCGATCGGCTAAGAAAACATTTAAATTCGTAATGCTTCCTATAAAATATAAACGATTCAGTTCGCTTCTTTCCGGCTCAGGAAGAGCTTGCCATTTAGAAACCAGCACTCCCACTGAATCAGCTTGAGAAGTAGGACGATATATAGAGGAAAGTTCCTCTTTTGATACCCATTTATTAAGGAGCCGCATATCTTTTTCTTTATCAATTGAATTAAAGTTTGGTGATAAATGAAGGGCAGCCAAGGGACCTACTCTGTAAGTTTTTGAGAAAAAATCACTGACTGCCTCACGATTTGTATTAGTGACAGATGGTGTAATGATATAAAAAACACCAAATATCAAAATAAGAGATGTAACTAGCTGAACAATATTTTTTCGATTCATAAGTTTAAAAAATGATAATAAAGCAGGGATAATGACAATAAAAATAATACCATTATGACGGATTGTGCATAACAAAAATATTGTTAAACTTAAATAGAAAATGTAACTGAACCTTAGAATTACTACTTTATTCTTATAGTGCTTACATATATATAAATAAAATAAAAATAAGCCCCAAAAAAGCATTATTATATTGAAAGGTATGTCCTTCCACATTGTAATGCTATATAAACCTACTGGTACCGAGGTAATAAACAAGATATAACAAATTAATGTTATTGTTTTACTCCCTTTCTCATAAAACCAAAAGAATGCCAGTGAACTTATAGATGTAAGTAGAATTATCTGAAATACAGACACAACTGCAGGAGAATCAAAGAATTGCGTTAGAATTAAAACATATACATTGTATATCCATGGTGTAACATCAGAAAATTGTAAGGTCTTAATCTCTCTCCAAGTAAAATGATAACTATCTACCGACATGATTCCAGGCCATTGCCCTAATAACCAAATGCTAAATGTCCCCATGTTAATGATCCAAAATATCCAAAATGGCAAGTATGTTTTTGTAAAGATTTTACGAACATGGTTACCATCACGGCGCCACCCATCGATTGCCAAATAAACAAAGTGTGTGATGATGAATGAGATCGCTAATTGTACCAAGACTAAAGTTATTGAAAATGTTTGGGTATCAAATGTTTTTGAGAACTTATACTCCCGTTTACCTAAAGAATTTTCAAATTGTATCTTTTGGGTTTGGTTGCCTACTTGTGAAGAAAGAGACAATATTTCTGTATCCTGCGAAAACATTAGTTTGAATTGAGAGATCTTAATTTGAGGAACATTGAATTCAATTTTTTTTGGTTCTTGTTTGGCTCCCGGATAAATATCAACCTTTTTTACAAAAGTTTTCCCTGAGTATAGGTCGATTGTTCTAGAGTAGGATTGATCAACAGTTATTTTAACTTTACCAGCCCATTGATGATTCTCCAGATTGATAGAAAACGTTTTAAACTTTTTATTGATTTCCAACGTAGAGCTTTTCTCAATCGCAAGCATTCCATTTTCATTTAACTTTGATATATTTGGAAAAAGGAATTCCTGGATAGTTTGCTTTTTTCCATCAAACTCAATGTTGGAGATAAATACTTCGCTACCCTTGCTATTTGAATTCACATCATCTAGCCGTTGTATACGAATAGTATGGGTGATCCCAGCATCAAAATCTTCAGGTGTATATGGAACAAATGAAATAGTTTCCTGGTCATTAAATCCTTTCCCACTGTCCCAAGCAAAGGTCCCTTCTGTTCCTACTGAACTATTCGTTTCAAGGACGATTTTAGAAGGTGCATAGAACTTATTTATCGTCGTCAATACGGTGAATATTAGCCCACATAAAATAATATATGGTACTAGCCTCTTGATTCTGTTTTTCCAATTCAGTTTCATTAATCTGCTCCATACCAATGGTTATTTTAATCTACCACTCAAACCCTTGTAGCCTTCTTTTCGGAATACACGAACAGCCTTCTTCGTTATTTGGATGCCATAGCGATAATCTTTGATTGCCGATTTAACATACTTTTTAAACATATTCCAATTAATCGGTCCCGTGCGGTACACAGGAGGAACAACTAAAGTATCATTTAACGAGGATGATGTCTCATGCGTCTCAAATAACTCAGGATGCTCAAGTTTAGCTTGTCCATCAAACCAACGGTAAAAGCAAGGACCATCAACTATAAAATAGGGATCAGGGTAAGCAGCTTGTAGATCAGGACGTAAGCGGTAAAGAAAACGATGTTGTTTGGAAATTTTTTCACCATTATCAAAGCATCCGAAAGCCCATGGAGTTGCCGCGGCAGTGGGATCTTGAGTTTCAGCAGTTTCATACCAATCGAGGAGTTCCATTAAAGAACGATTATTCCCCTGATATTTGGACGCCATTACCTTATGCGCCCCACTATCCCATCCACTGAAATGATAAAAACCTAAAGACTCTTTATCCACTGTTAGCCCTTGCATTAACGAGCCTTCCATTTTTCTTGTAGTAATATTCCATGCAGCTACATTGTAACGAGACGATTTAAGGACCTTAACACCATCGAAAAATGCTGGAGCAAGATCGATCCACTTTTGATCTGTCCATAAACCCAAGTGTAATCCTTCTCTACAAAATTCATATAACCTCTCCGACCACCACTCGGCAAACAAATTACCGTTAATATCATTTTTCACCGCAACAAACCCTAGATTATATACACCATGTCGCAGACTGCTTATCTCGTTATCCATTATTGCTTCTAAACTTTTCTCAGGCTTTGTTTGATGAGGAGTTAATCCAATACTATGCGTTTCGAATATATCTAACAAATCGTCTAATCTTGAGAATAAAACCATATCTGGGTCAAAATATAGAACGCCTTCACTTTCTTCTAAAGCAAGCAGTTTTCGAACTACAAAAGGTTTGATAGCTGTACTAAGCTCAATTAAAGAGTGACCAAACATCCATGGACGTAAATTTGTTATTTCAAGCTCTTCGACAGTAATAATATTATCGAAAGGTTCGTTTTCTATATTCAGCCATTCTGGTTTACGATCAGGCAAAGCCAAGTGAACTGTTACCTCTGGATGGTATTTTTTTATTGAATCGCAGAGCAACCTTACTTTTGGTAAATAATTCACAGCTGCACTAGTAAAAAAATGAATCATTAAACGATCTCCTCTTCCCTACAATCAAGATATAATTGTTGATGAAACTTAATTATTTTCTGCAAAATTACCGATGGAGTCATTTCTGAAATAATAAGCCCCTTTGAATATTTAGATACGCGTTCTGCTTGAGCACCTAATGAAAATGAAACAACTGGTAATTCAAAATGCATGAATTCATTCACGACATAGCAAAACGTCTCCGGCACTATTGAGGGAACAAACCCAATATTTACTCCTGTCTTTTCGATAAGATCTTTCAATTCACTATGTTTATATTCACCTGTAACATGCAAACAATCAGATTTAGGTATATTTCCCATTCTTCCAATCACGGTTATTTTAACAGGTAACCGCTGGCTTTCAACTAACTCAACCATCTTCCGAATGATACTTGCGCCTTTGATTTCAGATATATTTCCCAGAACCCCAACATTAACTGGCAGGTTAGCGGAAATCTCAAGCTTTTCCTCTGGAAGATAATCCACGGTATGAGGAATAATTTGAATTCTATCGGAGTTTAAATCCGGGTAGGCTTTCATTACGTAATCGTATGAGGACCTGGAAAAACAAATAATATGATCAGAGTGTTGTAACAACAGATTCCAAGAATACCTCCAAGAATCAATGTTCTCAAAATTCACAATATGCCGAAATTCCCCTTTATTTTTTGGCAAACAGTCACGACATTTATCTAAATCAGGTATTCCACAAAAATCACCTTTGTAGTCTTGAAGTGTGAATGATGGACAAATACAAAAATAGTCATGAATTGGAACTGTCAATTTGGCTTGGCAAAGCACTTTCAAATTTAGAATAAACTTTGTAAGGAATATTGGCAAATCAAAAGATACCAGATTGTTCACAAATATTTCTGAAAAATTTACCGTTTTAGACTGAATGATAGATACTATTGTTTCAATTGAATCAAGTGCAAAGGTAGTTGAATCATCTTTGTAATAATAAGTAATTCCATATTCTAGGCTGGGCAAATCATAAAAAAGGTGTATAACAGGAATATTCTTCCTCTTTTCTTGAATCAATCTTTGCCGATAAAGATTTGCCCCTCCGCCCATCTTATGATCGAAGATAAGCAAAAATGGCAAAGCATTTACTTCCTTTATGACTTCATTAAAATGAGCCATCTTAAATAGTGGATTAGCATTACTATTATGGACGGCCTGAATAGATTCCCGACTCTTTGTGATAAGTTCACTGAATCTACCTTGCAGGAGGTATTTAATAAGTTTTATAGTTTTTCTTTTATAAATACTTGTTCTTGTCAGTGCTCTTCCTTTTACAGTTTCAATAGGTATTATCTGCTTTGTTTCATCATTCAACCAGATTTCTAAATATAGTTTAGCTTTCCCTTTTGATATATGACATGAAATTAGAAATCCTGAATATTCTGATTTAAACTCTGGATGATCTGTTGCAACATCGACTCGTTGATTGCCATACTGAACAGGATAAAATTGAGTTGAACCTCTGCGGTATTCCAGTAATTGAATCTTTTTAATGTCACTTTTTTTATGAAATGCCCAACCATAGCCATAGATCTTACCATTACTAATCTTAAATGAATCAATTGAAAATCTAAGATCATCTGTATATGAGATAATCGGCAAGTTATTATCAGCCATTCTATTCCACAATCGTTCAATAATTGAAGGGCGTCTCTTCAAATCATATACTTCATTTTCCAATAATTCCAATTGAGAATGAAGACTCTGAATTTCTACTTTCATCTCAGCAAGTGTATCCTCAATAGATAAATGGTCTAGAGCCTTGTTCCTCACGTCCTCTCCTCCCTCATTATCAAAATTGCAATTATGAACCCTATGTTTCGAATAAAGCTATCTTTGCAAAACCTATGTTTTAAACAACTTAAAACTCGCTTTAAAAGATTTTGCTTCAATAGTAAAGCGTAATCCTCTACCACTTCCAATTGTTGTTTTTTTAAATGAATCGAATATAGCCTTACAAAAACATTTGCCTGCTCGATTGTTCTAATAGCTGATAATATGAAATTAAGCCCAATCATATTCTGTAATACATAGTGAAAAGAAAAAAACAAATGAGCACCAGTATCATTATTATCATGTTGTCTGTACATTACAGTTTTATCGTCAGTATAAAGGATTACACCAAATGCAGAAGCAATAATCCCCACCCACCAATCATGCATAATGATTCCTTCTTCTGCCGTCTGAGTCAAATCAGCCAGCTTGCGATTCATTAACAGTGAACAGCCAGTTACATTATTCTGAACCAATAGTTGATGTAGTTGATTTCTCTTAGAATTAATTTTTTGATATCTCCAGAAAGATGGACTTATTATTCTAAGACTACTATCCACTACACTGAGATCGCTATGAACTAACACAGGAACGTCTTTGGAGTGATTTTCTTCCCATTTCGTTACAATCCCTAGTAAACATTGAATTTTATTAGGAAGCCACACATCATCTTGATCACAGAACATGACATAAGACGCATCCGAATAGCTCAACAACTCAAGAAAACTTCTACATGGTCCTATGTTCATAGCGGAATCGATTATCCTTACAGAATGACCCGATGTTTCTTCAAACTGCTTAAGAATTCTCAATGTATGATCATTGGACCCATCATCTCTTACAATTAGTCGCCAATCAGAAAATGTTTGAGAACTGAGGGACTCCAAAAGTTCCAATAAATACACTTCGCCGTTATAAGTGGAAAGCAATATATCTACTGTTATTTTTTCCATTTTCCACCCATTGCCTTATAAATATGTTTCAATGGATTCTCCTCGAATTGTTGTTGAAGTGCTTGAAACTGATGATGTAAATGGTCATAGTTTTGAGCCCCAGAGTCTATAAGCTTCTCTTGTTTCTTCTGAATCACTTCTAATTGAGCATATATCCGATTGCATTCTTGGAAAAAGATATCGAACTGTTCGCATTGTGCTTGTAGGTATACAGCGGATTTCTCCTCTAATTTTGATTCAAAAATCCGAGCAATTTCACTAGCCATGCTAGTAATCTCAGCCCTTATCTCCTCTGCAAGACTTATTTTGCTCTGATCCAAATAATCCATCATGCCGTTAGAAATGGGTTCACATCTCAATTTCACTGCAATTTTAAATTGACATTCATAATAAACTTCAGGAATAATATCCAAATATATCTGCGGATCATCATTTAATGAAAAAAATGTTAATCTACCCTCCCTATCGATAATCTGAATATTTTCAAGATTTACTATTCCTTTAAAACTATTTTCACCGCTACATTCCGAAACTAATTGCCATTTTCCATTCTCTGATGTTTGATATATTTTAATGTACTCCACCTCAAAACGTGCAGGTTGACACGATGGATCCAGTCTCAATACACCTTTAACTGAAGTTGGTAACTTGATCTCATACTCGAAATATTCATTGTCAGCCTTGACTGTAACATAATCGGAGAATTTCTCGGAATAGAGTTGATTATCGTCCATCCAATATAACTGCATTCTAAGATAAGATTTTTTCGCTAGCATTGATGATAACTGCACAAACTGATCTATTTCTTTTTGGATTTGAGTAATAAACTTTTCGCTTCTTGACAAGACCTGATTTTGTGCAACAGCTTGCAGGGATTCATATAAGTCTAGTACTAGAACAGGTAGACTTTGTCTTTGTTGCTTCATATTCGTCCTATTTCTATGGAGCGAGGGCTTAATGACAGATGATAATTTATTTTGTAACACCTCCATGTCACCATTGCCATTCGTACCCAACCAAGCAATAAGTTCATGAATAATACCTTCCCATCCAGACATAAATGTGTCATAATCTACAAAATATCGGTCTTTTCGAGCCGAATAATGAAGAGCAAATAAATTATACTTTAACCATAGACCAAAGGACTGTGATTCAGGAAAAGCATCTCTTCTTCCTAATGATTTTGCTACATCAATAGGATTACGAAACATGAATAAATACTTAACTTCGACCCCTAGCCCACTCAGGACTTCTTGCCACAATGGAAGCAGCAAACAAGTTCTTGGGTCCTTCCATGCCCATAAATTCGAATTATTAAAATGCTTTACAATTATATTCCTAAGTTGTATTTTATAAGGTGTCATTTGAGGTAATAACCACCATTGATCTGACAAAGGAGACGGAGTATTCCAGTCACTCCTTAACGTTGAAAGAATCTGCTCTTGAAGATCCACCACTTCTGCCAACTCCCAGAAGCCCTCGGGGTTATCACTCCTAGCATTAAGTAATGCAGATTCTTCTCCTAAGTAAACATCCATTAAGTGAATGACATTTGCCATTAGTGATGTGCCACTCCGGTGCATGCCAAGAATACATATTGCTTTGTTCATGCGAATCCGCCCTTAAGTTAAGATTTTGAAATGACTGAGGACACACTGAAATCAACTAAAGACGTCATTAAAGATTCTTCAAAATTTAATATTCTAAATGCGCCTAGGTCAATACCCCGATCTAAGTATACTTCTCCTTCATCAACGACACCCAACACTCCACCATTTACAAAATATGTCCCTGCATTGAGCCTTGGTTGGAACGTGAATTCTATTTGGAGCGTAGTGCCTGGATGAACTTTAGGAATTCCATTTCCAACAAGTTCCGTAGCGGCTCCGCCTAACTCCATTCCCGACCCCGTTTTTATTAACATTCCGAACCGAACATTGAAACACATCTCAGTGAATCTAACTGAATATTTCCAAATATAAGATTCTGTAGGAAGCAATAAATTTACTTTGTCGCCACTGAGACTAGTAATTTCTGCCCCAAATATTTCTGCGCCGCGTCTTTCATACTTCATTGTTACAGGGGGGACAAGATTGGGATCGAACGTAGCTTCACCGTGGACTTTTTTCTTGGACTCACCATGATGATTCATTTTAGATAAATCCTCATCTTGGTATTCTAAATTCTCATCAAATGAAGTGAGTAACTTTATTTCTTCTTTTATTTTTATTTTTTTCTCATTCGGTGCATAAATCAGTTTTTGATATAAGTTGACTATCTTGCTACTGTTATCGACCAATAGCAGTTCTCCTGAATCAAGTAAAGCAGCACGATCGCAGAGTTCGATGATTGTTGAACCAGAATGCGATACAAATAAAATTGTACCCCCATTTTGTTTAAATTCTTCAATTTTTGCAAAGCATTTTCTTTGAAATAATTCATCTCCTACAGCAAGTGCTTCATCAACAATTAGTATCTCCTTTGGAACTAGAGCTTGTACTGCAAAAGCTAGACGGACTGCCATTCCACTTGAATAAGTTTTCACTGGCTGATCAATAAAGTCACCAATGTTTGCAAACTCTACAATTTCAGCATATATATTTTCGATTTCTTTTTTGGTTAAACCAAGAATTGCACCGTTCATAAATATATTTTCTCTACCAGTAAACTCAGGATTAAATCCACTACCCAATTCAAGAAGTGCAGCCACCTTACCGTTTACCTGAACCTCTCCTACGGTAGGATTCAATGTTCCAGCAATAATTTGAAGTAACGTACTCTTACCTGAACCGTTCTGTCCAATAATTCCAAATGTTTCACCTTTAGCAATATCTAGATTAATATCTCTTAGAGCCTGGAATTCTCTGTGGTATTTGGATTTGTTTGTAATAATTTGTTTCAGCCTATCCTGCGGCTTATCGTATATTTTGAAAATTTTACTAACACCTTTAATACTAATAGCTGTCCGAGACAACTCAAAACCTCCTTTTCAAACTACAAAACGTCCGCAAACCCCTTGCGTGAACGTTCAAAAAATAAATATCCAAAAACAAAAATAGCTAAGGCAAAAGCCGTTTGGCAAGCTAGTATTCCCCATTGAGGGGAGAATCCAAATATAGTAATGTTCCGCATTTCCTCAATTACAAAACTAATTGGATTTAGAGTATAGATATATTGATATGTAGGAGGAATTACTGATTTCGGATAAAATATGGGGCTCAGCAGCATCAAAGCCTGTATAATAACCCCTATCAATTGACCGATATCTCGTAAATAGACCCCAAGTGCAGATAAAAACCAACTTAACCCTGCTATTAGTAGGAAATACGGGACCAAAACGACAACGACTAAGAAAGAACCAATATGAAATTGTGCGAACATTAAAAGTCCGATAAACAGAATAAGAAAACTAATCAGGAAATTAATAAATGAAGCTAGCAAAATTGTTATTGGCAATATCTCAAGTGGAAATACAACCTTTTTCACATAGTTGGAATGGTGAATAATAATCTGAGGGGCTCTGCTTAACGTTTCTCCGAAAAAATTATAAGTTGCTATACCGCAGAAAATAATTAAAGCAAAATCTAGCTTTGAGGAGCTAGTTACATTCCATTTCGCCTTAAAAATTTCGCTATAAACGTAAGTGTAAATGATCAACATTAAAAGAGGAGTAACAAATGACCAAATAATCCCCAGTAATGAGCCCTTGTATCTTAAGGATATATCACGAGCAGTAAACTGCTTTATTAATGATCTATGCGTCCATAAATTAATAAAAGGTTTCAAGAAAAACATCACATTAACTCCTATTCATTAAAGTAATACCTTATGTCCTATATTATAACTTCACTAAAATTTCACTTAAAAACAATTTTCTACCTAGGTGTCTTTCACAGTTCTCTCCTCAAATTATTCATATTGGGTTAATATCTTATTTCCCACCCACTCCCATCTATGCTAAAATAAAGTCGAACCTTAGCGAAAGAAGGAGACAATCTGCAATGAGTGCAAGTAAAAATGCCTACGCGGCGTCGCGTGCCAAAGCGAAGGGAACCGCGACAAAGACAGAGACGAGCTCTGTTATGTTTTGGCTGCTGATCATGTTCACGGGCTTGTTTATGTTCTGGGCGCCGTTTCAGCGAGCGTTGTTTAATGGCGGTACCTATGACTTCGAGCGGTCGATTTACTCGGCTTCGCTGTGGTCATCGATCATTTTGGTGCTCATCGCGATTCTAGCGTTTTTTGTGTTTAAGCTGCGAGAGAAGAAAGATATTCTGACGATCCTGGTCTTTATGATGCCTTTAACGTATGTCATTTCTTTGTCGAATGCAGCCTCGCACTATCTGGCAACAAATATGGTTTACATACAAATGCTGTATGCATCTTTCTTCATTCTAGGTGTATTTCTGACAAAAAACAAGCTTGGAACGACAATTCTTTCGACACTTTTCTTGGTAACTGGGTACTTCATTGTAGCATTCGGACTTTTGTACTGGTTAGGGAATGGCAACTTCGCCGGACATCTAGTCGGTTGGTTTGCGTTAATGGATTCAACGAACCCGAACTTGTATCGCGATGCGATTATGACAGACTCGAACGGTCTACGGTTGACGTCGGTGTTCCAATATGCGAATACGTATGCGGCGTTTCTCATCACGTTGTCGCTGTCATCCCTGTTCTATATCGTCAAGTCGAGCAAATGGTACATCGTAGCGCTCAATGCGTTCCTGATGGTGCCAACGCTCATCTCGTTCTGGTTGACGCTCTCCCGCGGCGCGATTGTGGTGATTCCGGCAGTCTTCCTGGTGATGTTGTTCTTCTTTAAAATCAGTCGGCAAATCGTATCACTCATCCAATTCGGACTGGCTTTTATCGCTTCGCTGGTCATCCTGCAAAAGGTGACGGACATCGGCATCGGCCTGCAAACCCAGCCGAGCGGTGCAGAATCCTGGCACGGTTGGTGGATTTTGCTGCTAGCCTCTCTGATCTATGCTGGCCTAGCCATCGTGATTCAGCGATTTGCAGCACCGTGGATTGAACGAATCACAGCCCGTTTCGACTCGAAGAAATATGCAACGTTCATTCTACCGATCGCTGCGATTGTCATTGGTGTAATTGGCGCAATTCTGATCCTCAGCGACACAGGCTTCAAAAACATTCTTCCAGACAACGTCAGAACGCGTGTCGAAAATATTAACTTCCAACAGCACTCCGTTCTGGAACGCGGAACCTTTTACAAAGACGCTGTGAAGCTGTGGAAGGACTACCCGGTTCTCGGAGCCGGTGGCGGAGCTTGGGCCGCGCTGTACGAGAAGTACCAGAACAACCCGTATACGTCCCGTCAAGCGCATAACTTTGCGCTGCAATATTTGGTTGAGGCCGGTGCGCTGGGCTTCCTAGCTTTTGTCGGTTTTGTCATTGCGGTGTTTGTGTTCTACATTCGAAGTTACATCCGAAGCTCGGCGGAGAAGCGCGATCTGCACTTCCTCTTTTTCATCGTAACGGTAGCTCTGCTGGCGCACAGTATGATTGACTTTGACCTCAGCTATGTGTATATGGGAGCGATCTTGTTCCTCGCGCTGGGCGGCATGCTGAGCAACAGTTCATCGTCTGAGTTAAAAATCAAGTCGAATTCGTTCGCGATCCACAAGTCATTCCCGCTTGCGATTGCGCTGCTTGGTCTGGTGATGTTTTTTATCTCGGCCAGAGTGCTTTCTGCGAACGGCGACTATAAAGAAACGCTCGACGTCATCAAAAAAAGCCAGGATTACAATCAAATCGTCGCTCCCTTAGACAAGGCGCTCTCCCTGCATCCTGGGCATCCGGACTATTTGTTAACGGGACAGGTTAGCCGAATTGGCATTCTCCTCCAGGTAGCGAATCAGATGCAAAAAGAAGATCCAACGAAACAAGAACCGTTCATGACGCAAGCGCAGACGCTGCTGGACGAGCTCATTAAGAAAGAGCCGCACAACCGATTTGCTGCGCTGCAGCAGCTCAACATGCTTCTCCTGAAAGGAGATAAGCAAAAAGCGCTGGACTGGGCGAATGCACAAATCCCGAACTACCCATGGTACACAGATATGTATGAGAAAAGCATCGGTCTGAATATCGACCTGGCGAATCAAGCCAAGGAAAAAGGCAATACGCAGGAGTACAACACACGCTTAGATAATGCGTTAGCGACGTATCAAGAAGTGCTCACTCGCATTGACTCGCTGAAAAATCTGCCGAAAGAGCAAGGCCAAGGCCGCGAGTTCGCGGTAACGCCTAGCATGGCGCTGTATGTTGGCCAAATCAAGTTCATGAAGGGCGACTACGCTGCCGCGGCGACAGAACTGCAACCGCACATTACGGACAACATGGACGACCAAACGAACCGTACGTTGGCCAGATGGTATCTAGCTGCTGTGCAGAAACAAGGCGGCAAGGATCAAGCGCTGCTTGATAAGCTGGTAGCCAAGGATCCGGCGGAAAAGCAAAACATCGATGCCATTCTTGCAACGAAGTTCTAAAGCGGCACCATTAGAAGTTCAAAAAACCATGCGAGCCCAAATGGGTTAGCATGGTTTTTTCATCATCACAGTCTCCGCTATTTATCGCAAAGAAGTCCCACTACACCTGCCCCCGCAGTCGATCCAGCCCCTGCAGCATCAGCTTCAGATGGCTCACCGTCATTCACCGCGCATCTCCCGCGATACAGCCAAATAAAACTGCTGCCATTCGCTAGGCAGGCTCTCCGTACCGGACAGCGGCTTCTCCGAAGGTCGAGGCGATGTCGGCTTCTTCTCACCTGTTTGCCACCCAACAGGCGTTTCAGCCTTAGGCGGCCTGCCTCTCTTTGGCTTCGCAGCATCGCTTGCCACCGCTCCGGTCTGTTTGATTCTCGCCATGTCCAACGCCCCCCTCTATCCCTCAATCCATTCCCGACGCAAGGCAAAAAGCTCGCGCAGCTCACCCGTCGACAGCTCGGTAATCCAGTTCTCGCCGCTGCCGACAATCTGATCGCTCAGGCCTTGCTTGCGCTCGATCATCTCGTCAATCCGCTCCTCCAGTGTGCCGAGCGTCACGAATTTGTGCACCTGCACATCGCGCGTCTGCCCGATGCGGAAAGCCCGGTCCGTGGCCTGATTCTCCACGGCCGGATTCCACCAGCGGTCGAAGTGGAACACGTGGTTCGCCGCTGTCAGGTTTAACCCCGTCCCTCCCGCTTTCAGCGAGAGGACGAAAACATGGCAGCGCTCCTCCGCAGGGAGCGCTTCATCCTGGAAGCGCGCGACTAACGCGTCGCGCTCCGCTTTGCCCAGGCCCCCGTGCAAGAACTGCACGGGCTCACCGAGCCGCTGCGCAAGCGAAGCTTGGAGCAGGCGGCCCATCTCGACGAACTGGGTGAAGAGGAGGCAGCTGCCTCCTTCGCTTCGGAGTTCGTCGACCATCTCCGCTAGGCGCTCGAGCTTGGCCGAGCGCCGCATCCAGGCCGCTGCGTCGCCGGCGGCGGCTCTGCCCCTTCCGACCTTGCGCACGCCTTCGGCGGCCTCCAAGGTCGTCTCTTTCAGCAGCAAAGCAGGGTGATCGCACACTTGCTTAAGCTTGGTCAGCGTGGCGAGAATGAGCCCCTTTTTCTCGAAACCGGTCAGTCCCTCGATTTTTTCCATCATCGATTGCGTTACTTGCTCGTATAAGGCTGCTTGCTCGGCTGTCAACTTGACAAACGCTTTGCCCTCATATTTATCAGGCAGATCGAGTTGAATCGCCGGATCTTTCTTCACCCGCCGCAGCAGGAAAGGGCGAATCAGTCTCTGCACCCGTGCAGACAACTCGGCTGCCCCCTCGCCTCCCCTTTCGATCGGCCCCACATACGCTTGTGTGAAGCGGCGCAGCGAACCGAAATACCCCGGGTTGATGAAGTCGAAAATCGACCACAACTCCGTCAACCGATTCTCAATCGGTGTGCCGGTCAAGGCGATGCGCTGATCCGCGGTCAGCCTGCGAATCGCTTGCGCTTGCTTCGTGTAGGCGTTCTTAATATTTTGCGCCTCGTCCAGACACAGCGCTTGCCACGAAACGCCCGCCAGCTCCTCTTCATCCAGCTGTGCGATGGTATACGTGGTCAAGACCACGTCCACGCCTGCCAAGGAGACGGGAAACGCCTCACCTTTGGCACGCTGAGGTCCATAGTGCAGATGAACGTGCAGTGACGGCGCAAAGCGCTCGAGCTCCTTTTGCCAGTTGCCGAGTACGGATGTCGGACAGATGAGCAGCGCAGGACCAGAGACCAGCTCGCCTTCTTCCCTCTTGCGCTTTCCAGCGCGAGCCAACCCCTTCCTCTCACCGCGTCCCCCCTTAACCTGAAGCAAATAGGCGATGAACTGAATCGTTTTGCCAAGCCCCATATCGTCCGCCAGGCAGCCGCCTAGCCCAAGCTCGCGCAAAAAGAGCAGCCAAGATGCCCCCTCAGCCTGATAGGGCCGAAGCTCGGCGTGCAAATCCGGGATCTCGGATTGAAGCGGAATCGTTTTTTTATGCTGAAGCTGCTTCATCAGGCCGCGCAAATGCTGATTCAGTTCAACCTGCACCTGCACCGCGTCGTCGCGCACTCCCTTGACTTCTGCAGCCGCGTCATCCTCCTCCGTCCTGCTCAGATGAAGCTCTAGCACATCCCGGAACGACAGCCCTTTCTTCTTCTCGATCTGCTGCATGGCGACCCGAATCTCCTCCAGCATCGCCGGGTCCAGCTGCACCCATCTGCCGCGGAGATAAATCAGGCGCTTCTTCTGCTCGGTCAGTTGCTGGAATTCCTCTTCAGACAGCTCTGCACCTCCGATTGCAATTCGCCAGTCGAACTGCATCAACTGATCGAGTCCGAACATCGTTTTGCGCGACTGTCCGACGGAATTTCTTAGCTTCGCTTTGAGCTGAGGCCTAATCGTACGCTTGACGTCCTCCCACCAGTGCGGCAAATACACCGAAACCCCGGCCGTCACAAGCCGCAGGCTCCATTCCGATAAGAACAGCCACGCTCCTTCGTCCGAAAGCTCCTCGAGCAGTTTCCCTGGTTGAAATCCGCTCTCCAGCTCGGGAATCATCCGCACAATCCGCTGCGTCTGCGCATGCAGCCTATCATAGATGTCTTCCTGCCATGCAGGGGGAAGCTGGCCCGTAAGCAGCTTACCACCGGCGGTGAATTCGACGATGCGGCCCGCATCTGTCCGATCCTGCACGATATAGCGCAGCCGCCAATCCGCTGCGTTATCGCGCTCCAGGGTTGTGCCATCAAGATAGGTTTCCGCATAAGGTTCAACCAATTGCACGCTTATTTGATAAGGAAGCGCATCCCGGCTGCTCAAACCGATCGCCTGCAGCCAATCCTCCTCTTGCATCCAGGCGCACTCTTGCTTAATCCTTTCAAAATCCGGATCGTCTACGCGAAGCAGCGCATACGTACGCCGGAGGCTTGCCCAATGCTCAGCAAGGCTGCTTGCCTCTGAAGAGAGCAGCTCGCTCAGCGCAGCACTGAACCACGCCTGCCAGAAGCTTTCCGGGAAAGCGCCTGCACTTATCTTTGCGAAAATCCCCTGCTCGTCTTCCGGCAGCCGCAGCTTCCAGCCATTTTTCCCTTCGAGCCAGTGCTCATAGGAAGGCACATACCACCCGGACGCCAAGGCTTGCTGGAGCAGTCCGGCCCCTTTTTGCAATTTCAGCGACTGCTCGTCCCACGTAATCTTACTGTGCAGAAGAACAGCGGGAGCGGCCAGATAGTCAACAGCCATCAGCGGAGACAAGATAACTGCGGGATGATAATCCGCCGTGCCGACTTCCAATCGGGTACCGTAAAAAGACCGCTCATGCCAAGCAAACAGTCCTTTTCTCAACATACTTTCAGGCACACTGTTCGCCTGTTCCGTTTCTCCGTAAATCGCAAAACTGCCGTCGGACAGCTGCATCACACGTGTATGAAAGGCTATTTGGATCATGGGAGCAACTTTCCTTTCTGCAATTCTTCCTGGAAGGCGCGATAGCGGGCATACCGATGGTTCAGCTGTTCCAGATAACCTTGAAAACGCGAGCTCTTTCTCAGCTCTCTATACGCGGCTTGCATTTTCTTTAGATATTTGATCGCTTGCTTGTAATCGGTACGATTCTTCCCTTGGACCAACGTCTCGACAGCTTGATGATAAATAGGAAGCAGCACACGCGCGTCCGCCTGTTCAACCCGCTTCATGGCTTTGGCATCGAGCTGATCAGGCAGCAGTCGAAGCAACAGAGCCAAATCCGCCCATCGCAGATAATCCTGTTTATCGAGCAAATACGCCGCATAATGCGAATAGCTGGCAGGCAGCATTTTCACATAGATGTCATTTATTTCTTGGTCTAACTGCCGATGATGAGCAGCTTCCTCCCACAAATCCAAATATTGGTCGAGATAAGTCCCGCCTGTCTCCCTTATGTCCGGAAGCAGCCATCTCAGCCATTTCACAAGACGGTCCCAATCCCCCCTATCAGCGAAAGCACTCAAATCTTCAAACCAATCCTCCGGCTGGACGGCAACCCCCGAAGTTTCAATCCGCTCCCATACATTCTCATCTTCCCCGGCCAGCATGTCCAAATGCGCAAGGCCCAGTACCGCCCATGCCTGCGCTGCGCTCGACTCGGAAGCTGCGGTAGCTGCCGCCCGAAGCCGCTCTCTCTCCAAATCCGCCAACGTTGTCACTTTGAAAAAACGCGACCATACCAGCTTATAGCAAGCAAATCGGCTTTTCCAATATCGTTCGGGCCCGTTCTCGCACAAATCAGCGGCCATTGCCGCCAGCGTCTTCAAATGTCCGGCATACGAAGCTTGCGCTTGCTCCACATCAAGACTATGCAGCGCAGCCTCCAATTGGTTTTGAGCATGACTTAATACCCGGTGCACGTAGTAACCTGCATTATAATCGTAATCGTACGTGTTCACCCGATCACCGGCCAGTTTGCCGCACAACTGTACGATATACAAAGCCACCTGACTATCGTAAAGCCCCCGAATGACAGGCGGCCAGCTATCCGCTTCGGCATGCAGCTCACGCCACGCGCGTTCACAAACTTCGATCACGCTGAACATGCTGAGGATCCTCGTCCGTCCGTATTGCTGGTCAAAATAAGCCTGCCACGTCTCACTCGGATCCGATGGCTGCGGACGGGTAATCACAGCTCCTGCAGCTGCGGATCGACGCTTTTCCTCTTTCGCTGCACCAATGGTTCCATCGCGAAGCGCCCCAGGCTCCACCCCGGACTGCTCGGCCAACTCAAAGAGCACCGCTGCCATGTGCTTGCAGTCCAGACCATACGGACAACTGCATGTACTGCGCTGAAAGCTCTGCATATCCAAGGTGACCCGGTACCAACTGCTAGACCCGGCCACCATTGCTTTTACAAGGGATGCCCCTTCCGTCGAGAGGTCCCTAACCCTGCCTTCTTTATAATACTTCCAACCTCGCGACGAAATCGTACTGTCAAAATAACTGCGAAAACGCCGATTCCAAAGCAGCCAATCGATCTCCACATCATGCATACACAAGTTCCTCTGACTTTCGACAAATTCTTTCTCTTATTATACTAGAAAAACACAGGATGGGCACACGCGTTCCACTATGACTGAAAAAGCCCCAAACGAATCATTCCGATTCGCCTGGGGCTGTCTGGGGCTGGCCGGCGCTTACTTGCGCAGCATGCCTTGGTGCGGATGCGGGTGCGTGCCGCAGTACTCATCCACTTCCGTACACGTGTAGACATGCTCATACACCGGTACGCAGTGATGGCGGTTCACAATTTGAATCGGGTGGATGACTTGCACCTTTTGCGGGTGATAGAAGTCTCTGACCACTCTTTCCGGATCCGTCATTATGGGATCAGCCGGTGGACACTGAAATTGTTTACCTTGGGTTGGTTGCGGTTGAAAAGCCATTATTGAAGTCAACTCCTCGTTAGGTTTGAGATAGTATACGTTTAACCAGGGGGCTCAGCGTGTACGTCCGCCCATTCTCGCAATAATTAGGCGGATGTGGATGGGCCAAGCAGGTAGATGTCCACACCTCTGAAGAAAGGCCAGGCTCTTAGGTGCGCGTAGTCCCTTTCAGTCCAGAGGACGGCTCCCTCGACTCAGACATGATATACTATAAGCAACGTTTATAAAGGAGGGTCTTTATGAAAAAGCTTCCGTTATCCCGTGACAGCGCCATCTTGCAGCCTTTGCAAGACATGACGTCCATCATGAGCCTGTTCCCCTGCTTTGCGGAACTCTCCGAACAAGATTGGCTGCTCGCGCAACAGGTTCGCGTCTCCCCCTCAACTCCGCATGAAATTGCAGAAGGGCACAGGCTGAGCCATGCGCTTTTTGTCGTGTCCGGTTCTGTCCGCATTTATAAAATCAACCCTGGCGGGCGGGAAGTCACCTTATATCGCGTCGGTCCCGGCGAATGCTGTGTACTCATGATCGCCAGCATCCTGGGAGAAACGGAATACGAAGCGTCCGTGCAGATCGAGACGGAGACAGAGGTGCTCCTTTTCCCCGTAACCGCTTTCCGGCAGTGGATGCATGCTTATCCTTCCTTTCGGCGCTCGATATATCGCCAGTTTACAGAACGCTTCATCCGCGTAACGAGCCTGCTTGAGCAAATCGCCTTCGGCTCCCTGCCTGAACGAGTAGCAGCGCATCTCTTCCACCGGCTTCCCAAGACCGAAGGTGCCACAGAAATCCGAGTCACACACGAACAGCTCGCCGTGGAGCTCGGTACAGCACGCGAAGTCGTCAGCCGCATTTTAAAAGAAATGGCAGCAACAGGCGCAATATCCCTCCACCGGGGTAAAATCAGCGTGCTGGATCAAGCGCAGCTTCACCGCTATTGCTCCCCTTTGTGACTTTATCACGGAAAGCCTCTCACTATCGCTGTAAACTGTAGTTGTTCATACAATTACGCGTTAGGGGAGGAATCGTTCAATGAGCCATTACTACAGCCGTGAGGATCTGGCTGCTATTCCGGAGCTCGTCAAGCAGGCTCCACAGGCGGCAACGTCTTTTTTTACCTTTGAAAAAGAAATCTATCATGCCGATGGCGCCGTCCCCCTTAAAACCAAGGAACTGCTTGCCATCGCAGTTGCCCATGTTACAGGCTGTCCGTACTGTATCGACACGCACGTGCAGCGGTATCGAGCCTTGGGCGGCACGATGGAGGAAGTCATGGAGGCCGTGCTTGTCGCAGCTTCTACGCAGGCTGGAGCCGTACTGAGCCATGCCACACAGGCGCTGGCCGCTTTCCAGCGCGCTGAACATAAGAGTGGCACCGACAAGACACCCGAATGCTTTTGCTAAAATGCCAAAACGACCCGACTCTACGCAAGTAGAATCCGGTCGTTCTTTGTTGAGAAGCCGCTTACGCCTCCGCACGCGGCACATGCAGCTTCGGAATCGGCACCTTCAACCAGTCCATATCCGAAGCCATATAAAAGCTCGTGTAACACGGCTGATTGTACACGACATTTTGCCAGGCGACGCCTGTTCGGTACTGCGCATCGTGCATGAGCGTATACAGCTTGCGGTCCGTCAGCTCCGTGCTGAGGTAAATGCGGATCGCCAAGCTGTCTGCCGTGCGAACCAGCAATTCCTCCCGCCAATCGCCGAACACATCGGCAACCAGGCAGGGATTACCCTTCGTGCCGTTATTGCTGCGTGTGCCTTCCGCCGTCAGCAGAACGCCGCGCTGCCAATCCTCAATCGTCACAGACCGCTCGAAGCTGCCGGAGAGGATCTGCGTCGTCATATCGCCCGACCATTGGATATTCATGTTCGTCCCTGGCACCTGCCGGGAGATCCGCTCCCCTGCGGCCGTCAGCAATCCGAACGCGTCATCGCTCGTGTAGCTCTCGCTGGCCCAGACCTGCAAGCCGCGCCGCGCAGGGTCTACCTGACCAACCATACCACGCCCGACATCCTCCGTGGCAAAACCGCCGAAAAGCACCTCACCGGTTGCTGCATCTCGCAGCGTGTACCCGTATGGCCCCCAGATGCCACTCTCATGCACCATGAAAATCTCAAGTCCAGGCCGATCCGGGTCAATATTCGCGACATGAAGCGCGTCGCCGTGACCGAGCTTGGCGGAGCGACCTGGCGCTGCGCTGCCTTCCGGGAGAACACCTCTGGAGCTGTACAGGATCGTGCCGTCGTGGTCGATCGTCGCCGCCCCGTAAATAATTTCGTCGCAGCCATCCCCATCGACATCCGCGATGCTGAGGGAATGCGCCCCCTGCTTCGCCAGGCTGCCATACAGCTCGCTGCGTCCATCCTCTTGCCTCAGCGTATCGTTGAACGGATTGTTCATCGGCACCCAACCGCTGTCCGTGTACCAGGTCTCCTGGAGCTGCGCCCCATTCCACGTATAGGCCGCCACCGCAGCCCGCGTGTAGTACCCGCGCGCAAAAATCGCATGCGGCTTGCAGCCATCGAGATAGGCCACACCGGCGAGGAATCGATCCACGCGGTTGCCCGGCTCGATGCGGTTCCAGGCATAATCGCCCCACATCAGCCCGTCATCGTGGCGTCCCGGCTTATACCTGACCGTTTGAAGTTCCGCGCCCGTCTCCCCCTCGAACACCGTCAAATATTCCGGCCCCGTGAGAATAAACCCCTCAAACGCGCGCAGCTTGTTTCGGCTGCTGCGGCTCGGTGCATAGACGTCGAAGAAATAATCTGCCAACTGCACAGCGTCCTCCCGGGACAGCGGATACGAATAGGCGGGTTCTATGCCAAAACATGCTTCCAGCGTTGCCGGCCAATGCCCAGCCGTCACTTCCTCATGCACGTTCCAGTCCATGAACATCTGCACTACATGCTCGTAATAATCCGAACTGCTCATCCGATAATCGTCGGCATGGCCGTATCCAGCCGCTAGATCCTCCTCGGGCATCGTAATATATCGCTCGGAAACCATCATGCCGTCGGAATCGTAAGCGATTGTTTTCGTACCCGGCGCTGTTTTGAGCATAACCTCCGCTTTCCCATCCCCATCCCAATCATACACAAGGAACTGCGTATAGTGAGCGCCTGCGCGAATGTTGACCCCGAGGTCAATCCGGTACAGCAACGTGCCGTCCAGCTTGTAGCAATCGAGGTATACGGGTCCCGTGTAGCCAATGTGCGAAACATCCTTGGAATTGGACGGTTCCCATTTGACGAAAAACTCATACTGACCGTCCCCATCCACATCCCCGACACTCATATCGTTGGCTGAGTATGTGTAGCTTTCGCCGCTTGGCGTCACGCCGTCTGCGGGCTTGCGCAGCGGAATTTCTATATAATCGCTCGCCCACGGCTTCACGTCTCTGCTGCGATCGATTTCCTGCCCTTGCTTCACAGCACAGACATAATAAACGGATCCAGCGCGCCCGCTGCGATCCAAATAATTCGTACTGTCTTCCACCATCGCAATCCAAACGCCGTCCCGGTACACATGGAAATCCACGCCTGTCATTCCGTGCGACGCAGCCCCCGTCACTTCCGTCCCCAGCAGCCGCCAGCTGAGAAAAATGCCTTCTGACGTAGCAGCCCCCACCAAACCACGGTCCAAATATTCCAGCTGCTTAGCAGCTTGCATCACGCCCTCGTGCAGTTTCCCTTCTCCTGTCTTCATCTGTTCGTCCTCCTGCCTGTAAAAGAAATCGCTATATGCTATCGCTCCTCTTACCATACCGGATCGACGGTTTGCCGGCATTAAGACATTTTTGCATGTATCCAGTTGTCCCATTATCGGTTATAATGATCTAGCGAAAAAAACAATTTCCGTAACAGAAGGAGAATGAAATTGAGCGAACAACTTTTGAAACAAATTATTTCCGAATTGCAAGAAATTAAAACTGAAGTTGCTGGACTTAAAACTGAAGTCGGAGGACTTAAAACCGAGCAACAAAATATGGGCGTGCGACTCGATCGCATGGAAACCGACATTACCGATATCAAAAAGGACACCTCATTAATCCCGTTCGTACAGAGAGCCGCGTTGGAAACCCACAGTGATAATCTAACAATGAAAGATCTCCAGCAAGAGCAACAAAAAATTCTAGAACGCCTGTCCTATCGTTCCGTTTCACAAGAAGCCGACATTGCGGAGCTTCGCCGTATTAAATAATGCAATGAAACCCTAGTCTGATCGAGCTTCCTCATCTGTACACCCCCTTCTCGGTTTCGCCGTTCTCATCACCCTCATTTGCTTGATGAACTACAGAATGCTTAATAAATATAATAGGCTTCTCACAGAGTTCAACTTGGACTCATGAGAAGCCTATTTTCATTCATATGGCCACAATGTGGTCAAAAGGAGATTCCTCCAAAGAGGAACCCTTGATGCAAAAGGCTTTTCAGCCTCTTACATCATGCCGCCCATACCACCCATGCCGCCCATATCAGGCATACCTGGTTTGTTTGGTTCTGGCTTATCAGCGATAACAGCTTCAGTTGTCAAGAACATTGCTGCAACGGATGCTGCGTTTTGAAGCGCGGAACGCGTTACTTTCGCAGGGTCAACGATACCAGCGTCGAACATGTTCACCCACTCGCCGGAAGCGGCGTTGTAGCCGATGCCGATTGCTTCGTTTTTCAAGCGCTCAACGATGACGGAGCCTTCTTGACCAGCGTTAGCCGCGATGGTGCGAACTGGCTCTTCCAGGGAGCGCAGGATGATGTTCACGCCTGTTTGCTCGTCAGCGGAAACCGCTTGTACTTTAGCAACTGCGTTGTATACGTTCACGAGAGCTGTACCGCCACCGGATACGATACCTTCTTCAACCGCTGCGCGAGTTGCGTTCAGAGCGTCTTCGATGCGAAGCTTGCGCTCTTTCAGCTCAGTTTCCGTCGCTGCGCCTACTTTGATAACCGCTACGCCGCCGGACAGTTTAGCCAAACGCTCTTGCAGTTTTTCTTTATCGAAATCGGAAGTTGTTTCTTCCAATTGTGCACGGATTTGTGTAACACGGGAGTTGATGTCCGCAGGGTTGCCTGCACCGTCAACAATGATTGTGTTTTCTTTGGTAATGCGGATTTGACGCGCGCTACCCAGTTGGTCAGGCGTTGTACCTTTCAGTTCCAAACCAAGCTCTTCCGTGATCACTTGACCGCCAGTCAGAGCCGCGATGTCGCCCAGCATAGCTTTACGACGATCACCAAAGCCAGGAGCTTTAACCGCTACGCAAGTGAACGTGCCGCGAAGTTTGTTCAATACAAGCGTTGCTTGTGCTTCGCCTTCAACGTCTTCTGCAATGATCAGAAGCTGTTTACCGGATTGAACCACTTTCTCAAGCACAGGCAGAATTTCTTGGATGTTGGAGATCTTTTTATCTGTGATCAAAATGTAAGGATTGTCAAGGACAGCTTCCATTTTGTCAGTGTCAGTTACCATGTAGTGGGAAGTGTACCCGCGGTCGAATTGCATACCTTCTACCACTTCAAGCTCTGTGTTGAAGCCTTTGGATTCTTCGACAGTGATAACGCCGTCTTTGCCCACTTTTTCCATCGCTTCAGCAATCAGCTCGCCAACTTCTTCGTCAGCTGCGGAAATTGCCGCAACTTGTGCAATGGATTGTTTGCCTTCGATTGGCTTCGCGATCGCTTGCAGTTCTTCAACTGCTGCTTTAACCGCTTTTTCGATCCCTTTGCGGATGACCATTGGGTTCGCGCCAGCTGTTACGTTTTTCAAGCCTTCGCGAATCATCGCTTGAGCAAGAACCGTAGCGGTTGTTGTACCGTCACCAGCGATATCGTTGGTTTTTGTAGCAACTTCTTTAACCAGTTGAGCACCCATGTTCTCGAATGCATCTTCCAGTTCGATTTCTTTCGCAATCGTTACACCGTCGTTTGTGATCAACGGGGAACCGAATTTTTTCTCAAGAACAACGTTGCGGCCTTTTGGACCCAAAGTTACTTTAACTGCATTTGCCAAAGCGTCAACCCCGCGAAGCATGGAGCGGCGGGCTTCTTCGCTAAATTTAATCTCTTTTGCCATGATAGGAAACCTCCTCTAATATGAACCTGTAAGTATGAAGTAAATGTGTTGCCGATCTATGTGCTGCTCTAAAATTAGGCTAAAACAGCGAGGATATCGCTCTCGCGCAAGATCAACAGTTCACGGCCGTCGTATTTCACTTCAGTTCCTGCGTATTTGGAGAAAATGATGCGGTCGCCTTCTTGCACTTCAAGAGGAACACGAACGCCATCTTTCAACGCGCCGGAGCCAACAGCGACAACTTTACCTTCTTGTGGTTTTTCTTTCGCTGTATCTGGCAGCACGATGCCACTTGCTGTAGTCTCCTCTTTCGCAACGGCTTCAATGATAACTCGATCACCTAACGGTCTGATCATGGAAAAATAGCCTCCTTTAGAAAATTGTTTCGGTTATGTTTCGTTTTATTAGCACTCGAATGTGTTTAGTGCTAACAACATCTCTAATGATACTCATTCTGGGAGTAATTTGCAAGTCCTTTTACACAATTTCCATTGATTCCGGACACCCCCTCATTCTATCCAAATGATTGGCAAATATTCCCGGATCCATAAAAAATAGCCTGTTCGAACGAACAGACCATTTTAACCCAACCTTCGCTTATTTCGCACCGTATTCCAGTTCCCATGCTGCATCCTTCGCAAGCTGCTTCCGATAGATCAGCCCCGACATAAAGACGCTGAACTCATATAAAATAACAAGCGGAATCGAGACCAGGATTGCCGAAATGGCATCTGGAGGCGTAATCACCGTCGCCAAAACAACCATCAGCATATAGGCGTAGCGTCTCATTTTGTGCAGACGTTTCGGATTCAGCAGCCGGATTTTCGTCAGGAACATTACGACGATCGGCATCTCAAACACACATGCGAGCGGAAGAACAATATTGAACATGAAGGTAAAATATTGCGCGGCGCCATACATCTCATTAATATCGAGGCTCTTGCTGATCGAAGATGTGAAGTAGAAGGCCATAGGAAATACGACAAAATAGCCGAACGCGAGACCAAGAATAAAAAGGCCGAACGCATACGGCACATACAGCACCGAAGCTTTTTGCTCTTCTTCCCGAAGGCCCGGCTTCACGAACGCCCACACATGATACATGATAACAGGCAGCGTAATTAAAAGGCCGACGGCAAGCCCAAAATTCATATACAGCCGCAGCGCGTCCCAAGGTGAGAACACGTTCCAGCTGATTCCGTTCGCCGGGGGGATGCTCTTCAAATACCGGATGATCGGCCTTGCGGCAATAAGACCCGCGACCATTCCGATGATCAACACGAGCAGCACCCACATAATTCGCTTGCGCAGCTCGGTGAGATGCTCGACAAGCGACATTTCTTCGGTCGTTGACATGCTACACCTACTTTACGGGAGGATAATGGTAAAAATTAATCCGGCAGACGCTTGGTTGAAGCACTCTCGTCTGGCTGCGGAGATGATGCCGCAGCAACGGTCGGCTTCGCCTCACCGCCGGCCTCCCCTTGCACCCGAACGACGCTTTTCTTCGTGACAAAAGCGACTGCAGCCGCCTTCGGCGCCTCCACCGTGACCGGGGTCACCGGGTCAGGCGCGAGCGCCGCAGTTTCCACTGCGGCAGCAGTTGGGCTGACCGCAGCCGGCACCTCAACGACAGCCGGTACTGACACCTCAGTCCCAGCCGCTGATTCCACGACAGAAGCCTCTACCGGAGCAGCGGTCTCCGCCTTCACCGCAGGAGCCGCAGGCTTCTTCGGCTCCTCCAGCGGCTGCTTCACCTCTTGCAGCAGCCCGCCCGTGAGTTGCTTGAACTCGCGGAGCGTCTTGCCGAGCATACGTCCGATCTCGGGGAGCTTCTGCGGTCCGAAAATGACCAGCGCCACGACGGCGATCAGCAGCAGCTCCGAAAAACCAATATTTTGAAACATGGACCTTCAACTCCATCCAATTTTGAAACTTAGACTGTGCCGAAATAGAGTACCGTCAATTTCCCTCGCAGCCCTACCTAGCACTGATAAAAGCCGCCGTACCCCATCTCCGTAATGTCGCTGCGCACGATTTCTTCGCCTGCGCAGATGCGCGGCAGCAGCACGTCAAACGACGTGTACGGGTCGTGCATCACGCACCCCGGCAGCCCCATGATCGGCGTATCGCCAAGGTACGCGATCATGAGCATCGAGCCCGGCAGCATCGGCGTGCCGTAGCTGACCACGCGGGCGCCAGCCTGCTTGATCGCGCCCGGCGTGCGGTCGTCCGGGTCCACGGACATGCCGCCCGTGACCAGGATCAGATCCACGCCAAGCGCCTGCAGCGCGTGGATCTCGCCCACAATCGTTTCGCTGTCGTCCGGCGCGAAACGCTGCTCCACCACCGAGGAGCCGAGCTGTGCCAGCTTCTCCTTCACGACCGGGCCGAATTTATCCTGAATTCGGCCCTTGTACACCTCGCTGCCCGTCGTGATCACACCGACGCGAAGCGAGCGAAACGACTTCACCTCAAGCAAGGTGAAGCCCGCTTCACGCCTGGCCTGCGCCAAGCGCTCGACCTCCACAACCTTCGCTTCCTCTACAATCAGCGGGATCACCCGCGTGCCGATCAAGGAAGCGCCTGCTTTCACGACCGTGTTGCTCCAAATCGTCGACAACACGATCTCATCGATCGCGTTCACACTGTCCACGAACGCCTTATCGATTTTGACCAAGCCGTGGATCGGCGACTTCACATTCACTTTGCCCTCGTGCGGCTCGGTGAGCACTAGCGAGGCGCTGTCGCCCGCAATCGCGCGCGCCATGCGCAGCGCCGCCTCGTCCTCATGGAGATAGCCCGGCTGCAGCTCCATCGCGTAGATGTGCTCCTTGCCGATGCTCAGGAGCGCAGGGATGTCCGCTTCCGTGACCTGATGCCCTTTGCGGAAGAGGCGGCCTTTGAATTCCCCGGGCAATATTTGCGTCAAGTCATGCGGCAGAATCATGCCGATCGCATCTTCCACCTTGACCTCACGCAGCATCGTGTCTTTGTAGCTCACCCGTGATCGCCTTCTTTGCCGGTCAGAATACCGAGCGCATGCGGGAGCTGGTCGATAATCGCCATCAGATTTTCCTGCACACCTTTCGGGCTGCCAGGCAAATTAATGATCAGCGTGCGCCCACGTATGCCGGAAACGGCCCGCGAAAGCATCGCTTTGCGCGTCTTCTGCATCGAGGTCATCCGCATCGCTTCCGCGAAGCCTGGCGCGACCCGGTCGATGACGTTCAGCGTCGCCTCCGGCGTCACGTCCCGCGCCGCGAGTCCCGTTCCCCCCGTCGTGAGGATCAAGTCGGCTTGATAATAATCGGTCATCTCTATGAGAGATGCCATAATTTCGTCCATCTCGTCCGGCACAACCCGGTACTCGATGATTTCGCCTTGCATTTCCTCTTCAATCAACTCGCGGATTACCTGAGCGCTGGTATCTTCTCGTTCTCCTCGGTAACCGCGGTCACTGGCTGTCAGAATCGCAACTTTCCAGTGCATCCTTCGTCACCTCTCCCTTTTGAACCGAATGGAATCCCCTTCGTTGGTTACACGTCTTGCCTATGAAAATCCCCGTTCTTCCCACCCGTTTTACTCACGAGCATCGTCGAGGCAATGATCATATCCTTCTCGGCCGCCTTGCACATATCGTACACCGTCAAAGCCGCGGCGGAAACCGCCGTCAGCGCCTCCATCTCCACCCCCGTCGGACCGGTTGTCCGAACCGTCGCTTCGATGTACAGCTCATTCACACCATTGTCCGTGAACTGAATGTCGATGCCGGTCAGCGCAATCGGATGACACATCGGAATCCAGTCCGACGTCTTCTTGGCGGCCATAATGCCGGCGACCTGCGCAACCGCGAGAACGTCGCCTTTTTTCATTTTGCCTTCCTTGATCAGGGTCAAGGTTGCTACCTTCATGATCAGCGCAGCCCGCGCCGTTGCGGTACGTTTGGTTTCACTTTTGTCCGAAACATCCACCATACGCGCGCGGCCTTGCTCATTAAAATGCGTCAGCGGTGACGATTCTGCCATACAATCACCCCTTCTTAAAAATCAGCTTACTCTCCGTCACGATCCCGTCCACTCGAAAATCATGCCAGGACGAAGGCACCGAAGGAATCAACTGCTTATCGAACGCAGCCGCAATCGAAAACGGGCGTTCCAGCCCCCGTGCCGCGAACAACTGCATAAACCGGTCATAGAAACCTCCGCCATACCCCAGCCGTCCGAAATCCATATCAAAAGCAAGTCCAGGCACGAGAATCATCGAAATGGTCGACAGATCCTCCTCGATCGGCACATCCCCGCGCGGCTCGCGAATCCCGTACGCTCCGCTTTCCAGATCCTCATACCGGGAGATAATATGCAGATTCATCGTTTTCGTATTCTCTACTACTTTCGGGATGAGCACCCGGATTCCCTGCTGCCAGCACCATTCCATCAGCGGCGCAACATCCGGCTCCGTTCGAAACGGCATATAGCTGAGCAGTGTGGGCTTCCGGCCCGCCATTTGTTCATCAGCCTGCAGAAGCCTGTCCTTACACAGCTTGATCAAGCGTTCATTTATGCGTATCTGCTTCTCATCCCGCACATTGTTCATGATAGAAGCGCGCTTTTGTTCCATTTCTTTGCGTAGAGCAATTTTCCTCTCTCTAATGTTCATCATCGTTACAGCCCTTCCTGCCTAGGAGTGGTTTCCCCCATTTTAACATAAAAAAAGTAAAAATCGATACTGCGCCCGCCGCTCGCCCTCGTTCACGGAAATTAACAAGGCATTGCGCTCTTTCCTAGTGTATACTAATGATTTGATGGTATCACGAAAATGGTCAATTCGTGAAATTTCACTTTCTTTCATTAAAAATGCAATTGCTCAGGAGGCCTTCCAATCATGCTATTACAGGTTTCAAACGTTTCCAAAAGCTACGGAGTCCGCTCCGTTCTTTCCAATATAACGCTTCAAATTGAAAATCGGGAGCGTATCGGCCTCGTCGGTGTCAACGGCGCAGGCAAATCGACGCTCCTGCAAATTATTGCGGGCGAGATGTCGCATGATAGCGGCGATATTTTCAAAGCGAAAGAAACAAAGATCGGCTACCTCAAGCAGAACAGCGGCCTTCACACGGATAAAACGATTTGGGACGAGCTGCTGAGCGTGTTCAGCTCTTTGCTCGAAGCGGAGAAGGAGCTCCGCGCGCTGGAGGCGCAAATGGCGGATCCGGCGCTGATGGCCGACGAGAAAAAATATGAAACTACGATGAACCGCTATGCTCAGCGCTCCGAATGGTTCCGCGAGCAGGGCGGCTACGAAATCGAGGCCAAAATCCGCGGCATCCTGCACGGCATGGGCTTCGGCAGCTTTCCGCCGGACACGCTGGTGAACACACTGAGCGGTGGACAGAAGACAAGGCTCGCCCTCGCCAAAATGCTGCTCGAAGAACCCGATCTGCTCATGCTGGACGAACCGACGAACCATCTCGACATTGCCACGCTCACTTGGCTCGAGGGCTATCTGCGTGGCTATCCCGGCTCGATACTCGTTGTATCTCACGACCGCTACTTCCTTGATGCGTTGGTCACCGCGATTTATGAAATTGAACGGCACGCCTCAAGGCGATATACCGGCAATTACACGCGCTTTGTCGAGATTAAAGAAGCGAACTACGACATCGAGCTGAAGCAGTATGAAAAACAGCAGGAAGAGATTTCGAAGCTGGAGGATTTCGTGCAGCGCAACATTGTGCGCGCGTCCACGACCAAGCGGGCGCAGTCCCGCCGCAAGCAGCTTGAGAAAATGGACCGCCTGGACAAGCCGTTAGGCGATTTGAAGCGCGCGTCATTTTCTTTTGAAATTGAACAAACGTCCGGCAAAGAAGTGCTGCAAGTCGACCGGCTGAGCATCTCTTACGATGGCAAGAACCGCCTGCTCGATGGCGTTTCTTTCGGTCTTCGCCGCTCGGAGACGGCAGCTTTGATCGGGCCGAACGGGATCGGCAAGTCAACGCTGCTCAAAACCTTAATCGGCCAGCACCAACCCGACGCAGGCACGTTCAAGTGGGGCACCGGCGTGACGATCGGCTATTACGACCAAGAGCAGACCGGGCTGAATAAAAACAATACCGTACTCGAAGAGGTATGGAACACGTACCCCCATCTCGAGGAAGCGCGAATTCGCACCGTGCTGGGGAACTTCCTTTTTAGCGGGGAGGAAGTGTTCAAGAAGATCGCAGCCCTAAGCGGCGGCGAGAAAGCGCGAGTTGCGCTGGCGAAGCTGATGCTGCAGAAGGCGAACGTACTCATTCTGGACGAGCCGACGAACCATTTGGACCTCTACAGCAAAGAAGTGCTGGAGTCCGCGCTCATGGATTACGAGGGGACGCTGCTGTTCATCTCGCATGACCGTTACTTTTTGAATAAGATGGCGGAAAGCATGCTCGATTTGCAAAAGGACGGCTTGACCGCCTACCTCGGCAACTACGACGATTATATGGAGAAAAAAGCGGAGATCGCCGAAATGGAGGCGCAGCGACTGGCGACAGAAGCAGCGAAGAAAGCGGCGTCCGGCAGTTCGGGCGGGAAAGTTGATGCTTCGGCTAGCGCGAAGTCTGATCCAGCTGGCGGCGGCAGCTATGAAGCCGACAAACAGGCGAAGCGCGAGGAGCGCAACCGCCAGCGCAGACTCGAACAACTTGAGCAGGACATTGCGCGGCTGGAGGACGAGATCACAGCTTTGGAGGCGGAGCTCGCCGATCCGGCTGTGTATAACAATTACGTCATCGTGCAGGAGAAGACCGCGGAAGTGGATAACCGCAAAGAAGCGCTCGCCGCTTGTTATGAGGAATGGGAAGTTCTTTTGGCTTAAAAAAAAGATGAGGCTCGCACAGGTTGCTGTGCGGGCTTTTTGGTGTCGTGTTTGGCGCACTGTTGTCGCAGCGGGCGACTCGTAAACGCACAGTGGCAGGTACTCGCCGAATTCATTCCGTGTCGTTAAACGTCCACCGCGTTAAAGTTCAGGAATTTGCGATTGTTACGACAATTCTCCACATTCGACATTTTTCGATTTTCGCTATCCACACCATTATCCACAGAAAAAGAGACGCGAATTCCGCGTCCCTTCTGGGGTTCCTCCTGATTTCCACAAGTTTATCCACATTATCCACATTTTCTTGTGAAAAAGTTATTCGATTTCATCGGACTAAGAAAATGCTGATGGGACAACGTTTTCTAAACTTATGCACATTGTACACAGGGTGTGTGTATAACCTTGCTCACAAGGCGTGTATATATCTAAGTTTTCTCACAATTTTGTGCACAGCCTTGAATCGTGCCCAGCTTACGATGCGGACGTCGCTGTGGATGGTGCCGCTGTCTGGTTTTGCATGCGCATCGCCTGATTGCACGCGGAGACGAACGCTTTCGCCACAGCGACAAGCACGTCTTGATCGATGGCGGTATTTTTGTAAGTCTCACCGTTCACCGCAATGGTGACCTCCGCCTCTCCGGTCGCTTTTTCACCTGTGGATAACGAATGCAGCTCCAGGTCGGAGAAATCCACAGCCATCGGCATCGCCTGCTGCAACCCGTGGATAATCGCTTCGATCGGCCCTTCGCCCGTTCCGCTGTAAACTTGCTCCTCACCTGTCGTGTTGTTGCGCACGGCAACCGAGGCGACGCGATCTTTGTCGCTGTTCGAAACCACTTGCATATGAACCAGGGAGAACGGCTCCATTTGACCATCAACGGTCGATCCGACCAGTTCCATCAGTTGATCGTCCGTGACGATTTTTTGCTCATCAGCCTTCTCTTTGAACTTGGTGTACAGTGTCTCCAGCTCTTCCCCTGTCAGCTCTACCCCGAATTGCCCTACACGGTGCTTCAGCGCATGACGGCCGGAGTGTTTGCCGAGAATGATCATCGAGCGCGGCACGCCCAGCTTTTCCGGATCCATGATTTCGTAAGTGGAACGGTTTTTCAGCAGACCGTCCTGGTGAATGCCCGCTTCATGCTGGAACGCGTTGCGGCCGACAATCGGCTTGTTGTACGCGATCGGGAAGCCCATGATGCGACTGACCATTTTGGACGTGTTAAAAATCTCGCTCGTCACGATACCCGTTTCTACGCCCATCGTATGCTTCCGCGTCTCAATCGCCATGACCAGCTCTTCCAGCGAGCAGTTGCCGGCGCGTTCGCCCACGCCGTTCACGCTGACTTCCACGTGTGTGACGCCCGCGCCAATCGCAGCCAGGCTGTTCGCTACCGCCAGTCCGAGATCATTATGGCAGTGCGCACTGTACTCGACGGTGTCACCCCCGCGGACGCCTTGACGGACTCGGCGGAACATCGCGCCGTACTCTTCAGGCATCGCATACCCGACCGTGTCTGGGATGTTCAGGATCGTTGCGCCTTCGGCGATGACCGCCTCCAGCACTTCAAAAAGGAATTCATCGCCGGTCCGTGTCGCATCCATTGGCGAGAATTCGATGCGGTCTATGAATTGCTTCGCATAAGCGACCATCGACCGCGCAATCTCGACGACCTGCTGGCGCGACTTCCGCAGCTGGAAATCCAGGTGAATGTCTGACGAGGACAGGAACATGTGAATCCGGCGGAAGCCCGCGTCCTGTGTCGCTTTAACAGCGGCGTCAATGTCCGCTTGAACCGCGCGGGCGAAGCCGCAGATTTCCACGGTTTGCAGCTCGCGGGAAATTTGCTGCACCGCCTGGAAGTCGCCAGGGCTTGAGATCGGGAAGCCCGGCTCGATCGTGTCGACGCCCATTTTCGCCAGTTGGCGGGCGATGCGGATTTTTTCGTCCGGGTACAGGGATGCGCCCGGCGCCTGCTCCCCATCACGCAGTGTTGTATCGAAAATGCGAATGCGACGATTTGTGTTTGCTTGTTTCATGGTTGGTTCCTCCTTAGATTGGCCGGTCTCAGCCGGCTGTTGGGTTGGATTGTTTTCGATGTATGCTATCTAGCGCTAATTTACTGAGGGTGCTCTTGAGTTCTCACTGCCATTGTTGCTGCTGCCTTAACTGCCTCAACTGCTGCCTCTACTATTACCTTCACTACTGCTGCCTCCACTGTTACCGCCCCCAACTCGCCTCTGCTTCCTCGGCAATTTCTTAGACAAACTGCAAAAACTACATCAAATTTGCTCAAAATCGCTCATTTCGCGAAAGTACCTGCAAAAAGTGCAGTAAATTTCGCGGGGATGCCGGGTTTAGGCTAGTTTTCGAGCTGTATATCCCCATTTCCATGTATAAAATGCAGGATTTTGCTCCTATAAGGCGAGAGATGCCCATTTTGCTGTACAAATTGCAGGTTGTCGCTTAGACACCGTGCGGGGCAGACGCGTCTTGAACAACTACAACAAAAAGACCCGCCGTCTCTATCAAAGAGACGACAGGTCTTCACCCGGCGCGGTACCACTCTTGTTGACTCCTTGCAGGAGCCCACCTCAGATCCAGCGACGGGACCAGCTATAAACCGGCTATCCGCGCTGCATCACCCGATCACGGAGGTTATCCGTCCATCCCTAGCAGCCGAAGGCTGTTCAGGATGACCGCTTCCAAGCGAGTTCGGGGCGTTCAAGGTCTGCGTCGCAGCATCCCGCAGCTTTCTGTACCGTTGAGGTAGCCCTTACTATTCTTGTTCATTGCGTTGTTTGCGATATGGTTATGTGGACGGGGGTGACTCTCCGTTTGCGACTTTGTGTCACGTATCCCCAATTTCGGTTGTTTTGCTAATGGCGAGCGGTCTTTCATGCGTTCCAGCTTCATCTTTTGGCTGTCCGGACAACCAAAAAAGCCTGCCATCTCTTATAAAAGAGACGACAGGCTGTAGCCTTCCGCGGTACCACTCTCATTGATCCGAGCTGTCAACAGCTCGAAACCACTCGTGTACCCGATCACGGGGGTCAACCGTCAAGACCTACTACGAATGCCGGATCCAGCATGCTTCAGTCTTACCGCTCCCGGGCGAGTTCAGGCTGCGTTTCGTCTGTGCTTTCACCAAGCGCACAGCTCTCTGAGCGAAACTTCAGTTGCCTTACTACTCCCGTTCAATGCGTTTGAAAGTATTGATTGTGATTATAGTATGCGGATTTGGCAAAGTCAATACCGGCTCTGGAAAAAATTTTTCGGCGGCGTGGAGCCCAAGCCCAAGCTAAGCCCCCGTCGGCACCGGGCTTCCCGCACCGAGTACCCGAACAGCCGGATCTTGCCAGCAAATTGCCGCGCTACCACGTTTCCAAATCAAGCTGCGCCTCTGCTTTGAGCTCCATCGTGTCGAACTCGCCGCGCTCCCACTTAAGGAAAGCCGCGGCGCCGATCATCGCCGCGTTATCGGTGCAAAGGCTGTGCGGCGGCACCAGCAGCGGAACGCCGAGCTCCGCGCAGCGCGCCGCGAGCGCGCTGCGCAGCCCCTTGTTCGCGGCCACGCCGCCCGCGAGCAGCAATTGCTTCGCGCCGTACGCCCGCACGGCGCGGCTCGCCTTCTCCACAAGCACGTCGATGACGGATGCTTGGAAGCCCTTGGCAATCTGCGCGACCTGGACGGTCTCGCCGCGCATCTTGCTCTGGTTGACGACGTTCAGCACCGCGGATTTCAATCCGCTGAAGCTGAAGTCGTAGGAATCCGCCTCGAGCCAGGACCGAGGCAGCTTCACTTCGGTATCGGCTTCCTGCGCAAGCCGATCCACGTGCGGACCGCCCGGGTAGGGCAGGCCCATCGCCCGGGCGACTTTATCGTAGGCCTCGCCGGCCGCATCATCGCGCGTACGCCCGATGATCTTGAAGCTGCCGGGGCCTTCGAGCAGCACAAGCTCGGTGTGTCCGCCGGACACCACGAGCGAGAGGCAAGGATAGACCAGCTCATGCACGAGCTGGTTCGCATAAATATGACCGGCGATGTGATGCACGCCGATGAGCGGCAGGCCAAGCGCGCTGGCCAGCGCTTTGCCCGCGACGACGCCGACGAGCAGGGCCCCGATCAGGCCAGGGCCTTCCGTGACGGCGATCGCCGACAACTCGTGCAGGCCGACGCCTGCCTCGTCGACGGCCTGCTCCAGCATCCGCGTAATGGACTCCACGTGCTTACGCGATGCGACCTCCGGCACCACGCCGCCGAAGCGCTGGTGCGTGTCGATCTGCGAGGAGATTTTGTTCGAGCGGATGATTTTGCCATTTTCGATGATGGCTACCGATGTCTCGTCACAGCTCGTTTCAATTGCCAAAATATAAACCGGCTTGCTTGCCGGGGCGTCAGTCGTGATCTGGTCTGCTTCTGAGGTACCTGTTGGCGTCTTGCTCATGGTCTCGTTATCCATCTGTCCCAGCTGATTTTCTGTCCTACTCACACTTGTTCCCCTGTCCGAAAGCCGCCGTCACTGCTCAGATCTCTGCGCTTGGGCAAGTCCGCCCACATGACGACCGCATCCTCCCGATTGTCGGTATAATAGCCTCGGCGCACGCCGACGGCGCGGAAGCCGAGCTTCTCGTATAAATTTTGCGCTACATAATTGGACGTACGCACTTCCAGCGTCATCCGGATCGCGCCGAGGAACGCGGACGTTCTCATCAGCTCGCGCAGCAGACGCTCCCCAAGCTTGCGCCCCCGAAACGTATGTTTGACGGCAATATTGGTAACATGCGCCTCCTCCATGATGAGCCACATGCCGCCGTACCCGGCGACTTCGCCGCCGATGTCCATGATCATATAATGCGCAAACTGATTGTTGTTCAGTTCATTTTCAAAAGCGCCCTGAGTCCAAGGTGTCGTAAAGGCCTCCTGCTCAATCTCACAAATATGCGGAATATCCGCCATGGTCATCGAGCGAAAGACAAGCTGATCTTCGAGCGCATGTGGCTGACGCTGTTCCACGTTCATCGATCCCCTTTCTTCACCTGGACACCTGCCAGTAAATTCGCCTCCGCTTCCGGCAGGCGCGTATAGTTTGGCACGAACGCATGCACATCGGCCTTCTCGCCTTGCAGCAGCCGAGGATAAGCCAGCCGCCCGATAAATTCCGCTTCGATCCCGTACGGACGCACGAGAACCTCGGCAGAAACCGTCGCTGCAAAATCCTCCAGTTCCTGAGCGAACCCTGCCGTTTCACCGACGAACAGTAAGGTTCTTACCCCCGCCTGCTCCGCCTGATCGCGGACTTGCTCCAGCCAGCCTCCGATGACACGGATGCCGTCCGGCAGTACTTCGTGCCAACCAGCACGGCCAAGCCCAGTTTCCGCCCCCTCGCCTTGAAACCCGTAAACCGCCGTAAAAGCCTGCTTGCGCCGCCCGTCCATCAGCGGAATAACCCATGTCAACTCGCCATCTAATCCGGCGTCGTTCCGTACAGAACTACCAAGAGCCATCGCTTCCAAACTGGATACCCCGAGCAGATCCAACCCTAGCGCCCAGGCGTACGTTTTGCCTACGGAGACCGCAATCCGCACTCCGGTATACGAGCCTGGGCCTTGTCCTACCGCGATGGACTGAAGATCGCGCGGCGTCATCTGAAAACGCGCAAGCAAGTCATTAATATGCGGCATGAGCCCGATCGAATGATTGCGCTCCGCATGCGAGCTGATTTCCCCCAGCAGCTTGCCCTCTTCGAGCAGCGCTACGCTCATTGCCGATGTCGAGGTATCGATGGCCAGGCATCGCCCCGTTGACGGTAATCTTTCCGCCCTTATCATGGTCTGTCCCCGTTCTGTCATTATCTCTTCCCGTTCTGTCATTGTATGTGTCCGTTCTCCTTCATCTGCAAGCACCAGCTCTCATACGGCAGGCCGTATGGCGTCAGGTGAAATACGCGGGATTGATCCTCCAAGAGGCTAATTGTAATCGCAAGCCGGTCCGGAGGCAGCAAATCCGCAATCAAACTGGACCATTCAATCAGCGACACGCCCGTACCGTAAAAATAATCCTCCAGCCCGAGCTCGTCCGCTTCCTCCTGCGAAATACGGTACATATCCATATGATAAAAAGGGAGATGATCCCCCTCATATTCCTTGATAATCGTGAATGTCGGGGAGTTGACGTGCTCCGTAATACCGATGGCACGGGCAAAGCCTTGCGAGAATCGCGTTTTGCCTGCCCCCAGATCTCCATCGAGCGTAATGACCGTGCCGGGCTGCAAGTAGCCGGACAACAGCCCCCCCAGACGATCCGTATCCGCTTCCTCGCGGGATTCAAACGTATAAGTGACTTGCTGTGCGCTCATTTCCGTCCTCCGCTGCTCCTTTTTACTCCCTCTATTATAGTCTTCGCCCGCAGCAGCATCAACTGGGATCTCCGTGAGCGGCAAACAGCCCTCTCCGCACGAGGCAGAGAAGGCTGCTTGGCTTGCTCGGTAAAGGCTAGGGCGAGTCTGAAAACCCGCTCAGGGGCATCTTTCACCACCTTTTCGCCCCCTGCGGCGTCACTTTCGCTTGACGTACCCCCGGTACGCCTTCACAAAAGTTCCTTGCATGGAACGAAAATTCGGCAAAATCTGCGGCCCTCGGAGCATTCAGACTCGCCCTAGTGAACCTCTTCCAGCTCTTGCGCCAACACGACGCGTGCATCGGACGGATTCTCCTCCACATGCACCTTCACCATCGATTTGGCGGCGTCCACGCTGTCAATCCAGACCGACAAGCCATTCAAGCTGACCTCAATTTTCTCGTCGGCGGCTAGAATCTCTTGTGCGCGGTGAACGTTCATGGCTCATCCAAAACGGATTCCGGATGATCCATCGTGTCGGTGGTGCTGGCTTCGATGAGGCCATTGTGCATGGTGACGTTGCCGCCCCCCAAGCCTTCATTAATCATCCTGTCAATGTCCATGAAGTGATCGTCTTTTCCTTCGTGGTCGTTATCCTGGGAAAAGTCTTCTGCCATCCGTGAACCCTCCTTCGCTTCGCAATCGGCAGGCATCCTGCCTGCTTTTATAATCTCCCCAGCGCGCTGCGGAACCATTCTTTTCATGTGCCGCCGTATAAAGGCGGGTCTTTCCGCGAATACTAGTACAATTATGTTTGTTTGGAGGGGGAGCAGCCGTGCATACCGTTTGGAAAGGTGCAATCAGCTTCGGATTAGTCCATGTTCCGGTCAAAATGTTTTCGGCTACGGAGGACAAAGACATCTCCATGCGCTACATTCACAAAGCCTGCATCACACCGCTGTCTTACGTCCGTAAGTGCCAGACTTGCGAGAAGGAAGTCGAGTGGGAGGAAATTGCAAAGGGCTACGAGTATGAGCCAGGGCGTTTTGTTTTGTTTGAAAAAGATGAGCTCGAGACGATTTCGGGCGAAGCCAACAAGGAAATCAAAATTTTGGATTTTGTCAACTTGACGGATATTGATCCTGTATATTTTCAGAAAACCTATTACCTGGGGCCTGACGGAACTGGCGCCGGCGCCTATAGCTTGCTGCTCGAGGCGATGCGGCAGACGGGCAAAATCGGCATCTCCAAAGTATCGATCCGCTCCAAAAGCTCGCTCGCCGCAATCCGCGTAATCGACAATTGTCTGGCGATGGAGACGATTTTTTATCCCGATGAAATTCGGCCGATCACGCAGGTACCGGGTCTCCCCGACAAAGTCACCGTCAACGAGCGGGAAATGGATATGGCGAAAATGCTGATCAGCCAGTTGTCCACTCCTTTTGAACCGGACAAGTATCAGGATGAATACCGCGCGCGCATGCTGGGCGCCATTCAACAGAAGGTGGCTGGCGAAGAGGTTCAGACAGCACCAGAAGTCCAAAAGACGAGCGTCATCGACCTCATGGCTGCGCTCCAGGCAAGCCTCGATGCGACGAAGCAGGCCGACGAGAAAATGACCCTGCAGCCCGACGCTTCCGTCACGGTCGAGAAGAAGCCACGTGCTGCTGCAAAGCCCCGCGCAAAAAAAGAAAAAGCCCAAGAGCCGGTTACTTAAGACCGGCTTTTTGTATGCCCGGATAACCCGGCGACACAGCGGGCCTCATACGAGCGGTAGCAGAAGAGCTCTCCCCCCTCACAGCTGCGCAAACGTGCACGCCGCCAGCTCCGCCCCGCCGAACGCCTGAATGCTTGGATGACGCATTGTGCCGTTAGGCGTCCATTCCATGTACTGGATTTTCACCGTGAGCTGCGGCGCGAGCCAGGCCCATTCCTTGCTGTTGCGCTCCGGCTCATTGACGAACGGGTGCTGCGGTATTTTCATCCCCTCCACCAGCGCCGTAAGCTGCCGCCATTCTTCCCGGCTTACCAGCCCTGTGCCGGCGTGGCCGATGTAGACGAATCGCCCTTCGCGGTCATACAATCCGAGCAGAATCGCATTCACTGTTCCATCTCGATAGGTTACGCCGCCGATGACCGCGTACAGATCGTGGAAAATTTTACGCTTCATCCAACGCGCATCCTTACCGCCGATAGCATATGTGCTCATCAAATCCTTGCACACGATCCCCTCCATCCGGTGCGCTTTCATCAACTCGTAGAGCTGCCGTCCGTCCGGCACGCTCGGTGTCAGCTGAAGCGACGGCTGCGGCCGAATCACGCGCTCGAGCAACCGCTGCCGCTCGGCGAGCGGCTTGTCTGTCACCCACTCACCGTTCAGCATCAGCAGGTCGAACAGCATATACGTGACCGGCGTCTGGTGCCGGGCCTTAGCAATGTTGACTTCCTTGCGCAGCGACTCGCGCTTCATAATCTGATGGAACGACGGCTTGGCGTCATCCATCGCGATTATTTCGCCGTCCAGAATGACGGACGACGCCGTGCAGTAGGCGCGAACATCCAGCAACTCTGGATACTGCAGCGTGCGCTCGTTGCGGCGTCGATTCCACAAACGGGTCGACTGACCGTCGAAATAGGTGAGCATGCGAATGCCATCCCATTTAATCTGTGCGATCCAGTTCGGTCCTGTCGGAATCTTCTCCGACTGGATCGGTTCAAAAGGTATGATCGGTTCCAACTCCATGCTTGCTTTTCTCCCTTTTCCACGAGTGTTGCTTCCTAGTGTTGCCCCTGCACAAAACCGTATACAGATGTTTCAAAATCTGAGATACTGTCAATGGTGCAGGAGGGAATTCATCATGATTTATACCGCAAGTTTTATCTTTTTACTTACGATGACATTCGTCATCTGGCAGCCGAAGGGCCTGAATATCGCCTGGTCAGCTTCGGCCGGCGCGATGCTTGCGCTGCTCTGCGGAGCTGTCACCTTCGGAGACGTCGCTGAAGTCACAGGCATCGTCTGGAATGCCACACTAGCCTTTATCGGCATCATTATAATCTCGATCGTGCTGGACAGCATCGGCTTCTTCGAATGGTCCGCACTGCATATGGCCCGCCTCGCCAAAGGCGACGGCAAGCGCATGTTTGTGTACGTTATCCTGCTGGGAGCGGCGGTATCCGCCTTCTTCGCCAATGACGGGGCTGCGCTAATTTTGACCCCGATCGTGCTGGCGATGGTCCGCGCCCTGAAATTGCCGGAGCCGATGGTCCTGCCTTTTATAATGGCCAGCGGCTTTATTGCCGACACGACATCCATTCCTTTTATCATCAGTAATCTCGTTAACATCATCGCGGCCGATTTCTTCGGAATCGGATTCGTCACCTATGCCAGCCGGATGTTCGTTACAGGGTTAGTCTCACTGGGCGCAAGCCTGCTCGTGCTCTACCTGTATTACCGTAAACAGATCCCGCAGACGTACGATATTGCCCAGGCAATGAATCCGAGTGACGTGATCAAAGATCGAAAGCTATTTAGCTACTCGTGGTGGATTCTAGGCATTTTGCTCACGGCCTACATCGCAAGCGGTTTCGTGTATATCCGGGTGTCGTTCCTTGTATGCGCAGCAGCACTAAGCTTTCTGTTAGCAGCAAGGACAAGCCCTGCGGTCAATACGCGAAAAATCTTGAAAGAAGCGCCTTGGACCATCGTGATCTTCTCGATTAGCATGTATGTTGTCGTATACGGGCTCAAAAACGCGGGACTGACCGATGCCCTCGGGAATTTCATCGCGTGGATGGCTCATCAAGGAGTGTTCGCTGCGACGATCGGCATGGGCTTCCTCTCGGCCGTGCTCTCCTCCGTCATGAACAACCTGCCGACTGTGCTGATCGGATCGCTGGCCGTGCAGGGGGCGCAAGCGGAGGGCATCGTGCACGAAGCGCTCGTGTACGCCAACGTCATCGGGTCGGATCTCGGCCCGAAAATGACACCGATCGGCTCGCTGGCCACCCTCATCTGGCTGCACGTCCTCTCCCGCAAAGGCGTCAAAATCACCTGGGGCGCCTACTTCAAAACCGGTGTCGTGCTGACGGTGCCTACGCTTTTGATCACACTGATCGGCCTTTATCTATGGCTCCATATCGTAGCCTAACGCCGCGCGAGTTTGAGATGCCCCCTTCCGGGCGATACTTCAGATAGACGTTGGAACGTCTGCACATGAAGCTTGGGAGGCGGGTTATTTGGCGTATAAAACTGAAAAAGGCACCCTGTTGGTCGAAGGCAACGAACTCACCATCACGAATCCGAACAAGCCGCTGTGGCCGGAGCTGGGCATTACCAAGGCGGATTATCTGACGAAGCTGGGCGAGCTTGCTCCTCATCTCCTGCGTTACTGCCGCAACCGGCATTTGACGACAATCCGGTATCCGCACGGCTATAACGACAAATCCTTCTATCAAAAAAATGCCCCTGAACCAACACCTGACTTCGTCAACTTGGCTCCGCTCGACGGCATTAATTATGTGAATCTCGACTCGCTCTCCACGCTGATTTGGTTGGGGAACCTGACCTGTCTGGAGTTTCACCCTTCGTTTCACTATGTCGGACAGACGATGCCGGCGGAGTGGCTCATCGACATCGATCCTTCCCGCGAAGAGGAACCGCGCATTATGGAGGCTGCGCAGCTCATCGGCGAAATCCTGGACTCTCTGCGCATTCAGTCTGTGCCCAAGACGTCCGGCGCCACCGGCGTACAAATCTACATCCCGATTCAGCCGAAATACACGTTCGAGGAGCTGCGAAAAATCGGGCATTTCATCGCCGAGTATGCGGTGCAGCAGCATCCCAAGCTGTTCACCATCGAACGGTTCAAGAAAAATCGCGGCGACCTGATCTACATCGACTACCTCCAGCACTGGTACGGCAAAACGCTGTCCGCGCCATACACCCCGCGCGCCACCAAGGATGCGACCGTGTCGACGCCGCTCCTTTGGGAGGAAGTCGCACTGCGTCCCAGCCCGCGCGAATTCAATCTGCTGACGATCATGAATCGTCTGCGCACCTACGGGGACCTCATTCAGCGCGTTCCCCCGCAAAATCTCGACGCCATCCTGTCCCGACTGTAAGCCTGCCTAGAATAAAGGTGACAGCAGCCGGGCGATGGCTTCTTTGCCTTTGACGGACCTCGGCCTTTGCAAGAAGGCCGCAAGCTCCACTTCTTCGCACTCCTGCAGGTCCTTAGTAAAATCCTGCTCCAGCCGTCGGATCTCCGCCTCGCTGAAGAGGACCGCATTCAGCTCGAAGTTGCTGAAGAAGCTGCGCATATCCATATTCGCGGTCCCCGCCGTCGCCATGAAGTCGTCAAACAAAATGACCTTGGCATGGATAAAGCCCTTGCGGTACAGATAGAACCGGACGCCCGCCTGCAGCAGTTCCTGCATATATGATTGCGAGGCATATTGCACAATGCGGGAATCGCCCTTGTACGGAAGGATGACCCGCACATCCGCGCCGCTGCTCGCTGCGGTTTTCAGCGCCATCGTAATGCTCGGATCCGGGATGAAATACGGCGTCGTCACATAAATGCGCCTGCGCGCCGCAATCATGCCGGTGAAGAACATCTCCTGAATCGTATCCCAGTACCGGTCCGGGCCGCTGGAGATGATCTGCACGTGCGCTTCCTCCTCCACATCCAGCTTAGGAAACAGATCCTTATCCCGCAGCTTCCGTCCGCTGACAAAGGCCCAGTCCGTCAGAAACGTGCGCTGCAAGTCCGCAACCGCCTCGCCTTCCAATTTTAAATGCGTATCCCGCCAGAAGCCGAGCTTCGGGTCTCCCCCCAAATATTCGTCACCAATATTAATACCGCCGACAAAACCAACCTTGCCGTCCACTACCACAATCTTGCGGTGATTCCGGTAATTCAGCCGTTTCTCGAAGAAGGCGATGAGCGGTTTCAAGAACGGATACACCTCGCAGCCAACCGCCTTCAACTTATCTACGTAAGCCTTGGGCAGCTGGTACGAGCCCATGCCATCGTAGATCACCCGTACTTGAACCCCTTCCCGCGCCTTGCGGATCAGCACATCCTGGAACCGCCGCCCCGTCTCGTCATCACGAATCGTATAAAATTCAAAATGAATATGCCGATGCGCAAGCTCCAAATCTTCCAGCAAAGCGTCATACGTCGCCGCCGCATTCGTCAGGACCTCGACCCGATTGCGGACTGTCAGCGGTGCGCCAGGTACCCGCCGCAGCCACTCGCAAAGTCGTTCATCCATCCTGGCCGGCCAGGTTTCCGCCCCTTCCTCACACACAGATTGCTCGCGGTCCCCGCGATGATCCCGGTACACCCGCTTCCGCCTGACATACTCCCGCGCCATAAAGTAATACATAACGAATCCAATAATTGGAAAAATATACAAAATAGAAAGCCACGCTACACTCTTTGCAGGTCTCTTGTACTCGCTGAGCAGAATAGCGGCCGCCTGCAGGATGAACAAAAGCAGCAATGATACAAGCCAAACCAATGTGTTCCCTCCTCATCTGCGCCGCCTTCGCCGCTTCCTGTATCTTCATGCTCCGATAGCTTTTGCCAACATTCCGAAACCTATTCCCCAAGGGATTCTTTCTCATGAGACTATAAATTTTTCCAACTTTCGTAATAAAATCCTGACTTTCCGACAGAATAATAGATGCTTTGCTCTGAACCCAATTCCGGCTGCGGCAGGAGGTGCCCTGAACTTGACCAAGCGATCTACTTATTTCATGCGTGCCCTTTTGCGGGATCGGTTTTTGCCATCCGGCTCGGCGGCAGGCGGCGCGTCCGAAGCGCAGCAGGATCCGCGCGAGTATCAGTTCATCGAACAGCTGAAACAGACCAAGCTGTCCCTCCTGCTGGATGAGAATCACAGCTTCATCAAAGACCTGTTCAACGAATGCTCGGACGTCGTTGTCCGTGAATTTCAGCTGGAAGGCGGCATTCCTGCACTGCTTCTGTTTGTCGACGGGCTGACCAATACACAGCTTCTCAACGAAACCATGAAGGTGCTCATGCTGCTCGGCACGGGAGAAACCGCCATCTCGCAAATTGAGGACAAGATGCTTCCCGTCTCGCAAACACAAATCTCCGACAACTACGGCGATCTGCTCGCGTCAGTCCTGGGCGGCGACGCCGCCCTGCTTGTGGAGGCCAACGATAAAGCGATCCTGCTGGGCATTCGAGGAGCCGAGAAGCGGTCCATCGGGGAGCCGGAAACAGAGACGGTCGTCCGCGGCCCTCGCGAGGGCTTCGTTGAGAGCATCCGCACCAACACGTCAATGCTCCGGCGCAAGATCAAGACGCCGAAGCTGAAAATGAAGTCGATGAGTGTCGGCAAGGAGAGCAATACCAACCTGGTCGTCTGTTATATGGATGACCTGGCGATGCCTTCGTTGGTGGAAGAAGTCGTCAAGCGGCTGGAGCAGATAAAAGTCGATGCGATCTTCGAATCCGGCATGATTGAGGAATTCATCCAAGACGACGCGTTCTCGCCGTTTCCGCAAATGCAATACACCGAGCGCCCTGACGTTGTGGCGAGCGCCCTTCTGCAAGGGCGAGTTGCCATTATGACGGACGGCACCCCGTTCGTGCTTATCGTTCCTTTTGTTTTTATTCAGATTATGCAGACGAATGAAGATTACTATGAACGTTTCCAGATCGGTACGCTCCTGCGCCTGCTTCGGTATGTGTTTATGTTTTTGTCACTTACAACGCCAGCCCTTTATGTCGCCATTACGACGTACCATCAAGAACTACTACCGACTTCTCTCATGCTCAGCGTAGCTGCAGCCCGTGAAGCCATACCCTTTCCGGCCGTCGTCGAGGCGCTCATTATGGAGATTACGTTCGAAGCCCTGCGGGAAGCCGGGATTCGCCTGCCGAAAGCGGTCGGCTCCGCCGTGTCCATTCTCGGAGCGCTTGTCGTAGGCCAAGCCGCTGTGCAAGCGGGTATCGTCTCGGCGCCGATGGTTATTGTCGTGTCGATCACGGGGATTGCGTCTTTTACCATCCCCCGTTTTAACGGCGCGATTGCGATTCGGATGCTGCGCTTTCCCATTTTGATCGCGGCTTCCATCTTTGGGTTCTATGGGATCTTCTTCTCGCTCATGATCCTGATTGGACATATGGCCAACTTACGCTCTTTCGGCGTTCCTTACTTGTCTCCGATCGGACCTTTATCTGCGGCAGATATGAAGGATGTGCTCGTACGCTCACCTCTGTGGGAAATGGTAAAACGGCCTGAGTTTATGACCGTACAGGACAACACGCGCATGGGCAACGAACTTCCCCAAACAATCAAAAAAGAGGGCGGGCTCGACGGCAGCAATATCGATCATGTGCATAAATCCAGCGAGGAGGAACCTCCCAATGGCTCGTCTTAAGCGATATGTCCGGACGACGCTGCTTCTCCTCCTTGCCTGTCCGCTGCTCACGGGATGCTGGGACCGTGTTGAAACGAACGATATCGCCTTTGTCCTGACTGCCTCCTTCGATCTGGAGGATGATGGCAGGTACCGGATTGCCTACATGTTCCCGCTCCCCGGTTCTATGGGCGGCGCAAGCGGCGGCGGCGGCGGTACATCCGGCAACAAGAGCTATTACATCGATTCGGAAGTTGGGAAAACGCTTCGGGAAGCGAACAACAAGCTGCAAATGAGGCTGTCTCGACACATCCTGTTATCCCATCGGAGGACAATTGTGATCGGAGAGAAGCTCGCCAAGTCCGGCATCCACGTGCTGTTCGACGTGCTGCCCCGCTCTCCGGAGAACCGGATGATCGGCTTTCTCGTTGCCACGAAGGGCAGGGGCTACGACCTGCTGAACAGTTCACCTAAGTTTGAGCGGTTTCCAGCCGAGACGCTCCGCGAAATGTCCAAATCCAGGAACTCGCTGCCAACCTCGCTCAAAGATGTCGGAATCTCGTTAAGTTTTGGCGCCGATCCCATCGTTACCTATTTTGAAATGGCGGAAACCCAAGCGGCCAAGGAAGTCTCCCACGAAGTTCAACTGAAAGGGTACGTTCAGTTTAAGGGGGATCGAATGGTCGGTGTTTTCAGGGACAAAGAAGCTAAAGGATTACTCTGGCTCCGGGGGCAGCCGAAAGAGCAAATGTATACGTTCCCCGTCACAGATGGAGATGCTGCCAATGTTTCCGTTACGGTCCTTGGAGGAAAAACGACCATTACGCCTGTGGTACATGATGATCGTATCGACTTTGCGGTGAGCATCTTTGCCAAGGGCACTGTCCGGGAAGATCAAACGGGGGAGGACCTGGGCGATACGAAGGTGATTAAGCGACTGCAGGACAAGTTCGCCGAACAAATTCAGCTTGCCGCACAAGCGGCCATTCGCAAGATGCAAAAAGAAGGGACAGATTCTGCACATCTCGGACTTCGCGTATGGCGACAGCATCCTCAATTGTGGAAAACGAAGTACGAGAAAGACTGGGACACCCTTTTTAAAGAAGCACAGTTCCGTATTGCCGTTACCGCTGACATCGTCGATGCCGGGCTCATCAATAAAAATCTCGTGCAGGGAGACGAATGACGCATGAACAGCATATTTGCAGTCTTCTTTCTCCTTACGTTGGCGGTGTCCATCCTGTTTGACCGCAAAGCGTTAAAAAAAGCGAGAACAGCGGTTAAGGTCGTGTATTTCTGTACGATCCTTCTCCTCTTAATCATTTTCACAAGTCCGTTCCTGCATATTGTCATTCCGATGCCGATTTATTTTTTCATTAACACCGTGTCGCCCTGGCTCGTCCAAGCGCTCGGTCTTCAAGCATAAAGGCGGTGTTCCCCATCGATCGCAAACAAATTATTAACCAACGGCAGCTCTCCTGGTTGACCTCGTCGATCATTACAAGCGGAGGGATCTTAACGTTGCAAAACGTGATGCTGCGCATCAGCCAGATGGATGCCTGGTACAGTTATTTATTTTCCGCCTTGTATGTGATCGGGATCGCCGCTTTCTTCGGTTATCTCACCAAGCATTACCCGGAGAGGCATATCTTTGATATAACCAAAGAAGTATTGGGCCGATGGGGCGGCACGTTGGTCAATTTGATCATGGTGTTTCATTTCTGGCAAATTGTCGTTCGCGATGTCGCGTCGATTTCCCACTTCAGCTCGACGCTGTTGCTGCACTCGACGCCGTTTGAAATTTTGATTTTTCTGCCGTGTTTTCTCCTCATGTATTTCGGCAAAACGAGCGTTGAAGTTATTGCCAGGGTCAATGACTTATTTTATCCGCTCTTCATGGTCACGATCCTTGCGATGCCGCTCATGCTCTCGAACGAATTCTTTCCCAGACTGCTGACACCGACGCTCACGATGCCAGCTCCGCAGCTTGTAACAAGCGGCTTTCTGACGCTAGGCAGCGCCGGCGATCTGTTTATTCTGGGCGCATTTCTTCATATGCTCTATAACTCGAATCACGTCCGGTCGGCCATCCGCCATGGCGCGCTGCTGGGCCTCTTTTTGCTCACCTTGCTCCTGTTTCTGATTATTGCCGTGCTGGGTCCCAAAATGCCGGGCAACTTTATGTATCCCGTCTACAATCTGGTCCAGATGATTCACATTACGGACTTCCTGGACCGTCTGGATCTGGTCATGCTCATGATCTGGTTTCCGACGATTGCCTGCAAGACGATCGCGATCTACCTGGCTCTGCTCATCGGCATCTCCTCAATCATCAACGAGCCGAACTATCCCTATTTGAATAAACCGATCAGCTTGCTCATGGTCGTCACCACGATTTTTTCATTTAAAAATATTTCGGAAGTGCTGCGCTTCTCCAATTTCAGCTCGCCGGTTATTGTGCTGGCCTATCAGCCGCTTCTTGCCCTGCTCATTCTTATCGTGGGTCTTGTGAAAAAAAGGAAAGGGACAGACTCGCAGTCATCCAATTCCTCCGAAGCGCAGCCGCATGGCAAGAGATCGGCACAGTTTCTCGGGAAAGTGAGTCAACTCCTGCCTTACTCCGCATGGCGCTGGAGCGGCAATATCCTTATCCTGCTCTGCGGCGGATGCATCCTGGTCGGCTTAATGTTCAGCGGGGGTACCCCATTAGTGGGGGCACTTTGCGGCGCAACTTTCGCATTCTGCTTCTTCCTGACGACTATAACAACATACATGGAAGTTACGATCCTGAAGCAGGCGGATAGCGGAGGCTCTTAAAGTCAAGGTTGTAACTACCAACCTGGCCATACCTGAAGCTGGAGGAATGCTTATAAGAACTACAAAAGCGCCTGCTCGCGCAGACGCTTCTTTCTTAGACGGGAACTGCTTGATTCAATCGGCTTTTTGCCACTTTCAAGTACCCGTATACGTTTAAAAACTCACTATCGTTCGTAAATCTCAACTTCATCGGTCCGGCCGCATCCAAAATATACGGCTTGAGCGCCGCAGCGCCGCCGCCGATGACGTAAAAGCATTGAATGTCCGGGCACTTGCGCCAGCGTTTCTTGATCATTTCGACCATGCGCGCAGCAGCACGGCGGAAATGCTGGTCGACAATCGCGCGGATGTCCACCTGGCCTTCACCTGGCAATTGAATCATATACTGGCGATTCTTGACGCGCACCGCCAGCTTGGCACGGCTTGGGAACACGTAGCCGTAAGCATCTTCCACGTCGCGAATGATCGCGTCTAGATAGGTCGCAATGCCGATCTGCTCGCCATGGCTGAAATGATTGTCGATTGCCATGCGCTTGATGACCGGAAAGTCCGTCGTCAACGCGCCGATCTCGCACACGCCGATGATGCCGCTGTAGATTTCCTCGTCCTTCACCTGCAAGCTGTCATGCGTGGCCAGATGGAACATTGCGGCTGCGCCTTCAATCGAAATTGCCGCTTTACGGACGATGACTTTGACTTTGCGGTTACGCAGCTGCGGCGTGGACAGGAACGTTACCTCATGTTCGCCGAGCAACCGTTGTTCGAATTGCTGATGATATTTGGCGTAAGCGCGCACTGGTAGGCCAGTGCCGATCGTATATTCGACCTCGTCCGTCTGTCCGTAGCCGCTTGCGGCGGTTTGGCCTATGAGACCTTGGTAAGCAAGTGCCGTCAAGGCGACGATAAGAGATTGGTCCGACAGCGCTTTGTTATCGGTATCTTCCAGTTCGAGATTATCTTCGTGCTCGAGCGCGAGCTGTCCGACGAAGTATCGTTGATTTCGCTGCGAGAGGCTTGGGCTGTAGATCACAACGTCAAGCGCTTTCCAAGCGGAGTCTTCTTCCTGCAAAATGTGTCGCTCATATCCCGGTGCGATGATATTGGGAATGACGAACGGGTCCTTCGAGCCGTCGACTACCAATTTAATGCTGTCGTTTCCAATATCGATCCCTGCAAGCTTTATCATACGCGTCCACTCCATATCTGCTCGTTCTCTCAATTTGATATAAGAAGATTCGCGTATTTACAACAGGATTCCTTCCTACTTTCGACTCATTTTCCTAGGACTGGCGGGCAATCGGCAGGGTTTTTAGCAGAAAATGACGAATGGTGTACAGGACTTTCCGTTACCAAAATCAACCACGACAGGAGATACTGAAGCTTTGAGAAAGTTCAATGTGACGAAGGTTAATTGGATGAAATTCAAGTGGAAACCGAAAAAAATGACACTGGTGATCATTCCGGATGCGAACCAATCCGTGGTCCGCTTCAGGGTGTCCCATATTTTTGCTTATCTCGCAGGCGCAGGGTTAACCCTGCTGCTGCTTATGTCTATCTTTATCTATGTGCTGCACGCGCACACGTTAAAACAAACGGTTGCCTTGCAATCGAAGCTGAGCGGCGCCAACCAGGAATGGAGCGCGACCGTCACGTCCAAGGACGCTGCCATCGAACAACTGCAGAACGAGGTGATTCAGCTCTCTCAGCAAACGGAACAAATGAAATCCCAGTTGGAAGAGGTAAAAAAGCTGGAGAGCGACCTCAAAACAATCGCCGGCATTGACAGCGACGCGACCGGCAAAGCGTTCGCCAGCGCCGACACGGCGAAGAAAGCTGAAGGCGACGCAGCAGCTTCTACTGGCGTCGGAGGCAGCCCGGACCCCGTGTCGCAGGATGCCATCCTGAAGCTCGGCGAGATGACGTCGGCATCGCTGACCGCCCTTGGCGGCGAAGTGGCCGAGCTGCAAGTGAATCTGACCGCCACGAAGCAGAAGGTCGCAGAAAGACAAGCCCAGCTGCGGATAACTCCGACGCTGTGGCCGACGATGACGAAGGTGGTCACGTCCCCTTTTGGCTACCGTTCCGACCCGTTTACGAAAATCCCGAGTTTTCATTCCGGCATCGATTTCGGCGCGCATGAAAACGATCCTGTTTTCGCAACCGCCGCCGGCACCGTCGTATCGACGGGCAAAGACATCTATCATGGCAACAACATTGTCATCGAGCACTCCCAAGGACTTCGTACCTGGTATATGCATTTGAACAAAATTCTTGTGAATCGCGGCGATACCCTGGAAAAAGGCGACACCATCGGCCTCGTCGGCTCGACAGGTCGCAGCACCGGCGCCCACCTGCATTACGAGGTGCTTAAAAATGGCGAAAGCATCGACCCCAAACCATATCTCAAAGCTATGCGAAAGGATGACAACTAGCATGTTTAAGAAAGGTAAAAACCTCTTGAATCCCAACACAACCGATACCTTGATTGGGGAAGGCACCGTCTTTGAAGGACGCATCAAATCGGAAGCGAGCCTGCGGATCGAAGGCACCATTACGGGGGATGTCGACTGTGCAGGCGATGTCATTATCGGCGAGAACGGCGTCGTCAAATCGAATATTTCCGCGCGGGATGTCGTGTTGGCCGGGAGCGTTCACGGCAATATTACGACGAAAGGCAAACTGACGATTACGTCAACTGGCGCGCTGCACGGCAACCTCAGCGCCGCTTCGTTCATCATTGAGGAAGGCGGCGTCTTCCAAGGCAGCTCCAAGATGGAATCGAAAGCTGTGGTTCCAGCGGAGGCTCAGGCGCCTAAGCCTGAGGGAGATCAGGACGGCGGCTTGAACAAGCCTGCTTACTCGCCGGATAGCGGCTATAAGGGTGCGACGATCGCGATGTAGCGTTGTGTGCGGGCAAGCGCACCCTAAGACGGAGAGAGGCATGATGCGAGAGCGTCTGGGCGGCTAGGCTAATCCGCACCATGCGTGGTATACTGATGAAAACTTCGTTTTCATTTCATTTTCAAAACCATGCAGGAGACGAACGCCTATGAGAGAGCAAACGATTCTTTTTGATCTGGACGATACGCTGGCCCATTGTAATAAATATTTTGATTTTGTCATCGAGCAGTTCATCGATGTGATGAAGACCTGGTACGCCGGGCACCGGTTAACCCAGCAGGACATTCGCCGTAAACAGCAAGAAATTGACCTCGCCGGCATTCACATCCACGGCTTCAAGCCGGAACGGTTCCCGCAGTCGTTCGTCGAGACCTACCAATGGTTCGCTGAGCGGTTTAATCGGCCGACGAGTGCAAGCGAGGAAACGTTTCTGTTGGATCTTGGCAATACCGTGTACGCCTACACCGTGGAGCCTTTTCCGCAGATGAACGAAACGCTGCAACGCCTGCAAGGGGAAGGCCACCGGCTCTACCTGTACACGGGCGGAGATGCGGGGATTCAGATGAAAAAAGTGAAGGATCTCGGCTTGACGCAGTACTTCGATGATCGCATTTTCATCACCGTGCATAAGTCCCGCGAGTTCATGGAGACGATCATGGCGGAGCAACGCTTCGACCGCGAGCATACGTGGATGATCGGCAACTCCGTCAAGACGGACGTGCTGCCCGCGCTGTATGCGGGTATTCACGCCATCCACATCCCGGTGCCCGGCGATTGGGTGTACAACACCGGAACCGTCGATGTGCAGCCGAAAGGCGCGTTCTATCGCCTGAACGAGCTGCAGGAAGTACCGGATACGATTCAGACGTATATCCGGAAGTAACGAAGCCAACCCGTTCCGAGAATCGGGTTGGTGCCCAAAAGGCCCCACCGCCGCTGGTTAAGCGGAGGCGGGGCCTTTTGGGCATGGGCGCGCTGCGGGGGAGTGCTGGGCGGCGGGCTCCCTCGCCCCGGTCAAATAAGAGTAGTAAACCGCTGCTATTAGAGCATCGCGCTCGATTCTATTGGAAATAAGCGTGGTAAACCGCTCTTATCCGGGCGTGAACCGCCGTTTTCCGGCGGTCCGGAGCCAAATAGAAGTAGTTTACCACTTCTATTTTCTCCGCGTCGTGCGGAGGCAGCAAAATAAGAGTGCCTAGGCACTCTTATTTCATCAGCGGCACACTGGCCCATGCTTGCGCTGGAGCAGCAGAGCTCCGAGCTAAGACAGGTAGCCCCTCTAAGCTCGGCGATTTTCGCCATTTCGAGCGAGTTAACTAGGGCTAGGCACCCTTAGCTGGACTGTTTTCTCACTTTTGACGGGATTTCGCCGTACTTTAGATGGGCCAGACCCTCTTAACTCGGCGATTTCCGCCGTTTTAAGCGAGTTAACTAGGACTAGGCACCCTTAGCTGGACTGTTTTCTCACTTTTGGCGGGATTTCGCCGTACTTTAGATGGGCCAGACCCTCTTAACTCGGCGATTTCCGCCGTTTCGAGCGAGTTAACTAGGGCTAGACCCTTAGCTGGACTGTTTCTCACTTTTGGCGGGATTTCGCCGTACTTTAGATGGGCCAGACCCTCTTAACTCGGCGATTTTCGCCATTTCGAGCGAGTTAACTAGGGCTAGGCACCCTTAGCTGGACTGTTTTCTCACTTTTGCGGGATTTCGCCGTACTTTAGATGGGCCAGACCCTTCTATGCTCAGCTCAAACGAACCAGTCAGACCTTTATGCCGCGACATCCCGCCTGCGGAATATTTCCCAGGAAAGTGCGTTGAACACGATAAAGTACACGAGCAGCATCGTGATGGAGAAGCCGAGCGACATCCCTTCGGCCAGCGGCTGCCCCTCCAGATACGGCGTTAGATCCGTGTTCGCGAAGAGGAAATATTTTCCCCAAGTATACTGTAGAAACAGGTACGTCAAGCTCTGCCCAGCGAACATGATGAAAATGCTCAAGCCAATCGCGAGCGAAGCGCTGCGGAACACCGTCGAGATCATAAATGCCAGCGTGACGATCATCACCAGCTCAACAAGTTTCAGCCCGTAGGTGGCGAAGACGTAGAGCAGCATGTTTTTCTCATGTACTTGCGCCTGCTTATCGACCGTCAGGTGGGGAAGCGAAATCGCATCGAACCCATACAGTACCCCGTTCACCACCAACGCGCTCAGAAACAGCAGCACCAGCAGCGTCAACGCAAAAATCAGCGTCGACAAGTACTTCGATAACAAAATCTTCGACCGTGAGGCGGGCCGGATCAGCAGCAGCTTGATCGTCCCCCATGTGAATTCTCCGGCGACCACATCTCCGGCGATGATGACGGTGAACAGCGTCACCAGTAGAATCAGTCCGGCTGCGCTCAGCGTCCCACTCCACAACGTGTTGTCGGTCGGCGGATAGTTATGATCCAGCATATATTGCTGCAGCGCGCTTTCCTCCCGCATCTGCTGCTTGAATTTCTCCGGCAGGTCGCTGCTTGCCAACTCAGTCTGATTGTGCTGAATCGTATCGGCCGCACGTTTCTTCCAATCATCGTCAGCGGCCCGATGGTTTGAATGCGACAGAATGGCCGACGTCACCACGATGAGCACGAGTAGAATCGCCAAAATCCACGTCCGCACCCTGCCGTACATTTTCATTTGTTCATTGAGAATCAAATTAAGCAATCGGATCACGTCCCGTCATTTCCAAAAATTGATCTTCCAGCGACTTCGTCGCCGCCCGGATACCGTACACCGCGATGCCCGCAGTCACGAACCGCTTGTTCCACTCGGCCGTCTCGTCCTTCGTCAGCTCGAGAATAAGCCGCTCGTCGGCCGACTGATAAGCCAGCCCTTCCGCACGTACAAGCGCCTCCGCCCGCTCCGGCGAAGACAGCTCGAACGCCACGGACTCCTTGCCCTCCCCGCGTCCGAATTCATTGATCTGCCGCACGTCGACGAGCTGGCCGTTCTGAATGATGGCGACCCTGTCGCACATCAGCTCCATTTCCGCGAGCAAATGGCTCGAGACGATGACCGAGATGCCCTCCTCGCGCGTCAGCTTGCGCAGATGATCCCGCAGCTCGCGGATCCCCGCAGGATCGAGGCCGTTCGTCGGCTCATCAAGAATCAGCACGGACGGCTTATGGAGGAGAGCTTGTGCGATGCCAAGCCGCTGCCGCATGCCGAGTGAATATGTTTTGACCTTGTCATGAATCCGGTTCCCCATCCCGACCAACGCAACGACTTCGTCGATGCGCTCCTTCCCGATCGCCGGAAACATACGCGCGTAGTGTACCAGATTGCGGTACCCGCTCAGGAACTTGTACATCTCCGGGTTTTCGACGATGGCGCCGACATGGCGAATCGCTTTCTCGAATTGCGAACGGATGGAATACCCCTGGATGCGAATATCGCCTTCCGAAATGGACATCAGGCCCACCATCATGCGGATCGTCGTCGTTTTGCCGGCCCCGTTCGGTCCCAGGAAGCCAAAAACCTCCCCCTGCGGCACATCAAAACTGAGCTGTTTGATAATCGTTTTGGACCCGATCCGTTTGGATACGCGGTCTACTTGCACAATCGCCGTTGAAGCCGGCTGCGTGTCGGTCATGCTCAAACCCCTTTCTCGGTCACATTTGCAGGTCATATGATTAATATGACTGTGTTCACTATGGCTTTTGTTCAAAATTAGGTAAAATAAGGAGAAGACGAACGATCCAAAAGGAGACCGTTTACAAATGGTACAACGAAGACCGTGGCACGGCGTGGAATGGTCCCTGTTCATCGTGCTGACAGGCGCCAACCTGCTTGGCCTGCTCTATACGCTTCTACATCTCCGCGAGCATTCCCTGCAAGTGACCCTGCTCACGATTGGTGCAATTCTGCTGGCTTATGGCGCTCCCTTTTTGTTTTGGCGGCCGCAGTATATCCATGCTGCCTGGTATCCGATCGCCGTACTGCTAGCGGGGGTGCCGCTGCAAATCTTTTTATCCTGGATGGAACAGGATCTCTTACTTATCATTAATTGCCCATTAATGGTCATCGGATTCCTCACCGATCGAAAAAATGCCTGGTGGACCGCCCCCGTTTTTATGGTGGGGATGCCGATTGTTTACTTTATCCTGCTGCATAGCGGAATGGGGATCGGGCAGCTGTTCAGCTTTATTCTGAACGCCAGCCTATTCTTTGCCATCGGGCTCAGCCTGCAGCGTGTCGTCACCTCGAACGAGCATACGGAAAAGCTGCTCGCCGAGAACCAGCGGCAATACCGCCTCATCCATGAGCAAAACAACGCACTCGAGCAGTACGCCAACCAAATCGAGCAGATGACGCTGGTCGAGGAGCGGAGCCGGATGGCGCGCGAGCTGCATGACACAGTCGGGCACACGTTTACGTCAGTCATCATGGGTATGGACGCGGTGTCCTACCTCATCGAAGCCTCGCCGGAAATGGCGCGGCAGAAGCTCGACGTGCTTCGCGGCGTCACCCGTGCCGGTCTGGAAGAGGTGCGCCGCAGCATCCATCAGATGGCTCCCCGGGAAGGCGACTCGCTCTTGTCCCAGCAGTTGATGCGGCTCGCCAATGAGTTTGCGCTGCATACTGGCACGCAGATTCGTTTTGATACACGGGGCGATGAGTTCGATTTACCGAAAATGACGAAGCTTTCTCTCATCCGCTGCTTGCAGGAGTCGTTAACGAACGCTAAGCGGCACGGCGGCGCCGAGCAGGTAGCGGTCGAGCTCGCGTTCGCAGACGACCATATCCGTCTGCAAGTTGCCGATAACGGCGCAGGCTCCGATCAGATCAAAGCCGGCTTCGGCATCGCCGCTATGCAGGAGCGTATTGCTGCGCTCAACGGCATTTTGCAGGTCGATTCACAGGCAGGTGAGGGCACGACGATCACGTGCACCATTCCGGCCAGAAGATTATCTGCTTTGTAAGAACTAGAAGAGTAAAGAATAGGAGGCGTTCCTTGTATATGACTGCACAACTGCCGCTGAAACTACTGCTCGTCGATGATCAAGACCTCATTCGGGAAAGCCTGCATATCGTGCTGGGTATGGACCCGGACATCAATGTCGTCGGGCTTGCCGAGAACGGCTTGGTGGCACTCGAACAGTGCGAAATCCACCAGCCCGACATCGTGCTGATGGACATTCATATGCCCAAGATGAACGGGGTCGAAGCGACCGGCCAAATCAAAGCAAAATGGCCGCAAACGCGCGTCATTATTCTCACGACATTCCAGGAAGTCGGCTACGTCATCGACGCGCTCGGCGCAGGGGCCGAAGGCTATTTGCTGAAAGCCATTCATCCTAAAGATTTGGCCGCCGGCATCAAATGGGTGCATCAAGGCGGCACCTTGATTCCGCAGGACATCGCCAAGCTGCTGGTGCAGCAGGCGCGCAGCGGCGCCGAAGCGGTTGGGGCCGATTCGGGTGCCGGCAAGCCTGCGGACGATGGCGGGCGCTCCTCAGACGCCTACGGGCTGAGCGATCGCGAGCTTCAAGTGCTGCACGGCATCGCGGACGGCCTTAACAATCGGGAGATCGCCGAGAAGCTCTACCTCTCCGAAGGCACCGTGAAAAACTACATCTCCAGCATCTACGCCAAAATGGACGTGCGCGATCGTGTGCAAGCATCAAAAAAAGCCCACGAGGAAGGTATGCTCTGAGGGCTTGACACTATTCAAACAATCGCTCAAGGAACGATTTTTTCCGTTTGCGGATTTTGCGGTAGCTCTTGACGCGCGAATAAGTCGGGGGAATCTCCTCCGGCTCTTCCGTGCTGTGCGGATCGGCTGGCGGCGGAATCAACGCGGGATGCAGCTCTGCGACTGAATCTGCGGGAGCGGCAGCAGGGGTTTCCCCCGGCAGCGTCTCTTGCTGCTGCGCGACAGGTGTGCGCTGCAGGATAACCCCATTCATCATCTGCTCGTACAGCTTGTACTCGAGATGATGCTGGAATTGCCGGAGCAGTTGTTCATGCCTGAGGTGCTGCTCCTGAAAATGCCCCTGCAACTGCTCCTGCAGCTCCGCCACCTGACGGGAGAGGAGCACGACCGCCTGCTGCAGGGCATACAAATGCTGCGCGCCAATAGGCTCGTCCGGCGCAAACTCCTGCAGCCCGCCGCCATTGTCTCCAAGCAGCGCTTGCAGCTCAGCCGGCGTTATGAGATCTTCCCTCTTCATGTGCTCCCCTCGCTTTCCGTTCTTTCTTCTATATCATTCGCTTCCGTCAGCCCTTTTCATGTCCTCTATTGTACATGAATTGTGGAAATTGTTCATCTTTTTGAATAAAACTGGGCAGAAGGGCTTATTCCGCTGGTCCAAACGCGCGTGTTGTGGGCCTTGAGGCAGCCGAAGGGGCAGACCTCATCGCTCCAACAGTCACGAACCTGTAAAAGCTACATCAAAATCAGGGAAAAACACCCCAAATTATATGAAAACCTGTAAAACCTACAGTAAAAAATTGGTGTTTTCTCGGATTAGGTACCTTTTTTAAGGTTTGAGCCTGCATTTCATGTAGGAAATACAGGTAATCCGCCGGATTCCCCGGTTATGGCGACAATTAGCTGTACGAAATACAGGATTATGGAAGCGATGGAGTGGAGACGTTCAGGAGACTGGTGTCTGGTTCAAGAATAGGCGTGACCGACGGGGCTTCGGAGTAAGTTAGTAGCTAGGGAATTGCGCCCGAAAGTGAGGATGATCGATGGTCGGGAATAGGTAAGGAGATTCGTGTCCTCTTCAATAAAAAATGCCTGCAAGCGGCACCCCGCTTGCAGGCATTTCTTTCGTCAACGCGCGCGCAGAATTTCCGAGCGGCATTGCAAATGTCTCTTATGGCAAATTGGACGCGCCCATCAAATAGCGATCCACTTCACGCGCCACGGCGCGGCCTTCGTTGATCGCCCAGACGACGAGGCTCTGGCCGCGGCGCATATCGCCGGCCGTGAACACACCCTCGACGTTCGTCGCGAATTTGCCGTACTCGGCCTTGGCGTTCGAGCGCTCATCCTTCGCAACGCCGAGCTGATCGAGCACCGTGTGCTCCGGCCCGGTGAAGCCCATGGCGATCAGCACGAGCTGTGCCGGGTACACCTTCTCGCTGCCGGGCACTTCGACCGGCACGAACTGGCCCTTCTCGTTCTTCTGCCACTCGATCAAGACCGTGTGCAGCTCCTTCAAGTTGCCCTCCTCATCCCCCACGAATCGCTTCGTGTTGATGAGGTATGTGCGCGGGTCTTCGCCCTGCACCGCCGCGGCCTCCTGCTGGCCGTAGTCGACCTTCAGCACCTTCGGCCATTCCGGCCAAGGATTGTTCGCCTGGCGCATTTCCGGCGCCTTCGGCATAATCTCGAACTGCGTCACGCTGCGGCACTTGTGGCGCAGCGATGTGCCGACGCAGTCCGTGCCAGTGTCGCCGCCGCCGATGACGATGACATCCTTGCCTTCGGCAGAGATGAAGGCGCCGTCCGCGTGCTCGGAGTCGAGCAGGCTTTTCGTGTTTTTGCCCAGAAACTCCATCGCCAGATGGACACCTTTCAGCTCGCGGCCCTCGATCGGCAGATCGCGGCCTTTCGTCGCGCCGCCGCAAAGTACGATCGCGTCGAACTCCTCCTGCAGCTTCTCAATCGGATAGTTGACGCCGACATGTGCGTTCGTCACAAACGCCACGCCCTCGGCTTCCAATAGATCCACGCGGCGCTGCACGTATTTTTTGTCCAGCTTCATGTTCGGGATCCCGTACATGAGCAGGCCGCCGACGCGGTCGGCGCGCTCGAACACGGTCACCCAGTGACCGGCCTTGTTGAGCTGCGCAGCAGCGGCAAGCCCCGATGGGCCTGAGCCGACGACCGCGACTTTCTTGCCGGTGCGCACCTCCGGCGGCTGCGGGGTGATCCAGCCTTCGGCGAACCCTTTGTCGATGATCGCTTTTTCAATGCTTTTGATCGTGACCGGCGTATCCTTGAGGCCTACCGTACAGGAGCCCTCGCATGGCGCAGGGCAGACGCGGCCCGTGAATTCCGGGAAATTGTTCGTCTTGTGCAGCCGATCCAGCGCCTCGCGCCAGCGGCCTTTATACACCAGATCATTCCATTCCGGAATGAGATTGTTGACCGGACAACCGGCCGCCATGCCGCTAATGATTGAGCCTGTATGACAGAACGGTATGCCGCAATCCATGCAGCGGGAGCCCTGCGTTTGCAATTTATCTTCGGTGAGCGGCGTCACGAATTCTTTCCAGTGGCCGATTCGGACGAGCGGAGCCGTCTCGGACGCCACTTCACGTGTATGTTCTATAAAACCCGTCGGTTTCCCCATTTACGTTGATCCCTCCTGCGTATGATAGCCAGCCAAGCCGGCACCCTGCCCTTAAGCACGCCCGCCCCCCAACGAGCAGACGGACACGCTGCGCGATTCAGTTAGGAGCTGCGAGGAATTTAGTATCCGCTTTTGCTGACAAAATCTCCACGGTTTTGGGAGTTTTGGCGGCAAATTAGCGGTACTTTATTCGTCGCAGTCTCTTAGTTGCCGCCAACCCGCGAAACATCCCTCATATTCGCCTCAAAAGCCACCATCACGGCCTCCTGCTGGCTCAGTCCGGAACGTTTCACCTTCTCGATGGCGTCGAACATACGTTTGTAATCCTTCGGAATAACCTTCACGAACTTCCAAACGTATTCCTCCCAATGCTGAATGACGTTATGGGCTACGCTGCTATCCGTAAATGTGGCGTGATGCTGAATCATCGTTTTCAGCTCATTCATTTCATAGGTCTCCTCCAACTGTTCAAGGAGCACCATCTCTTTGTTCACCTTCGAGGCAAAATCGCCCTTCTCGTCGAGCACATATGCAATGCCGCCGGACATCCCTGCCGCGAAATTGCGGCCCGTCGCCCCAAGCACAACGACCCTGCCGCCCGTCATATACTCGCAGCCGTGATCGCCTACGCCCTCTACGACAGCGCGCACGCCGCTGTTTCTCACGCAGAAGCGTTCGCCGGCAATCCCGCGAATGTAGGCATCGCCATCGGTCGCGCCATAGAACGCCGTGTTCCCGATGATGATGTTCTCCTCGGGAACAAAGGTCGCACTCGCCGGCGGGAAAATGACCAGCTTGCCGCCGGACAGTCCTTTGCCGACGTAGTCGTTCGCGTCGCCTTCGAGCGAGAGCGTAATCCCCTTCGGCACGAATGCGCCGAAGCTCTGGCCCGCCGATCCGTGGAAATGCAGCCGGATCGTATCGTGGGGCAAGCCCTCCGCGCCGTGCTTGCGCGTCACTTCACTGCCCACGATCGTGCCCACGACGCGATTCACGTTCGTGATCGGCAGATAAGCGTGGACATGCGCTTTGCGCTCGATGGCGGGCTCGCAGATCGTCAGCAGCTTCGTCACGTCGAGCGAGCGGTCGAGGCCATGATCCTGCGGCATTTGGCAGAAGCGGCCGACATCGTCGCCGACGTCCGGCTGGTGCAGCAGCGGCGCGAGATCGACGCCTTTGGCTTTCCAGTGGGCGACCGCCTGCTTGCCTTCCAAAATGTCGGTGCGGCCGACCATTTCCTCAATCGTACGGAAGCCCAGCTGTGCCATCCACTCGCGCACGTCCTGCGCGATGAACGTCATGAAATTGACGACATGCTGCGGGTCGCCGGCAAATTTTTTGCGCAGCTCCGGATTTTGCGTCGCTACGCCGACCGGACAGGTGTCCAGATGGCAGACGCGCATCATGACGCAGCCAATCGTAATGAGCGGTGTCGTCGCGAAGCCGAACTCCTCCGCCCCGAGCAGCGCTGCGATGACTACATCGCGTCCCGTCATCAGCTTGCCGTCGGTCTCGACCGCGATCCGGCTGCGCAGGTTGTTCAGGACGAGGGTCTGGTGCGTTTCCGCCAGACCGAGCTCCCACGGCAGTCCCGCGTGGCGAATACTCGTCTGCGGGGACGCGCCTGTGCCGCCGTCGTAGCCGGAGATGAGGACAACGTCCGCTTTCCCCTTGGCGACGCCGGCTGCAATCGTGCCAACCCCAACCTCGGAGACGAGTTTCACGGAGATCCGCGCTCTTGGGTTGGCGTTCTTGAGATCGTGGATGAGCTCAGCGAGATCCTCGATCGAATAGATGTCGTGATGTGGCGGCGGCGAAATCAGTCCGACGCCTGGTGTAACCCCGCGCACCTCGGCCACCCAAGGGTACACTTTGGACCCTGGCAGCTGGCCGCCCTCGCCGGGCTTGGCGCCCTGCGCCATTTTGATCTGAATCTCGTCAGCATTGACGAGATAGTGGCTTGTGACCCCGAAGCGGCCGGACGCCACCTGCTTAATGGCACTGCGGCGAAGATCGCCGTTCTCGTCCGGCGTGAAGCGCTCCGGATGCTCGCCGCCTTCGCCGGTATTGCTTTTGCCGCCGATGCGGTTCATCGCGATCGCGATGGTTTCGTGCGCTTCTTTGGAAATGGAGCCGTAGGACATGGCTCCCGTCTTAAAGCGCCGCCAGATCGCCTCGACCGGTTCGACTTCCTCGATCGGAATCGGTTGGCGGCCTTCTTTGAAGCTCAGCAGCCCGCGCAAGGCCATATATTTCTCATCTTCGCGAAGGATGAGCTTCGCAAAGCTTTTGTACATGCCGTAATTGTTCGTCCGCACGGCGGTCTGCAGGGCATGGACCGTTTCCGGCGTATACAGATGCTCTTCCCCATCACGCCGCCACTGCAAGTCGCCGCCCGCGTCGAGCACAGGATCGCGCCCTTCTTGCGGGGAGAATGCGCGCTGATGACGCAGCACCGCTTCCTGCGCGATCACATCCAGGCCGATGCCGCCGACCGGCGTGTACGTCCACGTGAAGTACTTGTCGACAAGTTCCTGGTTGAGGCCGATCGCCTCGAAAATTTGAGCGCCCCGATAACTTTGAATCGTGGATATCCCCATTTTCGCCAGTACTTTGACAACGCCCTTCGTGACAGCCTTGATATAATTGTAGGTCGCCTTCTCGTGATCAACGCCGACCAATTGCTTGCGCTGAATCATGTCGTCCAGCGTTTCCAGCGCCAGATACGGATTGATCGCACCCGCACCGTAGCCGAGCAGCAGGGCAAAATGGTGCACCTCGCGCGGCTCGCCCGACTCGACCAACAAGCCAATTTTCGTCCGCGTGCCCTCGCGAATGAGGTGGTGATGCAGCCCCGACGTCGCCAGCAAGGCCGGAATCGGCGCTTTCGCACTGTCCACGCCGCGGTCGGACAAAATAATTAGCGTCGCTCCGTCCGCAATCGCCTCATCGGCCGCTTGGCTCAGCGCAGCCATCGCCTGCTCCAAGCCTGCGGCTCCTTCCGCAGCCGTGAAGAGCGTCGACAGCGTCACCGTTTTGAAGCCATCTCGCTGAATATGGCGCAGCTTCGCCAGCTCGACGTTCGTCAGGAACGGCGTCGCGAGCCGAATTTGACGGCAGCTTGCCGGATCCGGCTTGATCAGATTGCGCTCCGGCCCGATCGTCGTGCCCTGCGCCGTAATGATTTCCTCGAAGTTCGCGTCAATTGGCGGGTTCGTCACCTGCGCGAACAATTGTTTAAAATAATTGTATAAGAGCTGCGAACGATTCGACAGCACCGCAAGCGGCGCATCCGTGCCCATGGAGCCGATCGGATCAACCCCTGTTTTCGCCATCGGTTCCAAAATTTTACGCAATTGCTCAAACGTATACCCAAACGCTTGTTGACGCTGCCCCAGCGTATCCAGATCGGAGCCAAGCGCAAACGGCGCATCGTCCAGCTCCTCCAGAGAAATCAGATGCTCATTCAACCATTCGCGATAAGGCTGCTCGCTGGCGATACTGCTTTTGATCTCATCATCCGCCACGATGCGGCCCGCTTCCGTATCCACGAGCAGCATGCGGCCCGGTCTGAGCCGATCCTTGTACAGCACGCGCTCCGGCTCGATGTCCAGCACGCCAACTTCAGACGCCAGTACAATTAGATCATCTTTGGTCACATAGTACCGTGATGGCCGCAACCCGTTGCGATCCAGAATCGCCCCGATCTGCGTACCGTCCGTAAACGCAATCGCCGCCGGACCATCCCACGGTTCCATTAACGTGCTGTGGTATTCGTAGAACGCTTTTTTCTCGTCGTCCATGCCCTCGTGCTTCGACCACGGCTCCGGCACCATCATCATCGCCGCATGCGGCAGCGAACGACCGGACAGCATGAGGAACTCGAGCGTATTATCGAACATTTGCGAGTCGGAACCATCGGTGTCGATCACAGGAAGAATCCTTTTCCAATCGTCCCCAAAAAGCTCCGTCTCGCACATCGCCTGGCGGGCATGCATCCAGTTCACATTGCCTCGCAGCGTATTAATTTCGCCATTATGGATCAAGTAGCGGTACGGATGCGCGCGCTCCCAGCTTGGGAACGTATTCGTACTGAAACGGGAGTGTACCAGCGCAAGCGCAGACTCGACTTTTTCGTCCTGCAGCTCCACGTAATAAGCGTCCACTTGCTCCGGCGTCAGCATGCCTTTATACACGATCGTGCGGCTGGATAAACTGGAATAGTAAAATTGCGACAAAGGTTGATCTTTTTTGACAGCGTTTTCAGAAATCTTCCGAATGATGTACAATTTGCGTTCAAAATCGAGATTGTTTGTCACATCCGCGCTCTGGCCGATAAAAACTTGTCGAACAAACGGTTCAGCCGACTTGGCCGATTCGCCCAAAGAGCTGTTGTTCGTCGGCACGGTCCGCCAGCCCAGGAACTGCTGCCCTTCTTCTCTCACCACGCGTTCAATCGTGTTCTCACAAGCTTGGCGCTCCTCCAGGTTCTGCGGCAAATACACCATGCCTACGCCGTAATGTCCCGCTTGCGGCAGCTTGATATTGTCTGCTGTGCAGGCCTCCTGAAAATAAGCATCCGGAATTTGCATGAGAATGCCGGCTCCATCGCCCGTATTTTGTTCGCTGCCTTGACCTCCGCGATGGTCCAAATTGCACAGCACGTTCAGTGCCTGCTTGACGATCGCATGCGATTTGATCCCCTTGATATTCGCCACGAAGCCAATCCCGCAAGCGTCGTGTTCATATCCCGGATCGTACAATCCTTGTTTGGGCGGTAATCCATTTCTCCTCATGTAGCGCAACCTTTCTCCCTCAGTTTGGTGAAACAGGCATACTTCCGCTACCTTTGTACCTCCGCAAGCAAGTAGAGGAAATATTCGAAATATTTTATCTTATATTAACATCTGATATTCTATTCTTCAATGGTCTCATAGGATAGCATACCTTCTATAGTTCATGTTATGATAACTATTACCGCCCGCACGAACTTACAACCAGATTTTACAGCGTAGGAGGATCTCTGTTTGAGTATTCAACACACCTTTGGAAACGGCAGGATCATGGAGCCGATCTATCAGTTTCAGACGGAGGCGCATCCGGTTGAGATGGACCTATTCCGTTCCAAGCCGGTGCGGCGCTTGCAATTTTTACATCATTTCGGTGCGGCTGCGCTTTGCACACCCCTCACCCACTCGCGGTTAGAGCATACCGTAGGCGTGTGGTCGCTTACAGCGCATTTTTGCCCGGAAGACCTGCCCATGCGAATCGCAGCGATTGTCCACGATATTGGACATTTGCCGTTCTCCCATGCCATCGAGCGTACACTCGGGTTTAACCATCACCGGCATACGGAGCAGTTCATTCTGCAAGGCGAGGTCGCTGAAATTTTAACCAATTACGGATTTAAACCGTCACATATTGTAGATATTCTGAAAAAAGAAAGCCCGCTCAAGAACCCTACGTCGATTCTCGGGCTCGACCATCTGGATACGTATCTCCGTGATACGTACCGCGCCGGCAAACAGCTCCAGCCGCCATCCGAGCTGATCCGCAAGCTTCGTTTACGCGGCCATTTGCTGGAGGCTCAAGACGATGAGGCAGCGGCGGCGCTCGCCCACTGTATCGTGGAAGGCCATCGCCTTCAGCTTGAGCCGCAGCATGTCGCCATGGACGCTTTGCTCGCCAAAGCCGTCACGCATCACTGCGAAGCTCAGCCGGAGATGAAGCGGCATCTGCCTTTTCTGATGGATCATGAATTACTGCATGCGCTCATGCACAGTCACAACGGCACCGCGCAGGAAACGATTCGTGTGCTGATGTTTGAACCGCACCGCATCCAGATTAGCAGCCAGCCGGTGCTCGGAAGCATCGAGGCTTCCTTCAGCAGCGTGCCGAAGAAACAGCCCCTGCTGCGGGAAAAACCTGCCGCCGAGGCAAGCTTTCAAGTCGCGGTCAAGCTGGCTGAACTGGAGAGCCTGGCAGGCACCTACTTTTTCATTATCGCTTAATGCACGTATATCCCGTATTCCCATCTAGGAGAGGACTGGCTTAGCTTGGCAAAATTGTATTTTCGATACGGCACGATGAACAGCGGGAAATCCATCGAGGTGCTGCGTGTCGCGCATAATTATGAGGAACAAGGCAAAAAAGTTCTCCTCCTCACCTCCGTCGTCGATGACCGTTTCGGCGTCGGCAAAGTGACGTCCCGCATCGGCATGGACAAAGCGGCGATAGCCGTAGACGGCCAGCTCGATATGCGGGCGCTTGCAGAGAGGGAACGACCGAACTGCATTTTAGTGGACGAAGCGCAGTTTTTGAATAAAGAGCAAATTGCCGTATTGATCGGCATTGTCGACGAGCTGGATATTCCGGTGATCGCCTATGGGCTTCGCGCGGATTTTATGGGACAGCTGTTTGAAGGCAGCAATGCGCTGTTGGCCGCGGCAGACACGATCGAAGAAATCAAAACAGTCTGCTGGTACTGCGACAAAAAGGCGATCATGAATATGCGCTGCAAGGACGGGGAACCGAGTTTCCACGGGGAGCAGATTCAAATTGGCGGCAACGAAAGCTACGTCCCGGTGTGCCGCAAATGCTACGCCGCGAAGCGGAAAAACGCTGTACACAAATGAGTAAACGCGGCAGGTCTCCATTGGCCAGCCAAGAAAGGTGAGTTCTTTGCGTAAAAAGAGGATTTTGATCTTATCCGAAGGCTTTGGAAAAGGGCACACACAAGCGGCTCACGCGCTCGCCGCGCAGCTTCGCCAGTCATCGCCCGAACTGATCACCCGTGTGCTGGAGCTGGGGGCTTTTTTGCATCCGACGCTCGCGCCCTGGGTCTTTTCCGCTTATCGCCGCACGGTGACGCTGCAGCCCAAGCTCTATGGCGTTCTGTATCGAAATCAGTATAAAAAATCGCTGAACAGCCTCGCCGGCCTGGTGCTGCACCGCATGTTCTACGCGCGTTCCAAGGCAATCATCCAGCAGCTTCGGCCTGATCTGATCGTGTGCACGCACCCTTTTCCGAGTATTATCGTTTCCCGGTTAAAGCGTGCGGGGCTGGATGTGCCCCTGTTTACCGTCATTACGGACTACGATGTGCATGGCACCTGGATCAATCCGGCCGTCGATAAATATTTGGTCTCCACTCCGCCTGTGCGGGACAATCTGCTCGATCGCGGCGTGGCCGAGTCCCGTATTGAAGTCACCGGCATTCCGGTTCATCCAGATTTTCGTCTGAACTACAGCAAAGAGCTGATTCGCCAAGAATTCGGCTTAAAAGCGATGCCTACAGTGATGGTCATGGGCGGTGGCTGGGGCATTTTCAAAAAAGAAGAAAAAGAAGAGCTCCTCACCCACCTTGCCAACTGGAGCAAAGACATTCAATTGTTGATCTGCTTAGGGACCAATGAAAAAGCGCGGCAGCAGCTGCTCATGGAGGAGGCGTTCCGGCAGCCGAACGTCCATTTGATCGGGTACACACACGAGATTAGCAAGCTGATGGATATCTCCGATCTGCTGATCACCAAGCCAGGTGGCATGACGTGCACCGAGGCGATCGCCAAAGGAATCCCGATGCTGTTCTACAGCCCGATCCCCGGACAGGAGGAGAGGAACTGCGACTACTTCCAGGAGCTCGGCTTCGGTCAGCGGATTACGTCCCTCGACATGATCGATCACTGGTTCAAGCTGCTGATGGAGCAGTATCCCGAGCTGGCAGAACGCCGCTCCAGCATCCGCAAGCAGCAAGCGCTGGACAGCAAAAGCTGCGCCGAAGCGATCAAGGACTACCTCGCGTTAACAGACAAGCGTGCGTATCTTCACGCATCTTCAAAAACACCGCTCATACACTGGTAATAACCACGGTGTAAGGGCGGTGTTTTTTGATATGAATCCACTTCATCGTTTCGGAAAGCAGGCGATTTTTGTTTATTTGCTCGTCTGGTTCATCGGCAGCCTCTGGATGATGGCCGTGCTCGGCAGCAATGCGCCGCAAGGCAAATTTCTGGGGATCAATATGGCGCAATACCACGACTATGCCTGTTTCGGCTTCGCCGGTGCACTCGGCGGCACGCTGTATGGACTGCGCATGTTCCACGAGCATTACGAAGCCCTGACCACGCAGTGGGTGTACTGGTATCTAATGCGGCCCGTCCTCTGCTTCGGCTCCGCCATCATCACGATCATCTTGTTCGAGAGCGGCATCATGCTGCTGCAAGTGGACGACTCCTCGTCCGCTCGGATCTCTCTCGCGTTCCTGACCGGCTACGGTTACGGCAAGTTTATGGAGAAGCTGCGCGATTTGACGACGACATTCTTCAACGGGAAGTCGTCGGGGAACGGGGCTGACGGGAATGGGAACGGCGGAGGCGGCAATGGCGATCCCAATGGTGGCGGGACTGGGAAGGTGTAGATAGTGGCACGAATTGTGCGGGGACAGGGACGTGGGGATGTAGGAGAGTAGCTAGCGGGTTTGTTTGTTGCGTGGGAATGGTGGCGTGAATTGCGCTTGGATAGTGTGTGGGAATGTAGGAGAAGTAGCTAGCGGGTTTGTTGTTGCGTGGGGTGGTGGCGTGAGTCGGGCGGACAGAGTGTGGAACGTAGAGAGTAGCTGCGGGGTTGTTGTTGCGTGGGGTGGTGGCGTGAGTCGTGCAGAGACAGTATGCATGCTTGATGCGCTTGATAGGCCGCGAGGGAGGGTGTGAGAAAAATAAGCGTGGTAGACCGCTCTTATTCGGATTTGAATGAAGAATTGGGCAGAATTAGGGGTGGCAAACCACCTCTATTTTGCTGTTTGGCGGCGGGTTTGCGTGATTTCAGCCGATGTAAGCGTATGCGACCACTCTTAAATGGCTAGAAAGTCGTGGTATGGCAGAAATAAGAGTGGTTTGCTACTTCTATTTTTCTGGCTGCCGAGCACGTGGAGTGCTGAAGGGAACGTTGGATACACTAGACCAGGGTGAAACTGGCCGGTTGCGCGATATGCGAAATGCTAAGTGGGGCTAGACCTCTTTAGCTGGCCCCAAATCGCAAAAATAGCTCTGTTAAGAGGGCTTGGGCCTGCTTAACTACGGCGAAATCGTCGATTTGGCACGAAATTCGGACTGCTAAGAGGGGCGGGCCCCCTTTAGCTCGCCTCAAATCGGGAAATTAGCTCCGTTAAGAGGGGATGGGCCTGCTTAAGTGGGCAGCAGTTCGATAGTCAGTCCCTGCTATTCGAGGACTAATCAGATTAGGGGTACTATCCCCTTCGTTCAGGTGATAGCGCTAGCGCAGCAGGCGCCGCGGCAGCCTGCCCGGCAGCTGCCGCGGCCATAAAAAAACGCCCCCACCTGCAAGCGGGGGCGTGAACCTTATTTCGGTGCATCGAACGTATGCACCGATTTCCACGTCACACCACCGTCGCTGGTGGTGTACATAACGCTGGGCTGCTCATTATCATTCGTAATGAGCCAGCCCTGTTTGCCGTCGGCGATCGCGAGCAGCGGATCGCCGTAGCCGGTGAACGACTGCTTGCCGTTCACCCAGGTTTTGCCGCCGTCGGTCGTGGAGCCGACGGTGACGGGTTTGTCGCAGGCCGGGCACAGGCCAGCCATGAACGCGACGTCGGGGCTGGCGACGTAGAGCGGGCCGGGCTTCGAGCCGGCGTTCTTCGGTCCGGTGCCCGCCTCCATCGGGAAGCCAGGCGCCGGGCCGCCTCCGGCCGTACTGTTCACCAGTACGGCTTGCCAGTTTTTACCGCCATCGCGTGTGTGGAAGAGCGAATACGACGTTTGCGTCATGCCGGACTCGCCAATGAACGCTACCCAGGCATCGTCCGCTCCGGCGGAACGGATGGTCGTGCCCGTAACGGAGGCGACCGTCGGGTTGGTCATGACGGTGCTCCAGTGCTGGCCGCCATCTTGGGTGCGCAGCACCTCGATGTTAGAGCCTTTTTGCCGGGCGGCCCAGCCGTTCTTCGCATCATGGAAATAGCTGTCGCCTGAGATGCCTTCCGGGACGGCCAGTGTCGTCCAGGTTTTACCCCCGTCCTTCGTCTGCGCATTGCCGCTGAACGCCTCCTGCTTTGAAACAAAATGCAAAAACGCGCTGCTTGGCAAATGCCCGCCAGTGGCGCTCCAGCTTTTGCCCCCATCGGTTGTCGCCAGCAAATTGTTGCTGTCGCCTTGGACTGCCCAGGCTTCCTGCCCGTTCAACGCAAAAATTTGCGAGATCGTCCCCTTCCCGGTGTACTGAACCTTCCAGTCAGTCCCTCCATTATCGGTGTGCGCTAGCCAGCCGTCGCCGCCAATCCAGCCGGCCTTCGGGTCTGCGAGCCGAGCTGCCGTTACTTTTTTCATGGCAACGGAAGCCGATGTTCCCTGTGATGCTGGCGGTGGACTGCTGGTTGGCGTTGGTGCTGGTGTCGCCGTCGTTGTCGGCGTGCTGCTCTCCACAGGCGCCGGTGTCGTAGATGCAGGCACCGATGTTTCACTAGCCGAGCCCGAAGATTTGCAGCCCGGGAACACAACAAGCGCAGCGAGCGACAAGAGCATTAGCGATTTTTTTATTCTCATAAGTAAGTCCCTTCCTTCCCTGAAATCCACTTCTGTACTACATAGACGGTACTTTTCCCATAAAAGTTGACGTCTCTCACCCTACCATTTTCTCCAATCTTCAAAAAATAAATAGCATGACTCCCTCTTTTGACGAATACAATCAAAATCAGAAAGGGGGCCGCGCTACTCTAACGGAAAGGATGAGGACTTTTGAAATTCATATGGGCCAAAAAAGAACTGACCCTGATGATTATTCCTGGGGCTCACCGCCGTACGGTACGATTCAAACTCCCGCATAGCATGCTCATTATCGTACCCAGCCTGCTGCTGCTGGTACTGACGGGGTTCGTGATCACGATCTATGTGATGCATACGACTTCAGATCAGACCAAGCTCAATATGCAAGCCGAACTCGACGGGCATGATCGCCAATTCACCGAGCAACTCACGCAAAAAAACGGCGAGCTTGAAAAGCTCCAGACCGATTTAATTACGCTCAGCCGGCAAGCGAACGATTTTAAAGATACGCTGGAGGAAATCAAGCAGTTGGACCATGTCATCGAGCTGATGGCCGAGCCGGAAGGCGCAAACGGGACAAGCAAAAAAACGGCAGGCAGCCCCTCGCCCACCGCCTCCAAACGCCTCGATATCGGCGGCAGCGACACCCCTGTGACCTCCGACGAAGTATTTGCCCTGGTCGGCGAGACAAAGGACGGGTTATCCTCCCTCGTCAGCGACATTAATGGCCTGCTGGAGCATCTCAAAGCGTCCGAAGCCAAAATTAAAGAAGTCGAGTATATTCGCAGCATCACGCCCACGCTCTGGCCGATCGCTAACCATCGGATTTCCTCCGGTTTTGGCATTCGCCTCGATCCCTTTACGCTCAAGCCCTCCATGCATACTGGACTCGATCTCGACGGCGATATGAATGATCCAGTCTATGTCGCAGCCGCAGGCAAAGTGATCGAAGCGGGCTTCGACAACGATCACGGCAATCATATCATCGTGGAACACAGCAAAGGTCTGGAAACGGAGTACATGCATATGAATAAAATGCTGGTAAAACGCGGAGAATCTGTATCGAAAGGACAGCAGATCGGGCTTGTCGGTTCGACCGGACGGAGCACCGGTTCTCATCTTCATTATGAAGTGCATAAGAATGGCGTCCCAATCAATCCCATGCCCTACCTGATCACAGACCGAAAGGATGATGAACGCAAATGATAGGCAGCTCAAAAGGGAAACGGGTCGATACCAAATCGACGGACACGCTCATCGGAGGCAGCACCATCTGTGAAGGCAAATTCATGTCGGAAGCAAGCATCCGCATCGAAGGACAACTGAGCGGCGACGTGGAGTGCGCGGGCGACATCACGATCGGCGAGAACGCGGTGCTGCAATCCAACCTCTCAGGGCGGGATATTCTGATCGCCGGTAGAGTGAAAGGCAACGTACATACGAAAGGCAAGCTGATCGTCACTTCGACCGGCGTCCTGATCGGCAATATCGATGTGCGGTCGTTCGTTGTGGAGGAGGGCGGCATTTTTCAGGGCAGCAGCGCGATGCCTGTAGGCGTCGCTGAGAAGACTAGCGGCGGCGCCAAGGTCATCGATGCGAAGGCCCATAAGCAGCATAAAAATGAACAGCAAGCCGTCGCTTCCGGCGGGAACTAGCAGCAAAAACCACCAACGTATCCCTGAACAGGACTACGTTGGTGGTTTTCTGTTTTGCTGTGCTATAGCAGCTGTTTCAGCCCTGCAAGCACAAGGCCGATAATGAATCCGCAAATGGCGCCGTTCACCCGGATCCATTGCAGGTCTTTGCCGATTTTGTCCTCCATGAGGAGCGTCAGCTTGTCGTTGTCCAGCTTGTCGAGATTTTCTTTGACGAGTTGGCCGATCTTGCTATGATTTTGCTCCAGATAGGATGCGATCTGGTCCTGAATCCACTGCTCTCCCCGCTGCATCATGTCGGGATTCGCTGTTATGTTGGACAGCAGCTTCCGAAGGAGCGGCACGACATGCTGCGGAACAAACGCCGGTTGGTCTACGAAAGCTTCGGCTTTTTCTTTGATGCGAGTAAGCAGATGCGCCACTTTGGCGTCGAGGTCGATCAGCTCGGGCAGCTTGGTTTTCAGGTTCTCCAGTTCTTTGAGCAGATGCGGGTTGTACTCCAGTCTATCCAGTTCTTTGCGGATAAACTGCAAGACAGCCTCACGACGCGGATGACGAGCGGTGCGCATCTGATCGATGTACGTGAGCAGGAAGTTTTGGATGATCCCGCCGATTTTCTCCTCGTTCACCATCCCGATAAACGCGTTGACCGCAAACGCCATAAAGCCGTTGGATTGCAGCCCTTCAAAAGCTTTAAGCGCCATCGCCCCGAGTTGGTCGCGCGTATCCGCTTTGATCACCCAAGCGGCAACTTTGTCGAGGACAAAGTCGAAGGTTTTGCCGTCGTAACCGTTCTCTGTCACCGCATCGACCAGTGTTCGAATAAGCTTGGCTGTATCGACGTCCTGGAGGGCTTGATTGAGCTCCCGGGCAATGAGCGGGGCGAGCTTGTCCATGTCAATTGCTTGTAAAATGTGGCGAGCAATCGCCCAGATGCCGTTATGCACAGCAGGCTGATCCAGCTGCGTGTCTGCCAGCTCGAGCCCCCGCTCGAGGAAGCGAATCTGCTCCAGGCGAGCCTTGATCGTCGCTTTGGAGAGCAGTTCGTTTTGCACGGTGGAGACGAGTGCATTCGTGATTTTCTCCCGATTCTTGGGCAGCAGCGCTGTATGCGGAATCGGAATGCCGAGCGGATGACGGAACAGTGCCGTCACCGCAAACCAATCGGCGAGCCCCCCGACGACCCCGGCTTCGAAACCGCCTTGCAGGAAGGCGCCCCATACCGTCGACGACACCGGCAGCGTGGCGAGGAAGCCCGCCCCCATCACGCCAAGAGACGCCGTGGCTAAGTATCTTGCTTCTTTTTTCATCGTGCACAACTCTTTCTGCATGAGATAGTGGTTTTATTTTAACATAAAAATGATGGGAACGCGGCAAACGCCAGCCGGAGGGCTACAGATTCGGAATCTGCCAGTCGATTTCTTGCAGGCCCTTGGAGCGCAGAAACTGATTCGCCTTTGAGAACGGCCGGCTCCCAAAAAAGCCGCGATGCGCCGACAATGGACTCGGATGTGGCGAACGAATGAGCAAGTGGGTGCGATTCGTGATGAGCTGCGCTTTCTTCTGGGCGTGACTGCCCCACAGCAGAAAAACGACAGGCTCATTCTTGCTGTTAATGGTCTCGATAACGCGGTCCGTGAACGTTTCCCAGCCGCTTTCCCTGTGTGAGTTGGCCTGATGCGCTCTGACGGTAAGCACCGTGTTCAGCAGCAGGACGCCTTGCTGCGCCCAATTCAGCAAATGCCCGTGATTAGGGATGAAGCAGCCGAGGTCAGCGCGCAGTTCTTCAAACATATTTTGCAAGGATGGCGGCGGCGCGACCCCTTCTTTCACCGAAAAGCTTAATCCGTGAGCCTGCCCCAGCCCGTGATAAGGGTCCTGCCCCAGAATGACAACCTTCGTATCCGCCAGCGGCGTATAATGCAGAGCGTTAAAAATATCGTATTTATCCGGATAAATCGTCCTCGTCCGGTATTCGTCGACAAGAAACTTGCGAAGCTGCAAGTAATAGGGTTTGGCAAATTCCGGTTCCAGTTCGTTGGCCCAATCGTTTTTCAAAATCGCCATTTCAAGCCCGATCCTCCCGCTCGACAGTAGCATTCGACAAAATTATACCATATCCGATCGACTTACAGCACATAAGGGGAGGATCTGATGGACTGCGGGAGATGGTCAGGTTGCTGGGATGTGGGGAGTTGGGCTGCCCGTAGGCGGCTGTGAAGTGGTGCTGAGGCCGGTGGGTGATGCGATTGGGTGTTGGAGGGTGCTGCGAAGCCTGCAAATATGCAGGAATTTCGATAAAAATAAGCGTTATTTTGAAAATGCCTGCGATAGAGCAGGTATTTTCGTCCGAAATGGATATTTCTTGCGCCAATGCGTAAAAAAGATGCTGATGCGCAGGCATTCTTCCCTGATGCGTGAAAAATGCTGCAAAGCCTGCGTTTTCGCAGGCTTTGCTTAGAGGTCGGCTGCAGAAGAGGTACAGGCAGCAGATAGGAAATGGCCAGCCCTCAACGTTGCTCGACAGCTCCTAAGTCTTGCTCCGTACAGTTGCAAACCCGAAATTCTTGCAGCGGCGCTTACCGCTCGCCCTCCCACTCCGCGTAAAACTGCTGGAGGTACGTCTCCATGAAGCGGTGCCGCTCCTCCGCCAGCTGCTTCGCGTAGGGCGTGTTCATCAGCTCCTTCAGCTTGAGGAGCTTCTCGTAAAAATGATTGATCGCGGTGTCCTTGCCATCGCGATAGTCCGCCTCCGTCATGTGCTCGCGCACCAGGACGGACGGGTCGTGGATCGGGCGGCCCTTCCAGCCCGAGTAAGCGAAGACGCGCGCGATGCCTACCGCGCCAATGGCATCCAGCCGGTCGGCATCCTGCACGACCCGGCCTTCCAGCGTCGCTATCTGCGGACGCGCGCCGCCTTTGAACGACATGGTGCCGATGATCTCGAGCACATGACTGACTTGCGCCGCCGGCGTGCCGCTGGCGGCGAGCCAATCCTCGAGCTCCCGCTGCGCCGCGGCGGGATCGGCGTTGAGCTTCTCGTCGGCGACGTCGTGAAGCAGCGCCGCCAGCTCGCAAACGAAGCCATCGGCGCCCTCCCGGGCAGCGATGGCTTTCGCCGTCTGCACAACGCGATAGATGTGCCACCAGTCGTGGCCGCTGCTGTCGCGCTCCAGCTTTTCCTTGACGAGCGCCTCGGCGGCGCGGAGTATAAGTTCCTGCGTCATTTCTTCTTTTTCCTCTTTCCTGATGTCGATTTATCGTCAGTCCCTTTCGCTTTGCCATCCGGCGCCGGTTCACTCGCAGGCAGCGGATCTCCGTCCCCCTCAACAGGAATCAGCACCGCCGCTTTTAATTTGTCCTCCGCCTTCGGCTCGGTCGTCTTACCGTCGATGTGCTTTTGGATAAGCTTTTTGAACTGCTTGCCGTATTTCTCCTCCTGCTTCGCACTCATATCCTGCTGCAGCTCCTGCAGCACCGCGCAGGAGCACACATGATGAAACAGCAGCTCGATCATCGCCGTATGCTCGGTGAGCATCGCAACGGTCGGCTCCTCCCCACCGCGCGTGCCAACAATCGCTTGCGTGCGATCCAGCAGCAGCGTAAACTTCCGGCCTGCCGCACGCGGCACCGCCGACTCTTCCCGCTTCTTCCCAAATGGATGGAAGCTGCCAGTCCCGGCCTCGCGGCTGTTCACGACAACCACGCGGACGCCTTGAGCCTGCGCCTGCCGCAAATCTTCCTTGAGCAGCTTCGCCTCCTCCGGCCAGAGGTCGCAGAGCACCTCTTCCTTCGCCTTGCGCAGCTCTGCGCGGATGCGCTCGACGACCTTGGTGTCACCGTCCAAGCTGAAAAACTCCGACCGATGCGTCTCCTGCTGCGGCAAATGCGCCTTGACGTACTGCAGCGAGGCTTGCAGACTCGCCTCGAGCCTTGCGCCGATGTCTTCGATCGGCACGCTCTGGTAAACCGTTGGCTCGCCGTGGCTGGTAAGCACGGCCCCTTTCTCCGCCAGCTTCTGAAGGGCAGCGTACACATTCGAACGCGAGACGCCAAGCTGCTTCGCAATTTCATAACCGGTATGCGTGCCGCTAATCGCAAGCACCTGCAGACATTTGGCCTCCAGATCGGTGAATCCCAAATTTTTCAAATGCAGCAAAAGTTCCTCCATGGCGAAGCTCTCCCTTCTTCAAGCCACTATCCTTCCTTGTTCTCATTGTACCATGATTTCCGACGAGGCATGGCAGACTTCTCAACGGTTCTTGAAATTCTGGCAATTGTACATTGACAATGATAATCATTATCAAATAGGATAATTAAGAATGCTTATCTTTTTCGGGTGCCCGCCCTATTTTAACTATTCATGGAGGTTGTTTGTATGTCTAAAGTAATTATAGTGTTTGCCAGTATGTCCGGCAATACGGAAGAGCTCGCCGAAGCGATTGCGGAGGGTGTTCGATCTGCAGGTCTCGAGCCTGAATTCAAAAATGTGATGGATGCGAGCGCCAGCGAGCTTGCAGACTACGATGGCATTTTGCTTGGGGCTTATACATGGGGAGACGGCGATCTGCCGGATGAATTCATGGATTTTTACGATGATATGGACGATCTGAAGCTGGAAGGGCGCAAATCCGGCGTTTTCGGTTCCGCCGATTCCTCCTATACACACTTCGGCAAAGCTGTCGATACGCTGGAAGAGAAGCTGGCTGAACTCGGTACGGAAAAAGTGTTTGACGGCTTCAAAGTCGAATTGAATCCATCCAAGGATGAAAAGCAACAATGCCGCGACCTTGGCGCCAAGTTCGCAGCAGCGCTGGGCGCCTAAGCCAAGCTAGAGCGCTTTTTCGTAGGCGAAGTACGGCTCGCTCCGCATCGGAAACCGAATGGTGCCGACTTGCCTGTAGCCGGCTCGTTCATACAGCTGCGCAGCCCCCGGGTTGCCGCTGTACACGTCGAGCCGGATGCAGCTTCCGCCTGACGCGCGGGCCTGTTCCTCGGCAAATTGCAGCAGCTTTTTGCCGAGTCCCTTGCCCTGCCAAGCCGGATCGACGGCCAACCGATGAATGCAGCGCGCGCCGTCCAGCGTCCACGGCAGTTCGCCGTAGCTGGCGCTTTGCCGATCATCGATCACGACAGCGCCAATCATGTGCTTCCCGTCGCGCAGCCCGTAAGCTGTTCCCCGCTTCAAATCCCCGCGAACGACAAACCAATTGGGATACAGAAAGTCCCATTGCTGTACGCCGTGCCGCTTTAAATCCGCGGTGACCCGGCGGTAGAGCGCCAGCAAGCTTTTGACATCCTTCGTTGTAAGTGGAATAATCTCCATGCTGTCAGCCCTCTCTACACCGTCTTCTTGATTGCCGTCAGCTTTGCCGCAGAATGCCTGCGGTACACGACTGTCCACAGCACAGCTGCCCCTATAAAGCCATACAATACGAAGTTCGACAAGGCCAGATACGTGCTCACTGAAAGCTCATACACCATAATGACCCGCACGACCGCCTCCAGTGTCAGCATAATGCCCCACACCAACGTCATCAGCCGCATGACAAAACGGAAATACGCAACCGACCAATTGTCGGCAAAGCTCGGATTATGAATAAAGCGCATCGCTAGGTAGAACATGATCGGACGGCGGAACAACAGCGAAATCAAGAAGACCAGGCCGACCCCGGCGGTAATAATCGATTCACGAACGAGCAGCACCTTCTCGCTGCCGCCCATCAACACGAGCGCGATGGTCAGAAGGAACGTGAACAGCATGATGGAGCCGAAGGCGTCCAGCTTCCGGTGCTTAGCCAAATGCACCACATTATCCACCAGCGGGACTAACGTTGCAATCGACAGCGCCGCAATCGAGCTCATATGGTCGTTCAGCAGGACGTAAAGCAGCCACGGCACGATCCCGTTCACCAACAAGGTAAAAATCACATAGTTTCGTTTGGACATGTTACACAGCTCCTTCGATAGGCAATCTTGTTTTTTTCTTATGGTTATGACGCACATACAGTTCGGTAAACATCAAATTCAGGGCAATCGAGAGATACACAGCCAGCGGAAATGTAAAACTGCGGTCGGCATCCAGGGACAGCTGGACAATGCCGAGCACGATGCGAAATGTGACGAACACGAAGGTGATCGCATAGCTGCGCAGCATCCATGCGCGATGCCGGGCTACCTGCCGCTGCATAATGGCATAAATGCCGGCCGCCGTGGTGGCGAGCCAGAACATATCCAGCACTAGAAACGCGATCGTCGACGGCGTCCCGCCCGTTGCATACAGCGCGATGTACGGCACGACCAGCACATTCACGAGGATGGCGATTCCGTACATCCGCCCCAGCATGCGATGCCGCTTCGGGTTGCGGCGGCTGCGATCTGTAAGCTGGAAGGCTCCGATAAGCAGCGCGACGATGCCGAGGATGATGTGCGGGTAAAAGAACAGCTTCCATACGAAGTATGGAAAGGATGTGTCGCTAGTCAGCTTGGCGGACACCATGCCGGCCTGACTGGGGCTGAACACGAAATACTGAACTACGATGTAGATCGTCAGCAAGTAGGCCAGCATGTAGAGCGTGGGTAAAATGATTTTTTTACTCGGCATCTGTCTCCCCCTCAGCTTAATGAGCGAGTCATCATTGCAACCAAATCTTCTGCCGTAAGCCCGCTCTGGTCTGGATAAATCGTTTTCTGCACTCGCATCCCGTATATATACGTCGCCAGGAACTCAGCCACTTTAGCGGCATCCACTGTCCTCGGGATCGCGCTGTGCTGCTGCCCAACCTCAATCCACTTGCGGCAGGTCGTCAGCGTAAAATCGAAAACCTCCCGCACGATCCGCGCGACCTTCTCATTATCCATTTGGCTTAGCAGGTAAATGGAAATTTTGCTGGTCACATCGTGCGGATTGGTCGAGCGCAGCATGCCTTCGGCAATGAGCTGCAGCGGGCCGTTCAGCCCAGACTTCTGCGGACTGTTAACCACCTCGGTGAAGCGCGAGTTGATCTGCTCGACCCGGGCTTTCAGCACAAGCCCCAGCAGCTCATCCTTGCCGGTGACGTAATGGTAAATGGCGCCTTTGGAAAGTCCCGTGCGCTGAATGATGTCCTGCAGCGTCGTCTGCCTGCAGCCTTTCTCCTGGATTAATGCCTCTGCCGTGTCTAAAATAAGTTGAAAACTTCCGCTTGTTCCTGTCATGTGAATTCTTCCTTTCTTTATGGCTGCTTGGGCCGCAATTTGTCTTTTCAGCAGCTCTTCTGCGTGCGACCGACCGTCGGTCTGTTATGAATTCATCTTACTATACCGACCGTCGGTCTGTAAAGGGGGTTGGTAAAATTTTCTGCGCCTATTTTAAAAAGTGTTACGCGCTTCAGCCTGTTTGAGAAAGAGCAGCGCCCCGTCTTGATGACAACGCATCGATGACAGGGCGAGGAATTGAATACGATTTTAGATCAAATAACGAAGGTAAACGTAAATGCTCGCCAATACGACGGAGAACAGCATGAGCGGAAAACCATATTTCATAAAGGTCACAAACTTGATCGGGTGCCCTTCCTTACCAGACAAGCCTGCAACAATTAAGTTAGCGCTTGCCCCAATGAGCGTCCCGTTGCCGCCAAGGCATGCCCCTAAAGCGAGACTCCACCACAGCGGCTCAAGGTTACTTACCCCCATATTGCCCATTTCTTGAATCATGGGAATCATCGTCGCTACGAAAGGGATATTGTCCAGGAAGGCAGAAGCAATTGCACTCAGCCATAAGATTAACATGGATGTTGCAACGGGGTGGCCTCCCGTCAATTCAATAGCTTGCGCCGCGAGCTTGGAAATAACCCCGGTTTCCACAAGTCCGGAGACCAGGACGAATAAACCCACAAAGAAGAAAATCGTCGTCCACTCGACCTTCGTAAAAGCATTTTCCATCGCATGCTCACCAGTGAGAAGCAGCAGTAGAAAGGCTCCTGCCAAGGCAACCGTAGCGGACTCCAAATGAAGCAGTTGATGAAGGAAAAAACCAACAATTGTAAGCCCAAGTATGGATACGCTCTTAATGAGCAGCGGACGATCTGTTATCACTTCTTTTTCGTCGATTTGCATGATGCTCATCTTCCGTTCAGGTGTGGTCTGAATTTGTTTGCGAAACAGGAAGACGAACATGGGGATGATGCAAGCCATAATGATGACGACAATTGGCGCCAAATTATTGATAAAGGCCATGAAGGTAAGCTCTTTGACCGCGCTGCCAATCATAATATTCGGCGGGTCTCCGATTAAGGTTGCCGTGCCGCCAATGTTGGAGGCCAGAATCTGTGTAATGAGAAAAGGTACGGGGTTCACCCGCAATTGCCGGGTAATGCTGAACGTAACGGGAACCATTAACAGCACCGTTGTGACATTGTCCAGAAAAGCTGATCCGATTGCAGTGATGAGGACAAGCGCAACCAGAATCCGCACGGGGTCGCCTTTCGCTTTTTTGGCAGCGATCAGAGCGATATACTGAAAGAGTCCTGTCTCTGCCGTAATGCTGACAATAATCATCATGCCAACAAGCAGTCCCAACGTATTAAAATCAATATGGTGCAGCGCGCTTTCCTGACTAACAATGCCCAAAGCCACCATCAGCACGCCGCCGATCATGGCGACGATCGTACGATGAATCTTCTCGGCGATAATCATGCCGTACGTTACTAGAAAAATGCCAATTGCTATAATAGCTTGCTGGTCCATCTCATTCCTCCTGACTCTTCGTTCATTTCCATAATGTTCCCATTTTTTGCACAAAAAAAGCCCCATCAGGGGCTCCGCATGGCGAAAAAAGACCAAAAGGAGCCCTTGGTGACAGGCTCCTCCATTATGCAGCAACTATTAAATTTAGTTTAGGATATGAATGGCTTCTAACGAATATGCAATGTGATACCAATTTACAATGGACCGCCGATTCCTGTCAAGCTTCTCGCGTCCGGCAAGTCTATAGCGTCAATTTACCCATGATATGGTTAGCCATTATTTTATTACCCTCAGCATTCGGATGCAAATGGTCCGGCAAGTAGTCGATATAAGCTTCCCCAAAAATCTCCAAGCCATCGACATAGGTAAGATGGGCATCCCCGCAAGCCGTCAGCACCTTCACCGCTTCCTGGATTTCTTCTCTCATCGTAACCAGATTCATCCCGACTGTATTCTCATCTGTTTCCCGGTGAGGGCAATAAATAGGCGAGAAGAGAAAGATAGGGGTAAGCGGATGCTTTTCCCGAATGATCGCTACCATGCCGATGACGGCTGAGCGAAACGTTCGGATATTTAATGTATTGCCCCCCATCACATTAATGCCGAGGCACAGGGAAATGACGTCGGCGGGAAGATCCCGTATGACGCGGGCGACCATCGGTTCGATGTGGCATTGACCGGCGAAGCCCAGACAGCGCAGATCCCACCCTTTGCTGCGCGCGACGATAGCTGGCCACGTATGCGCCGGGCTCTCGGCGTCAGTGCTTTGCGTAATGGAGCTGCCGTACGTAATCCACCGGGGCTGCGTATTGGTCAGGGGAGCGGCCGACGCTCCGTCACTTACTTTGAGCGCTTTCACGGTGACCTCCGCTTTTTGCGACAAATAGATTTCAATTCGCTTCGTGCGCTCAGGCAAGTTGGTAAATAAACACACGTCTTCCCCAGCCGGGAGCGTCCGCGTTTCGACATATTCGTCTTCAATGACGAGGTCGAACTGTACATTTTCTTCCGCTGCAGCAACGTGCAGTTCAACGCTAACAGCATCGCTTAGAAAAGCAACCCGAACGCCCGCCGGTTGCCCTGCCCGCTCCACCAGTTTATCGGCATAGAGCCCGAGCTGATCATGAGGCAATCGCCATGGCCGGAGTCCAGCCTCCGTCGTCTCGATGGAGACGGCCCCCCGAAACCACGCCTCATTTAATTCAATCGTTTGCATGCTTCTCTTCACCTTTCCATTTAAGTATAGAGGCCCCTCGTGACCTCAATTATACGTTCCGTTCCTGCAAAAATAAACGGCTCCGCTGACATGTGAAAAAAGCCGCTATTTACGCGGCCTTTTATGCGATAACGTTCTAGCTTCAAACGCTTGGCGCAACGGGAAGAATTGGCTGATCCTGCAACATATCACCGGTTGCTTGCATCCATGCAGCTAATTCGGAAGCAAGCCGCTCGATGTCTCCAGCATGTGCCGGATCTGCAGACAAATCGTGCGTTTCCCACGGGTCGTTCAGCAAATCGAACAACTGGATACGTTCCGTTCCTGCATTTGTTACCGAAGAGCGATAATAACGAATCAGCTTCCACCGGCCATCCGTGACCATCCGCTGGACGTCGCGATAAGCGGAACCTACGATTCCCCGAATCCTATCGCTCTCCCCTGTCATAACAGGGCATAAACTGAGTCCTTCTGTCTCCTCAGGCAAGTCGACGCCGCAAAGCCCGGCAACGGTAGGGAAAATATCGATATTGCTGGCAAGCGCCTCTTCCTGCTTGCCTTTCGGCACGCCCGGCCCGTGGAAAATAAGCGGGATGCGCACGCTGTGCTCATAGAGATTCTGTTTGCCCATCAATCCGTGCTGCCCGACCGCCAAGCCATGGTCCGCGGTGTAGACGATCAGCGTATCGTCATAGATGCCTTTCGCTTTCAACACCTCGACGATTCTGCCGATGTTCGCGTCCAAATGGCTGATCATCGCATAGTAATCGCCAATATGTCCGCGAATCTCGTCCGCCGCTCTCGGCCATCCTGCAAGCTTCTCGTCCCGAATCGTCAATTCCCCGTTATCGAAAGGATGCTCAGGTGCAAAGTTCGGCGGCAGCGGCAAGCTCGCCCGGTCGTATATGCTGGCGTACGGCTCAGGCGCAGTGCGCGGATCATGTGGCGCCGTATACGCTACATAGAGGAAAAATGGCTCCTCCTCGCTGTAACTCTCAATAAAACTGACGGCGGCATTCGTGAACAGCTCCGTCGAGAACGTCGTTTCTACATATTCCTGTTCCTTCGGATACGCTCCGGTCGGATCATAATCGTATACAGGAACCTCGGTGTGATTGCTCATGCCGCCAAACAGCAGCTTATCCCCTCCCTGGAAGCCCCGGGTAAAGCTCATCTTGTCGTTATGCCATTTGCCTACGGCATGTGTGCGGTAGCCCGCCTCCTGCATCGCTTGCGGCATAATTCGCACATCCGGGCGAATGACGTTCAAATTTTCCCGGGTGACCATATCCTTACCGACCGTCGCCCGGAAAATCGGGATGCCCGTTTGGACGCACGCCCGGCTCGGCGCGCATAGCGCCCCGGTCAGACCGCCGACAATATGCGTGCTGCGGCAAGCAGTTCCTCCGGCTGCCAGCGCATCCAGCACAGGCGTCTGCACAGCTTCCCGGCCGAATGCGCCAATGGCTTCCCCGCGATGATCATCGGCGATAATAAATACGACATTCGGCTTCTTGGCTGATAGTTCCTTGATGTTCTGTTCTTTCATCGTATACCTCACTATGGCGAAACTGGATGTATTTCATTCGGAATGGGGTTACTTTTTCGATTTAAACTGGTCATAGGCTTGCTGATAAATTTCAAGGTAGCGTTTGATGTTCATTTTGTCCAGGGTACTTAAGTAGTTGTTCCATTCCTTATCGACGTCCAAAGATCCTGTCACCGTCTTCGCGAAAAATTCGCTTCTGTAGTCCGTAATCGTCTTCTCCAGCGATGACAGCTCTTCCGCCTGTTCGTTGGTGAAGAACAACGGCGGCACAATTTTGGCAGGGTCGGTTTTGTAGGGCTCATACTTCTTCGTTTCATTGTACAAAATGAGTTCCAGCGAGTTTTTCGGATCTGCCGCCACGCTTAAGCGCAGGTCGTTGGTACGCAGGGACGGTCCCGCTTGCGCCCAGTGGATGTTTTGCAGTTTGCCGAACGTCGCGATCGGCTTCCACACCGCTTGCTTCCCGTTCACGCCCAGTTCGCCCTGCTCCGGACGCACCCACTCTTGACCAGGACGGCCTTGCGTGCTGCGCAGCGTCGCTTCTTCCGACAGCAGCAGGTCAGCCAAACGGAAGGCGGCAGCAGGATTTTTCGCCTTATTGGTGATGACATACTGCCCCGAAGATACCGCGTACGGATTGTAGGCCGTTGAACGTATGCCTGTCGGCCCTTTGAGCGGCGGCACGGCGACAAAATCTTTGAATCGCTCGTTATCGGCATCGACAAAGACCGTTTGGTTTTGCGAAGCAACCGCTCCGACAATCGGGATCTCCGGGTTCATGCCCATTTGTTTCAACTGGTTGCGATCCTGCGTAAACGTCTGCGGGGAAATTAGCCCTTCCGCAAACAATTTATGCAAATACGTCAAGGCGTCTTTCCACTCCGGCTGGTTGTAAGCAACTTGCACTTTGCCATCCTTCACAAATTTCTGATTGAAATCCTTCTCGATAAATGCGCTGGTCAGGAAGAGATCCAGCGTCGAGGAAGGGCCGTTGGTTGCGCCGACAAGCGGAATCTCATCCGCCTTACCGTTTCCATTGGGGTCCTTCTCTTTAAACGCTTTGAGTACTTGATAAAACTCGTCTGTCGTTTCCGGCACTTTTAGGCCAAGCTTATCCAGCCAAGGTTTATAAATCCACATTTTTTGGCCAAGCGAGCAGTGGTAACATTCATTGACTTGCGGCACCGAGTAAATTTTGCCGTCAGGCAGCGTAATCAAATCTTTGACATAGGAAACTTGCTCGTACATCTTTTTCATTTCCACGCCATATTTGTCGATATACGGGTTGAGCGGAATGAATACGCCGTCTTTCCCGTAGATGGATTGTTGAACCTGGGATACGTTCATATTCAGCAGAACATCCGGATAATCGCCGCTGGCGAGCGAAACGTTAAGCTTCTCGGCAAATGTTTTCTCCGGCGCGACTTCCCAATCAATATGGATGTTCGTCTTCTCTTCCAGCCATTTCGTAAACTCGTTCGTGGCAAAATTCTCGACAATGCTGGAGCCTTTAACCATCACCTTGAGCGTCGTCTTCTCTTTGGTGATCGGGAATTCGCCCGCTGGCGTGACTTGATCGTCGCTGATGGCCTGCGTCGCTTGCGCCGATGGTGCCGATTCGTTAGACGCGCTTTCGGAACACGCGCTTAGCAGCGCTAAAGATGTTGTCAGCGCCACGGCAACTGTTAAAGCTTTTTTCATCGTAAAACCTCCCCTTTAGCCTTTTAGTGAGCCAATCATCATGCCTTTGACAAAATGCCTTTGTAAGAAGGGATAAATGATGAGCACGGGCAGTGTGGATACGACGATCAGAGAGAATTTCAAGAGTTCCCGCAAACCGTCTCTCGCCGCCTGATCGGCAACGTCGGTAATCATCGACGCATCGACCTCGTTTTGCACCAAAATATCCCGTAATACCAGTTGAAGCGGATACAGCTCCTGATGTTTTAAATAGAGCAGCGCGTTAAAATACTGGTTCCAATGGCCGACGGCGTAAAACAAGGCAATAACTGCGATGATCGGCCCTGACAAGGGAATGACGATTTTGCGCACGAACGTAAAATCGCTGCAGCCATCCATTTGGGCGGCCTCGAGCAATTCGTCGGGAATCGTCGTTTGAAAGTACGTGCGGGCAATGATCATATTCATTACCGCAAGCGCACCCGGAATAATCAAAGACCATCGGGTGTCGATCATGCCCAGCTCTTTCACCACCAGATAGGACGGAATCAGCCCGCCGGAGAACATCATGGTGAAGACGAACAAGGCCATAATCGCGTTGCGAGGCATAAAATCTTTTCGTGCCAGCGGATACGCCGCAATCAGCGTAAACAGCACATTGATCGTCGTCCCCACCACGGTATAATAGACCGAATTCAAAAAGCTCGACATAATTAAACGATGCTTGAACACCGCTTCATAGCCTGCCAGCGTCGGCTCGACCGGATATAACCAGACTTTGCCGGAAACAACCGCTGTCGAGGAGCTGAAGGAAGCGCTGACAATATAGATCAGAGGATAGAGAATCGTAATCGTGAATACGGACAGGATGATGTAGTTCAAAATCGTAAACAGCCTGTCATCCGCACTTTCTTTCATGCGTCCTGTCATTGAAGCGCCTCCTTCTTACCACAGACTCGTTTGTCCCAATTTTCTGGCGATCCGATTTACAAGTACCAGCAGGACTAAGTTAATGACCGATTTAAACAATCCGATGGCCGATGAATAGGAATAGTTGATCGCTGTCGAAGCCAGACCGACTTTGTACACAAACGTATCGATCACCTCAGATGAGCTCAGATTGAGCGGATTCTGCATGAGCAATACTTTTTCAAAGCCGATGTCCAGCACATGACCGGTGTTCATGATCAGCAAAATGACGGCTACCGGCATAATCCCTGGCAGATCGACGTGCCACATGCGGCGCAACTTATTGGCTCCGTCCATCACCGCCGCTTCATGCAGCGAGGGATCGACCGCCGCAAGCGCGGCCAAGTAGATGATGCAGGAGAACCCAACATTTTGCCATATTCCTGACCAGACAAACACGTGTGAGAACCACTCGGGAATGCCCATGAAATTGACGGAGGGAAGCCCGATAAATTTCATAATCGTTTGCACCAGGCCAACCCGCGGATCCAACATTTGCAGGATGATGCCGACCATAACGACGACGGAAATAAAATGCGGCGCGTACGTGACCATTTGCACGGTCTTCTTAAAGAAGCGCGCATTCACATAGTTTAGGGAGAGCGCCAGGACGATCGGGAACGGAAATCCAGCAAACAGGCTGTACAAGCTGAGCAGCACGGTATTCTTCATGACCCGAACGAACTCATACGAATGGAAAAAGCGGTCGAAATGCTTCAGTCCCACCCAGTCGCTGCCCCAGACGCCTTTGGTCGGAATATAATTTTTGAAGGCAATGAGCGCCCCATACATTGGCACGTATTTGAAGATGATCAAGTAAATAATCGGCAGCAGCATAAACAGGTAGAGCTGCCAATGACTGATTGCGTTATTCCTTAGTCGGAACAGATAGCTTCCCTTTCTTTTACCGACAACGGCAGGTATGACGCTGCTCTTGCTAGCCGAAGCTTCCATAAACCCCTCCCCCATTTCGATAACCGTGACGTGGTTGATGTAATCGCTTACTGTCTTTAGGATACAAAAGAGGAGAGGCTCCAGCATTGTGCTGTTTTATAGCGGTATGACTTTTTTTGTGGGGGAAGCCGGCATGCGGATCGTCACTTTCGTACCTGCCCCCCACTCGCTTTGAATAGAAAGCCCGTACTGCGGTCCGAACACCATCTGAATTCGGTTATGCACATTGAGCAGCCCGATGCTGCCTTCATACATGGCCTGTGCATCCTCCAGCTGCTCCTCTCGGCTATTCTCAAGCCGCCCGTTTAATTGCAGAAGAGCTTCCTGTTCAATGCCGCAGCCATTATCTTCGACCGTGACATAGAAATCCGCCTCATCCTTCCAGGCGTCAATCCTAATCGTGTGGGAATCTTCAATGCCGTGAGGAAACGCATGCTTGAACACATTTTCGACCAAGGGCTGCAGCGTCAAGCGAACCATGCTGTCCAATAAATAATCCGTGTTGATGCGAACATCGATTTCAAATTCACGCTGGTTGCGGTACTTCATAATGGACATAAAATAGAGCACATGCTTCAGCTCGTTGGCGACCGTAATTTCCTCCAAATCGGTTCGGACGGAGTAGCGCAGCATATACGACAGCGAACGAACGATATCTTTGATTTCGCTTGATTTCTGGATCACGGCATAGCAAATAATAATCTCCAGCGTGTTGTACAAGAAATGCGGATTAATTTGCAATTGCAGCGCTTGGAACTCGGCCAGCTGCCGTTTCATGAGATTGTCCTGATTGCGCAGTTCGGTCTCGTAGACCCGTTCAACAAGCTCCTCCAACCGCGTAACCATCGTATTGTAGCTGATAATCAGCTGATCCATCTCGTCGCGGCTTCCGGAAACCGGCACACGCGTCCACTGCCCTTTGGCCGTCTTGCGCATCCCACTTTCCAACAGTCGAACAGGCCGAACGATCGATTGACCGAACCGATACGCCAGATATAAAGCAGCAATCAGGGTGAGAATGCCGACGATGAGCGTCGTTTGCCGCAAGTCTGAAATGGGCTTGCTCTGTTCCGCGACCGACATGCTGGCGACGAGCGTCCAGCCGGAATAGTCGGACTTGCGGCTAAAGAACACCCGCCCCGGCTCGCCGGGCAGTTCAAAAACCTGGTCGGTCTTCGCTTCAACGGTGTCGAAATGCATGCCGTCCAGCTGTTTGCCGATACGGCTCGGGTCCGGATGGTATAAGATTTTGCCGCGATCGTTGACGATAAAAAAATAGCCGGATTCTCCGAGCTTGATGCCCTTCCAGAGTGTCGTCAGCTCCCCGATTTTCAGCTCGAAGCCCATAATACCTTTAAAAGATTTGGATGACGTGCGATCCGCCAATTTGCGTATCAGTGTGAGATGACCGTCCAGAAACCCCGAGTCCTGAATTTTCAGCTTTCCGCTGATATCCTCGTCTTCCTTCAGTTGTTCGACATATTCCTGGAACCCTTGGTAATTGAAGGGAACGATGTGGACATTGAAATCCGTGGCCTGAAACCCGTTGAATCCGACGATGTACGTCATGGAGATTTCAGGATTGTTGATGAGAACGGGCTGAAATACGCCCTTCATGGCCATTTCAGACGTATAAAAGTCAGATGTCGAATTGGGAGGCAGGTCCAGCGCCTCTTTGACGACCGGCGAGATCATAATCGAAAGCGTCGCCCGCTCGTAGCTTTTCAAAAATAAATCCGTTTCATGCAGGACATTATCTACGATTTGCGTCAAGAGCCCTTCATACTGGTCCTCCAATGCATTGGATGATCGCCAGTAGCCGGTGACCCCCACCGTCACCAAGGCCAGCGTGATTAGGATGACGAAATAAATGTAAACTTTACGAATCAGACTGTGATTCATCACTTAATCCCCAGCAGCCCGCGATATTCAGTCGGAGAATGGCCCGTTGCTTTTTTGAACACCCGGGAGAAGTGGGGATAGCTTTCGTAACCGACCTCGGCTACAATGTCGATGACTTTGTAATGCGGAACGGCAAGCAGTTGCTTGGCTTTATCGATTCGTTTGCGCATGCGGTACTGCACAAAGGTCTCGTTCGTATTTTTCTTAAAATAATGGCTGAAGTACGTCGGCGTTACCCCCAGCTTCTCCGCCACTCTGTCCAGGGAAAGCTCCTCTTCAAACAGATGCTCGTCAATGTATTGCAGCGCCGCCCCTAGCACATTGATTCTCTCGTGATTCCGGTACTCGCTCAGCCGCTGTATCCAGGTACCGACTTCGGCCTGAAACCATTCGTAGGTCATTGCGTGAAGCGTATTCTCCTCGATGAGCGAGTTCGTTTCAAACCTGTACGCCCCTCTGGCGTTCAGCTTCTTGAGCAGCAGCCTGACGGCATCGTAAATGCGCTGGTACTGCTGGATGTCCGTTTCAACCAAGCACAATTGCCGCTTTTCCTCTTCAATCAGTTCATCGGCCCGCGCCTTATCCATCATCCAGACCGCTTCCTCCAGACGATCCACCCATTGTTCAAAATGGGAGAACGATACCAGCACCGCTTCCTGCACGGCGAGCAACTTATCCAGCACCGGAAAGAGCTCGATCTCGGTAACGGGCTTCAGCAAATATTCCTGTACGCCGTATGACATACATTTTTGTGCATAGGCAAAATCCCCGTAGCCCGAAAGCACAGCGACTTTGGTAAAAAGTTTGAGCTGCTGAATGTTGCGGCATAGCTCCAGACCGTCCATGCGAGGCATCCGAATATCCGTCAACACCACATCAGGAGGGTGTGCCATAATGTTGGCGAGCGCTGACATGCCGTCTGAAAACGTCTGAATCTCGCTGAACCGTCCATATTCGCCAATTAACGTTTTGAGCCCAATCCCGATTATCGGTTCATCGTCAACAATCACTATTCTGGCCATTTTGCATGCCCCCTCTCCTCCTCTTTATTATGTGCCGCCCCTCTAAGACTGCCTACCCATCAAAACCGGAACCCCATCCTCAAAATCGAAAATGCCCGGCCATCAATACTTCAACTGGGCCTGCAAAATGAAGACAGACCGCTCAGCAAATCTGCCGATCGGTCTGTCCAGGGCGAGTCTGAATGCTCCGAGGGCCGCAGATTTTGCCGAATTTTCGTTCCATGCAAGGAACTTTTGTGAAGGCGTACCGGGGGTACGTCAAGCGAAAGTGACGCAGTAGGGGGCGAAAAGGTGGTGAAAGATGCCCCTGAGCGGGTTTTCAGACACGCCCTAGGTGTCTATTGGAAAATTATTGAATCGGCAGCCCATACAAGCGCCATGGCTTGCGTCCGCCAAAATATCCGCACAAATGGCTCTGCGCCGGTACCGGCTCGATCGCCCATGAGCTCGCGGCAGCAGCGGCGGCGGCGGGATGATCCGCGCTGTAGAGTACCGCCTCTTCGCCCTGCGGCAGCTCAAGCTCGAACACGCCCCCGCCCAAAGAACGGAGCTGCACCGCCGTGCCCCCGGACATCCGAATGTCTCCCTGCATATCCGTTTGTATGCGGCATGGCTGTCCGGCCAAGCTTTTGACCCTAATCCATGCCGTAGTTCCTTCGGATCGCACCGCACTGACCTCGAATGCGCCCTCGGCCCGCAAATTATGAAAGACAGCTTCCCTCCATTCGGAAGGAACGGCCGGGAAAACCCGGATCTCTTCTCCCCAGCTTTGGAGCAGCATATCGTGGATCGCTTCCGCCCCGGCGAGCGGAGACTCGATGACCGGTCCCGCCTCTTTGTACATCGTGTTCGGTTTGATCAGATGCATCAGCGCTTTCAGATACTTCAGCGCTTCGTCGCCTTCGCCCACCGCTGCGGCGATGGACGCGGCGCCGGTAAACGTGAACCCGCGCAAGTCTCCCTCGCGTGAAAACCAATGGCGCAGCGAGCGCAGGATGAGCTCCCGTTCTTCCGGCGAATCCCCGCTGAGCAAGTGCAGCGGGAAGACCGCCATCAAATGGCTGAAATGGCGATGGCCGAATTCCAGCGGCTGGCCCGCGCCGATCATAAAGCCGGTCTCATCGACAGGCAGCGGCGTTAATTGCTCCAGAGTCTCTTCCCAGCGGGATTGCGAAGCATCCTGAATGCCCAGGATGTCGCACATCCGCAGCAGCGTCTGGCAGCCCCATCGCAGCAGGGCCAAGTCATAGTGCGTATCCGGCACAGTTAGCTGCAGGAATGACCCGTACTCGGGCGAGATCATCGGCGGCAAGTGTAATTTGCCGTCATCGCCTCGCTCCAGCAGGTGCAAGTAATACTGCACGCTTCGCTTCAGCAGCGGGAACAGCAGCTCCTCGAGCATCGTGTTGTCCATCGCGTGCCGGTAATGCCGCCATAAGTTATGACACACCCACGTCAGGTTGCCGACTTCGGTCCCGACCTCACCGGCCAAGTCGTAGCTCATGCTGCGGCCCAGCCCCGCTGAATCTTCGCGGTAAGGCTCGGGTACATTGCGGATCAACTGCGCCATATTATCACGAAAAGCGCGAACAAGCGATTCGCCGAGTTCCAGCCTGCCTGATGTGTAGACAGGGGAATAGCTCATTTGCACGTTCATGTTGAACCAGACGCCTGCCCATGGCGTCGTTGTGAGCCAAGGGCCTTGGTTGTCCATGATCATCCCGTCGCTGCGGGTTGCGGAAGCCAGTTTGTACATCTGGATCCAATAGAAGCCTTCCAGCATCGTGTCCGGAATGGACACAAAGCTTTGGCGATAGTACTGGTGCCACCAGCTCCGGTGCGCTTCCACCCAAGTATCCCACGGCTGCTTGGCTGCCTCGCGCACATTCGCTTCCACTTTGCGCTGGGCCTGCTCATCGAAGCCGTTTTCGATCGAGAGCCACAGCCGGCGCAGATGAGGGGAGCTCGCAGCCGGCGATTCCGTCCATGCCGTCGTGCAGCCGCCATCATGGTCGAACTTTTGCACGCCAATCGTTACTCCATCCGCCGCCGTATGCCGGACAACTTGCGCCTTCGGAATGTACTGATTCAGGTTGATGCCGTCGGCATTCTTCAGCACCGGGTCTACTTCGCTGAACGCGTACCAGGTCATGCGCGCGTCCTTCTCGCTCTCGCTGGTTTCCAGCTCCACGGCCAGCACCGCATCCTCGCTGTGAACAAAAGCGCGGACGGTCACCGTGCCAACTGTTGTCGTAATCTCCGCCCGCATCTCCGCGTTCCACAAATCAATCCGAACGGAGGACGGTTGATAGTACCAGCCCGTCAGTTCCAAGTGCAGCTCTCCCACCGGCACGCGGGGCGGAAATCCGCCGCCGGGTTTCTGTGCCGTGACGTCCGTGCGTCCGAGCACAAACCGCAGCACGTGCCGTTTATCGCGATGCTCCTCGCTATATATCATGGCCCCGATCACGCCATTGCCGATAAATGCCCCTTCGTCCCATGAAATCGGCTTCACCGACCACGTCAGATCATGTCTAGCCATAAAGGAAGGCCAATCTAAGGTTGTCTTCACCAACATAACCACACTCCTTACTCATTTCCTGCTAAGCGGCGACGGATCTTCCAAACAAAACCCCGCATATGCGAAGCGGGCTAAACCGCTTGGCTTGGCCGCACCGCGCCCAATCTAAATATACATTCGTGTAGGAAGTTTACCATTGTGTTTAATTATGGTGATATGACTTTTTTTGTGCAGGGGGATGCAAGGGGGCGTTGCTTCTGCTGTGCTCACTTTGCGCTTGGGCGCGCTCGGACAATCACCAACTGCAAAAACTGCAGGTAATTCGAGGGAAAAGGGGCAAAATGCATGAAAGACCTGCATTTCTTACAGTAAAATTCCGAGCAAATTGCTGTGTAATCGCTTCCATTCAATTCTTTGCCGAAATTTACTGTACTTATTGCAGGTCCTCTCTACATTTGGGCTTGAATGGCGAAATTAGCTGTATATTTTGCAGTAGTGGGGCTCCCCTCCGGCAAAAAAAAGAACGCCACCCCCCGCGTTCCCTCTTCTCACTGCTGTTATAGCGTCTCCACTTCCACAATTTCAATATAAGTCATCGCTTTCAGCTCGTCGTACACCTCGGAGGCGTACTTCCTGTCCACATAGATGATGAAGTTGAGCTCCTGGTGCTGCTGATTGAGCTCCTTGATGTGAACACTCTGCATCCGGTAGCCTCGCGCGATGATCGCCTTGATCACCTCGGTCATGTTCGCATCATGCGACACAATGAGCCTTACGCGCAAATCCTTCATCAGCAGCGGCCGCGGCCCCATTTTCTTGATAAAAAACGGCAAGACCACGACGCTCACCAGAATGAGCACCAGCCCGAAAAAGGCTTCCACGATAAAGCCGGCACCCACGGCGATCCCGAGTCCGGCCGCGCCCCAAATCATCGCGGCGGTCGTCAGCCCGACGATGACATCGTTGTGCTTGCGGATGATCGCCCCGGCGCCAAGAAAACCAATGCCGCTGACCACTTGGGCGGCGAGCCGCATCGGGTCCATCACATGCAGACCCGCGACGGCAAATTTATTCGCCGACTCGATCGAGACGATCGTGAGCAGGCAAGCGCTCAAGCAGATCACAAGCGACGTCTTCAAACCGAGCGGCTTGTTCCGGACTTCCCGTTCAAGCCCGATGATGAGCCCGAAAATCGCCGATATACCGAGTTTTAACAATATGTCCGTATCTACAATAAGTTCCATTAATGCTGTCTCTCCTAGATAGTTGCGTTTACAATATCTTAACATTCGGAGAGAAAAAAGAAAGCGTCAAATTTTTAACAGCAACCATCAAATTTTGAACCGATACCCAGCGCCCCAGACAGTTTCAATATATTGCGGATTCGACGGGTCCTGCTCAATCTTCTCGCGCAGTTTGCGAATATGTACGGTTACGGTCGCGATATCGCCGAGCGCATCCATCCCCCACAGCAGGTCGAACAACTGCTCCTTGCTGTACACGCGATTCGGATTCATCGCCAGATGCGTCAGCAGATCGAATTCTTTAGTCGTAAAAATAGCTTCCCGCTCGTTCACGAAAACGCGCCGAGCCGTTTTGTCAATTAACAGCCCGCGAATGCGCACCTCATCGTTGCGGGCCTCGCGCCGCCCCATCAGCCGCTCATAGCGCGCCAAGTGCGCCTTGACCCGAGCCACCAGCTCGCTGGGGCTGAACGGCTTGATCATATAATCGTCGGCGCCGAGGCCGAGACCGCGGATTTTGTCGATGTCTTCCTTTTTCGCCGACACCATAATAATTGGAATATCCTTCTCGCTGCGCAGGCGGCGGCAAATTTCAAAGCCGTCTACCTTCGGCAGCATCAAGTCCAAAATGACGAGATCCACCGAGGTACTGAGCGCCCGCTCCAACCCCTCGTCGCCGCTGCCAGCAATCTCCACACTGTAGCCGCTCAGCTCCAGGTAGTCCCGCTCCAGTTCGGCAATACTCAGTTCATCCTCGATGATTAAAATATGACTCATACGCCACTCCCTTCCTGCGTCTGCGCGCCCTGCTTCAGCACGATCGTAATCGTCGTGCCCTGCCCGATCTCGCTGCTCGCGCTAATGGAACCACCGTGTTCCTCGACGATCTGCTTCGCGATGGCGAGCCCTAATCCGCTGCCGCCGGTGGCGGTATTGCGCGAAGGGTCCGCCCGGTAGAAGCGGTCGAATATATGCGGCAGCGCCTCCGCCGAGATGCCCTGCCCCCGATCCGCGATCTGGAGGACGGCATGCCCCTCATGCGCGAACAGGCGCATGGTGACGTCGCAGCGATCCGGATCGCTGTATTTGACCGCGTTCTCGATGATGTTCAGCAGCACGCGCCGAAATTTATCCCGATCCAGCGTGACGAGAAGCGGTGGATCCGGCAGTTCCGCGACGCGGAACACGGCCCCTTTTTTCTCCATATCCGTCTGAACATCCTCCGCGCAATCCCGCACATAGCTGACGAGATCGACTGTCTCGAATTGAAACGGCACTTTGCCAAGATCTAGCTTGGAAAAGAGGAACAGCTCATCGATCATCCGGTCCATATCGACCGCTTTGTTGTAGATGGTCCGGATGTATTTATCCAGTTTGTCGGGGGAATTCGTCACTCCGTCCATAATGCCGTGCGCGTAGCCTTTGATGGCGGTCACCGGCGTTTTCAGGTCATGCGAAATGTTGGACAGGAGCTCCTTGCGGTTCTCCTCATATTGAAGCTGCAGCTCCACGGATTCCTTCAGCTTGCGTCGCATCGCTTCAAACGCTTTGCTCAGATCGCCAAGCTCATCCTGGGCGTACGGCACGATTTCGAAATTGAGATTGCCTTCCTTGATCTCCTCCGCGGCGCGCCTCAGCGCCCGCAACGGCCGGATAATACTCCTGGAGACGAAGTACGTCAGCACCCCGTTCGTCCCCACGAGTATAATCAGGAACGTCCAGACAACGGATCGGGAGAACGCGTGCAAATATTTTTGAAATGAGCTGCCGTTCAAGAAAATGAAGACAGACCCTTGACTCTGATCGGAAAATAAAAAGTCTTGCTGGCGGGTAATCCAGAGGGAACCTTCCCCCCAGCCCAAATGTCCGGGTTTCGAGCTAAGCTCGGTCGTGCCGTAACGGGGGAGCCGCAGCCCTTGGCCGGAATCGCTCGTCTTCAAATACGGGGATACATACGTAACGGTTTGATCCTTGCGGACGATCAGTCCCATGTTGAGCTTGTGGAAACGATCTTCCAGTTCTTTCAGCAAATCCGCCTGCAGCAGCGCGTCGGGATCCCCGTCGATTTTCGTTTTCAGATAAGCGACATCCTCCGCTTCCTGCTCGATGACGCGCTTGACCGGATTCCCATGGGAGAAATCGACGTCAAAGGCGGATTTCAAGCTGCCAAAAGCGGCAATGGCGAACAAAATCAAGGCTAGCCCGAACAGCACAAGCGGCACGAGCAGCATGGCGATATAAGACAGGACTAGCCGTAATCGAATCGACATGACGCGTTAAAGCTCCTTTCGGTCAAACACATAAAAGCCTGCTGTAAACAACAATATACTACACGCCAGAAAAAACATAAAGATCGCGCTGATTCGTCCAAAGTCAAGCCCGCTGCCTACCCAGAGCATATGCCAATCCAGATAAGACGTCGGGGAGAAGCGGTTCACCTGCGGCAGGAAAAAACCTCCCGCCTTGACAGCCAGATAAAGCAGAATGGAGACGGTCAGTGCAGCACCTGAATTGCGGAAAAACTGCGCGAGCAGCACGCCGAGCATCGAGATCACGAGCAGCGGCACGAAAGCGGCGCCGTACGCCAGCAGCCACTTCAGCACGGTGCCGAAGCCGCCGCTGTGTTGCAGCAGCAAGGAGCTAAGCGTCGAGGCGAGAAAGCCGGCAGCCAGGTAGGCGATGGCCGACAACGCGAGCGCGGCTTGCTTGGAGGTGAATACGCCGAAGCGCGTGATTGGGCGGGTCAGCACGTTCTTCATCGTGCGGTCGCCGATTTCGCCGGCGAAGCTGTCCGCGGCGTTCATGAACAGGAACAGCGGCAGCAAGACGCTCGTCAAAATCCCTAGCATCATGATCGGAAAATCCTGCGATGTGAAAGCTCCGATGCCGATGCCTTGCTGGAATCGGGAGAGCAGGATGCCGGCTGCGACCGGCAGAAGCAATGTCAGCGCCAGGAAGGCGATGGTGCGCTTTTTCAGTGCCATTTTGATCATTTCGTTGCGAATGTTCGCGGTTAGACTAAGCATGGGCTGCTTGCCCCCTTACTTGGTTTAGTTCGTGCAGGTACGCCGCTTCCAGCGTCCCTCGCTCCTGCAGGAGCGTAGAGATTGCCGCTTCCCGGATCAGCCGCCCTTCATGCAGGATGCCGATGCGGCTGCACAGCTGCTCCATTTCCCCGATGAAATGGGAGGAAAGGAAAATCGTGATCCCCTGCTCGCGCGCTAGCCTCGCGATCAATTCCCGAATCTGGACCATCCCTTCGATGTCCAGCCCGTTCGTCGGCTCATCCAGGATGAGCAATTCCGGCTCGCCGAGCAGCGCCGCGGCGAGACCAAGCCGCTGCTTCATGCCGAGGGAGTAGCCCGCGACTTTCTCGTGCGCATAGGGGCTGAGCCCCGTCAGCTCTAACACTTCGTCGATACGCCCCTTCGGGAGCTGCGGATAGAAGCGCGCCGCCTGCTCCAGGTTCCGCCGGGCGCTCATGTACGTGAACGCTTCGGCCGTCTCGATCAGGACGCCGACCTTCGCCATCGCCTGCTCGAACCGGGTACCGACGTCATGGCCGAACAGCCGGAGCTGCCCCTGCTGGGGGCGGGCAAGCCCCGTCAGCATTTTCATGACCGTCGTTTTGCCCGCGCCGTTCGGCCCGAAGAATCCGTAGATATCGCCTCGGTTAACCATCAGGGAAATATCGTGGATGCCCCGTCGATTGGAAAAAATTTTCGTAACGCCGCGCAATTCCAGCACCGGACTCATGACGTGTGATTCCCTTCATGTCCGCGGCCGAATCGGCCTTCCGGCTTCTCGAACTGGATATGCTCCACCGTTTTACCCGTCAGATCCACCGTATCTGGCACCGTGGAATTCATGCTGGAAAGCGCCATATCGATGTGCAGCACAAGCTGATGCGCCGTACCTTGGGCATCTTTGCCGGACACATGCAGGCTGCCCGATTGATGCGTGATGTGCAGATCACCGTCTACGCTCGAGTTCATTTCGATTTCATCCAACTTGACGTCCGACGTCAGCTTCGGCAGCGCGTCGCGAAGCGCAGCTACATCAAACCCTAGCGACTGCACTTCAGCAGGAACAGCCTTCTCCGTGCTCGCCATCGCGCCATGCTTGATCAGCAGCGAACCAACCGTATTCACCACGGCAGGAATCTGGCTGCCTGTCAATTGAAAATGCAGCTCTTTGCCGCCGCCCGTTCCCGCATTCGTTTCCGTCACGTAGTTCTTCAGGTTGCCAACCAGCGCATCCAGTACATGTTCTCCGTCGCTCAGTGCCTCCGGCGATGGTTCGTGCTTTTGCATGCCGCGCCCTTCCAGCTTCCCATGAGCGTCGTCGATGTCGATCACTTTATACACGTCGGAGCCGCCCGTCTGCATAATACGCTGACCGTCCTGGCTGTAGAAACGGATCGTTTGCACCTCGCCGCCGCTCGTTACTTTGACATCGGCGCTGCCGGCGCCGTCATTGCCGCTGCTTTTAATCACAGAATTCACTTGGACGACTTGCGCTCCGTTATCTTCGAGCGTCACATTCACATTCCGCGTCACATTGCTGACTGCCGCTGTTTGCTTGACCGCGGCCTTGAACGTTTCATACCCCGGCGCATCGCCGACACCCGCATAAACCGAAGTCACCAGCATCATACTGCCGACCGCCACACCTACACCTAACAAAGCAAGCTTTTTATTCATTTGACATCCTCCGCGCCTTCAGGCGTTCCATCGAATTTGTAAGCGCGTGATCCCGCGCCTCCATGTTCTTCATGATAGCCCGCACGGCTAAATTGCCGCTAAAGCCTCTCTTAACGAAGCCTAAAACAATTCTTAAAATTTTCTAAACTGAGGGACGACCCATCGAACAAAAAAAGAGCAAGGGACGCCTATGTCCCTTGCCCATTTCTCTCAGTATTGTGACTCGTTCCTCTTCAGTCTCAGCATGCCGGAGTGAACGATATGTACGTTCACCTGAATGTCGCCAAGTTCGAAATCAGTTAAAGCTTTCGCGCCCTTATTCGTCAGCCGGGCCCAGTCTGGAAACCGATCGTGGTAGAGCACATGCTCGAAGGAATAGACGTCGGCATCTACTTTGCGCCCTTCTGAAAATGTGTAGCGTATATTTTTCTTGATTTCCTCCTCAATGAGCTTGGTAAGTTCAGGTTCCGGGACATATTTCAGCACTTCAGCCACAATCGCTTTGCCCTTCAATTGAACATCAAAATAAACTTGATTCTCGGTGATCCGCGGCTTTACGCTGGCTCTGGGCTTTTCAATTCGAATGACCCCAACAGCTTTGCCATTTTGATGAATGGGAAGCGTTGTACGTACCGTTTCGTTGCTCATCCAGCGCAATCCAACAAGCCGATCGAAGCTGAGTACAGCAAAGTGCGGCATCTTCGTCAGCGCAACAATCCCTTCGACACGGAGCTTAGGATCTTCTTTTTTATTCTCATACCAAGTAGTTCGATCGACACCCAGCACTGGAATATTAACCGTATTCCCAGGCTCGCGCAATTGACTGCTTACCTTGTAAAGCCGAAGCGGAGCCACCATGGAATGCTGTCTGTAATTCTCTTCTGGCTGCATGAGAATGGAATTCATGGGCGATACATCAAAGAAGGGAATGACATTCAACAAGTCTAGAATCGGCTCATTCGTTGTGTAAATCCATTGGGTGTAACGCGTTTCATTGAAACGGATAGAACCGTCCGTGAAACGAAGCCCTGCCTTTTCAATGGCCGCCTGGCTGAATAAATAGGCGCCGACATGCCCCCAAAATACCCGTTGCTGCGCGGTTCTGTATAAATTGTTGTACGCAGCGCTGACCGTTTCGCCGGCCCCCTTGCCCACCCATATTTTGGGTGCCTGTGTGGACTGACCTTCCTGCTTCGCAACGTTGGCGAAGGAAAGCATCTGCCCGTACACAATATATTGGCCATCTTGATAATCAAAGCCGATCGCCGTCATATAATTGACATCTTGAATCGTCTTCATATCCCAGCAGCCTGTCAGCAGCAGCGGCAAGACTAGAACAATGAAGATACCTTTACCCGCGATGCGCCCCAGCATTAGAGATTCCCGTCCGATCTCGTATCGTCCTGCGGGTGCAAGTCTTTCGGCCTTCGCATCATTCTTTTCCAGGGCAAGGCAATGACAGATTTGATAATTTCTCCACGAATTGGCGGCGTTATCGGAGTCAAGTACGGCACCCCGAACGATTCCAGTGTAGACATAAACAACACTAGACCCATGACGGAAAGCATGAAACCGTAAATGCCGAACATTGTGGAGGCCAGCAAAATCAGGACGCGCATAATGGTAATCGTACCGGATAAGCTCTGATTCACCAACGTATACATCGCAATCGTAGACAAAGATGTCACGACGAGCGTCGTTGGCGAAGTCACACCTGAACGAATCGCCGCGTCTCCGACGATGAGCCCGCCTACCACCGTCACGGTTTGCCCGACGACCTTGGGCAGACGCGCCCCTGCTTCCCGGAACAGTTCAAAGAGCAACAGCATGACAATAAAGTCCATCGCTCCGGAAAGCGGCAGTCCTAGGCGAGAAGAGGAAATCGTCGCCACCAGTTGGAACGGAATCTGATCCAGATTAAAGCTGGAAACGGCAATCCAGAAGCCTGGCAAAAAGATGGCAATGAACAAGCCGATCAGCCTTAGCAAACGCTCAAAAGCAACAAACGTAAAGGGGTTGTGAACGTCTTCCGGCGAATTCAGAAGGAACATGAGATTAACCGGCCCTATGAGCGCAATCGGAGAACCGTCGACAAGAAGCGTGAACCGGCCTCGAAGCAAGCAATCGGCCACATAATCGGGGCGTCCCGTCTCATCAATCAGCGGAAAAAATGAATGAATGTTGCCCGACAACGGCTCCATCAGCTGCATGCTGGAAATAACAGCATCAACATCAATGGATTGCAGGCGGTCTTTGACTTCTTGAAGGAGATCGGGATTAATGACATCGCCTAAGTACAACAGCGCCACCACCGTATTGCTCCTTCGTCCAAGCGCGATTTTCTCGCAGCACATGCTGTGGGACAGCAACCGTTTACGAACCAGCGCAATATTGGTTACCACATTTTCCGTAAACCCATCGCGCGGTCCCTTGATGGACGTCTCCATACTGGACTCTTCCGGCTGTCGATTCGGCGGGGACGCAATGTCCAGAGAGAATACTTCTTCACTTTCTTCAAAAAAAAGGACGACGAATCCGCTATACACCAGCGTTCCCATTCGCTCCATCAAGTTCCTCCCGGTAAGCCTCTGAAGTTGGATTAAGGAACTCACGTCCATCTGCTCGGAAAGCGCATCATTCGTTCCTTTCATCAGACTGTAAAGCTTGGGCAGCACAAGCGAATCGATACGCTCAAGCTGCACCATGCCATCGCAGTAGATTAATAAGACACGCCGTTCCGGCTCCTCCGCTGTCAAAGGATACGAACGGACAATGACATCCTCCGAAAGTTCAAACCAATATCGAATATCCGTCTCATTCATCCATGCTCCTCCTTCCGTTTTCCAGGCAAGAGAGTGACTGCCAACATATACAGCATGACCGCCATCCCCGCAATGAACATGGAAGGGTAATAGATATCCTGTATCCATCTAAGCATTGTATTGTCAGAGATAGGCACCATGCTGTCAATAACGAGAGAGACCGAGATCGCCAGCAGCAGAATCGTCCGCGTTCTTCTACGATTGATTTCCCAGATATCGATCATGAGAAACATCAACGCAGACGTTCGAATACATGCCCCGGAAATCCATTGAAAGATGGACAAAAAGTCAAGGTGTGAGATGTACTTTCCTACCGTAACCATACGCCACTGTTCAAACGCGGGGTATCGCAGATCCGCAGCTTCAAACGGCCCGAAAATCGCAATGGCCCCCGTCAGCGGCCCGATCGTCAAGCCCAGAATGCAGACGGAAATGATGAGCAGCGCACGCAAACGAATCCGGGTACTGGCATGATGCTGCAGAAAGATAAGTACAAGCATTTCAAAAGAAGCGCCGCAGGTTAAGTACATACTTTCGAGCGCAGGGCGATAACCGTGCGTAAATAGCGGGGTCAGCAGCGAATAATCTTTATACTGGAAGTTGGCCCCCATGACAAAATAACCGAGGACGACGACCAGCGGCAGTAAAATGCCAGTCGAGATCGCAATCGCACGCAGTCCCGCCCTTGCCGCAAAGAAGCAGAATAACACAAAAGCCGAACTGATCATCAGCATCGGAGTGCCGGGCAAATAGGTCGTCTTCGTCCAAACCATAACATCCCGCAGCGAAACGCTTGCGTGTATATATGCAATAAGGCAGATTGCGATACGAAGAGGGGTTGTGAGGAGACGGTTATTAAACTTTTCCCTCATCCAGATGAGAAAATGCTGCTGCTGTGTGCGCTTAACGAGCACGTAAACGAGACTCGCATAAATCAGGATCGGAATCAGGGAGGCAGCAGCACCGACCCAGGCATCGCGTTTGCCGAAACGCAGCAGAACCGGAATCAGCAGCACGTGATTCGTAATCGCAATCGAGATTATAAAAATGCAATAAAGTTGAAATGCGGTAATTTTCTTGGCAGCAAACATAGGCTCGTTTCCCCTCATAGACGACCTGCAATCCGTACGAACAGCGAGACAACGGTATTTGTTAACGTGCGCTATTCATTGGTAAATTATGCGCGGGACGGCAAAAAGCCCCCGGTTCCATCTGAATGGAACCAGGGGCCCTGCAACTCACGACGCTTAGTAGAACGTAGCCAAAATAATAACGAGCAAGATGAAAAGCACCAGTACGATAGCTGCGCTATTGTAGCCTTGCGACATGGAGATTCCTCCCTTCCGTCTGCCTAACCTTGATTCTTATCTGGTCATAGCATATGTCCGGCAGGACGGTCCGGTATGGACGAATGTCTAGCTGCCTGCAAGAAAAGGAGAGAGCTCGCCGAGATAAAAAATGTCCAGCTCATGCAGCGGCCGCGTGCACGCCGTGTAGAGCAGCTTCTGCTCGCGAGCTTCCGCATAAACGGCAGCGCCCGCGTTGTACAGAATGACCGCGTCGAACTCGAGCCCTTTGGCGAGATACGCGGGCACAATCATCACCCCTGCCTCGTAGTGCAGGGTGTCTTTGGTAATCCGCGCGAGGCTCGGCAGCAGCGGCTTCAAAGCCGCGTGCGCGCGCGCCGTCTCGCGCTCGGTCTTGCAAATGACGGCGACGGAGCCCGCGCCGCCGTCAAGGCGAGCCTGAACCGCCTCCGCGATGCGGCGGTGCAGCTCGGCCTCGTCCGCCGCCTGCGTCAGGCGCGGCGGCTCGCCGCTGCGGGCGAACGGTTCCACCGGTTCGCCGCCAGGCAAAATCGCCGACGCGAACTCGGTGATCTCCCGCGTCGAGCGGTAACTCTTGACGAGACGGATTGTCGTCGTCTCGGCTTCCTGCATCAGCTCGCTGATCGAGCTGAACGCGCCTGTGTCGTCGGCATTCGCATGCGCGAAAATGCCCTGGTTCCAGTCCCCGAGCAGCGTAAAGCGCGCGCGGGGGAACAGCTTGCGCAGGTACGCGTAGTGGAACGGCGAGTAGTCCTGCGCCTCATCCACGAGGCAGTACCGGATCGTGCCGACGCGCAGCTGCCCTTCGACGAGCCCCTTGAGGTACACAAGGGGCGTGGCGTCTTCGTAGCGCAGGATGCCCTGCTCCAGCGTTTCGCCGGTGTAGGCCGCGATGGCCGACCAGGCGGCAGGCAGCATCTCGCCAAGCTGCACGCTGATGCCCGGCAGCAGCTCTGCGCTCGCGAACATGCCTTTGTACAGGCTGAGCACGTCGACAAAGGCCAGCTTCTGCGCCCGCTCCTTAAGCGGTGCAATCGCTCGGTGCGCCTTCGCGCGGGCCATTTTTTTCAATTCAGGCTCCGAGCCCATATATTTCGGCTCCCGCATCAGCTTGCGGAAGAAACGCTTCTCCGCATCGGCCTGCACCTGGTCGAGCCGCTCCAGCACCCACTCGGACAGCTGCTCCATCCGTTCGCCGAGCGCGAGGATCGACGCCTTGCCGTAGAACCGCTCGCTCAGCTCCGTCCCGGTAATCAGCACTTTCGAACCCACTGCAAAATCCACAAACGCCAGCCCGCTTGTCTTTAACTGCTCACCGTACGCTTCCATAATGTGCAGGAACGCTTCGGACGTTTTGTAGCGGATGCTCTGCATGCGCGTTTCGTAAGCCGGTTCGCCGCTCGTCCCCGTCAGGATAAATTCCAATTGGTCATACGGGTCTTCGAGCTGCAGCCCGAGATCCGACAGCTTGAACGTAAGGTAGTCCTGGAACGTCGTCTGCTGCATCGTCGCCTCACCCAACTCCGGCAGCACGCGGGACACGTAATCGCTGAACAGCGAGTTCGGCGAAAAGAGAATCATATTGTCCGCGCTGAGCGTCGTGCGGTACTTGTACAAGAGGTACGCGATGCGCTGGAGCGCGACGGACGTCTTGCCGCTGCCCGCCGCGCCCTGCACGACCAGCACCTTGTGCTGGTCATCGCGGATGATCTGGTTCTGCTCGCGCTGAATCGTCGTCACGATGGAGCTCATCTTCTCGTCGGCGCTGCGGCTCAGCATCCGCTGTAGCATCTCGTCGCCGATCGAGAGCCCCGTGTCGAACACGTCCTGCAGCTCGCCGTACTTAATGATGTACTGCCGCTTCAGCTCCAGCACGCCGCTGACATCCATCTCCGGCGTGCGGTACGTCGCCGGGCCGAGCGGATAATCGTAGAACAGCGCGGCGATCGGCGCGCGCCAGTCGTAGACGAGCATCTCGTCCGTCTTAGGATCAATGAACGATGTCAGCCCAATGTAAATTTCTTCCCGAGCCTGCTCCCCTTGCTCCTTGAAATCAATCCGGGCAAAATACGGCGCATCCACGACGCGCAGCAGCTTGTACAACGCGTCCTGGGCGACCTGAAAGCTGCGCTTCTGGCCCTGCAGGACGTGCTCTTGCTGGGCCATGCTCGCCGCCGTCTCGATAATGTCGTCGGCGTTGTCCGCGTTGACGGAAATGTCGTCCCAGAAGCTGCGGCCGATCTCCGTCACTTCGCTTCTGCGCTCGTCCACCGTCTCCCGCAGCTCCGCAATGCGCCCTTGCATGCGGGATCTGACACTCTCCACCCGCTTCGTTTCCTGTTCCCGCTCCTGCGCGTCTATCGCCATTCGGGACACCCCTCTCTACTGATATAAGCTTTGAATCACTTCTTCAAAGTGCGGTTCTTCCATATGTACGTCCTCCATATCGCCCCAAGCGCTCAGCTCGCGCAGCACGTCCATCGCTTTCAGCGACTGGCGGTTGCAGGAGATCGTCAGACAATCCTCATCTTGTTCCATAATCTGAAAAGGCAGTTCCCACTGTGCCGGCACTTGTACACGGCCGCGATAGGTCACTTTCATCACGGTCGGAAGCCCGATTCGTTCCCGCAAGCTGCCGATCGAGCCATCATAGCTGATCTGCCCGTGATTGATGACAATAACGCGCTCGCAGAGCTGCTCAATGTCGTCCATGTCGTGCGTCGTCAGCAGGATCGTCTTGCCGAAATCTTTGTTCAGCGTGTGCAGGAAGCCGCGAATGCTCCGCTTCGCCACCACATCGAGCCCGATCGTCGGCTCATCAAGGAACAAAATATCCGGGTCGTGCAGCATCGACGCCGCCAGATCCGCCCGCATCCGCTGTCCGAGGGACAGCTTGCGCACCGGCATCTCGAGCAGCTCCTTCAGGTTCAGCAGCTCGGTCAGCTCACCCAGCCGCCGCTGCGCGGCGGCGCTGTCGATCCGGTACATCGCAATCAGGATCTCATAGGAATCCTTCACCGGCAAGTCCCACCACAGCTGGCTGCGCTGGCCGAAGACGACGCCGAGCTGCCGGACCACATGCCTGCGGTGCCTCTGCGGGCTGTGCCCGTGAATGAGCACCTCGCCCGACGTCGGGTGCAGGATGCCGGTCAGCATTTTGATCGTGGTCGATTTGCCTGCGCCATTAGGTCCAATATACCCGACGAACTCGCCGGTTTCAATCTCGAAGGAGATATCCTTGACCGCTTCCTTCTCCAGATAGGCCCGCGACAGCAGGGTGCGCAGCCCGCCGAACCGGCCTTCCTGCCGGACGGGGGTTTGAAATGTTTTGCGTATGTGCTTGACCGAAATCATGCGTTCGATCCTCCTTGTTATTGGTTGTCTATGCGATGCAGCAACGTCTAGCGAGATCTAACTGCCTGTGCTTTGATAACGTGACAGTCCCAGCTTCCATAGCTGCATGGCAAGGTAGAGGGCCAGCGCTGCAACCAGGACAGTGCCGAGGAGGAACAGCAGGCCGCCGTCATGCCTCAGAATGAATAAGGACGGGATGTAATTTACGAAACCGACCGGGACCACCGCGAGAAAAGCTGTCTGCAGCCACTTTGGATACAGCGAAAGCGGATATCTAGCCGCAGTTTGGGAAGCGTCTTCGGTCATGTTCTGGAGCGATTCGATGCGCGTCAGCCAGAAGCCGAGGGCCGAAGTTGCGAGTCCAATCGCGAATAGAATGGCCGCGCCCGACAGAATGACCAGCACGGTGAGGGGTATGGCTTCCCAGCCGATCTGCCCTTGCCCCATCAGCGCTCGCATGGCGATGACCAGGAGAATGGTGCCTTGGCCGAGCTCGGCGAACAGGATTTTGGCATTTTGCGTCATGAGCGCCAGCAAGACCGGGATGGGTCGGATAATCAGGGCGTCGAGATCGCCGGAGACCAAATATTTTTCCAAGTGATGCACATCCGAAGCCAACGTCCGATAAATCGCACGCGAGAGCATCATAATACCGTACAAGTAGCACACTTCGTAAAGCGACCAGCCTTTGATTGAGCCGAATTTCATCATGACGAGCGCCACCATGAGAAACTCCGACACATGCACGCAGGACGCCATTGCCATGCTAAACAGGAAATTCATTTTATACTGCATGCGGCTGCGCATGCTCGCCCTAATCAGGAGCAGATAGAGCTTAATCGACATCATCCGCCCTGCACCTCCAGTTTATGGCGCACCAACCGCGTCAGTCCGAGACACGCTGCGGTGAATATCGCGCCCCACAGGAGTGAGCCGAGTATAACCGTCCTGTCGTGCTCCATACCAAGGTAGATGCGCGTCGGATAGTACAGCAGAAACGGATACGGCGTGTAGTGACTGATCGTTCGGAGCCATGCCGGCAGCCACTCGACCGGAATAAAAAAGCCCGATAACAGCATGCTGAACGCATAATTGACCCAGTACAGCCAGCGGGATTCGGTTGTCCACAGCGCCATGGCGCCGATTAAGTAATTCATGCAGATGGAAATATAAGCTGCGCAGAGAAGCGCAATAGCCGCCCAGGCGTACATGCTGAGCTGTTTTGGAAGCTGTAAGTGGAAGATGAAGATGTAGAGGACGTAGATCGGAACGCTTTTCCATAGAAATTGATAGGCAAGCTGCCCCCATTCCCGGCTCATCGCCTGATAGAACAGATGCACCGGCCGCATGAGATCGACCGCGATTTGCCCCGTTCGCACCGCCTGCTCGAGTCCGAGACCGTTGGTGCCGAACTGTGTGACCCACAGAATCGCTTGATTGCAAGCGATGTAGGCGATCATGCCTTGCGCGCCGTACTCGCCGAGCGAGGCATCGCTGCCCAGCCCCGACCAGATGCTGGCGTAGATGTAGCCGAATACCATACTGACAAGATTATGAAGCAAATGAGAGCCTCGGTATTGCAGATTTCTTGCATAAGCCTTGCGCGCTAATACCGCGAAAAGCATGGTACACCTCCTGATTGAATCGATTATCAGCCAGTTGTCGTGCAGCCGCCGCGTAGAGACGGAAGAATATAATACCAAAATTCCCCTGGGAGTGGCAAGGATTATTTTGGGGGCGAAACTAACAAAGCTCCGCCCCCCTGTCAGGGAGCGGAGCTTCTTCTATTGACTTGCCGCAGGTCTACCTGCGCCTTCCGCTTCCGCATGCTCGCCATCAGCGGCCGCGGTGAGTTCGGTGTTATAATTCGGCTGAGAGCTTTTCGTCAAATATTCGTGGTCGATATAATTCGCCAGGAACTGTTTGCCGAACATCAGATCATATTGGACGTTGCGGTAATCAGTTAGCAGCGGCTGTATCGTTTCAGGCTCTTTAGCATGCAGCTCGCCGTTGCTGTCGATAACAAGGTTGCCGAGCAACCCCGGTGTCTGTTTCGCTACTTCGCTGTCCAGTGTAAAGTTCGCCGGTTTCTGCAGCTGCAGCATATCCAGCACATGTGCGCCTAGGAACGAGGCGCTGATCGTGCCGAGACCTTCTTTCGGCATCGTAAAATTGGACCACATCACAAGCGGAGTACTGTGCATTTTCTTGTTCTCTTCCAGTGACCATTCATTGGCGTTGCTTGTAGAGATAAAGCCTGCTTCTTTGTACACCTGATAGTCCATGCCCAGCATCGGCAGATGATCGCCATAGAAGATGAGCATCGTCGGCTCATCGGACTCCGAATAATGGTCGATCAGCATTTGTAGGCTTTGATCGGCGTCGTGCGCGCCTTGCGTGTACGTCTCCAGAATGCTTTTGGCTTGTGCGGAAAGGTTACCTTCCGCTTTATATTTATTCTCGCCGTAACGAGGCTCATCGTACGGTCCGTGATTTTGCATGGTCACCGTGTAAATGAACATCGGATTTTCGGTTTTATCCGTCTCGGCCGTGATATTGCGGGCTACTTCCGCATCCGAGATAAAGTACCCTTTGATCTCCGGATTCGTGAAGTACTCGCTGCTCTTGAACGTTTCGAAGCCAAGCTGCTTATACACCGTGTTCCGATCCCAGAACCAGCCTTCGTAGGAGTGAATGCCCATGCTCTTATACCCCATGCCGGCAAAATAACTGGCCAAACTCGGCAGCGGCTTGGAAACGTACTGTTGATACGGGATGGATCCGCCTGGCAGGAAGCTCATGGAATTCCCGGTCAGCACCTCAAACTCCACGTTGGCTGTTCCGCCCCCGAATTGCGGCGAAAGCAGGTAGCCTGCCGCCGATTCCTTCTGCAATCGATGAATGGTCGGAACCGGATCTTCGCTAAATTTGACGTTCGTCAGCAGCGTCGGATCCCAGAACGCTTCACTCATGATAAAAATAATGTTCGGTTTCTTGCCCGCCGGCAAGCTGACGGCTTTTTTCAGCCCTGCGCTCGTCGCGCCGCTGACTTCCGCCTGCCCAATCCCCGCCGCCGCGGAGGCAATCGCCGTCTCGTTATACGTATCGGGCTTCTGCACGATCGAGTTCTTGACGTTCAGCGTGAACGCCAGGGCAAGCCCGTTGTTCGCATAGTTTTGCTGCTGATCCCAGACGATTTCGCTCACGCCTGCATGGTTAATCATTTTGCTTGCGAGCGGTGTCTTGACGCCGAAAGCGTACAGCGCATACAGCGAGATCAGCCCCAACGCAGCCCGGGCGACGACCGGAATCGTCACGCGCGGAATGATCCAGCGCAGCGCCAACACGGCCAGCACGATCACGATAACGGCGATAATCCGGATCAGGGCGGCTTTGCCCGTTACAAGCGAAGAGATGTCCATGCCTTCCTTATTGAGCAGGATATCCCAAGGGAAGAACGGTTCGCCAATCATTTTGACTTTCATATACGAAATCAAGGCCATCAATCCCAGCACTGCTGTCGTAATCGCACCGGAAATAGCCAGCGATCCGACAAGGGCGTACACAAGCGCCAACAGGCAAAACGTTAGAATGACGTTTAAAACAAATAACGGTTGATTTGCCGTAAGCCACGACATCGTTTGGGACATGGAGCCTCTTTCCAGAAATTCCATGCCGATGACGGACAGAACAGGCAAGCCAACCATAAATAAAATTAATGTAAGTGTTGCTCCCAGACGATTGGGTGAAGCTTTTTTCTTTTTCACACGTTGCTGGGACTGTCCATTCAAGTGCTGCACCTTCCATCACTCTCCTATTGCCCCTAGTGTACATGACAAATGTGAAGAAATTGTGTAGGCAGCCTAAATGGCAGCTTAACCCTTCCAATCTTTGTCACTATTTAAGCTGTGCAAGCCAGGATGCGAGTGCTTTCAACTCCTCGTCCTTCATGGCAACTTGAAACGGGGGCATGCCGCCTCCGCCCTTTTGAATTTGCTTGATAATGGCCGCTTCGTCGAGACGTTCTCCGACTTTTTGCAGGTTCGGACCTTGTCCGCCTTGCAGCTGTGTGCCGTGGCAGGACATGCAGTAATTCTGATACAGGGTTGCAACATTTGCGGAATCCGCCTTAACCGCCGCGGACGACGATGGCGCTACAGTATCATTATGGTTATTTCCGCAGGCAGATAAACTCAGGGCAACGATGCCAACAACAATCAACTTGCTTATGTTCATGCGCGAAACTCCCTCATCCCGTTTTTCCTCATCATACCAGAGCCGAGGAGAGGAGAAAACTTTTACAAGACCAGAAAAGCCGCGGCACGCTGCATCGATGTCGGCTGCCGCTTCGTCATGCTGCGGTCGTCCTGACTATTATGCAACGCGAAACGGCTTAATATTGAAGCAGAAGGTTGGAAAATCCTATGCGCTGCGGCCCTCCGAAGGGAGGAGCGGTACGCTTGCGTCCACTGTGCCCAGGTGCGCTTCCAGTCTCAGACGCTTCCTTCTCTGGTAGCGCCAGCGCAGCGCGACCAGCAAGCCTCTCGCATATTCGTCGCACATCATGGCGATGTAGACGCCGGTCAGTCCCCAACCGAGCCGCAGGCCAAGGAAGTACGACAGCCCCGCAGCGGCTCCCCACATAAAAATAATCGAGATCACCATGTTGAACCGGGTATCCCCGATCGCATTCAGGGCATTGCCGAAGCCCATGTTGATCATGCGGCCGGGCTGCAGCACGGCGGTCAGCACTAGGCAGGATAAAGCGAGCTGCACGATATCCGCATCCGTTGTGAAAAAGCCGAGAAAACTGCGCCCGATCCCGAGCAAAATCAAGCTGTTGCAGCCTACCAGGGCAAGGCCGATCCATGTTCCGCGATAGCCGCTGCGATAAGCTTGATCCATGCGGCCCGCCCCATACAGGTGAGCGATCTGGATTTGCGCAGCGAGCGCGATGGAGTATCCGAGCATGAAGCAAATCGATTCAAGCGTATTCATATACGTGCGAGCCGCCAAGGCTGCCGCCCCCATCATCGCGAGGAACGCGTAAATAGCGAGCTGTGACAGCACCCAGGACGACATATTGACGCCGAGCGGCCAGCCGATTTTAAGAATTTCGCGAAAAAGCTTGCGGTCAAACGCACCGAGATCGCGCCAAGCGATGCGCCGTTCGAAGACGGAGAGAAACAGGTAAAACAGGACGCAAGTCGCCAACAGCCTGGAGATCAGCGTGGAAACTGCAACCCCTTCAAGGCCTAGCTGCGGGAATCCAAACGCACCGTAAATAAACCCGTAGTTCATAAACACGTGGATAGCGTTCATTCCGATTGCCGTCACCATCGGCGCTTTGGTGTTGCCTGTATTGCGGATCACCGTGCTTAGCGATGCGGTTAAGGCCGTAAGCACCATGCCGCTGCCGACGATGGAGATGTACGTCCGGGCCAGAGGAATCAACCGCTCTTCGAGTTGGAACACCCTCGCCAGCGGGACCGCCCAGACGTACAGCACGATGCTGAGCACAAGGCCGATCGCGCCGCTGATGGTAATGGCCATGATGCCGACGGAGCGCGCATCTTCGTGCTTCCCGGCACCCAGCCTCTGGGCAATCAAAATGCCGGCACCGCTCGCCACCGTCATGAACAGAATCATCACCGCCTGGAAAATCTGATTCGCAAGCCCGACCACGGCGACTGCATCATCCGACACGCGGCTGACCATCAGCGTATCCGCAGCGCCTAGAAGGAGCTGCAACAGCAGTTCGATAAAAATGGGCCAAGCCAGCACCCATAAGGAATACCTGTTTTTTTGTGATTCCATCTCCGCCACCGTCTCTTTTGTTGTAAAATTAAAACTATCAATAGTTCAACATTATAGACGGTTTAATAAGGTTCATGTATCAGCATCGCAACGCAAACTTATGTAATTCCAACCTCATTATTCTTGTGCAAGAAGGTGGCTTCATGGCATATCTGACTTTTACCGTCCCGCCTATCCCTCATTACATCACAAGCGGGCTTAGTTATATTCCGCAAGGCGGGCATCACCCGAGCCGAAGCAACATTCAAGTGTTCGATCTGCTCATTACGACAGCGGGTTGCTTGTACATCGGAGAGGAGGATGCCCGCTACGAAGTACGGCCGGGGCAAGCGATTATTTTGCGGCCTGATCGGTATCATTATTCGACACAGCCTTGTGAGGAGCTTACGTGGACGTATTGGCTGCATTTTCACGCCAGCGGCTCTTGGGCGCATGACGATCCCCGGATGGAACCGCTGCTGCTCGAAGAACCGCCGGTTAGCGAAAGAGAGATCGAGGCTTTTGTTGTGGCCCCGTTCTCTCTGCGGATCCCGCAATATACAACTTTGCTGCATCCGGAGAAAATGTACGACTTGTTGGAGCAGCTTGCCCAGCTTCAGCCTCATGCGCATGTCAGCTCCGTGCGAATGTCTGAGCAGCTTGTCTTTCAGGAGGTGCTTCGGCAGCTCGCCCTCTCTTCGGACTCCGAGACGCCGTCGGCTGCCCGCACATGCGCTGAGAAAGCCGCCTCCTACCTGCGGCAGCATTACCGCGAAGCCTTCTCCGCCAAGCAGATCGGCGATGAGCTGAATTTTCATCCTGTCTATATCGCCCGCTGCATGCAAAAAGAATACGGCTGCTCCCCGGTCGCTTACCTGCTGCACATTCGCATCGAGCAAGCGAAGCTGCTGCTTATGCAAACGAATCTCCCCGTCGCCCATATCGCGCAGGAGGTAGGGTTTGAGCAGGCCGCTTATTTTACGGCCAGCTTTACGAAGCTGGAGGGAATGTCCCCGCGGAGTTATCGGCAGCAATTTTCCAAAGATAAGCGATTCCGCTAACCTTTTCGGCGTGGCAGCTATCGCTGAAATAGTGGGAATCCCTTCCATATCCAGTCATATTCCACCCGGCACGGCATACAGTTAAAGGGATGTGACTAAGGAAGGGAGATGAAGTACCCTATGGAAGAACAACAAGCGCCGGTCATTAGTGTGAAGTCGTGGATGCTCACGATTTTTCTGCTGGCGATTCCAATTGTCAACATTGTGCTTCTATTCGTTTGGGCGTTCAGCAAGAGTGAGAATCCGACCAAATCGAATTACGCCAAAGCATCGCTCATTTGGGCCGCCATCGGGATCGTGCTTTATATTCTCTTCTTCGTAGCTTTCTTCGGCGCTATTGCGTCAAATAATTAGCAGAACAACCATTTTACTCGACAATCCTCAGCGGCCTATCCGTTGGGGATCGTTTTTTTTATGCTATACTTGAGGATACTGATGATACTGAACTTACTGACGGAAAAGGAGATCCTCTCATGGCAACCCCCTTACATTGGAAAAAATCACTGTGGATTCTATGGGGTGCGAACTTCTCCATTACGTGCGGGATGAACCTGGTGCTGCCCTTTCTGCCGCTGTACATCGGCGAGCTCGGGGTACACCGTGTCGAGGACGTTGTGCGCTGGACAGGCTGGATTGTGGCCGCCCAGTTCATCACGTCCTTTCTTACGCAGCCCCTCTGGGGCGCCATTGCCGATCGCCGCGGCCGCAAAGTCATGCTGCTGCGCGCCGGCTTCGGCATGGCGATCTGCACCGCGCTGATGGGGCTGGTCACCGAGCCCTGGCAGCTCTTGGGGCTGCGCTTGCTCAACGGCTTCTTCTCCGGCTTCATCTCGATGGCCGTATCCTTACAGGCGTCGTTGACGCCGCCCGAGCATTCCGGCAAATCGCTCGGCACGCTGCAGACCGGCGCCATCGCCGGCACCTTGATCGGGCCGCTGATCGGCGGCTTGCTGGCCAGCTTTCTCGGCTACAGCCATGTGTTCTTCTTTACGGGCGCCTTAATGCTGTGCGCGAGCGTCATCGTGATGGTGTTCATCCGCGAGGAACGCAAGCCCCCGAAGGCGAAAAAAACGCGGCAGCGGACGCCATGGCGGCTTTTCCGCCCGCTGCTGCCCGTGTTCGCGGCTTCGCTGATCACCCAGATCGGCATGATGAGCATCGAGCCGATCGTGACCGTCTACGCGAAGACACTGTATGCTGGCCAGCACCTGGCGCTGATTGCCGGGCTGATCGTGGCGCTGACAGGCATCGCCAACCTGTTCGGCGCCCCGACGCTCGGGCGGCTTGGCGACCGCATCGGTCAGCGGAAGACGCTCGTCATCGCGCTGACGATGGCGGCGCTCGCTTTTCTGCCGCAGGCGCTGGCGCCCGGCGTCGGCCTGCTGCTGTTCGGCCGCTTCATGCTCGGCCTGTTCATCGGCGGCATGATTCCGTCGCTGAACGCACTCGTCATGAAGCTCGCGCCTAGCGAGATCCAGGGCACGGCGTACGGCTTCAACACGTCGTCGCTGTTCCTCGGCAACCTGCTCGGCCCGCTGATCGGCAGCCATGTGGCCGCGGAGTTTGGCTTCCGCTCCGTGTTCTATGTCACGATGAGCGTCCTGCTCGTGTGCGCGGGGTTTGTGTATATGAGCCGCAGCCTGGATGTGAATCGGCGGACGGCGGAGGCAGGTTAATGCGGGAGGGAAGCCCACCGGTTCTCAGGGGAACTTGTGGGCTTTTTACGTGCGCGTGCTACCAATGCTTTTCCATTGCCTCTTGTCAGCGGGCAAAGCCGTTTTCTAACTCGTGTTGGTGAAGATGGCGGATGGCCGATGCTGCGAGGAATTGACACGCTTCTGTAGTATTAAGAGGGGTTTACCACTTCTATTTCGGACTTTGGCGGCGTTTTGCACGAAATAAGAGGGGTTGATACGCTTACATATGCCGGTCAGCCCGGAATTGGCACGTTTGAGCGTGGTTAAGAGGGGTTTACCACCTCTATTTTCCGAATTTGTGGCCAGACGAGCAAAATAAGAGGGGTTGCATACGTTTACATCAGATCCCCCTGACTTAGCCTCCTCCCGCGTTTCCTCCATAGTCAAAAAAGGCCGTTCCGCTGCCGCGGAACGCCCCCTACTAGCTTATTTGTTCCTCTGCAAACTCCACCGTACCACCAAGAGCAACAACAGCAGCCCCACCGTGACGCAGCGCGATACCACCAGGAAAGCGCCTGTTGTCAGCGTAAAAGCCAGCACGACGTGCAGTGCGGCATCCAGCATCAAGCCGAGCCCGAGCAGCAGCGAGAAGGCGGTGAGTTTGCGATGCACAGCGCGATCCGCGAAGCGAGCAGTGTTGCCCATTTTGGCGGCTCGGAGCACGGTCAGGAGCAGCGGCTTTTTCGCCAAGGCGGAGCCGGCGAAGGCGAGACCGATCGTCCCCGTGATCAGGGGATGATACAGCTTGAGCGGCAAGGAGCCGCCGCCGGTCAGCATCGACAAGGCTAGGGCGACGCCAAGCCCGGCAATGCCCATGACGCCGATCCAGTCGACGCGGCGGGTCTTGAGCATCGTAGCGATGACCCATACGACCGGCACGCAGGCGCTGATGGCCAGCGCGGCGGTGTCTGACGCAACGGCATCGCACAGCCAGTTGTAGATGAGCAGCGGCGCGAGCCAGTTGACGGCGAGGCTGGGTACGATTTTTTTGATGAGCTGCGTGGAATTGAACTTATGCTGAGCATGTTGAGACATGCGGTCACTCCCTTTTCGCTATGGTGTGTTTCTGACACTCCTATCATAGCGCAGCCTCCCGCAGCTCAGCGCCAATCCCCGGATGGATTCCGCGTCACGGCGCTCTCTATCCAGCGATAGAGAATGTGTGTTTGACTAGCTTTTGACCGGCTAAAGCCCTACAATGTTGTACAAATGCGCATCCCACAGCCTTCTATCGGAGTTGATCCCTATGTCCTTAAAATCCTTCCCTTTCGCAGGGAGGCTGCTCATTGTCGCCGCGATCCTGTTGTTTCTCCTGGGAGGCAAACGATTATTCCTCGGAGATGCCTTGCAACTCTCGCTTCATATCCTCATCTGGATTTCTTTTACGACGGTACTCTTTCTGCCCAAAACATGGCGGACGCTTCCCCGACTCACCGCAGCCATCGCGCTGCTGCTGATCGAAAGCGCCGTCGGCTACTTCTGGCTCCGCGATACCAGCTTCATTTATATCGGCGCGATCGTGCTGATCTCGACGCTGCTGCAAGTTCAGATGGCCCGCTCCGCCGCGCCTGTCATTTTGACGCTGTTCGTGACGGGCGCGCTGTACATCCGATTTGGCCGCGCCGACCTATTCAGCGCGCTGTCATTCGTGCTGCTCGCCGCCGCGCTCTACCTCAGCATCCGCAGCCGGATGCAGCGCAACGAGACGAACGCCCGCAACCGGCAGCATCTCATCGATCTGCAAGCGGCCTACGCACAGCTGCAAGAAGCTTCAGTCAAGGACATGCACTACGCTGTCCTGGAAGAGCGCACCCGCATTGCCCGGGACATCCACGATGCAGTTGGGCACAGCCTGACCTCCCTCATCGTGCAGATGCAGGCGATGCGCTACATGCTCAGCCGCGACCCTGCCAAGGCGGCCGAGACGCTGGACAGCATGCTCGCCGTCGCCAGGCAAGGCCTGACGGACATCCGCACATCCGTTCACGGGCTCGCAGACGACCAATCGGAATCCGGGCTGCTCCCGGTCCAGGCGCTGCTCGCCCGCACGGGTGCGGTTGCCTCGATCCACACCGAGCTCCATGCGCCTATCCGCGAGGATGAGCTGGATGCCGTCACATCTCGCCTCATTTTCAGCGTGGTACAGGAGGCGCTGACGAATACCGTCCGGCATGCTGAAGCGTCGGAGGTGCAAGTCCACCTAGAACAGCACTCCGACCACTGGCTGCTCCAAATTCAAGATAACGGCGCTTCCGAAGCGCGGCGCAGCTTCGCCGAAGGCTTCGGCCTGCACATGATGCGCAGGCGGCTCGAAGAACAAGGCGGCACGCTCAAGTGCCGCGTGCTGGAGCCGGTCGGTTTTGAAGTGACGGCTCACATCCCTTTCCACAAGGAGGAGATTCCCGACGATGAATCCATCAACGACAATCCAAGTCATGCTCGTCGATGACCAGACCCTCATCCGCCAAGGATTCGGCTACGTCATCGGCGTGCAGCCCGATATGACGCTGGTCGGCGAAGCCGCCGACGGCGAGGAGGCCGTGAAGCTTGCCCTTTCCACCAAGCCCGACGTCATCCTCATGGACGTCCAGATGCCGCGCATGACGGGTATTCAGGCGACACAGGCCATCCTGGCTCAACGGCCGCAGACGAAAATCGTCATTCTCACGACATTTAATGACGAAGCTTATATCTACGAGGGCATCCGCGCAGGCGCGGTCGGCTACCTCCTCAAGGATGCCGACACGGAGGACATGCTCGAGACCGTCCGCGCCGTCTACCGCGGCGAAGCGGTGTTCCGCACCGGCCTGGCGGCGCACGTGCTGACCAAGCTGGCGACCTCGTCCGCCGCCGCAGCTCCGGCACCGCAAGCCGAGCTGGTCGAGCCCTTGACTCCCCGGGAGAAAGACATTCTCCAGGAAATGGCCTATGGGCTGCGCAACGACCAAATCGCCGCGAAGCTGTTCATCAGCGAAGGGACGGTCAAGACGCATGTCCATCATATTTTGCAGAAGCTCGGCGCCGAGGACCGGACGCAAGCAGTCGTGTACGCCCTGCGCAACGGGCTGGCCCAATGAAAAAAAGCCGCTCTCAAGCAGCGGCTACATGATGTTACCAGCAGAAATTCGTGACATCAATTTGCTAATGGCCATTCCAAATTTCAGCTCACAGCTTCTCCGAGCGAAGCAAAGCATTTTTCTGAATCTCAATCGCGCGGTCGATTTTCGCCGCTTTGATTTTGCTGACGTAGCTGTCGAATGCCTCGAGCGGCTCTACGCCTAAGATGATTTTAAGCGACATCTCGTCCACCAGCGTCGTAATATCGAGCATAATCGAGGAAAACTCCGCATTCTCCACTTCCGTCCGCGGGACCAGCGGGATCATGTACGCATCGGTATCCGTATCCGCCCATAAGCGCACGGCATCCCGCTGTTGCGGCAGCGTGTAATACTGCTCCATATACCGCACGTCCTGCACGAACGGTCCAAAATAGCTCGACCGCGTATACATCCCCAGCGCCTGCGCCGGTGCCAGCTTGTCCGGATTGTGCAAAATATAATCCGTATACGTCGGATAGCCGTCCTTCATCGTGTAGCTTTGGCCTTCGATGCCAAAGTTGAATAGCATGTGGCCTTCCTCGCTGTAGCCGTAGTCCAGCATTTTCACCGCATCGACCGCATGCTTGCTATGGCTGGAGATCGCGACGCCGCCCGTCCCAACGTATTCGTAACTGCGCTGGCCAAACTTCGGCCGCTCACCTTGGTGAAGCACAGGGTACGTCGTCCCCGCAAACTTCACCGCTTTGTTGTTCTCTTCGACGATCGGCTGCCATTTGCCGATACCCGCTCCCGCGTTCCAGATCGTCGCGCCGCTGCGCCCGGAGATCATATTCGCATCCATTGTGCGCGCATCGACGGAGGCGATATTTTTATCGATCAACCCTTCTTCATACCACCGGCGGAACGTCGCGAGAAAATCGCGGTAGCCCGCCTCGATCGGACCAAATTTCACTTGGCCCTTCTCTACGTAAAACCCTTTCTTCACTCCGTACGCCCCGACAAAAGCGCCCCCCTCGAGCCCGAACAGTGGATTCGGCACGCCGAGGAACGTCAGCGGAGCCGCTGCGCCCTTCTTGTCCTTGAACGCCTTCAGCACCGTGTGCCAATCGTCAATCGTCGTCGGCATCGGCAGCCCCAGCTCATCGAGCCAATCCTGGCGGATAATCGGCCCCTGATACGTGCGCAGAAGATCGTCCCCGCGGATAAAAGGAAACACATAGTAGCTGCCGTCCCCCGTGCGGATCTGCTTGTCGACGTTGGGATGCGCGTTCAGATACGCTTTGAGGTTCGGCGCATACTTGTCGATCAGATCGTTCAGCCGCAAAATATAACCGTCCTTAATCGCCTTCTCCGGCCCGCCCGGAATGCTGTCCCACTCAAACTCCATCATATCCGGCAGCTCACCCGAGGCAAGGAGCACGTTCATCGCTTCTTTCGCCTGATTCGCCGGCGGCTGAATAAAGGAAAGCTGAACCCCGGTCCGCTTCTGCCACTCCTGAAAAAACGGAATATCCTGAATCTTCGCCTTCACGCTCGCGGCGTTGCCGTTCAATTCCGACCAATAGGTCATTGTGACCGCGGCTTGCCCTTGTCCATCCGTCGAGGACTTTGGCGTCCCGCTTCCCGCATCCGCTGCCGGCCCCTTCGAGCAGCCGCTCAAGACAAGCGCAAGCACGTGAACCAGCAGCCCAGCCCTGCGCAGCCATCTTTTCCCCATCGTACATCCACCTCCCGTCTCAGTGCGTTTCCTTATATTTGCCTGGGGTGATCCCCTCATATTTCTTAAAAACGCGAATGAACGTCGCCGCCTCATTATACCCGACCTGCTTGGCAATATCGGCGATTGAATCCTGCTTCTGCCCGATCATTTTCTTCGCCTGTTCAATGCGATACTTCGTAATATAATCGAGCAGCCCTTCACCGGTCTGATCCTTGAACAGCTTGGACACATAGCTCCCCCGCAGCGCAAAAAACTCCCCAATCGTATTCACATTCAAATTCGCATCCTGATAATGCTCCGAAACGTAGCGCATCACCTTCTCGGCAAGCTCCTTGAGCGCATGTGCGCGCTCTTTGGTCAGGTTCGATTCGAGCTTCGCCGCGGCGAACGTGCACACCTCGCCCAGCAGCAGCTGCAGCTCCTGCCGCATCTCTTGGATCGTATCGCAGGCAAGGATGGACTCCATCCACAGCGGATTGTCTCCGAGGAGCGGCTGATTCGCGCCATCCTCCAGCTCGTTGATCGCCTTGACCATCGTGCCGACGAGGTTAAAAATCAGGCAGCGCGCCAGCGTCAGCGAAACAAGCGGCTTGTCGAAGTTGCGATTCATGATCTCGTTCATGCTCGCCGATGCCTGCGCCAGATCCCCCGCCTTGATCAGGTTGATGATCTGCTGCTCCGCCTGGAGCGGATAGTAATAGCCGAGCGGCAGCTTGTCCGTCTCATCGATATGAACTTCGTCGTACGTGATGATCTCTCTTTTGCCCCGCACCATCTTATATTCCATCGCATCAAGCGCTTCGCCGTAAGCTTCGGCCACGCTCGTGAGCCCGTGGTGCACACCGGAAATCGAGATCGTCAGATCCATCTGGAACCGGGTCAGAAACCGCTGCGCCTCCGATGCAATCCACGCCAGATCCGCCTTCTGCTCGGCTGTCTCCGACTCGCCAAAGTTCACGATACACGCCATCATATCGTCGATTTCCGCCATATACCCCGCATGCTGACGATGACCGACCAGCTCTTCCACCACATTCGTAATAATAAAATGCAGCAGCTTCCGGCGCTCGCCCATATGCATCCCAGGCAAATTCGAAGCAAGACTATCGGAATTCTCAACGGCGAACAGGATCACCGCAAAATAGTTCGAGCGGAGCTCGATATGGAACGTCTGGAACGCTTCCTCGTACGACACGAGCGAATCGATGCGGCCCTTAAGCAGCCGGTTCAGCATGTTCGAGCGCAGCACCTGATGATGGGATTGCAGCTGCATCTCGATCTGGTCCTTCTCATTTCGCGTATGCGAAATCATGCTCTGAATGAACGTCAGCTCGTTGCCGTCCGTTCTAGCCTCATCTTTTTTATCGGCAAAAAGCTGTACCAGCCGCTGAATCGGCGAATAGTTCCGACGCATGAAAAACCACGTCAACACCACAGCGCCCAGCAGCGAGATAATAATGCTAATATACGTAAATTTGCGAACATACTCCGCTTTTTCCCAATAAAGGCTGCTCGGAATGAGAAGCGCATACTTCAAATCCGACACCGCCGATTGAATATAGAAAAGCTCCGAATCTCCGTTCTGCGCCGGTTGGTACACCACCTGATCGGGATTTTGCAGTTGATCCAGACTCAGATGCGGATTGACCTCCGCCTGCATGTTGGAGAGCAGAACTTGATTGTCCTTATTTAAAATCACAACTTGCCCGCCGCTGAACCCGGAAATGCTCTCAATCGCTTTCTGAAAACGCTCCAGATCCGCCATCACGACGACCGTCCCGGTCTGTTTGCCATTCAGATCGTTGGGCAGATGCGTAATATACGCAAGCGAAGTGGCCGAGGGCCCCGCCTCCATACGCGGCAGCAAAATAAACTGATTGCTCGCAGCATGATGAATTTTATCCATCCACTGCTCGTACCGGATCGTGCCGGTATTATGGATCGTCTCAAACGCCGTCTTCATATCCCGCACATTCCCCGGACGGAGAATAGCTCCCTCTTGATCCCACGTGACATAAAACTCGTCAATGGTCGCATAAGAGGTCTGGTAGGTCCGAAAGTCTTTCACCAGCTGAAAAGCTAAAAACTGATCGTCGCTCGACCGCACGTTCGAGTACATCAAGCTTTGCAGTTTCGTATTCCACGTCACTTCCATATTTAACCGCTTCATCAAATCGAACTGCGTATCAATCGTGTAGCGCACCTGCTTCAGCAGCGAATCGTTGGCACGATGAATTTCACTTTTTAAAGCATGGCTGGATTGCATATAAATGATGATGCTCATCATCATCGGCACGAACAACACCGCGCTGTAAGAGATGAGCCATGTGAACATAATGCTTTTTCTTTTTCGCCAAAGAAACCCGAGCTTCACCTGGATCTCCTCCCGCTGCACGTTGAAATTTCAATGAAAGGATTGACTTCACTGCTCCTTATTATACCTCGGTTTGCAGGGGGAGGAATGTCCAATATGACAAATGGGATTGATAAAAGCGCAAACAGAGTCGGTATACCGCAGATTTTACCCTTTTAAGGAACCCACCATAACCCCTTTGACAAAATAACGTTGAACAAACGGATAGATGCAAAGCACAGGTCCCGTTGCGACAACAATCGTCGCATATTTAATCGTTTCACCAATCTGGTAACGATCTGCCGCATCCGCCCCAGCTGACATGCCGTCCGTTGAGTTGGCGATTAATATTTCACGGAGTACAAGTTGTAACGGAAAGAGATCTCTGCTTTTAATAAATACCGATGCGTAGAACCATGCATTCCACTTATCCACTGCATAGTACAGAATCATAACGGCAATGACTGGCATGGAAAGCGGAATAATAATTTTGAACAAGATTGTAAAGTGATTCGCACCATCAATTTTAGCGGATTCCTCCAAGCTATCGGGTACAGACATGAAGGCGGTGCGCATGATGATGAGATTGAAGGTACTGATCGCAAACGGGATAATCGTCGCCCATAACGAATCAAGCAGGCCTACATTTTTCACCGTCAAGTATAAAGGAATGAGTCCGCCATGAAAGAACATCGTGAACACAATAATCAGCATAAAGCCTTTATTCCAAAGGACATTTTTCCGCGAAAGCACGTAAGCCCCTAACGCAGTCATGAAGATGTTCACGATGATCCCAGCCACAACGATAAACAGCGTATTTCGGTATCCAATCAGTATACCTGGGTTTTTAAATACGCCCTTATAGGCCTCCACGCTGAAACCTAGTGTCTTATACAGAAATCCTTTATGCGTGATGAGCTGACCTGCGTCGCTGAAGGAAGCCAGGATCACATAGAGCAACGGATATAACGTGACAATAACTAGAAATGTGAGTATCAGATAAATGCCGACATCGAAAGATCTTTCAAAAATACTTGTGCCTCTTTTCATTCGCTCCACCTCACCATAAGCTGCTTTCATTGACTTTGCGGCTAATATAATTGGCTGTAACCAGCAAAATAAGATTGATGACCGAGTTGAATAAGCCTACTGCCGAGCTATAGCTCCAGCCGAATTCAAGTAACCCTTTGCGATAGACGAATGACGAGATGACATCTGCCGTTTCATAGGTGACCGGATTGTACAGAAGAATAATTTTCTCGAAGCCCACGTTCAACAAATTGCCCATTCGCAAAATAAGCATGATCGTAATGGTCGGCATAATGCCCGGCAAGGTGATGTTAACGATCTGCTTCCATCTGCTCGCTCCATCCATATGCGCAGCTTCATATTGCTCCTGGTCGATCCCCATTAATGCAGCAATATAGATGATGGATTCCCAACCGATCCGCTGCCAAATTTCAGATAAAATATAAATAGGCCGGAATAATTCCTGCTTCTGCAGCATCGCTTGGCCATCATATCCAAATAGCATCATGAGCTTATTAATAACACCATCGGCATTTGTAAAATCGGTGATAATTCCACAAATTACAACGAGCGAAATAAAGTAAGGCATGTACGTAATCGTCTGAGCGACACGCTTAAACGCTTTGCTTCGCACTTCATTTATTAACAAGGCCAAAATAATTGGCGCTGGAAATTCAAAAACCAGTGAGTACAGACTGATGACAAGCGTATTCTTTAAAATACGCCAAAAGTAAAAACTGCCGAAAAAATCTTTAAAATGCTTGAGGCCAACCCAATCGCTGCCCATGATTCCTTTCATGGGGGAGTAATCTTTGAAAGCAATTAACGCACCATACATGGGGGCGTAATGAAAAACGATGTAATAGAGAATGACAGGAACCATCATCAAATACAAATACTTATTCATGATAAAATCATGCACAAATCGATTGCTGCGCGTTTTTTTCTTTACTTGCGACTTACTTAGTAGCGGTTGAGTACTCTCCATCTTCTCCCTCACCTCATTCTGAGTTGACGGAGAGAGTCACCTCTCTCCGCCCTGTCCCTTTATTAACGTTTGTTGTAGCGATCCAACGCTGCTTTTTGAATTTCAATGGCGCGATCCAGCTTCAAGGACTTCATTTTTTCCAAGTATTTCGGGTACTGATCAATGGATTCAGATCCTAATACCATTTTCAAGGTCATTTCATCAACCAATGTATTAATGTCACTCATGATTTTGGCATATTCCGAGCTTTCTTCCGGCGTAGGTGTAATCTGCGGCAGATTATGTTTATCTGCATCGGTTTTCTTCCAAACGTTCACCGCGTCACGCTGCGACTGCATGGTGTAGAATTGTTCCACATATCGCTTATCTTGCACAAACGGTCCGTTATAGCTGCCGCGGGTATACAGCGACATGGCTTGCGCCGGGGCCAATTTATCCGGATTCTTCATTAACAAATCCGTATATTTCGGATAGCCGTTCTCCATGTTGTAGCTGACGCCTTCTTTACCAAAATTGAAGAACATGTGGCCTTCTTCGCTATATCCGTAATCCAGCAGTTTGGCGGCGAGCTCAGCGTTCTTGCTATTCGCTGTAATCGCAACCATGCCGCCGGTGTCATAAGCCGAGCTCTTCTGTCCGAATTGCGGTGTGTCGCCTTTCTTGAGCACAGGGTAAGGGACGCCTACCAATACGGCTTTCGGGTCTTTGGCTTGAACAAGCGGCTGCCATTTCCCTAAACCGCCTCCGGCGTTGCCGATACTTGCTCCCGTACCGCCGGAAGCGATGCTGCTATCTACCGCTTTCGAATCGGCAGTTGCAATATTTTTATCCAGCAAGCCTTCTTTGTACCATTGCTGGAACTGTGCCAAGTACTCCTTATATCCGTTCTCGGCTGGACCAAATTTAATTTCTCCATTGTCTAGATAGAAGTTGCGGTTCACTCCGAATGCGCCAAGAAACGCTCCATTGTAAGAATCATTGAAGAAATTCGGTTTACTGTTAAAAGTCAGAGGAGCGGCCGCGCCTTTCTTCTCTTTGAACGCTCTGAGGGTAGTTGTCCAATCATCCATGGTTTCAGGCACTGGGAGCCCCAGTTCGTCTAACCAGTCCTTACGCATAATTGGACCTTGGAAGACTTGGAGATATTCATCTCCCCGAATGAAAGGAAACGCATAGTAGCTTCCGCTATCCGTTTTAATCATTTTGTCGACTTCAGGATGTTCCTTCAAATATTTCTTAAGGTTAGGCGCATACTTATCGATCACATCATTCAATTTCAGGATGTAGCCATCCTTAATGGCTTTCTCAGGTCCCCCTGGGAACGTAAGAAAGTTATATTCGATCATATCCGGCAGATCACCGGAGGCCAACATCACGTTAAGTCCTTCTTTCGCCTGACCCGAAGGCGGCGCTATGAATTTAAGCGGCACACCGGTAACTTTTTGCCATTCTTGAAAGAAAGGGACGTCTGCGTGCGTTGTTTTCACACCCGTAATATTGCCAGTCAACTCTCCCCAATAAGTAAGCGTCTTATCGGTTTGGATTGGATACGTCGTCGTTGCGGCGGCAGCTGGCGCTGTCGATTCTTTCGGCGCAGTCGTCTCTGTCTTCGTGGAACAAGCAACCGTTGTTCCGATCATCATGACAATCATGGTAGAAGCTAACAATTTCTTCATTCGTTGACCCTCCGCTATAAATTTAGGTGAGATGCATCTCTTCCTCTAGCCTAGCGGACGGAGCGGCAGATACCTATGGGCAAAAAGGCGAAATGCATGCCGAATTCCGAACGGAAAATTGCACATTTCGGAAATGCCATGTTGAAAAACACAAAAAAAGCACCGAACCACGTGAATTTCACATGATTCGGTGCTTGGTTAACGTTATTTACAGGCCGAAAATCGCATCGATGACCGGCTTCGTCGTACCGCCCGGGTACATCACATACAGCAGGATGTAGACGATTACGCCAGTTGGTGCAGTTAAGAGCCAGACAATCGCGGCCACGCGGCCGATGCGCTTATGTTGAAAGAACTTATTCTTGTACGCATACCACAACGTGATGAGCCCCAACACACCGCCGAGCGTCGCCAGCGCGATATGGAAGAACAAGAACAGGTGATACGGCAGCTTCAGACTTTCCGGACCGCCGAAGGACGTATTGCCTTCAAACAGCGTGCGGGACATATAGATGAGGAAAAAGGCCAGCGCGAAGATCGCACCGAACACCATCAGCTTTTGATGCGTTTCCCGGTTTCCTTTCACAATGTGATACCAACCAAATCCAACAAAAATGGCCGAAATCACAATAAACATGGTCGAAATTGTTGGTAAAATGTGCATGCGACTATTCCTTTCTGCTTAAGCGCGATTCAAGTTCCCGCCTTGAGGATTGTCCGGTGCTTCAACGGGGTTCAAATCGTCCTCATCCCGGCGCTCTCTGCGATACCAACGGAAGAAAATGAAAGCGAGTGTCGATCCGTAGATGATCTCCTGCAAAATTTTCATAATGACACCGCCGAGCTGCTGATCATCCAGCGGAGACAAGTGGGCAAACGGAACCGTCACATTGTCGTACATATCATAAATAATCGTATCTGCGAAAATGATGAGTGCGCAAGCCGGTGTAAGCAAGACGCCATTGCCAAAAATGTACGCCATTTTCATAAGATCGCTCAAACGCGCCAGTTCTGGAGCCGGACAGAAAACCGGGAACCACATCATGAAAGCTGAGAATAAGAGCACAGCATGATAGGCAAGCAGCCACACATCATTCTTCATCAAGTAATCCATAATAAACGGCATATGGTAGATCGAGAACAACATGTTAAACATAAACAAAGCGATTAGCGGACGCGTGAAAAAGGAAAAGATGCCGCGGAACGCCTTATTCCGCATGCAAGCTAGAAGCAGCCAACCCGGCGTGCCCACCCAGATCAGAATCGGCACAACGAGATATAACAATGTCTGTTGGAGCATGTGCATACTAAACAGATAGTGATGTCCGATATAATTAATCGGACTTCCTTGCCCAATGTAGAACAGAACAAGCCCCGCGTAAAAGGAGCACTGCTGCGCAAGCGAAATTGGCTCACGATCTGTGGAACTCCCATTTCCTTTTACGACAAATCGACCATACAGATAGCCGATTACCACGACGACCAACAGTACAACAGGACTCCACAAATCAAAAAAATCACCAATCTGACTCATACCTGCACGCTACTCCTTTCAATCAATCCGAGTGAAAACCGATACATTTCCGATTAAAAAAAGAGGAGGCACTTTGCCTAGACAAAGTTGCCTCTTCCCGCTTACTACCACCATACCCAATATACTGCCGTAATAACCCCAGTAAGAGCAACAATCGCTCCGCCCCCGATAAAGATGAGAGGGAATAAGTGCCCTCTCTCTTTGGCATGCATCCAAAAGAACAACTGGATGATTGCTTGCACGATGGCCAGGGAAACAATGAAAATCAAGATAAACGAACGATCCAGATCTCCGTAAAGGACGACAGCGAATGCCAACATCGTCAGCAAGATCGAGATAATGTAAGACAAGTAGTGATTTGCAGGCGATTCATGCTTGACGCGTTTGCTAGGTGCGGATGTATCATGAGAGTTGCTCATCTTAGTGACCCACCTTCCCCATCAAGTAAACGACCGTGAAGATAAATACCCATACCAAGTCGATAAAGTGCCAGTATAGACCGGCTACATAGAACTTAGGAGCCGTCACGACGGTTAAGCCTTTTTTCAAACCTTGTATAATCAAGAGGGTAATCCAGCAAACCCCGAAAGCAACGTGCGCTCCATGGAATCCGACCAGCGTATAGAACGAAGTCGAGAATGCGCTTGTTACGAATTTGTGGCCTTCATGCACGTATTCATTGAACTCGTAAATCTCGAGTCCAAGGAACGTAAGCCCTAACACAACAGTTACTGCCAGCCAGGCCAGCAATTGGCCAAGCTTATGTTTGTGCATCGCCATAGTAGCGAAAACACTTGTTAAACTGGATGTTAAGAGAATGAACGTCGACCAGCCAACGGTTTTCAGCTTGAAGATTTCTTCCGCTGTCGGACCGTCCGGAACCGAGTTCCGAAGTGCGATATACGTTGCGAACAAGCAACCGAACAAAACTACCTCGGCGCCAAGGAACAACCAGAAACCAAGAACCTTATTTTTCCCTTCGAGGGTAGCCGTTTCCGGATTAGCAGGCAGTGCGCCCGTGTGATGAGTACTCATGCCTTTACCCCCTTATGATCGTCTTCCAGTTCTTCCGGTTCAATGTGCCAACCATGATCGTCGTACACGGAACGAAGGAACATACAGATAAGCGTTACCAGAATGCCGGCACCAGCTACATAGTAGTTTTTGTACATAAAGCCAAAGCCTGCGATGAATAAACCAACTGACATAGCAAGCGGAAGAATCGAAGCGGACGGCATGTGGATGGAACCTACAGGCTCAGCCGGCGTCATTTCCTTGTTGCCTGCCATTTTCTCTTTCCAGAAAGCGTCAAGTCCGCGAACAAGCGGCGTTTGTTTGAAGTTATACTCCGGTGCAGGTGAAGGAATCGTCCACTCAAGCGAACGGCCATCCCATGGATCTGCAAGAGCTGTCTTCGGTTTTCTAGCAGTTGCAATAATGTTGATCAGGAATACGATCATACCGATACCCATGAAGAATGCACCGATCGTAGATACCAAGTTCCCTACTTCAAGATCGTGACCCGGTTGATACGTAAATACGCGCCGCGGCATCCCCATCAGACCCAAGAAGTGCTGCGGGAAGAATGTCAAATGGAAGCCAATGAAGAACAACCAGAAATGAAGTTTACCAAGTCCTTCATTGAGCATACGACCGAACATTTTTGGCCACCAGTAATACAGACCTGCGAACAAGCCAAGTACGAGACCACCAACGATTACATAGTGGAAGTGAGCTACGACGAAATACGTATCGTGGTATTGGAAGTCCGCTGCTGGAATCGCGAGCATAACCCCTGTCGTACCACCCATAACGAACGTTGGAATAAACGCTGTCGCGAAAATGTTCGCTGTTGTAAAACGGATTTGTCCACCCCAAAGCGTAAACAGCCAGTTAAAGATTTTAACCCCTGTTGGAACCGCGATCGCCATTGTTGCAATGGAGAAGATGGAGTTCGCAACTGGACCCAGACCTGATGTAAACATGTGGTGAACCCACACCATGAAGCCTAAGAAACCGATTAATACAGTCGCGAATACCATGGAACTGTATCCAAATAGACGCTTTTTCGAGAAAGTAGAAACAATCTCAGAAATAATACCGAAAGCTGGAAGAATCAAAATGTAAACTTCGGGGTGCCCGAAGATCCAGAACAAATGCTCCCATAATACGTTGTTACCGCCTCTGGCTGCATCGAAGAACGCACCGCCAAAGATACGGTCAAACATCAATTCAACGAGCGCAACCGTAATCGCCGGGAAGGCAAGAACGATCAAACCGGAAGTAACGAACGCTGCCCATGTAAACATTGGCAAACGCATGTAAGTCAGACCAGGAGCACGCATGTTGATAATCGTAACAAGGAAGTTAATCCCCCCGATTAGCGTACCGATACCGGCAATTTGCAAGCCAAGCACATAGAAGTCCGTACCTTGGATGTTGTTTTCAAGCGTTTGACCCCAACTGGTATCCAGGATTGAGGATAACGGAGCGTAACCCGTCCAACCTGCATCCGGTGCACCGCCAAGGAACCAACTTGTGTTCATAAGCACGCCGCCGGCGAAGAATAACCAGAAACCGAGTGAGTTAACGAACGGGAACGCAACGTCCCTTGCACCAATCTGCAGAGGTACGATCGCATTCATAAATGCGAAGATGACCGGCATCGCCGCAAAGAAAATCATCGTTGTACCGTGCATCGTCGTCAATTGGTTAAATGCATCGCCGACGAAGATGTGTTGATCCGGATAAGCCAACTGAATCCGAATTAGGATCGCTTCAAGTCCGCCGATGAGGAAGAAGAACCCGCCCGCGATTAAATACAGAATACCGATTTTCTTATGATCGACGGTTGTGAGCCAATCCATCAGGCCGGTATGTTTTTTTACTGGATGAGAGTGAGCCAACGTATGAACCTCCTTACATCAAGAGTTTATTTCAAAGTTTGAAGATACTTGACGATTTCGTTGATTTGACCGTCATCAAGTTTACCGCCTGCTTCTTTACCGAAGGCTGGCATTTTGTTGCCTGGTTTTTGCTCTTGCGGATTATGTATCCAAAGCGCCATGTTCTCAGGCGTGTGTTCCAAGATGCCCGCTAGCGTATCACGATCTGCAAAGCCTTTCAGGTTAGGAGCAACCCCAGGGCCGCTTGCGTTAACCGCGTGACAAGACATGCAGTTTTCTTTGAAAAGCTCTTCACCTTTTTGTGCGGTTGCCGGCACAGTTGCAGGTGCTTTCATTTTATTCACCCATGCGTCGAAGTCCGCTTGGGATTTAGCCGTTACGGTAAAGTTCATCAAGGCATGGGAAGCGCCGCAGAGCTCCGTACATCTACCTTGGAATGTAGCGATTTCATCCGCTTGCAAGTAAAGCGTGTTGTGAATACCTGGGTTTGTATCGACTTTACCGCCGAGGGATGGTACCCAGAACGCGTGAGCTACGTCTGCAGAAACGAGGTCAAAAGCAATAATTTTATCCTTAGGAACGACCAGCTCTTGCGCAGTCGCAATGCCAAGGTCAGGATACTCGAATTGCCACCAGAATTGGTGAGCGGTTACTTTGACATGAACGGCATCTTTGTCTTGGTTGTAGTTCTTGGAATGTTTGAATGTGTAGGATACTGTCGGAACCGCAAGCACCAACAGCAACAGGATCGGGATAACCGTCCAGATAATCTCCAGCACATGACTTCCTTCTACTTGCTTAGGAATGCTGTTGTCCCCAGCGCGTTTGCGATAGCGAACCAACACATAAGCGTAGATCGCAAAAACAACAATTACGACAAAAACCATAATGAAAAGACTTAATTTCATTAGGAACAGCTGCTCTGATGCTACTGGACCTTTAGGCTTTAAAGCAGATAAGGTTGGGTCTCCACACCCGGTTAGCATGAACGTCATCACCGCTAATAGGGGTAGCAGACGCCAGAACTTTTTCAATTGACTCATTGTATCAACCCCACTTTTAAAACAATATTTTTACCACGAAGGCCATGCCCATGTCAATTCACTTTAATAACTATAAATTCGTGAAAACTTTTTGTCAATCGCTGTAGAAGAGTTCACAAATTGTTCTTAAACAGCGTCCTGTAGCGATATATTTCCCTTCATGGTTATTTCCATACGCCCCCCTCTTTATGCATTTTCGCCTTTATTTGTCAGGGCGAATAATTCAAGGGAAACATCTCATCCTAATCTCATCAAATCTTTAAGGAGGTCAACAAGATGCTCAGGAAGTTAGGTTTTCCGATTTGTGGAATGATATTCCTCCTGCTAACATTACCTGCTTGCGGGTATGAGAAACGCGATTATGGCAGGGATGCGACGAATGTTGCTCACGGCAACTACGGATCTCCCGTCTCCGACGCCGATCACCAAACGCGCGCCTATCAAACGCAGCAGCTGACCGGCCCCGTGACGCACAACAATAAAACATTGGCGTACAGCCAGTTTTTGTCCGATCAATTAAACGATATGAACGGCGTTAACACCGCGATCGTGGTCACGACAGATCAGAATGCCTATGTCGCTCTGATGATCGACAGCAGCGCCATCGGTACCAAAGGCACAACGAAAGAAACGAATAATGTCGGAACGACAAGAGGCATCTACAACGATATGAAGCCGTACGACGATTCCATCCCTCGAAACGATCTGAACAATGGTTTTAACAGCTATGAAACGGCCGTTCATCACGACCTGCTGTCTCACCGTTTCAAACAGGCTATTGCAGAAAAGGTTCGCCAATTGCAGCCTAACCTGATGGACGTCTACATTTCGGCGAATCGCGATTTCCTTAATAAAATGAATACGTACGCGCAGGAAACATGGAAAGGGCATGATTTAACGCCGCAGCTTGCGGACTTCAATCAAACCGTGACCCGCACTTTCGGTACCGCCCAACAACTTCCTCAGGACTGAGGTTCAAATTTTTCAACTATATAATGTAGAATTTTTTTCAATCCTGGCCGGCTCCTGTTTCTATTTGTCGGCCATTCCTGTACAATGAGGGAATCGTCTTCAAAGTCCTACAAGGAAAAAGGGAGCTGGCTAATTACCCATGTCAAATGGATTTGCCCTCATGGGCATTCAGGACAGCATTGTCCAAACGCTGCAAAGTCAAGGAATCACTGAACCTACACCGATTCAGCGCCAAGCGATTCCGGTTGTTATGGAAGGCAGCGATGTCATCGCACAAGCACAAACAGGTACGGGCAAAACGCTTGCTTTCGTACTGCCGATACTCGAAAAAATCAATGTTCAGAGCCCTGAGGTACAGGCGCTGATCTTGACGCCGACTCGCGAACTCGCCATTCAGATCAGCAATGAACTCAAACTGCTCGCCCCAGTAACAGGTGCGGGTGTCTTAGCTGCGTATGGCGGTCAAGACGTAGAAAAACAGCTTAGAAAGCTTCAAGGAAACATACATATAGTAGTAGGAACGCCGGGCCGGCTGCTGGATCACCTTCGCCGCGGCTCCGTCAATTTCTACAAGCTTAAGGTGCTTGTCCTCGATGAAGCGGATCAAATGCTGCATATGGGCTTTTTGCAGGAAGTCAGGGACATCATCTTGCAGACGTCGTCCAACCGGCAGACACTCCTGTTCTCGGCTACAATGCCCGGGCAGATTGTCAACCTTTCCAAAGCTTATATGAAAGACCCGAAGGAAATTAAAGTCCAAAGCAAACAAGTCACGCTTGCGGAAATCAAGCAAGAATTGATTACGACCACGGATAAAAACAAGCTGAATGCACTCTTAGCTGCGATTAAGGAACACAACCCTTATTTGGCGATGATTTTCTGCAAAACGAAAGCCAAAGTCATGGAAGTGAATGAGTTTCTGCAGGTTAACGGCATGAAATCCGACGAGCTGCACGGCGATCTGTCGCAGTCGAAGCGCGAACAGGTCATGAAGCGCTTCCGTGAAGGGCGCGTCGAGCTGCTGGTCGCGACCGATATTGCCGCACGCGGCCTGGACGTCGAAGGCGTGACGCACGTCTACAACTTCGATATTCCGCAGGACGCCGAAAGCTATATTCACCGCATTGGCCGCACGGGCCGTGCCGGGGATACGGGAGTTGCGGTCACCTTCGCAACGACTAGAGAGATTCCTGCCATTGAGCTCATCGAAAAAGGCATCAAAATGTCGCTGCGTGGTGAGGAGCAACCGCAGCGAAAAGTGCGTGTGAGCCGTGAAGAGGACTACGGCTCGGAAGGCACTGGCTCGGCTCGCCGCGGTCGCGGTCGCAGCGACCGTGGCACGCAGGAGCGCGGCACGCGCGGCGGCGGTCGGTCCGGAGCGCGCGAGGTGCGGCGCGGGGGCCGCGGGGCCGACGCGCAGTACGGCGCAGGCCGCCAGGCCGGCACCCGCGTGAGCACGGAGCGCAGCCCGGACACGTGGGGCCGCGCTCCGCAGGCGATCGAGCCGGCGGCGGGTCCTGCCGCCGGGAAAGGGCGCGTCACACGTGGACGCGCCGAAGGAGCGGAGCGCGCCGCCGAGAAGGCGCGGCCGCGGATTGACCGGCGCAGCGGCGCTGGCGCCGGAGAAGGCGCGCGCACCGCGGGCTACGAGCGCCCGACGCGCGGTAGCAGTGGCGGCGCCGCATCGCGCGGGCCGCAGCAGTACGGCAGCGGCGCTTCGCGCAGCCGCAGCGATGAGCGCAGCCCGCGGAGCGATGCTGCGCGTGGCGATGCCGCCCGCGGCGGTGCGTCTCGCGGCGGCGGGCGCAGCGACGATCGCGGCCCGCGCGGTGGCGCTGCGCGGGGCGACGCAACCCGCGGAGGTTCACCTCGCGGTGGGCGCAGCGGCGGGAAACGGTAAGGGAAGCGTTTTCGACAAGGCTTTACCTGGATTCTCTCCCGTAGTAGAATAGAACTACGCCAATCCTATTTAACAAAAATCGTTTCATACTTTCACGCACGTAGGATTTACCCCCCACCACAACAAAGGAGGTATGTTCCATGTACGCATTAAGGGATAAGGAAATGATTTTTGTCTTCACCGGACCTCATGGTGCCGGTCGCAAGACAGTTGCCGAAATGTCAGGTTCCACCCTCGGAATCAAACAGGTGATTTCGTACACCACCCGGCCTCCGAAGGCAACGGAGGTGGATGGTCAGGATTATCACTTTATCTCCCCCGGCCAGTTCGCTAAAGCGCAAACCGAAGGAGAATTCATCGAGGTTAGCACCGTCAACGACCATTTATACGGCATCAAAAGCAAGGACATCGAAGAGACATTTCAGCGCAGCGGCTCCATTTACCTGATTTTGAACCACTCCGGCGCCGAAACGTTGAAAAACCTGTACGGTGACCATGTTGTTCAGATCTTCATCTATGCTGAGCGCGAAACCTTGAAAGAGCGGATGAAAGAAAGCGGCGATTCCGAGGAAGTCGTCAGCAAGTATCTCTCCGATTTTGAAAAGGAGCTCGCTTACCGCGATCGCTGCGATCACGTGTTTGAGAATGTGGACCTCGCGCACACCGTATTCGATCTAACCAAAACGTTGGATAAATATTTGGGGCGCAATCTGCTGGAGCTGGATTAATCTCATATGTATAAGGCATGAATGGGCCTGGACGAATTTATTCGTCCGGGCTTTTTGCAGATAGCAGCACCAACTGCTGGTGTAGCCGTACGAGCAGCCGCGACAAACCTGCAAAAAGGCAGGTATTTCGGCTCGCATCACCTCCTGATTGAGAAATACCTGCAAAAAGGCAGGCATTTTCGCGAATTCGAGCCAGTTGTGAGGATTTCGCCGAAAAAAACTGTTTTTTCGCAGGCATTCCGTTCATCAACGCCAATTGATGACAAATTCCTGCTTGTTCGCTGGAATTTAGCGACTAATGTTGCGTCTGGCGTGCCACTGACATTGTCTGACGCAGTCGTTAGTTGCGTCTCCACTTTGAAAGGATTGAATTCCAATGAAAATACTTTCCATTGAACCGACGCCCAGCCCGAACTCCATGAAGCTCAACATGGACGAAGCACTCCCGGCGGGTCGACGGGATACGTATACGAAAGCGAATCGCGCGCAGGGCCCTGCCTCTGTGCAGGAACTGCTCGATGTGCCTGGCGTGCTGAGCGTGTTCCTTGCCGCCGATTTTATCGCGGTCGACCGGAATCCGAAGGGGGACTGGCCGCTCATTCTCGGCCGGGCGCGGGAAATCTTCGGCGAGGCGCAGCCTGCCGAAGGCGGCGCAGCCGCGCCGCCCCAGGCGCAAGCCGACACCGCCTTCGGAGAAGCCCAGGTGCTCGTGCAAATGTTTCGCGGCATTCCGCTCCAGGTGCGGGTGCGCGCCGGCTCCGAGGAAGCGCGTGTCGCCATGCCGACGCGCTTTACGGACGCCGCGGTCCGCGCAGGTACGGCCTCGCCGAACCTGATCAAGGAGCGGAAGCTGGAAGAGTTCGGCGTGCGCTACGGCGAACTGAGCGACATCGCGGGCGAGATCGTCCAGGAACTGGACGCGTCGTATGATGACGCCCGCCTCGAAGAGCTCGTCTCCCGCGCGATGCAGGAGACGCCCGATGCCCCTGCGGAGCCGCAGACCGCAGGGGACGCGGATCTGAGCGCAGCGGCGGAGCAGCTGCGCAGCCCGGACTGGAAGCTGCGCTACGCCGCGCTTCAGAAAATCCAGCCGTCGCTGGAGACGCTCCCGCTGCTCGTCCATGCTTTGCAGGACGAGAACACGTCGATCCGGCGACTGGCGACGGTGTACCTCGGGGACATCAAGGAGCCCGAGGTTCTGCCTTATCTGTATCGCGCCCTCGAGGACGATACGCCGGCCGTGCGCCGGACAGCTGGCGACACGCTGTCCGATCTGGGCGACCCCGCCGCGATTCCGGCGATGGCGAAGGCGCTTGCGGACCGCAACAAGCTGGTCCGCTGGCGCGCGGCGCGCTTCCTCTACGAGGTCGGCGACCGCAGCGCGCTCGACGCTTTGCGCGCCGCGGCAGACGATCCGGAATTTGAAGTCCGGATGCAGGTTAAAATTGCGCTGGAGCGCATCGAGGGTGGCCATGCCGCCGAAGGCTCGGTGTGGCAGCAGATGACGCGGCGGAACGAACAGTAGTTTTACAGGAAAGGCTAGTGAGGGAGCGATGAGCTTCGCCCTTCACTAGCCTTTTTCGTTCAAAGAGAGCGATGGAAGTGTCACTTTGCGAAATTTTCAAAATACAAAATCCTCTCCAGAATCGTTGGATGCGAGCCCCTGAACCACTGCACCAGTTTCGGCTGCGTGACGGGACTTAGATTCTCCTTGGCGATCTGCTGGAACGCATGAATAGCGGCTGTGCCATCCCCTGTCATATTCATCGCATAAACATCCGCCCGGTGTTCGATGACGCGGGAGAATGCGTTTTGCATCGGCGCCGAAACAAAGCTCATCAGCATCATGAGCAGAAGCAGCATCGGCAGCGCCGCCAGGTCACGTTCGCCCCGAAGACCGATCGAAGCTCCGAACCGCCGCAGCATCCAACGAAACGCATGGAACGCTAGCCAGAAGCCGACGAAGCTCAGCGCTATGCCATAGGCCAGACCCCAGTAGATGTGCTTTTCGGCGTAGTGGCCCATCTCATGCGCCATGACGGTGAGGATCTCTTCCGGCGTCAGCTTTTGCAGTGTCGTATCCCACAGAACGATACGAGCATTGTCGCCGATGCCGCTTACATAGGCATTGATCGCGTTCGTGCGCTCGGACATGTTCACCTGATACACCTGATCCGCGGGAATATGCGCTTGTGCAGCCAGATCGAGTATTTGCCGCTTAAGCTGCTCATTGTGCAGCGGCTCAAATTTGTTATAGAGCGGATCCAGCACGACCGGTTGAATAAATGTCACAAACACGATCAGCGGAATCGAGATTCCCCACAGCCATAGCCACCAACGCTGCGGGCTCCATTTAGCTATCGTGCGGTAGATACCGACCATGACCATCGTGCCTAGCAGCGAAATTAGAAAGGATTTCGCATGATCACTCCAAAACATGCCCATCGTCTCCGTTGAAATGCCGTATGTATGGTCGATGCGGAACAGCAAATAATCGATCGGCAGGAACAGCACGTCCGTCAACAAGCTGAACAAGAGGAGAAATAGCGAGAGCTGCAAAATCCCCGACCTCGTAACTCGCTCCGCCAGCTTGCGGAACCGGACGGCCACTCCAAACAATGCAATCGTAATACCCATCTGAAGCGGCGCGCTGATGAAAAACGAGAGCGAATGAATGCGGGAGAGCGACTCCGCCTTATGAATTTGCGCCGCGGTCATGAAGGTGTGCGGATCCGCCGCCGTACCGACGAGCGAAGCAGGAATGTGGAACAGATCTCCCCTTAAGAAAATCATCGCTGCAAGTAAACAATAACTGATAAAAGCCGCAACACAACCGATATAGAATCGTTTCATGATGATCCCTCCAAGGCTAGTCTATGCGGCAAGCTGCGGGGATATTTCATTCCTCGTCTTGCATTCGTACGTGCCCCATGATGTAATGACATTAACGATCAACTACCTTAAATAATGGAGTGTCTTCCTTTTGCGTAAAATCACGCTAAGTTTGCTGGGGCTGGGAGCAGCCTTTCTCTGTGTCTATGTGGCGGAGTTGGTCTCGCCAGCCGGTGAGCACGTCCAGCCAGCGGAAGTTAGCGCTGCCGCGACGGCCGCAGTGACGATGGTGGCGCTGTCGGCGGATGCGCCAGTGGCAACGACTGCAGCGACGACGGTCGACGCTGGCGATGCGAACGCTGCCCGGCCTGCGGCGGCAAGCGCGGTGGTGGGCCCGGCGGAGCCCGCGCAGCCCGCAGAAGCAGTGCCAGCGTCGGCGACCCGCGCTGCGGCGGAGCCGCTGCGTGCCATTCCGGCGCTGTCGCAGCTGCCGGAGCTGCCCAACGGCTGCGAGGCCGTCGCAGCCACCATGCTCTTGAATTGGGCCGGACTGCCCATTTCCAAAGAAGACGTCGCCGCCGCGCTGCCCAAAGGCGAGCTCCCCTACACCAACGAGGATGGCGCCGTGATCGGCGGCAATCCTCGGGATGTGTTCGTCGGCGACCCTTTTGACGTCGGCTACGGCATTTACCATGCGCCCGTCGCCGCGCTCATGCAGCAGTGGCTGCCCGGGCAGATCGAGGATGTGGCCGGAATCGCTTTTGCCAGGCTGCTCGAGCTTCCCACCAAAGGCAGCCCCGTCATGGTGTGGGCGACCGAACATATGGACATGCCATATCTCGATCTCGAGTGGGAAGACCCAAACGGCGAGCTCGTCGAGTGGTATCAGCCGGAGCATGCGCTGCTGCTCGTCGGCTCCGACGACGAATACGCCTACCTGAACGACCCGATGACAGGGCACCAGGAGGCCTACGGCTTGGACGCTTTCGAGCAAGCTTGGGAAGCGATGGGAACACAGGCGATCACAGCCCGGCGAGCAAACTAGCCTGTGCGGCTGTGCGCTCCGGGTTTGCGCCTCGGCTTTGTGTGGCCATAAACAGGAAAACCTCCAGCTCATTTCATGAGATAACGGCTTCCACGCCAGTTGAACTGGAAAACCTCCAGGTCATTTGGGCAGTTTTCGGAGAGTAGCTGCTAAACGGGCAAATGTACGGGAAGAATTCCAGTTCATCCCCCCGATTTGGGTGAAACCGAGAAAATGAAGGGGAGAAATTCCAGTTCATTGGAGGAGCGACGGCAGATTAGCCGGCAGGCAAAGTTCTAACCGATGCCGACTCCCCACCACGGCACAGAAAAAGCATGAACCCGCCCAAATGGCCGTGTTCATGCTTTTCTTTATACCGGGTCGAGCTGCACCGCCGCCTGCTTGCCGCTCAACTGGATGCCCGTCTGCTTGCGCCCGAACGCGCCGAGCTCCTTCACAAGCGCCTCCAGCAGCGACTTGGCCTGCGGCCCTTCCTTGCCGGAGATTTTGACGACGAACAGCACGGCATCGCCGCCGCGCAAAATGCGCTCCGCCTGGCTGCGCTTCGTCTCCAGATCGTGGTCCTCGATTTGCGGCGTCAGCCGGATCTCTTTGACCTTGGACGGCTGCTCTTTTTTGCGTGCCTGCTGCGCCTCTTGCTTCGCCTGGCCGGCCCCGATCAGCTTGCAAGGCGGAGGGAAGCTCATCAGCGAGGTGCAGACGAGGTCCACCTTCAGCTCCTTCGCAAGCTGGAGCGCTTCCTTCGTTGAGACGATGCCAAGGTCTTCGCCGTCTACGCCCGTCAAACTGACCTCGGATGCTTTAATTTTTTCGTTCATGAGCATCATTGTGAAACCACCTGATCTTTCGCTATAATGAAACCCAGCTAGCACCAGCGTCTCCCTGCATGCCCCCACAGTGAAATGGAGAGGGATATCTGGGCTACTAGAGGTTTTTTATGTTCAATGGGATGGAAAAAGGAGCTGCTTTCGCGAGTATGAATAAAAAACAATTAGAAGAGCAAATGATCGAAAACTTCAAGCGGGAAGAGCATATGATGATTCTCGTTTTTGCCCAGTGGTGCATCAATCACGATCTCGATCCCGAGGCGCTGTACCGCCAGGCGTACCCGGAGCAGCCAAACAATGAAGAGCTGCAAAAGGCGATGGAGCTGACCGTGCCCAAAGAGGAAGCTGGCGATGTCGCCGACGCCACGCTGCTTGGCGTGCTGTCCCTGTTCGGCAACGAGGACTTGGCATTTATCGTGACGCAGGAAATCGAGAAGCGCGGTCGCAAGCTGCGTTAACCTCACAATGGTCAATTATTCACATGGACCGACTAACGTTATGAAGCCACAGTCCGCCAGCCCTTACCCCGTCAACCGCGGGCGCAGCCGGAACATCTCCGCCAACAGCTCCAGCGTCTGGCGCCGGGTCTCCGCGCGGTAGCCGCCAGTCACGACCATCACCTCGTCGACACCGTAGCTGTCGGCGACCCGCCGCAACCCGTCCCGCACCTGCGCCGGGTTGCCGATAATCATCCGCGATCGGTTATCGCGAATCCGGGTCTGATCCCAGTCCGAGTACACGTACGCGGCCGCTTCTTTCGGCGATTTCACACCGGTGAACTCGCCTTTTTCCATTTGCAGAATGCGCAAATCGATGGACGTCGCCTGCTCCTCCGCCTCGGCGGTCGTCTCGGCGCAGAGCACATAGATGCAAACCGTCGCCTGCGGCACGACATTGAGCGCGGACGGCTGGAACGACGTGCGGTAGCTGCGCACCGCCTGCTGGCCTCCCGCCCCGTTGATAAAATGCGCGAAGCAGAACGCTGCGCCTACCTGCGACGCATACACCCCGCTCTGTCCTGTGGAGCCGAGCAGCCACATCTGGGGCATCGATTCCACCAACGGGGTGGCCCGAATGCCCTCAAACACATGACCGGAATCGATCGTATCCGTCAGGAACCCGACCAGATCCGCGATTTGCGCCGGGAACCGCTCCAGTCCCTCAAACAGATTGGCCTCTGCGCCCCGCAGCGCTTTGGCCGTATGCGGCGTGCCGCCCGGCGCCCGCCCGATGCCGAGATCGATGCGGCCGGGGTACAGCGCCTCGAGCATGCGAAAATTTTCCGCAACCTTGTACGCGCTGTAATGCGGCAGCAGCACGCCGCCGGAGCCAAGCCGAATGCGGCTCGTTCGTGCGGCAAGCGTCGAGAGCAGCACTTCGGGCGAAGAGCCGGCGAGCCCTTGCGAGTTGTGATGCTCCGACACCCAGAACCGGGTATAGCCGAGCCGGTCGGCAAGCTGCGCGAGCTGAACGGTCTGTTGGACGGCTTCCCTATGACTAACGCCGGCGGACACCGGCGATTGATCCAGAATGCTTAATTTCAGCATCGTCATCCCTCATTTCCAAGTTGATTAACGGTCGGATGGTAAATTCCATTATACAACGGCAGGCGCACAAAAGAAAAAACGGACAACCCCTATAAGGTATTGTCCGATTATCCTGGCGTTTTCACTATACGTTTTCTTATTAAAAGTGTATGGCTACAGCGTAACTTTATGACTTTCCGTTTGACTGCTCGGCCTCGAGAAACCAGCACGGCTCGCCCGGCGCATCCCGATGGTGCGCACCGCGAAAATGCAGATGAGCAGCAGCACACCGCCTGCCGTAAGGCCGGCCAACACGTCGCTCGGATAATGCACACCGAGGTAAATCCGCGTGAGGCTAATAGCGAAGATCATCACAGCGGTCAGCGTCGGGACAATCCAGGCGAAACGCCATTTGTCCCGCACATTGATCCAGATCAAATACCCGACAAGGCCGTAAAAAAAGCTCGACACCATCGCATGCCCGCTCGGGAAGCTGAAACCGTCCTCCACAACGAGAAAATCCAGCGGCCGCGCTCGCTCGAACAGCCCTTTGAGCAACGTATTCAACCCCCAGGCCGCAACGGTCCCGATGAGTAGGACGAGCGCTTCCCCTTTTTGCTTCCACTTCAGCAGCAGCACGAGCGCGACAATGACGAACACAATGCCATCCGTGACGCTTTTGCCTAGCATCGTGACGCCTTTCGCCATGCTAGTCAATCCTTCATTCCGCACGCTATGTACGGCGCTTCCAATCCGATCATCGAACTGATGCAGCCAATCCGCGGAAAGGCCGGCCGCCAGCACGATAAACCCTATCGCCAACATGATCACCGCTCCAACTTCCCATCCCCGCGCCAACCGTCCTGTCTTCTCCATCCTGATCTCCCCTATTCTGATCTTAACCGCCCATTTGCTTTTATTCCCCCGCGCGTACCTTCCGCTTCTGCATCCGCCCCCGCAACAACAGCGGCACAATGGCAAAGACGGCATACATGATGACAGCACCGAGAAATTTGAAGGACCAAATATCGTTCAGCGAAGCCCCGAAAACGTTGTACACAATCGCACCCGGAATAATGCCGATCATCGTGCCCCAGGTGTAGTCCCAGAAGCGGATTTTGGATAAGCCCGCGCCATAACTGATCCCGTCAAACGGAAAAAAAGGCATCAGCCTCATATACAAAATGACCATAAAGCCCTTCTCTTCGGCTTTTTGATCGAAGGACAGCAGCTTCTTGCTCTTGAGAATGCGTTGAAAAGCGCCTCTCCCCCACCTCCGGGTGATGTAAAAAGAGAGCAGCGCTCCGGCCCCCGCGCCGATAAAATCATAGATGGTGCCCCAAAACGCACCGAACACATAGCCGCCATATAGCGTCAGCGGCGTCGCCGGAAACAACACCAGCGGGCGCAGCGTGTAGGCAATGATATAGAGCAGACCGCCGAGCGGCCCCAGATCGCGCAGCCAACGCGTGACCCAGTTCAAATCCAACTGGTGCCAGACGCCGGTCCATTTTAAAATCAATAAGGTCAATGCCGCAGCAGCAAACCAGCCTGCCAGCAGCCAAAGCGGTTTTGAACGCGCCATGGCCCGCCTCCTTCATGCCAATTCCATTTCTAAGCTACATCTTACACAATGTGAGCATCCCATCGCAATATCCTCTGTTTGCCAGAAGAACTGAAGCAACATAACAAAACCCGCCGGAGGCGTACAAGACGCTCCCAGCGGGCTTTTATCCATGCTATTTTAAGCCAGCCATTGCTTGACTTTCGCAACAAAGTTGTTCAGCATTTCAGCAGTACCGTACTGGTTGCTGAAGTCCTCGATGCCGATGTAGCCGTCGTAACCGACTGCTTTCAGATCGTCCAGCGTTTGCTTCCAGTTTACAACACCGTTATCGATCGGCGCCCATTCGCTTTTCCACAGCTTGACGCCGTTTTGCTCTTCACCGGTTGCGACCCAAGCGGCGTTTTTGAGATGCACGTGCGCCAGGTATGGTCCAAGAAGCTCGAGGCCCATACGGTGGTTTTCGTAACCTTCATGCACCATGTTGCCTGCATCGTGAAGAACGCCGATATGGTCGGGGTTGAACTTGGAAGCAAGACGGTGCGCAAGTCCGGCACTCGGTGTAATCGTGTTGTGGTGGATCTCGATGATCCCTTTGATGCCGTATTGCTGCGAGAACTCTTGCACTTGATGCAGATAATCCGTCGCTTTGGCGAACAAGTCGTTATAGTTCTCTGTGCGGTTATATGGTGGCACACCGACACGGATAAAGGATGCACCGATCGTTTTGGCATGCTTGAAGGCCTGCTCTGTCGCGGCAAGGTCGAGTGAGTTCAGGTAAGGCGTGATGCTGAGCGTCGTCAAGCCTTTCTTCTCAGCCGCCGTCTTGAAGCGAAGCAGCTCTTCGTCGGATACGGACGGATCGATCGTGCACAGGTTGTTGCCCCAGAAGGATGGCGCTTGGTTCGCCGCTTCTGCGGGGTTTTTCGTATATCGCCATTCAACGCCTTGAATACCGGCTGCCGCCGCTGTTTTCGCAAGCTCTTCAGGCGTCAAATCGGGAGTGGACACGGTAAATACGGACAATTTCATAGATCTATGCCTCCTAGGTAATTGACTGCAAGGATGATTTATCTCCTCTTTATTTTGCAGTATAATAAAAACGTATTCTTTGCATTAATTGGGCAAAAGTTTGCTTAAATTGACTCCGCCCGTTCAAGGAGAACCTTCATGCAGGACATCTACCATAATCTGTTCGATCTCGTGACCTTCCGGCATTCTGTGACGCATACTCCGGTGCCGCTCGGGTTCCATCAGCATCAGGATCAGTACGAGATTTATTTCTTTCTGACCGGTGATGTGCACTATTTTATCGAAAAACAAGTGTACCAGCTGCAATACGGCGATCTGCTGATCATGCACAGTAACGAGCTCCATCGGCCGAATTTTCAATCCAAAAAGCAGCGCTACGAAAATGTCGTGATCCACTTTAATCCTTCCCTTGCGGAGCATTTTAATGCAACGCATTTCGATCTTCTCGGGTGCTTCCACAACCGCGCCTTCGGCGAGCGCAACCGGATCCGGCTGAGCCAGCCGCAGATCGACGATATTATGAAGCTCTACGAGCGGATGGAGCTGCATCGGCGGCCGCAGGCGCAGCCGGGTTCCGACATTTTGTACCTGTCGACCTTCATTGAGCTGCTCGTGTTCATCAACCGCGCGTTTCAAAATCAAGACAAGCAGGAAGAGCCCGCCGTCATGCCGGACAAGCTCTCCGCGTTATTTGCCTATATCGACGAAAATCTGGACCAGGACCTGTCGCTCGACGTGCTCGAGCAGGTCGTGTTCATGAACCGCAGCTACCTCTGCCGCCTGTTCAAAAAGCACACAGGCAGCACCATCCACGAGCATATCCTTTTTAAAAGGATTGCGAAGGCGAAGCAGCTGCTGCGCGAAGGCTCCACCGTCACCGACACGTGCCAGCTCGCCGGCTTCAACGACTACTCAAACTTCATCCGCACGTTCAAGAAAGCCGTCGGCTTGCCGCCGCGGCAGTATCAGGCGCAGCAGAGAAGGGTGTGAGTGGGGGGCAGGATGCAGGGCGAGCACGCCAAGGCGATGGCGGCTCAGCGTAAGCGCACAGTATCGTCGCGGGAAAGAGCGATCGTGTGATAGCCTCCCCCAATTAGAGCGGTGAACCGCTTCTATTTTGGGAAACTCGCTGATTTGCGATCTGATAAGAGTGGTGAACCACGCTTATTGCTTCGCACATCGTTACTTTCTCTGCTAGCCTGCGCAATAAGAGCGGTTTGCCCACTTCTATTTGTTGTCAAACAAGCTAAGATCGGGAAATAAGCGTGGTTAGCCACGCTTATTTGTTATGCTGTTGGTCGCCATGCTGCTGACGGTGCCCGGGGAGGGTAAGATTAGCTAGTTTGATAGACCTGGGGATGCGGCGGCGGCGGAATTTAATAGGGGTGCTGCGTGAGAGGAGGTTAAGTGCATGGTTCGTGAGGGTTAAGCGGGGCTAAACCCTCTTAACCCGCCCGAAATAGCCATTTTGGCGGATTTAGCTAGGGCTAGACCCTCTTAGCAGCGGCGAATTGGCTTGTTGGGGTTCGTTCGGCCTGCTTTAAGAGGGGCTGTCCCCTCTTAAAGCACCCAGAATAGCCCATTTTCGCGGAGCTAGCTAGGGCTGAACCCTCTTAGCGGCGGCGAATTGGCTTGTTGAGGTTCGTTCGGCGTGGGTTCATAGGGGCTAAACCCTCTTAACTCGCCCGAAATAGCGATTTTGGCGGATTTAGCTAGGGTTGGACCCTCTTAGCGGCGGCGACTGAACCGTGGAGCTACCTCTCCTGCACCGCGCCTAGGCCCTACTTCAACCAAAAAAACCTCCCGCTACCCGTAATGCAACGGGCTAAGCGAGAGGTTTTATTTTACTTCAAATTCTCCGGGTTCAGCTGCTCCAGCTCCGGCAGGACGAACACGCCATCCTTGCGGATCAGCACGTCGTCGAACCAGATTTCGCCGCCGCCATACTCGGGACGCTGGATGTTCACGATGTCCCAGTGCAGGGACGATTTGTTGCCGTTGTACGCATCGTCGTAGCAGTTGCCCGGCGTGAAGTGGAAGGAGCCGTCGATTTTCTCATCGAACAGGATGTCCTTCATTGGATGTTTAATGTAAGGATTGACGCCGATCGCGAATTCGCCGACATACCGCGCGCCCTCATCCATGTCGAAAATCTCGTTGATCCGCTCCGTATCGTTCGCGGTCGCTTTGACGATTTTGCCGTCCTTGAACTCGAGGACGATATTCTCGAAAATAAAGCCGTTATAAGGCGTAGGCGTATTGTACGAGATCACACCGTTGACGGAGTCGCGCACAGGCGCGGAGTACACTTCGCCGTCCGGGATGTTCAGCTCGCCGTCGCATTTGACGCCGCCGATGCCTTTGATCGAAAACGTCAGGTCCGTGCCAGGGCCGACCAGGCGCACTTTGTCCGTGCGGTCCATGAGCTCTTTGAGCGCGTCCATCGCTTTGGACATTTTGCCATAATCCATCGTGCAGACGTTGAAGTAGAAGTCTTCGAACGCATCCGTGCTCATGCTCGCAAGCTGCGCCATCGAAGAAGTCGGATAACGCAGGACGACCCAGCGCGTATCCGGCACACGCACGTCAAAATGCACCTGCTGATAATAAATCGAGTTGTACAGCTTCATCCGGTCCGCCGGAATGTCCGACATCTCGTAAATGTTCGCACCGCCGCGAACGCCTATGTAGCCTTGCATTTGTTTCATTTGGAACGTGTCAGCGTCCGCCCAAGTCTGCATTTGGGCTTCCGTACTCTCCATCACCAGCTGGCGAAGGATCGCATGGTCGCGCAAATTCACGAACGGGCGAGCGCCGGCGGCGTGCACCTTTTTCACAATTTCTTTGACCAGCGCGTTGTCGATGCCATAGGCTTCAATCAAAATATTTTCGCCCGGCTTCGCTTTCACAGAATAATTGACCAGTACATCGGCCAGCTTCGTTAGTCTAGGATCCAGCATGGCTATTTCTCCTCTTTCACTTCCTCCACAGGATCGAAGGAAGGCTCGTTAATTTGAAAACCGACCGTCGTTAAATAGAACCAGTCTCCCTGCTCCTCCTGCTGCGCATCCAGTTCAAAGATCAGCGCGCGGAATTTCGACAGCCACTGCGCGAACTTTTCCTTGCTCATTTTGACTTCGATTTGCGTAGCCATCCGGTGCCAGTGCGTACGATCCGGAGACGGAATCTGAAAAGCTTCCTCCGGCGCCTCAATTGCCCGAATTCTGGCGCGGCCAAGCGCGTTGAGCGTCGCTTCCCGATAATAATTCTCAACTTCGGATACATAAGGAAGCAACGCTTCGCTAGGAACGAACCCCCGCGCGACGGCACGGTAAAACTTTTGGACGATCCCATTCTTCAGTTCTGTACGAATGACGGTAATAAATCCATGTTTTTCCAGCTCATTCAGATGGTAATGAACCTTGGCGCGCGCCATCCCCAGTAGTTTAGCCAATTGTTGGCCCGTATACGCTTTCTCAATTAAATAGAGAAGCACTTTGTAGCGAAGTGGGTCGCTCACTGTCTTCAATTGTTCAAGCTCTTCGATAATATAAACCGGTTGCAGCTCCATACAGATTCGACCTCCCTCTCCTATGTACCGATGATCCAGTATAGGCTTCTTGGTTTAATTGAACGACGGTCAAATCTTTTTAACCGTATCATAATGCCAAACAGAATCCCTGTCAATCGCGATGACGGCAGGACATCCCCTGCTTCTCACCCATCGCCCCGCAATTCAATGCTTTAACGATTTACCGAGATCAAGCCTTTTTTCTATGGTAGCAAAAAGGGACGTTCTTGTCACCCTGAAAAAGGTGGAACATCCCGAATTTTCAGAAAAGATTCAGCTAAAAAAGCTTGCGCAGCCCCTCGGCCGCTGCTCGTGGGGAGGATGCGGCCGTGATGGCGCTCACAACCGCGACCCCGTCGGCCCCGGCGCGCAGCACGGGGCCGGCGTTTCCGGCATCGATTCCGCCGATGCCGACCACGGGCAAGCGGATGCCGCCAGCGCGCATCCGCTCGATCATGGCAGGCCCCTGGACCTCACGCGCATCCAATTTGGTGCGCGTGACGTACATGGGGCCTACGCCCAGATAGTCGGCGCCGGCGGCGACCGCCGACTCGGCTTCGGCAAGATCGTGGGCCGACACGCCCACGATCAGCCCGGGATGCCGCCGCCGCACCTCAGCGGCGGGCGCATCCTCCTGGCCGATGTGCAGCCCATCGGCCTCAAGCAGTTCGGCGAGCCGCTCATCATCGTTCACGATGAACGGCACGCCGCGGTCCCGGCACAACCGGCGCAGCCGGGTGCCGAGCGCGAGCAGCTCCGGCCCCTGCAGGGCGCCGGGGCCTTTCTCGCGCAGCTGAAACATCGTGACGCCGCCGTCGATGGCGGCGTCCAGCACCGCAACCGGGTCCGCCCCGCCGCAATTGGGGCTACCCATCACCAAATACAGTCGAAGCGCCTTGCGCAGCTCTTCGCTCGTCATTCGCGGGCACCTCGCATTCTTGCAGGAGCGCCAGCACCGGCTTCAGAGGTGCCGATCGCTTCGGCAGCACGCCCGCTTTCGCCCAAGCCGTGCTCGCGCTCGCTTGCGGCGGCTGCAACAGCGTCGACTGCCTCGACGCGGGATTGGCCCGCTTCGGCAACGCCTGCCATGCCCGCAACGGATGGCACGCCGATGGTCGCAGCTGCGACTTGGCCGCCCTCCTCCGCCAGCCGCCGGTACGCCCAATGATTCGTCGGGCCGTGCCCGGCGCCAATATTCAGCGGCGAGGCAATCGCCGCATGGATAAACCTTTTAGCCTGCCGGATCGCTTCCGGCATCGCCATTCCCTGCGCCAGCCCCGCCGTGACGGCGGCGGCAAACGTGCAGCCCGTACCGTGCGTATGGCGGGTTTCCAGCCTCGGGGCTGTAAACGATGTGAACGTCTGCCCGTCGAACAAAAGATCCGTCGAGCTCTCCGCATCCGCTTCATGCCCGCCTTTGATGATGACGTGCTGGCAGCCGTAGCTGTAAATGCGTTTCGCCGCCAGCTCGCGCGTCGCCTGATCCACAATGCGGATGCCGCTCAAGGCCTCCGCTTCCGGAATGTTCGGCGTCACGACGCTCGCCAAGGGCAGCAGCGCCTCGATCAGCGCGTCGACCGCCTCCTGCTGGAGGAGCGCAGCGCCGCCTTTGGCGATCATGACGGGATCGACCACGACATGCGCCCAGCTAAAACGACGGATCGCCGCCGCAACCACGCGGACGATGTCGCCGCTGAACAGCATACCGGTTTTCAGCGCATCGGGCGGCAAATCCTCGCCGATGGAGACGAGCTGTCGTTCAATCGCCTCGGCGCTCATCGGGTATACGCCCTGTACGCCGAGCGTATTTTGCGCCGTTACCGCCGTAATGACGGTCATGCCGTATACGCTCAGCTCCTGAAACGTTTTGAGGTCGGCTTGAATGCCTGCGCCGCCTCCGCTGTCGGAGCCTGCAATCGTTAGTGCTTTTGAAACCGTATGTTTGACCGACACAGCGATCCTCCTTACCCGTTTTCGTATTCCTGTGCTTGCCTGCAATAAAGCAGGAATTTTCCTCAAAAAAGATGTTTTCAGCAAAATTCCTGCGAAAAAGCAGCTTTTTAGACTGAGACCGTTCCAAAATAGGCTTCTCTCCAAAAATGCCTGCGCAATCGCAGGCATTTCACCAAATGAAGTGAGGATCGGGGAAAATTCCTGCTTTTTTGCAGGTTTTGACAGCCGATCCGGTGCGCCCCAGTCCGATCCAGTCCGACTCGGTCCGATTCCACCACTGGACTCTCAGCCCGGAAATCAGCCTCTAGCGTTACTTGTTCCACTTGAATTCCACTATCGCATGTCTTGCTTTGACTTTGGCCTGTTCCCCTACACTCGGCTAAAGCCTTCCATCGGCGAGCTCGCCGAAGCGTAGCGTTTCTTAGGGATACGTCCGGCTTCAAAACCGGCGCGCCCCGCTTCAATCGCCAGCTTCATGGCGAGCGCCATCTTAACTGGATCTTTCGCGCCGGATACCGCCGTGTTCAAAAGCACGCCATCCGCACCCATTTCCATCGCCAGCGCTGCGTCCGATGGTGCACCGATTCCAGCATCAACGATAACCGGCACCGTCGCCTGCTCGATAATAAAGCTCAAGTTCAACGGGTTCACGATGCCCTGCCCCGTCCCGATCGGGGATGCCCCCGGCATAATCGCGTGCACGCCGAGTGCCTGTAGTCTTTTTGCCAGCAGCACATCATCCGATGTATAAGGCAGCACGATGAAGCCTTCTTCGAGCAGCATTTCCGACGCTTTGAGCGTTTCCACCGGGTCCGGGAGCAGCGTCATTTCGTCGCCGATCACTTCGACCTTGATCATGTCGCACAAGCCGGAGGCTTTGGCGAGACGCGCGATGCGCACCGCTTCTTCGGCGGTTTTGGCACCGGCGGTGTTCGGCAGCAGCGTGAAGTTCTTCACATCCAGCATCGACAGAAAGTTCGGCTGACTCGCCTCAAAAATGTTCATCCGCCGCACCGCGAACGTCAAGATTTGCGACTCGCTGACATCGACAGCTTGCTTTTGAATATGAAAATCCGGGAACTTGCCCGTACCCAGCAATAAACGTGAACGAAATTCATAAGGACCGATTTTTAACATTGTGGTTATCCCCCTCCTACAAAATGAACGATTTCGATGCGATGACCTTCCGCAAGCTGAGCTCCGGCGTGGTCTTCCTTTTGTAAAATGGCATCATTGTGCTCCACGATAAGCATTTTCTCGCCCAAGCTAAAATGTTCCAGCAGGTCGACGACCGTCCGAATCCCGTCCGGCACCTCGACCCCCTGCCCGTTAATGTGCAGCTTCACTCCTTGGCAGCTCCTTTCGTTTAAAGTGCGGGTTCGCACGATTTTTCGGCCAGCTTATTCAAACTCGCTCGCTTGGAGCCCTCCGCGACATCCGGGACAAAAGCGTCCAACATCAGCCGATCCTCTTCGCTCAGCACTGTCCCATCTTGCGTGCTCCCTGCTTCCGCAGATCGCCAACCAGGCTGCGACTGGGCGGCTCCTCCCGCCTCTTCGGCAAACCCCTCATCCGCAAACTGCCACACCAGTTGCTCCTCATCTTCCTCCTCGTCGTCCACTGCGCTCCCCTCCGCGATCAGGTTCGCCATCACCTGACCAGTGATGGGACTCAGCAAAATCCCGTTGCGGTAATGCCCGCAAGCAGTATACAGCCCCGCCAGCTGCGGCACGGCGCCGATGTACGGCAGGCCGTCGCCCGACTGCGGCCGCAGACCCGACCAGGCGCGCTCCCACTCGGCGCCGGCCAGCTCCGGCATCAGCTCCTGCGCACGCGCCATGAGGAGCTGAAGTCCTGCCAGCGACACCTTGCGGTCGTAGCTGTACGGCTTGACGGTCGCGCCGACGAGCACGCGCCCGCCGGCCTTCGGCACCACATAGCACCCTGGGGTGAACAGGGTTTTGTGCAGGAGAGGCTTCGGCGTCAGCACCGAGAAGCACTCGCCCTTGACGGGGTACATTGGCAGCTCTGCGCCGATGCCCTGCAGCAGTTGGCCGCTCCACGTCCCCGCGGCCACAACGACGCAGCTGCTGTAGAGCGGCCCCTCCGGCGTCATCACGCCGGTGACGCGGCCGCCCTCGGCCAGCAGCGCACTTACCGGGGCGAACTCGCGCACGTTCGCCCCGAGCGTGATGGCGGCCTGCGCGAACGCGGCCGCCAGCTTCGGCGCCTCTACCTGCCCGTCGTCCGGCAGGTAGAGCGCCCCGCGAACCCGCGTGCTAAGCGCGGGTTCAAGTTCACAGGCGGCGGAGGCGTCCAGCCACTCCGCCCGCTCCCCCGCTGCGCGCTGCCATAGCGCCCTCGCGCGCAGCTCCGCTTCTTGAACGTCGCTGAGCGCGACGTTCAGCAGCCCTTCCCGGACGAGGCCGATGTCGAGGCCCGTCAATGCTTTCAGTTCCTCGCTGAGCGCGGGGAACATGCTTCTGCTGCGGCGCGCCCATTGAAACAGCGCGCCGTCGTCCTCCATCTCGGACTGTGCGCCGAGCATGCCGGCTGCGGCCGACGACGCCTCCGTGCCGAGGCGGCCGCGATCCAGCAAGGTGACGGACGCTCCTTTTTTCGCCAAATAATACGCAATCGATGTACCGATCACACCGCCGCCCACAATGAGCACATCTGTTAACTTGCCGCTCATCTACAGCATCACTCCTTTATGCCCAAGCACTTGATGATAGGTCTGAATTGTAGCCAGCGGATCCTCCGCTTCCCAGATGCCGCTCATGACGGCAATACCGGCAGCCCCTGTTGCGAGCACGTCCTGAACGCGGTCCGGCGTCATGCCGCCGATGGCCAGCACCGGGATGCGCACGCGTGAGGCTGTTTCGGCGAGCTGCTCCAGCCCTCGCGCTGCCAGCCCTGGCTTGGAAGCCGTCTCATAAATGTGCCCGAACAACACATAATCCGCCCCTTCCGCCTCCCGCAAAGCCGCTTCCTCCGTGCTATGCACGGAGAAACCGATACGGGCCACGGCTATGCGTATAATCTCCTGAAGCGGCGGCGAGCTGCCCGGCAGGTGAAGCCCGCCGAGCCGCAGCGCTTCCGCCACTGCAGGCAAGCCGTTGACATACAGCTTGGCGGCCGGCACCCCAAGCGCCAGCAGATGCTGCACACCGATGAAGACCTCATCGGGCGACTTGGCTTTTTCCCGGATATGGATCGCCGTAACCAACGAATGAATTTGCACCGCTGTTTGACCGATCTCTGTCCAGGTACGTCTGCCGTTCGTAATGACATGCAGTTCCTTGCCTGCCATGGTTTCCGCCTCCTTTTGCCTGGTATCGCTAACGGTTGCCCTAGCCGCGCTGGCAACCGTTACAGCTTTCGCACCCCCTGATCGGCCTCGCCATGGACGCAAAAAAACCACTTCTCCGTAGAAAAGTGGTCGCACGCTGCCGCAGTAACAATTGAAATAAGCAATCAGCTTGAAATTCGCTCCACTTTCCTCCGCTGGTATGACCCAGTTCAGGTTCAAAGGGTTCAGTTGCACTGTCTCAGCCTTTCGGCGCCCCTAGGGAAACACTCGTATGCAGTTATTTCTTATCATAGCACGAGGAAACGCGCTTGGAAACATGTATTTCCAACATCGCCTACCCTGCTACCGTCTCCCCATCCTCCGGAATCGCCACCTGCTCTAGCAGCCCTGCTTCCGCAAGCTTGTCGCGCAAGTCCGCCCGTGTCACGAGGCAGTGGTTGATCGCATCCATGTGCACAGCCACGAGCTTTATCTGCGGCGCGATGCGGCACACTTGGATGACATCATCCGCATCCATCGTAATCGGATCGCCTGTCGTGAACCGGGCTCCGCCGGCATTCAGGATTGCCCACTCCGGCTTATGCACCGTAATCGCCTCCCTCACATCGTCGCACCAAATCGTATCGCCCGCGAGATACACAGTCGGTTCTCCTTCCGCTTGAAAAACGAAGCCAGACACCCTCCCCATCATCCGCCCGATCTCGCCGGTACCGTGCTGCCCGGAGGTTCGGTTTAAAGTCACCCCATGCACAGTGATGCTCCCATTGACGGCCGTCACGGAAGTGAAGCCCGCTTCCTGAAACGCCGCTTCATCCCCTGGCTGGCAAAGTACTGGCGTAGCCTTTGGAATAGCGGCAGCCGCAGCGCTGTCCCAATGGTCACGGTGAAGGTGCGTCACCACGAGTACATCCGGCCGGGCATACATGTCCGCCGATACCGATGCCGGCAGGGGCACCAGCGGATTGCGCCGGTCATTCGCCGTGTTCGGGATCGGCGGATTTTCCTCCCGGTTGCTGAACATCGGATCGATTAAGAAACGAAGGCCTGCATAGGTGAGCAGGAGCGTTGCATGTCGGATTAACTGAATTTTCATGGTTCTCCACCTCTTATCTTCCTGGTACGGTTCTGTTACAATAATAAAATACACAGGAGGTTCTTCACAGAGCCGCTTGAAACGATTTCGGCGTTTTCATTTTCACCGTGAAAGGAAATATCGGGCGATGCAGACTCCGCTTTTTGACGACATCGATTATCGCATACTCCGATGCCTGCTGCAGGACGCCAAACTGTCCTTCAAAGCGATAGGCGGGCAGGTTCATCTAACCGGCCAGGCCGTCGGCGCCCGCGTGCGGAGACTGGAAGACCTTGGCGTCATTCGCGGCTACACCGTCAACTGGGATCCGGATAAAATCGGACTGCCCGTACACGCATTTATTGTCGTCTTCATGAAATCGAACACCGCGCATAACGCGTTTCTCGCTTACATAGCACGCAGCGAGTCCGTGTTGGAAGCGCACCGGGTCAGCGGAGAGGGCTGTTATCTGCTGAGAGTCCGGGTCGCCGCGTCTTCCGATTTAAACGTTTTACTTGATGAATTGCTTGCTTTCGGCAATTACAAAGTCAGCTTGTCCATTGGCCAAATGAAGTAGTCCTGTACTTTTTACACGCATGCACACGTGAACACGAGAGGATGAACATCAAGATGCTCCCAGCGCTCAATCGACAATTGGAAAAAATCATGCCGCTCATTACACCCATTTCGGTCCTTATCGGCGTCCTGCTCGGCAGTCATTTGTCCGGATTTACGTTTTTATCTCCGTGGCTGTTTGCCTTCATGACGTTCTCCGGGAGTATCTCCTCCAGCTTCAGAGAATTTGTCAAAGTGATTGTGCAGCCGCTGCCGCTCATTACGACGCTGCTTATTCTTCATGTCGGCATGCCGCTCGTTGCGCTAGGTCTCGGGCACGCCGTCTACGGCCACGAACCTTTAACGATCACTGGCCTGATTCTCGCTTCCGCCATCCCGACGGGGATTACCAGCTTCGTCTGGGTGGCGATTTACCGCGGCAATATCGTGCTGACACTGTCCATCATTCTTATGGATACGATTCTTTCGCCGTTTGTCGTCCCGTACACGCTGTCGCTGCTGGTCGGCACCAAGGTGCAACTCGATACGCTGTCCATGATGAAGGGACTCTTCTTCATGATCGTAGTACCTTCCTTGATCGGCATGCTGCTTAACCAGTGGACGCGCGGGCGCGTAAAAGAAAAATGGAGCGGCAGGCTCGGCCCCTTCTCCAAGCTTTTCATGGGCATCGTCGTTGCCATCAACAGCTCCGTCATTGCGCCGTATTTACGCGATTTTGACATGCATTTGCTCGGTCTGGCGGGCTTTGTCCTCATCATCGCCTCGCTCGGCTACATGATCGGCTGGCTTGTCGCCAAGCTTTTCGGCTGGGATCAGGGCACCATCGTTGCCCTGACCTTCAATGGCGGCATGCGCAACATCAGTGCTGGCGCGGTGCTCGCCGTGGCGTATTTTCCGCCGCCGGTCGCGATTCCCGTCATTCTCGGGATGCTGTTCCAGCAATCTCTGGCCTCGCTGTTCGGCTTCCTGCTGAACCGCAGGTATGGCCTGAAAAACGATGCCAAGCGGGTAAACATCTCCTCGAATGTGAAGCAAGCTTAGCGGTGTACTCGAAAAATCATTCGCCGACAACACAAAACGCCTCCACCCATTTATCGTGGGTATGGAGGCGTTTTATCTATTCTCTCATCTCGCTTGCTGTTTGAACAGCAGATACGAATACAACACAGGAACCAAAAACGTCGCGATCATCGCAGCGATCAGCACAATGACTACCGTTCCGTTCGTTACGAACGCGGCGATGAAGGCGAAAACACCGCCGAGCATCATGAGCGGGCCGCCCATGCGATGCGTTTTGCGCCAAATTTCGTCATCGGCGAGTGTCCATGGCGTACGGATGCCGAACGTGTAGTTCGATTTCACCTGCGTCATGAAATTGCCCATCACGGCAAAAAGAACGCCGATGGCCACCAGTATGATTTTGGACATCTGCACATGGTAGCCGAGATTATACAGCAACATCCCCCAGCCCGCCGCGGCAAGCAGAATGCTGACCCCGATGCGCGTCACTTCAAAAGCCACGGGAAACTTGCTGAAGTTGCCCCGTTTTGGATCGATGACTCGAATCGCCTTCAGGAGCAAGGGCATGAATCCTAGCACACCGAGCAGGATGATCATGCTGTTTTTGCCCATCCAGCCGTTCGGTTCGTTATTTGCGCCAAAATGGCTGGCAACTGTATCTGGCAGTTGGTTATACACAATGAGAGCCCCGATTGCAGGGGACAAACAAATAAGCAGCAGAAAAATTTCCTTCATTTTTTTCATGACTGTTCCTCCTCGGTATCGTTCTTCTTCATCATCTTGAACATCCAGCCAATCACATCTTCGACCACCGTCGTATGCAGCGAATACACAATGTGCTGGCCCTGTCGTTCATCGAGCACAAGTCCCGCCTGCTTCAAAAGGTTCAGATGGTGCGAGATGCTTGGCTTGCTGATGTTAAAATGCTCTGCAATTTCGCCGGCATTCCGGCTCTTATCCCGAAGCAATTGCAAAATTTCGCGTCGGGTCGGGTCAGCAAGGGCTTTGAAAGCTTCGTTCATTGCCACCCCTCCGTTCTTTCCAATTATATATTTAGATAATTATCTAATAATTAAATTATGCCCGTTAAACCCGCCGTTGTCAATGGGCGCATGCGCGTAATTTGGCTATTTCGGAGTATCTTTACTATAATAAAAAGGAACTGATTTCTCGGCAGACATCCTATGTACAGACTGGACGGTATCTTTATGAACGACAAAATTGTGATGCCCGTATGGACAATCGGGCTTTTTATTGTGGTGATGAACACGACGATGTTTAACGTGTCCATTCCAAGCATTATCCAAGATTTACACATCACCGCGGACCTCGGTTCCTGGGTCATTTCCAGCTACTCGATCGGTTACGCGCTGTCTACGGTCATTTACAGCCGGCTCTCCGACGCTGTTACGATCCGCAAGCTGCTCACGGTCGGGCTGTGCGTGTTGGGCTTTTCCTCGGTGTTCGGCTTGTTCGCCCATAGCTTCGGTACCTTACTCACCGCTCGCATTCTGCAATCCGCCGGCGCCGGCGTCATGGCTGGGCTCGGACTCGTGCTCGCCAGCCGTTACATCCCGCCGGAGCGCCGCGGCTCCGCCATTGCCATGATCTCCGCAGGGAGCGCCATGGCGTTCGGGCTCGGTCCGATCGTCGGCGGCGTCATCGCCGAGTACTTCGGCTGGAACGGCCTATTCGCCGTCACCTGCCTTGTGCTCGTGATTTTACCTGTGCTGCTGCGCCTGCTGCCGCGCGAAGAAGCCCCGCCATTTCGTTTCGATCTGGCCGGAGCTTGCTATACCGTGGTAAATGCGGCCACGCTGCTATTGGCGGTCACCCAGCTGTCGTGGCTGTGGCTCGCCATCAGCGTACTTTCCTTTGCCGTGCATGCCTGGCATTTGCGGCGCGGGCAGGAAACGTTCATCAACCCGGTGCTGCTCCGGGACGGCACTTATCGCAAGCTCGTCGTGATCGGCTTTTGCCTGCTGATCCTCAATCTCGGCAATCTGTTCCTCATGCCGCTCGTCCTGGCCAAAGCATTCGGCCTCAGCGCCATGCGCATCGGCTTGATGATTGCGCCGGGCGCAATATTGTCCGCATTCTTGACGCGCTTCGTCGGCCGCTGGATCGACCGTTTCGGCAATATGCGCTTTCTGCTGCTCGGCCACGGCCTGCTCGCGCTCGTCCTGCTCGGCTTCTTCGCCTGCGTCGGCGCATCGCCGTTCGTCATTCTGGCCGGCTACATCGTGTTCTCGCCGGCGTTCTCGGCGACGCTCGCCTCGCTGAACAACGAGACGTCACAAAGGCTGCCGAAGCCGCTCATCGGCTCCGGCATGGGGCTCATGCAGCTGATCCAGTTCTTCGGCGGCTCCATCTCCGTCGCCGTGTGCGGGCTGCTGCTCGAGCTGCAAACGCACACGGCGCTTGTGCCGTCGTACAAGCACGTGTACGGCGTGCTGCTGGCCGTGGGCGTGGTTTCGCTGGGCATGCTGCTGTGGTACAAGCAGGGCGCTCGGCAGGAGGCTGCCGCACAGTAAGAGGCGAGGCAGCCTCCACGGCATGCCTCGGCATGCACGTCTGCAGCTTTGCTGTGCAGCGTTTCCCGCGCGCAGCTTGGCCTATACGCGCCGCCAGCTTCTGGGTCACCACCTCTTCACGTGACCCAGCCTCCCAATTGCCTGCGAAAAAGCACGCATTTTTCTTTTTTCAGCCCGTTTCGGCGAAATACCTGCGAAAACGCATCTTTTTCGCGCGATTGCTCCCGAAACTGGCCGATCCGCCAATAATAGCTGCTTTATTGCAGGTATTCCCGGAAATCCGCCCATAATGCAAAAAATTCCTGCGGATTTGCAGGAATTTTTTTTGCGCGAGGCTTGGCTGCGTACTCTCAGGAATTTTTTTGGCGCGGGGGCTTGGCTGCGTACTCCCAGGAATTTTTTTGCGTGAGGGTTGGCTGCTTGCTCCCAGGAATCAGTTTTGGCGCGGGGCTGGCTAGCTGGGACGCCCATCCCTCTCGAATCGCCTCGACACGGGCAGATCCTGTCGTCTCCCTCAGCCCCCTACCCCCGATACTCCACCGGCGTCACGCCGACGTAGGCTTTAAACGTTTTAATAAAATAGCTCTGATTATCATACCCGAGCATCTCGCAGATCTTGCTGCTGGGATGATTCGTCTGATTCAGCAGTTCTTTGGCGCGCTCCATCTTTTTCCGCGTGACGTATTCGATGAAGCTTTCGCCGACTTCCTTCTTGAAAAACCGGCTGAAGTAGCTCGGATTCAAGAAGCAGTGCTCCGCCACTTCCTCCAGCGATATTTTCCGGTCGAGGTGCTGGGATACGTACTGGCACGCCTTCATGATCTCGGGGCGCAGACTCGGCCCTGTGCTGCCTCCGGCCAGATCGGCAATGCCCTGCAAATGCCCGGACAGCCAGCGCTTCATTTCATACAACGTGCTCAGATCCACGATTTCTTTATGCAGCGTATCGGTCGAGTAGCTCGGGCGTATCATTTGCAGCGACTGCCATTTCAGCTTCTGGTCGAGCAGCAGCTTGAGCATCCAGTCCTTGACCGTCTCCGGCGCGTACGCTTCCGCCCGCATTAAGGCGGTCCAGCGTTCCACGACATCGCTGATCTCGTCGGGCTGCTTCCCCAGCAGCACCTCGCGCAGCTCCGAATTGGCTTCATCATAATGCGCGAAAATATCTTTCTGCCCCGCCGCCTCCTGCGTCAACCGGGAAATGCCGCCTTCCTCCATATAAAAACGCTGCGATTCCGCGGTCAGCAGGCTTTTCAGATTCCCTTTGAGCTGCTCCGGCGTCTGGCAGGCGTCCCCGATGAGGAACGACATCTGCAGCTTCAGCACGCGAAACAGCGTCGTCTGGATCGCATGCAGGCACGCGGCCGTATCCTCGAACATGTTGCGTTTGATCCCCCGCCGATACGTGAAAAGAAACAAGGACTCTTTCGCTCCGTAAGCGACGTGCATGACGCGGATGTCCAGCGTTTGCAGCACTTCCTCCATGACGTTCGTGATGGCAAAGCGCAGCGTTTGATCAGAGGAAAACCGCTTCTGAGCCAGCCTAAAATCCACCAAAAACCCCGCGGCGGCAAGGCACACGCTATCCTCAACCAAGACGCCGTAGCTTGCGGCTTCCTTCAACCATTCCTGCGGGCTCAGCAGCGGTTGCTGAATGAAATTTTTGAGCCACTGCTCCTTGCGCAGCTCCTTCGTCTCGTCCACCAAATGGGACAGCTTGCTGTGCTGCCAATGCGACTGCCGCTCGTCGTCGAGGCTCAGCTTGCATTGTTGCAGCAGCTTCTCCAAGTCTTTCGGATCCAGCGTATCCTTGATCAAATAATCCTGCACGTTCAGCCGCATTGCCTGCTGAGCGAATTGAAACTCGCTGTGGCACGACAAAATGATGCAGCGCATATTCCCCTTCCGTTCCTTGAGCCGGGTGATCAGCTCGAGCCCATTCATGCGCGGCATTCCGATATCTGTAATCAGAATGTCCGGCAGCTCCCGTTGGCTGTCTTCCCACGCGCTGAGTCCGTTCTCATAGGTTCCCATGAGCGTTAACCCCAACTGCTGCCACGGAATGACCTCGGAAAGCAGCTCCAGCACCGGGTAATCGTCATCGACGAGCATGACTTTATACATATGGAGACTCCTCCCTCTTCGGAATGATCATTCGAATGGACGTGCCTTGGCCTAGCTCGCTTTGCACATCCATCTGGAAATGGTCGCCGAACGTCATTTTCATCCGCTCCACGACATTCAGCAGCCCGATCCCCGAGAACCCGCCGCCGACGCGATCGGCCGACGCTTTTACCGTCTCGCCCCGCGCAATTTTACGGCGGAGCGTTGCCAGCTTGTCGGCATCCATCCCTGCGCCGTTATCCTCGACGGTGAGTACCAGGTGATCTTTCTCCATCTGCGCGCGGATCGTAATCAGCCCAGCTCCGCGATTCAAACCGTGAATCAGCGCGTTCTCCACAAGCGGCTGCAGGAAGAAACGCGGCACCTGAATCAGGAATGCTTCGGTCGGAATGTCGATGACGTAGGCGGTCTCTTCCTTTTGGCGCATATTCATCAGGTCCACATAGTGCGAGACGAGGTCAGTTTCCTCGTGCAGCGAGATTTCGTCCTGCTCATGGGAAATGCTCATGCGCAGCAGCTTCGACAGCGAGCCGATCATCGTCGCGCTCTCCGGATCGCCGCGCCGCATCACCTTCATGCGGATGGAATTCAGCACATTAAACAAAAAATGCGGCGAAATCTGCGCCTGCAGCATCGCCAGCTCCGCTTTTCGCTTGCGGGCCTGCGTATCGGAGACTTCCGCGATCATATCTTTCACCTTATCCAGCATCTGGTCAAAAGAGTAGCCCAAGCGGCCGATTTCATCCTGCCCCCGGATGCCGGAGCGAACGGATAGGTTGCCGAGCTGGACCATTTTAGCCGTTTTGCCAAGCTGCATCAGCGGCTGTGTAAAGGTGCGGAGCAAGAGCAGCAGCAGGATGAGGAACACGAAGAACGACCCGATTTGCAGCAGGAACACATTATTGAAAATCGTAGAAATATCCAGGATCGCATGCTGGTAGGGCTGCAAAGAGACAAGCTTCCACCCCGTCGGCCCCAGATTCACATCCTGCTTGGTGATCAGAAAATTCTCACCGTTAATCGGCATAATCGCCGAAGTCGCCCCGTCTTTGAACTGTTGCAGGTAAGGCAGCTTCGTGCCGATTTTTTTCGGATTCATATCCGAAATAATCTGATCTTCGCTGTTCACAATCATGTATTCGACTTGCTCGTTCAGACGATCGAACAGTTGATTGAGCTGCTTTTCCAGCATCGTCACCACGACGTAGCCGTACAGTTCCTTATTGTCCAACCGCAGCGTGCGCACGACGGAAACCTGGTAAGGGCTATCCATTTTCAGCGTTCGGAACACAGTCGGTGTGGTGTCGGTCCAGAACGAATTGTAACCGTTGAGACCTTTTAAACTTTCAAACCACTTCTCGCTTTTCAGCTCGAGCGGATTATATTCAGAGATGGAATAATTCATGAAATAAGAGCCGTCCGTCAGCAGCACCGTGACAAAATAATGCTCGCCAAGCGCCATCAGGCTCAGGCTGTCCAGTTGTTCAATGACCCTGTTTTTATCGGTAAATTGGCGGTAAAAATCGCTCTGCCCCTCGTAGACGTTGCCCGAAGCGAGCAGTTTGAAATAGGCGTTCATTTCCGGATTTAACTGCACATAGTTCGCAACACTAAGCATTCTTTTCAATAAATTCGTAATATTTCCGTTTAAAAGCAGCAGCGAATCCGACGCATTTGAAATCGCTTGCTTTTTCACCGCTGCCTGGGTGAGGCTGTTATAGATGAGCATGGTGCAGGCCGCAGGCACCAGAATACAGGCAATGGATGCCACCATCAGCTTGTAGCGCACAGAGCGGATTGTCAGCATTTCTTTGAGCCGTGTAAACATCCCCACCAAGTCCCCCTCTTAGATGAAAAAAAAGGGAGGGCCTAGCAGCCCGCCCCCTTGTTACCGTTAGTATATCAAAGATTACTTCTTATTCGAAGCGATAATTTTGTCCACTTGCTCTTGGGAATTTTTGATCATTGTGTCGATGTCTTCTTTGCCCAGAATCAGCTTCTCATACTCGGTGTTCAGCACTTTGTACACTTCCGCTTGGTACGAAGCCGGCGGCACAACTTGCGAAGCTTTGGAGATGGTCAGCGTGTTCACGAGTGATGCTTTGTCGACTTTCTCAGGGTTTTTCGTGCCGGCCAAAATCGTGTCAATAATTTTACCTACGTCATCGTTGCTGACTTTGCTCCAGGACGGGATGTTTTTGCCTTGCGCGATTTGGCCTTCGGATGTATACCAGCGAACGAATTTGTACGCTTCGTCTTTATGCTTGGAGTTCGCGCCTACCGCCACATAGTCGGTTGTAACCGGCGTCAGGCCGTTCGGATCGCCAGGGTTGTTTTTCGGGAACGGTGCAACAGCGACGTTAAATGTGAGCGGCACTTTGTCGGTTCCGCCGATTTCCGTGTTCATCCAGGAACCGATCGCGATCATGCTCGCGGATTGGTTAAAGAACTGCGTACGATAAGCCAGCTTTTGGGAGATCATGTCTGCATAAGGAACGGAGGATTTGTCTTCTTTCTCCATTTTCACGCGCAGCTCGAGCGTTTTCTTGAAGTTCGGATCCGCCAAGTTGGAAGAGCCGTCTGGCTTGAGCAGGTCTGCATTGGTCGGCTGGTTCTCCATCATCAGCTTCAGGTATTCCATCCAGCCGCCGCCTTGCGGGCCGTGGAAGTACGTACCGAAGCGCTTGGAGGCGCCTTCGCCTTTGGTCAGCTTTTTCGCATAATCGGCAAAATCGTTCCAGGTCCAATCCGTCGGCACTTTGAGGCCAGCTTCCGTGAGATGATCTTTATTCAGCAGGACGTACCATGGGTTGAATTTGCCCGGAAGCGCATACACCTTGCCGTTCAAATGCGTGTCGACCTTGTACTCGACCTCTTCTTTGTAGCCTTCCTTGGCAATGAAGTCATCCAGCGGAGCCGCCATGCCAAGGCCTACGCGCTGCGCGTAAGAAGCCGGGTCGGAGAACATGAGTACGTCGATCGTTTCGCCGGAAGCTGCGGCAAGGTCAAGCTTTTTCGTCGCTTCCTGCGTGTCCCCTTTGTCGCTGAGCTGCACGAGCTCGACTTTGATATTCGGATTTTTCGCTGTGAAGGCGTCGAGTGTTTTCTTCCAGTTGTATTGTTCCTCTGTGCCGTACGTGTACAAGCGAAGTGTGACTGGGTCGGCTTTCGGCGCCGCCGTTGCCGCCGTTCCTGTCGATGCCGCTGCGGACGGCTGCGTTGTTGCTGTTGTACCGCCATTACTGCTGCAAGCTGCGAGTAAACCAACGACCATACTGCCTGCAAGGACCCCTGACCAAATGTTCTTTTTCATAGTGAACCTCCCTATTTAGATGATGTATCTTCTGCGTAATCACATTATATAAGCCTGCAAGGCGCAGCTGATGAAACAAAATTTACTTATTTCGCAATTATTTTTACTTTTATGGGTAAAATTACTTACCTCTACCCTTTGACGCCGCCCACAGCGATGCCGTTCAGCACGTTCTTTTGCCCGATGATAAAAATGAGGACCAGCGGCAAAATCGCCGACACCGCAGCCGCCATAATCAGGGAATAGAACTCTCCGCTGACGGAAGTAAATTTCTGCATCGCCAGTTGAATCGTGAACAGCTTGTCGGTGCGAAGGAAAATGAGCGGATTAAAATAATCGTTCCACGTCCAGCCGAACCTGAGAATCGCATACGTGGCGACCGCCGGCCGCACGATCGGCAGCCCGATCGCATAGTAGATGCGGAAGTGGCCCGCTCCATCTATTTTGGCCGACTCAATGAAATCCTGATGCAGCCCCATGAAAAACTGCCGCAGCATAAAGGTGCCTAATACGCTAAAGCTGCCGATTAGAATGAGCCCGATATGATTGTTGAACAAGCCGATGTACCGGTACAAAATGAACTGTGGAATGATGACCGCGTAGCCTGGAATCATGTACGTAGCAAGGACGATCATGAACAAGTATTTGCTTGCTTTAAACTGGATTTTGGAAAATCCGTAAGCGGCCAGGCTCGACACGAGACAGGAAATCAATGTGGTCAACACACTGATTTTAATCGAGTTCCAATAATACAGGTAGAACGGATAGCTGCCGAACCATACTTCCTTATAATTCTCAACCGCATGCCACTGCTTCGGCAGCCACTGGATCGGATAGACGAACACTTCGCTTTCCACTTTCAAAGACGTCACCAGCATCCAGAAAAAGGGCAGCATGAACAAAATCGCTCCGGCCAGCATCACCACCGTGATGATCGTTTTGCGTAGGTTAAAGCCTGCGCGCTCTTCCATTTGCGTTTCGCTCCTTTCTTTAAGGCGACTTTCCGAAATAAAGTACAGTCATTTCGGAAAGCGCAACTAATAATTGACCCATTTTTTCTGTGCAATCCATTGCCCCAGCGTAATCAGCATAACGAAAATGAACATGATGACCGCCATCGAGGAGGAGTAGCCGACTTTCAGATTGACAAAGGCTGTTTCATACAAGTACCACAGCATCATCGTCGTGGAGTTAATCGGGCCGCCCTGCGTGAGTACGGCAATGATGTCGAACACTTTGAACGTCGAGATAATGCCCGTAATCAGCAGGAAGAAGGACGTCGACGAGAGCAGCGGGAACGTAATGCGCCGGAATTTGACCCAGGCGTTCGCACCATCGATCTCGGCCGCTTCGTACAAGTCGCTCGGAATCGCCTGCAGGCCGGCAATGTACACGATCATATTGAAGCCGATGGACACCCATACGGTAATCATCATGACCGAGAACAATGCAAAGCTCGGATCTGCAATCCATTTTGGCGGATTGGCGACGCCCAGTGCGCTGAGGAAGGAGTTAATCGGCCCATAGGACGGCTGGAACAGCACTTGGAACACGACCGCCACCGCAACAATGCTTGAGATGTACGGCATGTAGTACGCGACTTTGAAAAAACTTTTCATATACACATGCCGGTCGATCAAGATCGCCAGTACCATGGAGATGAGCATATACACCGGTACGACGAGCAGAAAAATCAAGTTGTTGACGACGGATTTCATAAATTTCTCGTCCTGCCACAGCTTGGCGAAGTTGTCGAAGCCTACCCAGTGGATGCCTTTCATCCCGGCCACAAAGTTCCAATCGGCCAAGCTCAGAATAAACGTTGCGAGAATCGGAAGCAGCACGAGAATGAACACCCCGAGCAGCATCGGACTGACGAACAGGAACCCGGTAAGCGTTTCACTTCGTTGAAGTGAACCCTTTTTTCTTTTTCTCCCGGAAGCCAAGGCCTCCGGACTTGTTACTACGGAATCAACTGCGTTGCGCATAGCCGTTCACCTCAAATCCAGTAAGTTGAGATCATTATAGGGGAAAAAGGCAGCCCGGATATAACGGTATTTTGTGCATCTACACCGTTATTTTTACCTAAATGCGGGCGATTTCGCGCAGGCGGATGGGGCTCGTGTCGCTTATGATGGCGGGAGACCAAGCATAGAGGGGGTAAACCACTCCTAATTCTTATCTATCCAGCGTTTGCCGGAAAATAAGCGTACCAAACCACTTCTATCTGGGAAAAAGAGCCGCAAATCTGCGATATTTCCATGCTGAGAAGTGGTTCACCACTCTTATTTCTTTCGGATTGGCGTGGGACGCTGCAATAAGCGTGGTTTACCACTCTTATCCTTGGGCGTCTCACTTCCCTCCAGCCACTTCAAGCACACAAAAAGCGAGCCAACGCCGATAACGGCATTGACTCGCTCTTTTGGTCCTGCTCCGCTCCTACGGGAGCAAATTCGCAATAGCTTGCGAAGTTTGCCCAGTCTACGGGAGCAAATTCGCAATAGCTTGCGAAGTTTGCCCAGTCTACGGGAGCAAATTCGCAATAGCTTGCGAAGTTTGCCCGGTCTACGGGAGCAAATTCGCAATGACTTGCGAAGTTTGCCCGGTCTACGGGAGCAAATTCGCAATAACTTGCGCGCTCTCCGCGCGGTTCATTTTCGCCTGCGGCGCAAACAAGTTGCCGCTGCGGCCGCTGATGAGGCCCCATGCTTGCGCAGCGCCTACGGCGCTCTGCGCCCAGTCTCCGATCTCGCCTTGATCGCCAAAGGCGCTTGGACTGGTCGGTGCTGTCGTCTTGCCATGCAGGTATTCGTACGCCCGCACGATCATCACGGCCATTTCTTCGCGCGTTACGTCAGCATCCGGTGCAAAGGTATCGGACGTGCGTCCGGTCACAAGGCCGGCTGCGCTCGCCTTGGCCACGGCGTCCGCATACCATGCGTCAGCGGTAACGTCTTTAAAACTTGCAACATGGCCATCTGTTAAGCCAAGTGCACGTACGAGCATCGCAGCAAACTGTGCACGCGTCACGTTGCCCTGCGGGTTGAAGTGCGTATCGTCTACGCCATCAATGATATGCTTCGCCGCCATTTTCTTGATAATGCCGTTGGCCCAGAAGCTTGCGCTCACATCGGCAAACGTTTTGTTATACTCCAGCACAGCGTACTTGGAGAAGTGGCTGACTTTCGCAACCATCATGCCATCTACCAGCTTCCCGCCGATAAATTCAAGCTTGCCGTCATCCGCGATATAGTAGATACCCAGTAGATCAGGGTTCGCATTTGGATCTACTTTTAGCGTAAGAACCAACGGTTCCTTGAATGTAGTAACTGGAATCTTCGTACCGTCCGCCGAGACAACGCTCAGGCTGAAATTATAGACTTCACTTGCTGCTCCCAGCTGAACGCCGGTTGGACTGCTAAGTTTGCCGACCGTATCCTTCGAAACAGCCACGGCTGAAATTTGAATCTGCGTCCCCTCCGAGCTGCCTCCGGCTGCCCCTTGGATGCTGTTCAGTGCTGCTTTGGAGAACTCGATCGAAAGCTTCGGCAGGTCCAAGCGCAGCCCGTTGTCGTCCATTTTCTCGGCAGCGTCTGCAGGGAGCACCACGGTCTCGATGCCTTCCGAGACTTTCACGGCTACGGTGCCGTTCGTCGCATTGCTCACATCATTGTTACCGAGAACTAGCGTATTAGCAGGTGTTTCCGGAAGAGCAGGTGCTGTTGGCGTCGTATCTGGTGTCGGATCAGACGGAGTCGTATCTTCGCCATCATTCGGAGTCACGATAACCGTTCGAGTAATTTCCAGCGCCGCATTGCCCGCCAAGTCGCTGACGTTGTAATGGTACACATACGTACCCGCCACCGCTGTATTTACACCGGCAACAGGATTGCCATCCTTCGTCACGGTCGTCACGATCCGGCTTGTAATGCCGCCGTCACGGTCATCCACAGCTGTTGCGCCTGCATCTGTATAGCTATCGCCCGCAGTCAGGTTAACCACGGACTGCCCTGTCAATGTAATCACAGGAACCACCGTATCCAGGTCTTCCACGATGTTGACCAGACGCGTCACTTCAAGTGCGGCATTACCCGCCAGATCGCTTACATTGTAGTGAACGACGTAAGTTGCTGAGGTCACGGTGCTAATCGCTGGAACCAGATTGCCGTTGTACGTAATCGTCGTCACGGTGTTGGCTGTAATATCGCCATCACGATCATCCGCTGCCGTTACCCCCGCATCCGTGTAGCTGTCGCCTGGATGGAGATTCACAATCGGAGAACCGAGAAGCGTGATCACAGGTTTCTCGGTGTCCGGACCTTCGGACTCCGCATCCTTTTTCGAAATCAAGATCCAACTCAACTGTGCGTCGGTGTTGCTTCCGGATTTTGCAGGAGAAACCGTAATATCCATCGTTCCGGCATTGTCCATCACAATATCTTTGTGCTCCGCAACTTTATAAGCATCCGTGATAATTCTGCCGGATTCAACCGTAGTTCCATTGATGGAGGTGTTGACCACCCGATTGGATTGCGAGTACTGGAACCAAGGATCATAGAAGCCGATGTACACATCGTAATCGCCCTTGGCGACGTCAAATTTATAAGTCAGATTTCTGTCCGTAGTGCCTGTCACATAACGCAGGCTTTGGAAAATATCCGTCGTGCTCGCTCGGACCGCGCTGTTCGAACCCACATATCCCCACGTGTTTCCGATTTCAGGATTGTACACCTGATCGGTCACGTCATGTTGAAGAGACTTGCCTGTAGCAGCCGTGTAAGCATTAACCAACTCGGTATATTGCGCCACCGCACTCGTCTCCGGATTCATGAAGTAAAGCACATTGTCCGGCAGCGTGACTGTAACCTGATAATCAACTGTGCTGCCTGCCACAGCCGAACTTCCACCAAGCGTGCCTTTGACCGTCGCAATTCCCAAAGACAATCTCGCCGCCTCAAGACTCGCCGAATCCCAGCTTACCGGCACGTTGGAGTACGTTATCGAACCTTTCTTCACATCTAACGTATCCGGCAGTTGGAGCGTCTCGCCCAATTTGAATGTGTGGTCGCTAGTCGTCAACACCTGCAGAGGAGCTAAGTTATCCAGCACATCAAGCGTCCAGTCGCTCAAGGTCTGACCTTCAATGTGCGTTCCGTTTGCCGAGATTTGAACCGGAATCCACACATAGCCGGATGTATCCAGCGCTTTTTGAATCCAGCGGTCTCCCATGTAGATGAAGAGGCCGTTCTCCGGATCGTAAGGAATCACCGCTGTCGATTGTGTACGATACGAAGTATTCGTGGTGTCATTCGGGAACGGATTGCCGAGCTTCGTATATGGCGTAAAGGTTTGGCCGCCGTCCGTCGTGTTGCCAAAGATGTTATTGGCGCGGTAAACAATCGACGGATTCGGATCCCAGCCGGTCGTACCGGATGTGATTAAGTAATAATATCCGTTATATTTGAAAATCGCCGGCGCTTCTCTGCTCGTATCCGGAAGTACGCGAGCTGTGAATGTCTCGCCGCGCCCTTCGGTTCCGTTTGTGGCAGGTGCGGTATACGAATCGTTCAGCAGGGAAATGTACATATACTTGTTCTCTTCGCTGGAATAGATCGCATACGCCTTGCCGTCGTCATCCTTAAACACGGTCATATCGCGCGCCATACCCTTGCTTGTATCGTAGTAGCCGTCGACATCATTCATTCTCTGCGCATTGACAAGCTTGAACGGGCCGAATGGCGAATCCGCTACAGCAAAGCCCATTTGCGCACGGCTATACCGGCTTACACCAGTATCCGCTGCTGGCGTATTTTTTAAGGTATCGAAATTTTCCACGATCCGCGTATCCGCCGGTCCATCCACGTGATACACGAGCACATATTTCTTCGTTTGATCGTTGTAGAGCAATTTCGGACGCTCCATTATCGTGTAATACGCATAGGTGCGATCAAACGCGAGCTTAAGACTGTCATTATCGTAGCTTGCCGTCTTGTAGTTGAAGCTTGCATCGTTAGCCCGGCTGTAATCCGGATGCACGCCTCGATCTACGTAAGCCTGCAGGAAGTCACGGGCATAATCGATGTCGGACTGCGTCAAAGGCTGACCCAGCTCGTTTGTTCCCGAACCGGCTGTCCCCATAGCGCGTTCTTTCAGCGCCGCAAGCTGCGTTTCGCTCACTTGAACGCCTTGCCCGTCAGCCGTTTTCTCTACAGGGAACACACGATGAGGATACAGCGCTACGCCCATGTCCACCCAATTATACATGTCCTTGGACGCATACGTGTGAATGCCCCCAATCGGCCGGCCGCCATACGTCTTGTCTTCACCGACCCATACCCATGCCCCGTCGCCATTAGCCGGAGAGGCTGTATACGTCGGCACATTGCCGTTCCAGGCGACATTGTCAACCCAAGTGACTTGACCGCCATGCGCCTGAATTGGTGCACCGTTCGTATCGAACCAGACATCGCTGTTCTCGCCGGCTACACCGCCTAAGGACGTGTAGGTTACAGGCGCTGCCGGAGCGCTCAGCTCCTCGACGGCAAGCCAACTGATCGCTGGATTTTTGTTCGTCTTACCCGCTCCCGGACCGGACGTATAGGACCCTGCATCGGTCAGTACATATTTAACATCGGTTGCGCCTTGCGGCAGGTTTAGCGTATAGGTCACCTGCTGAGAGTGCCCGGTATGATCCAGATGGAGACGATTGACAATCTGGGTAACCGTTTCACCATTCAGCGTATACGTTATTGTTATCTTGATCGGCATTTCATTGCTCCACCACAGACGGTGATAGGAGGTAAAGCGGTAGCTCTTTCCGCCTTCCAGCCCATCAAGCTGATAGGACAGCGTGGATAAAGGATCGCCGCCGTCAATCATAATGCCTGTCGCATTTTTATCCAGATCGGACTGAGCGGACTTGTTGATAATCGGTTTGGTCACTCCGTTGCTGCCGAGTGCGATATAGCCCCACCCGGAATCGGAGTTGTAAACCTGATTGGTCGAGCCGTTCAATAATGCACTGCCCGTCAGCTTTCGAACGGCATCGTAGACATAGGAATTTGCAGCGCCGGCGTCAATAAAGTATTTCACATTAGACGGCACAACTTCCACATAGGCGGTAAATTGCTTCTCGACACCATCCATATATTTGCCGTACACCGTAACGGTTGCATAAGGCGTGGCAAAATCGGCTGCCGTCATCCCGTTATTGCCATCTGTCGTCCATGCTGTTATGTCATACTCGGGTCCTCCGTCAACAAGGCGAATCCGAGTCGGCAACTGCGGAACGGCATTCACATAAGTCGCATATAGTTCTGTCGTGCGAACTGTAGCTGAATTTTGTACAAGCCCCCCCACCGCGTTGGTCAAGGCCTGCAAAGCCGTGTCAACTTGCTGCTGCGTCGCATCCGCATTGCCAAGCACGCTCAGCGCTCCGGCAAGCGCATCCTGGAAGCTGCTCCAGCTTTGCTGCGTATAGTTGTCGTTCACTTTATTTTTATTGCTGTCATAAAGCGCCTGCAAGGCCGATTTGTCAGCCGGCTGCGCCTGGATGACCTCCGACAAGCCCACAAAGGATAGAAGCGGCGACTGGTTGTTCGTTTTGGCAACCAGTTTCAATTTGAGTGTGCCGGCCTGTTCCTTGGTCACGGTGTAACTTTTCACCGCATCGATTGTCGGGCTGGTCAATGTAAAAGTATCCATCAGCACACTTTTACTGTCATACTCCAGATAAACATCGGCCGTTCGCGTGACCGACCACCAGTCATGGGTGCCAAATGTCAGCGCGTATTTCCCGGCAGGCAAATTGTCGAACGAATACGTAAGGTAGGCGCCGTTTGCATTCGCCGTATAAATCCCTGTCGTCGTTTGCTTGCTGTAAGGACCGGTGACGATACCTTTAAAGCTGACGGACGCCGCTCCGCTGGCATTGAATCCGGCGTAGCCCCAGCCCGTAGAAGCGTTATACGCTTGGTCCGGCGTATTGTTCAGCAGCGCTTTGCCAGAAGCTGTCGCAAGTGCCGCAACCGCCGTATAGGCAGGCGAGTTATAGCCTAATGCACTGGCTGCCGTCGCGTTCAGATCGGCAAAATACAACAGGTGCTCAGGAACTACTTCCACGTAGCACACCGTCGTCAAATTACCGTAAGTGCCGGTTACCGCCACAGTTGCGTAGGCCGTATCGAAGCTCAGACCCGTCAAATTCCAATTCACGGTCACAAGCTGCTTCGAGCCGTCCTGCAGGGTCGCTTCAACCTTCTGAGGGAGGGTTGGGAGCTGGCCGACGTAAGTCGCCGCATAGAGCGGTGTGGCGAGCGATTGCATATTGCCCGTGAACAGCTGATTCTGAGCGGCAGTCAAACGTGCCGCCAGCTGGCTTGCGCCTTCCTGATCAAGCCGGAAGGAAACCGGGTTGGCGAGCGCCGCTTGCGCAGCTGAACGTGCTGTCTCGAAGAGCGTCCAGTTGTTGTCAGTAAACTCATCCTGACGACTGACCGTTTGAGCTGTCGTCACTGCATTCTGGAGTGTCGTCACATCCGGCGCAGCCTGCACGCCGCCCGACACAACGGCAACCGCATCTACGGCGAGCGTGCCGCTCACGACTTTGACCTGCACCGTGTGCTGGCCATTGCTCAATCCGCGAAGCGCATAGGTCTGATACAATTCCTTCGAGGCAACCGTTGCTGCCGAAACCGCTACAGTTTGCCCGTCAACAGTCACATCCAGCTTGGCGGACCCGTCATTCAATCCGAGAATATCCAGCCCTGTTCCTGTAAATGTGTAGGATAGCGCTGCGTTTGCAGCCTGGCTTGTCGAGATGGATCGTTGGTACACATACATACCTTGCCCATTCTGGTGGCTCCATGATCCGCTGTACACCAGTTTGGTTGCCGGCGGGGAAGCCAGATCGTTCATTTCCAGACCGTCGAGCAGCTCCGAGTAGTACGGCGCATAGCCATCTACCGTCTCCACGCGCAAATTATCAAAACGAACATTATAGTATCCGCTTGCGAGATCGACCCGACCGGACAATTTCGGTGCGCTATCTGTGTAATCCGCAAGCTTCACATTATCCACATAAGCGCTGATTGTAGCGCCGGCAACCTGGACTGCAATGTTATGCACAGCATCATAAGCCGTGTTGAATCCATCAATCTTCACGCCGCCGGTTCCAGTGGCCGCATTGCCGCTCGCAACGGCGCTATTGTTGACTAATAACTGCCAACCCCCGTCGAACCAGAACTTGAGCACATAAGGTGTACCCGTAATCGAGTGCGAGCTGCCGCCCCCTTGCGAGCGCGCGCCGATTGCCGCATAGTTCGCACCGCTTTGTGTGCTGTTGTTTTCAAAAGAAACATCGATACTGGCCTTGTAGTTCATCCATCGATTGTCACCGATGCCAGTGACGGGATCGCCGCTATTCCAGCTGCCGCCGAGGCCCATGCTGACCTTATCCACTTGCTGACGCAGCACGTAGTTCGTCGATCCGTCCGGCAAATACGCTTCGAACGCGCCATTGCGGTCGGAGGTGTAGCGCGGAATAACGCTCTTACTGCCGCCACGAGAATCAATATAGCTTTCGCTGCCCGCGATTTGGCCGTCTGCGCCAAGGACAGGAACGGTTTGGCCGGTGTAATCGAAACTATCGGCATACAGAATTTTATCCGTCGTGTTTTGAACCGCTCCAGTCGCATCCGTATCGAGTACGGTACGCTCGCCTTCCACAGGCAGCGGTTTCGCAAATTCCGCATCGCCATGCTTCGGCAGCGTGGTCACGGTCACGATCGAGTACGGCTTCACATGAACGGTGTAAACGCCGCCGCTATCTGCGTTCGCATTACCCAAATATTTTAAATAATTGCTGTTAAAAGCTGCTCCCTGATCCGCTGCGCGGGTCTCCCATACTTCCATCGCCGGGTTGCCCGTATAGCTCATATTCAGTGCCTGGAGCTTGTAGGTTTTCTCATATTCGCTGTCATTCACGATCACTGTCGAGAAGTTGCTCTTGTCGGGTGCGGCCAGCGTCATGTAGCTTGGCGTTCCGTTGCGCCCGCTGACAGGGTTCGTTCCCGATGCGCCGGTGTAGCTCGCTTGCGGAACGGCCCGCCAAATGCCCGCCGTATTGTTGGCGTTTTCCCAGCCTGTATTCGCAAAGTCGCTGAAATGCCTCAGAATGACAAGTCCTGCGTCATAATGCATCCAGCCTGACCAAGGGTCGCGTGCGCTAAGCAATTCTTTAAAAGAATACTGGCCGCCTTCGTAGAAGGAGCCGATCGCCGGCTGGTAAATAAAGTGGGTCCGACGGGAGTTTACGAAGCCCTTGATAATCGTGTTGCCCATTTCCAGCGGGCCGCCGGTTCCGCCGATGCCTGTGCCGGCTACGGAAGGGTCCTTCATGTTGTTGTTCGGACGGAAGGCCGAGTTGCTGAAAGTCGCCTGCGCCTCGCTGTTCCATACTTCTTTATCAAGCTGATCGGCAAGCTTTTTGAAATTGCCTGCGCTGTCGTCATCGGTATTGTAGTGATAACCCGCGACGGCCACGGCATCCCGCAGGGTCACGTCGCTCACCATGGTGCCGCCGAACGAGCCAATGCCCACTTCGTCGGAAATGACGACTTTGATGCTATTGTAGAGCGATTTTTCCGTATCGTTATCGAACCCTGTACTGTCTGACTTCACCTGACTGGCGTATTGCTTGGTCCAAGTCAGATCTGGCGCGCTCTCGTTCACGCCCGGGTTCACGTAATCGACCATATAGCCATACTGGCGATAGGCCGTCAGAATCGTATTTTTGTACCAGGTATAGATTTTATCGTTCGAATTCGCCCACCCCGGCGCGTTCCAGCGCAGGATGCTCACCTTGAGGTTCGGATTCACCTTCTTCGCGTCGGCCGCGAGCTGGAAGCCGGGATGTCTGGCGACATTGGCTGCTTCATCGGCCGTCCGCATCGTCGCAGGATCCGGGCCCGTCGAGTTGTTGCGGTCGTTGCCCATCTCAATCTTCACATGGTCGATGAGCGGATGATCGCCGCCGAACAAAGTGCGGATCATTTCCACGTAAGCCTCGGGATTCTCGGATTTGTAATCCATCAGGAGCGCGCTGGAGCTGTTGCCGCTGAGTACGCCAAAGCCTTTGAACGTGAGACCATTGAGATTGTCGGCCTTCACATCATTGCCGTCCAGCGTAACTCTCACCGTCGAAGACGCTGCTAGTTGGGCATCGACAATCGATTGCTTGATGGCCCCCTTGGCAATTGCGAACCAGCTCAAGATCGGCTTCTCGTTATCGACGTAGGCATAAGTCAATGTGACCGGAGCCGTACCGTCCATATCCGCAGGAAGCGTAAACTCACTGGACATGGATTTGGTTGCATTGGTATTCAGCTTATCCAGCGTAATCGTTTTGGTCGTGCCCGCTGTATCCTTGTACTCGATTTTGGGCCCTATCCCACGAGAGCGAGAGCCATACCAGTCGTAAAAGCCGCTGGTAATCGTATAGGTACCGGCCTCGGGCGCTTGCAGCTTATAGACAATGTCATTGTTCGCAGAGCGAAGTCCAACAACCCAAATGGACGGATCTGTCGCAGGATTCGTTAGATTCCCATTTTGCGAATTTTTTACTTTTTGTGTGGTATCGTCAAAGCCCCAATTTGTCGTACCGCCGACATACTTCTGATCGGGAACCTGATTCAGCAAACCGATACCGCTCAGTTGCTTTACCGCTTCGTACACCGGCGACGAAGTAGCCGGCATGCTGTAGGAATCGCCGCCCCGGCCGCTGTCCACAAAATAAACCAACGGATTGCTTGCCGGCGGAATGACTTCCACGCTGGCCGAAACCGACTGGCCCCCGGCCGTACCGGTAACCGTCACCGTGTCGTAAGGCACGGCAAATGCGTCATCGCTGATGCTCCAGGTGACAGGCGTACTCTGGCCGTCAATCTGAACTGTCGACGGCAGCGTAGTACCTGTCGTGGAACTTGACCCCATATAGGCAGCTGCATAAACGGGAGTCACCGTGGCCGCTGAAACCGTCGGCAAACTGAATGCCGGGATTAATTCAAGCACGAGCAATGTACTCATAGCAATTGCGCCGATCTTGTTCCTGACCAAATGCTTCATGCTCATTCACATATCCTCCTTGTACGACTTTAATTGCATATTGCACATTGTAGCGGGATACGGAGACTCTGGCATGCAACTATCTTTACTGATCGTGTGGTTATTTTTACTTAATGAACATAGGCCGATGACGCGAATACGAAAAGCGAGCCAACGCCATTTCCGGCATTGACTCGCTTTATTCGTCCAGCTTAAGTACCGAAAACTCTCCATGACTCAATACCTGTTGAGAACGTGGATTTAGCTGTCACATTGACGCGAATCTTGGTCGTCGATACCGGCGTGAAGGTCGTTGTATTGTACTGATTCGGCAGCAAACCTAAGCCGGATGGACTCGCAACATTGACCCATGCCGTGCCGTTCCAATATTGAATGGTATAAGAAGCAGGGAGATCGATACCTTGGTCATCATCAAACCAGTAAATCGCAGTACTGGAGAGCGTCTTCGCAGAGGAGAAATCGTATTGCACCCACTGCGTCGTACCTGGGTTATCCCAGTTGCCGTACACTGCGTGTCCTCTGTCATTTGAACTCGTTGGCGCATACCCGTCATTCAGGCCAGCAAGACTTTCCCATGCCGATACGAAGGATGTCGTGGCTGTGCCTTGCGGGGCTACATCAACAGGTCCTGATGATGTGCCGGCTTGCAGCTTAACATCATAAGTAGCACCCGTTCCGATATTAAGACTTACAACCGTTTTGGCACCATTGGTCGCAGTGACCGTCCCCGTGATGGCATTGTTCACCAACACATTGTACGTACCCGCAGCAAGCCCGGTAAACGTTACTTTGGTCACATGGGCGGAAGATGGCGTTGCATTTTTCAATGTAAAATTCACATCGTTTTTAGCTGTCGCCACAATGGCCGAAGTGTACTGATCTCGCTCAAGCTCCATCGAGAACTTTTCGGTAATCAGATTTAGACGTTTGTTTAAACCGTCTTTGGGGGTAATCGTGTATTTCCCGCTGTTCAGCGTAACATCGGCCCCGTAGCCATACAAACCAAAAATCGGGTCCACGGAAACATCGGCACTTAATACTTTTAAAGCACCGAACAAGCCCAAGTCGGCTTCCCCGCTCATTCCCCGCCAGCCATTGAATAAAGGCCCTCCGTCAAGTCCAAGTGCGCCGTAGTTGCCTTTGTTCGCCTGATACGTCCAGGACACCGCGCCGATATTGGCCGGGTCGCTGCTGATCTGGCCGGAGTTGATCGCGCTCACGTTGGCGATTTTCGCCGCATAGGACAAGCGCTGCTCGACTTCCGGCTTCGTGGAGCTCGTTCGGATCCAATCATCCATCGCATAGCCGGCCAAGGATGTGCTGTACTGGAAGTTCCACCAGTTATCGCCGGTAATGGTCACGGGATCCGCATAGTAGTACCAGACTGGCATATGCCCGCGCGAGGCGCGTGTTTTGGCATTGATTTTTCCTCTGATGGTGTTGTTATTATTCATCTTGGCCAGCATATATACCGACTCTTCGCCGGTATTGTCGTAGCTGTACTCCGAGCCGTAAGGATAAGCGCTTGCGGAGAAATTGGCATATTTCGTCGCCATTTTGCTGATGATATCGTTGGCCTGCGTGGTATAGCCCTCCGCTTGCAGCGCTTTAATAATGTCCGGCGTCGTCAGCTCACCCATGAGCCCCGTCGACCAGTTGTACGCCACAGGACCATCATAGAGAGCTTTGAAAATATTATAAGCCCGCAGCAAATAGGTCGTCGCCGGGTATTTGTACGTGATCAGGTTCGGATACAGCTTCGCGATTTTATACATGCTGAAATAGGTGTTATAAATATGCGGGTAGGCATAGCCCCGATACGTCGGCGTCGTATTCGGCTGCGGCATCAGGAAGTCCGGCACCAGATAGTCGGTGTGATGGCCTGCCATCAGGTTCGTCCACACCGCGGTCTCCAAATAATTATCGACCGCCGTAACCTCGGAAGCGACCGGATTCAGCGCGTTCTTTTCCGCCAAAAATTGACCGTGCGTCAAGCCCCAATCGTCGCCCCAGCCCCAATAACCGGCAAAGCTGTTACGTTTGGCTTTATTTTGCATCATCCAGTCGTCAAACACTTTATCCCGGAGGTCGCCGGGAAGATTCCACTGTTGATTGTTCACCATGAAGGTGGCATGGCGCTGCAGCGCCGTATCGATCGGTTCGATGGCGTAGAACTGGAGCACCGTTTTTTCACCTGAACCGTATTGCACCGTGATGTTGTTCTGTCCGAGATGCGACATGCTGAGTTGATAGAGCTTATGATTCGTGCCCGTTGTGCCGAGTGAGGTAACCGTGGTCTCGGATGGGTATTGCGGCGTGATGGCTGTAATCGTTTTGGAGGTGTGCAGGTCGAATTTGGCCGTTTGGTTCGTCGGTACGATCATGCCCGGCACCACATTAAAATCAATCATGCCCTCGCTGTAAAGCCGATCCTGAACCGCGTACTCGTCAGCCACCTTGAAAAACTTAAACGCATACGTTTTACTCGCGCCCGGCGCAAGCGTTAAGCTTGTGTTCGGCAGGTAGCCCCGGTTGTTGCTTTTGATGACATTCGAGTGGATATAATAAACGTTAAGCCCCTTGGCATAACCGCCTTGATCTGCCGCCCACTTGCTGCCCGGGTGCTCCTCCACCCGCCAGTTATCTTGATATTCAAGTCCTGCCCCCGTTGTTGCATCTGGTACCATCATCAGGAAGGGCCCGATGCCGCTAGGTCGCTGGGCAATCAAGTACGAGCTGTTATTCCCTATAAACGCATGAGAGATTGTGCGCGTTTCGTAAATTTCATCATTATTGCCAGCCGTGAAAAACTCGTTAAAAGGCAGCGGAAGCCCAAAATCGCCGATTTCCAGCGTCTGCGCGCTCGTGTTCGTCACCGTGATCTGCCATTTCAAATAATCGCTGGCGAGCGAGTAGCTTTCATCCACTTTGAAGTTCTTGATGCCGGAAGCGTTCGTGGAGTTCTGGTAGCTGACGGTAATGGTCGAGCCGCTTTGCGTGACGGTGCGGGCGTCGCTCGACTTGCTCGTGAGCGCTTCCGTCCAAGCGCCTGTGCCGAGGCGATACTTGAACATCAGTTCACCGGCCCATTGGTGATCGGCCGTATTTTGATTCGGCGCGTTCGTCGCATTCATCACATAATTCGTTGGGTACGTGTCGCCCGTAAGCTTTAAAGACGTAATTTCACCGTTCGTTCCCGTCTCGACGTTGAAGTAGCTGTTCGAGATCGTGTTCGCCGACACTAACTGCGGAATTAAAATGAGAGCGCTTGCAGTAATGGCCGAGGCGAAGAGCGTTTGTACGGATTTGGATGTTGCAATGTGTTTCCACCACATGTTCCAGGGTTGTCTCAAGCTTAAACCTCCTTAAAAGAAATGTTAGATTTCTTCCGTCACATCATGCTGTCGCGATGCACTTCAGATTGGCTGTGCGATCCCCTCCTCCCGATAGATTCATCATACCGATTCGGCCGAGGCGCGGCATTAATTTTCCCAACACCTTTTTTCGAAATCTCAACATCACTCTCCATTTATCAATCAAATATGGTACTATGATCGTATTATCCGCTATCAAAAAACGAACCTTTCGAGGTGACTATGCATCCACAAATCCTGCACTTTATTGCCCCGCCCATCCCTTATTTCCTGGATTTCGGAAGCGCTTTCTATCAAGCTGGCGATCTCCATATTTCGCGGAATCAAATCGGTACCTTCGACTTAATCATTGTGACCAAGGGCACGATTTACATCGGAGAAGGCAAGCATAACTGGACGGTGAAGCAGCATGAAGCCATCATTCTCCGTCCGGATCTCAACCATTACGGAACAGCCCCCTGCACACAGGAGACTGAAATTATATGGATTCATTTTCACACCCACGGGGCCTGGGGCGAATATGCCGATATGAATGCCTGCCTGGAAAATCAAGCCGAACTGATCAACAATCATCGAACAACCGCATTCCTGAACCATGCCGAGGTCAACTCCATTTTCATCCCCAAATATATGAAGCTGACGCCAAAAGCGTTTGAGCTTGCAGCCTATTTTTTCCAACTCGAAGATGAGTCCCGTTCCGTGCGCAACTGGCGCAAGCAAAACGCGTTCCAGCTCTTCCTGCAGCACATTAGCCGGGAGCTGATCGCGACGACGGATATGACGGCTTTTCACCTGGCGGAGAAGGTTGAGCTGTTCATTCGCCAGAACTATATGAAAAAAATCTCAAACGCGACCTTCCAGGAGCAGCTGAACTATCATCCGAATTACTTGGCGAAATGCATGCTGAAAGTGTTCGGCATGACGCCGATCGACTTTCTCCTGCAGTACCGCATCGAGCAGGCGAAAAAGCTGCTGATCCAGACCAATTGGTCCATGACGAAAATCGCAGAGGAGTGCGGCTTTCAGCATGCGTCGTATTTCTCTTATTGTTTTTCGAATAAAGAGGGGATTTCACCGCTTAATTTTCGGAAGAATTTTACGGGGCAAGGGTAGAGGGGGCAGGGCTGTTCGGGGGTGTTGTCAGGTTAGCATAACCTGATGACAAGAAGAGCCAGACGACGTCAAGCTACTAGAGCGGCTTGGCGTGTCCATGAACTGGAAAACCTCCAGTTCGTTTCGTCTGGAAGCGGCTCTGGTGTTAGCTGAACTGGAAAATCTCCAGTTCATTTCAGCAGTTTGAAGTGAATTGCCCCTGCAAGGGCAAATGAACTGGAAGGATTCCAGTTCAGCACCCCGATTGAGGCGAAAACGCAAAAATGAACGGGAGAAATTCCAGTTCATTGGAGGAGCAGCGCGCAGGTGGGCGGCGGCGAGTACGGCGACGGCGGCGCGGTGGACGGTGGGCGGCATGCATGCCTCATATGTCAGGTTAAGACAGCTGCATGTTGGCTTCATTTGCTTAACCTGACACCATTGGGGTGTTCCGGGGTGCCGCGGTTGTCTAACGGTTGCCCTGGCGCCTATTTGGCGCTAAATGCCACGTTTCCAGGGCTAACGGTTGCAGCAGCGGCTATTGGGGCGAAATCGGCCTGGTTTCGCTGGTTTTTTAGCAAATTAGCGCTGTCACAACCGTTACAAGTTGGAATGACGTATTTTCAGCGAAATAGGAGCTGTGGCAACCGCTACACATAAAAATCGAATGGGAGGTCATAGCGACGCTTCGAGGGTATGCGCTGCGGATATGCGAAAACAGACCGTTCGATGAACGGTCTGCATGGTTTCATTGAGCGAAGCGTCGTTAACTCCCTGCTTCAGTCAGCAATTCATTTATTTTGTCCTTAACCTGACTGATGATCGTTTCATTGACTCGACCAAATTTTTTCACTACGATCTGCTTGGATAACGTATACACCTTATCGGCCCTTATTCCCGAATCAGTCTTTAGTTGCCCTTGCTCTAAATCGTTCGTGGTTAAATGAATAAGATAAGTACGATCGGACAAATTGGAAGTGATACCAGCTACCACGATATCCTGTTGAGATCCATTAAATACGGAATTGGACAAAACGAGCACAGGCCTTTGCTTCTTAGACGACAAATCGCTGAATGGGAACGGAATTAACAAAATATCTCCTTGTTTATACATCATTCCATACCTCATCATCAATAGGGTTGTTCCAGAAATCAGTACTAGTTGCGCTAGCTTTTTCAAGATCATGGAAAGACTCGCGCTCCCGTTTCATCTTTAAATAGCCGATAAAATCAATAACTTCAACTGCATCTTGCTCAGGGATTTCATCAATTAATTTTTTTAGTTCCTCTCTGTTCACGCTCATCCTGGATCAACCACCCTTCCTTCGTGATACCGAATTCTCCATATATCTTATTATACCATGCCAAGCAATGTTCAGACACGCCAAAAAGGCTGCCTCCAGAGTTCACCCCCTCCGAAGACAGCCCCTTCACCTACGTGCGGGCGGCTTTCACCCACACCATCATTTCGCCCGATCCGCGGTTGCCCCACGCGTAATACGGAATAAACGTGGACATGACTCGGCTTTGCGCCCATGCTTTATGCGGCGCATACAAGTGCGCGCCCTCAGCCGGCACCTCCGTGCGCAGCGCCTCCACGCGGATCGTCGATAGGCCGTCCAGCAGATACGGATCGTACTCGACCGTAAACGCGGCCTCTCTGTCAATCTCCAGCAAGTGGAGATGACTCCCGTTATCCGCCTCCTCGAGGCAATAGAGAAACGGACCGCGCTGCAGCGCGACTTTCCCTGCGTTTTGGCGGACGAGCGGATGGCTCTGGATCAACTGCACCTGCATGTTGAACAGCAGTTCGAGCCGATCGCCCGACTGCCACGCCCGCGTTAGGTACGCGTAGCCGTCCCGCACATCATCTGGCAAGTATATCGTGCCGTTCAGCCGATACACCACGTCTTCACACCATGCAGGAACTCGGAAAGCCAAAGTAAAAGGCCCCGCAGCTCCGATATCTTGTATGCTTAAACTTACAACCCCGTCAGACGTGTACCCGGAATCCTGCTGAATCCTCACCGGCTGGCCGTCGATACGCAACTCCGCTTCACCCCCGATATACAGGTGAACATACAGCGTATCCCCCCTGGCCGTATACACATAATGGTTCAGCGAAGCTAACAGACGTGCGATATTCGGCGGGCAGCAGGAGCAGCCGAACCACGGCTGGCGCTGGATTTTGACGTGCCCATAAATCGGATTGACCTCATTCGCCTTCGGATGCACCTCCAGCGGATTCACATAGAAGAAATGTTTGCCGTCCATCGCCATGCCGCCGAGCACCGTATTGTACAGCGCCCGCTCCAGCACGTCGGCGTACTCACCCTTAGGCTCATTCTCCAGCATCCTCCGGGCAAAAAAGATCAGGCCGATCGACGCGCACGTCTCGCCATACACTGTATCGTTCGGCAGATCATAGTCGATCGTGAACGACTCTCCATACGCCATCGCCCCGATCGCTCCGGTAATGTACATCTGCTTGTGCACGATGTTCGCCCACAGCTTGCGGCACGCCTCCAACAGGCTCGCATCTCCCGTCACCCCAGCCACGTGCGCCATGCCTGTACACATGTACACCAACCGAACTGCATGACCGACGGCCGTGTCCTGTTCCCGAACCGGCAGGTGCGACTGACTGTATTTTAAGTCGAACGCCATGTTCAGCTCCTTGAAATGCACCTTGTTCTCGCGCTTCTCGTACTCTTGCGCATAGAAGCTCGGCTGCCGCCCCCGCTCATCGAGGAAAAACTGGCTCAGTTTCACATACTGCTCGTTGCCGGTCACTTCGTACAGCTTCATCAGCGCCAGCTCGATCTCCTGATGCCCGTCATAGCCCTGCAGCTTCTCCGGCTCGCTGCCGAACACCGAATCCACGTAGTCTGCATACCGGCAGCATACATCGAGCAGCTTGCGCTTCCCCGTCGCCTGAAAGTAAGCGACACCCGCTTCGATCAAGTGGCCCGCACAGTACAACTCGTGGCATTCCGCCAGGTTCGACCAGCGGTGCTCCGGTTCCTTGAGCGTAAAGTACGTATTCAAATACCCGTCCGGCTGTTGAGCTTGGGCCAGCAGCTCGACGACATCGTCCGCAATGGCTTCCAACCCCGGATCCGGCTGCACGCTGAGCATATAACTGGCGGCCTCCAACCATTTGTATACGTCACTGTCCTGGAACACCATGCCGCCGAACATACCCGCTTCCTGCCCTGCCGCAATGCGGAAGTTCCGAATCGCATGGCTCGGCTCAGCGTCCTCGATCCCATCGTTAAGCGCCTCCCATTGATAGGGCAGCACAACCTCCTTCACCAACCGGATATAAGGTGACCAAAAGCTGTCCTCAATCCGAACCTTCCCTGTTTCCAGCCGTATATCCTTCATTTGCTTCGACATCGCACAGCACCGCTTTCATTTACGTTTATTTCGTCGGCATAGATCCGCGGAATCAATTTTTTAATCCAGTTAACGTAATTCCCTCTACAAAATATTTCTGACCAATCAGGTAAAAAATGACACCTGGCGCAAAGGACAGGCATGTGGCTGCCATCGTTAACGCCCAATCTTGCTTTAATTGACCTTTAAAATTGGTAAGGCCGAGTGCGATCGTGTATTTATCGCTCGAATTAATGTAAATCATCTGTTGGAGCAAATCGTTCCACAAGCCGATGAAAATAAACAAGGCGACAACGATCATTGCAGGCTTGATGGCCGGCATAATAATGCTGAACAAAATGCGGAAGTACCCGGCGCCGTCAATCGTTGCCGCTTGATCGAGCTCTCTCGGGATCGAGACAATGAACTGCCGAATCAGAAAGATATTAAACGCGCCGCCGCCGCAAAAATAGGGCAAAATCAACGGCAGATAGCTGTCATTGAGCCCCAGTCCCCGCGTCCAGCCGATATACAGGGGAATGAGCGTAACCATGGCCGGCAAGAGCATAGAACCGATGCAAAGGGCCCAGAGGAACTGTTTGCCCTTGAACCGCAGCCTCGCAAACGCATAGCCGCACAAGGTAGCTGTGAACGTCCCTCCCAAACAGGAAGGCACGATAATGATCATCGTATTCCATAAATACTTCCAAAATTTAAAAATCTTCAATGTCTTTTCATAATTGGAAAACAGCCAATTGTTCGGCATGAGTGACGGCGGATATTGATAGATCTCGGGATTCGTCATCAAAGACGTACGGAATATCCACCAGATCGGGAAAAGCACGATAAGGGCAAAGATGATGACGACGATAAGCGCAAGCGCGTTCATCGTGCGTTCACTGCGTTTCTTGCTTTTAAAAGTGGCATATGCGACTTCGCTCATTGATCGTCGTCTCCTTCGGAAAAGATCCACCGTTTCGACGTTTTGAATAAAACGGCAGTAAACGCAGCCAGGATGGCAAAAATAATAAAGGTCGTCGCACAGGCATAGCCCAGCTTGTAATTGACGAAAGCCTGATCATACATCAGATATGTCATGAATCGGGAAGAGTTGCCCGGTCCCCCATTGGTCAGCGCAAGGGCCGGCGTCACGACTTGGAGATTTGCGATCAGGCTCAGCAACAGGTTGTAAAAGATGATCGGCGTCATACAAGGCAAGGTGATATGCCGGAAGCGGTTCCACCCGTTCGCACCATCCATTTCGGCCGCTTCATGATAGACGCTTGGCACGTTTTGCAGCCCCGCCAGAAAAATGACAATCAAGTTCCCCGACAACCAGACCGCAATCAAGGAAAGAGAAGGAACGACGTAGTTGGAGTCCGCGATAAAGAGAATTTTGTTCAATCCGATTTCAGAGAGAAGGTAGTTGAAGAAACCAAAATTCGCCTCGTAAAGCCACGACCAGCCTACATAGATCGCAGCGGCAGGCAAAACGAAAGGCACATAGAATACAGCTCTGAAAAAGCCTCTTGCCGGAATTTTACGGTTCAACAGCATCGCGATGAAAAGGGAATAGATCATACTGCCGGCTACGGATAAAAACGCGAAGTAGAGCGTCGCTATAATGGAATCCTTAATATAAGGATCCGTGGTAAACAGCGCGATATAATTGCTGAAGCCGATAAATTCAGGGCTTTTTAACCCCGTCCAATTCGTCATACTAATACCTAGCACGCCAAGAAGAGGCAGATAGGTAAGAAAGATCAATCCGACTATTGCCGGAATCAAGCATATATAAGCAACGCGTGCCTCGCCGGCAAAAAAGCGGGAACGGCGCCGCAGAGGTTTATTCAAGGTTTCCATATGTTGCTCCCCACCTCATTGTTGAAGGATAACCGCCGCTTACTCGTTCTGGGCAGTCGGCGGTATCCGTCCTATCCGTTATTTTTTGCCTTTATTGGCTGCTTTCAAAGCTTCGAGATTTTTGGAAATGGCGTCCTTGGCGGAAGTTTTTCCGGTCCAGACATCCCCCAGAACCGATCCCAGCAAGGTATTAAAGTCCGTCGTATGATTCGTATAGAACCAGGAAGCAGGTCTCGCGGCCGAAGATTGCGCATAATCGACGACAGCCGACTTGTATTCGTTATACGGAGGGAAGTTCGGATTATCGACCCATTTATGCGTCAGTGTTTCATCCGTATACCACTTTTTCAGCGTTGGCATCCAAATGCCCGACGAGATGAGTCCCCAGTTATTTTCCTCGGCATTGTACCATTTTAGCCATTCCATCGCCTCTTTCGGATGCTTGGTCTGGGAGAAGACGACATTGGCACCGCCCGTGTTGAGCGTCACCTTTTCCTTCATGTAAGGCAGCACGGCTACGCCATATTTCAGTCCTGCCTCCTTGGCCGCATTCAAGCTCGTTCCTACGTTCCACGCGCCGTTCGTCGCCATGGCAACCGTTCCTGCAATGAGGGTACGCTGTACGCCATCATCCGTCTGTCCAACGGACAACGGCGCAACATGGTCTTTCAAGTACAGATCCGCGACTTTCTGAATCGCTTCCATGCTGGCGTCTTCCCCGATTCTCACCGCTGTCCCGTCACCCGAGTAGAAACCGCCGCCATTGCTAAGCGCCCAGGTTTCCAACTGCCATGGCAAATTTTCGACGGATGCGCCATACTGCTTAATGCTCTGCGGATTAAAGCCAGCCTCGTCAGGATGCTTGCCATTCTTGTCGACCGTCAGTTTCTTCGCCGTGGCTACGAATTCGTCCCATGTCCATGCTTTATCCAAGGCAGATGGCGGATAAGGGACCTTCGCTTTGTCAAACATGTCTTTGTTGTAATAAAGAAGGAGGATTTCATTGGCAGCGGCATAGGCTACGGTTTTGCCTTGATATTTGTAGGCCAGGCTGTCGAGCGGTTTGCTATCGCTTCCCTCGTACATACTGCTGACATCATTCAGCATGCCATCGGAGGACCACTGGATGACGCCATCCTCTTTTAAAATCCCCGTGTCCGGCAATTGGCCTGCCGTTGCCTGTGTATTCAGTTTGGCCATGTAATTTTCCCAAGGAATCGCCTGCACTTTGACTTCGATTCTGTTTTGGGAAGCATTAAACTTGTCGGCCGCTTCTTGGGTCTTGTTTCCTTCCGCCTCGCTCCCCCACATCGCATAGGTAATTTTAACCTTCTCCGTGGAAGATGACGTCGTCGCCGCAGGCGATTTGGAAGCCGCTTCTCCCGTCGGCGATGTGGTTGGATTGTCGTTATTCGTGGAGCATCCGGCCATCACGCCTAAGAGCAAGACCATCGATACGTTAACCAAGAATCCTTTTTTCATTGTCTTCACATGAACCCCTCCATCATTTATCATTCATCGATATGCCGCGATTCCTCCCGCGTTGGCGGGGCATATTTCATCTGTCCATTTTTTAGAGTTTTTTCAAAAATGATTCTTTTATGTAAGCGCTACAATTGAATTATAGCTTAACATTTGCTGTTTGACGACAAAGGATCTCAACCTCTTTTTTAGAAATCTCAACCTCTATATCTGAGCAATTGCACCAACAATCGTAAAAAGAAAACGAGCCAACACCATTTAGGCATTGACTCGATGTGGTTCCTGATTTCTTTACTTATTCAATCGCTTATTCGAACAGCTTCTTGAGCAGACACTCAGCCAACGCATCGTCTGTCAGCGGCTCCCTGTGGGTATTCTCCAGATAGATATGCTTCTCCGTCTCAGGCATCAAATATTGCTTGTACCACAAGAAGAAATCTGGACTATCTCCATGCACTCGGAGGAATCGGCGAAGTGTGTCCACATTCCACGCGGTGCTTTCCAGGTTGGTTAGCCAATCCGCCCGATAAAAGTCCGCCCATTTGCCCCGTTCCGAGTTGCGCAGAGCTGCAACCCCGCGCTGATAAGCCCAAAGGGAGCGTGAGACCAGAACGAAAGCTTGTGGAAGCTGCCGCATGTTGTAGGCTTCAAAGGCTTTCCCCAGCCACATCAGCCCCTCACTGCCCGCATGATGCAGCTCGCCGTGGAACCTGAGCTGGTCTATTACCTGCTGTCGCTGGTTCTCCTCGCTTAACTTGGCCAACAGCTCATCGCATTGCGCCAGCCAGTGTCCCCAGCTTTCTAAGCCATAGGCACCGCGCTCGCCGAAATAGCGAACCTGTTCAGCAAAAGGGACGTCGCCTGCCGCCCATTGAAGTCTTCGATCCGCCTGATCTCCGTCACCACGCAGCCAATGGCCGATAATGATGCGAGCGGGATGATGATAGAACTCATCCCCGGCCAGATCATCTTCAAAGGGGCCATAGGGAATGGACGCCTCCGCATAGATCCGGTACAAATCAGCGATCTCGCTTTGGTAAGCCGGGAAATAGCGTTGTACGAAGGCAGCGCGATGCGCTTCCACATCCACGGTTCCCTGCTGCCACAGCTCCCGCAGCACATCCAGGGTGTACACATGCGGACGAATATTGCCGCTGTTGACCAATACGTATTCTGTGGCCCTAGCGTTAAACGCCTTCTCAACTTCCTCTTTCACGTACTCGGCGGAGCCCGGATACAAGGTCAAGTGATTAGATGCTTGCAGATCGTGAAACGTCACATGATAATAAATCCCGTGCTTGCCTGGCGCGCCCTCTTCAGGCAGCGCAGGGATGCGCAAATTTTCGTTCCCATTTCGGCGGCTGACCATGGTGCCATAGCCATTGTCCGCCCATATTTGAATCACCCCTTCGGGCACTGAGATATGACCGCCTTTATACAGCTCTGATATTTCACCATACAAAGCCACGCAGCAAATAGGATCCGCAACTTCGCTCTTGATCATTTCATGCTGCCTCTGGATGACCTTGCTGATCATGGCTCCCCGCTTTTCCGGCGTATCAAAAGAAGGGTCATGCTTCCAGAACGGACTGTCCCCTTGACCACGGAAGGAAAGCACCCACACGATCTTTTTATCCTTCTGCTTCTGGATCGCCTCCGCCCAAAGGGCTTCGAATAGCTCCGGTTCCTGTTGGTAGCTGGCTTGCCTATCCGGATGCGCCCGCGAGAACATCTCCGCTCCCAATGGCTCTGCGTGATGGTGCGTTACCCACAGTCCCATTTCCGCCGCCAATTCGTTATGAATGCCATGCTTGGGAAGATCCGTACCGGGAATAACCATATTCCCGCCGCATCGGAGCAATGTCTCAAAGACCGGCTGCCATACTTCACGGGTTGGCGGATATTCCTCCTTCCAACCAATTAAACATACCTCATCGTTGACAAACCAGCCCCTAAACCGGACGAAAGCCGCCGGCGATACATAATCCTCAGTAGATACGTCAATACGGCTCTTCCGCTCCGGCAGTGCATCTGTCCAGAACCAGAAGGGATGTACACCGAGATATTGCTCGCTGTATGCGAGCATGCCGTAGACAAGCCCCAGCTCATCTCCTGCCACGATGTGAAGCTCCACGGAATCCCTGTTCTCCACGAACCGGAAGCAGAACGCCTCCGGCCGTTCAGGACAGCGGTCTTCAAGCTCCGCATAACGAATCACAACGTCAGCCGCTTCTCCCTCCTTCGTTACAACTGCCGGATGTCCTCCCAGTACCCGCTCATGGTCTCGTTTCACCATTTCCCACGCATAGCGAACAGCGGATGGCGGATCTTCCACAATGCGATAGGTTGTATGCTGATCAATCGTAAATTTCATTGTACAAGCTCACCCTTTCAACGATCCCAGCAGCATGCCTTTGTTAAAATGCTTTTGAAGAAACGGATAAATGATCATCATCGGCAGAGCCGAGACAACAATTGCCGCCATCCGGACACCCGGCGTGTAAGTGATCACTTGATCCATTAGCGTGGCGCTGCCGTCCAGCGAATCGTTTAATACAAGCATTTGACGCAAGAACACCTGCAAGGGCCATTTGTCCGAATTGTTCAAATAAATGACAGCAGAGAAATACGTATTCCAATACCCCACCATATAAAACAATACAAAAGTAGCTATGGAAGCCATCGACAGCGGCAGCATAACTCGGAAAAACATTCGCCACTCTCCGCAGCCATCCACACGCGCGGACTCCTCCAGTTCGTAGGGCAGCGAGGAAAAGAAGCTGCGCATGACGATCGCGTAGAAGGGGGAAATCGCCCCCGGAAGCCACATGGACCAGTACGTATCAATCATGCCGAACTGTTTGATTACCAGGTAGGTCGGGATCAGACCTCCTGAGAACAGCATTGTGAATACAATCATGAAATTAATGATGTTTCTTCCTTTAATCCACTTCTTCGATAACCCATAGGCCATGAACGTGGTTGCTGTTATGCTGATTGCGGTACCCACGACGGTAACGACAATGGCGTTGACAAAGCTCCTGGCGAAGTCGTCGTTAGCTAACAGATACAAATAGGCATCCATCGTCCATTCTCTTGGAATAATGAAGAAACCTCTTGTTAAATACTCCTTCTCCGTAGCGAAAGAAGTCATCAAAACATAAAGCAGGGGGAACAAGATAAATGCTCCCCAGACGACGAGTACAGCATAGATGAGGATATCGAAATACCGCTCATTCCCGGATAGACGCCGAATGTTCATTAATATACGCCCTCCTTGCCGGCACGCTTGGCAATCATATTGGCCGAAAGCACCATCACAAGTCCTACAACCGATTTGAACAAACCGACAGCCGTTGTATAACTGAATTCGCCTTGCTGAACGCCAATCCGGTAGATATAGGTGTCAAACACGTCAGAAACCGATAGATTCAGCGGATTTTGCAGCAAGAAGATATGCTCAAAGCCAATATCGATAAAGCTGCCTAGACGGAGGATGAAAAGCGTGAGAATCACACCGCCAAGTGACGGCAGCGTAATGTGCCATATTTGTCTCCAGCGATTGGCGCCATCCATGACTGCAGCTTCATAGAGCGTGGGATCAATCGCGGAAAGAGCCGCCAAATAGATGATTGCGCTCCAGCCAACTTCTTTCCATATGTTCTGGAGCAGCCAGATAAAGCGAAAATGATCAGGATCATTTAACCCTTGATAACGAGGAAGACCAATAGAATCCAGAAAAAGATTAACCCCGCCGGATTCCCCTGCAAACAGAACAATCGTAAGTCCTACGACTACAATCATCGAAACGAAGTGAGGCAGATACACGACGGTTTGCATGGTCGACTTGAACCATTTCATCCGAACTTCGTTAAGAATCAGCGCAAACACGATTGGCGCCGGAAAATAAAAGCAGATATCAATGAGATTGAGAAGGAGCGTATTCTTTAGAAGCGTCACAAACTGTTGTTCAGTAAATAAACGAACGAAATGATCGAACCCCACCCACTGGCTTCCCCAAATGCCCTTAAACGGACTGTACTTTTGAAAAGAGATGACGATTCCGAACATCGGCAAATATTTAAAAAGAACGATTGCCAAAAATCCCGGCAGTATCATTAAATAAATGGGAAAAGCTCGCTTCATATACTGAGCGGCGGAGGAAGAAGCCCTCGGTACGCTGGCCGCTTCCAATTCGCTAACGGACTTCATAACAGTTCCGCCTTTCTTGTTAAAAAGTGGTCGGCCGCAGCAGATGCGGCCGACATATCCTTCCTTATTTCACGCCGTATTTGGCGTAAGCGTCGTTCATTTCCTGGATGATCTTATCACCGCCGTTCGCTTTCCATGCCGCGATGGCTTTGTCGATGCTGTCAACAGGCTCTTCACCGATCACGATTTTAAGCTGCGTTTCCTTAAACTTCGTATCAAGATCATTCCATTTTTGATTATAAGTCTCGGAATAAATCTCCAAACCGCCCGAATCGTTTCGATAAGGATATTTGGCATTGTTATTGTTATAAGTTTCATCAAACTTGGCAATCGCAGGATCGGTCCATCTGAAATTCCCAAGATTCGCATCCGCTCTTTTGAAGAACCAGTTATTTAAGATACGCGGAAGATCCGTATCAACTAGCGGTGTCGCTGCAAATTTCCCATCTGCCGATTTCGTATAATGGACACCTTCTATCCCACTTTTCATGATGTCCGTGCCTTCATCGGTCACCCACCAATCAAACATCTCCAAAATACGTTGCTGCTTCTTGGCATCAATTTTGCCATTGATGACCACTTTGCTCGTGCCAATCAGATTACTCGGATTCCCTCTGAGACCCGATGGCCCGACCGGCGGCGAAAGCTGGATAAGCTCGGCATTCGGATCGATTTTCTTCAACTTCTCGTTATCTGTCCGCAGTCCAAGAGGGTGGGACGTGTATATGCCTGCTTTACCGCCTTGGAACATTTCGTAAACGTTATTGTATTTTTTGCTCAGGAAGTCTTTGTCCATAATGCCTTCCTGATACATTTTTCTTAAATACCCCAGGAAGTCTTTCTGCTCTTTCGACTGCACATATTGCGGAATCAACTTGCCGTCTACGAGCTTCCAACCATTGGCAAGTCCAAACGCAGTACGCAATTGAAACGTGTTCATGCCCAAATCATTGTCGGTCGCGAAGCCAACGGTGTCTTTCTTCCCATTTTTATCAGGATCATTCAGTGCAAATGCCTTCATAATCTGATAGAATTCGTCCACATTAAACGTGTCTTCCTTCGGCATCGGCAATCCGACATTGCGAATCCAATCCGCCCGAATTTGATAGCTGTCCCGATTTTCAATCTCCCAGAGCGGAATTCCGAACTCTTTATCTTTCGGGTTCAGCAGTTTCCACTGGTTCTCCGGGAACGCCTTGGCCAAATTCGGATATTTGGACAATTGAGGAGCCAAATCCATAAAGATCCCTTCATTTTGCCACTTGGTGAAATTATCCGGCGATACTCGATATACGTCTGGCAAGCTGCCCGACGCAGCCAGCACATTCAACTTATCTTTATACGTAGGACCGTCCGTCCACATGAGCTTCAAATCAATATTGAACTTTTCGTTCAAATACTTGATTGTTGCGTGGTCCTCCTTCCATTTCCCTCCACTCCAGGATTCCGGCATGAAGGTGATGGTCAGCTTTTCTTTTTTGTCGTCTGCCACGCTGGCTTTGTTTGTACTCTGCGCCGTCTGTCCTGCTTGATCGCTGCTGCTTGAGCAACCTGCCAATGCGGACACAATCATCATGCCTGAAAGTAGAAGTGCTGCTTGTTTTCTCAACTCGACCCCTCCTATAAGTAACTTCGATTTCATTGTAGCGGACAAATAGCGCTTTGATTTTTCACATTTTTATGCTTTGTTATCTAATCTTACTCTTTTGAATGGAACACGGATCGATACGACAGTTCCTCTCTCTGGAAAAGAATCCAGGCTGATTCCATACCCCACACCATACTGCAGGACCAGGCGTGCATGCACGTTGGCTAAGCCAAGCGAATCTCTTGCCGCATAATAACCGGCTGTTTGCTGTTCGGCAACATCGGACAGCGAAGCGCGAAGACCTTCAAGTTTATCGCTCTGGATGCCTGGGCCGTTATCCGCCACCTCGATGATCAAGTCATTGCCCTCATCAAAGGCATTGACCAGAATGTTGGCATTGCCATTCAGCGGCTCCACCGCGTATTTCACAGCGTTCTCCACGATCGGCTGGAGGGATAGCTTGACTACACGGGCTTCCATAAACTTTTCATTTACGTAAATTTTACTAAGAAAATTTTGTTTGAAACGGATATCAATAATTTCCAAGTATTTGCTTAAATGATCGATTTCCTCGCGAAGTGTCACTTCCAGCGGCTCCAGCTTGGCCGTATATCGAAAGAACGAGGCCAAATTCACGGCAATCTTTTCAATTCTAGGTACTTCCTCAAGAAAAGCGATGCTCCGAATAATATCGAGTGTGTTGTAGAGAAAATGAGGATTGATCTGCCCTTGGAGCGCTTTAATCATGGCGTCTTTCTGTCTGACCTCCAGCTGCATTTCCCGTAATTGATAACGGTACACGTCATCAATCAGCTCCCGCAGTCGGCTAATCATCTGACTAAAACTGCGATTCAGACTCTGTAATTCATCTCTTCCGGGATGAAATTCAACCTGAACGTCCAGGTTGCCCCGTTCAACTTCATTCATGACCCTCTTGAGCCGAACTACAGGCTCCATGAGCCGCCTTGTCAACATTGGCACAACCAGAATTACGATGACAAAAAGGAATAGAAGTACGATCAGTACTGACTCGGTAGCTGCCTTCAACCCCGTTGCCATTTCTTGCAGGGGAACAATGGCGATGATCCGCCAACTTGTAAACGCCGATTCGGTAAAAGTAATCAAGAAATCCATCTTGCCAACCGTTTGCAGCGAATCTCGTTCAGTTAACTGGACATTATTTAACGGCGTTTGGGAGACCGGTTTTCCAAGCAGGTTGGTGTCTGGGTGATACACGATCGTATCGGCTGCTGACACAATAATGAAGGTGCCGGTTTGGCCAATTTTCGTCTTGGCCATAATTTCGTTGACTTCGTCCAAAGACAAATTAATGACCAATCTTCCGATCATCCTCGTGTTCTCTGTGCTGAAAACGGGAACGACTAAAGAAATAATGGGGACCTGGTAGGGGAAGGACTCGTACGTGGGAATGACCACCATTTTATCCGTTACTGGCAGTTGCAACCAAGGTTCATCTTTCCGAAACTCCAATTGCCCATTAGAAGAAATGATCTCTCCGTCTGTCTTCATCAGCACAAGACTTTCAATTTCAGAATAATTAATAGCAATATGCCTTCTCAAAATATCTTCAATTAACAAACGATTGGTTGAGGTCAACTCTGACTTGCCTGACATCCAATTTTGGATCAGACCGGCTTCCTGATTCGTATTAATGTTCGCCGAAGGAAGCGGTCCAGCGACCGTTACGGAGGTAGATCGAATTAATTGCTTAAAATATCGATCAATTTGATTGTTAAGACTTGCTGATGAGTTGCTTGCAATGTTATAGAAATCTTGGGTGGTGGCCCTTGTATAATAATGCCGAGCTGATGTTGCAACCGTAATTACGCAAAGCAAGCTGAGTGTCAGAAAGACAGTAATCATCTTCTGTTTAATCGAATAGCGATACATTAACGATCGAATAAAATTCATAGCCCCATCCTCTTCCGGAATTCATTGGGGGAAACGCCTACTGCGTTTTTAAACACCCGGATAAAATAAGGCTGGGTTGCAAATCCGACTTGTTCGGCGATTTCATAATTTTTCAGCTGCGTCTCCAAGAGAAGTTCCTTCGCCTTATCGACGCGCACCTCCTGAATGTACTGGACTAAAGTTCGTCCTGTGCTTCTTTTAAACCAGGAGCTGAAGTGAGAGATGCTCATATTGGCAAATCGGGCCATTTCAGTTAAGGAAATGTCCTTCTTGTAGTGAGCATGGATATATTCGCAGACTTTCTTCGAAAGCTGGTTAGTAGTCACAGCGTTCTGCTGGGAAGCGTTCATCATGAACATCAGCGTCAACTGATTAAAGTAACGGAGAATTTCAGTATCTACGGCATCTTCCTGCAAGGAAGGGACGACGACTTCGGGAGACAGTTCTTTAACGAATGAGGTCAATTTCCATTCGAACAGGCGAAGCAGATTCACCTTCGCAGCCGGATTGAGATAGCGCAGATTCAAGACGGAATCAATCAGATCGGACATTTTTCTGGCAGTCGTTTGAGGAGCTATCTCGGCATAGCTGTTAACCAGCTGCTGGAAGCGAGACATATATTGGTTAATTTCTCTCAGATTGAGCATATCCTGCTCCGATCTGCGCAGCGCTTCCTTGAGTTGGTCCATATCCACCGGCTTGAGTAAATATTGGGAAACCCCATAATCAATGGCTTTCTGGGCGTATTGGAAGTTATCGTACCCGCTAATGATGATATAAGTCATGGGAATGCCGTGTTCCTGAATTTTTTTGATTAACGAGAGCCCGTCCATCTGCGGCATCATAATATCCGTGATCAGCACAGTCGGCCATTGCTCTTGCACAAGCGCCCATGCTTCTTCCCCGTTCGTCGCTTCCGACACCGTGAACTGTTCTTCGCCAAGTCTATTCAGCATTTCAACAATCGAGCCGCGAATCCATGGCTCATCTTCCGCCACAAGAATATGGTACATTACGTATCACCTCAAATATCTTTATTTCATAATTGTAGCAGATAAAAATTATCTTATTTTACAAATTGTTATCCGATTTTCCACAGAGAATGCAGAAAGGCTGGTCCGCATTGGGACCAGCCGGGATTAGGACAGTGCCGCTTTCGCGGCCTGCAGATTGAACCTGCGTTACTGCAGCACATACGTCAATTCGCTGCCGTCGTACTCGAGCTTGATCCGTCCGGACGGTACGGTCATTTCCAGCGTAAACGGCTGCAGATCCGAAGGGAGCTTGGCCTTGCATACGGACTTTTCCCAACCGGCAATCAGCGGCTTGAGCCCAAAAACATCCTCGATCAGCACTGGAATCGGCGAACTGGCCCACGCGTGGCACAGGCTCGTATTCCATTTCTGATCTTTGCCCCAGGCCTCATACGCAGTGGTTGCCCCCTCGCGCAGCATGTTTTGCCAGGAATGCTCGTCGTCCGACATGATCAGCTCGTAGATCATACCGTACTCGCCGGCTTTGGCCAAGCTTTTCAGCACAAAATAAGACATATACACGCCGCAGCTGAATCGCTTGCGACGAATCAAAGCAACAATCGCTGGAACGGCCTCCTCCGGTGCCAGACCGAAGAAGAGCGACAGCACGTTCGCATGCAAGGAGGCATGATCCGTGAACTCGGCATCCGCAAACAAGGCGGCCGCCGGGCGGTAAAAAGCTTGACAGAAAGCCTGCTTTAACGCTGGACGGGCATCGTCATACGCAATCCCTAGAATGTCCTTGATCTCCTGAACGGAGCTGATACAACCGATATAAAAAGCGTTCATCACCGCATGGCAGCCGTCGCTGACAGGCCGAGTGAGCGGAAAGTCGTAGCCGTCCCGCAAATTATCGGGCCAATCTACCAGGTTCCATTTTTCCTTCACATGCTCAAGCAAACCGTCCTCCCGTTGATAGCGGCTGAAATAAGCCACCACTCCTTCCGCATATGGCAGCATCTCCTCCAGAAACGCCCGATCGCCGGTCAGCTTGTAATACGTCAGCAGTTGCATCGGCCATTGGCAGGAGAAATCGGCGATTTCCTGCATCAGATTCCCCGGCACGACCGCCATTAAACCAGGGCAGACAGCGGAACTCAAAGCGAACTCATGAAGCGCCTTCTTCCACATGCGCGGATCGCCGCTCACATACAAGTGGGCATGCCCGATCACCGAGTTGTCGCCGAGGTACTGCCCCTTCTCCCTGCTCGGGCAATCGAGATACGATTCCTGCGTACAGTTACGCACGGCCCGCTCGCAAATATCCCAGATGCCTTGCAGGATAGGATCTTCACTTTTAAAAACGGCATAACGCCCGTCCAACTGCGGGTAATGCCGAACGACCGCCGAAACTGTCCCCGGATCGATCGCTGCCGTGGATGAGATCACTTCGGCATAGCGAAACGTTTTGTATTCATAGTTTTCCAGAACTTGCTCGCCGTCCGACAACGTCCATATTTCTCGATAGTCGCAATTGCACCGCATCTGATACCGTACTGTTCCGTCGGCATTCAATTCTTCGCCACATCTGACTTCGATCTGATCGCCTGCAGCGCCGGAAGCCGTCAGGGAAAGCTGGCCGGTAATCTCCTCTCCGAAGTCGATCAGCAGATGCCCCGCGACAAGCTGTATGACTTGCGCAGGCGAAATGCGATACGTGTCCACCACCGGCGTAGGCTGACAATACAGCGCATAGTCGTGCTGCGCCAAAGGAATAGCATGGTCCCAGCCAGCTTCGTCGTACTCAGGCAAATTCCACCCTGGAACATCGAGCCGGTTATCGATATGTTCTAGATACTGCGTCTCATACCCGACCGTCTCCGCCTGCCCGTCGCCATATTTCCACAGCCGCTTGCATGTCCAGCTGCCATCGCTCTGACATACTACCTCGTCTCCAGCCCTCAGCTCGGCGATGAGTCCCTGCCTCAGATCCCCGCTGCTGTAAGCTCGGTTCACAAGCCCCTGATAGTACACGTGAACTGCAATGACGTTGACCCCTTCGGTCACAAAAGGTGAAATATCCAGCCGATTGTAATAGTAATGGAACCTGTAGTTTTGAGCGGGGCCTTGCGCAACATAGCGGCCGTTCACATACAGCTTGTAATAATCGTCGGCGCTCAGATCCAGCAGGAGCGGAACGTCGCTGCCCGCCGCCCGCTCCAGCTTGAACGCCTTGCGAAACAAGGCGTGATGGTGCTTCAGTTGCACTGGGTGCTCGAACGGCTCCTCGGGAGGAATCGTTTCTTTATACAAAAGGTCAACAGGCTCCATATCCGCAAAATCAGGATGCTGAATCCAGGTCGCAGCCCAAGTTTTATCCATTTTACCAATCTCCTTTACGAATTGTCTGTCAGCTAGAGCCCCTTTCGGTAATCACTTGGCGGGAAGCCAGTCAGCTTCTTGAACGCCCGATTAAACGAAAAGTAATGTTCATACCCCACTTGAGCCGCGATCTCTTGAATGGAGAGATTCGTTTCCTCGAGCAGCCTTTTGGCATGCTGCATACGAAGTTCGGTCAGGTAATCGATAAAATTGGCCCCAGTCTCATCTTTGAACAGTCTGGAAATATAGTTTTTGCTAATGTTGAATTTGTCGCTCAGCAGTTGCAGGGAAAGCTCTGGATTGTTGTAATTCGCCTCAATAAAGTCTTTAACGTCATGAATAATTTGCCGCTGGCTGCGCGTTTCCCTAAGCTGCTTCCAACGCTCAGACAGCCGGCGCAGGCTGTCTTCGATCGACTGGCGCAGCTCGTCTACCGTTTCAAACGTATCGATCGCCCTGGCAATCGGGGCCATGCCTTCCACGCGCCATGCCTCGGAGTATTCCTGAGGGAATTCCGACAGTTCTCTCGTGAACGTGTACAGTAAATAGTTGAACAAATTTTTTAGCTCATCATGAGCATACAGACCTTTGCCGATCGCTGTAAACAGGAAGTGATACTGCCTCTCCCAATCGTCGCTACCGCTCTTGAACGAAGCCACCAGGTGGCGGATGAGCTGCAGCATATCGAATAGTTCCGTTTCGGCGCGAAGAGCTGTTTCTGTAAAATCGATGACGCGGTTTCGGCCGAGCGCCGAACGGAATTGCAGCGCCTGATCCGCTTGCTCGCATGACAGGCGAATGCCGCTCGCGTAATCCGTGCAGCCCCCGATGCCAATCGTAATCGTAAACGACAGATTCGCTTCCACCCAGGCCCGGATACGTTCGCTTACGTCTCGCACCGCCTCAGGGCTCACCTGCGTCGAAGCGCCGAACAGAATACCGAGCCGGTCATTGTTCAGCCACTCACTCCAGCAGTGCAGCCCCGCTTCTCCGGCCGTCTCCGACAGCACGTTCGTCAATACGAACTTTAGCAAATATTGATCCCGCTGCGAATAGCCCCCTGCAAAATCCGTCATCCGGTCAATCTCCAGCAGTGCTACAGCATAGGCTTGCCAGTCGCCTTCGATGCCAAACAGCCTGCACTCCTCAGCAAGCTCCTCGTTGTCGATCGCGCGCTCACCAATCAGCAGTTCATGAAAGAAATGCTTTTGCCGGTAGGGCAGGTTGGATTTGCTTTCCGACTGATACCGATTCGCAAAATCAATAATGCGATCCACCGCCGCATCGACATACGGAATCAACTCCGGACTCGCCGCCCCCGCCTGCTTGCCTTGCAAAAACTCCAGAATCCTGGCCATGCTGGCATCGACCGGCCTTGCGTTGCGTTTGGATAAATAAATAATGCCGATCGACGCCGCCAGCACCATAACAATGCCAAGGATAATCCAGCTGTAGTACATATCGGAGAAAATCGCATAATGATACGTTTCTTTAATTCCGCTTTCAATCGTCCATCCTGTCACAGGGGAAGTCACCGTCATGATGCCATGACGCAGCGGATCCTTGCTCTCGGCAATCTGATCCCCGTTCTGATCTGCGAGACGAATCGAGCTAATCGCCCCGTCCGCCGTCGTCTTGAGCCATCTGTCCAGCATCGCCGCATCGAGATTAACGACCAGGATGCCTTGCGGGTCGGAGAGAAGCGGCACTTTTTTAACCAGGGACACCACACTCGTTTCATACGAAGTCGCGAAATCCTTGTAACTTCTAAGTCCCGTCCATTCCGAAATGATGGACTTATTGATTTCTTCACCAATGAAAGAGCTGTCGCCAAAGGAGCTAAAAGGCAAAAACAAATCGAGCCCCAACACGCTCATGTCCGAGTTTTTGTAAAAATTGATCGAATGGACCAGCGGGAAGTTCGCCTTCACCTGACGAAAGCGCTCCGATACTTCACTTCGCTGCAAATACGGATTGATGTCGTCCTCATACATATTGAATAAATATTGATTGAATACTTTACTGTCCAGTACCTGTGTCATGATGGTTTGGTCAATATTGGACATGAGCGCATCAAGCTGCATCTGGGTGTACCTCGTAAATGCTTCATTCGCTCGCAGCGTCTGCTTCTGCGAAAGCTGGCTAATGATCATAAAGAAAATAAAAAACAATACAAACGCCAGCAAATAGACAATGGGCAAATACGTCGTTACCAGACGGTAAAACCAGGTACGTCCCTTCCGCTTCATGCTCTCTTCGGCCCCTTTATATCACAAGACTGCCGACGGAACTACCGCCGACAGTCTCGCTTTCCGACTCCTACTTGAAATTCATGCTGACCAAATCTTGTTGACTGATCATCGTATCTTTGTTTTTAGTATACCAATCCGCATACCAGGATTCCAACTTGTCTCCGTCCGATTTTTTCCAAATATTCTGCGCATCTTGTTTCGCTTGGGCAATGCTGTAGGAGCTGCCGCTTACAATCGCTTTGCTCCATACGTCTTTAATCGGGTTGCCGGCAGCATCCAGCAGGTTTTTCTGAACCAGGTTCATGTCCGCAGGCAGCGTCGGGAAGAAGCCAGGCAGCGTAATCCGGGCAAGCGGCCGGTCTTTCGTAATGTATAAGCTGTACATTTGCTTGCCAAGATCATAGACCTCTTTGTCGAACGGCTTGCTTTGATCGAAGCTGGCCATCGTCGTGTCAAACTCGTTGTACACGTACTGACCGCCCAGCATCCGGTAGTCGCCCAGCCAATCGAGCTCCTTCTTGTTTTTCTCGGGATCAATCGCAACAGCCTTGCCATCAACCGTTTTGTAATGCGTACCCTCAATGCCGGTATACGTCGTTTTAACCCAATCCTGCGAACTCAAAAAGTCAACCATTTTCACAGCCGCTTCCGGATCCTTCGCTTTGGCGTACATAACCCCCGTCAACTGTACTGGAGGGTTAAAGTCAGGCGTAAACTGACCGAATTGGCTGGCCGGCAGGGCAATCGGGACGAGCTTCGCGTCCGGTACATTTTTGCGGAGCGTCTGATACAGCGTGTACAGCGCCTTCAAGTTGCCTCCAGCGCCGTAGACACCGGTTTTGCCGGTCACAAAATCCTGCTCCGCCTTCTTCCCGTTCTTGTCCGTCAGGAAGTCCTTATCCACAAGGCCTTCGTCGAACAACTTCTTCTTGAACGCCGCTGCGGCTTCCGCGCGATCCCAGTCTTTTGTCCATTTGCCGTTAGCCAATACCCAGTCTACGTTCTGGAACATATAATTGACCCAGCCGTCGTCACTCGGCGCTGTTGTGCTCAAGTTGAGGCCATATGTATCGTTCTTGCCGTTGCCATCCGGATCCTGCGTTGCAAACGCTTTGGCTACTTGATACAACTCGTCCGTCGTTTTCGGGTTCTGCAGGTGCAGCTTATCGAGCCAATCTTGGCGAACAAGCACGTAATGGAAAGGCACGTAGCCGAGCACGCGGCCGAAATCGTACATTTTGCCGTCTTCGCGAGTGGCGAGCTTCTTCAGCAGCGGGAATTTGGCGAGCAGCTCCTTATACGTCGTACTATATTTATCGATCGCATCGTCAATGGGCATGAGCATTTTTTGCGTGTAGAGCTGCGTACGGAAAGTCCCGTCATACTCCATCATTAAGTCTGGCGGAGAGCCGGACGCAACCAGCGTATTGAGCTTCTGAACCGATTCGTTGCGCGGAACAGGCACGATGGAGAGCTTGACGCCTGTCTTCTCGGCGAGATACTTCGTCCACAAGTTTTCCTCAGGCTTGCCAACCTCCGGCGGAATGTTGCCCCGGTCATAGAACGACATGCTAAGGCTCAGGGGCTTTTTAGCTGTATTCGCTGCCGCTGCGTCCTTGCTTCCGTTCGCTCCGGATTTACCGGTGTCGTCGCTGTTAGAGCAGCCTGCCGCCATCGTGGTTACGAGCGCAACCGCTACCGCTGTGGATGTAAAGGTTTTCTTTTTCATCTAATTCGACCTCCATTAATTTAGTATAATCTATCAGCAGCCTTTTTAGAGGCATACCTGCACAAAAACGGGACTAGCCTTTCACGGAACCGATCATGACGCCTTTGACGAAATACTTTTGCAGAAACGGGTAAACGACCAGCATTGGCAGTACGAGGACGAACACGCCTGCGGCTTTAATCGACTCCGGCGTAATTGCGTTCAAATCCTCGGACGACGTATTGGAAATTTGCTGCAGCAGCTGCTGGCTCTGGACCATCTGTTGAATGAGCACGGCCAGATTGGCTTTCGCCGAATCGTTCATGTAGATCATCATACTGAAGAAGACGTTCCAATAAGCGACAGCATAAAAGAGGGTAATGGCGGCGATCACCGGCAGCGACAGCGGTAAAATAATTTGCACCAACAACCTCAGCTCGCTGCTGCCGTCGATACGGGCTGCCTCCTCAATTTCCTCGGGAATGCCGGAGAAGAACGTTCGCATGACGAGCATGTTGTACACGTTGACAATGCCGGGGAGCCAGATCGCCCAGTAGGTGTTGATGAGGCCGAGCGACTTCACGACCAGATACGTCGGGATCAGACCGCCGTTGAAAATCATCGTAAACACGATCATTACGGAGAAAAATCGGCGTGCGTACATATATTTGCGTGAGAGCGGATATGCGCAGAGTACAGTGACAATCATACTGCCCAAGGTGCCGACCACGGTCAGGATCACGCTATTTTGGAAGGCCTCGACGATCCGCGTGCCGGTGAACAGCTTGTGATACGTTTCGAAATTCCAGCCAATCGGCCAAAATTTCACGAAACCTGACGTAATCGCATCGTTCGAGCTCAGCGACAGCGCAAACAGATGAAACATCGGCAAAATGCATGTCAGCGAGATCAAACTGAGCAGGATATAGTTAATGGCATAAAAGATTTTTTCAGAAGTTGATGCCCGCATGTCTTTCCCTCCTCGCTACCACAGGCTCTGACCAAAACGCTTCGCGCCGAAATTGGCGCCAAGCACCAGCACAAGCGCAACAAACGATTCAAACAATCCCATTGCCGCAGCTAAACTAAATTGTCCGCCATTGATCCCCACTTTAAAATTCCAGGTGGAAATGACCTCGGCAATATCAGATACAGCTGGGTTTTGCAGCATGTAGACCTGATCGAAGCCAACCTCCATCACGTGGCCGACCGACAGGATGAACATAATCGCCACCGTCGGCATAATGGCCGGCAGCGTAATGCTCCAAATCTGTCTGAGCTTGCCCGCGCCATCCATACTGGCTGCTTCATATAAGGAGGGATCGACTGATGCCAGCGCCGCCAAGTAAATGATGGCGTTCCACCCCATTTCCTTCCACACGGAGCTTCCGATAAAAATGCCGATCCAGGAATGCTCCTTGTATAGGAACGGAAACGGATTGCCGAACAGCTTTTCAATGTAGTGATTCAAGAGGCCGTTCTGCTGAGCGAAAATAATAAGCACAAAACTGCCGACGATGACCCAGTTCAGAAAATGCGGCAAGTACACGACGGTCTGCACGAACCGTTTAAACCACATTTTACGCGCCTCGTTCATAAGGATCGCCAGCAGAATCGGAAATGGAAATCCGATCACGACCTGCAGGAAGCTCAGTACGAAGGTGTTGCGAAGAATACGCAGCATTTGCGGCTGGGTGAACAGCACATCGAAGTTTTTGAGTCCGACCCATGGGCTGGCAAGGACACCGTCCATAAAGTTGTAATTTTTAAACGCAATGATGAGCCCCCCGATGGGCAAATATTTGAAAATAATAAAGAAAACAAGTGCTGGCAAAAACATCAGCATAATGGGGACGTTTTGCCTGAATCGTTTGCGATCCCATTTTCTTCGAGTGACATTCGCACTCGCCGGTGCACTCGCTGTTTGTTCGATCATTGGTTGCTTCCTCCCTCTCGTTTGCTGATGCCATCATAGCCCGCCGCCTCTTCTGCGCACAATTCACACATCTAGCAAACCTCACGTTTTTCCGCATTGCGGCGCGGTTCACGTTTTTTGCGCACCTCAACTTTTTCACACAGGCCGCTGCAACGCCAAAAAGACCACGACATTCCGCTTGGAATGCATGGTCTTCTTCAATCGTTTACTCCGTTAAAAACGCAAAGCCGCGATCGCCTTCTTATATTTGTCGATGCGTTCATAATCCTGTTTCGTCGGATTCGGAATGCGGTTCACATCGCTGTTGTCCTCCAAATCGAGCAGCTTCACGCGTGTCGCCAGCGGATTAAGCTTAATGCGCTGAATGAAATCTTCATAACTTTCGTCTGCGCGACGGGTCAAGCAATCGAGCGCGTTGATGACGGAAGGGCTAAAGCCCTCTTTTTGCAAATCGAACAAGGTGATCTCCGAATCCTCCACAACGTCATGCAGGACGGCGACGATCGCATCTTCTTCCGCTTTCGCCCGGCTCGCCAAACGGATCGGATGCAGAATGTACGGCTGCCCGCCTTTGTCCACTTGACTATCGTGGGCTTTGGCCGCAAGTAAAATCGCTTTGGTCAGCAGGCTCATTGCCGCTCCCCCTTCCCGGAAAATCCGACAATCGGCCCTGGATGATGAATAACGTTAATCATTCTGAACTCCATGCTGTCTCCCTCCATACGCTCAGGCAACTTTCAGGAAAGATTAATGTGCTTTTCAGCTTCTATTCGCCTAATTTTCATATTCTTATTTTACAATAAAAAACAAGTTCATGGATAGGAGTGTGCATCTACATATGAAAATAGCAAAACTTGCAGGTATAGCCATTTTAATTCCCGTGCTGCTGGCCGGGTGCGGAGCGAAGAACGATACGAAAAGCGCGGCAGCGGCTAGCACAGCTCAGCCGACACAGCAGAGCGGACAGGCTGCCGGGGGCAACGGCAGCAGCGGCGGCCAAGGCGGGAACGCCCAGAATCGGCCGCAAATGAGTGCCGCGCAAAGAACGATGTTCACCACGTTCCAGACGCTCGAGATGATGGATCGCCAGGACGGCCTGACGATTACCAAAGAGCAGGCGCAGGCAATGCTGCCTGTCGCTCAGGACATCGTCGACAAGAAAGAGCTTAGCGACGAGAATAAAACAAAACTGCTCGAGAAATTGACCGACGAGCAGAAGAAGTACATCACCGACGCCGAGTCGCGTATGGCCAGCCGCGGCCAAGGCGGCGGGCAGGGTGGACAAGGCGCCGGCAGCGAGGGCCGCCCGAATCGCGGCGGCCAGGGCAGCGCAGCGCCGAACGCGTCCGCGGCGCCGCCGGCGGGCGATGCTGCCGCCAGCGGTAACGCCGCGGCAGACGGCAAGAGCAGCGCCGGTGCGGGCGGCAATGCCGCCGGGGGCAACGGCGGCGGAGGTGGCCGCAGCTTTGGCGGTGGGCAAGGCCAGGGCGGCAACCGGCCGAATGGCGGTGGGCAGTTCGCCGACCCGGGCCAGCAGTTGATCGAGCTGCTGCAGAGCAAGACGAAGTAGGGGCTCGACGGAATGTGACTTCTGTGCGCAAATGGAGCTTAGGTGATCTGGAATGCTTCCAGTTCATTTAAGCTTTTTTTGCTGTTCTCGCTTGACTAGAGCGTTCTTCGACATTAAGCACCGCGAATATTAATATGTCTATATCGCCGCCTCGATACATATAAGTATTTCTTGATATTAGGAGTGAATTTTAAGACAATATCCTTACATAGGGAAGACACCATTATGTTTTCAAGTGAAATTTCAGGAGGGACTACGATGTATACTGATTTATCTCGCATACTTCATTCTGCAAGCAAAATAACTGTACTGACCGGCGCAGGAATGAGTACTGCTAGCGGTATACCTGATTTTCGATCGCAAAACGGAATATATACCAAACAGTTGATCAATGAAATCTCCGATTCCCTTATCCCCTCTCATCTTCCTGTCGAACGTATACTTTCAGAATCTTTTTTTCATAAGCATCCAGAGCTTTTTTGGAAGTGCTATAAACAAATATTTAATATGGCTAATATTGATCTATACCAACCTAATTTCGGACATTTGTATTTAAAACAGCTTGAAGACCTCGGGAAGCGTATAACGATTATTACTCAAAATATCGATGGTTTGCACCAAAAGGCAGGCTCTACAGATGTCATCGAAGTGCATGGAAACTTGCATCAAGCCTTTTGTCCGATATGCAAACAAGCATACGCCCTTCTCTACATGATTAAAGAAAGTGTACCTAGATGTTCCTGCTCTCATCACGCAATTTTGAAACCAAACGTTGTACTCTTCGAAGGAGCTGTTAAACATTTGGAAGAAGCATACAGGGCTACTACGGAGACAGAAGTGTTTATGGTTTTAGGGTCATCCTTAAGCGTATATCCGATTCGATCTCTCCCTACCTACATTGAGAACGCAAAAAACATTATTAAAATAATCATAAATAGAGAACCTACTGGCTTGGATTATTTATTCGATATTATCATTCATCAAGATATTATAGAGACCTTTGAAGCTTTAAATAACTTCAAGCAATAAACAAAAAAAGTGCCCAACAGCGGGCACTTTTAACGTTTCTTTACTTTTTTGGACACTTCAATAGCTTCTATTAAGTATCGTTTTTTTTCTATCGCAGATTTTTTAGGTTCTTTTAAATGACCGCCAATTTTCTTGAGCACTTTATCGCTCAACTTTTTCCCGCCAATCTCCATCATCTTCACACCCAAATTAAGAGATTTAGAAATTACTTCTATATTCTCTTTATTCTCAGAATGTGTGGCTTTAATACTCTTCAACCTCTATATCCTCGGGTAATTGAAACATCAGTAAGTGACACCCTTCATGATTAACCGTTCCTGTATCCTCAAACAAATTTCGCTTGTAAAAGTTTAGAGCCTTCTCCGTGTCAACAGACCACAGAAAAATATAACGGCAAGCGAATCTTTCAGATGTTTGATAGGCATTCGCTAGCAAAATTTGAAGGGCAATTGTACCGATTCCTTGATTTTGTAAATCCTCTCGAACTGCAAAATATTTGACTTCAATGGCCGGAACAGAAATTTCTCGATCCGCTTGTAGCCCCAGCATGCGCGCTTCTTCTTCAGGTATCGAAATACGCGTACACAGCGCTGTAAAAAAAGCAACGATGTCATCCATGTATATAAATACTGTTGTTGATGCAAGACCCAGCGTATGATCCAATCTCGCACGAAAGGCTGTTTTTAAATAGTCATCTATGAGGGAATTTCCGCATGAAAAACCCTGAATAAGGTTATCTGAAACTTTATCCAGGGTTGTAATTGATAGATCTGTTGGAAGAATCATACTAGAACCTGACCTGAGGATATGTAGATGCTTTATTAGATAGCAATATCGCATTTGTCTGCAAACAATTTCGGATCAATTCTTTTTTCTTAACGGAAGCCTCTCTTTTCAGCATACTTTGAACGATAATGCTTGCCGTTTGCTGCGATACATGCAATGACGATTCATTAGAAGCCATGACAATCAACTCCTTGTACCATTCTATCAGAAAGATAGTATGTCTCTATTATTCAGGTAATTCTAGTAGATGTCAATCATAACCCTATGATTTTTGGTGACATCTCAAAGCGGTACCACTATGCTAAAAAGACGCCTGCGAACGAGTACCCTCCCATTCACAAACGCCTTCATCTGCCGCTGCGCAACCCTATCCCCGCAGCGCCGACACCACGTGCTCAGCCGTTGCTTCGCCGCTGGCGACCTTATCGATATACTCCACGAACATATCGCACATGTACACGAACAAGCTGAGAATCTCGAGCACTTGCTCGCTTTCGAACGTGCTGGACGCCGGGATGCTGTAGACATACCGGTAATGCAGCTCGCCCTGCTCGTTGATCCCGAAGTGGCCGACAGGCAGCCGCGTGTTGATTTCCAGCAGCACCTCGCCGACTTCCCCGCGAAGACCTTCGCCCAAGTGAAACGGCAGTGTGCTGTAAATTTGCAGCAATTGTACCGACGTAATTTCCTCGTCATTCAGCGGTAAAAAGCTGAAATGCAAGAACCGCTCGCGTCCCTTCGCATCCTCTTGAAAGCCGGCCATCAGGACATGCAGCGGGATCGCTTCCGATTTTTCCAGCAAATTCGTGACAAGTCCTGTCTCTTCCAAAATCTCTTGCAAATATCCCAACTGCGCCAAGTGGCGCGCATGTACGACCTCTGGCAGATTCACAATGCCGCCCTCCTACTCTCGTTTGCCCATTGCTTCCACTAACGTTTCTTTCAATTTCACCGGATCATTCTTTACAGTCTCCAATAGGTACAAACTTACTCCGGAAGCTTCCACGAAATTCTGCATCTGGGTGTACCGCTTCACAACGTCCGCGTCCGTTTCATCGAACGCCGGCAGCTTCGAGACCATATCGATAATCAGATCGGAATCCTGACTGCGCTTCGCGAGCTTCTTTTCCGTTGATTTATCGGCATTAAATACCATCTTCGTAATGCCCCAGGCGCCGGCCTTGGCCGCGCGATCACGGCCCGCTTGCTTCAGCGAGCGAACAACCGGCATCGCCGCACCTACACCGGCGGCTACGATCTTAAGCGGCGTCCCCACTTGCGCGCCGACGCCGGTCAGCGTCGCGATGTCCCCGGCGATTTTGGTCAGCTCGAGTCCGATCTGCACCGCGCCGCGATCCGTCCGCTTGACGTTGATTTTCTTCATTTCCTTCGCAAGCTCGTATTGCTTGACTTCTTCCAGCTCCGCCGCCGCGGCTGCATCGCCCTGCGCAGCTTTCGTTTCCAGCTCCACCTTATGCGCAGCCAGCTTCGTCTTGTCGACACCGGCGTTGCCGCCGAACCACCGCTTCGCTTTGATAAAGCCAGCGCCCGCGTGCTTCGTCTTGAAATCCCGCTTAAGCGTCGTCATCGCCGACCGGTTCAGACCGGCCTTGATGACATCGACGGTTTTCAGCGCGATTTTCACACCGCTCACCGCGATGCTGACGCCAGGAATGACAGCCGTCAAGCTCGCTGTGCTTGACTGCATAATTTCCATAATACCTTTAGCCACTTTTAGTCCAGAGGAGGCCCCTTGAATCGCATTGCTCACAACCTCGATGACGCCTCTGGCCGTCTCCGCCTTATTCAGACCGCCATTCTCCGAATGTTTACTGTATAAATCATAAATGGCCTTAACGGCCATGATCGTGCTTTTGACCGCCGAGATCGCTTCCGCTACGGTGCCGGTGTAATCGCTGACGGCCGAAGACGCCCCGACGCCGTCCTTATGCCCCGACGCTTTGGACGCCTTGTCCACCAATCCGGCGGATCCGCTCACCATTTTGCCCGTCGTCTCAATCATCGAGGAGCCGGTTCCCGCATAGTTCCAACGCTTATTGTGTTCTGTGCGGCTTGTATCTCCGGAGACCGACATCGTTTCTCGAATCGCGCTCAAAATCTGGAAAGGCCCCCCAACCACATCCGCGGTCGAAGAGACGGCGCCGTATTGATTGGATTGCCGATCCTCAATCGTATAATTCGTTTGCTTAAAGGAGTCCTTCAGATCGTCCGATCGCTTCCCGAAGCCCTCGCCGAACGCCCCAACGATGCCCGCTCCGAGATCTGCATGATCTTTCACCGAATCCGTTTCACGCTGAATCAACTGCTGCGTAGCCCGATTACCGATCGTGCGCTGCAATTGAAGATAGAAATTCGCGGGCGCCTGCGTCCCCTCCGCAGATGCCCTGCCCGATTGCGCCAGCTTTCGCTGTATCGCAAGACGCGAGGGCTTGGCGAGGAATTGCTGCTGATTGGCCATCCGAGGTCGCTCCTTTACCCCTTAAATAACTGCCTGCGCTTTATTTACCGCCCCGCTGCTGAATGACGTGCGTCAGTTCGTGCCCTAACAGTTCCTGTCCGTCGCGCGTATCCGGATTATACCGGCCTTCCCGGAAAAAGACATCGTTCCCCGTCGCAAACGCCTCCGCACCAAGCGAGCGATTCAACATGGAAGAATTCGAATCAGTATGAATATTAACCCCGCTAAAATCAGCATTGAACGCAGATTCCATCTTGGCTTGAACATCCGGTGCCATGGGGCTGCCGGAGCCCTGCTTCGCCTTAATCTGCTCCTCAATCCCGGCATCCGCCTCGAACCCTTCCCCCGCTTCGCCTTTCATTTGCAGCTCCTCGCCTTCCATCTCATCGCCTTCACTGCGTTGGATGCTCTCCGAGGACGCCTTCATCTGCAGCTCCTCGCCTTCCATCTCGTCGCCTTCGCTGCGCTGAATGCTGTCCATCGACGGCTTCATTTGCAGTTCCTCGCCTTCCATCTCCGCCTCTTCCTCGCTGCGCTGCACGTCCGGCCCTGCCGAAGCGCTTTCCGCCGCCTGGATATGATCGGCAGCCGCCTTACCCATTTGATCCGCTTCCTGCTCGTAAGCATCGCCGGCCGGGCCGACCGTCAACTTCGTTTGAATGCCCAACATGCTGCCGAAAGCGCGATTGCCGATCGTCCGCTGAATGTTCGAAAGCTCGGATGTGGCGGCTGACTGCGCTTGCGGTTGAGATTTATGATTGTGCTGCTGATGCTGAAGAGAAGAATCTGGCTGCCTGTTGATACGCAAGTGTTCCATTGGCACTGAACCCCCTATAACGGCTATAAAATAATATCGCTGTTTCCTGTCTCCCGTGTCGAAACCCGCTGCTCATCTTACATTAACTATAACATAACCAAAGGCGCTGTAGAGGGGCGATTTGCAGGTTTTCGATCCACAATCAGCACCGCCATATCGTCGGACTGCACCGCGCCATTCGTGAAGCGATCAACATCCTCAACCAAACGTTTCAGCAGCTCCTGCTGGTCTGCGGCAGCCTCTCGGGTCAACAGCTCGCCCAGTCGGACAAACCCATACTGATCCTGCTGACCGTCCTCCGCTTCCGTAATGCCATCCGTGTACAAAATCAGGCGATCCCCAAGCTCTAGCGTAATCGTGTTGTCCGCGTACACCATGTCGTCCATGACGCCGAGCGGCAGCCCCTTTCGGCCTTTGAGCGGCATCACCTCGCCGCCGGCCCGAATCACATACGGCGGACAGTGTCCGCCATCGCTGTACGTGAGCTCGCCGGTCGCGATGTCCAGCACCCCGCACCAGATCGTCGCAAACATCGTCGAGTCATCCTTGTACAGCTCCTGATTCACGGCGGTCAATAAAGTTCCTGGCGTGCTGTCCGCGGTCATTTTCCCTTTCAGCAGCGTCATCGTGACGGCCATAAACAGTGCCGCCGGAATCCCTTTGTCGGACACATCGCCGAGCACGAAGAACAGCCGATCCTTGCCGATTTCAAAATAATCGTAAAAATCGCCGCCCACTTCACGTGCCGGACGGATATACGCTCTGGAATCGGCTGTGATGTCCGTGCCGGCTGCTTCAACTGCCGAAGCATCCGAAACCGAAGCCGCGTCCGATTCCGCTCCTGCCCTGCGGGCTGCCATCACATGGAGGCTCTTCCGGGGCAGGAAGCCCATCTGAATGTCCGTCGCGATGCGCAGCTCGCTTTCCATCCGTTCCTTGGCCGCCGTCGTCACTTTCAAGGCGTGGATCGACTTCTCCAGCGCGTCGTACAGCATCGCGTTTTCCAGCGCCGCAGCCGTCGGCGAGGCGATCGATTCCAGCAGCTGCAGATCGCGATCGGAAAACGGCTCGCCGCCCCGCTTATTCAGCACCTGCAGCACGCCGATAATCTTGCCCTTGGAGATCAAGGGCACGCAGAGCATATTGCGCGTCGGATAGTCGACGCGCTTCGCCACTTTCGACGACCAGCGTTCGTCCGATGCGGCGTCGTCGATTTTGACCGGCTGGCCGGTTTGCGCCACCCAGCCTGCGATGCCTTCGCCGATTTTCAGGCGAATTTCGCGGACCTCGTCGCCTTTTTCCCCCAGCGCCAGGTCAAAAAACAGCTCGCCCCGCGCCTCATCGACGAGAATAACCGAAGAGGCCTCCGCATTCACGACGCGCGAGGAGGTTTCCATGATTTTAACCAGCAAATCCTGCTTGCGGATCGTGGAATTGACTTCGAGGCTGACGTCAAACAGCTGCATCGTGCGCTGAAGCTCCGTCTCGGCGGCACGACGCTTGCTTTCGCTCCTGAGCCACAAGCCGACAGCGATGACACATACCGCCAGCAGCACGCCTGCGACAATCCCCATACCCATCTCGCGCATCTCCTCTCCGATACCTTACGGATTAACCTTTACGCCATCGCCTGCACAGCTTCCGCCTCTGTCCCCATTACCGTGAAAATCGCACTAAACCCCGACATGTCAAACACTTCCCGCACATGCTCGTTCATATGGGCCAGGATCAGCCTGCCGCGAATCACCTTCACCGTTTTGGCGGCGGACAGCAAGCTGCGCAGACCCGCAGAGCTCACATACTCCAGCCCTGCCAAATTAAACACAAACTTCCCCTTGCCTTGCTCCACCAGCTTGGCAAACGCCGATTCCAAAGAGCCGGACGTATTCGCATCCAGCCTGCCCTGCAGACTGAGCACCATCGTCTCGCCCTGCTCGTTTTCGTTAATGATCATGATGCACCTTCCTCGCTTCCTCGTACTTTCCGCATAATCAGCACATTCTCATCCTGCCGTCGTTCATACCGCAAATCGTCCATCACCTGGCGGACAAAATGAATGCCCAAACCGCCGATGCCCCGCTCTTCCACCTCGAGATCGATCCGCGGGCTGGCCCTGAGCAGCGGGTTAAAAGGGACACCGCGATCCGTGAGCCGCAGCTCCCAGCCGTGCGCATCCGCTGCGACCTCTAGCTCAATCGTATGCCTTCCCCGCTCCTCGGACGGATACCCATACAAAATAATGTTCGTCACCAGCTCATCACAAACCAGGTTGATCTGAAAAACCACCTGATCATCCATCCCCATCGAGCCCGACAACCCCCGCAAAAAATGGCTCAATCGCTCCAACTCGCTTAAATCGTTGCTTAACCTGATGGTTGCCGTCGTCACCGCGCTCACCCTCTCACACCGATTTGCTCATCTTGCCGGTTTTACGACATCGTTAACAGCATGTTCTCCAAAAGCCGTACGCGTGCGCTCGACGCATGCAGCAAACCGATACCGATTTCCGGATACAGCCGCACCAGTCGTGACAAGCTCTCCCCTTGCAGCGTCAGCACCCGTACCTCATCGAAAATGACCTGCGCCGTAATCGCCGACGGCGAACCGTCCAGCGCGGTCGTCTCGCCGACCGCCTGCTTGGGACCGAGCACGCCGATCGTTGCCGTCTCGCCCTGGCCCGTCGCATTGCTCAGTTCCACATGACCTTCAATGATCAGATACATGGCGCTGTTGGGCTCGCCGCGACGCACCAGATACGTCAAGTCCTCATGAATTTCCTCCGTCGCGATGCCGGCAATCAGGCCAAGCTCATCGACGGATAAATCCGCGAACAGGGACACCTGTTTTAAAAAGATGACCTTATCCAGCATCGTCAGAAACTTCCGATCTTCTCTCATATCCCCACGCTCCCGTTCACTTCGTGCATACATCGCGATCTCCCGCAGCCAGCTGTCCGACCAGCCCTCCGCTTCCTGCACAAGCAAGTGCGGCTCCTGATTCGTCTCGCCCCCGGCCGACGTCCCCTGCTTAAGCTGATCCAGCAGCGCATAAGCGAGGCGGCGATCGCCGAGCCCTTCCGCCAGCACCTCCAGACCGTTCTCGCGAATTTCTTCGCTCTCGTCCTGAATCGCTTCGCGCAGCGTCTGCACGATCCGTTCGTCGACCAGCTTCGCCATCACGGCCCACGCACCGCCGATCAGCGCCTCATGCAGCTCCTGCGAGCGCTCCTTCGCCAGATCTGCGAGCGCATCCAGCCCCAGTGCACGCAGCGCGCCGGGCAGCGCACGCTCCTTCGACGAAGCTTGAAGGCGCTCCACACAGCCGTCGATCAGCACCGTGCGCAGACGCCCTTCATCCAGCAGCTCCGCCAGCGCCGTCACCACGACGTTCCAGCGATACGGATTCTCTTGCTGCATGTGGGCAAATAAGCCCGGCAGCGCCTTGTCGCCCATATCGACCAACGCGCCCAGGATGACGCGTTTCAGCTCCTGATCGGCCATCGGCACAATCTCCAAAAGCTGCGGCAGCGCTTCGATATGTTGCAGCTTGCCGATACAATGCGCAGCCGCAACCTTGACGGCCGGACGCTGCTCATCGAGCAGGGATAATACCCAAGCGGCATACTGCGTCAGCTTAAGGTCCGCGACCGTATGGCAGCCGTAGACCGCCCATTCGCCGCCGGAATCGAGCATTTTAATAATCGCTTCGTCGCATGCTTGATAACTCTCTTCGCTTTCGAGCGCATGCAGCGCTTTGACGACCTCATGCACCACTTTCGGGTGGTTGTCGAGCAGCTTGACGCGAATGAAGAAGTGCGATTGGCTTTTGAGATGCGCCGCTCTTGAGATCAGCTTTACACATTCTGCCCGCACATCCGGGTCTTCGTCCTCCAGGAAAGAGGCGACCTGCACGAGATCCTGAATCGTCGCGCCTTGCAGATTCATCGCGCGAAGCACCGCAATGCGGATGCGTGAGCTTTCCTCCGCGATCATGGAGATGAGATGCGGCAGGAAAGCGGAATCCTTCGCCTGCCCAATGACCTCAAGCGCCAGCTCGCGCACGTAATCGTTCGGATGCTTCAAGTAGCCGAGCATCCCCGACAGCGCCTTCGAGCTGCGCATCCCCCCGATGAAGGAGCTTGCCACTTCAGATAAATCCGCGTGAAGGCCCTGAACGCTTTTGACCAGTTCTTTAATGTACAGATGCCGCCCGAACCAGGCCACAATGACCAGCACGCCGCCAACGACGACGCCCACCCAAGCGAGCGGCGACAACGCGACCAGCCCGGAGGAATGCAGCAGGGAGAGCAGCGAACCGATCAGAATGCCGCCTGACGCCGCGACCCCTTGCGCAAAATAACGGTAGCCGTCCCGTTTGGACATCGGCATCATTTTGAAGAACAACTGATAGCACGGCTCCGCAATGTAGTAGAGCAGAATGTAAAACATCGCATAGGAGCCCGAAACGACAGGCAGCCCCATCGATTGGTTCATAAAAAGCGCAGTTAACGTAAATCCACCAAGGAAGATAATCCCGATCCCCAGCAAAATATTGCTCGCTCCCAGCCAATTCATCAGCCGCGTAGACACGGTTTGCAGCAGCAGACACACGCTGAACTGAATCGCCGTAATGAGACCGTAGAACGACGTCAAATCGCCCTCCCTGGGAAAACGCGCCTCCGCCGCGGTAAAGTACTGATACTCCATCATGAAATAGATGGCCGGCATGAGCGTCATCAAAGCCACTGCGCAGAGAAGAAACGGGCTTTGTAGAATGTTTCGCAAATAGTAGCCGGAAGACTCTTCGACCTCAGATGCCGATGAAGCGCCGGCCTGCAGCCGCCCCTCCTCTTTCAGCGTCAGCGGTACGAGATACCGGGCAATCGCTTTACGAAAAAAAAGAAAGCCCGCCGCCATCAGCACCGGCGCCAGCGCGTAGACCGCCTCCGTGCCGAGCCATTTCCCCAGCAGACTCGCCAGCAAGCCGGCGGTGATCCCGCCGGTTGTCGTCGATGCGATGAATGTCGGCATCAGCCGCTTCGCCTGCTGTGTAGGGCACAAATCGAAGGCCGTGCTCCAGAGTAGCAGCGTCAGCTGGCGAATCACAAAATTCGAGGAGATGAACAGAATCGGATAATAGAAGCGGAAGTCGACGCCTCCGGCCTTGAAGCCGAGCAGCACAGCGCCGTTCACAGCCAGCAAGCCGATCATGATGAGGTACAGCGTCGTCATCATCCTGGCTTTGGGCAGTCGGCTTGCGAGCTTGGCGAGCAGCCAGCCTTCGAGCGGCATAATCGCCGCCTCGACGATATAAATATAAGGCAAATACTGCACGCCGAAACGTTGGTTAAAAAGCGCCATGAACGCCGTGTAGTTCAAGGATTCCGCAATACCGCTGAAATAGAAAATTGGCAGCATTCGCCACAGCTTGCGGATGTCCTCCGTGCGCAGCCCCATCCAACCGCGTAAAGTTCCTTGCATATCATCAGGTCCAATCTATGAGTTATCTGTCAAGGAGACAGTGGTTTATAAAAGGCTAACCGTGCTTCACCTTCATAATAATAATTCGGATAAGTGCCAATTAAGGTAAAGCCATTCTTGCGGAACATATTCTGAATTGGCTGGTATTCCAGCAAGTCACACGTATACGTCAAAATATAACGCCCCTGCGCGGAACGGACAAACGCTTCCAGCGCCGCAAACAGCACTTTGGCGAAGCCGTAACGCCGATAATCCCGGTGAACGACCAAGTAATCCCACAGAAATCCTCCGGATTGATGCTCGTTTTCCTTGCAGCTCGTGACCGCCACGATGTCGCCGGCTTCATTTTCGATAAACCAGTGCTTATGATTGCGCTGCAACAAGCTCAGCAAAGGCGCCGTGCGAAAATGCTCCAATTCTCCAGGTGTATGCCGCTGATCGTCAAAAGAGTTCTCCGACAAGTAAAATTCCGTAATGCGGAGCGCATCCGCTTCGTTCGTTAACTCACGTACCGCCACTTCATGTGCTTGCATGGGATATTCGCCTCTTTCTTTGGGGACTGATTGGGCTTTTTGAACTTCCTCTTTAGGAAACGGACAAGGTTCCGTTCCATTCTGTCGTTGTGCCCTGCTGGAAGTATTCGTCGCAGACGTAGAAATACAACTGAGCGGCTTTATCCTGACGATTTTGCTTCAAAACCATGAGAAACGCTTCTCTTGCATCATAGAATCGGCCAACCTGATAATACGTCACCGCCTGCTCGAACAACGCCTTCGTCCGTTCCTTCAGCATGCGAACCGTCTCTGTATCGCCTTGGTACACGTCAAACAGATGAAGCGGCTCTCTAACGCCTTCCACTTGAATCAAGCCAAGATTCCGGTATTGGAACTGACCGGCCTGCTCAAGCGACTGCACAACATCATTCGTGATCAAGATGGAAGCGCCAAGGGGGTCCGTCATCTTCTCCAGCATGTTGGAAATATTCACGCCATCGGAAATGACGTTGTTTTCCAGACGATGCTCCTCCCCGATGATACCCAGGCGAAGCGGCCCTTTGTGCAGCCCGATGCCGATTTCGATGGCAACATAGCCTACTTTGGCCCGGTGCATGTTATACACGTCGAGCTCTTTGCGCATTTCGACACAAGCCATCAATGCGTCGTCCGTGCGGTTCGGGAACAGCGCCATAAAGCCTGCACCCAAATATTTGTTCATAAACCCTTCATGCTTGCGCACATAAGGCCCGAAGCGCTTAAGGAAGGAGTTAACGAAATTGAAGTTCTCTTCCGGCGTCAGCCTTTTCGACAGATGGAAAAACCCGCGAATGTTAAAGCTCAGAATGGCCATATGCTGCTCCACCTGATCCCCTAACTCAACATCCAGAATCGAATCTTTATTCAGGAACTTCAAAAACTGCTGCGGCACGAATCGGTAATACGCCTGACTGAAGTTTTCAACCTTCGTAATGTAATCCCGAATGCGGGCGGCCATCGTATTGACGCTGTCCCCAAGATCAGAGACCTCATCCCTTGTACGGATGTCCACAACCGTATCCCAGTTGCCCTTCGCAATCTCGCCTACGCTGTTGCGCAGCTTGCGGATCGACGACAGCATCACATACGTCATCACAACCAACACGATCAGCAAGCCAATGGAAATAAGCACAATGTTGCGAATAATCGATTGCAGGACAGCTTGACGATGTTTAAGCAGACCGTCGAGGTTTTTACTCGTTTCGAAGATCCCGACGATGGTGCCCGAAGAGTTGTAAATCGGCGCGATCGCATACCGCCATTCGCCGGAGAAGTCCTCCCATTGGCCTGTCATCGTCTTGCCTTCCTTCGCGACCTGCTGGTTCTCCTCCGTCGGTTGGAACGGATTGAACATATGCATGCCGTCGTCATCTTCCAGAATTCTGTAAATCGTACCATTTTCCAATTTGTATACCGCTTTATAAAAGCCTTGATTGTCGTCACGCGGATTGTTGTCGAAGACTGCGTTAATTCGCTTGCGGAACGATTGAAACACCGTGTTGCGGTAATCCAGCGGAGACGTAATGCTCTCCAGCTTATCGCCGTCGATCAGGTTCTGGCCGTTCTTCGCCAGCAGCACAAGCTCGCTGAACGTCTCTTCTTCCATTTTTTTCGAGAAGCTGTTGTAGATCACCGTGGACAGCAAAATCATGGACAGCGCAATGACGGGAATCAGAATCGTAATCTGCTTTATCATCAGTGGCACCCGGCGATCCAGCAGGTCAAAGTAGACAATTTTGATCAGCCATAGCAGGAGCAGCAATCCTGCCACCCCGACAGCCCACACCACAATCATGTGCGTCCGATCCTTGTGGTTGTACAGCGCCTCTTCCATGGACGACGTCAGTGTGCCGTCCACATGCCGAATATTGATTTGCGCCGATTCCACAATGATCAAGCTGCCGTCCGGCCCGATACTGCTCGTTGTCGCATCGAAAGCAAGCTCCACGCCGCTCGCTTTGGCTTTGTCCACGTCGACCAACGACTCGATGACATAAGGCTGCTGCGGGTCGAGACGGGCGATCATCCGGTTGTTGAAATCGATGAAAATCAGGCGACCCTCATTGTCGAGATGGAAGCTCTCCGGGAAATTGCGCCGCGTCCGGTCGAGCCCCGGAAGTGGATACACCAACTCCGTGCCGCCGCTTGCCAGCGCGCGATAGATTTCCCCGCTGCGCGTACTAAAGTAAATGCCGCCCGGCTTATAGCCGTCCGCTTCGGAGACATACTTGTTCTCCGGCATATTGACGCTGTACACGGCTTGCGGCTCCGCAATATCGCTATTGCCCGTCGGCGTCTGGTACAGCGTCAGCTTTTTGACTTCATCGTTGAAAAAGTACAGCTTGCCGTCATGCACTTGCACGTTGCGCAGCGAACCGAGCCGGTATCTTCGGGATTGCGTATCGCTGTAATCCTGCGTGAAGAGGATGCGGTCAAATTGGCCGTCCGGCTTATAACGCACAATTTGCTCCGATTTTACGTTAATGCCGTAGGGATCCAGCAACGTTCGAATTGTGTACAGGTAGCCCGTCTCATCGGCAACCATGTCGTTAAAGCGGTAAATTTCCCCGTTCTTGCCAACGTCGCTTGTAATCGTATACTGGAGCACTCCCTCTGCATCCAGCTTGTGAATCGTCTTCTTGGCGTTGTCAATCACATATAAATGATGGTTGGAATCCGAGACCGCCTTCGATAAGCCGTCGAAAGGCATGCTTTTTTGAAATGGCCATAGCTGGATGTCAGCCCGATTAGAGATCAGGTAAGTTCCGGCTGCACCCAGAAGCAGCAGGACAAGCAGCAATGCCGCAATCGATTTCTTCATCGTACGTATCTCCTCTTATTTCGCAATCTGAATCATCTTCATGGCCTCGTTCCAGTCGACTTGCAGCCCCAAGGACTCCGCGATAAAACGCATCGGCACATACGTGCGCCCTTCCAGCAGCAGCGACGGACCGTCATTCTGAGTAGGTATGCCATCGATGTAGGCCGTATCTTGATTAATCGTGCTCGTTACCGTCGTATATTCCGTACTGACTGTAACGGTATAGGTATCAGGATCCCAGTCCACGGCTGCGCCGAAAGACTCAGACACCGATCGAATCGGTAAGTATGCCTGCCCATTTATTATAACAGGCGGCGCGGTAAATTTGATAAAAATATTGGGAGATATCACGCTTTCTGGCGGAAGCGGCCGAATCGTGGCAGGTTCTTCACTCGTGTCGATTGCTGTCGTCTGCGCAAGCGCATAAGCCGTGGCGGCGAGCTCTTGCAGTTCCTCCGGCGCGTACTTCGCCTTCTCCTGCTCCTTCAGCTTCGCCAGGAGCTCATCCGTTTGCTGTTCCAGCTTCTGCTGCACGCCGGGCGACGGCGGGAGCTCCGCCGTCAGCGACGTAACGGCGTCCAGCTGCGCGAACAGCGCATCCTTCTGCATCGACTGCTTCGCCTCGTCGACGGCAGCGAGGGAAGCGGCGAGCTCCGCCGCCCGCTCGGTTTCGCGCTGCGCCTGCGCTGCGCTCAGCGCAGCCTGCAGCTTTTGCTTCGCTGCATCCAGCGAAGCCGTGCCTTCCGACGCGCCCGATTGCGCGTCGGCCAGCTGCGCCTGCGTCGCGAGAAGCTGCTGCAGCAGGGCTGCAGCGGCTTCGGGCTCGCCGGCGGCGAGGGCTTGCTCCAGCTTCGCTTGCTGGAGCTCGGCTTGGGCGGCCAGCTGGTCTTCGCTGGCCGGACTGCCGGCGGCGCCGCTGCCGCCCGGTGTGGTGCCGGTACCTGAGCCTGGGCTCGTGCCAGGCTCAGTCGTGCCATTGCCCGTTCCCGTCCCGCTACCGGGGTCGGTTGTGCCGTTACCCGTCCCCGTTCCGCTGCCGGGGTTCGTGCCGTTACCCGTCCCCGTTCCGCTGCCGGGGTCGGTCGTGCCAGTGCCAGTGCCCGTCCCACTTCCAGGCTCCGTCGGCTCGGACGCTTCCTCCGCCATGGCGGCCACCAACGCGTCGGGATTGTTTACCAGCGCCATCTGCGCGAGCGCCGCTTGGCTGTCGCCTTTTTGCAGCGCCTCCATCATGCCGAGCTTCGCCTGCGCTTCCTTAAGCTGCGCTGACAGGCTGGCAATGTCCATCAGCTTCATCGCCGTGACCGCGGCTTCTTTGTCCGCTTCCAGCTTCTCTACGTCTTTCTTAAGCGTCTCGATCTGCTTCGCCAGCTCCTCGGGAGTCTGCGTCGAAGCGATCTCGCCGGGCTTGTCGATGGCAACCGTCAGCTTGATCGCTGCTACCGCTGCCTGCGATAGCACCGCCGAGCTAGGCGGATTCGCAAGCGCGTCGCTGTCCGTTATATTATCCATGCCGATCCAGGAAGCGCCTGGCGCATCCGGCTTGTACAGCATGCCCTGACCAGATTCCGTCATCGTCGCCGAAGCGGCATTGAACGCCTCCGGCGTCAGCGCATCGAGATTTACTTTGTACGTGCCGATAATGACTGTGCCGAGTCCTGCTTCGGTGCCGGAGGCGTCACCTTCGCTGTCACCTGTGCCGCTATCATCGGAACCTGCACCCTGACCGGCACTAGAGCCGCCGTTGCCAGAGCCTCCATCTGCCGCACCGCCAGTTCCTGTCCCACTGCCAGTCCCACCAGCGCCAGCAGCTCCGTCAGCGCTTCCGTTCGAGCCGCCGTTGCCTGCTCCTGCCGCTGCGTCACCGTCCTGTGCAGGATCAATCAATTGCCCGGCACTGCCTTTCCCTTCCAGCGGAAGCTCTGTTATTTTTTTCCCCTTGGCGTACAGTACAACCTTGAGCGCATCCGGCTCACTAAATTTCAGCGTTAAATTGCGCAGAGGCTTGTTCACCTTCGTCTTTTTGCCGATCGGTTTCCCGTCCTTCGTGAACACAGCATACTCCGTCGCGCCAAGCTTCTTGCTTACCGTTAGGCTGAAATCGCTCAGCAGCGGCCCCACGGCCTGTTTGATTTTCCAAGTGCCCAGCGGTGCTTTCGGCTTCTGCGTCTTCACCGCCGACAACCCATCATCCAAATCGTGGTACGGAATAATGCCGTCCCGATATGATCGGCTTACTGCGCCGCCCGTCGCCGTGTCCAGCTTGCCGATTGCCAGCATATACCCGATCTGCGCGAGCTGGATGCCTTGCTCCGCCTGCGAGACCGCGTCCTTGAACAACTGGAGCTCGTCCTGCTTCAGCAGACTCAGCTTCGCCTTCTGATTCGCTTTCGCCAGCTCATCGACCGCCCGATCCCGATCGCGCAAAGTCTGCGCGTACGTCTCCTCTGTGCCTTTTGCCTCGAGGAACGCTCCCCGAATGTCCGCGATGACGGCGGTGCGGCTGTCTTTTTCCTGCTGCGTTGCCTTGCCCTGCTCAATTGTGGCGATTGGCAGCGCATTGTGGAGGTCATCCAAATACCGTAGACCGTCAAACTCCCCTTGCAGCAGCGATTTCGGGATGGGAATGAAGCCGAGCAGCCAAAAATACCCCTGCCAGTCCTGCTTCACCTGCTCCAGCGTTGCGTCATAGCTGCTTTGGAACAAGTCCATGTCGATATCCGTGCTTTTGTACATAGCCTCCATGACGCGCATCCGGGCAGCGCCGAATTTGGCGCTAAGCAGATCCTTCGTCACATTCAGCTTCTCGTCCGCTAATCGGCGCGATTCCGTATCCTTGAGCAACGACAGCGTCGTCTTCTGGCCCCGATCGATCAAAGCCGGCAGCACCGCCTGATTCAAATCCGCCCAAAACGGCCGAAACTCCAGCGCCACCGGATTCTCCATATCGAGCTGCAGCAGCTTACCCAGTGCGAGCCGACTCGCTTTAGCTGTCAACTGCGCTTGCTTGTAATTAGAGGTCGCCTCTTCCAGCGCCTTCTCCGCTTTATCCTGATCCTCGGGGCTCGCCAGGTTGTACTTGCGTTTCGTGCGAACGGCGTCCAGCGCCGCTTTCGCCTGATCCAGCTTCGTGCGGGAACGCCCCTCCGCCGACAAATCCTGATAAGCGGTCATGTACGCTTTCTCCACTTCGTAGCCGACATTTGTCGCAGTTTGCCGAAACGTTTCCCGGGAAATAAATAGCTGTGATCGCGCGTCCGGCACCTTCAGCTTGACGCTCATGTCCTGATTCAAATTATGCGCTTTGGCGAACAGCCCCTGCGCCTTGGCTTCTTCGCTCTTGACGGCTTGCTGCGCCTGTTCCAGCTCCAGCTGCTTCTTAAGAATGTCGTTTTTCGCGTCGCGCATCTGCGCGCTGACTTTGACGCCGCGGTCCATGGCTTCTTTCAGCGTCAGCGACTTGACCGAAGCGGCCTCCGCCCGCAGGCCGGCAGGCAGAAGCGAAGCCGTCCCCAGGACGAGCGCCAGCCCTATTTTTAACACATGCAATCTCTTCAGACCGAACCCCTCCGCTCACATCAAACCTTCCTCTTAATAGTACAATATCTTACACACTCTCGCATCCATTCTTTGGAGAAAAATATCGAATAGAATCGAATGCAGGTTTGGATTGCCGCTCTACCTCTTTTCTAGTAGTATAAAAGTAATAGTAGACGCGAAATCTGGCGGAAAATGTGTGCGACGAGAAAGTAGGGGGCATTCCGGGCTAACGGATGTCAGAGAGCTCATTGAAGCTTATCTCACCCCAAGTGCGAATGGAACGGTTGCCACAGCCGTTATTTGACGCAGAACCTCCCGAAATCGCATTTCCGAGCTAATAGCCGCTCTGGCAACCGTTAGCCGCCATTTCTGACCGTTCTCCATGAAATAGACGCTGCTGCAACCGTTAGCCTTTGATCATGAGATACTTTCCTCCAACCGACACATTCCGCAAAATAGAGACTCATCTTCACGATATTTCACCTTACGCCAAACTATTTGTATTTGAAGGGAGAAGTTCTGCCATGGGAAATCTAGTCTGCGGCGGCGCCATGCTGCAATGCACGTTCGGGGCCGCACCCAGCTCGCTGATGGTGCTTCCGGCCAACAAAGTGCTGACCTCTATGCCGATCGCCAACATCATGGATAACAAGCCGATGGCGAACATTTTGCCGTTCGGCATGTGCAACTCGCCGGCCAATCCAACTGTCGCCGCAGCGACCGCTGCCGCCTTTGGCGTATTGACACCGATGCCCTGCATTCCGGTCACAGCTGCGCCTTGGGTTCCCGGCTCGCCGACCGTGCTGGTTGCCAACATGCCGGCGCTCAACAACACGTCCAAGTGCATGTGCAACTGGGGCGGCGTCATTCAAATTCAACAGCCCGGACAGATGACCATTCAGGTGCCTTAGCGTATTTACCATATTTTAGGAGTGAACATTGTGGAGATCCAGCCGATCAAAACCCTTGAAAAAGTGCTCAAGCCCGTCGTAGCGCCTTTCATCGGACAAGTCATGAAGGCCATATTGACCGTCGGCAGGCTGCCGAAGATGGCCATTCAGAAATTCCAGCAGGTGCTGCGCAAAATTCTCGTTACCCGCGAAACGTCCCTGAAAAACTACGTACTGATTGGCTCTTACTACATCTCCAAACGTCTTCTGCTCGGGATCGTGCTGCTGATTCTTGTGCTGTTGTTCTTTATTTTTGTGCGACCGCCGGCCATCGTGAACAAGTGGCTGCACCGCGTCACGGTTTTGCAGGAGGATACAACGAAGCTGGCCAGCTTCTCGGGTACAGGCAAGGTCGTCGATACCCAAAAAGCCTCGCGCTATGTCGGGGATTTAGTCGACGGCGTCTACGCGGGCAAAGGCAAGCTGTATTATCCGAACGGCAAGTTGGCGTATGAGGGCGATTTTGATAAGGGGCAGCGGGCGGGCCAAGGCTCAGCCTACGATGAACAGGGCCATCTGCTCTATACAGGCGCTTTCGCCAGCGATCAGTATAACGGCGCGGGCACGGCGTACGACACGAATCAGAAGGTCTTGTACATCGGCGAGTTCCAAAACGGCAAGTACGGCGGCGCCGGCAAGCTGTTCGCGGCCGGTGGCGACGTCGTCTATGACGGCGCATGGAGCGGCGGCCTGTACAACGGGGCCGGGAAGCTTTTCTCCGCGGGCGGCATCGTCAAGTACGAGGGCGAATTTGCGGCGGGGCAGTATAACGGGGCCGGCAAATTGTTTGATGCGAAAGGCCTGCCGGTATATGAAGGCGGTTTTAAAAGCGGCGTCTATTCCGGCGAAGGCACGGAATTTGGTGCGACTGGCCTGATGAAGTACAAAGGCCAGTTCCTGATTGGCACGTACAACGGCGAAGGCACGTTGTTCGATGACAAAGGCGTGCCCCGCTTCAAGGGCACGTTCGTCAGCGGCACCTTGACCGGTGCCGGGGAAGCGTATGACGAGCTCGGCAAGCTCGTCTACAAAGGCGATTTCAAGGCCGGCGTCTATGACGGCCTCGGCACGTTGTTCGACGCAGACGGCGCGCCGCTGCTGCGGAGCTTCTGGGCAGGCGGGCTGGCCAGCCTGCAGGGGTTCCTCGGTTTGTCCAGCAAGAAAGTCGAAGACTTGCTGGGCAAACCGGAAGAAGTGACGCTGCAGCCAGACAGCGTCACGCTCGCGGGCCAGGAGGCGCCTGCGGACGCCTCCGGCGGGTTGCCGTCAGCGGACGCAGGCGCTGACGGTGGTTCGCCCGCCTCAGCGGAGGCGGGCGGTGCGGGTGATGCCGCCGCTGAGGGGGCGGCGGCGGGGGTTCCAGCAGCAGGCAGCGTGAAGCTGCTGCTGAACTACCCGGCCTACCAGATGTCCTTGCTGGTAGAGCCGTCGAAGACGAACCCCAAAGAGGCCGTCGTTACGTCCCTGGCCCTTTGGGGCTCGAAGCCGCTCGCGCTGCTGCAGCCGGCGATGGAGACGTTCAAAAAAGTAACCGAACCGAACGAGGCCGGTTACAACGTGCTCGAGCTCGAGGTCGGCGCCGGATCGGGCGCGTACACGAACTCGTATTACAAAGGTGATTACGTGTTCACCTTGACGCATTTTGATTCCGTGAAAGAAGCCCACCTGCTGCAGGTGAGCTCGACGAAATAAAGTGAGCCGCCCCCTTTCGGATGCGAAGGGGAGGCGGCTTTTTTAATCTTCTGCAAATTCACTTATACGCGGCAATCAATGCGAAAAAGTTGCTGCAACTCGATGTGATACCAGTCACCATTTTTTTAAGCAACCGGCCAATCCACCTGCTTATCCGGAATGACAGCATCCGACTTTTCCCACTTGCGAAGACTGTTGGTTTGGACTTGAACAACTATAAAAAATAAATCCTCGTTACCGATGTTGCGGAGCGTACGTTCTCCTTCAGGGCCAACACGAACCGCAGTTCCTTCCTCAACTTCAAAAATATGCCCATCTACCTGAAACTGGCCCCGGCCGCCTGTGAAAAGGTACAGTTCCTCATTTTCACGATGTTTGTGATAGAAAGGAACTCCTCCTCCCTTCGGCAATTGGTTAAGTGAAACCTCCATGCCGGTCAGTCCAAGCCTGTCCTTTAAATAATACTTTCCAGGTGGCCCTTCCGTTACATTGAGAAGATCAGCAAACGGTCCTGCATTCATAACCGTAAAATTAGTTTCATTCATCGGTCGAATTCACCTCTCTGAAATTAGAAATCATTTGAATCTTGGACCTACTGCGAGTCGGGATTTCCAGCAGAGGCTAGCAACCGTTTCATAAAGTGAGTCCAGCCTTTCACATGTGGTTCAATCTCTTCTATAGGTAAATCGTAATGCGTCAACATCAAAAGTGTGCCTTGATCCTGAGCCTGCAACCGGAATTCAACCTTACTAGATCCTGGAGGAACGAGCTTCGACTTCTCCCAGCCCCATGACAATACAACTTTCTCATTGGGGACGATCTCCATGTATTCCCCCAATGCGACGTCATTACCATTGAGATCAATGCGGAACTTGCCACCTAGTTTAGGCTCCAGTAAAACATGTTGGCCCATCCAGCGCTTCATTTTCTCTGCATCAATAAAAAAAGAAAACAATGTTTCCGGTCGGCATTCAATAAATATTTCCTTTATGAGTTTATCATTGGCCTGTTGATTCATCGGATATACGATTTCTCCTCTCTTCATCTTCCGCCGCTTGCTTTAAGAGCAGCAGACTGTCATCCCAATAACGGTCGATATACTGCTTCAATTCAGAAAAGCCCTCCCTCCTGATTCGATAGTACCGTTTTGTTCCCTCTTTCCGGATAACGACGAGTCCAGATTCTTCAAGAACTTTGAGATGCTGAGAAACTGCTGGGGCGGTAATGTTAAAATGGGATGCGATGTCGCTCGATGGAAGCTCCCCGTTCTGAATGAGAGACAGTATGTCTCTGCGACGAGGTTCAGCCAGAGCGTGGAGTATTTTTCCAATCATACTTATAATGTAGCATATACTTAATTAAGTGTAAACTAATATTTAAAAGAGGTATATCATGAAGGAGATCGCAGGGGAACGGTAACCCTAAAAGTGATTTAACCCGTATACAACGCGACCTGGGCCACGGGATATAGGCGATATACGGAATACCGACCGATCTGGATACCCCATGATCGGGATAAGCGCTACCAAACGGAGACCGATCCTTACCACATTTTGTTGAAGGCATCATTATTTTCGCAGTTATCCCATCCCGCCCTTCTTTGAATTACGTTAATGTTCCATACAAAAAGACACCTCAAGGGTGTCTTTTTCATATTGGCGGCATAGGATCTACGTACTCCCTACAAATATACATACCCCTTATTCACAATCATCACATTAATCCGCCACACCATCCCCGGCTTGGTACTAAACTGAATGCGCGCATACCCATCCCTCTTCATCACAATTGGCAAAATATCGCAGGCGAACTCGCCCGCTTGCAGCGCGCGCTCCGGCTTCCAGGCCGATTGCCCTTCCACGGCAATCTCGGTGTACGACGGCGCTTCACTGTCGCCGATGATGAACAGCACGTCGTACCGGCCGCGCGGCAGTTCGATGACGAACGTCGCCTCCGCCTCGCCGCCGATGAAATCCCGGCGCAGCTCGTCGGGCTCACCGCGGTCCAGCGCGACAAGTGCAGCGCTGCCGGGCACCCAGCCGATGCCACCGCGCGCGGTGAAGTGCATGTCCGGCGAGATCGGCCGGAATGTCTGCCCGAGCACGCCGTCGGCGTGCATCTGCCTCGGCAGTGCTAGCTCGTAGCGCTTCCACAGCGTCTCCGCACCGACGCCAAAATCGAGCCGATACGCCGCCAAGCGCGATTCCCGGTGATTCCCGGCGTAGTAGTCGAATGTGAAGTGATCGAGCTTGCGAAGCAGATCAGTTTCTTGGTCTTTGCCGAGGAAGACGCGCCGGCCGGTATGGGCTTGGTGAACGAGCGGCTTAGCGACTCGTGGTCTCGCTGACCCTACGCTCGGCGGCTCTGGATTCTTCAAAAGGGAAGATTCCAAACACAACCCCTCAATCTCCTCCGGCAGCAGCCCCACCTCCTGCGGATAAATCGCATAAGCCCACCCTGCCTGCGTATCCCAGGCGAGGCAATCGCCTTCCACTGTCACCTGCACGGTCGACCAGCCAGTGCCGTTCCGACCCCACACCTGCACCCGCGCACCATCCGCGAAAGGCTGACGCAGCACCAAGCGGCTCCCCGCTTGGCTTACGACGTACACCCACACAGTACGTCCTGCTTTACGCCGGGCGCTGACCTCAAAAGCGCCCACCGCCAGCAGTCCACGAAAAGCACACTCCTCCCATACCGAACGAGAACGTATATTCCTATTAATAAGATGTGCATACTTCCCCGCTGGAGCCTCCATCTCCGATACCCCATCAGGCATCGCCGGAAACACCTCGATCACCCCGCTGTAGCTTTGCAGCAGCATCTCATTCACGGAGGCGACCAGCTCCCCGGAGGCTTCCATCATAAACGGATGGTAGAGCGGCTCGTTGGTGATGTTGCAGTAGTTCATCCAGCGCTCGGTTTCTTCGGCGAACAGCCCGTTCACGCGCAGGGACAAGTCGATGCCCTGCTCATACAGCAGCCGGAGCGCGGTGTCACCCAGCCCCAACCGGGAGGCCACGCAAGACAGCCAACCGAACTGAAACATCCCATATTCCGTGTTTTTGTCGGCATAGCGTAGCGTGTTCTCAGCCCGTAGCCGGACATCCGGCTCGCTGTACCAATCGATTTCTCCGATCGGATATATCGGCATGAGCAGCGACGGATGGCGAAGATGCACCGTGGCCGGCGCCCACTCCGAGTCGAGGAACACGCCGCCATATCCGGGCGCTTCGCCCGTTGGATACGGCGCTAATCGTTCGGCGAGCGCCCGCCATTTGAAGGCGTCGCTCTCCGCCGCCCCGACCAGATCTCCCGCTTCGCTTGCGATCAGGAGCAGGTATTTCACCGCCGACAGCGAACACGTCGAATTGCGGGTGAGCGGCCCCTGCTCCGGCGAAATGTCCGGAAAAATATCCAGCCATCCGGTCTCCGGATTTTCCATCAGGAAGTCCTCGAAGAAACGGGCGATCTTTTTGAAAAGCGGATAGGCTTGCTCCCGCAGGAACGCAAGATCTCCGCTGTACCGATAGTAATTCCACAGGAACTGAGCGCACCACGGCCAGATGCTGAAATACAGCGCATGCGGATAATCCCCAGCGACGCCTTCCATCCCGTAAAACTGCTCTGCCATACGCTCGGCTTCCGCCACGTATGCGAGCAGACCGTCGTTGAACACCTGCGCCACTTCCAAATGGTTCGCTGTGTACAGCGGCCAGAACGCGGCCTGGATGTTCACGTCCCAGTACCACATGCTGCCCCATTTGGTCGGCTGCTTGATGTCCCACAGGCCGTTGAGCCCGCAGGCCTGCTCAGCCATTCGACCTCCTCGACCGCTGCTGCAAGCGATGGCATACAAATTGATGTGCCACAAATTTTCGAGCATCGGATCTGGCAGCGTGACCGACGAACGCCGCCAGAACTGCGCCCAATGCTGTCGATGCGCTTCCCGCAGCGCAGCCACGCCCGAAAGATCAATCCCCGCCGCACGTACCAACGCCAAACGAAGCGGATCGCTCGTCTCCTCCTCCGTCACGACGGTTGTAAGGAGCGTCACTTCCCTCCCCGCCTCGCAAAGCTCAATCCGCAGGCCATCCCCATCCTCGCTGTTCAGCAAACGACCGGCAGCGCCAATCATTTTCATCACCACAACAAAAGAAAAAGGAGCATGCCGCTCCCGATCCTCCCCATCCGGGAAGAACGATCCCCGGTAGTAAAACGTCGTCTCATCCGCCTGGTGATACGTCACCTGCATATCCACATACCGTCTCATCGGAACCACCAGCTCCACGGCTGGCAGCAGTCCTGGGGCAGATTGCCGGATCTCCGTCACCAGCCAATCCTCGCCCTGCGCCACGAAAAAGGAGGCCTCCAGCCTTTCTCCGTCCCCCACCTCAACACCCAACCGAACCTCCGCCCGCTCCACATCCAGCGACAGCGACGACCTCGCCGCGTCCCGCAGACCCTCCGCCACCAGCAGCCTTAGCTCTCCCGTCGGATAATGCGACGTGCCTCCATGCGCCTTGCCATACTTACGGTACATGCTCTCCGGCGACAGCGCATCCCCGTACAGAAAAATCGGTTCCTGCTGCGGATTCCGGTACATATCCAGCGCCCGCTGCCGGAGCTCTTCGAACGTATAACCATACTGGCGCTCGAAGTCTCGCCCTTCTCCTTCCCGAAACGTCTTACTGTACCGATGCAGCTTCTGGTAATACACTTCGTAATGGTTCATCGCCATCGTCAGGCAGTTGTCCTCGTAGAACACCATGCCGCCAAAATGCCCGTTCCCCAGCGGCAGTGCTTCGTTCCAACCACTGGGAGCGTTCTCGTATGTTACGCCTCGCATGCTGTCACTCCTCTTATTCCTTGATGGCTCCGATTAAGACGCCGTGAACGAAATATTTTTGCAGGAACGGATACAAACAGAGAATCGGCACCGTCGACACGATGATCGCCGCATATTTGATTGTCTCGCCGATGGCATATTTATCGTCACCGCCCGTGCCGGCCGAGTACGCGTCTGTGCTGTTCTCAATGAGCAGCTCGCGCAGCACCAGTTGGAGCGGATAATCTTCACGATTTCTCAAATAGAGCAGTGCGCTGAAATAGGAGTTCCAGTGCCCGACCGCATACCAGAGCACCATGACCGCCATGACCGGCAGCGAGAGCGGAATCACGATCCGGAACAAAATCGTCCAATCGTTCGCCCCGTCCATCCGAGCCGACTCCTCCAAGCTGACCGGAATGCCCTGAAACGAAGTTCGCATAATAATCATGTTGAAGGTATTGATCGCACCTGGAATAATGAGCGCCCACATCGTGTTCATCATGCCCAGGTTGTTCACGAGAAGGAAGGACGGCACCAGACCGCCGTGAAACACCATCGTAATGACGATGAAGAACATCAGTGTATTTTTCCAATATAAACCTGGTCTCGACAGCACGTACGCGCCAATGGCCGTCATGATCAGGTTAATCGCTGTGCCCAGAAAAACGTAGATCAGTGTATTTTTGTAGCCTTCCGCAATCATCGGATTGCTGAATACGGCTTTATAAGCGCTTAAATCCCAACCCGCAGGCCGCCACATCAGCCCTCTATTCTGCAGCAAATCCGTCGCATTGCTAAACGATGCCATCAGTACGTACAGAAACGGGTACAAGGTTACTGCACAGAGCGCGAGCATCAGTACGACGTTGAAATAGCCGAAGGTTCGTTCTCCACGCGATAGTCTCATCTTTTCAATCTCCTTTGCCTAGCCCTGCCTGCACTGCCTTCGGCTACCATAGTTTATTCTCGCTGATCCGCTTCACGACGGTGTTGGCCGTTACGATCAGAATGAAGCTGATCACCGAATTGAACAATCCGACGGCCGCCGTAAAGCCGTAACTGGCTTCCAGCACCCCTTTGCGGTACACATAAGTCGAAATAACGTCAGCTGTATCATACGTGAGCGGGTTGTACAAGAGAAGCACCTTCTCGCTGCCTACCGTGAGCATATTTCCCATTTGCAAAATAAACAAAATCACAATCGTCGGCATAATGCCCGGAATCGTAATATGCAGCGTCTGCTTCCAACGGTTTGCTCCGTCCATCCGTCCAGCCTCGTATAAGGTAGGATCAATGGTCGAGATCGCCGCCAGGTACACAATCGAACCCCAGCCGATGCCCTGCCAAATGCCGGAAGATACGAACAGGAATCGGAACCAGCCTGCCTCTTTCAAGAAATCGATCGGTTCAATCCCGAAAATGCCGATAATTTGGTTAACAAGACCGCTTCGGCTCAGGAAATCGACCATCAACCCCGCCACGACGACGATGGAGACGAAGTGCGGCAGGTACGAAATCGACTGCACGACGCGTTTGAACCGCGCCTGACGAATCTCGTTGAGCAGGAGCGCCAGCACGATGGCTGCCGGGAACCCGAACACTAAATCGTAGATATTGAGCAGGATCGTATTTTTAATTAACCGCCAAAAGTAAATGCCATTAAAGAAACTCTCAAAATGCTTAAAACCGATCCACGGACTTCCCAAAATGCCTTTCGCCGGGGAATACTCTTTGAACGCAATCTGGAGGCCATACATCGGCCCGTAATGAAAAATTAGATAATAGGCAATCACCGGAATCGCCATGAGATAAATGGCCCAGTGACGCTTCCAGTCCTTGCGGATCGTTTGCAGCCAGGACGTCTTCTCTACGCTGTGGGTTGGCTCCGCTCTTCGCACCCCAAGATCGCTCGCGTGCTGTGTCATAGTCAGGCCCTGCCTTTCTTGCATCAATCGCGCCGGAGGAGGAGACGATCGCTCATCTCCCACCCCCACCGCCTTATGCTTAGCGTTTGTTGTAGCGCTCCAGCGCCGCTTGTTGAATTTTGATCGCATCCTGGATGCCCATGCTTTCGATCTTCTTCACGTATTTATCGAAGTTGTCAAGCGGCTCTACGCCCATGATGAACTTGAGCAGCATTTCGTCTTGGTATGTTTGAATGTCCGTCACGAGGGAAGCGAACTTGCTGCTTTCATCCTGCGTTGGCGTGACGAGCGGCATTTTGCGTTCTACCGTCGGCGCCGACCAGATTTCCAGCGCTTTCTTCTGCTGCGGATACGCCATGTACTGCGTTTGGAAGTTGTCGCTGAGGACAAACGGCGCGCTCCATGTTGCACGGGTATACTTCGCATCGGCTTGCTGCACGGAAGTGCCGGCAGGCGGATTCAGGACTTCAGGAAGGAGCACCGCTTTCCCGTTTTCCATTTTGTAGCTTTGGCCTTCGATGCCGTAGTTGAAGAGCAGGTCGCCTTTTTCGCCGTACGCGTAATCCAACCATTTGACCGTTTCGATAGGATTCTTGTTCGCCGCCGAAATCGCAGCCCCAACGCCGTTATAGGCAAAATCCTTCTGCCCCCAGATCGGCTTATCGCCCGCCTTCAGCACCGGATACGGAGCTGCGACGAGGTTGAAGCTTGGCTCTTTATCCTTCATCAGACCGGCATACTTCCCGATGCCGCCGCCGTTGAAGGAAACTGTCGCACCGAGCAGGTCCGTCGTCATTTTGTTATCGAACAGCTTGTCGTTCGGCGCCGCAAAGTCTTTATCCAGCAGCCCTTCCTTATACCATTTGTTCATTGTAGCGAGGAAGTCCTTATATTCCGGTTGAATCGGGCCGTACTTCACGACACCCTTATCTTGGTAGAAGCTGTAGTTGATGCCCCAAGCGCCCATGAACGGAGCGTCGGTGGCGAACAGGTTTTTATCCAGGTAAATCGGAATTTCATCCGCTTTCCCGTTGCCGTTCGGGTCTTTTTCTTTAAAAGCCTTCAGCACCGTATACCACTCGTCAATCGTGGTTGGCATTTTCAGTCCCAGCTTATCGAGCCAATCCTGGCGAACCGAAGGCCCGAAGAACACACGCACTTTGTCGTCCCCGCGCAGGAATGGGAAGGCATAAATGCTTCCTTCATCGGTGGAGATTTGCTTCTTCCAATCCGGGTGCGCGTCCAGCAGCTTTTTCAGGTTCGGCGCGTACTTGTCGATGAGGTCGTTGAGCTTGACGATTTTCTTATCGGAAATCGCTTTCTCCGGCCCGCCCGGGTAGCGGACGACCGCACCGCTTGTTGCGCCCCAGCTCGCTTCAATCACGTCCGGCAAATCATTCGTCGCGATCATCAAGTTGAACTGCTCTTGCGCTTGCGGCACTTCTAATGGCGGATGCTGGAATGAGACTTTCACGCCGGTGATTTTCTCCAGCTCTTTGTACATGCCCATGTCAGCATAAGTTTTCATTTGTGAGGAAGCGGCCGAATGGTTCGGTACCCAGTACGTGAGCTGCGACAATTTCGGCGGCTGTGATTCTTTCGCTGCGGCTGTTGAAGCGGCCGAGGAGCCGGACGGTGTAGCCGTACTTCCGTTATCGCTGCTGCATGCGGCAACCGAAATCGCGAGTAGTGAAACGACAAGAACAGAACCTGTTTGTTTAAGATGCTTCTTCATTGGTTTGTTTGCCTCCCTTTAGTTTGCGTGCTGCGGAACTGATTGCTGCGGTAATCGTTGCTGCCGTGTCTGGTTCCCAGTGTAGCTCCCCGAAACGAGCCTGAATACTCTCTAGTTTTCACATCCGCCGACGATTCGTAAGAAATGCCGCCCAGCAGAAAACGAATCAGTTCCACATTAAAAATCGTCAGTTGCTTTCTTCGCTTCCTACCAAAAAAGACAAGCAGCCCCGAAGGGCTGCCTCTATACGTCCACACTGGCTCTGTCCGCCAGCATCGTTTCCCTGTATTTGCCTGGCGTAATGCCCTCCAGCTTCTTGAAAGCGCGAATGAACACGACGTCGTTATTGTAGCCGACCTTCTGAGAAATCTGCACAATCGTCAGCTCCTTGTTCTCCATGAGGTCTTTCGCCTTCTGAATGCGGTTGGCGGTAATATAGTCGAGCAGGTTTTGTCCCTGGTTCTTTTTGAAAAAGGTGGAGATGTACTGCGGTGTCATCCCGAACTTCTCCGCGATTTGGGCAAGCCCCAGATTCGGATTATCCAGCTCCTCGTGCACGGCGCGCACAATGTCCTGCAGCAGCTGCGTACTATGATCCGTCCGCTCGACGATAAACAGGCGGGTCAGCCGCCCGTACAGCTCCTTCGTTTTCTCCTGCATGCCCTGCGCGGTCGAATTGCCGAATACTTCCTTGATCGGGTCGAAATCGGCGCCGAGCACATCGCCTTGTGCCACGTGGGTGGCGTTCACGATTTTGAGGAACGTGGAGATGACGTTAAAAAACAAACATTTTCCCAGCTCCGGGGTCATATGACTCGCTTCAAAGTTCATCGCATAAATGTTGTCGAGCGTCTTCCCGACGTTCACGGTATCGCCGCTCCGCACAAAATTGATAAGCTGCGTCTCGACTTCCAGTGGATAGTAGTAGTGCTGCTTCGAATCGTTCATATCGCTGAAATGAATGATTGCATTTTGCCCGAGAATGAGTCGATACTCCAGCGCTGCCAGTGCCTCGGGATACGCGCTGCGAATCGCCTTCGGCCCTTGATGGATGCCCCCGGCGGCCACGGTGATGCCGATATGGAACCGTTCCGAAATCAGGGTGAACAGCCACTGGGCGATTTCCCTGAGATCGGCCTCGGCTTCCTCGCGGTTCTCCGCCAGGTTTACGAGGAACGCGACGCGATCCCGGTCGAGCTCCAGCGAGAAGCCCATGTGATGCACGCCGATCATATCGACACCGACGTTGGCGATGATGAACCGGGCATGCGCCCAGCGCTGCTCCTCATCCTCGGCGCCCGGATACACCTCTTCGATTTTGACCAAAATCACCGCAAAGCGGTCGCTGACAAAATCAAGCTCCATAAACTGGAGGCTGCCCTCGCCCGGCGTGGATACGTCCACATCCATATGTCCATTGAGCAGCCGGGACAAATAATTCGCGCGAATAAACGGCACTTGCTGTTTGAGCGTGCTGCGCAAGCTTTTTTCCTCGTGCATGGAGCCTTCGATCGTCTGCTGGATGAACTCGTACTCGTCCGAGAAGGGACGCTTGCTCATTTCTTTTCCGCGCATAATTGCGCTCACCGTTCGCTGCAGCGGTCTGTAGTTGCGGTAAGCGCCGATGCTGACAGCGAGCAGCCCCATGATGACGCAGAGGCCGAACAGCAGAATCGCCCAGCTCTGAATTTGATTCACTTGCTTCATAAAAATATCGTCCGGCGTGATCGAGACGTATTTCCAGCCCGCTTTCTGGGAGGAAGCGACCGAAACCATCTGGTCGACGCCTTGCAGTTTGAAAGGAAACGGCCCGGCTCCCTGTTCGACCCGCTCATGAAGTTCTTGTGGGAAGCGATTCAGGCTGTTGCTGATGATCGTATTGCCGCTCGCATCCAGGATGTAGATCGCGCTGTGGCTGGCCGACTCCATCTGTGCGAACAACTGCTTCACCTGATCGACGTTGATCAGCGCCACGAAGCTGCCAAGATTGGCCGACTGCGTCAGAATGGGCAGCGATTGCACGTACGTGATGACTTCCTTCGGCAGCGCATCGTCATTGGACGGCGCACCGATCAGCGGCGTTGCCGGCAAGTAGGACATGCTGTGCTCGTTTTGGAGTATGCTTTTCCACTGACCGTAGGACAGGTCCTTATAGGTGTAGTGGGTGCTGTAAAAACTCCGCGAGTCCGTCAGCAGATCGGATTTCACAATCGTATCGCTGGTCGCGAAGTACACGTAGTAGTCAAAAATAAAGTTGCTCGTCATGCTGCGATACTTGGCCATCTTGTCCCGCATGAACTCGACGAACAAATATTGGCTGGCAGGATCGGAATCTGCCGGGATTTTGAGCATGTAATCGAGCTTCGGGTCGAACACGACCTGTTTCATCAGCGTATCGATCTCCGCAAATTTATTATCAAGCGAAAGCTTGAGCTGCTCCAGCATCGCGGCATTGGAACGGTTCGAGCTGTTCTCCAGGCTCTTCTCAACCGCGGTGTAGAGAAAGACCCCCATCGCCAGCGGGATCAGCAAAATGAACAAATTCGTTGCAATCATCGTAGAGAGCGCGCTTCTGCGATTGCCAAAAAGCCGTAGTCTCGGTGGAAATTTCAAGTCGGCACGCTCCTTCCTGATTCGTATTCCTACCTATTGTACTTCGGTATGATTGCGCTTGCATAGGGGGAAATGGAAAACGCTACGGTGAACCGCGATCGTACCGCGCGCGATTCGTGCAAAACCGCGGGTATTTTTTGACCGCGGAATGCAAAAAATGCCTGCGGCATCGCAGGCATTTGGGTGAGTTCGCGTGGGGTGACAACACAAGACGCGTAAACATGGTCAGCTCGATATGAAGAGCCGTTCCCATGGAGCCGCTTGCTCGTGCGTGCGTTGCTGAAATGGAATTCCTCCAGTTCATTCACGCCTTTTTCGTGAAAATGGGGACATGAACTGGAATTTCTCCAGCTTATTCGTACCCAATCAAGTAAAATTCATCTAATTCCCTTATATGTACTGGAGGTTTTCCAGTTCAGTGGGGTGAACCGCGTCATTTTGCTCTAATGAGATGGAGAAATTCCAGTTGAGCGGGCGGGGACTACGCGGAAGACAACAGATCCATCCGGCGAGCTAGGTCAGCCTCGGGTGAGCTAAGCCAGGGCGGGCCGTACAAACGGCCGCTTCGCCAGGCGCAAAGCTCCCCGTCCGGCGCAACTACCGCTGAACGGCCGCAGCCCGCGCCGTGCGGATCGAAGCCAGCGCATAGACGACGAGCGCGCTCCAGATAAAAGCGAAGCTCGCCAGCAGCGCCGGCGAGAACTTCTCTTTGAACACGAACACACTCAGCAGCAGCGTGATCGATGGCCCGATGTACTGGATGAAGCCCAGCATCGAGAGGGGAAGCCGCACCGCTGCTTTGGCGAACCAGAGCAGCGGCATGGCCGTTGCTGCGCCCGCCAGGAGCAGCAGGATGAGCTTGTAGGCCGGCAGCGTGCCGACGGTAGCCTGATGCGTCGCGTACAAGTAGCCGACGTAGATCAGCGCGAGCGGCAGCACGACCGCGGTTTCCCCGGCCAGGCCGATGGAAGCGCCGTAGGCGACGCGCTTCTTCACGAGGCTGTAGAGGCCGAAGGAAGCCGCCAGCGAAACGGACACCCACGGGAAGTGGCCGTAGTCGACCGTCGCGATCGCAACGCCGATCGCGGCCAGTCCCACGGCGACCCACTGGGCGCCGGTCGGTTTCTCGCGGAGGAACAGCACCGCGAGCATGATGTTGAACAGCGGCGTAATGTAGTAGCCGATGCTGGTTTCGATAACGTGGCCGTTGTTCACGGCCCAGATGAAGATCAGCCAGTTCGCGCTGATGAGCAGCGAACTGGTCGCGACGACGAGCAGCGTGCGCGGCACGGCCAGCAGTTGGATAAACGCCTTCCACTGCCCCTTGCCGACCAGCAGCAGGATCGTCATAAACACGAACGACCACATCACGCGATGCGCCAGAATTTCCCCCGGCAGCATGCTGCCGAACAGCTTCCAGTACACCGGAAGCAGCCCCCAGGCGATGTAGGCCAGAATGGCATAGATTAAACCTTTTTTCATGCAAATAATCCTCGTTTCATTAATAGCGTAACCGTATGGAAGGGCTGTCCGCGTGATCATAAACGTTTCAGAAATGGTGTCTCATGCCCCGTCCTCAAGTCACATCTTCCAAAGCAGGGTCGCTCCCTGTTTTTCATCCACCGGTTAATTCATTAGCCCATTGTATCATAGCCCCCGCCCTCCCGTCCGATCCTTCTTCCCCCAAGAACGGCAAAAAATCCCCGACAATCGGGGATTTTCTGCTGGATTAGCTTGTTTTCGCACGATCCTTGCGTGATTCACTGATACTACGCAGGGGCTTCGCGCGGGAGAGCGAGTAGGTTGTTGGCGCTAACGGGTACCACAGCGGCTATTTGGCCCAAAACATTTCATTTCAAACTGTAACGGTTAACACAAAGCCTATTTACATGTAATTGGCCCAATTTCACCAGATTTCATCTAAATAAGCACTGTGGCAACCGCTAGAATCCATATTGCCCACTTTTCGGGACAATAAGTGCTGTGGCAACCGTTACAGCTTTCTCCCCTCCCCCTTTCAAAATTGTGGAGAGCAGCGTCGGTCCGCCTTCGTCAATAAGGTCGTCGGCAGCCCGCAGCACAGCCCATAATTCGAGCTCCGGCTTATCCAGTATGTGAAAAACCCCTGTCCTACATTAACCATTACGGTTTTGGAGGGACAGGGGCATACTGCTTATCTTGGCTGTTCATCTTTTATTTCGTCGACATCAGTTTATCGAGTTCACGTTAACGCCTGCCGCGGAGTAAATGAAAGCAGGCGCTCCCGTAAGCGGCACATCGACAACTCCCGCTACCGCCGGGATGTATTTGTAGCTTCCATCAATGCCGACCACATTTATCCCCGGGTCGGTCGTTGCGATATGCGCCTTTCGAGTGGGGCTGCTTGCCGATTGCCAGCTCGCGTCCCACAACGCAGTGATATACCGATTCTTATTTTCATCCCAGAATTGATACCCGTAATAAGGATTCGCAACTCCCGCCACAGGCCCCAAATACTTGGCATCTTTAAGCACCCTAATCATTGTATAGTAGCCGTAATAGCTCTCCTTCGGCTTACCGTTCCAGTCAATCAGGCCCAGGTTGTGCTCCAAATTATTAGTTTCCGTACCGTCATCTGCAAAATCATACCAATGCACCGTTCGAATTCCGTTCGCGATGGCATGCATATAGGCCCGTGCCAAATAGTTTCTTTGGGTCGCCCGGTCTACCGTTTTCAAGTAGCTTCCGCCCGTATACGTGCTCCAGCCGATCTCGGTTATAATAATCGGCTTGTCTCCGTCCCCATGGCTGGCCATCGTATCCTTCAGGGCTGGCAGCATTTCGAGCAGCTTCTCCGGCGTGCCCTGGATCAGTCCCGGCACCGCCGGATATTCGTATTTTACATAGGGATGAACGTCCATCACGTCAAAATAATTTTTCACTAGGGCGCCGTTCTGGCCGTCGGAATTATAAAGGTTATCCAGCCAATTCAAGCCCTTGCCTGCCGCTAACCGGTCAACCCCGCCCAGCGCGGGTTCTACTAAGAGACTCTTGCTGCTGACCGCCTTTAGACTGTCATGATTGGCTTTCAGCGCCGCCGCTACATCAGACGGATTTCGATTGGCAAGATCCGGTTCGTTGTACGTGGAGAAGGTGTAGGCGCCCCCGTCGTTATCGGACTGCACGTAGCCGGGACCATGATAGAAGTAATGAAAGTTCAATCCGCTCTTGCCATACAGCGTCTTCATCGCGCTGCTGTGATCCCACCATCTGTTTTTGTTGATCCCTCCGAGGTCCCTGAGCAGCCTCAGCTTCGTCATCAGGAACACATCCTCATTCTCGCCGTGATGAACATAATTGCCCCCGCCGTAAGGGGAATCGTTGATGGCGAATATATCGCCGACCCGCTCCCCGCCGAGCACGGACGGCGTCGTAATCTTCAGCGCTTCAACATCCTTCCGCTCCCCGCCGGTCGAATGAAATGGCGTCACTGCCACATAATAAGTTGTCTCCGGCTTCAAAGCGAAATAGGTTGCATACTTGCCGACCTGTTCAATGGATTTGGCTTCCGCCGTGAATTTCGGTGTCAATCCTTCCGTACTGGTGAAAGGGGCTGTCTCGATATAAATGCCATATTTGTTAACGTTGTTAACCACACTGTTATAGCCGGACCAATCCAGATAGAGCGTGCTGTAATTTTTGAGCTCTGTTGTAAACTCTACTTGATCTGGCGTTGCTTTCTTCGGCAGCTCCGGGTCGTACAGCTTCCAGCCCCAGATCGCCACTTCCCCGATCCTCAGCATCTGCGAGTCATTCGCATTATGCATAATGATTTTGACATACTTCGCATGTTTGCCGGGAACGCCGTAACTGGGCGAATTCACAATCGCGTTCAGAGAACGGTCATTGGCATTAGCTGTATAACCGAGAGAGGAATAATTCACGCCATCGTTGCTGACGAGCACTTCATAACCGTCCATGGATAAAGGTCCGCTAGTGGCTACTCCGGTCCATACGTCGATTTTCCCGATCTGGTAGACATCGTTCAGATTGAAAACGACAGCCGCGTAGTTCCCTTTTCGACCCCAGACCGAGTTCATAATATAGTCCGCATTCGTTTGCGTGGTGGAACCGTCGATTAAATCCGGCACCCCTCCGGCGCCGTCATTCTTGGAGTCGTTATCTGTTTTAATAATATCGCTGTCGGTAACGAACGGAGCCTCGGTCAACCACGCATAGGATGCGCCTGTCGCAATTTTAGGGATAGATGTGTTATATTCGCCGGTAGCTTTCAACACATTATTGCTTAATAGCGCCATGGGCTCCAGCGCATCGCCGAATACAGCCGTTTCTCCCAGCCTCACGACCGGCATTAGCGGGTCCTTATGCATAATGATCTTGATATACCGGGCATAAACAACGGGCTGAACGGCATAGGTGACGGGAGCGAACCCCGCCCCCGCTGCACTCGTATTTTCCTGAGTGCCGACCCGGTTATAAGTCAGACCGTCCAAGCTGGCGTAGACGTCAAATTGACTCATTCGGCTGCCATTGTCCGTATCCGCCCATACCTTCACCGAAGACACCTTGTAGGCCGCTTGAAGGTCGTAGATCAGCGTTCCGTATGCAGCGGTCCCCGCCGCATCCCCCGTCGAACTGCTGAACTCCTCCTCCGGACCGCTGCCGCCGTCTGTCATATCCGGCGTCCCGTCACTGTCCGACGCAATCAATTGCGCATCGGTGGCATACGTGCCTTCCGTCAGCCAGGAATAGGACGCTCCTGTAGCAATTGCAGCCGTTCCTGCCGGAATCAGCTCCCCTCCGACTGCATTCCCGCTTAACAACTTCTCGTCCGCTACCGCCGCCATAGCGTGTTGTCCGGCAGGCACCGCGACGGAAGCGGTCCCCAGCATCATGCCTAGGACACATAGCAGCGCACAGCTCTTTTTGGTAATACTCATGGCAAAGCTCCTTTCCGAATGTTGGGGACAGAGCCGGCAAGCCGGATCTCGCAAAAGGCTGCCGGCCCTGCTCCCTGATTACATAGATAACAGACTGTATATAATCTTAGCCGCTTGCGCACGCGTGGCAAACGATTCCGGCGCGAACCGGTTCTCCTCAAGTCCGTTAATAATGCCCGCCTGTTGCATCGCTTCGACGGCTTCCCTCGCATAGGCGCCAATGCTCGCCCCATCCGTGAAGCTTTCCGGCTTCGCTGATTGCCGCAAGCTGATCTGTGCAGCCGCCATAGCCCTATACGTCATGACCGCCATGTCCTGTCTCGAAATTTCGCGGTCAATGCCGAAGGAGCCGTCTTCGTAGCCTTGCACGATGCCCAGCTTTTGTGCGCTTGCCACTGCCTGGTAGAACCAATCGCCGTTCCTTACATCGCTGAAGCTCGCCGCTGCATTCAAGTCGGTAAGGTCGAAAGCGCTCATCAGCATCTGGATAAATTGCGCTCTGGTCACCCGGTCATTGGGTGCGAATCGCTCGCCCCCTACACCGTTAACAATCTCTCTGGCTGCCAGTGCCTCAATGCTGCTTCTGGCCCAAGCTGCATCTTCCAGATCGCCAAAGGTGATCGGCGTATACAAGACGGAATACAAGCTGAAATGATCGGTTGTAAACGTAACCTTGCCCTGGGCAGCATCATACCTTCCGTTCTTTACCACTTCAAGCGTCCTGCCCTCTGGAATATGGTAGACGATGACCTGATCTGCGTTCTCGCCAGCTGTCAGCGTATAGTCCATGGAGACGCGAACAGCATCTCTGCCGAAAAACCGTTCAATCTTCACGCCGTCCAGCATAACGCTAAAGTCGTAGATCGCCGAAGTCCCTGTCCGCTCAGCCGCCGCGCCCGCAAGCTCACTAGAGCTAACCATTGCCACTGAAATCTCCACATTTGCCGAATCCGGCTTCACATAACCGGCCAAAGCTTCCGGAGTCAGAGCGATTGTAGCTAGGTCGGATCGAATTTCCACCCTTTCGATGTTTGCGGCTTGAGCCGCTTTCAGTACGGCCACAGGGAGCTTGATCTGAGTCTTCACGGCTCCTGGCCCACCCGGAATCTCTATCGCGAGGATGCCTCTAGAAGCAGAATCCGCACTCTGGATCGCTTTCTCCAAGATGTCCATAGCTACCTCAACGGACACAACGCCATCCGGATTCGCCTCCTGCATCGGCATCACAATCGTGCCGTTTCGAATGACCGGAGGCTCAGGCTTCGGTTCTGGAGCCGAGCCCCCGCCGCCGCCACCCGTACCGCCGGATGGAACGTCGTCTTCAACCGGCGGCTTGACCGTCACCGTACTGCTCGCCGTAAAGCCGCCGTCCTCGGTCGCCACCGTAATTGTCGCCGTGCCCGCCGACACGCCCGTGACAGTCGCCGTCAGCCCGTAGACCTCTTGGGTAACGCTTACGACGGAAGGATTGCTGGAAGTGAAGCTCACCTTCTTGTTGGTCGCTTCACCAGGCGACACTGTTGCTTTCAGAACGAACGGTTGCCCGATGTCGAGCGTCGCCGCCCTATGATCAAGCGCAACTCCCGTGACGCTCACCTCAGGTGCACCGACTTGAGCCAGAATCAAATCTTCATATAATTGGGTGTTCTTGCTGGAGCCGATCCCGCTCATATATTCCAGCCAACCGCGTCGGGTCGTGCCGTCATTCTCATTCATCAGCATGGAAAAACCAAGAACGTCGCCTTCCGATGGCGCACTCCCTTCCGGCAATATTTCCGACCAAGGAAGAGCCAGCTCGTAGGTTGTGGCGGTTTCACTTCGGTACACCGCTGCCTGCACGCTGGTCATTTCTCCTACCGCTTTGCCGTTGGCGGCCAACCATCTCCAGACGATAGGGCCCTGTGCCCCCAACGCGATGCCGAATTCATTGTTCTCCGCACTGCCGGCCCCGTCGGCTCTGCCAGTATCAATGGCGAATTGCACGCTGTCCCCCTGCCACATGTCGCCGCCTGTTCCTTGTTGAACATGAATATCGTCTTGAACTTCCATGCCGAAATAGAGATAACTGCGGTCCCATTTCAGAAAGCCCTTGCCGCTGAGATCGGGTTCCCCGCCCCAGTTCGCGATATTTTTATTTTGATCCAGCCGGTTGATGACGATTGGCATGCCGGTATGCCAGCTTGGCTCAGATAGCTTGCCGTCGATAACCGGCGCCGTCTGGTCATTCACAGCGGCAAGGAAGTTAAACGGCCTTTCTACCAGCTTCGTAAACCCGCTGTCCAATTCAACAGCTAGCTTCAGCCTGGCTCTAGCTTGCTCCGGAAGCCCCGTGATCGGAATCGTCAGCTTCTTGACTTCTCCCGGACGCAGTCCCTCGAAGGCAATCGGCCCGGATTCTCCCAGTGCCACATACACCGCCTCGGCAACGCTGATCGAACCGCTTAACTCCTTGTCCGGAGTCGCATTCTCAACATAAAGCGCTGCATGCCATTGATTCCATTGCCCTGGCTCTACGACCTCGGGAACGACACGGACCTTGATCGTCTCCAGTACATTCGCCGTCAATTTCATGGATGCAATCAGCGAGGTGCCCGAGATCACCTGGAGGGTAAGCTCCTGTGCTTTCTCCTCCGCATTTAACGGAATGGGAATGCTGATCGGAATAGCTGCCGTTCCCGGCGCAAAGTTCACTTCGCCGTCCAGCTTCCAGTCGGCGGAAGGGCCGATCAATTCCAGCCTGCCGCTCATCTCCGCCCCCATGCCGGAGCGTTTAATGTCCGTCTGAAGAATATCTCCGCGTCGTACATCAACCGCGCTGTTCGTCAGCACGAAGGAATCGTCGATGGACGAAACGTCTAGACTGGATTTGGAATAAATAAAAACAGGAGCACCGCTAATGGTCAGGCTTGCCGTTCCGCCGCTGACCGGTAAATACGCATAGCTTCCGTCGATACCCACAACGGTAAGTCCTGTATCTTGCGTTTGAAAGGTTGCCGTTTTGGTCGATTCATCTGCCGCCCAGAGTGACGTAATATACTGATTTTTCCCTTCGTCCCAGTATTCATAGCCATAATACGGGTGGTCGACATTGGCTTTAACTCCCACATACCGGGCGTCCTTTAACACCTTCGCCATCGTATAGTAAGCGTAATAACTCGGCTTCGGAACACCGTACCAGTCGATCATGCCGAGATTATGCTCCAGATTGGCCGGATCGGTCCCGTCATCCTGAAAATCGTACCAGTGCATTCTTTTGATGCCCCCGGCAATCGCATGCATATAGGCTCTAGCCAAATAGTTGCGCTGCGTAACGCGATCTACCTGACGAAGATACCCGCTTCCGGTGTAGGTGCTCCACCCAAGCTCCGTAAAAATAACCGGCTTATCCTGATCGCCATACTTGGCTTTCAACGCCTGTATTTCCTTGATTTTCCCAATTAGCATTTCCGGCGCGCCCGGGATGAGTCCAGGCAGGCTGCCTTCATGATTTTTGACATAGGGATGAACATCCAGCACGTCAAAATAATTTTTGACTTGCGCCCCAGTTTGTCCGTCGGATTTATAAAAATTTTCCAACCATGTCATACTTGCCGGTTCCGTCCCGCCCAGTGCGGGCTCAACCAGCAGATTGCGGCTGTCTATCCCCTTCAGGCTTTCGTGATTCGACTTAATGGTCAAAGCCAGCGTAGCAGGATTCGTCCCCTTCAGATCCGGTTCGTTGACTGTGGAGAAGGTCCAGGTGCCTTGCTTATTTTCCAGAGGAACGTCCTGGGGCCCGTGATAGAACTCATGGAATCCGATCCCGTATTTATTGGAAAAAGACTTCACCCAGGAATCGTGAACCCACCAACGGTTCATATTAATGCCTTCGATGTTCCTCATCAGGATCAGCTTGCGGATGATGTTCTCATCCTCTTTGGCCCCGTGATTCACATAGTTGCCTCCGCCATAAGGCGTGTCGTTAATCGCAAAAATATCGCCGATCTTCTCCCCGCCGAGCACGCTTGGCGTCTTCACCTTGAGCGTCTTGACATCCTTGCGCTCGCCTGAAGCCGTACTCGTCGGTGTGATCGCGATGTAATACGTCGTCTCCGGCTCCAGGGAAGAAATGAGCGTAAATTTTCCCTTTTGTTCAAGCGTTCCGTTATCTGCAGTGACATAAGGTGTCTTTCCGCTCGTGTCCGTAAAATCGCTCTTTTGAATGTAGATGCTATATTTGTTGACTTTATTGACGACAGCATTGTAGGCCGACCAGTCCAGGTACAGAGTGTTGTAATTCTTCACGTAGGTGGAGAATTCAACTTGATCCGGCGTATCCTTTTTAGCCAACGTCGCGTCGTACAGCTTCCAGCCCCAGATGGCAACCTCACCCGCAATGAGCCGGTCGGAGTCGTTAGCATTGTGCATGACGATCCGCACATACTTGGCATGCTTGCCCGGGATGCCATAGGAAGGCGAATTCACCATCCCATTGACGTAATGACTGTTCGGATTAGCCGTATAGCCGGCTGAGAAATAGTTGACATTATCCGTGCTCAGCAGTACCTCGTACCCGTCCATGAAACTGCCTCCGCCCGCTTTGGACCATACGTCGATCTTCCCGATCTGGTACATATCATTCAGCGTAAACGTTACGGAGGCGTACTGGCCCTTTGAGCCCGCGTCCATACTGGCCGTCGTACTGGCCGTCTCTTCCAGGCTTGAGCCGTCGGTCAGGTCGGGCAAGCCGGCGGCGCTGCCATCATCCTTTGCACCGGCTTCATTATCGCTTGCAATCATGCCGGCTTGTGTCACAAAGGGTTGATCCGTATTCCATTTATAGGTGGCCTTCGTATCCACCTTGGGCGTGCCGACAGGGTAATAGCCTCCGGCTTTTAACTGATTATTACTTAGCAGCGACTGCGGCTCCGCCGGCTCCCCCCACACAGCTACCTCACCGATGCTCAGCTTCAGCTTGGCCGGGTCTTTATGCACAATCATTTTCACATACCTGGCATAAGGAGACGGTTTCATATCGCTGACCACAGGTGCGATGCCTGCCGTATCCGCAAGCGTCGGTTCCGTAACCGCAACGCGATTATAATTCGTGCCGTCCATACTGGCGTAGATCTCGATCTGCTTCACGCCGCTCGTTGCCGAATATTCGGCCCAAGTCTGCACGGATGATACCCGGTATACATCTTGCAAGTCATAGACCAGCGTTCCGTAAGCCTCTCCGGTTTGAGCTTCACTCGAGATGACAGCGCTTACATTACCATCAGTCATACTCGGTCCAACCCCCGCATCGCCCGAGATAAGCCCGGGATCCGTTGCGAAGAGTCCCTCCCGCTGCCAGACATAGGCGGCCCCGGTTGCAATTGACTGGCCAGGTTCCGTGAACAATGACCCTTGCGCATTGCCGCTAAGCAGCTTGGGTGAATCTGCCTCAGCCGCATGCGCGATGGCATCCCTGCCACCTGCAATGCTTATCGTCTGAACAAACAACAGCACAGCGAGAACGGCTGCGCTTAGCTTTATGAACTGTTTCATTCCAGAGCTCTCCCTTCCTTTCCTTGAATTCACGCAAAGAGATCAGGAGGCTGCTTCCGATTACGCGCAAGCAGCCTTCCCTGTCATGTTAGTTCAAAAACGCTTTGTTTTTCTCGTACCATTCCTGCGCAAGCTTCTCCACATTGTCGCCGCCCAGACGCTTCCATTCCTTGCGAACCTCTTCCATAGCCGTTTCCGGGGTCATTGCGCTCCCGCCGGTTACAGCTTTCACTTCAATTTGCGTGGCAATCGGATGGAAAGTAGCGATCAGTTGGCTTGCTTCCGCAAAATCGGGATTAAACGCAATGTCTCTGCGGTATTTGTTCTTAAGCGCCGTATTCAGCGATTGTGTTTTAAGTTTGGCATATTCCTGCGATTCCGCATCTTGCGCAGCCATCGCAGGGAACCATTCAGCCTTCAGGCTGAAATCCGATACGATCGCATACTCGTTGGCATAGGATACTTCCTTGCGGAACTTATCCGCGTCCAGCTTTTGAGGAATTACGCCGTCTACCAGCTTATAATGAACGTTCTCCTCGCCGTACTTCATCACCATGTCGCCTTTTTCGATCATCCAGTCCAGGAATTTAATGGCCGCCTCAATCTTATCCTCCTTCATCTGGGCGTTAAAGGCGACCAAGATGTTTGCTGGAAGCTCTTGATACAAGCCGCTTTTCCCGTACTTACTAGCCACGGGCTCCAGTGGGACCATCTTGGCATCCGGCACATTCTTTTTCAGATCCTTGAATTCGTTCTCCATATTCCAGCTGCTGAAGTAAATGCCAGCTTTGCCTGTCGTCCACATTTGACGTGCGCGTTGGAAATTGCTATCCGTAATGTACTCTTTATCGAGCAAGCCTTGATCGAATAGGGACTTCTGATAGGCAATGGAATCTTTATACCGGTCCAGCGTTCTGCCGAATTTCATTTTGCCATCTTCCAGATACCACTGATTCTCATTTACAAAGAAGAGGGATCTCATGATTTGAACGGCATTGCCATTAAATACGATAGGCACGGTATCCGCTTTGCCGTTGCCGTCAGGGTCGGCATCCTTGAACTTTTTGGCCACCTCAACCAGTTCTTCCGTCGTTGTCGGCGTTTTCAAGCCCAGCTTATCCAGCCAGTCCTGGCGAATCCACATGCCGTGGTTAGCAATCCCGTCTACGCTTCTGCTGGTCGTAATTGCGTAAGTTTTGCCATTGATTGTCATCGCCGATTTGAGCTCGGGATGCTCCGATAAATACTTTTTCAACGTCGTGCTGTACTTCTCAATGTACCCGTCAATTGGCTGGATCGCGCCTTGATTGGCCAATTGCGCAATGTAGTTTCGGTCATATTCCCAGATCAGATCGGGCGCGCTGCCGGAAGCGATCAGCGTACTCAGCTTCTGCTGAGCTTGCCCCCGCGGGACAGGGACCCACGTAACTTTAGCCGGGGCGTTTTCATTGATCCACTTGGTCCAGCGGTTGTTCTCGTAGCTTCCCTCCTCCGCAGGTACAGTTCCGCGGTCAAAGACGGAAACACTGATTTCTTTCTTTGGTCCCGCCGACGCAGCTGTACTGCCTTGCGGCGACGCGGAGCTTCCTACATCTGCAGAGTTCGAGCTGCAAGCCCCCAGAACTGCGAGTGACAGACTTGCGGCAAGAACCGGTTTCCACACATTTTTGGACATTTTCAACCATTTCATCCCCTTAACATATAGTTTTCATCTATATCAAGGACTGCTCGCCCCATGATATCAACCTTTCACCGAACCAATCAAGACGCCTTTGACAAAATGCTTTTGCAGGAACGGATACACGATCAGAATCGGCGTAACCGCAATAACAATTGCAGCCGCTTTAATGCCTTCCGGCGTCAGCACCACCTGTGCGACCCCTTCGCTGCCGGAGCCGCTGTCAAGCAGGCTTTGATCCACTTGCAGAATCATCTGGTAAAGCTTAAGCGTCAGTGTATGCATCGTCGATTTGGTCACATACAACAGAACGTTAAAGTAGGAGTTCCACCATCCGACTGCATAAAAGAGAGAGAGCGCGGCAATGATCGGCTTGCATAGCGGTATCATAATTTGCGCCAGAACTCGCCAATCACCTGCCCCGTCAATCGCCGCCGACTCCTCCACTTCTTCCGGCAAGCCTTCCATGAATGTTTTCATAACAAACATGTTGTACGTACTAATCAAAGATGGAAGCCATAATGCCCAGTACGAATTCATAAGTCCCAATGACTTCACGAGAATAAAATTCGGGATTACGCCCGAGATGAACAGCATGGTGAAGGTAATGAACATGAGCAGCGCCTTGCGCCCCATCAGTCTTCGTCTGGATAACGGATAAGCCGCCAGTACGGTCAGGATCATATTGAGCGCTGTGCCTACAAGGGTGACCAGCACGGTATTGCGCAAGGCCACAATGAGCTGTCCGTCCAGGAAAAGTCGCTTGTAAGCCTCCGTATTGAAATCAACCGGCCACAGCGCGACCTCACCCGCCGTAATGGCCCTGCTGCTGCTGAAAGAAGCCGCAATTTCATACCAAAGCGGATATAAAGCGATTAGCGCGCAGATAGCCAGTACCGCATAGATAGTTCCCTTTCCCAAACGCGCAAAGAAAGAATCGCCTGCCTTATACGTATTCATGGCTTACCATAACCCCCTTTCCCCGAACACCCGGGTCAATCTGTTCACGCCTACGACCAGAATCAGGCCGATTGCGGATTGGAATAAACCGAGAGCCGTCGTGTAGCTGTAGTTCATATTTTGCAGCCCGACCCGATATACATAAGTGCTGATCACATCCGCCACATCCAGAACGGACATGTTTTGCAGCACCAGCGTTTGCTCAAGCCCGACATCCATCATTTGTCCCATGCGGAGCACGAGCAGAATGGCAATGGTGCTGCGGATGCCCGGCAGTGTAATATGCCAAATCTGGCGCAGCTTGGAGGCGCCGTCCATCTTGGCCGCCTCATAGAGTTGAGGGTCGATCGACGCCATTGCGGCGAGATAAAGAATCGTGCCCCATCCTGCCTCCCGCCAGATGCCGGATAAGGTGTAAGCAAACGGCCACCAGGCAGAGCTGGCCATGAAGTAAATCGGTTCGATACCAAACACCTTCGTGAGTACCATGTTGACAACGCCCGTACTTGGGGAAAGCATGGCAATAAAGATTCCCCCTAGCACCGCCCACGAAATAAAGTGAGGCAAGTACAGCAAATTCTGAACAATCCGCTTATACCATTCCTTGCGGACTTCATTCAGCAGAAGCGCCAAGCCTATGGGCACCGGAAATCCGAATACGAGGCTGTACACGTTAAGAAGCAACGTATTCCGGAGAACTCTCCAAAAATCAATGCTTTGGAACAAGCTTTCGAAATGCTTAAACCCCACCCACTTGCTGCCGAATAGGCCATCGGCAAACCGATAATCCTTAAAGGCGATCACTTCGCCTGCCATTGGCGCGTATTTAAACAATAAGTAGAATCCAATGACGGGCAGCAGCATCAAATATAAATGTCGGTCCCTGATCAAGCGGCTGCGGAATGCGGACGGGGCCGGCTTAATGGATACCTGCTTCCGCCGTGTCACCGTATTGAAGTGCGCCTGTTTTTCCTCCATGTGGTGTTCACCCTTTCGCAATGTAGGCCGGTTGGTATGCCGGCGATTTGATCGTACTCCGCAGCCGCTGTGTTGGAAAAGAGACACGTCTTAAGCTTCATGTATTTTTTTAGCCTGCCGCCTTGTCACCTTTTTTGTGCAAGGTTCACTTCTTTAAGGTGACACGTGTCTCTAACTGACCGAAGTCACGCTTATGCTGTGAGTGGAGTAAATGAACAAAGGTGCTCCCGTAAGCGGGATCGACACGCTTCCCGCCACCGCAGGTAGATAGGCATGGCTCCCGTCAATGCCGACGACCGTAACCCCGGCATCGCTTGTTGCCAGCACGGCCGTTGCATTCGCGGTGCTTGTTGTCTGCCAACTGGCATCCCACAAGGAGGTCACGTACCGGTTTTTATTTTCGTCCCAAAACCTGTAACCATAATAAGGATTGCCAACGCCGGTTACGGCTCCCAGATACTCCGCGTCTTTCAGCACCCTTACTAGCGTGTAATAACCGTAATAGCTAGGCTTCGGTACGGCGTTCCAGTCGATGAGCCCCAGGTTATGCTCCAAATCGCTTGCGGTCGTCCCGTCATCCTGGAAGTTGTACCAATGCACTGTGCTGACACCGCCGGCGATAGCGTGCATATAGGCCCTTGCCAAATAGTTCCTCTGCGTCGCGCGGTCAACCTTTTTCAAGAATCCCCCGCCCGTATACGTGCTCCAGCCTAGCTCGGTAAACACAATAGGCTTGCTGGCGTCTCCGTGGCTTGACATCAACGTTTTTAGATCATCGATTTTGGATATCAGCTTCTCCGGCGTTCCTTGATCCAGACCAGGCACTGCCGCATCCGCATACTTTACATAAGGATGAACATCCATAACGTCAAAATACGTTTTGACCAACGCACCATTCTGCCCGTCGGAATTGTAGAAGTCATCCAACCAAGCAAGACTGGTAGCGTCCACTCCGGCAAGCGCGGGCTCAACCAGCAGATTCCTGCTGTCAACCGCCTTCATGCTGCTATGATTATTCATGACGGTCGTTGCTGCCGCAGAAGGAGCGGTCCCCGCCAAGTCAGGCTCATTAAAGGAGGAAAATGTCCATACGCCTTGATTGTTATCCCCAGCCACGTAGCTGCTGCCGTGGTAAAACAGATGAAAGTTTACTCCGTAGCTGCCGTATTTCGTTTTCATTGAACTGCTGTGATCCCACCATCTGCTCTTGTTCATGCCGCCGATTTCCCTCAGCAGCTTCAATTTACTCGTCAGATTCGCCTCTTCATCGGCCCCATGACTCACGTAGTTCCCTCCACCATAGGGTGCATCGTTCACTGCAAAGATGTCCCCCGCTTTTGCGCCACCGAGGACGGTAGGCGTCGTTACCCGAAGCGTTGTCACATCGGTTCGTTCTGTGCCGCCCGTGCGGAACGGCGTTATCGCTATATAGTAGGTCGTCTCCGGTTTAAGCGCAAAATAAGGTGTGTATTTGCCCAATTGCCCGACTACGCCCGAATTTAACGTCATTTTAGCCGTCAGGCCGGAGACGTCAGCAAAGTCAGAGGTCTCGATATACACCGCGTATTTATTTACGTTGTTAACTACATGGTTATAGCTGGACCAGTCGAGATAGAGCGTGCTGTAATTTTTCAAATCCGCTCTCACTTCCACCTGCTCGGGCGTTGCGGTCTGCGAAAGTGACGTATCATACAGCTTCCAGCCCCAGATCGCGATCTCGCCGACCGTCAGTTGCTGGGAATCGTTCGCATTATGCATTATTATCTTGACGTACTTGGCATTTCTCCCCGGCACACCGGAGGATACCGTGTTCACAATCGCACTGGATGTACGAGCGTTCGGATTGGCTGTGTAGCCAAGCGACGTATAGTTCACCCCATCCGTGCTCACCTGGACCTCATAACCATCCATATACTTGGTGCTGTCCGCTCGGGTCCATACATCGATGTTGCCAATCTGATACATCTCGTTCAAGTTAAAAATGACGGTTCCGTACTTCCCCTGTGATGACCATGCGGAGTTTACGGTCGTATCCGCCGATGTTTCGGTACTGGAGCCGTCGATCAGGTCGGCTACGCCTCCTGCCCCGTCATTCTTGGCATCGTTGTCGGTTGTAATTAAATCGCCTTGCGTCACAAATGGCTGGTCTGTTGCCCATTGATACGTAGCATTCGTCGGCAGCTTAGACGTGTTCGTATTGTAGGGACCTGCGGACCTCAAGAAATTGTTGCTAAGCAGGGCCTGCGGCTCCAGAGAATCCCCAAACACAGCGACCTCGCCAAGTCTCATGTTAGATTTAGGCGTATCCTTATGCATAATCACTTTAATGTACCTGGCGTATACAGCCGGCTTGATCGATACCGCAACAGGGGCGAAGCCGGAATTCGCCGCATTCGTATTTTCAACAATTCCAGCCTGGGAATAGGTCAGACCGTCGATGCTGGCCAACACCTCGAAGCGCTTCATTCCGCTATTCGTCGCCGTGTCCGCCCACACCTTGACGGTCGTTACCTTGTAGACTGCTTTCAAGTCATAGATCATCGTTCCGAAAGCAACCGTATTGCTAGCCCACGTCGAATTGTTGCTGTAATTGCCGTCTGGGCCGTTGATTCCATCGGACATGTCCGGCGCCCCGTTGTTGTCCGTCGAGACGATGAGGGAATCTGTCGCATGCGTGCCTTCCGTCAACCATGAATAGGTGGCTCCGGTTGCGATTGTCTCGGTGGATACAGGAAATAAGGAGCCTAAGGAATTGTCGCTCAACAACTTCTCCGTCCCACTCGCCCGGACGATATCCGTGCCCGTGGGTGCCATGAGCGCCGAACTGAATAACATCGTAACTGCGCATAGATACAAGCCTGTTTTTCTAAATATCCTCATCAAATAAAATCCTCCCTGCCTATCTTTTTTTGAAGCGCTTTCAATAGTTGCTCTTGCCCAACTTTCCTCCTCCCTTTGGCATTATCCGCAGGATAGCGAATGGTATGATCGTAAGCCGGCAGGCTTCACTTGAGAATAGACGAAATCTGCACTAGATGACCTTTTTTAATCCTTCTCGCGTGACACTTTTAAACACGGTTTCATTTTTTGCGGATATGTGATCAGTAAGCGCGAATTCGAATTCGCACACCGGAACGATAACGGGGGCGCTTTATAAAACGGCAAACGCCGCCCACTGTTAAGTGCGCGGCGTAACGTACGTGCCTTATTTTCGATTAGCAGGAAATTAGGACTTGACCTTCGCCGATTCCCGATATTCCGTCGGCGTCATGCCCGTATACTTTTTGAACGTCCGCAGGAAGCTTCTTGTATTCGTATAGCCTACCGCTTCGGATACTTCATTCACCTTGCGCTCCTTATCCAGCAGCAGCGACTTGGAGGCGTCAATTCGAATCGCGATGAGATGATCGATAAAATTGCTTTCTGTATATTCTTTAAACAGCTTGCTGATATAGGTCGGACTGAGATGAAATTGCTCAGCCAGCCGATCCAGCGACAGGTCGCTTTCGTGGTAATGCTCCTGGATATAGGTCAGCATTCTTTCAATGGCCTCATTTCGGCCCCGGTGGCTGCGCTTCTCCTCGATCTTCGCCGCGAGTTCCTCAAGCACCGACAGAACGAGTTTCTCGGCTTCTCTCCAATTCTCGCAGCGACTGATTTTCTCGTAAATGCTGTCCAGCGCCCCCATTGACTCTTCAGGCTCTACCCCGATGGCGCCCGCCGCTTGCAGCGATTTCATAATCATATCAAAGGAGAGCTGACGCAGCAGGTCTGGAGGCAGGTTGCTCTCAACCGCCACCTGATACAGTTCCCCCAAACTGCGCCGCAGCTTCTCCGGATCGGCGCTCTTCAGCGCGTCCACAATCGGCTCCGCCATCCGGTTCAGACGGTAATAGTCCTGACTGTCTGCCGACTGAAGGTCTTCAATGGAGATCACGGAGTGTTGGCCGAACACCATTTTATAATGAAGCGCTTTGCGGGACTCGTCATAGGAGGTGGCAATGTGCTTCATTTCTTTGCAGCTTCGCCCGACGCCGACCGTAACGTTCAGATGGAACTGCTTTTTCATGACATCGAGAATCATCTCCAGGATAGCAAGGGCCCGCAGGTGATTCTGCTCGGCATCCCCCTCCGCAAAGCTGAAAATCACGGCGGCCCGGCCGCCTCCCAGATCGATGGCAGAGCCGGCGCATTCGCTGTTGATCAGCTCTTCGGCCACATTGCAGAAAGCAAACGTATACAGCGTTTCGTCCCGAGGGGCTACAGCTTCCCCATCTTTGCTTATTTCCGCGGTGCAGACCAGATACCTTTCTGGATATAACCGGACCCCTACGAATTCCAGGTGATGACGAACGGACGAATATTCGGTTCTGTAGCCAGCCAGCAGATCCATCATAATTTTCCATTTCAGCACCGGTTTGGAATCGCGCACATGCTTCTCCAGATGCTCCTGGTCCAGCACCATCTGATCGAACACCTGCTCCAGATCCTGCAGACCAAGCGCTTTAGTGCCGTTCTTGTACTGACGTCCTGAACGGTACGAGCCCGATACTTTCCCGACCAAACGATCCAGTGGTTTGTACGTCCACCTGTTCACATAGATTAACACGATCAGTGCAAGAGCAATCATCCCGGCGGCAAATGCAAACAGCAGATTGCGCGTCACCTGAAGCGGCTTATAGATTTGCGCCTCCGGCACGATGCTGATCATCGTCCAACCCGTATAATCGGAATAGCGGTGAAACACGGTTTGATCGATACCGTCCATCTTCATTGTAAACGAACCCGCACGCTTGTCGGATAATGCCTGCTTGATATAGGGCAGCTCCTGCATATTCCGGTAAATTAGCGTTTTGTCATCGTGGGTTACGACATTGCCGTCCTTATCGATAACGAAGAGATGCCCGACCTTGCTGTCCTCATACACGGCTTTTACCATTGTATAAAGGACATCTTCTTTTATGTTGACCGCGACCACCCCTTTGCGATAGCCAGGACTGCTGATGGTCGGATAAGAGCGCACAAGTGTAACCACATCTTGATTCCCGAACCCGTCCCACACCTGGTGCGTCGTCAGCCATTTGACATATTCCGGCATATCGATATACGCATCCAACCAGTTTTCCTCGCTCGAAGCTGCCTTCATAAGAGTTTTATCCGTGAAGATGTCCCCGCTGACCGAGGAATAAAGGAAAATCGACGAATAATTGGGATTGGAATTAATGAAGTTTTTCAGCTTCTCATTGAGACCAAAAAAGTTCGTGTAGCGCAGCGAGTCCTCCATATAACTGCCATACATGAAATAAACGAATTCAAGCTGGTCGGTCAGACTCAGCACATCCTTTTCCGTCTGCCGAAAAGCCGCCTCCATCTTCTGATCTACCTGCTTGAGCAGCGCCAGATTCGTATCTGTGAGATCCCGCTTCAGCCTGCCAACCGTGCCAAAGTAGGAAAGGCAGAAGGTGAACGATATGATCACCATGAAAACAATCCCATAGATGAGCATCACTTTGCTCGAAACGCTTGACTTCATAGACAACCTCCCGCAATAGCTCTCTCCTGTACAGACACTTCGCCCACTGTATTCCGATTATCGTGCCATTGCGCATATAAGGTCAAGGTGGCTATTTTTGTTAGGTGACATGATCTGTTCCTCCCCTCATCGGAAAGTGACGGGAAACGGATTTATAAGTTCGATTTTCGATAAGTACAGCCAATAAGAAAAAGAGGTTGTCCCAAAAGTAACTTTTGGAACAACCTTGAGTAACACCGCGGATCTAAGCGGTTTGTTCTCACTCATGGCAAGCCGAATCAGCAAATAAACAAATTCGTCGCAATCATCGTCGAGCGCGCGCTTCTGAGATTGCCAAACAGCCGTAGTCTCGGTGGGAACCTCATATCGGCACGCTCCGTCCTGTTTTCGTATGTCTACCTATTGAATCGGAATTTCGATTCGGATGACCGTCCCCCAGCCGTACTTGCTGAAGATCGCGAAGCTGAACAAGTCGCCGTGATTCAATTGCAGCCGTTTATGGGTATTGTAAATGCCGATATGTCTGCCGGAATCTTCGCGGAGCAACCCATTTCGCACCTGCTGCAGACGTTCTTTGCGCATGCCTATTCCCGTATCAATAATCGCGATTTGAAGCATATCCCCTTTTTGCTGCAGCCTTACTTTGATATAGCCAAATCGATTGCTTTCTTTAATTCCGTGGTAGATGGCGTTCTCGATCATAGGCTGAAAGAGCAGCTTCATCACTCTGAACGCCATAAGGCTTTCCTCATACGCCCAGCTAAAATGGAACTTCCCCCGATACCTCGCATTCAAAATATGTATGTAATGATTCGTGTGATAAATTTCCTCTTTCAGTGAAACAGTCTTGTCAGCGTCACTAATCGAGTACTGAACGACCTCTGACAAATGGTCAATCATGCCGCTAACTTCATTATGGCCGCCCGTTAAATCCATGGACTTCCAAAAAATTGTCCGCAGTGTATTTGCCAAAAAGTGCGGGTTAATATTCGACTGCAGCGCCATCATTTCCATAGTCTTCAATTTATATTTTTTCTCTGACAACTGTACCTGCAAGTAACGCTGCTCCATGAATCGTTTGACGGTACGCTGCAAGATATAACTGTACTCGTCTGTTACCCGTCCCGGCAATTCCGGTACGGGCATGCCCTTCTCCCCATTCTCAATTGTACGAACAATGGTGAGAAGACTATTGTAATTCCTTTTCGATAAGTAATAAACAAGAAGTAAAGCCAGAACAATCGAAATCGTTAGCAGAACAACCGTCAAATAAACGAGCCTAATCGGCAATTGGTAAAAATACGATTTCGGCGTTGCCGATACGTAAGTGATCCCATAATTTTCGGAGCGTTGATACGATACCTTATAGGAGCTATCCGCTGCCGCCACTTCAAACCGTTCGGCCAAATCGGGTCTCTCCTTCACTGTAATCCACGCATCGCTCTCCGCATCCGGATCGGATCTAGCCACTTTATGACCATTCTGCTGCAACAGGAACAAGGATTGGTGCGGATAATAGAGAAGCCCATTGAGCATGTTCGCCAGCCCCTCCGTTTTGAGGTTCATAATGATATAGCCCTCAGGCTTGCTTGAACCCGGAGATGAAAATTTCCGAAAAACGGTAACAAGAGGCGTATCCTGGTTCTCAAACCGCCGAACCGTCCGACTCTCCACAAACACATTCGTATCATCAGGAATACGAGCCAGGAAATTGTACCATGAAGTATCATAGTATGTTTCCAATGATGTCAACCCTTCATTTGAAGCTAGAAATTTGCCGCCATCATTATTCAGATAAATATAAATGGAATGAACAACAGGCTTAATATTGGCAGCAGGGTTCAGCAAATTCATGAAGGTTACGAAGTTTTCGGTATCCACGGGTTGCAAATTGGAACTTCGCACAATCAACTTCAGACTGGAGATCAACCGCGAATTTAGGTTCAGCGTGTAGTAGATCGGATCACTTACCTGAAAAATCGACTCCACCGAGTTTTTTGCCTGCTCCATCATGCGCTCATTGCTGTTGTTAATCTCCTTCTTAATGTAATTCTGTGAAATCAAGATCGCAAAGCTGCCCAATAGAAACAGCGGGACAAGCAGCGGGAGCATCAAGCGAACCAAGTATTTGGTGAAAAATGTTTTTCTCATTCTAACGAGTTCTCCAATTGCTCATTGTCGGCATACTTCTGGTTCCGGAAATCGCGGGGGGTCATGCCAAAATAATTCTTGAAGGCTCGCGTAAAGTTAAATGAGTTGCTATAACCAACCATATCACTGATCTCATACGTTTTATACTGAATATCGTTCAAATAATTCGCAGCATGCTCCATCCGAACCTGCGTCAAATATTCGGAGAACAGCACCCCTGCATTCTTCTTAAAAAATTTACTCAAATAATCCGGATTCATATGAACCAGCTTCGCCAAATCCTCCAGCGTTGCGTCCCGGTAATGTGTGGCAACATACGCTTTAATGGTCGAAATGATTTTCCCTGACATATCCTGACCCTGCTTTGCGGCCGAGTGCTGCTGTTGATCCAATTCCTCTTTGATATGGGTAAAGGCTTGAATAAGCTCCTGATAGTTCGTTGACTTCAGAATGTAGCGTCGCACACCGGTTTCCAGCGCCTTCTGTGCGAAGAGAAAGTCCTTGTAGGCGCTAAAAAAAATAATGTTCACCTTCGAATTCAAGCTGCTTAGCTCGGAAGCGAGATCAATGCCGGACATGATCGGCATCTTGATATCGCAAAGGATCACATCGACATCGTGCCGCTTAATAAATTCCAAAGCTTCTTTCCCGTTTTCAACACTTCCGACCACATGAAAGCCGACCACATCCCATGGAAAATACTTGCACAACCCATTCCGAATCTCATAATCATCATCTGCAATCAGCAATTTGTACATGCTCATTCACCTTCCATTCTTTCAGCAACCCTAACATTGCAAACGCTTCCATTTTAGAGGGATTTTGTTAGTCCATCGTGATGTTCGGTACGAAAGTCGTACACAAACTATACTGTTATTTTCAAGATATCGTCAAGCCAAATCCCCCGCATTCCTATCTTCAATTGACACTTTCCTATCATTAATTGACCTGTCCGTTAAACCGCCAAATAAATGATAGTTTATCTCAAGCCGTCCGCCTTACGCCCCCCCTTAGGGGCTGTTACGATTATGAAATCCGGACGACTTTTACTTATAAACTGAAAGGAAAGGATTGAACAAGATTGACAGCTTATTTCGCTCGCGAAGAGAGCATTTTCTTTATGCAGGGCCACCAACCGGCTCATGCAATTGCAACGATCGCCAATTCCTATCTCGGATCTAATCCGGCTCATGGCTTTACCTTTAGAAGCATTCATCAAGACAGCTTTAAACAGCTGGAAGACGGCCGATACGATATGAATCTCAATGCCAAATTCCCGAATGCGGCTCTTGGGAGTTACGGCTATGCTTTCGCCGGCCTCTACAGCGATCAGGAGGAAACGATTGAGTTATCCTTAAGCTGTTACGGGCCTGTTCGCATTTACTTGAACGAGGGTCATCTATATAAATCGACAATGGATGACGATGTCAATGTGCAGCGGCGGAAGACGTTTACAGCATCGCTTCGCAAAGGCTGGAATGCCTTTTTCATTAAGCTGCTGAAAACCGCCTCCGGCTTCGGATGTCAATTCGGATCAAGCAATGGCAAATGGTTCCCTCTGCACTACCTTTCGCCCTTTGTAGAGCGCAGCGGAATGGGCGGATGGGCATACACCTCACCGGTTGCGGAAGACCGTTTCCCTGACGACCGGCTGCCTGACTTCAACAGCCAGCAGGAGGAGATCGAAAATTTGCATAACGTAATCTGGCAGCCTTCGCTTCAGCCGCCAATCGCTGCCGAACAAGGCACCGATCTGCAGGAGCTGTTCAACACGGAGTCCGGCGACGTTGCCTACGCTTGGACCTCATTTATCATCGACAGTCCCGTCAATGAGGCCTGCCAAATCCACCTCTCCTCCGCCGGCAAGCTGCGATTGTGGCTAGATCAAACTTTGTCTGCCGATCTGAATGCCAGCTCATGCTCGACAACGTACACGTTAACTCGCGGACGCCATGATTGCTTAGTTGAAATCATCCGACAGGGGCAGTCATGGAACTTCACGCTCGACATCACGCAAGGGGGGCGCCCCGTTGCTTTACAATTGCCTGCGCATGTTCATGGTACTTCCTCAAACTGGTTGTACGTGGGACCGTTCACTGGGGCAATGGATAATCCCGAGCATATGGGCACCTTACACCGACTTTTCACCCACACATCGGCGCAAGGCAGTCATCTTTCCACCGCGCAATATTGGCGAACGGGAGAACAGCATTGCTTTGTACGCCCCTATCTTGAAAATGAACGCTATGCCAAATGGAATTATCCCTTGGGTGTGACCCTTTACGGCTTATTACAGACAGGAAGGGAGCTGCAGCGCCCTGATCTTATTCAGTATGTGATCGGGCACGTCCAGTCCTGCACGAATTTATATGACTACTCCCTGTGGGACCAAGCGCGCTATGGCAGCCCTGCGATCAATCATCAGCTGGTTGAGCTGAATATGCTCGACGATTGCGGCTCCTTCGGCTCCGCTATGCTGGAAGCGAACCGGGAAGCTGACGATCCGACGATTCGCCGCCTGGCGCATACCATAGGGCATTACATACTGCATAGCCAAGAGCGTAAGGAGGATGGCGCCTTCTATCGGCAGCGTCCAGGTGAGTATCAGGAGAATACGCTCTGGGCCGATGATTTGTATATGAGCACGCCATTCTTATGCCGGTATTATGAAATGACGGGAGATCTAGGCTGCATCACCGATGCTGCCAGACAGTTCTTGCTATTTAAAAACTACCTCTTTATCCCGGATCACCATATCATGTCCCATGTCTATGATTTCAAGTACGAGACACCCACCTACGTCCCCTGGGGCCGAGGGAATGGATGGGTACTGTTCTCCTTGTCCGAGCTGCTTGCCGTACTGCCCGAAAACCACGAACTCCGCAGCGAGCTCATCGATTTCTTCCGTACGCTGGCAGCCGGTTATCTGAAGCTGCAAGGCGCAAACGGCCTATGGCACCAAGTCCTGACCGATAGTGCCTCTTATGAGGAAGCCTCCTGCACGGCGATGTTTACCTATGCATTCTGCCGTGGCATCCGGTACGGCTGGCTTGATCAGCCTGTGCCTTATGCAGAAGCAGCCCACCGGGCCTGGGAAGGCTTGACCAAGCTGGCCATCGATAAATCCGGCAACGTGTACGGCGTCTGCAGAGGCTCAGGGTACTCGTTTACACCGCTGTACTACAAGGAAGAATTGAATTGGATCCTCAATGACACACACGGGATCGGCATCGTACTGCTCTGCGGCATTGAGTATATGAAGCTGCAAGCCTTGTAAGGGAGACGAGAAGCTGTTGAAAGTACGTGTTCGCTGCGTACATTCAGCAGCTTTTTCCATGTAGAAAAGCGCCAGTAAGCAGATCCTCCTGCTTGCTGACGCTTTTTCATTACCTATCCCTTTAACCCGGTCGTAGCGATCCCCTCGACGAAATACTTCTGTGAAAAGAAGAAGATCAGTACGCAAGGAATAATCGCGACCATTGACATTGCCATCACTTCATTCCATTTGGCTGCCGAACTCACATCGAGCGACATCCGAAGGCCGAGGGCAAGCGTAAACTTTTTAACGCTATTAATGTAAATCAAGGAGTTAAAGAAATCATTCCATGTCCAAATAAACTGGAAAATGGCGGAGGAAAATATGGCTGGCTTGCACAATGGCATCAAAATCTTCGTTAAAATCCCAAAGGAATTGCAGCCGTCAATCGTTGCAGATTCATCCAGCTCTCTCGGCAATCCTCGAAAGAATTGAACCATCATGAAGATAAAAAACGGATAGCAAGCGAACAGCGCCGGCATGGTAAATGGCAAATAACTATTTAACCAGCCAAATTCTTTGAACAGGATAAATCGCGGAATAATGATCACCGCATTCGGCAGCATGAGCGTTGAAATCATAATGGCGAAGAATACATTTTTCAAAACAAACTGAAATCTGGCGAAGCCGTACGCAACAACTGTGCTGGACAAAACGGTGAACAATACGACGGGCACGACCATTTTAATTGTATTCCATAAGAACACACCGAACGTAAACTGCCCGCTTCCCTTCCATCCATTCGCATAAGAATCCCACACGATATGCTTCGGCAGCAGCTGAAGCGACCCAAAAATCTCATTATTCGGCTTAAAGGAAGCGAAGAACAACCAAATCAAGGGATAAATCATGATGAGCGCTGAAATCGATAAGAATACGATCGTAATACCGGTGCGCAGTTGATTTCGGGTTATGACCGACGTCATTTAGCCCCACCTCCGTCTTCGTAGTACGTCCAATATTTCGATGTTTTGAAAATAATGGCCGTAACCACCAGGATGAGCACGAACAACACCCAGGATAAGGCGGAAGCATACCCCATTTTATAAAATTTAAAGCCTTCATCGTACAGCTTGAGCGCAAACAGGTACGTTGAGTTCATCGGTCCGCCATTAGTGACAACGAACGCGCCTGTGAAGTCCTGGAACGCATTCACCAATTGCATAATGATATTAAAAAATACAATAGGCGTAATCAGCGGCAGCGTGATGGTGAAAAACATCCGGAACTTGGAGGCGCCGTCTACCCGGCCTGCTTCATATAATTCCGTGGGCACCTGCTTTAACCCGGCAAGGAACAAAACCATGGAAGAACCAAACTGCCAGACGGAGAGCAGGCTCAGCGTGAACAGTGCAATCTTGGGACTGCCGAGCCAATTAATAGCCGGCAGATGTACGGTGTCCAGCAACCGGTTCACCATCCCCTCCTTCATGAACAGAAACCTCCACAAAATCGATACGGCTACACTGCCTCCCAGAATGGAAGGTAGATAGAATAGCGTGCGATACAGGTTGACCAGCTTGAGCTTTACATTTAAAAGTAAGGCAACCAGCAACGCGAAGATCAGTTTCATCGGTACCGAGATGAAGACGTATGCGATCGTGGTCGAGAGCGATTTGTAAAAGTTGTTATCTTTCGTCAGCATCGCCGTATAATTGTCCAGACCGATGAACTTAGGGACATTCGTGATACTGTAATTTGTAAACGAGTACATCAAGGATGCACCGAAGGGATACAGCTGAAGCACGAGAAATCCGATTAACCAAGGTGCAATATACAGCAGCCCTACATTGCGCTTGGCGATTTTGCTTAGGCTGACGTTCATTGTTTCACCTTACCTTACTTAATGTCTTTAAACTTTTCCTGTACACGCTGCATGAGCTGCTCAGCGCCCTTATCCGGCGTCAGATTTCCGTAGACCACTTTTTCACAAACATCGCGGATAATATCCGCAACTTCCGGATTATTCTGAACCGTTGGAGGCGAGGAAGCCGGGTTCTTCAGGGCGCTATCCACCATTTTCGCAATATCCGGATCGATTTTATTTGCTTCAACAAGTGCCTGTTTCGCACTTTCCGAGGTTGGAACCGAGCGAGTATCGAGCAAAATCAGGGAGGCATCCTTACTGTTCAGCAGCCAGTTGACAAACTTTACAGCTTCCTGTGCGTTTGCCGATTTTTTATTCACTGACACAATCATCGACGGCTTCGTCTTCACTGCCTGCGCTTTACCATCCTTGGCAAAGATCGGCATGCCGACCGCAAATTTACCGTCTCCGGCTGCCGCCTTGTACTTGCCTACCGTCGAAGACCAGTCCAGCGTCATGCCCATTTCGGCATTGACCCATTTCGGATTCTGCTCCATCTTGCCGCTGAACAGCGCTGCATCACCCAATGGCTGCGCAGCCCCGCTATCGAACAGCTTTTTCATCACGGTCAAGCCTTGGGCAATATCCTCTTTGGAGGCTTTGATCGCAGGGTCATTGGACACCCAGTAAGTGCCGTTCTTCGAGTACAAATACTCGTTCAATACGAATTCCCCTAAGCCGCCTGTTGTAGTTCCCGGTTCGATTGCAAACAAAAATTGATTTTTGCTCTTCTGATTGAGCTTCTCGCCCTCTTCGATCAGTTTTTCCCAGGTCCACTGTGTCTTGGTATCGAGACCATTTTTATCAAAAAATGCTTTATTGATCATCGTTCCGAAACCGTTCGTGCCCATCGGCAGGGAAACCAGTTTGCCGTTAACGGAATCATACTCATCTAAAATCTTCTTCGGGAATTGCGTCAGGTCAATCGCAGACTCCTTGCTTAAATCCATGAAAATATCCCCTTGCGCCGCCAAATCCGACAACCAAGGATAATCGAGCTGCATAATATCCGGAGCGGAGCCGCCGGCAATCTGTGTCATAATCTTTTGCTGATAACCATCGTAGCCTTGATATTCCCCTTCAATTTTCACATTTGGATTCAGCTTGGTATATGCGTCGATCGCTGCCAAAGTCGCTTTATGCCTTACATCGGAGCCCCACCAGGAAAACCGAAGTGTAACCGGCTTACCGGAATCGGCTGGCTTCGCCGTCTGGTTCTCCGCCGCAGCTGGAGCTGTCGTAGCTGGTGAAGTTGTACCGCTATCTCCACAGCCGGCAAGTGTTGCGCTTAAGGCCACCAGGCAGGCCATTCCTAGCATTTTTCCTGACATCATTTTCATTGTGTTTGCCTCCAGTTATCATTTATAAAGCGTTTTCTTTCCCTGTAAACAGGGTAACATTCCCGAAAACAGATGAATACGATTCCCACTTGATAAAAACTATCTTCAATCAACTACCTTCAGCCTATTGTCAATTATTGATATATTCGCTCTCATTCCACGATATTTGTTTAAAAAGAGCCGCTGTCCGCCAGGCATTCGCCAGGCAAAAGCGACAGCAGCTCTTAAACCTTTACTCGCTCTTCTGTAAGAGTCGCGCCATAATAACAGCTGCCTGCGCCCTTGTAGCTGCGTCAAGCGGCATGAAACTGCCTCCGCTGCCCTCAATGATACCTGCAGCTTGCATGGCGGCAACCGCATCTTGCGCATATGCAGCAATCTGCGTATGATCCTGGAAGGCTTGCGGCTCACTGTCAGTGCTCACGTTCAGCTCCAGCGCCTGCAGTGTACGATAGGCCATAACCGCCATATCCTGCCTGGAGATCTCTCCGTGCGCATCGAAGCTGCCGTCCTCGCGTCCGGTAATAATCCCCAATTGCTGTGCTGCGGCAACTGCGCTGTAGTACCAGTCGCTCGTGGCTACATCGCGGAAGCTGGATTGGGCATCCCCATCGTCGAGTCCATATGTGCGCATCAGCAGCGCCAGAAACTCAGCCCTTGTTACCGGGCTGCCGGGGTCAAATGTCCCCTCATCAACGCCCTGGACAATTTGCCGGGCAGCCAGCGCCAGAATACTTGATTCCGCCCAAGCGACATCCTTCAGATCCTGGAAGCTTACGCCATGGTAGCCGACGAGATAATCGCCGGGCTCGTTTGCCGTAAACACGACTTCACCGGTTGCCGGACGATACGTGCCATGAACGAGAACTTCCTTGTGGCCATTGCTTGTCAACTTGCTGACAACGACCTGCTCCGGCTTCTCGCCTTGCTTTAATTTATAAGCAAGCACAATGTTCACCTTTTGTCCATTCAGCGTCTGAACTGACGCGTCATCCATTTGCATAGCCAGTCGATACACGATTCCACTGCCAACCGCTTGGCGCTGTTGCACAGAAAGATCCTTCATTTCCACAGCACCGAAGTTAATATGCAAATGCATCGCATCCGTTTCCTCACGAATGACTTGGACAGGAACCGTGATTTGGCTGGTGCCTGAAGCAAATGTAACTTGCTTAATCTGACCTGCAACTGCCTGCTTCAAGAAGGCAACCGGAAGATTGACTTTGATGTTGTCAGTTCCCTCTGCCTGCGGCAGTTCAAAGTGCAGCGTTGAGTCCGCCGATTGCTCCAGCGCTTGTTGGAATTGTTCCTCTGTGATTTCCACTCCTGTACTTGTCGTGGATGGCGTCGGAGTCACTGGGGCAGATGGCGTCGAAGGTTCCCCCTGATCACCGCCGCCAGGCTGTTGGATCGCAGCCACGGTGACATTGGCACTCGCACGCAGTTCTGTACCCGCTACTTCGCCGGATACCGTGAACACGCCTGCTTGCGCATACTGAGCCGCCTGAATGGCATCCCAGACAACCGGCACGTTTGTCGACGTATGGTCGCTGTAGCGTGCCTCAACAGTCACTGGCAGCTGCGGTGCTGTGCCGGCCTGTGTCCGCGCCTCCACCGGTGTCAATGAGATAATTGTCACCTGTGGCGCATCCGCCTCGCTCACTGTAATTTGAACATAGCCAACCGCATTCGCATGAATCGTACTCATCAGCTTCAAACGTGCCGTACCCGGTTGAACGCCTGTTACCGTCGTCTCCAAGCCATTGGACTGGAGAGTCACGACCTTATTGCTGCCATTCGCAGCAACCTGACTATCGATGCTCCATTTCACATAATCGCCGGTTGCATAGAACGGCTGCAGGCCTTGAACCTGACCGCTAACCGTAATTGAATGACCTTGCTGAACGGTTGTATCCCCCACAAATGTAATGCTTGGCGCTTTATTCATGAGTTTAATGGCGTCAAGTGACATATTGTAGTTAACTGCAGCATTATTTTTACCTGTGACGACAAATGTAAATGTATACTCGCCCTGCGTAAACGCATAGCTGCCATAATTGTGATCCACATACTTCGCATTCGTCGTATTCTCATATTGATCAAACGGTTCGCCGAAAGGAACATCATTGATGAGCAGTTGCACAATCCCTCTTTGCTCATGGACCTTATGGGCAACCACCACATCATAAGTGCCGGTACGGTCCACATCGAAGGTTAACGCTACACGCTCCCCGATGCCGCCGGTCATCGTGCCCGATACATACTTGCTGCCGCTCGCTGCAGCATCTGTGCCGATTGACACGCTTGCACCATTCGAGGGTGTTGTTAATTTGGCACTCTCTGCTTCAAGGGTGCTTCCCGTTAACACATCAACAGGCGTAAGAACGAAACGGTCCGTATTAATCGTTTTATTCGCGCCGCCTTGGAAGACAAAGCGGAAGCTCTTCTCGCCAGCTGTGTTAAACGTAATCGTGCCTAAATCGAAGAACTTAATTTTTTCGGCCTCATTTTGATTCCAGACGGCGCCTGCCGCTGCGCCTTCAACGAACCATTGGCCGCTTCCTCTCGTCGTCGATACTTTCGCAGCCGCTTGCACATTGTAGACGCCAGCCTTCGGCACACTGATTTTATATTCGATGTAGCTGCCGGCTGACGCGTCCGTTGAAGTGAAGTTCATCCCGCTCGGAGAAGCGTTGGACGTTGCTCCGCTGTTAACTTTGGTTGCCGTCCCGCCGCTAACCGTTGTCAGATTCGCACTGAACAGATCAGCCGCTATGAATGTGCTGGCCGCAGGCAGTTTAGGAATGAATACATCTTCTGTCTGCTCAAACTGCTCGATCGTCAACTGTCCGGCACCGCTCGTACCAAGACTCAGATCTACGATCATAACAGCATTCTCGTTCTTCCCGTAGATAATCACTTTACCGGAGCTTCCTGCCGTTCCTGTGCCTTGAATGACCAGCTTGCCGCCGGACATCGAAAGCGTCGCATTTGTGATCTGCTCATCAGCGTAAAGCAACTGATAATCGTCTCCGTGGTACTCCTGGATCCAGTAGGCTTTGCCCTTGGAAGAATTCTCATCCAGATCAATGCTGAACGTCTTGAGCTGCTCTCCGGTCTGCAGCCCCTTGAATCGATACGTAAAGATGCCTGTATCGTCAAGTGACACATCTTCAATCAAATACTGTTTAGCCGGATCCAGCCAGCGCAGATTAACATTCACAACGGATGCGCCTGCTTTGTCGCCGCCAGTTGCGATCAACAGCGCCTGATCTTTCTGTTCCGACACCTGCATCATCGCATACGGCCCGCTGTTCTGATTCCAATTCGCAGCGACATTGCTGTCCCAGCCAGGACCGTTATACACAGGGCGCATGATCGAATCCGTCAAGGTCCGAATGCGATCAGATTTCCGCCAAGCATTAAATTTAGCCATGAGATCGATATCCTTTTGACTCCATGTCCCGGGATCGATACCATGCTTGACATTACGGGCAAACAAGTATTTGTAGTACAAGGACATATCTCCGCTTGTCATATTCCCGATATTAAAGTAAACGGAATTAAGCGGCATATGACCGAACAGCCCGGCAGTAATCGGAATATCTAAACTCTCGCCATACTCCGTTGTGGACGTTGTCCAACCGTTATCGATGACGTGCAGCAGCTCATTCGTACGGTCACCCTGCGTCGGCCAAATATCCACTTCTGTTGTATATTTCGCTTTAAAGTCCGGATACGCATCTACGAGATCATTGAGCACCTGATTCGTCAGCACATTTTTACGATACACATTATCCGTCGGATGCGAGTAGGATGTAACAGCCTGATTCGGCCAAAATTCTGTTAAATCGACCATCTGATGCGATAAATGGTAATTCTGAATCATCGTCTCAATACTATTTTTCTTAGCAGCAATTACTGCCGGATCCGCCAAATCATTCCCGCGGTTATGATAACCGCCGGTCATGGAATACCATAATCCGAACATAAGCCCTTGCTCATGATAATAGTTCGTCAGCCTGTTCATATCGTCCGTGTACGAAGGGAGCGGCTGGATGCCGTCTCTTGACGTACCTGCATCGCCCACGTTATTCCAGCCGTCATCGAACATTACCATATCGAATCCTGCTGCTTTCAAGGTCGGTACAACGGTCGATCGATAGTAAGCCTCATTCCGTTTTCCAATTCCCCACTCCCAATCGTTCGAGTTGAGAAGGGTCGAGGTGTTGTTATATTTGAAACGTTCTCGCAAATGCGTCTCAACCGCCATTTTCCCATCGACGATATCACCCTTGAACACGCTCATATTCACCGCAATATACGGGAATTGCTCATTGGGGAACAATACGAGCTGCAGTGCCTCGGGATTCGTCGCAACCTTCACCTTATCGCCTTTAAAGGCGCTGATCCCGGCAAAAGAACGCGTCATATACGGCTCCCCTGTATCCGTAGAGCTCGGATCTCTCTTCAAAATTTCCGTTTTCGAATTGACCTCAGGTCCGACATAGAACCCATCCCCAGTGTCATAGCGATTAATAATGACTTTAATATCTTCACTGTCTTTCTTCGTGTCTGTCTTATCCACGCCACCGGTCGTACTATACCACTTTGACAGGTAGACATAATGCAGATCATGCGCGAGATCCGGGAAATCAAGCTTGATCACATCGGACGATGTAATCTGAAGTCTTGAATCTGCACGATTATTTCGAATATACGCTTGATATTTCAAGCCGGCGCTTCCTTTATACAGTTCAAAAGAAAGGGTAACGGTAATGCCGTCTTTGGTAACCGGAATTTCCAGACGTGTGCCCACTTCAGAGGTCTGCCCCGTTGCCGTTGTCATCGTAATGGCATGCTCCGTCGGCGTACCCAGCACATACCCGCCATCGTTGGCATCCAGCGCTTGAGTTGTCGTAATCGCTTCTTTCCCTGTATCTCCGGCGGCCAGATAACGGTAATTGTAATGGAACAATGTCGATAAATTCGCTGCCGGAGGCTGCGGCATATAGTCCACATTGGCCGCTTTGTTATAAAAGCTGGTCATGCGAATACTGCCATTATCCATGTATTCGATCTTGGTGCGCAGCGCCTCATTTTCCAGGGTCCATGTTAAATGGTCATTCACGGTAACATGCGCTTGAATAGCTGTCCCTGCAACATCGCCATCGACCTCAAACGTGCCTGCGGTCGCATACTGCGACGGATTGATCGGGCTCCAGCTCACTGGAACCAGAGCTGTAATATTATCGCTGTACGTCACCAGCACTTGTGCTGGCAAGCTCGGCGCAGTTCCTTTGGAAGTTGCTACCTCGACCGGCGCTATGGATACGATCGCAGCCTGCGTGTCCAGGACTGTAACATTCGCTTGCGCAAGCAATGGCGTACCGCCCTGGACTTGCCCATAGACGGTAAACGTGCCCTGCTGCGCCACATTTGCAGGATCGATCGCATCCCAGCTGACGGGCACGTCAGCCGTTGTCGCATCATCCAGTTGTGCAGCAACTTGCGCCGGCAGCACAGGCGTAGCCCCTACGCGTGTTGTCACGGGAACAGGCGGAATAGAACTGACGGCAGCCGTTCCTGGCTGCATTTCACCGTTCCCCATTTTAACGTGATCCAATACAAGGTTGGCATGGGAAGCCGAATCCCCGCCTATTTTCAGAATATCCGAGCCTGTGCCCAAACTCGCCGCCCCGCTCCAGGCCAAATTGCCATCGACGTACAAGTCATACGTGTAATTGGCATGAACGACGACTCGGTAGGCATGATAAACCGTCGTATCCAAAGTAGTCGTCTTATCCGAAGAGGCCGCTTTATTCTGTGCAGTTCCCGAGGTGCCGTAAGTTAGATAGAAGCTGATCAAATAATTCGAGCTGCGAATTGAAAATTCATTCATGGTATCGGCTTCCGCCACCTTCGCCCGCACTTCAAACGTGAAGGCCCCTGATGGTGCTGCAAAACCGTTCTTCAACAAATAGACAGCTGTATTGGTTTTATCAACCACATTCACTTCGCCGATATTTTGGGTGATCGTACCGGCTCCCTGTGTCGCCCATCCCGCAGTATATGCGCTCATATCATCGTCGATCAGGTCCCATTGCTCACCGGCTGGAACAACGCTGCGCTCATTCGCATTGGCGCTCTCCCCCAGCTGATTCAGTGCCGTGACGGTAAAATAAACCGGAGTTCCATTCGCAAGACCGTTAATGGTCAATTCAGTAGCAAGACCCACTGAAACAGTTTTCGTGTAGTTTCCGCTGACAGTCCCGTATTTCACTTGGTAGCCAGTGGCAGAAGACACATTGCTCCAGGTTAAACTTACGGCATGGTTGCCTGCTGTCGCACTTGTCAGATCAGGTGCTTGCGGCACTGCGGAATTCGCCGTCATGTTAAACTTCGCATGGAAGGTCGCGCCTCTTGCGCCCGCAGTCTGCACAGTCAATTGAATCGTCGGTGTCAAGCGTTTCACCGTTACGCCAGCATCGGCGGAAATGACACCCGAAGCCGAGGCGTTAATCTCAACGTCAATGCTATCCGTATTATCATGCGTCGGATCAGATACAGAGACGTCCAGATCCTGCGCCGTCTGATGTGTCATCACAGAGGACTTTTTATTACTCGTTATCCAACTGTTTCCGTCCACATTGACCGATTTTACTTTATCATTCCAAAAATTCGCTCCGATAACGTTTAAGCTGTTCTCTTTGACAGCCTGCACATCCTCAGTATTCGCTAGAATCGTGATATCCGGATGACTGGCATAGGTCGCTGTCTGTCCGGATGTCGCATTCGGAAGTGTAACATATTGATACTTGCTATTCGTCGGGTTTGTCCCGTGGTCCAGCCATAGTGTCAAATAATTGCTTGTAAACGGCGTTTGAAGCGCCCCCGTTCGGTTATCGATATCGCTCCAAGCGCCTGTTCTTGCTTCCCGAAGCCCTTTTACCGTTGCCCCCTCCGGGAAATAGTAGCCGATATCCGAACCCGGAGTATCCCCGGCAAGCTGTGCCCAAGTAACGCCGTTCATCGTTTCGTTCCAGCCCAGAGCGCTCGGTTTCGCAGTCCCGTTCACCGTAAACGCATTCGAGCCTGCGCTGTTGATCTTCCGATTCTCAACAATGGTCTCAATTGTACGATTATCCGGGCTCGTGATGCCTGAGCCTAAGGCAACGATTTCATTATCAAACGAAAACCACGACTTTCTTGCTGTCAAATTGCTGTACAGTGCATCGAGCTCCATTCCGGTCGTGCCGTATAAGCCCAGCATTTCCGTACCACCCGTCCAGTCATTTCCACTGACCTTATTGCCGCCGCCTGTTCGGATTTGGCGATCGACTGTTGTACCTGGCATTCTGTACGGATCGACCGTTTGCCAAAAATCATCCGAAAATTGACCAAGATCGTTATTGTACAGATAAGTCATCCCGTCACCGGTAAACCAGCCCTTCACATTCTCGCCGTTGCCTTCCTCATAGTTGGCAATTCGACTTGAATGCATGCGAATGGCAAACGTAAAGTCCGGACGCCGCAGGATCGACTGATCCATATTGGCGAACTGTTTAAACCACACTCCTTGCGGGTAGGGGACAACGGAAGCATCTTGCACGATCGTTTTCCCTAACCTGATGTAATTAATGGGATTATTGACGAAAAAGTTTGCATACGTGTCCGACTGTATCCACGCTTTCACCATTCTTCGGAAATCGGCTGCTTGTTGGAACGGTGCAATTTGCGCCAGACGAATAACCGCTCTGGTTATGCGCTGCCCCGCGATATGGTCGGACACATACGAACGGGAAATTTCTCTGCCGCGCGACATATCCATCACAAGCCCTTTATACATAAACGGCTCGAAATTATCGTAAATCCACTGGAATACATTGCTGGCTTTCGGATCCGTGACTGCCCAAGTCGATCCTCCGAGCACATACATGACATCAGCCATATTGCCTAGCATCGTTGCCCCATATCCGCCATTGTAAGGCGTGATATCATGCTGAATAAAGGAACCATCCTTGTAAAAGCCATCGCTTTGCGTCACATATGGAAATACTGGACTTAAACCGTCTCTCGCCATCGCCAGCTTAGCTGCATCCTTCACGATAATGCCCCGATACGCCACAACCTGGCTTTTCCAGACCCGGTTAGCCGCTGTCATATCGACAATCGGCGTAAAATGATCAATCGCCGTCATATAGTTTGAAATTTGCTGGAACGATAAATCGTCATAGAGCAGGACCGCAATATCATTAATGATAAGCGGTGTTCCAATCCACCAATCCCACCAGTTATCGTATAAAATTTTGTTTTCGTTGTAACGATTCGTATACATCCAATCGAGCGCGCTGCTGATATCACTCAGCAGTGCCGTGCTGCGATATAAGGAAGAGCCTGTCGTTGCATAAGCCAGTACCATTTCTTTCAATCGGGTATACGTTGAAGTAATTTGAGCAGAGATCGACGTGCTATCCAGATCGCTCCACAAATAAGTACGGTTCCCCGCTTTATTCATCGTATCCCAATTGGATTGCGCTTTCTCCGTGATCGCTGTCACCTGATTCGCAATATCCGGATCGGCGGCATTGTAGGCCGTACCGCCAGTTAACATATCCTTCAGCTTACTTCGCAGCTGGTCAAACTCATCCGCTGCCGCCGCAAGCACGGTCACGTGTGCGATAGCTGGAATCGCTGTACCGGCGACAACTCCATTGACATCAAAGCTGCCGGCTGCGCCGTAAGCATTAGCAGGAATCGAAGCCCAGCTTACGGGAACCTGGTCCGTAGAATTATCCTCATAGGTTACGTTGACCACGGTCGGTAATACCGGTTGAATCTTCGCCTGTGTCGTGACATTCACCGGCTCGATAGCGGTAATTACCGCTGAACTGACATTTACAGTCACATGGGCCAAAGCCGGAACCGCAGCGCCTTGCACACTGCCGCTAACCACAAAATCACCTTGCTGCGCATACTGAGAAGGTGTGATCGCTTCCCATACCACCGGTACCCCAGCTGTGGATTCATCTTCGTATACCGCCGTCACAACCGTCGGCATCACGGGCGCCTGTCCGACTGTTGTCATGACTTCTGACATCTGAATGGAGCTAAGCGGGTAACCGCCCGGCAAGATCTCACCGGATCCTAGCCGGACATGATCCAACGTAACATTTGCATAGCTCGCCGAATCCCCACCCAGCTTGATCAGGTTCGTCCCACCTGTCGCATTGGTTGCTCCACTCCAGGCCAAATTCCCATCTACATATAAATCGTAGATGTAGTTGGCATGAACCACCATCCGATACGTGTGATAGATGGTCGTGTCCAACGTAAACGTCTTCGTAGAACCTGATGCTTTATTCTGAACCACACCTGCTTGCCCGTAGGTGAGGTAAAAGCTGGACAAATAGCTCGTGTTCCTCACCGTAAATTCGTTCAGAGTACCCGTACCGTTCACCTTTGCTCTTACTTCAAAGGTAAATGGGCCCGTTGCAGGCAGCACATTGCTTTTCGTCAGGTACGCGGAAAACGATGTCGTGTCGACAATTGTGACGTTATCCGCATTTTGCGTAATCGTGTTATGTGTGTTATCGGTATTCTGTGTGCCCCACCCCGTCGTAGCATAATCGCTTAAATTATCATTTAAGATATTCCAAGGCGAAGCTGCATAAGATATCGATGGCTGCATAGAGATACAAAAGCTAACCACCATCACCATGATCATCCCAATGGATACTAATCTTTTCACAATATGAACCTCCTCGACCCTGTTACTAGGTCATTTCATCCAGATTGAACTCATCCTGCTCCTTGCAAAGTTGTCTGTGTCCCCCCCTGCCCCTATATAAAGCGCTTACTTCACTCTATCACGCTGGTTTCTTTGTTCATACACATTCGATTTGACAAAACATATCTTCAATTTACTATCTGATCGCATAGCTCAATTATTGATATATTTTTTTCCACACCTTTATAAAGAATTATAGAGGGACGTCGCTAACCGGATCTAAGTTCCAAGGCTCACACGGACAAAAAAAAAATACCCATGCCAACGATGGGTATACAAACACGATATTGAAGGCCCTCTGTCTTGCAGTAACGATTATGGCTCTACCCCTTCACCGACCCCGCCGCAATCCCCTCCACGATCCGGTTGCTGAGCAGAATGAACGCAACCAAGATCGGCAAAATCGAGATCATCAGCGTCGCGCCGATCGCGCCCCAGTCCGTCGTGTACTGGCCGACGAAGTTTTGGACGCCGACGGTGAGGGTTTTGTATTTTTCGGAGGAGATGAAGGTATTCACGAAAATAAATTCGTTCCAATTATAAATCATGTTAATAATAAACGCCGTTGACAGCACGGACGCGGTCATCGGCAGCGTGATGCTGAAGAACATGCGGTTGACGGAGCAGCCATCCATCACCGCAGCCTCCTCGACCTCGCGCGGCAGCGTGCTGTAGAAGCCAAGCATGATCATAATGGTGATCGGCAGGTTGAACGCGATATAGGACAGCAGGATCGACAGCGGGTGATTCGTCAAATGCAGCTTTTGAAATAAGCTGAACAGCGGGATGAGCGTGGAATGCACGGGAATCATGAGCCCCAGCATGAACAGTCCCAGCACAAGCGACTGCAGCTTCCACTTCATCCTGGTGAGGGCGAACGTCACGAGGCTGGCCAGCAGCACCGTAGCGCCGACAGAGACGACCGTCATCCAGACGCTGTTCCAGAAGTAGCTGTCGATATGCCCCAGCGTCCACACCTTCTGGTAATTTTCCCAATGAAATTTCTCCGGGAAGGCAAAAGGCGCCAAGTTGAAAATTTCCTCATTATTTTTCAAAGAGAACAGCAGCAGCCACAAGAGCGGCACGAGCTGGATGAATGCGACAATCGTCAGGACGGCGTACAAGAGGCCGTAGCCGATTCTTCCCAACAATCTGCTGGGTGAAGCGAGCGCTTGCGGTTTGGATTGAACCGTTTCCATGTGCATTGGGTCGGCAGCCCCTTTCTTTTAGGAATATTGGATGTCGTCTTTGGACGCCGTCGCTTTGCGAATGAGCCAGGTCACGACGAGGCAAATCAGAAGCAGGAAGAAGCCGATCGCGCTGGCGTAGCCGAAGTCGTAGCCTTTGAACGCTTTGCGGTACATATAGGAAGCCATCACTTCGCTCGAACCGTTCGGTCCGCCGCCTGTCATCACATAGATCAGGTCAAAATATTTCAAAGACCCGACGACCGCCAGCACGACGGTCACTTTCATGACCTCCGCGATCAGCGGGAGGCGAACCGATACTGCGATGCGCCACGGGCTCGCGCCGTCAATGCGCGCGGCTTCGATGAGCGAAGACGGCACATTTTTCAACGCCGCGTAGTAGATCAAAATATAAAACCCGGCATACTGCCACAGAATCGGCAGAAAAATCGCGTAAAGCACAATGGACGGATCGGACAGCCATTCCGGTGTATGCGTAACCCCCAAGAACGACAGGAAATGGTTCAGGACCCCGTTCGTCGGGTGGAATATTTTCAACCATAATTGGGCGATAGCGACGGAGGAAAGCAGCATAGGAATCAAGTAGATTTTGCGGAACACGTTCGCTCCGCGCAGATTGGCCGACAGGACGAGGGCCACCAGCAAGTACACGAGCAAAGCCAGCGTCGAAAACAAAGCCAGCAAAAACGAATGTTTGGCACTGCTCCAAAACAGCGGATCGCGGAGCAGCTCAATATAGTTGTGCAAACCGATGAAGCTCATTTTGCCGACGCCGTCCCATTTCATCAGCCCGTAGTAGCCCGTCATGACGATCGGCATGTAGATCAGGGCCAGCAGCAGGAACAAGGACGGGATGACATAGAGCGCAATCATGGACTTATTGGACATCACTTTATCCATCGCAGGCACTTTCCTTTCTTTCACCGATATAGCAAAAGGACATACCGCTCGCAAGGGATATGTCCTTTCGCGTATCGTTTGTATTCGGCAGGCGGCTTGGCTGCTTAGCTATTTTGCTTCTTTCGCCAGCGCGTCCTCATGATTTTTCGCAAAAACTTCCGGTGTCACAGCTTTGCCGAACAGCGCCTGAATCATGTTCAGGTGAACTTCCGCGGAAGCCGGCTTCATTTGCACGTCCGCGAACAGCGTGATGTTGCTCGCTTTGTTCAACTCGTTGAGCAGGTCGATGTACATTTTCGGCAGGTTTACTTTGGACGTATCGACCTTGGTCGCTGGGATGACACCCGCTTCGGTGATCGCATGCTCGCCCCATTTCTGTACGAAGAAGCTCACGAATTTCTTGGACTCTTCTTTCACTTTGGAGTTGTTGGCCACGAACAAACCGACGCCCGGACCGCCAACCCAGCTGTCCATGTTGCCTTTACCGCCTTCTACCGTCGGGAATTTGAAGAAGCCGATCTGATCCTTGAATGCCTGTGGCACATCTTTGTTCGTCGTGTAGTTCGGCAGTTCCCATGTGCCCATCATGTACATCGCGGCTTTGCTGTTCATGAATTCGGCTTTGCCTTCGTCGTTGCCAAGGCCGTTGAAGCCTTTGTTGAACGCGTTCATGTCAACGAGCTGCGAAATTTCCGAAGCGGCGCGAACGAGGCTCGGATCGTTAAAAGTTCCTGTGCGATCGATCGCCTTCTTCAGCGTTTCCGGCCCGCCAATGCGGTCGGCGAGGTACATGTACCAGAGCGACCCTGTCCAGCGGTCCTTATTGCCGAGGGCAATCGGAGCGACGCCGCCTGCGCTCAGCGTTTTCACGATATTTTTAAACTCGTCGTACGTCTTCGGTGGATTCAAATTATACTTGGCAAAAATCGCCTTGTTATAGTAAACCGGTACGATGTTCAGCTCCACCGGCAAACCGTAGGTTTTGCCACCGAACGCGTAAGCGTCTGTGGTGCCTTTGACGAACTTGTCTTTGAGGTCGCCTTGCAGGAGGTCGTCGAGCGGCGCGAACATATCGCCTTTTACATACGGATCCATGTAGCCGGCAGCCCATGTGAAGCCGACATCCGGCAGCGCGTTCGAGGTGGACAGCACCTTCATTTTATTTTTATACTGCTCGTTCTCCAGCACTTCTTGCTCAATAGTGACGTTCGGATTCAGAGCGGTATACTCTTTGATGATATCGTTTACAATTTTGTTTTGCGTTGCGGCGTTGCCGGTCGGCCAGAGGTGCATCATCTTGATGGTGACTTTTTTGGCGGGCTGTGCACTTGCGGCGTCGGTTGCTTTGGCAGCCTCCGTAGGAGTTGTCGTTGCGCCTGCGCTATTTGTGGAACTGGAGCTCGAGCTGGAGCACCCCGTGAGCGTCATCGATAGGCCAAGCGCCGCCGTCAGCGACCATGTAAGCGTTTTTCTAACCATGCCTTGTTCCCCCTCAATCATTTGTATGCTACGTGATTTATTGTAGCGCTTTCATTGGGAGCATAGGGAGTAACAGCCATCGGGAAATGTTCCACTATTTTGAGGTTTCGGCCGGATCCTCGATTGGCGCATCCCCGTCCTGCGCGGTCAGCTTCCGATACTGATTGGGGCTTGTGCCCTCATATTCTTTGAACAGTTTGATAAAATATTTCGATGTCTGATACCCGACCTGCTCGGAAATGTCCGCAATGGTCAGCCGCGTTTGCAGGAGAAGCTCCTTGGCCTTCTGAATGCGGCTCCGTGTGACGTACTCGCTGAACGTAATGCCGGTCTGCTCTTTGAACAGCGCGCTAAAATAGCTCGGATTAAGGTGGATATGGCTCGCAGCCTCGCTCATGCCGAGCGGCTCCTGCAAATGCTCCTCCACGTACTGCATCGCCTGCCGAACCGGAGCGCTGTAGTTCTTCTCCTCCGTCTTCGCTTGCATAAGCCGGGGATCGACCATCTTCTCCATCGCTTCCACGCGGCCGCGCTCTTCTTCAATGCGGAGCGCCTGTTCCACGGCCTCCAGCAGCCGTTTTTTCTGCACAGGTTTGAGCAGATAGTTGACCACCCCCAGCTCAATCGCGGTCTGGGCATATTGAAAATCGGGATGACCCGATATGATGATCGTGACGGGCTTGTGCGCGAAGCTTCGCGCGCCTTCGACGAGCTGCAAGCCGGTCATCTCGGGCATACGAATGTCGGTGATGAGCAGATGAACAGGCCTCGTGCGCAGTACCTCCAACGCTTCCGTGCCATTGCAACTGGTGATAATGGCGTGTCGTCCGATCGACCAGGCTTCCAGGCTTTTGCGGATGCCTTCTCGGGTCAGCGGTTCGTCATCTACAATGAGTATAGTTTTACTGGATGGAATCATCGTCATCCTCCTTATACATCGGTATGTCAAAGCTTACGCTCGTCCCTTGCTGCAGGGCGCTCGCAATCGTTAATCCCCGGTATGCGCCGTCAGGGGCAGCCGGGTAGTAAAGCTTGAGGCGCCGCTGGACGTTCGCCATCGCCATGCCTTTTCCCTTGCCTTTGCCTGACGGCGCTTCGGCCCCTCCTCGATCCATCGCCGCTTTCAGCGCATGCAGCGTCTCTTCGCTCATGCCGGGCCCGTCGTCGCGGACCGTAATGCGAAGCTCGTCCGGGCGTTCGGGGGCCAGCTCCACGCAAATCGCAATCAGTCCCTCGTCGCTTTTCCCTTCCAACCCGTGCAAAATCGCATTCTCCACGAGCGGCTGAATGAGCAGCTTCGGAATGTGAACATGGCTGTAGGCGTCGTCGCAGTCGATTGCCCAGACGAGGCGCGAGCCAAAGCGCACGCTCATGATACTGAGGTATCTTTTGATATGCTCCAGTTCTTCGTTCATTGTGACCCATTCGTCCTTGTTCGGATTCCCGATCACATACCGGAACAAATCGGACATTGCAACTACAAGGTCGGCCAGCTCTTCCTCATCTTTATCCTGCAGGGACCAGTACAGCGCTTCCAGCGTGTTATACAAAAAATGCGGATCAATCTGCGCCTGCAGCGCTTGCAATTCTGTCCGGCTTTGGATGACTTCCTTCTCATACACAAGCTTGATGAGCCTATTCATGTTGTCCACCATCTGATTGTACGTGATGTTCAGATCGTTCAGCTCCGCCGTATACGACTTCGCCAAATTCGGCGTCAGCACGCCTTGCCGCGTGTTCCGCATCGCCCGCATCAGCCGAAGAATCGGCCGCGTAATCATCATGGACAGTGCAAAGGAGAGCACAATAAACAGCACAAATCCGATCGCCCCGGAGACAATGATCGCCCAGCGCAGCACGGAAATTCCGTCGGAAATATCACTTACGGGATACAGAATCATCAGCGTCCAACCGGTCTGCTCCGACGGCTGCTTGACGAGCATGTATCGCTTCTCGGCAAAGGTGACTTGTTGAGCGTCGCTGAGAAGCAACTCTTTCGTATCGATGTCCTCCGGACCGACAGGAACAATCGAATTGCCCGCGCTGTCCGCGAGCAGCATCAGCTCCTGGTAGCCGGTGTCCGATAGCTTACTCTGCAGGTCCAAATAGCTGCGGTTCATCCGCACCATCAGGTACCCGCCGTTCGAGAACCATCGGTCAATTAAATTGATGCGGCGAATCGCCAGCACCGAACCAGGGTCCGCTGGATCGCTGCCGATCCAGACCAATCGGCCTTTTTCTTTGTCGGCCTGGGCAATCCACTGCGGCGCAATGCGGTCCGTCAGCTTCGTCTCGTCCAGCGGGAACATCCGCGCGTAGCCCGTCGAGTACAACTCGACGCTGGTGACGCCGCTGTACGCCTGGATGTGGTTCGCAATTTTCATCAGGGCCTGGCGCTCGCTGAAGCTCACCGGGTTCCCCTGCACCGAAGCTAGAAAAAGCTGTTGCAAATATGCATCATTCACCGCCTGCAGCGTGAGTGTATCGATCTGGGTGATAAGCGCTTCCAATCGGCCGTTCGCTTGAGAAGCGATCTGCTTCATCTGCGCCTCCGCCTTCGTATTGAGCAGCGTCGACACGGAATTATACGTGATGATCCCCGCGCAGACGAGGACGATCATCATGACGAACACAAATCCGGCCAACATCTGATTGCGCAGCGTGTTGAATTGGGCGACCTTTTGCCACATGCGGCGTTCCCCTTTTCATCTCTATGATAGGTATGTCTCTATGGTCTTTTATGCCACATCATACTATAAGGGGGAGGGATCTGGCTATGCGACTTTTTCGGGAAATGATGGGGGAAACTTCGGGAGTTTGTGAGGGAGGGGGTGAAGAGCACAGGAAACCATCCATTTACGAATGTATAAATATACTTTATTATGTATTATTATAAATTCCTAATTGAGGTGGACACATGGCTTATAAAATTTTTGTGGATGGCCAAGAAGGTACGACGGGTTTAAAAATCCATGATTACCTATCCCGGATTCCGAACATCGACATCCTGACCATAGAACCCCAGATGCGTAAAGATACCGACGCGCGCAAGGCTTTGCTGAATGAAGCCGATCTCGTCTTCCTCTGTCTGCCCGACGCCGCTTCGAGGGAAGCCGTGTCCCTGGTCAGCAATCCTCGGACCAAAATCATCGATGCCAGCACAGCATTTCGCACCGATCCCGATTGGGTGTATGGATTGCCAGAACTGCATCCCGGGCAAAGGAGCCTCATCCGGGATGCGGCCAGAGTAGCCGTTCCCGGCTGTCATGCCACCGGGTTTATTTTGGCTATGCGTCCCTTGATCGCTGGAGGCATTGTACCGCGGGATTATCCCGCGGTTTGCTACTCCCTCACCGGCTACAGCGGCGGCGGCAAAAAACTGATTGCTGAGTACCAGCATAATGGCAGAGAGGAGCTGTACGCGCCAAGACATTACGCGCTAGGGCTTACGCACAAGCATCTTCCGGAAATGAAATGGCATGCCGGGTTGGCGGCCCCTCCGCTTTTCGCGCCAATCGTGGGCAACTATTATCAGGGTGATGCTGTCAGCATTCCGCTTCTGCCACGGCTGTTTGCCAAGAAGGTTACGGCACAGGACGTGCAAGAACAACTCGCCTCGTACTACCAGGATGAACGCTTCGTCCGCGTCATGCCTTATGACGCCGAGGCTTGTCTCGAAGACGGCTCCTTCAACCTATTGGCGCGCAACCATACGAATGAACTGGATATTTGTGTTTTCGGTCATGATGAGCAAGTGCTGATTATCACCAGATTTGACAATTTAGGAAAAGGTGCCGCGGGCGCCGCCATTCAAAATATGAACATCATGCTCGGATGGGAGGAAGCGGCGGGGCTTTTGTAGCGGCGGTGATCTCGATAGTATCAAGGGAGAGGGAAGATTCCTGCGAAAAAGCAGGAATTTTTCGTACAAATGGCATTTTTCGCAAAATGCCTGCGATAAAGCAGTTTTTTAGTCCAGACTCGCTCAAAAGGGATGTTCACACCGAAAATCCCTGCTTTTTTGCAGGCGTTTCATCAAATCAGGAAAGGAACGAGGGGAGTTCCTGCTGTTTTGCAGGCTTGCTGCTTCAGCCGAAGGCTTCTCGCTTTTTCGATTCTCCCTTCCCATGCGCAGTGCCAGCGCCGCTTCGAGGGATACGCTTGGACAATAAAAAAACGCAAGGCCCTAAGGCCTTGCGTCCATCCTATCGCGCGAATGAAGGCTGATGCTGCGACACCTTTCCGCTGACGATTTCTATATATTCGACGTCGATCCCTTCCAGTGAAGGACCCACAAAAATCTTCGTATGTTGGGCTGCAGCCAATGCAAATCCGCCATTGTCCACCTCGTGAGCAGGCCATCCGCCTGTATGCCCGATATCTTTGCCCGATCCGATAGTACGGGTCTTTGAGCCTTTTGCACGTTTGATCATGTCGAATCCCCTCCAACTAAACTGCGAATCGTTGCCAGCAGATCGTCGTTGATTGCAACAATCTCTTGCAGCCGGACTGCATCCAAAACCTGATTGCCGGAGAAATGAACCGAAAGCACATGCTCCTTACTTAGAGGATAACATAAGACGTACACATGAGCAATCTCCCTGCGGCTGAAAAAACTCCAATTCCCCGTATTAAAAACCTTCAGGACAATGATGTGATCTTCATGCCTTTTGCCGTCATTGGCATTGAGCGGAAACTTCTTGCCCCGGCCAACATTGCCCCCGACATGCGCCAAATACTTCTCGTCGACTTTCTTCCAAAGAGCCGCGCCCGTAGAGCGAAAGCCCTGCGGTGCCAAGATGGAATTGCGGATAGCCTCCGCATAGGCCGTATAGCGCTGGTTCGCATCGGGGATCGCCACGTTCTTCAAGAATTCCCAGAAGAAGTACAGCACACTATCCTTGCGCTGAATGATTCTATCGCGATCGGCGAGGATGTCATTTCTCTGGGAGAACAGCCCTTCCCTGGCGATCGCATCCAGCATTTTGCCGCAAGCCACGTCGACCGCGGAAACGAGCCGCTCATTGTCCGTATAGCGAAGCAGATTCAGCCCTTCCAGATCGGAGGGAAGATGAAACGAAGACGGCCCCTCCTCGTCCGAGCCAGCCGGAATGGTACGCGGAATCAGGCAGAACACACGGCGCTTGCCAAGCCTGCCCCAGAACAGTCCCATCTCAAACAGTGTATTGTCCCGGGTAATAAACACGAGTTCACCGCGAATCCGGGCCACATCCTCCGCAGCAAAGATAAACACGCCGAAGTCGTTGTTATCCAGTTCCCGATCCAGAGCATCCATCGTATAGTCATTGGCTCCGAACGTACCGGCATACCAAGGATTCACATGAGCGGCAACCTCAAGCTGCTCAGCAACAGCCCGGGCATACTTGATCGCTTCGCGGGAACTTCCGATAAAAACGCGCGGCTTTCTATTCACGGTCATCAATTCGCCCCTCAACACATAGAAAATGACTGCTTTTCTATTAGTATACAGGCCATTTCCATACATTGGAAAGTATTTTTCGTTGCAGTCATTCATAAAGGGAAGAGCGCTCATGCCGTTGAATAAAGTATATTCAAGGAGTGCCAAAAGGAGATAACCTATGTTTGATTTTTTATTCGGCCTTGTTGTATTGCTTTTCCTTGCGGTTCTACTTTCGACTCATCTCGTAATTTCCAAGTTAAAGGGGCATGTCTCCATTCATTTTGCAGTCATTTTCACTGGATTTCTGCTGATGATTCTATTAGCAAGCTATTATGTGTTTTATAAAAAGCACAACCTAACATTTTTTGAATACTCAAACTATAAAAAGCAAGCAATAGATTACGCTGAAGAATATGATCCGGCTCACCGATATGAGTTTATCCGCATAGAAAATCAAGAGTGTCTGCTAATGGAGGGTTGTAGTTATATTGTAAAATTAGAATCAATATCTAGCGGAGATAAGTTAGATATCTTGTTTAGAAAAGGGCGCTTGGTTCCCATTGCCCGTCCTGGTACGGGCTCATGATCCAACAAAAAAACGATTGCCCCACGGATACAGATCTTAGGCCGCTAACGGTTGTCACAGCGCCTATTTGACTAAAAATGGCTCCTTTCAAACGCTAACGGTTGCCAGCGCGCCTATTTGCCATAAATCCAGCAATATCACGCCAAATTCGTAGAAATAGCCACCGCTGTAACCGTTATGTGCTGGAATGACGTCTTTTGGGCGAAATAAGCGCTGTCACAACCGTTACAGTTACTTGTTACTTGTTACTTGTTACTTGTTACTTGTTACTTGTTACTTGTTACTTGTTACTTGTTACTTGTTACTTGTCACTTGTCACTGATCACTGATCACTCATCACTCATCACTCATCACTCATTACCCGTCACTCTTCAATCGCCACCCGCTCCCGCCCCATCCCGATACGCTGGTTCTCTTTATTCTATTCCGAGAACTACCGATCCGAGCGCTGCTCAACAAAAAATCCCCCTGCCTCTAGGCAAGGGGATCGCCGTCTCTACTCATGCCGATAAAAAAAGTTCGGCAGCTTCACGTCATTCGCATATTGCCCGTGGAAAATATGCGTCGTCGCCGGCGACAGCGGCGGAATGAGCCACGTCCAGTCGCCGGTCACGGCGCGGCCGTTCTTCGCTTCGTTGTCCTCGAAGCGCCCGAACTGCTTGGCCGCGGTGTGGTGGTCAACGATGGCGACGCCCGCCGCCTGGAACGAATGCAGCACGGCGACGTTCAGCTCGACGAGCGCGCGGTCCTTCCACAGCGTCGCATCGCGCCGCGTGTCGAGGCCCATCGCTTCTGCCAGGCGCGGCAGCACGTTGTACCGCGCCTCATCGGCGAAGTTGCGCGCGCCGATCTCCGTGCCCATGTACCAGCCGTTGAACGGCGCGGCGGTATAGGACAAGCCGCCGATCTCGAGGCGCATGCTCGACACGATCGGCACGGCGTACCACCGCAGATCGAGCGCGCCCACCGCCGCGAGATCCGGGTGCGTGATCGGCACCTCGAGCACGAGCTCCGGCGGAATCTCGAACAGCCGCGGCGTCCGGTCGCCGATCTGCACGAGCAGCGGCAGCACGTCGAACGGCGTGCCCGCGCCCTGCCAGCCAAGTGCCTGGCACTGGCGCGTCAACGCCACCGATGCCGGATCGCCGACGACGGTGCCGTCTTCCATCGCGTAGCCGGCGTAGCGCAGCAGCTGCTCGTTCAAGATGCGGAACGATCCATCCGCACCTTCAGCCCCAGCCGCCGGAAACACCGTGATGACCGGGCGGATTTTGCCCCCGTTGGAGGCCGTTTCGATATGGCGCAGCAGCGCCTCCGCCACGGCTTCCTCTGTCCTCACATCACGAGCGTCATGCACCTTGAGCGCGTCCCAGAACAGCCGGCCAATGCAGCGGTTGCTGTTGCGCCAGGCCATTTTGGCCCCGTGCACGAGTTCCTCCGTGGTGTGGGTATACGTACCACTATGCGCAATGTCCTTCGTAATCTCGGCAATCCGGACTTCCGCCTCAGCCTGACTGCGGCCCAATTCACCGTAGCACTCCCGAATAAACGGGATCGCTAACTCTAGTTGTCGATCCTGCACTTTCATTTTCGTCAAACTCCAATCATCGCACGCTAAACTGGTCGGGAATGTAAGTGATAGTGGAGATCGCCACAATGGTCAGCTCCTGCTTCGCCTCGTCATACGTCACCGCGTCATCGACCACGTAGAACCACAATTTCCGGGTAGGCGCATCCGCAAACTCCTGAAAAACAAACACATTCAGCTCGTCCTTCCACTTCAAAAGCTCCGTCACCGCCGAAGGCTCGACCTGCACCGTAAACGTCCAGCGATCCCCCTCCTGCTGCCACGCATAAGGAACCGGCTGCTTGCCGGTATCGATAAACGCCCTGCCGCCGACCGCATGCTTCACCAAAAACGTTTCTTTCATCTCAGCCGTCCCCTCCTTATGGCAAATCGATCAGCATCAAATGCGTATCTTCCTCAGTGCGAATCGTCAGCACCGACTCATTCTGCATCCGCGCGCTGTCTTTCGCCCGCAGTTCCGCACCGTTTGCCGTACAGGCGCCGCTCACCAGCATCAAGAAAATCCGGCGGTTCTCCCCCTGCTCAAACACGAGCTCCTTCCCCGCGTCCAGCTTGCTGAGGTAAATCCGCATATCCTGATGAACCTTCGCGACATGCTCGCCGCCCTCCGGCGTCACCACCGGCAGCAAGGCGTTGTGCATCGCTTCCGGCAAATATTTCACATTTTCAAAAGATGGCGTCATCCCGCGCTTCTCAGGCATGAACCACAGCTGAAACAGGCTCAGCGGCTCCGTCTCCGACGCGTTGTACTCCGCATGAATGACGCCGGTGCCTGCCGACATGCGCTGCACGCCGTCCGTCCCCGTGATTGCCACGTGGCCGAGGCTGTCTTCGTGCTTAATCGCTCCCTGGAGCACGATGCTGACAATTTCCATATCGCTGTGGGGATGTGGGCCAAAACCGCGTCCTGGTGCAATATCATCGTCATTGCAGACGCGCATGACCCCGAAGCTCACATTATTCTCATCGAAATAATCACCGAACGAAAAGCTTTTGTGGCTCCGCAGCCACCCCAAATCGCTTGCACTGCGCGTATCCGCAGGGAAAACTTGAATCACAGCCATCGCCTCCTTCTATTGTAGATCTAGCTTATCATAACCGATGGAGGGACTTCCATGTCTCCCCAAGCACATCCATGACGGAAAGGTGGCAGACTCGCGCCAAAACTGTGAAAACACAAGATAAACGGTGCAGCCGTCCTTCTGAGGACGGCTGCATGTACGGATGATATAGAGCTGCTTCAAGGACATACTTCCTCAATTATGAAAACTTTGTCTGCCCAGCGATCGTTGCCCAGTCCTCCGAACCCGCCAGCTACCAGTACCTGAACTGGAAAACCTCCAGCTCATTTCGCCCAAAAACCGCATTTTGCCCAAAATCGGTCTTATAGACTGGAGGAATTCCAGTTGGCATGCTCTTTTCGGCGCAAAAACCAGAACTGAACTGGAGAAATTCCAGTTCAGTTGCTCACAACGCCACGCCACGCCACACCACGCCCCACCTATTCGCTATAAAAGACCCCAAACCGGCTCAGCGTCGGCTGAATCCGGGAGCCGGTAATGCGCAGCTTCAGCACCTGCGCAGCAGTCCGGTCAATTCGACATATTTTCTTATACCCGACAACCGTCCCCTCGTCCAAAAGCACCCAATCGCCGCCAGCCTGCGCTTGCCCCCAAAGCTCGAAGCTCTCAATCCGCTGCCCTGCGCCTTGAATAAATTCCTGCAGCACGACCCGGTCGAACACCACAGGTTCGCCAAGATCAACCACCAGCTCCGCCTGCTCCACACCCGCAGGCGGAGCCCAGTACGTGCCGCTGCGCCCGTCCGTCACATGCGCCGCCTCTGCGTCCCGCTCCGCATGGGACGCCCACACCCGCGCGCCTGCGGCGAGGTCGCGCCCGTACGTACGGCGCAACCGCACCCCCAGCTCGCGCAGCGCCGCCGCGTCGCGCTCGTGAATCTTCCCGCGCGTATCCGGCGGGACGTTCAACAAAAGCGCGCTGTTCCCGCCAACGGCTCGCTCGAACAGCTCCACCAATGCCTCGGCCGACTTCACCTGATCGTCGTCGGCCGGATCATAAAACCACTGCGGCCGAATCGACACGTCGACCTCGGAAGGATACCAGATCGCGCGCTCCGCCTGCGCGAGCACGGCCCGGCTCCCGAGGTCTTCGTCCTCCGCCGTGAGCCGCCGGGCAAAGGCCGGATCGTCCGCCTGCTGCGAGTCGGCCTGCACCTTCTCCGTGTCCCGCATCGCCGCGGGCACGACGCTCCACTCCGAGCGGCGCGTATGCCCCGCCTCGTTGCCGCACCAGCGCACGTCCGGTCCGCATACCGCGATAACCGCGCCGGGCTGAAGCTCACGGACGAGGCGGTACGTGCCGTCCCAGTCGTAGACCTGCTTCTTGCCGTTACGGCCCTCGCCGCAGGCGCCGTCCAGCCAGACGCAGAAAATATCCCCATACTGCGTCAGCAGCTCCCTCAGTTGCTGCTGGAAATATACGTTGTACGCCGGAGAATCCCCGTACGTCGGCGCATTGCGATCCCACGGCGACAGGTAGACGCCGAACTTCAAGCCCTGCGCGCGGCACGCCTCCGCCACCTCGCGCACCACATCCCCTTGCCCGCCGCGCCAAGGGCTCGCCTTCACCGAATGCGCCGTATACGCGCTCGGCCACAAGCAAAACCCGTCATGATGCTTGCACGTCAGAATGACGCCGGTCATCCCCGCATCCTTGCACACCGCCACCCACTGCGCGGCATCCAGTTCCGTCGGCTGAAACAGCTGCGGATCTTCCTCGCCGGTCCCCCACTGCCTTCCGGTGAATGTATTCATCCCAAAATGAATAAACGCATAAAATTCCATCTCCTGCCAAGCCAACTGGCGCGGGGATGGCACGATCCTTACCGCTTCTTCGATTGAAACTCCCATTGCTGCGGTCACTCCTCTCCCATGAGAAAACCCGACCCCGCCAGCTCCTGGCGAGATCGGGCCTCTTCCTTACTTCGATTTTTCCTTATAAAAATCGTTCGTTTCCTTAATATGCTGCTGGAAGCTCGCGTCATCTTTAAACTGCTTCACGAGTTTGTCCCAGTCGTCGAGCGTGTTTTTGCCGATGATGACGTTGACGATCATGTCGTTCAGCTTTTTATCCCAATCCGCACCTTTCTCCTTGAACGGCGCCGATTTCATGAGGCCGTACGTTGGATCCGGGATGGAGGAGATCGAATCGATCACTTTTTTGTTCGCTTCGTACACATCGTTCGGAATGCCGGACACTTTGGCACGCGAGTACTTGTCAAAATAGCCCGTTACCCATTGGCCCGTCGTATCGCCGGAGTAGCCTTTTTTCTTGCCTTCTTCCGTCTGCTCCACGCTGCCGTCCGGCTTTACTTTATAGTCGACATCTTGAATACCGTACGTCGCCAGGTTGTAGCCTTCCACAGACGCTGTGTAGTCGTACAGTTCCAGAATCTTCTTCAGTTTGGCTTCGTTTACGGTCTTTTTGTTGATCAAGAACTGGCCATAGTAGCCGCTCGCTTGCTCATAGTATGCCTTGCCGTCCGCCGTCTTCGGCAGCTCGACCGCGATCAGGTTCGCTTGCGGATTCACCTTTTGCAGCTCCACATTGTACTTGTACGCATCGACGACGTTCGCGATCGCTGCGCCCGCTTTGCTCTGCACGAGCATGTCTTTGATCTGCGCGGTCTTCAGGATCGGCATATCCGGCAGAATGCCGCCGGCTTTAAACGTTTTGCTCCAGAAGGCGAGCGCTTCTTTCGCCTGCGGTGTCCACCAATACGGCGTCAGCGTGCCGTTCTCGTCCTTCCATTTTGTACCTGCGCCGAACATGGAGAGCAAGTAGCTCGCAGGTCCCGGCGAGCCTGGCAGCACGGCACCGTACGTATCCGCTTTGCCGTTGCCGTCAGGATCTTTTTGCGCAAACGCTTCCAATACCGTGGCCAGTTCGTCCATCGTTTTTGGCTGCTGAAGGCCGAGTTTGTCTAACCAGTCCTTGCGGATCAACAAAGCTTCATGGCCGTCCAGCGGTCTGACACGCGGCAGGGAATACAGCTTGCCTTTGAGCGAAGCGTTTTTATACACATTTTCCGGATACTTCGCGAGGTTGGGATAGTTCTTGATATAGGAGCTGAGCTCCCAGAAAGCGCCTTGATCCACAGCATTCAGGAACGCAGGCGTCAGGTTAAAATCCTCCACAAACAGCACATCCGGCAGATCATTCGAAGCGAGCAGCGCGTTCAGCTTCTCGGAAATTTGCGCGGACGGAATCCAGTTTAGCTTGAGATTGATGTTCAGCTTTTCGTTCAGTTTTTTGACCGCTTCAAGCTCGCCTGTCGGCGCCGCTGCGAAAGCCAGCGTTGTCACGGAAATATCTGTCGGCTTCGCGCTTGCGGTGCTGGCCGCCGTACCTGCCGGAGCCGCCCCTTCAGTTTCTTTCTCTTTGCCGCAAGCCGCCAAGGAAGCGACCAATCCTGCTGCCGTAAGGAGCACGGCCCATTTTTTCACCATCGGTTTCATGTACAAAGACCTCCCAGTATATGATTATTATACACCTACATGAATCGTCTTGCTTCATCCTGCCGTGGCGCGCAGGCCCGCATTCCCCCTCTCACTGGAATCAGAAGTTCACTACCCTTTCACAGAACCAACCATCATGCCCTTCACAAAATATTTCTGCAAGAACGGATACACCATCACGATCGGCAGGGATGACAGCACGACGGCTGCCATTTTGATCACCTGCGGAGGCACCGTCCGTTCGCTTTCCAGTGCAGCGGCGAGAGACGGATCCGCCATCTGCGTGGCGGAAATGAGCAGCATTTGCAGCAGCACCTGCAAGGGGCGCAGCGAGTCGCTGTTAATGTACAGGACACCGGCAAAGTAAGTGTTCCAGTATGCGACAGCGTAGAATAAACCGAAAGCGGCGAGCGCCGAAACGGACACCGGCAGCATGATGCGGAAGAAGACGCCGACGTCGGAGCAGCCGTCCATTTTAGCCGCTTCCTCCAGCTCATCCGGGATTTCTTGATAGAAGTTGCGCATCAGGAAGACGTACCAAGCACTTGTCAGCGCCGGGAGAATAAGCGCCCAGATCGTATCCATCAGCCCGAGGCTGTCAATGAGCAGGTAGTTCGGGATCATGCCCGGATTGAACAGCATCGTCATCAGAATGGCTACGAGGAAAAACTTTTTGCCTTTGAGACGCTTCCTCGACAGCACGTAGGCGAGGGCACTCGTTACGATCAAGCTCAGCACCGTGCCGAAAACCGCAAGAATCCCGCTAATCCCCATCGCATGCACGAACGCATTTGTCGAGAAAATATAGTCGTAAGCGGCAAGGCTCCAATGCTCGGGAATGAGCACCAGCGGCTTCGTCAAATACTCGGTCGGATCTGTAAAAGAGATGATCACCACATAGATGAACGGCAGTAAAGTAATCAGCCCGAACAGTGAAAGCAATGTATAGTTAATGGCATTAAACATACGCGACCCTAAACTTTTACCCATCTTAATACAAGCCCTCCTCTCCGAACTTCTTCGCGACGCGGTTCGCGGACACGACCAGGATCAGCCCGACCACCGATTTGAAAAGCCCCGCCACCGTCGCATAGCTGAAGCGTCCTTGCTGAATGCCGACGCGGTACACGTACGTATCGAACACATCCGCCACCTGCGCAACCGGTCCGCTCATCATCAGGTAAATTTGCTCGAAGCCGACGTCCATCACTTGGCCCAAGCGCAGGATCAGCAGCACGATAATCGTGCTTCGTATGCCCGGCAGGGTGACGTTCGTCATCTGCTGCCATCTCGTTGCGCCATCGATTTGCGCCGCCTCGTACAGCTCCGAGTTGATACCCGCCAGTGCAGCGAGGAAAATGATCGTGCCCCAGCCCGCTTCCTTCCACACGCTTTGCGCGGTGAGCATCACCCAGAACAGGTTCGGCGACGTCATGAACTCGATTTTGTGCCCGCCGAATTCCACGAGCAACTGGTTAATGACGCCGGTACCCTGTCCGAAGATCAGGAAGCAGATCCCGACGATGATGACCCACGACAGAAAGTGCGGCAGGTAGATGACCGTTTGCACGAACTTTTTGAACGCCAGCTTCCGCACCTCGTTCAGCATCAGCGCCACGACAATCGGAACCGGGAAAAAGAACACAATGTTCAGCAGCGAAATCGCCATCGTATTGCGGAACAGCAGCATAAAGTCGGGATTCGTGAAAAACTCGTGAAAATACTTGAAGCCCACCCATTCGCTGTGCCAGAAGCCCATATAAGGGGAGTAATTTTGGAAAGCCAGCAGCAAGCCCCAGAGCGGTACGTATTTAAAAATAAGAAAAAATAACAATCCCGGCGCAGCCATGAGATATAAATATTTGTCGCGTCTGAGCGCGATCCGCCACGCCTCCGTCCACGATTGCTTCGTGCGCGTCTCCTTCTGCGTGACGCCGGGCAGCGCGTTTGAAAGCTGTTCCACTTGGCCTTGCGACATCGTCTTCACCTCTCGTTGTTTAGCATGGGATGATCGTACATGACGGTGAGTCCCAGCGACAATGACCAATTCTTAACCGCGAATTTCGCCAGGACAAAAAAAGAGAAACCCCGTCGTGACGGGGTTTCTCGGGTGTGTATTCACTTTTTTTGCCTAGTGTGAAGGGGTGGCAAATATTGCGCATCTCAGCTTTCGTCGTCCGCTCCGCCGCGATACTGCCCCGGCGTCACGCCCATATGCTTCTTGAAGACGCGGATCAAATTCTTCGTCTGGTAGCCGACGCGCTCCGCGATTTCGGAGACCGACAGCTCGGTCGTGCGGAGCAGCTCCACAGACTTGTCGATACGGATCTTGGTCAGGTATTCGATGAAGGAGACGTCCTTTTTCTTTTTGAACAGCTTGCTCAAATAGTGCGGACTGAGGCCGCAGATCTGCGCGCATTGATCAAGGGACAGGTCAAAATGGTAATTCTCTTCCATATATCGCACAACCTTGTCGATCAGTTGATCATGCTCCTGCGTCTGTTTTCCTTGCACATAGGCCACGATTGGCTCGACAAGCTGCTCCTCGAACCATTGATTCAGCTCCAGCGTCGTGCTGAGCTGCCGAATTTGCAGGTATGGATCGGCGCTTGCGGCACCGAACAATTGAGCCGTATCCAGCCCCAGCACATACGCCGTGCGAATCGCCGCCGTGAGCAGCCGGTAGTACGACATCTGGATGAGCTCCGGCTTTTGAATCGCCGCCTCCATCCCTTTGGCGAACTCTTGCAGCATCCGCACGGCTTCATCCCGATCTCCGAGCTGCAGCGAGTTCTCAAAATGCGTCTCGATCTCCAGCGGATACCGGTAATGCAGATCCGCGTGGCTGCCGCCTGCAGCGCTGACGATCACCTGATTGCCGCCGACGATCATGCGGGAGCGGACGGCCAGATTCGCTTCCTCGTACAGCTCGGGCAGCTCTTCGATACGCTCGCTCTGCCCGCTCAGCCCGATCGTGACCGGCAGGCGCAGGTAGTCGGACACCTGGGTGCGCAGCTTTTCGGCGAACGCTTTGATGTCAGTCGCTTCACCATGCGCAAGGTCCTGGAACAGCCAGATCGCCACCTGATCGTTCAGCAGGTTAATCACGATCCCTTCCATCGCATGAGCGTCCAGCAGCTCGCTGCCGATATTTTTGACCGCAAAAACAATGAGGTCGCGGTCATTCTCCTGAAACCGCTTCGTCCCATCTGCTTCGTCCGGCGGCAGATCGAACGCAATCACGAGCACGCTGCTCTCCTTGTCCGTCGGCACGCTGTACCGGCGCAGCACGCCCGCGAGCTGATCGGCGGAGTAGTGCAGGAAGCGCCCCTGCAGCAGCTGCAGGGCAAAAATCTCGCGGATCATCGGCAGCTGATCGCTGAGCTGCTGCTGCATTTCGCTGGCGGTGCTCGTCAGCTCGGCCCACCTGCGATGCATGAAGCCGACTTCGTCCGTGTCCGCATCCTGCGCCTGCTCGCCCCGCACCAGCGTGACGAGATTCTGGATCGGTCGGTACACGCGTCGAGTGCCCCACAACGTAACAACCGCACCGATGACCAGACACACCAGCACGATGACAAGCGTAATCAGCTTGATGCCATTGGATTTGGCGTTGAGCTGCTCGATCGGCACCATGTTGATGTACTGCCAGTTGTTATAAGAGGACGTAATCGGCGTCACCATGTAGTCCGTGCCCCGGGAAGTGAACTGGAAGCGCGGCTCGGCGCCTTTTTGCGCAACTTGCTGAAGGAGTCCCTCCGGCACCGTATCGCCGCCGACTGAGGTGACGAGATTGCCCTTCGCGTCTAAAATAAACATTTCCTCTCCCTTGTAGGAGATGAAACGGTTCATGATGTTCTGGAACAACGTCTCCTCAATCCGGATAAAAAGAAGCCCTATCGGCTGCTTGGCCAAAATCGGCGCCTTTGCGATAAGTGTCACACCCTTCGTGCTGTAGCCCGGCACGTTCGGGTACGGGCCGATCGCCCAGCGGAACTGGTCGGGCGCTGAGAGCTCTTTCAGCAGGGCTTCGCGCTCTCCGCTGCCTTCAATCCGCCTCCCGCCGTACACCGGCGAGATGAGGTAGCCCTCATCCGGCACGTACATCGCAATGTCGGCCGCCTCTTTGTTGCCGCCGATCATCGACGACAACTCGCGGGAAATGCCGGAGTACAGGCCGGCGTAGTTGGTGCTTTTCAGCTCGGCGAGATTGGACGAGAAGAACGTGCCCAGCAGCATTTGAATCGCGTTGTTCTGAATCCGATCCAGCGTCGAATCGATCGTCGAAGACACGTTATTCAGAATACGCACGTTCGACTGATTTACTTCGCTTTGCACCGCAGACGCGGAATATAAGTAACTCCCGATGCCCACAAGGGCCACCGGCAGGATCGCAGCGAACAGGGACAAGGTCACCATGTTGCGAAAAATCGTTTTGCGCTGAAAAAAACGCTTCCAAAACTTCGTTAACACGTTCCGCACAGCACCATCACCTCGAAAACAGATTACTGAGCATTTTAATCGGTTATTTGAGGAAAAGCAATCGTTTTGGGCAAAAACGATTGCTCGCCAGCTACTCAAGACACGATTACTCGCCACCTTCGCACCGTCCACCCAAGCCACGTTCAGGCGTATATCTCCATCCAGCTACTTTAGACACGATTACTCACCAGTTTCCCGCTATCCACCCAAGCCGCGTCCCCCACGTTTACCTCCATCCAGCTACTCAAGCTCCCCCTTCCTGCCACTCGAGCGCTCTCCACCCCGCACCTGCAGAAAGTGCATCAAATTCGCCCGAAAACGAAAAAAATGAGCGAGATCCTGCAAAAACTACATTAACTTTCCGCGTCCCCCGCACATTTAGCCTGTTTTCTAGGTCAATCAGCAAATTTACCTGTACTTTCTGCTGGTTGAACCTCCAATTCAGCTTCAAACCCGCAAATTACATGTACGAAATGCAGGGAACCTTATGCCCCAGGCCTGCTACCTGCCCGAGATGACTAACAGACAACCGTCTACCACCTGACTCGAATTACCTCCACTCGAGCGCAAGGCCCTATCCCGTCGCCCCCCATCCATCTGAGCACTCGTTAAGAGGAACAAGCCACTGAGCCAAGAATACTAATAAGTAGCATATAGCCCAGAAGGAGGTCTGAACCCGCCTATGAAATTCTCCCTGCCCGCCATGCTCGCCTCGCTTGTCAGCCTTTCGCTATCCATTACCTTTCTGTTCTGGAATCCGTATACAAGCACTGCAGCCGACAAGGACACCATGCTTATCGTGACGGTGATGCTCATTTTACCGGCATGCTTAGGCGTCCTCGCTGTATTTAGACAATCACGCCTGCTCATGGCGATCACGTTCATCTGGTCCCTACCGTACAGTCTTTATCTAGCCCTAGCAGCAATCCCTAGCATCTTCAACGGCTTCGCCGTCGTGCTGCTTCTGTACCTGACAGCTCTCCTCTCCATCAACCAAAGATAAACGGCTCCAACGTCCTTTCAAGGACGGTAGCGTTTACTGATGGCATAGAGCCACTTCGAGGAGATACTTTCTGATATGCAAAAAAGACCGTTCCCCTCCAAACAAGGTTAAACGATCTCTCATCCTCTACACCAAGCCCCAAATCTGCTTGCCCACGAGCAGCAGACATACGACGATAAACAGCGGCCGCACGTACGCCCCACCCCGCCGAATCGCCATGCGCGAACCGACCAGCGCGCCGCACACCATGGCCAGTCCCATCGGAATGCCAACCTCGTATTGAATTGACCCAAGGGCAATAAATGTCGCAAGACTGGCGATGTTGCTGCCGAAGTTCAGCATTTTGGAATTGCCCGCTGCCTTCACGAAATCAAATCCGACCATCAGAAACGCAAAAATCAAAAACGATCCCGTCCCCGGCCCGAAGAAACCGTCATAAAAGCCGAGTCCAAAAGCCGCAACCCCCATCAGCATCGCCGTCTTCGGCGTATAACGATCGAACGTGGAGCTGGAGCCCCAATTTTTGCGAAAAATCGTGTAAATCGTAATCAGGATAAGCATTACGATAACAAGCGGTTTGAGAAAATCAGACGGTATCTGCTGAAGCGTCAACGTTCCACATACCGCGCCAAGCAGCGCCAGCACAAAAAGCCCACGCACCGCCTTCACGTCCACCTGCCCCGACCGCATGAATGAAATCGTGCTCGTCATCGACGACATCGTTCCCGCGAGTTTGTTCGTCCCGAGCGCAAGCGCCGGATGCATGCCCGTTGCCAGGAGCACCGGTACCGAAATCAAACCCCCGCCGCCTACGACGGAGTCTACAAATGCGGCCGCAAAACCGCCGATGATGATGAACATCAACATTTCCCAAGAGATGTGAATCATGTTGCCCAAGTTCCTTCTTTCCTAGTAACGTTCCAAGTTGTCCATAGGCTATTGTCGCACGACCGCGCCTCGGGGGCAAGCAGGATAACGTTGGAAAAGAAGGCCGCTACAGGAACAAGCCCTCAGGCAGCTTCGCCTCCCCGCCTTCGGGCAGCGGCAGCCCGAGCGCATGCAGCGCCACGGCGGCCGTGTCCCTGATGCTGACGCCGTCCAGCTCAGCGCCCGCAGCAACGCCAGGCCCGCGGCAGCCCCAGAAGATCGTCATATCCTTCGGATGATCGCTGCCGTGGTCGTGCGTGCGCGCGCCTCCGCCGCCATGATCCGTCGTGACGACGATCAGGCTGTCGTCCAGCATCGCCGCCGCGGCCAGCGCCCGGACGATCTCGCCGATCTGCGCGTCGGCGCGCGTAATGGCCTGCAACTGCCCGGCGGTGCCAAAGCCATGCTTGTGGCCGGCGGCATCCACATCGTCCAGCTGCACGAACAGCAGCCTGAAAGCCGGCTGCTCCCTTATAAATGCGCCGATCACGGGAACGAGATCGGCATCCGGCGCGGCGTGCTTGACCACGCCGTCCAGCTCTTCGATCGCCCCGGTTAGAATCGGCGCCCAACACACGAACGCACCCATGGGGCTGTTCGGGTACGCCGCCTTGACGCGGCGGAACAGCGAGGCCGAGGCCGGATCGGCCGGCATTTGCGCGTTATTTTGAATATACGCTTGAGCCTTGTGCTTCTCCGGCCCCACGCCATGCAGCAGCGAACCCCAGCACTCGCCACTGTTGGATGGATATACGGTCTGCGCCCCGTATGTAGAAGATCCGCCTTGAAGCAAGGCGTCGATATGAGGCGTATCCGCCTCTTTCATATAAGCTCCGGCGCCGTCAATGCCTAGAATGATGACGCGTTGGATCGCTTGTGCTGTGTTCATCCGCTATTCCCTCTCCCTTGGCTGCTTCATTTACTCGCTAATGCGCACTTCAATCCCAAGCCCCTCGAACGTCTCAATCCATTCCTTGGAGCAGCCTGGATCCGTGACTAGCATGGAAATATCCTTCAGCCTCGCCACCCGCGCAAACGTCGACATCCCGAACTTCGAATGATCGACCACCAGAATCGTCTCTTCGGCGCGCTGCATCATTTTGCGGGCAACCATCGCTTCTTCCATATGAAAATCCGTAATGCCGTCCGTCACCGAGACGCCGCCTCCGGAGATGAACGCCTTATTCACTTTGAACTGATCCAGCATTTGATCGGCCAGCGGCCCCATCGTCGCCCGGCATTCACGGTTCACTTCCCCGCCGGTAAACAGGATGCGCCCTTGAAACGTTTCCATCGCCAGCATCAGCATCGGCACCGAATTGATAATGAGCGTCACATTCGGCTTATCACTTAGAAATGGAATGATTTCAATGGTCGTCGTCCCATTGTCCAGCATAATCGTCTCGCCGTCTTCCACCAGCGATGCCGCCAGCTTGCCGATTGCCCGCTTCTCCGGCCTCATCATCTCCACACGCTTCTGAAAAGGAGGTTCAACCCGATCCATGCGCATTTTGACCGCGCCTCCGTATACTTTGCGCAGCATGCCTTCCTTCTCCAGGCGATCCAGATCACGCCGCACCGTTTCGGTTGAAACGGACAACAGCTCCGCCATGTGGGGCACTTGAACCTTGCCTTCCAGCTCCAAATGATTCAGAATCGTCAGCCTGCGTTCCTCATACGTGAGTGACATGGTAACCTCCTAAACTTGTGTTATGTTATTGACAGTTTAGCAAGGCAGCGATACAATTGTCAACAAACAACAAGAAAACAACATAAATCCACAACAGGAGGCACACCTATGCCACAACCTCTCTTCTTTAGGGAAGACGGAACATTTACCATTGTCCAATTCACCGATGTACACTGGAAAGATCACGGCGAGCGCGATCAGCTCTCCCGTCGGCTGATGGAAGACGTGCTGGATCACGAAAAGCCCGATCTTGTTGTTTTTACCGGCGACGTGATTTACACCGGTCCTGTCTCCGAAGGCAACCCTGCCTGCACCGATGCCATCGCCGCGTTCCAGGCGGCTGTCCATGCTGCCGTGACGCGCGGCATCCCTTGGGCCGCTGTTTTTGGTAATCATGACACGGAGTCGCTGCTCTCCCGTGAGGAGCTGCTTGAAGCGGTGCTGAGCTTCCCTCACACCGTCACGCAGCGCGGACCTGTCGGCGTCCACGGCGCCGGCAACTACAGCCTCACCGTTCAGGATCAAGCGGGGCAGGCAGGGTATCAGTTGTTCTTCTTCGATTCCGGCGCCTACTCCCCGCTGCCGCAGGTGAACGGCTACGACTGGCTGCGGCACGATCAAATCGCGTGGTACCGCGAGGAATCGCACCGGCTGCAGGAAGCCGACGGCGCGCTGCCCGCGCTGGCCTTCTTTCATATCCCGCTGCCGGAGTATCAGGAAGTATGGGAGACCCGCACGTGCTATGGGCATATGTACGAGACGAAATGTTTTGCGCCAGAAGTGAACTCGGGGATGTTCACGGCCATGCTCGAGAGAGGCGATGTCGTCGGCACGTTTGTCGGGCATGACCACGTCAACGATTTTTGGGGCGATCTGCATGGCATTCGGTTGATCTATGGGCGCGCTACCGGTTATAACACGTACGGCAAAGAGGGGTTTCCGCGCGGCGCGCGGGTCATTCGCCTTCGGGCGGGTGAGCGCGAGTTTGAGACGTGGCTGCGGCTGGCCGACGGCACGACCGTGCATGAGCAGCCGGAGCATCTTCCGGGCGCCGCTGTTTAAGGAGTTGATGAGGTGATACTCCTGGCCACCACCCTTGTCATCGCATCCGGGTTGACGCATGCGATTTGGAGCCTTTTTACCAAACGCAGTCACGATAAAGGCGTCTTTCTCTGGTGCATTATGGCCGTTACGACCGTGCTGCTGTTGCCCAAACTGATTATTGAGCTCTGGACTCATCCGTTATCCTTATCCGCTTATGGGCTGCTGCTGCTGTCCGCGGCTTTGCAGGCCGTTTACGCTCTGCTGCTTGCCAAAACGTACAGCATGGGTGACCTCTCCCAGGTCTACCCGATCATGCGGGGCACGAGCACGTTGCTTGTTCCGGTTCTGGGCGTCTTGTTTTTTCATGAAACCCTGTCCCCCTGGGGCTGGTTCGGGCTGCTCTGCATGGTTAGCGGCTTCGTCTTGCTCAGCGGCCTCTTGACGAACATGCGAAAAGGAGCGGCTTCCGCCGCTCCTCTCAAACCTTTTCTTATGGCACTCTGCGTTGGGTTGTGTACCACGAGCTACGTGCTCGTCGACAAGCTCAACCTCGCGCATATTTCGGCGATCTCGCTGCTCGAGGTCACCAATATCGGTTTCGTTGCGGGACTCACCCCGCACCTCCTGCGTTCAAGTCAGCTTCGCATGGAGTGGCGGCTGAACCGGAACATCATCATGCTCGGGTCGATTCTCAACCCCGGCTCGTACCTGCTGTTCCTGTTCGCGATGTCCTACGCGCCGCTCGCCCATATTTCGCCGCTGCGCGAAATCGGCACCTTTTTTGCCACGATCCTGGGCATCGTCGTGCTTAAAGAGAAGCAGGGCACCGTGCGTATCGTCTGCTCCATGCTGATCGTGTTGGGCATTATCTCTATCGGCGTGCTGGGGTAGGGCGTGGGCGGGAGCTGCGCCTGCCGATGGCAACGCCGTCGCCGTTGCCGCCGTAAAGCCTGCAAACAAGCAGGCTTTTGCGCGCTCCGCCGCCTGATCTGGGATAATGCCTGCAATTAGGCAGGCTTTTCCTGCGAATCAGCCTAATTTCAAGGAAACAAGAGAAAAAAGATGCCTAATTGCAGGAATTCCGCTTAAATCATCCGATTTACGGGAAATTCCTGCATTTTTGCATCTTTCACTCCCCACTGGCCGCGGCAGCAAGCTTTTCGCACCACGCCACAACTCCAAGCGCGCCGTATTTCCCTTCATGACGTGACGGAGGTCGGTCGAGCACACATCGTCTGTCATCATCAGCTACAGCTTCGCATCCGGCCATAATCGGGTCTGATGATCTCGCATGGCGATGTTCGTATCCAACCAACCTTCCTTCGTCCCCGTATCCCAACGCTTCCCTGCATATTTAACACCATAAATATTTCCCCGCCCCATCAATTCCCGCAAAACATCCGTCACATACACTTCGGTCCCTTCACCGCGCTCATCCCAATTCATAGCATCCATATGCTCCATGACCCGATAGCTGCACACATACCGGCCGATCGCCGTATACGTCGACGGATACGGCCCTTGCGGCTTTTCCTGAATATCCGTTAATTGCACGATTTCTTCCCCAAACTCATGAAAAGCAACTGAATTGTACATGCGAATTTTTGCTTCGCTCACCGCTTCAATTCCCGTGACGACATCCGCCGTTCCCAGACGATTAAACACGTCAATCAATTGCCGCGTACACGGCGGGTCGCCCGCCATCACCTCGTCCGAGTAGCAAAGGGCAAAAGGCCCGCGCTGAAGAAGTTCCTTGGCCAAATAAAGCGCAGGAGCCGTTCCGTTCATCTTTTCCTGGACAACGAATTGGATAAAAGGATGGTCTTGATAGTATGTTTGGATAATTTCCTTCCGATGTCCGACCACAATGATCACGCTCTTGATGCCGGACTCCAGCAGTTCCGCAATCACATAATCCAGCGTCGGCCGATTCCCGATCGGCAGCATCGGCTTCGGGATTACGCTCGTGATCGGCGCGAAACGACTTCCTAAGCCCGCCGCGAGGATGACGGCTTGTTGTATAATAGCAGCCACTTGTAAAAGTGTACCTCCTTAAACGAAAAGACCCGCTGTCGGGTCTTTTTCTTAATCATCCATGGGATCATACTCACCATAGAACTTTTTTAAAGCTAATCCTGTAAGTGCCGAGAAGACAGCATGAATGGATACTATTTTATGAGCTTCATTTATCTTATAGACAACAATAACATTTCCGATTTCAGTCCAATGAAAGCCATTAAATTTAAAGTCAGGGTAATTGGCAACGCCCTTCGAATTTGAATAAGGCCTCGATAACATGACAATGGCCGTGTCGTAGACCCTTTCAGGGTTAATGTTATAAAGGGTTGCTAAACGCTCAATCGCTGTTCTTTTCCAACCTACGCGGTAGTCCCTATCGTCGCTCCCAGTCATTGCACCTCTTTAATAACACGCATGAAATCTTTTTTGCTCATTATCAAACTCTCATCAGATTCCATTTCAGAGCCCTGCAATTGGGATAAAATATCGTCGTTAGTAAAAATAGCATCGGTCATTTCTTTATTGCGATTATGGTGTTCTTCAACGAAGACATGTTGCTTATATGCATTTATGATCGTTTCGAGTTTCACTTCAACTCCGTCAATCATGACAAAGGCTTCATTATTTTTCAATTTCAGCTCGTACATAGGCGGGTAACCTCCTTTGTTCAAGTATATCACAATATATGGCGATTCTTATGAGAAAAAAACTCCCGCCCAAAGGCGAGAGTCTTTCCTTCCTATTCAGCCGATCACCGAATCAATAAACCTCTCCAACGGAGCGGTATCCGTGATGTTCTTATTGCATTCCTGACCGTTCATACACAGATAGTTGCCAACCGCTTTGTAATAATCAGGCGACGTATGCGCCGGACGTTTCTTGGTGACCGCGGTGAACAGCGCTAGCTCTTCATACCGATTGCATACAAAGCAGAAGCTTTTCTTGTTCGTCGGCGTAAACTTGCCTTCTACACCAACAAATTCCCCGCCAGCAGGATAGACGATGTACAGCTTGTTCGTCGCAATATCGACCCAGCTCAGGTACGTGACATGCCGGAAGTCGATCGTCTCCAAATCAGGCAGCTTCAGCTTCTTATTCTTGGGAAAAAGCTTCTGAATCTGCTTCGCCGTAATCGGCGGAAACACCGTCCGATCCGGCTCCAGCGCCTTGAGCTGCTTGGCAATGTCGTCGGCTGACTGCAGTTTGAAAATCGCCTCCAGCTTCTGCAACTGCTGAGCTGCTGCGTCTGGAAACAATTCTGTGATTCTCGTTGCCGCGCTATATCTGACAGATTCCACGACCTTCGGATCCGCGTTCGTTCGGAGCGCTTGCTCCAAAGCCCCGGCTTGTTTCTTAATATAGTTAAATAGATGGTTGCTAATGAATGGTTCACACATGAGGTCCAGCTCCTTATTTTTTCGTTGGATACTTCCATAAGGGGCAAAACCAATCATGGAACCGATCTAGGCACATTTAGGCGACACGGGTACTGCTCCAAGTCCGCCCATGCAAAGGATCGCCTCCATAACCGGCTTTGCATGAGGCTGGGCCAATCTGGCAATCGCACATTGCCATGGCTATCAACTCCTTTTTACCGAGCTGTCTTCTATTATAAGAAAAAGACCCCCGTCTATTCAACGGAAAGTCTTGTTATAAGGAAAAAAGGCGCAAAACGCCACTTTTCCAAGGCTAACGGTTACTGCGAGACTGTCGATTAATTGTGGACAGCTTTATCCGTGAACGGACACACGCAGAGAATGTATATGATTTTTCGAATACATATTCAAAATCAGGCCTCAAATCACGAAATGTGTATGATATTTCGAATAGAATTGATTGATTTTATGTGAATGCAGCACATTATATATGACTATTCGTATACACTTTGTGTTCTCTCGCAGAATCCCAAAGTATAAACAATTAATCGACAGTCTCACACCAGCGGCTATTGCGGCCAAATCGGCCAAATTTCGCTAGTTTTCTAGCAAATAATCGCTGCTGCAGCCGTTATAAGTTGAAATGACGTATTGGAAGCTAAATAAGCACCGTGGCAACCGCTATACACTCACTGCCCCCACAACGCCTGTACTTCCGTTGAACTCAAAGACCGGTCGTAGACGCGGACCTCATCGATCATACCGTCCCAGTACCGCGTCGTTCCGTTCTTATCCTTCCCGATCACGAGTCCGTTCGAGGCGCTCGTCACGTCCGGGATCGAACTGGTATAGATCCCCTTCGTCTCCACGCCGTTCACATAAATGCGAATGATGGACGCTTCCCGCGTGACGGCGATATGCGTCCAGACGCCAAGCGGCAGGACCGCCGTGTCCGTCGAAACAAAGTTGCCGGTAGGCGCCGATGTACCATCGACCTGGAACGCGAGTTTGCCCGCCTGCATTTGAACCCACCAGGACGGAACATCCGTGCCGACATCCCCGTACCAGAAAATAAACCGGTTACCAGACACGGTATCCGTCTTAACCCAAGCCGCTGCGGTAAAGTCTCCTTTGCCGAACTGCAGGCTCACCTTATTGCCAACGTCGACATAGTCGTTCGTACCGTCAAAGTTCAGTCCGCCCCCGGCCTTGCCCGCCGCCCATACCGCACCGTTATACACGGTGCCAGCGTGGCCGTTGCCGGAGGAATCTGATGCTGCCGTACCGCTCGTTTCATTGAATTTCCAGTAGCCGACAGGCGCCGAGCTCGGCAAATTCGTGTACAAACGCGTGGACTCGATATGCGCGTTCACCGCATCTGCGCTGGAGCCCAGCACCCAGTGCTGCAGGACGTCGCTGTAGCTGCCCGCCTGCATGGCGAATGCGGCCTGGTACACGCCGTCCATGTACACTTCCGCGGTTCCGCTAGTCACGCGGACTTTCCATTGATGCCAAGCGCTGTCAAGCGTCACAGCCTTAATCTGCGTCCAGACGTCGTAACTGGTCATCGCATAAATGCCATTCGGCCGAAAATCCAGCATCAGCCTGTATTGACCGTCGCCTACTTTCGTCGCGAGCGACGCCGGGAACGGACTGACGCCGATGGTTTCATTGCTGAAATCATCGATTTTCGCCCTGAATTCCAGCGTATACGCTTGTGGAATGGCCAGATCCGTTCGGCTGACCGATGAAATCGTCCCCGTATTGCTGCTTAGATTCAGCTGTCCCGCCGGGCTCACGGCTGCGCTGCCTGCGATCGTCCAGGCCGATACATTCTTCCAGGACTCATCGAGATTCACAGCGCTAGTCTCTGCTGCAACTGGCGGCTCGGTGTACAGCTTGGAGTACTCCAGATGCGCACTCGCCGCATCACTGCTTGTGCCCAGCACCCAGTGCTGCACAACATCGCCGTAGTTGCCGGACTGCATCGCGAACCTGCCCTGCGAGACGCCGTCCATGTACACTTCGGCAACGCCATGCTGAGCGGCGACTTTCCATACGTGCCAACTGCTGTTTAACGCGACGGCTTTTAGCTGCCTCCACTCGCCGTAATTATCGATGACGTAGATGCCGTCCGTCCGAAAATCCAGCATCAGCCGATATTTCCCGTCCCCAATCTTGGTGGCGAGCGAAGCCGGATACGGACTGACGCCGATCGCGCCGTTGGTAAAATCATCGATTTTCGCCTTGAATTCCAGTGTATACGTCTGCGGTATGCTTAGATCCGTCCGATTCACCGATGAAATCGTCCCCGTATTGCTGCTAAGACTGAGCTGCCCCGCCGGGCTAATCGTCGCGCCACCGGAAACCGACCAAGCCGACGCATTGTTCCACGGCTCATCCATATTGACCGTCGGGATCGCCGGAAAGCTCGGAGCGGGACCGGACAACGGATCCAGGCTCTGTTCGCCGTCCGTCAGCCATTCCAAATTAAATCTGGCTAACACCAGATAGTGATATTTCAGCGTACCGTTCCATTTCTCATAGTAGCAGTAGATCGTCTTCTTATCGTTGCTCACGGCAAGGTCGGAATAGGCGGCCCCGGTTGCGGCCAGCACCTTCGAATAGGTCCACGAGCTGCCCTCGTCCATGGACATTTTCACCGTCAGGTTGGAGCGGTCGCCAGGGTTGTTCGTATTGCTGAACAAGAGCCGATTACTGTAAAAGCCGCTCTGATCGGTAAACCGCACAATGCTGCCGTAATCGTTCGGATCTGGCAAAGACGGCTCCAGTTTTGGCGTCGTCCACTCGCTGCTGCCGTTCAAGCTGACGGCTGATGAGCGTGACGGAGATACGGTGGTGCTGTTGCGCATATTCAGCATCACGGAGCCGTTCGTCAATTGGACAGATGTCGTTTCGTTCGGACTCGGAATGTCCGGCGTATCCCACAGGATTTCACCCCGGTTCCAGGTCGCACCGCCGTCATCGCTATAAATGGTGGAAACGACGCCAGGCGCGTGGGACGTATTTAACGTCAGCCAGACCGGCACGAGCAGTCTGCCGTTGTTCAGCTGGATGCCATGCCCAGGTCCCGTGGCGAAGGCAGCCCAGTTAAATTCCGTCTTAAACTGATTGAAGACGGAGGTGATTTCAACGGGAGCCGACCAGGTCGCGCCGTTGTCCGTGCTTTTGCGGTAGAAGGCTTGGTTGTACTCCTTGCAATACAGGAAATGTACCGTACCGCTGTTCTTCTCCGCAATCATCACCGGATTGTTGATCGTATTCGCCGTCGTGACGCCGTCCACCAGCTTCACCCGGGGCTCCCACGTCGCGCCGCCGTCCGTGCTTCTGCGCATATAGATGTCGATATCCGCCCAATCGGATGTCGTTTTTCTTGCTTCCGCGTATGTGATGACCGTTCCGTTGCCAGTGACGACGACGCCGGGGATGCGATACTGCGCATAACCGTCCACTGTGGATTCGAAGAGAACCGTTTCATTATAAAATGGCGCTTCCGCCGCCTGCGCCGGTTGCCCCGGCGCCACCAGGCTGCCGGCCAAGATCAGCGCGGCCGCCCCTGTGATCGTAAGTAGTTTCGTGATGTTACGCATCGATGCTTTCAGCTTTTGTTGCCACATCGTGATCACGCTCCTCTATATAACCGCTCCGCAATGGGCTAGCGATTCAACAAAAAATCCGCTTCATAGAAGCTATAGCCTCGAATCTGCGCGTTAGGCGCATCGTCGACAATGTAATGCACGACGTAAATTTCCCCGTCCTCGAATTGAACCCAGCCGGAGTATCCCAAGTCGGAATGCGCGCTTCGATCAAAGTCGATCGGCATAATCCGCGTCGTCTGCTCGTTGCGCTCTGTGGCGGCCGCTGAAGCGACATCGGTCAGCGCTGCGAAAAAGTTTTGCGTCCAGGCGCCCAGCCAGCCCTTCCCGCCTTGGTGGAAGCGGTACGTAAGGAGAATATGCCCGCTCCGGAGCATCCCCGCTACTGGCCGGTGGCAGCCCGGCAGCGGCACACGGTAAGGGCCTTCCCAGCTTTCTCCCCGATCGTGGGAGATCGCTTTGAAGCAGTCCCAGCCTTGCCCGGAGTTCTCGCGCAAGAAAGCTACGAGCGTACCATCCGGCAGGGGCACAATGCTCGTTTCACACAGGTTCAGCCCCGCCTGACTGGCGACGGTGACGGGCCCCGTCCACGTCTGTCCCTGATTGTCGGAGTACCACAGCCGCTGCTCGCCGCATTGATGGACGGGGCTCCGGTCATGCGCCGACAGCAACCAGCGCCCGTCCGGCAGCTCGCACAGCTTGTCGGGGACGATTCCCGCCACAGGCGTCTCGATCGGCCCCTCCCAAGCCGTGCCCTCGGGATCGCCGAACCAGAGATAGGTGATGCCTTTGGACTCGCGTTCCCCGTAGATTTTATCCACCGCGATGACAAGCCGGTTGTCCTTCAGCCGGGAGATACGCGGGCAGTTCCAGCTCGGCCGGCCCTTCGTCCCCTCGGTCAGCGAGATTTTCGGCCCCCAGGTACGCCCCCGGTCGGCGCTTTCTTTGTACACGATCCGCGTGTAGGAACGATCGTTATGGTGCGTGCATTCGGCAAACACGCAGATCAGCTTGCCCTGCGCCGTCAGCGCCACATCCGGCCACGCTTCATAGATCGTGTCGTCCCGGCTGATCGTAAATTTCTGAATAGGCATCAATTCCACTCCTTCTTGAGGACGTTCAAGCCTTGAACATCCCTGTTTTCAAAGGAAGAAGCCAGACAGACATCCGGCTTCTCCTCTACTCAATCTATTTGTTTTTCTTGTAGTACTCCTGACCGTTCGTAATGACTTCCTGACCGCCGGCAGCAAGCCATTTCTTCTGAAGCTCCGACCAAGCGCCTTCGAAGTCGTCGCCGACGACGGCTTTCAACCAGCCCTCACCGAACGTGGAGCGCAGCTTCGTCTGGTCGCCAAGCACTTTGTCGTCGAACACGTTCATGAGCGGCGGCGCGATCGTATACTTGGCGTTCGTCGCGAACCAATCCGGGAACGCGCCTGCGGCCATTTCCGTCGTGATCCACGGCTCCAGATTTTTAAAGGCCTCGTCATAGTTGTAATTTTTTTCTTTAATCGGAATGTAGGCGTATTCAAAATAGTTCATCGCGCCCCAAGCCAGCGGGTACAGATAGCCGTTCTTCTTCGTATCCCAATCCTTATCGGCCTCGGCCTTATTGATGTTGTACACGCGACGACCGTTCTCTTCCTTCACATCCGTGAAGTGAATACCGGAGATACCAAATTCAGTCAGTTCCCGGCCTTCTTTGGTCAACGTGTATTCCATCAGCTCAAGCACCTTCTCCGGATGCTTCGAAGTCTTCGGAATGACATTGCCTCTCCAGAAGCCGCCAGAATGACCCAGGTTCGCAGGCACGCCGTTTACGCCCTTCAGCGGCGGCAGATACGCGATTTTCGCATTCGGATTGACCGCCTTCGCCTTCTCCAAGAACAGATCGGGCTTCGTCGTAGACGCAATACCGTACTTGCCTGCGCCGAAATCATCCGACTCCGGCCCTTGCGCGCCGTCTGGCTTCAAGCTCATCCAATCCTTGTTAATCAGCTCGTCTTTGACCATCTTCCGGAAGAAAGCAGCTGCATCTTTCGCAGCAGACGACACTTCATAGCGCGTTATGCTGCCGTCCGGCAAGGTAACCCAGTTATCGGTTCTGCCCGCGACCGCATACGCTCTCGAAATGTACTGCCCAAGCTGCGTGATCGAAGGGTCGGACATGCCGCTTGCCCGGGTATAGACGCCATACGTGTCCGCTTTGCCGTTCTTGTCGGGATCTTTCTCTTTAAACGCCTTCGCCACGTTATAAAATTCTTCCAGCGTAGTCGGCATGCTCAGCCCCAGATTCTCCAACCAGTCCGTGCGGATGACCCAGCCCCACTGCATCGGCGCCAAACCGAGCGGCTTGAAGTACGATTTGCCGTCGATTTTGAAGCCCTTATACACGTCCGAGTTCACAATCGCGTTGATGTTCGGGTATTTGCCGCTTTTTAAATAATCGTCGTAAGGCAGAATCAGGTCATTCTTCGCCCACTCGTTCAGCGTTTTGCCGGGGTCTACGGTGGCTAGATCGAAGCTTTCGCCGGACGCCATCATGAGGTTCAGCTTATTTGCAAATTGGTCGCTTGGAATGCTGACGATTTCAATCTTGGTGTTCGTCCGCTTCTGGAGTTCCAGCAAAATGCGGTCCTTCGTCGGGTCCTGCTCGTTGGCCGCCCGCACCCAGCGGATGGGCACCGGCTCGCTTGCTTTCTGATCCGCCTTGGCGGACGGGCTGCTTCCCGCATCTTTGGCCGGCTCTTGAGAGCAACCGCTAAGTACGGAAGCCGCCAAGAGCACTGCCAGAGACACAGGTACGATCGTGCTGCGCTTTTTCATTTTAAACCTCTCCCTTTTTATCGTTTAAATGAAGTCAAGCTGATTTATGTCATCCGCCGTTAAGCGGGTAGCCATCATTCCTTCACGGCGCCCATCATGATGCCTTTGGTGAAGTATTTCTGAACGAACGGGTAAATCGCCAGCACCGGAATCATGCCGATGACGATGCACGCCATTTTAAACTGCTCCATATTGGAGCCCGACGTCATGACGCCGACTTCCGCCGTCACCATATCCTGAATGATCATTTGCCGCAGCAGCACCTGCAGAGGGAACATTTTGTTGGTGTTGATAAAGAGTGTGGCCAGGAAATAATCATTCCACAACGCAACCCCATAGAACAAGCTGACGGCTGCAAAGACAGGCAGTGAGATCGGAATAATGATTTTAAACAAAATTTGAATATCGTTATAGCCGTCGATGCGGGCGGCTTCTTCCAGGCTTGGCGGAATGCTGGCGTAGTAATTTTTCATGATGATCAAGTTGTAGGTGGAAATCGCCGTCGGCAGGACCAGCGCCCAGATCGTGTCGATCAGATGCAGGTTTCGCACGAGCACATAGAACGGAACCAAGCCTCCGCTGAAAAACATCGTGAACACGATGAACCGGAAAATGATCGCCCGGCCCGGCAAATCCCGCTTGGATAGCGCATAGGCACCGAAGCTCGTCAGTATCATGGAGATGAACGTGCCGAGCACGGTGATCTGAACGGACCGCAGCAGCGCCGTCACGATGCCGCCAAGACTGCCGAAAGCCCGCTTATACTCTGTAAGGCTGAAGCTTTTGGGAATGAGATGGTAGGTGTCGGTTAAGTATACCTCTTGGGAGGAAAAGGAAATGACGAGAATCCGCCACAAGGGAATGAGCACAAGCAGCGCCAGAGCGGCCAGCATGGCATAGATGAGCGTATCCGCTGCCGAAAATCGCTTTTGGATGTACATGATGGAACCTCTTCTCCGAGTTAGTAGACGCCTTCTTGCCCGAACGCTTTCACGATCCGGTTTGAGATGATCAATAAGGCGGCGCAAATGACTGACTTCAGCAGCCCGGCCGCTGCGGCAAAGCTGAATTTATTATCGCCGAGGGCGGTCCTGAAGATGTACGTATCCAGAATATCTCCCGTGGAATAAACCATCGGATTGTAGAAGTTATACACCTGATCGAAGCCCCACGTCAGCACCTTGCCGATAATCAGAATGAACATGATGAAGATGACATTGCGGATGCCAGGAATCGTTACGTTCCAGACCAGCGACCATCTGCCTGCGCCATCCATGACAGCGGCTTCATAATGCTCCGTGTTGATGCTGGCCATGGCCGCCACATAAATGACGGTAGCGAAGCCCGCTTCCTTCCAGAGATCCGTCAGCACCAGCACCGACCGGAACGCCTCGGGCTTGGTCAGCACATCCTGGGCCTGATCCTTGAAGAGAGCGGCGATGATGCCCGTTTCCGGGCTGAAGAACGTGATGAAAATCGACGCCACGATAACCCACGAAATAAAGTGCGGCAAGTAAATGATCGTCTGCACCGACTTGCGGAACTTCAGATGCCGGACCTCGTTCAGCAGCAGCGCAATGAGAATCGGCATCGGGAATTGGGTCAACAAGCGGTAGATTGCGATAATGACCGTATTCCAGAACGCCCGCCAGAAATCTTCCTCAGCGAACAGCTCTTTAAAATGCTTCAGACCGACGAAAGGACTATGAAAGAAGCCTTTGCTCATCGTAAAATCCTGGAAAGCCATCGTGATGCCGTACATCGGCACGTAGCAGAAGATGGCATACCAGATCAGCACAGGGATCAGCATAAAATAAAAATATTTATATTTGGCGATCCGGCCTAATCTCCGTTTTAATCCCGGCTTTGCTTGCGTCTGGCCAAGCACGGTGGGCGACTGTAAAGCTTCCGTATCCATAGATCTTCTCCTTACCTGTTCGTATTGGGTTGCCTTCGTGCTGCTTATGGGTTAATTATAAAGCGTTTACAGTACCGGACTGTAGGACTCTAACATAACATTTGATCCGCTTTTTTAACCTCTTTGCGCAGAAAAACAGCAGGGCTACTTAGACAAGTAACCCTGCTGCTCCAGTAGAGGGAAATGAATGTTGACCGTCGTCCCGCCGCCTAACTGACTCTCGACGGTAATGCCGTAGTCGGGGCCGAAATGCAGCCGTATGCGCTCGTGCACGTTAATGATGCCGATGCTGTCTCCCTGCTTGTTGCCATCCAGCCTCGCCTTGATCTCCGCCAGCTTCACCTCGGACATGCCGACGCCGTTGTCGCGAATCGTCACCAGCAGCAGCCCCTCCGCCTTCCGCACCTCAATCGCGATGGTGCCTCCGTGATCGGTCACCTCCAGGCCGTGATAGATCGCATTCTCGACGATCGGCTGCAGCGTCAGCTTCAGCACCGGAATGTCCAGCAGCTCGTCGCCGACATCGAAGACTGCATGGATTTTGCTGCCGAACCGCATCTGCTGGATCTCAATGTACGTCTTCACATGCGAGATTTCCTCGCTCAGCTTCACGACCTTCTCTCCCCGGGTAATACTCGTTTTGAAAAGCGCGATCAGCAGCTTGATCATTTTCTCCGTGCGCGGATCCTTGGCAAACGCCATGTACTGCGCGGTTTTCAGCGTGTTATACAGGAAGTGCGGATTAATCTGGGATTGCAGCAGATTGAGCTCGTATTCCTTGGCTTTCAGCTCGGCATCCTTCATTTTGACTTCGGACATATACTTCTCTTCAATCAGCCGGTCGATGCGCTCCAGCATTTCGTTGAAGCTGTTGCCCAGCTCGTAGATTTCATCCTGCGCATTGCTTTTGAACCGGGCCTGAAGATGGCCCCTTTTCACATTCCGAACGGTTTTCACCAAAGCGGAGATGTTGAAAGACACAATCGACGAGAAGCCATACGAGAAGCCGAAACTGAGCAGAATCAGGCCGATCAGGACGATAATGCTGTAAAACAAAATATACTCGCTCTCGTTAAAATCCTTTAACAGAAAGACGAGGCTCCACCCGTTCTCCTCAAAAAATTTGGAGATCAGCAAGTAGTTATTGCCGCCCTCGCGGAAGCTGAGCCTTTCATTCTTGTCCAGGGCAGGCTTATTCTCCTTCAACTGCTCGAGCAGGCTCGTCTTCTGATTACGGCCAATATCGGTAAAAATATCCTGGCCCGCGCTGTCCACGAGATACAAATCCAAATAGCTGTATTTGAAAAATACGTTCAGCATCTTCTCAATGTCCTCGCCGTTGAAGTCCACCAGAATGAAGCCGAGCAGCTTCCCGGCCTCGATGCCGTCCGCCACGCCCCGGATCTGCATGCCGATTCGAATCCCTTTTTTATTAAAAGGAGAGTCCGTATAGCTGCGCCACAGAAACGTGCTGAAATGCGTTTTGACGTAATCGATGTCCGTCTTGGCATCCGGGCGCATCATGAACGGCCTGCCGTACGTGGATGAGTAGACGAGCCGTTCGTCCGCATTGTACATCGTGATGTTCGAGATCCCTTTATCGAATAAATTTCTGGATAAAATAATGTTGTTCATCTCATCCCGAATCTCTTGATCGTTGTTGACGGCAACGCTGGCATCCAGCAGCTTCTGGACCTTCTCGTTAAAAGAAGACGTCTCGATCGTCATGCGCCGATAATTGTTGTAGACGAAGTCCATCTGCTGATACAGAATTTGCGCACTGTACTCGAAGACAGATCCTACCTTGCTCTCCACCGTCGTTTTAGCGGAGAAATACGAAGAACCCGTAATCAGCACGGCCGGAACGGCAACCACCGAGGAGTACAAAATAAGCAGCGTCAGCTTGAAGCTCATCTTCCGCTTGGACAGCGCGAGCGGCTTGTTCTCGATGTCACTGTGATGAAGCGAACCGATCTGCTCCTCCATTTGTTTAATGGGCTTAACAATTTTTCTGCCGGTAATGGCCAGAATGACGAAGGAAATCAGGAGGCACAGCGCCCCGATGCCGATATTCAAGCGCAGATTGCTGTTGATCGACCTCTGCAGCTTGTCGAACGTAAACGTATTCGTAATCGTCCAGCCTGCATAGTTGAGGCTGTTTTTGAACGAATACTTCAGCTCCGCGAGCTCGCCCGCCTGCGCAGGGTTCGCTACTTCCGCAGAATTGCCGGCGTGGTCGGTCATAAAGATGCCGTTCCCGGCGAACTGCATCTCCTCGATTAATTTGGAGCTTAGCACGACCACCATATACGCTTTAATCGTATTGGAATAAGGCTCAAAAATCGGGGAAATAATCGCCAGCCGCTCATACGTGCCCTCTTGATAACGGTCCAGGAAAAACTGGCTTTCCGGGGATTCCAGCGCCGGCTTTTTCAGGTTATCGTAGAACGCGGCCGTGCCGTATTTCTCGTAGGATTTGCCCACGGAGTTGCTCGCCTTGAGGAAAATCCCCCGGTTCAAGTCCGTCACAATCACGGAATCCACCTTATCGTTGGTCAGAATCAGATTGTTTAGAAACTCTTCGTAGTCCTTCTGCGCTTTAATCAGCACGTAAGGATCGGCTTCCCCCGAGTCCATAATCTTGTCGAAGTATTCATTTTTCATGGATAGACTGACGATCGTCGCAATTTCGCCCAAATACGTATTCGCCTTTTCAACCGCTGCGCCCGTCGCAATCTCATTCACGCGCTCGAATTGGAATAAGATCAGTCGGTTCGTGACCAGATAACAAGTTAACGTCGTTAAGGTAATGGAAATCATGGAGAAGATGATTCCGAACAGCACGATTTTCTTGGCCAGCGACTTTTTAAAATTCAATGTCATCATGCCGACTCCTCGTGAGTCTTAATGGACTCTCTGCATTTTTTCCCTGAACTCCAGCGGCGTGAGCCCTGTCATGCTGCGGAACAGCTCGCTGAAATAGCGCGGCTTCTCGTAGCCGACCAAGCTTGAAATTTCATAGACGCGGTAGTTGATGTCGAGCAGAAGCCGCTTCGCTTCCTCCATGCGGACTTCCGTCAGCATCTGTTTGAACGTTTTCCCGGTCTCCTTGCTGAAAAGCCTCGACACATGAACCGGATGCACGTTCACATGCTTAGCCAGCTCCTCCAGGCTTAAAGGGCCCGCGTAATTCGCGCGGATATAGGCCACGGCTTCGTCCACGATCTTTCTGTTCTTCATCGCGCCTTCATCCTGAAGGTACTCAAACGCCTCGACAGTAAACGTTTCCATTTTCCTGAACAGCGTTGCAATCGTTTCGCAGTATCCGATTTCCTTGATGTAAGCGTTGGACCGCTCGAGCCAGGCTTCCGGTTTCTTCCCCATCCCGGCGAGGACGTTCACGACGTTCAACATATATTTCACGGCAAAGCCGGACATTCGGTCCATTTCCGTCCATCTCGCAGCCATCCACTGCTGCTTGAGCGCTTCGAGCAGCTCGATGACGGGCTCCTGTGCCCCACCGTTCACCAGCAGCAGGATCTCCTTCATCCACTTCTCTTCCTCCACAAAAGTAAACACACGTTTCACCGAGCTTCCCGCCCCCGGCTCCTCCAACTCGCAGGCGTCCATCAGTCTGCCGCTGATGTATGGCATTTGAAGAAACGCTTCGCTCCTCCGCGAAAATGCGTCACAGAGTGCCTCCAGCGAAAGCGGCTCGCGATACGTTAAGCACGAAAGTCCAAGCGCCTCGCCGTCCTGCTTGTAGATGAGCCCCAGCTCTTCTTTCAGCCCTTCGTATAGGTCCGCCGCCGTCTGCCGCACAGCTTGCTCCTCAGCCGTCCACAGCACGCAGACCGCTTCGTTGTAGGGAATCACCACGCCATGTCCATGAATCTCGAGGTTCTCGTAGAGATAACCGCGGATGAATTCCTGTATCCTCCGCACCCGGTCTACGCCGGCGGCAAACATCAGCTGCTTATATTCATCAAGCCGGAATACCGACAACCGGCAGGCTTGCGCCTTCGCCGAAATACCGGCCTTTTCCGCATTTGCAATCGCTTCCATTTTAATGTCTGAACAGCCTGCCGTCATCGCTTTGAAATGGGTCTCCCGCTGCCGCCAGAAATCCTCGCTCGCTGCGCGAATGCGCTGCTCCTTGTGCAGCACTTCGCTCATCTGCGCGAAATGGCTGGCGATCTCTTCTTCCCCATCCGACTTCAAAATATAACCGTACACCCCGCACGCCAGCCCTTTGCGCGCATAGTCGAACTCGTTGAACGCGCTGAACAGCGTCACCTTCGTCTTCGGGTAGCGGCTCTTCACTTCCATCGCCAGCTCCAGCCCGTTAAGCAGCGGCATCCGAATATCCGTCAGAATCGCATCCACTTCCATCGTTTCGAGTAATTGCAGCGCGCGAAAACCGTTCTCGCACACACCGGCGACCTCGAAGCCGATCGACGCCCAATCGATAATGGTGGGGAGCACAGAGCGGAATATTTCTTCATCCTCAACAATGAGCAGTTTATACACGCCGTTCACCTCCGCAAAATGATCCAAGGATAGTTATTGTAACACGAAACTTCAATCCTTTGAACTGTGGCCCGCAAGGCCAAGAAACGGCAGCCTCGGATGCTCTGGCTGCCGCTCTGGTCTTATGTATTGGAACGCTGCAACGTCTCATTGTTGTGATAAAAGGCCGCTAACTGCTCCCGCTCCTCCGAAGTGAATTGCTTGAGCGGCTGACGAACCGCCGGCGTTGCGATCACGCCTTGGAGATAGAGCATGTATTTCTCATACGGAATCACATCGTATTGAATCATATGGGCGATCACGGCATTCGCTTCCGCTTGCAGCGCCTGTACGGCCGCAACTGGTGTCAGTTCCGCCGACGTTACGATGCCCCGCAGTCGAACGAATAATTCCGGCATCATATTGAACGTGCTGCCGATCGCGCCGTCCGCGCCCGAATACGTCGCGTTCGCATACACTTCATCGTGCCCGTTGAAGATGAGGAACTCTGGCCCGCATCTGGCGCGAATTTGCTGCATCTCGAAAAGGTTCAGCGATGTGAACTTCACGCCGATGCACTGCGGATGACGGCTCATCTCCTCGTAGAAATCCATCGACAGGCTGACTCCCGTCGCCCCAGGGAAATGATAGACGATCATCGGCAGCGATACCGCCGCCATAATAGCTTCGTAGTGCTCGCGAATTTCCTTCAAGGACACTTTATAGTAAAACGGCACCACGGCGGAAATCGCATCGACGCCCACCTGCTCGGCGTGCTTCGCCAGCTTGATCGACTCCCTGGTGCTGATGTTGCCGACATGCGCAATGATGGCGACGCGTCCCGCCGCTGCTTGAACGACGGCCTCGAGCACCTGCTGGCGCTCCTCGCTCGTCAGAATAAAGCCTTCCCCCGTGCTGCCCCCGACGTAAAAGCCATGGATGCCCAGCTGAATTTGATGCTCCACCAGACGATGAAGCGATGCGTAATCAATGTCCCCGTTCTCGTGCATCGGCGTCAGAAGCGCCGTGTGAATGCCATGAAACGCGCTGCGGCCGGTATGTGTTGTCGTCATTCGATTCGCCCTCTCATGTGTGCGCTGCCCGCGCATGCAGTAGTTAACTCCTGCTTGTATTGTAGCGCAGCGAATAACGGGCTAACTTTCATATTTTTAGAAAACCTCTTATTTCTTTACGAATTCGGAGCAAGTATAATGGGGCTACCATGGTCTGTATCGGAGGCGACGTTCTGATGTATCCCGAATACTTGTTCGAATATCCCAATATCGATTCGCAGTTTCCCTTTTATATGAAAAAAAAGAGCTACACCTCGGTCCCCGCGCACCGGCACGATTTTATTGAATTTTCACTGGTGCTGGAAGGGACGGGGACGGAACGCATCAACGACACCCGGCATGAGATGCGCCGCGGGACGATCTGTTTACTGCTGCCTTATCAGATTCACGAATATCGGGCTGATCCCAATGAAAATCTGCTCATGTACATATGCAATTTTGACATGAAGCTGCTCACTGCCGGGCCTGAATCGGCCTGGGGCTTGCAGGCGCTGTTCGCCGGACGCGAAAATGGTCTGCCGCCCTATGTCCAAGTGGAAGGACAAGCCTATGAGGAATGCCTCCGCTTATGGGACAAGCTCTATCAGGAGTATGAATCTGCCCTGGCCTGGAAGCCGATCATGCTGCGGGCGCTGCTGCTCGAAGCCTTGTCCCTCTATGTACGAAGCAGCGGGCTTCAAGATACCCCGGCGGCGGTCCAGCCGGAGCCGCCCCCTGCGCCGGGCCGAAGCTTCTGGGCGATCGTACAGTACGTGTACGACCATTACTTGGAGCCGCTGTCCTTGACGCTGCTGGCCGAGCGGTTTCACATCCATCCGACGCAGCTGAGCACGGATTTTGGCGCCTGCATGGGCATCCACTTCGTCGATTTCCTGCACGAGCTCCGAATCCGGCATGCCTGCTCCCTGCTCCTATCCTCCGAACTGCCGATTGCGCAAGTCGGTTACGAATCGGGGTTCTCCTCGTACCCGACTTTTGCCCGCACCTTTCAGCACATCAAAGGCATGACGCCGCGGCAGTACCGGCAGCAGCGGGAGCGCTCTAATTAATAATCCCCTTCGAAACAATTTCCACCGCAATTTGCGCTTGAAAATTCGTTTTCGGATATTCCGTTTCCCAGTCCATCTTCGCCCATGCCTCCGGGTAATGAGCCATAATATCGCGCGCGATCCCGTACGCATCGGAATGTGATTTCAGCAGCTGCTTGAAAATGCCCTGCGCATCCTCCATCAAAATTTCCGAGAAGCGTTTGCCTAGCTCCTTCGTATCATATTCGCCGGCCAGATGTGAGCTATCGGCATATTCAAGGATGGAAGCTTTCATTTTCACGACAAAACGAACTTGCACCTGCCCGCTGTCATCTAACCAAACCTGCTTCTTTCGCTTCAGATTAACAATGTTCAGCCCCATGTAATCCCCTGGACCTTCGTTGTCATCTACTTTCACCCTGCGGGTAATTACACAGGTTTTTCCCTTGTTGTCGTTCAGCAGTAAGGCCAGTGTCGATTGTTTCGATGTCAGTGTATACCCCGTAAATTTGCGTTTGTGAAGCAGCCCCATCCCATCTACTACAGCTTTATCCCCTTCTTTCTTCAGAATCGGAAGCACCGCATCCCGCCCGTTATCGTGCAATAACGGAAACAAAGTGTGGAGCGTCATCGCTGGAATAATGGAATCGTGGCGGGCGCTTTGAATGATTTTCCGCAAATATTCGCCAGCCGTTGCCGAGCCGACCCTTTTCAAACGAATCAGATCGCTGGAGTCGCCCCGTACAATCGCCACCTTCGCCAGCATCGGATCATCGGATAGACGAACCGCAGAATCCAAAATTTCCGTCAAATCCTGTTTTGCCAGTCTTTCGCTAAGCAGCATGACCTGATTTTTCGAGGTACCGATCGTGCCAGCGATTTGCTGACCGATTTTGTTATTGAGCGCCTCTTGCATCGTCGCCCCCGTCGCGCTTATAATCTCATGCTCGGGCACATTGCGCTCCTTACCGCCCGGCGATTGAATCGTGACGGTTGCGACAATATCGTTGTTGTCGTTGATATCGATTGAGGTAGCGTAGACCAATTGCAAATTTTTCAACTGATTCTCAGCGGTGCATCCAGTGAGCATCAGCAGCAACAGCACACTAACAGCAGCCAGTTTCATGCAAGTACTTGCCCCCTTTTCCCAAGCAGCCATGCCAATAAGAGCAGCAAAATCGGGATTCCCAGGATGATGTAGCTCTCATATTCTACGATTTTCCCAAGGATCTCCATCCTCTCTTCCGATCGCCAGAGAAAGCCCAGTGCACAGACCAGAGGTACGAGGACATAAATCGCTTTCGCATGATGCCGGAGATGAAACAGTTGGCTGAGCCCCTTTCCCGCGCAATAAAAATAACTGATTAACGTCGCTGTCACCTTGACAAGCCAGATCGACAAAAACAACAGATCAAGCCTTTCCAGAAAAGGCAGCGAGATGCCATTCAAATAATACGGAACCGGCTGCGGAATGAAATCGAGCGCTTCCTGACTGAAATTGAGGTAGCTGACCAGCACGATAAGCAGGAAAAAGAGCGTTGCAAGCCCATTCGCCCACAGCAGAGGCGGCATAAAACTCTTCCCTGCGGAGCGAACATCTCCACTCAGTACCAGCATCACTTCAAATCCGAGAAAGGACAAAAACGAGCTCTTAGCGCCCGCCATCACCCCCGACCAGCCACTTTGCCCGATCGGCAGCAAGTAGCGGAAATCTACCGACCGAAAGCTGGTCATCATAATGCTCAGCATCACGACAATCAGAAATGTCATCAGCACATTGTAGCGGGCGATGATCCGGATCGGCTCTTTGGCCAGATACGTACACACGATGCAATTCGCCACTAGCACCAACCACGGATTGGTGAAGGGCAGAATCCACTTCTCGACGAAGGTCATCTCCATGAGGACAATAAGACTTGTCGTCAGCAAAAAATGCGCTATATAAGCCACATTGACCACTTTGCCAAGCCATTGCCCGAGAATGATCGGAGCAAAATCGAACAGGTTATGTTGGGGAAACCTTTTGCATAGCAGCACATAGGCACACAGGATCAACTGCACGATCGCGCCGGCGATAAGGACGGACATCCAACCGTCCGCACCTGCAGATTTGTGTAAATCATAAGGAACGGACAGCACCGCGATGCCGATCTGCGTCTGCAAGATAAAAGCAAATGATTGAGTGCGCGTCATGAGGAGCCCCTTTCTGGCCGCCGTTTGCCAAAAATACGACCCGGCAGTTGCACAAGTGCGCTAAGCAGCTTTCGCGGCTTGAAAGGCGTCGCCTGGTAAAAATAAGGCATACCAAACGTCTCCAGTTTGCTTAAATGCATGAGAATGAAGCTAAAGCTGAACGCGATCCCCGCGAAACCGAGCAGCGAGGCTGCAATCATCATAGGAAAGCCAATCAGGCGAATCGCAAGACGCATCTCGTGTGAAGGAATACTGAAGGAAGCGACAGCCGTAAGCGAAATCACGACAATCATCGTCGTCGAAACCAGATTCGCGTTGACCACCTCGCTGCCAATGACGAGACCTCCAACGATTGAAAGCGTGGTGGCAATGGATTGGGGCAGCCGAATCGCCGCTTCGCGGAGCAAGTCGAGCACAATCGTCATGAACAGCGCTTCCATCAGCGGGCTGAACGGGATATTTTCGAGCGAGGCTTTGAGGGAAAATACGAGATCAATCGGAAGCACATCGAAATGCTTGGAGACGATCGCGATATAGATGGAGGGCATAGAGATCCCCAGTATAAAGCTGATCATGCGAAAGATCCGAAAGACGGTGCCGTTCCACCAACGTTCATTAAAGTCATCGGCCGCCTGAAAAAACATAAAAAAAGTTGCCGGCATGATCACAGCAAACGCGCTGCCGTCCACTAACAGTACGACGCGGCCTTCCATCAAATGCGCTGCCGTCGTATCCGGCCGTTCGGTGAGCAGCAGCTGGGGGAAAAGCGACAACCGGCTGCCTTCCAGCCGGTTCATCAGTTGACCGGGCGATTTCAGCATGGTGTCCCGGTGGGACAGCAGCCGCTCAGAAATCTTGTCAATCACCGCTGGATCAGCAAAATCCTCCACGTAGAGCAGCTTGACGATCGTTGGACTTTCCTGGCCCAGCATAAACTGACGGTGAAGGAAACGGGTTGTTTTAAGCCGCTTCTGGATGAGCTGCATATTCGTGCCTATTTCATCCACGAATCCTTCTTGGGAACCGCGAATCGTCTGTTCATTATGTGGCGCCGTCACCGACTGCTCCGCGGAGGCACTCACATCCGCCACAACAATTTCCGCTGTATGATCAAGCAAAATGGCGCATTGGCCCTGCAGCATCGCAGCAGAAGCAGCTTTGAAATCGAACAGTGCCGCAAGGTTCAGTACCGGCAGCGCATCGATGATCCTGCCCTCCTGAGCTTGCAGTAACGGCTTTAGAATATCCGATTGCAATTTCTCTTTATCCGTACAAGAGACAAGGTACAAGAGGCATCCTTGGCGCCCATGATAATGAAAAGCTCTAGTGTGCAAATCTTCGGAAGCCTGAAATTGCTGAGTAAGAAGCCGAATATTCGTCTCCAGATCCGCCGAGACCGATTCTGCCGATTCGTTATTCATGCCGCTTCCCGCCTTTCAACTGCATAGTTTTGCTTAGTATTTGCAGCCCGGGGCATATTATCCAATTCCCGCCATTTTCTCCCCTAGGCCTCTTGACTTGAGGTTAAATTTCAAATACAATAATGTCAGTCACCACTGACAGACATTATTCTGCGGAAAGGGAGTTGATCATGCGTCAAACTAAGCAAGGGAGCGCGGAGAAATTGTTACGAGCTGCGATCGACCTGATCTCGGAGAAAGGCTACCATGGCGTCACGACAGAAGAAATCGCCTCATGTGCCGATTTAAGCGAAAAGACGCTTTTTCGACATTTTGGCAGCAAACAAAATTTGCTTGAATCCGCCCTTGAACGATTTCAGTATGCCGAAGAGATGCGAGTACTCTTCAACGAACAACTTGTATGGGAGCTAGAAGTTGATCTATTAACCATCAGTAAAAAATATCATGACATCATGAACCGAGACCGAAAGCTAATTCTGATTGCCTTAAAAGACGAGGTGCATATTCCCGGCTTTAAAGAACGTCGACTGCAACACCCTCGACAACTGCTGACGTTTCTGACAGATTACTTCGTTACTATGAGCGGAAAAGGAAAAATAGCTTGTTCGAACCCCACCATGCAGGCGTTTACCTTCATGATGGCTCAATATGGAGCTTTCATGAACGATCTGGAAGCTGGTAACAATTATCCTCATATCAACCTCGATCAGTTCATACAAGAGAACGTGAAAATCTTCGTCAGGTCTCTATCCCTTTCTTAAATAAACCGTGAAAAGGAGTTGTATAAGGAATGATGAATCAGGAAGTTTCCGCTTTTATCGATAACCTTAGTCAGCCTTGGCAAATCGAAGTTAGCAACCAACTACGCCAGATCGTACATCAGGTTATACCGGAAGTCGAAGAACGCATTCAATACAAGAAGCCCCATTTCCTGAAACATGGACAGTATGCAGCGGTTATCTCCCCATCGAAAGATGCCATTGCATTCATGATCATGAATGCTTCCGGCCTTTCATTCCCGAAAGGATTTGAGGGACCAGAAGAGAGGAAATGGTTGAAAATCCGTAAAGAGGATACACCTGATTACGGTCTCCTAGCTGATCTTCTGGTTCAGGCTTCAAGCACGCTGTAGCAAAGAACGGGAAGAGTTCCCTTCAAACAAAGCCTTTGGCATAGCGATCAGCACACGTAACAAGGCAGCATAAACGCAAAAAAGAGCAGAACAGCTAGGATGTATCTCTAGCCGCTGCTCTTTTTTGCTTCCTTCTCACCTTATTCCTTAATTTGAAACTGATGCGCCATCTCCTTGAGCGCCGTCGCCATTTGGTTAAGCGAACTGGAGGATTGCGCGATCTCATCGATTGTGGCCATTTGTTCTTCCGTAGCGGCGGTAATTGTCTCGGAACTTTTGGCCGACTGTCCGGCAATGCGGTCTAGTTCCTGCAAAGACGCCGTGATCTCTTCGGAGCTTGCCGACATTTGCTCCGCTGCCGCCGAAGCCTCCTGTATTTGGCTCACAACCCCTTGGGCCGTTTCCACAATTTTAGCAAAAGCGGTTCCCGTCTGCTCGATCGCCAGCATGCCTTGCTGGAATTCGTCGATGCCTTGGACGGTCGAGCTGGAAGCGGACGCAATGTCCGTCTGCACTTGACTGACAAGCTCGTTGATCTGCTCGGAAGAATTCTTCGACATTTCGGCCAGCTTTTTCACCTCGGATGCAACAACCGCAAAACCTCGGCCCTGCTCCCCGGCCCGAGCCGCCTCAATGGACGCATTCAGCGACAGCAGGCTCGTTTGCGAAGCGATATCCGACATCACAGTGACGATGCCGCTAATTTCCTGGGAGCGCACATTCAGCGTCTCCATCACCTTGGAGATATTGTTGACCGCTTGCTGCACGGACTGCATTTTGGCAATCGACTGCTCAATCAGCCCGAAGCCGTATTCCGCTTCCGTTTTCGATTGAATCGACGTTTCATAGGCTTGTGAAGAGGTATCGGCAATTCGCAGAATCCCCTGCGTCATTTCTTCCATCGCTCTGGAGCTTTGCTCCGTGCTCATCGCTTGCGTTTCGATGCCTGTGGCAATATGCTGCGTGGACTCCGCAATATTCCTTGAAGCTTGTGTCGTTTCTTCAATCGAGGACTGCAGCGTCTCCGAAGCTGCGGATACTTGATCCGAGCTGTGTACGACTTGCTTTACGAGCGATTTTAAATTCGTGCTCATCGTCGCGAAATCGCTGGCCAGCTTGCCAATTTCATCCCTGTTCTTGATACGCAAGCTATCTGAAGTCAGGTCGCCTGCCGCAACCTTCCGGGCTTCGGCGGCAATCTTTTTAATCGGGCCGGAAATGTGATTGGAGAAAAGGATAACGCCCAGCGTCCCCAGGATCAGACAAATGAGCAGCGTCGTGATCGTGGAATGGAGCATGCGCTTCTGGCCGTCATTGTAGTCCTGATAGTAGGATCCCGCCGCAACAATCCAATTCCAATCCGGCACTTTGAGCGCATAGGCGATCTTCAGCGCTTCCTTGTCGCTGCCTGGCAACGGCCAATTGTAGAACGTAAACCCGCCGCCATTTTGACCTTGTTTGATCATTTCCTGGATGTAATAAATGCCGTCCGACGACTTTTTATCCCAAATATTCTGGCCTTCCAGACTCGGATGCGCCTGCAAATCGCCCTTGTCGTTCAGCACAAAATAATAGCCATTCTCACCCATGTTAATATTGCGGTTAATCGGTCTTGTCCCATCCGCCTGCTTACTGCCCAGCATGATGAGCTTCGCATCTTCTTCCGCTTGCTCTTTCGTCAATTGACCGTTCTTCACCAATTCATTTAGTTGATTGATATTCTGAACCATCAATTTGACGCTGTTTTCCAGATTCTTCTCAATGAGCTTGTCGGTTTCATTTTTGGCGTCAAAGTAACTGTTTATTGATAGTGAAAGCGTAGGGATCAACAACAACAATAGACAAAAGGCCAAAAGCTTCTTTCGAATTGTAAAGCCCCATTTCCAGGGAGTATCATCAACTTTCTGCATGTGTTCTTCGCCTCCTGAGCAGCCCGCAAGCAACCATTTATTTGACCTGGGTATAAATAACTAAATATTCAGACTTAATACCTACATTATACTTGGTGTTGTTTCGAAAAACGTACACATGTGTTACGAAAACGGTAATTTTCGCCAATATTCTAGCAACCTCGCGCCTAACGGCAAAAAAAGAAGCCAAGCACATCGCTGTGCTTAGCTCCTATGTTATTCTGCGTCGCTACCCGCCGACGCCGCTTCGCGCATGGCCGACAGCGCCTGGTCGATCGAATCGACCTCATCGCTGCGGCTGGCGGATGAGCCCGCCATCTCCGCGCTGTACGCCCACCAGCGTACGCGCACGTTCCCGGGCTCGCCGGACTGCTGCACCTTCACGCCGATGCGGAAGGTGCCTTTTTGCGGGTAAGCGATCGTGCCGATCTTCACTTCCGGGGCGTCCGGTTCAAACTCGCTGCCTTTGAACACTTCCGAAGCCCCGCCGTAGACGCGTTCATCACTCGATAACATATCCGAGAACGCATCCTCGCTCCGCTCCTCCAGGCTCGTAACGATCAACACGTTGCCTTCGCCAAGGCCGTGCGCGATCTCGCCGGAGAAAAAGCTCTTCGTCGCCCGTCCGAACGGGGACACCGCAATTTTCGTGAACGGCTCGATCGGAATATCGACGAAGCCGCTGACAATGCCGGCAAGGCCTGTGCCGCCGCCCGCCGGAATGCCCAGATCGACCGACAGCTCGCTGATCTTCGGATCGTAGTTGACCTTCAGCTCAGGCGGCTGGCCGGGCGCAAGTGTCTTGACCTTGGACTTCGTCACCAGCTGTCCCGCCGTCTCGTCGCGGTACGCGTTCGCTTGGCTCAACCGGTACATCACGGATGTGTTGTACACGTACTCGCCGAACGGCACCTGCTCCACGCTCTCGATCACATACGTCGGCCCGACCTGAATCAGGCAAATCTTTGCCAAATAAATGCACGGCTCCGACGGCGCCTCCAACGAAGCTTCCAGCGACTGCTTCACAAAATCGGACATCAACCGTTCGTTCACCGATGTGTTCACGATCTGGATCTCTCCGAGATTTTGCGCCGGCAGCTCCAACTGCCGATCGTCCAGTTTCAGCGCTGCCGTGTCCGGCTGCACGCCGACCGTCGCTTTCACACCAGCGGTGCTGTCCGCGCGAAGCAGCACCTTCATCTCGTACTCGCTCTCCTGTCCGTCCTGCGGCTCCAGGAACTCGACCACCGAGCTGCCCTCCATCGCTTCCACACGCTGTCCCGCCAGCTCGTAACGGAACGAGAGCCTGCCGGCTTTCAGCGTCTTCTCGAAGCGCAGCGTCATTTCAAAAAGCTGCCCCGGATTCACGTAGCGCGGCGTCGTTTGCAGCACGCGCACGTGCGCATCCTGATACACGACAACCGTCTGGTCAGCGAGGTTGGCCAGCGGCAGCGAGGCCGGATCCGGCGCCGTCTCGCGGATGAAGAGACGGTAGCTCTCGAGGACGCGGTTGTAGTCGTTAATTTCGTCGGAACGCACGGAAGAATTGGCCACCGCGTGGACCGGTTCTTTGTCTTTCTCGTCATAAGCAATGCACAGATAGACGTTCTTCGCATACTGATTGTTCGTGAACCCATCCATCATGGACAGCTTCATCGTCATCGGCGACGGCACGACAATCTCACGGCCCAAGCTGTCGATCGCGGCGCCCATTTCCACGGAGACGGACTTCTCATCCACCGCAACGACTTGCAAGCCGGTCACAACCCCGGAGCCGTGCAGCAGACGATTCATCATGCGGCGCTTGTCGTTGAAATATTTTTGCTCGGACTCAAAATCTCTGACGGTCAGCAGCTTCCCATAAAAATACCGATTGCGCTCAAACGGATAATAACGTGATTTTCTCATAACGGTCCCCTCACCTTCCTGACTCACCCTTTATTCGATTTCGGAATCCAGTCCCAAGCGTGTATGAATGTCCATGCGTTTATCGCGATCCACATCGATCAGCACCGTATTGTACGGCATCGACGAGCGCTGATCGAGGGTTAATAACGTAGGTTCCGACAAATACGTATTGATACCCAGGTACGTATGCATATCCGCGTACATCCAAGGCTGCAGCACGATCAGCTTGCCTTCGGTATATGCCGGCTTCTGATCCTCAATGATCGACTCTACAATGAGCCGCTGCGCGTCGGTTCGCACGCATTCCGGCTTCAGCAGCACGCAGAACGTATACGGATTATCCCCATACAACTGGGCAAAAAGCTTCCGCAGCTCCGACGTCTCCTGCATCTGCCTGAACTGGAAGTATTCGAGAATGAACGCTTCCGTTCCCGTATAAATCTGCAGCATGTTCAGGAGGCCTTCGCGCGTCCCCCGCAGCTTATACAGCTCCGGCGCCCGTTTGATCAGCTCGCGGAGCTTCTTCTCGCCCCACGCCTCATGTTCGGTGATCGCCAGCCAGCCGCCCAGCCACTCGAGATACGTCCCCGACACCGCATCCGGGTCAAAATGCGACGAAATCCGGTCAATCTTATCCTCCATATCGTCAAAAAACGTGGAGAACATCGCCAGGAACCGCTCTAGAAATGGGCTGTGCGTATCGTCCTGCTGGTACATCGGCGGCAAATACTGAATCAGCGAAGTCCGCGGAAAGTAGACGCGAAGCTTGCGAATGAACGGCGTTTTCTGCTCGCTGCCGATCAGCTCGATTTTGAACCAGAGATACCGCCCCTGCGCGTCAATCAGCGCATCCTTCGGATTCAGAATCGGCTCAGACCATAGTCCCGCTGTCGCCATCAGCTTCGTCTGAACCGGAATCGTCGGGTCCGTCAGGTAGCTCGTGTAATTGAGGTAATCCCCGTCAATCAACCCTTCACTTTCATCCGAGGCAAAATACGAAAACCGCACTAGCGTCTCCTCGGGAATGTTGGCTTCGAGTCGGATTTTGTGCCAGATCGTCTCCGTATCGCCCGTATCCAGATCCGCCGAAAAGTACACGGCTTCCGGCAGCTGGCTGCCCTCTAGCAGCATCGTACGCGCCCGGAGATCCAGCAGCGTAATCTGCCCGCTGAGCCGGTCGAATACGTATAGCCGATCGCGGCTGTCCATCGTCATTTTATCCGCCCGACCGCGGAAGCCTGTTACTTTGTCTGCCGGGATGCCGTTGCCGCGGTATTTGAGAATGAACCGCTCCGTCACGCCCTCCTGCTGCGCATATCCGCTATCCCCTATATAGAGATTATGATTCGTATCAATGGAAATTCCGGCAAAGCGCCCCTCCTGCTCCAGCTGAAAAAGCAGCGGTTCCCGCCCATCCTCATGGAAAACGGTGACCGTTCGCAGCTGCGTATCGAGCAGCGCCAGCGTCCCGTCGGCCGCCGCCGTATAATAGCGGTCATGCAGCTTTGAGAGCGGGGTCGCTTCGGTCATGCTCAGCGCCTCGTGCTCGAACACGCGGAGCACCTCCCCGGCCGAGCTCCACTGCATAATGCCGATCCGGCCGCCCGGCGGGACTTCGGGTCTTCCATTCATACCAATCTCAATGTCCAGTGGCACCGTTACGTACAGCAGATTGGCGGTTTTTAACTTCGTATTTACGGCCAGCGGATACAGCTTCAGCCCTTCCCATTCCTGCACCGCCCACATCGTCTGGCCATTGGAGATCGCGTACACGGCCAGCCTGCGTTCACTGCCTTCATGCGCATCTGCGATGACGAGCAGATCGGCCATCGACGCCAGCATCGCTTGCGGACTGAACAGCTCGTGACCGTGACGGAACAGCAGCTCGCGATGGCGGCTTTCGTCGTCATAGACCCACACGCTCGCCGACTCGTCGAGCAGAATCAGCTTGCGCCCCGGTCCCACCGTCATATCGACGATGCCGGGAATGCCCTCCAGCTCATCCGTGCGAACGATGCGGTGAATGCTGTATTTGTCCGTTTGCTGGATCGAAAAGCCCTGATCCGACATCGCAATATTCGCATCATAGCCTTGCTCCCAATCCAACCGCTTGTTCAGCGAAAAAAACGTTTGTCCATCCTGCATCGTTCGTCACCTCGTTTCTTAGATCGTTCGGGGTAAACCCTGTTAACTAGTTGGAAAGGCACGTCATCCGAGCCCTCCCCACCCATTAGCAGGGGTTTAGCACCCTTATTTCTCACTTTCGCGCCAATTTTCGTCGAATAGCGGGGGTGAACCACTCTTAACTAGTTGGAAACGCACATCATCCGAGCCCTCCCCACCCATTAGCAGGGGCTTACCACTCTTATTTCTCACTTTCGCGCCACTTTTCGGTGAATAGCGGGGGCAAACCACTCTTAACTAGTTGGAAACGCACGTCATCCGAGCCCTCCCCACCCATTAGCAGGGGTTTACCACTCTTATTTCTCACTTTCGCGCCACTTTTCGGAAAATAGCGGGGGTTAACCACTCTTAACTAGTTGGAAACGCATGTCATCCGAGCCCTCCCCACCTATAAGCAGGGGTTTACCACCCTTATTTCTCACTTGCGCGCAACTTTTCAGAAAATAGCGGGGGTAAACCACTCTTAACTCAGCAGGCACTCGGCTGCAGCACCTATGTGTACTGTGCGCTGAGCCGCTATCCCGTTACAAATCCGTAATCCCGATCGTCTCCACCTCGTGATCGCCGGAGTAGACCAGCGCGTACGGCGGGATATGAATATCCCCGGCGCCGTCCTTGTGGAAGCCCTCGCCCTCGGCGTCGAGCCAAATGTCCTGCACGTAGGCGACGCCTTTCATCTTGGAAATGACACCGTAGATGTCGCCTTTGTACACCGTCCGGCCAAAACGCCAGCCCTCCGCACCCTGCCCGCGGTCCATCGGCTGCAGGAGCTTCTTCAGCTCCAGCAAAATCGCTCGCTGTTCGCTCTTATATTTCGGTTCCATCACGACGACCGCGTGAACCGTTACCTTAATATATTCCGCCGGAATCACATGCAATTCCGTCGTAAGAAGCCGGTACCGCTCCAAATGCATCTTGATCGTCTGCAAAAAGCCCTTGCCCGCACGCGGCTTGTCACTCTCGCTGTACGGCACGACAACCACCGTCATCTGCGCCTGCGCCGAGACGCGCGGAAAATCCCGCATCCCCGGTTTATACAACGGGATGGCTTTCACCCGCGCCACGCGCAGCCCCGGCGCCGTCTTCGCGATCGCCTCGTAGTCCTCGGCGGTCACCGCGCGCGTCGGCGCGGCCAGCTCGCGCTGCACGCGCAGCTTCGCCTGCGCGAGCGTCTCCGCCTCGAGGCCGCCACGCGCCGGGAACGGATTCGTCACGCTGACGCCCGGGTCCCCCGTCGCAGCCGCCGTCATGCCCGTCACGAGCCCCGCCTTGACGTTGCCGCGCACACCCCCGCCCGCTTGCAGCGCCAGGAACCGAATGTTCGGTTCCCCGGCCTTGCGCGGGACGAGCCCCGCTTCGTTGTTCCCGAAGCGGATCGTGCCTTCCCCAGCGTCGTAGACGTAGTGACGGTCCGTCGACTTCGAATTATCGAAGTCGTCCACGGCCGTCCAGTCCTCCCAGACGACGCTGTCTTCACCGCGTGGGATATACCCGACCTGCAACAGCAGGCTGTCAGGCTTGTACACACGCCCGCGCGAGATTTCCAGCGTCTGGCCAGGCAGACCCTTCGTACTGCCCACGTACCGGCTGTAGTCGAACGCAGCCGTGTATGCCACAAGCCGCACCTGTTTCGCGCCTTGCGGCGGTACAAGCCCGTGCGTCCCGTTGCCGAAGCGAAGCCGGGTCGTCCGGCGGGCCGAATCCTGGTGCAACTCGCAGCATCGATCGGCCGGGCCGCAGGCCCCCAAATCCGCGACAACATGCCAGTCGCGCCAGCGTCCTAGCTCGTCCCGCACCTGCACCGTGTGCAGGCCGGTATACGCAAGGTAAGAGCTCGCCTCGAACTCTTGCCCCGGCTCGCCGGAGCTGTTCCACGACGTCACCTCGCTGTACGTCATCTGTTCTGCGGCGCGCACCGTATTCAGTGTCACCTTCTCGATTTTTGGCGACAGCTCATAGCCGTCCTCCTCCAGTGTACAGCAGAGCCAGTACCGGCTGCGGTCATCCGCCGGATACAGCGACATCGGCTTCATCTCCGACTGGAGCTGCAGCTTGATCTCGCCGCTCTGCGTGAAATGCACCGTCGCATCGCTCACACTGTCCACCGGCAGCCAGCTCTCCGACTGCCCACCCACGCCCGCGCCGGCATAAGACCAGACGACGCGCGCCGTCGACAGCGTCAGCCCCGACCGGGACTCGGCCTGGCTCATCCCCACCGGATAGCGATCATAGAGCTGAACGTGCAGGGAAATTTCCGTACCCACCGGCAGCGCCCGATCGAAACCCAAGTACAAATGCGCCCCTTTGCGCGCCTCCGCACCGAACGAATAGAAGGCAATTTTCGCCTGATTGTTCGAGCTGTAGTCCGCAGCGGCGGTCTCCGTGCGAACGAGCACCTTTTCCAGCACCGCAGGCACCAGATCCAGCGTGTCCAACGTCTCAAAATGCAGATCCATCGCCGTCAGCGGCGTGCCTTTCGGGAGCACAAGCTGCTGCGCCGCGCCGGTAAACGTCACCTCGCACTCTGCCGACTTCACCGGCTGCGGGTGGATGCCGAGCAACTTGAGAAACTTCCGTTCGCTGCGCTCCGTCACCCGGTTCAAATAATACTGCTGCATCTCGGTCACCCAAGCCATGAGCTGTAGCAGCGTAATACCGGGGTCATGCTCGTTCTCATCGGTCCATTCCGGGTACAGCTTCGGAATCGTTTTCCGTGCTTCCAGCACCATCTGCTCGAACATCCGATCATCCAAATTCGGGATTGGCAGCACTTGTGCTCACCTCCTTTTTGCGAAATATGCGCTCTATAATGCGTTCACAACCACTTTGTGCTTCCCGCTGACGACAATGCCGTGCGGCAGGGAAGGCAGACGATTCACGTCAAGCTCCGTGCGCTCGCCATCCTCGATTTTGTACACGGTCATGTACAGCTTCTCGACGTGACTGATCGTCCGAATCGACTTCAGCAGCGCATAAAAGACGGAAGGATGGATCTGCTGACCGATCGCCCAGCCCTTCTGATCAAAATTGCCTGTCAGCGGATCAAGAAACCGCGTCAACTTGTCCAACGCCTGGATTTCCGTCTGCACGACGGCATCCATGCCCTCCACCGCCACGATGGCGGAGACGGAGATTTCCATATAGACCGGCTCGATCACTTGCAAGCGCTCCGGGAATGCAACGAGACCTGAGGCGCGTTTCAATATAAACCGCTCCACCTGCTTCTTCAGTTCCGGGAACGAAGCGCTGCCGAGCTGGCCTTCCTTCGGCAGCACGACGAGCGTCATCGCGCCGATCTCTTTTTCCATATAGGCGTTCATGTTCGGAATGCACGTCACCTTGGCAATGTTCGGATACGCCTCGCGCGCCAGCCACTCGTAATCCCTGGCGGAAACCGCCCGATTCCGATGCTTGAGCAGCTCAGGTCCGCGCACAAGCGCCGCCTCCAGCTTCTCGGCCTGACAGCCTCCGGACGCCGGTTCCGGGTTGTACACTTCCCCGACAAAAGCGATCGAATCCTGCATCTGATTGATCTGCCGTGCACCGACATTGCCGATTTGACCTGCCGTGACCTGATAGTTCACCTTCATCTGCTCAAGCCCGCCCTTCGGCGGCCGCATCCCATGCACACCGTCACCGACGCGAATGCGGCCGAACGTGCGGTCAATCACATAATGCCGGTCCCGATAACCGGATTCCGTCAAATCGCGAACTTCCGTCCAGCGCACCCAAACGTTCAGCAGATTGCCGTCTGTATCCCGGCGCACATCCGTCAGCGGCGTTCCAACTTGCTCATATTCAGCAAGCTCTTCCTCCGTAACATAGTCGGTTTCGTCGATCCAGACCTCCTCCGACACGATGCCTGTCCGGCTCAATTGATATTCCGTTTCATCCAGGTCCTTCACTTCCGGAATTTCGCCCGTAATCGTCTCCTGCTGCAAAATCCGCACCGTATTCATATAAAAACCCTGAATCGTCGGAATATGAATGCGGCCTGTCAGATCCTCGTACAAATCATCCCGGTTTACCGCGCGAATCCAATACCCCGTTTGCCCAAAAAGCGGCGCCTCCGCAAAATCGGCCGGCCCGACAAACTGCACCGTTCCGCTCTGCGTCAGGCCGTTCGTCTCGTCGATCACTTTCAGCGCCGTCCACTCCGCCGGAGTTCCCGGCAGCAGCCCTGCCCGCAAATACTCCCATTCCAGCATCGGCACATCGTGCTCAGAGAACCGCTGCTGCTTCACCGATACGAAAAGGGAAATCGGCCCTTTGACCGGCTGTGTATCAAACGAGAAGAGGAGCGCAGGGTGCCGACCTTCCAACGGTTGAAACGGCTCAAATCCGCCCATCAGCTGTCTGCTGTGCTTCGTCCGGTCCTCAAACACCGTGTTATTGAACGCGAGGCAGCGCTCCGCTTCGTACAGACGATCATCATACGCATACGTCAGCAGCACCTCGTCGATCCAAGGCGATAAGTACAGCGCCTGCGGCTCGTACGCGTTCTCGATGTGCAGAATACGAGCCCGAATCCAGCGATTCTCATTGCCATTGACCGAGGTCGGCTGTAAATCGATCGGACAGCGGAAACGGATTTCCTTTTGCACTTTGCGCTCCGTTGGGTAATAGAACAGTTTCTCCGCGTCTTTATGGACATCGAGCCTGACCCACGTCGTACCGTTCCAATACTCCCAAGCGACTTGCAGCACGGTCACGTGCTTCACCGGATCTTTGTCGAACTTGGACTTCTTCATCACGAGCTTCCAGTCAATGTTGTCCTTCGTTTCCGGCCCAAAACGGTTCTCAATCGCCTGCAAACCGAAGCTCAGCCGAATATCTCCGTCCGTCTTCGTAAACACTTCCTGGCTGCCAATATAGAAAGAACCGTATAACGCGAACTGATCGCCAAACGGATAAAAGCCCGCAGGATCGGCATCAATATCGTTATAAAACATTTGATCAGGTGCAATGCCGCCGGTTTCCAGCGTATCTGCGTAATCAGTTTTGAAAGCGATATGATCCATCGCCAAGCGGCTCTCCGCAAGCGACTTGCGCTCCATGGAATGCGGCGTCAAGCGGCATTGCAGCCATCTTCCGGCGATGCCGTTCACGTCCGCCAGGGCGATCTCGGCCTGCACGTCTTTATGCAAAATGACCCGGTTCCCCTGCGTCTCCACGCGGTCAAAAGGCTTCCAGCCCTCGGCTGTGGCATACAGCCACTCCGTGAGCAGCGGATCGGCAAGCTGAGCGGCAATATCCTGCTCTTCAAAACGGCGCGTCGAATTGCGGAATTCAATCTCAATCTGTGCAGGATGCGTCACGGTGAACAGTCCGCTATGCTCCACAAACATCGCATGCGCCTGAAGATCCTCGCCTTCCTGCAGATTAAACAGCTTCTTCGGCAGCGCGAGCCCTTGACGGCTTGCCGCCAAGAAGTCGTCGCCGATGCGCAAAATTCGATCCTGACGCGCGCTGGTGACATAGACGCTCGTCATCACGGCCGGCGTCAGCAGCGCGCTGCGCGCCGTTTCGTACAAGATCATGGCATCTTCCAGCGCAGCGCCAATCTGCGTACCCGCCGAAATGAACACCGACTCCTTCGTCCCCTCGTTCAGCGCAAACGTGAGGTAACTACTTGCGGGCCTTGCCGGCAGCAGCGTCACGTCGAACATGTTGAGGAACGAGATTAGGTTTTTCGTTGGCACCTTATTCAGCCGTTTGATGTTGTCGTGGAACATATCCGCAAACATGAGAAACAATGCCGTGCCCGGATCCGGGTCTTCCGGCGTGAAGCGCCACTCCGGCGTATAGAAGGGCACCATGTCCTTCATTTGCGCGATCAGATCAGGGATGTCCCGGGCGTCAATTTTTGGAGGCAGCACTGTTGCACCTCCTTTCTTGCACATGTCATCATCAATTCCGCAGCCTCTTTCTATTTGGAGCCTTCAAATAAGTAGAACGGATACACCTGGTTAAATAAGTTGTTCGTCGTACGCACCAAATAAGAAATATGGATTTTCAGCTTGGCTGGATCATCTGCTTCAGGCACGCACCGTACCTCGACCTCTTCCACCCGAGGCTCCCAGTTGCGGATCGCTTCCTCAATGTTCGTCTTCAGCAGGTGCAGCGTCGTGTCATCCGTCGTACCAAAAATAAACTCCTGCACGCCGCAGCCAAACGACGGGCGCATCACGCGCTCCCCTTGCGTCGTGCCCAAAATCACGCGGATCGCTTCCGCGATGTCTTCCTCATACTCGGACATCCGGATTCGTCCTGTGGCAGGATCGACCTGAATCGGGAACTTCCAGCCCCGTCCCAAAAATGCCTCCGACATCTCGTCACGCTCCCCGAGTTAGTTGATTTTGACTAAACTGCCTTTGATGTTTATGATGCCGTCCGATTTCAGATCCAGCGAGGCGCCGGCTTTCAGCGCCATCGTAGCCGACGCTTCGATGTTCACCTGCGTCGACTTGATCTTGATTTCCTTCGAGCTTTCAATCGCGACGTCGCCTTTGGCGTTCATCGTAATTTTGGAGGTCGAGCTGACGATCGAGATTTCGTTCGCCGAGCCGCCCTTGATCGTAATTTTGTTGTTGCCGCTGTCGTCGGCAATTGCGATGGAGCTGTCTTTATCTTTAAGCTCAATGACTTGGCCTTTTTTCGTCTTAATCGTGATGCTTTCGTCGCCGCTTTTGTCATTGAACGAAATTTCGTGGCCAGAGCGGGATTTAATCATCCGCAAATCGTTCTTGTCCGCCGGAGCCGGCGGCTTATTCTTCGGGTTCCAGAGTGAGCCGATGACAAAAGGCATCCGCAGCTCGCCCAAATGGAAGGCGACGAGCACCTCGTCGTTCACCTCGGGGATGAACAGGGAACCCATCTCTTTGCCACCCATCAGCGTAGCTATGCGAACCCAGTCCGTCTCGGTCTCCGTCTCCTGCATCGGAAGCTTGAGCTTCACCCGCCCCAGCTTGTCAGGATCGTTATTGTTCGTCACAATACCGACCATCACGCCGTTCATTTTTTGGGAAGTAAAATCGGAAATACCGCCAATCGTAAAATCGGGTGACTTGTACATTAGACCGCATTCCCCCCTAGCTGAAACCGGGTCACATACCCTTCGTCATCGTAAATGTGGGTAGCTCCGGTGATGTAATAGGGCTGGTCGAACGTTTTGCCGACGCCGCTCAGCTTGATGTAGCGCCCGGCGCGAATTTCCGGGATGCCGACGCATTCCCCCGTGCCGCTGATCAATCGCATGGCCCGACGATTCAGGATTGCGCTGGCGTAGCTTTTTGCTTCCTCCTGCGAAGTCACATTCGTGTACATGTGCTCCACAAAATCACCTTTCGAGGAAAGTAGATCTTTCCCTGTCTTGCTGTTGCCGCCGAGCTTCGTGATGCTGGCTGATTTGCCCTCAATAACCTTGAGCTCTTTGTTATCCCAAGCGCGCACCACAACCTCGGTCAGTTGCTCCGCTAAATTCATATCAATGGACAGCGAATTGATCGTTTTCCCCATCTCCAGTGTCATAACAGCTGTAGTGGCGGTGAGCGGCTTGCGGAAGTATAAATTTTTGCCGACGACGAAAAAATCGTAATTCACCAGATTCGCGAGATTCTGGATAAAATGATAATCGTTGCTGTTGCTCTGCGCGAGCGCCGGGAATTCAGTCGTCGTGGCGTCCACATTCGTCTTGAGGCCGTATGTTTTGGCGATTTCCTCGACAACGTCGCTGTATTTCTTTTTATTCCAGGAACGGGATTTCGTCCCCTTCATCATCAAGTACGAGATGTCCATGCCCCTCACAATCAGGCCGAACTCCCCCTCCGCCGAAAACTCCGCCACAACCGAGGTAATATGTCCGGTGAACACCGCTGTAAATTTGTCGACATAACCCAGGCTAATATCGATCGCTTTGCCCAACGTGAACGTGGAAATCCACTTGATCTCGTTGTTGGTGATGTCGTACGCATTCATAATACGAAACGAAAAGGAATCCGCCGTCCCATCGATCGTCGTTTCCACGCGCAGCGAGTCGATGGCGATGTCATCCGAGATTTTGGAGCCGTCTACGGAGATCAGATAGGCCGGTGCTTCAAAATCTTTATATTTTTTAGCTAAATCGTCGTATGTGAACGAACTTGTTTCAAGATCCAGAGCCATGGGCTAGTCCAACCTCGGAACCGAAACGCGGCGTCCCGTAGCGACTTTCAGCGGATTATCGATCCCATTGGCTTTGGCGATCTCCCGCCACAGGGTCGGGTCTTCATATTCATTCGCGGCAAGCGTCCAGAGCTGGTCGCCTTGATTCAGCATTTTCAGCTTAGTGCGGTCCGCGGAATGGCGTGGAATTTGCTTCAGTTGATCCTTCTTGCTCAGCGTCGACTTGAACGTGACTTTCAACTTCGCGCGCACCGGCACGCCGGTGTCCAGAAACATCGTGAAGTGCTGATTGACGCCGACGACAACGCCTTTAAAATCCAGCGATCCCCACACAAAACGGCACAGCGGCGGAGCGTGAATCTCCTTCTCAACGTCGAGCAAGCCGGAAATTTTCTGGGTCAGCTCGCGAACGTCCGTCCCTTGTTCATAGGTGTCAAAAAACAGATCCATCGTTAGCGTCGTGGTACCCCCGCTTACAAATTGAGCGATCGGCATGGACAGCCCCGGCACGGTTTTCCAAGAATAGCTGTTGTTCGTGTCAATGGTGTATTCACCCGGATTAAACATCACTTTCACGTTCTCGGTTTTGCTTCCCTTGTGAACGATAATCATCGCTTTCTTGAGCGCCATGGGACCAGTCCTTTCTAACGGGATGTTGGTAATTTCCTGGGTATCTCATATCAAAACGGCGAAAAAGCAGGGATTTCCTCGATCCTTGCCTGATTCGCACTCAATTCCTGCGATTCGGCAGGAATTAGGAACGAAAACTCACAATTTCGAGCGAACACGACTTAAAAACTGCTTTTTCGCAGGCATCTTGCCAAAAAGGCCATCTTTGTAGAAAATTCCTGCCGATTTGCAGGCATTTCAGTCAATAGCCCCGGCGCTGCCGTTCGAACCGCATCTTTTTCTCGATTTCGCGGAAAACCCGCTCGGCAATCTTGGAAATATCGATCGGCGGCAGCTGCTTGATCAGCTCCTGCACCTGCTGCTCCGTCAACTCCGGCGGCGCTTGCGGGGCCTGCGGCTCTAACGGGCTCTCGGGCTCCGCACGCCTCGGGCTCAGCCAGTCCAAATCGAGCGGCGCCTCCGCCAGTGAACTGATTGGCGATTGCTTATGCTCCAGAATCGCTGCCAGCGATGCCGGCAGCTCAGCAGTGCTTGGCGGCTGTCCCATCCCAACGTTCGGGGAGAGCTGAATTTGCTCGACTGGCACCGTGTGCATGGGTGCGCTCGCTGACGTCGGCATGATCGCCGTGCGCTGCGTCTGAAGCTGCATGTCCGCAGGCGCAGGAGTCAGCATCGGTGACGCGGTGGCAGCCCCGGACGCGGTCATGCTCTGTGATGCGGCAGCGCTGCTCGGCAGCGGTGTACTTTGTGCCGTGATCATCGGCTCGGCGCATTGGACGTGATCGACTCGGTGCCGGTGCTGGCGAGTCGGCGCTGCGTCATTGCGGCGCTGCTCGTTGGCACGCTGGCCGTTGATGTAGTGATCAGCGGCGATGATGGCGCTGTTGGTTCGATGACCGCGCTGCCTAGACGGCGCGGGGTCATTGAGGTGCTGCTCGTTAGCGCACCGTTTGATGCGCTGCCCAGCGGCGCTGCCGCCGCTGTTGGTTCCATCCCCGCGCTGCCTAAGCGGCGCGAGATCAGTCCAGCGCTGCTTCCGACCGCGCTGGCCGTCGGTCCTGCCATCAGCGGCGCTGTAGCCGCTGATGGTTCCATCCCCGCGCTGCCTAGGCGGCGCGAGATCAGTCCGGCGCTGCTCGCGAGCACGCTGGCCGTTGGTCCTGCCATCAGCGGCTCCGTAGCCGCTGATGGTTCCATCCCCGCGCGACCTAGGCCGCGAGGTGTGAGCCCGGCGCTGCTCGCGAGCGCGCCGGTTAATGCTGCGGCACCGCTTCGCTCGGTGCCGACTCGCGCTTGCCGCTGCACCTGCGGTGCCAGCGGCTGCATGCCCCCGCTGGCGGCGTTCGGCGCGCCAGCCAAACTCCCGGCGGCGCGGCCGATGGCCGCCGCCTGCGTCAACCTGCCCGGCCCGAGGGCGGGCAGGCGGTGTACCCCTGCGGCCTGCGCAGCAGCCGCAGCGCCGAACTCAGCGCGCTGCTGTGCAGCCGCGCTCAAGCCCCCCGGCCCGGCCAGCGGCGCCCGCTCGCGGTCGGCGGCGCGCCCACGCCGCTGCAAGTGCTCGGCTTGCGCCGCACGCCATATGCCTTGGCTGCGCTGCGCTGAGCCTTGCTCAGCCCCAAGCTGCGCAGCAGGTCCAATGCCCTGCAACCGCACCGCTAGCCCTTCGCTTAGCGAGCTCAAGCCCCTTACACTGCTGCGCAGTGCGGACTCGCTCGCCTGCTCGTGCATCCGGTACAGCAGACTCATCTGTTCAGCTCGCTGCGAAGGGACTAACGTCCCCTGTGCAACGTGCTCGGTAGTCTCGTCCACCTGTCTCTGCACCCCTGCAGGCCGGTTCTCTCCATCCTCCACCAGCTTGCTATTGGCAAACTGTAGTCGGCCAGGCGAGCGTTCCATCGCTTCGAGTGGCTCGATGTGATCCTGCTGCAATCCTGCGTCAACGATAAGCTCCGAAGCCCGCGCCGGCACAACAGAAGCAGATTCCGTATTCCCTTGCCGTTCCGTAGCCTCCGGCACATTTTCTTCCGCCTGAGGTGCCGCTCCAGTATCCGAAGTGCGCTCAGACCGCTCAGTAACCGTGCGATCGTCAGCCTCGACGGACCGTAACACCTCCTGCATCTGCTCCAGCAACTCCGCAGATACAGGGTCTGCTGCCGGACCGCTTCTTCGCGCCTGCACCATACTGACAGGCGCTATATCCTGCTCATGGATGCGCTCAGCCGTAACATGCGGCTGCTCGCTCTCCTTCAGCGGTTGAATTTCCGCTGCAGCGCTCCGTCTCACGAAGCCGCCTTGCTCCACACGCCCAGCACGCAGCGTGAGCTGCGGCGGTCTCGCGCTTAGCAGCCGGCTGTTTCCTTCCGGACCTGCTTCCCTGCTGGCGAGCAGGCCGTCTCGCAGTTCCGGATGTGTGATGGAGTCCCGCCTTGTGGGGATGCCCGGATCTTGCTTGGCTGCAACATCCGGCAGTCCTGCCCGACTCGCTTCAATTCTGCGATGAATAGCTGTCCGCTGCATACGTACGCGCTCTACGTTCGTTAACTCGCCGTTTCTGCGCACAAGCTCAAGCGATTGACGGTGCGAAGCGGAGGAAATAGGCACCATCGATGCTTCGCGTACTTCTGTAAAGCTTGCATGACTTGCCGCCTCTGGAGCCGGACCATTCTTCGCAGGCTCCGGATTGGAACGCGTTTCCCCAACCGCCTCCGCTTGCCTTTCATGGATCTGCCCAGCCGCAACGCGGTGAGCTTGTACAACCGTCCCTCGTCCTGCCGAAACCGTTGGCCTCTCAGCCAATGCCTTCCGCGGTTGCGGCGCCAAGCGCTCACTGCGCTGCATGACTCGCGCCGCCAGCTCTCCGGCCTGAAGCCCTGCCGTGTGGAGCTGTGCAGCTGCCTCCAGCCGTTTCGCAGCCAAAGGCGATACCGGCATGCCAGCTTGCTGCTCAACCGGCGCTGCCATATCCGCCTGCCGAAGCTGACGCTGTACATTGTCCATCATACCCGGCTGTGGGGAAGACGGCTGACCTTGCTTTCGGAACAGAAGCGAGCCACTTCTCGCTCCACGCCCTGACACAGGCTGTATGCCGCTCACCAGAGTCCGCTCACCGGCCATCTGCCTGTTCTTCGCTGCAACTTCCACAGCGAGCTCACTTGCCCGCAGACGATTGGTCGCAGCATCCGGCGCAATGCCGTCTTGCTCAGCCGATTGCCTCCCTGCGGATACCGACGATGCCATAGCGGAATCGCCTAGACGCTTGCTCGCTTTGGCCAATACGCTGGAGGCAAGATCGCCTCGCAGCGTTTCTTTCATTTCAACTGTTTCTCTCGTTCCATATAACGCTGGTCCAGCTTGTTGAGTGCTGTTGCTATTATCAATACTTCTAATCGACGAATCGTTAGAAGAGGATTGTCGTTGCCAGGTAACGAGCTGCTGCATCGCGTTCTCATTGCTGTGGATTTTCCGCGCCGAGGACAGGGAATCACCTGGGTGATACTCCGTCATTTTTCTAAAAATACGGCTTGGATACGTCGCCAGCAAATCTTCACGCTTTACTTGTGCTGCGGCTCTTCTTACAATGGGCGATCTCTCTTCTTCTACAGAAGGAGACATCCTGCTGCCAGTGCCCTCGCTTAATTGTTCGGCAATCGGTGCAGGCTCATTCGCCTTTGCAGCCGTTCCCCTACGTTCTTGATGAACGGGTTCAACGATCGGATGCTTCCGAGGCCGACCACGCTTTCTTTTTACAGGTCGTTGTTCGAGCTGTTCGGTCTTGCTTGCCTGATCTTCACGTTCTATCAGCGAACGTGAAACTGGTAAACCGGCATCTTGGCTCGCTTGTAGGTTGGCTTGATGATGACTTGTTTGTTGCTCTGCGGTTTGCTCACCCGCTTGACTCGCCGGACGAACCCACACTGCATCCGCTTGAACCGCCTCAGGTTCCAACGGACTTTGAATCCCACGTTCCCCTTGGGGCACTGTGCTGCCGGTTACTAGCTGCCGATGGGTCATCACCGAAGAAGCAGCTTGCATAAACCTTGGCACACGCGAGGTTAAACTTATGGCATTGATCGGCAGAAGCTGCTCGCCGGTTGCCAAATATCCTTGTGCAATCGAAGCAGACGGACTGCTTGCGGTTTGCGTTTGTGCCGAACTTGCATGTGTTTCTCTTTCAGACGAAGGCTGTTGAATGCTTGGGGTCTGGCCCTCCGTATGCTTCATCAGCAAACTTTGGATAAATTGAACCGCACTCGGTACTTCACTATTGGAGAAAGGGCCTTCCCCTAACTTCCAATTCCCCTGGGATGCATTCACTTCGGCAGGCTGACGCCATACCGACATATCCATCTCAGGCGAGCTTGTTGTATACAGGCTCACAGCGCCTTGTTGCAGCTGCGGTTTCGTAACTTGCTGCAGCAATTGCTTAGCAGCATGTAGAAGTGTAGGCTGCCCTTGCCGGGAAAACTTCGCGCCAAGCGCCCCTGACACACTTTGCTGCTCATTCGTACTTATGCTTCCGTTTTGAAACTCCGCCATCCACTGCGATGCACGGCGAACGGCCTCCACGTGCTGTGCAACGTTCACCTGATTGATGACCTTCTTGCGCTGAACCTCTCGCTCTCCCGCATGAAAAGATGCGGGTCCATTTGCCTCGCGAACAGCCTGTCTGAGCCATACTTGAAAGGGACTTTGCAGCGGTCGATCCGCACCCAAACTGCGAATGCTATTACGCTGATCAGACGCTTGCTCTTTGCTGCCGATGACGCCATGCCTCAGCATGCCGATCGAAGCGGCGAGCTGCCCGATCGCGCGCTGCGTGATCGATGTATGATGATGATTAACAACATGAATGACCGGCTGCTTATTCGTCACGTGATGATGATTCACGACATGAACATTTTTGGGCGCAGCCTGCGTTTCTTGCTCAAATCTTGCGCGCCTTTCCTCCAGATCCCTCTTGCTTGGACGCCCGCGTTTTTTGGACTTAGGCTCATCTGCCGCAGGAGGAGGCGGTGCCGGTACGACTTGCGCTTGCTCCCCAGGAGCCGCAGACAATGATGCAGACTGTTTCGGACGCTCATGTCCGCTCTGCAGGATCATCTGCTGCAAGTGTTGAATCGTGCGCTCTTTGGTAATCAGTGGAGCCGATTCCGGATGCTGCAAACTTTGCAGCTGCAGTTCCAACTGCAGTACCCAAGCTGGATCGCTGGAAGCGCCGAGCTTGGCGAACTCCTTCTCGGACAGCCACCCTTTTCCCTTAAAAATAAGGGAAAACATGCCCAAATAATTGCGTTGATCCCAGCCATACTTGCCCATTAAGCCGCTTGCAAATTGCTTCGAAGACCTGGAAACCCGATCCATCGGAGCCAGCATCTTGCTTGCGGTGAAACGCACGGGAGCCTTCTTGATTTTCCCTCGGGATTTATGCGATTGTCGAGCTTTCATCAATCATCACCTCAAGCAATCCCGGATGAACCCCGCTATTTTTTAAAAATCGTCTTTAAGCCCTCATGAACAAGCTCAATCGACTCCACCGCCACATTCACGCTGGTGGCATTCAGATCCGGACCGTTCCACTTCACCGGAAATGCGCTCGTGAATTCCCAACGGCACACTTCATCGCCCAGGGCATTGTTCAAAATAATTGAACCGTTTTTCCGTTTGATTTTCCCCTGCGCCGCACTATTGTACCAATCCCAGAGATCGCTCGAACTCGCAATCCCCCGCTTGAGCACAATGTTGGGGTTCTTCGCGTGCTGCACCATATAATGCGGGTGCGTGTTCACGCCGCCTTCCCACAATGGTTTCACTTCAATCTCCGACTTCATGCCGGTGACCTCCGAAAACCCTCCGGCTTCCAGACCGTCAAGTTCGACTTTAAAACGAAAAGCACCGCTGATATTGCGCAGCTTGGAAGGATGCGTGCTCATCTCTTCATTCCCCTCTTACCGAAACACATCGAACGGGTTGTCGGACGGTTTCTTGCCTTCTTCGTTCAGATTGCGGTTGATGCGGGAAATTTCCTCACACCATTTACGGCGTTCACGGTGTTCCATCGCCATGATCTCATCGTGCGGCCAATGGAAATAGTACGCGATAAAGCCTACTTCCTCATAGATTTTCTCTACAGGATAGCCCGTTACGCCCTCTCGTCCAAAAAAGACACGTCCACGCTAAACTCATGTTCGCATTTCGGGCAGGATGTGTGAACCCGAGGCACTTCCATTTCGTTAATTTGCCGGTAAAAATTTTGCAGGAACGCGAGGTCCGCCGTGAAAAGCTTCTCGATCACGCGCGTATCGATCGCACGTAAATCGCCCAGGCTCGTAATAACCCGCGTCAGCAAAATGATCGTCAAGTACCCTGGATTTTGCTGTACCCGCTGGTCGCGCATCGGCAAAATTTCGTCGGCCGCCGTCGCCAACCGCATAACGCCGCGTTTGTGCAGCGTGCCATTGTCGTCTACGTAGCCTCTAGGAAGTTCAAACTCGTATTCTGTCTTGAAAGCCATGATGTCGGTACCCCCTTAAGGTTTAAATTAAAAAGAAGAGTCAGGTACCGGAGCTTGCCGCCCCGGCACCTACTCTAACCTCGTCTTACTTCGTGCGCGTCATGCCTTCGTGAGCAAGCTCCAAGCTCTCGATCGCGACTTCGTTCCCCGTACCTTTGAAGCTAGGTGCGGAGTATTTCGTCGGCCAAGCTTCGATGACTTGCCATGTCGCTACGTCAGCGCCTTCTTCATTGATCGCGATGATCGTAACCGTTTTACGGGAGATCTTGCCTTGAATAGACTCGGACAACCAGTTGTACATATCCATGGAGTCCGTAACCCCCCATTTCAATGAGATGTTGCCGTATTTAGCCAGACCCGGAAGCTTCCGGGCCGTGATCGTTTCGTTGCCTTCACGATACTCGATAACCGCCAAGGATGCGTCGAACCCGGACACATCGCTGAAACCAGCTTGTTGAATACCCTCTACTTCCACTCTAAATCTAAAATTGCGGTATGGATCCCTACGTTCGCCAGCCATATGATACCCCTTTCGTCATTATGTGAAATATCGTAACGTCAGACTATTCTTCTCTTGTTTTCTGTGTAATACGGAAGATCACGAACTCGGCAGGTTTCACCGGAGCGACCCCGATCACACAGATGAGGCGGCCGTTGTCAATGTCATCTTGCGTCATTGTGCTGCGGCCGATATTGATGTAGAACGCCTCGGAAGGACTTCCGCCCATCAGTGCGCCGTCTCTCCATACACGCGTCAAGAACGCGTCAATCGTCCGCTGAACACGTGCCCACAGCTGCTCGTCGTTCGGTTCAAATACGACCCAGTTCGTGCCGTTTTTGATCGACTCTTCAATGAAGATGAACAAACGTCTTACGTTCACATATTTCCACAGTCCGTTGGAAGAGGTTGTGCGAGCGCCCCATACGCGAATGCCTTGACCGGCAAAATGACGGATCAAGTTCACGCCTTGCGGGTTCAGAATATCTTGCTCGCCTTTATTGTACTGGCAATCCAAACCAACCGCGCCGCGTACGACTTCGTTGGCAGGCGCTTTTTGTACACCGCGAGACTGGTCGGAACGGGAGTAAATCCCGATGACAGAACCGGACGGTGGGATGTAAATATTGCGTTTATCCAGCGGATCGAACACTTGTAGCCAAGGGTTGTACATCGCTGCATAAGAGCTGTCGAAAATGTTGCGGTGCGTCATCACATCGGCAACTTTCGTTTTCTCACGCGGAATATCGAGTACCGCAAAGCGGCTGCCCAAGTTCTCGCAGTGCGCTACGAGCGACAATTGTACCGTAGGCTCCGTTACACCCGGAATCGCCATGATGGAAACAACATCGTTGTCGATAAAGGATTGAATGCCTGTACGTTTGCCAGGACCGCGGTCTACACCCATGAAAATATCAGGTGTTACGTTCGCAATGGAACCGTTGCTGCCGCCGGAAAGCGCGATTTGGAATTTGCCGACAGACTCGTCTTCGCCGGAGAGCACCTCGAAAGGAGCAATTGCGCCAAGATCTTTGCCTTCCGTCAAATCTTTCACTTGAATGATGTTGGAACGGGCAATGATTTTCTCAACATGGTTCGCTGCCGAAATGTTCAAAGACACTTTCTCGTAAGTTTCCGCCTCGTCACCGTAGAAAACATGCAGCGTGAACTCGCAAGTTGTAAGCACTTTGCTGGCCAGCAAGCCGCTGTCGACAACGTCGCCGTCCAAAGCATCGGACAGTTTGATGATGTTGTCTTGCGAAGAAACAACTTTGCTGTATTGCTTTTCGCCGGCTGCTTCGAAAGCGACTACGTCGCCAACGTTAAAGCCTGCGTTATTTTTGACGCGATATTCTTTTTCGCTCAGCACTTCGTAAATTTGCGTTTTCGCTTTGCTCGAAGGCACGACGACAACGCGTACTTGGTTACCCCAAGTACCTGGGTTCTTCGATGTAATGTTCAGAATCGCCGCTTCTTTGTTGCCGGCATCCTGGTTGCTCGCGACTTTGGCATCCGTAGGCGCTACGCGCATTACGAAGCAGCGGGAGCCGCCATTCAAGTAGAAATGCTCAACAGCGTAAGAAAGGAAACGGTACTCGCCAAACTCGTTTTCGGACAGATAGCTGCCGAATAAACGGTGGAAATCGGCTACGCTTGTAACCAGTTGCGGTACGCCCTCGATTTCCCCTCTTTGCGCAAGCCCGATAAACCCGGCCGTACTTGTGCTTGCACCCTCAAGCGGTTGTGCTCCGCTGTCAAACTCTTCCACATAGACCCCAGGTGATAAATAGTCAGCCATTGTTCCCCAGTTCCGTCAGTGGACACGATCCCTTGCTCATCATGTTGACCTCTGACTTGAAACCAGTTCTCTCCTTTCTGCTTGTCATTTTTTGTATAGAAGATGGACGTGTCCATTCTACTAATTAGAGTTGCGTGAGACAGACCGTGCCCAGATTCGTCGTTGCGCCTTCGGCCACGGCAACTTCTTTGATTACTTGCTGGCTTGCCGATCCGTATGAAATCATTAAATCGGCTGTAAAGTCCGGAATGCGATTCCCCCGGAAGGCAATAACCACCTCTCCCCGCTCTGTGCTTCGCGTCATCTGCACGGGCATCAGCAGCGCGCCTCGCGCGTACGCCTTGGTCAGCTTGTCCCTCAGCCGAAAGCGTTTCTGATGCTCCAGCACCTCGGCGATCCGGATAACCTCCTCGGATGCCTTCGCCCCCCGGCCTCGAAGCAGATAAGTGTCGCCAGCGAGCACTCCGCCTGTAAAAGAGCCAAGCGTCAGCTCCTCGCTGCCGCGTTCGGCCTGCTCCGTCATTAATCTGGCGCGTGCGCCGTCTTCCGACAGCACAACCGCTTGCAGCTCCGCGCCTTGCAGCGGGGTTCCTGCGCTGCTGTGCAGCATCATTCGAATCAATGGCGTTCCGGGTGAAAAAGGGTACGAGGGCTTGGGACTGAGCTGCACGACCGCAATCGCATTCGTGCTGCCGATGGAGATGCGCACTTGCTCCTGGAAGTAATACTCGCTCGTTACCGTAGCCAGATACGTGCCAGGCGTTAAATCATTAAATATATAGGAACCGTTCGTTTTGCGAATCGCTTTCGAACGGGTGCCCTCGAGGTGAACGGTGGTTGTGTTGCCAAGGGGAGACTGAGAAGTGAGTGAATCGACAACGCCTACAACCAGGGAAACGCGGGATTTTAAATGTGACACGCGAAGCTGTTCCATGTGTTCCACAGACCATCCCCCTAACCTTCAACGCGAAAATCGGTTTCTGTAACTCTTTTGGTCGTTTTAATGCGAGTTGAATCAATGTATACAGGACCAACCGTATAACTGACGGACAACCGGTAAGGCGTATCGGCGAAATTCCACATGTTTGTGAGGCTCTCGCCCTTAAAAGGTTCCATGACGATGCGGACTTCTTCATCCTGCTCGGCCAGCGTACCAACGGTCTGCGAACCGCGAAGAATCGAGTTGTCGTACAGCACCTGCATCGCCCTTCCCAGAATACGGTGCTCGTCTAGCGCCCTGGACTGCAGCTCCGCTGGCGATTGCACCGTCAGCAAATAGCTGAGATCGACGACCATCGGCGGAAACTGGATCTGGTCGGTGCCTCTGGACACCATATGGGTTTGACGATTTGCACCGCTTTCACGCACGTTGAACAAAAAGAGCGAGAGATAAAAATCGCCCTTATCGACCGGTGACGCAAGCCCTATCATTTCCGGCTGCGGGATCGGATCAGGTGTCATATTTTCCCGAAGAAGCTTGATTAATGACGTGCTGACATCGGCGATGACAGAATAATTGCCTATGGGAGTCAACTCCTACCACAAAATACCTATGTATGTGTTGAAATGATGAGTAATATGTCATATTCTGTACCTTTTTCTATTATAATTGCAAAAGCGATTGATGACTATAGTATTTTCAAATAAAAAAAGAAGCAGGTCTCCCTATGGACAGGAAACGAGCTTCATAGACGGCAATCCCGGATTTTTAGTAGTCTTCCCACTCCTGCTTGGCGAGAATTTTGCCTGACTTCTGCAGTTCGTGTCGAATCGAGCGGATGATGTGTCCCATATTGATCGGCACGCCCGCCTCCGCGGCCAGAAAGGCCGAAGACAGCACCACGTTCTTGATATTCCCTCCCGCGATCTCATAGCGCTGCGCCAAATATTTGAAATCGACCTCATCGCTGAGCGGCGCGGACGGCGGGAACATGGAACGCCATATTTTCTCCCGGTACTCGCTGTCCGGAAACGGAAATTTGATAACGTAATTAATCCGCCGCAGGAACGCTTCGTCAATGTTGTTCAGCAGGTTCGTCGCCAGCACGGTGATCCCCTGGTATTCCTCCATCTTTTGCAGCAAATAGGCCGTCTCAATGTTCGCGTACTTGTCGTGCGAGTCTTTTACTTCCGACCGCTTGCCGAAGAGCGCATCCGTCTCGTCAAAGAACAGTACGGCATTACTCATCTGCGCCTCGGTAAAAATCTCGTGGAGATTCTTCTCGGTCTCCCCGATGTACTTGGAGATGACCTGGGAAAGGTCCACTTTATACAGTTCCAGCTGCAAGTCGCCGGCGACGACCTGCGCCGACATTGTCTTCCCGGTGCCCGGCGGGCCGGCAAACAGCATGCTGAGCCCTTTGCCGTAGGCCAACTTCTTCTCGAAGCCCCACTCGCTGTACACGACGCCGCGATATTTCACCTGATTGCAGGCGTTGCGCAGCTGATCCTTCTGCTCCGGTGCGAGGATGACGTCCTCCCACTTGTAGCGCGGCTCGATGCGCGTCGCCTTGCGCTCCAGCTTGTGCTGCACCTGCTGGTAGCACGCCCGGTAGAGCGCGTCGCTGCGCAGCGACGCGCCGGGCTCCCCGGCAGGGGCCTCGCCCTGCCAAGCCGAATAGCCGCGCGCGAGCTCGAGCGCGCGCCGAATCTGACCGGGGGTGAAGCGGAACTTGCCGCTCATCACCCGGGGGTCCAGCCCTGCGCCGACGCCGAGCTCATCGGCGAATGTGCGCCACAGCCGTTCCCGCTCCCGCTCGTCGGGAACGGGCAGTTCATGCTCAAGGAGGAGCCGCTCCTTGGGCTTCCAGCTCAGCCGGTGGTGCGCACCGGCCAGCAAAAACACGGTGCCGCCGTAGCCGTCCAGCACCTCGTGGAACTTTGCGAGCCGCTGCTGTGCGGCGTGATCCGGCTCTTCGGGGTAAAGCTGCTCCAGGCGCGTGAAGCACAGCATCGCCTGGTGCAGGATCGCTTCGCGCACGATGACGCGGATGTGCGCCTCGAAGTGCTCCGCGTGCAGCGCCACCTCCGCGAGATCGGCTACGAGCAGCGGCCGATTGAAGTGGCGGCTGAGATGCTGCACGTGCAGCTTTTTGCCGGCGCCGGCGTTCCCCCACAGGTGGAAGGCCAGCCGCTTCCGCTGCGCAGGCGGCTGTTCCAGCGCCTGCGTGACGAAGCGCCGCAGGCGCTCCTGAAAGTCCGCCTGCACGAGCATAGGCGGGATCGCATCGTCCGGATAGACGATGGCGACGCCCGGCTTCAGCTTCGGATCGAGCTCGCCCGAATCCAGCAGGAAGGCGATGATCCGCTTATCCAGCTGCACCGCTCGGGAAAGCAGCGTCGGGCCGCTGACTTCAAGCAGCTCGCGGTTCAACAAATAGCGCGCCAGCCGGCCCTCCGGCAGCTGAAACGTCGCCCTCGCCGCCCGCATGTCCTCCGGCGTGCGGCAGGCAACCTGCAGCGCGAGGCTGACGTTTGGCGCTTTGGCCGTCAAATCGTCCTGCAAAAAACCGAAAATCCGTTCATATTTCCGGTCCAATTCCACCGCCAGCGCCAGCAGCACGACCCGCTCCTCGATCGCGGAGAGGCCGAACACCTGTGTCAGATAGGCCAGCGGCAGAAATACGCCCTGACGGCGGCTCTCTTCGCGCCTGGCGGCAATCGCCTGCTCCATATCCCGGATGGCGGCCAGATAGCCGGCCTCCTCCTCCTGCAGGTCATCATAGAGATCGACCCCGCCAATCAGGCGGAGAAACTCGTCCTCCGACACAAACATCCCGCGAAATGAATCCGTCTGCGGATCCGGCGTCAGGAGCTGACGCTTCCGGTAGATCAGCTCCAGTTTTTTATCGAGCAGCGACAGCTCGTCCTTGTAATGCTCCCAGGCATGTCCATATTGATATGCAGCCATAATCCTCCTGCCGACTTCTTTCTATCATTTTTTCCTGTAAACACCTATTGCCAAATCCGATTAACTCTTCTAGTGAACCTCTCGTCAATGAATTGACGAGCTTCTCAAATCATCGGGACTCGTAACCTTGTCCCTCCTTGAAGGCCAGTTCCTGGCCTGATTGAAATCGTCTATGCTAGGATATGTCTCGCAAAGCTAGATTTAATATGTTAATCGCTGCATTTTCGTCCCGATCTGCCACGTATCCGCAGGAACATTGATGGACACGTACAGCAAGTGATTTTTTGACGATTTCGCCACAATTCGAGCAACGTTGTGATGTGCGGTAAGGATTCACTTGAACAATCTGACGACCGGCGCTTTCAGCCTTGTACGTCACGAATTGAACAAGCCCATTCCATCCGCTGTCCGCAATGCTTTTGGCAAGATGATGGTTCTTGACCATTCTTTGTATATTCAAGTCTTCGAAAGCAATCAGTCCATATGTATTTACCAGCTTTCGTGATTCTTTATGGGCGTAATCCTTACGTTGATTCGCTACTTTCTCATGAAGTCTGGCGAGTTCGCATACCGCTTTACGTCGGCGGTTAGAACCGCGTTTTTTCTTCGAGACGGCACGCTGCTTTCGTTTCAGCTTTTCTTCGCTTTTACGAAGAAATTGGGGTGACTCGACCCGCTCTCCGTCTGATGTGACAGCAAGCTTGGAAATGCCCAGATCAATGCCGATCTGTTTTTCTGACGCTGGCAGGGGCACGTTCTCGACTTCACAAGAAAAGCAGGCGTAATATTTGCCATTCTTGACCATGATCGTACAGGTCTTGATCGTTCCTTGCGGCTGCCGATGAAGTCGAATCCGCACATTGCCGATCTTGGAAATCCGAAGATGTTTTTCCTCTATGGAAAACCCGCTTTGCGGGTAGGTGAAGGCGTTGTATCGACTTTCCGGCTTGAATCTCGGAAAGCCCGCTTTCTCTCCATTTTTGACGCGGCGAAAAAAAGCTTGGTACGCTTTGTCCAGACGCTCTACAACATGCTGAAGAACTTGGGAATGAACGCCCTTAAGTTCGGGTATGTACTGTTTTCTCTCTGGCAATGTTGCTTTTTGTTCGTAATAGGTTGGGCTCTTTCCCGTTTGCTTGTAGGCTGCGATTCGTTCGGCGAGCAATCGATTGTAGAGGAGACGACAACGTTCCAGTGCAAAATGAATATTTTCTTGCTCTTCTCTGGTCGGATATAAACGGAATTTATAGGTTCTCTGCATTAGCCGTCCCCTTTCTTTTGATTTTCGATGTACTTCTTTATCGCTTGTTCGGAGATCGAACCTATCGTTTCTATGAAAAAGCTGCTGTTCCAGAGATGACCGCCCCATAATCTCTTTTTCAGGTAGGGGAACTTCAGAAAAAGTTTTCTTGCAGAGATCCCCTTTAACATTTTGACGATGTTGTTGTTCAAGTGAGTTCCATAATTTCCGGGTTACATATGGTGAATGTTTGCCCTTGTATCCCCGCAAGGGGGGATTTCGGGCAACGCGGACTTTCATCTACCCCATTGAAATGGGGAGAATTCCCGTCCGCTCATTCTAAACTACTTGCTAAATGAGGGTGAAATTCTTTACAATATTCCTATAACGTGCCAACATGCACATGACCCATGCCCTGAAAGGAACGTGGCCTCCCCTTAATGGAACAAATTCCTGCTCATGATCCTGTTTGGAATCGCAAACTGATTTCCATGCTTTGGTGGATTCTGCTTACTTATGAAGTCGCTTCATTACTCAGTCTGCTTGTAGAAATCGTGCAAGGCGAGGACTGGCGGCAAACCCTTCTACAATTTCACGTTATCCCGATCGTTCTCCAGCTTGGCATCATGGGAGTCGGCTACCTTGCCATTCATAAGTTAAAATCCTATAGTGATTTTATCATGATTATATGGACGATGACCATGGCCTGTGTGTTTATCCTCAGCATTCCGGAGTTGTCGAACAGCTACGCGGTGCTAGGCATTCCAATTCTACTTTCTTCTATTTATTTTCAGAAAAAATATATCGTCTTTGCCTCCAGCCTCGGCATCGCCTGCTTTCTGACGCTCACCCTGCTGCAGACCTTCTACGGCATTCAGATAACCGCTTATGATGTGATCGCCGCTTTGGCGGTGATGCTGGCAACGACGCTGCTCTGCTTCGCGATTATGGGACGCGGCCTGGCGCTGATGCAGAAGTTGAAAGAATCCGTTGTCCGCGAGCAGGATTTGCTGATTCGCAACGTCATGATCGACCGCCTCTCCAAAGTGGACGCGCTGACGGAATTATTTAACCACCGTTCGTTCCAGGAGCACGCGGATCATCTGATCTCGCACATTCCGCACGATACGCCACTGGAGCTGGCGCTGATGGATATTGACAATTTTAAGCTGATTAACGATACGTATGGCCACTGGGTGGGCGATGTCGTCCTCAAGACGGTCGGTTCGCTTATTCAAGAGGTGCTCGGTCCCGACGATATGTCGTTCCGTTATGGCGGCGAGGAGTTCGCCGTGCTGTTCGTGGGCAAGTCCGCGCAAGAAGTGCTGGGGATCTGTGAAAAAATGATGGGACTCATTCGAACCGTCGTCATTCCCGAAATGCCCGGGCAAAAACTGACCATGAGCATCGGCGTCGCCACCTACAACCGCAACACGATGAAAAAAGCGTGGTTCCAGCTTGTCGACGAGTGCCTGTACAAGGCGAAGCGGAACGGCAAAGATTGTATTTACCGGCACCAGGCGGAGCCGCATGTGAGCTGAACCCATGCCGGGGCTCCGCAGCAAAGAGAAACGCGAACACCCAGCCTCCACGGCTGGGTGTTCTGCTATCATTTCGAGAAGGAAGCGTTCATATCCTCTGACTCCACGCTGACGGCTTTCTTCTTGACATATTTCGAGCCCCGGATCCGCTCCTGCAAATGGGCCTCATAAGCGTCGCCGTCCATCGGGAGCTCGACGGTTTGACGGGTGAAGGAAGACAGCATAATCGCATTCGCCAAGGTCAAGCCATTGATCCCTTCCGTTCCGTGGGCAATCAGCTCCGCATCTCCGTGATGGACCGCGCGGATGAACTGCTTGAACACGACCGGGTGGTTGCTCGGCACGTTCCGGTTCACTGGAATTTCAGTATACCACGTTTCAATATTTTCAAACTTGGTAGGCGTGTTCTGAATATGATCGATCATCGAGGTTCTGCCTTTATGCAGAACAAGCGTGTCCTTCTCATACACCAAGGTCCCATTTTCGCCTACGATTTCGAGGCGGTTGGTTCCGGGCGATTCCGCCGTCGTTACGATAAAATGGCCGACCATGCCGTTCTCATGCTCCAAATAAGCAGTGACCTCGTCCTCCACCTCGATGTTGTGGTACTTGCCGATATGCGCGAAGCCGTGAATTTGTGCCGGCATACCGAACAGCCACTGATATAAGTCCAGGTTATGCGGGCATTGGTTGGTCAGAATCCCGCCGCCTTCCCCAGCCCAGGTTGCGCGCCAGTCTCCACTGTCATAATACAGCTGGGAACGGAACCACTTCGTGTTGATCCACGTCGCCCGCATCAATCTGCCCAGCTCGCCGCTGGCCACAATGTCCTTCAGTTTGCGGTGGAACGGCAAGGTTCTCTCCTGGAACATAATGCCGAATACCAGGCCCGGGTTCGCGGCTTTAGCTTCTTCGTAGGCGGCGATCATTTTTGTCGCGTCGTTGATATGAACGGCAATCGGCTTCTCACATAGCACGTGCAGGCCTCTGCGAAAAGCTTCTATGGCAATCGGGGTATGGTCGTAATGCGGTACGCTGATAATGATCGCTTCGAGCCCCGATTGGTCGAACATCTCATTCACATCGTAATACGCGGTGGTGTTCAGTACAGCAGCATTTTCATCGGCTTTTTTCCGGTCTATATCACAGATCCCGACAACCTCAACCTCTTCAGCGTCCTTCAGGATTGAAACGTACGTTCTGGCCCCAATCGCTCCCAGGCCGACGAGTCCTATTTTTACTTTTTGCTGTGCTCCCATAGTCCGATACTCCTTTAAATAAAGTGATTTGCTGATGCCTAGTCTCTATTCTAGTGTGCTTCGACAAGCGGCCCTATCCATTATCTTTGGACAAAAGTAGACTATTTTTCGTTTTTCACACTCGCCCCGAAATGTCCAAAAATACGTTATGTAATTCTGAAAATAGTGGATATGCTCTCCTCGCTCATCTTGCTAAGCTAGAAGATGATTAGTTATAAGCCATCTATATTAACGGAGGAGATCCATGATGAAAATTGCCTTTCAAACCTTGGCAACCCCGAATTGGACATGGGAGCACACGTTGCACGAAGCGAAGCGACTGGGCTTTGACGGTATTGAGCTTAGAGGAGTCGAGGGGGAAATGTACCTTCCGCGTGCGCGCCCGTTTCTTCCGGAGAATCTGGAGCAAACCATTCGCGACCTGGAAGAGCATGGGCTGGAAATATGCTGTCTCGACACTTCCTGCTCGTTCCATCTTCCGGCCAAGTATGACGAGTCCATTCAGGAAGGGAAGGATTCGATTGATCTGGCGGTGAAGCTGAAGACGCCGTATATCCGGGTGTTCGGTGACCGGCTGCCGCAGGAGGTTCCCGCTCAGGAAACGATAGCGGGCATTGCCGCTGGACTGACCGAGCTGGGGCGCTATGCGGAAGGAAAGGGAGTGACAGTGCTGCTGGAAACGCACGGGGATATCAACAATTACACGGTGATTACCGCCACCCTGGAGCAGACGGCGAGCACGGCTGTAGGAGTTTTGTGGGATTTTGAACACCCCTATTTGCACGGGGAAGAGCCCGAGGCTACCTGGGCACAGCTGGCTCGCTATATCAAGCATACGCATGTGAAGGACGCGATCAAGCATGCAACAGGCAAAACCCTCACGTTGATCGGCGAAGGAGAAGTTCCGGTAGCCCGAATCATCGGCTTGCTGAAGGAGAATGGCTACAACGGTTGGCTGTCGCTGGAATATGAAAAGAAATGGGTGCCAACCCTTGAGGAGCCTGAGGTCTCGCTGCCGGCTTATATGGCCTTTATTCAAAAGCACTTGTGAGTTCGTTTGGAATCATTGCATTTCAACATTCGGAAAAATAAACAGGGCTGTTCCCTATAAGGGGGACGGTCCTGTTTTTTGTTTCTGCGTATTCGGATCGGTCTTGCGTGTAGCTTATTTCTTCCAGATGTCCGGACTTATGATAAAATCAAGAAGAACCGAGCTATCGCAAAGGAGTGCGCCAACGTGCCATATTATCGGTATAAAGCATATATGGACGAGCAGTTTCCGTTCAAAATCGCCGTCAAAAACAATGCCGCCCTACTCGGCAACCGGCAGCATGCCCATGAATATTTTCAAATATGCTATGTGATCAAAGGGACTGCCCTTCATAATGTCAACGGAATGAAAGCCACGCTCATCAAAGGCGATTTGTTTTCCATCCCGCCTAACTATGAGCATCAGATCGAGCTGCTGGAGGGCAAAGAAGTCGAGATCGTCCATATCGATTTTATGCCGTACCTGCTTGATTCGAGCTTGCAAGGGCTGACTGACATGGAGAGCTTTGTCAACTTCGCTTTTATTCATCCCTTTGTTGCTATGAACGACCGTCTGCTGCCCAAGCTCAACTTGACTTTTAACGGACAGCGGGAGACGGAGCAGTTGATCGCGCGGATGATGCAAGAGCGGGAGCGCCAGCAGGACGGCTACACGTTGATGGTCAAATCCAATCTGCAAATGCTGCTCGTAATCGCGGGGCGCGAATATGCGGAATTTCTGGAACAAAGTGTGGAGAAGCAGCACGTTCAAGCGAATCGCAAGCATTTCGAAAAAGCGGTCGACTACATCGAAAGTCATTATATGCATGAAATCAAGCTGCAGGACGCCGCCGCCCAAGCGACGATGTCCCCCGCTTATTTTAGCACGATGTTTAAGCTGCTCAAGGGCAAATCGTTCATTGAATATGTGAATGACATTCGTCTGTCCGAGGCCATGAAGCTGCTCAAGCAAACCGGCGATAGTATTGAAGAGATCTCCTACCGGATCGGGTTCAATCATTTGACCCATTTTCACCGTATGTTCAAGAAAACGACCGGACTTACGCCGGCTGAATACCGAAAGCAAAGCACACCGGATAACCCTGACCTCTTGTGACGCTAGATTCCGCTGCGGCCCTGTGCCGTGGCTTTTTTTATATGCACGCGAGTGAAAAAGAAAATTCTGGCACATACTAACCAAAATTTGCAATTGAGGTGATTCGTATGTGTCATTCCATCGCCATTTTGGCTGATGTGCAGGATGTCATGAAGCAGTTTCGCGTAGACCGGCTGCTGTCGTATAATTCCACCCGTTACGAGGTGAAGCCTACTGAATCGGTTTCCGCTGTCATGGTCAGCCGTAAAGGTGAACGAATTTTGGATGAGTTCCGTTGGGGGCTGATGCCTTTCTGGGCCAGGGAGGCGGTGTGCGGAGAGCGGGATTCCATCTTCAGCAACCCGACGTTCGAGCGCATTGTGCGCAAACAGCGGTGCCTTATTCCGTGCAGCGGCTTCTATATCGGCGTTCCCGAAGGCAAAGACACGACATGGATCCGGGTTAAAATGCGCAGCGGCACCTTCGCCATCGCCGGCTTGTACGACGTGTGGCGCGCCCCGTCGGGTGAGGAAGAGCTGCGCACCTGCATGATGCTGATGACGGAAGCAAACGACGTCGTCCTTCCGTATCAGCGCAGCATGCCGGCGATTCTGGACAGCGAGCAAGCCGAAGCCTGGCTCGCGCCGGAGCAAAAAGACAGCCGCCAGCTGCGCTCGCTGCTCCGCCCGGTCGACGATCTGTTGATGGTGTCCAGTCTCTTGGGCTCGGCCCAGGAGAAGCTGGACATCAGTGCAGATGTGGGTGTGCTGGCGTAGGGCGTTTGGCGTAGGGCAGCGTGCTGGCTAGCGTGAAGCGTTTGGCGAAGGGCAGTGTGCTGGATGGCGTACGGCTCAGCGTTTGGCAACAGGCGGCAATGCGCCGCCTTCGCCAATGATGCGCACGCCTTCGGCACAGACGCCGTACGGCTGCCAGCGGCAGGTCGCGCACAAGTGACTGATGTCGGAGGGGTTAATCCGCTCCGCAACCTTTGTGCAGATGTCGTCCCAGCTCCGCTCCATGCCGATCTCCATGCCGACAATGGCGGCGATCTCCGCATCGCGCGTGTACACCGTGCGGTTCTCGCAGTGCTGTTCGCCCTCTGTGGGATGAAACGCGCACAGATCGTCCGGCCCCAGCACGAGGCGGATCATCGTCTCCGGCTCCTCGCGCAGTTGTTCGTAGACCACCGTCATATTTTCGCAAAAGGCTTCCGAATAGCCCATACCTCTATAGCCAAGCAGACAGAGTAAGTGATGGCCGCGCAATTGAATCGGCATCGCAATCCTCCCTTTCGACGTAATCTTGTACATTCTATTCGCGCACACACCAAAAACAGACCTCATCCACTTCAGCAGCCGGCGCATGCCGGCCTTCTGCGGATTAGGTCTGTTCTCGTTTTTTACCTTTGAGGCTCTGCCGGAGTGCGGAACAAGCCGTAGCCTTCCATTTTGACAATGGGCTCTTTATCTGCCAGCAGACCTTCCCCTTCCGAGTTCAGAGCCACATCGATCAGCCATTTCGTAAAATCGGCCACTGGCATCGACGCCATCTCCTCGAGCGAGTAAAAGCCCGCTGCGTCCACCTCGACCCCATCCGGCTGAGGCGTGCCTCCAATGTATTCCATCTCGAATGCAATATAGACATTGTGAATGCTTCGCGGCAAATCCCGTACGGCGACGAGGCGCGCTACTTTCGCTTCCACGCTGGCTTCCTCCATTACTTCGCGCTCAATCGTATCCGAAATAAGCTCATGCTGCTCGATGTAACCGCCAGGGTTTGTCCAACGTCCTTTGCCCGGCTCTTGCGCTCGTCTGACGAGCAGGATTTTGCCTTCATTCATGACCAAAGCGCCGACACCGATGCTGTAATTGCCCCAGTGCACAAAGCTGCATACCGTACAGGCCCGGCGCAGCGTGCCATCGATGTCGCGCGTTTCCATTTCTGCCCCGCAGTTCATGCAAAACTTGACTTCCATCTCTCTCATCTCCATTAGGGCGAGTCTGAATGCTCCGAGGGCCGCAGATTTTGCCGAATTTTCGTTCCATGCAAGGAACTTTTGTGAAGGCGTACCAGGGGTACGTCAAGCGAAAGTGACGCCGCAGGTATAATAAACGGCTTACGCCGTCCCCTACGGGACGAGTGCGTTTATCAAAAATATAAGCCGACTTTGCAAGTGAAACCTATAAATGCTTATATTTGGGCGAAAAGGTGGTGAAAGATGCCCCTGAGCGGGTTTTCAGACACGCCATAGGTAGTTGGCTGTATGGTTAGCTTACTGCGAGTCCCGCGGAAAAGCAACCGCTGCACGAAAACCGTTCGCACACGTTCGATCAGCAAAAAGCCCCCGCTTCCGCGAGGGCTTAGCTGCTATGTGCCGTGCTGGGCGCACAGCTCACTTACACCAAAAACATCGCCACGACCGTCGTCACCGACAGGCCGAGCAGCACAGGCACGAGATTCCGTCTCGCCAGCTCGAACGGACTCACGCCGCAGATGGCCGCTGCCGGAATGAGCGCCCATGGGATGAGCGTGCCGCCGCCGACCCAGATGGCGGACACTTGACCGAGCGCCGTGAGCACCGGTGCGCCGGAACCGATGGCGGTCGCGAACAGCTGCGCGACCGAGCCCGCGAGGGAGATGCCGGAGAAGCCGGAGCCGTCGAGGCCTGTGATCGCGCCGACGACGGAGAGCGTTACGGCGCCGACCGCGCCGTTCAGCGGCACGACGCCGGCCAGCGCGACGCCGAGGTCGTTGACGATGCCGTGCGAGCCTTCCGGCAGCACTTTGCCGAACAGATCGGTGAACGCCGAGTCACCGAGATAGAAGAAGGCCGCGATCGGGATGACCGGCCCGAACACTTTGAAGCCGAAGACGAAGCCTTCAATGAGGTAGGCTGTGATTTTTTCGATGCCCTCATTGCGGTGCGACAGCAGGGTCACAGTAATGAGGATGAACACGGCGGTGCCGCCGACGAGCGCCGTTGCGTCGCCGCCTTGCAGGTTCAGCACGAACATGGCGACCACATCGAGCGCGAAGAGAATCGGAATGAGAATCGCGAGAAGTCTTTTGAGACCAGGCGCCATGTGCAGTCTGGTATCAGGCTCGCTGGAGAGCAGTCCTCCGGGCTCTTCCATGCTTTTGTCCACGAGCCCGCTGCGGAACGTGCCTCTTTTGAGATCTCGGCGCATTAGCCAGAACGCCGTGACCGTCGTGACGACGCCCATCACGATGACGAGCGGCACGCTCGCTTCCATCACGGATGCGACCGGCAGGCCGGCTGCGTCCGCGGTCAGCTTCGGCGCGCCTTGAATAATATAGTCGCCCGAGAGCGCGATCCCATGGCCGAACAAGTTCATCGCCATCGCTGCGCCCAGCGCAGGCAGGCCCACACGTACGGCGACCGGCAAGAGCACCGCCCCGATCAGTGCAACGCCCGGTGACGGCCAGAAAAACCACGAAGTCACCATCATGATGATCCCGATGCCCCAGAACGCGAGCGCCGGCGTTCTTAGGAACTTGGTCAGCGGCGCGACCATCGTTTCGTTAATACCGGTACGAATGAGCACCCGGCTCATCGCGACGATGATGGAGATAATCATGATCGTGCCCATGAGTTCTTTTGTCGCATAAATAAAGCTGTTGAACACCCCTGATACCGACCCGCTTAACGTTTCCGTCGCCAGCAAGCCCAACGCAAAAATCCCGACCACACAGATCATCGTCGTATCCCGACGCTTGATCAGCAGGGCCAGAATGAAGCCAATAAACACCAGATAGACCCAATGAATCGGCAGAAGCTGAATGTCCATCCTGCATCACGCATCCTCTCAGCCAAGCAGCAATTTGTTGCTACATCGTATGCGAGAATGGGCGCGGGCGTTCGTCCCGTGAGGTGCCGGAATGGCAGCGTTGTCAAAAATATTTAATGACGTGAAGGATAGTCATGGTGGATACACTCTAGTTAGCTAGCCGCAGCCTACCACCACCGAAAAGCCTGCGAAAACGCAGGAATTTTTATGAATTATTGTATACTTTAAGGAAAACCTGCAAATAGGCAGGCTTTCGTTATAAACCTGTCTTTTTTCGGGAAAACGGGGGAGAAAGGATGCATTTTTGCAGGTATTTATCCAGAACAGGCATAAAACCGAATATTTCCTGCCTTTTTGCATCTTTAGAGAGGGGAGAGGTACAGTCGAGGGGATGAGGAGGGCACAGTTGGTGGAGTTTAGGGGGTAGTTCGTGTGAGTTAATAGGAGGGCAGTCGATGGAGTAAGAGGCAGTCGGTTCGACCTGTATTCACCACAAAATAACCGTACTCCGCCCCTCTTGCGCGAAACACGGCTATGTTCGTTCCAATTGGACACTCAATGTCTTGCTGCCTTACAGCTAGCCTACCCCAACAACTCCCGCAGCCCCGCTTTCATCACCTGCTCCACAGCAGGGTCGAAGCTGGCCGGCATCGCAAAATACAGCGTCGATTCGTGCGTCTCATAGCCGCCCTCAAGAAGCTGCTGTGCCGTCGGGATGTAGCCGAACATCCCGTTCGTGTAGCCCATTGGCAGCACGGCACCGCCTGTGATCGACTTGATCCACAGCCCGTACGCTACGACGATCTCGGCGTTCATGCCGAGCAGCACTGCGCCGTCGGCCAGCTGCAGCAACGTGATCTCCAGCGGAATCACAGGTGACAGCGCCTCGTAGCACTCCAGCATGATGGCGCTCCATTCGCCGAGCACACCCTGAGCCAGCGCCGTAACTTCCAGCGCCGCCCGCTCCGGCATCGGCGCGAGCGGAAGCTCGACGCTTACCTTGCGCCAAGTAAGCGGGCAAGCCGCCGACTCCTGCATCGGCCCCGCCAACGCAGCCAGCACGCACTCGGCGAAGGCTTCGCCTACGGCGGTGACGGCAGCGTGATCGCCCCGCAAGACCTGTGTGCCGTCGCCGGGGTTAATGTCGCCGCACGTGCCCTGGAGGAAAGCGGCGACAGCCCCGCCGCCCACCGCTTGCTCTACGCTGCCCATCGCCACGCCGACGTACTCGGCGGAAACCCGATTATCCCGGGTAATGACGGGATGGCAGGCGTAGTGGACGAGCAGCCCTTTGGCGCTGCCGTCTTCGCGTACGAATCGGATCACGCGCAGCTCGTGATCGACCGGCCCCGGATCCGGCGGCGTCTGCACGATGCCGCGCCGGTTGATGCCGAGCGGCGACTGGCCGCTGGCCTGCTCCACGCGGACAGGCTCGAGCTGCCGGCACGCCTCAGCGATGCCGTCCAGCACGCGCTGCTCCAGCGCGTAGACATACTCGGCGTCCATGACGCCGAGGTACGACGTAAACCGTCCACTCGTTTGCGGACCGGAGTGCGTGTGCGTGCCGTGCAGCAGGATCGCGTCTTCGGTTATGCCGAAGCGCTCGCGGATGCGCCGCTTTAGCGCCGGAACGCGGTCGCTACCCCACCAGAGCAAGTCGGCGGAGACGAGCAGCGCGAGCTGACCTGCTGAGCCGACCCCGCCGTTCTCATCATCGCTGCTCTCACCGCCACTATCACCTGTCCCATACTCGCCACTCTCACCGCCTCTGCCACATGCCCCATCCTTGCCGCTCTCACCACCTCTGTCACACGCTCCACCCTTGCCACTCTCACCGCCTCTGCCACACGCCTCATCATCGCTACTTTCACCCCCTACGACCGTGCCATCGTTGCAGGGAGGAGCGCAGGAAGAATCGCCATCCCACACAAAGATACGAGCATACAGCTGCTCGGAAATCCCCTCATACGCCCCCAGCCCGCTGCGCACGGCAAAGCCTGCGAGCGGGACGGGGCTCGCCGGGGTAATGTCCACTTTCGCCACGCCTAGCCGAAGAAGCCCTCGTCCATTCCCCATAGCGGCAGCCTCCTTACGTAAACGATGCTATGACCTTGCGCACTGCCGCCGCAACGTCATGCATCGCCTGCTCGTCGGCCAGCAGCACGTTCTGCGCGAGCCAGACGACTTCACGTTCGCTCGCCCGCTCACTGATCGGACAGGCATACGTCCGCATCTCGCCCGTCAAATCCTGCGTCGCCTTCACAATGGCGTCGTTACGGTTCAACGGCACATACCCGGCGCTGACCGGAATCCCTTCCGCATTCACCCGGCGAATGAACTCCCCTTTGTCGATACGATCCGTAACTTCCGGCGCTAATCGGAACATGTATAGGTGCTGCGCATGGCGCGTGACCCGCGGATCTACCCTCATCGCCCGAATGCCCTCAATAGCGCTCAGCAGCCCGGTCAACAGCGCCGCATTCGCTTCCCGGCGCTGCATCTGTGCTTCCAACCGTGTCATCTGCGCGAGCACGATCGCCGCCTGGAACTCGGTCATCCGGTAGTTTTGACCAATGCGGTCGTGCTGGTACCACCCGCCCCTGCGTGACCGGCCGACATTGCACAGCGACCAGGCGATGTCCGCCAGCTCTTCATTGTTCGTGAGGATGATGCCGCCCTCGCCGCTGTTGAGGTTTTTGCTCGACTGCAGGCTGAACGTGCCAAGGTCGCCGATCGCCCCGACGCTGCGCCCCTCCCATCGAGCGCCGACCGCTTGCGCCGCATCTTCGATGACGCGCAGCTTATGTGCAGCAGCCACCTCCCGGATGCGGCTCATATTGGCCGATGCACCTGCAAGGTGCACGGCAATAATCGCCTTGGTTCTCGGCGTAACAGCCGCTTCAATTTTCTCCGGATCGAGCAGCAGCGTATCTTCTTCGACGTCGACGAACACCGGAATCGCGCCGTACGCAAGCGCAGCCGCAGCCGAAGCGATAAAGGTGTACGGAGGTACGATCACCTCGTCCCCCGGCCGAACTCCCGCCGCTTGCAGCGCAACCGTAATGGCCACGGTGCCGTTAACGCAGCTGATCGCATAGGCTGCCTCATGCAGCTCCGAAAACCGGCGTTCCATCTCCGGGAGCTTTGCCGTATATTCCGGCGAATGAACCGCGCCTGTGCCGCCCCATTTGCCCGACCGCACGACTTCCAGAATCAACTGCTCCTCCAACTCCCCAAAAACCGGCCAAGCCGGAAACGGTTCCGTCCGCACCGGAGCGCCGCCCTCCAAAGCTAAAGTTGATTTCGCCATAAGCTCACCCTTTTCTCCCGGAAATTTCTACCTTCGAACTTACCACAACTTTGCGGCAAGGGACGCCGAACTTGACCTCATGCCCCTGCTCCGGCGCGTACGCCTCGGTCCCCGTTAACGGCACCCACGCAACAAGCCCCTCCACAGCTTCCGCCGCCTCCACCCACACGGTGCCGTCATCCTCACACGCTGTAATGCGCACGCCTCTTCTCGCCCTCGTCCAGTCCTGGATCTCTTTCGACAACCAGAACGTAAAGCCCATCCCGCGAGCCTCCGCAACCAGAAGCCGAATCACATCCCGAACTTCCTCCCTCGTGTGAATATGCACCTGATGAAAAAGGAAATGCGCCACGCCATCCACCTCTCGCACCTGTTCCAGAAACGGCCGAATCACCGTCCGGTCCGCCAAGTGCCCCAAATCCAGATCTTGCGTCAAAAAGCCGATCTCCACCACGTCATACAAGCGGTTCTGCTCATCAAAGAGCGCGATCGGGAAGTACGGATGACATGTTCCGAAAAGAAAGCCGACATTCCCCTTCTTACTCGGCCCTCGTGTCTGGTCGCTCTGAATACCGCTCCTCTCCAGCCACCGAAACAGCTCGCCCCACCCTTCCACACGGGTGTAATGGTTTTTGTTCGTCGCAACCCGCTCAGCGCCGATCGCCTGCTTCAGCCAGCCGAACTGCCGGGCGAACGCCGCTTCGCCCCAAGCGCCGCCGTCCTTCTCCAGCGCATTATAATGGAAAGCCAATTCATGCCCCGCCTGCTTCGCCTGCGCATACACGTCGGCGCTGTAGCCGGGCTCCAGCATGCACCATGTCGTCTGAAGCCCGCATTCCTCCAGCAGCTTCAACGCCGTCAGCGCATGCGAATCCTGATTGCCGTCACTGTCATGCGAAATCATCGCTACGCGCTCCACGCCCTCCGGCCAATAGCCGGTGAACGGCAGGGTCAGCCCTGTGTCGAGTGCGCACTGCACCACGTGCCGAATAAGCGCTTCCCGCCAATAATCCGCATACGGCCACGGGAAAAAGGGAATGCCCGTCTCCGTTTCCACACGGTCGATCTGCCAATCCAGCGCAATGCGGTCATCCGCTTTCAAAATATCCTCATTGACGTTCGCGCTGCCGTCCGCCGCCGGAACACCGTCGTCCAGCACCGGCCCGGTGCCCTGCTGCATCTGCACGATCGTCAGCGGAATGTTGACCGCCCACCGCCGGAGGCTCCCCTGCCCGATCGTAAACGCTTGCAGCGCCGGGCCAAGCTCAGCCCCGTCCGGGCAGCCCTGCCGGAGAGCGCCTGACGCCGCACATGCGGCCGTCACCGCTGCCGGATCGCTGACGCCGGCCGGCACCCACGGCACGGCGGACAAGTACCGCAGCGCCGCCGGCTGACCTTCTCGCGTCGGCACCAGCTCCGCATACCCGACACCCGCCTCGCCCGTCTGGATATAACCCAGACGAGCCGCCAGGCTATTGACGCCGCCATAGGCGATAACAGTGCCGCCTTGCTCCGCATACGACCACAAACGATCGGCCGTCCGGCTATTTTCGGTCACACACGCCGCAATGACCATATCAAACGTCTCTAACACCGCCGCATCCAGCCCATCAACAACGGCATATGGAACCCCAGCGTGCGCGAAAATTTCTTCTATATATTTTTCGAATACATTCAGTCCATATGTCCATTTGCGCTCAGCTGCCTCGCGCTCCACGAGCACGCCAACCTTGGCTATCTTCATGTCCCTTCCTCCATCCGTCTGCCGGTTATACGACCCTTGAGCCCGACTTGCTGTAGTGTGCAGCCACCTTGCGAATGCCGGCCGCCATGTCCGCTATATCCTGATCCGTAAAAAACTCGCTGATCGGCAGCTTAACCGCCTGCTTCAAAATATGCTCCGCCGCTGGGCACAGCCCTTCGTCATACGTAATCCCCGTGATGTCAAACGGGAAATGACTCCCCACATACGCCTCCCGCCTCTGAAAAAGCGGCTGCAAATAGACCGGCTGCGGAATATAGCCCGCCGAGCAGAGAATGCCTTCCGCCTCCAGCGCCTGCGCGAACTCGTCTCGTGTGCAAGACAGCACGGCAGGGTCGAGCGTCAGCATGTAAAACCAGTACGTGCACCGGCCGCCCGCCGTTACCTGGTGCGGCTCCACGCCCGGGATGCCGCTCACAGCAGCCGTCAAGCTGTCCCCATGCCGACCCCGCGCATCGCAAATCGACGCAAGCTTCGACAGCTGCGCAATGCCGACGGCGCCCTGCAGCTCCGTCATTCGATAGTTCGGCGCCAGCAGGTGCGGCTCTCGATGGAGCTGACTGCCGAAGCGGCTGTAGTTCTTATCAGCAAACGCATGCGTTCGCTGATAATCCGCCTCGGATGCAGAATTGACCGTCACCATCCCCCCGTCGCCGGTTGAAATGTGCTTGAAGTCGTTTGTGCTAAAGCAGCCGTAATCGCCGATCGTGCCGACGAGCCGCCCTTTGTACGTCGCCATGTAGCTCTGGGCGCAATCTTCGATGACTTTGAGCCCATGCTCGCGCGCGACTTCCATAATCCCGTCCATATCCGCCGGATTGCCGGCCAGATGGACGACGACGATCGCTTTCGTCCTCGGCGTAATCCGCGACTTCACCGATGCAGCGGTCATATTGTACGTATGCGGATCCAGGTCAGCGAAGATCGGAATCGCATTTTGATACAAAATGCCGATGACTGTCCCCGCATCCGTGATCGGGCTCGTAATCACTTCATCGCCGACGCTGATGCCGGCTGCGCAGAGCGCAACATGAATCGCAGCGGTCCCGGAAGAGGTGGCGACACTATACTTAACGCCATAAATCTCATTGAATTTGTCCAGAAACTGCTTCACTTTCCCGCCAAAATGATAGAACAGCGTATTCTGATTCAGCGCTTCGACCAGTTCCTTCACTTCTTCCTCGCCAAACCTGCTGCCGGTTCCAAAGGCCGTCTCCTTGATCCTGGTGCCCCCGAGAATGGCCAGCTTATCGTATTCCATGCCGATCCCTCGCTTCTCGCTTATTACCACGCGTGCACGCCCCGCGCCCCCATCTGAGAGGCGCGGACAGCGAGCATCCTGCCATTTCCCTTCACGCCTGCCTACTTAACGCCATTAAGGATTATCTGCCTTAAAGACAACCGGCGCCTTGAACACGTCCGATATCGTCTTCGCATAGTTGTCAAAAATCTCTTTGCCGTGATACGTGGTCATCAGCTCTTTACGATACTTCGGCCAGTTGCTGGAGTCCTTCTCCTCGAAGAGCACCTTCACCATGTAAGCGCGCATTTGCGTACGGAACGCGCCGATGTCGTAGCCTTGCGGCGGCGCGACGTTCGTGCCGAGGACAGGGTATTTGTACGTTTTCAGCTTCGCAATAATGGCGCGGTCATGGTCGGTTTCACGCGGGTCTATGATCGTGAGACCGATTGGGCTCGGGTCCTGCACGCCGTAGGAGAAGATCGAGCTGTATACGTCGAAGAAGTTGCCGTTCGCCGTATTATCTTTCGTAATCGCATCCGGGATAAGCGTGATCGTATTGCCGCTGCGCGTGTAGTTCACGCCCTCTTTGCCGTAATGCGCAAGCAAATAGCCTTCAGGACTCGCCAACCAGTCCATGATCTCAATGCTTTTCTTAATTTTTTCCGGCGGCGTTTTGGTGCCAAAGAGGAATGGCACGCCTGGCAGCGCCTCGTAGTTCACGGCATCCGGACTAATGTGAAACGGCACGAAATCCGCCGTCTTGACCCCGGAAATATCGATCGTCTTCTTCTTCACGCTCGTTGCTACGTTGTCGAAGGCCGCTGTGCGCAGCAAGCTTTGGAAGATGCCGGCTTTGCCCGCTTCCACTTTCTCCAGTTCTTGGCCCGGCTTCGCCAGGAACCAGTCGGGATCGACGATCTTCTGCGCCAGCGTCGCGCGAATGTCATCGAGCACTTTACCTGCCCGAATATCGGATTGCGGGTCGACGTATTCACCATGCGCCTGATCGTACCAGAGATCGACGCCTAGGCCATTTTTGTACCATTCCGGGAATTGCTTCGAAATCGTGGTGCCGTTCCCAACCGTTGTGAAGCCGTAGGTATCGTTTTTGCCATTGCCATCAGGGTCGTTGAACGTAAAAGCTTTCATGACGTTAATCATTTCGTCGTACGTGGTCGGCACCTTCAGCCCCAGCTTATCCAGCCAGTCTTTGCGCACATAGTACGATTGGTACTGCTGCTTCTCGTAAGGGACAGGCGCCCGCATGAACACATTCTGCACCTGGTAGCGGGAAATGATGTCGGGGGTCACCCATTTGTAGTAGTTGGGCATCGTTTGCGGGTTTACATAAGGGGTTAGGTCCGCGACCGCCTTGTCGATAATCATTTGATTCGTCTGGGCGCCGTCGGCCTGGAACATATCCGGGGTGGAGTTGGATGCGATCTTCAAATTGATTTTGTTCTTCATATCCTCGCCGGGGACGCCATATTCCATGTTCAGCTTGACGTTGAATTTTTGCTCAATCGTTTGGCGAATATAATCTTTGTCCGGAGATGGCAGCGCCACATCGTTGGTCGGCACGAAGAAGAGCCAACTCAGCGCCATCGGGGACGCTTTCGTTTCGGCGGCTGACGCTTGAGGTGAAGATGACGATGAGGACGGGGACGAGCTTGGCGACGAGTCATCGGAACAACCGCTTAACAAGACGAGACTGCTGATGATGCCGAAGGTAACCTTTTTGGGCAAATGCATGCAAACGACCTCCCATTTGTTCTTGATTTCATACGCAAGCTTCATCTGGTTGAGGTTGTGACTGACATAGGGAGCTTTCCGAAATTACCGCCTGTTTTTCGGAAAGTCTCCATGGTTGCATACGAAGGCATCACTCCCTTCATCGCGGTTTGCGGCAAATCTTCGTTACCCTTTAATGGAACCCACCAACATGCCTTTGATAAAATATTTCTGTATAAACGGATAGATCGCCAGCAGCGGCAGCGTCGTCACGACGACCGTCGCCATGCGGATCGTATCCGGCGGCAGCGTTTGAATCACGGAAGGGTTCGTGTTCAGCTCTTGGCTGACACTGGAAGTCACGATCATGTTGCGCAGAATGACCTGGATGGGATACAAGGAACGCTCCGACAAATACAGAATGGCGTTGAAGTAGGAATTCCACTGAATGACCCCGTAGAACAAACCGATGGTCACGAATATCGGCATCGAGAGCGGAATCACAATCTGAAACAGCGTCCGCAAATCGCCGCACCCGTCGACGCGAGCCGACTCCTCCACTTCGACCGGGAAGTTAACAAAATACGTGCGCATAATGAACATATAGAAGGGCGAGACAAGTGTCGGAATAATGAGCGACCAGATCGTATTGATCATGCCCATGCCTTTGACGACCAGATAGGTCGGTACGATCCCCCCGTTGAACAGCATCGTGAACACAATGGACAGGAGTATCACGCGCCCGCCCGGCACCTCCTTCTTGGAGAGCGGGTATGCCAGACACGTCGTAACGAGCAGGCTTAGGAACGTGCCGATGACGGTGACGATCACAGATACTTTGAGTGCATCCGGCACCAGCTTGCTGCCAAAAATCGCTTTATACGCCTGCAGCGTCACTTGCTCCGGGAAAAGAACGAAACCGCCGTTGCGGATCAGCTCTTTATAAGGCGTGATCGACTCAATAAACACGAAATACAGCGGAAACAGCGTCGACAAGCAGGCGATGGTCAAAATCGTATAGATGACCGCATCGGCCACCCGGTCGGATTTGGTTTTGTGTACAGCGTAGGACACCGCGCTTCTCCCCCTTTTCTAATAAATCCCCGAGCCTCCAAAACGCTTCGCCACCCGGTTCGCGATAATGACAAGCGCAAAGCCGATGACGGATTTGAAAACGCCCATCGCCGCAGGCACGCTGAACTCGCTCTGTTCGACGATTCGCCGGAAAATCCACGTATCCAGAATATCGCCGACGTTCGTGACCCGCGCATTGAGGAAGATATAGATCTGATCGAACCCGGCATCGAGGATGTTGCCCAGTCGCAGGATGAGCAAGAGCACGAACACCTCGCGGATGCCCGGCAAGGTCACGTGCCACATCTGTTTCCACCGGCCCGCCCCGTCGACGACCGCCGCTTCATAAAGCTCGGGATTAATCGTCGCGAGGGCAGCGAGGAAGAAGATGGCACCGAAGCCTGTATTCCGCCATACATCGGTCACGATGATGAGCGGCCTGAACAGATCGGAGTTAGCGAGAACATTGAGCTCTCCCCAGCCCATATTTTGAAAAAACGTGGTGACCAGGCCTGTGCCCGGTGAGAAGAACGAATATACGAGGCCGTACACGATCACCCAGGACAGAAAATAAGGACCGTATGTAATGGTCTGGACGAGCTTTTTAAACCAGCGAACGCGAATTTCATTGAGAAGTAAGGCGAGAATCAGATCGGGAAGAAGATTGAAGACGAGTCGGTACACACTGATGATCAACGTGTTGGCCATGAGGCGAGGAAAATCGGGTGAGTTAAAAATCGTTTGGAAGTTGCGCCAGCCGACCCAGGGACTGTCCCAGATGCCTTTGGTGACACTGTAGTCCTTGAAAGCGACAAGCAAGCCGGCCATGGGGATGTAGCGGAATATCAGGAAGTAGATCAGCCCCGGCGCCATCAGCAGATAAAACCATCGGTAACGGTATACTTTTCGTAACATGAGACTCATTCTGGAATTTGAGACGGTTCTCATTCGGTCACCCCCGTTTACAATCCCATTATAATTGACAGACTCTAAAAAATACAAGTGCTATACATGTTTAAAATTTGTCTTTAAATCGTCCTGAAGGCTTGATAGTTCTTGCTTTTTCCTTGTTGTATTCTTGCCAAATATTGTTTAAAATACATTCAACTGCGCAAAATAGGTGGCGATGACGATGGCGAGAAAAAAGGACCAATATATTTATTCCTCCTTAACCGATATTCTCCGTGAGCAGATTCTTTCCGGTTTTATCAAGAAAGACGAGTTTCTCATGTCGGAGAATGAACTCAGCAAGTACTACGAGCTTAGCAGAACTTCCGTGCGCAAGTCGCTGGACCAATTGCAGAAGGAAGGGCTTGTCGTCAAAAAGGCCGGACTCGGCACCTTCGTCTCCCCCCATGTCACCGTCCGCAAAACGAAGCGAAAAGTGCTGCGCATCCTGACCATTACCCCTTCCTACTTCGTCGACTACTGCCTGCCGTTCATCTGCGAGACGTTCGAGCAGCAGCATCCCGACGTCGACATCAAGCTGCTGAGCTTCCCGGTTGACCAATTTTGGCAATCGCTTCATAAATGCATCGAGATGGGCATTCAGCCCGATCTGTGCATTATAACCGATGGCATTTTTCAACAATTGAAGAATGCTGATGAATTTGTCACGCTTGATCGGATTCTAGAGCCGGAATTAGGCGCGATGTATCCGAAGCTGCTGGACGGCTTCCGCCTGGGCGGCGGCGTCAAGGCGATGCCGGTGACGTTCTCGAATATTTGCCTGGCTTATAATCCGCAGATGTTCGCCAAATATGGCATTGCTCCGCCGCGGAACGGATGGACCAAAGAGGAATTTCTGCGCACGGCCGAGCAGCTTACGAGGGACACGAACGGGGACGGCATCATTGACAATTACGGCTTCTCGCTGCCGTCGACGCTGAACCGTTGGAACGTCATCGCGATGCAGCACGGCGTGGATTTCCACAAGCCGAACAAGAAAGCCTTGCTGGATGCGCTGAACTTCATGCATGATGTCATTTACCGCAAGCGCAGCGCGCTGCTCTCGCATATGCAGATGCACCGCGTCGCGTTCCAGAGCGAGCAGGTGGCGATGATGCTGACGACGTCCATCGAGCTCGCCGGCTTCGGCGACAAGCTGCCGTTTGCGCCGAAGTTCGCGCCGATGCCGTTCGGCGGCACGGGCCAAACACTGCTCATCGCCAACGCGATGATGGTGCACGCGGGCAGCCCGGACCGGGAGCTGGCAGCCCAGTTCCTGCAGACGGCGTGCAACCCGGACGTGCAGGCGAAGATGGGCAAAGCCCGCTTCCTGTCGGTCCTGCACCCGATCAATGAGCGAATGTGGGATTCGCTCGACCTGGAGGCGCTGCAAATGACGGGCGGGCGCTTGCAGGATGCTTTTTACCAGCATGAGACGTTCCCTGACCTCGGCGTCCTGCAGGAGGTCAACAACGAGATGATGCTGTTCTGGGAAGGCATGGAGTCCGCGGAGTCATGCGCGGGGCGGTTGCATAAGCTGCTCACCCGCCGCAAGAAGCGGCAGCCGGAGGGCGAGCGCGAGGCTCGGGGCGGCGCGATGGCCGGAACGCGGGAGCGCGAAGTGAGCGTGTGACGACGGCGAGGGTAGCGGGCGGAAACGGGAGCTATTCGCGGACGAGGGGCCTCTGGTTCTCTCTTGTGGTACAATAGAGAGATGATATCGATATCCCGAGGAGGCGAATCGCCGGCATGGCAAGGAATCAAAGATTGGTGACGGACGCAGATTTCCAGGAGGTCGTGGACCGTCAGGCCGTCGTGCGCGTCTTCAAAGACGATCATATCGTCGATTCGAACGCGCTCGTTCTCCGCTTCAGCGACACGACCGTCGTCGTGCAGACGCGCGTCAGCGAGTTGACGTACTACGATCGCGAGTCGTGCGAGTTTTTTGAGATGAAGCGGCGGTAGTGATTGCGCCGATGCTGGTGTTGTGCGAGCCAGGATGAGGCACTCGCAGCACTTAAAGTACCCGCACAGGTGGGTGCACAGCTCTCTCTGCCGCTCGAACCCCATGGCGCGCAACCCAGCCCTTACAATAAGCGTGGTCAACCGCTCTTATTCCCGTTTTCATGTGAAAACGCGGAAATAGCAGCGGTAAACCACGCTTATATTTTTGAAAGGGCTGGAAATCCCACCTCGGCGCACGAATAAGCGTGGTTTACCACGCTTATTTGTTAGACTTCAGGACATGCTTTCGAAATAAGAGCGGTTTACCACTCTTCGTGTGGGACTCGTCTGAGCACCATTGCAATTAACGTGACAATTCCCCAGGGATGCTAGTCTCCTGAATCTGGCTAGGATCTCCCTGGAATGCCTCAGCAGCATATCGAAGTAGCTAAGTGGGGCCAGACCTAGTTAAATAGCCAGATTAAGGCGATTTGAGCGAATTAGAAAGGGCTACCCCCTCTTAAGAAGGCTCAAACGTCGCTGGATACGGAAATTTGACGTGGCTAAGAGGGGCCAGACCTAGTTAAATGGCCAGATTAAGGCGATTTGAGTGAATTAGAAGGGGCTGGCCCCTCTTAAGGAAGCTAACACGCCGCTGGATGAGCAGGAATTATCTTCTCCACCAAATCAAAACTCCACATAAAACGGCTGCAGCTCCTCGTTCAAACAGTACGCGATCCGCTGGCGGAAATTTCCCCACTTCACCATGTCCAGCGCAGCTTCAATCGGGAAAAAGCCCACCTCCAGCGCCTCCGCTGTCGTCGTCAGTTCTCCGCCCACGGGTCTCGCCAGAAATAACGTGTTACAAATGCCCTTGCTCACATTCTGAAAAATGCCGCAAAATTTCGTGACCTCGACGTCCAGGCCGCATTCTTCTTTCGTTTCCCGAACCGCGGCCGCGGCCAAGGATTCCCCCTCTTCGACCTGGCCTCCGGGCATTTCCCAGCCACGCCGAGGCCCCTTAATCAGCAAAATTTCATTCTTCTCATTCCGCACAATGGTTGCGGCAGACACGATATGCTTGGGAACCATCCCGACAGCTCCTCTCACGACAAGTAGTATTCATGTTAACACCATGTCTCACATACGACCATGGAAGATCGCTGATAATTCACTCACGCGCCGCTGAAAAAGCAAAAGAGGCGCACCCACGCGCCTCCTCCATCCTTACTTATGCTTTCGCCAATCCAAGTCACTCTTGGAAAGCAAATGACCAAAATCGTTCTCCAGCCGCTTCTCCTCGGCCTTCCGTGCAGCCTCCACGCGTGCGCGCTCAGCCTCCCGCTTCGCTTGCTCGTCGGCTTTCATTGCATCCGCCTGCGCTTTCAGGCCAGCCAAAACCTCAGGCCGCAGCAGGTCTTTCAGCGTTGCCGGTTTATCTTCCACGCTGGGCGCAGCGGGGGTTACTTTTCCTCTCTTTTTCACCATGCAGGGTTCACCTCAAAAAATTAAGTTGTCCCTTCTATTGTACACGAACTATTAGAGGTAGTTCAAAAAGCCGTCTTTTGATCACGAAGCAAATCGAGGAGCGAATTCGGCATCGAATCTTGCGTTCACCTTCGAAGTCCGGTACTCATGTAGGTCTGCCTACATTCCGTTCCTCCTTCTTCAGCTTCTCGCAACCTTCTCGGTGCTGAAAATCCGGCTTTTTGTACACGAACTATTGATGCAAATGATACGGCACGGTCGCCACGACAATATCTTTGTCGGCTTGCAGCTTGGAACGAATCCGCGAGGCCGATTGGTTGTGCAGGAGGCGGTGCCACCATTTTTTTGGAATGAATTGGGGCAAAATAACCATGATCGACTGCTTCTCCGACACATGCGTGTCGATCCGCTCGATAAATTCCGCCAACGGCTTCAGAATTGTTCGGTAACGGGATTTGAAAACAACAAGCCGGACGCCGGGGTCCCAGACCTGCCATTTTTCCTGCATCGCTTCCTCATCCTCGTCAGAGAAGGAGACGTAGAACGCGATGACGTTCGGCGACAGCGACTTGGCATAGTTCAAAGTCTGCGCCACCGCACGGTGAATGCCCGCGACCGGTACGATAATGACCGGCTCTTTCGTGCAGACGCGCTCTTGCACAAGATCGATGCGAAGTTGATTGGCGACGTCGTCGTAATGGCGGCTGATTTTGGTAATCATCAGCAGCATAATCGGCGTAACCACAATGACGATCCAGGCGCCTTCGCTGAATTTGGTCATGCAGAAAATAATTAACACCGCTAACGATACCAGCCCGCCCAGCCCGTTGATGATCAACTTGCCAACCCAGCCGGAGACGCGCTCGCGATACCATTTGCGCACGAGCCCGCTTTGCGCCAAGGTAAAGGAGAGGAACACGCCGATCGCATACAGTGGGATCAAAGCGTCCGTTCTCCCCTTAAAACCGATCAGCAGCAAGCTGGCTAAGGCGCCGAGTGTAATGATGCCGTAATTGTACGACAGGCGGTCGCCGCGGAACGAGAACATTCTCGGGAAGTTTTTGTCCTGGGCCATGATGGACGCCAGAATCGGAAAACCGTTGAAGCTCGTATTGGCAGCCAGCACCAAAATTAACATCGTAGCGATCTGTGTGGCGTAATACATGAGACCGCGGCCAAAAGCTTGCTCGGTCACCATGGACAGCACCGACGTATGACCTTTCGGGTCAGGCGCGATACCGTACGCCAAGCTGATCAGGGTCACGCCGCCGAACACGATAGCCAGCAGCGTACCGAGCGAGAGTAGCGTACGTTTTGCATTTCGCACCGAAGGTGTGCGAAAATGAGGTACAGCATCCGAGATCGCCTCAATGCCCGTTACGGCCGAGCAGCCGGAGGAGAACGCTTTTAACAGAACAAACAGCGTTAATGAATTTGTCGCCGCATTCGGCTCAAAGTTAATCGCATGCGTGTTCATACTGCCAGTCAGCAGGTCGAACAGGCCTTTGCCGACGAGCAGCAGGACGCAGAATATAAAAAAGTACGTTGGGATCGCAAACACCGTTCCAGACTCGGATGTACCGCGCAAGTTGAGCCACACCATGATCCATACAAGAATAAGCGCCAAAGGCACGATATACGGTACCGCTGCTGGAAATGCCGACGTAATCGCCTGTACCCCCGCCGAAATGGAAACAGCCACGGTCAGCGTATAGTCGATCAGCAGCGAGACGCCGGTCAGCCGCCCCCAGGACATGCCCAGGTTCTCCTTGGTCACCATGTACGCGCCGCCGCCTTGCGGGTACGCCTCAATCACTTGCCGGTAGCTCAGCACCAGCAGCATAATCAGGGCGATGATGGAAATCGCAATCGGCAGCGAAAAGGCAAACGCCGCAGCTCCGACCGTCGCGAGCTCCAGCAAAATTTGCTCTGTCCCGTACGCAACGGACGACAAAGCGTCGGAGGAAAGGATCGGCAGCGCCTTCCAGACCTGCATTTTTTCCGATTCCAGTTCGCTGGATTTCAGCGGTTTGCCAAACACGATTTTTTTCAATGAATCACTTGTCATGCGCGGATGTTCCCCCAATGAGTTCTTAGTGTTTGGTCTAAGAGGCAAAAATGGACGCAAAAAAACACAAGGATCGACCTTGTGTTTTGGGCACAGTTCTCCTCTCTCACGTTCGCTTACGAGGTTAGCTGTCGGGTTCGGGCCGCGAGAAATCTGCCCTAAACAGCGCCTGAATGCTGCACCGTTACTCACCCCATGAATTGCGTGGTTCCCCCGCTTTTCTTCACAGAAAATTAAGCGACATATTCAGTTATCTGGTACGGATTGAATACTACTCTCTTCTTTGTCCATAGTAAAGGTGAGAATCACCCTAAAAAGTTTCGTTCCCTCTCTCCAACTCCTCATTAATTCGCTTACATTCCTATGACTCTTTCATTATCTCCCGTTTTCGCAGCTGATCGCAGTATTTTACGTTTTTTTACTTTCTTGACACCCTCTAAATGCCGTGCTAAACTGTTACAAAATAAGTTATAGTTATGGAAGGGGCAGGTGTTTTCATGATGACAGTGCCGTCCGCAGCGAACTCGCGTTTACGAGAAACCCCCGTTTCTCTATTGCTTTGCTTTACTATTGTTCTCGTCATTATGAACACCATGATGTTCAATTTGGCGCTCCCAGGCATCTCGGCAGAGTTCGGGCTCAGCCCCTCGACGGCGTCCTGGATCGTGACGGGCTATTCGATTATTTTCGCCATTTCCTCGATAACCTATAGTCGTCTGTCCGACTTTGTGCCGATTCGACGGCTTTACCTGATCGCGCTGCTCTCCCTCGGCGGCGCCTCGATCCTCGGGATGTTCTCGAACAGCTTCGCTTTGCTGCTGATCACCCGGCTGCTGCAAGCGTCGGGCGCAGGCGCGATTCCTTCCCTCGGCATCGTATTCGTGACCCGCTACATTCCCTTATCGCGCCGAGGCAGGGCCATGGCCGCCATTCTGTCCGCCGCTTCGCTCGGCCTCGGGCTCGGACCTGTCGCCGGCGGCTCGATCGTGCAGTACTTGGGCTGGCATTTCCTGTTCGTCATTACCGGGCTGACGCTGCTGCTTATCCCGATTTTTCTCGTCCTGATCCCAAAAGAAACACCCATCCGCGGCTCCTTCGACGCCATCGGCGCCGTACTGCTAGGTGTCGGAACGACCGGTCTGCTGCTGTTCCTGACATCCCGAAGCGTGCTTGCACTGCTTGCCGGCCTGCTGGCGCTCGCACTGTTCACCCTGCGCATCCGAAAAGCCGCGCAGCCGTTCCTGATGCCCGCTCTCTTCGGAGACCGGCCATACATGGCGCTCAGTGCCATCGGCGTCTTCTCGTACATGATTTCCTTCGGCTTCCTGTTTCTGGCGCCGCAAATGCTCGCCCGCGTGTTCGGGCTGACGCCGCTGACCTCGGGGCTGCTGCTGTTCCCCGGCGCGCTGCTGGCCATGCTCGTCTCGAACCGCGTCGGCCGCATCATCGACAAGTACGGCAACGCGATGCTGCTTCGCTTCGTGCCGTGGCTGCTGCTAGCCGCGACCGTGCTGCTGGCGCTGACCGCCGCCCACTCCTACTACTGGATCGCGGCGCTCTACATCCTCGTCAGCGTAAGCTTCACCGCGCTGTCGAGCTCGGTGTCCAACGAGCTGTCGCGACAGCTGCCCGCCGAGCGCATCGGCTCGGGCATGGGCTTGTTTCAGCTCTTGCAGTTTTTCAGCGGCGCGTTCGCCGTCGCGCTGTCGGGCAGCGCGCTCGTCTGGCAAAAGACGCTGCCATTGCCGAGCGCTTTTGACAACATTATCTGGGGGCTGGCGGGCATCGCCTTCCTGACGATTTGCAGCTCCCTCGTATATATGGGCTATACGAGAAAGCACAAATCTCCCGCGGGAGCTGACAGCACCAACGCCTCGCTCGCGGCGATCGATCACGGGTAAGCCTGAATCAAAAAAGCTGGACAGCAGCATCGGAACTCAGATCCCGGTGCCGCCGTCCAGCTTTTTTCCGTTGCCCTCAATTCGGAACGTGCCGGCCCTATACAGATTCAACGATTTCCTACACTTTGACCGGAGATATTGTAAAAGCGCTTCCATCCATGCATCACGAGTGCTATGCTCTGGGTGAAGTCCAATCATAAAAGGAGGAATATCATGTGATTGAACCAACTCGTCCTATCAGCAGAAGAAAGCTGCTGGCTGCACTCGGGGCAGCAGGCGTCGGCATGGCGGGAACAACTTTATTAAGAGGAGCCGAATCAGGCACGGCCTATGCAGCAGCCCCGGCCGATTGGGTGAATGTCAAAACCGATCATGGCGCGCTGGGAGACGGGATCGCCGATGACACCGCGGCCATTCAGGCTGCTGTCAACGCAGCGGCTTCTTCAGGAGCTGTCGTCTATTTCCCCTCCGGCACGTATAAAGTAACCGGTACGATTACGGTTGGAGCCGTATCGCTGCAGGCCGCCTTCGGCGCCACGATTACACATAAGCCTGCGAACGACAATTCCGATTGTATCGTCATCAACGGCTTGAACAACGGAAGAACAAAAATTTCCGGTCTGCAAATCAAGGGCTTGCAGGACGATCACAGCTTCGGCCGCGACCTTATTCGCATCAACAAGGGGGATTACGTAACCCTGGAAGATTTATACCTTGATTCCGCGAAGCGTGATGCTGTTCATATAGAGCCAAGTCAGAACGGTTACTGGATAGAGAATATGCTGATGATTAATGTCAAAATCCAGGCCCCTCGGAGAGACGCCTTCCACTATGCCATCTCTGCAAGTCTGACCACCGCTTTTATTAACCAGACGACGATGATGAACTGTGAAAGCAGGTCATCTGTGAGACATGCGCTGGCGTTATTCAACAGCAATGAAGCGATCGCTTCCAACAAAATCAGCTGTTTAAAAGTGCTCAACTGCGAATTGGCCGGTGCCGGCTCCACTGCCGAGCCGCTTATCAAACTGAGCGGATCCGTGAACGGCGGCGACATCGAGAACATTTCGTTCGAGGACTCGGCAATTGAGGACACGACCGCTACAAGAACGGGCGACGCCATACTCATTACCGGCAAAATGTCCGGGTTATTTCAGTTCAATAACAGCATTCATTACGGCACTGCCAGAGGAATTACCGGGTTCGAGCTTTTTCCGCACTACTATTATCGCAATGTAGTCAGCTCAGCCAATGTGTCCGTATACAGCTCACATATGGGCATATACAAGAAATACAGAACCGCCTCACTTGCCCAAAATGCCTTTGAGGATACGTACCCGCTGCAGGATGGGGAGATCATTAAAGGTTACGTGCTTGACCGCTACAACAATGGCGGCTGGTACGCCGAGTTCACATGTTGGGATACATCGAGGCTGTTTGTAGCCGTGCAGAATAACGTTGCGGTTACCTTAAACGGAGGAGCGATACGATTAACCAATACTTCCGCGAGTTCCGCCTCTCTGGAGCTGTTCTTGCAAAGGGTTACCAAAGATACTGCTTTCTGAAGCCATGCGGGCATAGCCGCCTGCTTTTATGAGCTGGCGGCTGTTGGAGCCCTATTTTCCTCGGAATCAAATTCACGATCTTTTCCGGTATTCGCTGGGTGTCAGTCCGATGACCCCCTTGAATTGGCGATGAAAATAAGTCATGTTGCTGTATCCCAACTGATGCGAAATTTCGTATATTCTTAACGTTGGATCTTGCAGCAGCTGTTTGGCTCTCTCTATTCGAGTATGGATGAGATAGTCGCTGAAACTGATACCGGTGCTTGCTTTAAATAAAGTGCCCAAATAATTAGGGGAAAAAGCAAATACATTCGCCACTTCACGCAGAGTGATTTTGCTAGCCAGATGTTCATGAATATATTGCTGCATCTGCGCAATCAGCTTGCCCTGCTTCCGCTTCTCCCGCATCAAAAGCAGTTCGGATATTTCGAACAATGTTCTTCTCGCCCATGCTTCGATATCGGAAATTGTTTCGAACTGAAGCAACACGTCAAGCTGTTTATATTCCCGCCCAAGCACATCATATAAGCTCCCATTCACGGATCTGAGGCCTATATCCAGCTTGGAGATCATTTGTATACAAACGTTATACACCGAGATGTGATTCTCCATGGCCCTGATCAACTCGAACAGTTCCTCCAATCGATCGACAATGCCCACCAAATCGTAGGTCATGACACAAGGAAAAAGCAGGCTAAGAACATCATCCAAATATGCCGCGTCCATTGCCTTCTCCTGTTTCGTTTCGCGAGCAGTGAGGACCCTGCCTTTGCCGGTAAACATTTTATGTCCAAGAGATTGTATGGCCTGATTATATGATCGATGGATATCCTTCATATCGGTTTCCGCACTCCCGAGGCCGATGGTTACCGAGATGGGGTGGTTCTGTTTAACAAGCTCGATAAGCGTCGATAAGGTCTCGTGAGCTTCCGAATGAGTCATGCACAAGATGGCAACAATCCGGTGCTCGGCCATACGGCCCGCTAACCCGATCCCCTGCCGCTGCAAATAGGTGCTGATCGCTGATATCAGCTTCCTTGTAATTTCTTTGCGCTCCTCCGGTGAATACTGGTTCAGCTTCCAATGGATATCGTCCATTTCGATAACGGCCGCACACCAAGGCCCGGAGCGCATGGATACAGCATATTGCTCCATGAGCCCCGTTATTTGCCCTTCGCCGGATTTCCCTTCCAGCAGCCCGTAAATCAGTTCATTTTGCAGTATGTGATACACGATCATCTCTCCCCTGACAATCATGTAAAAACCACCTCAAAATTTAGATTCCGTCAATTTCCGGTTGCCAATAGGGTGTTTAGCCTCCCAATCATGACCGCCGCCTGGGCCCGCGTCGCCGCTGCCCGCGGCATGAACTGCGTATCGCTCATCCCCTGTACGATCCCGAGTCCGACCGCGGTCTTCACGGCGTCAACCGCCCACGCAGCGATCTCTGCACGGTCTTCAAACCGTTCCAGCGTCCCTTGCTTTGAAGACGTCCCGTTCCGCTTATCGTAAGCTCTAACCAGGATTGCAGCCATTTCTTCCCGCGTCATCGTATCATCAGGTCTGAACACATCCCCATCGCCTTCGATCAATCCGCTATCTGCCGCCGCCTGCACGATTTCCGCGTACCACTCTCCAGCCCTTATATCCTGAAACCGATTCCGATAAGCCGTCTTCTCTAGGCCAAGCACCCTCGCCGCCATGGCTGTAAACTGTGCTCTCGTGATGCTCGCTTCCGGTGCAAAATGGAGATCGTCGACACCTTCCACCACATGCCTGGCAGCCAGCTTCTCGATATCATCCTTGGCCCAATGGGTCAGGATATCCTGGAAGGTCCTTGTCCCTTGACGCGGTTTGCCGATCGTGCCATCGATGGGTGCCTCCCTATCAACTTCTGCCGGCTTGGCAGCCCCGCCTGAAGGCGTAGACTGCACTGTCGGTTCAGACGATGACGGCGGGCTGGTCTCCTGTGAGGCCACCGTGACCATAATTTGATCCTGTGTATTCGTCACAATTTCCTTGAAGTTGCTGTCCACTGCAGTTATTCCGTCCAACATTAAAGCAGCAGTTCCTTCGCTCACCACGGTGAACACGGCTTCACCGACTGCACTCTCAGCGGCGTTCACGGGGTCTTCGGGCAATACGGCATAGGACAACGTGCCATTGTCGGTATCGGCCCTGTCGCCCCCAACAGAGACATACGGGGAATGCAGCGTCATCCCCCCATTCAGCAGCCTAAGCTTGTCCGTCGGATAGCGAAGTGTAAACTCTACTCCGTTGACATCCAGCGCATCGAGAATTTTGATCGTTACTCTGACGGTTTCACCTATCCGATACTCCGCATGATCGACCGCAAGCCTGACTTCATTGACATTGCCGGCCCCTGCGACGGATGATGGGGATACGCCGGTTAACAGGCTGAATATGAAAACACACGCAATCATTAGCGCAAAGCTTTTTCTCAAGAAAACCCCTCCTCTTGATGTAATAAATCGCCGTGAGGCGCCGCTCTTTCGGGAGATCAGTACCTCACGGCAAAGTTCCGGGCTATTCCTGCAAGCTCCGGAGTTTCCTAAAGATGTAGGCAAGATCGACGATGTTGACTTTCGAATCTTTGTTGATATCCATTTTGGCGTTATATCCATCGTCACCTGCTCGCTTGCCGCGGATCTGGACCATATCATCCAGCACTTCTTCTAACGCACCGCGATTGTTCCCTTTACCGCCAATATCGGTATTAACCGCAACGATCGGCAAGCGTAGATCCTGATTCAAGGGAACGCCTGTAAGATCTTCTTTGTAAAGGATGCTGTCTTGAAGCAATTCGATGTAACCGATTCCATCCTCGCCCTTGGCTGTAAAAGGAATCCGGACCAGATCCAGTAATCCGTTCACAGGTGGTACAACTGTGCCATTCAGCTTCAGACCGATCGTGAGTACGGACATCCCGCCGCCCACCTCTGCATTGGCCAATGTATACACCGATTGGGACACGGTCGGACTAATTGCCACATCATTCATGTTGACTTCAAACAGCCCGGAGTCGTATTTTACTTTTAATTCTGCGCTGTAAGTGGCCTCGGTCACCGAGATACGGACGGTTTTCGCTGAACCGTTTTCCACCAGGTGGTTGCTGCCCTCTATGGTCATGACGGCCCAATGATGCATGGTTTGCCCGCTATCTGCGCTATCGCGAATGACGGCGCTGTCTCGAAGCAAGTATCCGGCTGCCTTCGCGTCAATATGTTTGCCGCTTTGCGCCTGAACTTCGTGAATGAATGCGTCCAAATTCGCATGATTCAGCTTCTCGGTCAAGCTGCCTGCGATTCCGTCATTGTCAATCCATCCCATGCTCCGGAATCTGGCTACCAGTGCGCTCAGCGAATCGATGCTCGCGCTGGTGGTAAAGGTTACGCTCTTGCTTCCTTCGTTTCCCTTCAAATCACTCGCTGCGATGCGCAGACTATGCGGACCTGGGTTTAATTCGTAGAGCGGAATGCTCGATTCCATCTGTACGGGCTTCCCGTCGAGCGACACGATCGTCTTGGTGTGGTCGACACCGGACATGTCATCCGTAATGGCAATCTGCGGAAGCAAATCATCCGCCGTCCTGTAAACGCTTCCCTCAGCCGGTTCAGTAACCGTAATCTTCGGCGCCGCGTCGTCCGACAGCTTGAAGCTAATCGTTTTGATCGCTTCCTCGTTGCCATCTTCGTCGATCGAATGATAGCTCACCGTATACGTGCCAACCTGATCATATGTCACTGGGGCTGCATACACCTGCCAAGTGACTCCTCCATCTGAGCTGTATTCCGTCCTCCATCCGCCGGGCGTACTGCTTGAAGTATCAAATCCCAGCGTTACCGGACTCGCGTAGCCACCATTTTGCCCGTCCGGCTGCGACGGTGTCAAAACTGCCGTAGTCTCTGGACCCAAAGCAGTGTCGGACGTATTATGCACTTGCTCTAATCCAGGATTGACGGTCTTCATAACATTCACCATATCCGAATAGGGCTGATCTTGCTGATTTACTAGCCCGATATTGTAATTTTCTCCGTCTTTGCGTCCTGTAACCGCTTGATCGTAGTACGAAAACCAACCGGATCCGACAAACAACGGATGGGAAAGTTGGCCTTCCACGAACGATTTGAAGGCATAACCTCTATCCGCTGTACTTGCTACGGTCGTAGCCGCATTGACGGGAGACAAACCATGCTCGGTCGTACTAAACGTATATTCCAGATTCAACAGCGGCTTGCCGAAGGCTTCGTACCTGGAAATCCAGTTAACATCACTAGCGTATTCGTCAATAGAGAAAGCATCTACAAATTCCATACCGGCCGAATCCCACTCCAGACTGGTCCGCCAAGTGGGAACGACAGAAACACCCAGGAACAGATGGTTGGTATCATATTTTTTGATGATGTTCGTGATCGTTGAGAAATAGGTTCTGGATGCCAGCTTGATATAGTCCGATATATCCAAAGCAGGCACTTTGGCTATATTGATTGATATTCCCTTCAGCTCGGCAAACGAAGCTGCGCTTGTACCTAGAAGCTGATTAACGGCGGCTATGTCATTGTTATACCGGGGCGCAAGGAAATCCACAAATGCGCTTTTAGCCGGAGATGTCGCACTGTATGTCAGCACTTCTTTCACAATATCGGTATTCCATCCGGCCTCGTTATCATACGTGTAGCCGATCAGCCAAGGGCTATTTTTCGCGCTTTGGAGCTGGCCGCTTAGCGCGTTTTCAATGATGGATTCGTTTTGCGGGTCAAACACATCGTATGTCCATTGGATCCTTTTTAAATTACCCGGGTCTTGCAACACTTGAATGTTGGGAAAGGTCACATTGCGAGGTTGGGTCCACTTGCTAAAAGCGTTAAACCCCCAATCGATCAGACGCTTTTTTGTGATGTCTTCCCACTTCTTCTCAAAATTGCTTCCGTATTTCCTCATCGCGTTGGCGATGACGAAACTAACCCGTTCGCCATTGGAATCATTGACATAGGCGGATGAATACGCAACCGGGTCGGGAAGCTCCTCGAACACATTTCTCGGTGAGCCGTCCGCTTTTTTCAACGATGTACCGTAGCCCCACTCCCATAAGCTTGTGGCATCAACGCCTTTGAGAATAAATTTGTAGCCGTCCGGCGTAACAAACCACCATTTGTTATCGATTTTTTGGAGTCTGAAATAGCCGGTGCTTTTGTATTGTCCCCCGTCTTTCAGCCCGCCGAACTGATCGTATTTGGCCGTATCCAAAGAAACATTGGAGAGAGCATTCGCCTCATCCGTATATTCCTGCTGCAACTGCTCGTCAGAGGTGATCTTTCCCGGCCAGTTTTCATAGTAAAACTGCCCGTACTTGTCGATCAGCAAGGCGTCTTTACTAAATTCAAGCCTCATTTGTTCAGCAGTCAGCGCAGGACCGAAATTTATGCCCACCTCGCCCGTCCCTTTAAAAATTTGAACCTCGGTGAGAGGAATATGCTGATAGGCGTGCGGACGCTTAATATCGATAATAATAAATCTGGCTGTTTTATTTGCCATCGGTATATTGACGGAGTAGTTCCAGGTTGAGCTAGGGCTCGTTGAAGTTATTCCTGGTGTTCTAATATGCTTGTCAGCCAGATAGTAATATTCGGTTAATGCCTCGGGGCGGTATTTTACCGTAAATTCCTTAAACCCCCAATTGGCATTGGGCGAGTTCAGCACGACGTTGATGCTGTCGATCGGATAATCCTTCAACAGGTCAAAAACAACCTGTACATTCCCCGGGGTACCCGTACCATTTCCCGTGAATCCAGCGTACGTGGAGTTTGATCCATCCATCAGCACGCCGCTTTTGGCAGACACCAACCCGGTTGCTCCCTTATCCGGGGAACCCCCGTCATTCGGGGCGACACTGTAGTAATAATTGCCGGTTTTCAGCAAGTTTTCCGCCGCTAAGGTGTCTTTGGTCAGTTCGAGAGCCATTTGCTCCGCAGTCAGCGCAGGTCCAGGATTCACGCTTGGCTGCCCGGCCCCTTTAAATATTTGAACCTCGGTAAGGGGAATATGCTGATAAGCGTGCGGACGCTTAATATCAATGATAATAAATCGGGCCGTCTTGTTTGGCATCGGTACGTTAACTGCATAATTCCAGTCTGAGCTGGGGCTCGTTGAAACGATTCCTGGGGTTCTCGTATGTCTGGCAGCAATATAGTAATCATCCGAAGCCTCAGGGCGATATTTGACCGTAAGCTCCTGAAAGCCCCAATTGGCATTGGGCGAGTTCAGCACGAGATTGATACTGTCGAGCGGATAATCCTTCAACAAGTCGAATACGACCCTTACATTCCCGGGTGTACCCGTGCCGCTTCCCATAAAACCGGCATACGTGGAGTTGGATCCGTCCATCAGCACACCGCTTTTGGCGGACACCAATCCGGTCGCCCCTTTATCCGGAGAACCCCCGTCATTCGGGGCGACACTGTAGTAATAATTGCCGGTTTTCAGCAAGTTTTCCGCCGCCAAGGTATCTTTGGTCAATTCAAGAGCCATTTGCTCCGCAGTCAGCGCAGGCCCGGGATTCACGCCTTCATTTCCGATCCCTTTATAGATTTGAACTTCGGTGAGCGGAATATGCTGATAGGGGTGCGGACGCTTAATATCAATGATAATAAATCGGGCCGTCTTGTTCGACATCGGTACGTTGACTGCGTAATTCCAGGTTGAGCTAGGGCTCGTTGAGATAATTCCTGGGGTTCTCGTATGCCGGATGGCTATATAGTAGTTTTCCGAGTCTTCAGGACGATATTTGACCGTAAGCTCCTGAAAGCCCCAATTGGCATTCAGCGAGTTCAGCACGACGTTGATACTGTCAAGCGGATAATCCTTCAACAGGTCAAAAACAACCTGCACATTCCCGGGTGTACCTGTACCGCTCCCCATGAAACCGGCATACGTTGAGGTCGATCCGTCAAGCAGAGCGCCATTGGCTGAGGATACTAATCCGGTTGCTCCCTTATCGGTCGTTTTGCCATCATTCGGGGCTACGCTGTAGTAGTAATTCCCTGTCTTCAGCAAAGTACCCTCCCCAAAAACATTGCCCACAGGAAGCAGCGCAATAAGTAAAAGGAATGCTAGTAATACGGTGAACACACGTTTCGGATCATAAAATTTCCCCATGTTTAGACCTCCTTTGAAAAATGAGAAACACACAAGCAAATTAGATCATTGTGCTTCAAACCTTCCTCCTTTCCCTCCTCTCCTCGTAGTTAACGTTTGCAACCTTATCCTTTGACGGCACCAATCGTCATCCCCTTGATGAAATAACGCTGCAGAAACGGATATAAGAAGATGATGGGCCCAATGGTGATGACAACGGTCGACAGCTGAACACCCGTAGCGGATACGGGGATATTGATACTGGCATTCAAATAGTCCAGATTCTGCGAATTGGATATGATTCGTCTTAGCATCATCTGCAGAGGGTGATTCGCAGGATTATCAATAAACATCAGCGCATTAAACCAGTCATTCCAGTAAGAAAGCGCATAGAACAGCGTGATCGTTGCGATAACCGGCTTGGAGATTGGCCAGATGATCCGATAGAAAATATACAGCTCGTTCGCGCCATCCATCGTCGCCGCTTCATTCAATTCGAAGGGCAGCGTACGAAAGTAAGATGTCATGAGAAAGGCATTAAATGCAGAAAACATGTGCGGCAAAATTAAAGCCAATAACGAATCGCGCAAATTCAACCAGTTCGAAATAAGCAAATAATAGCCTACGAGTCCAGGAGCAAACAGCATCGTGAAATAGATATAAAAAGAGAGCGCACTCCGGAACTTCACCTTCTGATGAGCGGCCACATAGGCGAACATCGAAGTTAAAAGCAAGGCTCCTGCAGTACCCACCACCGTAACAAAAATAGAAACAAGGGCGCTGCGGTATACCTGGCTGCCATGGAGTAGGAAGCGGTAGGAATCGAATGAAAATTCAGTAGGGAACATTTGAAAACCCTTAACGATCTGCTGCTCCGCTGTGAATGATCCGATATACACAAGCCAGAAAGGGGTAAAGCAGATTAGAGCAAAGACACCTATGAAGCCATACGCCACGATGGATATGGCCAACTGGGAACGATCACGTTGTTTGATTACCAATCTCAAGCACCTCACTAGAATAACTTCGAGTCGTTATCTACCCGACGAACAACCCAATTGAAAAAGAGAATCGTAACAAAACCCATTACGGATTGGAATAATGCGACTGCCGCAGCATTGCTATAGCTGTTCATATTCGAGACATCCCGTAAGGAACGATACGTATACGTATCGATGACATCCGTTGCCTTGAAGAGGAGAGAATTGTCGCCAACGATTCCATAAATCAGCCCGAAGTCACCGTAAAAAATTCTCCCAAGGGCCAGTAAAGTCAATACGATGATGGTGGGTCTCAGCAGCGGCAAGGTAATATGCCAAATCTGCTGCCAACGCCTGGCTCCATCCATTTTTGCGCTTTCATAATATTCCTCGGAGAACCCGGTTAAGGTAGCTAAATAAATGATCGAGCCCCAGCCGGCTCCCTTCCACACGAATATGATCGTTAGCAGAAGCGGCCAAACCGATGGCGTCTGAAACCAATAGACCGCGTTGAAACCAAAATCCTGCAACAATCGATTGATCATGCCGTCCTGCCCGTTAAAGAAGTTCATGACCATGAGGTTGACAACGATAATGGAAATAAAATGCGGCAAAATCACAAGCGATTGCGCCACCTTCTTGAAGAAGGCTTGCCTGATCTCATTGAGCAGGAGAGCGATGAGCAGCGAACACACTGTGCCTGCCACGATAAATAACAGATTCAAATACACGGTATTTACAGTCACTCTGAACCAATCCGGTCCGGTAAAAAAAAACACGAGATTGTCGAGTCCCACCCATCGACTTCCCCAAAGCCCCTTGGCAGGAATAAATTGCTTGAACGCCAGTACATGAGCGGTCATCGGCAGATAAGAAAAAATAAAGACATACACAATTGCAGGAAGCGCCATGGCGTAAAGCCACTTGTTCTTCCTGAGTTCCCGCAAGATACTCATGATAAAATTCTCTCTCCTTTCGCGTGTATTTGTATCTTACTCATTCAGGAATCTGCTCGCATAGTCTTGCTTTTATCAAAGAGTTTGAACCGTAACAGATGAAGGAGGTGTGAATATTACCTATAGAGCAGGTACGAATTTTACCATAAAAAAACCGGAAGCCTTGAGATCAAGGCTTCCGGTTGGTGAGATTGATTACTTCTTTCGGTTTGCTAAAAACGTATCCAACTGTTTCTGATACTCAGCCTGGATTTTCGTAACGTTGTTATACGCCTTTTCTTTAAATTTCTCCAAGCCTGCTTTCGGTTCTACAAGCCCCATCACGATTGGATCGTAAAGCTCCTTGCCAATATTGCCCAACTGCGCAACTTCATTGGAAACAGGACCCGGATCGAAGGTGAAGCCGGAGAGAATATCAGCCGTAAAGTTGCCAGGATCCCGCTGCCACTTGTTCAGCTTGATGACATCCTCGGACAAGCTTGCATCAATGCGGTCGAGCTTAGGGTTCCAGCCCCATGCGAATGGAATTCCGGCATATGTGTTGTCTTTAATCGGCTTGTACAGGCCAGGACCCGCATCTTCCCAGTTTTTCCCCTTAATCCCGTATGCCAGCAGATCGTAGTTCTCCTGCTTATTCAGCCAGTTGATAAACTGAATGGCACGTTCTTTGTTTTTGCTAATTACAGGCACAGCAATATAATTCCCGGCCTTATATGTCGAGTTAAGCTTCATACTGGGATCGTACAGACTGAATGCCTCCGAAGATGCCCCTGGAACGGCCTTCTCCAAAGCAGTAGATGTGCTAAGGTTTACACCAAAATCATTAAATGTCGAGACGGCTGCCTTTCCTTTAGCAAACTCCCCGTTTCTGAGAATAAGGGCATCTCTTGCCATAACCCCATCTGTATACAACTTATGATTAGTTTCGTAATTTTTCATGATCTGGGGATCCATGTTATCAAAGATATTATAGACCTTCCCGTCATTGCCCTTTGTGTACAATCCGGGGTAGCTGAGCACAGAAGCTATGTTGGTTTTGGGATCCAACATGCCTGCCTGCTTTAAGCCAATATGCTCCGTACCGTTTGGAATGAACGGTGTAATGTCCGGCGCCTTTTCCTTCACCGTGTACATAAACTTGATTAAATCGTCATAGCTCTTGATCGGAGCGACCCCCAGCTTCTCCCGGATGTCTTTGCGAATGACGAACGTCCACGGACGGATGAAATTTACTTCCAGCGGTACCGCATACAGTTTACCATTCACCTTGTTGGCGTCCATCATCTGCGGAGAGCGGGTTCCCTTGATGTCAGGCCCATACTTGTCAATAAGTGCATCAAGCGGTTCATAGAGACCGGCGGCAATGTTTTGCGTTGGATTGTTGTCCCAGATCAGATCGTAGTCTTCTGCTGAAGACAGGGCAACTTGACGCTTGGTGAGCACATCCGACCAAGGGATGAACACAACATTTAGCTTCACATTGAGTGAACCCGTCAACCGATTCTCTAACTCTGTCTTCACTTCATTCCAATTGCCCGGCGGATCTCCAGGGAACATGATTTTCAGTGTAACGGGGCTGAGCTGGGCGTCCGTAGCCGCCGGTTTACCGGTTTCGGCCGGCGCCGCTTTTTCCGTGCTGCAGGCGCTGAGCGCTCCCGCCAAGATAATTGAGGCTGCAGCCAACAATAACCCTTTCTTTCGTTGCTTCATTTGTGTAACCCTCCTATTCAAGATCAACCTTTCGAGACATCCGGGCGCAGCGATTTGCTTAGCGCGTCTACCGTATCGCTCGGTTTCATGTTCGATCTTAATCGGATCGGACGCCTCCGTACAGTCCGGTATCTATCAATCAGTACGAATTATGACAAATCGGGATAGTCCGTATTTTTATAACGAACATGTATGAATTTTAAGCTTCGTCTTCTTTACTTTTTTCCATGCGATATTGGTTAGGCGTCATCCCTGTGGCTCGTTTGAATGCCGAGAAGAACGTACTCTTGGTTTGAAATCCGGACTGCTCCGTAATATCCGCTACCGTCCAATCCGTCGTTGTGAGAAGCTTGGCCGCGAACTCAATCCGCTGGTTGGCAATATAATCGGACAATGAGCAGTAAACGTGATCCTTGAATATTTGTCTGGCATAGTTCACCGACATCGAAACGTGCGCAGCAACATCATCCACGGAAAGCATCGGGTTGTGAAGGTGGTTGCGCACGTATTCAATCATTTCTGCTGCAACCTCTTCCTTCCTTCCCGAAGTATTCTTCTTGCGCTGCTGATCCATAATGCTCAACATTTCCCGGTACAGCCACTGTTTGACTTCCCACAGCGTGCCAAATTGCTCCAGGAAGGCTTGGACGCTCTTTAATCCTTGGAACGTGCTGTAGTTTTTAAAGCTCTTCATGATGGAATAAATGATGTGGGTCAACTGAAGCTTGCATTCTTCATAGCTCAGCTCTTGCATATGCAAGGTGAGTTGATCCAAATACCCTTCAAGCGCCTTTTCATTCTTGAGTTGAACGGAATGGATGACCTGCTTTAAGAGTCCTTCGTCGAGATCACTGTCTTTGCCGGGCTCGTACCGCTCTATGTCTTCGTAAGTAAACACTTTATCCTCGTTATTAATAAACCTCATTAACGTTAATTCATATAACTGGGAATACATGATTTGCAGATTTTCTTCAACATCAAGCACAGAGCTGACAGCCGCATTGACTTCCAGTTTAATCCACTGCTTAATCTGAAGCCTTACTTCCTCCAAAGCGCCCTTTACTTGCGGCAAATCGTCCTCTGCAGCAGGCGCCGAAATGAGCGCAACGATGTGATCGGAGCCGAAATCCACGGTTTCTGCGGTGTAGGCATGATTCATGAGAACCTCAGCCACAATGTTCCCCATGGCGAAGCGCAGTAATTTTCGCGAAGCGAAATCATATTGCTCTTCGAACCGTCCATACGATTCCAAACGAATAACCGCGATCCGAAACCAGCCCGTTTGGAGAATGGAAGTTTGACTCTTCATAAACTCTTCAATCCGCTTGGAGGCATTCGGGTTGAGAATCCATTGACGCAAATAATCTTCTTTGACCAGCGCTTTGCTGCTCTTAATGGATAAATCCAATTGTTCGATCTTCTCGATGAGGGAATGAAACCCGGAATGAATCCAGGCCATCTCGCTCTTGTCATTCGCTGCTTGGATCATGGAATGCTCTTTACCGAGCTTACTTTTCATTTGATAGGCTAAGTCACTGATGGGCTTTAAGCTGCGGTAAGATTGCCAGAACAAAAACAACAGCAAGGCAATCAGCAGAAGAATGGAAGAGCCGATGATCTCAAACCGAATTTGGTCCACTTTCTCTTGCCATAAAGAAATGGGGGCCATATAATAAACGTTCCATCCTTCGATCGGCAGCCTTTCGGATTGAATGGACCACGTGACACTTCCAAAATTCCATTCCCATCCCTGTTCTTCTGCACCCGGCTTATCCGTTTTCATCAGCGCATTCGCGAGCATTGGATCGGTATTTCCCAAGATGAATTCCTTATTCTTCCCTTCAATATACAGTTTGTTTTGATCTTCATCCGAAACTTGCAGCATGTACTCATTCAATAACGGCTTACTGAATAGAATTGCAACAAAGCCCTGATAGTTTTGATTGGGTCCGGCAGCCGGGACAACCAACGCAAGGGACGATACGCCTTTTACCTCATGGTTGAAATATTGCAGGTAAGGCGTTTTCTGATTTTTAATATAGTCCAATATTTCCGGGTCATAAAAATCGTTAGTTGTATAAATACTTGATTCCGATGTGTAGATTTGGTCAAGATTGAAATTGATCAAATAAACACCGGAAATGAAAGGTTCACTGTTCATAAACTCCCGTACACTCATAGCCGCTTTATTCAGCGTCAACGGAGAGTAATCCTGTTTCTCCATGTTCATCCAAAGCGCAATGTTTTCATCTGAATACACTCTGAGCGCAAACTGGCGCAATTTCTGCAAGGTATATTCGGAGGTTTTCACGACCTGCTTCACTTTCTCCTGATTTGACTTGTTCATTTCCTCCTGTGCGCTCCGGGCGAACTGCTGGCTCAAAAACACAGTGAATACCAATGTGAGCAGACTCACGACAAGGCAAGAATACAAAAATATGCTCAAATACATCTTCTTTGGCTTGATCCGGTCCCACATGGTAACACTTCCTCATGATGAATTTAAATGGTACATACGCTAACCTTAAAACAATCAAATCGTATGATAGATTTTTCAGCAAGTCCAGTGCAAATCTTACTAAACAGGTACGGATTTTATATCTGGCAACAAAAAGCTGGACAGCGCCCGGAATGCCCTCCGGTGCCGCCGCCCAGCTTTTTCTGTTGCCTTCAATTCGGAACGTGGCTGCTGCGCGCTATATACTTCTGCTTGAAAATCACCTTTTTCCATACGAGCGGCAGACCGCCGATCAGGAAGAGATAGCGGGTGTCGATGCATTTTTTGAGGAAAGCGGCAACCCGCCCTTTTACTTTTCTCACTTTGAGCAGGCCAACCGCTTCCCCTCTGCCCAGCGACGCCACCGTCCCTTTGTAGTCGTAGACGAATGGCCGCAGCTCCTTCCCCCTCACCGTCTGTAAAATATTGCGCGCCGCATTATCTCCCTGCTGCACGGCGATCTGCGCCGTAGCCGGAAAAGGCGTGCCCTCCGGACTCATGACAATCGAGCAGTCCCCCGTCACCCAAACGTTCGGGTACTGGAAGGAGCGCAGGCAGCTGTCGACCTTGACGCGCCCGCGCTGCACGTCGAAGCCCGCTTCCTGCAGCAGCGCGTTCCCGCGAACGCCGCCCGACCAAATGATCGTGCCCGCGCGGATCAGCTCTCCGCTGCCCAGCACGACGCCATCCTCCGTGCACGCCTTGATCACCGTGGAGAGGCGGTACTGAACCCCTTTGCGGCGCATGACCTCCATGCCGTATTCGACAAGATCGACCGGCAAGCCGGGCGGCAGCGGGGACGGCGACGCTTCGATGTTGATGATGCGGACATCCGCCGGGTCGACGTCATAGGTGCGGCACAGCACCGGCATCCGGTCGGCCAGCTCGCCGACGAATTCCGTCCCCGTAAATCCGGCACCGCCCACGACGAAGGTCAAATAATCCTTCCGCTTCGGGTACACCTTCGACTTAGCGAACATGTACTCAATATGCTGGCGAATGAAGCGGACGCTGTTGATGCTTTTGATCGACATGGCGTACTCCCGCATGCCGGGGATGCCGAACGTTTCCGTCTCGCTGCCGAGTCCCACGACCAAGTAATCGTAGCTGAGGATGCCGTCCTCGAGCACGACCTCTTTGTGCTCCAGCTTAATTTCCAGCACCGTCGACTTCCGGAAGTGAATCTTCCGAGGATCTATCAAATCCGCAATCGCCACACGCGCATGGTCATGGTGATCGGTCCCCGCTGCCGGCATATGCAAATGCGTCGTAATGTAGTGGTAATCGTGCTTATTCACCAGCGTCACATCAAGCTCGCGGCCCCTCATCTTCTTCTGAAGCCGAATCGCCGTAACAAGTCCTCCATATCCTGCGCCTAAAATCACTACTTTCGGTCTCTCCATCGCTCCACGCCTCCACTTGTGAAAACATTCACTTGTTCGTTTGTGAAAATAATCACATATCGTCACAAAAGGGGTGGTAACCAACCCTCTTTCCAGTATATGCGCCGACTGCAGCAGCTATCACTTGAATATGGGCCGGCAAGTACCCTTTTTCCCGCCCGATTCGTTCTCTCGTTGGGAGGCTGGCCTCGGCCATGTAGCGAGGAGGATACAAGCCGCCAAGGGGGGCGAGGCTATGGGGGACGGCGAGTGAGACACAAGAACAGGCAACCAAGCAAAAACTGCTGCTCGCTCCGTGTCACCCTCTACTCAGTTCAGGCATGCGCTTAGCGCGCATTCCCCCCGTCCCTTGCTGCTGCTCGCTCCTGCAGCCAGCGCAGCCTGTAGCTGTTCATCGCCGCGACGCCCAGCTCCTCCAAAAGGTCGTAATTCGCCCAGGCGCCGACGACGGCGCCGATGCCCGGCACCAGTTGGAGCATTTTGCGGAAATCGATCGTATCCCGGTATTCCTGCTGCAGTTGCAGCCAATCGATCCCTGCCATGCCGTCGTCCGTCCGCGGCATCGCCGCAGCGATGGCCGGCCAGTTCCGCACCGTTTCAAGCAATTGCGGCTTCTTCGGCGCGCTGGAGAACGCCAACTGGAACACATACAGAATGAAAAGCCGCTCCCGGTAATCGTGCGTGGAATAGCCATACAGATGGGCGAGCTCAAAAAGAAATTTAAGCTTGATGCCAATCAGCATGGGAAAATCCGCGAGCCCGAGCAAAATCCCGCCAGCCCCTGTCCCGGCTCCTTCAACCGCGGCGATTTTCTGATACCGGGAAAGAAGATCCTCCGCTTTCCCATCGCGCTCCGCCAGCGAGAGGCCGCGCAGCGGAAGCCCAGCCGGCACATAGCTGATACCAAACAGCGTTGTCTGAATAATCCCTTTGACTGTGGCAGTAATCGTTATATGCACTTTGTCCGGAAGGAGACGATTGATGCGAGTTTGCAGCGTTTTAGAGGTTCGCTCGATGAACCCTGGCGGCTGTTGGAGTTTGATTTCCCAGCGCTTTAGTGCCCGCAGCATCTGCTGCTCGTAGAGCGTATATTCGGGTTCCATGAGCATCACCGCCTCGCCTAAGTTGGATTCAGTATAGTATACGGCGGTCAGGAGCTCAAGGTGGCAGGTTAGGCATCGCGAACAACAAAAACGCCCGCTATACGTCAATGGACGAATAGAGGCGTTACTTTTACCTGCATAAGGCTTTACAGCTGGAACACATTGATCTTGGACTTCAGCAGATCGGCCTGGCTTCTCAGCGATTCCGACGAGGACGCCAGCTCCTCCATCACAGCCATCTGCTCCTGAACGGAAGAAGCAACTTGTCTCGTTTCAATTGAAATCTGGTTGGCAATGCCTGCAACCTTATTCGTTTGGCCCAACGTGCTTTCGATAAGCCCGATCTGGGCGGCGATGCTGCCTGCAATGCTTTCCACGGCTTGCGCCGTATCCAGCACCGCGCGGTTGATCCGATCGAGCGCCGCTTTCCCCCGCTCGCCATGAATGACCTCGCGGCTGGCGAGCTGCTCCTGTGCGGTTATTTGCTCGACGACGCCGGCCACATCGGATTCAACGCGTACAATCAGTTGGTCAATGTCTTTTACCGATTGGGAGCTTTGCTCCGCCAGCTTGCGAATCTCATGCGCAACGACCATAAAGCCGGAACCGTGCTCCCCCGCTCTTGCCGCTTCGATGGAAGCGTTCAATGCGAGCAAATGCGTCTGATCGGCAATGCCTCCGACGACGCCGGACATGATGCGAATTTCTTTGGCATTGTCGTGCAGCTGTCTGACGACCTCAATCGACGCCCGGCTCGACGCCGCAAGATTCAGCATGCCCTGCACAAGCGAGCGTACGATACTATCGCTTTCCTGAATCGTTCTCAGCATGTCTCGGGAAAGCGCCTGCGACTCGTCGGCTTGCTCGCCGATTTCGCCTGCGGCTTGTTGAATTTGCACGACGGCCGTTAAAGTCCCTTGCACAGACTCCGCTTGCTCCAATGCGCCGTTCGATATAATCTCGGCTGCGCCGACGATGGATTCGATCTGCTGCGACGCCTGCGTCATCCCCCCGCTTAAGACCCCGGCATGATTTTCAGTAAAAGAAACGTTGGCCGCAATGTCCGAAATCGTTTGCCGCAAGCTCGCAATCATCGTTTCAAACGACACGCTGAGCAGACGAATCTCATCATTCTGGCGGTACACGGGAATTTGCACTTGCAAGTTGCCGGTCGCGGCTTCGTTGGCGGCGTCCTTCAGCCGAATCAGCGGCTTGATGAACCAGGATGCGCCAATCCACCCCAGCAGCCCCGTCCAAAAAATACCGAGCAGCAGCACAACAGAGAGATACATCCAATCAGGCACACCCGGTGCAATCCTATCCTTCAAGTAAAAAATAAACAATGCGCTGCATCCGTAGGTTACGGTGGATACAATCGTGATTCCGGTTACTATTTTTTTGACTAAACCCATTTTCATGTCAACTTCACCTTCACTTGCCTGGAATGTAATGTCATGCATCCCTCTAACGGATATATCCATTACACACTATTTGCCGCGGTCAAGCTGTGATTTGTGTCACAGACAAAAAAACGAACACAGGATTCGCTCCCGTGCTCGTTCTTCAGATCCTTAGATGAGTCCTGATTTTTGAAGCAGCCGCTGCGCCATTACAGCTACCTCGGCTCTTGTTATGAATGCCTTTGGCGCAAGTGTTTGTTCGGCACGCCCAGTTACAATACCGGAGGCCAAACAGTCAATCATGCCGGATACAGCCCAATTGGAGACATTCCCGCCATCCTGATAAGCTTGACTCAATTGTTCTGGTGATAACGCTGTAAGTTTGTTTTTCAATGCCGTGATACTCATAGCCTTGGCGATAATTACCGCTGCTTGTTCGCGTGTAATGTTATCCATTGGGCGGAAAGTACCATCTTCAAAACCATTGATTAGCCCATATTTATACGCTGTTTGAATGACTTCATTGTACCAGTCCGCAGCCCCCACATCCGAGAAAGCCGCGCTTCCTGATTCCAGCTTAAGCCCCAACGCCCGAACAACAACAGCTGCAAACTCAGCCCGTGTAATGTCCTGATCGGGAGCAAACGTATCGTCCGCAACGCCATTGATGACCATTCTGGAACCCATATCGTTCACGGAATCCTTGGCCCAATGTTTCGTCATATCACGAAATGTGATCGGATGCCATACGATTGAATACGCGCTGTTCGTTAAACTGTTGACCTGAGCGTAATACTTGCCCTCAATCACAACAACCTTGGTCGGCACATGTCTGACCTTACCGTCCGGTTCCACGACGATCCCTGTCGTGATTTTTGAAGGATCAATATCTTCAGTAAGTGCAATTGTTCGTTCAACATACGCGTTAAAATGAGTTATCTCTATCGTCTGATCGCCGTAAACAGCCTTAACCTCAAATTCAATCGGAGGCACAAGAAGAGTAAATCCTCCCCTGCCGGAGGCTTTGACGACCGTTCCCACCATATCCTCTGTCGGTTTCGCTACAGTAATTTGCAGCTGGAGATCCTGCAGATTCACTTGTTTCCCCAGTTCGGAAATCACTTTATCAAGTTGAAGCTGCTGAACGGGAATTGTATAAGAGGCCCGCTCAGTCGCAATTTCAATGGTTGCCTGACTTTGCTCCATTTTCTTCAATATTTGTCCGCTCAACTGCCCAACCACAACATCAGAACCAGTGGATACCGGAATTGTAATTCTAGCATTCCGCCCCTCTTGTGCGATCTTCTCTTCAATGATTTTTTCATTGACAGAGATGGTCGTAACCGTTTGATTGTCTACTTGCGTGGTGTTGGCTTTCCCTGCATTTTGAGCTTTACCGTTGACGAGTACGATGACGTCTTTGTTGCCGTTATTCGCAACGCCCCCTATTACAGGAGTTGAAGGGGCCGGCTGATCATCCTCAGCAAAATTGGCTGTCACATTCAAATTGCCCCGTATGTCCACGTCCGTACGCACAGCGGTGGTCTTCAGGTCACTCCAGCCGACGAAGTGGTACCCTCCATAGGCAACAGCTGTTACAGTTGTTCCGTCAGAACCGTGCTGCACCGTCTGCAATAACGTGCCTGAAATCGTGCCGTTTGATCCTGCTGTATAGGTCAGCGTATATTCATTAATCGCGAAGTTCGCCGTCGCGTTCAAATCTGCCATTACATTGGCGTCTGTACGGGTTGCCGTGGTCAGACCGTCACTCCAGTCCACGAAGTGGTAGCCGGTATGAGGTACCGCTGTGACGGCTGTGCCATCCGAACCGTGATTAACGGTTTGCGCGTCTGTGCCCGTCAGTGTACCGTTCGGTCCGGCCATATAGCTTAAAGTGTGAGCATCCGGTGAAAAATTCGCCGTCACATTCAAAGCGCCCTGCACATTCGTGTCCATACGTTCTGCGGTCGTCACACCATCGTTCCAGTCCACGAAGTGGTAACCTGCATCCGCCACGGCCGTAACGGTTGTGCCGTCTGAGCCGTGATTAACTGACTGCGGTGTCGTGCCCGTCAACGTGCCGTTCGCTCCTGCCGTGTACGTCAGCGTGTACTCGTTGATGGCGAACGTTGCGATCACGCTCGCATCACCCTGCACGTTGGTTGCCATACGCGTCGCCGTTCCCACATTGTCACTCCATTTTACGAAGTGATAACCCGTATTCGGCACGGCTGTTATTTCCGTACCGTCCGCACCGTAAGCGACGGTCTGTGAAGCGGTACCTGTCAACGTGCCGTTACCGTCTGTCGTGTAGTTCAGCGTGTACGTATCAATGGCAAAGGTTGCCGACACATTCAAATCCCCT